>NZ_CP101662.1:0-4195000 GCF_024452345.1 Cellvibrio sp. QJXJ
AAATTCATCATGGTGCCTTTTGCAGCCGCTTCTTTTACCAGTGCAATTAATTCCTTACCACTTACCTCGGCCGGGGTAGCCACCACTACCGCGTAGGGGTCAAGGGTTTTCATGTCCGGCACCACGGTACCAAACGCGGCTTTGGCCGCAACAAATTCACTTTTTACCAAGGGTAAATAGGGCGTGCCGGCTGCGTTTAAATCGCCGCAGGGAGTCGTGAAAGTACGCTCGGTTTTGCCATCAATCGCATGCAGCATAATATTGCCTACGCGAATTTGTGCGGCGAGTTGGGTAGCGCTGACCTTGTCCAAATCATTTTCCGGATGAACCCATTCGCGCCCGGCACCTTTACGTGAGCACTGGTGAAACAGTGTGTGGTTGGCAAGCTCATGGCCATTCACCGCTGCTTTGCGCCAGTCAGCCATGCGCGTAGCAACTGTGTCTGCCCCCAGCGTTAAATAAAAACTACCTTTTAAGCCGTATTTGTCCAGCGCCGGGATCGCGTTATCCAACTGCGAGGGTAGGGCATCGTCATAGGCCAGGTTTATTGCCGCCTTGGCACCGTTTGGCCATTTGAAAGTTTTGTCTGCCGCGAGAGTGAGTTGGCTGCCGAAAGCCAGCCCCAGACTGACAACTAAAGGAATTATTTTTTTCGTCATTGTTTTTGTCTCTGTTGTTTCTATTGTGAATGTTTCTAAGGTGATTGTTTTTGTGGGTGCGGCTGAACCTATTTAGCGGATGGCGATTATTGTTTTTGTGTTGCTAACCATAGCTGCTGTCGGTTGAATTTGCTACGGTAGGTTGCCATTTTGTCACTGGGCTAATGTGAATATTTGTAAGGATTTTTTACGTGCGCAGGGCGTTAATGACAACCGGTGGACTACAATCAATACATGACACAACGCAGGGTACACCTCACATTGCGCCTCACAGTTCATTTACCGTTCAGTCTGGGCAGCGAACAATTGTTTCTCTCTTAATTGCAGTAAAAGGAGCAGATATATGTCGTTAAAAGGTTTGGTTAGCGAGTGGGAAAAACAGGCGCAGGGGATTCTGACCAAGGATACCTACAATGTGCATCTCACCATTGAAGATGCGGCGCGTATTGATGCTTTGGCGGAGATGTACCCCAAACGCACCAAGGAGCAATTAATTCGTGAACTTTTATCCGCCGCGTTAAATATGGTGGAGGAAAGTTTTCCCTATGTGCAGGGCAATCGAGTGATCGCCACCGATGAAATGGGTGATCCGCTGTATGAGGATATCGGCCCCGAGCCGCGCTTTATGCAGTTGTTGGAGAAACACCTGCAAAAGTATCAAGTCAGTAGTTGATGCGTATTTTTTATAAAGCGTAACTTTTTAGTCGAGATCGTTAACCGAGTTTGTTAGTCGGGCTCGTTAGCCGGTGCTTGCGGTGGGTGGCAACTGCCGACGCAACGCCGGTAAATAAGCCCCGAGCGCAAGTGCGCGGGCGATAACGTAGAGAATAAATGCCAACCACAGACCCTGGTTGCCCGCCCATTCAACGAGCAGCCACGCGGCAGCGAGGAATATCAGCAGCGATACCAGCGCCGCGTTACGCATGGCGCGGCTGGCGGTGGCGCCAATAAAAATCCCGTCCAGCTGAAATGCCATAAATGACAACAACACATAAGTAGCGGCATAGGGCAGGTAAGTTTGCGCTTGCAGTTGGATGGCTGGATGCGGGTTCAATGCGTTAATCGCCAGCGGTCCAAACAGCAACAATAAAAGCATTAATCCGGCGGCACAGGCAGCAGCAATTTGGGTGGAGACCACAATCACGCGATCAAACAACTGGCGATTGCGCGCACCTATGGCTTTACCTACCAGCGACTCCAACGCAAACGCAAAACCATCCAGAAAAAACGCCGCAAAGGATAAAAACTGCAACAGGATATGGTTGGCCGCGAGCACCGTATCGCCAAATTGCGCCCCTTGATTGGCGAACCAACCAAAACCGGTGAGCATAAACAGCGTGCGCCACATGATGTCGCTATTGGTTTTTAAGGTGCTGACTAATGCGCTGCGCTGAAAAATATGGGACCAGATAAAAAAAGATTCCGTTTGCGGTTTGCGTAGCACCCGATAAAGAACCCCCGCGCCCACTAGCACACAAGTCCATTCGGCGATAACCGTACCTAACGCTATGCCGCGCACCCCCCAGTCAAACCCCACAACAAAAACCACATCCAGAATTAAGTTCACGCCATTCAGCAGTAGTTGTAACCAGAGTAATTGCCGGGTGTGCCCAAGGCCAATCAGTGCGCCCATAATCGCGTAGGTGGCGAGTGTGGCTGGTGCGCCCCAAATGCGCGTATGCATATAAACCTGCGCGGCTTGCTCAACGGCAAAACTGCCATCCAACAACCAAAACGCGAGCAGATTTAACGGGTACTGCAGCAAGATCAGTAGCAACCCAATTGCAACGCCCAGCAGCAGCGCTCGTCCATAAGCCGTGCGCACTTCGCGGTAATCACCAGCGCCCGCCGCCTGGGCGGTAAAACCGCTGGTGCCCATGCGCAAAAAACCAAAACCCCAGAAGAGAAAACTGAAAATCAGCGAACCCAGCGCAATTGCGCCCAAATCTGCAGCGGTGCCGCTGTGGCCGATCACGGCGGTATCCACTAAACCCAGCAAGGGCACGGCGGCATTGGCGAGAATAATCGGAATCGCCAAGCGAATAATCGCGCTGTGACGGGTATTAACCAGCGGGGTTGGCTGTGGGTGATCTGAAGCAGTGTTGTTATTCATTGGGTAAGACGTTATTCAACGGAAAGGTGAGTTATTGATAGGGGGTCGAGTGAATATATCAGTTGGGCGAAGAATAACTGCAGGGATATGCGCCTAAACGGCGGCAACTTGCGTATAACCGAATAACCCACCTAAATAGATAATGGAGAGAACATGTCGCAGCCAGTCAGCCCCACCGAAAATAATACCCCGGTGCACTTGCCCTGCCGGGGTTGTATGGACACTTGCCCGCACTACGCCACTTGCGATGGCAAACCCTGGCGTGACGATGGACAGCCAAAACCCGCACCGCATTAACCCCGCACCGCATTAACCCCGCACAGCATTAAGCCCGCTAAAAATAAAAACCCGGCTAATTGCCGGGTTCGGTGACAAATCCTAATTTTAAAATACCCGCTCGCTGCACCGCCGCCATAGTTTGTATCACATGTTCGTAGGCCGCCGCTTTATCGCCGCGAATGTGAATTTCCGGTTGCGGTTGTTTGCTTGCTTCAGCGGTGAGGCGGGCTTCCAAATCCTCAAAACTGACTTGGGTTTCGTTCCAGAAAATCGCCCCGTCGGCATTGACGGCAAGGCTGATGGTTTCCGGTTTTAATTCATTGGGGGTATTGTCGGCACGCGGTAAATCCACTTTTACCGAATGGGTTAACACCGGCACGGTGATAATAAAAATAATCAGCAATACCAACATGACATCCACCAAGGGCGTCATGTTGATTTCGCTCATGACTTCGCTATCGTCGTCGAGACCTCCACCAAATGCCATGGCTTAACCCTCTTTGCGCGGAGTAAGTTTGGTGATGGTGCCTTTGTTTTGCATTGGGCTGCCGGTGATGAAATAAGCGTGCAGCTGATGGGCAAAACGGTTGAGCTTGTTGAGGACACCTTTATTGGCGCGGTTTAAGGCGTTGTAGCCCAGCACCGCTGGAATGGCGACGGCCAAACCAAAGGCGGTCATGATCAATGCTTCACCTACCGGGCCGGCTACTTTGTCGATACTCGCCTGACCCGATACACCAATGCCAACCAACGCATGGTAAATACCCCACACGGTGCCAAACAAACCTACAAACGGCGCGGTAGATCCCACTGACGCCAACACCGCCAAACCACGCTGTAAACGTTCGGCGCTTTCATCGATAGAACCACGCAAGCAGGCAGTGAGCCATTCGGCGAGTGGCAAGTGACCGTGCAAGTCATCTTTGTGGTTGCTGTGGTGATCCAGCGCCGCCTGGCCTTCTTCGGCTAAATGGCGAAATGGAGTAGTGCGATCTTCCCCCAAGGTGCGCAAACCCTCGGCAAAACTTTGGGCGTGCCAGAAATCGTTTAAGCCCTGAGCCGAGCTGCGCAGGCGCCACAGGCCCCAGGCGCGCACCACAATTACCCACCAGCTGGCGATGGACATGACGAGCAAAATAATTGCGACACCTTTGATCAGTGCGTCGCCCTGTGCCCAGATGGAAGCTATGCCGTAAGGTGAATCCATAAAAACCTCGTTGTAGCGGTAGAAGTAAAAATCAGTTGTGGCAATCCGAGTAAAACAATCAGTGCAAATTAAATTCGAGTGGCTGTTCGTACCAGAAATCGATGGCTTGGCCGCCCTGGGTGGCGGGTTGGTAACGCCAACGTTTCACAGCATTGATCGCCGCTTCATCCAGCCGTTTGAAACCACTGCTGGCTTTCAGTTTTATCTCGCCGACGCTGCCGTCGGCGCGAATGAGAATTTCAAGCACCACCAGCCCTTCTTCCCGTAAACGCCGCGAGAGGCTGGGGTAGGCTGGTGCGGGGTTGCTGATTTGCCCGGCATCGGCGCGCGGTGGCACTACGGGTGCAGGTGCTGCCGGTTTGGGTTCAGCCGGTTGTGCGACCGGTGGAGTCGGTAGTGGTTCTGGTTCGGGTGCCTTTACTGCCCGCTCGGACGGCGGTGCTTTGGGCAACGGTTTGGGTTTTGGTTTGGGCGTTGGCTCCGGCTTTTTTTCCGGGGGTGGCGGTGGCGGGAGCGGTTCGGGCGGTGGTGGTGTTGGCTCTGGTTCCGCCATCACAATCACACCTTGAATAGTGGGTTGAACTATCTCCACCGGCGCGGGTTCAGGCGCGGACAAAACGATTGCCGCTAATGCTCCCAGATGCACACCAGCAACGAGCAGAAGAGAAATCAGTGAGCTGTGTTTGGACGACATCAACGAAGCACTAGCCTTGGCAAGGGTTAAATAACAAAACAGTGTTAATGATAATTCTTCTCAAATGTAAAGGCAATATAAACTCCTGTTTAGTCAAAGAAAGCGAGCGATTGCCTGAACAATTGGCTGGGTTACCGGTGAAGGCTCTGGCTGTTCTTATTCCTAAAAGCTTGATTTAGCGGGATTTTTAAGAAATAAAAAACCATCCAGCCAAGGGTAAATGCGGCCTGCGGGTGTTAACCTACCCAGCAGTCGCGATCAGTGCTTGCCCCCTGTGTTTGTATATAAAGCTAATAAAAAATTGTGTTTGCCGTTATGAGTCAAATCAATCGAGAGCATTTTTTCTCTAACCATGCCCTTGTCGGCTACGGCCTGTTAGTGCTGTTGGCACTGGGCGCGCCCTTGGTCAGCGCCCAGCCGAATACCGAGCCGGGCACCAAAGAAACCATGGAATACCGCTATTGGGATTGGGGAGTAACCCCCAAGCGCGATGATTATCAGGTGCAGCTGTTACGGCTGGCGCTGGATAAAACCCGTAGCAGTCATGGTGCATTCAAAATCCTGCGCGTAAAAGCCGAATTCTCCACGCCCCGTGTGCGGCGCGAGCTGAGCCGGGGGAAAATAATCAATGTGCAGGTCGGCCCTTGGCGGCGGGTGAGTCAGTCGGTGGGGCGAAGCGCTGATCCTGCTATCCGGATTGATATCCCGCTTTATAAAGGCTTGCTGGGGTATCGTCACTTGATTGTCCGGAGCGAGGATCAGGCTCGTTTTGCCGCCATCACCCAGGTATCTGCCTTAAAACGTCTCGTTGCGGGGCAAGTGCGTGGCTGGGTGGATACGGATGTTTATCGCGCCAATGGCTATCAGGTGCAAGACAGCTCCAATATCAGCAATGTACTGGCGATGTTAAACGCCAAGCGCTATGACTATGTCCCCATGAGTATTGTGGAGGCGCCACTGCTACTGGAGAGTCAGGCTGAACGGGGCTATAAGATGGTAGTGGCACAGCGCCCTTTGCTCTATTTTCCTTTGCCTTTTGTGTTTTATGTGAGCATTCATGAGTCGGAATTGGCCCAGCGCCTGGAGGAGGGGTTGCGCATCGCCCAGTCCGATGGTTCATTTGATGAGTTGTTTACGCGCACCTTTGCCGCTGAAATCGCCTTGATCAAACAGCAGCAGGGGGACTACTTTGTGCTGCACAACCCGCTGCTGCCCGCCCACCTGCAAAAGGTGCCCAGCTTCCTCGACTAAGGAGTTTATGTGCCCGGTTTCCTCTCCCAGCTGCAAACCTTGATCCAGATAAAAACCGCCAATCGCCCTTGGCATATTCCGTTTATGGTCGCGCTGGGGGCGGGTGTTCCTGCGCTGGTTGGGGCACTGCTTGGGCGCGTGGATCTGGCTATTTTGGCGGCGATGGGAGCCATGGTGTTTTTGTATATCCAACCGCTGCCATTGTTGCAACGCATGCGCCGCTTATTTTGGTGTTCTCTGGGATTAGTTGCCTGTTTTGCCTTGGGGCTCGGTGCCAGTTTTAGCGTTTATACGGCGACAGCGGCGCTTTTTGTGGCGGTGTTTGGCGCCACACTTATCACCCGGTTTTACGCTGTAGCACCGCCGGGCAGTTTCTTTTTTATCCTGGTGACGGTGATTGGTATTATTCAACCCTCTGGTGTTGTCCAGTTGCCTCTGCGCGCGGGGTTGGTCGCTGCCGGTGCGGGGTTTTCCTGCTTTTTGGCGTTGCATTACAGCCTTCTTCCGCGCGCTTATCCGCCGCAGGAGGCTCCCGCTGCAGCCACTGTGGTGCGCCCTTTTGCACTGATACTGGAAGCAGGTGTCATCGCCTTTTTTGTCGCCACTTCGTATGTGATTGCAATTGCCTTGTCGCTGGATAACCCCTATTGGGTACCTATTTCCTGTGCTGCCGTTATGCAAGGTGCCAGTTTCCGCATGGTGGTGCAGCGCAAGCTGCATCGAGTGTTTGGAACGGCGCTCGGGCTGATTTTGGCTGCATTGTTATTCACGCTGCCACTTAACCCTGTAGCTATCGCACTCTTAATAATGCTGTTGACCTTTGTTGTGGAGTTCTTAGTGATGCGCAATTACGGCCTCGCGGTGATTTTTATCACGCCGTTGACCGTACTCTTTGCAGAGGCGACTGCTGTGAATTGGGTGCCTGAGGTGCTATTGCGGGCGCGCTTGTTGGATATTGTCTTGGGCAGTTTGCTGGGGCTGATTGGCGGTTGGGTGGTATATCACCCAACCGCATTTGAGCGGATGGAGCGCTGGTTGATGCGGTTGTGTCGCTGTTCTTCCTAAAATATTCAGGTGTTAACCAGTGTGTGATTAAACAGCTCGGCTTCGATAAAACTGAGCAGTTTGCGGTAGCCGGGGTTTAGTGTGCGGCGCGCTTCGCGTACATCCACATAATAGGCGGCACGCTGACCGTGATATTCCACCACCGGCCCCAGCTGAGTGCAGTGAATCCCTACAAATTTGAGGCTGCGCGCCAAGCGCGGCTCCATCATCAAATAAATATGCACCCGGCGGGTTTTGTGACACAGCGCCATGGCAGATAAGTACAGGCTCACCGCAATGTAGGGAAACGCGCGCATTTCGTGGGCGGAGAAAGTCTCTTCATTGATTACCCCGGTCGCTGCACCTTCCTGCTGGTCGGATTGGCGTTTGCGAAACAGCGCGGGTACGGCCAGGCGCGACAACTCACAAATTTGATGGGGTAAAAAGTTGTGGGGGGCAAGGCTTTCATGGGTTACAGCCTGTGCACAGTATTTTTGCAGTGGCAGTAAATCATCGCTGCTTTTGGTGGTGATGACACGTACTGTACCTGCCAGTTGTTCGCTTTTGATATGGCGAATGGCGCAGTGAACCGAGCGCTGGTCAAATTCATCCTGCTCGATTTGTTCGGGTTTGGTGTCCTCAAAATGCAACTCTTCGCAATAGACTTTGTGGCGCAATTGATAAACCTCGTGCTTCAGCGTCTCGCTCAGCGCCAATTGTGGCGTGAGGTACTGCGAGAAGTGCTTGGCAATTGCCATGGCATCTTCGCGGTCAATCGCTCCGGCGGGGTTTTTATTGGTGATTGGTGCACTTGTGTCTGTAGGGGTAGCTTGCGGCTCTAACGGCTGGCTGGGCAATGCTTGCGTCTTCATAAAATCCTTGGCACGGGAATAGTGAATCAACGGGAAATGGCTACAGCGTAGCACTGCATCGATTAAATTGATGAGTGCTATACTCGCCCGCTCTTGTAACAGAGTGGCGCCAAAGGCTCCACTATTTATGAATATTTTAGTAGGCATTTATGGAATTTTTTGTACTGCTGGGTCTTATTGTGCTTAACGGCGTATTTGCCATGTCGGAAATTGCCATAGTGACGGCAAAAAAGTCCCGCCTTACTGCTCTGGCGGCTAAGGGCAGCCAATCGGCGGCGGCTGCATTAAAACTCGCGGAAGAGCCCACCCAGTTCCTCTCCACCGTCCAGATCGGTATTACCTCTATCGGTATCATGAACGGTATTTTTGGGGAGTCTGTATTCGCCGAACCCTTTGCCCTGTGGCTGCAAACCCTTGGTGTGCCCACCAATATTAGCGATAATTTCGCCACCATTTTGGTGGTAGTGGTGGTCACTTATTTATCCATTGTGGTGGGCGAGTTAGTGCCCAAGCGTATCGGTCAACTCAGTGCCGAGCGCATCGCCTGCGTGATGGCAAGACCCATGCAGTTATTGGCGATCCTCACCAAACCCTTTGTCGCGCTGCTTTCTATGTCCACCCGTTATTTAATGCGCATTATGGGTTTTCACCAAATGCAGGGGCATCAGGTTACTGAAGAGGATATTCACGCGATGCTGGATGAGGGCTCAAGCTCGGGCATATTGGAGGAGCAAGAGCACACCATGGTGAAAAATGTACTGCGTCTTGAAGCGCGCAGCATTGTGTCACTGATGGTGCCGCGCGCGGATGTCATCTATCTGGATACCGCTTTGTCGCTGGAGGACAACTATGCGCGGGTTATGCAATCGCCCCATACGCGGTTTCCGGTGTGCACCAAACAAAATGACAATGTAATTGGCATCATCAACGCCAAAGAGTTATTGGCTGAAGCCATTCGCGGCAATCAAGTGGATTTGGCGACTATGGCGCAACCCTGCCAGGTAGTGCCGGAATCGCTCACGGCGATGGAGTTATTGGAGTTCTTCCGTTCCTCGCGCAGCCAAATGGTGTTTGTCGTGGATGAATATGGCGATATGAAAGGCATAGTCACCCTGCAGGATTTGCTGGAAGCACTCACCGGTGAATTTATCAGTGAAGATGATCAGGACGCGTTTATTATTCGCCGCGATGACGGCTCCTTCCTGCTCGATGGCATGCTGCCAGTGCTGGATATTAAAGACTGCCTTGAGCTTGCCGAACTGCCGGACGAGGGTGATTACCAAACCCTTAACGGGCTGATGATGTTGCTGATTGGGCGCATGCCCGCTACGGGCGACAAAGCCCAATTGCAAGGCTGGCAGCTGGAAATTGTGGATATGGATGGCCGCCGCATCGACAAGGTGCTCGCCTGTAAAATCGACCAGGAAGACGATAATTAAGCTGACGCATACGTATTCATAGGCGCAGGGGCAAAGCAGGGCTTGGCACTGGTGTTATGAATGGGCTTTACTCACAAAGCTCATTCTCATAATGCTAATACCCAATGGAGCCCACTTCATGAAACGCCTGCTTTCCCTGTTTATTGCTGCGAGCCTGCTCGCTGGTTGTTCCGAATCCGGTACTTCCACTCCCCCCAATCAAAACCAACTTCTCAACCAAACGCCCACCAGTGCAACTGCCAGCAGTGCGGCTTATCAATCCCTTGTGATTAATGAAGATGCCAATGCCTGGTGGCATAACGCCATTATTTATGAAATCTGGCCGCGCTCTTTTTACGATGCCGACGGCGATGGCAGCGGTGATTTCAACGGCATGACCAGCAAGCTGGATTACCTGAAAGGGTTGGGGGTGAACGGCATTTGGCTAACGCCAGTTTTTGAAGCGCCTTCTTATCACGGTTACGACTTTCAGGATTTTTACAACGTCGAATCCGACTACGGCACCATGGCAGAGTTTGAAAACTTTATCGCCGAAGCCCACAAGCGTGACATCAAAGTGATTCTGGATTTAGTGCTCAATCACATCTCCGATAAACACGATTGGTTTACTAAATCTGCCAATAAAGAAGCCGGTTACGAGGATTATTTTATTTGGCGCGATGACCGCCCCGAAAGCGGTTGGGGTCAGCCTTGGTCGAGCGAATCCAACCCTGCGGCGGTATGGCATTGGAATGAAACACGCAAAGCCTATTATTACGGCGCCTTCGGTGGCAGCCAGCCGGATTTAAATCTCACCAAACAAGTCGTGATCGATGAATTAAATAAACTCGCCACTTTCTGGTTAGAAAAAGGTGTGGATGGTTTCCGTTTGGATGCAGTGCGTTATGCGGTGGAAGAGGGCGGTTATCCATTGCAAGCGGATACCAAAGGCACTATTGACTACTGGACTATTTTTACCCAACACGTGAAATCCATAAAGCCGGATGCCATGTTAGTCGCCGAAGCTTGGGCGGATCTAAATACCATTGGCAAATACCGCGACAACGGCAAAGGTTTGGACTCCGCTTTTGATTTTGATTTTGGCACCATGGTGGTTGATATCCTCAACCCCGCAGTTAAACAAAGCGCGGATTTTGGTACCCTCGGCAATAATGCCATGCAACAAAATCGCGAAAATCTGTGGGCCAATTTACAAGCGCGTAAAGCTGCCGCACCGATGAATTATTTTTCACCCTTCCTCACCAATCACGATCAAAACCGCATCATGTTGTCGCTCAACGGCGATATGAACAAAGCAAAAATTGCCGCGAGTTTATTAATGACAACTCCTGGCACTTTGTACCTGTATTACGGCGAAGAAATTGGTATGTCGCAATACAAAACCGGCGACGATCAATACCGCCGCGCGATTATGCAATGGAACGACGAGCCCTCCGCCGGTTTTAATAGCACCGCCAATTTTTGGTTGGATCAAGGCAAGTGGTTCCCCTGGGTGCAAAACCACGAAGGCTGGTTTGCCAATTATTGGCAAGGGCTGCAAGGCAAAGGCTTATCAGTCGCGGCGCAAAGTGCCGACGCAAATTCCCTGCTCAATCACTACAAACGTTTAATCGCCGTGCGCAACAACAACCCAACCCTCAAACAACCGGACGAAATCCGTTATTACCCGGTGGATAATCAGGATGTTTGGCTGGTAGAAAAAATTGGCGAGACCGGCAGCCTGTGGGTAGTGATTAATTTAAATTCAAGCGCAGCCGCCGAAGTACAAATCCCCACCGCACTGCAAGGTGCACGCACCGAAAAACTCAGCGGCAAGGAAATCAACCTGACTGAACGCATTACCTTACAACCGGCGGAGGCGTTGATTTTTTAATTTTTTCTCGGGCGCAGAATTCATAAAAAAATTCTGCGCTTGTTGTTTAGGCTGCGTTGTTTAGGTTGAATTGTTTAGATTGAATGGTTTAGATCCAGTTGTTTAGACCGAGTTATTGCGCCTACCTTATATTTTTCTTTCCTGCATCACTTCTACGCGTTACCGTTGTTTATTGCGCGGTATTTCTTGGTATTAACGTTTCTTATTTGCCGTCGTTGTTGGCATGCTTGTATGCTGGGTCGGCTTTTCCCCTCTGATTGTTTGTTATTGCCCAGGAAATAATGATGAAGAACTGGCTATTTACCTTTGCTGCACTGAGTTGTCTGATTTACGCCTCGGCGACAGCCGCAAGTACCGCTGAAACAAAATTACCATCACACTCTACGGAAAATGACTACGCCCGCGTCAGTGCTGACGGCAAGGTGGCGGTGGCGACGGTAAATCCCTATGCCACGCAGATTGCGATGGATACGGTGGCGCGCGGTGGTAATGCGTTGGATGCGGCGATTGCAGCGACCTTTGCACTGGGTGTAGTGGATGGCCATAACTCGGGCATTGGTGGTGGCTGTTTTATTCTGGTGCGTTTGGCCGATGGGCGGGTGCTTGCGATTGATGGGCGTGAGATGGCGCCAGCGGCGGCAACACGCGATATATTTTTGGTGGATGGCAAGGCTAATCCGGAGTTGAGCCGCACCGGTGCGTTGGCCGTGGGAGTTCCCGGTTCGGTATTGGCGTTGGATAAGTTGCGGCAATTGGGTGCTGCGTTGCGCTGGCGGGATTTAATTTTGCCCTCCGCCGAGTTGGCGGATAAGGGGTTTGTGGTGTCCCATAGTCTCGCGGAGCGATTGGCAGCAACCGCGCCTAATTTGGCGAAATTTCCTGCCAGTGCCGCGATTTATCTGGATGCTAAACAACAGCCTTGGGTGGCTGGCAGTGAACTGCGTCAGGTGGATTTGGCAGATACTTATCGTGCGATTGCCAAGCAGGGGTCAGCCTATTTTTATCAGGGCGATTTTGCGCGCAAAACCGAGCGCTGGATGCAGCAAAATGGTGGTTTGATCACCCGCAAAGATTTTTCCAATTACCAAATCAAAATGCGCAAACCAATCGTTTCCGAATTTGCCGGTTACACCCTTTATGGTTTTCCACCGCCCAGTTCCGGCGGAACCCATGTGGCGCAAATCCTGAATATTCTTGAACAATTTGATTTGGAAAAAACCACCACCAGCGAGCGCTATCACCTGATTGCCGAGGCGATGAAATTTGCCTTTGCCGATCGCGCCCATTGGTTGGGCGATGCGGATTTCACCCGTGTGCCGCGCGGTCTTACCGATAAAAATTACGCGCGCAGCATTGCCCAAAAAATCAGTTTGGAAAAAACCACGGCCGCGATCACCCACGGCAATCCTGAAGTGGATATCCAGCACCTGATGAACAAACACACCACCCATATCGCCGCGGCAGATTTGCACGGCAATTGGGTTGCCATTACCTCCACGGTAAACACCAGTTTTGGTAGTAAGGTCGTTATTCCCGGTACCGGTGTGGTGCTCAACAACCAAATGGATGATTTTTCTGCGCAGGTGGGTGCAGCCAATGCGTTTGGTTTGGTGGGGTCAGATGCGAACGCGGTTGCTGCAAAAAAACGCCCATTGTCCAGCATGAGCCCGACGCTGGTATTTAAAGGCGACCAACCGGTGATGACGCTCGGCGCGGCGGGTGGGCCCACGATTATCTCGCAAGTAGTGCAAACGCTGCTCTATCGCCTGCAGGACAATATGCCATTGGCGGAAGCCATGGCACAGCCACGTATTCACCAGCAGTGGAACCCGAATCAATTATTTGTGGAAGCGCGCATGCCGCAACCGGTACAGGAAGCGTTGCAGGAAAAAGGCCACAACCTGAAAGTCTGGTCGCGCATGGGGGCTTCACAGGCGATTGAATTGCGCGATGGCAAATTGATTCCCGTGGCCGAACCGCGGGTGATTGAACAAAACAGCGGGCGATAATTTCTAAAAGGTTTCAAGCGATTCATGTGCGCCGCGCGGATTTTTTCATCTGCGCGGCGCGCTTATTTTTTAGTGCTCTGCGGTCGCGCTTATTCTTTAATGCTCCGCTGTCGCGCTTATTTTTAATGCTCCGCTGTCGCGGGTTTAGCTAACCTGGGTTTTCCGCTGATTTTTTCTGCCAGTCCCTGCACCAGGCAGTAGAGCAGGGGCACCATAAAAATCGCCAGCAGGGTCGCAACCAACATCCCGCCAAATACTGTTAACCCCAATGTTACCCGCGCGCCAGCACCGGCACCGGAGGCCAGAACCAAAGGCACTACGCCGAGGATAAATGCGAAGGAAGTCATAAGTATTGGACGCAGGCGCAGCAGTGCCGCTTCCAGTGCCGCATCGCGCAGAGCTTGGCCTTGTTCGTATTTCATTTTGGCAAACTCCACAATCAAAATGGCATTCTTGGCGGCGAGGCCAATCACCAATACCAAACCGATTTGGGTGTAAACCGACCCCGGCGCGCCGGTAATCCACAGGGTAAACATGGCGCCAAAAATTCCGAAGGGTAGGGACAAGAGCACTGCAAAGGGAATCGCCCAGCTCTCGTAGAGTGCCGCGAGGAACAGAAATACCACCACCAACGCCAGTGCCAAAATAGGTGCGGTTTGCCCCGCACTTTCCTGCTCTTGCCGCGACAGCCCCGCCCATTCAAAACCATAGCCCTCGGGTAGGGTTTCCGCCGCTATGGCGGCCAGTGCTGCCAGGGTCTCACCGGAGCTGAAACCTGTAGCCGGTTTCCCGCCAATCTCGGCGGCGGTGTAACCGTTAAAACGTTTTAGCACAAACGGCGTGCCCGTTTTTTCGGTACTGACCAACGTGGAGAGCGGCACCATATGGCCCTGGTTGCTGCGCACAAATAGCAACCCCAGTGCTTCGGTGTTGTCGCGAAAGGCGCTGTCGGCTTGCAAGGTGACCTTATAGGTGCGACCAAACTGCGAGAAGTCGTTCACCTGTAAACCGCCGAGCATGGCCTGCAGGGTGGAGAACACTTCCGAGAGCGGAACGCCCAGTTTTTTTGCTTTTTCGCGATCCACATGAATACGAATGGCCGGGGTGGAGGTTTGCAGTTTGGAGAATACCGAGCCAATTTCCGGCCGCTGTTGCGCCGCTGCCACAAAATTATTGGCGACCTCTTCCAGCGCTTCGGCACCTTTACCGGATTTATCCTGCAGCATCATGCTAAAGCCGCCGGTGGCCGATAGCCCGGGAATGGCCGGTGGGTTAAACGGCAGTACCTGTGCCTCAGTAATCGCCTGCGCCTGGGCGTAGAAACTGCCGATAATCGCGCGCAGTGAGGTCTCCGCCGTGGTGCGCTCTGACCAATCCTCAAGCCGGATCACCAATAACCCCGCGTTGGACTGTGGTGCCCCCACCAACAGGTTCACACCACTGACGCCAATGGTTTTATCCACCCCCGGAATTTGCAGTGCCAGGGCTTCCACCCGGCGCATGGTTTCTTGCGTGCGCGCCAAGGTGGCCGCTTCCGGCAGGGTGACAGCGGCTAAAAAGTAACCCTGATCTTCATCCGGCACAAAGGTGGTGGGCACTTGTTTGAATAACCCCCCAGTGGCGATCACCAGCCCAACCAGTAGCAGCAATGCGAGGGTACTGCGGCGAATACCCAGCGCTACACCGCGCCCATAGTGGGTGGTGATGGCGTCAAACTGGCGGTTGAATCCGGCAAAAAAGCGTTGGATCAGGCTGTTATCTTTGGGGTCTTTGTGGCGTAACAGCATGGCGCACAGGGCGGGGGTTAGGGTCAGGGCGACCAGCGCCGAGATCAACACCGCCACCGCGACCGTCAGGCCAAACTGGCGGAACATCACGCCCGATATTCCCCCCAACAGTGCCACCGGCACAAACACCGCACAGAGCACCAGGGCTATGGCAATCACCGGCCCCGAGACTTCGCGCATGGCGCGGATGGTAGCGCCCCGTGCGGTTAAGCGATTGTGTTCCATGTGATGTTCAACCGCTTCCACCACGACGATGGCATCATCCACCACTATGCCTATCGCCAATACCAGCGCAAACAGGGTGAGGGTATTGATGGAAAAACCCAGGGCCACAAATACCGCCAGAGTGCCAATCAGGCTCACCGGCACGGCGAGCATGGGAATCAGCGTGGCGCGCCAGCTTTGCAAAAATAACGTGACGACCACCAGCACCAATAGCATGGCCTCCACAAAGGTTTTGAGTACCTCGCGCATGGATTCAGTCACAAAAATGGTGTTGTCGGTGACTATATCCAGCGCCAGATCGGGCGGGAAATCGCCTTGCACGCGGGCCAGTTCCGCGCGGATTTGCTCGGCAACGTCCAGTGCATTGGCATCCGGTGTGAGGTTGATGGCGTAAATAGCGGCGGGATTACCTTTGAAGGAGCCGAAGTAGAGGAAATCTTTTGCGGTTAATTCACAGCGGGCGACATCGCCCAACCGCACAAAACCGCCCTTGCTGTTGCTTTTCAGGATCACCGCACAGAATTCTTCCGGTTGCACCAATCTCCCTTGTACCAGCGCTGAGTATTGTGAACTTTGGGTGGCGGGTGCCGGGTATTGGCCAAAGGTTCCGGCGGGCACCTGGGTATTTTGTTCGCGCAGGGCTTGGCTTACATCGTTGGCGGTCACCCCGTGTTTGGCCATTTGAGTGGGTTCGAGCCAAATACGCATGCCAAAATCGGCGCCGTATTCATTCACGTTACCTACACCGGGAATACGTTTGAGCACATCGGTAATGTAGATGCTGCCGTAATTTTTCAGGAACAACTGGTCGTAACTGCCTTTGGGGGAATGCAGGGCGTAGTACATGAGTACATCGGGTGTCTGTTTGCGAATGGTCACGCCCGCTTGAGTCACTTCGCCGGGCAAACTCGGGTTGGCGGTAGCGGCGCGGTTTTGGGTGAGTACCGCGGCCATATCGGCGTTGCGTTCCAGCCCAAAAGTGACGTTGAGTGAATAGAGCCCACTGCCGTTGGATTGGGAATCCATATACAGCATGCCCTCCACACCGTTGACCTTATCCTCAATCACCTGCGCCACACTTTCCTGTACCACCTCGGCATTGGCGCCCACATAAGCGGTGCTGACGTTGATGGTGGGCAAGGTGATTTGCGGGTATTGGGCAATAGGCAACACACTCAGCGCCAATGCGCCGCAGAGTGAAATAAACAGCGACAGCACAATTGCAAACACGGGGCGATCAATAAAAAAGTGCGCCATGGTTAATCCCCCTGTGCAGCGTTGACTGCAGCGTCGGGGCCAGCGCTCTCAATAACAGTGGGGCTCTCAATAACAGCTGCGCTATCGATGGCGATGGCCTTAACCTGCATGCCGGGGCGCGCTTTATGGTGGCCATCATCGCGGACTCCTGCATCATGGTTTGCGCCTGATTTAATTGTGCCTGCGCTGCGTCCAGTGCGGCCTTGGCTTGCGCGGCTTTGTTGATAATGTCGTCGTAAGCCTGGCGGGAAATAGTGCCTTTCTCCACCAGGGTTTTATAGCGTGTTTGATCGGCCAGCACCTTGGTTTGGTCGGCTTGCGCCTTGCTCACATTGGCTTTGGCCTCGTTCAGGGCTGCGAGCAAACTGTCACTGTCGATACGAAACAGCGGCTGCCCCTGCTGCACCAAACTGCCTTCCTCAAACTCTACCGAAAGTACTCGCCCATTCACTTTGGAGCGAATTTCCGCTTCCTCAACGGCCGCCACCTCGCCGATAAAATCCCGCTCAATTTCTATCGCTCGTCGCTCCGGCTGCTGAACGCTGACTTGCACCGGGCTTGCGCCCGCCGGAGCGGGTTTGTCACAACCAACTAAAGCTAAACAAAACACGGCAGCAATAAGAGCACGGGTCTGCATGGCGGCGATCCTTTTGAGGAGGTGGACGATAGTTCAGTGAGGGATTAGCGCATTAATTGTTTCGCAATTTTTCCGTCTTTCATAATCACCAGGAAATTTTTCTCCGGGTCTGCCACCAAATTGATGTCGGCCAGCGGGTCGCCATCAACCAGTAACAGGTCTGCCAATGCACCCTGTTCGATTACACCCAATTTTCCAGGGTAGGGGTTGCGTGGGCCGGAGAGTGCCAGCAGTTCGGCATTGCCACTGGTGGCCATCATTAATACCTCGGCGGGTGTGTACCAGCGGATCATTTTGGCGAGCTGCGCACCCTGGCGTGCGGTGAGTTTTGCATCGAATAAACTGTCGGTGCCCCAGGCGACCTTGATGTTGTATTTTTTTGCCAAGGCAAATGCAGTGTCGGTACCCTGGGTGACTTGCAATTGTTTCGCCCGATTGGCGGAACCTTCTGGTTGCGGGTTGGCATCTTCATCATCCAGAAAGGGTTGTAAGCTGAGCCACACGCCTTTTTTTGCCGCGAGTTTTGCGGTGGCTTCATCAATTAATTGCGCGTGGTCTATCACTTTTACGCCCGCATTAATGGCGGTTTGAATGGCGCGCGGTGTGTAGGCATGCACGGTGACATAGGTGCCCCAATTTTCTGCAGCATCCACCGCTGCGCGAAATTCCGCCTCGGTATATTGCGCAACATCCAGTGGGTCGTAGTTGGAGGAGACACCACCGCCTGCCGCTAATTTTATTTGCGATGCGCCTAGCATTAATTGTTCGCGGGTGCGGCGTAAAACTTCGTCGGCGCCATCGGCAATCGCGGCACCACCGGTGACTTCTGAATGATGTAAATGGCTGTTGGCGGTGCGCGGTAATTCATTCAGGCTGCGATAATCCGCGTGGCCACTGGTTTGCGAAATCATCGCCCCCGAAGGCCAAATGCGCGGCCCTTCAATCAAACTTTCATCTATCGCCCGTTTGATGCTGAACACTGGCCCGGCCAAATCGCGCACACTGGTAAAACCACGCAGCAATGTATTTTTTGCTTCGCGCGCAGCAATTAAATTCAAATACCCAGGCTCACCGTTTAGCGCCACCTGTAAGTGGTGACGGAGTTTGTGCGGCGGCAGAACCAGTGAAAAAAACACTGCTAATTATTAACGGTATCGCCAGGCTCAAACCTTTTAAAAAAATGAAATCGATTTTGGTTTTAATGTCGGTTTTGGTGTAGCTGTTGCGAACAATCATTGCCATTTTCTCCATAGGACTAAGCACAATATTGATCGATAGATTTTGATAAAAACGCAACGCTTAACAATCTTAGAAACTGGCGCGCTTCCAACCCTCTGCGCCGTTGCACAACAAATACTGCCCTTCGAGCGATACACCTTCGGCATCAAATAAACTGATGGCGAGGGTTTTACACGGCTGTTGATTTTTTTGCGCTGCACTCACCAGCACCACTGTGCCGTTGATTTTGGAATTGGGGTTAAACCAGGTGATGGGGGTGCCCATGCTGTTGTCATTCAGTGCTTGCAGGGCGTGAGTTTCGATGAGGGCCAGATCCTCGTTACCCAGGGTTTGCAAGCGCGATTGGCTAATCTGCCATTGGCCTTGTGCATTTTTGCAAATGGTAAAGCCATAGGTTTCTGTGTTTTTGGGCGCAGTAGAGAAATTTAACAGCGTGCGACGACAGGGAATTCCGGCTTCGGTGTAACTGAGTTTAGGCAGGATTTTTACGCTGAGTTTGGATTGCGGTGCTTGCCATTGGGTGATTTTTTTGTCGGGCGTTTGCTCCAGTACCGTTGCAACTTCCACTTTCAATTGCTGCATGTCGCTGTCAGACAATTGGCTAGGCAGGGTGTTTTTCATAAAGCCGAAATTACTCGCGGCCGCGGGCAGGGCAATGCACCCTAGTAGCACTGCCCCCATCAGCCGGGCAAGGGTTGTGCGCCGCAGGTAAGTGGTGCGGCGAGGTTCGGTAGGTGACTGGATAAATGAAAGTGTGGGTCTTGTTTTCAGCATAAACTCCGTCTCTTGTTAGGGGGATATTTCGGTACTCATCCAGTATGGCGAGCATCTATTGAACGTTTTATTTCAAACACCAAAAATGATAGCCGTCGTCTTTGTGTACTGCGCCTTCAACTTCTTTTTCAAAGCCCGGAAAGCGTTTGCTCCAATCCTGCAGGGCGGTGATGTAACTCAGCCAAGGGCCGTCGAGTGGGCCGAGGTTTTCACCGGGCATGACAATGGGAATACCCGGTGGATAGGGCATGATGCCCACACCGGTAACGCGGTTGGCCGTTTGTACCAGCGGCAGTAACTCCGCCGCACCCGCTTGCAGTTGTTGAAACGCTTTGCGCGGCGTGCAGGCAATTTGTGGCAAGTTGCTAAATGCTTCGGCCTGTAATGCATCCATGTGGCTGGTGCGCATGTAGTTGAACATTTCGGTGGCCAAGTCTTGCAAACCCATGGCGCGGTAGCGGGCGGGGGCTAAATCCACCAAGTCTGGTAATACCTGCTCCAGCAGAGTGTTGTTGTCGTAGTGGCGTTTGAAGGCGAGCAGCACGTTGATCAGGGTGCCCCACTTGCCTTTGGTAATGCCGATGCTGAACAGGCAGAGCACCATAAAATCGGTGGTGCGCGAGGGAATAATATTGTTGCGATAAAGAAACGCGCTTAACACGGGGGCGGGAATGCCCACCGCTTCCATCTGCCCATCCAGCCCCATGCCCGGCACCATAATGCCGGCTTTCATCGGGTCGAGTAGGCACCAATGTTTTTCCAGACCGCCAAAACCGTGCCAGGCCGCGCCTGGTTCCAGTACCCAGCAGCTAGGGTCAGTGGCCAGTTGTTCCGGGTCGGCATCGGCAAAAGCAACCCATTTTCCGCTTTGTGCGTCGCGAATTTCCGGTGAGTTCCAGGGCTGAAAAAACCAATCGCCTTTTTGCGCAAACTCCCGGTGCGCCCGTGCCAGCGCCTGACGGAAATCCACTGCTTCGCGAATCACATCCTGCGTCAGGCTATAGCCGCTGCTGCCCTCCATCATCGCTGCGCCAATTTCATTAGAGGCAAACAGTGTATAGAGCGGCGATGTTGTCGCCTGAATCACAAACGATTCATTAAAGCGGCTGTGTTCGATAGGGTTGCGGCCATTGCGCACATGAATATAGGAGGATTGCGACAGCGCCGCGAGCAGCTTGTGAGTGGAGTGGGTGGCAAAAACAGTGGGCGCCGGTTCGGTGTGGTCGCGCGGGTCGCCACGCATGGCATAGCGGCCTTCGTACATAGGGTTGAAGCGCGCATAGCCATACCAGGCTTCATCAAAATGAATACGGTCTACCGACTGCGCGAGCACCGCCTCGGCGCGGGCGGCATCCAGGCACATGCCGTCGTAGGTACAGTTGGTGACTACGGCGTAGACGGGTTTGTCGCTGCTGGCCTGCGCGTGCAGCGGGTGCTGCTGAATCGCTTGGGCTATGGCCTGGGGGTTGAACCTATCGGCCGGGATTGGCCCAATGATGCCATAGCGATTGCGGGTGGGTGTGAAATACACCGGAATACCGCCTGACAATACCAGCCCTTGTTCGATGGATTTGTGGCAATTGCGATCGCACAGGGCAAACTGGTTTTCACCGACGCAGGCCATAAAAATGGCGCGATTGGAGCCGGAGGTGCCATTGAGTACCGCGTAGGATTCATGGGCACCAAATACCCGTGCGGCAAATTTTTCCGATGCCTCTACCGGGCCGGTATGGTCGAGCACCGAACCGAGGCTGCCGCGCTCTATGCCGCCGTCGGTGCGAAATAAATTCTCGCCAAAAAAATCAAAAAATACCCGGCCTACTGCTGACTTGGTAAAAGCAATCCCGCCTTGGTGGCCGGGCGCTGCCCAGGAGTGTTCGTCTTTTTGGCTGTAGCGCAACAGGGCGTCGGTAAAGGGAGGTAAGAGGTTGTCCAGGTAGCGATCCACCGCAGCCAGCGCACGGCCCACGATAAAGGGGGCGGTGTCCTCCAGTGTCCATACAAATTCATCGGCCAGCTCCATGGCTTCCACGGTCAGGGTTTGTTTGGCGGCGCGATCCGCCATTAAAAAGATGGGCACATTGGCGTTGCGTTGGCGAATGGTGCGCAGTAGCTCCATCACTTCAGCATGGCTCTCCGCTTCGTTGTCGCCCAGGGTCCAATCCACAAAAATGCAGTGAAAACCCGCATCCGAAATAATGGCTGCATGGCCGTCATCATAGGAGCGCGCCTGCACCAGCTCTACTTGCCGCTGTTGGAATTCGCTCACCAAATCATGCAAGGCACGGCCGCGCGTGCTATCCAAATTAGCCAGCTGATCTTCAACCACCAGCACATGGCGTTTAAAGGTTTTGTTGGTGCGACCGATCATAGCCAAACTCCTTTCATTCCAACGGCACTCAGGTGATGTTCCTGTGTTGCGGCGGTGTTATCGCACATTCAGTGTCAGTACGTCGCCCGCCCTCTAAAAGTTGAGTGTGGATGAAAATTAACTTACTGCAATGAAACCGGCTGAAAAACTCTGGGGATTGTGGCTGTGCGTGGGCAAAAAAAAAGCGGTGCCAAAAGGCACCGCTGCAAGGCGTGAACCCCTAAGGGGTTAGGCGTGGTTCACGTTAGTGGTGATTACCCTCGGGTTCGGCGATACCCAGCCAGGTAAATTTGTTGGGTACAAAATCCAACTGGATGCTATCTGTCACATTTAATGAATCCAGATCCACCTGTTTAATTTGGTTGGCGATTGGATCGCTCACATAAATATGGTGGCCCGGTGTGATTGCCAGTTCAAAGCGGCTGCCCGTGGGCAGGGCGGCGATGTTGCTGGTGATCACTTGCAGGCGATCCACCACGGCCCAATCATGGGTGTGAATAACGGTCAGGCCGCCTTGGTTGTCCAGAATCACAAACAGTTCACCGGCATCGGCAAAACCATAGGCCAGTGCAGTGGGTGGTGTAGCAAGGCTGGTGTCCAACCAGTTAATGGCGGTGATGCTGGCGGCCGTTGTATCCAGTGCAAAAAATTGCCCTGCTGCTATGCCCACAAACTGCTCTAGCGCTTCATCGCCCAGCACTGTGCCAATGCGGGTAGTGCCGGTAAAACTGGTGGGGTTGGTAATTTTTGCGGCAGTAAAGTTGTCGCCATTTTGGGTGATAACTAACACACCGTCAGTGCAACCAAAGGCGATTTGATTTTCATTTTGTGCGCTGCCGTGCAAACCGGGGCAGGTTTCGGTAAATATTTCTTGCTCAGTAAATACACCTGCTTCTGCTTTATAAACTGCAACGCGATCGGGCAGTGTGCTTTCTGTTGCGGCATCGCGCACCGTGGAAATTAAATAATCACCGCGCCCTTGTGCAGCACCGTGCATGTGAGTGGTGTATTGCAAACGCGTGCCCGCCGTGTTGTTGGCGATATCGCTTTCGGTATACACAGCAACGCTCGCTGGTGTGGCAGTGGTGGCATTGCCATCGTAAAAAATAACCGATTGGGTGTGGTTGCCGGTGAAGTGGGTTGGGCGCGAACCATTCGCGTTAAAACTCATTTGCATCGGTGCTTCAATCACGTCGTCTTTGTGGTCGCCGTGATCTTCTTGCGACAAGCCGCTGTCAATCACATTCACCAAATCCGCTGTGCGTTGAATAACATAACCGTAGCGATAACTTGGGCTGGCGTAAATCGCACTGGGCGCTTCGGTGAAGGTAAATTCCTCCAGCAATTGTTTTTCTTTAATGTCGATGATGCTGACTTTGGCTTGGTCTTTTGCGCTGATCAGCAAACGGCCTTGCGTCAGCTCATCGTCGTGATCATGGTCGTCGTCATGGTCATGATCGTCTTCGATGGGCACGGGGTCGCGCTCAACTATTTTGGTGTCGCTGCCACCACAGCCGCCCAACAAGGCGGCGATCATGATTAGCGTTAGGCTGGAAACGGCGTTCTTTTTCATCATTTAAATTGCCCTTTTAAATATTCATCTGTAAATAAAAACTAATGGTAAAAGCTGTCCCGTCACGCCCGCATTAGCGGGCATGCTTGAGTTCAAGCCAGTGGTTTAGGAAGCGTGAGCGCTAAAAACTACCGCTCACACCCAGCGCAAAGGAGCGTGCGGGCAGTGGAGCTTTGTCTTTAAGGAATGACGCATGGACGCGCGCGTATTCGTCGGTGAGGTTGTTACCTTTCACATAAATTTTTAAGCCGTCACTCAGCGCATAACTCACTTGCATATCCACCAGGGTGTAAGCGTCGGTGGTGGTTTCAAATGAATCGATGTTGTCCTGTTCAAAATAGTGTTGGCCGCTTAATTCTGCGCGCCAGTTACCCATTTCATATTCCGCACGCGCGCCCACACGCAGTGGTGGAATACGCGGTAAATCGCCGCCATCCACTAATTGCGCGCGAATGTAATCGCTGGTGAGGCTGAGTTTTAACGGCGCGGTTAATTGCCACACAAATTCGGTTTCAAAACCGTAAAGTTCGGCATCGCGCGCTTGATAAATAAATACCGGCAATTCGCTGCTGTGATCGTGCGCGTCTTCATCGCCGTGATCATGTTCATGGCCACTTTCACGGGTTAAACCGGTGTCTGCGAGGTAGTAATAATTGTCGATGCGGTTGTAAAAGGCGTTAAGGATAAAACCAAAATCGCCTTCAAATTTGCGCAGGGAAATATCGATGTTGTTAGAGGTTTCCAATTCCAAATCGGAGCGCGCCAAATCAAAATGAAATTCGCCGTCTTCATCATTCACTAATTGCAACAGCGCACCCACTTCGTACAAACCGGAACCAATATGTGGGCCGAAGGATAATAATTCGGCAGCAGAGGGCGTGCGCTCAGCGTGGGTATAAGAAACACCGATGTTGTAACCGGGAGTGAAATCCCACACCACACCCGCTGATGCACTAAAAGGCGTTGCTTCCTGGTCGATGGAAAATACGCGCAGGTATTCTTGCGCGTGATCATCTTCATCGGCGTGATCGTGTTCATTCAGATCAACCTGCAAATTATCCGCCGTAATTTTTACCTGCTCGATACGTGCACCGAGCTGCACTAACACATCGCCAAAGTGACGCTCTTCCATCAAACCGAGCGCGAGCGTTCCGGTTTCGCTCGGCGGTGTGAATGCCTCTTCGCCGATCGCTTCAAAATCGCTGTGTTTGTAATGCAGGCTTAACGCACCGCGCCATTCAGCGATGGGGTGATGGAATAATTCCCAGCGTGCCTCTGCAGTTTCGTTGCGGAAGGTTGTTCCCACTTCACCGTTTTCGATTTCGCTGTGCTCGTAATCAGTAAAACCAAAACGCGTATTGCTGGCGCTAAAAAACTCGTGATCCAGATTCAACTCGCTCAAAAACTGAATGCGATGTTGTTTCACATCGGCGTACACATCCACTTCTTCGTCGCCACCGTGACCATGACCAGGAATACCGTATTGGCGATCCAACAAACCGTAGGACAGGCCAACAAATCCTTCATCCATTACCTGACTGACACCAGCATTAAAACCCTTGGCTTCGCTCCAGGAGTTGGCAAGGCGATCATCGCTGTGCTCGTCGTGGCCTTCTTCTTCATGTTCTTCGTGGGTTTCTACTTCTGCAGCACCGGGGATTTTGTAGTTATCCGCCTCGCGCCAGAAACCATCCAAATGCAAACCCATGCTGCCCATGCCGGTATTGCCACTGGCAGAGACGAGTTTGTCATCGGCGACGGAATCCTGCTGCAAGCGCCACTCACCAAAGGTGTCGGTGCTTTGTGGAACGCGGTCATCCACCACATTCACTACCCCGCCAATGGCGCCACTGCCGTAAAACAACGTCGCCGGGCCACGCAGAATTTCAATTTGGCGCGCGGTAGAGGCTTCCGCCGCGACTGCATGGTCGGGACCAACACGGGAGGCATCGCCCGCATCCAAACCATTTTGGGTGACCAATACCCGTGGGCCTTCCAAGCCGCGAATAATCGGGCTGCTGGCCACCGGGCCGTAATAGCTGGAATGCACACCCACTTCATGTTTCAGGGTTTCACCCAAGGTAGATGACTGGCGCTCGCGCAACGTCTCGCCGCCGAGCACATTCACCGGCTGGGCCGATTCCATATTGGACGCATGCCAGGGCAGGCCCACCACATTCACAATTTCCAGCGTGGTGCTGGTAAGTACCAGCTCCACCGGGCCATCGTCCTCATGCACATGCAAAGTTCTGTGGGTGTAGTCGGGCGCACGCACATGCAGCTCGACGTGTTTATCCTTCACCTGCGGTAACTGAAACTCACCGCGCTCATTCGCAGTAGTACGGATTTTGGTACCCACCACCTCAACCGTCGCCCCCGCAATCGGCATCCCCGACGGGTCACGCACCACACCTTCAACTTGCGCTAAGGCCGAACCACTTGCCGCCGCCAGCGCCAACCACAAAAGGGATTTGTTCATCGTCATAACATCCTCACCAACATCAGAAAGCCATCAACCCAGCGCTATATACTGAGTCTCTCAAATTTTGAGTGATGTTATACTATAACAATTTGATGAGGCAACCTTTAATGCTGGGGCATAAAACCAAAAAGCCACCGCGAGGGTGGCTTTTTGGTTTTATTTACTGCAGCAGTGCTGATGTTAGAACTTAAACTTCACACCCACATCGATAGTGCGTTCAGTACCCACGTAGATACCTTGGCGCAGGCTGGCGATGTAGTTTTCATCGGTCAGGTTTTTGGCGCTGGCGCTGATGCTCAGGTCTTTGCTGAATTCATAGATAGCATTCAAATCCACCAATGTGTAGCTGTCGATTTGGCCGGTGAAGAAACCTGAGGTGCTTTCGGTGATCGGCTTGGTATTTTGCACGTCGGTGTATTGCTCACCGGTGTGGTGCAAGCTGATTGCGGTGCGCAGTTTTCCGGTTTTGTATTCCAGGCTCAGGTTGGTTACCCACTCAGGAACATAGGTCACACGGTTGCCATCGGGGGTGGTGATATTGCCGTTGGCATCGCGGCGTGCGCCGACAAACTCTGCATCCGGGATATAGGTGGCGCTTGAGTTCAGGCTAAAACCAGCACCCAAATCCCAGCCCAGTGCCGCTTCAAGACCTTGGTGCAGAGTTTCACCGCCATTGGTGCGTTGGAACTGGCTGTTGGAGTTGGCGGGGATGATCTGGTTGTCGAATTCCATGCGGAAGAAGGTTAACTCGTAGTTCACCTTGTCGCGCGCGCCGCGCAGGCCAGCCTCAACGTTGACTGAGCGCTCGGCATCCAACTTCTGGTCTTCCAAACCATTCAATGCATCGCCATTCAGTGCGGGTGAGAAGGCCTCATAAACACTGGCGAAACCTTGCAAGGCGCTGTTGATTTGGTAGGTGGCACCTAAACCGGGCAGCACTTCGGTGTTGGAGGTGTCCGCTTCGTTGTTGGTGGCGGCGCGTTTGTTTTTAGTGGTTTGTTCGTAACTTTCTACGCGCAGACCTGCGGTAACCGCTAACCGTTCAGTGACCACAAAACGGTTTTGCGCATACAGCGCCAGGCTATCGGCAGATTCAACCTGGTCTTTGTTAATGGTGCCGGTGCGCGGAGTGGCGCGGGTGGCGCCGACGGTCACGTCATCCATGGATTCGTTCATCAAACGCACACCAAATTCAGTTTCGTTGGCGATGCCAAACAACTGATGTTGCAGTTTCAGGCGGCTATCTACACCAAAACGTTCGAAGCTGCGGTTGTAACCGTTGAGCGTGTCCAAATACACCCACTGGCCGGCAGCAACTGAGGCAGTATTGTTGGTGTTGTAACGCCAGTAATCGCGATAGGTTTCGCTGCCAAACACCAGGGTAGTGAGTTTGGTTGTGGCGTTGATGTCCCATTCATGGTTGATGTCCACACCACGGCGGCCGCTGATGAGGTAATCATCCGGTGCGGGGTTTTCATCCACACCATCTTTGTATTGCTGCAGGAACAGACCGCGATAGGAAATGTTGGCTTCGCTGTCGTAATCGCTGACTTTTACGCTCAACCACTGGTCGTCGCCCAGTGCCATACCGGTTTTTACCATCACGTCGGTCATGTCGTAGCCTTTATCCATAAAACCGTCGCTGCTGGCGCGGGTGATAAAGGCGCCAAACTGCGCTTCTTGCGATGGGCTGGAACCGCCCACTTCTAAGGTGGCTTCACGGCTGTTAAATGAACCGGCGCGAGCTTCTAACTGCACACCATCCTTGGGTTGTTTGGTGATGTAGTTGATCACGCCGCCGATGGTGCTTGGGCCATAGCGCAGTGAGGCGGCACCTTTCAATACTTCAATGCTTTCCATGCGCTGGATGCGTGGGTTGTAGTAGCGGCCATTGCCCACAAACAGGCCAGGTGCTACGGGTACGCCGTCTTCCAGAATCAGGGTTTTGTAATCCGCAGAGCTGAGGCCGCGAATACCAATATTGGCCACAATCGCGCTTTCTTCTTCCGGTTTGATGGCGACGCCGGGGACAGCGCGCAGGGCTTCTTCGGTCGAGCGCGGTTGGCGCAGTTCCAGTGTTTCTTCGGTGACAATCGCGACCGAACCGGGTTGGCGCTCAGCATCACCCAGTTCCGTTCCTACCACCACCACTTTCGGCAGGGCTTTGGTTTCAGCAATAGCAGGCAATGCCATGAAAGCACCACCACTCAAGGCCAGCGCAATACCCATGGCCAATGGCTTTTGTAAAAGATTAACTGCGCGCGCAGCCGGTAGAGCAGAGTGACGCATGTGAAGTTCCTTGGGTTGTTTAAGTGATTAGTAGTGGTTTGAAATTGGGTGTCTATGCATTCTGGCGACTGATTATTGCAATCAATTGCGTACAGCATAGTTTTTCAGGTGCGCCACTATAACAAATAGGAACCATTTACATCAAGGGTATATTGATACCTCGATCGCCTGGGGTGATTATTCGTGGGCGAGTTCGGCATGGATAATCTTGTCGGTAGCAGATGAATTAATCCAAGGTGGGGGCCAAGACTGACCTTAAATTTGTGCAAACCAAGTGTCATTTACGACTTGTTTGTATTAAGGTCGATTCCAAAAAGTGCCTTAAGATTTTCTGTCTGTCACCTCGAGTCTTATTTGTCATGCTAAAAAATACAATAATTTCCCTTTTGTTACTCATGTCAATTGCTGCCTGCGCAGAGCAACAACAGCCCCAGCCGGTTAATTTGATTGACGATAAATTAAGTCAATTTAACAATATTTATGACTACGGCAGTGCCCAGGTCAACGCGGGTGAGTTGATTCTTAGCTCTACCGATAACTGGTTTTTCACCACCAAAAAAACCTATAAGAATTTTATTCTGACGGCTGAAGTCTTGATGCCTGATGTGAGTGAATACAGTAATTCCGGCATCATGTTTCGCGGTCAGATTAAAACTGATAATAATCGCCAGCAAGCGATGGGTTATCAGGCAGAAGTGGACCCGAGTGAACGTAAGTGGAGTGGCGGTTTGTATGATCAGGCGCGGCGTGAATGGTTGCATCCCGTACATGCAACACGCTCCTTCCCCGATGCCGATTTTGAAAAAAATTACCTGGGTGCATGGACCACTGAAATGGCAAACGCCTATCGCCATTTGCAATGGAACCAGTACCGCATTGAATGCCGTGGTAGTGATATTAAAATTTATCTCAACGGTGTGCTCACTACTCACGTCAAAGATAATAAAGACACCCAGGGTTTTATTGGCTTGCAGCACCACGGCAGTGAATTGCTGAAAACCACTGGCACTACCAATAACATCGTTCGCTTTCGCAATCTATTTATCACTGAACTGGAATAAATTTTGTCTACGTCAATAGATCCCAAACAACCAAGAATAAATTTCAAAAAATCAAACGCACATCTGTTGATTTGTGCACTGCTGGGTTTATCAATAGTCAGCTGCAGTACAGATAATTTACATTCAGAAAAAAATGCTGCGCCTGATACCAAAAAAAACGAAGCAACAAAACCTGAAGCAACAAAAAGCACGCCGGTAAGAAATCTCGGTGATCGCAAGGGCGAGGATATGACACCGCCGATTGCCGCCGAGGATATTCCTCCCGCGCCGGTTTTAGCGGTGCCACAAGCATTAAAGTCCATGCAGCTACAGCCCGGTTTTGTCATAGAAAATGTTGCCGCCGAACCCCATGTTTTTAGCCCGGTGGCCATGAGTTTCGATGGTAACGGGCGTATGTGGGTGGCGGAGATGAACACTTTTATGCCGGATTTGGACGGCAATAATGAAGAAATCCCCAAAGGTAATATCGCCATCCTTGAGGATACAAACGGCGACGGTAAAGTTGATAAGCGCAAAGTATTTTTAAATGATGTGATTTTGCCGCGCACCATTGTGTTGGTTAAAGGCGGTATTCTCTACGCGGATCAAACCCAGTTGTATTTTGCCGAAGTTCTGGCAGGTGATAAATTGGGCGTGCGTGAAGTGGTTGATCCAACCTATGCCCAAGGCGGCAGTGTTGAGCACAAAGCCAATGGCATGTTGTTTGGGTTGGACAATTGGTACTACAACGCCAAGAGTGATCGCCGTTACAAAATATTGCCACTCGATAGTGAATTGCCCCAAGGTGCGGAAGAAATTTATCGCAACCGTTATTGGAAAATGGCGAGCGCCACGACTGAATATCGCGGCCAGTGGGGCATGAGCATGGATGATTATGGCCGCTTGTTTCACACCTGGAACAGTGCGCCAGCGCAGGGCGAATATTTGCGCCCTAATTCACTCAATAAAAACCCCGGTTTGGTGCAGGAAATAAAAGCCCAGAGCATTGGTGGCAACCAAATTTATCCAGCGCGAATTAACCCGGGCGTGAACCGCGCTTATATGCCGGAGACCCTGGTTGCTAAAGGGCCAAATAAAGGCGAATTAATTAATTTCACCGCTGCCAGTGGCAGTGTGGTTTATCGCGGGGATCAATTTCCCGCTGAATTTTATGGCGTTGCTTTTACCCCGGAACCAGCGGCCAATTTAATCTCGGCCAGACGTATTATCGAGGAGCAAGGGCAATTTCGCGGCGAGGAGATTTATCCGCAAGGTGAAATTCTTGCCTCCACCGATGAACGATTCCGCCCGGTAAATTTGTACACCGCGCCCGATGGCTCACTCTACATTCTTGATATGTATCACGGTGTTATCCAGCATAAAGAATATTTAACCAGCTATTTGCGCGAGCAATCAGAAAGTCGCCAACTCCATAAACATAACAGCACGCTGGGGCGCATTTATCGCCTGCGTTGGGCTACTAACCCTTTGGCTCCCAAGCCACAATTGGAGGGTAAAACCACTGCGCAATTGGTTCCCTATTTGGCGCACGCCAATGGTTGGTATCGCGATACCGCCAGACGCTTGATCATCCAACAGAACGATAAAAGTGTGACTGAGGCGATTACTCGCTTGGTGCAACAAAGCCGCGATCACCGCGCACAAATCAATTCGCTCTGGACGCTGGAGGGATTAAATGCTGTTAATGCCAACAGCATCCGCGCCGGCTTGCATGCTTCTCACCCCAAGGTGCAAATTTCAGCAATCGCGTTGTTAATGCATTTGTCCAAAGCCGAGCAGCAACAATTTGCCCCGCGTTTGACAGAGCTGGCCAAGAGCGACTATGAAGTCGCCCTGCAAATTGCACTTAGCGCCGGTGAATTAAAAATCGATTCCAGTTTGGCGCTGATCAAAACCGTGTTGGCGAATTATGGCGATCAGCCGTTGATCAATCAGGTGGTAGTCAGTGGTATCGCGGGTCGCGAACAAGCGTTAAAAACATTTTTAGGCGCTGATGCCAGTCAGGAATTAATTGCGTTGTTGGATTTGGTGGGCAAACAAAAAATTATCGAAAGTAATTTCAACAAACTTGTCACCCAGGAGCAAAACCAATACTACCGTGGTCAGGCGTTATTTGACGGTGGCGCAGCCTGTTTTGGTTGCCACGGCAAACAAGGGCAGGGCATGGACGGCATGGCACCGCCATTGGCACAGAGTGAATGGGTTACCGGTGAACCGGAACGTTTAATCAAAATATTACTGCACGGTTTAAATGGTCCCATCACCGTGAATGGTGTGCATTACCAATTACCGATGATGATGCCGGGCTTGGGCGCTAATCCAAATTTCAGCGATCAGGACACTGCCGACATAGCCACCTACATTCGCAACAACTGGGGCAATGCCGCACACGCAATCAGCGCTGATGAAGTCGCCAAGATTCGTGCACAAACGGAAAACCGTAATCAACCCTATACGGCCGGTGAGTTGGGCGAGTGAGTTAGGGCGGTAAATCCCAAGAAAATGCTCAACAAATTGGGTTTGCGCTTGCTTGAACTGACGTCACAATTTGCACAGTAAAACAGTGTGAGGCTATGGACAAGGAGTGCTGAATCCTTAAACTGCGCACTCGCGTTTTTTCAAGATCATCTACACAAGGATGCCAATGTGATCAATCTAGTCATTAAAGACTATACCGGCCAAGCCTATGAGTTGGCCGGTCGCGCCACACTTCCTAGCGCGTCATCAGCAAAACCTTATTCCAGCGATTCCTATTCGACATTTCGCGTTGTGGCAAGGTTGCCGGTAGCCCCGGATCAATGGATGCAAATCCTTAACCGTGTCCATCAACGATTACCTGATCTACATGGCACTCATCCGGGAGAGGTATATCAGGTCGTGGCGCAGGCAATAATGCGTGGCGATTTAATGCTCTATCAATTGCCAACGCTCAATGCCAGTCACGCGCTGGCAGGTAAAAAAGGTGTTGGGCTAAGTATTATCAAGGGCCCCAAGCCTCATAGCGCCACTGACCTTATCCCCGAACCGATTAAAACGACAGACTCCGCCCGGCAATTGTTGGATGACTTGGGCATTAGCAGTGATATGTTTTTGGCGCACCTGGCCAACGAAAATCTTTTTAACGCCGCGCAAAAGAACAATGCGCTTAGCGAAGCCCTACAACTACTCGCCAGCGGCGAATTATTGGCTTATAAAATCCCCTTGCCACCCAAAGCCCCTCCGGCAAAAGCGGTAGAGTATGTCGCTGCAACCACTGCAGATAGACCAGTGCCCTTGGCACCGGAAGTTAATCGTGCGGTTGATAAATCAGTTTCGGAGAACCCTGGAAAGATTGATGTCACTGCTCTAGGTACGCATAAAAACTCCCAATCAGAAAGTGACCTTAGCGTTTTTGTATATGAAGAGCCCACCACAAGAGAAGTTGCATTGGCAAAAAGTGAAGGCAGTTCTAGTTTCCATATCCAGGCAAGAGAAAAGTTGTGTCGATTCTTTCTGGAATCTAATGGATTCTCTGAAAGTCAAATTGCTAACGCGATTGGTGATGAAGTGGCAGGCATTGATGGCGGCGTAGACCTAACTAAACCTGTTGAAATCATGATTTTTCCTCCTCCTGATGAAATGACTCAGTACGTTAACTCCCATGGATTTCCAGGAAACTGGTTTGATCCTATGAGCAATCAAACTCCTGATGCATTGGGATTGAGTGCTGAAGGTCGTACCCTTACTTCGTTTAAAGTGCCTTGTGGCAAGGGGTTGTTGTCTTACTCAAAACCTATTGTTGATAACTGGACAAATCCAAACAATCCAGTGAGTACTGTTGGTGGCGGAAAACAATTGTTTGTAAATGATACAACAAAAAAAACTATTATTTCTTTGAATAAAATTGGAATTTAAAATGGAATACAACACGCTTCGCATTGCAGCTCAGAAAGTTATTGACGCAATAGATACGACCCCCCCGCAATATACTTCAAAAAATATATTAACGTCGATTAAAAATCAGATGATATTCATACGTGACAATGCGGCAGCTGGTAAAAATCCATCTAAAGAATTGGCCTCTGATACTACATTTACCTATTCAATTCTATCTTCACGTGAATTAGCTAGCCCTGATGAACTTGTTTTAAAGGAATTGATAGATGATGTAACGAGAATTTTAAGATCTTAAAAAGCGTTAATTGCTAAGGATATAGCATGAAAAAAATTTCCAATACAGACCCCGAAAATCTGATAAACGATCCACGTATCGTTTATCAATACGCGGAGTTTCAATCTCACCTAAATGAAAATGACTACTGTTTTTGGCTAAAAGAAGGTGAGTATCTATTGTGGGCAAAAAAGGGTCTTTATGCTCCCTTGGATGGTGGTGCTAGTTATTGGGTTGGTGGGACTGAGTTAGAAATTCCCAAGGAAGGATTCGCTTGGTTCGTGAACGTTATCGAAGAAAAATTTTTCAAAACGGAAGCTGAGGGTGGCTTACCTAAAGGTCAGTTTGGTTACGAAGAGATAATCAATGGCGAGAAACTAATTGTGTCGAGGATGTTCGGTACGTCTGGATACAGATTTCGTAATCATTCACGCTATAGTCATCTATGGGATGACTCCACTGATCCTCAAGAGGCTATGTTCACTGACGAAATGCTTTTTGAAAAAGGGATGTTTGATGAATTTAAAAAACTAGCTGAAAAAATTGAGAAAGGGATAATTTAATGCTTTTAAAAATGGGCGCCGTAGCGCCCATTTTTTTCGCCCGGTTTTTTCGATTGGGCAATTAGAGAAGTGTTACAAGCTTGGTTTATCAATACTGCCAACGAATAGTCGCGCTGATATTACGCGGCTCGGCGTAGTAAGCCTGACTGTATTCAAAGCTGGTCAGGTAGGTTTCGTCGGTGATATTGCTCAGGTTGAGTGATGCCGACCAGTTGTCGTTGAACTCGTAACTGGCAAACAGATCCACCAGCGTCAACGCGTCCTGCTCAATCACTGTGCCGCGCAAATAAGTGTCTGAGCGATATTCCACAAAACTCCCCAACTTCAAACCTGGTGCAAATTGCGGGTAGTAATTGACGGTGAGTTTGGCCGATTGTTTGGGTGTGAAGGTGCGCGAGACTTCGCCCTTGTTATCGTCGATAGTGAGGTTGGTGTAACCCAGCACCAGGTTGATTTGCTCGGTCAGTTCACCGGCGATTTCAAATTCAAAACCGCGCGACTCATAATCATCACCCTCATAATAGTTACCGGTTTCACCTTGGTTAGGGTCGGTGTTAAAACCGGCCACTGTCGCCAAACCTTCTTGTGCCGTTTCAAACACCGCGAAACTGGTGTTGAGTTTGCCCTCAAAGAATTCGCCTTTTAAACCCACTTCTTTATTTACACCTGTCACCGGATCAAGGCGCTCGCCGGAAAGCTTGCTCTCGCTTTGCGGGGTAAAAGTTTCGGTGTAGCTGGTGTAGAGCGCGAGTTGTTTGCTCAGGTCGTAAGTCAGGCCAGCGTAGGGCACCACTACATCATCTTTTTTACTCAGATTGGCCCCGTAGCTGACGCTGTCGCTTTCATAGCGCGCCGAGCGCGCACCGGTCAGCAGTTTTAAATCGTCGCTCAGGCTGAACTGGCCGGCTAGGTAAACACCGGTTTGTTTATCGCTGGTGATTTCGCCGTTGGGCATGTCAGCGAAAGTGGGGTGAGGTGTATCGCCGGTCCATTCGGCCATATTGGTGATGGCGGGGAAGCCGTTACCGGTGGTGTAGTCGTAGAGGGCATTTTCATCCACATCGTTATCGGCTTGATTGGCGCCCACCACAAATTTGTGGGTAAGGCTGCCGGTGGTGAATTCGCCACTGGTAGCCACATCAAAGAGTTTGATGTCAGTTTCGCGGTCAAATTTACCGGCCCAACCAATCAGGCCAGACATGTCTTCATTGAGGGTGCCGTATACATAAAGCAGCTCTTGTGCGCCCTGGGTTTTAGTGCGGTTGTAAGTGGCTTTGGTATTCCAGCCATTGGCCCAAGTGTGGTCCAGCTCCACAAAACTGCGCGTGTCTTTTACATCCCAATAAGCCCAGTCGGCCGAGCTGTTCATAGAGCGACGGAAGTTGGTGGGGCGACTGCTGCCATCATCGGCCAGATAAGTCAGGGTGAGGGCGCCCCACATAGGGCTGTCGGCTTCACTTTTTTGGCGGCTGATACCAGCGGTGAGCAGGGTGTTCAGGCCCAAATCGGCCTCCACCACACCATAGGTACTGCTCAGGTCTTTGTGGTAATCCTGCAAATAGGAGTCGCGGCTCTGTTCGCTTACCACCACACGGGCGCGAATGGGTTCTGCTACCTGGCCGGACACATCGGCTTGCAGGCGGGTGTCATCCCAGCGCGCCTGGGTCAGGCTGGCACTGGCTTGGGTTTCCGCCGTAGGGCGTTTACGGATCAGGTTGACGGTGGCTGCGGGGCTGCCTAAACCGCTCATCAAACCACTGGCGCCGCGCACTATTTCCACGCGGTCATAGGTGGCCATATCGATATCGCCTTCCAGCAAACCCCAGTGCAAGGGAATGCCTACGCCATCCATTTGGAAGTTGTTGATGTTAAAGCCGCGCGCTTCAAAGTAGGTGCGGTCGGTTTCCGAACGCTTCACGCTCACACCGGTTGCGGTATCGAGAGCTTCATTAATAGTGGTGATGTTCAAGTCTTCAATTTGTTGGCTGGTAATCACCGACACCGATTGTGGTGTCTCGCGGATGCTCAAATCCAGTTTGGTCGCGGTGCTCATGCTGCCGGTGGTATAGGCGTCGGTCTGTTCCGTGGTATTGCCCAGTGCGTCGGCTTCCACTTTTACGGTTTTGAGTTTGCCCGGTTGCTCTGCAGCAAAACTGGTAGCAGGTGCCAATAACAGGCTGGCGATAACACTGGCAAGCAGGGTTTTGGTGTGGGTCATGGTGTCTGGCTCTCGGGGCTGATGTAAATGGCGCCATTTTATTCTCAAATGATAAATAATATCAATTGTAATATTGTTTTAAAGGGGAGTGATTTGCATGATGTACCGCTGGCAGGAATTGATTGACTTGCATGGCGCGCGCCTTTAACTTGCGCGCCCGAGGTGTCTGATGGGTAATCGCTCTTTAACCAGAGCAAGCCAGGATCAGAGTCAATGGGAAGTCGGTGCGTATCGCCTGCGTTATTAACGGCGATGCAATCCCGACACTGCCCCCGCAACGGTGTATTTGCGCTGTGTTAATCCCGCGTGAATGAGTCCGATACCAGCCTCAAACCGGAGCATTTGCTCCTTTTTGTTCACGATGTCGCGGAGGGCAACATCGGTGGAAATCTGTGTGTGTATTGGGCTGCGGCTCATACCTATTTTTCCGCTTTCCCTCCCTCATCCCATTTTGGATTGAGGAATCTCATGTCTAGCAAATCAACCGTGTTTTTACTGAGTGGCCTTAGCGCCGCGATTATTTCTATTGTCGCGCCGGTGTCTATCGCCGCCGAGAAAAAACTAGATACCGTGTATGTGAGTGCAACCCGCAGCGAAACCGCAACCATGCCGGTTGCGACGCAAATCAAAGTCATTAGCGAAGAAGAAATTCGCGTGAGCGGTGCAAAATTATTGTCGGAAGTACTGCGTACCCAAGCGGGTATTCAACTCACCGATTCCGACGGCAGCGGCGCGCGTAATGTCACTGCATCAATGCGCGGTTTGTCAGGCGCCAACAACGTGTTGGTATTGGTGGATGGCCGCAAACTCAATAACCCAAGCCTCGCAGCACCGGCATTAAACACTGTCTCGTTAAAAGATGTAGAGCGCATTGAAATTGTGCAGGGTAGTGCGGGTGTGTTGTACGGCGATCAGGCAGTCGGTGGTGTAATCAACATCATCACCAAACGCGCAGCAGCCGGCGAAACCGACGGCACCATTAGCGCCACCAGTGGCACCGATAATTTGGAAGACTACACCGCCAGCGTACGTCAGGGTTTTGAAAATGGTTTGAGTTACAGTGTCTCCGCACAAAAGCGCAATGCGGATAACTACCGCGATAACAACCAAAATGCCTATGAAAACGTATTGGGAAATGTGCGTTACGATTTTGCAAAAGGCTTTGTGTTTGTTGAAGGGCAGGCGATTGATGATGAGCTGCGTTTGCCTGGTGCGATTAGTAATGCGCAAGCGGCGGTGGATGCTCGCGTTACCTACTCGCCGAATAACTACGGTGATCAGCAAACCGATTTAATCCGTGTTGGTACCGGTATAGATATTACCGAGGCTTGGCAATTCCTTGCTGAATATGCTGACCGCGATGAAGACAGCATCGCCTTTTATGATGATTACTATTTGGTGGACGGCTACTCGCCTTGGCGTTCTGACAGTAATTTGCGAGTAAAAAATATTACTCCGCGTGTAGTAGGCAATATTGCAACCAGCAATGGTGTGGCGGTGGTTACTATGGGCTACGATCACACGGATGCGGATTACACCACTAAAGATGGCTTTACCAATATTGCGCAAAAAGTAGAAGGTGTCTATGCGCAGTTGGTTTATCCCATTACGGAAAAACTCAACGTTTCCACTGGCGTACGCTACAGCACAGTGGATGATGAAAATTTTGCACTGGGAACCGCACACGACGATAAAGTCAACGCGAGTGAATTGGGTTTGAATTACCAAATTGATCCCCAGTGGCGACTCTTTGCCCGCTATGCAGACGGTTTCCGTTTCGCCAATGCAGATGAAAATGGTGCGGTGTTACCCGGTGTTGAATTTTTGGAGGTGCAAACCAGTCAATCCTACGAGGCTGGTGCTGCATGGGCGGGCGAAAAAGCCAGTGTGACTTACTCGCTTTACCATATGGCCTTGAATGACGAAATCACCTTTGACAGTTTTGCTTATGCAAACATCAACTTGCCTGATTCCGAGCGTCAAGGTTTTATTTTTGAAGGGCAATTGCAGCTGAGTGACGAAATTGGCCTGCGCGCTAATTACACCTACACTGATGCAGAGCTGAGCGAAGGTGTTAATAAAGGCAATGCTGTACCCTATGTGAGCGAAAATACCCTGAACTTTGCTATTAACTTTGTGCCGACGGAATCGCTTATCGTAAACCTGGAATCCATTTACCTCGGTACACGTTATTTAAATGACGATGACGCCAACGCGATGGAAAAAGTCAGTGCACTGCAGTTGTTTAACTTGAATGTAATTTGGGAATACAAACAATTGGAGTTGGCTGGCCGCATTAAAAACCTGACGAACGAGCGTTATGCTGGCCTGCAAGCAGGCTGGGGGCAGTACCCACAACCAGAACGCAATTACGAAGCTAGCATCACTTATCGTTTTTAATGGTTTAATTAAACCCATTCCTCCTGTAACGGGAGGAATTTAATCTTCGTCACTCCTGCGCAAGCAGGAGTCCAAAGTTTAAAACTCTGGATACCCGCATGTGCGGGTATGACGCTAAATATCCACCACTTAACTTACTAGCGAGCCGCATCATGACCGACGACCATAGCCAAAGCGATGAAAAAGCCAAACGCCATCAAGAACGCATGCAGCAGCGCAAAGAAATTGTTGATGCCGCTATCGCGCGCGCCGATGAAGAACGCGGTGTAGTCATTGTATTAACCGGTGACGGTAAAGGTAAAAGTTCCTCCGGTTTTGGTACGGCGCTGCGCTGTTTGGGGCACGGCTACAAAGTCGCTATAGTGCAGTTTATTAAGGGCACTTGGGAATGTGGTGAAAAAAACTTTTTAACCGAAAGTGTTTTTCGCGGCGCCAATGCGCAGTTGGAATATTTTGTGATGGGCACTGGTTTTACCTGGGAAACCCAAAGCGCCGAACAAGATAAAGCTGCCGCTGAAAAAGTATGGGAAGAATGTGAACATGTATTCCGCGATCCGGATATCCATTTGGTATTGCTGGATGAACTCACCTACATGCTTAACTACAAATATCTGGATAAAGATAAAGTCATTACCGCAATTCAAAATCGCCCGCGCAACCAAAACGTAATCATCACTGGGCGCGGTGCTAAAAAATATCTGGAAGACTTGGCTGATACTTTTAGCGAAGTCAAAGCCATCAAACACGCCTTTAACGCCGGCGTAAAAGCACAGAAGGGTATTGAGTGGTAAGCCTCTCTAGCAAAACCCTAATGATCCAAGGCGCTAAGACCTTAATGGTGCAAGGCACCACCTCCGATGCGGGTAAAACCACATTGGTTGCCGCGCTGTGCCGGATTCTAAAAAATCGCGGCGTGTCGGTTGTGCCATTTAAACCACAAAATATGGCTCTCAATTCCGCTGTCACCATTGATGGTGGCGAAATTGGCCGCGCGCAAGCGCTGCAAGCACAGGCGGCTGGGCTTGAGCCGCATACGGATATGAATCCGATTTTAATTAAACCTACCAGCGATACCCGCGCGCAAATTATCGTGCAGGGCAAAGCCATTACCGATATGGATGCAGCGGTTTATCACGATTACAAAACCCAGGCGATGGGTTATGTATTGGATTCCTACGCACGCTTGCAGCAGCAATACGATGTGATTTTGGTAGAAGGCGCGGGCAGCCCGGCGGAAATTAATTTGCGCGACCGCGATATTGCCAATATGGGTTTTGCCGAAGCTGTGGATTGCCCGGTGATTTTAATTGCGGATATCGATCGCGGCGGTGTATTTGCGCATTTGGTCGGCACGCTGGAATTATTAAGTGAATCCGAGCGAGCACGAGTGATAGGTTTTGTAATTAATCGCTTTCGCGGCGATTTAGGTTTATTGCAATCCGGGTTGGATTGGCTGGAGCAAAAAACCGGTAAGCCGGTATTAGGGGTGATCCCTTATTTGCAGGGGTTGTATTTGGATGCGGAAGACGCGCTCACCGCATCTGCCCCTAAAACCGCGGCGCAATTAAAGGTAGCAGTGCTCGCGTTGCCGCGTATTTCCAATCACACCGATTTTGACGCACTGCGTTTGCACCCACAGATTAATTTTCACTGGGTTGGGCCCAATCAACCCATTCCTGCGTGCGACTTGGTAATTATTCCCGGCAGCAAAAATACCCGTGCCGATTTGCAGTTTTTGCGCGCGCAAGGTTGGGATGTACAACTTCAAAAACACCTGCGTTATGGCGGAAAGCTAATCGGTATTTGCGGTGGTTTTCAAATGCTGGGCGAAACGATTGCCGACCCCAAAGGTGTGGAATCTGCACCGGGTACATCCCTCGGGTTGGGGTATTTGGCGCTTAGCACTGAACTGACCGAAGAAAAAATATTGCAACAGCGCACCGGTGTATTGTGGGACAAACACACTGTGCTCGCCGGTTATGAAATTCACACTGGCATCAGTCGCGGTGCCGCGTTATTGCAACCGGCGTGTTATTTCAATTGCGCTATTGATGGCGCCGACAAGCAAGTACCCGATGGTGCTATCAGTGACGACGGTGCGATTATGGGCACCTACTTGCACGGATTGTTTGATCAGCCCGCTGCACTGCAGAAACTGCTGGCGTGGGCTGGTGCAGAATCTGCAACCAGGTTGGACATCAATCAGCAGCGCGAGGACTCCATCGCCCGCCTTGCCAGTGCCACCGAAACGGCACTGCGCAGCGACTTTTTGCAGCAGTTCTCTTCTGTCCCCTAGTTGCTGCCAGTTATCAGAATGGCATAGCGGCACATCCAATCTATAATCTTTTCTCTGGGTATTATCATTACTGTGCGGATGGCGACAGAATGGGCGGGAGCTTTGTTATGCGGTCACTGTTGTTGGTATTCATCGCGATTTCCCTGTGGGCAGGTGGTGCATTGGCTGAATCAAGTATTGCCGCCGATACCCCACTGGACTCTCCCGGAAAACCCGGCGCGGTTATTAATTTAGCCACTAATAACTCCTCTGCTTTTAGTGCTGGCTCGGCCACGGGTTATGAGCAAAACCTGCTGCCACACTTACAGTGTATTTTTAACCATATGCAGCGCGAATATGCGGTGCAAATCATGCCCTGGCGGCGCGCCTATCAGGATGTAAAAAGCAACCGTATTGATGGTTTTTTCACCGCCATTCCCATGCGTCAAATTGACCCTTACGCGGTATTGTCATCGCCTTTGGTATTGGAAAATTGGTACTGGTTTTGGCGCAATGACACTATCGCTCCCGAATCCTGGCGTGAGGGGTACAAACTGGGTTCCATTTTGGGCAGCCAGCAGGAGACCTGGCTCGCCGAGGCGGGCTACAAGGTGGAGATGAGTGGTAATAATCTGCCCCAGCTTATTAAACTGCTGCAGTCCAAACGTATTGATGTGATTCTTGCTGACCGTGAGCATTTTATACAGGCGAGCAAAGAGCTGAATATGGATGTGAATCACTTCCAGTCGCGCTTCTATCGCTATGTGCCGCTCGGGGTTTATTTTAATGAACAGTTTTTAAACCAAAATCCAGGGTTTTTGGTGGAATTCAATCGCCATATCACGCGCTGCTCATCGGTTAATTTTGTAGTAACCGATTACGAGCAGTTACAAATAAAAGAACTGCTCGGGCGAAAAATTGAGCGCTGGAAACGCTTGCCCAGTTTGGAGCCAGCGCTGGTTGCGGCGAATAAAACCAGCGCGAAATTGAGCCAGCAGGAAATTAATGCGCGCGATAAACAATGGATACACGCTTTCGCAGAAAATGATTTTGCCTACTCTATTGAATTGGTCAATCAACCGCTCTCTGCGGAGCTGCGCGAAATGAAAAAACAGGCGCCGGATATGATCACCGAGGTCATAGTGACCGACAAGCGCGGCCTTAATGTGGCGATTAGCGATATGACCTCGGATTACTGGCAGGGCGATGAAGAGAAATTTATTCGCGCTTACAACAAGCCGGCCAACAGCCTTATTTTTGGCGATATTAGTTACGATGAATCCACCAAGCGCTTCCAATTACAGCTGAGTGTGCCGCTTTACACCATCCAAAAATTTGAACCATTGGGGGTAATGATTTTTGGTGTTGATGTGGAAAAAGTATTGTCCCAAGTGCAGTGAGTCGCTCTGGTGATTTTTGTTAGTTAAAAAATATTTACCTAGTGGGTGCATTTGCTCTGGTATAGGTGGTACCTTTGCCTCGCGATAAAATCCTATGCTCTCCTGCCTGCGCAGTTGCCTATACGCGGTTTATTCTTTTTATAGGCAAAGTAATTCTTTCATAGGTAAATTCGGCTGGTTTTTATTCGGTCAACATAATAAAAGTTTTCGTTTAATTGCATTGATTCCCATAACAATTTATTACCGCCTGTCGCTGCTGGCCTGTGTTATCACAGCAGCTGGCTGTGGGTTGTGGTAATGGGTGAGGCACGCACCCACTGTTTGCAGCAGCTATGGAAATAGCGCTGGGGTATTTTGCATAAACTTAATGGCCACTTTTAATCATGTTGACGTTTTATAAAAATGCACTCGCCGCTTTTATTGCACTGCTTCTGCTTTCGGCTGCGTTGTTGCAGCTGGGCGCCTCCAAATCACAGTTGACTGCATCACTGTTTCCCGCGCGCGATGGCAATTATTTGTGGCATTCCGCAGTGGAGCCCAAAGTCCCCGATGGCAAAACCCGTCTCTCCCTTAAGAATGAAGTGGGGACTGTTGAATACGAGTTTTTTCTTGACCCGCACAAACCCTTTCCCTATACCCATTACACCATTGCGTTTATGGATTCTGCACAGCCCCAAAAAGTGGTTGACCTTACACAATTCAGCAGCGTGTCGTTTAAGGTGTTGTGCGACCCCAAAAATGTGCTGCTATTTGCCCTGTTTAGTTTTGATGACAAAGTCACCGATATTAATAAACCCATAACCCGCCGCGTGTCCTCTACGGCTTTCTCATGCAGTCATGATTGGGCCACCATCAATATCCAATTTGATGAATTGGACACTCCTTATTGGTGGTTGGGGCGCTATGGCTTTGAGCACAGTGATACCGGCTACCGCTTGGATAAAACCATGGGGTTCGCCTGGGTAAATTCGCTGCAAAGCCCGCTCAATACTCCTTCCTACGTAAAAATAACCGATGTGCAGTTGCTCGGTAATAATTTTACCTATCTCTATGTAGCGATAGCGCTGGTAGTGCTGTTGTGGGTTGTGTTCCTGATTGTTTTATTGCGTCGCTATGTGGCGGTATTAACCGTGGATATTCGCGAAAGGGTCAGGTTGGATCAGCCCTTGATGGCGTATAAAAAACTATCTATAGCGCCACAAAAAGATAAAGAAAAAAGTGCAGTGTTGCGGTTTATGGCAACGGAATACGCCAACCCTGAGTTGAGTTTGGAAATCGCGGCAACCACGCTGGGAACCAACCGCACCAAAATTAATGACATTTTAAAAGAGGAGTTGGGGCTTACCTTCACCGCTTATTTAAATAAATTACGTTTGACCGAGGCGGCGCGCTTGCTGTCGGAAAATGAAGAGGCGAACGTATCGGAAATTGCGTATTTAGTGGGTTACAACAATGTGTCTTATTTCAATAAATTATTTAAAGCGGAATATGGTTGTGTGCCTAAAACCTTTAAAGCCTTGTATCCCATTAAAGAGCTGTCTTGATATTAGTTTCACGTTGATGTGATGTTGGTTTGACTTTTTTCGATATTTTTTACAAATATTCTGTAACAGATAGCCATAACAGATGCGTCGTTTCACAGCAAGGAAATGCACTACAAACTAGTTATCATTTTGCAATTTGTCGTTTAAATTTACATTAAAATAATTACAGCAAACCTTCAACTTTTTACATTTCTTAAAAAATCTTTCAATAATTCCATTTTTTTCTGCTCCGCTTACCTATTCTCGCGCTTCAGCAATAGCCTTGGGTTACTGCTGTGCAGCTCTATTTTACTCATTGTGATTAACATCAAGGAGCTAGTGCACAGCCTGTTTTTTTTGCGCAGGTTTTTTTACATGTGCACCGGGTATTCGACTAATAAAAAGCGGAGATTAACACTATGTACAAAACAAACTTTATTACCCACACAGTCAAGCGCTCCTGTGCGCTGATTGGTGCTGGTGTCGCACTTGCGGCGCTGTCGCAAACCAGTATGGCGGCATGTACCTACGCCATTGAAAGTGAATGGAATACCGGTTTTGTTGCCAACATCACTATTAAAAATGATACGGGTGCGCCCATTAATAATTGGAATGTGAATTGGCAATATGTGAACAACCGTATGGCCAGTGGCTGGAATGCCAATTTTTCTGGCTCCAACCCTTATTCAGCAACCAACATGGCATGGAACGGCAGCATCGCCGTGGGCCAATCTGTCACCTTCGGTTTTCAGGGCAATAAAAATGGTGCACCTGCCGAGCGCCCCAGTGTAAATGGCGCCGCCTGTGGTGGTGCAACAACTTCATCGGCAAGTTCAGCACCTAGCTCAGTGCCGCCGTCTTCAAGCTCAGTGCCCAGTTCTATGCCAGGCACTTCCAGCAGTTCATCTTCATCCGGTGGTTATACCGTACCTGCGAACAATTTTGCGCAAAATGGCGGTGTGGAAAATAATTTGACCAATTGGGGTAGTACCGCAGCAACAGTTACGCGCAGCACACAAGACAAACGCAGCGGTGCTGCGAGTGCGTTAATTTCCGGCCGCACTGCCAACTGGCACGGCATTACCTTCAATGTGGGTTCATTGGTCAGTGGCAACCAATACGATGTAGCGGTGTGGGTGAAATTGGCACCGGGCACACCTGACAGTGTTATCCACCTCACCGGTAAACGTCTGGATGATAGCGACAGCACAACCTACAACGAATATACCCGTGTCTCTACCGTGACGGCATCGTCCACTGAGTGGCGTTTGTTGCAAGGTTATTACACCCAAAGCGGCACCACCGGGTTCCAACATTTTATTATTGAAGGCGAAAGCACCACGGTAAGTTACTACGCGGATGATTTCTCCATCGGTGGGCAAGCGGCTTCGTCCAGTAGCAGTTCCAGCAGCAGCTCAACGGGCGGCACCACACGCAAATTTATCGGCAATATCACCACCTCAGGTGCAGTTCGCTCTGACTTCATTAATTACTGGAATCAAATTACCGGCGAAAATGAAGGTAAGTGGGGCTCAGTGGAAGGTACCCGCGATGTGTACAACTGGGCGCCGGTTGATCGCATTTATGCCTACGCACGCCAACACAATATCCCGGTAAAAGCACACACCTTTATATGGGGTGCACAGTCACCTTCTTGGCTCAACAATTTGAGTGCGACGGAAACTGCTGCAGAAATTGAAGAGTGGATTCGCGATTACTGCGCCCGCTACCCGGATACCGCAATGATCGATGTGGTGAACGAAGCAGTGCCCGGCCATCAACCTGCGGGCTATGCACAGCGGGCGTATGGCAATAACTGGATTCAACGTGTATTCCAGTTAGCGCGCCAATATTGCCCCAACTCCATTCTTATCCTCAACGACTACAACAATATTCGCTGGCAGCACAATGAGTTTATTGCGCTCGCCAAAGCGCAAGGCAACTACATAGATGCAGTCGGCCTGCAAGCGCACGAATTGAAGGGGATGACCGCCGCGCAAGTGAAAACGGCAATCGACAATATTTGGAATCAAGTAGGCAAGCCTATTTATATTTCTGAATACGATATTGGCGATACCAATGACCAGGTTCAGCTGCAGAACTTCCAGGCGCACTTCCCGGTATTTTGGGATCACCCACAGGTTAAGGGCATCACCATTTGGGGTTATGTAAACGGCAGAACCTGGATTGAAGGCTCCGGCTTGATTTCCGAAAACGGTACGCCACGCCCTGCAATGACCTGGTTGCTAAACAATTACATTAATAAATAACCAGGCTAACAAGTAAACCAGCTTTGCTGTGATCCATAAAATGGATTTTGTGGATCACAGCCTTGGTTAAACCACGCCCATTTAACAATAATCAGGGTGAATTCCCATGTTTACTACTATCAAGGTAAGTGTTCGCCATGCGGCGCAATTTGCAAAAATTTCCAGCAGTTTATGTGCATTATTTTTTGCGTGGAATGCAAACGCAAGCTGCCAATACCAAGTTACCAATCAATGGAACAACGGTTTTACAGCGGCGATAAAAATTACCAATAATACGACAGCTGCTATTAATGGCTGGGCAGTGAATTGGCAATACGCTGGTGATAACCGCATCAGTAACAGTTGGAATGCCAATGTCTCGGGCAGTAACCCTTATTCAGCAACACAGTTAAGTTGGAACAGCAGTATTCAACCGAATCAAACCGTAGAGTTTGGTTTTCAAGGCACCAAGGGTTCGGCGGCCGCAGAAATTCCGCAGGTTAGCGGAGCGCTCTGTGGCAATTCTGTACCAGTGTCATCCGCTGCTTCCTCTGCAATATCGTCACTGCGCTCATCAGTAAATTCTTCAGTTGTCACTTCTGTTGCATCATCCACACTCTCGTCGGTGGTCACTAGCAGTTCGTCTTCCGCTATTAGTTTGATTGAAGCGAGCAATCCGAATATTTGGGCCGATGTTCCCGATCCATCGGTAATTCGTGTCGGTAATACCTATTACATGAGCAGTACCACCATGCACATGAACCCTGGTGTACCGATTATGAAATCCACTGATCTGGTGAATTGGTCATTGGTAAATTACGCCTACACCACATTGGATAACACCAGCGCGCTCAATTTGGAAAATGGCCAAAACGCCTACAGCAAGGGTTCGTGGGCAAGCAGTATCCGCTACGTGAACGGCATTTATTATGTGAGCACCTTTTCTTATACCACCAATAAAACCTATATCTACAAAACCAATAATATTGAACGCGGCCCTTGGTCGGTTTCCGCCTTGAATGGTGTGTATCACGACGCCTCGTTATTTTTTGAAAATCGTCGCGCATTTTTGGCTTACGGTATTGATGATATAAAAATTATTGAACTCACGGCGGATGCGTCAGCAATTAAAACAGGCGGTTTAAATCAAACCATTATTGCTAAATCCTCTGCGGTGGCAGGTACCAATTTTATTGTGCGCCCCGAAGGTACACACCTGCAAAAAATCAATGGCCGCTATTACATTTCATTAATCACCTGGCCCTCGGGAAAATCACGCACACAATTAATTTTCCGCGCCACAAATTTAACCGGGCCTTATGAAGGGCGTGTCGCCTTACAGGATCAAGGTGTGGCGCAGGGTGGGTTAATCGACACTCCTACTGGTAATTGGTACGCCTATTTATTTCGCGATAGCGGCGCAGTAGGGCGTATTCCTTATTTGGTGCCCGTGACCTGGCAGGACGGTTGGCCGGTGATGGGTGTGAGTGGAAAAGTGCCGCAAAAGTTGGGCTTCACTGTCGAAAATAAAGCCCTAAACGGCATTGTAACCAGCGATGAGTTCAATCAGGGCTCGCAGGGTTCAGCAACATTGCCACTGCAATGGCAGTGGAATCACAACCCTGATAATTCCGCTTGGTCATTGCTCTCGCGCCCGGGTTTTTTGCGCATCACCAATAAGCGTCTGGATTCCACGTTTGAGTTTACACGCAACACGCTCACGCAGCGCACTTTCGGCCCACAGAGTTCGGCGCGTATCGCGCTGGAAACGGCAGCGATGAAAGATGGCGATTACGCCGGCTTGGGCGCACTGCAAGCGCGTTATGGTTTTGTGGGTGTGAATAAATCCAACGGCAATAAATCCATTGTGATGGTGGATGCCACGTCAGGTACACCACAGGAAATTACGCGTATTGGTTTGTATCAGGATCGTGTTTATTTCCGTATCGATATGGATTTTCGTAATCAAACAGATCAGGCGAAATTTTATTACAGCCTGGATGGCAATAACTGGACGGTAATCGGCAACACCCTGCGCATGACTTACGACCTCAAGCATTTTATGGGCTATCGCTTTGCGTTGTTTAACTACGCCACTCAAGCTACCGGGGGCTATGTGGATTTTGATTATTATCGAATCAGTCCATAAAGCTATTTAATCAATTTATAAACTTATCCAATCAAATTATAGAAATATCGGCTCGGTCAATCAAAAAATATCTGATCACAATCAGAAATGCTGTTTAACACGGTGCTTTTACCAAGGCACTTATTAACGAAGCACTTATTAACGAAGCACTTTTTAACAAAGAACGCTCAAAAGAACTTTATTAATCAATGGAGACTAATGATGAATAAGCAAAATAACTCCGTCCATTTATTGCCGCCAACCTTGTTGCAATTATTGCGCAAAAGTTGCGGTGTAATTGGTTTGGGCGCAAGCCTGCTCGCGATGACTAATCTGGCCTCCGCTGCCTGTACATACACAGTGGACAATGAATGGTCAACGGGATATACCGCCAGCATCACCGTAAAAAATGATACTAATGCAGCGGTGAACAATTGGAGTGTGAATTGGCAGTACGGCAGTAATCGCATAACGAATAGTTGGAACGCCAATCTCTCTGGCAGTAATCCTTACACTGCCACCAATATGAGTTGGAATGGAAATATTGCCGCTGGGCAATCGGTTTCCTTCGGGTTTCAGGTGAATAAAAATGGTGGCAGCGCCGAGCGCCCAACCATAAATGGCAGCTTGTGTGGTGGTGCGGTAGCCAGTTCATCATCGCGCGCAAGTGTTGCACCCAGTTCAATACCTGCGAGCAGTTCACCTTCCAGCAGCGCTGCCGTTTCGTCAGCTCCCGCCAATAATTTTGCACAAAATGGTGGTGTGGAATCTGGCTTGACCAATTGGGGAACTACTGCCGCCACTGTCACTCGTTCTACGGCAGATAAACGCAGCGGTTCGGCCAGTGCATTAATTTCTGGCCGCACCGCCGCATGGCATGGTTTGACCTTTGCCGTGGGCTCACTCACCAGCGGCAACCAGTATGACGCTGCCGTGTGGGTAAAACTCGCACCCGGTACACCGGATTCAGTAATCACTCTTACTGCAAAACGTTTGGATGACTCGGACACGTCCACCTACAACGAGTATACCCACGTTGCAACCATTACTGCGTCATCTAGTGAGTGGCGTTTGCTGCAAGGTTATTACACCCAGTTAGGTGCGACCGCTTTCCAACATTTTATTATTGAAGCAACGGACACCAGCATCAGTTATTACGCCGATGATTTTTCAGTGGCCGGGCAGGTGACACAAATACCCAGCAGTTCGAGCAGTAGTTCAAGTAGTAGCTCGGCACAAACCTGTGAATTAAAAGCGCCGCTTCGCTGGACTTCTACCGGGCCATTAATTAGCCCGAAAAACGCCAATTGGAAATCCATTAAAGATCCGTCGGTAGTGAAATACAACGGCACATACCATGTGTACGCGACTTACTACGACACCTCTTATAAATCCATGTACACCAGCTTTACCGATTGGAACACGGCGCAACAAGCTCCGCATATTTCAATGAATGGAACTACGGTAGGGAATGCTGTTGCACCGCAAGTATTTTATTTCCGTCCGCACAATAAATGGTATTTGATTACCCAGTGGGCTGGTGCTTATTCAACTACCGACGATATTAGTAGGCCTAATTGGACTGCCAAGCGGAAATTGTTGCAAGGTGAGCCAGCGGGATCATTGGACTTCTGGGTGATTTGTAACGCGACACACTGCTATTTGTATTTCTCGCGTGACGACGGTGTGTTGTACATGTCCAAAACCACTATCGCCAATTTCCCCAACTTCTCCGGTTATTCAATTGTGATGGAGGATCATCGCGGCAATGGCAACCAATATTTATTTGAAGCACCCAACGTGTACAAGTTGGATGGACAAAACAAATATTTATTATTAGTGGAAGCTTGGCCGAGCGGCCCACGCATGTTCCGTTCCTGGACATCTACCAGTTTGGATGGCCCCTGGACACCACTGGCGGATACCGATGCCAATCCATTTGCGGGCAACAACAATGTGGAATGGCCGACTGGAAAATGGGCTAACGGTATTAGCCATGGCGAGTTGATTCGTTCAGGTTACGACGAGCGTCTGACTGTTGATCCTTGTAATTTAGAATTCCTTTATCAAGGCGAAGCAGGTCCTAGCCCAGACGGCAATTACAACACCATTCCATACAAACTCGGTTTGTTACGCTTAAAGAAATAATGTTTGCGGCTACCCGGTAAGTTTTTCCCCGCTTTGGTAAACCCCAAAGCGGGGGTTCGGTTCCCACAAATACCGACAATGACTGTGTTTTTTAGTATTCATCAACGAACAACAATAACGATCAGAATAAAAAAATAAAAATTTACTATCGTCAGCCAACCCTACTTCGGTATCGCGAATTATTGTTCGGCACTCGCGATTTTCTAGTACCTTTTATGAAGGAATAAAACCATGAACGCATGTAAATCCAGCGCACATCAGCGGCTGCAACATTTAAAACGACCACTTGTATTTCTCGGTATGGCAACTGCAATGGCTGCAGCGGCACAGACTGCATCAGCTGCTTGTACCTATCAAATCGATAACGAATGGAGCAATGGTTTCGTCGCCAGTATCCAAATAAAAAATGACACAGCGGCGCCAGTCAATAATTGGAGTGTGAATTGGCAGTACGCCAATAACCGTGTGACCAATAGTTGGAATGCAAATCTCGCAGGCAGCAATCCTTACACCGCATCCAACGTCTCCTGGAATGGCAACATTGCCGCAGGGCAGACTGTGTCATTCGGTTTTCAAGGGGTAAAAAATGGCGCTACCGCCGAGCGCCCGCAAATTAATGGCACTCTTTGTTCAGCCGCACCGGCAAGTTCTGCGGCAAGCAGCACAGCGGTGGTGAGTTCTTCGCGCTCCAGCTCATCCGTTGCATTGGGTTCATCATCACGCGCTGCTTCATCTATTCCGACAGGTGCTCGTAACGCTATTACAGTGCGTGCACTTGGCACAACAGCGACCGAGTCCATCACTCTCAGCGTAGGTGGTACTGAAGTGCAGTCCTGGACCTTGAGCACCGTCATGAACAATTACACGGTAGAAACGGCTCTGGTTGGCGACGTGGTTGTGGCCTTTGCCAATGATGATGGCGGCAATGCCGATGTACGTATCGATTACGTCAACGTCAATGGCGTAACCCGTCAAGCAGAAGTGCAAACAGAAAATACTGGAGCTTGGGGGAATAACCGTTGCGGTGGCGGTGCGCCCAGCGAATGGTTGCATTGCGAAGGTTACATCAATTTCGGTAGCGTCACGGGCGAACCTCGTTCAAGCAGTTCTTCGGTCTCCAGCAGTTCGTCATCAGCTGGCGGTAATGGTGTCGGTTCGGCTGGCTGTGGCGCCCCGGCTAAATTAACGAGTGGCCGTCGTACCATTAACGTTAACGGATTGAACCGCGAATACGTGTTGGATATCCCGAGCAACTACAACCAGAACAATCCCTATAAGTTGGTCTTTGGTTGGCACTGGCGTGGTGGTAGTGCGAACGATGTTGTAGGTCAAGGCTACTACGGCATGAAAAGCCTCTCTAATAACAGTGCGATTTTCGTTGCGCCTGATCGTGCCGCCGGCACCGACGGATGGACAAATGCCAATGGCCGCGACATAGCTTTCTTGCAGTCGATGCTAACCCAACTGAAGTCATCCCTGTGTATCGACGAAAGCCGTATTTTCTCTACCGGTTGGAGTTACGGTGGCATGATGTCATTTGCAGTGGGCCGCGAGTTACCAACCACCTTCCGTGCTATCGCGCCTGTATCAGGTGCATTCTTGACGCCTCATGTGGATAGCGGTTCAGCGACTGCGGCCTGGATTGCGCACGGCAATAACGACACTGTGGTAAGCCAGAGCTCTGGCGCTCAAGCTCGTGATGCTTATCTCAGAGCTAACGGTTGCTCTAACACGACTGTGCCGGTGCAGCCATCTCCCTGTGTGGAGTACCAAAACTGTTCAGCAGGTAAACCTGTTGTCTGGTGTTCGTTCAATGGTGGGCATTCGCAGCCTTCATTCTATAGCTCTGGAGCATGGAACTTCTTTAATCGGTTCTAATTGCCGTGAGGCGTCTCGGTTTAGTGGCTGCGGTATGGCTGGGCTTTAGAATTTCAGATCAAAATGTTTCAAAAATGATTTGAAAAAAATGCGGCGGCCACTGGCCATCACAACACGATGCAGGCCAAGCAGAAAGTTGGATTCCACAAGAAGCTTGGAGATTTATCAGCCAATTTTAAACCCGCTGTTAGTCGTAAACCCCACCTTTGCCCAGCTATATGCTGGGCTTTTTTTTGGAATTTTTTCAGTCATAAATGAGTAGGGCGGTAATAAGCTGTAATTATTGTTGGCGCAGGGTTGTGTAATAGTCTTTACTTGGCCTTTGGGGTTAGCGGATCAGCACCCATTTTTAACCAATGGCACAATCAAGGTAGGTTGCTGGTGAGTTTACGAACCGCAACGGCTTTTAAGGACAGTAACGTGCCTAAAGCGGAAGTTAAATTTTTAATCCGGCCCCAATATTCTAATATGGCACCCTATGAAAAATCATGTTTATAGTCACTCATCGCTATCCAGAAGTTTCAGGGCAGAAGATTTTTACAAGGATGCCCGGTTGCGTGACGATGAGGCGTATAAAAACGAAATTATTGAATCAGCTATCAGCTTAAGCCGCGCGGGAGTTGCTGATATTTCACTTTCAAAAACCACTGCAAAAGGAAAATCGTGCTACTCGACGTCGTTACTCAGTGAGAGAATATTATTTAGGTTATGTGCTTCTTACCTCAAGAGAAGTTTTGGTATTTATCAAAAAAACAGAAATAAGATAGTTGATGAATTAGTTAATTATCTCAAGGATGGATCAGCCTACCGGATCTATAGATTAGATATAAAGTCTTTCTATGAGTCTTGTGATAAGGATAAGGTGTCTAAAACAGTAGAGGAAAATAGGAATCTCTCATTTCAAACCAAATACTTGGTGAAGTCATTTCTTGAGCTTTGTAAGAAAAATACTCTTCTCGGCGTTCCAAGGGGAGTGGAAATAAGTTCGATTTTGGCTGACATTTCGATGAAGGAGATAGATTCGATAATAAATAAGAACGAAAATGTTATCTATTATGCAAGATATGTAGATGACATGATTATAGTTACCACGTCTTATGAAGATGAGCAACACTTTGTGAGTGATATTGAGGAGGAAATGTTTATCCATGGATATACTCTAAACACAAAAAAGCAGAAAATTTTATTGTTAGAGAAAATTGATACCGCTGCCGCTCAAATATCTTTCGAGTTTTTGGGTTATGAGTTCAACATTAACAATCCTGGAGGAAATGCAAATCGCAAAAATCCAAGAAATGTAGAGATTGACATATCCGAGGATAAAATAAAAAAACTTAAGCTAAAAATATCAAAATCTTTTTATAGTTTTAATAAAAATAATGATTTTGACATGCTCATTGATCGGCTAACATTTCTTTCAACCAATAGAAAGTTGAAGAAAAATAGAGATCCGCAAGTTCTATCAGGAATATTTTATAATTACGCAAGAATTAATAAATCAGACACCTCAATAAAAATGCTTGATTATTTTGTTTTGCAAAATACTCTATGTGTATCTAGCCGCCTTGCCAAAATGCGTCCCCCGTTCACACCAGAGCAAAAAGAAAAACTACTTAAAATAAGTTTTATAAATGGACACAAAAAAAGAGTATTCAAAGAATTTAGCGCTAATAGAGCTCATAAAATAGGGAAAATCTGGAGATGATACGATTAGATAAAAGCGATTATGCCAGGGCTTTGCTAACGGATACATCTCCGTCAGATGTCCCTATAATTTTTTCAAATGATGGACTCTATATTAATTTCCGAGCCAGTGAATCCAAAGCACCTGGTGTGTTTGACTTTTGCAATTCAGTTTTTGAGAAAATTATAGGTGCTGATGCCATTGCAACCACCCCCTTTGAGTACAAAATTTATAAAAATGAAATAAAGTTCAGATCTTTAGGATTAATACATCCTTCATCGCAGTTTCGCTACATAAAAATATATAGAGATTATTCTCCTGCCATCATCTATCTTTGCTCAAAAAGTAAGTTTTCAATTAGGCGGCCGAGACGAGTTTCAAATTCACTCTTCATCAAGGGATCGGATTCAAAATTTAAGTATAAGGAATTTAATATAGATACAATCCAAGAGGAAATACACCGTAAGCATGCAAATTCATATTTCTCATACTCCGGTTTTGATCGTGCATATAAGCTTTATCAATCACCTCTTTTTTTGAAATTGGAAAAGACATACCCAATACTATGGAAATTAGACGTATCAAATTGTTTCGATAGCATTTATACCCACTCAATAGCATGGGCAATAAAAAACAGAGAATATATAAAAGCAAATTTACAATCTCCGCGTGCGCATCAATTTTGTAATGATATTGATCAAGCAATGCAGAATAGTAATAACGCAGAAACAAATGGAATACCAATCGGTTCAGAGTTTAGTAGAATTTTTTCCGAGATAATATTTCAATCAATTGATTTTGAAACCGATTATGAAATTGAAAAAAGATACGGTTTTGTATGCAGAGCAGATTACACAATACTAAGGTATGTCGATGATTACTTTCTTTTTTCTAAAAGTGATGATTTAGCCAAAAAAATATCACTGGTTCTCGCCGAGAAGCTATCCGCATACAATCTATATCTTAACGAAGGAAAATTGGAAAAATATGAAAGGCCTTTTATAACAAAAAAGACATCAATACTGGGTGCCGTTGAGTTGGCCGTAAATAAGCTTATGGATAGGCTGTACTCACTTGATGATGAACAAGCGATAAATCTTAAAAAAATTAATGATAGATCAAAATTTACAAGTGGATTCATACGAGAAATCAAGAGTACTATTTCTGTCTGGGGTGGAAATTATAGTGATATATCTTCTTTTTTGATTTCGGTCATATCAAAGCGACTTGAACGGCTTACAAATTCAAAAATTCACATCCATGATGAACATGAAACCCCCTTACAAACAAGGGATTGCATTTGTATTTTGGTCGATATAATTTTCTTCTTCTATACAATATCCCCATCTGTTATGGCATCCAATAGAGTTGCCAGAAGTGTTATTATTGCAGATAAATTTATTGTAAAAAAACATCCAGGACAAAGCTCATACTACAGATCAGAAATTATGAGACATATTCAGGATGTAATGCTGAGTTTTGATAAGACTGTCCCGGAAAACTATATATTTCTTGAACAGTTAAATATTTTTCTCGCAGTTGCTGAGTTTGGATGCGAACATTCAATACCACCACAACACTTTGAATATATTAAGACATCAAAGGTTAACTATTTTGAAATAATTTCGCTTCTCTACTATTTTAGAGGGAGAGCCAAGTACGGCGAACTGATTGCTCATATCGAAATATTAATTATGGATAAACTATCAAAAATTGATTCTTTAAGGAAATCATCTGAGAAACTGCATCTTTTTTTGGATGTTCTTTCATGTCCCCATGTCTCTCAGGTTACAAGATCATACCTCTTGGATAAGTATCTTGCTTTTTACGAGCCGACCGTTGTGTTGGATGCGGCCGCTAAGGTAGCTATCCTCGATAAAATGCTCTTTAATTATTGGTTCGTAAAATGGAATGAGCTGAACTTACTTCATCTGCTAGAGCGAAAGGAGTTGAGGTCAACATATTAGACTTGTTATAGTGGAGTTGGAAGGTAGAGTGGCAATATTGCTTTTGATTCATTTTCGCGTTAATTTTTGAGGTCGAAATCAGACCACAAAATTTGAATTGCTGAGGGCGAAAGCCCACACACCTGATGCTGAGCCCTCTACCGACCATTTAATTTTGCCCTTCCTAATTTGCTTCTTCTCTTCGAAAGTTGCGCCCCGACACTTGCTATTTAGCCCTAACCAAAAACAGTACTGCTATTCATTGCAACCTCAACTTCCGCTATTGGCCGGTTTGCGACAATCGAAATCATGAGGGTCGAATTCGTGCCCAACGCGGATGTTCAGATCTGCTCTCTAGATATACAGCCTATGGCCTATGTCGTTGAATAAGCTGTTAGGCCAATAATATATAAATTTACTTTTAAGGTATAAGCATGGAAGTTCAAGGTCATATTAAATTTACGGTTATTGAAAGGTCATCAGAAGAGGTTATATCTGAAATGCCAATACAACCAGGTATATTGAATCCTTTTGGTACTGTTAATGCGGGCGCTACTTTGTGGCTTGCTGATGTAAACGCTTCTGTACTTGTTCTTGAGGGTGTTAATCCTGAGCAAGGTATGAAAGGCTTTCCTTTGGCAATAAATATTAATGCCAATTTGCTAGGGAATAATACGGCTGGAGCGTTTGTGGCAAAATCAAATTATGTCAAAAAAGGTCGTACTGTTAGTGTGGTTAAAACAACGGTTACTGATACATCTGGTAAGTTAATAGCGGAAGTTACAACAAGCCACGTTCAGTCCGCCTAAGTTTTATCAAAAGCATAACAAGCGACTGCGGTAAATAATAAACACCATTAACCCCAAAATATTAGCTACCGTTGAGCGTGATATTTCTGATTTCAAAGAGTAAGGATTACTGAAAATGCTTTTGTGGTTAATTATTGGATGTGAAGTTGGGTTTTGGGTGTTCCTGTTTTTAGGTCTATTTTTTCGTTACATTTTAAAACTCCCAAAAACCGGAACAGCAGTTTTACTTTGTGTTCCTTTGCTTGATCTCATTCTGCTTTTGGCAACTGCAATTGATCTGCATAATGGGGCTGTGGCTGAATTTGCACATGGGCTTGCTGCTGTATATCTCGGGTTTACTGTGGTTTATGGTTCTGGCGTCATTAAATGGTTGGATGAATTAGCTGCAGGGCGGTTTGCATCAACAAATAAAAGGGAAAAGATTGAGCTGTATGCTTGTAGCTATGCCCTTTATGAATGGCGCCAATGGTTTAAGGGCGTTTTAGCGGGTGGTATTGCTTCTTGTTTACTGCTTGCCGCGATTTTATATGTTGATGAACCAGAAAAAACCGTTCAACTGGATGAGTGGTTTAGCTATATTTTTTGGGTTTTAGCAATCTGGTTGGTGTGCTGGCCTTTGTGGTATAGCTTGTTTCCAAAGGGGCAGACAAAACTATAACTCTGTACCAGTGCCTCATGCTCGTGAGGATTATTTATGCAAATACTTATTAAAAGCCACACAATACTGACTCATAAGTAGCAGTCAGTATTGTGTGTTAGTGGATGAAATTATTTTTTAAGTTCGCCGGTAGGCTCTATATAAGCACGTGTGGCGAGTAGCCAGCTGAAATCTGCACCGGCGCGTTGTGCACCTTGGTGGCAGTTCATGCAGCTGTCGTATTGGTGATAGGTTTCCATTGTCACGTTCGCCAATTGGCATTGCGGGAAAGGCATGCCACCGGCTTGTACTTCGGTGCCATCCTCACAGCCAAAATCGCCATCGGTAGGGGTTTTGGGTGAAATAGAGGGCAATTGCGGCCATTGGCTGCCAATCAGTTGATAGTGCTCCCACACAGTGCCTTTGAGCATTTCGCGATACATGTTGTTCATGCCAGTGGTGGAGTAATCCTGTTCACCGGCGGCGGGTTTGGGCGTATCGGGAATTTGGCTTAAACGCACAACGTTAATTGGTTCGGGATTAAAATCTGTAGCCTCAGGCACGCGATTGGAGCCGGGGTGTGCCGCCGGATTTGCGCGCAATACATGCGGATACTTTCTATAAAGCTCCGGATCGTAATAAGAGGGTTGCATGTCCTTGGGTGTGCTTGCGTCCTCGCCCAAATTATCCACCTGTTCAAAAGTAGCCCAAACCCACTGCGGAAAATCCGGTGTTTTTTGTGCTATGTGAAAGCCTACCAGACCAACAGTAGTCGGTTCGCAGTCGCACACAATCATGCTGTTGGGTTTGTCGGTACAGGTGTTTGGAATGGAAACCAGCGCATTTTCCAAGGTGAAAAAACGCGAGTGGAATTTTTTATCCACTTTGCGTAAATCCCGCCAGGCCGCTTTAACTTCTATTACACCTGCAACCTCTTCACCATTGCCAGCGGGCAGGGTAATGCCATCGGCTGGCCAGTTACTTTTGTTGTAATAGCCATTGCTGCGCACAAAATCGTATTCCACTTTATTCATGCGCACTTCATAGCGCGTAAATAAACCGGTTTGATCCGGCAGCGGGCCGCCAAAAGCTTGATCCAGTTCGTCTGCTACTGAGGTAAATTTTGAGCCGGTAATTAATACCGGACGAGTGTCACCAGCCTTAATATTACGACAGACGGCGGTGCCATTGTTTTGTTCCCAAGCGATAGGTTTATCACCATTTTGCGGGAATAAATCAAACGCCGATTTCCACCCCAGCCACACTGGTTGTAAATCTTTCGTGTATTTACCAAAGACTTTTGCATCCTGCGGTTTGTAGGGAATGCCGTGGGATTGCACCTTGCTGGGCCACATTAACGCAATAAAATTTTGCCAATTAAAATAATCAAAGAAGGGGCGCTTCACTACACCTGATGCCGCAAAAGGCTGCGCTGGCACTTCATTGAGTGGTGTGCCGCTAATGGTGGGTTGCAGATTTTTATAAATATTTTCCTGTGCGATTGCACTGCCAGTAACAATGGCTAAGACACTAACTGCCAATAATAATTTTTTCATTATTGCACCTCACAGGCAGCAGCAGCTTTGCCTTTTGCTTTAAACAGTGACCACTCTTGCAGTGCGATTTGCATTTGCAGTGAGGTGTCCAGGTTCATGGCGTCTGGATAATTGCCACCGGTATAACCCTGTGGAAATTGAATGGTTTGGAAATATTCTACATTGTCCTGACTGTATTGCTCACAGATGCCAGGGAAACCAAAAATAGGTGGGCCGTAAGCGCCAGTGGCAAAAGTATTACCTGCGGTGTTAGCAAAAGCGCCACCGTGACAGGACATGCAGGAACTGAGTTTGTTATCTACTGGGCCAGCGAGGCGACCATTACAACCAAAATGTTCAAAGGCGCTAATGGATTCATTCAACACACTCTGGCGTGGTGCAATGGATTCCGCTTTCGGTACGGCGGGGAATGTCCAAGGATCCATACCCCATTGCAAACCAACTGGCTGTAAATTGTCCCACACCGTTTTACCTGGGCCGTTGATATAGGCAAAGGTGCCATACACCCAGCGGCTGGGTGAGCGTTCATCTACTACTGCTACATCCACTTGCACCAAACGCACTTCTTGCACTTTACGTTCACAGGAAAATTTGTGGTTGGTTTCTACGTGGCGATCTGCCTGCCATGCAGGGCTGCCCGTTAAATAGGGGACATCTGTTGGCGTTGCAGTGGTAAATAAAAATTTCACCACCACAGTGCCTTGCATAAACGGCATACCTTTGGTTGAGGTAATGCCATTAATGGTTTCGATATTGGGCGTGCCTTTTTTACTCCAACTTTGGCCGATGGTGTAGCCGCCATAGTTGTTGTACATGCCGACCGCCCAGGTTTCAAAACCGGCTTGAGTGCCCGTTTTGGCATTGGGCAGCCCGTGTAAACCCTGACGCTCTTCGCCGTAAAAATCGCTGATTACCGCGGTGCGTTCGTTGGTTAAGCCGTGCACAAATTCGCGCCCGGTGTGTTGGTCAAATGCCATCCAGGGAATGTGAAACCATTTATCTTTGCCATCGACCTGAGTCTTTAAACCTTCTGCATTATTCAGGTCCAGGGTTTGACCTTGTTTCACATAATTTAAAATACTCATGATGTATTGGTTATATACCGAATTTTTTTCCCAGGAGGGCACCCCGGCAGCGGAAAAATCGGTTTGCATATTTAAATCAATCGCAAGCCAGGGGCATTCAGTGGCAGTGCACGGCGCAGGTTGCTGTTTGGGATAATTGTGGCTCAGGCTAAATTTAGGGCCTTGCCAGTCTTTTGGCGCGGAAATGGCAGCATCGCGATAGGCTTCGGTTTTGGCGTTTTCGGCGAGAGTGGTATTGGCTGCAAAAATGCAGGCCAGTGCAAATAAAGTGCGTTTCATAACACGGTCCTTATTGATAATAAAAATATTCGCTAGTCATTAAAATATTTGGATAAGAATGATCAGGATTTTTAGCGCGCGATAATTTCCAAATAGGTGTTGTACACCGCATCGGCGTTGGCGCTGAGTGCAACGTCAAGCGGATGGCCGCTCTGGTTGTCTACAATGATCATGCCGGACTTATCGTCTTCCTCATTGAGTTGTTGCTCAACGCGCAGCGACAAGGTTTGTGTCGTGACCAGCGAAGGTGTGGTTAATACACAAGCGGCGAGAGGGTCCCAAAAATCCAGATATTTTCCTATACCACCTTTAATAGTGCTGCTGGTTAATACGGCGTAGAGAAAGTTGGTGGCGGGGTTATTGATTTGTTTTATTTGTGCAACAAACGCATCGGTAATTGGCACTTGTTGGGTTGCGTTTAAGGCAACCAGGGTGATGGGAATACCACTGGCAAAAATTTCTTCGGCGCCACGTACATCCACAAAAATATTCCACTCCGCTACTTTGTTGGTGTAGTAGGGCGTGGGTTGCATGGTGGCCTGGATGTTTCCCTGTGCACCTTCAAAACCGGGAGGGGTAAATTCTGGTAATAAATTTCCGCCCATCATCACAATCCGAGTGATATTTTTCTGCAGCGCCGCGCGCAATTGTGGATCGCTTTTGGCTGATTCAAATAGCTTCCCATAATTGGAGCCGCCACCAATACACAATATCGTGGTGGGGGTAGTGCTATTAATAAAATACTCTCGCAAAAAAGTTTGTGCGCAATCAATAGTAGGCGTTGGATTAGTGGCAGGAAATTCGGCGTTGTAATGTTCGTTGGCTGCGGTGCGGTCACTGCCGGGAAAGGTGTTGCTGTAAATCATCGGCGCTTGTGCGCCGCGTGCAACAGGAATTTTTAGTGCAGCGGGATCATCAAGCAAGGTGAGCATATTGCTAACATTGCGCACGCCGGGTGTTAAATGCACGTCGCCAGTGCCGGTGACGGTAATGCCAGTAACTTGAATGGCGGGATGTTTGAGTAAATACAACATCGCCAGGTAATCATCAAAATCGGCGTCGGTATCAATTAATACTTGGGTGGGTGGTGTGAGGTTTTTCATAACGAATCCTTATTTTGGTTGCAAGTTTTTTTAGAAGGTTCCGCATAGTTATCAACTCCCTGTTTAGCGGTGAATCGATTACTCGTTGAATAATAAAAATCAAACAATGAGTAATCACTGATCATAATATCTGGCGTGATAATCCAGTGGGTATTACGCGATATTACGGATGTACAAGCTGGCGGTTGAATTTGCCGACACTGTGCATCGTTTATGCAGTGCAGCAAAAATATTGCCGCACCGGGATGAATGTAGATGGCAAATCATATTTGTGCGAATAAAAAAACGCAGATTAGTAATGCTAATCTGCGTTGCGGTTAGTTTTTTATTTTGTCGTGTGGCGTGTTTATTTACATCAGCGCAGCATTTAACCAAATGTGTACATAAATGCTGGTGAAGTAACCGAGCACTACTACAGGTGTCCATTTCAAATGGCCGAGGAAGCTGTAATAGCCGCGAGCTTGCCCCATGAGTGCCACACCCGCCGCCGAACCGATTGATAGCATACTGCCGCCGACACCGGTGGTGAGGGTAATTAATAGCCATTGCCCTTGAGAGAAATCGGGTGCCATGGTTAATACGGCGTACATCACCGGGATATTGTCGATAACCGCTGAGATCAAACCCAAACTTACGTTGGATACGGTGTGGCTGAAATTGCCGTAGAGCGATTCGGACAGCAAGGTTAAATAACCCATAAAACCCAAACCGCCCACACACATAATCACGCCGTAGAAAAATAACAGTGTGTCCCACTCCAGACGCGCCAAAGGTTGAAATACATCAAACGGCAGTGGCACTTTGGTGATGGGGTTTTCATCTTTGTTGGGCATAAAGTCGGTATGCATTTGTTCGGCATTTTTTAAATCCACTATGCCTTTTTTGCGTAAATAGAAACCATAGATTTTTAAATAGGCTAAACCCAACATCATGCCCAATACCGGCGGCATGTGAATGATTACATGACCAAGAACCGCGCTGGCGATAGTGGCAAGGAATAAAAACAGGATTGGAAACGCACCCTCTTTGTAAGTGAGGGTTTCTAAAAATAGATCTTCTGCATCCTTGTGTGAGGGTTTGTTTTTAATGAAAAAACTCATAATCGCTGCGGGTACAATAAAATTTACCAGCGATGGAATGAACAAATTAAAGAAGGTAAAAAAGTCCACTTTACCGGCCTGCCAATCCATCAATGTGGTTATGTCACCAAAAGGACTAAACGCGCCACCTGCATTGGCGGCGACAATAATATTGACGCAGCACATGTTGATAAACGCTTTTTCGTTTTCAGCAATTTTTAATACTACTGCACACATCAATAACGCAGTGGTGAGGTTATCGGCAATGGGGGAGATGAAAAACGCCATTAGGCCGGTGATCCAAAAGAGCTGTCTGTAGGTGAAGCCTTTTTTAATCATCCAACCGCGCAGTGCATTAAATAGTCCGCGCTCATCCATGGCGTTAATGTAGGTCATGGCTACCAGCAGAAATAACATCAACTCTGCGAATTCCAGCAAGGTGTGTCGAAACGCGGCTTCAGCCAGGGCAGACTGTTCGTGTTGGGTGTAGATCCAACCAATAATCACCCAAATGATGCCCGCTGCTGCCAGTACCGGTTTGGATTTGCGCAGGTGGAACTTCTCTTCGAGCATCACAAACGCATAGGCTATTACAAAGAGCCCCACACAGAACCAGCCCGCAAAGGTATTGGTCAGGTTTAACCCGGCAGATTCGGCGTTGGCCGCAGCGCACCAGCCAAGTAGCAGTAGCATCATTAACAGGCGTTGTTGGATCATGGAAACTCCCCAAGTGTTGTGGTGATTGTCGTTGTATTTATTGAGCGTGCAGGTTTGGTGGAGTGTGACACAGGCGAAAAAAAAGGCAGCTTTTTACGGCTGCCTTTTGCTTTCTTTTTACGCCTTGAGCGGTTTGTACTTCATCCGCTTCGGCTGTGAATCATGCCCCTTACGTTTGACGAAATCCTCGTGGTATTCCGTGTAGTTGCCTTCAAAGAAAACAATATCGGAATCACCTTCGTAAGCGAGGATATGCGTTGCGATACGATCGAGGAACCAGCGGTCATGCGAGATCACCAATACGCAGCCGGGGAAGGCGAGGATCGCATCTTCCAGTGCGCGCAGGGTTTCGATATCCAAATCGTTTGACGGTTCGTCGAGCAAGAGTACGTTGGCGCCTTGTTTCAAGGTATTGGCCAGGTGCAAGCGGCCGCGCTCACCACCGGAGAGTTCACCCACACGTTTTTGTTGATCGCCACCCTTGAAGTTAAAACGACCCAAGTAGGAGCGCGAGCTAACTTCGTAGTTGCCGATTTTCAAAATATCCAAACCGTCGGATACCGCTTCCCATACCGATTTTTTATCGTCCAGGTTTTCGCGGCTCTGTTCTACGTAGGCCACTTTTACGGTGTCGCCAATAGTCACAGTACCGCTATCGGGTTTTTCAGTGCCTGCAATCATACGGAACAGGGTAGATTTACCCGCACCGTTACCGCCAACAATACCCACCACAGCACCCTTAGGGATGCTCAGTGACAGGTTGTCAATCAGCAGGCGATCGCCATAACCCTTGCTCACGTTTTCCAGCACGATTACTTTGTCGCCCAAACGCTCACCCGGCGGAATGTAGATCTCGTTGGTTTCGTTACGGGCCTGGAATTCTTGCGATTGCAATTCATCAAAACGCGCCAGACGCGCCTTGCTCTTGGCTTGGCGGCCTTTGGGGTTTTGGCGTACCCATTCCAATTCGGTTTTCAGGGCTTTCTGGTGCGCAGCTTCCGCACGTTGCTCCTGCTCTAAACGGGCATCTTTCTGTTCCAGCCAACTGGTGTAGTTGCCCTCGTAGGGAATGCCGTGGCCGCGGTCGAGTTCCAGAATCCAACCGGCGGCGTTATCGAGGAAGTAGCGGTCGTGGGTAATCGCGACGACAGTGCCGCTAAAGCTGTGCAGGAATTGCTCCAGCCAGTAAACGGATTCAGCATCCAGGTGGTTGGTAGGTTCGTCGAGCAAGAGCATGTCGGGGCGCGACAGCAAGAGGCGGCAGAGCGCCACACGGCGACGTTCACCACCGGAGAGGACGGTCACGTCTGCATCCCACGGCGGCAGGCGCAATGCATCGGCCGCAACTTCCAACGTGTGCTGCAGGTTGTGCGCATCCCACGCCTGGATGATGTCTTCGCACTTGGCTTGCTTTTTGGCGAGTTCATCAAAGTCGGCATCGGGTTCGGCGTAGGCGGCGTAGATGGCATCCAGCTCGGCCAGCGCATCTACCGCTTCGCGAACACCGTCCTGCACGTTGCCCAGCACGTCTTTGGCTGGGTCTAGCTGTGGTTCCTGCGGTAAGTAGCCGATTTTAATGCCCGGCATAGGGCGGGCTTCGCCGTTAAAATCCTGATCCACACCCGCCATAATGCGCAGCAGGGTAGATTTTCCCGAGCCGTTCAGGCCGAGCACACCGATTTTGGCGCCGGGGAAAAATGACAGGGAGATGTCTTTCAAAATTTCACGCTTGGGCGGCACAACTTTGCCAAGCCGGTGCATGCTGTATACGTATTGAGCCATGGGGCTAAACCTCGGTAGAAAAAGTCATCGGCCAGGGCCAATAACGGGAGAATTTTTTCAGCGGGCGTACTATAAAGAAAGCCTCCCCCGAGTTAAAGCATTCCCCGGAAAACGCCCGATTGGATGCTGGTTGTGGGGGGAGTTGTACAGTTGCTAACGCCTTGGGTTAGTGGGTGTATACAAGTACATGACTCTGTAGGGCAATTGAACGTAAAATGCCCAGCCTGCAGTACCTGATAATTAATCCAGAGCGCCTGTTGTGAGCCTCGTGCTTTCACACTGAACGCGCCATAACATCCACCATCTACAGACGATCCAGACGGAATACATGAATCAAGAACGGATACTACATGAACTGAGACAGGGCGCGAGCGCCTGGAACCAGTGGCGCAAAAAAGGCGCACCAGCCACCATCAATTTAGACGGTGTTGAATTAACAGCAATGGATTTGAGCCATTACGATCTTTCCAAAGTGTCGTTACGTAATGCCACTATTACCCACTGCGTGTTTAAACAGGCGGACTTAATTTGGGCCAATTGTGATAGCTCGCAGTTGCAGCACAATGATTTTTCACAGGCAAAATTAATTGCGACCAATTTAACCCGCTGCGATTTAAGTTATTCACAGTTGCGCCTTGCAAATTTACTCACTGCGAACACCACAAATGCCACTTTAGAGCACATTGATTTTCGCGGTCAGGACATTAGCGGTTTAATGCTGCGCGATGTTTCCTTAGCTGGCAGTAATTTGGAAGGCCAACAGTTGGCGCGTGTGGATTTAACCAACACCGATTTAACCGGTGCCAATTTGCGCGGTGCGGATTTATCCGGTGCTTTGTTGGTTGGTGCCTGTTTACAGGATTGCGATCTACAAGATGCCAATTTAACGGGCGCACAATGTAAATCAGTCAATTTAGCCGGCGTAAGTTTACGCGGGATGGATTTGAACAAAGTCGATTTTACTAATGCCGATCTCAGTAATTGCGATTTGCGCGAAGCAAACTTAGCCAAAGCAAAATTAATTAATACCCAGCTCAGTGGTGCCAAGCTCTGGAACGCCAATATGGCCAATTGGGTAATTAATAATATTCGTTGCACCCACAGTTTTTGGGATAAATCCGCAAAACAAAAAACAACGTATCGGCCCCATGAATTTGAGCGTATTTTTGCCGAGGCGATTACTATTGAATTGCGTTACCCCTATCGCCTGGCGGATCATGAACTCGCCACGCTACCTATTTTTATCGAGCATTTAGCGGCAGTCCATTGGGGTACTATTTTGCGTTTGAAATCCATCAGTGATGTGGCTGGTGGCGCGCTGGTTAAATTTGTGGTGGAGGAGGTGGGAAGTCATAACCCCACGGAATTAAAAAACCAATTGCAGGCAGAAGCAGAGCGTATTCAATTAGCGCAGCTAATGTTGCGCAACAATACCCAGTTACATTTTCAACTCAAAGAAAAAGTTGCGGCGATTCGCGAAGAGTTTTGGCCGCGCTTATTGGAATTGGCGGTAGATCATGAACACGAGCAGGTGCGCAACCTCACCATTTTGTTTATGGATCTCAAAGGGTTTTCCAAATGGTCGGATGGTGAACTCTCGGAAAAGTTGTCGCTGTTTCGCGGTTTGGTAAAACCCATTCTGAAAAAATTTGCCGCCGGTCACCCGAACATGGAGGGGGACTCATTGCGCGTCACCTTTAAAAATGCCACCGCCGGTCTATCCTGCGCGTGCATGATCCGCAACGTATTGCGTGCCGCTGGTTTTGAGCTGCGCATTGGTGTTGAGTTGGGTGAAGTGTTAGTGGTGCACAACGAAGTGACCGATATTCCCGATTTGGAAGGCGTCGCTGTGAGCATGGCGGCGCGTATGGAAGCGGCGGCTGAACCGGGCGAGGTATTGGTGAGCCAGCGCGTACGCCACTACGCCGAGCGCAGTGAATTATTTGAATTCACCCCACGTCGTGTACCCTTGAAAAAATCCATAGGCGCAATTGCGCAGGGTGAGTACATTGAGTGCTTTGCCGTTGAGGCGATTAAAAACCTGCAGGAAACTATAAGCTGAAATGAGCTTGTTCGTCGAAAAAAATCACCGCCTTGCGCGGTGATTTTTTATTACAGCCAGCCCGATTTTTTAAACCGGTAATACAAGTACACACAAATTACCGAGACAATGCCCAATGACACCGGATAGCCGTATTTCCATTTTAATTCCGGCATGTGCTCAAAGTTCATCCCCCAGATACCTACAAATGCAGTGGCTACTGCAAATATGGCGGCCCAGGCGGCGAGACGTTTATTTACTTCACTTTCGTCGATGCTCACCATGGATAAGTTCACCTGAATAGCAGTGCCTATGGTGTCGCGGATGGCATCGATAGACGTATTGATACGGTAAAGGTGATCGTGTACATCGCGGAAATAATCTTTGGTATTGGCAACAATGGGCGGCACTCGTCCACCATCCAATTTGCCTACGGCTTCCATGAGTGGTGCCACTGCGTGTTTTAAAATGGTTACTTTCCGTTTTAATTCATACAGCCGCTCGATGTTGGTACGTTGGGAGCCTTTGGTAAATATTTGGTCTTCAATCGTTTCCAATTCGGTTTCAAATGCGACGACTATCGGAAAGTAGCGATCTACTACGGCATCCATCAACGCATAAAATACAAATGCCGAACCCTGCACAAGGTGATGCTGCTCGCGCTCGCAACGGGCGCGCACCCCGAGAAAACCTTGTTGGGTACGGTTGCGGGTAGAGAGCACATAATTTTCACCGACAAATACATCCACTTCGCCAACATTTAATTCACCGTCAACAAATTCCACAGTGTGCATCACCGCAAACAACGAATCGCCATACTCTTCAATTTTAGGACGTTGATGACCTGTATGGGCATCTTCTACTGCTAGTTCATGCAAGCAAAATTCCTGCTGCATTTGTTGCAATTCCGTAGGCTCTGCATCCTTTAAGGCTACCCATACAAAACAGTCGGTTTTTTTCACATAATCACTTATTTCTTCGACGGGAATACTGCAAAGCTTTTTCCCCTCTTGATAAGCGACGCAGTTGATGAGCATGTGCAATTCTCCGTAAAAAATGCGTGAAGTTGATTACCGGGTGTTAAGGTAATGATAAAACACCTTATCCCGCTCAGGTTGATCGTTTCAATCAGCTTAAGCGTACCGAATCGCTTACAACTTATTCAACAACCTGCTAACCGGAGTTTTTATGAGCACTACAGAAATCCTTTTTCGCCCCTTGAAGATGGGCAACCTTGAACTTCCTAATCGCGTCTGGATGGCACCCCTTACTCGCTGCCGCGCCGGTCTTAAACATCAGCCCAATGCACTGATGGCTGAATATTATGCCCAGCGTGCTAGCGCCGGTTTAATCATAGCTGAAGCCACTATGGCGATGGAGGGAAACTCGGCTTTTTGGCAAGAGCCGGGAGTTCACTCGCAGGCCCAGATTGATGGTTGGCGTTTGGTGACCGATGCGGTTCACGCCAAAGGTGGCAGGATCTTCTTGCAAATATGGCATGGCGGTCGCGCTTGTCATCCCGCCCTTAACGATGGAAAACAACCCGTTGCGCCGAGTGCTATTGCGATTGAGGATGAAGTGCATACGCCTGAAGGTAAATTACCCTATACCGAACCGCGCGCCTTAACAGATGACGAATTGCCGGGGATTGTTGCCGGGTTTAAACAAGCGGCGATCAATGCAAAAGCAGCTGGTTTTGATGGCGTAGAGGTGCATGGTGCTAATGGCTATTTGTTGGATCAATTCCTGCGCGATGGTTCGAACAAGCGTAGCGGTGCCTATGGTGGACCGATTGAGAATCGGGCACGTTTGCTACTGGAAGTAATTGCCGCTGTGTGCGAAGTGTGGGATAGCAAGCAGGTTGGTTTGCGCTTGTCGCCCCTTAATAGTTACAACAGCATGATCGACAGCGATCCCATCGCACTTACCACCTGGTTGGCAAAACGTTTGAATGATTTTAATCTCGGTTATTTGCATTTGATGCGCGGCGATTTTTTTCAGGCGCAGCAAGGTGATGTTATGACACCGGCACGCGAGCATTATAAAGGGGTGTTAGTAGGCAACATGGGCTATTCAGCCGACGAAGCCGCGGCGGCCATTGCTGTGGGAAAAGTAGATGCAATTGCATTCGGCGTTCCGTTTCTTGCGAATCCGGATTTACCTGCCCGCTTTAAACTGGGCGCATCGCTCAATGCACCTGACTCATCTACTTTTTATACCGCCGATGCTGTCGGTTATACTGATTACCCGACGATGGCTGATTGATATAGGTAATCAAATCAAAAGAGCCTGCACCAGGTGGGTTCTTTTGAATTCTTCAGGAGTTTTAACATTGCTTAATATGATGAGTGAACACAGCAAAACCAAAACCAGCTTTTATCGCCGGATTTACGTTGCTTATCTGGTGGAACAGGGTATTAACACTGTACCCAACATTATCGCGGCTACCGGTATGCCTCGGCGCACCGCGCAAGATACCTTCGCCGCGATTCATGAATTGGATATTCAACTGCAAAATACTCACGGTGTTTATTCTATTCAGAGTTGGGGCGCTGTGAATCCGGTGTGGGTAGGTGAGAATATCCAGCACATTAAAAAAGTTCTGAACTATCCTTGAAATTCTAAACTGGCCTTAAAGTTCTAGGCTACCCTCAAGGATTTGGTTCGGCGCGTGTCGCGAGTTGTAAATGATGCGCGTGCCCCGGTAGCCAGCCCAGGATAGTGGGAAATTTACGCAAGAAATGAAAGCTCAAAAAAATCAGTGGTGCTCGCCACCACAAGCCACGCAAGGTGTTTTTTAGTGTTAACTTTTCACAACTGTGTTCAGCGAGGGTAATGAGGTTTTGGTAAAGCTGTTGATTAAACGCTTCATCTTCGATAACAAGATTTGCTTCCAAATTTAATGACAAGCTCAACGGGTCCAAATTGCTCGATCCAATCGTAGCCCAGTGTTCATCCATAACGGCTACTTTGCCGTGGAATTGTCGTTTGCAGTACTCATAGATTGTGATGTCTGCACGCAGTAAATAATTGTAAAGTAAACGCGACAACGCACAGGCCAAGGGAACGTCGGATTGGCCTTGCAAAATTAAAATCACTTCTACTTTGCGCCGCGCCGCCCGGCGCAATTCTCGCAATAATCTATAACCGGGAAAAAAATACGCATTGGCAATAACCAGGCGCTTTTGCGCGGTGCGTGCAGCCAATAAATATTGCCGTTCTATGTCCCGGCGGTGTTGAGCATTATCACGCTGTACTACAATTGCACGGACGCTACCGGCAGCAATTGTACATACGCTACCGGCAGCGGGTGACTCGGTGGTCGTGGTGTGTTGAATAGGGTTGTTTTTTTCGTTGTAGCCAGCAGCAGTGACTAACAGGTGTATACAAGTTTGGTGAATGTCTGCGACTACCGGGCCTTGTACTGCAACGGCATAATCCTGTTTGGCATCGGGGCCAGAGTTGCTAATGTGATCAAAACAAAAATTGATTCCACCAATAAATGCCAGTTTCTGATCAATGACAATCAGTTTACGATGCAAGCGTCTGAACACGTTCAGGTGCACTCCCCAGCGTTTTGGTTGCGGATTAAATATATGTAACCGCACCCCAGCCGCCATCAGTGCCGCGGTAAAATCCTCAGTTAAATCGCCACTGCCATAACCGTCTATCGTGATATCGACTTTCACTCCCCGTTGTGCAGCCGCTATTAATTCCCGTTGAAGCGTTTGGCCTATAGAGTCATCTTTGATAATAAAAGTTTCTAGCAAAATTTCTGTCTGAGCGTTTCGTAGACTTTCAAAGACGCGCGGGAAAAACTCCTCACCATTAATAAGCAGTGTAAGGTCATTACCATCACGCCAATTATTTTTCATAGCTGAATGTCCACCATCAAAGGTGCGTGGTCGGAAAGGTGAGACCATGGGCGTTGAAATAGAACCTGGGCATTTTTTGTGGTGACATTACGCACATAAATCCTATCCAAGCAAAGTAACGGCCAACGTGCGGGAAAACTTTTTGCGGGTTGCTGATATTCACTAACGAAGGCTTCATACAAGTTGCACCGCGCCAGAATGGTGTCGGCGCGTTTACGCCAATCATTAAAATCGCCAGCGATAATTATAGGTGCCGTTGGTGGGATACGCTCAATCAAATTGCATAACATCTGTAACTGTTGTGTGCGGTAGTGTTCGCGCAGCCCCATGTGTACACAAATTGCATGTACTTCATTGTGGCCCGGAACTTTCAACACTGTATGTAAAATCCCGCGTTGCTCGATTTTGCCTACTGAAACATCCAGATTCTGGAAGCGAATGATGGGATACTTGCTGAGTATTGCGTTGCCGTGATCTCCATGCGGGTATACCGCGTTACGTCCGTAAGAAAACTCTGGCCAAATAGTGTCTGCTAGATATTCATATTGTGATGTCTCGGGCCAAGTAGCGTGGCGCTTTGCTTGTTGTTTATGACTACCGTGCACTTCCTGGAGAAATACAATTTCAGTGGATAGCGAGCGTATCGCCTCACGTAACTCCGGTAAAATAAATCGGTTAAAAGGCGTAAAACCTTTATGCATATTCAGTGTGAGAATGCGCAATTTTTGTATAGCAGGTTTGGTTTGCATTAGTTCGGTTAGCTGTTTTTCCGCGGAGGATGATTTCGGTTCAATAGGCTGCATCGCAATGCTGAGACCTGTGTTAGTTGGTTGGCTATGTTTCCATTTAATTGGAGGCATGAGGTATTTTTATCATTGTGAGGATTGTTTTTCTGTTGGCTCGCGCACATAGCATTTCTCTTATCCTAGGTGGGGCTTCTAGTAATCGAATCTTATTCCGGGTTTGTATATCACAAGGCTATACGTCAATCGTCGATTGCGTGTATCGTAGCTTCTGGTTTAATTCACTGTGTTCAATCTGGGAGGATGTTATATGTCGACTGATTTTTCCTTACGCGATCCACTACCCGGGGTTATGGAGCAGCTTTCACACCGCTGGTCGCCACGCGCTTTTACCAAGACCAGTATCGAACCTGAAGTGCTTGCGCGCATTATTGATGCTGCGCGTTTTGCCCCTTCCTGTTTTAATGCGCAACCCTGGCGCTTTTACACGTCTAACGACTCGACGTTTGCCGATTATCTGGCCTTGCTGGTTGATGCCAACCAAGTCTGGGCTAAAGATGCAGCGGTGATTGGTTTTCTGGCTGCCAAAAAGAATTTTGAACATAACGGCAAACCTAATGCCCATAGCGCTTTTGATTCGGGTGCGGCGTGGATGAGTATGGTATTGCAAGCCCAACAGGAAGGTTTGCATTGCCATGGTATGGCAGGCATCCACAAAGACGCCGCAAGAACATTCTTTACGTTGGATGACAACAGCGAGGAAGTGATTATGGCTTTTGTGATTGGCAAACACGGAAATACAGACGCTTTACCCGAACCGTTGCGTGCAAAAGAGGTTCCTTCGCCGCGCAAAAAATTGGATGAAATCTGGCTGGCAAAATAAGCATTTTTAATCCAGTGTGAGCAGTGGTGTTTTGTTGCCTTTGCCCGTAGTTACACTACACTGTGGGTTGAGTTTATGAGACACCACTAATGAACAGTTTGGAAGTAATAGAGCAAGATGCGTTTATCAGTGCGGCAACCCCGTTACTGAAATTGATTACCCATATCACCGGGCTTAAAACATCTTTTGTAACCACCATTGACTGGCAGGCGCAGCAGCAAACTGTGGTGCTCGCCCAAAATACGGGCAGTTTGCAAGTAGAGTCAGGTTCGCAGGTAGCCTGGACTGACTCTATGTGCCAGCTCATGCTCTCTGAACAGCTTACCGCAACGGCGGAAGTGCAAGTACGGTTCCCCGAAAGTGGTGGAGCGCTTCTGGGGATGCAAAGTTTTGTGGTGCTCCCGATTAAAATTGCCGACCAAATGATTGGTACGCTGTGCGGTGCCAGCGATGACAAAGTTGAACTGAGCAACCATCAAATAGAAAGCCTCAGTTATATTGCCGACGCCCTCGCGCTACAACTAAAACTCATGCTAGATGCGCGCAACGCCGAAGCAAAAGTGGATTCGCTGCGCGATCAAATTGAAAACCTTGCCACGCTTGCCAATACCGATCCCTTAACGGGGTTGCTCAATCGCCGCGCGTTTCAGCATCGCTACGAATTTGCCATCAAACTCAGTCGACGCAACAAACAACCCTTGTCGGTAATGATGATTGATATCGACGACTTTAAACAATTCAACGATGAGTTTGGCCACGAAACTGGCGATACGATTATCAAAATCGTCAGCGACGGGCTGAAACATATCGCGCGCAGCACTGACATCCCTTGTCGTGTCGGCGGTGATGAATTTATTCTTGCCGCCCTGAATACCGACAGCGATGGGTTAAAGTTATTGGCAGAGCGTTTGAGTGGTTACGTAAAACTTCACAGTAATAAATTACAGCGCGCCTGTTCGCTCAGTATCGGTATCGCCTGTTCGCGTCACGGCGCTGGAGAAGAGTTAATTCGTTTCGCCGACGAAGCGCTGTATATGAGCAAAGCCAGCGGACGCGATGCGACTAGCGTTTATCAACCGGATTAATGTTTAACTGCTGCAATTAAAAACGCCGTCAAAGATCTTCTTTTATGGCGTTTTTTTATGTTTGGATATTACTTCAGAGTTGGAGTTTTATTCCTTGATCTCCAATACTATTTTTTCGAATGCGAATTAAAAGGAGCCTAAAATGGCATTTAGTAAAGTAGTTATAGTGACTGGCGGTAGTCGTGGCATTGGCGCAGAGACAGCTAAGTTGTTCGCACAGCATGGCTATGCGGTTTGCATTAATTATCTGGCGAATGATGAAGCGGCTGAAAACCTTAAACGGGATATTATCCAATCCGGCGGTCAGTGCATTGCAATAAAAGCAGATGTTTTCTAAAGAGCAGGATGTAAAACGTTTATTTGAAACAGTTGATGCAGAATTAGGTTGCGTATCTGTTTTGGTAAACAATGCTGCCATATTAAAAACGCAATGCCGTTTGGATGAAATTAGCGCTGAGCGATTTTCCGAAATTATGAATGTTAATGTTATGAGTTGTTTTCTTTGTAGTAAAGAAGCAGTCAAACGAATGTCGAGAAAATACGGTGGGGTGGGCGGCGCCATCGTAAATGTATCCTCGGGTGCGGCTAAGAGTGGTTCGCCCAATGAATACATTGACTACGCTGCTTCCAAAGGAGCGATGGATACCTTAACGCGTGGGCTCGCGTTGGAAGTTGCCGCCGAAGGTATTCGTGTGAATGGTGTGCGCCCTGGTCTAATTTATACTGACATGCACGCATCCGGTGGTGAGCCTGGGCGTGTTGACCGATTAAAAAGTAAAATTCCACTGCAGCGCGGTGGTGAAGCAAAGGAAATAGCGGAGGCAATCTTTTGGTTAGCCTCCGATAAGTCCTCTTTTGTTACCGGCAGTTTTATTGATGCAGCGGGTGGGTTGTAGGAGAAAGAAGAATATTTTATTTTTCGATGCCCGCGAATGCGGGTATCCATAAAAATCTACGCATCTTGTTGCGCCATCAGCCCTACAACGCTTTCACCCTGAAATAATCCACATCCACAAACGAGCTCTTAGCTTTTCCTAAGGTAAACAGGCCCATTTGTGCACCTACCCAGCGGCCGCGGATGGCGGTAAAGGTTTCGCCTATATTTTTTATGGAGTTAGCAGTTTCCCCGTAGGAAAATTGCACTATACCACCGCGCTCAAGCGTCATACGCAAGTAAATTTTCGCTGATTTGTAAGTGGTGCGGGATAGCAGAGTTTCTTTGCAATTAGCTTCGGCGTTGGTGCAGTTCATTAATATTAGTTCTTGTCCTGCTTCTGTTTTTTTAATACCAAGCCACTGGTAATCAAAACCATAAACAATCAAACCGGCAGTATCGCCAACGGCTAAATTTTCCAATGCAAGTTTGGTTTCAACTACAAATTCATCGGCGGGTAATTTTTGTAACAAGAGTGATGGTGTATGCCACAGGTTTTGCTGCTGCCTGTAGCCTTCATCATTTACGGCGTATAAACGCAAGGAACCTTTGTTGGCGCTTAATGAATACCAATCACTTTTCCAGTTAGCGTTCCATTGCCACTGAAACCCGAGTTGCTCACTGGAAAATTCATCGGTAGTTGCGGGGTTTTTAATCGCAAAGTTTCCGGCGATGGGCTTTTTATGGCGCAGTACCGGCATGCCGGTGCCGTTGTTATCCGCATCTTTGCCAATTACCGGCCAATCGTTTACCCAGTGCATGGGTTGTAAGTGCACTATGCGACCATAGACGCGCAGTTCCTGAAAATGAAAAAACCAATCGCTACCTTCTGGCGTTTGTACCCAAGCGCCCTGGTGGGGGCCATTCACTGAGGTATAACCCTGTTCCAATACGGTTCTGTGTTCATAGGGGCCATTAATATTTTTTGCGCGAAATACGGATTGCCAGCCATGCTCCACACCACCTGATGGCGCAAACACATAGTAGTAGCCATTGTGTTTATACAGTTTTGGTCCCTCCAGCGTTATGTAGCCGGGAATTTTATTGCCATCAATCACCACTTCACCTTTGTCATCCAACAAGGTTTTTCCATCGGGTGACATTTTGCGCAGTGTCAGCATATTGTTAATGCCTGCACGACTTTTAGCCCAGGCATGCATCAGGTAGGCATTGCCATCCTCGTCCCAGAGTGGGGTGGGGTCGATAATCCCTTTGCCTGCCAACAACAAATGCGGTGCGCTCCAGGGGCCTGCAAAATTCTCCGCAGTCATGACGTAAATACCAAAATCCGGATCTGGGTAAAAAATCCAGAATTTATTGTTGTGATAACGCAAACAGGGCGCCCACACGCCTTTGCCATGTTGTGGTTTGGCAAATACCTCGGCTGGCACTTGTTGGGGCAGGGCGTGGCCCACCAACTCCCAATTCACCATGTCCTCCGATTGCAGTAGTGGCAGCCCCGGAGAGTTGTTAAAGCTGGAGGAGGTCATGTAATAGCGCTTGCCGACCCGAATCACATCAGGGTCGGAATAATCGGCATGAATCAGCGGATTTTTGTAAAAACCATTGCCTAAATCCGCCTGCCAGGGCGAGTTGGCTGCAGAGGTCAGAGTGTTTGTAGCGGTTGTGTTGCAGCCGAGCAGGCCAGCCGTTAACAGGCAACTGGTATAAAAAGCGAGGCGCTGAATAAGCGATTTGTTCATCGGTTTACCTTTTGTGGTTTTATCTTTGGGATTTTTTTTGCCGATAAAAACATTATCCGTATGTAAAAGTGTTGGTTGTTACCCTCTCTATTATTTCGGGTCTTTTGATGAATCTGACGACAAAATCCTTTGCTATTTCGACTTAGCATACTAGATATAAATTATGGTCACAATTACCATAATGTCATATGGTTTAACTAACCATATGTGGTGAGAGATAAAAACAATAAGCAGTTTTGAGTTAGGCAAAGGTTATTTTCGGTATTACCTGGCTGTTTCCGCACCTCAGGTGAGGGATCAACCGCCCCAATGGCACCATCAGGCTGATAAAAGCCAGTTTCCCTCAACCCGGCAGCAGTAGGCCGGCATGTTAATCAGGCCAATCAGCGCTTGAGGGTCAGGTTTTTTTCAAATTTCCGGTGCGACTAATAACAACGTTAACTTTGAGGTAAGGAAAATGACTATTAATAATCCCTGTAAATATCTGTTCGCGCTGTGTGTGATCTTGTTGGCTATGCAGAGCAATGCGGTCGTGATCGATACACGTTATGAACAAGTGGATAGCAATCTGTGGACGATGGATTTAACGATTCACAATGATCAGCCCGATCAATTCATTCATGAATTCACGGTATTTTTTGCCCCCGAGCTATTTGCCGATCTGACAATTGTTGCCAGCCCTTTCACTTGGGATAGTTTGGTGGTGCAGCCAGATGCGCTATTGGGTGATGGTTTTTTTGATAGTTATTCATTCACCGGTCTAGCATTTGGCGATGCACTGTCCGGTTTCAAAATTGCATTTAGTTACGCAGGTTTTGACGCACCGGGTGCGCTCGATTTTTTAGTCTATGACGCTGATTTTAATCCGCTTGGCAAAGGCCAAACACGCGTTATGACCCAGGCTGTTCCTGAATCTTCCACGGTGTTGCTGTTATTGCTTGGCTGTATGGCACTGGCGTTTACCAGAAAAACTAAACAGCCAGTCACTGCCATCGTTTAATTATGGCCCTTTAAAAACGAATAACGCTTCAAGAATTAATCAGCCTTGAAAAAGCAATAATAATCTGTGAGGAAAATTTAATGAAAAATATCAGTAACTATTTAGGACAATATGCGAGGGCGGTGTTGTTTGGCTCTGCGCTCGCAGCTGCCGGATCAGTGGTCGCCAGCGAAGACATTAATCTCAATGTTACGTCGCTAATAAAAGTGAGCGAAACCCGCATCAATCGTACTGAATACGATTATGTGTTTAAGCTCGCACTGAGCAATGGTGAAGTGCCATTAAAAAATGCGGCGCAAAAATTAATAGCAGCGGGGCAGGGCACTCAAATTATTGATGGCGACGTTGCAATCGGCAACTTAACACCGCATCAAACCATCACCAGTAGCGATACCATCACCATCAGGCACAATCGCAGTCACCCTTTTAATCAATCATCACTGGTTTGGCAGGCGAGCGGCGAAGTTTTCTATAGCCTCAATACAATTGCGCGTGCGTTTCCTGGTGCGGAAGGATTTGGTGCAAAAACAACGGGTGGGCGCGGCGGCGATATTTATTACGTGACAAGTTTGGCGGATACCGATACCCCCGGCACTTTGCGTTATGCCGTAAACAGAAGCGGTAAACGCACTATTTTATTTGCGGTAAGCGGTTATATTCAGCTCACTAAAAATTTGGAAATCGTCAATGGTGATGTGAGTATTCTCGGGCAAACTGCGCCGGGGGATGGCATTACGTTGCGCGGTGCAGCACTACGGATTAAAGAAGGTACTAATAATGTGGTGATTCGTTTTATCCGCTCGCGCCCCGGTCAGGTGCCGCAAGAAGTGGATGCGCTGGATGGGCGTTATTTGAATAATATTATCGTAGATCACAGCAGTTTCAGTTGGGCAATAGATGAAACTGCATCGCTTTACGCCAGCAACAATGTGACCTTCCAATGGAATATTGTGAGCGAAAGTTTAAATAATTCCGGGCATGAAAAAGGGTCACATGGTTATGGTGGTAACTGGGGCGGTGTGAATACCAGTTTTCACCACAATATGTTGGCTCATCATAAAAGTCGCAACCCACGCATCGATGGTATTTTGGATAAATGGACTGCGAATAAAGCGATTCCGAGTGTGGATGGCGTAGCGGACATTCGTAACAATGTTATCTATAACAATGTGCAATATCCTCCTTACGGCGCTGAAGGGCGCGATGTGCAATTTATTAATAACTATTACAAACCTGGCCCGGCGACGGTTGCGTCCGGCGTGAAAAATTTTATTGTATTAGCGAGTGGCCGTCGCCCACTGTATGAAGAAGATCGCACCGCCACCTTGAATGATTACAACGCGCAGTTAGCAGCAGGCACACTCGATCCGAAATTTCTGGTAAATGGTGCGGTAGCAAAACCGGTTGGGCGTGTTTTTGTGGAGGGCAATTTCTTACAGGGTAACCCCCAAGTCACTGCCAACAATGTAGACGGTGTGCGTTACGATGATGCAAGTTTAAAAGAGTTAATCATTCAATCCACCGCCTTTGCGATGGCAGATCACGCCAAGGTAAATACCCATTCGCCGGATGATGCGTTTGGTTTGGTAGTGCAATCCTCCGGTGCGAGTCTGCGCCGCGATGCTATCGACAGTCGTGTGGTAAATGATGTTGTGAATGGTACCGGCGCTAATGGTGCATCGGGCAACGGCATTATTGATTCACCAAATGATGTTGGCGGTTACCCCACGTTAAATTCTGCAGCTGCGCCTTTGGATACCGACCTTGATGGTATGCCGGATGCGTGGGAATTAGCGAATGGATTAAATCCGCACAGTGCTGCCGACAATTGGGAAATGTTTACTGACTTGCACGGGCTGTATCCCGAAGTAAAGGGTTTGTACAGCAATGCCGAAGTTTATTGGTATAGCCTGGTAAAACACATTCCTGGTGCTGGCGTGGAGGCGGCGGTTTATGTTCCTTCCAGTTCATCGAGTTCATCTATTGCTTCCAGTGCAGAGTTTTCATCTTCACTTGCATCGCTTTCTTCCAGTAGCGCAAGCAGCGCTGTGATAGTGCCAGTGAGTTCATCGTCCAGCAGTATTGCGAGCAGCAGCGCACAATCCAGTATTGCCACAGTGTTTAGCTGCCCGGCAACTGGCCTTTATTTTTGCGATGATTTTTCTGGTGGATTAAATACTGCTAACTGGGATGTAAAAACTGCCGCAAATAATGTCGCGCCACAAGCCAATGGTGTATTTGATATCTATGAAGAGCAGGGCAATAAAAGTTTACGTTTTACTGCGAGTAATAGCGGTGGCGTTTTGTTGCTGCTTAATCAATCAGTAATGAATAGCATTCCCTCGGCAGATTATTTTATCGAGGCAAAAATTCGCCCGCGCACTAACAGCACCACCAGTGACAAACATCTGTATATGTTGGCGCGGTATGTGGATGATAACAATTGGTACGGCGGCGGTTTAAATGTACAAAATGCTACTACCAGCACCCGTGTGGAAAATGCCAAACGCATTAATGGTGTGGTTACGCAAATGACGCGGTTTAATACTCCTATCGAGCAGGCAATTCGTTTTGATTCTTGTGGCAGTAATTGTGGTGGCCAGTGGTACACCGTGCGTTATGAACTGACCGGCAATCAGCATGTAATTTATTTAAATGGCGAAAAAGTCGGTAGCAACTTTACCGACGCTACCTATAGCGGAAAAGGTGTTATTGGTTTGTATACCAAAAATAAATCCTTTGAAATTGACGATATAAAAATCGGTAATGCCAATGACAAACCGCCGCAATTAAACATTTCTCCTGCCGCGGTCAGTTATGCCAGTGAAGTAAACAACGCGCCCTATGTGGTCACGGTAAGCGCCAAAAAACCAGACCTGAGTGAAGATGAGTTTTCGGTAGTGACTAGCGATACTAACGTGGTGGCAATTAATCGCTCGGGCAATCAAGTGAATTTGGTGCCGGTAGGTGCGGGTAGTGCAACTATTACTTTTATCAGTAACAGTGAACCAAATTTAACACGCAGTATTACTGCCAGTATTGCGCCGCAATTTGTGCAATCGCCCACTGTGTATAACTTGAATGGTTTAACACAACCTGCGGTGAATGCCGTGGAATCGCAGGTGGATGGAAAATTGCGCATTACCTTTGATTCGCCGCCAACTCTTGCATCTGCAGGTTCGATTCGTATTTATAAACTCAGTGATGACTCGGTGGTGGATACCATCAAGTTAGTGGATGAAAAACTCTATATAGGTTCAGATCCAACCCGCTTACGCACCATCAATGCGCCGTTGGTGGAAGTGGAGGGCAACAGCCTTTATATCACTCCCCACAAAACACTGGATTACGGCACCAGTTATTACGTGAGTATCAGCCCGGGTGCAATTACTAATGCAACGATTGGTGGTCTCGCGTTTGATGGCTTGGGCAAAGCCGCCGGTTGGATTTTTACCACCAAACCAAACGCACCCAGCGGTACGGTGATCACTGTGGATGATGACGCACCTGCCGATTTCAGCACGCTGCAAGGCGCGCTGAATTATGTAATGGCAAATATTTCAATCAATACTGAAACGCAGATCCACATTAAAAATGGAATCTATGAAGAGCCATTATTGTTGCGTAATAAAAACAACCTGACCATTACCGGTGAATCGCAACAGGGTGTACAAATCCGCTATAAAAATAACAATACACTCAACCCAGGTGCGGGTGGTACCGGCACTGCCGACGGCGCTTTGGGTGGCCGCGCGGTTTGGTTAATTGAATCGGTGGATAATTTAGTGCTTGAACATTTCACGCTCACTAACACCACGTTGATTGGTGAGGGCGGCCAAGCGGAAACTATTTATTTTAATAGCGACCAAGGGCGTTTGATTGGCAAATACATCAGTTTAATCAGCGAGCAGGACACAATTTCGCTCAAAGGTTATAACTGGTTCTATCGTTCATTAATTGCTGGCAATGTAGATTTTATTTGGGGTGGTAATCGTGTGTCGCTGTTTGAAGAAAGCGAAATTCGTTCACTCGGTGATTCCCGTGGCAACGGTGGTGGAGGGTATGTACTACAAGCGCGCACACCTACGGTAAACGATAAAGGTTATGTGTTTTTAAACTCCAACTTTACTCGTGGCCCCGGCCCACTTGGGCACAACATTCCCGATGGGCAATCTGTGATTGGGCGCACCGGTGGTAGCAGCAGTTTTGACAGCATCGCGTTAATTAACTGCAAAGTGGATGCGCACATTAAAAGTAATGCGTTTACCGATACACCTTCGGTTGTGGGTTCGGCAAACTCCGGGTTGCGTCAGTTCAATACCCAAACACTGAGTGGTTCGCCGTTAGATATAAGTGGGTGGACACATTTTTACTCGCTGACTGAGGAGGAAGTGATGAGCGATTACAGCAGCCGCGCCGCCATTTTCAGAAATTTTGGCAATGGCAGCGGGTGGAATCCCCAACCTTAATATTTACGCTTCACAACAAGCTTATCGAAAAAGGAGCCAGTAATTGGCTCCTTTTTTGTTGATCCGCTTTGTTCCTGTTGCGCGGCTCTCTGTACCTCATTATCAGGTGAGCTCAAGCTGAATGATTTGTATGCTATACAGATAATGTTATATTATAACGTTTTATTGGTGTGTGAAGCTGTTTGCTATGAGAAAATCTTTTAAAATCAATTTGTTAGCATTTATTTTATCGTGGAGTGGCTTTTCTCTTGCGGTAGATGGGCAAGAAAGCAGGGGCGGTGAGGTAATCGAGGAGGTGTTGGTTACTCATCAACACCAAGCTTATCGCGGCAATATTCCCCGTGCCGAGTTGCCGCAAGCAATTCAAGTTATCGAAAAATCGACCTTTCAGGATCTGGCGCTTACGCGTTTTCAGGATGTACTGGATTTCTCTGCCAGCATCGCGCGTCAGAACGATGGTGGCGGTTTATGGGATAGTTTTTCGCTGCGCGGATTTCCCGGCAATGAAAATATGCCCTCCAGCTATTTGATTAATGGGTTTAATGGCGGGCGCGGTTTTAGTGGTCACCGCGATGTGTCCAATATCGAACAAATTGAAATTCTAAAAGGTCCCGGCTCAGCCCTTTATGGTCGCTCCGAACCCGGCGGCACTATCAATATCATCACACGCAAACCGCAATTCACGAGTGAGGGTTATGTAAAAGTAACCCGCGGTAGTTTTGAGCAGCAGCGTGTAGAAGGCGATTACACACAAGCTATTAGTGATCAGCTCGCACTGCGGGTCAATGGTGCCGTGCAAGATTATGGTAGTTTCCGCGATTACGTGACGAGCGATAAACAGGTCATCACACCTTCATTGCTTTATAAGCTGAATGACGACGCATCGCTTCTGTATGAGTTTGAATATTTAAAACAGGAGCAATTATTTGATCGCGGTTATGTGGTGTTGAATAACGATTTTAAAACGGTGCCACGCAGCCGTTATTTGGGTGAGCCGGGTGATGGCCCGACGACGATTGAATCCACAGGGCATCAGTTAACCTATCAACAACAATTGTCGAGCGATTGGTCATTTAACACTGGTGTTGGATATCGCGAATCCGAGTTAAATGGTTTCTCGTCGGATGCAGAATTAGCCGCAGGCCGACAATCACTCTACGACGATGATGCCACGCTCACGCGGCAGCGTCGCTATCGCGATTATTATTCAAAAGACACAACCCTACGCGCTGAATTCAGCGGTGAGCTTTCGCTGGCGGGGATGACACATAATTTATTAATCGGCGCCGATGCTTATGATTACGAATTATTTACATTGCTCGGACGCTATCGTGGTGCCAAAGGCAGTTACGCAATCAATATCAATGACCCCGTGTATGGAGTAGCGGTTGCGGGAACACCGGCAACCCTTTATGCCAATTTGGAACACCAGCAGGCAACTGGTGTTTATCTGCAAGATCAAATTGAATTAACCGATCGCTGGCGCGCGCTTGTGGGGGGGCGAGTGGATACTTATGATCAGGAAATTCATGAGCAATTAAAAAATGTTGTGTCGCACGCGGATGATACCCAGGTGTCGCCACGCATTGGTGTGGTGTTTGTGGTGAATCCCGCCATGACGATTTATTCGAGTTATTCCGAAGGTTTTGTGCCGCTCAGCGGCACTAATTATGCTGGCAATGCTTTTAAGCCGGAATTGAGTGAATCGATTGAAGTCGGTACCAAAATAAATCTTGCGGACTGGGCGTTAACCATCGCACTTTTTGATGCAGAAAAAACTAATATGCTCACCACTGATCCCGTGAATGCCGGCTTCTCTGCAACCCTCGGTGCGGTAAATAGTCGCGGTATTGAAATCGATGTAAGTGGTGCACTCACTGACAGCCTTGAGGCACAAATTTCTTATACTTATTTGGATACAGGCACAGCAGTTGATTCAGTCAATATAGAGTGGGGTGTGTTAGTGCCTGCTGGTAGTCCGATCTCCAATGTGCCGGATCACAGTGTGAGCGCAATGCTTAAGCAACAGCTGCGTATTTATAATCGCGATGCCAATATTGGTGTGCGGGTGCGCTATATCAGCGAGCGTTTGGGCGATACCGTCAACCCAAATTATCAACTGCCTGCCTATACATTGATGTCGGTATTTGGTTCCTTTGCCATTACTCCACGCTGGCAAGTGGAGGCGGTGGTAGATAATTTATTTGATGAAAATTATGTACTCAATTCCTATTCGCCGCTTTGGACGCAGCCGGGTGAGCCGCGCAGTGTGCGCGTGAGCCTTCGGTACGATTTTTAACGGACGTTGTTAACCATGCTGAATAAAACCGGGCGGCTAGCCGCGAAGAATCTCTCTGTACGTATTAATAGTATCGATGCGATGCGCGGCTTGGTGATGCTAATTATGTTGTTGGATCATGTGCGTGAGCGCGTATTTTATCATCATCAAATTAGTGACCCCATGGATGTAGAAACAACGTCGCCGGTACTTTTTTTTAGCCGCTTGTTGGCGCATTTATGTGCACCAACCTTTGTGTTTTTAACAGGTTTATCGGCATGGCTTTATCAACACAAAAACGATGGCGGCCAGCGGCCAGTGCGCGAGTTTTTAATCACGCGTGGCCTGATTTTAATTGCGCTGGAATTTACGCTGGTCACATTTTCATGGATGGGTAGCTATCACACTATTTGGTTGCAGGTTATCTGGGCCATAGGCGTGAGTATGGTAGTGCTGGGGTTAATCGCCCATTGGCACAAATACGTGTTACTCGCATTAGGATTGTTAATAGTCTGTGGCCACAATGCTCTCGGGCCGATACAATTTTCTCCCGGCGAATGGGGTTATTCCCTCTGGACTATATTGCATGACCGTAACTTTTTAATCGCTGAAGGTCCAGTGCGACTCAAAGCCAGTTACCCGGTATTGCCCTGGATTGGTGTAATTATTCTTGGCTATTTGGCGGGGCCACTCTACGCCCATATTTTTTCCAGCAGCCAACGTGCTACGAAGTTAATCGGCTTGGGTAGTGTGTGTCTGGCGGCATTTATGTTACTGCGCGTCACCAATTGTTATGGAGAAACCTTGCCTTGGCAGGTGATGCAAAACCCGCTGCAAACGGTAATGTCATTTTTAAACCTCACCAAATATCCACCCTCGCTGGATTTTTTATTATTGACCTTGGGTGTGATGTTTTTTCTGCTGCGCTGTTTAGAAGCAGGGCGAATGAAAAAAATCAGTAATCTTCTCGCTCACTATGGCGCAGCGCCCATGTTCTTTTACCTGTTACACCTATACGTGTTATTGGTTATTTATGAGGTGTGCGTATTGCTGTGCGGAAAAAATCACGGCGGTTATTTTGGCGTAGCGCATATGGGGTGGGTGTGGCTAATTGCAGTGGTGCTCGCGGTGCTTTTATATTGGCCAACTAAACAATTTGCGTTGCTTAAGCGTAAAAGCAGTTGGCGCTGGGTTAAGTATTTTTAGTGTTTCAATCGCTAGTCACATTGACTGCATTGTAAGCATCAATTATATGCTGCACATCTACATTCGGTCGCAGTTGCATACGTTGATAATGGGCGATGGTTTTCTGCAAATACTGATGGACAATAGTGATTTGTTCGGTGTCAGCGCAATGCCACAGCTGATCGCCGACAGGGTTCACGGGACAACATAGTGCTTTTCTGTGTGGATTTCTGGTGACTAATAAAATCTCGTAAAACCGCTGGTTCTCTTCTATTAATACTTCGCGTTGTAAATCAAAACCATGGTTTATCAATTGCTGCCTAAGCGTGAAGTTATGGTGTACTGGGCAGAGTAAAAAATCTATTGCAAGTGTCGGGTGACGCTTGCAGATTGCCTCGATGAAGTCAGTCATTAAATCACCGCCCACTCCCGCAATAATTACTAACTGCTTACCAACGACGTGATCTAATGGCAGCAATGCCACATCCAAGCAGTGAATATGCCACCGGGAATTTGTACTTTTATTCGCGGTTAAGGCATCGGCGGGAAAAAACCGTTGCAATTTATTTTTCAGCTCGTGCATTAACTCAGGCACTATATCGACGAAATGGATATGTGCTGCTGCCTGACGTGATAGCAGTGCGGCGCCCAACAAACCATGGTCGCAGCAGCAGTCCCATATGTGGGTGTAGCCTGCGCCCACCAAGGACTCAATTTGTGTTAATCGCTTGCCTAATCGCACTTATTGGTTTCCCGGTATGAGTTGCCATCTATGGCTTACTAATATTTTCATATGTTATTTTATTGTACTGCACGGTTATTGCACTATAACAATTATGCTTAGTTAACGACTGGAGGGAGCTTATGCAAGATATACAGATAAATGAACTTATACATGTTCTTAAAACTCGATTTGAGAAAAATACTCGTCGCCATGTGGGGATTGATTGGGCGGCGGTGGCGGCGAAATTAGTGGTAAACGTGGAAAAATTATCTGTGCTTTTTGAAATGGAGCGCACGGGTGGTGAGCCAGATGTTATTGGCTGTGATAATGCGACGGGCGAATTTATTTTTTGCGATTGCTCAATAGAAAGCCCCACTGGGCGGCGCAGTATTTGTTATGACCGTAAAGCACTTGAATCGCGCAAACAGCACAAGCCTGATGGCAGCGCGGTTGAAATGGCGGAGTCTATGGGTATTGAGTTGCTCTCGGAACAGCAATATCGCGAGTTACAAATGCTTGGAGAATTTGATAAGAAATCTTCGAGCTGGGTGAAAACCCCTGAGTTTATCCGCGAGCTTGGTGGCGCACTTTTTTGTGATCGCCGTTACAACCAGGTATTTGTCTACCATAACGGCGCTGAGTCCTATTATGCTGTCAGAGGTTTTCGTGGTTTGCTGAGGGTGTAATTGAGGGCACGGTTTTCAGGAGTTTTTTATGGTCTATTTAAGAAAGCCTGCACTTGGTGATTTACATGAAATTAGGCTCGCTTATGCGCGTAGTTTATCTATCCATCACCCTTGGGTGTCTGCGCCGAGCGATTTTAACTCCTACCTGCAGCAGGAAGGTCGTTATTTTTTGTGTAAACGTGGTACTAATGAAATTATTGGTACCTTTAATATCTCCGGTATTATTCGTGGCAACTTTCAGTCGGCCTATTTGGGATATGAAGTATTTCATCCACATCATGGTAAAGGCCATATGCGCAGCGGCTTGGCTTTATTGTTGAAAGAGGCATTTGAGGTGTTGAATTTACATCGCCTGGAAGCCAATGTTCAACCGGAAAATGCTGCATCAATTGCGTTAGTTGCGAAAGCGGGGTTTGTAAAAGAGGGGTTTTCTCGCAATTATTTGCGAATTGGTGGGGTTGAGTGGAAGGATCACGAGCGTTGGGCGATAATAAATGAGGCGTGGCAACCGCGAGATTAATAATCTCCTTTATTTATATTATTCTCACGCTAAAGTTTTTTCGCATATTTCTCGGCTTCTTCCATTAATATGTTCGCCTTTTTCAAGCGAAACCCTTCTTTTTCCGCTGTTGCTTTTTGAACGCGATCCAGTCTGAAACAGCGCGAAGCATCTTTATCAGTATCCCATGCCAGTATGTACCAGACGGGCCAATTCAAAAATAGATAATGCGGTTCTATGCGGCGCTTGCTGTGGTTTTTCTTTTCATCGCAATATTCTATATAGAGCGATTTTTGTTCGAAGAATGCGGTGCTTATTTGTTGTGTGGTGGCGTTACTGGTAATGGTTTGGTAACTGCTAGTAACAAAATCAGACGCTAGTTCGCCAATCAATAAACGCTCCCTGACTTTTTTAATGCGCGCTTGCTGTTCTGTAGGGAAACTGGCAAAGAGCTTATTTTTGACGCTGTTTAAGTGGGTGAGAAAAATAGGTGAGTTCAGTTTTTCCATGATAGATATTGAAAGTAGAAGGTCTATCACTTCCTGGTAATTTAATTGTAAACGCCCAATTCCCCAGTGTTTATACAGGCGCACACCGCCACCGCGACCCGCATCCGTTTCAATGGGAAAACCGCGCTGTTTGAGTAAACTCAAATCCCGTAACAGGGTGCGCCGACTCACTGTAAGTGAAATGGCGAGGTCATCCACCTTGTGGCTGTCTGCTGAGCGGAGTAAACCCAGTAATTGATCGTGGCGGTCTATTTGCGAGTAGCGATTATTTTTGCCCATGCTGAACCTCCATTATTTGGTGCCATATTCTGGCACCTTTATTAATAGGATGGGAGTTTCAGTAATCACTCTATAAGGAGGAGGTGACAAATGTACTTCACCGTGCAGAAGTTTGCGATTTGGATATTATTGCTTTGCATACAAATTACGGTCTGTTGGGCGCAGGCAATTGGCGTATCTGATCGGCAACAGAAAGCATTCAATCAGGTGAGTGCGTCAAGGTTGGACGATACAGCGAAAGGTGAGGTTGATGCGCGGTGTAAATACTTTTTTTGTGGTGGGTAAGCTGTGCAGCCAATGGGCTTGGGTTTCGCCCTTCATAACCAATAGGCTGCCGTGCTCGAGTATAACTGCCACAGGGTGTTTGGTTTTTTTATGTTTGAAAGAAAATTTTCGTTCAGCGCCCAAGCTGAATGAACCTATAGCCCCATTTTTCTTCAGGGCGATTTCAGCATCGCTGTGCCATGTCATACCTTCTTCGCCAGTGTGATACAAGTTGAGCAGACAGGAGTTGTATGACTCTTTACTTTCGGTTTCGGCCAGTTGTTTGAGTTCCAGTAGTTCATTGATCCAGGGCAGGGCGGTTTTAGTTGTGCCGGAATAGGTATAGCTGAAGGGGGTATCGCCATACCATGCCACTTTGCGCCTGGTGATAATTTCTTTGCCTATGATCATCGCCTTATCATTCTCCCAAGCTATTTTTTCCATGAGCGCGTGAAAATAATAATTAGCTTGTTCCTGTGTCAGGATTTTTCCGTAGTAAAACACCTCGCCGTTGTAGGGCAATAAATTGTGTGGTTCACTATTCAGGTGTTCAAAAAGATCCATACTGCTGCTCTTCGCTTAACTATTTTTCTGTGCGGCTTCCCAGCCAATAATGGCTGATTTTCGCGTCTCTCCCCACATATATCCACCCAAACGCCCTGTATTTTGAATCACGCGATGGCAGGGGATTAAAAATGCGATTGGGTTACTTCCAATCGCTGTACCCACCGCTCTGGTGGCGCTGGGTTTATCGATGTTTTTTGCAATAGTGCCATAAGTTACCAATGCTCCCATCGGAACCTTGAGCAAACTTTCCCATACTTTTAGTTGAAATGGGGTGCCGGATAAGTGGAGTTTAATTTTATCCGGTTGGTGCCAATCTTTCTGAAAAAAGCTAAGTGCATCTTGTTGGAGTTTATCCGTTGTGTTCTTAAACGACGCTTTAGGAAAGCGTGCAATTAAATTATCGATAGCTTGTTGTTTATCCGTTACAAAAAACAAATGACAGATACCTTTGTGGGTAGAGGCTACTATCAGTTGCCCGAACGGACTTTCTGCAAAATGGTAATTAATTTGTAGCCCTGTGCCACCATTTTTAAATTCACCCGGTGTCATTCCCTCAAGGCTAATGAATAGATCGTGTAGTCTACTTGTGCCCGATAGCCCGGTTGCATGTGCTGTATCAAGCAGAGTGGCATCAGCGTTTCTGAGCAGGGATTTGGCGTATTCCAAGGTCAAATATTGCATGAATTTTTTGGGGCTTACACCAGCCCATTCGGTAAACAGCTTTTGAAAATGGAATGGACTTAGTTCCACTGCAGTCGCAATTTCATCCAGCGATGGCTGATCCTGTAAATGATCTTTAATAAAATTAATGGCCGCTGCAATACGGGCATAATCAATATCGTGTTGGTGCATCACAATTAAGCTCGCCAAGGGGATTTGCCGGATGGTTGCTCTTAGTATGAATAAGCATGTTGGTTAGTGCGACCCGAATCTTGCGGCGACCAATCTAATTTTTCAAAACAATAATTCACTGCATAAAAAAGCCCCGCCAATTTGCACTGGCGGGGCCTTCTTATTTGCGTTTGCTTAAACCTTAGTTTTTAGCAGCGGCAGCTTTCTTTTCTTTCTCTTTGGCAATTACTGCTTCAGCCACGTTCGCAGGGCATGCGGAGTAGTGAGAGAATTCCATAGAGAACTGACCGCGACCTGAGGTCATGGTGCGCAGGGTACTGATGTAACCAAACATTTCTGACAGGGGAACGTCAGCCTTGATACGCACGCCAGTCACGTTGGCTTCTTGGCCAGAGATCATACCACGACGACGGTTCAGATCGCCGATAACATCACCTACGTGATCTTCTGGAGCGTAAACGTCAACTTTCATGATTGGCTCAAGCAGTTGTGGACCTGCTTTTGGCATAGATTGACGGAAAGCGCCTTTTGCAGCGATTTCAAACGCAATTGCCGAGGAGTCAACGGCGTGGAACGCACCGTCGAACAGGTCAACTTCAACGTCCAATACCGGGAAGCCAGCTAATGGACCGGTGTCCATCATTGACTTGAAGCCTTTTTCGATCGCTGGGTAGAATTCTTTTGGAACGCTACCGCCAACACATGAGGTTTTGAATACAAAGCCGGTGTTTGGCTCGCCCGGCTTGATGCGGTAGTCGATCTTACCGTACTGACCAGAACCACCTGATTGCTTCTTGTGGGTGTAGCTGTCTTCGATCTCACGGGTAATGGTTTCGCGGTAGGCAACCTGTGGTTGGCCAACGATCAGCTCAACACCGTAAGTACGTTTCAGAACGTCCACTTTAATATCCAGGTGCAATTCACCCATACCTTTCAGGATGGTTTCGCCTGAATCCTGATCCGTTTCAACGCGGAAGGTAGGATCTTCTGCAACCATCTTACCGATCGCAATACCCATTTTCTCTACGCCGGCTTTGTCTTTCGGAGTAACAGAAATCGAGATTACTGGCTCAGGGAAGATCATGGGTTCAAGGGTACAGGGGTGCTTTGGATCACAGAGGGTGTGACCGGTTTGTACGTTCTTCAAGCCTACCAGCGCAATAATGTCACCGGCTTGCGCGGTGGTCAGATCGGTACGCTCGTTCGCTTGCATTTCAACCATCCGGCCAACACGTTCACTTTTGCCAGTGAAAGAGTTAAGGATGGTGTCGCCTTTGTTCAGTACGCCTGAGTAGATACGCACGAAAGTCAGGGCGCCGAAACGGTCGTCCATGATTTTGAACGCCAGCGCGCGGAACGGCTCATTCGCATCCACGAGGGCGAATTGACCGTTTGGATTACCTTCTTCGTCAGTCAAAGGTTGCGGGTTAACTTCTTGTGGTGCTGGAAGGTAATCAACTACCGCATCCAGTACCAGCTGCATGCCTTTGTTTTTAAAGGCTGAACCACAGAAAGTGGGGAAGAAGGCCAGTTCACGAGTACCCTTACGGATGCAACGTTTGATGTCTTCCACTGAAGGTTGTTCACCTTCCATGTAGGCCATCAACAGGTCGTCGTCCATTTCTACCGCATTTTCAACCATTTGGTCGCGGTACATTTCTACGTCGTCAACCATATCGGCTGGTACGTCGGTAATGGTGTAGTTTTCTGGTTGGCCAGATTCATCCCACACATAAGCCTTGCGAGTCAACAAATCTACAACACCAACGAAGGTATCTTCGCGGCCGATTGGCAACGTCATGATCAAAGGCTTGGCGCCCAGAACTTTTTTCACTTGATCGGTAACGCGCAGGAAGTCAGCGCCGATACGGTCAAGTTTGTTAACAAAAATCAGACGCGATACTTTGGCGTCGTTGGCATAGCGCCAGTTGGTTTCAGACTGAGGCTCTACGCCGCCTGAACCACAGAATACGCCGATACCACCGTCGAGTACTTTCAAAGAACGATACACTTCCACGGTGAAGTCAACGTGTCCGGGGGTATCGATAACGTTGAAGCGGTGACCTTTCCAGAAACAGCTTACCGCTGCTGACTGGATGGTAATACCGCGCTCGGCTTCCTGTTCCATAAAGTCAGTAGTGGATTCACCTTCGTGAACTTCACCAATTTTGTGGATACGGCCAGTGAGCTTGAGGATACGCTCGGTGGTAGTGGTTTTACCGGCGTCCACGTGAGCGAAGATACCGATGTTTCTGTAAAGGGATAAGTCAGCCATAGGACTCTCTTAATGTTATGCAAGGTTAGAAAATGCAGGGTTGGAAAATAGCGGCGTAATATACAGGAAGTTATCCAAAAATGCCCAAAGAAAAAGGAGCTTAACCAGCTCCTTTTACAATTTTGAGTCAAAAATAATGGTGCGTGCGCTGTTATTACTCCATATAGCTGTCGATACTCGGGCATGAGCAAACCAAATTCCGATCCCCATACACGTTGTCGATACGGTTTACCGTTGGCCATACCTTGTGGTTTTTCAACCAGCTGGCAGGGCGGCCGGCAACTTCACGTGAGTAGGCGCGGGTCCAGTTTTCTTCCAGTACATCGTCCTGGGTATGGGGTGCATTGTGCAGGGCACTGGCTTCAGCGGCAATTTCACCGTTGATGACCTGATCGATTTCATTGCGGATAATCAGCATCGCTTCGATGAATTTATCCAATTCGATTTTGGATTCGGATTCGGTTGGTTCGATCATCAATGTGCCCGCAACCGGGAACGACATGGTTGGCGCGTGGAAACCGAAGTCCATCAAACGTTTGGCGATGTCTTCTTCGCTGATGCCGCTGGCTTCTTTTAAGGGACGCAAATCCAATAAGCATTCGTGCGCAACAAAACCGTTGGTGCCTTTGTACAAAATCGGATAAGCGGCTTCCAATTTTTTCGCTACGTAGTTTGCATTCAGCATCGCAAATTCAGTCGCCTGGCGCATACCCACAGCGCCCATCATTTTGATGTACATCCAGCTGATTGGCAGGATACTGGCGGAACCCCAAGGTGCAGCAGAAATAGTGCCGTTGTTTACATCGGTGCCCGGAACTGCTTGCACGGGATGCGCCGCGAGGAAGGGCTCCAAATGTTTGCCAACGCCGATGGGCCCCATGCCCGGGCCGCCGCCGCCATGTGGAATACAGAAAGTTTTGTGCAAATTCAAATGCGACACATCGCCACCGAATTTACCGGGTGCGGCAACGCCGACGAGTGCGTTCATGTTGGCGCCGTCGATATAGACCTGGCCGCCTACTGCATGAACCATATCGCACAATTGCGTAATGCCTTCTTCAAATACACCGTGCGTGGATGGGTAAGTCACCATGATGCAGGCGATTTGATTATTGTAAGTGGCGATTTTCTCTGCGAGGTCAGCAAGATCGACGTTGCCTTTGTTATCACAGGCAACTACGACTACTTTGTAACTCACCATTTGTGCTGATGCGGGATTGGTGCCGTGGGCAGACGCGGGAATCAAACAAATATCGCGCTGGGTTTCACCTTTGCTTTCAAAATATTTTTTGATCGCAACAAGGCCGGCGTACTCGCCTTGTGAGCCAGCGTTAGGTTGCAAGCTGATGGCATCGTAGCCGGTGCAGGCTTTGAGCATCTCTTGTAACTCTTCGAATAATTCTTTGTAGCCTTCGGCTTGGTCAATCGGCGCAAAGGGATGCAACTTGCCAAATTCCGGCCAGGTGACGGGAATCATCTCGGCAGTTGCATTTAATTTCATGGTGCAAGAGCCGAGTGGAATCATCGCGTTATTGAGCGCGATGTCTCTTGATTCCAGGCGCTTTAAATAGCGCAGCATTTCGGTTTCGCTGTGATAGGTATTGAATATCGGATGGGACAATACCGCATCGCTACGCAACAAATCGGCCGGGATCGCGTTGTTGGCGGTGATATTTTTTCCGGCAAGCACTTGCTCATCAAATGACGTCAGTTCAATTCCGGTTACGCCAAATACAGCAAGCAATGCTTCCAGATCAGCAGCAGACGTTGTTTCATTCAGGCTGATGCCCAATGAATCGCTGCCCACCAAACGCAAATTAATTTCGGCGTTTAATGCGGCTTGATAAATCGCTTTTTGATTGTCGCCAACATTGACGGTAATAGTGTCGAAGAACTGGTTGTTGGTAATGCCGAAACCTTTGGCTTTTAATGCAGCTGCAGCAATCGCGGTCAAGCGGTGAATGCGGTTGGCGATACGTTTCAGGCCGTCGGGGCCGTGGTAAATCGCGTAGAACACGCTCATCACCGCGAGCAATACCTGCGAGGTACAAATATTGGAGTTGGCTTTTTCGCGACGGATATGTTGCTCGCGGGTTTGCATCGCCATACGCAGTGCTTGTTTGCCGCGCGCGTCAATTGACACACCAATAATGCGGCCGGGAGCGGAGCGTTTGTAAGCATCGCGGAAAGCGAAGAAGCCGGCGTGCGGGCCGCCAAAACCCATAGGCACACCGAAGCGTTGGCTGGTGCCGACCACCACATCGGCGCCCATAGCGCCGGGAGATTTGAGCAGCATCAACGCCATTAAGTCCGATGCAACTGTTACCAGTGCATTGTTGTTATGGGCGGTTTCAATTAGCGCGGTTAAATCGCGTACCTGACCGCTAGAGCCTGGGTAAGAGAGCAGGGCGCCGAAGTAGTCGCCATTGATAAGTTCATCGGCCTTGGCGACAAAAACTTCAAAACCGAAATGTTCGGCGCGGGTTTTCACCACAGCGATGGTTTGCGGGTGAGTATCTGCATCCACAAAAAACACGTCGGATTTACTTTTCTTGTTTTGACGCTTACACATCGCCATGGCTTCAGCGGCGGCGGTACCTTCATCCAATACCGAAGCGTTGGCCATTTCCATCCCGGTCAGGTCGATGATCATTTGCTGGTAGTTGAGCAATGCCTCCAAGCGGCCTTGGGCGATTTCGGGTTGGTAGGGCGTGTAAGCCGTGTACCAACCCGGGTTTTCCAATACGTTGCGCAGAACCACCAGTGGCACGTGGGTGTCGTGGTAGCCCATGCCGATGTAGTTTTTGAAGATCTTGTTCTTACTGGCGATGGCTTTGAGTTGGGCCAGTGCATTGGCTTCGCTGACCGCATCGCCCAGATTGAGTTCGTTTTTCAGGCGGATATTGTCCGGCACCGTTTTGTCGATCAGCTCCTTGACTGAGCTGACGCCCAGGGTTGCCAGCATAGCGGCAGTTTGTTGGGCATCCGGGCCGATATGACGCTTTACAAACTCGTCGTGATTGGCCAAAGCGGATAGCGGAGCTGAACGAAAATCAACTGACATAGAAACTCTCTGTGTAAGGAAATCAATAATAAAGGCGGGAGAGGGTTGCGGCCGAGGGGGGCTGCTTACCAGGAGTTGCCTGTAAAAAAAGGGCCCCTGCTTAAAAAGGCCGCAATGGTATCAATTTGGGGCTTGGCGGGCAATCTAACCTGCCGCGCTTTGCACCAGAAGCCAGCACTTATACGTAAAAAAGCCGACCTTGGAGCAGTCGGCTGGAGGGGGAATGGGTAGTCGAGCAGATGCGTTTTGCGGGTGATAGAAAAACCTAATCAATAATTCGCGAGTGGGGCTGAATCCAACTGGTAAATTCTGATCCAGTCGTATTGAGTCACCATCGGGTAGGTGTTGTGTTTTTTATTGCCGCCGAATACATCCTGAATTTCATCGTTGGGAATCCAGAAGTTCATCATGAGTGATGTCAGGTTATCGGGAATTGGTGTTGGCTTTTTCTGACCGGGCGCACATTCGGGTTTGCAGTCCAGCTGGCTTTGATCGAGTGTTTTGACCAGTTTGCCGTCTACATACCATTTGATAAAAGTGGGTGCCCACTCAATGGCAAATACCCGCCAGTCATCAATCGGGCCTACTTCAATTTTATCTTCCCATGCACCCCATTCGCGGGTAGCAACCCAATTGGGGGTATCCAAACCATAAATCAAATTGGCTTGGAGCTTGTCAGGGCGGCCGCCTTCCAGCTCCACATCAATCTCCTCCCACTCGCGCGGTGAACCGCTATTGGTATAGGTGAACAAAGAAGAGATATAACCGCTGGCAGCGCTACGAGCAGGGGCTTTCATGCGTGTTTCAAAACGCCCGTATTTGATGGTTTTAGTGGGGGCGGTACGCAATTCGCCGCAGGAATACTTATAGGGTCGCTTTTCCTGTTGATGATCCTCTGACCAGCTGGCGGGTACTTTTTCCTGGTTGACGATTAAATTCAGTAAGCCCTTTTCTACTTGCACACCTTGTGGCGTAAAACGGCACGCCGACTCATGACCCACCGCTCCGTCGCCTACTCGCCATAGCATCTTATCCAGACGATCAAAACGCTCATCGACTTTCAGGGTGTAACCTGGATATTCGCCGGTGTAACCGGGGTAGGCGATTAACGCATTCTCACTCTGTGCGTGATAGCTCGCTAGTAATACCAAACCAGCTGGCAGTATTGGGAGGTGTTTGGTGGTTAGGGTTTTTATCATAAATTCCTCTGGTCTCTTTATTGTCCCGACAGCAGTAACTACCCACCTATAGTTGCACAGCATAAGGTGAAATGTGTGCCAGTTTGAGGCGGCTTTTAAACATGGGATAGGTGCAGAAAAATGGAACGCCAGCTGACAAGTCGGCGCGGCGCTTTAGCTGCTAAGCTCCATAGAGAGTACACAAAAGTGAAAACAATAAAGGAGTCGGTATGAATAACGCTAAAGCGCATCAACTCATTTTTTTGGGGGCGGCTCAGGAAGTTACCGGCTCCTGTCATTTGTTGGAAACGGCTGGCAAACGCTACCTGCTTGATTGTGGAATTCTGCAGGGAGAGGGCAGCGAAGAGCAGGCATTCAGCTTTGATCCGGCAGCTATTGATGCAGTGATTTTGTCCCATGTGCATTTGGATCATAGTGGCCGCTTGCCGCGGTTAGTGCGCGGTGGCTTTCGCGGCAGTATTCACTGCACCGAGGGCACCGCACGCTTATTGCCCATCTTGCTAAAAGATGCCCTGAGTTTATATCTGCGCGATCTGGATTACGAAAACCTGCGCCGTGAACGTGCCGGCAAGGAATTGCTGCGGCCGGAATATGATGATTTGGATGTGGAGCGTGCCCTCGCTCTCTGTGAACCCTCCACCTATGGTGTGCTTCAGGCAATCGGGGCTGACGTGAATCTGGTGTTTCACGATGCAGGACATATCCTTGGTTCCGCGATTGTTGAGTTGCATTTGGGGGCGGGAGAAAGCACTAAAACACTGGTTTTTTCCGGCGACTTGGGTAATCCCGACACCTCCTTAATGCCTGAGCCCACGCAACTGCGTCATGCCGACGTAGTGTTGATGGAGGGCACTTATGGCGACCGCAACCATCGCTCATTTGATGACACTATCGCTGAATTTGAGGAGGTGCTGGCGGCAGCTTCGGCAGATAACGGCAATATTTTGATTCCTGCATTTGCTATCGGCCGCACCCAGGAACTGCTATTCCAGTTAGGGGTGATGTATCGCCAAGGGAAGTTGCAGGGTTGGCGGGTTTATCTGGATAGCCCCATGGGCGGCGCGGTGACTGAGGTCTATGAGCAGATGCGCCATGACTGGCACGCCAAAGATCGCGCCGTGATGAGTGAGTATCGCAGCCGCACATTGAGTGAGTTTCTGCCTTGTCTGACTATTACTGCCAGTGTGGAGGAGTCCATGGCGCTCAATCATGTCAAAGCGGGGGCGATCATTATTGCGGGCAGCGGAATGTGTACCGGCGGGCGTATTCGCCATCACTTCAAACATCGCCTCTGGCAGAAAAATACTCATCTAGTGTTTGTGGGCTTCCAAGCCCAAGGCACATTGGGGCGCATTCTGGTAAATGGGGTGAAGAAGATAAAACTCTTTGGCCAGGAGATTATGGTGCGCGCCAAAGTTCACACCTTGGGCGGTTTTTCCGCCCATGCCGGGCAGCAGCAATTGCTGGATTGGGCCGCCGGTTTTGTGGATAGCCCGCGCTTTTATTTAGTACACGGCGAGCCGGATGCTCTGCAAGCTTTGGCCAAAGCCTTGTGGAGTCAGCATCAAATTGAAGCGGTAGTTGCTACTCGTGGTGCGGGGGTGCATTTTTGAGATCGGTGTTAGGCAATTCTGGTGTTGCTTGCGTGCGTCAACCTAATAAGAGGCTGCCTGTATCCGACACGGCCTGTTATGATTCCGGCCTGCCTAGCCATTCATAATAACTGTGTCCCGCTGCGTCTATGTATCACGAATTTTTTGGGCTAAAAGAGCCAGCTTTTTCTATCGCCGTTAACCCGCGCTATCTCTTTATGAGCGATCAGCATCGGGAAGCGTTGGCGCACCTGTTATACGGCATCCAAAACGGTGGTTTTGTAATGCTCACCGGCGAGGTGGGCACGGGTAAAACTACAATTATTCGCTGTCTGCTGGAGCAGCTGCCGGAAAATACCGATATCGCGATTATCCTTAACCCCACGGCCAATGCGCCTGAGCTGCTCTGCACAATTTGTGATGAGCTGGGGGTGAGTTACATCAGCGACGAGTTAACGGTTAAAAACCTGACTGACGCGCTCAATGAGTTCCTGCTGGATAATCATCGCAAAGGTCGTAAAACCGTATTGCTGATAGATGAGGCGCAGCTGTTAAAAGTGCCGGTGCTAGAGCAGATTCGCCTGCTTACCAACCTTGAAACTACCACTGAAAAGCTGCTGCAAATTATGCTGGTGGGGCAGCCTGAGCTGAAAAAACTATTAGCGCGCCCTGCATTGCGGCAATTATCCCAGCGTATTACCGCCCGCTTTCATCTGGAAGCACTTACGCCGGCTGAAACCAAAGCATACATCCATCACCGCCTGAAAGTTGCTGGGTTACCCGATCATCAGCGCCCGTTTAGCGATGCCATCATTAAAAAAATTCACGAGTTTAGCGGTGGCATTCCACGCTTAATCAACGTGCTCTGCGAGCGTTTATTGCTTGGCGCCTATGCGCAAAATCAGCACAACATCGATAAACAGATTTTTGCTTCTGCCGCCAAAGAAGTCGCGGGTACGGCTACCCACCAGGAGGAGAAAGTTGCTGCTGCCCGCACCTCCTGGCATGCCTTATTGGTTGCAGTTGTTGCAGCGGTGATGGTGGCAGTATGGTTTTTGTTGCCGGATGAGCTCTCAACCGGCTCTGCACCTTTGGCCAATGCGGAAGCGATAAATGAGCCAACGCAATCCTCTTCATTATTCGCAAGTTCAAGTAGTGCAGCGTCAGCCGGTGTCGTGAACGAACAATCACCACTGATTGCGATGGCGACAAGGGATTTAGTAGCGGCGCAATTGGTGCTGTTTGATCATCTTTCCCTTGCGGTAGGCGATAGCACCAACCCGTGCCTTGCGTCGGTTGCGGTGAACTACAGTTGCGAAAAAGTACGCCTCGCTTCCTGGGATGAATTAAAGGATATCAATCGCCCAGGTTTGATGACCTTGGCGACCAGCGATAAAAAGTGGGTTTATCTGTTGTTGGCCGGGTTGAGTGAAAACTATGTGCTTATTATCGAAAATGGGGTGGAGCGGATTATCCCTTGGCGCGATATAGCGCCACTGTGGACGGGCGACTTTTATTATGTCTGGTCGCGCCCGCAAGGGTTCGAAAAAAGTTTGCAGCTGGGCGATAAAAACGATTTGGTCACTTGGGTGGCAGAACAGTTTGCCCAGCTTGATCAGCAACCTGCACCCCTGACGCGCCAGTTTTACACTGAAAAACTTAAAAAACGGGTAGAGCTTTTTCAGCGCACGCAAAACATTCTGCCGGATGGTGTTATAGGCGCTCAAACCTTGCGTCGCCTCAATGAAGTGCTGGGGGTGGATAAACCACTGGTCCAGTTGGATGAACAAAAAATACCTGCGCTTTTAAATGTGCAGGGCTCAGAAGCACAAGGGCTGTAGTTCTATGTCGTTAATTTTGGATGCCCTCAATCGCGCCGATACCGAGCGTAAAAATCAAACACCGGTACCGGATTTGAATACCCAGCATCGGCCATTGGCGCTGGAACCGGAGCAGTCTTCCCGTGCATGGTATTGGTGGGTTGCGGCTGCGCTAATTATTGTACTAGTGGCGGTCATTATCTGGCGCTGGCAAACAACCAATACCTCGCCGACAGCAACTGCTATTTCGCCCGTTCAGCCCGCGCCCGCCAAGGTGCAACCTCCGGTTAGTCAACCTGTAACACCGGCGGTAGTGGCTCCAGTCCAACCGCAGCAACCGTTGCCCTCTCAATCTGCCGCCAGCTTGGCGAGTGCTGTTGCTGTCCGGCCGGATAGCAGTGGAGTTGCTGCGACTGATATAAAAGATCTCTATGCGGAAGATGCTGCGCCAGAACCCACAATGGAGGCTGATGTAAGTCAACTCTATGCCCCTGAAGAAGCGACGGGTTCGGAATCGGTAGTAGATCCTTTTGCTAGTCCTTCAGTGGCCCAAGCTGCGTTGCCACCTGCAGAGGTTGTGCGTGAGCCTGCGCGCACCTTTGACTCTATGACTCATGTCCAGGACTTTAACGAGCTGCCCTGGAATACCAAACAGAAGATGCCGACCATCAGCTACCAGCGTCATGATTATCTGGCCGGTGGCATTAGCAGCGTGGTTATCAACGGGCAGACCTTGGGGGTGGGCAATATAGTCGCTACCGGTCAATTTGTGGTGCAGGATATTTTGGTCGATGGTGTAGTACTAAAACATGGTGACCGGGTATTCAAATTGCGGGCATTAAATGGTTGGATCAATATGTAGATTAGCGAGTGGGTGGGGTTAACCCTCGCGAGCACAACAGTAAAAAGGAGCCAGCAGGCTCCTTTTTACTATCTTTTAATACCTTTCCAGGCAGCTATTCAGAATCAAGTGGTTGAGCCCATTTTGGACTGCAGATAATTCTGCAGACCGACAGTATCAATCAATGACAGCTGGGTCTCCAGCCAATCAACATGCTCTTCTTCGGATTCGAGGATACTTTTTAACAGGTCGCGGCTTACAAAATCACGCACACCTTCGCAGATGATGATGCCGTCGCGCAGGTCAGGAATCGCTTTCAATTCGAGTTTTAAGTCAGACTTGAGCATTTCCGGCGTATCTTCGCCAATGTGCAATTTACCCAGGTCTTGCAAGTTGGGAAGACCTTCTAAAAACAGAATACGCTCGACCAATGCATCCGCGTGTTTCATTTCATCAATAGATTCGTGATATTCGTGATCGGCCAGCTCTTTTAAGCCCCAGTCTTTGTACATGCGTGCGTGCAAGAAGTATTGATTAATCGCAACCAGCTCGTTGCCCAGAACCTTGTTCAATACTGCGATGACTTGTGGATCGCCTTTCATGGAGTTCTCCTTAATGCGTCAAATAACAAAAGGAGAGTCTGGTCGCCGAACGGCTCAGTGTCAAGCGAAGGATTTTATCTAAGTATTTGATGGGGAAGGAAAAAGCACTAAAAATCGAAATGATTTAGATTCTTTTTAGTGCTTGATTCGGCGCAGCAGGAGTTAGGCTAGGGCGTAGAATTGCGGTAAGCCGTTGATCATAGGGGTATCGTTGAGCGCTTCATTCAGAATTTCGCGCGTCATTACTGAACATTTACCGCATTGGCTAGCAACACCCAATGCTTTGCGCAGCTGCCCCAAGGAATTGGCGCCATCATCAATAGCGGCTTTGATTTGTCTATCAGTTATGCCTTTGCATACACAAACGTACATAGCACAGTTCCACAGATTGTTCAGGAAATGATCTCAAAGTCGCAGAGGCGGCTTCAATATGATTACGAATGAAACTCTAAGTCTAATGAGAAGTTGTGTCAACAAGTTGTGAGATAAATTCTTATTTGGAATGCATTGCTATTATTTCTTATAACTTGTTTACATATTTTGGTGCCAGTTGTTGGCCAATAGTCTTAGTTTTGGAATTGTCATATAGAAAATCAATGGGACATAGGGCTAGGCCTGTGTATGATAGCCACGCACTATCGACGAAGAATAGGCAATCAATAACTGACCATCCAATCGTCACATTCAGTGAATAGATTTGGTATCCGATTGCTGTTGTCCTTATTTTTGAACCTCAACCCTCAGTCTTAACTATCAGGAGATTAAACATGGGCGTATTAGTTGGTAAAAAAGCACCTGACTTCACCGCATCAGCCGTATTGGCAAATGGTGAAATCGTAGACGGTTACAACTTTGCTGAAGCCACCAAAGGCAAAAAAGCTGTTGTATTTTTCTATCCATTGGACTTCACCTTTGTATGTCCATCAGAGCTGTTGGCATTTGATCACCGCGTAGAAGAGTTCAAAAAGCGCAATGTAGAAGTGATTGGTGTTTCTATCGATTCACAATTCACCCACAACGCATGGCGTAATACTCCAGTAAACGAAGGTGGTATTGGTCCAGTTCGTTACACTCTGGTTGCTGACATTACGCACTCAATTGCTAAAGCATTCGATGTAGAGTCTGCTGATGGTGTAGCTTTCCGTGGCACTTTCATCATCGACGAAGCAGGTGTAGTGCGCTCTCAAATCGTTAACGACTTGCCAATTGGCCGTAACATTGACGATACCATTCGCACTGTTGATGCATTGATTTTCCATGAGCAACACGGCGAAGTATGCCCTGCGGGCTGGAAAGAAGGTGACGCAGGTATGGACGCATCGCCAGCAGGTGTTGCTAAATATCTGGCTGAGCACGGCGACAAGCTCTAAGTTTTACTTTTCACAGTAAGTCTTGTAAAAAGCCCGGCCTGGTGTCGGGCTTTTTATTGCCTGAAAGTTCTGCTTGTGTGTTTTTGTAAGTATTCTGAGGCTGTTAAATCATGGCGACTGCTAAAAAGATAGATATTCATCCCAGCTGGTTACTTCATTTGGCGCCAGAGTTTGAGCAGCCCTACATGCAGCAGTTAAAAGCCTTTCTGCTGGCGGAAAAGCAACTGGGTAAAGTTATTTATCCGGAGTCCAGGAATATTTTCAATGCATTCAACAGTACGCCGTTAGATCAGGTCAAAGTTGTAATCCTTGGGCAAGATCCTTATCACGGCCCCAATCAAGCTCATGGCTTATGCTTCTCGGTGCAACAGGGTGTTCAAGTGCCGCCGTCGTTGCAAAATATGTTTAAGGAGTTGCAGCGCGATATAGGTTTTAAGCATCCTGGACATGGATGTTTACAAGCATGGGCTAATCAAGGTGTGCTCATGCTCAATGCCACATTGACTGTCCAACAGGCTGCCGCCGGTTCGCATCAAGGGCGGGGCTGGGAACAATTTACTGACAAGGCGATTCAGCTGGTAAATCAGCAATGTGCTGGTGTTGTTTTCCTCTTATGGGGAAGTTACGCCCAGAAAAAAGCTGCCTTTATTGGCCCACAAAAGCATTTAGTACTCAAGGCACCACACCCATCTCCCTTATCTGCACACCGCGGTTTCATCGGCTGCGGACATTTTTCCCAAGCAAATCACTACTTACACTCCCAAGGAAAATCTCCTATTGATTGGCAGTTGTAGTAGCTGAAAACTCCTTATTTGTGTCTTTTTGACAATAAGGTGTTCTGCATGTCTCGTTAAATAATATGTGTAAAGTTAATTTTTAATCGATTGACAGCGCTGTCACATGGGGGTAATTTTGACTCCAGTTAACAAAAAAATAAATCAGTGGCACCTGACTTTTCATTCTGAGTGTTTGGCAAGAAAAAGATATCGACTCTAACGTTTATGTTTAATTATCTCGGCTAAAGTCATGCAATCGTTTTAATAACGACAGCGATAGGCGAGAGCGAATTCGCTTGCAGGGTTTGGAGCGAAAATGCTTGAGGCGTTGCCTTTCTTTGGGCCGTGCTTCAGGCATAGCAGTACCGGAAATATAATCCCGACGATAATAAAGGAGAGGGCTCCATGTACAAAACAATAAGCTTTAAGAAGAAACTTTTAACCACAGCAGTTGCTTCAGTGGCGGCTGGGGTAAGCGGAATGGCGTTGGCGCAACAGGACAGTCAACTCGAAGAGGTGATGGTTACTGGTATTCGTGCATCGGTAATGCAGTCGATGGATACCAAGCGCAATGCAGTGGGTGTTGTGGATGCAATTTCTGCAGAAGATATCGGTAAAATGCCCGATACAAACCTCGCAGAGTCTTTGCAGCGTATCACTGGTTTATCCATCAATCGCTCTGATGGTGAGGGCTCGCAAGTAACTGCTCGTGGTATTGGTGCTGAGTTGAACATGGTGACCTTAAATGGTCGCGTAATGCCTGCAGTTGCTAATAACAATACTGGCGACTCATCAACTCGTGCCTATGATTTTGCCAATCTTGCATCAGAATCAGTATTCGGTGTTGAAGTTTACAAAACCGGCCGCGCGGATATAGCTACAGGTGGGCTTGGCGCCACCATCAATATCAAAACACTTCGCCCGCTGGAAGCAGGTAGTCGCGCTAGTATTGGCGTGAAAGCAACGCAAGATGAAACTGTGCGCTCGGGTGTAGGTGATGAAATTACACCAGAAATTTCAGGGTTGTATTCCTGGGTTAACGATGACGATACCTTTGGTGTTGCTATTACCGGTTCTTATCAGCGCCGGGACAATTCAAACGCGAACAACTTTGTAAACAACTGGGCAAACATTAATACTTGGGATTCAACTAATCCAGATCTTACCAAGCGCTCAGTGGAACGCTTCAAAGATGGTGTAGTAATCAATAATGCTCCAAATCACGGCGATTTGTACGCCTTGCCAACCGACTTGCGTTATGAAGTCCAAGACAATGAGCGCGAGCGCACCAATGCTCAAGCAGTATTTCAATTCAAACCAACTGAGCGTTTGACTGCGACTCTGGATTACACATACTCCGGTTTGGATCGTACTTCAGATCGCTCACAACAATCAGTTTGGTTTAATGTCGATGCAATTTCAGAATTAACCTTCGACAATGGCGCTGTTCGCACTCCGGTTATTTACCGTGAGTCCTATCTTACTAACGGCGTTAGTCGCTTGAAAGATGTGTCCTTCGCTGGTGCTCATGTTGAGTCTTACACCGATAATAATTCAGTCGGTCTCAATCTTGCATTTGAAGTGAATGATCAATTCTCATTGGCACTTGATCATCACAGCTCTAGCGCAAAAAATGCTAGTGATGGTGTTGATGTTGGCATGAATGCCAACGTTGTTACTGGTGAATACGTTGATTGGTCCAAAAGCATGCCTTTGATGAGTGTGACTTTTGATGATTGTATTTTACGTAATCGCGCCCCGCGAGATCCATACCGTAGTGGTAACTGTAATGGCGTACTTGATGGTGGTGATGTTAGCGGCGCTATGACCAATAACCCACGCTCGCGCAACCGCACTGAAATTGAACAGACGCAATTGTCTGGTGAATTTCAATTTAATGGTTCCGGCTTCTTTGAAAATGCAGCACTTAGATTTGGTATTGAGCAGCGTAAGGACACAAATGAAAGTCTTGCGTCAGGTGATAACCGTCAAGGTGTTGGTAACTGGGATGGTATAGATCCAGCTGCATATCCTGACCAGTATTTTGAGTTGCGCGATTTTGGTAAAGACTTCCCCGATTACGGTTCAACCACCAATGACCCGTTATTTTTCATCGGTGTTGATGCTAATTTGCCAAAAATTATAGAAACTGCCGAAGCAATTAATGCAAGTGGAGCCTATCCAGCGGATTTCTATGATTTCGTAAATGGCAAAATCCAATGGAACAATATTTACACCACTAATCGTACTATTGAAGAAGAATCCAAATCAGCTTACGTTCAATTTAACTCTAATTTTGAACTTGGCGGCATGGAATCAAATGTACTTGTTGGTGTTCGCTACGAAGAAACCGACGTAAGTTCTCGCTCATTGGTAAATGAGCCTGAAATACTTTGGTGGGAAGGTGACAATGACTGGTCCGTACGTTATGAAAGTGAAAAAACATTACAAACCGGTTCAGGCTCTTATGACTATTTGTTGCCAAATATTGACTTCGATATTAGCCCAACTGATTCGTTGAAATTGCGTCTCTCTTTAAGCGAAACGATTGGTCGTCCAAGTTATGTCGATTTGCGTCCAGATGTTGGTTTGAACGATTTGTATAACCGTACTGCGAACGCTGGTGTGCCAAACTTGAAGCCAATGGAGTCCTTTAATACCGATGTTTCTGCTGAATGGTATTACACCGAGGATAGTTATGTATCCTTGGGTTATTTCCGCAAGGACGTTGATAACTTCATTGGTACGCAAATTGTTGAAGAGTCTGCTTACGGATTGCGTGACGTGCGTTTAGGTCAATTGGCTGTAGGTAGCGGAATACCACAAGCTAACGAATTAGCATTGCACACTTATGTGTTGGAAAATTCTGATTCGGCCTTTATTTCTGACAATGGACGTTGGGTTCGCGCTGATGGAGATGATCCGCTACTGATGTGGAAAGTCAACAAACCTGTTAATGACAAGGCTACAGTGATTGATGGTCTTGAATTCGCAGTACAACACTGGTTTGGTGATTCAGGTTTTGGGGTACAAGCAAACTACACTATGGTTGATGCGGATGTGGAGTTTGATAACCTGACTACCGAAGGTCAGTTTGCTATGACAGGCTTGTCAGATACTGCTAACTTCGTTGGTTTCTTCGATCGCGATGCATGGCAAGTACGCGTTGCTTACAACTGGCGTGACAGCTTCCTTGAAAGTCGGACTGCAGGCGGCGGCAATCAACCTGAATATGTTGAGGACTATGCACAAATCGATGTCTCTATTGGTTACGAAATCAATGATAACTTGAGCGTCACAGCTGAAGGTATCAACGTAACTGGTGAAAACTATCGAACTCATGGTCGCTCAAAGGCTCAGTTGTTATCCCTGGAAGATTTAGGGGCTCGTTACCAGGTTGGCTTGCGTTATACTTTTTAAGTTATAGCGTTATTGGCAACCAATAAACAAAGCCGCTGGAGACAGCGGCTTTGTTTTTTTGTAAGTTTTGAGAAGGAAAAATAAATGGCGAAATATGAAGTGCTTAATAATATTGCCCACAAAAACCTGCGTGTTATTACACAGCGTGGATCAGAGTTTGGCGATGCAGTTGCCGGCTGCGCGGTATATCCGAGTGAATTTAACGAAGTCCAAAAATACTACCCCATTCTATTTCAGCAAATGGAGAGTGATCGCTGGCTGACAATTGCATTATTTGGTTTTGATGCGAATGAAAATCTGTTTTTGACTGGAGATTCGTGGCGTGTTCCCTATGTTCCCGCGGTGATCGAGCGAGAGCCTTTTGTAATCGGGATGCAAGAGCACACCAATGGTAATGTTGAGGCTGTTGTTAATATTGATTTGGATAGCCCGCGTGTTTCTTTTGAGCAGCAAGGAGAGTTACTTTTTTTACCTCATGGGGGAAATTCACCTTTTTTGGAAAGGATGACCAACGTTTTATCCGTTCTACACGAAGGTGTAGCTGAGGCGGAGTGGATGATGGCAGAATTTGAAAGGTTGGATTTAATTGAGAAAGTCACGATTGAAATCGATTTTTCAAATGGGAAAAAGTATAAAAATAGCAGTTATGCAACCATTAATAAGGCACGTTTATTATCACTGCCTGATGCAGAGGTTGCCAATTTGCATCGCACTGGCTTATTGCGATATGCCTATTTAATCATCGGATCATTTACTAATATCCAATCGTTGGTAGATCTTAAAAATACTCAACTTTCACGCGACTAAGATGATTTTCCAAGTCTATAAAGATAGGGGGGCTGAGCATGCGGTCGGTTAAAAATCTTGTAATTGTTGGTGGTGGAACGGCGGGGTGGTTGGCTGCGGCGGCGATTGGAAAGATATATCAGGGAAAGGTAAATGTAACGTTGGTCGAATCCGAAGAGATTGGTGTGGTCGGCGTTGGCGAAGCAACAATACCCACTATGCTGGCGTTTCATAAATTAATCGGTATTAATGAAGCGGACATGATGCGAGCCACCCATGCAACATTTAAGTTGGGAATAAATTTTAAGAATTGGGGGGAAATTGGTGAGGATTACATTCATGCATTTGGTCAAGTTGGTCGTATTTTTTGGGCTGGAGAATTTCAGCATTTTTGGGCGCGTGCAAAAGCATTAGGGTTGGATATTCCTTTTGGTGCCTATTGTCTTGAGCATGAAGCCGCACGGGCAGAGCGATTTGGGATTAGCGAAAGCCCTGCACTGAACTATGCCTTTCATTTTGATGCTGGACTTTACGCAAAATTTTTACGTCAGTTTAGCGAAGGGTTGGGAGTGATTCGTCACGAGGGAAAAATCGAGCATGTCGAACTAAACCCTGATACTGGTTTTATTGAGTGTTTACATCTTCATAGCGGCATGAAGATTGAGGCAGATTTTTTTATTGATTGTAGTGGTTTTCGCGGTTTGCTGATTGAGCAAGCATTACAAACCGGTTATGAGAATTGGCAGCATTGGTTACCTTGCGATTCCGCACTGGCAGTACAAACAGCCAAGGTGAAACCTGCCACTCCTTACACGACTTCCACTGCGCGTGAATTTGGTTGGCAGTGGCGAATCCCGCTACAAAATCGCACGGGTAATGGCCTCGTTTATTCCAGTCAATTTACGGATCAAACCTGGGCGGAAAAAACATTAACCAATAATGTCGAAGGTACGATGTTAAATAACCCGCGCCTAATACAATTTACCACTGGGCGGCGTAAGTTCGGTTGGAATAAAAACTGTATAGCATTGGGGCTGGCATCGGGTTTTCTTGAGCCTTTGGAGTCGACCAGTATTCACATGGTAACTTCTGGCTTGATTCGCTTTTTGCGCTTATTTCCTCTGCGCGGTGTTCAGCCAGTGTTGGTAGATGAATATAACCGCCAATCTAAGGAGGAGGCTGAAAGTATTCGCGACTTTATTATCCTTCATTATCACGCAACGCGTCGTAGCGATACGGAGTTCTGGAATTACGTACGAACCATGCAAATACCAGATACCTTGCGTCATCGTATGGATATGTTCACCCAAAGCGGCATGGTATTTCTGGGGGGAGATGAATTATTCAGAACCAATGGTTGGACACAGGTCTTGATTGGTCAGGGTTTTGCGCCTGCCAATTACCAGCCTATTGTAGATAATATGTCAAATACTGAGTTTAGCCAGTATATGACTGGATTTCGTGATCACATATCAAGGAATCTCGCGTTGTTGCCAAGCCATGAGCAATTTATTGCCCAGTACTGCGCTATGGAAAAGTGATTTGATGTCAGTTAAACATGATCGACTTGCTATTAAGCCAAGTAATATACTCGGCACCCATCAAGCGGTGCTGTTTTGGTTTTCGCGCTGAATCGTGCGGTAACTAGGATAGGAACCGATAGCCGTGTTTAATAGATCATTACTAAAAGAAAATCACTATGAGCGAATCCATAAAAAAAATAATCATTGTTGGTGGCGGTACTGCTGGTTGGCTGGCGGCGGGGTTGTTAGCGGCAGAGTTCAGGCACAATGAGGCGGGGGTCAGTATTACCCTGATTGAGTCGCCTGATGTGAATACGATTGGGGTTGGTGAAGGTACTTGGCCATCCATGCGGGCGACCCTGCGCAAGATTGGTATTTCCGAAACAGATTTGATTCGTGAGTGTTTTGCGTCTTTTAAACAAGGGTCAAAATTTGTCGGTTGGAAAACGGGGGCGGCTGACGATATTTACCATCATCCGTTCAGTATTCCGCATGGTTATGCTGAATGTAATTTGGCTGCTGCGTGGCAAGCGCAATTTGCGGATCGCCCCTTTGCTGAAGTTGTTTCATCGCAATTTGTCGTGGCGGAGCAGGGCTGCGCTCCAAAACAAATAACAACACCGGAATATGCCGGCGTGCTTAATTACGGGTATCACCTCGATGCCGGGAAATTTGCTGCATTATTGCAGCGGCATTGCACAACAGCACTGGGGGTCATTCATGTTCTGGATCATGTGACTCAAGTTGTTGCCGACGATAGCGGCGATATTGCCGGGGTTGATACCAAGGCCTCAGGTGTAATTTACGGTGATCTTTTTGTCGATTGTTCCGGTCTAAGTTGTCTATTGCTGGGGCAGCACTTTGGTGTGCCTTTTGTAGATAAAAAGCACTTGTCATTAAACGACACAGCGCTTGCCATGCAAGTGCCTTATCCCGAGCAGTCCAGCCCAATTGAATCTTGTACTATTGCCACGGCTCAGTCTGCCGGCTGGACTTGGGATATAGGCTTGTCTTCGCGTCGTGGTGTGGGTTATGTATTTTCCAGCAGTTATCTCTCTGAAGAAAAAGCAGAAATGGAGTTACGTGCTCATATCGCCAAAAGTGTTGGGCAATCCGTAGCGAATTCTTTAAGCAGCAAAAAACTATCGATCAGGGCGGGGCATAGGCAAGAGTTTTGGCATAGGAATTGTGTTGCTGTTGGTATGTCTGCCGGATTCATCGAGCCACTGGAGGCGTCAGCGTTAGCTTTGGTTGAGTTATCGATGAATATGATTTGCGAAGAGTTTCCCGCAGATAAAGTTGCAATGAAAATTGTGGCGAAACGTTTCAATGAAGTATTTAGTTACCGCTGGGATCGCATTATTGATTTTTTAAAATTGCATTATGCGCTGACTGAGCGGAACGACTCCGATTATTGGCGCGATATGTCAGCGCCAGAGGCGCTGCCTGAGCATCTACGTGAATTATTATTGCTGTGGAAACATCGCCCACCACATCGCAGCGATTTTATTCAGGTAGAGGAGATTTTCCCGTCCGCCAGTTATCAATACGTGCTCTATGGTATGGGCTTTAGCATGGATGCATCCAGGTTGCCGCGTACTTCTGATAATTTACCTATGGCGACAGCGCGTATTCGTGAGACGGTGGAGAAGACCCGCAAGTATTTGTCTGGCTTGCCCTCTAACCGCGCACTGATAGACCATGTCATGAAGCATGGAATGCCATTGATTTAGTTGTTTTATTTTTCTCTGGTTTGTTCCCTCTGAATCAAGTATTGACAAATCAGTAGTCTATGGCTACTGATTTGCTTGCTCCCTCCTTATTCCTCAACGCTACTTTCTATGAACAATGCTGAACTTGTGGGTTGATTCACGCGATGCAGTTAAATTATTGTTGACAGCGCTGTCATTTGCCCATAAAGTAGAGCCAGTTAATTGAAATGCTTGGTTGGCGAAGGAGCTGCGCTGTTGGTTTCGAGCATTTAGGTTCTCTCACCGTCGATGTCTGGTTGATGCATCGACGTCTCCCTGCGCCCTCTGAGTTTCAGAGGGCTTTTTTTTGCCTGAAGTTTCATTTTGACCTTTCATCGCCACCTCTCTGGCTAGGTTATTTGCAAGCGAGCTGGCATAATCGACGCCCCGAATTTTACGGGTTTGCCCGATTATCGTTGCTCAAGGGCGAGCCCTCTTTGGTGCGTTTTGGCGATACCTATCGCAACTGGGTACTTATCGCAAGGCGCACTGTTCCTGTCAGCTAGAGGATTACCATGAAGCCAGCAGTAAAACCCCATAACCCCAATTTTTCATCTGGCCCCTGCAGCAAGCGCCCGGGTTACAGTTTGGAGCAGTTGGATATCTCCACTCTGGGCCGCTCACACCGTTCAACCATTGGTAAGGCTGCGTTACAGCGCGCCTGTGAAGACACCGCTGAATTGTTGGGGCTGCCGGAAGGCTACCGTGTTGGTGTGGTGCCAGGTTCAGATACCGGTGCGGTAGAAATGGCCATGTGGTCGCTGCTCGGCGCGCGCGGTGTGGATATTCTGCAGTGGGAATCCTTTGGTAAAGGCTGGCTGAGCGATGCCACTAAAGAGTTGAAATTGACGGTTAACGCTCATGAGGCGGATTACGGCCTGCTGCCGGATTTATCCAAAGTGAACTTTGACAACGATGTAATCTTCACTTGGAACGGCACCACTTCTGGAGTAAAAGTGCCCAATGGCGACTGGATTCCAGCCGACCGTAAAGGCTTGACCATTTGTGATGCTACCTCGGCGGTATTTGCGATGGATATGCCCTGGGACAAACTCGACGTGATCACCTACAGCTGGCAAAAAGTGCTCGGCGGTGAGGGCGCCCACGGTATGTTGATCCTAAGCCCGCGCGCGGTTGAGCGTTTGGAAACTTACAAACCCAGCTGGCCTATGCCCAAACTGTTCCGTATGACCAGCGGCGGCAAACTGGTTGAGGGTATCTTCAAGGGCGATACCATCAATACCCCGTCAATGTTGGCAGTGGCCGACTATTTAGACGCGCTGGATTGGGTGCGTGCGATTGGTGGTGTGAAAGAAACTATCGCCCGCTCCAACGCCAATCTCGACGTATTGAAAAAATTTGTAGCGGCTAATGATTGGATTGATTTCCTGGCGCAAACCCCTGAAACCCTGTCCAATACCAGCGTGTGCTTCACCCTGAAGGCCACCCCCGATCAGGTAAAAGCCATGATCAAGTTGCTCGATAAAGAAGGTGTTGCTTACGACATTGGCGCTTACCGTGATGCACCACCCGGCCTGCGTATCTGGTGTGGCGCGACTGTGAGCGCGGTTGACCTGGAGGCCTTGCTGCCCTGGTTGAGCTGGGCTTACGAGCAAGCGACCGCGGCCTGATTTGCCAATTAATGTTCTTAAGGCCGTGTTTTTACACGGCCTTTTTGTTAGCCGATTTGAGGAATAACAACCATGTTCAAAATCAAAACCTACAATGCCATTTCAGTCAAAGGCTTGAATCGTTTTCCGCGCGAAAACTACGAAGTCGCCAGCGACATAGGCCACCCTGACGCCTATATATTGCGCAGCCATAAATTGCAGGGTGAGCCGCTGCCTGAGTCGGTAAAAGCCGTGGCCCGCGCCGGTGCAGGCACTAACAATGTGCCGGTGGAGGAGTACACCAAAAAAGGCGTAGTGGTGTTTAACTCACCCGGCGCCAACGCCAACGCGGTAAAAGAATTGGTGCTGGCCGGTATGCTGCTCGGTTCGCGCGGTATTCTGCCGGGCATGGAGTACGTGAGCACCTTGACCCACATGACCGATGCCGATGAGATGTCCAAATTGTTGGAAAAAGAAAAATCCAACTTTGCTGGTTTTGAGCTGGCCGGTAAAACCCTGGGTATTGTCGGTTTGGGCGCAATCGGATCACTGATTGCCGACGCCGCCCTGGCACTGGGTATGAATGTGGTCGGTTTTGACCCGGCGCTGTCGGTAGAAGCCGCATGGCGTTTGCCCAGTCAGGTGGGCCGTATGGAAAACCTGCAATCGCTGCTGGCGCGCTCTGACTATATCACCCTGCATGTGCCGGCCATTCCGCAGACCAAACACCTGATTAATGCTGACACCCTGAAAGTCACCAAAAAGGGTGCAACCCTGCTCAACTTTGCGCGCGAGGCGATTGTGGATGCCCATGCGGTAGTGGAGAGCCTGGATGCCGGTCATTTGGGTAAATACATTTGCGATTTCCCCGAGCCGATCCTGCTCAATCGCAAGGATGTTTACGCCATGCCGCACATAGGTGCCAGCACCGAAGAGGCGGAAGAGAACTGCGCCATCATGGCGGCCGATCAGCTGGTCGATTATCTTGAAAATGGCAATATCAAAAACTCGGTGAATTTTCCCGCTGTGTCTATGGATCGCAACCCCGGCATTGGTGCGCGTATCACCTTCTCCAACCAGAATGTCTCTGGGGTTTTGGGGCATGTGCTGTCGGTATTGGCTGACCACAAAGTCAACGTGGTAGACATGGTCAACAAAAGCCGCGGCGATGTGGCCTACAACATTATCGATGTTGAAGCGGCACCTTCAGCGGCAGTGATTGATGCGCTGGCCAAAGTGGAACACGTGATTGCGGTGCGGGTTATCTAACAAACCTTAGCTACTGGGGGCAAAGTCGATGTATAAATTGGTCTTCTTTGTTCCCGTGTCTCATCTTGAACAAGTCAAAACCGCGGTGTTTGCCGCGGGTGCCGGCAAGCTTGGCAATTATGATCAATGTTGTTGGCAGGTGTTGGGGCAAGGCCAGTTTCGGCCCCTCGCTGACGCTAAACCCTATATTGGTAAAATCGGTGAGCTTGAATGCCTGCCGGAATATCGTGTTGAAATGGTTTGTGCTGATGAGTATATTCAAGCCACTATTACAGCGTTGCGCGCCGCTCACCCTTACCAAGAGCCCGCATTTGATCTGTCTCTCTTAGTTAACCCCGAGGATTTTCAGTGACTTCCTGGCTATTTGACGGGCTTGCGCAACAACTGACAAATACTCCTCTGGATCCAGTCAATACGCCTCAAGCAGCGGTGCTGGTGCTGATTAGCCGCGGCGACAATCCCTCCATTTTATTTACCAAGCGTGCTGCACATTTACGTCAGCACCCCGGTGAGGTCTGTTTTCCCGGTGGTATGTGGGAGCCGGGCGATGACAATCTTTTGGTTACCGCCCAGCGGGAGGTTCACGAAGAAATTGGTTTACCTGCTCGTCATATTCAGTTGTTAGGCTCTCTGCCTCAATCGCATACGCGTGTCGGTACTGCAGTAACCCCGTTTGTTGCTCATTTTGATGCGGCCACACCATTACAGCCTTCGCCGGATGAATTGGACGGTATTTTTATGGTGCCGATTGCTGATTTCAGATCTGGGTTGCAGGTGCGTGAGGACTGTTTTGTGCGGCATGGCCGTACCTTGCGTGTGCCTGTTTATCATTACCAAGGTTATGAGATATGGGGCTTTACCGCTGCCATTACTGCTCAGTTGTTATTATTGATCGACCGTGCACTTCGCTAACAACGCGTAGCGTGGTGTAATTGGCTACAATCAGGATATTAATCAGGAATACCTTGCCGGTTTTCTTGCTGTTTCAATTTTGCACAATAACAAATATGGAGAATGTCAGATGTCGTTGCAATACAACAGAACGCTTGCAGAGGTTTTCTCGGATTCCTGTAAAAAGTTTGCTGACAAAAAAGCGTTTAGCTGTATGGGGCAATCGCTTACCTATGCTGAACTCGATCATCTTGCCGGGCAGTTTGCAGCTTATTTACAGCAGAAAACTTCACTGAAGCCAGGCGATAGAATTGCGGTTCAATTGCCGAATGTTCTGCAGTATCCCGTTGTTATATTCGGTGCGTTGCGCGCAGGGTTGGTAATAGTCAATACCAACCCGCTTTACACGGCTCATGAAATAAAACACCAACTTAACGATTCCGGTGCAAAGGCATTGGTGGTGTTAGCGAATATCGCCAAAAATGCAGCCTCCATTATTCAAGAAACGAGCGTGGAGCAGGTAATAGTAACCGAACTTGCCGATTTGCATCCGTTTTTCAAGCGTACGCTAATTAACGCAGTAGTGAAATACGTTAAAAAAATGGTGCCGCCATTTTCTTTTCCAAATCAGATAGGCTTTAACCAAGCATTGGCTGCGGCATCACTACCTTGGCAGCCGGTAACCCAAGTGCCAGAAGATGTAGCAGTTTTACAATACACCGGTGGTACTACAGGTGTTGCCAAAGGGGCGATGCTGACGCACCGCAACCTGGTTGCCAATATGATGCAACTTAATGAGCGCATGAAGGATGTGTTTCGCCCTGCGCAGGAGCTCTATATCGCGCCGCTACCGCTTTATCACATTTACTCTTTTACCATTCATTGCACCTCGGCGGTGGCGCTTGGTAATCACAGTTTATTAATTCCCAATCCACGCGATATTCCTGGTTTTGTTAAAACCTTACAGGGTGTTCCCTTTACTTTTTTTGTCGGTTTAAACACCTTGTTTAATGCATTAATGCGCAACCCCGATTTCTGCAATTTGGATTTTAGTCATTTGCGTCTCACCTGTTCGGGTGGAATGGCGCTTACTGCAGAAACTACAAAACACTGGTTGGAATTAACCAAGGCGCCTATTAGTGAAGGTTATGGATTAACCGAAACTTCGCCGGTAGTGTCCAATAACCCCATTGATAATGTGCAAATGGGGACTGTAGGTTTGCCCTTGCCCGATACCGAATGCAAAGTCATTGATGAACACAATAAGAATTTACCCAGCGGCGAAGCGGGCGAGCTTTGTGTACGCGGTCCGCAGGTGATGAAAGGTTACTGGCAGCGCCCCGATGCTACCGCAGAAGTAATGGATGATGAGGGTTGGTTTAAAACCGGAGATATTGCCATTATCCAACCTGATGGTTTTATCAAGATTGTCGACCGCAAAAAAGACATGATTAATGTCAGTGGTTTTAAAGTGTTCCCTAACGAAGTGGAGGATGTGCTGAGTAGTCATCCCGATGTTATTGAGGCTGCAGTTGTGGGTGTGCCTGATGGCGAGGGAAGTGAAATAGTTAAGGCCTTTATTGTGAGCGCCAATGAAAATTTGACCGTAGAAGAGTTGCGAAAATTTGCCAAGCAAACACTCACTGCTTATAAAGTGCCGCATCAAATCGAGTTTCGCAAAGAGTTGCCAAAAACTAACGTGGGTAAAATTTTGCGTCGTGAATTGCGTGATCAGGATATTAAAAAATAAAACCAGGCTCGAGTGTTAACTTGTGCAGGAATAACTTAACCAAATAGGAAAATAATATGGATTCGCTTTTTTCAATCGTAACAAGCCCGGCATTTTGGATTGCATTGGTACTGCTTTATACCCTTAAAAAAGGTATTCATTTTGTGCCGCAAAATAGGGGTTATGTGATTTATCGTTTTGGGAAATATACAAAAACATTAAGTTCCGGTTTGAATTTTATTGTTCCATTTGTCGAGTCGGTTGAGGCAGACCGCAATTTGAAAGAGCAGACCTTGGTTATTCCGCAGCAGTCAGCAATTACCAAGGACAATATTGCGATCATGATTGATGGCGTGTTGTTTATTAAAGTAATCGACGCAGCGGCAGCAACTAACAATATCACTGATTACAAACTGGCCTGTACCCAATTGGCCATGACTTCTATGCGTAATGCGATCGGTTCAATGGAGCTGGACGATTGTTTTCAAAATCGCTCTGCCATCAATGCCAAAATTCAAGAGGCCATGTTGCTGGCTACCCAGCCTTGGGGTTTGATTGTGTTGCGTTTTGAATTACTGGAAATTGCTATTCCACCGTCGATTAAAGAAGACATGGAAAAACAAATGACCGCAGAGCGGCAGAAGCGCTCGGCAATTTTAACCGCCGAGGGTGAAAAAATTGCGGCAATTACCACCGCCGAGGGGCAAAAACAAGCGCGTGTGTTGGATGCGGAAGCAGCCAAGGCAGAGCAAGTATTAGCCGCGGAGGCAAGCAAAGAAGCACAGATTTTGGAGGCTACAGGTAAGGCTGAAGCTATTCGTTTGGTGGCGATTGCCGAAGCAGAAGCGCTGACAACTATCGGTAAGTCAGCAGCGACTGACGAAGGCCAAAAAGCAATTGCACTGAACTTGGCACAAGGTGCTATTGCTGCGCACAAAGCCATCGCGCATGAGGGCACAGTTGTGCTTTCAGATGGTAAAACCAGCGATAACATTGTGAGTACGGTAGCACAGGCTATGGCAGTGTCATCGGCAATTAATTTGTCGCATCACCCACGCAATGTCTAAGAGGGATTAATGGTGACAAATATCGTTGATTATTTTGTACAAAATCCTGCGCATCTTTTTTACACGCTTACCGGTCTGTGCCTGATATTAGAGTTAGGCGTATTGGGCATGAGTGGCCCAATATTATTTGTCGCCTTGGGGTCGCTATTGACTGGTGTGATGATTTCCCTTGGCGTAATTAATGGTTGGGAAATGGCGATATTGTCACTCGGTTTACTGACTGCGATAAGTGCGCTGATATTGTGGAAACCGTTTAAGCGTTTTCAAAATGCTGCCGTAGTGCCAGATACCAGTAGCGATATGATTGGTAGGGTTCTGCCCGTGACGCAGCTCGTGACTCGCGATCAAGGTGCGGTTAGTTATTCGGGTACGGAATGGCAAGTGCGGTTAAAAGAAGCCGTTGAGCCAGTGCCGGTTGGAATGCACGTACGGGTTTTGGCGGTCGACGGTTCTCTATTGTTAGTGCAAGCTGAGTAATATTTATTTTTATCGACAGCATCCGTTATCGGATGCTGTTATTCATTCTAAAAACAATAATCCGTGTCACTGCTATTAATAGCTGCTAGTCTAAAAACGATAACTAAATTTTAATTGTTGCTTTGTGAATAGTGATTCGCATCTATAAGCACTATTACTTCATTAGAACAATTTATGAAAACAGCTTTGGTTCTTTCTGGTGGTGGCGCTCGCGCGGCATATCAAGTGGGTGTATTGCAGGCGCTGGTTGAAATTCTGCCTGATGATATTGAAAACCCCTTTCCTATAATTTGTGGTACATCTGCCGGAGCAATTAACGCACTGGCACTGGCGGCGCATAAGGGTAATTTTAAATCAGCGGTAAACGCTTTGGCTTATGTCTGGCAAAACCTGGATATAGGTCAGGTGTATTTGCACGGCTGGTGGGATCTTTTTAAAGGTCTGAGTTTATTAGGTTTGTCTTTGTTTAATGAAGGTATGGGCCATCGTCGTCCGCTCTCATTATTGGATAATTCCCCTCTGTGGAATTTGTTGGGGTCAGTCATCCATTTTGAAAATATTAGCCACGCGATTGATAAAGGCAAGCTTCATGCGGTGAGTGTATCGGCCATGGGGTATACCTCTGGTCATACGGTGAGTTTTTTTCAGGGACATCCCGACCTGCAAAGTTGGAACCGGCATAGACGTAGTGGCGTTGCTACTGAGCTGCGCTTGGAGCACTTGTTGGCTTCTTCGGCAATTCCAACGGTATTTCCCGCCGTGCGAATTAATCGCGAATATTTTGGTGATGGCGCTCTGCGCCAGCTGGCACCGATTAGTCCGGCGTTACATCTGGGTGCAGAGTCATTGTTTGTTATCGGGGTGAGTGGCAACCGCACGGCTGCCAAGGCAAATCGTCGCGTGCCCCATCGTCACTCGCCCTCCATGGGGCAGATCGTTGGTCATTTGTTTAACAGTGCATTCGTGGATGCCCTCGAGGGGGATTTGGAGCATATGCAACGCATGAATGAGCTGTTGAAGTTGATTCCCGAAGATGTTCGTAATCAGCAAGGAATCCAATTGCGACCCGTCAATAATATGGTGATCTCACCCAGTTACCCCATCGATGGTATAGCGGGGCGCAACGTGCGTTATCTACCTAAAAGCTTGCGCTTTTTTATGCGTGCGACAGGTTCTACCGCAAAAGGTGGGGGCGCGACGGCTGCGAGTTATCTGCTTTTTTCTAATGAATTTATTAATGAGCTCATGGAGCTTGGACGTAAAGATACTTTGTTGCAGTCGGAGGATATTCTACGGTTTTTTACGACAGCGTAATTATAAAATTTGATCAATAAAAAACGTCGCAATGAGTGGATCGTTGCGGCGTTTTTTATTGGTTGGCTTGAAACAATTAAGCGCGGCGGCGGAATAGCGGCAGGGGTTGATCAACCGCGGCTTGATAATATTCCTGTAAATCGCTGAGGGATTTTACCGCCTCTTCTAAATTAGCTTCTGCATCGGCAAAGGCAAACGCATTAACACCGCAGCGGCGCAAGTAGCAGAGTTGGTCGCGCATAAAGTTACCTACGGCCCGCAACTCACCGCTAAAACCATAGCGCTCGCGCAGCAGACGCGCAGTAGAAAATGCGCGGCCATCCATAAACTGCGGGAAGTTAACACCAATCACGGCAAAACGATTGGCGTCTGCACCAATCAGTTCTGCACCTTCATCGCTGTCCAGCCACACACCAATATCAGTGCGGTTTTGCAATGTGTCTTTTTGCGCATTCCATACTGCTACCGGAATAATTACCTGACCGGCGGGGACTTCCACTGCTGCCGCATCACCTTCAGTTTTGGCGATGAGCGTCCAGGTATTTTCTACAATCTGGCCGTCTTTAATGAGCTTTTGCATAAACTTTCTCCTTGAAGGGAGCTGCGCCTATACGGCGATAGGTGTCGATAAACAATTCTTCATCGGTGCGATTGGCAACATACACATCGACGATTTTTTGAATCACGGCGGGCATGTCATCGGCGCCGAAAGAGGGGCCAAGTACATCGCCGAGCGAAGCATCGTTACTGGCGCTGCCACCAAGTTGCACTTGATAAAATTCTTTGCCGGATTTATCCACGCCAAGAATACCAATGTGACCCACATGGTGGTGACCACAGGCATTCATACAACCGGAAATGTTCAGGTCGATGTCACCCAAATCATAAACGTAATCCAGGTCTTCAAACTGACGCTGGATAGCTTCAGCAATTGGAATAGATTTGGCGTTGGCGAGTGAGCAGAAATCGCCGCCGGGGCAGCAAATAATGTCGGTAATGGTGCCGATGTTAGGCGTGGCAAAACCAGCGGTTTTACATTCCTGCCAGAGTACAAACAGATCGGCTTTTTTCACGTCGGCCAACACAATATTTTGTTCATGGGTAGTGCGCGCTTCGCCAAAACTGTATTTATCGGCGAGATCGGCAATCACTTCCAGTTGGCTGTCGGTGATATCGCCTGGTGCAACACCGGTTGGCTTGAGCGAGAGTGTCACTGAGGCGTAACCGGCAATTTTGTGTTCGCGCACATTGCGCTGCAACCACTTACCAAAAGCAATGCTCTCGGCAGCTTGTGCATCGAGCTTTGCTTGCGCCGCTGCGTTATCAATGGTTTCGTAAGCCGGAGCGGTGAAGAAACCTTTGGCGCGGGCGATCTCTTCTTGCGTCAGCTTGTTATATCCGTCTTTCAAATGCTGCCATTCGTCTTCCACTTTTTGTGCAAAGACTTCAGGGGTTAAGGCGCGCACTAAAATTTTGATCCGCGCTTTGTATTTGTTGTCGCGACGACCAAAAAGGTTGTAGACACGCAAAATAGCTTCCAGATAAGACAGCAAATCTTCTTCTGGAAGGAATTCACGAATCGCCACGCCGATAACCGGGGTACGGCCCAAGCCGCCGCCGACGTAAACTTTAAAGCCCACTTCGCCTTGTGCGTTATGCACCAATTGCAGGCCGATATCGTGAACTTGTACGGCGGCGCGATCTTGCGTTGAACCGGTGACAGCGATTTTGAATTTGCGCGGCAAAAACGCAAATTCAGGGTGGAAGCTGGACCACTGGCGAATAATTTCACAGTAGGGGCGTGGGTCGATCATTTCGTCGGGCGCAACACCGGCGAACTGGTCCGAGGTGGTATTGCGGATGCAGTTACCACTGGATTGGGTGCCGTGCATGCCCACCTCAGCCAGTTCGGCGAGAATGTCCGGCACTTCGGTCAGGTCTGGCCAGTTGTATTGGATATTCTGACGGGTACTGACGTGGCAGTAGCCTTTATCGTAATGACGGGCGATATGGGCCAACTTACGCAGTTGCGTGGAGTTCACCATGCCGTAGGGCACGTTGATACGCAGCATGGGCGCCAAGCGCTGTACATACAGGCCATTCTGCAAACGCAGGGGCAGGAACTGTTCGGGTTTCAAGTCACCGGCGAGGAAGCGTTCGGTCTGGTCGCGAAACTGGGCGATACGCTGGCGCAGAATGCTGTTGTCGTACTCATCGTAGATATACATGGAGCTAGATACCTATTACCAGGATAAAAGCCATCACAAATGGCATCAGGATAAAGGCCATAAAAAATGGCATTAGGGCGAAAAATAGAGGCGCGCAGGATACAGGAAAAGCGGCATTTCGGCGACCTCGGTGTGAGATCCTTCTGGTTGATTTTTGCGCTAAATAAGCGCCGGCACCTTAGCAGGCGAGGGCAGGGAAGTGAACGACTGTTTATCGCTAAGCTTGTTCCATCTGGTTATGATGGCAGCCCTTGCCCACAGCCTCTATCTTACGCCTATGTCTGCGCCTATCGACGATTTGTTTATCCTGCCCGCTTGTACCGAAGACCTGCAGATAGTGCAGGTGGATAGGGATTTTTTGTTGATTAACAAACCCACTCGCCTGCTCAGTGTACCGGGTCGCCACCCTCAGAATCGCGATTCCGTGATTAGCCGCCTGCAAGTCGATTATCCCGGTGCAGCTATCGTGCATCGGCTGGACTTTGATACCTCGGGTGTGATGGTCATTCCGCTCAATAAGGTTGCGCTGTCTAATATCAGCAAACAGTTTCAGGCGCGCAGTGTCAGTAAACACTACACTGCTGTAGTGGCTGGGTTGATGGTGCAGGATGAAGGTATTATCGATTTGCCCATCGCAGCGGATACAGGGCCAACGTATAAAATTTGTCAGCAGACCGGTAAGCCCTCGGTCACTGAATACCAGGTGCTCGCGCGCGATGAACAGGCGTGTACCACAAGGGTTTTGCTGCACCCTATCACCGGTCGCTCCCATCAGTTGCGTTTGCATTTGCAGACCATAGGCCACCCGATTCTGGGCTGTGGGTTTTATGGGGGCGAGTGGGCGAGCGCCGCCAATCGTTTGTTATTGCATGCAACGGATCTGGCTTTTTTGCATCCGCATACCGCTGAACCGGTATTCATCGACGTCGCGCCACCGTTTTAAGTGTCAGGTGTGCGAGCACCCATAGAGTGTTAAAGACAATTTCACTTTGCATCAACTTTTGTTAACGGGGGTTAATCTACCGATTTCTGTACCCACCAATCATTGACAACGTTGTCCCAATTGGCGAGAGTGAGCTTTCAATCAATCACCACGGATAACAACAATGAAACACAAAGGGTTAGTTTTTATTGGCACCATCGCGGCAACATCTTTGCTTGTTGCATGCGGTGCAAAAAATGAAACAACAACATCACAAACATCACAAACATCACAAACATCACAAACATCACAAACATCACAAACATCACAAACATCACAAACATCACAAACATCACAAACATCACAAACATCACAAACATCACAAACATCACAAACATCACAAACATCACCAACAGTAGCAACCAGTGCAGCCAATGCGGTACAGCACAGTGCCTCGGCACCGCCGAGCGAGGTTTCGGCTCCCGCTGTTTTCTTTGATGATTTTAATTACAGCTCGCTAGAGGAATTTAATCGCAACGGCTGGCGGGTGAGAACTGAAGCTGGCCATCCGGGTATTAAAGGGGCGAGCTGGTCAGCGGAGGGCATCAGTTTCCATCAGGATATCCCAGCAACTCACGCTGGCGCCGTGCGTATGAGTTCGGTAACGGCCGGGCAGGGCGAGAACACCCGTCACACCCAGTTTTGTCATGCCCGCAAATACCGCGAGGGTACCTATGCCGCACGGGTATTCTTCCGCGATGAACCAACCTATGGTCCGGACGGTGATGAAGTAATCCAAACCTTTTACACCATCAGCCCGCTTAAGGCGCCTATGGATAAGGATTACAGCGAGGCAGATTTTGAATACCTGCCTAATGGCGGTTGGGGCGCAAATGCAAAACCGGCGATGTGGACAACCAGTTGGGATACTTTTCAGTTAGAGCCTTGGACTAAGGTTAATGAAAATACCCGCGTAGAGGGCAGCTATGCAGGTTGGCGCACCTTGATGTTGACCATCACCGATAACAAGCTGACCTACTACGTCGATGGCAAATTATTTTCCGAGCACAGCAGTGCGGTCTACCCCGAAGATTTTATGTCGATTAATTTCAATCTGTGGTTTATGCCGAAGGGTGCTGACGGTTCAATCGGGCCGGTTGATTCACCGGAGTTGCGCGAGTATCAGCAAGATATCGATTGGGTATTTTTCCAGGAAGGTGTTGCGCTTACGCCTGCTGAGCTTGAAGGGCAAGTTACTCATCTACAAGCTACCGGAGTGGAATACGTGGATGATGTGAAAGAGCAAAACCCGTCGCTACCTTCGCCCTGCGGACTTTAATCGGCTGTTATTACGGCTTGTGCGCAAGGATGCGCGGGCTGAAGAGAATTTGTTTTTGAGTGAACAGGGAGCCTTTGTTGTGTTTACATCATTACTTGTTATTTGACCTTTAGGCTTTAAGATGCTTCGCTTCAGTCTATAAATATCTGCGCTGCGGGTATTTCCCACCCGAAGGTGATGGTCTAACAGGTAAAGAATGCAGAACCAATCTATCGATGAGCGTACGTTTTATCGCGGAGTCTTAGCACTGCTTACGCTGACTGCCCTTATGGCTACCGCAGCCAGTGTGTTGCACTACCTGGAGCCACAACCGGAATTAATGGATTTAGTGATACCACCTTTGGTCGCACTCGCCAATATTGTGCTCACGGTGTGGCTTGTTCGTGGGCCAAAAAATATTTTGCATGTGGTTTATTCTGCTTTTATTGTCGCCATTGCTGCACTCTCGTTACCTGCGTGGTATTACAGTCTGCGTGCGGCGCAAAACCCCGATTTACTACTCATTGATATTTTCCCGCCTATTTCAGCGTTCCTCATTATTTTGATTGTATTGGTGATGGTCATGCTTCCACCGCGGCGTGCATTTCCAGTAATGATCGCCGCGTGGTTGTTAAATGCAGTGCCGATCCTGAGTTATTTGCTGACCCACAAAGAAGAATTGTGGACACCGCGCGGTCAGGAAATGTTGATGAGTTATGGCTTGGCCATTTCGCTTTTGCTGGTGTTATTGCCATTTCAGCACAGGGCGCGTCTGCAACTGGAGCGCTTACAAAATGATAATTCCCATATGCATAATTTGGCTGAGCGCGATGCGTTAACGCGGCAATACAATCGCTGGGGCGGTCAACAGTTGCTCGACGATTTTATGTGCAGCGGCACTACCGGTAGCATCATTATGTTGGATATCGACCACTTCAAAAAAATTAATGATACCCATGGTCATCTCATCGGCGACAGTGTGTTGCAACAGTTTGCTGCTCGCGTGAGCAATGCACTGCGCAGTGACGGCCATCTGATTCGCTGGGGTGGTGAGGAGTTTTTGGTATTGATTCTCGGGATTGCAGAGCAGGACGCCTATCGCGTGGCAGAGCGGCTGCGCAAGGCTATAAACCGCGATATGTTTCATCCCGTAGGCAGGCTCACAGTATCGAGTGGTGCAACTTCTCGTAGGGCTAATGATACGCTGGAGAGTTTAATTGCCCGGGCAGATAAAGCACTATACGAAGCCAAGGCAAATGGACGTGATCAGGTGGTGTGCAACTTTAAGGTCTCTTGAGATAACTTGTGAGTGCTTCCGAAGGAAGCACTCACAAATGTAACTTAGTGCTTAGCGGCCTCCGAGGCGCCAATACCGGTTTGTGAGCGAACGAACTGTGCATCAAACGCGGCTTGTTCTTTTGCTGCCGAGGCTGATTTATCCGTAATTGAGAAAAACCAGATGCCAATAAACGCAGCGCTCACGGAGAAAATTGCGGGATATTTGTAGGGAAAAATCGCCTGCTCAAAACCAAATGCATCCACCCATACCGTGGGGCCAATCACCACTAAAATTACCGCGGTAAATAAGCCCAATCCACCGCCCATTACTGCACCGCGAGTGGTGAGTTTGCGCCAGTACATACTCAGCAACAAAATCGGGAAGTTGGCGCTGGCCGCAACACAAAATGCGAGCCCAACCATAAACGCCACGTTTTGTTTTTCAAACACTATGCCGAGTAATACCGCAATCACTCCCAAGCACACCGTAGCGATGCGCGATGCGCGAATTTCTTTTTTCTCATCGCGGTTACCTTTTAATACCAGCGTGGCGTAAAGGTCGTGGGAGATGGCACTGGAACCTGCGAGTGTTAAACCTGATACCACGGCGAGAATCGTGGCGAAAGCGACTGCTGAAATAAAACCTAATAAAATGTCACCACCCAAGGCTTGGGATAAATGAATCGCGGCCATATTGGCGCCGCCAATCAACGCACCATCGGTGAAATAGGCCGGATTTTTCAGCAATAAAATGATGGCGCCAAAACCAATAATAAAGGTGAGGATATAGAAATAGCCGATAAATCCGGTTGCATAAAATACCGAGCGACGCGCTTGTACGGCATCTTTCACGGTAAAAAAGCGCATCAAGATATGCGGCAAACCTGCGGTACCAAACATGAGCGCGATACCGAGCGAAATGGCAGAGATCGGATCGCTCACTAAGGTGCCCGGTGCCATGATGGCGTTGGCTTTGGTGTGAACTTTCACTGCTTCGGCAAATAAATTTTCAAAACTGAAACCAAATTGCATCATCACTAAAAACGCCATGAGTGATGCACCAGAGAGCAATAAAACGGCTTTGATGAGCTGTACCCACGTAGTTGCAATCATGCCGCCAAAGGTGACGTAGAGTGTCATCAACACACCGACAATGACCACAGCGGCTTCGTAGGGTAGGCCAAACAACAGTTCAATTAATTTACCCGCGCCCACCATCTGTGCGATCAGATAAAAAATCACTGTCACTAGCGAGCCACTGGCGGCCAGGATGCGAATGGGTTTTTGTTGCAAGCGAAACGAGGCAACATCGGCAAAGGTGTATTTACCCAAATTGCGCAGCGGCTCCGCGATCAGTACCAATACAATCGGCCAACCCACCAAAAAGCCGATGGCGTAAATCAAGCCATCAAAACCCGAGGTGTATACCAAGCCGGCAATACCCAGGAAGGAGGCGGCAGACATGTAATCGCCCGCAATTGCCAAACCATTTTGAAAGCCGCTAATGCCACCGCCAGCGGCGTAAAAGTCGCTGGCAGTTTTGGTGCGACCGGCAGCCCAGTAGGTGATGCCTAGCGTGACTAATACGAAGGCTAGAAACATCGCCACCGCGGTGACATTGATGGCGGAACTGCTGGATGCTTGTGCCCAGGCGCAGGTGGCCATAGCGGAAAGTAATACGGCGAGTGGAGCATGAACTTTCATTATTTTGCTCCTGCTTTATTGACGATGGCGCGAGTAAGCGGTTCCAGCACGCGGTTGGCGTAATACACGTAAATTCCGGTGACTACCATGCAAAATAGAATGACACCCAGGCCGAGCACCATACCTATAGAGGTAACACCCTCACCAATGGGCTCACCCAATGCACCGGGGTTAAACGCAATAGTCAGGATAAGTGCGAAATAAGCGAGGATTGTGGCCAGTGAGAGAGGCCACATAATTCTTTTGCGCGCGCGGGTCAGGGCCGCGTACTCCGGCAGCTGCCGGATAGTATCAGTATGCATTAGCTGGGTTTCCGTGTTTTTGTTGGTTATTAGTAGCGGGATGCTATTTGATCGTGTTGATATTGTTGTAGTTTTTACGTGCCTAGCGGCTGAGCAGCCGCAGGCGCAGCGGGATTCTAACAGTCATTCTGACCATTCAGAAACAGTTGGAGGGATTAAATTACTAAACTTGATCTAATTCCGCTGCGGGTTAAATCCAGCCTTTTTGGCGAGCGATACGCGCGGCGTCCACACGATTGGCGGCATGTAATTTGGCAATCGCTTCGGAGAGATAATTGCGCACAGTGCCTTCCGATAAACAGAGTACGGTGGCAATTTCGGCGGTAGTTTTACCTTCGGCTGCAAGGCGCAATGCTCGACGTTCTTTATCGTTAAGCGGATCTGCCTCGCCCAGTGCCATCATGGCAAGCTCGCCGTCAATGACGCGCTTGCCATCCATTACTTTGTAGATGGATTCAATTAATTGTTCAGAGGGCGCATCTTTTAAAAGAAAACCGGCTACGCCCATATCGATGGCACGACGGATATAACCGGCGCGACCAAAGGTGGTGATGATGATGGTTTTGGTGGGGATCTTTTGTTGCAACACCCATTGTGCCAACTCCAAACCTGAGCGGCCGGGCATTTCAATATCGGTTAGTAAAATATCGTAGCTGTGCTGCTTCATCAGTAGCCAGGCGCGGTCGCCATCTTCTGCCTGAGTGATCTCAAAACCATCTTCCATGCCGAGCAGGGCAGCCAACGCGCCGCGCACCATGGATTGATCTTCTGCTAACAAAATTTTCATCGCTATTACATTCTCTTGGATATGCCGAATTACTGGTGTAGTTCGCGGCGCGGCAGCGAAATAACAAACTCGCAGCCTTTATGAATGGACGATTGCATGTCGCCCGCCAAAGCATTGAGGCGTTCTTGAATCCCCTGTAGGCCATTGCCAGGCGTTAGTGCGCTCACTCTGCCGTTGTCGCGCATGCTCACCACGATTTTGTCGCAGCTGTGGCGGAATTCAATTTGGCAGTGATTGCCATTACTGTGGCGTAAGACATTGGTCGTCAATTCGGTGAGTGCAAGGATAAGTGCGGTTTCGGCGCGGGCGCTTAATTGCGGAATCTCCCCCATGAGTTCAACCACAAAGCCGTTTTGCCGCAATTTTTCGCAAAGCTCCATCACTTCACCGGAAAGCCCGCGATGTTTATAGCCGGACACCGTTTGGCGCACCAAACTCAGGGTATTGCGTGCAATTTGATGCAGTTCAGACACTTGCTCCCTGGCTCGATCCTGCTTGTCCTGTGCCAGTAGCTTCTCGGCCAATTCGGCTTTCAATGCAATGCTGGAGAGGGTGTGGCCGAGAATGTCGTGCAGGTCGCGGGCGATACGTTCGCGCTCTGCAATCACCGCCAATTGCTCTATTTCCTCATGGCTCTTCTGTTGGCTAATGCGTGCTTCAAGGCGCACGCGTTCCACATAACCAATAATGCTGATGGTGATTAATCCTGAAAGTGCCGGTAGTGCAAAAAATGGCACCGGATAATTGAAGGTGTAGTGCATTGCCACAATTACCATCGCATGGAGCGCCAGCAAATTCAGCCAAATTTTGGTGCGGTAGGAAAAGCCAATCAAAAAACCGACATAAGAGAAAAAAGTGCTGGCGCCAGGGGTATAGGCGGTGGTGGTTATGGATAAAAGGCTGAGCGCGAGAATAGCTTTCCATACTTGCACCGCACTGAGGGTGATTGCCCAGAGGTATAAGCCGACAAATACGCAGTAAACGCCAATCAAAATGAGCAGTTGCAGCCCCTCAAATGGCATGTAGTAGAGGGGGACAAAATAATACAGGCTAAAAAAAAGCCAGACCCATGACTTTGCTGAGTAGACGGAGCCGCCGCAATCGTTACTAGGTTTGTGCATGGTGAGCCAATTGTCCGATAGGGTGATTAACCAAAATACGCGCGATAGTTGCTCTTTATTGTCAACGATCAGTTTGCTTGTTGCGACAAATTTGTGCCAGCTGTGAAAGTCATTAGTGCGCAATGACAATTGTCAGTTGGGTTTTTGTGTGTTATTTTGATATCACTATGATATCAAAATAATTTTTTAATCGATCAATCAAGGAGCACATCATGGTTCAAGAAGTGGAAGCCCGCAGCGGTTCAGGGTATTTGTTACTGGTGGTTTTGCTGGTGTTGCAGGTAGCAACAGTGGCGGGAGTGGTATTTATGCCGCTGTTGCTAAAAGTGCTGTTAGGGCTTGTTGCCTTATTGGTTTTTATTTGCTGGTTCGGTTTTTACATGGTGCAGCCTAATCAAGGCAAAGTGCTGCAATTATTCGGTCAATATGCGGGAACTGATCGCACCAATGGTTTGCGTTGGGCGAATCCGCTCTACAGTAAAAAGTCGGTCAGTCTACGGGTGCGCAATTTTGAATCCGGTCGTTTGAAGGTTAACGATTCCAACGGTAACCCCATTGAAATTGCGGCGGTAGTGGTATGGCGAGTGGTGGACACGGCAGAAGCGGTTTTTGAGGTCGATGATTACGAAAACTATGTCACCATTCAAAGCGAAGCAGCGCTGCGTAATTTGGCGACTACTTACCCTTATGAGCATGATCAGGAAGATGCGCGTTTATCGCTGCGCAGCGATGCAAATGCCATCGCGTTGAAATTAAAAAGTGAAGTGCAGGACCGATTGCAAAAAGCGGGTGTAGAAGTCTTGGAAGCGCGCTTGAGTCACCTGGCTTATTCACCGGAAATTGCACAGGCAATGTTGCAGCGGCAGCAGGCGAGCGCAGTATTGGCCGCGCGCAAAATAATTGTGCAGGGCGCGGTGGGCATGGTGGCTGATGCTATCGAACAATTAAAGCTACAGGGTGTAGTGGAGTTGGATGGTGAACGCAAGGCAGCTATGGTCAGTAATTTGCTTGTGGTGCTCTGCGGTGATCAGCAGGCTAAACCGGTGATTAATACTGGCACTATTTATTCCTAACCAATATCGCATTTATGTCGATAACTGCAGGCCATTAATAGTGACGAAAAAATCATTTCCGCTACGAATCAATGAACAGGTTATCGCTGCTATGCAGCGCTGGGCTGATGATGATTTGCGCAGTTTAAATGCGCAAATTGAATTCGTACTGCGTGAAGCGTTAGTAAAAAGTGGACGCGTCAAGCTAACCCAGAAAGTAGTAACTGATGTGGAGTTGCTGCAATCGGATGACCCTCAAGAGGAATAAAACAAATGCGTTGGGAATATAAAACGATCAAATTTAAAAAGCGTAGTTTTTTTTCAGGTTCATTGGATACAGATGAATTGAATCAGGAGATTAATGCACTGGGGCGCGATGGTTGGGAGTTGGTGAGTATTTGCCCGGCGATTTTTATGGGGGCTCCGCAAGGTGTGATTGCGGTATTAAAGCGTTCGCATTGATGTGATGCGCATATCTTCCGCTAACAAAAAAGCAGCCTAAGCTGCTTTTTTGTTAGCGCCGGTACGTAAAGTTTCTATTCAAAATATTCCGGATGTTCCTGCGGAATCACTTCCAAAATATTGTAAACATCTTTTAAGTGAACGCTCATGGCTGCCGCCGATTTTTCCGCTGAGCCAGACTTGATCGCTTTAATAATACCCGAGTGCTGGCTGAGGATACGTTTGTACTGACCGCTGACGTGCAGGCTAAGGCAGCGAACTCTGTCCATGTGGGCTTTTTCTGCCTCGATAAAAGCAGCTACACGGGCGTAATGGGTGAACCCTGCCAATGTCTGGTGAAAGTTGTCATCCAGCGTTTGAAAGGCGAGGGCGTCATCGTCTGCGGCGGCGACTTTCTGGTCGGCGATAATTTTTTCGCAGGTGGCTACGGCCTCCAAACGGGTGGCATCGTCAGTATTGGTGGCGAGGTGGCTCACTACCGCAACTTCCAGCGCTTCGCGAATAAAACGCGCTTCCAGAATTTTATCCATGCTGAATTTGGATACATAAGTGCCACGTTGGGGCAATACCTCTACAAATCCAATATTGGACAATTGAATCAGCGCTTCGCGCACGGGGGTTCTGCTCACCCCGAATTGTTGCGCAAGAGCGGTTTCGGAAATCATCTGGCCGGGTAATAGTTCCATGCTGATAATCGCATCGCGAATAAATCCGAATATTTGGCTGGCGGCCGGGCGGTCATAAGACAAGCCTTTGGCATCGGTACGCATGCTTATCACAGGCTGTTTAGCCACGGGTGTCTCCTTATGTTGATTTAGCCGCAGAGTTTACTTTAAGGATAAAACTCTATGCAAATATGAAAAGTGCAAATTTATGATAAAGTCAATGTGACAAAAAGGTTGACCCACTAGTATACAAGGTATAGGATAGCATCAATGTTCAGTGTTTTCTCGTCGGGAGATACTGGACAGGGGTTGTGTTTGACCTTTTTCTGGCAGATGCAAACTGCGTCTGCCAGTTTTTTCCACAACCGTTGTGTATCACTTGTTCCGATTTTTTTGACCTCTCCCATTGAGCAGCAATCCTTAGGCTTGCTGCTTTTTTTTACCTGTGATTTTTTATTTATCAATTTTCCATCTATATTTTTATCTATAAAAAAGGGCAGAAAAATCTGCCCTTTATCAATATACCTTTAGCCGAATTCTGCGGTCCGAATTGCCTGCTGCATTAAGCCATCATTTGTTCTCGGCAGTGGTTAAAACGAGCGAGCAGAGTGGCGTAATCTGTATTACTGACACCTGACAACAAAATCCACTCGGTCAACAGCGGTTCAAAGCTGGTATCACGCTGTCCAAAACCTTGCTGCATGAGCTGTACCTGATAAGCCATACGTGCTTGTTTATCACTGGCAGGGCTTTCTTGTCCCGCCAGAATTTCGGCGCGAATGGTCAGTATTTTCATGGCTTGGGTATTTGTGGTTTGATCCGCCGCTGTAATGGCGTCTGCTTTTGCCAAACGGTGCTGCAAACTGTTGAAGCAACCGTTTGGCCAGCGTGGGGTATTGGCGATAAGTGTTTCCAGTGCATTTTTTTCAGTCGCCAATTGTTCAGCGGGCTTTTGCGCGATCACTGCCAACTCATAATTGCGTATAGCATCCAGCGCATTGAATAAATCCTTCCAGCTTTGTTCTGCCTCTTGTGCACGGGCGCTGTCGCGCTTGGTGGCGATTGCGCTGAGGCCGGCGGCGAACTTTTGCTGTAAAGATTTAGCCGCTTCCTTGGGAAGATCCAGTGCCAAAAAGCTCGCTTGAATTGCTTCTATCTCAGTTTTTGCAGCTTTTAGCTCTTCCACTGAGCGAGTAGCAAAATCAGCGAGTTGTGTAATTAAGGCGTCGGCCTGTTGTACCACAGCATCGCGTGCGGTCTTGGCAGCTTCGAACGCTTCGCTGCGACGTGCAAAAATTGCATCGCAGTGTTTGCGAAATTCTTGCCAGAGTTGTTGATCTTCTTTGTGCCAACTTTTGCCAATGGTTTTCCATTGAGCTTGTAGTTGTTTCACCGATTCTGTCGCAGCGCGCAGGTCGGCGTTATCCAATAAGGTTTGCGCTTGTTCAATCAGCTGTTGTTTGGCGGCTTTGTTATTTTCATACTCCTGGGTGATTTTGCCAAAGAGTTGTTCCATTAGGGTTTCAAACTCTTTTTGTAATTCGTTGCCAGCTTTGCGTGGAACTGGCCAGTAAGTTTGCCATTCGGCACGCGCAGTTTTTAAGGTTTGCTCTACGTCTTTCCACACCGCGTTAGTAAAATCGTAACCGTTTAAATAGGCTGTCAGCTGATTAACCAATTCACGGCGTTTGGTTAAGTTCGCTTCGCGTGCGGCACTTTGCGCTTCAAAAAACTCTTTGCAAGGAGCATAGGCTACAGCCGATGCTTGCTGGAATTGTTGCCAGAGATCATCGTCTTGCTGTTGTGCGCCTTTACTTACCTCTTTCCAGCTATCCTGTAATTCGTGAATTTTTGTGGCGAGAACTTCAGGGTCGATACTGCTGCTGGCCAGAGCTTGCATTTGGCTGATAAGCGCTTCTTTTTTGGGGGTTACTGCAAATTCATGCCAGTCGCCCAGTTTTGCAAGTTGCGCTTCAAAGTCGTCCAGTTTGGCTTGAATTCCTTTGGGTAATTCCTGGGTGGCAGCTACCAATTGCACACGTTTTTCTTCCAGTTCTTTTTGAATGGCGCGTGCTTTCCGCACGAAGCCCTGTTCAGCCGCCCACAAACCTTTGCGTGCCAGTTCACTAAATTCACGCAAACTATTTTTAGCCGCTTGTTCTGCTTGATGGCGCTCCGCCCAGATTGCATCTAGTTTTGCTTTGGCAGCGTGTAAGGTTTCCGGTAGTTCTTCACCCAGCTCACGGGCAGATTTAGCAAATTGCTGTAACTTTTGCTGGGCATTTTTAATCGTTTCACTGTCTTCCGCTTGTTGCAGCATATCGGCAATTTGTTGTGCGGTGCCGGAGGTCTTAATTTGGTCGATTAAATTCAGTGTTTGCTGCTTGCGCTGTTCGAATTCTTTGGTGAGGTTTTCCAGCGGTAATTGGCGATTGGCAGCCAGACGTATAGCGTTGCCCAGTTCCTGAATTTTTGCTTCATAATTTGCATTGACTAAATCGTCGATATGCGCGGCGCGATAAATATCTTGCGCCATGGCTTTAAGATTATTGTAAGCCTCCTGCGCGAGCTGTAGTGCTTGCTGGTCAAGCGTGATTTTTTCCTCTTCATCGGCGATAGCTTGCGCGCGCGCGGCCATTTTATTTTCACAAGCGTTGAGAGCTACTTGGTAGCGGTTTTGAATGTCGGTGGATACTTGACCCAGTGCCGCCCATTCACTTTCCAGTACGCTTAATTTGGCTTTGAACAGTGCGTCTGCTTCCTGGTGAACATGGCGTTCAAGTTTTTCGCAAATACGTGCGGCGCTAATTTCCAGCTCAGCTAATTTGGCATCTTCCGCTTTAAATACATCGAGTTTGGCTTTAACAATTTTAAAGACATTTTTGTCTTTGGTTTTAGCGGTTTTAGCCAGTTGTTCAAGTAGTTCACGGCTATGAATTTTTTCAGCAGCGGCTTGGCGCAATGGGCTAGTGGCACCATCGCTGGCAAGCTTTAATAATTCGTTTTCATCATTGGTTTGCTCAACCACATCCAGGGTAATAACTGGCTTGGGTGGCTTTACTTCGGCAACTACTATGGGGGCGGCCTTGATGGGTTCTACTTTATTTTTTGCACCAAACAGTTTGCGTAATAGTTTCATAATCGTGATTTCGTCAGTCAGTGAATTGGTAGGTTAGTGACACAGCGCTGCGTGCCGCTGTGTCAGGTATTGCTGCGACACGCTTTAAATAGATTGTTGCAACAAAACTTGTACTGGATGCGGCAATTTAACATTGTCGATCCGTTTGGTTTGGCTGCGGCAGGAATAACCCGTTGCAGTCAACTTGCCGGTGTTAACCGGATTATTTACCACTTGTGCCCAAGAGAGCGCATAGATTTTTTTAGAGGTTTCAAGGTTGCTGGTTTCATGGCCATAGGTGCCCGCCATGCCGCAGCATCCAGTCTCAATGACTTTCAGTTGTTGGCCGAGTTTGCCAAATACAGTTTGCCAATCTTTGACTGAGCTGACCGCATTGGTTTTTTCGGTGCAGTGTGCCAACAGCGAAAAATCTGCTGCTTTAAATTGCTTGTTGTTGCTTTCCAGGGCTTCGGCTTGTTTGGCGAGCCACTCTTGCAGCAATTGCACTTTTGGTGCGTTATCGCCCAGCACTTTTTTGTATTCCGCGCGATAGGCCAAGGTCATTGCGGGCTCAATACCAATGAGGGCGATACCGGACGAGGCAATGCCATTTAATTGTGTGGCGTTGGCATCGGCAGCCTTGGCGAAGGCTTGCAAAAATCCGTGTACCTGCAGCGGTTTTCCGTTGGGTTTGAACGGTGCTAGCAAGGGCACAAAGCCCAATTTTTTAAGCAGTTTGAGGGTGTCTATCACCAGTGGTGTTTCAAAATAACTGGTGAAAGCATCCTGCACCAAAATCACAGCCTTGTTTTTTTCGGCTGGCGTGAGCTGTGCGATATTTTCCAGCGTGGCGTAATTCACGCCGAGTTTTTCGGCGGCTTTGTGTAGGTTAATGCCAGTTAACAACGGGCTGTCCACCATGCCAATGGCACGCGCCATAAATTTCTGCATGAATTTCGGTTTCATTGCCAAGTTGTAAGCCCAGGGCATTTTGGCAAGGGTTGGAATCATAAATTCCAAACCGCCAATAAAATAATCCTTGAGCGGGCGCAGGTAACGGCTGTAGTACAGCTCTAAAAATTTTGCACGAAATTCGGGTACATCTACTTTAATCGGACATTGCGCAACGCAGGATTTGCAAGCGAGACAGCCAACCATGGACTCATGCACTTCGTGTGAAAAATCATAGTCGCCTTTGCGTTTACCTATAGTGTTAATGACGCGGCCGGGTAAATTAAATAGAAAACTTGCGCGTTTTATTTTTTTACTTTCCTCGACTGCATTCACGCCACGCTCGCTCATTTGTTTGAGCCATTCACGCATTAAGGAAGCGCGACCTTTGGGTGAGTGCTTGCGTTCGCGCGTACCTTTCCAGCTGGGGCACATGGCATCGTTAGGGTTCCAGCTGTAACACAAACCATTGCCGTTGCAGTGCATGCCTTCGCTATAACCTTCCCATACTTGTACTGGGATTTTTCGGTCTTGTTGCCCGCGAGTTGTGACACCATCAATTTTTAATAATGGAATGTCCGCCGCTGGAGTGGCGATTTTGCCGGGGTTTAATTGGTTGCGGGGATCAAACACCGCTTTAATGCGCTGGATTTGTGGGTACAGCTCGCCAAAAAATGCTGGCGCATATTCGGAGCGCACGCCTTTGCCATGTTCGCCCCATAAGAGACCGTTATACTTTTGTGTCAGTGCAACAACGCGATCAGTGATGATACGCACCATTTTTTCTTGCGCGGGATCTTTCATGTCCAGAGCTGGGCGCACGTGCAATACACCGGCATCTACATGACCAAACATGCCGTAGGTAAGTTTGTATTCATCCAAAACGGCACGGAATTCGGCGATAAAATCGGCGAGGTTTTCCGGCGGCACGGCGGTGTCCTCTACAAAAGGCACCGGGCGAATTTCACCTTCCACGTTGCCGAGCAAACCCACGGCTTTTTTGCGCATGCCCCAAATTTTATTCACCGCATCACTGCCCCAGGCGATGGAATAGCTTATGCGGCCTGTGGTGGTATCTTGTGCGGCCTTATCCAGCATGTCCGTCAGTTTTTTTACATCTGCTTTTAAATCGTCTTCCGAATCAGCCGTGTATTCCACCAGATTAATCCCCTGGATTTTTTCACCGCTTTGCGGCGCAGGGAAAAACTCGGCCACGCTGTGCCAGACAATATCGTTCATCGCCAGGTTCAACACTTTGGAATCGACGGTTTCGATGGAAGTTGGCTCAGCCTTCATCAATTGGGTGGCATCGCGCAGGGCGACGTTAAAGTCGCGATAATTCACGTTGATGAGCGCACTGCATTTTGGAATGGGCAGTAAGCTGATTTTGGCTTCGGTGATGAAACCTAGCGTGCCTTCACTGCCACACAAAATATTGTTGAGATTAAAACGGCCTTGTTCATCGCGAATATGCGCCAGGTCGTAGCCGGTCAGGCAGCGGTTTAGCTTGGGAAATTTGCTATCGATCAAGGCGTGATGCTCGCGTTGAATCGCATCAATAACGCGATGAATATCGCCGACACGGTCTTCGCGCTTCCACAGATTTTCCAGCTCGTCTTCGCTTATCGCTGCGGATGTCCACTCACTGCCGTCGAGCAGTACCGTGGTTAATTCCAATACATGATCGCGGGTTTTGCCGTAGCGGCACGAGCCTTGACCGGAGGCATCGGTATTAATCATGCCGCCAATGGTGGCGCGGTTGCTGGTGGACAGTTCCGGAGCAAAAAATAGACCGTGTGGTTTAATCGCTACATTGAGTTGATCCTTCACTACGCCACATTGCACACGCACCCAGCGCTCTTCGGCGTTGATCTCCAGAATCTGGTTCATGTACTTGGACGTGTCTACCACCAAACCATCAGTGAGTGATTGACCATTGGTGCCGGTGCCGCCGCCACGAGGGCTGAGAACTATGCCTTGGAATTGGGGCTCCTGACTGAGCTTGGCAATGCGTACCAGGTCGGCCGTATCACGCGGGTAGAGCACCCCTTGGGGCAGCACTTGATAAATGGAGTTATCCGTCGCCAGGACGGTGCGATTGGCGTAGTCCGGGCTCAGGTCACCGGTGAAACCCCTGTCGCGCAGGGCGTTGATAAAACTCAAATACAGGGCTTGAACGGGTGAGGTTTGGTCTATACGTGGAATCATGGAGTGATCATCAATCAGCAGCTAATCATGGGGCGGCATTCTACTCCCTTGCCTGCGCAAAGTCCCTGTTATTGAGCGCTGCCCTTGATACGTTGTAGCCTGAAGAATAGCTCTCAATCGGCAGCAGTAGCCGGTAGGGGGAATGCAAGAAGTGATGGGCAAAAACAAACACTGCCGCAATAGCGGCAGTGTCAGGAGAGGTGCGTTAAACAATATCGATCAGAGTACAGAGAGGTTGCGTGCCCCGTTATCTGTCTGGTTGTCTTTGCTGTCATCGCTCTTGGAGGGGGTATTCAGCGATATGCGATTGCCTGCACCCGTCGTAGCTATGCGGAATTCTTCCTGTTGTTGGTGCCAAGCGATAATTTTGTGGTAGTTGAGCACGTTGTCTACAAACTTCACCGGCTCCCAACCGCGCATATAGCCGTGTTTCGCGCGGCTGTAATACTGGTGTTTGGAGAGTAGTGGCATGTGTTTGCGCACATCGTCCCATTTACTTGGGTTGCCCCCCATGCGCTCGGTGAGTACACGTGCATCTTCCAAATGACCTAGGCCCTGATTGTAGGCGGCCAAGGCGAAATATAAGCGCTCATCACCCTCAATCCGTTGCGGCAGGCGATCAAGCAAGAGGCGCAGATATTTGGCGCCACCATAAATGCTTTGTTGTGGATCTTCGCGATCCTTAATGCCCATGGCTTTAGCCGTATTTTTGGTCAGCATCATCAAGCCGCGTACACCCGTGTGAGAGCGGGCATCAGCCTTCCAGTGCGATTCCTGATAACTAATTGCCGCCAATAATTGCCAGTCCAAATCAAATTCGGCAGCGGAAGCCTTCATGTCTTCCAACCATTGCGGCAAACGTTGTTCCAGTCTGTAGGTAAGCGCCATGGCTTCGCCTGTCGTGACTTCCTGGATGTGACGATCAAAAAACTCTTCAGTGACTTTTGCCAGGGTGCCATCTGTTTTGATACTGCTTAAATAACGCTGGGCAACCGAAAACAGCGTGTCATCCTGCAGGGCAGGGAAAGCCCACGCCAAATCCTGCGGGTCACTGACGTCAAAGGCTAATTTGGCTTTGGGGTAAGAGTAGCGATTCAGGTCATAAGCGCTCGAATCCACTACGGCGTAATCCGCTTCCCCTTTATTGACCAGCTCTAGTAGGTCGATCATTTCGGCATCTACTTCACGCCACAGCAAATCCGGATATTGGGCCCGTAGTGCATCCAAACGCTTGGTGTGCGATGAGTTGGCAATCACCAGAACTTCTTTCCCCCTCAATGCTTCAATACTGGAGGGCTGGCGCAAGCGGCTGTTATAAACCAGCTGCTGTGTGATCTGCATAAATGGGTCGGCAAAGCTCAGGTTTTTGTGGCGACTTTCCAGCGCCGTTAAACCCGCCGCAGCAAAGTGATATTTTTTACTTTCAACGCCGGTGAGCATGAGTTCCAGATTGGATTCATCTTCAATAACCAAGCGTACACCGAGTGAATCGGCGAAGCCTTTCACCAAGCTGTATTCAAAGCCGGTAAGGCCATTAGGGCCTTCATAATAGGTAGTAGGGCCGTTGCTCGATACTACGCGCAATTCGCCTGCTTCAAGAACCTGCTCCAACTGAGTAGGTGGGGTACTACGAACCAGCACAAAACTGCCGGCAATCAGTAACGAACCGATGATCAGGCTCGTCACCATGGACTTAATCACTAACACAAAAGGTTTGCGAATTTCCATAAGGGGGTTACTCCGGTTTCTGAACTGCATCGCCCGAAAGGGTGTTCTATTTCGTGTGTGCGCATTCATGCCGAATCCAAATCCATTAATGACCCGTGCAAATACCCGACCATGGTATAGCCAGTTTTTAGGTGTGCCTAGCTTGTTTTTTGATCACACATAGGTTAGCTCGCTGGCGATAATTTGACCTATTTTGCCTCAATTCCTCTGTTGACAAGGGTTCTGGCGGATTTAAGGCGCTGTGTAAAAGCCGACGAGCGGCGAAAAAAAAGCACAAAAATGGTGTTTTGGATGCCATCTTTGCTCTTGGGCAGCGCACAAATAGGCTTGTAGTCGTAAATTTTTGTTAAAAATCTACGCAAATAATCTTCAAAAATCAGATTTTTTAGTTATAAGGCTCTTATTTCGCTTGGTTTTTTTTGGCGTCTTAAGTGCTTTCTGCGAGATCATTTTTGTACCGTTAAGGGGCTTACCGGGATTTCAGGTGCCCTGTTCATCCTTCTATATACATGCTTTACGACGGCGCTAGTGGATGCCCTTATATTGCTTGCTTTCCCAAGCCTGATAGGTGGGATGAAAAACCTGTCTGATTTACTGCTAAATCCAGTACAATGGCGGCCTTTTTTCCCATCCCCCGATGCTGAGGCTCTTCCCACTATGCTGATTCTGCGTGGCGCTCCCGCTCTTTCCAGTTTCCGTACACAAAAACTCCTGACCACCCTGCAACAGCGCGTGCCTGCAGTCACTGGTGTCAGCTCCGAATTTGTGCACTTCGCCAACCTATCTGCGCCGTTGAGTGCGGAGCAATTGCAGGTATTGCAGCAACTATTAACCTACGGCCCGAAAGTCGAAGGGGAAGTGAATCACGAAGGTGAGTTATTTTTGGTAGTGCCGCGCTTGGGTACTATTTCACCTTGGGCTTCCAAGGCGACCGATATCGCCAAAAATACCGGTCTGGATACCGTAAAACGGGTTGAACGCGGTGTTGCCTATTATGTGCAGGGCGCTATTTCGCCGGCCGATCGCGCCACCATTATTGCGGTTTTACACGATCGTATGGTGGAAACCGTGTTTGCTAGCCTGGAAGCCGCAGAGCAAATTTTTACCGCGCAACAGCCTGCACCACAAACCAGTGTAGATATCCTCGGCGGTGGGCGCGACGCGTTGGTTGCTGCTAATAAATCACTCGGTTTGGCCCTCGCCGATGACGAAATTGATTATCTGGTTGATGCCTTTAATACCCTCGGCCGCAACCCCGTCGATGTTGAGTTGATGATGTTTGCGCAGGCAAACTCTGAGCACTGCCGCCACAAAATCTTTAATGCCTCCTGGACTATCGACGGTGTTGAGCAGGAGCGAAGCCTGTTCAAAATGATCAAAAACACCAATGAAGTGGGCGGTGAAGATGTGCTCTCGGCCTATGCCGATAACGCCGCGGTAGTGGTTGGTCACGAAGCAGGGCGCTTCTACCCCAATCCAGCTACCAAAGCCTACGAATACCATCAAGAACCTATTCATCTATTAATGAAGGTGGAGACTCACAATCACCCCACGGCGATTTCGCCTTTCTCGGGCGCCGGTACTGGCTCCGGCGGTGAGATTCGCGATGAAGGTGCGGTAGGCCGCGGCTCCAAACCCAAAGTGGGTTTGAATGGTTTCACTGTATCCAACCTGCAGATCCCCGGTTTTGAGCAACCGTGGGAACAGAACTACGGCAAACCCGGTCGCATCGTGACTGCGCTGGATATCATGATTGACGGCCCACTCGGTGGTGCGGCGTTTAACAACGAGTTTGGTCGCCCGAATATTTGCGGCTACTTCCGCACCTTTGAAGAAGACTTCGACGGCGAGCGTCGCGGTTACCACAAGCCCATCATGTTGGCGGGCGGCTATGGCAACATCAAGGCTGAACATATCGAAAAACCGCCCTTTGTCGCGGGTTCAAAATTGGTGGTGCTCGGCGGCCCGGCGATGCTAATTGGTTTGGGTGGTGGAGCGGCATCTTCCATGGCATCTGGCTCTTCCTCGGAAGATCTGGATTTCGCCTCGGTGCAACGCCAAAACCCCGAAATCGAACGCCGCTGTCAGGAAGTGATCGACGCCTGCTGGCAACAGGGCGACAACAACCCTATCGCCTTTATTCACGATGTGGGTGCGGGTGGTTTATCCAACGCTTTCCCTGAGCTGGTAAAAGACGGCGGCACCGGCGGCAAATTTGAGCTGCGCAATGTGCCTAATGACGAACCGGGCATGAGCCCGCTGGCGATCTGGTGTAACGAATCGCAAGAGCGCTATGTATTGGCGATTAAACCGCAGGATCTGGCGCGTTTTGAAACCATTTGTCAACGCGAGCGCGCACCCTACGCCGTAGTGGGCGAGGCGACCGATGAGAAACACCTGCTGGTCAACGACAAACACTTCGACGCCAAACCCGTCGATCTGCCTATGTCTGTGTTGTTTGGCAAGCCGCCCAAAATGCACCGCACGGCGCACTCCCATAGCGCCGCTGTAGCGCCTTTCTCGACTGAAGATATCAATATCAACGACGCCGCCGAACGTGTACTTAAACACCCGGCTGTGGCGAGCAAAAACTTCCTGATTACCATCGGCGACCGCTCGGTTACCGGCATGGTGGTGCGTGATCAAATGGTTGGCCCCTGGCAGGTTCCGGTAGCTGACTGCGCCGTGACTACCGTGAGTTACGACAGCATCAAAGGCGAAGCCATGAGCATGGGCGAGCGCACCCCGCTGGCACTGCTTGATGCGCCTGCGTCTGGCCGTATGGCAATTGCCGAAGCCATTACCAATATCGCTGCGACTCGCATTGAAAAACTTTCTGATGTGAAGTTGTCAGCCAACTGGATGTGTGCGGCGGGCCATAAAGGTGAAGACGAAAAACTCTATCGCACTGTACAAGCCGTGGGAATGGAACTCTGCCCTGAGCTGGGTATTACTATCCCGGTAGGTAAAGACTCCATGTCCATGCGCACCGCGTGGAAAGATGGCAATCAAGACAAAGCCGTTACCGCACCGCTCTCGCTGGTGATTTCGGCGTTTGCGCCGGTGGTGGATGTACGTCAAACCCTCACGCCCCAGCTGCGTACCGACCAGGGCGCTACCGACCTGATTCTGGTTGACCTGGGTAATGGCAAAAACCGCTTGGGTGGTTCGATCCTGACGCAGGTTTACAACCAAATGGGTGATGTAGCCGCTGACCTGGATTCTGGAACCCAGCTCAAAGGTTTCTTTAATGCGATGCAAGCGAGCCTTGCCGCCAATGAAATCCTCGCGTACCACGATCGCAGTGATGGCGGTTTGTTTGCCACTGTGGCGGAAATGGCTTTTGCCGGTCATACCGGTGTGGATATTTCACTGGATGGTCTGGGCGATGATGCACTCGCCGTTCTGTTCAGCGAAGAGGCGGGCGCTGTGTTGCAAGTGGCACGGGATAAATCCGCCGCGGTACAAGCGCGTTTTACCGCCGCCGGCATCAGCCATGTGCGTGTGATTGGCCAATTAAACGACGAAGATACATTGCGTATCAGTGCCAACAACGCGGTGATTTTTGATCAGGCGCGCGCTGCACTGCAAAGCCTCTGGGCGGAAACCAGCTACCGCATTCAAGCGCTGCGCGATAACCCTGCCTGCGCGCAATCTGAATTCGACGGCATCCTCAAGTCAGATCCCGGTCTGAGCGTAAAACTCAGTTTCGATCAAAACGAAGACGTTGCCGCACCCTTTATCAATACTGGCGTGCGCCCGAGCATTGCTGTACTGCGTGAGCAGGGTGTAAACGGTCACGTGGAAATGGCGGCGGCGTTTGACCGCGCTGGTTTTAACGCCATTGATGTACACATGAGCGATTTGCTCTCTGGCCGTGTATCGCTTGCAGCGTTCAAAGGGTTGGTGGCTTGCGGCGGTTTCTCTTACGGCGACGTACTGGGGGCAGGCGAAGGCTGGTCCAAAACCATTTTGTTCAATAACAAAGTACGTGATGAGTTCGAGTCTTTCTTCCACCGCAATGACACTTTCAGTTTAGGTGTATGTAACGGTTGCCAGATGATGTCGAATTTGAAAAATCTGATTCCCGGTGCCGATCACTGGCCGCGTTTTGTGCGCAACCTGTCTGAACAATTTGAAGCGCGTTTTAGCCTGGTGCAGGTGCAGGAATCGTCATCGGTATTGTTTAAGGGTATGGCGGGTTCCCATATGCCGGTCGCTGTGGCTCACGGTGAAGGCTATGCCGAATTTGCCAATGCGGATGCACTCAAACGTTGCAACGAGAGTGGCACAGTGGCAATGCGTTTTATCGACAACCACTTAAACGCCACCGAAACCTATCCGGCCAACCCCAACGGTTCACCGCTGGGTATCACCAGTGTGGCCAGTAAGGATGGTCGCGTGACGATTATGATGCCGCACCCGGAGCGGGTATTCCGTTCCGTCACCAACTCCTGGAAACCGGACGATTGGCAAGACGATGGCGCCTGGTTGCGTCTGTTCCGCAATGCACGGGTGTTTGTGGGCTAATATCCACTACTGCAAAAAACAAAGGGGGCTTCGGCCTCCTTTGTCATTTTTGATGGCGTTGTTTTTATTTCCCTTCCTGAAAAACTCTTTTCTCTTTTCTCTTTTCTCTTTTCTCTTTTCTCTTTTCTCTTTTCTCTTTTCTCTTTTCTCTTTTCTCGCTTGCTGTCTGTGTATATCTGTGCATATACTGTGTATATCAAATATATACAGATAGAGGTGTGCGTGACTGAGGAGCTGTTTCTCTCGCAAAACGATAGTCGCCCCATGTACTTGCAAATCATGGCCCAGATTAAACAAAAAATCCGTGTGGGCGATTGGCCTGCAGGGCACCCATTGCCGTCTATTCGTGAACTGAGTGCGCAAACCAAAGTAAGTGTAATTACGGTCAAGCGCGCTTACAGCGAACTTGAAATGGAGCGGGTGATAGTCACCCAGCCGGGACGGGGCTCTTTTGTTGCCGCGCAGGCTGATTTGCCAGGTGTATTAGCGCAGCATGAATTAACGCTGCAAATTAATGAGCTGGTAAACAATGCTCTTGCACTGGGTTTGGATGAAGTAGGAATTATTGCACTTATTCAGCAGGCTATAGCGGCACGCAAATAAGTTAATAAATGACTGTGATTTTTTAGGCGAGGGTTTTTAAAAGGTCTGATTATGGAAAATGCAATTGAACTTCAAAATGTGTGCAAGCGTTATCCGGATTTTTATTTGGATAATCTGAGTCTGCAATTACCGGTCGGGCAGGTGATGGGGTTGGTGGGGGTTAATGGCGCCGGCAAATCTACTACTTTGCGTTTAGTCATGGGATTGATTCAGCCAGACAGTGGCAGCGTGCATGTCTTGGGCCAGAAGTTACCGGAGCAGCAGGTAGCGGTAAAACAGCAAATCGGTTTTGCTTCTGATGATATGCGGCTTTACAAAAGTGAAACCCTGCGCTGGCACATGCAGTTCATCCAGTCAATTTATCCCTCATGGGATCCAACATACGCAGCCCATTTATTAAAAATATTTGATTTGCGTGTGGACCAAAAAATGAAAGGTTTTTCACACGGGCAGCGTGTTAAAGCGGGCTTGCTACTGGTGCTGGCGCGGCGCCCCAAACTTGTGGTCTTGGATGAGCCTACAACTGGGCTTGATCCCGTTGCCCGTGAAGAAGTATTAACGGAGCTTGCCGCTATTCTGCGTGATGAAGATCGCAGCGTTTTGTTTTCATCACACAATACGCAAGATATAGAACAGCTTTCTGATTCGATTAGTTTTGTGCACAAAGGGAAGTTGCTGGACTCGCAAGATAAAGAGACCTATCTGGAGCGCTGGCGAAGAATTCTTTGTGCCAGCAGTATGGATCCTACCGGTCTCGAATTATCAGGTTTGGTGCGCGTCAAACATAACGGTTCCTTGCAAGAAATTATTGTTAATCAATTTACAGAATCCACGCTTGCCCATTTGAGTGCGCAAGGTGTCAATGTAACCAGTGTAGAGCCTATGACGCTGGAGAAAATTTTTGTCGCTACAGTAAAAGCAGGAGTGAATTCATGAGTTACACACTGAACTTACCGGTGGTTAAACAATTAGTTGCCAAGGATTGGTATCTGCAGCGGAAATTTATCATGTTGTATACCTTGGCTGGCATTGCTGCGTTGAGTTTTATCAGCCTTGGCGAGTGGCAATTCGTAATGGGTTCCACTTTGTTAATGAGCGCTGTTATCGGCATGGGGAATCATCAAATTAGCAGCACTATTATTAATGAGCGAAAGGAACATACCCTGCCTTTTATTATGAGTTTACCTGTTACACCCGTTGACTATGCACTGGCTAAATTAATTGCCTGTATGACGCTGTTTGTTTTTCCTTGGTTGTTGATTGTAGCTGCGACCATATTTGTGTTTAGTGCTAGCCCAATACCCGATGGATTGTTGCCGCTGTGTTTAATTTTGGCGTTGTATTTTTTATTGAGTTACTGCTTGACGTGGGCAACAGGGATGATTAGTGAGTCGGATGGCATGGTGTTATTTGTAATGATTTTTTTAAACTGCATGATTGGTCCGATGATTTATATGGTTGCCCGGATAGAGAGTATTCGCACACACTTATTTAGTTCGCAGGCGGTATGGAGTAGTGAAGCACTGGGTATTATTGCTGTGCAGTTGTCCGTTTTAGCAGTTGCATTGCTGGTTGCATTTGTGTGGCAAGCGCGCAAGGAAACGTTTTTATAAATAGCTGTAATGAATAGCGATAATTAAAAAGGGAGGTGAAAGCGATGGTAACTACACGGCTTTATTATATGGATAACCTGCGCGCACTGGCGATGTTGACGGGTGTGTTTTTCCATGCGGCGTTGGCCTATAGCCCCAAGTTACAGACGCTCTGGCCGGCGGCAAATACTGAGCAATCATTGCTGCTGGATTGGTTTTCCTGGTTTTCACATCTATTCAGAATGCCTTTGTTTTTTCTGATCGCCGGTTTTTTTGTGGCTTATTTAGTGGCGCGGCGCGGGATGGTTGGTATGTTAAAAAATCGCGCGCTGCGAATTTTATTGCCGTTTATTATTTTTCTGCCGCTGTGTATGGTCGCCACTTTCATTCCTTTGTTAACGGCTACCAATGAGGTTGAAAATAAGTCAGCAATTATGCTGATGATTCTGGAGGCAATGCAAAACCCTGATACCCCGCGCCCACCACCCACTACGATGCATTTGTGGTTTTTATATAACCTGATTTATTTTTGTGTATTGGTGTGGTTGTTGCGCATTGTTAACTGGCAGTGGGCGAGCAATTTTTTGGCTCGTTTAACACCCGGGTTATTTCTCTTAATCATACCCTTGGTACTATTGCCCGGTGCATTGTTGATTGCTTCGCCCAAGCCCGCCCCGGAAAGTTTTATACCCCAATTATGGTCTTTTGGCTTTTTCGGATTATTTTTTGTGTTGGGTTATTGGATTTTCACTCAGGAAAATTTTATTGCGCGCTTCAATGTTTATGCCTTCAGGATTCTTCTTGCCAGCACTGCGTTATTTGCGCTTTATTATTATCACTTACCCGTGCAGATGGATTTGATGGCGCCGCCTTTAGCGTTGTGGAAGAAATTACTTCTGGCAGTGTGTGAGGTTTATATTGCGCTGTGGATGACATTGGTGTGTTTAATTTATGCCAGACAATTTCTGGATTCCCATCACCGTTGGATGCGGCTTATCGCCGATAGCTCTTACTGGATTTACATCATTCATTTGCCGATTATTTTTGCCCTGCAGTACCCTTTGATGGATAAAAATTGGGGGGTCTGGGCGGAGTATGGGCTGACGCTGGCAGCAACTTTTGCGGTAGGTATGGCGAGTTATTTGTTGCTGGTGCGTTGGACACCAATCGGTTGGATGTTGAATGGTCGAAGGTAACCTTGTTACAGTCTTGGTAATCCAGTAGGGTTGCTGTCAAACTACAAAATATTACAAACTTGACCGGGAGGCCTCTGCTTCCCGGTTTGCTTTTGTGCTTCAATAACTTGGAGTCACTTGGCAGTTTGGCCTTATGCCACCAATAAGGTTGCGGGTTATGCAACCAATGAACCCTTGATTGCGAATAACGTCTTATAAACATGCGGTACAACCAATGACTGTGACTGCCGCGGCTAGCATACAGTTTCAGTCCCCCGAACTACAGGCAGGTAATGTGATGAAACGTTTAATGAAAAATCTCAGTGTCAAACTGGTGCTAATTGCACTGGCTACTGGTGTGATTAGTGGTTGTTCAATGACTAAGCCCCATGAAAAAGACGCGGCGCTGAAAGCAGATCAAGCGGGGTTGAGTGCGGTGGAAGACAGCCGTTTTGATGGCACCTTTGTTGCGCCCAATGCGCAATTTGCGCAATACAGTAAATTATTGGTCGAGCAGTTGGATTTGAGTGAGGTCAAAATCCGCAAGCAGTCCACGGACAAGATTAACGACACGCCGTGGGAGCTGAGCGATGCCGATCGCCGCTATTATCAGGAGCGTTATACCGAGGCGTTAATGACGAACCTGATTGTCGATGGCCGTTTTGCGACATCCTTACAGACGGGCGCGGATGTATTGCAAGTAAAAGCAAAAGTGCTGGAGATTGCGCCATTGGCGAGTAAAGACGACTCCAAAGGTCGCCCGACGATGATGAAAGTGTACAGCGAAGGCATGGGGACTATGACGTTGGAGCTGACACTGGTGGATTCAGTATCAGGCGATGTGCTGGCGATTATTACTGATCGTCGCGATTTGGGGCGTATTTGGGAGGAGAACAATCGCGTGACTAATAATGTCCAGATCCGTCTGGCGTTTAACCAATGGCTGCGCAATTTGCGCACTGAGTTGGATCGTCTGGCTGCTAAATAAACCACACGGGCAATTAAAAAGGGGAAGGTCATCGCTGACCTTCCCCTTTTTATTTAGCTGCCGATGCTACGTGCCGGCTGTTACAGATCGTCCAGATACTTCTCGGCATCCAGCGCAGCCATACAGCCAGCCCCAGAGGAAGTAATCGCCTGACGGTAAATGTGGTCAGCCACATCGCCGGCAGCAAATATACCGGGAATATTGGTTGATGTCGCATTACCTTCCAGGCCACTTTTTACCTTGATGTAGCCATTGTGCATATCCAATTGGCCTTCAAAGATGTCAGTGTTGGGTTTGTGGCCAATGGCGATGAATACACCAGCGACATCAATCTCTTGCGTTGCGCCGTCTTGAGTGCTCTTCAAGCGCAGACCGGTCACGCCGGAGTCGTTACCCAAAACTTCTTCCAGTTGATGATTCCAAATCACTTTGATGTTGCCATTAGCGACTTTGGCCATCAGCTTGTCTTGCAGAATTTTTTCTGATTTCAGTTTGTCGCGACGGTGAATCAGCGTTACTTCACTGGCGATGTTAGACAAATACAGCGCTTCTTCCACGGCGGTATTACCACCACCGACCACGGCAACTTTTTGACCGCGATAGAAGAAACCATCACAGGTGGCACAGGCGCTCACACCTTTGCCCATAAAGGCTTCTTCGGAAGGCAAGCCGAGGTATTGAGCTGAAGCGCCGGTAGAGATAATCAGCGCATCACAGGTGTAGGTATTGGAACCGATCAGTTTGAATGGGCGCTCGGTCAGAATAGTTTCGTGAATGTGGTCGAATACTATTTGGGTGTCAAAACGCTCGGCGTGTTGCTGCATTTGCACCATCAAATCCGGGCCTTGCAGGTCGTGAACACCGCCGGGCCAGTTTTCCACCTCAGTGGTGGTAGTTAATTGACCACCTTGTTGCATGCCAGTGATCACAACGGGTTTGAGGTTCGCACGGGCGGCGTAAATAGCAGCGGTGTAACCGGCAGGGCCGGAGCCGAGAATAATTAAACGGTGGTGTTGTACGTCACTCATAGGTAATCCTTGAAATTAAAACAAAACAGGAGGTCAAACCAAAGGGTCTTTGCAATGTGGGGGCATGATAGGCGAATCGCAATGGCGGCGCAAAATTGTCTGGTTCAATCTGTCGTATTGGGTTTGGCTATTTGCTGGAGCTGACTGTCTGTTGACCAGGTCAGGTGGGGCTGTGCTTGGCTGTTGTTGAGTGGTGCGCCGCCGGAGCAGCGCACCCTTAGCCGGTGAGTGCGCCCAATACCGAGAGACGCTTATTCCACTCGGCTGCATTGTGATCGCGTAAGAATTGCTCAAATGCGGCGGGTGGAAGGGGTTTGGAGAATAAATATCCCTGCAGTAAGTCGGCACCATAATCGCGGCAAAGACGCGCCTGCTCGCGGGTTTCTACGCCTTCCACGACCACAATCAGATCCAGGCTTTTGGCAAACACAATCATGGCGCGCAGAATCCGGCAATCAGCCAGATTAGTGGGCACGTCCTGCACAAACTTGCGATCAATCTTCAGGGTGCGTGCGGGTAATTCTTTCAGGTAGGCGATGGAGGAATAGCCGGTGCCAAAATCATCTACCGCGATATCGATGCCGTAGTCGCGAATCATCTGCAGTTTTTCTGCGGTGCGCCCCAGGTTTTCAATCAGGATTGATTCGGTAATCTCCAGGCTGACGCAATGTCCGGGCAGGCCGGTAGCAGTAAGGTCTGCAATAATAGCGCGATAGAGATCATCGTCAGTCAGCAGTTGGGCGCAGACATTAAATTTCATGTTGAACTGCTCATCCACCAATCCGTCTTTGCGCCATTTCGCCAGTTGTTTGCAGGCATTTAAACGGCTGCGGGAGTCAATTTCACCAATCAGGCCAATCTCCTCAGCGAGGGTGATGAATTCGCTTGGTGGCAGTATGCCGCGCTCGGGGTGATCCCAGCGAATCAGGCCTTCGGCGCCGCAAACTTCAAAGGTTTGCGCATCGACAATGGGTTGGTAGAACAAAATAAAGTGATCGGTAGGAATCAGTGCGCGTAATTCTTTTTCGAGGTGAATGCGCTCCTGCATTTGCGCTTGCATCGCCGGTGAAAAAAATTGGTAATTGTCGCGCCCGTCTTGCTTGGCGCGATACATGGCCATATCCGCGGCTTTGAGCAGATCGCTGGCGCTGTCACCGGCTTCCGGGTAGGTGGCAATGCCAATACTGGAGGAGATGCTGTGCTCATAATTGCCCACAATAATGGGGCGGCGCAGGTCCTCTAAAATGCGTTGCGCAAGCTGGCTGATGGCTTCGTGGGTTTCAAAGTTATGCGCTAAAATCGCAAATTCATCGCCACCCAAACGGCACACCACATCGCCCGCGCGCACCACATCAACCAAACGTTTAGCCACTTCCATCAAAACCTGATCACCAATTAAATGGCCTAGGCCGTCATTGATAAATTTGAAGTTATCCAAATCCAGAAAGAGCAGGGCAAGTTGATCTTGCTGGCGTTTGGTGCGCTGAATTGCAGCACGCAGGCTCTCATCAAAATAGTAGCGATTGGCAAGCCCGGTGAGTGAGTCATTCTCGGCCAGCGCACGCAGGCGCTGGTGACTCTCTTGTAACTGATGTTCCAATTCATGACGTGTGCGTGCATGGGTGATGGCGCGGGTCAGGTGTTTGTGAGCAATCTCCGATTTGAACAGTACGTCCTGGGCACCGGCCTCAATAAATTCGCGCTCCAGATCTTCGTCGGCGCTGGCGCCGGTGAGGATAATTACGGCAGCGTGGTGATTGGGGTGTTTGGCGAGAAGTTGCAGCACTTCCATACCGTCGATATCGGGCAGGCGATAGTCAAGCAGGACAGCGTCAAAATCTTCGCTATCAAATTGCGCGAGGCCCTCGCTCGCGGAGCAGGCCTGAGCAATAGTGATATCCCACTCGGTTTTTTTAAACGTTCGAATGATCGCCAGGCGATCCAATTCGTTGTCATCAATCAGTAATAGCTTCATGCAGATTAGGTCTCCTATTCTTAATGCCCGTTATTAAACCCTGGTGCTAAAGCTAGGGGGCTATTGTTCGGGATGTGGTAGCTCAATCACACGCCAATAGTGATCAAGCAACCCAATCACCTGCATAAAATCGCTGTCCATACGCTGTTTAAGTAAATAGCCGGCCACATGTTCACGGTAGGCTGCCAAAATATCTTCGTCCGATTTGGAGGTGGTCAGTACAAAAACGATCGCATGGGTTAGTTCCGGATCGGCGCGTAATACCTCCAAAAATTCAATACCGTTCATGCGCGGCATATTGATATCCAACAGAATAATGTAAGGGCTTGGCACATTGCCATTACGCAACATTTCAAGGGCCTCCACACCATCTTTGGCACGGTAGAGCGGGTTAAGCAATTTCAGTTTATGTAATGCACGCCGCAACGCCGTTGCGTCTATATCATCGTCGTCGATGATAAGAAGACTGACAGTTTTAAACTGGCTTGGGTTTAAATTCGGATAGAAGTTATCAGTCATCTTTTACGCCTTTGTCTATGTGTTGCGGCCAGCTGAAATAAAAACAGCAGCCACGTCCTTCTGACACAAGTTTGATGTGACCGCCGTAGGTGGCGACAATTTTTTTTATCAGTGCGAGGCCCATGCCGCTACCTTCCAATTCATCGCGTGGTTTCAGCGTTTGAAACATACCAAATACTCGCTGCTGAAATTTCTCGGGGATGCCGGGGCCATCATCACATACACTGAATTCATAATATTGATTAGGCAGTAGTTGGTAATTGATACGAATAACACCTTCATCGCGATCGTGATGTTTAATTGCATTGGAAAATAAATTGCGTAGCACTTGTTCAAAGGGCGTGCTCAAAGTGCTGAAACAGGGCAGGTTCTCTGCCAATTCAAGGCGCAGCCCGGCTTTGGTGTTTTGGATGTCAAATAACTCCCTGGCCATTTGCGCAACATCTACCTCAGCCAGATTGCCATCGGTTTTGCCTGCGCGATAAAAGGTGAGCAAATCATCCAGTAGTTTTTCCATGCGCTGAATGCGATTGCGCAACATGGTGGTGTGTTTATTCACCTCGGAAAATTGTTTTTCCTCAAGATCTTCTTCAATCCAGGTGGATAATTGGGCAATGCCCCGCAGCGGCGATTTCAAATCGTGTGAAGCAACATAGGCAAATGTTTCAAGTTCTTTATTTGTCTGTGCAAGTTGTAAATTGATTTTCTCCAGTATTTTTTGGTGACTGGCCAGTAGTGCTGTTGATTTGTTGCGCTCGTCAATATTTTGTGCGAATACTTTGAGTGTTCTGGCCATGTCACCAACATCTTGGGGGTGATCCAGAAAGGGAATCTGAATATTGGCATCGCCCTGTGCCAGCTCCAGCATAGCAACGCGAATTTTTTGCAGCTGCCAGCTTAAACTGCGGGTAATAAGTGCGGCGACCAAAACTCCCGCTAACAAAAAGCCTAGCATAACTACCAGCATTAAATTGCCTGCATGTTGCTTGGTGAGCAGTGCCTGATCGTTTAACGCATGCATTTCGGTCTGCGCCTGCGCAATGATTTCATCACATAAATTTTCAATTTTCTGGGTGTGGGCTTGGCTGTCTTCCAGAGCAATTTTGCGATAATAGTCGACATTGCCTGCGGCCAATTGTTGATAAGTATCCAGTAATAACTCTTGCCAATCCTTTAATGTGCTGCGCAGTTGTGCGCTGGCAATTAGGTGCTGCGGTTGTTGTTCAAGCTGTACCAGTTCAGCCACAATTTTTTGCCCGGAGCTAGTTATAAAATCAGGCAAATTACGTTCTTCCATTAACTCTGGCGCTACCGCTACATCTTTGATGCCACGATTCAGCTTGCTCACATGGGCTTTGATGCGCAACATTGCATTGTTTACTTGCACTGGCCCGGAATAAAGTTGTTGCGAAATAGTCGCCACACTATTTATTTGCAGCATGGCAATAGAGCCTATAGCGACAAATAACAGGCTCATAAAAATAAAACCGGTCACTAACCGGTTAAAAAAATTAAGCCGGTTAAACGCATTGATTGCTGCTGAATAGCGCAGCGTAATAATTGCCAATGCAAATGCAATTAACCCAATAACTGTGTGAGGCGCTAATTTAATTCCCAGCCATACGTAATTGGGTAACAAGCCAAAACCCTGCCCGAGTACTGCGGCAGTGGCAATTAAAATTAATAACAAGCAAATCAACGTGGCAATTAACGTTGCAATACCATCCGTCGCGCGCCCTAATAACAATGCGGCGCCGGCTAATAAAAATGCGCTGCTGGTGGTGGGTGATATGGGCTGGTGGTGAATGGGTGAGTCACTCAGAAAAATCTCAAACCAATCAGTGGTGTGTAACTCCATGCTAGTGAGTAAATCGAGCAGGGTGAGTAACCCAATGCCCCACAGCACAACAACGCTGTACACCAAAGTTCGCTGCCATTTTTTAACAATAGCGAGTAAGCCCAAGCCGCAGGCGATAAATCCCAATGCAGTGTTGTATGCCATCAGCGTGGCAAAGGGGTGAATAACATCCAGCAGGCGAGGGGCGTGCCAGGTGGCGAGCACGGTTACTCCCACAAGTATTAGTAGGCTTGCTGAGCCCAGCATTACCACCGGGCGCTCCTTCAAAAGGTTAAAAATTCCGTACATGGTTGCTTAGTCCGTTACTCTTTAAAAATTCCCCAACTTGTATGTTTAATACGATGACAAGTGAAAAAACCTCCAGCTATAAGGCTAGAGTCTAGTTCAGGTAATGAGAAATACTCTCGAAAGTTGTGAGCATAAAAAAATAATTAGTATTTATCGTTTTATATATTTTGTAGCGATAAAAAAGAGATATTTTTCTCAGCTTAATAACAATCTGGCAGTTGTTTTCAATCAAACTGCAATAAGTTGGTATAAGCTTGAGAAGTAGTGAAATTTAAGGACTTAATCTTCGCTTTTAATGTTGAAATTGACGACAAGTGTGGTTTTTGTTGTTATGGTTAATTCTCACTGTATCGATTTCAGCTGCCCATTCAGTTAATTCAGTTAATTCAGTAAAACAGTTAATAACAAAAACACAGTGGTTCCTGCACCGCAGGATCGATAAAGCAGTTAACTCCATGCAATCGTTCAACAATAAGCTCAAAACCTGGCTGGCAACCCAATGCCAAATGCTCGGTGGCGTCAGTGCCGCCATGCTGGTTCAGGTCAATAATGGAACCCAACATTTACTTGCCAGGTGGCCGGGTGCGGACGCGATAAGCGAGCCGCTGCGCATGCTATTGGCACAAGTGGTGATAAAACAGCGCTTACAGTTGGAGCAGGTGGATGAGCATCATTACCGCCTTGCGCATCCGTTAATTATCGATGGTAACTTTTGGGGAGTGGTGGCATTGGAAGTGAGTGTCGCCGATAAAAAAGCACTCACCGGAATGCTCAAAGAACTCAAGTTGGGGCAGTTCTGGTTGCAATTTTTGTTGCATCAGCAGAGTGATTCGCCCGCACTGGAACGGGAAGTGCAAGAGGTGCCAGCAACCACACCAGCTGCTGACTATCAACTCGCCGCCTTACAGCTGGGCACCATTTTATTAAAAGAAAATTCCCTGCAAGAAGTGGCGATTAGTTTGGTCAATATGGTTGCGTCGCAGTTGGGGGCTACGCGCGTGAGTTTGGGTTTATTGCACAAACAAACACTGCGCCTGCAAGCGGTGTCTTACTCGGCACACTTTGATCCGCGCACCCAAGCAATGCAGGCAGTGACTGAAGCGATGAATGAAGCGCTGGAGCAGGGGCTTAGGATTAGCTACTCCCCGGTGGAACCTGCAGGCGAGACATTGGCGGTGGCGATTACTCGCGCTCATCAGCAATTGCAACAATCACAACAATTGCAATCAGTTTCCAGCTTTCCAATTCGTAAAGGTGATCGCCTGCTGGGCGTGCTTACAATCGAGTTGGACAAACAGACAAAACTTAGTCAGACACAACAGTTGTTTATTCAGGCGGCGCTGCATTTTGCTGGCGGTCTTATCGCGTTACGGCAGGATGCGGGCGCCGGGTTTAAACAACTGGTGGCACGCAGTATTGGCCAACGTATGCAGCGCTGGTTTGGGGTAGATGCTTGGCGCAGTCGTGTGGCATTAGCCGCTGCACTGCTGTTACTGATGGGGTTATTTGTGCCGATCAGTTATCGCATTACTGCTGATGCCAGGTTACAGACAAGCGAAAAATATCTGGTGGTATCCCCACAGGACGGTTATTTGGGCGAGGTATTGGTGCGCCCCGGCGACAGTGTGACTAAAGCAGCGTTGCTCGCATCCTTAAAGGATGAGGATTTACTGCTGGAGCGACGCAAACTGGCGAGTCAGGTACAGCGCTATCGCCAAGCCTATGATGCGGCTCTGGCGAATTCTGATCGTGTTGAAGCGGCAATTGCCAACGCACAAATGGATCAGGCGGCCATTCAATTGCGTTTAATCGAGCAACAATTGCAGCGCACCCAGCTGCTTGCGCCTATCGACGGCATTATCGTGTCAGATGATATTTCGCAAAAGCAGGGCGCTCCGGTAAAACAGGGTGATGTGTTATTTGAGTTGGCGGCGGCGAACGATTTTATTGTGCAGCTTTTCGTGGATGAACGCGATATTGCCGCGCTTGTGCCCGGTCAAGAAGGGCAAGTGAAATTGTCTAGTTTACCTAATCAACTTTTCTCTGCGCGTGTAAAAACCATTACGCCGATCAGTGAAGTGCGAGAAGGGCGCAATTACTTTCGCGTGGAATTGTTGTTGATGGCTGATGCAGCAAGTGATGACGACAGTATAAAAAATCTGCTGCGCCCCGGCATGACCGGCTCAGGCAAAATTACCGTTGGTAAACGCGCGCTGGGCTGGATTTGGTTTCACGATCTCTGGCATTGGCTGCGTTTAAGTTTATGGTGGTGACATTATGAATGACGCCCAATCACATGATATTAATCCTGCGTGGCAGCGGCTCGAATCATTACGTCCCTCACTGCCGCGACATATCCATATCCAACGCCGCGATTACAACGGTGAGCGCTGGTATTTATTGCAAGATAAAAGTAATGGTCGCTTTCATCGCTTGAGCCCACCAGCGTGGCGTTTAATTAGCGCGATGGATGGGCGAAATAATTTAACGCAGGTTTTATCCGCTGCTGCCAAACCAGAGTTTTATACCTGTGCGGAGGATGTGCCCACACAGGATGATTTAATTCACCTGTTGCAATATTTGCATGTGGCTGATTTATTGGTGTGCGATTTACCGCCCAGCACGCGCGAATTATTTGCGCGACAGGAACAGAAAAAGCAGCAGCGCTGGCTGCGCTTATTAATGAACCCGCTCACTTGGCACCTACCACTCGGCAACCCCGATCGTTTGCTCAATAAACTCATGCCCCTAGCGCGATTGTTGGTGAGCCGGACCATGGGAATCCTGTGGTTGGTTGTAGTGGCTTACGCATTATTGCAAGCCGGTAATCATTGGAGTGAACTCACGCAAGGGCAGTTGCAGCGTTTGCTGTCGCCGGGAAATTTGTTGTTGCTCTGGCTCACCTATCCATTTTTTAAAGTGTTGCATGAGTTGGGTCACGGATTATTTACCAAAGTCTGGGGCGGCCAGGTGAATGATTGCGGGGTGGTATTTGTAGTGGGTACACCCTTGCCCTACGTGGATGCGAGTGCCGCGACCGGATTTCAATCCAAACGTCAGCGGCTAATGGTGGGCGCCGCTGGTATGGCGGTGGAAATATTTTTAGCCGCGCTTGCACTGCTGTTGTGGATCCAAGTTCCCTCCGGTTTTTTCAGTGATTTTTTATACAACATCATTATTATCGGCAGCGTGTCCACATTGTTTTTTAATGGCAATCCGCTCATGCGTTTTGATGGTTACCACCTGCTCACTGATACCTTTGATTTACCTAACCTTGCTACACGCGCCAATCAACAGGTGAGTTATTTGTTGCGCCGCTATGCCTATGGTGTAAGCGAGATTTTCTCCCCGGCACAGACAAATCGTGAAGCAGCGGTGCTCACGTGCTACAGCATTGCCGCATTTGGTTATCGCCTGTTTATTTTGTTTTTTATTATTTTATTGGTGGCGAGTTATTTCCCCCTGGCGGGTTTGATTGTTGGCGCTTGGCTGATTTTCTTTCAATTGTGTTGGCCGCTAATAAAAGCGATACGTTTTTTAATGGCTGATAAACAATTATTGGCGGTGCGTCAGCGCGCGGTGACAATCACCGGTGCCTTTGTGTTGGCTTTTTTCTCTTTTCTGCTGTGGGTTCCTATGCCGGAATCGACTTCTGTTGAGGCTGTTATCTGGTTACCGGAAGAGGCGCGGGTAAAAGTGGAATCCAGTGGGGAAGTGCAGGAGGTGTTGGTTAATAATGGCGATCAGGTTACGCAGGGGCAAGTGTTGGTGCGTTTGCACAATCCTGCGCTCACTACCAATTTAGCAGTGCAGCAAGCGCATCTCCGCGAATTTGAAGCGCGTTATCAACAGGCATGGGTCAGTGATCGCATCCAGGCGCAATTGCTACAGCAGGATATCGATGCCATCAGTGCTGAAATCGAATTGTTGCAATCGCGAGTGAACAGTCTGGTGGTGCGTAGCCCCACCGCCGGAACAGTACGCCTATTGCGTCAGCACCATTTGCCGGGCAGCTTTTTTACACAAGGCGATGAACTGGCGATTATTGAGCGCGCAGGTAAGGTGCGCGTGCGCACTGCCTTGTTACAAGAAGAGATAGGTTTGGTGCGTCAGGCCACACGTCATGTTTCAGTTCGTTTAGCGAGTAATCCTTCTCGCCATATTCATGGTGAGCTTTTGCAGCAACTGCCAATCGCCACTTTCGAATTGCCGAGTCAAGTGCTGGGGGCACAGGGCGGAGGCAGGCTTGCGGTAGATGCGCAGCAACCCAGCGGAACCCGTGTGACTGAGCAAGTATTTTTGTTGGATATAGTGCTGCATGATTTTCAGCAAACGGGACATTATGGTGAGCGTACCTATGTGAAGTTTTCACACCCGGCACGGCCCTTGTTAGCGCAGTGGTACAGTACTTTGCAACAAGTATTCATTCGTCACTTCTCTTAATGTTCTTTTGAACTATATTTATATGCAAATAATTTTTTATAACGAGTCAACTATGTTCAGATCTATCCTAAATATGTCCGTTCGCACTAGTGGTTCTGGTTGCTTGTCTCTACTGGCGTTATGCAGTGTTGTGAGTAGCTACGCCAGCGCGCAAACCTCTGAGCCGGCACAATTAAACTGCCGGATTGAACCTTCGGTAGTAGTGGAAATGAGCAGCGCGGTTGAGGGCGTAATCAGTGAAGTATTAGTGGATAAAAACGATTCAGTAAAAAAAGGGGAGGTGGTGGCGCGCCTGGATGCCGGTTTGGAAATGGCCACCGCTGAATTGCGTCGTGTGCAAGCGGAATTGATAAGCGATGTACAAGCCCAGCAGCTGGCAGTTGAATTTAGCAAACGCTCGCTGGAACGTGTAACCGATCTTTACGAGAAAAAAGCCGCTTCTTTTTCAGAGCTGGATAAACTCAAAACTGAATATGCAATTGCCCAGCAACAATTACAGCAGGCGCTTGATCGCAAACGCCAAGCCGAACTTGAACACAATCGTGCGCTGGCTGATCTCAAGCGTCGCACATTGGCTAGCCCTATTGATGGGGTGGTGGTAGAGCGTTACAAACAGCCCGGTGAACACATTGATTTTGAACCAGTGCTTAAACTTGCCCAGCTTGATCCACTGCGTGTGGAAGTATTTGCGCCTGCAAGCCTTTACGGCAAGGTACAAGCAGGTATGACGGCTACAGTGGTACCAGAGCTGGGTGCATCCACTAAAAGTTATGACGCTAAAGTGATTCTGGTTGATCAAGTGATTGATGGGCCGAGTAATACTTTTGGTATTCGCTTGGCATTTCCCAATCCGGGTAACCGTTTACCCAGTGGTTTAAAATGCCGTGTTACCTTTGAAGGCGTCACGTTAAATTTATTGGATACCCAAAGCTTGCCGTGAATCACGTAAACGATGTTTCGATTAAGGTTAAATTTTTTAATTTTTGCGTTCCTTATATTATTTAGTTGTGAGCAGGGTGATTGTTAAAAATATGTGCCATGATTGATCCTCAAACCACATAAGAAAAAATTCAAGAAGATAAATATTATAAAAGTGCGAAAACGCACTCCGTTTCTAGAAGAGCTGACGATAGTTTTACGATGGTAGTAGTTGATGTTTTCCATGGCTTGGAATCCATCGCTCTGCCACAGGGATGCAAGTTGGTGAGAACCACACCTTAACCCTGTTTGTACCTATGCAAGAGGCGGGTACAAATAACAAGACTCGATACTGCTCATGTCCAAGTTGTCGCGCCACAAGCGCCCCCTGATTGAAACGCTTGAACCCCGGTTGCTATTTTCTGCAACTGCCGATATCGCCGTATTTGACGATGGCAGTGCAGATATAACGCAGTTATCGGAAGCTGCTGCCAAACTCGATTTGACCGCCATCTATCTGCCACCTGCAGATCCGTTATTGGATGCACAAACCGCTGCTCAACGAATCACGAGCTTGGTGGTTGTGGATACTGCTGTCGAAAATTATAAGCAGTTTGTGGAGGATATTCGCCAACAACATTCAACGGGTGATTTGGAAATTGTTTACCTTGATACCAACAGTGATGGCGTCGTTCAAATTACTCAACAGCTGACACAATTTTCCCGGCTTGATTCGCTGCACATAATTTCTCACGGCGCGGATGGCTCTGTTGCACTCGGCAGTACATTGCTCAGCACCAATAATCTGTTTCAGTATGAAGATGAGTTGATCGCTTGGCGCACTGCATTGGGTGAAAATGCCGATATTTTAATTTACGGCTGCGATGTGGCCGCGACTGTGCAGGGGCGTGAATTTATTGCAGAACTTGCAGCGCTAACCGACGCGGATGTCGCTGCAAGTGATGATGCAACGGGCCATAACACATTAAGTGGTGATTGGGATTTAGAGTTTTCAGTAGGTAGTATTGAACAAACTGTTGTTGTAAGTACGGCGGTGCAAGAGGCGTGGGTTGGCGTTTTAGCGTCTACTCATTATATTAATATTCAAGGGGGAACTAGCGTTCAATCAGTGTCGTCGGTTAGTGGTGTAGGTCAATCCTTCCTTTATGATAGCCCCGGTGCAACTTATACCGTTAACCAGATCAGTGTGCAGCTGCGTGTGGAATCTGGTGCTGCCAATCAGGACATCACGATTCAATTATTGGATGGCGGATGGAATGATGCATCACCGCTGGCTACACAAACGATTAATTCCGATCAGTTAGACAGCACTTTTGGTTGGAAAACCTTTAATTTTGGTGATGTTGTACTTAACGATAGTCAAACCTACATTATCAAGATAACCACCAATAATGCCGATGGTAAAGTTTCTGTCGCCTACAAAAGCGATGCCTGGAATAACTCGGAAATGATTGTAAACGGCACAGGCAATAGCAGTGCCGATTTGAATTTTTTGCTTTCATACAATAATGGCAGTAATCAGGCTCCGGTTAATACCGTGCCGGGTGCGCAATCTACCAATCAAAATACGCCGTTAATTTTTAGCTCAATTTACGGCAATCAAATTCAAGTGGCTGATGCCGACGCATTCCCTAACGACCTTGAAGTAACTCTCAATGCAGCCCAAGGTTCGTTCAGCCTTGCACAAACCACAGGTTTAACATTCATTGGTGGTGATGGTACCAATGATTTCTATATGTTATTCCGTGGCTCAGTAGCTGAAATTAATGCGGCCTTATCCACTATTACTTATACACCGGTAAATAATTTTGTTGGTGGCGATACTTTTAGTATTACGACAAAAGATCTGGGGTTAAGCGGTGGCTTACAAGACACAGATAATATTGCAATCACTATTAATAATGTTAATGATGCCCCAACAGTTGTTATTGCTGAAACTAGTTATGCTGTTGATGAGCAGGCACTATTAGATTTGCATGGTACCGGCATAGTGATCAATGATTCGGATGGTGATACGTTAACTGTGACTGTCGAAGCGCCATCAACTTATAGTCAACTCACTGCGCTAGTTGGCACTACGGGCGTGATTATTTCATCTGGCAATGCTACCAATGTATTAACCCTCACTGGCACATCAACACAATTGAATAATTTGTTTGCCGGTAATAATGGTGGCACGCTGACTTATCGCTTGGCTGGAGATACACCTTCGGCAACGCAACAGTTAACCATTTCTGCCAGCGATGGAAGCTTGAGTGCAAATGATTCGGCATTAATTAATATCACTGCGATTAATGACCCCGTTACACTTGCGAATCCAATCGTCAATCAAATTGCTACCGAGGAATCACTATTCAGTTTCACTTTTGCCGCAGATACTTTCGCTGATGTTGATGGGGATCTACTCACTTACACTGCTACTTTAGCAAATGGCGATGCGCTTCCCGCATGGTTGCATTTTAATGCAGGCACACGCACGTTTAGTGGAGTTCCTGACGATGGGGATGTAGGTTTTATTAGCGTTAAAGTCACGGCTAATGACGGAAATGGTTCAACAGCAGATGATACCTTTGATATTACGATTAACGGCGTCAACGACGATCCTTTCGTCAATATTCCCGTTCCCAATCAAAACGCCACAGAAGATTCTGTGTTCACTTATATCTTTCCCGCCAATACCTTTGGTGACGGCGATGTGGGCGCGACCTTTAGCTACACCGCAGAATTGGCTGATGGTGGTGCATTACCTGCGTGGTTAAATTTTGATTCGGCAACACGTACTTTTAGCGGTACACCTACTAACAGTGATGTAGGAACTATTTCAGTTAAATTAAATGCAAATGATGGTGCAGGCGGAACCGCTAACGATGTTTTTGATGTTGTAATTGCCAATACCAACGATGCGCCCACAGTGGCGAATCCTATTGGAAATCAAACGGCCACCGAAAGTGCACTGTTTAACTACACCTTTCCAATTAACGCTTTCAGTGATCAGGACCTTGGTGATAGCCTGACTTATTCGGCTACCTTGGCAGGTGGCGGTGCACTACCGGGATGGTTGAGTTTTGATTCAGCGACGCGTACTTTCAGTGGTACTCCATCCAATGGTGACGTGGGCACAATTAGTATTAGCGTAACTGCCGATGATGGCGAAGCGACTGTGTCAGATACATTTGATGTAGTTATCGGCAATGTAGACAATTTCCCTTTTTTAATTACGCCCATCCCCAATCAAAATGCAACTGAAGATGCTGCATTTAATTTTCAGTTTGATAATGCAACCTTTGATGATCCGAATGTTGGCGATACGCTAACTTATACTGCCACTATGGCGGATGGAAGTGCACTGCCAGCATGGCTAAGTTTTGATGCGGTTACACGTACTTTTTCAGGCACACCAGCCAATGCTGATGTGGGTACAATTTCAATTAGAGTGACCGCTGATGATGGTAACGGTGGGACACCCGCAACAGATACTTTTGATTTAGTTGTTGCCAACACTAACGATGTTCCAACTGTTGCCAACCCAATCCCCAATGCAAACGCAACCGAAGATGCTGCATTTAATTTTACTTTTGCAGCAAATACATTCGCGGACCAGGATGTAGGTAATGCACTCACCTACAGCGCACAAACTGGCGGTGGCGGTGCATTACCGGCATGGTTGAATTTTGACGGAGCTACGCGAACTTTTAGTGGCACGCCTACGAATGCTCATGTGGGTGCTATATCTATTGATGTGATTGCCAATGATGGAAATGGTGGCACAGTCACAGATACTTTTTCTATCACTGTTGCTAACACTAACGATGTGCCTATCCTTGCCAACGCAATTCCCAATCAAAATGCAACGGAAGATTCTGCATTTAATTTCCAATTTAACAGCAATACCTTTTCCGATGTGGATGTGAGCGATACATTGACCTACAGCGCGCAGTTAGCTGGCGGTAGTGCCTTACCTGCGTGGTTGAGTTTTGACCCCGTTACGCGCACCTTTAGTGGCACGCCGCTGAATGCGCATGTTGGTACTGTATCTATCGAGGTAATTGCCGATGACGGCAACGGCGGTAGTGTAACGGATACATTTACTATTACGGTTGCAAACACTAATGACGCCCCCAGCGTCACCATTACTGCCACTGATTATTTTGCAGATGAACAAACCCCGATTGATTTGCACGGAACTGGAATTAGTGTTGCTGATGTAGATGGCGATGCATTAACAATCACGCTGACCGCTGAGGGTAGCAATAGTAATCTTGCTGCAACAGTTGGCACTACAGGTGTGGTAATTGTATCGGGCGTGAATACGAATACGTTGGTACTCACAGGTACCGCTGCACAACTCAACGATTTGTTTGCAGGCAATGGCGGTAGCACACTTACGTATCGCCTTTCAGGCGATACCCCTGTTGCAACACGCATGCTTACCATTAGCGCCAATGATGGCAGTTTGTCGGGCAGTGACACAGCCACGATAAATATCACCGCGCTGAATGATGCACCTGAAAATACTGTGCCCGGTGGACAAGTCACGAGTGAAGATACATCACTGGTTTTCAGCTCAGTAAATGGCAATAGAATTCAAATAGATGATCTGGATGTTGGTACGGGTAATTTACAGGTTACTCTTTCGGTAACGAATGGCACATTAACACTTGGTGGTACTACAGGTTTAATTTTTACCACTGGCGATGGCACCAACGATAGCAGTCTGGTATTTAGTGGCACTAAAACTGATATTAATAATGCACTTTCAATTCTGACATTTAACCCAACAACGGGTTACAACGGCACTGCGGTATTAGCAATTACTACAAGCGATTTAGGTAATAGTGGTAGCGGTGGCGTTTTGATAGACAGCGACACAGTTAATATCACTATCACCGCCGTAAATGATGCCCCCACAGTTGCGAATACCATCCCCAATCAAAACACAGCCGAAGATTCTGCGTTTAACTTCCAATTCAATATCAATACATTTGCGGATTCTGATGTTGGCGACACTTTAACTTACACCGCGCAATTAGCTGGCGGCGGAGCATTACCTGCATGGCTGAGTTTTGATCCAGTAACCCGTACTTTCAGTGGTATACCAACGAATGGTGATATTGGAGCTGTATCAATTGATGTTATTGCCGATGATGGCAATGGCGGTATCGTAACGGACACGTTCAATGTTGTTGTTGCTAATACTAACGATGCCCCTATAGTTGCGAATACCATCCCCAATCAAAACACAGCCGAAGATTCTACGTTTAACTTTCAATTCAATAGCAATACATTTTCCGATGTTGATGTGGGTGATACCTTAACTTACACCGCGCAGTTGGCTGGCGGCGGTGCATTGCCTGCATGGTTGAGTTTTGATCCAGTAACCCGTACTTTCAGTGGTATACCAACGAATGGTGATATTGGAGCTGTATCAATTGATGTTATTGCCGATGATGGCAATGGCGGTATCGTAACGGACACGTTCAATGTTGTTGTTGCTAATACTAACGATGCCCCTATAGTTGCGAATACCATCCCCAATCAAAACACAGCCGAAGATTCTGCGTTTAATTTCCAGTTCAACAGTAATACATTTGCAGATGCCGATGTTGGCGACACTTTAACTTACACCGCGCAATTAGCTGGCGGGGGAGCATTACCTGCATGGCTGAGTTTTGATCCTGTTACTCGGACTTTTAGCGGTACACCAACGAATGGTGATGTTGGGGCCATATTGATTGATGTTATTGCCAATGATGGTAATAGCGCAGTGACTGATACGTTTATGATTACTGTCGTAAATGTGAATGATGCGCCCACGGCAATTACAATTGATAATATGACGATGGTTGCAGGTGATGCACCGCAACAAATTGATTTGCGAAATAAATTTTTTGATATCGAAGATGTAGTAACGCTTAATTTTGAATTAATGGGGAATAGTAATCCTGACGCGGTAATTGATGTCCAGATGGATCAGAATACCGGGATGATGACGATTGTGGTGTCATCCGAGAATGCGGGTGAATCAATTATTCGCTTGCGAGCAATTGATTCTGATGGCGCGTGGGTCGAGTCCAGTTTTAAAGTCACTGTGTCTGCTAAAGAGCCGCCAGTTGCGCCTCCAGTAATTATTCCGCCCGTGATTGTCGCCCCGCCTATTATTACTCCGGATGTTGATGAAAGTACACCGCCGACAATCCCTGATCCCATTATTCCTCCTGTTGTTGTGTTGCCTGAAAATCAAAATCCCGGCGTTATTCCGCCGACAAATGGAGACGAGTCAACACTTTCGCCTGCTTTGCCGGATGAACCTGATATTACAAGCGAAGTGGTTGACCAGGAGCTACTTGTGAATGGGGATGAGTATGACTCTCCATACAATGTGGTGGAGGATAAATCTGCACAGGATTATGAACGTGTAGTGCAACTACTTAATTCTAATGCACTGCAGGTGTCTAGCTTAACGGCGTCCACATCGCTGGTCAGTTTGATTGTACCCGATGCCGGTTTTGCGCCGTGGGAAGCCGCGGAGTTTGATAGTGAAGTGCGGCGTATTCGTGCGCAAATGGATGAGGCACTAGAGGAAGAGCATGATCGTAAAGCACTGATTGCTGGCATTAGTTTTTCATTGACTACCGGTTTGTTGATTTGGTCGCTGCGTGCCAGCAGTTTATTGCTGGCAATGGTTTCTATGCTGCCTCTGTGGCGCGGCTTAGATCCGCTGCCTATTCTTGATGAAGTGAATAAGCGCAAAAAAGAATTGGAGCAACAGCGCAAAGATCGTAAACATGAAGATAAAAATGCTAAAGAAGTGGGGTATCTTTTTGATCACGCCCAACAAAAAACCAAAGATGTGTAATTATTTTTCTACTCAATGCTGTTAAGGAATTTGAATGTTTACTATTACACCTGCCGTGAGGTTGAGTGTGGGGTTGGTGATTCTCACCGTCTCTTTATTGATTCTCGCGCAAGCGATTGGTTTGGCGCCCGGTGCTGAGCGTCAGCAGTTGGATGTGCGCAAACGTTTAGCTGAAACTCTGGCGTCCCAAGTCAGCGTGGCGATTATGCGGGGCGATGAGTTATTGCTACAGTATTTACTTGAGTCCTCTGTGGAGCGCAATCCGGAGATCTTATCGGTAGCCGTCAGGCACAATAATGGAAACCTGGTGGCGAAAACCAATGCGCATGAAAAATTTTGGGCTGATGCAAAAGAACATGAATCCACACCCACGCATATTCGTTTCCCGGTAATGACCAATGGCGCAAAACGTGCCGAATTTGAAATTAGTTTTGAGCCATTGTTGCATGACCGACACCCTATTTTTGGTGTGCCTACTTTTGTACTGCTGATTGTTTTTATTTCACTCAGTGGTTTTGTGGGGTTTTGGTTTTACATCAAACGTGCACTCAAACATTTGGACCCGAGTGCAGTGGTGCCAGCGCGAGTGCGCAATGCATTAAATATTTTGGCGGAGGGCGTGTTAATTTTGGATCGGCGCGAACAGATAGTTCTGGCTAATACTGCTTTACTAGAAAATTTGCGCCGCACGGAGGAATTTTTGCTAGGCAAAAAAGCCAGTAACTTGGGTTGGTTTGTCGATCCCAAGAGTGTTGATAACGAATACCCCTGGATGCGTGCTATCGCTGAGGGCATCAAACAAACCGGGGTTCGCGTTTTATTACCTATGGGCGATGATGGCGAAAAAATCTTTCATGTAAATGCCGTGCCAATTCTGGATGCCAAAGGCGCAATACAAGGCACTATTGCGGTATTTGAGGATATTACAGAGCTGGAGGGGAAAAACCGTTTGTTGGAGGATATGGTGCAGCAACTGGCCGCGAGCCAGGCAGCGATTGAAACCAAAAATAAAGAGCTTACCTACCTCGCAACACGGGATCCACTGACTAATTGTTTTAATCGCCGCGCGCTCTACGAACATCTCAATGGTAAATTTGACGGTGCACGCGCTTCCGATGCCGAGTTTAGTTGCATCATGGCTGATATCGATTTTTTCAAAAAAGTGAATGATACCTATGGTCATGCCGTGGGCGATGAAGTGATTAAAATGGCTGCTAACAGTTTGCGCGAAGTAGTGCGCGATATGGATATGGTGGCGCGTTTTGGCGGTGAAGAATTCTGTGTGATTTTACCCGGTGCCCCTATTGAACAAGCGCAGATGATTGCGGAGCGCTGCCGCGAAAAAATCGCTTCACAAGTCACCAACGGTGTCAGCGTAACCGGCAGTTTTGGTGTGACCTCCATGCGTATGGGGGCGATAAGTTCCAGTCAGCTCATCCAGCAGGCAGACGAGGCTCTTTATTACTCCAAACAACATGGGCGCAATCAGGTGACTCGTTGGGCACCCGGTATGGAAAGCCTGATTGCTGAAACGCAGCATTAAATTCCCTTGGTTGCTCGCAAAACAACCATGAATACCCGCACTTGTGCGGGTTTTTTCATTCATTTCCCCGCAGAGTGATCTTGCCGGTGGTAAATCTGCCGCCAGTAATTACAATAGCCCTCGTTTATTAATTAGTGCCTTTGTATCTCAATCGGGACATTTCCATTGAAATCAGTAACTCCGCAACGCCGTACTCCTGCATCTGAACAAGCTTCCAGCTTGCTCGTTCGCCTGCTGAAAGAGGGGGCGCTCATTGGTTTGGGCGCGATCTGTCTGTACCTATTGATCGCTATGGTCAGCTATGACCCTCTGGATCCGGGTTGGTCCAAAACGGGCGAAAATACCCAGGTACAAAATGCGGGTGGCTCCTTCGGCGCCTGGATTGCCGATGTATTTTTCTCGCTGTTTGGTTACCTCGCATACTTGTTTCCGGTGATGATTGCCTATCGCGCCTGGTTAGTGCTTAAGGATCGCACCCGTCAGGATGCTATCGATTGGTTGTTTTTTGGTTTACGTGCGGTGGGGTTGGTATTGGTTATGGTTGCCGGTACTGGCATCGCTGCCATGCATTACAGCGACGGTGCCTCCGTATTACCTTATTCCAATGGTGGCTTGTTAGGTGCTGCTGTCTCTGACGGTATTTTTGACGCGTTTAACTACACCGGCGGCACACTGTTGATGCTCAGTATGTTTTTGGTGGGCATGACAATTTTTACCGATCTCTCCTGGCTTAAGCTCGCTGAGGATATTGGGCGATGGATTAGCATCGGCGTCAATCGTGGGCTGGAAAAATGGCAGGTTTACCAGCGTGAGCGGGCGGAAAAGCAAATCGCCGTAAAAGCGCAGGAGCATCGCCGCGAAGTGGTGGAGCAGCACGTTAAACAGGAAGCCAAGCGCGTGGCCCCGGTAATTATCACCGAGCCACCCAAAAAGAAGCCTGCGCCCAGTCCGCGCATTGAAAAGGAAAAGCAGCCGTCGCTCTTTGAATCTATCGAGCCGGCTGTGGGTACTTTACCGCCATTGAACTTGCTTGATCCTGCCGATAAGCGCAGTGACAAAGGCTATTCCAAAGAGTCGTTGGAAGCCATGTCGCGCATGCTGGAACTCAAACTAAAAGACTTTGGTATCGAGATTGAGGTGGTGTCGGTACAGCCCGGCCCGGTGGTGACCCGGTTTGAGATCCAACCTGCGCCAGGTATTAAAGCCAGCCGTATTTCCGGGCTTGCCAAAGACCTGGCGCGTTCGCTGGCGGTAGTCTCAGTGCGGGTGGTAGAGGTTATTCCCGGCAAATCAGTGATGGGGATTGAAATCCCGAACGCACACCGCGAAATGGTGCGCCTGTCGGAAGTGATTTCATCTGAACTCTACGAGAACTCCAAATCAGTGCTTACCATGGCGTTGGGTCACGACATCTCCGGGGAGCCGGTGGTGGCTGATCTTGCCAAAATGCCGCACTTGTTGGTCGCAGGTACTACTGGCTCTGGTAAGTCTGTGGGTGTAAACGTGATGTTACTCAGCCTGCTGTATAAATCCACGCCCAAAGAAGTACGCTTGATGTTGGTCGACCCCAAAATGCTGGAGTTGTCGGTTTACGAAGGTATCCCGCATTTGCTTACGCCGGTTATTACCGACATGAAAGACGCGGCCAACGGGCTGCGCTGGTGTGTTGGGGAAATGGAGCGTCGCTATAAGCTCATGGCCGCCATGGGGGTACGTAACCTCGCTGGTTTTAACCGCAAGGTGGACGATGCCATCAAAGCGGGTGAGCCAATCAAAGACCCACTATTCAAACCAGAAGAGAACTTTGAACCCGGTGCTGAAGTGGCTACTGCGCCCGATCTGGAAACCCTGCCAGCCGTTGTGGTCGTGATCGACGAATTTGCCGATATGATGATGATTGTCGGCAAAAAGGTAGAGCAGCTCATCGCCCGTATTGCGCAAAAAGCCCGTGCAGCGGGTATCCATCTGATTTTGGCTACCCAGCGCCCATCGGTAGATGTAATCACCGGCTTGATTAAGGCCAATGTCCCGACGCGTATGGCGTTCCAGGTTTCGTCCAAAATCGATTCGCGTACCATTCTCGACCAAGGCGGGGCAGAGCAGTTACTGGGGCATGGCGATATGCTTTATTTGCCGCCCGGCACCAGCGTGCCAGTCCGTGTTCATGGCGCTTTTGTGGATGACCACGAGGTTCACCGCGTGGTGGCCGATTGGAAAAAACGTGGTGAACCCAACTATATTGATGGCATTACCGATGACAGCAATAATTCGATTCCAGTGCCAGGCATGCCGAGCGAAGGTGGTGAAGAGGGCGGCGATAATGAAAGTGATGCGCTGTACGATGAAGCTGTGGCTTTTGTGATCGAATCGCGCAAGGCTTCCATTTCCTCGGTACAGCGAAAATTGCGCATCGGTTATAACCGTGCCGCACGTCTAATTGAAACCATGGAAATGGCGGGTGTTGTTTCCGCGGCGGGTCACAACGGAAACCGTGAAGTTTTGGTGCCGGGCGGGCGCGATTGATTTATCTCAGGTTCATCTGCACCCGATAGGATTCCGGTGTCAGTAACTTAATACTCTTGTTGGAATTTATATGAACGTTTTTGCACGCATTTTTACTGGTTTGCTGTTGGTGTTGTCGGTTACTACTTATGCGACTGACGATCAGGCGGCTGCACAGCTCCGCAAACAACTTGATGCCATGAACACCTTGCAAGGTGATTTTGTACAGACCACTTACGACAAGGCTGGCGTCGAGCAAGAATCCAGTAGCGGCAATTTTATGTTGATGCGCCCAGGTAAATTTTATTGGAAAACCCTGGAGCCTATGCCACAGCTGTTGGTATCCAACAATAAAACTATTTGGCTCTACGATCCGGATTTGGAAACGGTGAATATCCGCGAATTTACCGATGACCTGCGTGAAACGCCTGCATTATTGTTGAGTGCGGACATCGAACAGTTGCGTAAAAACTTTTCTGTCGCACGCGATCAACAGGATGGCAGTGCAGAAAAATATACCCTCACACCCAAGGTGACTGAGGGCATGTTCCAGCATTTAATTCTGGTATTTAAAAGTGGGCAGCTGAGCGAGTTTGCGATTCAAGACAGCCTGGGCCAGTTGACCCGCTGTGTATTGAGCAATGTGCAACGCAACAATGCACTGCCGGAAGAAAACTTTTTCTTTGTGCCGCCCGAAGGTGTTGAGATCCTGAGGGATTAAACACTGATCGGATCTAACCCTATAAAGATGTAAGCCCATGGATCTATTTGCCGGCAGTGCCCCTGCATATCAACCGCTTGCTGCGCGCATGCGCCCGCGCAATCTGGATGATTATATTGGTCAGGAGCACCTGCTCAGTGTGGGCAAACCGCTGCGCGAAGCTATCACTCGCGGTCAACTGCACTCGATGATTTTGTGGGGCCCACCCGGTGTGGGTAAAACCTCGCTTGCCAAATTATTCGCCGAGCAGGCAGATGCGCGGTTTGAATCCTTGTCAGCGGTTTTGTCCGGCGTAAAAGAAATTCGTGCCGCTGTCGCAACCGCGCAGCAAGAGCGCATCTCCAGTCGTCGCAAAACCATTTTATTTGTCGATGAAGTACATCGCTTCAACAAATCCCAACAGGACGCATTTCTGCCTTATGTGGAAGACGGCACTTTTATTTTTATCGGTGCAACCACTGAAAATCCCTCGTTTGAATTAAACAACGCACTGCTCTCACGGTGCCGTGTGTATGTGCTGCGCGGTCTGCAGCCCGAGCAATTAAAAGACGTATTACAGCAGGCGCTCGACGATAATGAACGCGGCCTGGGCGGGCAGGACATTCGTATCGATAAGGATACGCTAATGACTCTCGCGCAAGCCGCCGATGGCGATGCACGCAAAGCGCTTAACTTGCTGGAAATTTCCGCTGATCTCGCCGAAGACACCGGCGATCACAAAATCATCAATGAACAAGTGATTGCTGAAGTCTTGGCGTCCGATGTGCGCCGCTTCGATAAGGGCGGCGATATTTTCTACGAGCAAATCTCCGCCCTGCATAAATCCGTGCGCGGCTCATCGCCCGACGGCGCACTTTACTGGCTTGCCAGAATGCTTGATGGTGGCTGCGATCCACTTTATATCGCCCGCCGGGTGGTGCGTATGGCAAGTGAGGATATAGGGAATGCTGACCCACGCGCGTTGCCGCTGTGTTTGTCGGCGTGGGATGTACAAGAACGTTTAGGTAGCCCGGAAGGGCAGTTGGCCATCGCCCAAGCCGTGGTGTATTTGGCCTGCGCACCCAAAAGTAATGCTGTGTATAATGCGTTCAATCAGGTCATGGCTGATGTTCGCTCCCAACCCGCATTTGATGTTCCCATGCATTTACGCAATGCACCGACCAAGCTGATGAAAAGCATGGATTACGGTGCGGAATATCGCTACGCCCACGACGAACCCGGCGCCTATGCGGCAGGTGAAAATTATTTGCCGGAAGAGATCGCCCAAGCGCGTTACTACCAACCGGTCGAACGTGGTTTGGAATTAAAAATTCAGGAAAAGCTTGCCCATCTACGCGAGTTGGATAAGCAAAGTAAAAAGAAACGCTACAAAAAATCGCCCGGAAAATAATATGCAGTGGTTAGCAATCGCATTAGGTGGTGCTCTTGGCTCAGTGCTTAGATTCGCTGCCGTCGGTTATTTAACGCCGCTATTGAATTACCGGTTTCCACTCGGCACCTTTGTGGTGAATATTGTCGGGTCATTTTTGATTGGCGTGGCTTATGTACTGCTGGTAGAAAAAACCACCTTGCCTGTCGAATGGCGTTTATTTTTTATCACCGGAATTTTAGGGGGCTTCACCACCTTCTCAGCTTTTTCGCTGGAAATTTTACAGCTGTGGCAAGAAGGGCACGTGTTAAACGCGCTTGTGTATGCCAGCAGCTCGGTGATTCTGGGTTTATTAATGGCCTTTGTTGGTATGGCATTAACCCAAAAAATATTTTAGTTATTAATTATTCATGTTCTTCAACTTCAAATAGAAAATTACTCATCATGTTAGATTCAAAGTTACTTCGCACCGCTACCGAACAAGTTGCCCAGGGTTTGGCCAAACGTGGCTATGAGTTAGATGTTGCTAAAATTCAGGCTCTGGAAGAAACCCGCAAAGCGATTCAAATAAAAACGGAAAATTTGCAAAGTGAACGCAACTCTATTTCCAAGGGGATAGGCAAAGCCAAACAAGCCGGTGAAGATGTTGCACCTATGATGCAAGCAGTAGAAAACATCAAACAGGAATTGGTAGGCGCCGAAGCTGAATTGGCAAAAGTACAAGCTGAGTGGGATGATTTTGTAAAGGCAATTCCCAATATTCCTGCCGATGAAGTGCCCAATGGTAAAAGTGAAGAGGATAACGTTGAAGTTCGCCGCTGGGGTATGCCGCGTAGTTTCCATTTTCCCATCAAGGATCACGTTGATCTGGGGGCAGAATTAGGCGGTTTGGATTTTGAAGTGGCCACCAAAATTACCGGCACTCGTTTTGCGGTTTTGCGTGGCGGCGTAGCGCGTTTGCATCGCGCTCTTGCGCAATTTATGTTGGATACTCACATCAATCAACACGGCTACGAAGAAGTTAACGTGCCGTTTATTGTGAATCGCGATTCACTGTTTGGCACAGGCCAATTACCCAAGTTTGAAGAAGACTTGTTTAAACTGACCGACGACCGCGAATTTTATTTAATTCCCACTGCCGAAGTGCCAGTCACTAATATTTACCGCGATGAAATTGTTGACGAAACCCAGCTGCCGATCAAATTGGTTTGCCACTCTCCCTGCTTCCGCTCAGAGGCGGGCAGCTATGGTCGTGATACCCGCGGCATGATTCGTCAACACCAGTTTGAAAAAGTGGAACTGGTTAAGTTTGTGCACCCGGAAGAATCCGATGCAGCGCTGGAAGCCTTGGTTGGCCATGCAGAAACGATTTTGCAACAACTCGGCTTGCCCCATCGCACCGTTATTTTGTGCGGTGGTGATATCGGTTTTTCCTCTGCTAAAACTTACGACATAGAAGTATGGGTGCCTTCACAGGATAAGTATCGCGAAATTTCTTCCTGTAGCAGCTTCCGCGATTTCCAGGCCCGCCGCATGATGGCGCGCTACCGCAACAAAGAAAGCGGCAAACCTGAACTGCTGCACACCCTCAACGGTTCCGGTTTGGCCATTGGCCGCACCTTGTTAGCTGTGTTAGAAAATTATCAGCAAGAAGATGGTAGTGTAATTATTCCTGAAGTATTACGCCCTTATATGGGTGGGCAAGAAGTGTTGAATTCTGCTAAAAAATAATAAAAAGGGTGGGCATTGCCCACCCTTTTTATTTCTGCATCTTAATTTTTACATTCATCTGATTATTGTGTTAACTGCAGTTCGACTGGAGTTAAATAAAACCGTGTAGATTATTATGGAATATTTTCCCGTCTTTCTCGATTTAAAGAACCGCCTCTGCCTGTTAGTCGGTGGTGGCGATATTGCAACGCGCAAAGGGCGATTGCTCTCCAAGGCGGGTGCGCGTTTGCGGGTGGTTGCGCCGGAAATTTCCAGTGAATTACGCGAACTGGTTGCGCAAAATAATGGCGAGTTGCGTGAGCGTGAATATCAAACCAGTGATTTAAATGATTGTGTCATTGCCATTGCCGCGACGGATATCGAAACACTCAATGAACAAATTTCTGCGGATGCCCAAGCGCGTAACTTACCGGTGAATGTGGTGGACAGCCCTACGCTTTGCACTTACATCACTCCTGCAATTATTGACCGCTCTCCCTTGGTGATTGCAATTTCCAGTGGTGGTGAATCGCCGGTATTGGCGCGTTTAATTCGCGCGAAGCTTGAAACATTGATTCCCACTAGCTACGGTCGCCTCGCGCAAATCGCGAGCAGTTGGCGCGACCGTGTTAAGGCGCGCTTTGATGATGGTGATAGTCGGCGTCGCTTTTGGGAGAAAATTCTGCAAGGCCCGGCAGCGGAGTTAGCCTTGAATGGTCAGGAAACAGCGGCAGAAAATATTATCGCCACTGAAATTGCCAAAGAAGATCAGACCATTACTCAAGGCGAAGTTTATTTGGTCGGTGGCGGCCCTGGCGATCCAGAGTTATTAACCTTGCGCGCGCTACGTTTAATGCAACAAGCCGATGTGGTGCTTTACGATCGTTTGGTATCAGATGGTGTAATGGAGCTAGTGCGCCGCGATGCCGAGCGGATTTATGTGGGCAAACGCCGCAGCGAACATGCAATGGAGCAGGAAAATATCAATCAGCTGTTGGTTGATTTAGCTAAAGAAGGCAAGCGGGTGTTGCGCTTGAAAGGGGGCGATCCGTTTATTTTTGGGCGTGGCGGTGAAGAAATTGAATTACTTGCGCAAAACAATATTCCATTTCAAGTGGTGCCGGGTATTACTGCGGCATCGGGTTGTTCTGCCTATGCAGGCATTCCACTGACACATCGCGATTACGCCCAATCGGTGCGTTTTGTAACAGGGCACTTAAAGTCCGACAATACCAATTTGCAATGGCCGGAGTTGGCCAACCCAACACAGACGTTGGTTTTTTATATGGGTTTGGTTGGATTAAAAGAGATTTGTGAATCGCTCATCAGTCATGGTCGTTCACCACAAACACCGGTTGCTTTGATTGAAAAAGGTACGACTCAGGAGCAGCGTGTTTTGATTGCCGACTTACAGTCGATTGCCGATGTAGTGGCAGCAAATGATGTGCATGCTCCAACCCTGTTTATTGTGGGTGAAGTAGTAAAATTGCATGATAATTTAAAATGGTTTAATCCGGCGTGATAAACCAGTAAACGCCTCCCTTGCTACATGCGAGGGAGGCGTTTTTGTTACTCAATTCCCGAAGCTGCTGGCTTGGTTTTTATCCAGGAAATCAGCACTGATCCCCCAATTAATAAAGCAACAGTGGTAAGTGATACGCCAATTGGAATTTTATAAATGTCGATCAACAACATTTTTACTCCAATAAAAATGAGCACCAAGGCTAAACCATATTTAATGTAAGCGAAGCGATCTGCAATATCAGCCAGCAAAAAATACATGGCACGCAGACCAAGAATTGCAAAGATATTGGATGTGAGTACGATAAATGGATCAGAAGTAATCGCGAAAATAGCCGGAATCGAATCCACTGCAAAAATAATATCCGAGATTTCCACCATAATTAATGCCAAAAATAATGGTGTCATGAGCTTCACACCATTGACGACAACAAAAAAGCGCTCGCCTTCCAAGTGATCGCTAATGGCAAAATGCCGCTTAAACCAGTTAAGCAGAGGGTTATTGTTAAGGTCTATTTGTTTGTCTGCCATCCACCACATTTTTATACCAGTCAGTAATAAAAACGCACCAAATACATATAGTAACCAATGGAAATGTGCGATTAACCAAACTCCAGCAAAAATCATAATAGTGCGCAGAATAATTGCGCCGAGCACTCCATAGGTTAACACTCGTTTTTGTAATTCGAGCGGTATGGCAAAAAAGTTAAATAGCATTAACCAAACAAACACATTGTCCACTGCCAATGATTTTTCAATCAGATAACCGGTTAAATACTCCATAGTTTTGGTGTTTGCAAATTCACGGGTGTAGTGGGCGTCCAGATAAAACCATAAGCCTGCCCCAAAACTTAATGCAAGGCTAACCCACACCAGTGACCAACTGCCTGCTTCTTTAAGTGAAACGCGGTGTTGTTTTCCGCCACCAACAAAAATCAAATCAATAGCGAGTACTACAAGCACAATTGTGAAAAAAGCCAGCCACATCCACCAGGTGCCAATAGATTGGAGAGATGTCGTTGTGTCATTTGCAGTTTGGATTGCTGCAGCAAGCTGCCCGGTTTCGGCGCTTGGTAGCGATGAAAAAGAAAGGATGTTTAGCATGAAAGGCTCCGTCAAAGTCGGTTAAATGACGCAATGACGGGCAAATTGGAAATATACGAAAGCCTTTGTCATTGCGACAAAGGTCTCGTTTACAAGGTATTACCTTGCCCGCGCGACCGGAGCTTTGACTCGTATTGACGACCTGCGCGGTAATAACTACTCCCCTTCGTAAAGCGAGTATAAAAGACTGAAATTGATGGTCAAGTGTTTCTTTAGGCGGAAATCTGACCGAGTTTTTGGTTAAAATGTGACCTTGGTGTCAGTTTTACGTATCTTGGGCACTTAAGGTTAAAGGGCGATTGAATGCTGCCGATAAATTGACTGTAACTTGCGAATTCAGGTGCAATCATGGTTTACCTTGGACCAATCCAGCCTCGACCGGTATCGGTTAAAGCGCCCAGTCGTCCTTCAGCGACTACGGCGGTGAGCCCCTATGCCAATGAAAATCAGCAGCAACAGCGTTCTGCTGGCCTGGATGCTATAGGTCCACCCGGTGGAGTTGAGCGTCGCAAGCAGGATCGTCGCCATAAAGCAGACCAGACCATTGTTGAAACCCGCGCAGGGCGCGACCGCCGCAAAGCCCCGAAAACCACCATCAATATTTCTATCTAACAAACTATTTGCATGGAGTCACTTGTACTGGCACCGATTTAAAGGCCGGTGTTTTACTGCGCGGGTCGTGAGTGGTGGCAATCAGGACATTGGCTTCCGGGTAATAAGCCAGGACATTACCGCGCGGCACATCAAACGCAAAAACAGTGACGGCTTTCATTTCACCTTGCGCCGAACGCAAGGTTACGGCGTCACCGGCGGCAACTCCCAGCGCTTGAATATCTTCCTTGTTCATCAATACCGACCAGCGGGTATTAGTCCCGCGATAAGAGTCCGTCTCTTCGTAAATAATTGAATTAAATTGACCTTCACTGCGAATACTCGCTAATACAAACGGGAAATCATTGTTGGTGATAGTCTCGGGTAATACGTTGGTTTGAAATTGGGCTTTGCCGTTTTTCGTGGCAAATTCCGGTGTGCTCAGTAAGCGATTTTGAATCGTGAATTCTTGTTTTGTGTGTGCGATATCTTTTAATTCACTCAAGCCGGGAATGGTCGCGGCAATCGCCGCGCGAATAGAATCGTGTTGTTTCAGTTGATTAAAATCGAGTGGGCATTCAGGTAATAAGCGTTTGCCTAATTCGCACAGAATTTCTACTTCCGGTTTTACATTGTGCAAGCGATTTATACCGCCATCACTTAAACGCACATAATTAAACATGGATTCCTGGGTGGTGGGTTGCCACTCTTCATCCCGCGCGGTGACCGGTAAAATTAATGCTTCACTGGTTTCCATGCCAGTCACGTGACCCAGGTTGAGTGTAGTGGTCAAGTACACTTTAAAGGGGATTTTATTCAGCGCTTGTTGCGCCCAGTGGCTATTTGGAGTTGCCGCAAATAAATTGCCGCCCATAATCAATGCGGCATCTATTTTTCCTTCGTGTGCTGCAGTCAAACAGGCGAGGGTATCCATGCCTGCGCTACGCGGTAATTGTGCACCGGTGTGTTTTTCCAGTTGTAATAAAACATCTTCCGCTAAAATGGGTTTAACACCCACAGTGCCAATTCCCTGTACATTGCTGTGACCGCGCAGCGGTAATAAACCGGCGGCGGGTTTACCTAACATCCCGCGTAACAACGCAAGGTTGGCAATCGCCTCCACATTTTCCACACCGTGTAAATGATGGGTAATACCCATGCCCCAGGCAAAAATAGCGCGCTCAGCTTTGGCGTAGGCCTGTGCGAGCTGTTGAATTACTTCCTGATCAATACCGCAATGAGTGGTGATGGTTTGCCACGACGTATTATCAATATCCTGTTTAAACACTAAAAAATTATCGGTGTGCTGTGCGATAAATTGTTCATCGATGTGTTGCGCTTCCAACAATGCTTTGGCGATACCTTTGAGTAACGCAAGGTCGCTGCCGATTTTGGGTTGCACATATTCTGATGCAATCCAGGTTCCGCCGCTGAACATGGATTTAGCGCTCTTGGGTACCGCAAAACGTACTAAACCCGGTTCTTTAGCCGGATTGATAACAATCACTTGTCCGCCGCGTTCGCGACAATTTTTTAATTGATGCACGAAGCGTGGATGATTGGAGGATGGGTTTGCACCTATCACAAAAATACAATCGCAGTTGCCCACATCTTCTAATGACACTGTCGCCGTGCCTGTGCCGATTACATTGTGTAAACCAACGCCGGTAGCTTGATGGCAGTAGAAGGAACAGTTGTTGACGTTATTGGTGCCGTACAAACGCGCGAGTAATTGCAGCACAAAACCGGCTTCGTTAGAGGAGCGGCCCGATGAATAAAAAAATGTGCGCTCCGCCTGGGTGGCTGCAAAACTGCGTGCCATTTTATCCAGTGCAAATTCCCAACTTACTGGTGTGTATTTATTGCCATCGGCAGATTTAAACAGCGGGGTATTTAACCGCCCCAGATGTTCAATTTCGTAGGCACTCAGTTGTTTAAAATCGTCCAGTGTGTGAGTAAATAAATCCTCGGGGATCGGCGCTTGAATATCGGTGGATTGCGCCTGAATACTTTTATTGCATACCGACGGGAATTCATCTTTTTCATTGGTCATACCGCCGCGTTGACCGCCCATACCCAAACCGCAGGCTTTGCAGGTGTTTTTGCTGTTGAGCGCTTTGGCTGAGTTAAGCAGGCCGATACGCGCCACGGTTTTTAAGGTGTAGAGCACTTTTTTAGGGCCGCCGCCTACAATGCTAATAGGCTCGGCAGGTGTTGAATTGTGTGAAGACATAATCTCTGACCGGAAACGGGAATATGTTTGGAGGGTAGGGCGGTTTTCTCGCTATTGCAATACGTTAAATCACGGCTTTCTTGTAGAATCGCCCCAGCCCTTATCTATTTACGGATTGACTTCATGCCCTATATTTTGATTCTTGAGGACGAGCCCAGCATCGCTGAAAGCCTGGTATTTGTATTGCAGGCAGAGAGCTTTACCACCCATTGGGAAAGTCTGGCGAGCAAGGCATTGGTTCACGCTAAGGAGCAACCGGTCGATCTGATTATTATGGATGTGGGGCTGCCCGACATGACCGGTTTTGAAGCCTGCAAGCAACTGCGAAAATTTTCCGAAGTTCCGGTGATGTTTTTAACCGCCCGTGGTGATGAACTGGATCGGGTAGTGGGGCTTGAAATTGGTGCAGATGATTACGTGGTAAAACCTTTCAGCCCGCGGGAAGTGGCAGCCCGCGTTAAAGCTATTTTAAAGCGCACACACGTGCGGGAGCAGGAGGTTCCGACGGTTGCGGTTAGTTCGCCCCGCGCCCCGACTTCAGCGGAATTCACGATAGATCATGAACGTAAAACTATTCACTACCACCAACAATTGTTACAACTAACCCGCTTTGAATTTTGTTTGTTGGAAACCCTGTTGGCGCAGCCGGGGCGGGTATTTAGCCGCGAACAGTTGCTCACAGCGGTGGGGGTTACGGTGGATGCAGGTTACGATCGCAGCATCGATAGCCATATAAAAAGCCTGCGCGCCAAATTACGCAGTGTAAACCCTGCTGCAGAGCCTATTAAAACCCAACGTGGTTTTGGTTATTGCTATCAACCGGATGCTCATTGATGTCGCTGAGTTTACGCATATTTATTATTTACATGCTGTTTGTGGCGTTGTGCAGTTACTTTGTATTGCGCACGGTGATGGAAGAAATTCGCCCAGGCGTGCGTCAATCAACCGAGGAAACACTGGTTGATACTGCCAATTTGCTGGCGGAATTCTTGCGCGAACCAATGTTAAATAATCAAATCAACAAAGATTTTTATGCGGATATTTTTCGTGCCTATGGTCAGCGAACGCCCAATGCCAATATTTGGGGCGTGAATAAATTTGCGGTTAACCACCGTATTTATGTTACTGACCGCAATGGCATTGTGTTGTTGGACTCCAATAATATTGCGGTAGGGCAAGATTACTCGCGCTGGAATGACGTGTATTTAACCTTGCAAGGTAAGTACGGTGCGCGCTCTTCCCATGAGCAGGAGGGCGATGAAAGTTCCAGCATTATGTATGTGGCCGCGCCCATTAAAAATGGCGATGACATTATCGGTGTGGTGTCGGTAGCCAAACCGAACCGCAGTGTGCAACCCTTTATTGATCGCACCCAACAGCGTTTGGGTATTTTGGGGGGCAGTTTAATTTTGCTGGGCTTGCTCAGCGGTGCAGTATTTTCCTGGTGGTTGAGCCGCGAACTGCGCAAGTTGCGCGAGTATGCGGTGAGTGTTAGCCAGGGCGAGCGAGCAATAATTCCTGAAAGCAAAATTGCCAGCGGTGAATTGCGCCAACTTGCGCAGGCGTTGGAGTCCATGCGTAGTGAATTGGATGGTAAAGCCTATATTGAGCGCTATGTGCAAACATTGGCACACGAATTAAAAAGCCCGCTGGCGGGTATTCGTGCAGCCGCTGAATTATTGCAGACACCGCTGTTGCAAACACTTGAAAACCAGCAACAGCGGCAGCGCTTTATCGTCAATATCGATACTGAAAGTCTGCGTTTGCAACATCTAATCGAGCGATTATTGAACCTTGCTTTGGTTGAACAGCAGCAGAGCCTGCATGATCCAAAATCTATCGATCTTAATAGACTGTGCGATGAGTTGCTGGATAACCAGATGGCGCGTATTGCCCAACAGTCGATTCAAATCCACAAAGACTATACGCCCTCTGCAGTGGTGGTTGGTGAAGTGTTTTTATTGCATCAAGCACTCAATAACTTGCTTGAAAACGCACTTGATTTTACGCCCCGTGGGGGCATTATTTTTGTGCAGACAATTAAACAAGGCGAACATTTACAGGTATCTATTTTCAATCAGGGTGAGTCAATCCCCGAATTTGCTTTTGCGCGTTTAACCGAGCGATTCTTCTCACTGCCACGCCCGCAAACGGGCAAAAAAAGTACCGGATTGGGGTTGAGTTTTGTGCAGGAGGTAATGGATTTACACGCTGGAAAATTATCGATTATGAACACCCAGCTTCAGGATTTATCCCCCAATGTCCCGCTTGCGCAATCGCTAGCCACAACTGGTGTAAGTGTGATATTGGAATTCCCTAGTGTGTGAAAGGCTGCATGAAAGTACAATTATTTACAGCTCTGGCGACGGTAAAAAAATAAGCTCCGGGTTTTAAAAAATGGCTCTGTAAGTGCCTACTAAAATACCGATTGTCGCTGGAGTTAAAAGAATGTTGTCGCCGCTCAAGCTTTTGTGTTGTGTTGTTCTCTTGTCGCTCACTGCCTGTAAAGATCTTTTGTCCAAACCACTTGCTAGCGCCAATGTGCCGGATACTCCCCGCCCAGTAGCCGGTGACTGGTTAAGTGAAGATGGCAGCAAGCAGTTAAGCATTACCAAGGCGGGTAATCAGGGCTGGTATAGCTTTCGTTACACGGAGGAAGCAAAAAAAACGGAAGGGCGTTTTGTGGTGTCTTACTTTAAACAGCGCATGGTATTTAATGTTGATTTAGTCAGTGTGCGGATTAACGGGCGTCCCGTCGTCAACTCTGAAACTCCGGTGTATATGCTGTTTGGTGCCGCAGTCAACGATGAGAATTTACGTGTATCACCCGCGCAGATGGACAAATTTGAGCAGCATTTTGCGGATTATTTTTTTGCATCCCCAATCAATACTAAAAACCTGTGTAACCAGACTTTGGAGCTTTGTACTGCCAATTTTACCTCGGGTAATTTGTTGTTATCCAAACGGATGCGCAAGTTTAATGATGAATTTATGAAAAAGTTCCGCACTATTTTCCCGAGCAAAAATCAGGTGGTATTTAACCGCCGGTAGTTTACTGTTACTACGAGCGCTCTGCAGTTGTGCAAAGGGCAGGGCGCTCGTCAGCATCGCACAATCTCCTCGAAAAATTCACACAATCTCCATACAGCACCGCCAACTCTCCATAAAGAATCCATGTAGCTTCGGCATAGTGATCCCTAATTAATCCAAGGAGATCACCATGAATCGTTCACTATCGTTCAAATTTTTAGCTATTGGCTGTTTAATGTTGTTGTTACTCATTCCACTGGTAATGATTGGCAACTCCATTGATGAGCGTCGCGACTATAGCGAGCAGGTTGTGCGCGATATAGCGCGCAGCTCAGCCTATAGCCAAACTCTGGTGGGCCCAGTATTAGTTGTCCCATATTCTAAAAAGGAGCGCTATTGGACACTGAATGAGGCTAAGGAAAAAGTATTTCATGAGCGGGTAATTGAAGACAATCTCTACTTTTTACCTGACCGCTTTCGTTTGAGTGGTGATATGACTACCGAGTCGCGCCAGTTGGGTATTTACACTGCGCGGCTTTACCATGCAGACAATAGTATCGACGGGTACTTTACCTTGCCGCTCAATTACGGCATTAAAACCAATCTCGCTGATTACACCTTTAACAGTCCCTTTGTGGCGGTGGGTATTAGCGATATCCGTGGCATTAAAAATTCCCTGCAGTTACAGCTGAATCAGCAAACCTATGACTTTGAACCTGGCTCGCAACTAAAAATTCTGGGTGATGGTGTGCATGCACGGTTATCGCCAACTGTTTTTTCAGATATCCATTCACAAGCGCAGTCAGTACCTTTTTCTTTCAAGTTGATGTTGCAAGGCACGGAGCAATTCAATATAGCGCCCTTGGGTAAGGAAACCCATGTTGAATTGCACTCCGATTGGCCGCACCCGCGTTTTCTGGGCGATTTTTTACCGGCGGAGCGCAGTATTGATAACACCGGATTTACTGCGCGTTGGCAGACATCCTATTTTTCCACCAATTTTGCAGAATATTTTACCGCCTGTATTCGCACCACACAGTGTGATCAATACCAACAGCGGCAATTTGGTGTGAGCTTGGTTGAACCGGTCAATTTGTATGTAAAAAGTGATCGGGCGATTAAATATGCGTTGTTATTTATTGCGCTCACCTTTGCCAGTTTCTTTTTATTTGAAGTGTTAAAACGCTTACAGGTTCACCCGGTTCAATACGGTTTGGTGGGGTTGGCATTGGCATTTTTCTACTTGTTGTTGCTGGCGTTATCTGAACATATCGCTTTTGTTGCGGCTTACGCTATTTCCTCATTTGCCTGCGTGGTGCTGATTGGTTTTTATGTGTCCTATGTGCTGCAAAGTTTTATACGCGGTGCGGGATTTAGCTTGGGGTTGGGGTTTTTATACCTGTTGTTATATGGCCTGTTAAGCGCGGAGGATTACGCATTGTTAATGGGCGCATTGTTATTGTTTGTTGTGCTTGGTGCATTTATGTTGCTTACACGCAAGGTGGATTGGTATTCATTGGGCGCTAGTAGTAAAGCCGCCAGTGCGACAGTGAAGGAACACTAAAATGATTGAGCTGATTGCATCGTGTTTGATTGTGGGGCTGCCCGTATTGTTAGCAGTGTTATTCACTTATTGTTTGTGGAGCCGGGGCTGGCGAGCGCGGATAATTTTGTTTGCTGTGGTGTTGTTGATGGGGTCAGAGGTTTATGCGTTGAAGTATCCGCAGAAACAGTTGAGAGAGAATTATGCGCGGGTTATTAGTTGATAGCATAAATGGAATGTTGGTTGTTAAATCGTAGGTTGGGTTGGCGGCGAGTTTAACGAGTCGCGTAACCCAACATTCGGTGGGCGGCGACACTGCTGTTGGGTTACGAGGCTCGCGCTGCTCGCCTCTAACCCAACCTACGCCGCGGTTTATTTTAAAATGGTTTCGATTTTTGCGAGTTCATCTGCACTGAAATCAAGGTTGTTTAAGGCAGCAACCGAGTCATCAATTTGCGCGGGGCGGCTGGCGCCAATCAAACAGGTGGTCACCGCATCATTATGCAAAGTCCAGGCGATGGCCATTTGTGCCAGTGATTGACCGCGTGATTCTGCAATCGCATTCAAGGCTTGTACTTTTTGTAATTTTTCCGGTGTGATGTCTTTGTTGTTCAGGTAGATTAATTCAGGGCGCGCTGCGCGTGAATCGGCGGGAATACCATTCAAATATTTGTTGGTTAACACACCTTGTGCAAGTGGGGAGAATACGATCGAGCCAATACCTTCCTCTTTCAAAACGTCGGTTAAACCATTTTCGATCCAGCGATCAAACATGTTGTAACGCGGTTGATGAATGAGTAGTGGTGTGCCCAATGCGCGCAAAATACGCGCAGCTTCTTTGGTCTGCTCGGGTTGGTAATTGGAAATACCAACATAAAGTGCGCGACCTGAACGCACAATATAATCCAGCGCTTGCATGGTTTCTTCCAGCGGTGTTTCCGGGTCCATGCAGTGATGATAAAAAATATCAAAATAATCCAAACCGGTACGCTTCAGGCTTTGATCGCAACTGCTCACCAAATATTTGCGTGAACCACCAATGCCATAAGGGCCTGGCCACATGTCGTAACCCGCTTTGCTGGAGATAATTAATTCATCGCGGTAGTGCGCAAAATCCTGTTTAAAAATATTGCCAAAAGTGGATTCCGCCGAGCCGAAATTGGGGCCGTAATTATTTGCCAAATCAAAATGGGTAATGCCTAAATCAAACGCACGGCGCAGCATGTTACGCGCGTTGGCTTGTGAATCCACCGCGCCAAAGTTTTGCCATAAACCCAGCGATAAGCGCGATAAGCGCAGGCCGCTTTTGCCGCAGCGTTGATATTTCATGGTTTTGTAACGATCGGGGTGGGCAACGTAAAGCGGATTGGGTTCGTGGGTAATCATGCGTATTCCTGCCGAATGTGTAGTGTTGGAGAGTGAAACCGATAAGCATTAAATTTATTACCGGATTTTACCTGAAAAGCAGTAAATCCGTGTGGCGGGAGTGTAAAGAAAGGTGGCTGGTTTTTTTGCAGTAGATAAAAAAATCCCCGCACACTGGCGGGGATCAAGCAGCGCAAAGGTTGTGCTGCAATTGTTTGGGTGGTGAAAACACAGTGTTTAGTGATTGTTGCCTTTTCCTTTGCCGTTTCCTTGTCCCTTGCCCTTGCCTGGGCGATCATTTTTTTCATGCTTGTGTTCATCATGACCATGATCGTCACTGTAGTGCTCGTCATATTCTGCTGAACGCACAAAATACACCGGACGGTCGCATGCACGATATTTACTGCAGTGTTTACCCCAATTTTTTGCATGGCCCGGCGGGACATGTAAATACACAGGTCGGCTGCGTGCATATTTTGAATCGCTGACGATGATCATGGGCTCGCGGTAGTAAATGTCCGGGCGCGAGTCATTGCCCAATTCGACCCGGCCATAAACGCCGGGGGCAACTTCACCTTCCAATATCACATTAATGCCCAGATCGTCGGCCATGGCGGGCAAGCCCGGTAGGGCACTCAAGCTGAGTAATAAACTGGCGATAATTTTTTTGTTCACAATGTAGTACCTCTGGGTAGTAAAACAGCGTTTAGCTTAGCCTCTCGATGGTGTTAATTCGGTGCGCCAGCGCATATGGCGACACAAAAGTGCTGCTATTGGTGCAATTTACCCCACATAGTGAGTGGCATGATCAATTAGCAATATACCCCAAATCGCCAATACACAGAGATTACCGAAGGCATAGGTACGAAAGCGGTTGATTGCATCGTTGATCGTTAAGTGGATGATGCTATGGGCTGTGCGCGCGAACACAAACAACCAGGCGGCGACCATCATGGCTGTACTTTCTGTTCCCATGGCGATCGCGGTGGCGCCCGCTGCGTAAAAAAGTACGGGTATTTCAAATAGATTGCTGTAGTTACGTGCGGTTTGGGCTATTTCATCGGGCATCTCACCGGTATTCAGGCGAAATTGGCTCAGCTTAACGCTGCCTGTTTTAATCGCCTTGAGGCGCAAAAAGAGCAAGCGAAAGGCGACCAAAAAAGTCAGTAAAACCATGGCGAACATGGGGTAAATCATGAAATTGCTCCTTGATCCTGTGGGGAATTGATTCAACTATAGTTCAAATCCTGTGCAGATTTGTTGCGGCTTGAGCGAGTAGCTCTGGACTTGCTGATGAGTTGCAGCGGGTGCAGGGGACATTCGCGCTTTCTGGCACTATAATGGCCGCCTTTGCGAGCCACCTCTGGTGCTCATTTCCGTTTGATTCACCCGCTAATTCATAAACATCACCACAAGGTAGATTCATGATTATCAAGCCAAAAGTCCGCGGTTTTATTTGTACCAATGCGCATCCACAGGGTTGTGCTGCCAATGTTCAAGAGCAAATCGCTTTCACCAAAGCCAAAGGCCCCGTTGCCGGTGCGCCAAAAAAGGTGCTGGTGCTGGGTTGTTCAACCGGTTTTGGTTTGGCTTCACGGATTACTGCCGCCTTTGGCGGTGGTGCAGATACCTTGGGTGTGTGTTTTGAGAAAGAGCCGTCGGAAACTAAAACGGCAACCGCTGGTTACTACAACACCTCTGCATTTCACGATGCAGCCAAAGCCGAAGGTTTGTACGCCCACACTATTAATGGCGATGCCTTTTCCGATGCCTGTAAAGACAAAGTTATTGCTGAGCTGAAAAACAGCATGGGCAAAGTGGATTTGGTGATTTACAGCCTTGCGTCACCACGCCGTACCGACCCTAAAACCGGCGAAGTGTTTAACTCGGTCTTAAAACCCATCGGTAAGGAGTACACCTCCAAAAACCTCAATACTGACACGCTGAAAATTTCTGATGTCACTATCGAGCCGGCCTCCGACGAAGAGATCGCCAATACCGTTAAGGTAATGGGCGGTGAAGACTGGGAAATGTGGATCGATGCACTCAAAGGCGCAGATCTGCTCGCTGACAATTTCCAAACCGTTGCCTACACCTACCTTGGCGACAAATTAACCTGGCCAATTTACGGTAAAGCGACTATTGGTAAAGCCAAAGAAGATTTGGATCGCGCGGCAAAAACCCTGAGCGCAAAACACGGTGGCAATGCACGCGTTGCCGTATTAAAAGCCGTTGTGACCCAAGCGAGCTCCGCGATTCCAGTAATGCCGCTGTATTTGGCAATCCTGTTTAAAGTGATGAAGGCACAGGGTACCCACGAAGGTTGTATCGAGCAGATCCAACGTTTATTCAAAGAGTGTTTGTACTCCGCCACACCGCGTCTGGACGATGCCAATCGTTACCGCGTTGACGAGTTGGAATTAGACCCATCGGTGCAAACCAAAGTGGAAGAGCTGTGGGATTTAGTCACTGAAGAAAACCTGTTTGAACTGACTGACTTTGAAGGCTACAAGGCCGAGTTCTTGCGTCTGTTTGGTTTCGGTATCGACGGAGTGGACTACGATGCAGAAACGACACCTCTAGTGCCAACTAACTTCTAAGGTTGATTGCACTAAAATCCCTCGCCTTGGCGGGGGATTTTTTTATCAAGCTATTGTTTTCGGTATATTGTTTTGTAGGTCTATTGTTTCGGGAGCAAAAATGCGTAAACGTATTGCAATTGATATGGATGAAACCATCTGCGACACCTTGGCCCGTCACCTTGATTGGTACAACACCGAGTTTCAGCAAAAGCTAACCAAGGCTGATTTATATGCAACCAAGATTTATAAGGCTGTGCCTGAAGCCCATGTCGCGCGAGTGAGAGCTTACCCTGATATTCCGGCGTTTTTTGAGGATATCCCTCCTTATGAAAATGCAATCGAGGTGATTCGGGAGTTGCATGAACACTATGAGATAGTCATCGCCACCGCCGCTATGGAGCATCCCACATCCTTTACACCCAAATACCAGTGGTTGGTAAAACATTTGCCATTTTTGTCGCCCATGAATTTTATTTTTTGCGGTAAGAAAAATGTGGTGCAAGCAGATTATTTAATTGATGACAGCTCGCGTCACTTTGAAGGTTTTGTGGGGCAGGGCCTACTGTTTTCTGCAGCGCATAATATGGAAGAGGCTGCAGCGGTGCGTATGAATGATTGGTTGGATGTGCGCAATTATTTTTTACGCTAATTTCTTGTGGCAATAAGTGCGCTAGCGTTCAGTGGCTATTCAAGGCTATGAAAAAAACGGTCTGCGCGCGGTAAAAAATTGTCTTCATAATCGAAGGACATAATAACGCTGCGGGAACGGCCGACAAATTCGCTACGTGGCACAAAACCTATTACGCGCGAGTCGGCGCTATTATCGCGGTTATCGCCAAGCATCAAATAATGGTCTGCGGGTACTTTTACCGGGGCAAAATTCGCATAGGTTTTTGTATTCGGGTCAATTCGAACTATATGGTTTTTGCCCTGTAAGTGCTCCAACCAGTCGCCATTAGCAGCGGGCGTGTAGGTAATTGCCTCGCCATTGATATAAAGGCGATTGTTCTGCATTGCGACTGTATCACCGGGAATGCCAATCACGCGTTTAACCAAGCGTTTATTGGCGACCTTTGAATCAAATATTGCAATGTCCCCGCGTTGTGGATCAGTTATTTTATAAAGTGAAATATGGGTGAAAGGGACGCGTAGATCGTAAGCCATCTTATTCAGGCCTATGCGATCGCCTTCAATAATTGTGGGTTTCATTGAACCGCTGGGTACATGATTCCAATCAGCGACAGCACTGCGGAAGCAAAACATCAGTGCTAAAAATATAAACAGTGAACGGTTTTCCATCCAAAAACGTTTCATTCATTGTCCCTCTCTTGATCCTGTGTGGGTAATGCACAAAAATGCGCAGCTTTTATGACACTAGGGTCTCAGGCAAGTTCACAGGTTGGTAATATGCAATTATTCAATCATCTGCGCGCGGTGCTAGTCACTGCGATTTTCTCCATCACCATTATTATGATTTCTGTTCCGGTAGTGGTGCTGGGGCTGGTGAAATTATTGATTCCTGTAACCGCCTTGCGGCGCGCGATTGACCGTCTGTTGGATTCGGCCTCCAACCTGTGGATTACCTTTAATACCTGGCAGCAAGAGCATACCTTGCCCACCCAGGTGGAAGTGGAAGGGCTGGGCAATTTGAGCCGTGCCGAATGGTATATGTTGATTGCCAACCATCAGTCCTGGCCCGATATTCTGGTATTGGTGCGTGCCTTTAATGCGCGTATTCCCGGGGTAAAGTTCTTTTTCAAGCGCAGCTTGTTATGGGTGCCGGTATTGGGGTTGGCGCTCTGGGGGCTGGATTTCCCCTCCATGCGTCGCTACTCCAAAGCCAAGCTTGAGCGACACCCTGAACTCAAGGGGAAGGATATAGAGCAGACGCGCAAGGCCTGCGAGCGTTTTCGCCATCACCCGGTCACGATTATTAATTTTCTGGAAGGCACGCGTTTTACAGAGACCAAACATAGCCAGTTGCAGTCGCCTTATCGCCACTTATTGCCGCCTAAAGCTGGTGGTTTGGCCTTTACGCTCGCTGCCATGGGTGGGCAGTTGCATCGCTTGTTGGACGTCACCATCTATTACCCGGAGGGGATTCCCACTTACTGGGAATACGCCTGTGGGCGGGTGAAGCGTATTCGTGTACACATTCGCCAATTGCCCATCCCACCTGAACTTATTGGGGATTACAGTGAGGATGCTGCGTTTCGCGCGCGTTTTCAGCTCTGGGTCAACCAACTCTGGCAGGAAAAAGATGAGCTACTGCATGCAATGATGGCCGAGGAAAAAAGGCGATAGAAAATTAAGCTAGGAGACTGCTTGTCTTGCCGCTATCCTAGTGGTGGAATATTTGAGTGGAATTGTTCCATAACATCGACAGGAGGGCCGCATGTTCTACACGCTGAATGATCTTTTTGCCAAATTAGGTCTACCCAACTCTCCCGCCGCGATAGAGGCTTTTATTGAAAAGCATCGCCCGCTACCGCAAGCCGAACCCTTGGCGAGCGCCTCCTTTTGGACTGCCGAACAAGCGGCATTCCTGCGTGAGGCTCGACAGGAGTACTCTGATTGGGCTGAAGTTGTGGATGAGCTGAACTGTTTGTTGCGCGACTAAGCGCTTATCACCCCTAACAGAAACGACCGGCCATTGGCCGGTCGTTTTCATTTGGGAGTCAGCTTTTCTATGTTATGGTTCCACCTCCCTAGATAGAGGTAACAGGATTGACTATGTATAAATTGACCGCTGCTTTTGTTCTCACCACATGTGCCACTGCCAGTTTTGCCGAGGATTCAAAAAAACCTTGGGAAGTAGAAGTGGATATAGGTGCTATCGCTACTTCGGGTAATACCGACACTACCAGTCTCCAATTTAAAGTGGATGCCAAGCAGAATTTGGAGAAATGGGAAAACCAATACATTTTTAATTCACTGTTCAAAGAGGACAGTGTCAAACAAGACGACAACACCAGTCAGAGAGAGAAAACGGCGGAAAAATATTTTGGTTCTGCCAAGTTTGCTTATTTGATTGGAGTGGAAGAGTCTTATTTATTTAGTTATGGCTCCTACACCGAAGATAAGTTTGGTGCTTATCGTACTTATGCAACCCTGGCTTTGGGTTATGGTAACTGGTTGTACTACAGCCCCACGTTTAACTGGTTTATAGAAGCGGGTCCTGGTTATTTTGAAGGTGAAAAAGTGACCGAAAGCACGGATCCTTTGTTGCCGGATACCATCACCGATGAAAGTGGTGCGATGTTGCGTGCAGCTACCGCACTGGAATGGAAAATTAGCGACAACGCCACCTTCAAACAATTAATTAGCGTTGAATCCGGTGCAGACAATACTCGTACCCAAAGCGAAACCTCGCTGGCAACAAGTATTAATGCGCACATGAAAATGAAAGTGGGCGTGGCGATTGCGAATGACTCGGATGTGGCAGACGGTAAAGAAAAAACCGACACCACCACCTTTATCAATCTGGTTTATAGCTTTTAAGTTATTGCCGATATTGGCTACTTCAATCTAGATTATTTATCACTATGGCTTCATCGCAATTTGATCGTGCTTTACTGGCTCCTCGTCATTGGCCTACCTGGATTGGTTTTGGGGTTTGGTTTTTGATTGCGCAATTACCTTATTCCTGGCAGATGGCGTTGGCTCGCCGCGCGGCACCTTTGCTTCACCTGAATAAAAAGCGGGTGAAAATGGCGCGCACTAATTTGCAACTTTGTTTTCCGGAAAAAACAACCGCAGAAATTGATCAATTATTAAATGCCAATTTGCAATCCACTGCGATGGCAGCTTTTGAGACCGGGATTGGTTATTTTTGGTCAAAACCGCGGTTGCGTAAATTATTCTCCATCACCGGGCTTGAGCACATTGAAAAAGCCAAGGCAGATGGCGAGGGCGCGCTCTTGCTTAGTTTACATTTCACCACACTGGATATAGGCAGTGCGATGCTGGGGGCGTGTATAAATTATGATGGGATGTACAGCCCGCATAAAAACAAAGTGTTTGATTATGTGCAAAAAAAGCGTCGTGAAGCCTATGTAAAAGAAGGTATTGCCCTTAGCCGTGACAACGTGCGCGGAATGGTGACACAGCTGCGCAAAGGGCGAATGATTTGGTATGCCCCTGACCGCGACCTGGGTGCAAAAGTGTCAGTATTTGTGCCTTTTTTTGGTGTACCCGCCGCGACCGTGACTGCCACGGCAACATTTGCTCGCATGGGGCGCGCTAAAATTATTCCTTTCTCCCAATACCGCCGTGCCGATGGCAGTGGTTATGATGTGGTGGTTCACCCGCCCTTTGAAAACTACCCCACAGGGGATGAATTGGCGGATGCGCGCCGGGTAAATGAATTTGTAGAGCAGGAAATCCTAAAAGCACCGGAGCAGTATTTGTGGGCCCAGCCGCGCTTCAAAACGCGGCCCGAGGGCTTGGCAAAAGTTTACTGAGGTTTTGCAGTCGGGTTTGTTGGCTGGTCTGAATAATGCACTTGCCCATTTTCATCGGTCCAGCGATAAATTTGGGTAGGTGTTCTCGGTGTTTCCTCCGTTGTTTGGCTGCCGGTATTGTTTTGTTTTACCTCTATCACCTCGTAATTATTCGTACCATTTGCCGCGATAGTTTCCTGACTAAAAATAATCTGCGTGAGCTGGTTTAATTTTGGGTTCAGCATCAGTGGCAATTTATTGGGTGAATTTAATTGCTGTTGAAACTCCGGGTCGGTCACTATCGCAATCACCCGCGGGTCATGTTTAATTATCTGCACCCGATTCCACGCAAAAACCATTTTTTCTGCCGCTGCCTGCGCGCCCGCATCGGTGTTCACATCAGCTTGCGCCATTAGCGCCTGCATGCTTGGGTTATCAATTAAGGCTTTAAATTCCGGGTCGCGCATGAGTGCATGAGTGTCGCCCGTGGTGAGTAGCGATTGGATTTTTTCATCGCTCATCAGCGTTTGCATTTGACCGCTATTCGTCATCTGCTGCACATGGCCAAGCATGGTTTGTGGGTCTTGTACAAAGGCTTTGGCGACCTGGCTGGCGGTTTTATCTTCCACCGCCAAATCCACCGCGGTTGCGGCGGCGGCACCCATTAATTTTTTAGCGCTTGCTTCAATAAATGAATCGTTAGCGCTTTGTAAATTGCGTAGCGTTGGAACGGGGGGATTCGTTGAACTGTTAGCAGGGGTATGGGTGAGCGGAGCGTTGGTCGTTGTGTCGGTAGTGAGGTTTTCGGTGATGGTATTTTGTTTCGGTGTTAAGACTAGCCCTAACACATAAACCGCGAGTAAACCGGCCAGTGCACCTACCAGTACACCCACACCTGCACCGCCTATTTTTGAGCCGGTATTAGTAACATGGTTTTCCGGCACCAATTTTCCAACACTGCTTAGCAATAATGAAACAATAAAACTGACCAGCAAAAAAATCCCTGCACCGGCAATAAAATAAACAATCAAACCCGTTAATGCCGTGTGTTGCATTAACAACGTGGCAACCGTTGGAGTAAAAATAAGTGCGGCAGGGTAGGCGACTATCCAACTCAAAATGCGCGTAATAGAGCCAATAAATCCTTTTTGATAACCGCGCCAGGTGAAAAAAATAAGTAGCGCAAAAAATACCAGGGTGGTGATTTGCATTGCCAATTCCTTATTCAATAAAAGTTGTGGTGACTTGTTTGGCTATCGACTGTTGGTAACTCAGTGTTTAAAGCGAAAGGCGTAAGTTGTTATTTATCTCGCGTGTAAACTCCGGCGATACACCCGCCGTGCTTGCATAGGTTGGCCACTGGCCGACAACATCAAGCACCTCTTCAATAATCAGTTTTGCTTCTTTGGTGAAATTACTAATTAAGGTTGCAGCACTTAATAAATCACGGCGGGTAAAATTATCGCGTTTACCATTTAAATTCAGTTGGTGCGAATTCACCCAGGGTGAGCCGGGTTTGTAGCTGTAGGCTATATCAAACGCGGGCGCTAATTGCCACTGCATGCGCGGGCCGGGCAGAATAAAACCGATATTTTTACTGTGATCGTCATGGTTGCGCGCGACTATGTTAAATACCATGCGGCGATAAATTTCCACCGCCTCAGCGCGCGTTAAACGCAGTTGGCGCGCTACGGCAAAGAGTTGCTCATAGCTGTAGTGGCCCGGCTTTTTAAAATCGGCGTGATCCATGGCACAAAGTGATTGATAGTGAACCTTGTGATTGCCAATGCGATCAAAGCGCTGCGTCAGAAAATGCGCGCGCTCACCATCCATCAATAATTCGCAAGGCGCCATACGAATGCCCGCCGCTTTTGCCATTAAATAATAGGCGTATTCCATACGGCCAAAACCCTGTGGGTCGCCAAAGGTTTCGCGGCTATTGCCCTGTTCAATGACTCCATCAAATTTCAACAGATAATGTTCAAAGCCCTCAGGTGCATCTACTTGCCCTGAGCGGATTTCAGTGCGCGTTTTATTGAGCGCAACCAAGGCCTTGGCGCGCGCGCCACCGGCGGATGTACCCACTTGCAGTATCGCTGTGAGATCATCATTCCCCCTGTGTTGGAGCGAACCGTTTAGGCCGGCACGTTGATCCAGTACCTGTTGTGCCATAGCGATCAGCGATTCCAGCTCCAGCTGGCTATTGGTCCGTTGAGTTTGCCGCAGGGCAGGCGCGTATTCCAGCGCCCCCATACCGCGGTTGCCGCTGTAAAGCAGGCGTTCGAGTGGGTTAAAACTCTGCGCGTCCCGGCCGTTGCGTGCGAGCCAGGCATTGATTACCGCGTTGCCAAAATCGTCGGGCAAGGTATCTGCAAAACACGCGGGCAGCCCTTTATAGGTGTCGCGGTTGAGTTGGGGGAAATGAAAAATATGTGTGCCGTCTGCGTGGCTAGGCATGTGCAGTGGGGCAATTTGTACCCCGGTTTTTATCCATTCGGGCGTATATTCAAAGGTCGCGGTTGCGGTGTCGGGTGCCCAGGCAAGGGCGCCGACCAATTTGTCCCATAGCCACACTTCAGCGAGGTTTAGCATTACCAGTCCAACCCCGGTTCTTTTATGCTCTCGGAAGTGCGCGCCTCGGCTGCTTTATAGTTACTAGTCCGTGCGCGCTGGCGCTGTTTACCGCGCAGTTTTAATTGTTCGAGTGGGCTGGGTGGGGTATCGGGTAGGAAGTTATCCAGTTGCTCCAAGGCATTGAGCGCGCGTAAGGCGGCAATCATATTTTCCAGCTTGCCGCCGCCCGCCACCAATTGGCGATAACTTTTGGCAGTAATGCCTATTTCATCTGCCAGCATTTGTTGGGTCAGGTTTTGCGCCAGCCGCAAACGTTCAAGGCGTTCGCCCAGCTCGGTAGCAATGGCGCTATTGCTCATTGAGTGATAGTTCATAATAGATATTTATCTACCCCTAATAGGTGAAAATAATCAATTAAGAGTAAATTTATACTCATTAATGTTATTTTGCAAATTTCAGGTAAATAAATATCTTTTAATGCGATTTTTTCTTTTTATGGGTATTTTAATACCCTTTAAGTTTTTTGTTTAATCTGTTGAAGTTGGATGTCGTGCCAGCGCGATAGTAGTAGCAAAGCACTGATTGCTCCGATAAGGGCAAAAAACATATCCGATTGGGTATCCCACTGGTCGCCCTGGGTGCCCAAAAACTCATCCGCGCCTTGCCCCATAATCAGCGCAGCGGCCCACTCGATCAGCTCATAAGTGGCACTAATTGCCAGCACAATACACACGATAATAAAGGCGAGCATTTTTGCGCCTTTGACAATCTGGTGGCGGATAAGAATTTCCCGCGCAATTAATGCGGGTGCAAAGCCCTGAAAAAAGTGGCCAAGTTTGTCGTAAGGGTTGCGTGACAATTCAAACCAGTCTTGCACCATAAAACCCACTGGAACCCGCGCATAGGTGTAAGCCCCGCCCAGAATTAAAATCAAACCGTGCAAAAAAATACACCAGTAGAGCAGGGTAGTAAGCGGGAATTTTTTGTACGTTGCCCACAAAATTGGAATCGCGATTAATACCGGCATCACCTCCATTAACCAGGTGGCGCGGTCATAGGGTTGCCAGCCGGAGGCAATTAAAGCTATGCCTGTGGCGATAAGCATAAATACCAGCAGTGATAATGGGGTTTGGCGCATTTTGTGTCCCTGATAATAATGTAATGGTGGCGTGAATGACGGCCATATTACGTTATAAACAGAGTTTTTGGTGCTGAGGTTGGTGTTCGTTTGCTGGTAAAAGGGGACTGGATAGAACAGGCATAGTAGCGAGAGCACAAGGCTCCCGCTAATAAGGTTTGCGTTTATCGGAGGAGTGATGCGTTAAAAAGTAAACTGCAGATTTACACTGGCAAAATCCACATCCATATCAATGTCGTCTTGTTGCAATACATCGATTTCGTCCCGCGAGATATTGAAATCAAAGCGTTCATATTCGATGCGCAAATCAAGGTTTTCAGATAAGCGAATTTTTGCACCACCACCCCAAAACGCCTCATCGCCATCGTAATTGTCGCTGGCATTAATTGGTGTTATTGCAGCATCTGCATCCCACCATAATTGCCCGCCCTTGGCGTAAAGAGAAAATGACTCGCTGAGCGGGGCTTCAAAAATAACGGCTAGTGATCTACCGTCCGCATCCAGAGTTAATACATCATTTCCGGCTTCATCAAAGTCAATATAAGAGGCCTCCACTCCGATGTATTCATTAAATTTTACCAAGGCAAATATTTTTTTAGCGGCCTCATCTTCTTTAAATTCATCATCTTTTAATTTGGTAAGGCCGTAGCCGGCACCAATAGAAAATTCCGGATGCAAGCGCCAGTTGTTGTTTTCCTGGGTGTCTGATTGCGCTACGGCTGCTGATGAAATCATAGCAATACTTAGGATGGCAGATGTTTTAGTAAACATAATTAAATCTCCATTTTCTGTGATTGACTGAACCTACAGAGTAGATGGAGCAATGCTTGTGCCAATCAGCTTGAAGTTAGTTATTGCGTAGCTTTTAAGCGATTTTGTTGAGTTATTAAAATTAATTTTTATTGGATTCTAATTATTTTTTTACAAAAAAAGTAAAATTTACAACCATGGTTTTTTGGTGAAATTTATATTTTTTATTATGTTATTTAACGTACATTCAGATTCAAAAAATTAACTTAAAATCGAAAAGGCGCTTGATTTAAAAGAGTGATTGAAAAGCATGATATGGAAGGGGAGGTGGGAATTTCGCTCTATATTTCAACTGAATCGCATCAGCTCAAGCAGGCGCGCAATTCGCTCATTGGAAAGCTGACGATAATCCGGGTAAGGTGCAACAATCACGCGCTGTTCTTTATTAATCGCAAAATAAGCATCCAGCCAAACCAGTGGTGGCAATGCTAACTGTGCCGCGTAGGTTTTACCGGCAATGATATGGATGGAGTTTCCATCCGATTCAAACTGCGGTGCACTAAACAACAGTGCCTCTTGTGAGTGTGCCTGAAATAATTCAAGGTCACGATAAGCTTGCCAGGTATCGGGTAAATTTTTCTGTTGCTGCAACTGGTACCAATCAAACAGTAGCTTGGCGTAAACATTAAACACCTTGCGCCAGTGGTTGCTGGTGTTTTTTACAATATGTGTAAGCTCGCCCATCGCCAAGCCACGCAATTCATCCATTACCGGATAATCATCAATCGGTGGGCGATTGGCGATATAAAATTTAATGCTGCTGTGGTGCGATCCAAGTCCAATCATTTTCATAGGTGGTTATTTAACCGGCTGCGTATTGTTTTTACGCAACGCTTAATAAGAAGAGTTCGGTGTGCTGTCGGGATTAATTTCACCATACACTTCTTCTGGGTCTATCTCATTAATGAGTAAAGTCTCTCGCACCGTTTGAATATGGTCGAGCACGGTTTGGTATCTATCACCGTATTCGTACTTGTTCACCTCTATAGCTTTTGGCATATAACAAAAGGCAATTTTTAACGCTTGAATCAGCTCGTCATTTGTTTGATTGGTCATGGCGTTTTCCTTGTGCGGGTAGGTTGCCGGTGAGGAACGAACCGCAACAGCGAATTGTCGGGTTGGAAAAACAATAAATTATTTTTCGTTTGGTAGGTTGGGTAGATATGCTCGGCAGGGGGAGAGTGTGATGCTGGATATTATTTCTCGTTCTAACCACTACCATTCTCTAAATTTGCTAATTAATAATTTAATCCATAAAAAATATTCTTCATTACTTGATGGAATTGTTAGACAATTTTTTTCTAAATATATTTTATAAGACTCAATACTTTGTAAGTCCTCGTCACTTGGTTCGAAAATGCATAGTTGTAGCTTAATTTCTCCAGTGTATGGTTCCAAAGATATTTTATCTAAAGCTGGATGGTTATTTTTTGATGCGCTGCTCACTGCTATATCAAGGCTTTCGGGAAATTGGCAGACATACTTGTCAGTCGCAGCTAAAAAAAGTTCAATAATGTCTATAAACTCTTCGGTTTCTACTTCTGTTGGTATGTAATAGTCGTGTTCTACGGCATTTCTTATCTTGTTTATAGATTTAAGAATTTTTGGTGTCAGTACTCCACATTTTTCACAATATTCAAGATGATCATGGAAGTTGACATTGTTTTTAGATTTTCTAGATTTGAAACCAAAGGCTTTAGATATTGTTTCGACTTGAAGGTGAAGCGCTCTTTTAGCGTTAGATATCGCGTTTATAAATGTCCTCTCAGATTTTTCAATCTCAAGATCCTTTTTTGAAAAGGATAGGTATTTCGCAGGATCGATGAATGACTCGTATTCGATCTTCACCCAGCTAGCAGAATCACCAATTGTATACTCATCATGGCTTAAAGGTTTTGGAATCATCTGCTTTCCTCTAATTGTGATGCGGCGGGTTGCTCCGCGAACCTGCCCTACAAATCCAATTTACTCGGTAATCCCCGGCTCATAAGCCAACACCGGGCTCATCCACCGCTCAATCTCCTGCACACTAACCCCCTTGCGCTGCGCCAAACTCTCCACCTGATCTTTCTCAATCTTCCCTGTATTAAAATACTCTGCTTGCGGATGCGCAAAGTACCAGCCGGAAACGGCAGCGGTCGGCAACATCGCGAAATGCTCAGTCAGGGTAATACCAGTATTTTTCTCGCCATCCAGCAATGCGAACAACTGTGTTTTTTCAGTGTGATCCGGACAGGCTGGATAACCGGGAGCAGGGCGGATGCCTTTGTATTGTTCTTTGATTAAATCTTCATTCGACAGATTTTCATCGCGGTCGTAGCCCCAAAATTCTTTGCGCACGCGTTGATGCATGTGTTCTGCAAAGGCTTCAGCCAAACGGTCGGCGAGGGCTTTTACCATGATGCTGTTGTAGTCGTCGCCCGCGTCCTGGTATTGCTTGGCGAGTTCTTCTGCGCCTATGCCGGTAGTGACCGCAAAGCCGCCGATGTAATCCTGTTTGCCGGTTTCTTTCGGTGCAACAAAATCCGCGAGTGAATAATGCGGGCGCGATTCCATGCCTTGTTTTAAATGTTGCTGGCGGATGTGGTGCAAAGTATTGATTTGCTTTCCATCCGCATCATATACGGCGATGTCATCGCTGTTGACCGTATTCGCTGGCCAGAAGCCAATCACGCCGTTGGCGCGAATCAGCTTTTCATCGATCAATTTACGCAGCATCTGTTGTGCATCGGCAAATAAATTGCGTGCAGCTTCGCCGACGATTTCATCCTCCAGAATTTTTGGATATTTTCCGGCGAGATCCCAGCTGATAAAGAAAGGAGTCCAGTCGATAAAATCAACCAGCGTATTTAAATCATAATCTTCAAATACTTTTACGCCGGTAAATGCGGGCGCTGGTGGGGTGTAATTATCCCAATCCAGTTTTAAACCTTTGACGATAGCTTCGGGGTAGGAGCGCACCGTGCCGCGTGGTTTGCGGTTGGCGTTGCGCTCGCGTACATCTATATATTCTTGTTTAAGATCCGCTACAAATTTGGGGCGCAATTCGTCGGACAGTAATGTGCTGGCCACACCTACAGCGCGTGAGGCATCCGCAACGTAGACCACTTGATTGAGTTTGAACACCGGATCAATTTTTACCGCGGTATGCGCTTTGGAGGTGGTTGCGCCGCCGATCATCAGCGGCTTATTAATACCTCGGCGTTCCATTTCGCGGCCGACAAATACCATTTCATCCAGCGATGGCGTGATCAAACCCGAGAGGCCAATAATGTCGCAGTTTTGTTCGATGGCGGTGTCGATAATTTTATCGCAGGGCACCATTACTCCAAGGTCAACCACTTCAAAGTTATTGCATTGCAATACCACACCGACAATATTTTTGCCGATGTCGTGTACATCGCCTTTTACGGTGGCCATCAGGATTTTGCCGTTGGGTTTTGAAGCTTCGGTTTTTTCTGCTTCGATAAACGGCTGCAAATAAGCAACAGATTGCTTCATAACGCGCGCAGATTTCACCACTTGTGGTAAAAACATTTTACCGGCGCCGAATAAATCGCCGACCACATTCATGCCGTCCATCAGCGGGCCTTCGATTACATCGAGTGGGCGAGGATAGTGTTGGCGCGCTTCTTCGGTGTCTTCAACGATATGGGTCGAAATACCTTTTACGAGTGAGTGCTCGATACGTTTTGCAATCGGCAGTGAGCGCCATTCGGCGTCTTCTTTTACGTCGCCAGTAGAACCATCACCGCGATATTTTTCAGCGATATCGAGCAATGCTTCGGTGCCGCCGCTGTGACGGTTGAGGATTACATCTTCAACTTTGTCTTTTAATTCTTGCGGTAAATCGTCATACACCGCCAATTGGCTGGCGTTAACGATGCCCATATTCATACCCGCTTTAATCGCGTGGTACAAAAATACTGAGTGGATAGCTTCACGCACCGGGTTGTTGCCACGGAACGAGAAGGAAACGTTGGACACACCACCGCTTACGCCCGCGTGAGGCAGGTTGGTGCGAATCCAGCGTGTGGCTTCAATAAAATCTACCGCGTAATTGTTGTGTTCTTCAATACCGGTGGCGACCGCAAAAATGTTTGGATCGAAAATAATATCTTCGGGCGGGAAATCCAGTTTATCCACCAATGTGCGATAAGAGCGCTCACAAATTTCTTTTTTGCGCGCCATGGTATCGGCCTGGCCGGTTTCATCAAATGCCATTACGACTACAGCAGCACCGTAGCGCATGCAGAGTTTGGCTTTCTGTAAAAACTCTTCTTCGCCTTCTTTCAAACTGATGGAGTTTACAATCGGTTTGCCTTGAATACATTTCAAACCGGCTTCGATAACATCCCATTTGGACGAGTCCACCATAATCGGTACACGGGCGATATCCGGTTCGCCAGCAATTAAATTCAAAAAGCGCACCATGGCTTTTTCAGCATCGAGCATGCCTTCGTCCATATTGATGTCGATTACTTGCGCACCGTTTTCCACTTGCTCCAGCGCCACTTCGAGTGCGGTGGAATAATCTTCTTCCACAATTAATTTTTTGAAGCGTGCAGAACCGGTAACGTTACAGCGTTCGCCGACGTTTACGAATAACGAATCTTTAGTGATGTTGAAGGGTTCTAAACCGGACAGGCGACATGCAGGTTCGATTTCGGGAATTTTGCGCGGAGCATATTTGCTCATTACATCCGCAAGCGCTTTGATGTGCGCGGGCGTAGTACCGCAGCAGCCGCCGATAATATTTAGAAATCCGCTTGCGGCAAATTCTTCAACAATATCCACCATCTCTTGCGCGGTTTGGTCGTACTCACCAAATTCATTGGGCAAACCGGCGTTGGGGTGCGCGCTCACAAAGCAATTAGCAACGCGTGACAATTCTTGTACGTACTGACGCAATTCTTTTGCGCCCAGCGCACAGTTCAAACCCATGCTGAGTGGGCGTGCATGGGCGAGTGAGTTGTAAAAGGCTTCTGTCGTTTGGCCGGAAAGGGTGCGGCCGGAGGCATCGGTAATGGTGCCGGAAATCATAATCGGTAATTCAAAACCGACATTGTCAAAATATTGTTTTACCGCGAACACCGCGGCTTTAGCGTTGAGCGTATCGAAAATAGTTTCGATCAAAATAATATCGGCGCCGCCTTTTACTAGGCCATCCATGGATTCCAGATAATTTTCGACGAGCTGATCAAATGTTACGTTGCGCGCGCCGGGATCATTTACATCCGGCGAAATTGAACAGGTGCGACTGGTCGGCCCGAGCACCCCGGCAACAAAACGCGGCTTGGCCGGATTCTGCGCGGTCATTTCATCACACAGTTCTCGCGCCAACCGCGCAGAGGCGAAATTGAGTTCGTGGCTCAGGTCTTCCATGTCGTAATCGGCCATGGAAATGCGTGTGGAGTTAAAGGTATTGGTTTCCAGAATATCCGCACCGGCCTCAAGGTAAGCACGCTGGATCTCGCGGATCACTTCCGGTTTGGTAATGCTGAGCAAATCGTTATTGCCGGCGATATCCATGTGGTAATCGGCAAAACGCGCGCCGCGATAATCCGCCTCCTGCAGCTTATAGCTTTGGATCATGGTGCCCATGCCGCCATCCAGAATCAGGATGCGTTCTTTAATGGCGGTGTGCAGTGAGTCAATGCGGGCTTGCAGGGCGGCTGGTGCAGTCATGGGAAACCTGTCTGTCATGTGAAACCTTTCGCTAAAAGGCTTGAATAGAATAAGAATTGCTGAAGCAATATCAAAAAAGATTGATATAGAAAATTGGCGCGAATTCTAGCAGAAAAGCAGCCAAAGGGCGCCCGTTTTGGCCTGCTTCTGTGCGGCATTAGGGGGTGTTGTAGGGTTTGGCTATGGCGCTGATAAAAATTTAGCGGCTTCTTTTCAGGCTTGGCTAGTGCCTGTGCCGCGACTTTGCAGTAGAATACCTGAGTAATTTAATCGGGTATTATTTGTCCTTTTATATACGTTTAAGCGTATGTAGTGGTGACTCCCACAGATTCTGTAGAAAGGTTTATATGGTTAACGTCGATATCACCGAATCCGCTCAAGACTACTTGAAAGAACTGCTCGACAAGCAAAAAGACAACGACGGCATAGGCATTCGTATGTTTGTGGCCAACCCGGGTACACCCAATGCGGAAACCTGCATTGCTTATTGTCGCCCCGGCGAGGAAAAAGAAGGTGATGTGATTGTGCCGCTTAAGGGTTTTAACGCTCACTTTGAAGAGCGCAGCTTGCCATTTTTGGAAGATGCCAAGGTGGACTACTCCCCTGATCGCATGGGTGGCCAGCTCACTATTCGTGCTCCCAATTCCAAAATGCCGCGTGTTACCGACGATAGCCCGCTGGAAGACCGTATCAACTACGTGCTTTACAACGATGTAAACCCCAGTCTCGCTTCCCACGGCGGCAACGTGAGTTTGGTGGAAATCACTGAAGATATGATTGCCGTATTAAAGTTTGGTGGCGGTTGTCAGGGTTGTGGCTCAGTGGCAATTACCCTCAAGCAGGGCATTGAAGTGCAGTTGATGGACAAGTTGCCCGAGTTGAAAGGCATTCGCGATGTGACTGACCATACGGATCGCTCCAACGCGTATATGTAATTTATTGCGTATTGTTAAGGGCATAAAAAATCCCGCTGCGGTGTTCCGGAGCGGGATTTTTTTATTCTCTGTGTAATTGATTTATTAGCGATTAAATTTCTTCTCGCCACGGCTTTTGCGCGGAGTAACTGGCGAGTTGTTGTTGGAGATACTCGTCGGGTAGATCCAGCTCTTGCGCATCCTTCAATGCTTGTTTCTGCCATTTAATCGCTTTTCGGAAATCGCCATTTTCGGCGGCGACAGCGGCATGGGTTCGTAAATAGGTTTGGCGATCCAGATGGTTTTTAGCAATTTGGGATAGGTACTGGTTTGCCAGTTTTCCATCGCGGCGCTTGGTGTTAGGGTGGGTTGCGAGTATCCATGCATAGCGTAATTTTGCAGAAGGGCTAGTGGTCGCGGAGCGTGTTAGCCAATAAAAAGCTTTATCTTCATTTTTTTCAAAGCGAGCTCCGCTGAAGGACTCTATTGCTAGCATATATTGCGCATCCACAACGCCGGATTTAGCTGCTTTTAACAACCATCCCATACTTTGCGCTGAGTCTTGGGTGCACATATTGCCATAGAGAATATTGCGTCCGAGGAAGTAGCTCGCTACACCATTGCCTTGATTGGCGGCCTCCACATACCATTTATTGGGGTTGTCATCAATTTTGTAGTCGCTGGCGAAAGAGGGAAGTAGCTCTAAAAAATACGCGTAACCCAATTTGTCTTTATCACTTCCAGATTCTGCTTTTTCACGCATATCGACGATAGTTTTATCGAGTTTACTTTTGCTATAGCTATTCCCTTGTATTTCAAATGTAAAACGCATGCGCATGCCATTAACATCCACCGGTTTTCCATTCACTTTCATGGGCTCAAATTGAAATTGACGCAAGGCAGTGATTGCTGCTTTTGTAAATGACGTTGAAACGGAATAAGTTGGTGTGTGGTCGCGGGTAAAACCATGTTTGTCGATGGTAAAAACCATGTCCACAAAACCAGAGGCACGTTGTTGGAGCATGGCATCCGGGTATCTGGGCGGAACCCGTTTGATCGCACGCTGGCTTTTCACGTCAAGCGAAGTACCAGAAAATGCCGGTGTTAATTTTTCTTCGATAGCAGCGTCGCCATACTCTGCTAATAGTTTTTGAAATTCTTCTTTGGCAATTTTTTGCTCGGCATCTGTCATTTTTGCCAGAATTTTATTATGCAACGCCGTGTCGGTTGCGGGCTCATTTTGCGCGGCGAGTGCCATCCATGCATATGACAGGGTAATATTTTTGGGCTGGTATTCACCACGGTAATACATAACTCCAATATTATTTTGCGCATCGTGATCACCATAGCGCGCAGCTTCATAAAATTCCTTGTAAGCACTTTCAAAATTGCCGGCATTGTAATAATTCATGCCAAGCTCAAAATCGGCATGGATGAAATGGCTCCAAAAGGCGAGTGTTACTGCAACCATCAGTTTGATTTTATTTGAGATAAGCATATAAGCCTCCTTGCTGTTATTTTGTTATGAATTCGATATGTTCTATGTAAATAGGTTGGTGTGAGCTGCTAAGGCGCAACCTATCAACCTTGCGCTCAAGTGATGAGTCAATTGTTTCGTCATTTAGTTGAACACTCAAGTAACGTTGGTTATCCCACGACAGCGTAAGGCGATGAGTGCTATTCCAGAGAGTTTCTTTCTCAAAATAGCGGATCTTTTCTATGGAGTTATTAAATGTGCTGAGAGAAGCCAGATGACCAACAGTGCAATTTTCATTGGTCAAACTAATACGTGCAATGGGGGGATTTGTACGTTCGGATTTGCCTTTAAATAACTGTATTTCTGCAGTGGCGTATTGGGGCAGGCTGAAAGTAATGATGGCACTGCCTTGCTCTCCAGGTAATGCTGTTTCCCAACCCGAAGTGTGGATAGGCGTGGTTATGTTTGTGGTTTTTGGAGAGGAGGTTGTGCAGGCGAGCAGTTGCAGGAAAATTGCACCTAGCACGAGCGATTTGAGTAGCGTTCTTGGCATAGTTAGTCCCTGTTTTTATTAGCGAGCATGCGATCATACTCCCCCGTCTCCTTGAGCATCAACAGCCCTTTGTCCAACTCTTGTGCCATCCACCGTGCCCTGGGGCTTTTGTGTGAGAAGGCGACGTATACATCGCCCTCGTGATTTAAAAAACGTTTATCAAACACGCTGCTTTTGAGTTGCATTTGTCGCATGGCAAATTCGGCTTCGCGTTCAAACATGATTCCTGCATCGATACGCCCTTGTTTTAGCATGCGAATAATTTGCGACTGTTGGGATACTCGTATCTCGTTAAACCGGTGGCGATGAATTTCGTAATCATCCCCGTATTCATAGTCGCGGATTACGCCAACGCGAAAATTATCCGGCAGATCATTAAAAGATTTGATGTTGCTGTGAGTGCCTGCCATAAAAAACCAATAAGCCTTGACGCTGAGTAGCGGCACCTCACCAAAAATATATTTGTTTTCGGTGGTGGCTTGGCGACTTACGTTAAAACCGCCATCAATTTTACCGGAGGCCAAATCGTGCAGGACGCGCGCATAGGGCAGTACCTGGAAGCTGAGTACTACTCCACGATTGGCAAAGGCGGCTTTGATGAGATCGGTAGAAATGCCTTGCCCCTGTTCATCGCTATAAGGTGGCCAGGAATTTTCGGCGCCGAGGCGTAGGTGTACACCATCCACGGATGCGGCTGCACCCGCTGCCTCTGTCACCGGGGCCTTTTGTTCCGCATTGCTCCCGCTGCTCGCCGCGACCAATAACGCGGTCAGGCAATACAACACGAGCAAGACGGGGCGAGAGGGGACGTGCATGGGTTAATAGCTCCAATATTGGTGCATATTGTAATATAGATAATGAAGATTAATCGCTTTTAGTTATATGTCAATAAGTCAAATGACCTCCCTCCTGAGTGGCGTGTAAAAAAGCCGTAATAAGTAAAATTAACAAAAAGAAACAAGAATTATTATCATTGTTATCGATAATGATTCTCGTTAGTATGCGCGAGCGCTAGGCGCTCCGTTTATTTCTATTACAAGGGCTTGTCATGACCATCGGAAAATCTACTCACTTACCTATAGTGTCCAAAAAGCACGTGAAGGCGTTACAGCTTGGGGCAACGGCACTGTCTTCTGCATTGCTGCTGGCTTCGTCTGGGGTTGTGGCGCAAGAGGCAGCAAAAACAACCAAGAAGTTGAATACCGTAAGAGTTGAAGCAGAGGCGATAGAGAGCTACAAAGCCGAGCAGGTAAGCTCGCCCAAATTCACCCAGCCATTGGTGGATACCCCGCAAACCATCGCGGTAGTAAAAAAGGAATTGTTCCAGCAACAGGCCGCGACCACCCTAAGTGAAGCACTGCGCAATACGCCCGGTATCACTATGTTGATGGGTGAAAACGGTAATACCTCTACCGGCGATTCTATTTTTATGCGCGGGTTTGATACCCAGGGCAGTATTTTTGTGGATGGTATACGCGATTTAGGTAGCATCAGCCGCGATACCTTTAATACTGAACAAGTGGAAATTGCGAAAGGCCCGGCAGGGGTGGATAACGGCCGTGGTGCAGCGTCCGGTTATGTAAACCTCAGCAGCAAGCTGGCCAATCAGGAGGATGCCATCAGCGGCAGCGTGACTGGCGGTACCAGTGATTACAAGCGTGCAACTGTCGATGTGAATAAAACCCTGTCTACGACTTCAGCGTTACGCGTTAACCTGATGAAGCAAGACGCCGGTGTTGATGGCCGTGACCAGGTTGAAAACAATGCCCAAGGTTTTGCCGCCTCTCTCGGGTTGGGGTTGGGAACCGATACTCGCACCTACATTAATGTTCTTGCAGCGGAGCAATCCGGTGTGCCGGATGGTGGTGTGCCTACTATCGGATTGGATGGTTATTACAACGCGATTTTTGCGACTGGTGTACTGGCCGGTCAAACTCCCGAACGTGTTGATACTGAAAATTTCTACGGCTCCACCAATGACTTTAACGATGTCAAAGCCAGTATGGTGACAGTGCGCATCGAACAGGATTTGGCCGAGGGTGTTACCTTGCGCAATACCTCGCGCTATGGTCGAACCAATCAGGATCAACTCTTGACGGGGGTGAATGCGGTCACTTTTACAACCCCGAGTGAGCCAGCGTCCTGGACAATTTCCCGCTCGCGTCAGGGTAAGGATCAAACTAACCAGATCCTCACCAATCAGACTAATTTGTCTGCCTCATTTGAGGCGGGTGGTATCAAACACGATTTGGTATCCGGTGTTGAATTCACCTATGAGAGTCAGCTGAACTACACCTTGGGCCTTCCATTTACCGCTTCGACTTCATCGACCACTGTGCAGCAGGCTAATGCCAACCTCTACAATCCAAGCACGGGCGATGTGTTCCAGCCGGTGTTGCGCACCGGTGCTAAAACCGATGGTGAAACCACTACCTACGCCTTCTATGCGCAGGACACAGTGACGCTGAATGATCAATGGGAGTTAAGCGCCGGTGTTCGCGCAGATCGCTTCCATACCAAGACTGACGTTATCACCCGTCAGGCGGCAGTGACTGCACCAGCGGTGCAAACTGTTCCAGTGGGTACATTGCTTGCGAGCGATGCGCATCTCACCGATGAATTGTTTGGCTGGAAATTGGGTGGCGTGTATAAGCCCGCGGCTAATGGCTCTGTGTATGTCAGCTACGCCACGTCCGAGTTGCCACCGGGTGGAGCGAACTTTGCGCTCAACACTACCAATGCTGCGAACAACATTAATAACCCTAATCTCGATCCACAAAAGGGTACTAACGCCGAGCTGGGCACTAAATGGAATGTGCTGGATAACAAACTGTTCCTGACGGCAGCCCTGTTCCGCAGTACCAATGAAAACGAAATCGCCACTAACCCCGACGGCTCTTCCGTTGCTTTGGGTGAAAAGCAAGTGGAAGGTGTGGAGTTTGGTGCGGTGGGTTCATTGACCGACAAGTGGCAAATCAGCGCTGGTCTTGCGTTTATGGACAACGAAATCACGCGCGGTAACCGCACGGTGGATAACCCGAATACCCCGGCCAATGAAGCCTCTGGCAATAACGAGGGTGGTGCTATCCAATGGTCGCCAAAAACTACATTTACCCTCTGGAACAGCTATACCTTTGACAGCGGCTTGTTGATTGGTGGCGGTGCACGCTACGTGGATACTATGGTCAGCTCCAGTGTGGTGAATACAACTGCCCTGAGCACCCGCTCTATGTACGAATTTGGTGATTATTGGGTGTTTGATGCTATGGCGTCCTATCCGATTAACCAAAACCTGAGTGTGCAACTTAATCTGCTCAATATTACCGATGAGGATTATGTGGCCAGCCTGAATAATGGTGGTTCACGCTATTATCCTGGGGCGCCTTTGTCGGCACGGTTGGGTGTGAATTTCAGCTTCTAATTAATTGTTTGGTCATTTGTAAGGGCGCGATTTATCGCGCCCTTTATTTATTGCGCGCATGCGGGGGATATGATGCTAATCCACATTCCAGAAGTATTAACCAAACAACAAGTTGCCGAGTGCCGCGCCCGCTTACAGGAAGCGCAGTGGGTGGATGGCAAAGCCACAGTAGGGCAGCAGGGGGCTCAGGTTAAACGCAATCGCCAATTGCCGGTGGATGGCCCCGTCGCGCGCGCGTTGGGCGAAATGATTTTAACGGCGCTTTACGCCAACCCACTGTTTATGTCGGCCGCGTTGCCATTGCGAATCGTGCCACCACTATTTAATGCATACGCCGGTGGCGAACATTACGGTTTTCATGTGGATGGTGCGATTCGTTTAGTGCCGGGCACTAACCTCAGCTTGCGTACCGATGTGTCATCCACCTTGTTTTTATCCGAGCCCGACGAGTACGAGGGTGGCGAGTTAATCGTGCAAGACACCTACGGCAGTCACGAAGTGAAATTGCCCGCAGGCGATTTGATTTTGTATCCCTCCACCAGCTTGCACCAGGTAGCTCCCGTCACCCAAGGTGAGCGGGTGTGCAGTTTCTTCTGGACGCAAAGCATGGTACGCGACGATTGGCAGCGTAATTTGCTGCATGAGTTGGATTGTAATATCCAGTCGCTGCGCCAAATGGTGGGTGATAGCGCCGAAATACTGGGGTTGACGGGCCATTATCACAACCTGTTGCGCCAGTGGGCTGATGTCTGAGTAATCATATTTAATTTCACTAAATAGGAATTGTTATCATTGCAAATGCAAATACTTATCGATACCATGCGCGCATTATTACTCTTTGCGTATTTTTATTGATAAGGTGGATTGCAGATGTACCCAAAAAACAACAGGGCTGGCCGTTTTTCTCTTCCGTTAACCGCATCATCAATGGTGGTGCTGGGCGCATTTATGGCATCCACCCATGCCTTTGCCCAAGCCAGCACGACAGCACAAACCGCCACACCAGCGGCACCCGTATTGCAAAAAGTTGTGGTTTCTGCAGCTGGTTTTGAACAGAAAATTACCGATGCACCCGCCAGTATTTCTGTAGTCACTGCGGAAGAATTGAGTAAACGCCCCTACACCACACTGTTGGACGCCGTGCGCGATCTGGAAGGTGTGGATATTGGCGAAACCCGCGATAAAACCGGGCAGGGCACCATCTCTATGCGGGGGATGGGCTCGGATTACACCCTGATTCTGGTGGATGGAAAACGTCAAAACAATCACGGTGATATTTACCCCAACAGTTTTGGTGGCAACCAGTTTGGCCATATGCCGCCGCTGGATGCCATCGAGCGTATCGAAGTGATTCGCGGCCCAGCCTCTACTTTGTACGGTTCGGATGCCATGGGTGGTGTGATTAACATCATCACTAAAAAAGTGACCGATAAGTGGCAGGGGTCGGTAAGCCATAGCCGTACCCAACAGACAGACGACAGCTTTGGTGAAGATATCACCACCGACTTCAACGTGATGGGGCCCCTCATTCCTGGCAAATTGGGTCTGGCTGTTCGTGGCAGTTCTTACAACCGTTTGGCTTCAAACCCCACCTATGCGGATATCGTTTACCCCAATGGTGAAGTGCGTAATCGCCCCTTGGGTTTCGGTGGCGGCGGTAAAACCGTGGATAACGAAAACGAAGTCCTGGGGGCGCGTCTTTCCTGGACGCCAACCGACAATCAAAGTATCGCGTTTGATATCGAAACCTCGCAGCAGCAATACGATAACTCCCCGCGCATCAATGACTCCGGCGTACAGGAATATCCGGTGGGTACGGTGGATGGAATCGACAGTATTTGGAGTGCGGCCAATTACTGTAAAGACGCAGCAGGCACCCGCGAAAATGTGTGTGTTGCCAATGGGGGCACTTGGTCGCGCCGCGCCAACCCGCGTGTCGGCTACAGCGCCATCCAGGAATTCACCCGCGACACCTGGTCGTTAACCCACGAAGGAAAATGGGATATCGGCAATAGCTTTGTGTCCCTGGCGTATGTGGATACTAATAACGAAGGCCGCACCTTGCCGTTCACCGTGGCTGAACGTGAACAACTATTGGCGATGTTCGACGGTACTGGCGCTTATGCCGGGATGAGTGAAGCCGAACGGAAAGCACTGGCGGCTAGCACTTTCCTGCCGCGCGGAAAACGCACCTTATCCAGCAACCAATACACCCTGGACGCCAAACTGGACATGCCTTTTGAATTGGCTGGCCAGCAGCATGTGACCGTCGTAGGTGCCCAAGTTATTCAAGGTGAATTGGAGGACGGTGTATTTGGCATGGAAAGCGGCACGCCCGGTGGTGTGCAAGAACACAATATGTACTCCTTGTTTGCTGAAGATACCTGGTATGTCATCAGCCCCTTGGCGATTACCGCTGGTTTGCGTTATGACGATCATGAGGTGTTTGGCGATCAGGTGAGCCCACGCTTATATGGCGTATACACGCTAAGCGAACAATGGACTTTTAAAGGTGGCGTGAGCACTGGTTTTAAAACCCCGAAAACCACCCAGTTGTATGATGGTGTGGTTGGTTTTGGCGGGCAGGGGACTTCACCCATGTACGGCAACCCCGATCTGAAACCCGAAACCACGACTAGCACAGAGTTTGCGGTTTATTGGCAACACGCCGCTGGCCACAATTTTAACGCGACGATTTTCCACAACGATTTTGACGATAAGTTAGCCTCCCAACCCTGCGGTGCTACCACCAATATTAGCTGTGCAGAAACCGGTGAGTACGCTGATTTGGGTTATGCCACCAGCAGCAAAACCGTCAATATCGATAAAGCGGTTATTCAAGGTCTGGAGTTGGCAGGGCGCATTCAACTAGTGCCCGGTTTAGCATTGCGCACCAATTACACTTACACCGATAGCGAGCAAAAAAGTGGCGTGAATAAAGGTCGCCCGGTAGGTGATAGCAGTCAAAGCCCTGCCAAACATATGGCGAATGCCACGCTGGATTGGGATGTAACGGCAGACTTAAATGTGTTCTTTACCGCGCAACTGAACTCGGATCGTTATCGCTCATGGGATGTGAATACTGATGAGGCGCTGTATTACAAGAGCTATGAAATTTTTCACTTGGGTGCATCCTTCCGCGCAAGCCCGGCAGTCACTTTTAATGCGCGTATCAACAACTTATTTGATCGTGACTTTACCGATTACGATGTTGCGTTTACTGAATGTGTTGCGGGTGATACCAACTGTATCGTCGCTGCAGGTGATGCGGACGGTTATTTGGCAACGGTGCTGGATCATTACAACAACAAAGACAAAGCGCGCAACATTTGGCTGGGTGTGAACGTCAAATTTTAATCCGTTATTCACTTCACCAGTGCCCTCGCTGCAGCGAGGGTAGGTGGTGTCTCTTTTAAAAAGATAAACCGTGAATAGCACAATTGTTGAAAGGCAAAAATAGTCAGCATGAAAAAATATGTGGGTAGTGTGCGCGAATGGCATTGGATCAGCTCGGCGATTTGTTTAATCGGCATGCTGCTATTTGCGATTACCGGCATTACGTTGAATCACGCGGCGGATATTAAAGCCACGCCAGAAATTATCACCAAAGAAGCGCAGCTGCCGGCAGAAATACTGGCTGCTATTTCTGTGCCGGACGCAGAAAAAGCACCCTTGCCAGAAACGCTGCGCGCTTGGTTGGCGGATACGCAGAAAATTGAAGTTCGCAATCAATTAGCAGAGTGGAGTGAGGACGAAATTTATCTCTCGCTACCGCGCCCCGGTGGTGATGCTTGGTTGAGTATGGATTTAACCAGCGGTGAATTGTTGTATGAACTTACTGATCGCGGCTGGGTTTCCTATTTCAACGATTTACACAAAGGCCGTAATACGCCGGTGATATGGAGTTGGTTTCTCGATTTTTTCGCAATTGCCTGCATTATTTTTTGTATAACCGGTTTGCTGTTGTTAAAACGCTACGCGAGTGGTCGGCCCGCAACCTGGCCGATGGTTGGTTTAGGTTTGGTAGCACCTTGGGTGCTGATTTTATTATTTATCCATTAAAAATGATGTGAAGTGAGGGAGTTAATTATGCGTTTGCGTTATGCACTAAGTTCGCTGTTGTCAGTAGCCAGTATTTCCTCCGCCATGGCCTCAGATTTAAATGTGTCGGTAGAGATTCCCGCACTCGACGTTGCCGAGTATCACAAACCCTATGTGGCGCTTTGGTTGGAAAATGAAAAAGGCGAGAGCACTAATTTGGCGGTGTGGTATCAGTTGGAATCGCGCGGTGAAAAAAGTGATAAGGGTGAAGAGTGGCTTAAAGATATGCGCCAGTGGTGGCGTCGTATTGGTCGCGATACCGATATGCCCGTTGATGGTGTCAGTGGCGCAACCCGCGCGCCGGGAAAACATTCAGTGACTTTTACTGAAGGCAGCGCACCTCTGGGTAAATTAAAACCCGGTAATTATGTGCTTATGGTGGAGGCAGCGCGTGAAGTGGGTGGTCGTGAGTTGGTAAAAGTGCCTTTCACTTGGCCTATTGCTGGCGTGCAAACCGCTGCCGGAAAAAAAGAATTGGGTGAAGTAAAAATCACGCCTTAACTCTGAGTGTTTTTGTTTCAGAGACTTTATTAACTGGATTTTTTAAGAGGAACAATGATGAATCGTTTACTAAAAACCACGCTCTGTACTGCACTCGTTCTTTGCTTGCCGTTAACAGCACAAGCCCATCGCGCGTGGCTATTACCAAGCGCTACTGTGCTTTCCAGTGACGATGCCTGGGTGAGTATTGATGCTGCGGTATCCAACGATATTTTTCATGCCGATCACGCACCTATGCGTGCAGAAGGTGTTGTGGTTACTGCACCAGATGGCGCCACACTGCAAGTACAAAATGCGATGACCGGAAAATACCGCAGCACGTTTGATGTGCAATTACCGCAAAAAGGTACTTATAAAATTGCAGTGGCATCCAGCGGTTTAATGGCGCGTTGGGAAACAGAAACCGGTGAGCGCAAAATGTGGCCAGGTCGTGGTGAGCGCGCTAATCCCGCCGATTTTGACAAAATGGTGCCTAAAAAAGCCAAGAACTTGGAAGTGTCGCAATTCTCGCGGCGCATGGAAACTTTTGTTACCGCCGGCTCACCAACTGAGTCAGTATTAAAAGCGACCAAGCAAGGTTTGGAATTGGTGCCAGTAACCCACCCGAATGATTTGTTTGCTGGTGAAGTGGCGACCTTTCAATTTCAAATGGATGGCAAACCCGTTGCCGGTGTAAAAGTCACTATCATCCCCGGCGGTATGCGTTACCGTAACGATCAAGCCGCCATTGAAGTGGAGTCAGATAAAAAAGGTAATATTTCTATCACCTGGCCGCAGGCAGGAATGTATTGGTTAAGTGCCAATTATCGCGATGATAAAGCCAAAAAACCTGCTACCGTTCGCGCTGGTAGTTATGTTGCCACCTTTGAAGTATTGCCGGAATAAGTTGTGCGTTATTTAGCAGCAAGTGCGTTAGTTTTTATTTACCTGTTGTTCTGTTGGTTTTGCTGGCAAAAACATCGCCGTCAGCTACAGCAACAACAGGTGCTTGCTGTTCCTTCGTCCGATGATGCAGTAATACTAATTGCTTACGCCAGCCAAACCGGAAACGCTGCGCGTATCGCCCGGCAAACGGCGCAGCAATTAAATGCTTCTGGTAAAAACACTCAATTAATTACGCTCAATAATCTCAATACTGAACACTTAACGCGAACCCGTCAGCTATTAATTATTGCCAGCACTTACGGTGAAGGTGAAGCGCCCGATAACGGCAATCGGTTTATAGCGCGCACACTTGAATCGTTAAATCCCACTGCGCTCAGTTCACTGGAATATCTGGTCCTAGGCTTGGGTGATTCCAGTTACCTGCATTTTTGTGGTTTTGCGCAGCAGCTGCATAATGCACTCCACCATTGTGGTGCCCACGCAATGGCAGACATGATTAGCGTGGATAAGCTGGATGAAAGCGCACTGCGCCATTGGCAATATTATTTGGGGCAAATTTCCGGCAATTCTTATTTTAGCGATTGGAGTAAACCGGCCTACGAAGAATGGCGATTAATCGCGCGCGAATGTATAAATCCTGCAAGCCCCGGTGCGCCTGCCTATCATTTACAATTACAACCTACCAATGGAGTTGTGTTGACACAACCGCAATCCGGTGCTGCTTTATGGTGTGCGGGAGATATTGTGGAGATAGGCCCGCGCAATTCTTCCGATTTGCCTCATCGCGAATATTCTATCGCTTCCGTGCCCAGTGAGGGCTCACTCGATTTATTGGTGCGTCAGGTACGTGCGCCCGGTGGCGAGTTAGGTTTGGGGTCGGGTTGGTTAACCGCCCAGGCGGAATTAAATAGCATCATCCATTTACGTGTGCGCTCTAATCCCCATTTTCATTCGCCGCCAGCACAGGTGCCACTAATTTTAATTGGTAACGGAACGGGTATTGCCGGGTTGCGTTCGCATTTGGCCAACCCGGCGCGCGCGACAGGTAAACACTGGTTGTTTTTTGGTGAGCGCAGCCACTTTGCCGATGATTTTTTCAGCGCGGACATTCAACATTGGTTGGAAACCGGTTTATTGAGCCGGGTTAACAAAGTTTTTTCACGTGACGCAGCGTCTGGTGAGACGCGTTATGTGCAAGATTTATTGCCCTATCATGACGAGGCAATCCGTGAGTGGGTTGCAGCGGGCGCAGCTATTTATGTATGCGGCAGCTTACAAGGCATGGCACAAGCAGTAGATGAAGCCTTGGCGGCTATTCTGGGGGCCGCGCAAGTAGAGTTGCTTGCAGATCAACAGCGCTACTGTCGCGACGTTTATTAACAACTGTTCACAACATGTTCGATCACCCGTGACGATTGTGGAACAACTGTTAAACCCTCCCTTTGCCGGCTATTCTGTCGGCGCGTGCAGGTTATAATTTCCCTTTATTTTTATACGCCTTTTCCTTTTCTTTTATACCAATAAAGCCGCTTACTCATTTAACGGATGCTGTTTTCCATGGCTAAACCTTCCCTTGTTAAAACCTCAATTAAAAAAATATTTAACTCCTGGCGCAATATTGCCGTTGCACTTTTACTGATATTGCTAGTGGTTTTCGGCTTGTGGCGTAGCCTGTGGGCAAGCGACGACGAGGCGGTCATTTATACAACAGAGGCGGTAACGCGCGGTGATATTGAAAACCTGGTCACTGCTACCGGTACTTTGCAGCCGCAGGATTATGTTGATGTCGGTGCGCAGGTATCCGGTCAGTTGGAAAAATTGCATGTTGATGTGGGTTCGGAAGTAAAAGCCGGCGATCTATTGGCGGAAATCGATGCAACGGTTTATGCCGCGCGCGTGGATGCAACCCGCGCTTCGCTGCGCACCCAGCAGGCGCAATTGTTGGATCGCGAAGCGCAATTAGCGCTGGCAAATATAAAATACCAGCGCGAAAAAAATCTTTTCAAAGAAGATGCGACCACCAACGAGTCGTTGCAAACGGCAGAAGCCAATTTGAAATCGGCGCAGGCGCAACTAAAAGCCTTACAAGCGCAAATTGAACAAACGGAATCTACCTTGCGTGTAGAAGCCGCTAATTTAACTTATGCCACCATTTACGCACCTATCGATGGCACCGTGGTGTCAATTACCTCGCGCCAAGGGCAGACATTGAATACCAATCAAATGGCGCCCACCATTATGCGTATCGCCGATCTCTCAACCATGACCGTGCAGACGCAGGTGTCGGAAGCAGACATCGGCAAACTGCGTAAAACTATGCCGGTTTATTTCACCACACTCGGCAGTCAGGGGCGCCGCTGGTATAGCAAGTTGGATCGCATTCAGCCGACGCCGGAAATTCTCAATAACGTGGTGTTGTATAACGCACTGTTTGATGTGCCGAACGAAAATCGTTTGCTGATGACACAAATGAGTACGCAGGTATTTTTTATTGAATCCCAAGCAAAAGATGTGTTGTTAGTACCTATGTCGGCAGTGAGTTTTATATCGCCGCGGGGCGATCGCCCACAAGCGCAAACTCCCAATCGCCCTGAGCGCACGGAACAACAAAAAGCCGAGTGGAAAAAACGTCGTGCTGAAATAAAAGAACGCATCGATAGCAGAAATCTAAGTGCCGATAAAACGGCGCATTCTCCGCGCCCAGCGCTGGTGAACATTATGAAAAGCGACGGCAGCCTTGAAGAGCGCAAGGTGTTAGTCGGTGTTACCAATCGTGTGCAGGCAGAAATTATTGAAGGTGTTGCGGAGGGCGAGCAAGTGGTCAGTGGCAGCTCGCGCCCCTCACAACCAAAAGCGGCAGCCGGTATGCGCATGGGTGGCCCCGGTATGGGCATGGGTAGACGTTAATGACAACGCCTAATGCTATTCAACCGCTGATTAAACTAACGGGTATCACCAAAACTTTTCGCAATGGCGAGCTTGCTACGCAAGTATTGCACGGCATAGACCTGGAAATTTACCCCGGTGAATTTGTTGCCATCATGGGGCAATCGGGTTCGGGCAAATCCACTCTCATGAATATTCTCGGCTGCCTGGATCGTGCAACCACTGGCGATTATTTTTTTGATGGAAAAAATATTAACGAGTTGGGTACTGATGACCTTGCCCAGTTGCGGCGCGAAGCCTTCGGTTTTGTGTTTCAAAGTTACAATTTGTTGGCCGGTGCAACCGCCTGTGAAAATGTGGAGATGCCTGCGACCTATTCGGGCTTGTCGCCTGCTGCGCGCCGCTCACGGGCAACGGCATTATTAAGTTCACTCGGGTTGCACGAACGTTTGCATCATCGCCCTAGTCAGTTGTCAGGCGGGCAACAGCAGCGTGTATCTATCGCACGCGCACTGATGAATGGTGGCCAGATAATTTTGGCGGATGAGCCAACCGGCGCGCTGGATAGTCACAGCGGCAAAGAAGTAATGCGCTTGCTGAAAGAATTATCGGCGCAAGGTCACACTATTATTTTAATTACCCACGATGCGGAAGTGGCACACCATGCCCAGCGTTTGATAGAAATCCGCGATGGCGAAATTATTGCTGATGCCGGACCAAAAATTCCATCGCAACCACCACTGGAAGAGCATGCGTTGCGCGGTGAATCCAGCCTGCGCAATGAATTGTTTGAGGCAACTAAAACGGCATTTCGCTCCCTGCACAGCAATATTTTTCGCACCGTGTTAACTCTGCTAGGCATTGTAATTGGCGTTGCTTCGGTAATTACTTTGATGGCCATTGGTGATGGTGCTAAAAAATCCGTGGTAGACAGTATTAGCGCAATGGGTAGCAATTTGTTATTGGTGCGGCCGGGTGGGCCGACACAACGTTTCCGCTGGGACTCGGTAACCTTGGTGCCGGAAGATGTGGATGCGATTGCAGCACTGCCCAATATTGCCGCTGCATTGCCTGAGCTAAACGGTCAGTTTACCTTGCGTTATGGCAATGTGGATCACACCACAGAAGTAAATGCTACGGCGGCACAATTCCCTCACGCGCGAAAATGGGATGTTGCCCAAGGAACTTTCTTTAGCGAAGAAGATGATAGAAATTATGCGACAGTGGTGGTGTTGGGAAAAACAGTAGCCACTAAATTGTTTCCACAACAAGATGCGATTGGCGAATTTATTATTATCAATAATGTGTTATTTCAAGTCATAGGTGTTATGAGTGAGCGTGGCGCTGACCCTGGTGGCCAGGATCAGGATGATAAGGTTTTTGTGCCGTTTAAAACCGGTAGCTTAAGGGTGATTGGTCAGCGCTTTTTGCGCAACATAACAATCTCGGTTGATGATGAGAAAAATATGGAGGCTGTGCAAACTCGAGTACATGCGTTATTGATGGAACGGCACGGCACTGAAGATTTCCAAATTCGCAGTATGTCATCGCTGATTGATATGGTCTCTGAAACACAAAATACCATGACAGTTTTGTTGGGTTCTATCGCCGCTATTTCACTGCTGGTAGGTGGCATTGGTGTAATGAATATCATGCTAGTTAGTGTAACCGAGCGTACTCGCGAAATTGGTATTCGCATGGCCACCGGTGCGCGCACCCGCCACATAATGCAACAATTTTTAATTGAAGCATTGGTGGTGTCTGCGCTTGGTGGAGTGCTGGGTGTGGCACTGGGCTTGGGTGTGGCCATGTTGGTAAGTTATTTGGGTACAACCGTTGCCTATTCATTGACACCGATTGTGATGGCATTTAGCTGTGCTTTTTTAACTGGTTTGCTGTTCGGCTATTTACCTGCGCGGAAAGCGGCTCGGCTTGATCCTGTTACCGCTTTGGCATCGGAGTAGTTTATGTACTTGTTCAGTAAAAAAATTGCACTGGCTTCCTGCATGATTCTGTTGTCAGCATGCAGTGCTGCCCCATCAGAAAAGCCACTCATTAATTATGCTAATGCTTATTCTGTAACCCTTAATACTACCGCCGCAATCCAAATCGACAGTGATTGGTGGCAGGCATTTGCATCGCCAACACTAAATGAATTAATCCAGCTTGCGCAGCAACAAAGCCCCGACTTACTGATCTCTGCCGAGCGTGTGCGTCAAGCTGAATTGCAAATGCGCATTGCCAACGCGACTTTGTTTCCGTCATTAACTGCCACTGCATCTTCCGGTGAGTCGCGCACTAAAGCGGATGGGCAGGGAAGTGAACGTGGTGAATCCACACGTGCCAGTATTGGTGTGAATTACGAGGTGGATTTATGGGGTGGGTTGGCTGCCAATAGGTCTGCTGTTAAAGCGGGTTTTGATGCAACACGTTATGATCAGGATGCGGCTGCGCTGAGCATACAAGCGGCTATCGCCAGCGGTTGGTTTCAATGGTTGGCCTTGCAGGAGCGCATCGTGACGGCGCAAAAAAATATCGTTATTGCCGAGCGTGTGCAGCGCATAGTTGATGCACGTTTTCGCAATGGTGCAGCCACTGCTGCCGATGTGGCGCAACAAAAAAACAACCTGTTAACGCAGCGAGCAGCACTTTTGCCGCTTGAATTGCAAGCGCGGCAAACGCAATCAGCCCTTGCAATTTTGTTGGGAAAAACGCCACAAGAATTTGTGCTGATTGCAGAAAATTTACTCGCAGTAGCTGTGCCGCAAATTACACCCGGTACACCGGCGGAGTTGATTGCGCGTCGCCCGGATTTGGCCGCGCGCGAAGCTGATTTGGCAGCGGCTGATGCAGATATTCATGCGGCACGTGCCGCGCTATTGCCAGGTATTAGTTTTAGTGCCAGTGCGAGTAAATCGGCGAGTGAATTATTTGCGCTTAACCCGGCAACACAAGCCTCTGGATGGACGCTGTCGCTAGCGCAAACTATTTTTAACGGGGGGCGCTTGGTCAATCAAAGGCGTTTGAGCGAAGCTCGTCGCGCGGAGTTGGTTTTGCAGTACCACAAAGCGATTTTAGTTGCATTGCAAGAGGTGGATAACGCTTTGGTCTCTACTGATATCAGTGCCAGGCAGGAGGTCAGCCAGCAGGAAATAGTCACCAATGCCGCACGCAGTTTGCGTTTGTCTGAAGCACGTTACCGTGAAGGAACAGATGATTTGCTATCACTTCTTGAGGCTCAGCGCAGTTTGTTTCAGGCACAGGATTCTCTGGTGCAGCAGCGATTGTCCCGTTTAAATGCCGCAGTGGAATTGTATAAATCCCTTGGTGGTGGTTGGAATCTTTAATTTCGAGATGAACTGGCACTTTTTCTGCTGGTATTTTTAGGTGCTACGAATAGCAGCTATAAATCCAGAGGAGGTTATTGGGCATATGTCGGCGTTATTGTGTTATTTTTCTCGTTTACCGTTCGGGAAAATGGTGCTTTGGTATTACCTCATCTGGTATTTCGTTACCGTCTATTTCCATTTTGATCCCAATCCCAAAATCTGGATTAATGCGCTGGGAATCAGTGTGGTGATTGGTATTGCGTTGATGTTGAGTGTCAGTAATGGCCAATCGCCGCTCGCCAATCCGTGGCAAACATTTCGTCTATTCTGGATGCCTTTTGCAGTATCCAGTTTTTCATCGCTCATCAAAGGGCAGGGCTATACGGTGATTTTTTCACCACATCTGCGCGAAGTGCTTATCGCCTTGGCTGCCTGCTTACTGTTCACACTATGTGTTGCAGCACTTAAATGGCGCAATCGCTGGCTGGTCTTGTCATCCCGCTGAGGTTGCCTCTGCTCCTTAAGCTCCCCTATACTCGTCGCCCCGCACAATCGTAGGTGCGGGGTTTAGTTTTTTGCCTATTTTTTACTTTCTTAAAATCACGTGACCTTTCGTAGGGGCCACCACTGACAAGGATCTACCATGCCTGTAATTACTCTCCCCGACGGTTCCAAACGTCCTTTCGATAATCCCGTCTCTGTTTATGAAGTTGCTGCTTCTATCGGCGCTGGTCTGGCTAAAGCCACACTCGGTGGCCGTGTGAATGGTCAGCGTGTCGATACCCATGACTTGATCACTGAAGATGCGGATCTGGTGATTTTCACCCCTAAAGACGAAGACGGTTTGGAAATTATTCGTCACTCTTGCGCGCACTTGCTTGGTCATGCGATCAAACAATTGTTTCCTGATGTGAAAATGGCTATTGGCCCAACCATTGATAATGGCTTTTATTACGACATCGACCTCGAGCACAAGCTGACTGATGAAGATATAGCGCGTTTGGAAGCGCGCATGCTGGAATTGGCGAAAACCGAATATGACGTAGTAAAAAAGAAGGTGAGTTGGCAAGAAGCTTACGATGTATTTACCGCGCGCGGCGAGACTTACAAACTGGAAATTCTGGATCGCGACGTGCCTAAAGATGCAACGCCAGGTCTGTATCACCACGAAGAATACATCGACATGTGCAGGGGCCCTCACGTACCTAACATGCGTTTCTGTCTGAATTTTAAATTGATGCGCACTTCGGGCGCCTACTGGCGTGGTGACTCAAACAATAAAATGTTGCAGCGCATCTACGGCACTGCGTTTGCCGATGCCAAGCAGTTAAAAGCTTATTTGAATTTACTGGAAGAAGCGGCCAAGCGCGATCACCGCAAGCTCGCCAAGAAATTTGATTTGTTCCACCTGCAAGATGAAGCACCGGGCATGGTGTTCTGGCATCCGAAGGGTTGGACTCTGTGGCAGCAAATCGAACAGTACATGCGCGCTAAACAAAATGATTGGGGTTATCAGGAAGTCAAAACGCCCATGATTATGGATCGCACCCTGTGGGAGAAGTCTGGCCACTGGGAAAACTATCGCGACAACATGTTTACCACTGAATCGGAAAAGCGCGATTTTGCAGTTAAGCCGATGAACTGCCCCGGTCATATCCAGATCTTCAACCACGGCTTGCGTTCACACAAAGACTTGCCGCTGCGTCTGGCGGAATTCGGCTCTTGCCATCGCAATGAAGCTTCCGGTGCACTACACGGCATTATGCGTGTGCGCGGTTTTGTGCAGGACGATGCGCATATCTTCTGTACTGAAGAACAAGTCGTCTCTGAAGTTGCCTCTTTTAACCAGATGCTCAAGTCGATTTATGACGATTTTGGTTTTAGCGATATCGCCGTAAAACTTTCCCTGCGCCCCGAAAAATACGCCGGTACTCTGGAAACTTGGGAAAAAGCGGAAGAGGGCTTGCGTCAGGCGTTGCGCGCGGCTGGTCTGGAGTGGGAAGAGTTGCCGGGTGAAGGCGCTTTCTATGGTCCGAAGATCGAATATCAGATCAAAGATGCCCTTGGCCGCTCATGGCAGTGCGGTACTATCCAGCTCGATTATGTATTGCCCGAGCGCCTGGATGCGGAATATGTCGCAGAAGACAATCAGCGTAAACGTCCGGTGATGTTACATCGCGCTATTCTCGGTTCCTTCGAGCGTTTCCTGGGGATTTTGATCGAGCACTATGAGGGTTCCTTCCCAACCTGGTTGGCGCCAGCTCAGGTGGCGGTCATGAATATCACCGATAATCAGGCCGATTACGTCAAAATGGTAGAAAAAGCCTTGCGTGAAAAGGGCTTCCGCGTCATTCCGGACTTGAGAAATGAGAAGATCGGCTTTAAAATCCGCGAGCACACAATTCAGCGGGTTCCCTACCTGCTCGTCATTGGCGATAAAGAGGTTGAAAATCAATCACTTGCGATTCGTACAAGGGACGGACAAGATTTGGGTGTAATGAATCTGGAAGCTTTCATCGCGCACTTGACCGCCGATATAGCGCGTCGAGGTCGAAATATCTCTGCTTAAAAGAAAGTTTTTTGACTAAAAGACGGCTAAAGCGAAAAAAGATTTATTTCTATTAATTTACTGGAGATACAACTATCAAACGAGATAACGCTCCCGCGGCCAAAGGCAATTCTAAGAAAGCGCGGATCAACGATCAGATCGAAGCCAAGCAGGTTCGTTTAATCAACGCAGAGGGTGAGCAGGTCGGTATTGTCGCATTGAGCGATGCACTGGCGCAGGCGCAAGCCGCTACCCTTGACTTGGTGGAGATCGTTGCTGATAGCGATCCAATAGTCTGTAAGATTATGGATTACGGCAAGCATCTGTTTGAAATCAAGAAAACCAAAGCCGCTGCGAAAAAGAAACAAAAGCAGCAGCTGGTGAAGGAAATGAAATTTCGCCCAGGGACGGAGGAAGCGGATTATCAAGTCAAATTAAAGGCTTTGATGCGCTTCCTTGAGCATGGGGACAAGGCCAAGGTAACGTTAAAGTTCCGCGGTCGCGAACTCGCCCACCAAGAGCTGGGGATGGAAATGATGCAGCGCATCGAGACCGATCTGGCAGAAATGGGCACCGTAGAGCAGGCTGCCAAAATGGAAGGTAAGCAGCTCACCATGGTGATCGCCCCCAAAAAGAGAAAATAGTCGGGCTTTTAGCTGCCTTGATTATTTATATTATTTACCTATATGTGTGGAGTTCTATCACATGGCAACCAAAGCTAAAGTACATAGCGGCGCGTCAAAGCGCTTCAAAAAAACCGGCGCTGGCTTCAAATTCAAGCACGCTAACAAGAGCCACATCCTGACCAAAATGACGACCAAGCGTAAGCGCCAATTGCGCGGCACTAGCATCGTTGATGCAGCCGATGTACCACGCGTAAAACGTTTGTTTCGTGCTATCTAATAGCGCTTATTAATTTTGAGAGGATTGTAATATGGCCCGTGTTAAGCGTGGTGTAGAGGCGCGTCGTCGTCACAAGAAAGTATTAAAAGCTGCTAAAGGTTACTACGGTGCACGTTCGCGTACATTCCGTGTTGCCAAACAAGCGGTTATCAAAGCTGGTCAATATGCTTACCGCGATCGTCGCGTTAAAAAGCGTAATTTCCGTGCTTTGTGGATCACTCGTATCAATGCTCAATCACGCGCTGAAGGCATGTCCTACAGTCAATTGATTGCTGGCTTGAAAAAGGCGAGCATCGTTCTCGACCGTCGTGTGCTGGCTGATCTGGCTGTATACGACAAAGCAGCTTTTGCTGCTGTTGTTGCGAAGGCTAAATCAGCTCTGGCTGCTTAATCGTCCAACAACCTCAGGCTCGCAAGGGCTTGTGTGAACGCGATGAAAAGGGGAAGGGCTTTAGGGTTCTTCCTCTTTTTTTATGGCTGTATTTATTGATAGTTAACGATTCGAACTGGAAAAGCAGATGGAAAATCTCGCTGCGCTTACCCAAGAAGCGCTCAAACTCGTAGCCGATGCCCAAGATCTGACTGCACTTGATGCAGTACGTGTGAACTATCTCGGCAAAAATGGCAGCATCACCGCGTTGATGAAAACGTTGGGTAAATTATCGGCAGAGGAGCGTCCCGCTGCCGGTGCTGAAATCAATAAAGCCAAAGATGCGGTACAAGACGCACTTAATGTGCGCAAAGAATTACTTGAGCAAGCGGCGATTAACGCCAAGCTTGCTAGCGAAGTGGTTGATGTAACCCTGCCTGGCCGTGGTCAGCATACCGGTGGTTTACATCCGGTCACCCGGACATTACAGCGCATCGAAGAGATCTTTGCGGCTGTCGGTTATAGCGTTGAAGTGGGTCCTGAAATTGAAGATGACTACCATAACTTCGAAGCGCTCAATATTCCTTCCCATCACCCCGCGCGGGCGATGCACGATACCTTTTACGTGGATGATACCCACGTACTGCGCACCCACACCTCTCCAGTGCAAGTGCGCACCATGGAAAACAAGCAGCCACCGATCCGGGTGATCTGCCCTGGTCGTGTTTATCGCTGCGATTCCGATGTGACTCACTCACCGATGTTCCATCAGGTCGAGGGTTTGGTGGTCGATAAAAATATCAGTTTTGCCGATCTCAAAGGCACCATGGACCAATTCCTGAAAGCCTTCTTTGAGGCCGATGTTCCGGTGCGTTTTCGCCCATCTTATTTTCCCTTTACCGAGCCATCGGCTGAGATGGACATCCAGTGCACCCAATGCCGTGGCAAAGGCTGCCGCATGTGCAAAAACACTGGTTGGTTGGAAGTGGGGGGCTGCGGTATGGTGCATCCTGAAGTGTTTAAGTCCAGCGGTGTCGATCCTGAAACCTATACCGGATTCGCGTTTGGTATGGGGGTAGAGCGCTTGGCCATGTTGCGCTACGGGGTCAATGACCTACGTTTGTTCTTTGAGAACGATTTGCGCTTCTTGAAACAGTTTTAACGGAATGAATGAAATATGAAAATCAGTGAATCCTGGCTGCGTGAGTGGGTTAATCCAGCCATAGCTACCGATGAATTAGTCGCCCAGCTCACTATGGCTGGTTTGGAAGTTGATGCGGTGGAATCTGTCGCTGGTGATTTTACCGGCGTAATTGTTGGCGAGATTGTTGGCTGTGAACAACATCCCGATGCCGACAAACTGCGTGTATGCCAGGTAGCTGGCCTGCCCGATGGTCTTAGTCAGGTTGTGTGCGGTGCAGCTAATGCGCGTGTTGGGATCAAAATCCCCTTTGCCACTATCGGTGCGCAATTACCGGGCGACTTCCAGATTAAAAAGGCGAAGCTGCGTGGCGTTGAATCATTTGGGATGCTTTGTGGCCAAACCGAGTTAAAAGCGGGCGATGATGATACCGGTTTATGGGAATTGGCCGCCGATGCTCCCGTGGGCGTTAATCTGCGCGAATATTTGAACCTTGATGACAAGTTGATCGAAGTCGATTTGACTCCGAATCGCAGCGATTGCTTGAGTGTTAAAGGTGTTGCACGCGAGGTTGGTGTATTGAATCGCGCTCCCGTCACTGCGCCGGCAATCCCTGCTGTAGCTGCATCCATTACCGACAGTTTCCCCGTGCATCTTGAAGCGGGGTTCGCTTGTAGCCGCTACGTCGGCCGTGTCATCCGCAATATTGATATCACTCGCCCAAGTCCGGCTTGGCTGCAAGATAAGTTGTTTCGCTCAGGGTTGCGCAGTATCGACGCCGTGGTTGATGTGACCAACTATGTGCTGCTCGAATTGGGCCAGCCTATGCACGCATTTGATTTATCCAAACTCGGCAGTGCCATTCATGTGCGGTTGGCGCAGCAGGGTGAATCGATTCAATTATTGGATGGGCAGGAGATCAAACTCAATGCCGATACCATGGTTATCGCCGACCAACAAAAAGCCTTGGCTATTGCTGGCATTATGGGTGGTAAGCAAAGTGCGGTAGGAGGAACTACGCGCGATATCTTTTTGGAAAGTGCCTTCTTTAATCCGCTGGCGATAGCTGGCCGTGCTCGTTCTTACGGTTTGCACACCGATTCCTCGCATCGCTTTGAGCGCGGTGTGGATTACAGCTTGCAGTTGGATGCTATTGAGCGTGCCACCGCTTTGCTGCTGGAAATTGTTGGTGGTGAAGCGGGTCCTGTTGTTCATGTCACCAACGAGCATTTGCCACAAGAGCGCCAGGTCACCTTACGTAAAGCCCGCATTTTTAGTGGCCTGAGTCTGGAGATGGCGGACAACGAGGTCGTCGATATTCTTGCCCGGTTAGGTTTGACTTTGCTGTTGCAAAACGCAGAAGGCTGGGTGTTTGCTGTTCCCAGCTACCGCTTTGATATTTCCATCGAAGCAGATTTGCTTGAAGAGCTGGCGCGCGTATATGGCTACAACCGTTTGCCAACAAGAAGCCTTGCTGCACCTCTGGATATCGAACCTCACCCCGAAGCGAAAATGGGGTTGCCAGCTCTGCGCAATCAGCTGATCGCACGCGGTTATCAAGAGGCGATTACCTACAGCTTTATCGAGCCGAAGTTATCCGCATTGTTTGATCCGGAAACGTCACCGGTTGTGTTGCGTAACCCCATCAGCGCTGATATGGCAGCAATGCGCACCAGTTTGATGCCAGGTTTGGTCAGCGTGTTGCGCAACAACCTCAATCGCCAACAGAACCGTGTGCGTTTGTTTGAATCGGGGTTGCGTTTTGTTCCGTCAGCAGATGGTCTTAAACAGGAGGCTATGCTTGCTGGTTTGATCTATGGCAGTCGCGCGCCTGAGTCCTGGTCTAATGCTGCCGAGCTAGTGGATTTCTTTGATCTCAAGGGGGATCTTGAATCACTGCTGGCACTAACAGGTGATGAATCAGCATTCACTGTTAAGCCGGGCAATCATTCCGCATTACACCCTGGCCAGACGGCAGCGATTTATCGCGATGGCGAGTGGCAGGGAGTAGTCGGGGCATTGCATCCAAGCTTGCAGCGGCAGCTGGATATACCTCAGTCGGTGTATTTGTTTGAAGTGCGTCTCAGTTCGTTGTTAAAGGCGCGAATCCCGGCCTTTACTTCCCTGTCCAAGTTCCCTGAGGTGCGCCGCGATCTGGCGCTGTTGGTCGATCGCGATTTGGCTGCTGACAAGCTCTTGGCGGCGGTTAAAGAGCAGGCGGGTGAACACCTTATCGACTTAAAGGTTTTTGACGTATATATGGGCAAAGGTATTGATCCACATAGAAAAAGTGTCGCTATGGGGTTGACCTTTCAGCATCCTTCACGCACTCTTAATGAAGATGAGATCAACGCCTCCATTGACTCGATTGTTCAGTATCTGGGGGCGAATTTTTCCGCCACCCTCAGATAGGGAATAATAACTATGTCGGACGGTGCTCTGACCAAAGCAGACTTGGCCGAGAAACTTTATGAGGATCTCGGACTCAATAAGCGTGAAGCCAAAGAATTGGTGGAGCTCTTCTTTGAAGAGATCCGCCATGCTTTGGAAAATAACGAGCAGGTCAAACTTTCTGGCTTCGGCAATTTTGAATTGCGCGATAAAAGTCAGCGTCCTGGTAGGAACCCCAAGACGGGCGAGGAAATTCCTATTAGCGCTCGGCGTGTGGTCACTTTCCGCCCAGGACAAAAACTTAAGGCACGAGTAGAAGCTTATGTTGGAACCGAGTCATAACGACGAACTTCCCGTAATACCCGGTAAGCGCTACTTCACTATTGGTGAAGTCAGTGAGTTATGTGCAGTTAAACCGCATGTTTTAAGATACTGGGAGCAAGAGTTCCCGCAATTAAATCCGGTTAAACGGCGCGGTAATCGTCGCTATTATCAACGGCAGGACGTATTAACTATCCGCCAAATTCGCAGTCTTTTATATGATCAGGGTTTTACTATTGGTGGTGCCCGGCTGCAGATGACTAATGAGGATAATGGCTCCAGCTCTGGCCAGCTCAATCAGTTAGTAGTGCGCATGATCGATGATTTGGAGCACTTGCTTGATTTATTGAAGGTTAAATAAAGTACTTCAAACTTATCTATTTGGTGAATTCATAATCGTTTTGATTGTGAAATATCTGATTTCACCAATGCCAATGCTAATTATTAAAACTACGATTGCATTGGTAATAAATTCGGGTATTATGCCGATCCTCTTCGTGACGGCTTGAACTGCTGGGGCGACAGAAAATATCGGAGCGTAGCGCAGTCAGGTAGCGCACTATACTGGGGGTGTAGGGGTCGTGGGTTCAAATCCCGCCGTTCCGACCAATTAGTTTTATAAAAAAGCCGCTTATAAGCGGCTTTTTTATTGTCAGAATTTTCTTCTCCTGTTATAGCCGTGCTTCACTGTGCCAATTCTAGTGGCAGTCTTTCCTCAAAGTGCTAACATGCATTCTCGTATTGTTTATCGCTAACTCCCTGCATAGAAAATAAATAGAGGTATTCTCGTGGCAAAGCAATTAATGATTTATGACAACATTCAACCACTGTCATCTGAAGTTCATCGTAACTGGTCGGTACAAGTTGAAGATTATTCTTTTGTATCGCACATGATTTCTGTGCCGGTTCTGGCCACAGAAATTCCTTTTGCTGCCGCTGAATTCCCTATTGTTTTTTCGGCAACCGCCAATGAAGGTGAGTATATTCCTCTAGCTATTATGGGGCTGAAAGAGGGCGAAAATCTGGTTCTAAATGAAAAGAATCAATTTACTTCTCGCTACATTCCTGCATTCATTCGTCGCTATCCATTTGTATTGGGGGGCGATAAAGCAGCTGATACTATGGCGCTTTGCATTGATGCGGATAGCGCAACAGTGATCAAAGACGGCAGCAAGGGACGTAAGCTGTTTGAAGAGAATGGTGAGCAAAGCGCGCATTTGAAAGAGGTTGTGGAGTTCCTTAAGGATTATCAATATCGCGCTGAAATGACCAAGGTATTTTGTAAGCGTCTGCATGAACTCGATTTACTTGAGCCTATGCAAGCCAATATTACCTTTAAGGGGCGTGAAGATGCCAATATGAACCTAATGGGTTTTTATGTGGTTAAGCGTGAAAAGCTTAAAGCACTTAGTGATGCAGATGCTTTGGATTTGTTCAAAAAGGATGGCTTGGAATTGATCTACAGTCACATCCAGTCTTTATCCAACTTGAATGTGTTGATCGGCAAAAAATCTGCACAACTTGAAGCCACAAAATAATAATTTGTAGGTTTTCTGAAAGGCCGAAATCTTAATTGATTTCGGCCTTTTTTATTTCAGGTAGATAAAGTTCCAGTGGCTCAGCTTGTTTTTTCAGCGATCGCGGTGGCGTGCGGCAAGTTGTTTAACTTTGCGTTCAGCGCTGGAAAAAGCATCACGTACAGCAACATGAATCGATTCATCATCCTGAGTAATCGCCACAGGATGGCCTTTGATATCGAGCTCAATGGAGGCTCGGTATTGTTTTCCTTTGTGTTTGTGTTGGTGTGGGGCATCCAGGACGACGCGGCTGTGAATTATTTGGTCGGTGTAGCGGCTGAGTTTTTCGAGTTTCTTGGTAATGATGTCGTTGAGTGCAGCAGAAGAATCCAAATCACGATATACAACGTCGACAGCAGGTTTCATCGTAAAGCTCCTTAACGTTTATGTTGAGAGGGTTTGTTACTGCCTAGGCAGGTTTCAGTTGCCCTCACTTCTTATATTGATCATCCTGATATAAATATCAAGTTTTCTGCTCATTTTCTTAATAACATTTTGGTCTCTCTTATAGAGCTTTGTGATCTTAGTGCCATATAGTGCTTAAGATGGTGGCGTAGGGTGATCGTTTTGATTTGTTTTGAGGTAATAAAAATCAAAGGCTTAAGGCTTAAATTAGGGTGATATGCAGTGGAGGCTTTGTTATGAAAAATGATTCATTGGATAAGGGTCGTGTATTGGTGACCGGCGGGAGTGGATTTATTGGTGGTGCGCTGTGTCTTGAGCTCATCGATCATGGATATGAAGTTTGGGTGCTGACCCGTGACGTGCCGCGTGCGTCGCGTTATTTGAATAAACAGGTTCGTCTTGTAAGTGGCTTAAGCGAACTTGCAGGTGTGGCATTTGTGGCCTTAATTAATTTGGCGGGGGAGTCGCTGGGAGGCAGGCGCTGGAATGAGCAATCAAAGCAACTATTCCGGCAGAGCAGAATAGATTTTACGAACACACTGTACCGTTTTTTTGCAGATCAGCAGCTTTTCCCTGCTGTAGTGATTAATGCTAGTGCCATAGGTATTTATGGTGATGCGGGAAGCTCCATCTTGAATGAATCGGCAGCCGTTGGTGATGGTTTTGCTGCTCAGTTGTGTCGTGATTGGGAGTTGGCTGCACGGCAGTTTGCGTCTAACTTTACCCGTCTTTGTATAGTCCGAATTGGTGTCGTGCTCGATAGTCATGGCGGTGCGCTAAAACAAATGCTGCCTGCGTTCAGATGGGGATTTGGGGGGTGGATGGGAGCTGGCGAGCATTATATGTCGTGGATTTCTCGCCATGATTTGATTCGCTTGTTTATTTATTTGCTGGAGCATGGTGATGCATCCGGCGTATACAATGCTGTCGCCCCAGAGCCTGTCACTAACAGTGAGTTTACGGCGCGTTTGGCGGAGCAGTTAAATCGTCCCGCGTTGTTACCTATGCCTGCGATGCTGCTGCGGTTATTATTTGGCGAAATGGCGGATGCTCTGTTGTTGGCAAGCCAGCGAGTAATGCCTGAGCGAATTCTGCAGTCAGGTTTCTCATTTGAATATCCTCGGCTACAAACGGCATTTGAAAAAATTTTTGGAAAATAATTTATTGGTTGCCTTGAAAATTGTTTCTACATCCTCATTTCAGTTACGTGATGGCTCGATGATAGAGAATCACTATTTTGAAATGGCTTGATCATAGATAAGCCGCTACATTTGTATTGCTCATTTGAGGATATCGGATATGCGTAATTTTGACTTCACCCCACTTTATCGTTCAGCAATTGGTTTTGATCGCATGGCGAATCTGCTGGACAATCTTTCTCGCGCAGAACAAAACCAGCCCAGTTACCCTCCCTATAATATTGAATTAACGGGGGAGGATAAGTACCGAATTACTATGGCAGTTGCCGGTTTTGATCAGGCTGAATTAACCATAGAAGTGAATCAAAATAACCTGACAATATCTGCAAACAAGGCGGGTGATGAGCAGCAGCGTACTTATTTGCATCAAGGAATAGCTGCGCGTAGTTTTGAGCGTCGCTTCCAGTTGGCTGACCATGTGCAAGTAAAGTCGGCGCACTACGAGAATGGGCTTTTGCACATAGATTTGCAGCGCGTTATTCCTGAGTCTATGAAGCCACGCACTATTCCTATTGGTGTTCGCGAAGCAGATAAGCTTACTGTTGTGCAGGCTGGATCTGGTATTCCCGAGGATGCAACTGTGAGTGCGGCTTGATTTTTCTTTGGTCTAAATAGTTTTATAATTAAGAGTAAAAACCTCGCTATCCATCGATGGCGAGGTTTTTTTATGTGCGGAATAATTTTGCCCGCACTGTTTCGCGATAGGCATTGGGTGTTGTTGCAAGATGTTTTTTAAATAAAGTGGTGAAGTAATTGGTGTCTTGATAGCCGACTTTATCAGCGATTTCTGCTATTGATAAATTGCTGGTTTTTAGTAAATCTATGGCGGTATTGATGCGAATATTTTGAAGATATTCAAGTGGTGTTTGCCCCAGTGCATTTTTGAAGCGGCGGTTAAGTGTACGCACGCTCATACCAAAACGTTCGCATACCTGCGGAAATAAAATTTCACGATAATAATTGTCTTCAAGCCAGATTTGTATCTGGGTGATTTGTTCATCTGGGTGCGGATTTTTGTTGGCCTCAAAAAAACCGCTACTCTCGTAAGACTTTCTGATCTCATGGGAAAAGTGGCGCTCAACATGGCTGGCTATTTCCTTTCCAAAAAAACGTTGGATAAAGTGAATGGTCAAGTCGGCAAGAGAGTTGACACTTGCAGCACAGTAGAGACTGCCCGCTTGAGTAATAAAATATTGTCGTTTGAGTTGAACTTGCGGGTAGTCCTTTTGAAACTGGTCAAAATAATGCCAATGGGTTGTGGCTGCTTTGCCGTCGAGTAAACCTGCCTCGGCGAGAAAGCAGCAGCCAGTGCCTACTGCGCTAATGATGGCGCCGTTTTGATGCTGCTGTTGCAGCCATGCCACTATCGCAGCATTTTTTTTGATAATGGGGCGTGGGTTGCGCCATAAGCCTGGAATGTAAATTAAATCGCTCTGTGAAACCTGATTGATGGTCAGGTCTGGTCGCCAGTGCATTCCGGTTCGCGTCAGTATGGGTTCATTGGTGATCGCGAGGGTGTGTATCTCAATATCTCGCCGTTGCTCCGGTTCCAACATGGTTCGTACAGCGCTTTCTGCTGCTAACAGCATCTCCATGGGTAGGGTACTGCTGGTGGCAAGCATGTGTTCGCACAGCAAAAAGTGAATTTTTATTGGTGGGATATTGTTCATAAGGCTTGGGGTACCGCTATATCTGAATGGGTTTGTGTATGCATGGCTAATTTAGCAGTAAAAATGACTAAATAAGAAGGTGATCTTGTATAGGGATCACCATACACTTCTCGCTAATTTCTTGATTGTGGATATTGGAGTTTGTATGTCTCTTGCGCGCCTACCGATTATTGTGGGGTTTGGTGGATTTAATGCTGCGGGTCGCAGTTCGGGGCATCACGCCTATCGTCGCATGGTAATAGAGAGTCTTGATGCTCATGAGCGGCAGGAAACTCTGGCTGGTTTAGCCGTCATGATGGGGCTGATTAGTTTTGTAGAAGGCAGCTATCGCGACCAAAACGATGAACCAATTGATCTTGCTACCATAGAGTCACGTTTTGGCGCAGAAATTCTCGATGGCACTTTAATTCGCCGTATCGACAAGACTTTTTTTGATGTTGATGCTGCCCATTGGCAGAAGTCTGCCACCTTGGGGGCGGGCGATGCGCCACTCATCGTTGAGATGCGTAAGCGCGATCTGCCAGAACCTGTTCCTGCAGATTGGTTGGTGGAGGAGGTTGACGCTGATCGTGTTCGCGTTACTTCTCCAACTGGGTTGAGTGTTAAATTTGACAGCTACCGGGATTTACCGGTTAAGTCGGCCGGTCAAATGCCTCGCGGTTTTAATCCTGGCGCACTCTACAACTCCCATTATCATCCGCGTGCGCTGCAGCTTGCTGTGATTGGTGCCTCCGATGCTCTGCAGTCAACCGGTTTGGATTGGCAGGTAATTATCGATTCGGTAAAACCTGACCAGGTTGGTGTCTATGCCAGCAATGTTATGAGTCAGATGGATGAAAATGGTTTTGGTGGTTTATTGCAATCACGGCTCAAGGGGGGGCGTGTCAGTGCCAAGCAGTGTCCGCTCGGTTTAAATACTATGCCGGCGGATTTTGTGAACGCCTACATTCTGGGAAGTGTAGGGCAGACCGGCGCCATTACTGGTGCTTGCGCCTCTTTCCTCTACAACCTGCAAGCGGCGGCGGATGATATTGCTTCGGGTAAATGCCGCGTTGCGCTGGTTGGTTGTGCCGAAGCCCCTATTGTTGCCGAGATTATCGACGGTTATGCCACTATGGGTGCACTGGCAAGCGAAGATAAGCTCAAGAAATTGGACGGTGTTGATGAGGTAGATCCTCGTCGTACCAGTCGCCCGTTTGGTGAAAATGCTGGTTTTACTATGGCAGAGGCGAGCCAATATGTTGTCTTGATGGATGATGCATTGGTAATGGAGTTGGGGGCTGATGTGCACGGCGCCGTGGGTGATGTGTTTATCAATGCGGATGGTTTTAAAAAGTCTATCTCAGCGCCTGGTCCAGGCAATTACATCACCATGGCCAAAGCGGTGGCATCGGTGCGCGCAATTCTTGGTGATGAGGCTGTTCAAAAACGCTCTTTGGTGCAGGCGCATGGGTCGAGTACACCGCAGAACCGTGTGACCGAATCGCAAATTTTTGATCAGATTGCACAAGTGTTTGGCATTACCAAGTGGCCTGTGGCTGCGGTAAAGGCTTACGTTGGGCACTCGTTATCGGCAGCCAGTGGTGAGCAGCTGATCACTAGTTTGGGTGTTTTTAAGTACGGCATTGTTCCTGGTATTAAGACTATCGATAAGGTTGCTGATGATGTTTTTGCGGATCGTCTCGCTATTTCGACGGTCGATGTGGTGCGTAATGAGCCGGTTGATGTTGCTTTTCTGAACTCAAAAGGCTTTGGTGGTAATAATGCTACCGCCAGCGTGTTTGCGCCTCACGTTGTGGAGTCGATGCTGGCTTGTCGTTATGGGGCGGAAAAGTTCGCTGAATATCAGCTCAAGCGCGCATCAGTGCGTGCGGCCTCGGTCGCCTACGACGCCGCTGCGCTTAAGGGTGATTTTGCGACCATCTACCATTTTGGTGAAGGTTTAATTGATGAGTCGCTGATTACTGTGGATCTGGATAAGCTGTGTTTGCCCGGGTTTGCCCAGCCGATTGATTTGTCTTTCACTAATCGTTTTGCGGATATGTTTGTCTAGATCTAGTGGTTGAATTACTGCCGCCCCATAGCTAATGGGGTGGGTTAATTCTCTGGATTAGTTTATTGCCCTATACAAAGTAATATCTTTCCCTTAAAATGCCGCGCCTTTCGCATAGCTTATTGTGCGACTAACGATTTTTAACCGGAAAGCTTGCCTTTCCCTTACCAGTAAACACAGGAAGAAGACCTCAATGGTAACTATTCGTCTGTCTCGTGGTGGCTCTAAAAAGCGCCCTTTTTATCATCTGACCGTAACCAACAGCCGCAGCGCCCGTAATGGTCGTTTCATTGAGCGCATTGGTTTCTTCAACCCGGTTGCTCGTGGTCAAGAAGAGCGTCTGCGTATTGATGCGGATCGTTTGCAATACTGGGTTGGTCAAGGCGCACAATTCTCTGAACGCGCTGAACAGCTGGTTAAAGAAAGCAAAAAAGCGGCTTAATTGCCTCGCCAAATAAATAGTTGAAGGCGCCTGATGTCTGCGGAATCTAATTTAGTTAATGTTGGGCGAATTACCGCTGTTTATGGTGTAAAGGGGTGGGTGAAAATCCACTCTTACACTGAGCCGCAAGATAATTTATTTGAGTACCAGCCCTGGTTTTTAAAAACCAAGCACGGTGTTAAAAAAATTGAGATCGATGAGGCCCGACCTCATGGTGACGCGTATGTCGCTCATATTGTCGGTATTGATGATCGTGATTTGGCAGCACAGTACACTGCAGTCGATATTGCAGTAGAGCGTAACCTCTTACCTGAGTTAGATGATGGTGAGTATTACTGGAGCCAGCTTGAGGGTTTGGTAGTGTTTACCCGGTTTAGTGGTGAGCCTCAGCGTCTCGGGGTAATTTCCAAATTAATGGAAACTGGCGCAAACGATGTATTAGTTGTTGCGGCAGATGCACAGAGTATTGATCAGCGCGAGCGTTTGATACCCTATGTTCCCGAGCAGTTCGTGCTAGCTGTTGATCTAGATGCTGGCGAAATGCTGGTCGATTGGGATCCTGAGTTTTAAATTATCTTAAAACTCAAAATTTTGGCGTAAACGCTGTGAGGCGAGAGGGGTAATCGTCAATTGCTTAAAATTGCGGTTGTTTCCATTTTTCCTGACATGTTTAACGCGATTGCCGGTTTTGGGATAACCAGTCGCGCAATCAAGCAAGGTTTAGTGGAATTAAAAACACTAACTCCGCGTGATTTTGCACATGATCGTCATTCAACGGTAGACGATCGCCCCTTTGGTGGCGGTCCCGGTATGGTGATGATGGTGCAGCCACTGCGCGATGCTATAGCTGCCGCCAAAACTTGGGCAGGTGATGATGCAAAAGTCATCTATCTCTCACCCCAAGGACGCACGCTGGATCAATCTGGTGTAGCTGAGTTGGCGAGCTACAGCAATATGGTGTTGGTGGCGGGTCGTTACGAAGGTATCGATGAGCGATTGATACAAACAGTTATCGATGAAGAATGGTCCATCGGTGATTACGTGTTAAGTGGCGGTGAGCTGCCAGCAATGGTGCTGATCGATGCAGTAACACGGCTGATTCCAGGTGCTCTTGGGCACGCACTTTCAGCAGAGCAAGATTCATTTACGGATGGTTTATTGGATTGCCCCCATTACACTCGTCCTGAAGATTTTGAAGGAATGCGTGTGCCGGAGGTGTTGGTATCCGGTAATCACGAACTGATTCGGCGCTGGCGCTTGAAACAAGCGTTAGGGCGAACGTGGCTGAGAAGGCCCGATTTATTGCGTGCAATAAATTTAACCGAGGAGCAGCATAAGCTGTTGACGGAATATCGTCGTGACCTTGATACGACAAACTCTAGCTGTGAAGCTATAGACTCTTAGGAGAATATCAATGAGTAACCCAATTATTCAGGCGTTGGAAAACGAACAACTGAAAGCAAATCTCACCGAGTTTTCACCAGGCGACACTGTTGTTGTAAACGTGAAAGTAAAAGAAGGTGATCGCGAGCGTGTACAGGCTTACGAAGGTGTTGTAATTGCCATTCGTAACCGTGGTCTTAACTCTGCATTCACTGTGCGTAAAATTTCTCACGGTGTAGGTGTTGAACGTACCTTCCAAACTCACAGCCCGATGATCGACAGCGTAACCCTGAAGCGTCGTGGTGATGTGCGTCAAGCCAAACTTTACTACCTGCGTGACCTTACTGGTAAGGCTGCTCGTATCAAAGAGAAGCTGGTATAAGATTTATTGCGGTGCACTTAGCCTGTGGGTTAAATACATCGTACGTAAAAAGCCGGACAGGAAACTGTTCCGGCTTTTTGCATTTTTATGGGCATGTTATTAGTTGCTGGAGATCATTTAAACCGTTACAGTCCTTTAAGAAAGTGCTTCGGTGTGTGGTGTCGGAATATGAGTGATGGAGTTAAAGCAGAAATATCTGGGGCAGATACCCAATTGATAGCGGAGTATCTAGATGCTATTTGGATGGAAAAAGGATTGAGTGGCAATACTCAGGAATCGTACCGACGCGATCTTGAGCAATTTGCTTCTTGGTTATCAAACGTGGGGGCTGATCTGGTCGGTGTAAATACCATGTTAGTGCAGCAGTATTTGGGTGAGCGCTTACAGGCGAATTTATCCAGTCGCACAGCGGCTCGTTTTCTATCTTGTGTGCGTGGGTTTTATCGGTATTTGTTGCGCGAAAATAAAGTGGCAGAAAATCCATTAACGCTTATTGATAATCCTAAATTATCGCGTTCTTTGCCGAAATCTTTGAGTGAAGCTGATGTCGAAGCATTGCTGGCTGCGCCTGACCTTGGTGACCCTGTTGGTCTGCGCGACCGCACTATGCTTGAAGTGCTTTATGCGTGTGGTTTGCGTGTTAGTGAACTGGTAGATTTGACGATGTCACAGATTAACCTTCGCCAAAATGTGATTAGGGTATTGGGTAAGGGTAGCAAGGAGCGATTAATCCCGATGGGGGAGGAAGCTTCTGCATGGTTGGCTCGCTATTTACGAGAAGCGCGACCTGTGTTGCTGAATAATGTGCCTGATGAGATAGTATTCCCTAGTACGCGTGCGCAGCCTATGACGCGTCAGACCTTTTGGTATCGCATCAAACATTGGGCGATGGTTGCTGGAATTCAAAAAGATTTGTCCCCTCATACCCTGCGCCATGCTTTTGCGACACATTTATTGAATCACGGGGCGGATTTGCGTGTGGTACAGTTGCTGCTCGGTCATAGCGATCTATCAACGACCCAAATTTATACCCATATCGCAAAGGTTCGTATGAAGCAGCAGCATGCTGAACACCATCCGCGCGGTTGACTGATAATAGGTGTGGTTTAACCTCATATTATTTTCACTTTTTTAAGAGATATATAGATGATAAAAATATTAAAAAAACTCGGTTTTATCGCCTTGGCTGGTTTCTCGCTGGGTGCATTTGTTGCAATACCTTTAGCGTCTGCTCAAGGTGACCTCTTAAAGCGCAAAACCACAGAGGAAACCATTCTGGAAAAGCTGCGCCAAGCGCGTCCCGACATTAATTTTGGCGAGCCACGTCCTGCTGTTATTAAAGGGCTTTATCAAGTACAAGTTCCCGGTGGTCCGTTGTTGTTTGTGACACCTGAAGGTGACAAGTTTATAGCAGGTGAGATTTTTGGGATTGATGCGACAGGTTTTTCGAAAATTGAAGATCCTTATGTCATTGAGGAGCGTAAAAAAGCGCTGGCAAGTTTAAGTGCAAAAGACAGTATTAACTTCAAACCAAAAGGTAAGGCCAAAGCAGTTGTTTATGTTTTTACGGATATTGATTGTGGTTATTGCCGTAAATTGCACAGTCAAATGCATACTTATAATGAGGGTGGTCAGGAAAAACCAGGTTATAACGATCTGGGTATAGAGATACGTTATCTGGCTTATCCTCGTGCAGGAATTCCCAGTCCATCGGCAGATAAGTTGGTTTCAACCTGGTGTGCGAAAGACAAGCTGGATGCTATGACAAAACTGAAGGCAGGTCAGACGGTAGCTAACGCAACTTGCGATAATCCAGTTGCAAAACAATTCCAGTTGGGTGGCCAATTAGGTGTTAACGGAACACCGGCATTATTTTTACCAGATGGTAAGTTAATGCCTGGCTATTTGCCGCCAGAGGAGTTGGCAAAAACCTTGGGTATATAAGCGCTTGCGGAGATTTTGGAGGTCGGTCGGGACTTCTTTTACCCTGCCTTCACCGCGCAATTGACACTGACGGCCACCATGAGTATGGTGGCCGTCTTTTTTAGTATTGGCGTAATTTTCACTAGCATTTGACGAGGAATTCACCTTGAAACCGGTAAGAATTGGCATCTGCGGTCTGGGCACCGTGGGCAGTGGTACAGTAAATATTCTCACGCGCAATAAAGCGCTGATTGATGCCCGTGCCGGTTGCGACATTACCATCGTACAAATTGGTGCGCGCCGCGATAATCCAAACTGTGATACCTCAAAATACAATGTGACACGTGATGTATTTGATGTGGCCAACAACCCGGATGTTGATGTTCTGGTTGAGGTCATGGGGGGTACTACCGTTGCTAAGGATTTGATTCTTAAAGCGATTGAAAACGGTAAGCACATCATCACTGCCAACAAGGCGCTCATCGCCCATCATGGAAATGAAATTTTTGCGGCCGCAAAAGCCAAAGGTGTAACGGTTGCATTTGAGGCGGCTGTTGCTGGTGGTATTCCCATCATCAAAGCAATCCGCGAAGGCTTGGCAGCTAACAATATCGAATGGTTGGCCGGCATCATCAATGGCACCGGAAACTTCATTCTTACAGAGATGCGTGACAAAGGTCGCTCCTTTGAAGATGTGCTTGCTGAAGCCCAGGCATTGGGTTATGCCGAAGCTGATCCTACCTTTGATGTTGAGGGGATCGATGCGGCACATAAGTTGGTGATTCTGGCGTCGCTCGCGTTTGGTATTCCTTTGGAAATTAACAAGGTATTCACCGAGGGTATCACCAAGATTGCCACCGAAGATGTAACTTATGCAGAAGAGTTGGGATATCGCATTAAAAACCTTGGTATTGCTCGTCGTACCGATAAAGGCATTGAGTTGCGTGTTCATCCCACGCTGATTCCCGAAAAGCGTTTGATTGCCAATGTTGATGGTGTGATGAATGCGGTTTTGGTCAAAGGGGATGCAGTGGGTGCTACCTTGTATTACGGGGCCGGTGCTGGCGCAGAGCCAACCGGTTCATCAATTGTCGGTGATATTGTCGATGTGGCGCGCACCTTGACTGCATCCCCGGAACACCGTGTTCCCTATTTAGGCTTCGGTGCAGAATTTGTGTCTGCACAGCCAATTCTGTCTATTGAAGAGGTGGAGACTGCTAATTATCTGCGCATGTCGGCGCAGGATAAGCCTGGTGTACTGTCAAAAATTGCGACCATTTTGAGTGATTCCGGTATTAGTATTGAAGCGATGATTCAGCGTGAGGCAACAGAGGGTGAGTCTACTGTGCCGCTCATCTTGCTTACTAATAAAGTGCAAGACAAAAAGCTCACTGCAGCGATTCGCAGCATTGAAGCGCTGGACTCAATTAGTGGTGCGGTACAGCGCATCCGTGTTGAAGCATTGAAATAATTAAGGGGCCTAATCTTGAAATACATAAGCACCCGCGGCCTAGCGCCTGCACTCAGTTTTGAAGAAGTGGTACTCACCGGCCTCGCACCTGATGGCGGTTTGTATGTGCCCGAAACCCTGCCAAAATTTACCAAAGAAGAAATTGCTTCCTGGGCAGGTTTGTCTTATCAAGAACTCGCGTTTAACGTGATGAAACCCTTTATTGCTGGTGCAATTAGCGATGAAGAGTTCAAAAAAATTATCGCTGATGCCTACGCGACTTTCCGTCACGATGCTATCGCGCCGTTGGTGCAGACCGGTCATAACGAATGGATTCTGGAATTGTTCCAGGGACCAACGCTTGCGTTCAAAGATTTTGCACTGCAATTTTTAGGTCACTTGCTTGATCACTTGTTGAAAAAGCGCAACCAAAAAGTAGTGGTGATGGGCGCAACCTCCGGTGATACCGGTTCGGCTGCAATCGAAGGCTGCCGCCGCTGCGATAACATTGATATTTTTATCATGCATCCGAACAATCGTGTATCGAATGTTCAGCGTCGCCAGATGACCACCGTACTTGCACCGAATGTATTTAACATCGCGCTCGAAGGTAATTTTGATGATTGCCAGAATATGGTGAAAGCCAGTTTCGGCGATCAATCATTCCTGCCTGAAGGCCGCCAACTGGTTGCCGTAAACTCGATTAACTGGGCGCGTATCATGGCGCAAATCGTGTATTACTTTTATGCCGGTTTAGCATTGGGTGCCCCGCATCGTCCTATCGCCTTCTCGGTTCCCACTGGCAACTTCGGCGATATTTTTGCTGGCTATCTCGCGAAACAAATGGGACTGCCCATTGACCAGTTAGTGATTGCGACTAACAGCAATGATATTTTGCATCGCTGCATTAGCAGTAATGATCACAGCAAAAACCAATTGCAACACACCTTGTCGCCGAGTATGGACATTATGGTGTCGAGCAACTTCGAGCGTATGTTGTTTGATTTGTATGACCGCGATGGCAATGCAATTCGTCAGCTGATGGAAGATTTTAAATCCGGCAGCATGACCCTGAAAGAATCAGCATTGGCGCGCGCGCGCGAATTGTTCACCAGCCATGGTGTGAGCGATGAAGTCACTATCGATGTGATTCGCTCGGTGTTTGACCGCACCGAATATTTGCTCGATCCACACACTGCGATTGGTGTTGATGCGGCGCGTAAAACCCGTCGTCGTCAGGATATTCCGATGGTTATTTTGGCTACAGCACATCCGGCAAAATTCCCGGAAGCGGTACGTAAAGCAGGGCAGGGCGCAGATCCGGTATTGCCTCACCATATGCAAGATTTATTTGAGCGCGAAGAGCGCTACACGGTATTGCCGCAAGATCTTGCCAAAGTGCAAGAGTTTGTTGCTGCCAATGTGCGCAAATAATTTTTATTTATCGTGCTAACAAACGCCGCAGGGAGCAGTCTCTGCGGCGTTTTTTTATTGTTGCGAATCAAACTTTAATTAATTATCTGAGTTAAAAAAGTACTTATGCAAAAAGCTATCCGTCGTCGAGAGCTGTCGCCCACTATTGAATTTACTGCAGCAGTACATCCTTTGTTGCAACGTATTTATGCGGCGCGCGGAGTGCTGAGTGAGCGCGAGCTGCAATATCCCTTGTTGAATTTACATAAGCCTAATTTCAAAGGTTTACCTGAGGCGGTAAGTATTTTGGCCGATGCCGTTGTGGCACAAGCCAAAATAATCATTGTGGGTGACTTTGATGCGGACGGCGCTACCAGCAGTGCACTGGCGGTGTTGGCATTAAAAGCCATGGGCTTGCCGGATGTGGATTTTCTGGTGCCCAATCGTTTTGAATATGGTTACGGCTTGACGCCAGAAATTGTTGCCGTTGCGGCTGCGCAGCAGCCGGATATTATTATCACGGTGGATAACGGCATTTCCAGTATCGATGGTGTAAATGCCGCGCGTGAATTGGGGATTGCCGTAATCGTTACCGATCACCATTTGCCTGGGGCTGAATTGCCTGATGCCGATGCGATTGTGAATCCCAATCAGCCCGGTTGTGAGTTTCCCAGTAAAAATCTTGCCGGTGTTGGCGTTATTTTTTATGTAATGAATGCCTTGCGAGGCGAGTTACGGCAAATGGGTTGGTTTGAAGAAAGTGGCTTTACCGAACCTAATATGGCGAGTTTTTTGGATTTGGTCGCACTGGGTACTGTCGCGGATGTAGTGCCATTGGATTACAACAACCGCATTCTGGTCGCTCAGGGCTTGCAGCGTATTCGCGCCGGAGTTTGTCGCCCCGGGATAAAAGCTATGTTGGAAGTCGCGGGTAAACAAGCGCATAAATTGGTTGCGAGTGATTTTGGTTTCGCGTTAGGGCCGCGCTTAAATGCGGCGGGGCGTTTGGATGACATGTCGCTCGGCATTCAATGTTTGATGTGCGAGAGCGAAAATCTTGCACGTGAAATGGCAGCACAGCTGGATGAACTGAATCGCGACCGCAAAGCAATTGAAACAGGTATGCAGCAAGAGGCGATGGCCATGCTGCAAAAAACTTTGCAGGCTGATGCCGCGAGTTTGCCTTGGGGTTTGTGTTTATTTGATGAGACTTGGCATCAAGGTGTTATTGGTATTTTGGCGTCGCGTATCAAAGATAAATACCATCGCCCCACAATTGTTTTTGCCGATGTTGGTGACGGTCAAATTAAAGGTTCTGCGCGCTCGGTGCCCGGTTTTCATATTCGTGATGCATTGGATGCAGTCGCTGCTCGCCATCCTCATTTGTTGCAAAAATTTGGCGGCCATGCAATGGCAGCAGGGATGAGTTTGTCGCGCGAACACTTTGATGATTTTGCCCAAGCGTTTGATGCAGAAGTTCGTCGCCACTTGGATGATGACGATTTACAAGCAATTGTTATTAGTGACGGTGAATTGACCGCACCAGACTTTTCACTGCAATTGGCTGGTCAGTTGCGCGACGCTGGCCCATGGGGGCAGCATTTTCCTGAGCCAACCTTTGATGGTGAGTTTTATCTGTTGCAACAAAAATTGGTGGGCGCCAATCACTTAAAAATGACGCTTGCGGTTGACGTACAGGGGCAACAACTGATTGATGCTATCGCCTTTAATATTGATCCAGCGCTTTGGCCCAATGCCCATCTACAAAAAGTACGGGCGGCGTTTAAATTGGATATCAATGAGTTTCGCGGTAAATCCAATTTGCAGTTGCTGGTCGATTATCTTGAGCCTATTGCACCATAAAAAGCATTGAAAGCTATGCTAGCTGAATAGCAGCTACTGCAACATTTTTTCCAGTGCTGGTTTTACATTATTTACGATAATGGGTTGTGCTTCAGCGGTGGGATGAATGCCATCTCGCTGCATCAGCTCTGGTCTACCGCCAATACCTTCAAGCAAAAATGGCACCAGTGCGATGTTATTTTTCTCCGCCAGTTTCGGGTAAAGCTCTTTAAATTGATTACTGTAGCGCGCTCCGTAGTTAGGGGGAATTTGCATGCCAGTCAGTAATACTTCTGCATTATTTTTTTTACTGGAATCAATCATGGCTTGTAAATTCTTTTCGAGCAGTTTTAGCGGTTGACCACGTAGGGCATCATTCCCCCCCAGTTCCAATATGACGATATCCGGTTTGTGTTCATTTAACAGTGCGCCTAAGCGGTTGTTCCCACCAGAGCTGGTTTCGCCACTCACACTGGCATTAATGATCTGCACATCATTTTTTTTCGTTAATTCTTTTTCAAGCAAGCTGACCCAGCTTTTCTCAATGTCTATGCCATAGCCCGCACTTAAGCTGTCACCCATGACCAAAACTTTAGTCGGCTGTTGGGCATACACATCACTGATGGCAATTGTCAGGAGTAAAAACAGGTAAATCTTCAGTTTGTTCATGGTTATCAAAATCCTATGCCCATAGAATGGACTTATTGGTGTTTCTGAACGTTCTCTCATCTGGGTTAAACAATCATCCAGACTACTCATCGGATAAAGGTTACTTAATTATGTCTGCTGTTGCTATGGTTCAAGCAAATTCAGTTACCAAAGAAGTTAATACGCAAGAAGGAACCTTAAGGATTCTTCATCCCATCTCAATTACCGTAAATGCTGGTGAATCGCTGGCGATAACCGGTGCCTCAGGTTCTGGTAAGTCAACTTTATTGGGCATTCTTGCCGGTTTGGATGTGCCGAGTACAGGTGAAGTAATTCTTAATGGGCACAACCTCTCTCTGTTAGACGAGGAAGGGCGTGCAAAAGTTCGCGCCGGCAACGTGGGATTTATATTTCAATCATTTCAGTTATTGCCCGGATTAAGTGCTCATGAAAATGTAATGCTGCCGCTGGAGCTGCGCGGCGATAAAGCGGCAAGTAGTAAAGCACGCGAGTTCTTGCAGCGTGTTGGTCTGGAGCAGCGATTGCAACATTACCCGCAACAGTTGTCGGGTGGTGAGCAGCAGCGGGTGGCAATTGCCCGTGCTTTTGCGAGTGAGCCTAAAGTGTTATTTGCCGATGAGCCAACCGGAAATTTGGACAGCGCAACTGGTGCACGTATTATCGAACTATTATTTGACTTGAATAGTGCGCAGGGAACGACGCTGGTTTTTATCACCCACGAGGAGCGTTTGGCGCAGTTGTGTCAAAGTCGTATTGAATTGGCGGCCGGTGCTTTGGTTTCCGGACGGGAGTAATAGCGATGAAATTGGCAATTAATTTATTACGACGTAACTGGCGTAGCGGCGAATTAAAACTCTTAGGGTTTTCATTAATGCTCGCCGTTGCAGTCTTGAGTGGCATCGCTATTTTTACTGATAGACTGGAAACCACCTTGATCAGTGAAAGTAATAGTGTGCTGGGTGCAGATTACATTGTGCGTGGCTCTAAACCACACGACAACGCTTGGAATACTGTTGCGGAACAGGCAGAGATTAAACACACTCGTTCGGCATTATTTTCGTCTATGGTATTTGCTGGCGATGAAATGCATCTTGCGTCGGTAAAAGCGGTAGATCAAGGTTACCCACTGCGTGGTCAATTTGAAGTTAGCAAAATTCCATTTGCGATGAATTCTGCTGATATTGAAGTTGCCAGTGCAATTCCGGATCCTGGCGAAGCTTGGGTTGATTCACGTTTATTACCGCTATTAAAAATTGAATTGGGTGATAAGGTTGCAGTAGGCGAATACGACTTGCGTATTACCCGTGTTTTGATTCGTGAGCCTGACAGTGCCAATCCATTTAGCATGACTGGTGCGCGGCTGATAATGAACATTGCCGATTTGGAAAAAACTCAAGTTGTGCAGCCGGGAAGCCGGGTTGACTATCAATGGTTGGTTGCCTCGGATGATAACAATCGCTTAAAAAGTTTTATTGATGATTTAAAACCGCAGCTAAGTAAACATCAACGACTGGTGGATATTAACTCCGCTCAAGAACGGGTGGGGCGTACATTAGATACTAGCCGCCAATTTTTATTGCTATCGGCGGTTATTGCGGTATTGCTGGCGGGAGTTGCGATTGCAATAACCGCGCGCCAGTTTTCGGCGCGCCATACTGATCAAGTGGCGCTTATGAAAAGTCTCGGTGCGAGTGCCGGTCGTATTCGTTCACTTTATGTGTCACAGCTTATTTTCCTTGGCATTATCGCGTCGCTGATTGGTTTATTTATTGGCGAGTTTTTGCAACGCTCTGTAGCTGTCAGTCTGCAGCAGGTTTATCAAATACGCTTGGGTGCGGCAAATTTTTATCCTTATGGGTTGAGTTTTTTTAGCGGAATATTGTGTTTGGTTTTTTTTGCATTGCCTGCGCTTTGGCATTTACCAACCATCCCGCCGCTCAAAATTCTTCGCCGTGAATTAGCGGTCAACATGCCGCAGATTTGGTTGCAAGCATTGCTTGCACTGTTGGCTGTATTGGTGTTGGTAATTTTATTTAGTCGTGATATCGAGTTGGCGTTAAGTATTAGCGGCGCATTGCTGGCCGTGATTCTTATTACCATTGCCGCGGCTTATGGGTTGTTGTTGCTGAGTAAAAAAATGGTATTGCACTTGGGTGGTTTCTGGCGTTTGGCATTTGCCAATTTGCAGCGTCAGCGTGGCCAAAGCCTGATACAGATTTTGGTGTTTTCTATTGCGATTATGCTGTTGTTTACACTAACGATTGTACGCACCTCCTTGATTGAGGAGTGGAAGGTGCAAGTACCAGATGAAGCGCCCAATCATTTTCTCGTCAATATTCCCCCTGCTGAATTGCAAGATGTGCAAGCTATTCTGGCTGAAAATCAGGTTCGCCCCGAACCACTTTACCCAATGATGCGTGCGCGCTTGACTCATATCAACGGCGTAGAAACAACAGAGGAGCAGCGCTCGGTTGCAAACGCATTGCGGCGTGAATTAAATGTCACTTGGTCAGACACTTTGGCAGAGGATAATAAAATTATCACTGGTTTGTGGTGGGATAAATGGCAGCGCAGTGCAGCTAATTTGCCGGGTGTGTCAGTAGAAGTGGATACCGCTAAAGAAATAGGGCTAAACATCGGCGATAAATTACAGTTTTCATTTGGTGGATTATTGCTCGACGCAGAAGTTGCCAGTTTTCGTAGTTTGGATTGGCGCAGCATGAGGCCCAACTTCTTTTTCATTTTTGAGCCAGGGTCATTAGATGCCTATTCACCAACGTTTATCACCAGTATTTATTTGCCAGCCGATCAGAAGTCGGTCATTAACAAGTTGTTGTTGGATCACCCCACTATTTTGGTGATGGAGTTGGATCGCATTATTGGCCAAATCCGCAGTATCATTAATCAGGTAAGTGATGGTGTTTTACTGGTGCTCTGGTTAACGCTGATCGGCGGCTGTTTGGTGTTGCTTGCGGCAGTGATGGGGAGTATTGCTGCGCGTAAACAGCAGGCAGGATTGTTGCGAGCCTTGGGTAGCCCCCGGAGTATGATTGTGGGCAGTATTTGTGCGGAGTTCGCCATACTCGGTTTTCTGGCAGGGCTGATTGCTATTATTGGTACCGAAATATTATTAATTAGCCTGCAGACTTTCGTTCTGGAAACTCCGATGCAGCCCCACTATATTTACTGGTTGATATCGCCGCTGAGTGGCGCGGTATTTGTTTCAGCATTGGGCTATATTTGTTGCCGCCACACAGTTACAACACCACCGGCAGTCGTTCTGCGTGAAGCGGCGTAATGATTGTTTTCTGGTAATACTCTGCAACAACGCGCGTCATACAATAGTTACTTCAACTCTAAACCCGGTGTGCCGGGTTTAGCTATTTACGTACATCTCTTGTAGTTAATCACTATGAAACCTGCACATAAACCCATGCCGCAAAGCCGAGTATTAGATAAAGGCATTTGGGGCATGAGTCGCCCTATGTTTCTCGATCAGGCAGTGACTTACACGATTCCGCTGATCGATATGTATTTTCTCAGTCGCATTTCAGATAGTGCAGCGGCGGCTGTTGGTGCAATCACGCCTCTGGTGTTTGTGGCTAATGCTTTTTTAATTGTGAGCGCGTTTGCTGGTGCTAGCATCGCAAGCCAGCGTATCGGGGCGAATGATTACCTTCGCGGCAATGCCACTATCGCTGCCTATGCAATTTTTGTTGTGGTACTTGCCTTAATCGCCGCATTAGCGGTGAACCATGGCGGCCCATGGGTTGCCACTGCTATGTCATTAAGCGGTGAGGTCGAGCAGCACGCGCGCACCTACTTGTCGATTATTGGGTGGATGGTGGCGCTGTGGGGTTGCCGTGTTATCTATCAAACAATTTTGAATATATATGGTGAGCCGCAATGGAACACCTACAGCAATATTATTTTATTTGGAGTGAATATAATCGGCAATGCGATTGCGGTGTATGGGTTTATGGGGATTCCGCCTAGCGGTGTTGTGGGTGTTGCTATTGCCAGTATTATTGCAGCAGGGGCGAGTTTATTATTTGTCGTTGTGATTGTGCATTTCAAGTTGCGTATTCATATCCCGCTACATGAGGGCTGGAAAAACTTTTCAGTACTAATGGCTCCTGTACTTATGATTGCCGCCCCCTCTGTACTTGAACCTATGTCATTTCAGGCTTATATGATTGCACTTAACTGGATCGCAGCGGAGGTGGGCGATCTCGCGTTAAAAGTAAAAGTCTATGCCTACAATACGTTTCTCTTTTGTTTAATGATTTCCATTGCACTAGGCATGGCGACCGAAGCCATTATTGCTCAGCGAGTAGGGCGCAAAGAATTCGATTTGGTTGATAAGCAACTAAAGCAGAGTTTGAAAATAGCACTTATAGGCACCACAACCTTGGCGCTTATGTGGTTGGTATTCAATCAATCTATTTTGAAAATGTTTAGCAATGATCCAGAGGTTATTGCGATCGGTGTATGGGCATTTGTATTGAGTTTTTTGGCCGAGCCATGGCGTACGGTAAATATTGTTGTGGGAGGTGCCTTGCGCTGTGCGGGTGATGCAACTTTTACGTCGGTTTCCAGTATTGCAGTAATTTGGCTGTTCTCTGTCCCGCTTGCTTATGCATTGGCTATACCCTTGGGGTTTGGGCTTTATGGATTATTAATAGCAGCCATACTTGATGAGTTATTGCGTGCCCTAATAAAAGGTTGGCGCTGGAAGCAGGGGAAATGGATGCATACTGGAATTGCAGCGCGCGAAGCGCGCGCGGCAGATTTCCGCTAGGTCTGGTGTGAGAAGTTTGAAGTATTTATTGATTCCGGGGGGTTATTAACGTAAATCCATCAAAATCAATAAATGTAAACCGTTTAGCATCAAAAAATCGTTTTTCTTGGCTATTAACCACATAAACAGCATTTTCTTCGGGGTTGATGATCATATCACCAGGGTTGACATATCTATAACGTTGCAAATATGGGATTTCACCTTGATCTAGTGAGGCTGTAGCTAAGCCAATGGTTTTGTTACTTTGTAAGGCGTTTGTTCCTTGAAAATATCTGGCGTCAATTTTATGGTGAAATAATGTAAGAATTTCGCTGACATTCTTCGAACCATTATATTGGCTATTTACAGTAATATAGTATCTAGGGGAATTAATTTTGTAAGCTTGTTGTAGTGCTTTTCCCATTCCTTCAAAAAAATATTTCCCTATTTCTTTTGACCATATATTGAAATAGTAATTACAGAATAAACAGAAGAAGGAGGCATAAATTAATCCGCTTATAATAAAGCCAGATCTAAACCATCTCAAAGTAAGCGTTAGCCCCAAACCTGCAAAAATAATCATAAAATAATAGATTATATTGATGCGGTTAATGTTCACTGAGGCTATGACTATGCCTGTCCACAACCCTATGCCTAAACCTGCGAGGATGATAAAAGGGCCAAGCTTGATGGTTGGATTTGTGTTTGATTCGTCTTGGTTAGAAATAATTTTTACGATTAAGTATGCCAAACCCAAGACAACAAATGGTAGGGAGAATAGATATTGGGTTCCAAATTTATCTAACGCGTTCCATGGCGCGTCAGGATTCTGAAGGATTACTGTATTTAAAAGGCTGTTATAATTCGTTCCCAATTGTGCCCATAAATCGGAAGAGAAAAAGAGAATGTCTCCTGATCTTACACTTTCTGGAAAGAATGGCATTGTTATGGAGAGAAATTGAATGGTGGGTAATTTCAAGTAATTAATAATCATCACCAGCCAAATTGGAGCTGAAAGAAGAGAATAGATAAAAATGCTGATAATTATATCTTTGAAGTGAAAAATTCGCTTTATAAGCGCGTAAAGTGCGACGGAAAATAAAAAGATAGGTACAGTTAGAAACGCAATGCCATAGCTATACATGCATAATGAGAATGCAAACATTGCAAAATAAAGGTTGTATCTTTTATCCACTCCTTTGTTGAGAAAATAGCAACCTATAATAAAAAAATGAGGAAATAGATTGCAGTCTAAAGCCCACCGGCTTTGCATAATATGCCAAGGATTGATCGCTGCCAAAAACAACACAACTACAGCTGTTGTTCGGCCAAATGAATCTTTAATAAAACCATATAAAGCTAAGAGACCAAAAAGGCTGACGATGAGTAGTGGGAGTCTGGCGGTAACTTCGTTGAGCCCTCCGATTTTTATAAAGGGAACCATGAGGTACGAGAGCAGTACGCTCATTTGTCCGTAGCCCCAAGCTGTGAAATGTACAGGTAAGGACATACCGAAGCGATCGGTTCCGTAATCAGCAAGGGCTTTTGCATCTACCGCTGCCATCGCGCCATCTTGATTGAATCCACCAGGTATAACACCAAAATCCCATGACCTAACAATAATTGCTACTATTGCTATAATTGTCAGGAAAAAATTTTGATAGTTTACGGAGCTCCAATTACTAATTGAGCTGAAAAAACTAAATTTTAATTTATTACTTGGATGGGGATGGTTTGGTTGGTAAGTGAGTCGAATTATGAGAGCGAATATCACTGTGGCAAGTGTAAAACCGATAAATATAGTTTCAAAAATCATTTTTATTCTCCGTCAGAATGACGCTTTTCATTATTATTTGGGATTAGACGATCTTCCATGTTTTCAATGATATACCGAGGTCGTGCTTTTACTTCTTCATAAATTTTTTCGATATAAATTCCAATAACACCAACGGACATCATAAGTGTTCCACCTATAACCAATTGAAGTGCTATTACTGTAGTGAAGCCGCTCGCAGCATAACCCAAAATTTTCATTACTAATGTTTGACCAAGTAGGAATACGAAGGCAATCAAAAGGCCAAAACCTAAAAAAGCTGATGCATACAAAGGTGCTGCTGTGTAAGACGTAACTCCTTTTATTGCAAGCTTTACTAGGCTAATAAATGACCATTTGGATTCGCCAGCTTCGCGTTCTGCAACAATAAACTCCACTTGAGCTCGGGAAAATCCGATCCAGCTAGACATTCCTCGAAAGAAGGTTTGCTTTTCTGGCATGGCCTTCCATGCATTGATGGCTTTTCGGTCAAGCAACCTAAAGTCTGAGGCATTGTTTAAATCTATTCCCGAGGTTTTGTGAAGGATTTTGTAAAATATTCCAGCGCTTACTTTATATCTTAAACTTTCTTTGCCTCTATTTTTTTTAACTCCTTCGACAATATCGTAGCCTTCATTTTCCCATAGCTGGTACATCTGCGGAATTATTTCGGGAGGGTGTTGCATGTCTGCGTCTATACAAACACAGCAGTCGCCGGTAGCTAGGTCCAAGCCTGCACAAAGTGCACTTTCTTTTCCAAAATTTCGGCTTAGCTTTATTGCCTTTATTCCGGGTATCATCTGAGCGCTATCTTTGATTTTGCTCCAAGAACTATCTTTTGAACCATCATCAATTAGGATTAATTCATAATTGATTTTGCTGTTTTTTAAAATTGTTGTGACTCGCTCTATATTTTTTTGAATCATTTCGCTTTCATTGAACACCGGAATGATTACAGACAGAGTTTTTTGGGTCATTTTTATTCTCATTTTTAAAATATTTTTATGCAAAATAAATGAATTTTATGTTTTTTAGTCGTTAATTATTTGGCGTGACTGTAATGACTGTGTTTATCCAGTTGGCATGATCCCATCTTTCGTCTTTTAACGAAGATACTTTCAAATTTAGTATTTTTACTCCACGCACATCTATTTCATGTGTGGGGCGATATCGTTCATATCCATAAATAATGGTTGATTGCCAGAGTAATTTTCCATCGCCCCACACCGAAAACTGAACATCTGCAGTGCCCACCTCATCATCGAGTGCAACCATAAAGCTAAATATTTCAGCGTTGTCTGGTAATTGATATTGAATGTCAGAGTTGGCATGGGTGCCTATACCTTGGGCATATCTGCGATTAGCGACAGACAGTTTGTTGCCGTCAAAGCTACGGTTAACGGCCATGGTGCCGTGGTCTTGGCGGGCATAAACCAATGGTAAATTGGTTAACAGAACCTGTTTTTCTGTCAACTCAATTTGATGAATATGATACCGGTCGTATAAATAGGTCATCATCAGCCCGGTCGCCACCACAAAAAACCACAGTCCCAAAAATGGAATTCGATAACTGTATTTGAGAGTGTGTTGAAGGTTTGTAAATAGTTGATGATTCGTCAGTTGGTCTGTTAAGGCAATTATTAGTATTCCAACGGTTAACCACGATAAACCAAGCCAAATGTTTGAGCCGTTGATCTCCAGAATGATTAGCATATTCAGCGCACAAGCAATACTAATCAGCGCAGGATAGAATATTTTTTGACGCGCAGTTGCGCAATAACCCAATGCCATAACGGTAGCAGGAAATAGATATCGTTCATGCATGGCAGGCAGTAGCGTGAAAAATGCCAGGGCACATATAGTTGCCGCAAAAAGCGAATAACTTAATAATTGATTACTACCTACATACAATTTGTTTTTTATTAAAAAATAAACACCATGAATGAATATAAGGAGTGAAACTATTGAAAACAATAGCATTCCAAAATACTTTGCCATAAAGATACGCGCCCAGATTGAATCCTGCGGTACACCGAACAAAATAATATTGTCTGGTACGGTATTTCCCGTGAGCAGAATCCACAAGTTTGCGGCATTAAACGTAGTCATTGGGTATTGGCCTAGCGTATCAATATAGGCTTGGCGGAAGGATTGCCAGAAATGTCCGGCGATAATTGACGGTAAAAATATTAATACACCAAGAGCCACGGCAATCAAAATGCCAAGTAAGTGTTGGCGAATTTTATTAAAAAATAAAAAACCAAAAACAGGTGCAAAGGCAATTGTTTGGAATTTAGTTAGCAATGCCAGGGTAAAGAGTGGAATTGCCAAATGTGCATAGCGCCAGCTGCTGGCTGCAACCAAACTGCAATACACCATCACAGCAGGAACAAGATCCACTTGCCCCCAAATAGGGCCGTTCACCAAAATCGCTGGGTTAAAAACGGTAAGTACCATTACTGCTTGTAATAGTGCCGGTTTTGCTTTGGTGGTTTGTAATTGGCGAAAAATCACAATCGTTAATAAACAGTGGCATATTGTGACTGGAATTTGTGTTAAGAATTTTAAAAGATCATTGTGTTCAAGTGGTATTGCCGTCAGATTGTAAAATTTTCCAACCAAGTATAGCCAGTGAATATACACAGGAGGGTAGTTGCCATTAAAACCATCGTAGCCATTATTAGATAATTGACTTACCCAATCTTGCCAATAGCCTAAATCCTGACTGTAGCCTTTTAAAAATAATAAGCTGAAATTGAGTATAACCACGAATACTAAATAGGTTTGCAGTATGCTCGCCGGAGGCTGTGTGGTGGCGTGCGAAAATAGTGAGAGGCCGTTAATTGGTTCGATTGCTGGGCTGTTATTGTTGGATTCTTGAGCGTTCATAACGTTAATTTATACCGGTTATGTTGAATTAATCCTTTTTAATAATTTCACTAATATGAAATTTTGGTCTTCTTTTTACTTCTTCGTAAATTTTTGAAAGATACTCGCCAATTACTCCAAGACATAAAAGCTGCACACTGCCAATAAATAATAATGGCAGAAGTACAGATGCCCAGCCCGGCGTGGCATTATCGGTAAAAAAACGAATTGCCAGTACCCAAGCAATTAATGTGAATGATGCAAAGCCTGATACCAATCCCAGCACTGTGATCATGCGCAGTGGCGCCGTAGAAAATGCAGTAATACCTTTCCATGCAAAAGAGAGCATTTTTTTCAATGGGTATTTGCTTTCGCCGGCTTCGCGCGCTTGGCGTTCATATTCCACTACCGATGAGGGGTAGCCTACTTCACGTACTATGCCACGTAAAAACAAATTGGACTCATCGTATTCTTTGAGTGATTCCAGGGCGCGACGTGAGAGTAAGCGGAAGTCGGCATGATTGAAGACTAGATCTACCCCCATTTTTTTCATTAAATGGTAATAGCCTTCAGCGGTAAAACGCTTGAAAAATGTGTCGGTGTTGCGAGCCGAACGTACACCATAAACCACATCATTGCCTTTCAGGTATTCATCTACCATGGCTTCAATGTTTTGCGGGTCGTCTTGCAGGTCTGCATCTATGCTGACGGTGATGTCTTCTGTGGTGGTGCATAGTCCAGCATAAAGCGCATTCTGATGACCTTTGTTACGCGAAAGTTTAACCCCTACTAATGCGGAGTTTTGTGCAGCTTCTCGTGCGAGTATTTCCCAGGTTTTATCCTTGCTGCCATCATCGACCAAATAAATTTTGGATTTGTCATTAATTTTTCCGCGCGCAATCATCCCATCGCGTAATGCGAGCATGGTTGCCAATGTTTTGGGGAGCATTTCTTCTTCGTTGTAACAGGGTATGACGATTGCAAGAGACGGAATGAATGCAGTCATGTTAGTGATTCCTGTATATCCAGATTTTTTGAACCGCGAAGTTAATAAATACAGTAATGCCTGTTGCGATGAATTGCGCCACTAAATAATTTTCAACCCAGGGAATAGGCAAGTAGTTGTCAAACAGCCATAAAAAGGCGGCAAACAATACTGTATTGCAAAACAAGCCTATGCACACTGCAATAACAAATCGAGGGAAAGTCTCTGAGTGGCTTCGGCTGCTCTTGAAAGTGAAATGGTAGTTTGCCCAGTAGTTGAATAACGATGACAACACATATCCGGCAGCTGAAGCAAAAACCTCTGTTAACAGTTTTGTTTCAATAAAAATAATAAGTAGAAGGAATTGAATAAGACTGGAGATCCCTCCAATGCCAACGAATAGAGCGAAGCGTTTCATTGTTATTTTTACATTATATTTTTGAGGTTAATGCGCGCGCGCAGTTAAAAAGCGCCCGAACATTAACACATTTTTGCACAGGAAAGGATGTGAATTGCACGGTCTCAAATAGAATTCTTTTCCATGTTGGGTGACGCTGCTCTAGGCCCAGCGTAAAGCTGCGCCCATACGCTCGATATAGATATATTCAGGCTTGTTAGTTAAGGGGTGACAGGCGTGGCGTAAATGGTGATGATGCGCAGTAGACCCCATGTACTCCCAGCAATGGCCATCATTTACGCACAGTGGGTCACCCTCATTCAGGCGGTAACTGGCCAACTCATCCCACATTTTCTGCCATTCGGCATGGTTAATGTCGAGGTATTCCATTGCTTGTTTCCGCGTTTGAGTAAGGAGAAAAACAGCAGTTTGTGATTCCAATTTTGTATTATTAAATCTATTTGTCAACAAACATCTTTAACATAATGATTTAAAACAAAAATATTATTCTACAACTGTGGGTTGTGTCTCTTGGTTTTGACTTTTTTTACTCCTGTTTCGGTGAAAAAACATGCCTTTCGTATAAAAAATGAAAGGGAATAGTTATTCTTTTGAGCTAACCTTTCTGTTTATGTAATGTTTGTGTTCATGGGTATTATCGAAATATTGGAGGGGGCTATGAATATCAGTCAGGCGTCACAGGCTTGTGGTTTGCCGACTAAGACGATCCGCTTTTACGAGGAGGTTGGTCTGGTAGTGCCTGCGCGGCAAGCGTCTAATGGCTATAGAATTTACGCTATGGCAGATGTTGAGCGGTTGAGATTTTTGCAGCGGGCGAGGGCGGTGGGGTTTGGTCTTGAAGAGTGTCGCGAGTTGTTAGTGCTTTATTGTGATCCGGGGCGGCGTAATCTACAGGTTCGTCTATTGCTCAAAGGGTATCTGGGTAAGCTGGATCAGCAGTTTATTGCTTTGAATTCAATGCGCACCAGTTTGGAGTTGATGCTTGATGAATGTAGCGGGGATCCCGTGTCGATGGCTGCACAATCAGGTATGGAAAATCTGCCCCATCCAATGGCTTTTACACTCATTGATACCGGGTGCGATTGATGTTTTTCGTTGCCAAAAAGGCTATGATGCGCGCCGTTTAACATTTTGCGACAGGTGAAATTATGAGCATCAAATCCGATAAGTGGATGCGCCGGATGGCTGAAGAGCACGGCATGATTGAACCGTTTGAGCCGGGGCAAATTCGCTACGATGCTGCTGGTCAACGTATCGTTTCTTATGGCACCTCCAGTTATGGTTACGATGTTCGCTGCGCCGATGAGTTCAAGATTTTCACCAATGTGCACTCAACGGTGGTCGATCCTAAAAATTTTGACGAAAAAAGTTTTGTCGATATTAAAAGCGATGTTTGCATTATTCCCCCCAACTCCTTTGCGCTGGCCCGGACAGTTGAATATTTCAGAATTCCACGCAGTATTCTGACCGTTTGTTTGGGTAAATCTACCTACGCGCGCTGCGGTATTATTGTGAATGTCACCCCTCTCGAGCCGGAGTGGGAGGGGCATGTGACTTTGGAGTTTTCCAATACCACACCTCTACCTGCAAAAATTTATGCCAATGAAGGTGTGGCGCAAATGTTGTTTTTTGAATCGGATGAGATTTGTGAGACGTCCTATAAAGACCGCGGAGGTAAATACCAAGGTCAGCGTGGTGTGACTCTACCGCGCACTTAAGGTTATTGTCTCGGCTGAGGGCAGTTATGGGTGATGTAATCCAGTTTAAAAAACCGAGCCCTTTTGAAAAACATAAGGGTAAAACTCTATGTCGCAGTGGCTTCCATAAGTGGGAAGTTGTTAAGGAAAAGCAGTTTGATGTGAAGCAGGGGAAATTGGTCACTATCTATAAATGCGCTCGTTGTGGCGAGCAGAAGGTGGAGTTGAAATAAACGTCGAGGAAATAAAAAAGGCTCCGTAATGGAGCCTTTTTTGTGCAGCATCATTTAATGATGATGGCCACCAGCACCGTGAGCGTGGCCGTGGTTCAGCTCTTCTTCGGTGGCAGCGCGGATTTCGGTGATTTCTACATCAAAGGTTAAATCCACACCAGCTAATGGGTGGTTACCATCAATAGTCACTTGATCGCCTTCTACGTGGGTAACGGTGACGACTTGCAGGCCTTGCTCGGTTTCAGCATGAAATTCCATGCCAACTTCAATTTGTTCAATACCTGAAAACATGTTTGAGGGCAGTTGTTGTACCAAGCTGTCGTCGCGCAGGCCATAAGCTTCTGCTGCTTTAACGGCAACATTTAATTTATCGCCCACTTTTTTGCCTTCCAGTGCGTCTTCAAGGCCTGGAATGATGTTGCCTGCACCGTGTAAGTAAGACAGTGGCTCTTGACCTTCGGATGAGTCGAGCACCTTGCCTGAACCATCGGTCAGGGTGTAGTGGAAGCTGGCAACGCAATTTTCGGAGATATTCATAATGAACCTTTCAGGTTAAGTAAAAAGAAAACGATACAGGGTATAGATTAAAAATGGGTAATGGCTTTGCCATCAACTGTCGCTTTGTGGATATAAATGGTGTAGGTCTCACCTTTTTCTTCTTGCTGCAAGCGAACCAGTAGGTAGTTCCAGTCTTTGGCAAGCCAGGCATAGGTCACGCGCTCGTTATCTTCCCGGCTGCGTTTAATTTTTACGGTGTTGACTTTCCCCAATGGTGTTTCCAGCATTTCTTCGCCCACAGTAGCGAACTTGTATTTCTTGAGTCGACCGCCATCGGCAATCTGGTATTCAAAATTCTTGTGTCCATTGAGTAGGTCTTGCTGCATTTGCAATTGATAGCTTAATTTGTCCTGTACCTTCTGTGCTATGTCCATTTCCCAGCTGGTTTTTTGCACGTTATTGGTGACAGTTTTATTAGGCCAATCAAAAATTAATTCAGCATTGCGGTCTTTACCCAGGCTTCGACGCACATAGGTGTATCTTAGTGGGGTAATTGTTTGTTGTTTGGGGTTCCATTGCATATGGCTTTGTTCGGTAATGGTGCCAATCATGGAATCCGCTTTGAATAGCAAATTGTATTTGCCATCGTCTGTCTTGCTCAGGCGATTAGTGACGGTGATATTAAAGCCATAGAGCTTGGCTCTGTATTCATTGTCAAAGGTTTTGGGGGCTTCGGCTGCTAAAGTGGCGGTTGAAAGCAGGGTGGCCAGAGAGAGAAAAATGATACGGAGGCTGTGCATAGGAAATCCTTTAGGGCTCATTTGCCTCAATTTGATAACCACTTGCGGGTAAAAGTTCACCATTTAACAGGGCTTTACCTTCGTGCATCACTAGATGCCCCTGTGCGAACCATTTTATGGCAAGAGGGTAGATAATATGTTCTTGGCGCTGAACCCGCTTTGCCAGTTGCGTTGCGTCATCGCCTGGCAGAACTGGCACTCTTGCCTGAATTGCTGCAGGTCCACCATCCAGCTCCGCAGTGACAAAGTGAACGGTGACGCCATGATGGCTTTCGCCTGCATCCAATGCACGTTGATGAGTGTGCAATCCTTGAAATTTGGGCAGTAATGATGGGTGAATGTTTAGCATTCTTCCCAGGTAGTGCCGGGTGAATTCAGGGGTCAGAATACGCATAAAGCCCGCGAGTACGACCAAGTCGGGCTGATAGTGATCGATGGTTTGCATCAGTGCGGCATCAAAGGTTTCACGACTAGCGAAACCTTTATGATCGAGTACTTGCGTGACAATTCCTGCATCTTTGGCGCGTGTCAGGCCAAAAACATCCGGGCGATTGCTGATAACGGCAGCTATCTCAATGGGTAGCTCGCCGCTGTTGGCACCGTCAATCAGCGCCTGCAAGTTGCTGCCGCTACCAGAGATAAGAACAACAACACGCAGTTGGGGGCGAGAAGAGGTGGGCATGCAATTAGATACCTTGCAGTTCTACTTGATGCTCGTCAGCGTTTGCAGTGGCGATATGGCCAATTACAAATGCGTTTTCTCCGGCATTGCGCAAAATATTTAACGCATTGTCTTTTTCGCTTGCGGGGATTGCGATGACCATGCCAACACCGCAGTTAAAGGTGCGGTACATCTCGCGTATGTCTACATTGCCGCCGCACTGCAGCCATTGAAATACTGGAGGAAAAGCCCAGCTCTTGGTGTCGAGTACGGCTTTGGTTCCGTCAGGCAAAACACGCGGAATATTTTCCGTCAGGCCACCGCCGGTAATATGCGCCATAGCGTTAACGTGAGATTCTTTAATCAGTTTCAATACAGATTTAACGTAGATGCGCGTTGGTTCCATTAGGGCGTCACCTAACGGGCGACCGCCGCAATCCTGATTCAAATCGGCCTTGGTAACGTCGATGATCTTGCGGATCAGCGAGTAGCCGTTGGAATGCGGGCCACTGGAGGCGAGGGCGATTAGGGTGTCGCCCACTTTTACTTTGCTTCCATCAATAATTTCAGATTTTTCCACCACGCCTGTACAGAAACCTGCCAAGTCGTAGTCTTCACCTTCATACATGCCGGGCATTTCAGCGGTTTCACCGCCAACCAAGGAGCAGCCAGCTAATTCGCAGCCATCACCTATGCCTGACACTACTGCTGCGGCCACATCAACATTGAGTTTGCCGGTGGCGTAATAATCGAGGAAGAACAGTGGTTCGGCGCCAGTGACCACCAGGTCATTCACGCACATGGCAACCAGATCGATACCGATGGTGTCGTGTTTTTGCAAGTTCATGGCGAGGCGTAATTTAGTGCCTACACCATCAGTGCCAGAAACCAGAATGGGTTGGCGATAACCGGCAGGGATCTCTACCAGAGAAGCAAAACCGCCCAAGCCTGCCATCACTTCCGGGCGACGGGTGCGTTTGGCGACACTTTTAATGCGCTCGACCAGTGCGTCGCCAGCTTCGATATCAACGCCAGCGTCTTTGTAGCTAAGGGATGGGGTGGGAGTTTGGTTTTGGCTCATAGGAAATGGCTCACAGCTCTTGCAGTTGGAGTGGTTTAAAAAAAGGCCGCCATTCTAACAGCTTATGGTGAGGCGTGCAGTGCAAAGCACGGTTAGGGTGAAAGTTATTCTTCTACGGTGATGTTAGCGATGCTCGCGTATCTGTGAATTTCTTGAATCTGCGCCCAATTGCGCTTGCCGTTGGCTGGTTTAAGCCTGTTACAATGCGACCCCATCCCATTTATTGGCTGTTTTCAGGGGTTAATTTGGTGCGTCTTTCATTGATCCGTATCTTGTTGTGGTCGCTGTGTTTTATCTGTGTAAGTCCTGCTTATGCTGGTCAGCAGGTCGACATTTATCGTGCCCAAGCGCTGGTGAAATCCCAGGCTGAGGCTGAGCGTAATGCAGCGGCACGCGCGACTTTTGGCGAGTTAATGGTGCGAATCTCGGGGCAGCGCAATGCGCTCGATAACCCGGTTGTTCGCGCCGCTATGCCTAAAGCCCAAAACTATCTGTTTGGTTTTAGCTACAAATCCTCCAGTGAAAAACTGATCGAGGGCTCGCGTAGTTTTACCGCGCTTGCACTGCAATTGGATTACGAGCCGCAGGCTATTGGCCAGTTATTGCGTGACGCACAGTTGCCGCTCTGGCCTGCCCAGCGTCCAACCTTGTTGGTGTGGCTGGTATTCAAGGATTCTCGCGGTTTGCATCTAGTGCCCGAAGTTGTTGATTTTCAGGCGATCAACAGTGCTGCAGCTTATCGTGGTTTGCCCCTGATGTTCCCAAAGCACGATGTTGAGGACAGTATGTCTATTGTGGCCGATGATCTGTGGGCGGTGAATCAGGAAAAGATTTTGGCGGCTTCTGTTCGCTACAACGCTGACGCCATTTTGGTGGGGCGCTATATGCCTAGCAGCATGGGGTCAATTCCGCTTGCGATGGTGATCGATCCCCTAGCTACCGCCGATTCTGCCGAGACAGCTCTAGCAAGTTCTGCCGTGGCAGTTTCTCCTGCAGCTTCCAGTGCCAGCAGTGATGAAGGTGCTTTGGGCGTTGCGCCTGCCGAGCCTGCACAAGGTCCATGGCAGGGTGAGTGGCTGCTGTTGCACGGCGAAAACCAGACAAGATTTACCGATGAAACTCCTGAGGTTAAGGGGTTAGTTAATAATGTGATCGATCAGGTTGCCGATTATTTTGCGAATCAATACGCGATCATGCCAACCAACCAGGGCGCGCAACAGATAGTGTTGCGTGTGGGAAATATCACCAGTTTTGCCGCCTTTAAAGAAGTTCAAGCCTATCTTGAGGGGTTGGCTTTAGTGCAACGTATGGAAGTTGTCACTGTAAATGCAGAAGGTGTCGTTGTTCGATTGACGACAGAGGCGGATACCCGGCTCTTGACCAATACTCTGGCATTGGGGCGTCGTTTGGCACTTGCCCAGCCCGCAGTGATGGGGGCATCCCAGTCTGAACCAAGTCAAGGGGAAACATTGCCGGAGGGCATAGATGCAGAGGCAATGGCTGATTTTGAACGCGCCTTGGCCAGTGAGCAGATGCCTAATAACCCGGCTCCCGCGGATGCTCCGGTTACCGCTGCTATTAGCGACCTGCAACCGAGCGCGGCAGTTATTAATTCCGGCACTTTGCAGGATCCACTGATTTACGTTTGGCAGAAGTAGTGATGGTGAATTTGCCGCAACAATTGTCCCTGGGCGTTAACCTGAACGACGATGCCACCTTTGAAAATTTTTATGCGCCAACTGCAACTCACAACGCAATGGTGTTGCAGGGCCTGCGTCAGCAAGTTGATGGCAGTGGCGAGGCGTTTATCTATTTGTGGGGCGCACCGGGCTGCGGTTTAACGCACCTGCTGCAAGCGGCTTGTCACGAAGCGCAACGTTGTGGTTTGTCGGTGCAATATTTACCGCTGCGGGATTTGGCGGGTTACGCGCCTGATGAATTGTTTGTGGGCTTGGAGTCGGTGGATTTGGTTTGTCTGGATTGCTTGCCTGCAGTGGCTGGTCGTCCTGATTGGGAGCTGGCGATTTTTAATCTCTACAACCGTCTGCGCGATGAGGGCAAACGTTTGCTGGTTGCGGCAGAGTACGGGCCACGTGAGCTTGCCTTAACGCTGGAAGATTTGCGCTCACGTTTGCAATGGGGGCTGACTTATCAGGTTCACAGCTTGAGCGACGACGATAAACAACTCGCGTTGCAGTTGCGCGCCCGCGCCCGTGGCTTGGAGCTAAGTGATGATGTGGCGCAGTACATCATCCAGCGCTTACCGCGTGATACCAATGAGCTTTTTTGGCAATTACAGCGCTTGGATCATGCCTCGCTTGCCGAGCAACGTAAACTTACCATTCCTTTTGTAAAGAAAGTTCTAAGCATTTGATCTCCCCCCGCTTCATCTCCAGACTCCCTTGACACTGAACCCACTTTGGGTTTTCAGCGGAAAATGGGGCGTAAACCTCTGCTCGTCTTGGTAGTTTTTTGCCTAGTGTTGTTCGCTCTTGATGATAAGAACGATAGCGAAGCACCATTAATAACAACGACAACAACAGCAATGGGCCCCCTAGGTGGCCCGGTCAGGTAATGGAGAATTTCGATGGCTTTATGTACACCCACCCGTTTGATGGCGGGGCTGGCAATGGCCAGCCTTTCCGGTTTGCTATTGGGTTGCGGCAGCGGTGGTAGTGATCGCAGTGCGGCGGCGAGTTCAGTGGCAGTTAACTCCTCCGCACAAGCGACCACTAGCAGTGCCGCCGGCGCAAGCGCCCAACTTATCAAATTAAACCAATTGGGATTTTTGCCAAACTCAGCCAAATGGGCAGTGGTTCCCGATGTAACGGCTACGCGGTTTATATTGGTAGACGCTGCTACCGGTGCAGAAGCCTTCAGTGCTGATTTGACTGTCGCCGCAACTTGGGCGGAAGCAGGAGAAAAAGTTAAGCTGGCAGATTTTTCCAGCGTTAAAACGCCGGGCAGTTACCGGTTGCGCGTAGCAGGCTCACCGGATTCCCATGCGTTCAGCATTGCTGAAAATGTGTATGGCGCGGTGACGGCGGCGAGCATTAAAGCCTTTTACTTTAACCGCAATAGCGCGGAATTATTGCCGGAACATGCCGGTGTTTACGCGCGTCCCTTGGGGCATCCGGACACCGAAGTATTGATACACGCCTCGGCAGCGACGATTGAGCGGCCCGAAGGCTCCGTCATTAGTAGCCCTAAAGGGTGGTACGACGCTGGCGATTACAACAAATACATTGTGAACTCAGGCATTTCTACTTACTCGCTTCTAGCAGCTTACGAGCACTATCCGGAATTTTTCGCCACACAAAACCTGAATATTCCTGAAAGTAACGACAACATCCCTGATCTTTTGAACGAGGCGCTGTGGAATCTGGAGTGGATGTTGACCATGCAAGACCCCGTCGATGGCGGTGTTTACCACAAACTCACCAACAAAAATTTTGATGGCACCGTGATGCCACATCAAGCAACCACTGAGCGTTATGTAGTACAAAAATCCACTGCAGCAGCGCTGGATTTCGCGGCGGTAATGGCGACGGCCAGCCGAGTGTTTGCCGCCTATGAAAACGAATTGCCGGGTTTATCCGCGCGCATGGTGGCTGCTGCAGAATCGGCCTGGCAATGGGCCGAGGCCAATCCTGCGGTGATATACCAGCAGCCTGCAGATATCAAAACCGGTGAGTACGGCGATCGCCAATTGGCAGATGAGTTTTTCTGGGCGGCAGCCGAGCTGTACATCACCACCAGGAAGGATAGTTACTACCAGGCGTCCAACGCAGCCAATACCACCGCGACGGTTCCTTCTTGGGGTGATGTGCGCAGTCTCGGATGGATCTCCCTTGCGCATCATCGCGCGCAACTTACCGCGGCGGCTGATCAAGCGCTGATTACGGGGCGTATCCAAGGTTTAGCCAACCAGTCGCGCTCGGTCTGGGCGGGTTCTGCCTACCGCGTGACCATGCAGACCGGGGATTTTATTTGGGGTAGTAATTCGGTGGCCTTGGGGCAGGCGATGATCTTATTGCAGGCTTATCGATTGAACCCCAGCGAACGCGATTATCTGGATGCAGCCCAGGCAGCGTTGGATTACGTATTAGGACGCAATGCGGTGGATACCTCCTTTGTTACCGGGTTTGGGCACAAATCCACTCTGCATCCCCATCATCGTCCCTCAGCTGCCGATAAGATTGAGGCGCCCATTCCCGGTTTTATCGCTGGTGGCCCGCAACCGCGCCAGCAGGACAAAGATGATTGTCCCGTGTCCTATCCGTCGGCAATTCCTGCCAAATCTTATCTTGACCACTATTGCAGTTATGCCAGCAATGAAATTGCGATTAACTGGAATGCTCCCTTGGTGTACGTATCGGCGGCGTTGCAAGTGCTTACCAAGTAGTTACTAGTTAAATTGCACCTCTTTAGGCAGCTCCGCGACCACGCGTTGCTGACTAAAAGGGCAGATAAATTCCAGCCGATAAGCTAATAGCTGCAAACCTACGCTCGCCTTCTTGCCGTAAACACGGTCGCCCACAATGGGGTGGCCGATGTTAGCTAGATGGCGGCGAATTTGATGTTTGCGGCCGGTTTCGATGGTTACATCCAGCAGGGTTTTATTATTTTCCGCACGAATTTTTTTGATGTGAGTGATGGCCGATTTGCCATCCAGCTCGTAGCTCAGCGTTAAACCGCTTGTGGGTACTTCGCAGTCATCCACCACCCAAGCTTGATAAAATTTGTGCATATCGCGTGCTTGAAACAAGGTTGATAGTTTTGCGGCGGCTTGACTGTCGTGTGCCAGAATAATTAATCCGCTCGCATCGCCATCCAAACGATGCACTAAAAAACACTCGCGTTTTTCACGCCCCTGGGTAAATTGCCCGTTCACTTCGACCCACCGTAAAATGCTACAGTGATCGCCCCATTGGGAACCCTGTGAGAGCATGCCTGGCGGCTTGAACCAAATACTGTAGTTGCCGGCATCGTAAATCAGCGTGGCAGTTTCCGGTTTGCGCGCAAGCACTTGTTCGTCGTAAAAAAATTGGATGCGTGAGCCTTTGTATAACACCTTGGTTGCACGCCGTAAGCGTAGGGTTTTCCCTTTGAGTGTCCACCAGACGGCGCCTTTATTCATCGCATCTTTAATGCGCTGCTTGGACAATCCAGTGCCTTCTGCCAACAAATCGAGCGCAGTCTGCTCAGTTTGGGTGACGGTGAATTCAAATTTTTGCGGTATTTCAAACGAAGTATCGGACATTATTTAGCTTTGATTAAGTGAGAAAAACTGTGGCAGAAAAGGCAACAATTTATAAAGCAACGATTACCCTGGCAGATATGGATCGCAATGTGTATGGCGATTATAACCTGACTGTCGCACTGCATCCGTCGGAAACGGTGGAGCGTATGATGGTGCGCATTCTAGCCTTTTGTTACTGCGCTGCGGAAAATTTAACCTTCACCAAAGGTCTCTCTTCCATGGATGAGCCTGATCTGTGGTTAAAACATGACAACGGCACGATTTTGCAATGGATTGAAGTGGGGCAGCCGGCGCCGGATCGTTTAAAAAAAGCCTCGGGTCAAGCGCAAGCTGCGCGCGTGTTTACCTATGGGCGCGGTATGGATGTTTGGTGGAAAACCAATGGCGCCGCCATTCGCGCACTGCCTAAAGTATCCATTCACTATTTTGCCGCCGATGAATTACAGCAGCTGTGCGCGCTAGCCGATAAAACCATGAAACTAAGCGTAACCATCACCGAAACTATTGCTTATGTATCATCGGCGACTGAAAACCTGACAATTAGTTTGCGTGAGATGGAGTAAGGATTAATGACTGAGCCAATGAATAGCCTGATGAATAGCCCATTATTAACAGTTGTCGATATCACCCTCGACAATGCCCAGCAGTATCTAATTGATGAATCATTCAATCGTCCGGTAGTCATCGATTTTTGGGCTGATTGGTGTGGCCCCTGTAAAAATCTGATGCCCATTTTGGAAAAGTTAGCCAATGAATACGCGGGTGCTTTTTTATTGGCAAAAGTAAATGCCGATGATCAACAAATGATTTCATCGCAATTTGGCGTGCGCAGTTTGCCGACGGTAATGATTATGAAGGAGGGCCAACCCGTTGATGGCTTCACCGGTGCCTTACCTGAAGTACAAGTGCGTGAAGTGCTTGCCAAGTATTTGCCTAAGCCGTGGGAAGCGCCGCTACAACAAGCCAGAGAGTTAATTGCGCAGGCGCAATATGCACAAGCGTTGCCGCTGTTGCGTCAGGCTTACGATCAGTCGAATCACTTGGCGGCGATCGGGTTATTAATCGCCCAGTGTCATTTGGAATTAAATCGTATTGATAATGCAGAAGCGATTTTATCCACCATAAAAATGGTCGATCAGGATGCTTTTTACGAACAATTAATGGCGCAGGTGGCGCTGAAAAAACAAGCCGCCAAAACACCTGAATTATCTGCCTTGGAAGCTGCTCACGCTGCCGCACCCGAAGACTTACAGGTGCGTTTGCAATTGGCGCTGCAATACCATCAGGAACTCGAGCACCGTTTGGCGCTTGAGCATTTACTGGCGATTTTGCGTAAGGATCGCAACTTTGCAGAAGGTGAGGCGCGGCAATCGTTTAATACCATTATTGCATCGCTCGGTAAGGCAGACCCTTTAGCGATTGAGTTCCAGCGCAAGTTATTTACCTTGCTTTACTAGGCTTTACCTGCCTCTAAATGGTTGTTGCGGGAAAAAATAGGTACACTGGGGTGGCTGTAAAATTACTGTAAAACCCCGCCCGCGTGGCGCTAGACCTTGGTAGCAGTTGCGCTACTGCTAGAGGATTTTGATAGACAATGAGTATTCGCTATTCCCTGATCGCATGTTTGGCCATAGTCTTTTTGGCTGTGGCCGGGTGCAGCAAAGGTAAAGAGGAGTCCGCAGATTTACCTCACTTTTGCAAACAGGATGGCTCTCGCCTGCTGATCAAACAGGGTAAGGTTCGGCTGGAAATAATGCCCAAAGTTGGTGGCCGTATCTCGTCGCTCAAATATGCAGGGCATGAGTTGCTGGTGCCCATTGTCGATTTGGATAAGGTGACTGACTGGGGCACCGTGCTCTGGTCCAGCCCTCAAACTGATTGGGGCTGGCCGCCCATTGATGTGCTGGACAACAAACCTTATCGTTTAACCACCGAAGAAGATCGTGTGGTATTGATGAGCGAAATAGATCAACGCACCGGCTATCAATTCACCAAAACTTACCGCCCTAGCGGTGTTGATCGGATTACCATCGACTATCGCATTGCCAATCACAGCACCGAACGCAAGAATGTAGCGCCGTTGGAAGTGACGCGCCTGCCATCCTCTGGCAGTTTATTTTTCCCGAGCGGTGACAGCGAAATTTCCAGTGGTCTTTTTTATCCGTTGGATGTGCAGATGATTGATGAGCTAACCTGGTTTGATTATGACAAGAAAAAAATTCGCACCGACCATCACAAGATGATGCAAGACGGCAAAGAAGGTTGGATGGCGTATGTTGACCAAGGTTATTTATTAGTAAAAGAATTTAATGACAGCCCTGCGGGTACAACTGCCAAGGGTGAAAGTGAAATAGAAATATTTGCTCATGTTGAGCATATTTTTATTGAGATGAAACAACAGGCGTCTTTGGTTACACTTGAGCCTGGGCAGCATCTGGATTGGACAGTGATCTGGCACGTAAAAAAGTTACCGACAGACCTTGCTGAAAATCCCACCCCACAAGCCCTCGCGGCTTATGTGCGCAATCTATTACAGTCTGGCGCCGACTAAAAATACCAGTTATTGGTGCGGTAAAGCACGATGAGATTTTAAAAAAGCGAGCATCATTGATGCTCGCTTTTTTGTTTGTGAACAATTAATCACACTTTCGTGGGTAATAAAGCGCATGATTAAGCGATTAAACACTGCCGCTTTTTTTATTGCACTGCGAGGTGACAACCATGAAGGCTTGCGTAAAAAGTTTGCTGCTTATAGCCAGTTGTGTGCTTTTTATATCCTGTGGCGGCAGTAAGGGCTCGGGTAATCCCCCTTCATCATCAACCAGTAGTGCGCCAGCCCTGACGAGTGCAATTAGTTCCTCTGTTGCATCAAATTCCAGCAGCAGTATTGTTTCCGGTTTGGCCGTAAGGCCTGACAACGCTACATGCCTTGCTCCGTCGCTAGTCAGTTCTGGCTCGGCTATTAGTATTCATTGGCAAGCGGTATTTCCCTCTCTGCCTAATATCGCCAGCGCCACTAATTTACTTCAAGCCCCGGATGACAACAGTTATTGGTATGTCACGCGCCAATCAGGCAGGGTGGTGCGATTTCAAAATAATGAAAGCGTCGATACCCTGACAGAGATTCTTAATATTGAAGATCGTGTGGATTTTTCTGGTGGTGAAACTGGTTTGCTCGGCATGGCATTTCATCCGCAATTTGCCACCAATCACTATGTCTATTTCAACTATATCGGGCGCAATTCCAGCAACGAAATGGAAACGCGAGTGGTGCGTTTTGAAGTCGCGAACGATGGAACCATTAATCCCGATTCTGAAGTGATTTTGTTGCGCTTTAATCAGCCCTATTCAAATCACAATGGCGGCCAAATTGCATTTGGCAGTGATGGTTATTTATATATTGGCTCGGGTGATGGCGGCAGCGGCGGTGATCCACAACAAAACGGTCAGAACACGCAAAATTTACTGGGAAAAATATTGCGCATTGATGTTGATAACACCAGTAGTAACCGCAGTTATGCAATTCCAGCCGATAATCCATTTGCGACAACTGGCGATGCACCGGAAATTTGGGCTTATGGTTTGCGTAATCCCTGGCGTTTTAGTTTTGATCGGGAAACCGATGAGCTGTGGGTGGGCGATGTCGGACAAAGCGCATGGGAAGAAGTAAATTTGGTAACAGTTGGTGGCAATTACGGCTGGGGTGATATGGAGGGCGATTTTTGTTACAGCGGGCGCAGCAATTGCTCCACAACTAATAAAGTGAAACCTGTGTTATCTATCAATCACAATACAGGAGTTTGTTCGGTGATAGGCGGCTACGTCTATCGTGGTGCACAATTTCCGGCAGCTTACGGAAAATATTTTTTTACTGATTACTGTGTAAATTCGATTCAAACTATTACGTTGCAAAGTGGCGGCAGTATTCTTGTTGAAGAACATGGCAGTGCCCCCGGTGGCGTAGTGTCATTCGCACAGGATAACCAAGGTGAGCTATACGCTATAGGTCAGTCAGGTGCAGGTTCCCAAATTGTTAAAATGCAAGTAACAGGCGGCACTTTGCAGCCAGGTACAATGGCGACACGATTATCTGAAACAGGCTGTGCAAATGTAGCTAATCCACAATTGCCGGCAGCCGCGATGATTCCCTATTCCGTAGCCAGTCCCTTGTGGTCAGATGGCACTGAAAAAGAGCGCTACTTTGCGCTGCCTGACAATACAAAAATAGAACTCACCAATAACGGCGATTTTTTGTTTCCGGTGGGCAGCGTTTTAATGAAGCACTTTAAATTGAATAATCGTTTTATCGAGACGCGATTATTTGCCCGCAGCGAGCTGGGGTGGCAGGGGTTTAGTTACGAATGGCGCGATGATCAAGCCGATGCCCAACTGTTAATGGATAGTAAAGAGAAATCGGTTGAGGGGATTCAGTGGCAGTATCCCAGCCCTGCGCAGTGTTTGACTTGCCACACCCAAGTGGCCAACTTTGCGTTGGGTTTGGAAACTGTGCAGTTAAATAATTCGATGTTGTACAGTGCGAGCAGCGTCACTGCGCATCAATTAGATTCTCTCGCACACATCAGCTTGTTTTCTTCCTCAATTACTCAATCCCACAGAGCGTATACTTTGTTTGCACTCGCTGGTGGCAACGCAACGTTGGCACAGCGTGCGCGCAGTTATTTACATAGCAACTGCAGTAATTGCCACAGTGTGGATGGGCCGACGCCGGTAAATTTGGATTTGCGTTACAGCACAGCACTGACCGCAACACAAGCATGCAACGTGCAACCAACGGCAGGAAATTTGGGAATCGATAATGCGCGTATTATTGCACCGGGTGAACCGGAGCGTTCAGTTTTGCTTGCGCGGATGAAGGTGCGCGACGCAAATCAAATGCCGCCACTTGCATCACATTTGGTTGATGATGAGGCTGTTGAGGTTATAGCGGCGTGGATTGGTGGGCTGCAAAATTGTGATCAATAAAGTGGTGACGCACTTGAGAATATATTTTCGCCATACCCGCGTACGCGGGTATCCATAACAATCAATACTAGCGACGATTTTTGCGCGTTTTCAGGCGGCGAATACGATCTGCTTCTTCTTTTTCGATTCGCTTTTTTTCATCCTCTTCTTTTGCACGCAATACTTCTAGTTGCGTCATCTCGGGTGTTTCCCAACTGATCGGTCCGAGTAATCCCGCGCGCAATTCGGTGATTAAAATCGAAGCGACTTTTTGGATTTCCACTCCGCCACCTTTGCGTGTGCAGCCGCGTTTTACGCCGATAGCATCCAATAACTCCACATCTGATTCAGGTAGTTCGGTTAATCCATAGCGTTTTTTTAGCGCATCGGGATAGGCCGCTAATAAATATTCAGCGGCGTAGAGTGCGATGTCTGCGTAATCAAATACGGTATCTTTAATCGCACCGGTAATAGCCAAACGATAACCACATGAAGGTGGTGATAATTTGGGCCACAAAAATCCGGGTGTATCGGTAAGCAGAATGCCGTGCTCCAGTTTTATTTTTTGTTGGGCTTTGGTCACGCCCGCCTCGTTACCGGTTTTGGCGATTACACGGCCTGCCAAGGTATTGATGATGGTGGATTTGCCGACATTGGGAATACCCATAATCATCACCCGCGCCGGGCGCACTTCACGTTGGCGTTCGCTCACCAGCGAGGTGCAAACATTTAGCAAGTTGCGAATTTGCTCGGGACGCTGTTGGCTTACGGGCAGGGCTTTTACGCCTTTTTCCTGCTCCATTTTTTCCACCCACAGCGCGGTAATTGCCGGGTCGGCCAAATCGGCTTTGTTGAGTAATTTAATCAGTGGTGTGTCGCCGCGCAAACTCGGCACCAGTGGGTTCTCGCTGGAAAAAGGAATGCGTGCGTCGATAACTTCTATCACCACATCCACATGAGGCATGACTTCCGCAATTTCTTTGCGGGCCTTGTGCATATGGCCGGGGAACCAATTAATTGTTGACATGAATGACTCGGAATTAAAAAGAGTAGGGGCTTAGGTAAAACTATCGAGCGGTTCGTCGCGATTAAAATGGTGCAACAGCAGGCAGTCATCTTCGGTTTCACCCTCGCAAATCACGATGGATACCGGTGCGATTTGCGGCGCATAAATTTGATCTAAATAAAGTGCCTGCTGCAGCTCTTGCCACAGCTGGGCAGGGTATTCAGTAAAAAAATTAAAACTCAAAAAGAGTTTGCCTTTTTCTTCAATGGCATCAACTTCCGGTGAGCGAATGCTGCGAACACGATCCAACAATCCACGGCGATCAAATTCGCGGGCATGTTTGGGGGATATTTGAATACTGATGCAGTGCATGGTCTTATCCTCAACGACGAGTGGCGCGATTATACAGAAAGCGCCCCATCCGCGCCGGAAATCCCGTCTGTACCATAGGGCGCGTAACCGGTTTCGGCTATTATAGGCATCCATTCCTGATCATTGGGTCGTGATAGTGTCCTCTCCCTTGTTTCGCCCTGTTGCGCTGGGTATTTACCTGCTGTTTTTCATTGTGGGTATTGTGGGCGCGCTGGTATTGCCAACCTTTAGTCTCTTTCTCGCGAAAGAGATTGGCGTGCGCCCGCTGTTGGTTGGTCTCGTTTTTGGCGGCATCGCGCTTGCCAGTATTGCCTACAACCATTGGATCGGGCACTGGTCCGACAAGCTTGCAGACCGGCGCCCGCTGGTGGCCAGTTTTTGTGTATTGGGGGCAGTGTCTTGTGTGGTATTTGCGCTGTCGCGCAACTATTGGCTGGTTGCTGTAACGGCAATATTTTTATTCAGTTTGTCGATGGTGTCCTTCGCGCAAATTATGGCTTACAGCCTGGATTATGCCGAGGCAGAAATTCCCCCCGAGCGTATTCCTCTGTTTAACGCAATTATGCGTGCACAAATTGCATTTGCCTGGGTTGCGGGGCCACCAGCTGGTTTTTTATTGGCAACTTATTACAGTTTTAGTCTGAGCTATTCGGTGGCGGCAGGGCTGTATCTATTGGTGGGCATTGTGAGTTTTAAACTCCTGCCGCGCTTGCCGAAAAAAGCACCTCATATTGATCACACCGGTGAGCAGGTGATGTTACTGCCCTTAACACCTGCAATTAAACAATCGCTCTGGTTTTGTGTTGTTGCATTCTCGTTGATGTGGGGCGTGAACAACGCATACCTCATCAGCCTGCCAATACATTTGAAAGATAACTTACACATCGACGCCCAATGGATGGGGTGGGTGATGGGCACTACTGCCGCCCTGGAGGTGCCGTTCATGTTGTTGGCGGGCCATTACGCCAGCCGTTTTCGGTTGGTGAATTTGATTCGCTGCGCAGGTGTTGCCGCCTTGTTTTTGTATCTGGGCGTTTATGTTGCTACCGATCTGTGGCACTTGTTTGTACTGCAAATTTTCAACGCTATTTTTATTGGATTGTTGGCTGGTGTGGGTGTCTCGGTCATTCAGGAGCTTATGCCTGGCCGCTCTGGCGGTGCTTCGGCGCTCTATACCAATACCACGCATATGGGCAATTTATTTAGCAGTTTATTGGTGGGGGTAGTGGCCGATTATTTTGGCTATCACCAGGTGTTTATTGTTAACGTGGTGTTGGTGATTCTGGCTATTTGGGCATTTGGCAAGGTGAGGTCAGCGCGTGAGTTAGCGCCGACCCGGTTGTAATTCGCTGAGCGTAGGAAGATGGAGTGTTTTATTCATCTTCCTCGTGTAACAGTTTTTCCAAGTCCTCCACACTCATGGCCAACAAGCGGTGACGTAATTCCGCTTCAATTTGCGGCATCAAACCATTGACTACCTCATCCACCAATATCTGCCGTGGTTTATTCATTTTATTGGCAATGTTTTTGGTTGAATTTACAATTTTTTTTGCTGTTTCATATTCAAACAAGGGGGGCGGATTATTACCGTGCAAGCGCTCGCGAATATGTTTTGGTAGAAATGGATTTTCACCGCTGGCTTTAGCCAGCGGACGGGAAACACTGGTATGAATTGCGTTGCTCAGCGTGGGGCGATTATTCGTTGGGTGTGAGGCCGGCCCCGGTGTTTTATCGGCGAATGAAATTTTGTTGTCGTCAGAGCCTGCGCTGCGTCTATCCAGCTGATGCGGGAACTCATCTTCAAAGAGTGACGTTTGACCCGGCAATACGGACGGATTGTTGTAGCCGGCTGCGTTTGATACCGCCGCTTCATCCGGATAGTCGGGATCAATTGTCTGCAAAATAGGGATGTGATCTTCTTCCAGCAGCAGCCCTTTAATGGACTCCAGTTCTTGTAAAATCTCGGCTTTGGTTTTATTGGTGTTGGCCATGATATTTTTTACCTGATGCTCGGTGCTGGTAAATTAAGTTGCAATCACAACTTTCTGGTTTCGATCGGGTAGCCGCGCTGTTTATAAAACCCGAAACGCTCGCGGCTGGTTTGTAAACTCAGGGGCTCTTGAATCACCACCTCGCTCAAGCGCTCAAAACGGCTAAAGTAGGGCGGTATAGTTTTACTCAAGTTAAGCAACAAACCTTGATGATCTCCAGCGTCACCATTAAAGGTAATTTCCACCGGCGCAGGTTTCCCCGTGTTGATCAGTTGATGTGGAATAAAACTCTCGGGTTTGAATGTCCACAGCAGCTCATCGAACTGCTGCGCTTCAACTTCATCATCCATTACCACGAGTGTGCGCATGCCCATGCGGTGAACTTTATCGAGCAGGCGACATGCAAACAACCAGCGCGCTTCGCTGGTTGTTTCGGGTAATACATAAAAATCAATATGCGTCATTTAAGCGTTGTTCGCAGCGATTTGGTTCAACAAAAATTGCACCAGTAGCGGTACCGGGCGACCGGTAGCGCCTTTGGCTCCACCGGAACGCCAAGCCGTACCGGCGATATCCAAATGTGCCCACTCAAACTTTTTGGCAAAGCGCGATAAGAAGCAAGCGGCCGTTACGCTGCCCGCTTCGCGCCCGCCAATGTTAGCCATATCGGCAAAGTTGCTATCCAGTTGTTTCTGGTATTCATCCCACAGCGGCATATGCCACGCGCGGTCAGCGGCTTCTTCACCGGCAGCGAGCAATGATTTGGCCAGCGCATCGCTATTGCTGAACAGGCCTGTTGCGTGGTTGCCCAGAGCGATTACGCAAGCGCCGGTGAGGGTGGCGATATCAACCACAGCTTTGGGTTTAAAACGCTCTGTATAGGTGAGTGCATCGCACAGCACCAGGCGGCCTTCGGCGTCGGTATTGAGTATTTCGATGGTTTGACCGGACATGGAGGTAACTATGTCGCCTGGTTTGGTCGCGTTGCCACTGGGCATATTTTCAGTGGCGGCGATCACACCGACTACATTGATTGGCAATTCCAGATCGATCAGGGTTTGGAATGTACCAAGCACACTGGCTGCGCCACACATATCGTATTTCATTTCATCCATCGCGGCGCCGGGTTTGAGGCTAATACCACCGGTGTCAAAGGTGATGCCTTTGCCCACCAGTGCTACCGGCGCTTGTTTTTTGGCGCTGCCTTTGTATTCGAGAACAATTAATTTTGCTGGTTGATCGCTGCCTGCGGCGACGGACAAGAATGAGCCCATGCCCAATTCTTTGAGTTGTTTTTCTTCCAGAACATTCACACTGAGTTTGGTGTGGCTACGACCAAGGCGTTTGGCTTCACTGGCAAGGTATGTTGGGGTGCAGATATTGCCCGGCAAGTCGCCGAGTTCCCGCGCCAGATTTACGCCCTTGGCAATTGCTTGTCCCAAGGCCAAGCCTTTGTTTGCTGCAACAATATCCGCTTTGGTTGTGGCGAAGGTAACTTTCTTTAATTGCAGGCTGACTTCAGCGGGTTTGCTTTTCAGTTTGTCGGCGCGGTAATCGAGCTGGCTCAAATGCTCCGCCAATTGGCGTGCTTGCCACTCGATAGTTTGGTTGATTACCGTCACATCGGCGAGTGCCAGGGTTAAATCGCTGCAGGTGGTTGCGCGTAAGGCATCGCCGATTTTTTGCACCGCTTTGCGGTAATTGTCACCGCTGATACTGCCTTCTTTGGTTGCGCCCAACCCCAGCACCAGTAGCCGCGCAGCGGCAATACCTTGCGGATTTAACAACAGCAGGGTTTGTCCCACTTTGCCTTGAAAGTTTTCACGCTTCAGAATGCTCTCTAACTGTTGCGCATCTGCTGCATTAATTGCACTGCCCGCCGCATTTAGTTTCAACCCTTCATAACAACCGATCACAAGGCAGTCAGTGCCCTGTTTTAAGGGCTCAACGAGCTTGCTGGAGAACTGGATTAGATTATTTTTTGTGCTTCCTTTGCTCTTTTTTTCATCGCTGGTGCGGGTGGCTTTTTTGCTGGTGTTCGGGGTGCTTTTTGCAGAAGTCATAGGGTGTCCTTAAGGGGCTAAGACAATTAATAATTCGCTCAAGACAAATCGGGCGCTGTGCGTGATAATGCCACAGTTTTTAGCGCTTATGGCGGCAAAATTCGGTCTGTATTGGAACCATCTCGAACGGTTCGTGTCACTAGCCCTTAGGCTTGCCGACAAGGTTGTGCCTATTGCCAGCGCCATATCCACTGACAGGATTAGCACCTTGATTATTTTTCGTTATCTCTCGCGTGATTTGTTGGTCACCGCCCTTGCCGTTAGCGCGATTTTGCTAACGATTTTCCTTTCAGGCAAATTCGGTGATTATCTCGATGATGCTGCCGAAGGCAAGCTTGCCGTGGATGTGCTCTTCACTATTATTGCTTATCGAATGCCCAATCTGCTTGAGCTGATTTTACCGCTTGGATTTTACCTTGCGGTGTTGTTGGCCTATGGCCGTATGTACATCGAAAGTGAAATGGTGGTGCTGTCTGCCACCGGCATGAGTCAGTGGCAATTGGTGCGCATGACTATGGTGCCTGCAATTTTGGTTGCGGGGATTGTCGCCTTGTTCAGTTTTTGGCTCAGCCCTTTGGGGGCACAGTTAACCCAACAAGTACTCGCCGAGCAGCGCAACCGCAGCGAGTTTGAAAGTTTACAAGAAAGGCGTTTTCAAGCGATCGGCCAGGGGCGCATCATGACTTATGTGCAAGAGGTGAGTGACGACAATAAGCGCCTGGAAAACGTCTTTGTTGCCCAGCAAGATGGACAGCTCACCTCGACTATCGTGGTAGCCCAAACCGGGGCGCAAACCTACAACACAGATTATGGCCAGCGTTACCTGGTTTTGAATAATGGCTATCGCTATGAGGGGCAACCGGGTTCTAACGAATTTACCATTACCAGTTTTAATGAGTGGGGCAGATACCTGCCGCCCACTACCAGCGCTGCAGAAATTGAAAGCGAAGCTGATGCAAAAACCACGGCACAACTCATAGCTGCCGAAGATCTGGAGAGCAAAGCTACCTTGCAGTGGCGTCTCTCTATGCCGCTGATGGTGTTAATTGCAACCTTGTTTGCTGTTCCTCTGAGTAAAACCAATCCACGCCAGGGGCGCTATTTGAAAATGTTGCCTGCAATTTTAATTTATATTTTTTATCTGGCCTTTTTAATTAATGCGCGCAGTGCGGTTACTGAGGGTGATCTGCCGGATACCTTGGGGCTGTGGGTTGTGCATATTCCCTTTTTGTTATTGGGTGTGGTGATGCTTAACTGGCAATCTTTAGTGCTCTCGCGTACCAAGACTGTAGGGGGCGCTCATGCCTAAAATTACCGCCTATATCTCGCGCACTGTTTTTTATGCAATCGCCATGACGCTGTTGGTATTTATTGCGCTGGATTTTATTTTTGGTTTGATTTCGCAACTAGAAAAAACCACCGGTGCTTACACCGCGTTGGAAGCGTTTTATTACATGTCGCTAACGGTTCCGCGCCGTTTATATGATCTTATTCCCTATGCCTGTTTGATTGGCTGCCTTGCCGGGCTTGGTTTATTGGCGAGCAGTAGCGAGTTGGTGGTTGTGCGTGCGGCAGGTGTGTCGGTGCGGCGCATAACCTGGATTGCCCTGCGACCTGCCTGTGTCTTTATAGTGATGGCATTACTGCTAGGTGAATTTGTGGCCCCTTTTACTGAGCAGATGGCGGACAACCGTCGCCATTATTTAAAGTACAACACCACCCAATCGGCGCCCCAAAATATGTGGAATCGAGAGGGGGATGAATTTATGCATGTCAGTGCCGTACTGCCGAATGGTGTTATTTATGGTTTGACACGTTATAAGTTTAACCAGCAGCAACAGTTGGAATCGGCAAGTTTCACTAAACAAGCGCGTTATGAAGATGGGTATTGGCAGGAAGAAGATGTTTCAGTTACCCACATTACCGAGAGCGGTATGCGCAATGAGGTGATTGCATCCCGCCGCTGGGATACGCCTTTCACCCCTAATTTATTTAATATTCTGGTATTGAAACCGGAAGATTTGTCCATGCGTAATTTGCACTATTACACCAACTATTTGCATGAACAGAATTTGATGGCAGGTAATTATAGTTTGGCCTTTTGGCAAAAAGTATTGCAGCCTTTGGCAACTGCGAGTTTGGTGTTGATTGCGATTTCTTTTGTATTTGGCCCGCTGCGCAGTGTAACTATGGGGCAGCGTATTTTCACCGGCGTTGTTTTTGGTGTGGGATTTTTATTACTGCAAAAATTACTTGGGCCTTCCAGTTTGGTATTCGGCTTCCCGCCGCTGATTGCTGTGATGATTCCCATCTCACTTTGTATTTTGTTGGGGCTTTATCTGCTGAATAGAGCGCGTTGATGCGCTCTATGATCTCGGCGCTATTTAAGTTGGGGTTCTTTGCTAAGCAATAAAATACGTGTTTTGCTTATCTTGTCATGCAGAGTCTGCCGGTCCTTATTTGCATACATCAACCAATAGCCAGCACCGAACAATATCATCGAAATGGGTGCCATAAGGCAGCGAGTCAGGCATTGTTTAATGCTGGGCAACTCCATTGAGCTGCTGTCAAACATTTTCATTCGCCAGGTTTTCATGCCGAGAGTCTGCCCTGATTTGCACCAAAAATAACAAAAAAATAATATCAGCGTTGCTATCCATCCAACAAAAACAATTGTCCCCCAGTGTCCCCAGCTAATTCGTTCACCCGTTGGTGGCGACCCGTTAATTAGCAGGTTTGTGCCAACCGCTAGCGCGCCGTATAAAATGCTCACTGCCATCAATAATAGTGAATCATAAACCATTGCTGCCAAGCGTCTTGAAAGGCCAGGTGTGGCGTATATTGGTAATGAGCTTTTTTGGTTATTGCTAACAATTGATTCGGTCATGTCAATTTTTTGGTGTCATGGTGAAGAGGATGTTTACAGCGAAAAATGAATCGCCCATTCATGCCCCGCTGTTAGTGTTTGTCCCAAACCGATAAACCCCTTGCCTTGCAACGGGAGTTCTTCGCGGCGTAGGTAAATAGGTGCTTGTTCTTCCAAATATACATAAGTGCCATTGGTGGAGTGATCAACCAGCACGTATTTGCCGCGGCGGAATTCGATATGGCAGTGTTCGCGGGATGCAAATTCACTTTCGATAAGTAATTGTGCTTTATTCGTGTCGCGACCTATAGCGAAGGGCATTTGTTCTGGCAGCAATAACACAACAGCATTATTGACGTGTAATTTAAGCTGAAATTTTTCTGCAAAGCCTGCGATATCATCGAGGGGGATTACGATCGTTGTGCGGTTATTATTGCCAGTGTGTTCCCATTGCAGGCGATAAATAACGGTTTCTTCTTGATCGCCTTTGATGTTGATCCGGTCAAACATCTGGCAGTCACGGCGCAATTGTGGGTTGAGTGCATCAACAGTGGATTGGGTGATCACAATTTGGTTAGCGCGGGCAATCTGCGCTACACAGGCGGCGTTGTTGACGTTATCGCCAAACACATCATCGGTTGTGATAAGTACCTCGCCAAACGCAATGCCAATCCGTATTCCCAAATCTTTCAAGTGTGGCTCTTTGATGGCGCGTAGTTGTATTGCAATTGCGGCTTCGCATGCCTGGCTGGCTGTGTCAAAGCGAGCCATGATTTCATCGCCAATAGTTTTGACCAGCGTCCCCTCGTGCACTATGGTCAGTGCTGTCATAAACTGCACTGACTCATCAATGATGGCTTTGGCCTGTTCATTGCCCAGTCGTTTATACAGCGCCGAGCTGCCGGACACATCGGCAAACATGATTGCTTGTGGTTGGCTGTATTGGGTCATGTGATCCGCGAGGGCAAGAGTAAAAAGAATAGGTGGATAATAGGCGCTTTGTTTTACAGGTGCAAAAACTGCGTTGAGCCATCTTAAACTCAAGGCAATAAAAAAAGGGGCTTACATTGCTGTAAGCCCCTTTCGGATTTGGTGCCAGTGGTCGGACTCGAACCGACACGCTTTAAGGGCGCCGGATTTTGAATCCACAGCAGGGGTTAACATAGTGCAATACTATGTGATTTGGCGCTGTTTTTAAACCGATTTACCAAATTACACCTATGTATTTCACCAAAGTGCGCCCCCTTAAACGCTGTGTAATGTAGCGATAGGGTTGTGTGTGACCGCCTGGCTCAAGTGGCTTGGTGCAAGCTTTGCGTATCTGATTGTCATATCCAATGTGCTGTGCCCCAGGATCTCCTTCAGCTTCAAAATGTTTCCATCATTAATCATGAAATGACTTGCGAATGTATGCCGCAAAACATGGGTTAATTGCCCGTCTGGCAGCTTAATACCCGCTCGGGCTACCGCATCCTCAAAACCATGTCGATGATTGCGCTGGTTGAATAGCAAACCGCTTTTAGGGCGCCCCTTCAGTATTTCTTCTTCCAGTTCCGCAGTAATGGGTATCGACCGTGCCTTACCGCTCTTGGTTTTGCTGTAGTGAATTTTCCCACCCTTCACGTACGATGCTTTCAAGCTCGCCGCCTCGCCCCAGCGGGCGCCGGTAGAAAGGCAAATCTTGGCGATTATGTATAAATCAGCCGTGGTCGATAACTTCAGTTCACTCAGTAGCGATTTAATTTGGCTTTTATCCAAAAAACACAGATCAGGTTCATCCATTTTCAGCTTGGGTAGCCCGTGGAGCGGGTTAGGGTGGGGCCACTTACCCAACTTGGTGAGAGTGTTAAAAACAGCGCAAAAATAGGCTTGTGAGTGGTTAATGGTATTTGCCGTTATCATCTTCCCCGTGTTCGCACCACGCGGTGTTTCAAGGCGTTTTTTACGAAACAAAACAAAATCTTCAGCAGTAAATTTGCTTGCAACAGGGTTGCCCAGCAACTCGCAGTCATACAGCAAAACGCCTTTTCTACCGCTACCATCCTTCAGCGAATAACCGTGTAATTTATACCAGTCTTCAACCAGGTCACTGAGTCGCCGGGCATCCTTATCCGGGTTGGCCGGTTCGCTCCCTGACTGCGCTTTTGCAAACTCGCTTGTCTTGAATTTGCGCGCCTCATCCAGTTTATCGAGGGTTTTTTTAACCTTTTTGCCATCACGCCCATAGGGGCGAATCTCTACATAAAACCGGTCATCAACCAACTTCCAAATGCCTGGCTCAACTTGCCGCACCTTGTCCTTTGCCGTTACCGCCATGCCTTAAACCTCGTCAACCTCGGGATATCCGTGAGTTTCAAGATTGTCAGCAAGCATTCGGATGTGCTCGTTTTCACTGCGAGCAAATTCTTGCAAATCAATGGGGGTTCCAAGCACCAACCAATGCAATAACTCCGGGAAGTGAGCAACTACAAGAGCTACATCATCCACACCTAAACGCCCGCGATCTTCCTCAATAGTCACCATTCGGATGTAGTCGATACCGGTAAGTTTTGAAAACTTATTCCGATTAATACCCATCAATTCTCGAGCGATTTTTAACCGTCTCCCCGGCCGATAATCCATGCCTACCCCCTCTAAATTATTGTGGTTTGCACATACAGCAAACCCTCATTACACCAAGATACTGCAAATTATTTCACGAAAGTGATAGACAAAAGTGAGTTTTGGTAATAGGGTTGTGTATATAACTTTGCACATAGTGCAAATCAATTCACTAAACCCGAGGATTCAAACATGCAAAACTTAAACGCAACTCCATCACTTCCCGTAGCCATCGACGTTCCCATCATGGACCAGGAAGCATTCAGTAAAAAAATAGGTATCTCACAAGACACCGTCCGTGGAATGGTCGAAACCGAAAAGCTCCCCAGCATCAAAATTGGAAAGCGCCGTTTTGTGAACATCGCCGAGCTAACCAACCGCTGTTTAAACGAAGGCACTAATCGTTAATTCAAAAAAATAAATTCCGGTTGGAGCTTTAGGCATGAATTTAGAACAGCAAATAGTTGAGGCGTTATTGAACGACGCGCAGCTTGCTTTTACAAAAACATCCAGTTCAAAAAAACTCTGGGGTGGTACTTGCCCCGATTGCAAAAAGAAAGAGGTTTTTATCAGCCTCGAAAAACCATATCAGTTGAAATGTAATCGACTAGATAACTGCGGCTATCAGCAATCTACACGGGAACGTTATAGCCATTTGCTTGAGAACCTTTCTGAAAAATATCCCGTTACAGAGTCAGACCCAAACGCAACTGCAAAAGCGTATATGTCGATGGTGCGCGGTTTTCCCTTAATAAAAACTGAATCATGGTTTGAACAAGGCGTAGTGATATTGCCGAACGGCCGCTATGCGCCGACAGTTCGTTTTTTATTGTGGGATGGTTTTTGGTGGGATCGATTGATCAATAAGGATGACGTGCGCGATAACGTAAGGAACGGCGGAAAGCCACGTAAAGCGATGTTTAAGAAAGACATCAACTATACAGGCAAGCACTGGACGCCACCTGGGCAAATAATTGAGAAGGGTGATCACGTCTATGTTGTTGAAGGAATTTTCCACGCGATAGCATTATATTTATCAGGTTACAAAGTTGTTGCTGCATTCAGCTGCAGCAATCTTCCCCGTGAATTTATAACTGCTCACAAAGAGCAGAATATTACTTGGTGCTTAGCCTATGACGCCGGTAATGGCGGTGAAAATTATAGTCTCAAATACCTAAAAGAAATTAATGGAATGAAGGAAGCAGCTAGAATTTGCTTGCCGCATTCTGAAAATATGGATTGGGATGATCTTTATCGAGCAGGAATGCTTGATGATAAATATCTCGAAGACAGCAAATGGCGTGGTCGCTTATTGGCAGCAGAAACATATAGGGAAAAAGCTTTTATCCTCTATTGCTGGCGGCCATACCATCACACGCTGATCACATTCAAAAGACAAACCTATGCAGTTAGTGTTTCTACCAGTGATCTAACAAAAGCACTGGAGGGCGACGCTATCGACTATGCAACGCATAAAAATCTTTTTGAACTAAATTCAAAAGTTGACCTCGTGCTTAATTGCGAGGTGAACAGCTTGCATTCCGAAGTGGATAAATTCACCAAAGAAATTAAATACATTTTTAATGCAAAAACAGAAAGTAATCGTAACGGCCAAATCATTGAGTTCAGTGCATCTAGTATTGCCGATAAAAATTCATTCTCACTTTCTTTGCTCGGGAAAATTTCCTACCGGGAATTTACCGGTAGTGCCGGTGATTTCAAACTTCTAAAGCAACGGTGGAGCAAAACCAGTCACAAAACCATTGAAACCATTCCCTTTATTGGTTACGACGAAACGGCTAGAGCCTATGTGTTCCCGCAAGCTGGTTACAAAGATGGAAAATGCGTAAAAGTAAATGATCACGGCTATCTGGATTTTAAAGACTTCGGCATTAAAACCACGCTCCAAAATGTGAAGTTTATTCACAGTGAACACTTTGATGTAAACATCCTGCCAGATTTTATAAAAATATTTGATATGAACGGGATGGCCGCACTCGCGTATTGGACAGCAACACTGTTCACACGCCAGATTAAAGAGCGCCACAAATCGTTCCCCTTTCTTGAAGTAACAGGTGACCCGGAAGCGGGTAAATCCACCTTAATGAATTTTTTGTGGAAACTCTTTGGCCGCGATAACTATGAAGGCGTGGATCTACTGACAACCTCCAGTTCATCCGAAGGGCGGATGCTATCGCAGCTGAGCAACCTTCCCCTGGTCGCGCTGGAAAGCGACCGCGAAACAGATTTAAAAGCTAAAGGTGGGCGGCCATCCAAACAGGTGGATTGGGACAGCTTCAAAAAGATTTACGACCTTGACGGTGTGTTAATGAGCCGAGGCGTAAAAACCAATGACAACCAGGTCAACGAATCCATTTTTCGTGGCGCACTGGTAATTACCCAAAACGCAAGTGTGCAGGCTAGTCAAGCAATCATGACTCGCATCAATCACCTGCATTGCACCACTGCCCATAAAAAAATAGAAAACCGCCCTATAGCAGACCGGCTGAAAGTAATGCCGGTTGAGGAACTCGCAGGGTATTTGCACATGGTGTTGTGTAAAGAGCCGGAGTGGCTACAAGTGTTTTTTGCTGCGTTTGAAAACCACCGATACACGCTCACCAAAACCACCAGCATTAAAAGCCAGCGCATTATCGATAACCACGCTCAACACATGGCCGCCGCCGAAGCGCTGAAAGTCGTTTTCCCCAACCTCACCAAAGAAACCCTGCAGCAAGTGTGCAAACACCTTGTATTGCGAGCGCAAGAGCGTGAGCGCCGTTTAAAGGCCGACCACCCGTTAGTGCAACAGTTCTGGGAGGCATACCACTACATCAATGATCAAAAAATGACGTTGATAGATGAAGACCGCAATGAAACAGAAGTGGACGACGAAAAACTGAACCACTCCATCAACCCCAAACACATCGCCGTGAACCTGAATGAATTCATCGAACACGCCCGGCTACGGGGTCAGGGCTTCTTTGATATCGAGGATCTGAAAAAAGTTTTAACCACCAGTCGGCACTACCCGTTTGTTGATCAAAAACCAGTGAACTCCCGCAAGACCAAGGGTAACAAACGGTGTTTTGTCTTCTTAAAGCCGGTAACTGACTAACTATTTGATTTTTATATATTTTTTTGTTCTCGAGAAATAATCATTAAAAAAGGTAAGGGGGGTAATGGAAACTGTGAATCTTGTGAATTATGAATTTTATTCTTTTAAATCAGTGACTTGTGGGATTGCACTTTGTGAATCGGCTGTAAATCGCTGTAAACCAATTCATTCACACAGATTCACACCGGATTCACAGCCGATTCACAGCCCCTATGTCTTGAAAGCCACGCCGTTACTGGCTTTCAGAAAATTCACAGCGATTCACAGCTTTTTTGATAGGTACCCAAAAAATTCTCCTATGGAGGGAGTGGCGATGACCAACAAGCCCCATTTTTTAACCGATCCAGTTGACCCAACCGGGCAGGAATTCCGCGCCGATTGCATGGCGTGGGAGCTGTTCACCAAAAAGCCCCGTGCAGAGCGCGAGGCGTTCATTGCCGGTCAACCAGCGCTGCAAACCCAAGAGTTCCACACCCGCCTGCGCCGCTGTGAGGCGTGGTGGTTATTGACCTACTGCACGCACTTTCAGATTGAAGAAACCATCGCCCACATGACACCAACCGAAATGCCGGAAGTGCGCGAGCACATAGAAGCAATGCGTTTGGAAATGAAGGCAATCCGTCAACGTAAATTCAAAACCGTTCATAGGGGTAAAAGCTATGCGTAAGTTGAGTGATGTAACAGAAGCGGAAATGAAAGCCGAATACGACAAAACCCCAGCCATGAATCAGTACGTTCCCTGGGCAGAAGTGTTGGCCAACAGCACTTATTCAACCATTTTAAAAAACCAAGTCATCTCACATGAGGAAAAAACCATGCAAGAAATACCAACCAATAACGGCATATTTCTCGCCATCGATAACTGCAAAAAAAATCTCGCGTTAGTTGGAATAGATTTGTCCGCTGGCCGCGACACAACAGTGATCGCGCCAGCGCCAGAGCCAAAAAAAGTAACGCGCCGTAGCACTATCACTTTGCATGAACGCCAAATTGAAAAAATAAAAACAGCTTTGGTTCTATCGCGTAATTGTTTGAAGTACGGAGGCATGAGCGATGCAGTGCGCAATGAAGCGCTGGACTCTCTCGCTGAGTCACAAAAAATTATCAATTCGTTTTATGAACCGCGTGTGTGAGGTGTTGTTAATGAAATTCGTAATCGCATTTTCAACACTATTGCTTTGCCTGGTCACGCTCGCCAGTGCCGTTCTGTTTTGGATCTCAATGCCCACAGACCTGCACGGAAAAGTATTGGCCGGTGTTACCGCAACCGCACTGGAAGCCTGCAAGTATTCGTTTTTTCCGGCAGGGGTTTACTACCTGAAAAAACGTAACGCCGGTGGCGCTGCTTTGTTAATTATTGGCTGTGTGTTGGTTTGTATTTCTGTTGCCGCTACTGCTGGTTTTTTAGAGAACGCTTACAACCAACAAACACAAAGCGCGCAACAAAACACCCTTGAATACAAAACCAAAACGCAACAACTAAACAGCCTGCAACAGCAGATAGATTCACTTAATGGGCTGGTAGCAGCAGACGCACAAGGCAGTTACCGCACCCGCGCTATTGAAACCGCCAAACAAGTGAAATTGTTAGAGCAGCAGCGCGATAACGCACTGGCAGAAATTAAAAGCTATCGCCAAATCGCGCAGGGCAACGCACAGGCGCTTTTTTCCTCCTTGGCAATACCTTTGGGTGTGCAGCCAGACGCAGCAAGGCAGGGCGCATTTATGGGGCTGGCAATAATTGTGGATATTTGCGCAATCGCCGCATTACTAGCCCTGGGCGGAATGGGTAAAAATTCAGCCCCGGCGCCAGCAATGCAGCCAGTGCAACCACCACCAAAACCAGCAACACCAACCGCCGCAAAATCACCATCGGCACAGCAACAAAAACCGGCTGATTTAACACCGGGGGAAAATGAACTAGCCGAAAAAATACTAGCAGGAACCTACGGGCAACCACCGGCAGTACGGCGAATAATTCAGGAAGGAAATGTGCGGCACCACATAGCTAAAAAGGTTCTGGAATATTTGGTGGAGCAAAACAAGGTAAGGCGGGAAGGCAAGCAATATCAACTAGTTCAAGCGGTAATTGCATAAGGGGGTAGGGGGATGAGTGCAACTTTCTCGACATTTTGTAATGACGCGATATTCGATGCCTCAATACGAATGCCAAAAGCTCCAGTTGGTGATGATAAGAAAAAATTAATGTATTTATCAATCACCACTGACACCGGCGACTATTTAACTATTCACTTTAAAAACGAAAGTAATTTTAAAGCATTCTGTGCAAAACATAATTTTCAACTGGAGATTAAAACCAATGCAACCAACTAAAGGCGAAGTGAATTTATACAACCAAATCAAAGGGCGCACCGTGCGTGCCGTTAAGGGTAAAAGCGATGTAGGCGAGGGCTGGCGCCCCGTATGCGCAGGTCGCTACTTGGGCAATCAGTGCAGCGACTCGGAAAAGGGGGCAATTAACTACGGTATTAAATTGGTTGAGCAGTTAAAACAAAAAATTGAACAACGCCAAATGCCATTTTTGTTGTCAGAAAAAGTTAAACCCAAACGCGAGCGAAAGCCGAAGGAGAACGTGTAATGACTGCACAAATCAGAATCAGCCATGACGGCCACGTTGGGCACCCGAAGGATGTAATTATCGGCCAAGCAAAAGTTTGTTTTAATGAATTCAAACAAATTTGGGTAACGCCCGGTGGGGGCATGAAATTTACCCAGCAGGGCGCAGAAAAATATTGCAGCAAACTGAACGATTTTATTTGTGCAGGTGGTAGGCATGCAGTTAAGCCAACATGACACAGAAGTGCTTGAGAAATTAAACGGGGCGGGGTGGGTGTCACAGCACCAGTTAAAAACCTCCCGCCAAACACTAAACAAGTTGTTACGGGCAAAACTGGTAGAGCGGCGAATAGGCGGCAAACCAATCCGCTACCTGCCAGAGACCGGGGCGCAGTTTCGTTTAAAGACAGGAGGTGCAATCAATGAAAGGTAATTTAATTGTAATCATGCTTATATTTTTTTTATCCGGTTGCAACACTACGCCAATTATTGATCTGGTTAATACCGCCAAATGCGTAACCGAAGTGGCAACCAAAGATTCAAAATTTACGTGTGAGTTTGAAGGCAAAAAAGTTTTGGCAAAAAAGTAGAGTTATAAATTTGTGTGGAAAGGCGGCCAATCGGTCGCCTTTTTTATTTGTGGGGTAGTGTTGACATGTAGGCGCAATGCGCCTATTATGCTTGCACGGTGGCACGCAGAGAGCCACTCACTCCGAGGGGGCTAGTCGTTGCCACCGGTAAGGAACTGAGATGAAACTTTGCGAGATTGTAACCATACGCACTAACTTTCCTGAGGCACATTTCTGGTTAGTTAGGCGAGGCTCAGAGGATAGAGTCGGTGAGCCAACCCGAGTGTTTAACAAAGAACACATAGGGTTGCGAGTAGAGCGAACCGACATACTATTACCTGACTACCTTTTCTACGTGTTTGTGAGTATCCACAACACAGGGCACTGGAAAGGGTTAGCAACAGGAACTCTAAGCTTGGTTAATATCCGAGTTTCCGACGTTCGCAACATCGAACTGTCACCGTGCTAAGGGAGGGGGGCGAAAGCCCCCCAAACTTCACTCAAGGGGTTACAGCATGAAAATTGAATTGCCAGGCCTTAAAAAACAGCAGCAACTTATTTTTGAAGAAAGTACAAAGGCCGCAATCGAGCAACTTAAAAAAAATCTGAAAGCACCGGTAATACCAGGTCAAACCGAAGTGGATGAAAGTAAATATCCGCGCACGCATCTATTGCGCGAGCATGAAGGCTGGGAGCCACCGCACCAGGATATTATCGGCGCCTACTTCCGGCACTTCCAACAACACTTCCCGGACTACAACACTGATGCGAAACTCGCGGATCTGTTAGGTCTTACAAGTGATCGCCGCGTGAGAGAATACAAAAGTGCATCACGGACAATTCCTTACGGCGTGTGGCGTCACTTCCTCGTGCTAACGGGCAGGGCACCGCAAGAAATAATCGAAGTTAAAGCGTTTATGGGATAAAAAAAGGCCGCTATTCAGCGGCCTTTTTTGTTTCTGTTGTAGAGTTGTCTTTGCTGCTCGACGAAACGCCAATTCCCAGTTGCTGCCTGCCTTCTGTTACAGCATTGTTGAATGCTTCCTCTCTTTTCTCTGGTGGCGTAAAAAACACAATTAACAAAAATGTGAATATTGCATAGCCTAAAAAAGTAGCTACTGCACTAGGTACTCCTGACCATGCATACAAAAACCAACGCATTAAGAAGTGGTGATTGTCTAGTTGGGTTTTATCAACTTTTTTTATCCATTCGCTACGATCATTGGCTACGGCTTTTTTTGTTCTTTTTTCTTCGTCCTTTTTATAGGCCGCTAAATCTTGTTCGTGTTTTTTTGCCAATTGCTGGATTTTAAATTGAGCTTCATTTTCGCTCTGATTTTTTGCATTTGTTTTTAAGGCGTTCAGCAACGCAGCTGCAACATTTTTAAGTTTTGTCTGCTCGTATTCGCTGGCAAGTATTTCGTCGTGACAATTTTTTATTCGCTCTTTTATTGCTTCTTCATCTTCACCGTCTTTTCGTAGTGACTTTGCTAGTTCAGATTTTCTTACCTTGTAAAGGCCATAGGCAATTAATCCTTCTAAATCTTCATCGTCTCGAACAAGAACTTCAAAAACCCACTTGTTTGTCATTATGTTTTCCATCAAAAAAAACGCCCCAACTAAGGGGCGTTTTGGCTTTCAATATCAAAATTATATTTTTTTTGTACTCAACCAGCCATGAGCGCGCAATTCTGCCATTGCCGAGGCTGCCATTTTTCTAACCTCTTCTCTTGCCTTTGGCGTTACTTTGGGGAGTTTTGCAATACCTTCTTGGCTGAAGCTGACACCCTTTGTCATTTCCGCATTTTCGCGACGCATTTGGGCGAATTCTTTGTCGGTGTAGGTGCGTTTAATTTGCATATTAATTGCCTCTATGGGCGGGACTCGGATAGATTAGTTTTCACTAAGGTATCGGTAGCCAAATCACCAACATCTAAGTTTCTAAACCGCTATGTGGCTTTACTGGCTGCTAGAGCACTGCATTGCAGTACCATTGCAATAGCAATAATGGCACAAAGATAAAAGTTTATCAATTTTTGATCAGCCCTGCTGCTGCTCATTACTGCCCATTATTGCCGGTTATTACATATTGACACCCGCCCAACCCCCGTACTACTCTGTAAAGGCAGCGGCAAAATCCGCTGTCGGGACTTGGAACTCCTGCAAACCTCTACGGGCACAAGCGCGCTCTGCGCTTTTTTTGTGCCCAGCGTTCGGCTACCCTGTTGTTATGGTGGTCGGGCGGGGCTCCCTTCGGGGAGGCCGGTATCGTAGAGGCCGGTAGTTCCAACCCTGTCCGGCCACCTCCATGACTTGGAACTCATTGAGGTGGTTTAAATACCTACTCTACGAGGCTAACGCCATGAACACTGCTACCCGTAAAACAGCTCCCAAATCCCGCCGTATCGTCACCCTAGACCCATCCCAGTACGCCCTATACCAATCCGGCCAGCTCGATATTTGCGCCCCGGACGGCACGCGCCTGGAATCCATCGGCCACCTGCCTGCCGTGAACCAACGCACCCGCTTTGTGGATCAGCTCTCACTGGTGGAAGCGCTGGTGGTGAATTGCAATGGCTCGCTTGAATTGAGTGATCGCGCCATCGCAAGCCTTGCGGATATTCTTAACCAATCGCAGCACATGATTGAGAGCTAATCCGCTCCACAAAAGAAAAGGCCGCTAATGTGCGGCCTTATTTATTTTCCGTTGGGCTTCATCAAGTGAGTCGGAAATTCCCAAGCTAATATCGGGTAGTTTCACGGTTTGGAAAAAATGCGTTATTGGTCTGCCTTTCACGTCTAAAAACTCAATGTATTTAATTACGTGTGTGCCTGTGTTTTCTACAATGCTTATCTGCATGAATTAAATTCCCTTTTGATTTTTGGCGAATAATATTTTTTTATTTCTCGTTCGTCTGTAGGAAATTATCCATGTCTTTGTGCGAATTTGACCACAATTAACTTGCATTAAAATGCACTGAAAACTTCACCAAAATGCAATTACACAGCATTACTTTCCAGTGGCGGAACTACGTCACAAAAATCCGTTGACAGAATCCGGTGCGGTGCCTAACCTTTGCGCCGTGGCACCTCATGTGCCTCCGGGTTTCGCAGCTCGCAAAAGCAAAAGCTGGTCAATTGATCGTCAGGTGATCAATTGCCACCCCTCGGTTACGCCTGCTCTATGGCGGCTGGGTGGGGCCACCCCTCGGGGTGGGCTGGCTTGCTTTTGCGCCAGCACTGCGAACCCTGCTCAGTCGCCCCCATGTACATGGCATGGTGGTTAGAAAAAGCGCGAACACAACAAGGCGGGCAACCCGCTAAAACCTTTCTCGTTTTTCACTCACTCAAAATTTTACAATGCAATTTTTTTGCAGGTATTTGCTCGCCTGTAAAAGCACATGGAGTTACAAAAATGCCTACGAACAAAAAGAACAACCGACTTAACGAAGCAATAGAGACAATGCACCAGGTGCAATATGTTAATAATTTAATTCAAGGGGTTTGTGCGCGTATTGATGCGCAGGAACTAACAAAGCAAGAAGCGGCGGGCTTGTGGGCGGTGTTGGAATGGCAAAACGAAAAGCTGGGTGTAATTACAATGGTGATGGAAGGGGAGGTGGCCGCCTCGACCAGGGCGGCCAATGGCTAAAGGGAGGCAAGCATTAATTGGCGCTCTTGCTCCGGCAGAGCGCGCAATAAATTTATAACAATATCTTTTGCCTGGTTGGAACTTGGTGAGAGGGTGTGGCTAAAACATAAATCCATCACAAAAGTATGGCCGCAATGTGGGTTTTTGCATATGCAATACAGCTTACTCATTTTTGCGTCGAGTCGCTGAGTTGTGCGAATAATGGATTTTTCCCCACATTCGGTACAGTTTATTTGCATGGCTTCATCCCCACGGATTAAATTAACGCGCGGTAGAAGTATAACATTTGTTCGGGCGGGTGCAGTAATGCTTGCCATTAGTATTCTCCTTCCTTTGGTGTTCCAAACTGGATATGCCTTTCCGGTTTTAAAAACTGGTTTAGTTTTAAGAAATTATCCTGCATTGGCACTGTTTCATATTGAAAATAGACGCGGGCAATTTTATCTATATCCCCAAAACCGCCGGTGTTATTTGGCATTACCCCGGCCAGCGCCGGTTGTATGCGCCACATTGCTAATATTTCCTCTAGGGTGATTTTTTTAATCCGCTCGTATTCATCCTTGGTGGCAATATCGCCCACTGGTATCAGCTGCACAGAATCTTTTTTCCCGTTCGGGATATTCAAATACAGTGACCGGAAGTTACCCACGCCCTTGGATTCCTTCACTGCCTTTTTAATTGCATCCTCATCCTCCACGGATAGCGATGCATCACTGGTATACAGTATGTAGCCCATGTGGGCGCCATTCACGTAATACTTGCGGCGGAATAATGTAGCATCCTCCCCCAACAGTACCGCGTTAATACCGCCGTAGTATTGCGGCACACCGTAAATATTTTGGCTTACGTCATATTCCTTCAGGTGAACCACTTCACCGGGTTTAAATTCAATGGGCTTTTCACCATTTTTACGCAACTGGCAATAGGTATCGGTCTTGGTCATACGGCGCATGGAAATAGCAGGTAGGTGTCTAAATCCAATCACCTCGCCAAATGTGTTGAATATTTTTTGTAAGTAGCAATTACCAAACACATCAAAATCAATGCTGGCATTACCCAAGTGTTCATCGCTTAGCACGTTGTTGGTGATGTAATACTGCAACAAGCGATTGCGGCGAAACGGGGGAATAGTGCAGTGGTAGCCGTTGGCGCGCAGGATTTTTGAAAGCCCGGTTAGTGAGATGGGTGGTTCATAATAATTGCCCGAACCGGCAAACACTCCAAGGTAATCGGCAATGTTGTTACTGAGTACAGATTCAGGGTCGCCAAACTTAAAAATGGTGGGCGCACTGGGGCTTTTTTCGTTCACAAAGGTATTTGGTTTTGTTGCGTTGTTGTTGCGTCTGTTGCTCATCGTGTTAGCCCATTGCCATGCCGCTTTTGCGGCGTTCGGTGTTTAAAGGTTCATTGCTCAGCGCGTGCATAATCGCCCAGGCTTTGTCGGCGTGGCCGGTATCTCGGGTGCGGTTTGCCGCGTAGGTAATTTGATCGTTACCAGTGCTGGTTTGTGTGATTTGCAAAAAGGACTGGGGGATGTCGGTATGTTCGGCATCCCATTCAATGCGGCCATGCTCAATAACGTCTTGCGCCTTGAGAACTAATTTTGTTTTTGTATCCAAACCGTAATGGATTGGTGTGGCGCGGGGGAAAAAGTTCTGCACCATTTCAAAAACGCCATTGCCGGGGCCGGTGCAATCAATGCCCATGAACACTACGTTGTATTTCTCGCACAGTGTTTTAATTTCATTTGCCTGGTTGCGCCAAGCTCCCCGCAGGTTAACGCTTTCCAGAACGCGGAATTTATCTGTGGGTGACAATGGCACGGCCACCACTACAACAGCGGACTTGTCACCAACACGTGCAGGGTCATAACCAACCCATACAGGCTTGTTGCCATAAGGGCGAACAACGCCCTTTTTAAAGTCAACCCAAACAACATTAGAATCGACTGAACAGTTAAGCAGGTCGCCCAATTTGAAAACGGAAAGCCCCGCTTCCATAAAAGCGCACATAAACAAATTGTTAAATTCTGATTCGCTGTACTCAATGCGCAATTCGTCAATGTCAAATAAATCACAGCCTTTTTCTTGTGCGTCAACTATCGTGACGATGTTGCGCCAAATCTTATCCGCACCCAGCAGGCCATCTTTAAGTGCCGCGTGCGACAAATCAAACACCGCTTTGGTTTTTCGGTTCTCGTTAAATTTCTCCCCGCTCCACAAGGTGTATGCGCCATGGGATTTAATGGATGGAGTTGAAAAATACGTCTTGCGCCATTTTTTATGCGCAGCCATACCACTCGCTAAGGTATTCAGTTTTTTAAAGTCTGGAATCCAGAACACTTCATCTATGTATAAATGCCCGTGATAGCCCTGTGCAGTGCGCCCATTGGTGGACACAAAACGCAATTCCGCGCCGTTGCTCAAGGTTATGCAGTCAGTGCCTTTTAATTCCACATCAAAATATTTGTGAGCAAAGCCAATAATGTAGGCTTTGAATATCTCTGCTTGGTTTTTACTGACGCTTAGGAATATCTGGTTGTCGCCGGTGAGAATTGCATCTTCAAATGCTTCCCACGCGAAATAGTACGTTGCACCAATTTGGCGTGATTTGAGGATAAATCGGGTGCGCTGGCATTTATTTTCATGCCAGTTATTTTGGTATTCGTAGAATATTTCCTTTCGGATTTTTTCTAATGCTTCAGCGGTTATTCCGCTAATATCATTTTTAGTTTTGTTTTTCTTCTTTTTATCCGTGCGGGTGCTTTGGATTTCGCCGCCATCATTGGCGGCTTCACCCTTTGCTATCGCAGCAGTCTTTGCCTCCAATTGGCGAACCTTTGCCATTTTTTCTAGCTGATTAATCAGCCTGTCCATTTCATCCAGTTCGGCAGTGGTTTTATTTTCTTTTCCTGCCAAATCAATAATACGGCGGCTTATTGCCTGTTCAATGCTTACGCCCGCTATTAAGTTGTCCCACTCGCCTTCATCACGCCAGTTGTAAACGGTACGCCCAGAAACGCCAAAGCGGCGTGCAATCACAGCAATAGGAGTGTGCTGCAAATAAAGCCCACGTGCAGCGGCTCTAATTTCTGGCGTGGCTTTAATAGTGGTGGTTGCTTTTTCATTCATGGCGCCAGTGTAAACGCCAAAAACTAAAAACATTTAAGCGGATTTATTCTAAAAATTTGTAATGGAAGCTGTTACAAAAAATTAGAAACGTTTGTCTTTGTACATAGTTCAAAACGCCAATATTCTGCAATCACTCGCTGAACAAGCACTGAATAATTTCTCTATTTTTAATTCACTGGATGTTGATTGCATGGCACGAAATTTAAAAACCGGTTGGGTGATTGTTGCTACCAGTGGTGAAACAACAGATGGCCGAAAAATAGAAAAAAAGTGGCTTGAAGATATGGCCGCTAATTATAGCGAACGTTTGTACAGTGCCAAAATTTGGCCGAACCACGAACGCTATTATGGTTCACAAGGCAAGGTGCTTGCTTTGAAAGTAGAGCCAGCAACAGACCCGCAATTAAAAGGCGAAGTGCATTTAATGGCAATTCTCGCCCCTTCTGAAAATTTGGTTTATGCAAACCAACAAGGCCGCCTTGTTCATACCTCAATTGAAGTGCTTAAAAACTTCGCTAACCGTGGTTTTTTCTACTTGGGTGGTTTGGCTGTTACAGACAATCCCGCAAGCCTTGGAACTACTGAATTGCAATTCAGTGATGAAGCAGAAAAATTCCACATTCAAGGTGACGCGTTAGATTTATCCAGCGCTGAGGAAAAAGGCTTCTTTGATTTTTTCCGCAACAAAAAACCAACCGATACCGATCAGGAACCCGAACCCATGAGCAAAGAACTGTTAGAAAAAATTATTGATGGACAAACCAAAATGGTCGAGGCGTTCACCGTAATGGGTGAGCATTTAAAAGCGCTGAAAACAGCCCCGGAAGAAAAGCCAAACAATGACGGTAAGGACAAGCCTACCGATAAAACCGATGGCGATGACTTTGACATTAAAAAAGCGTTTGGCGAACTAACCGAAAAGTTCACAAAGCTCAGTACTGATTTTGAAGAAGCCAAGAAAAACCCAGTGCCAGGAACAGCGCCTGCTGGTGATGATGCAGGTGCGCAATCTGGCGTTATTTGCTAACCGCTAGGCCAAACAGTTTGATTTTTTAACGGGTTTTTAATCACCACATTTGCAGAGATTTTCACCATGAATGAAGTCAGTAAAAAGAAGTATTTAGCGTTTTGTATTGCAATGGCTACCACCTTCGGTGTTGCGTCTGTTACTGAGCAATTCAACGTAACGCCAACCGTTGCGCAAACGCTGCAAGACAAAATTGTGGAGGAAGATTCCTTTCTTCAAAAAATTAATATCTTTCCGGTCGATGAACTGAAAGGCGAAAAAGTATTAGGCGCTGTGGCGGGCGTTGTTGGTAAGCGTACCGATACCGACAACGACGACCGTGAGCCGCAAGAAGTGTTGGCGCTTGGCAGTAAAGATTACGAATTATTTCCCACGGAATTTGATACTTACATCAAATACAAAACAGTTGATACCTGGGCGAAGTTCCCTAACTTTCAAGACCGTTATGTAGGTTACGTGCGCAAAGCCATTGCCATGGCACGCGTTCGCACTGGGTGGTACGGCACCAGCGCAGCCGCCGTTACTAACAAAGTAACCAACCCCAATGGTGAAGACGTTAACAAGGGCTGGTTCCAATTAATGCGCGAATACGACAGCGGTTCGCAGTGGATGTTGCAAGGCGCAACCGCAGGCGAAATTCGCATTGGTGAAGGTGGCGATTACCCGAACTTGGACGCCGCCGTACACGACTGCCGCCAAATGTTAGAGCCTATTTTCCGTGAGCGCGGTGATTTGGTTGCATTCATTGGTTCTGATTTGCTCGCTGCCGACAAAGCCGCTCTGTACGCCGCCCAAGGTTCAACCCCCAGCGAAAAAGAGCGCCTTGCTAACGAGAAAGTCACCAAAACCTACGGTGGTTTGCCTATTGCTACCCCAAGCGGTTTTCCATCACGTGGGCTGTTCATTACCACTTACGACAACCTGAGCTGGTACTACCAGGACACCAGCGTGCGCCGCCAAGTTGTTGATAATCCCAAGCGTAACCGCGTTGAAGACTACACCAGCGTTAACGATGGTTACGTGGTTGAAAACGAAGAGCTTGCCGCCGGTTTTGAATTTAAGAACATCAAAATCAAAGAAGGCGCGGCTTGGGTTTAATTTGTTTTTCCTAGCAGCTTCCCGCTCCAACTGGGGCGGGCTTTTTCAGATTCTTGGGGGATCACAATTTATGTCACTCGCTAAAAAGCACAAAGCAGAATGCAAAGCAAAATTTGCCGCGCAGGTTATTGAACAGGAAGCCACCGCCCGCAATGAAGCCGGTAGTGCCGCTGCTATTAATTTTATTCCAGAACATAACGCGCCATTGGATGTGCTGTTTGCAGCACTGCAAAACGACTTGGCCGCACTGCACGACATTACCGATGTGCAAAAGAAAATTGCACTCAAAAAAGAACACCTCATTCCAAAGTGGTTGCCGTTTGTGGAGCAGTACATCCAAAGCGGCGCACATCACCCATTTGAACCGCTGGTGCGTTTAGCGATTTGGTTGATCGATGCCGAAGAAATTGACAAGGCCATTGAACTGACTGACTACGCGATTAAGCAACTGCAAAAAATGCCAGACGGTTTTAAAAGCGATTTGGATTCCTTTGCCGCTGAATCTATTCACGACTGGGCGCTAAAGCAATTTAAAGCAGGCCACAGCGCAGAACCCTTTTTTAGCCAAGTGGTAGAGCGTGTTGAAAATAAACAGTGGTTAGTTACCCAGCCCATTGTTTTGAACAAGTTGTTTAAGTTGGTTGCACTGGTTGCAGAAAAGGATAACCAACCGGAAAAAGCCGAAGTGTATTTTTTGAAGTGCGTGGAAGTGAACCCAAAAGGCCACGGCGTGAAAGGCGCACTGCATGCGGTGCAAAAGAAATTGGGTAAAGAACCAACCCCCGTTTACTAACCGTCTCTCCCCCGAGAGCACTGGCAAGCGGGGGCGGTAAACACACCGTGCTTTACCTAAACCCGCTTTGCTCAGTGTCTATTTGCGAGTAGCTGTAATGAGTTTCACCGGCAAGCCAGACACATTTTTAAATACGGAAATTGCCAATGACGGTTTTTACCCGGACATAAAGCTGGGCGAGTTGCAGCGGTTTTACCGGGTGCCAACTGAACACAAACAGGATGTGATTGAACACCACACCCGTTTGGCGATTAGCGACTGCAATAACCAACTGGCTGTGCAAAAAGCTAAATGGGTTGCGATGGGTTTCACCATGCTGGAGCAAGTGGACGCCGCAACCATTGGCGATGAACTGGCGAAGGTGGAGCAATACAAGCGCGCTGTTTTTTGCCGCACCGTGGGTTTGTTGGTAATGGCCTTTGCAACATTGAACCGCCGCGAGGTTGCAGAAAATCAAGCCAAAGAAGGCGACGAAACTATTCAATATTTTTTAGCCCAGTCTGGCCGCGCTATTCGCCGCTTGCTGGGGCTTACTGAAAACGTAAGTGTGGAGCTGCTGTAAATGGCGCTGGAAAAAATGCAAGCATTTGCCACCCACTTGTTAAGCAAAGGTTTGTTTGCCGCTGAACAGTTCGATTACTGGATGCAAAACGGAACCAACGAATACGCCAGCAAAAAACACGGCAATGGTTTTGTGATTTCCCGCTTCCGTTATGAAGCCGTGTTTAGCGTGGAGCGCTACAGCCAAAGTGCTGATTTGTTTTTAGTGTTGCTCAGCGTGTGGCTAATGGATAACGACTGCGAGCGCAATAATTTGGAATTACCCATGCCAGAGGTGGATGTAACACCGCTGGACGACCACACGGTGGATGTGGAAGTAAAAATTACCTTTGAAGAAAACATAACCATAGTGCCAGACGATGAAGGCGTGGTGATGTGGGGCGGCAAGCGCTACAGCGTAGTGCAAGCAGTAATTACCCCAGCGGACAAAGTAGGCGTAGGCGACACCCAAGAGCGCCCAACGGACTTGCCCTATGAGCGCAATTAAGTTTGATGTTTTCGGCCAGTTGGATGTTAGAAAACGTCTGAAGTTATTAACGCTACCGCCCGCAAAACGCAAACGAGTAATGACACAAATAGGTAAGCGATTGCACGCGGAAACGCGGCGCCGATTGCGAACCAATAAGGATGTAACCGGCGTTCCCTTTGCCCCGCGCAAGGAAAAACGCAAAGGCAGAATGTTTCGCAAACTTGGGAATGCGGCGTACTACAAAAGCACCGACGCTTACACCGAAATTTCATTTAAAGGTTTGGCCGGTGTAATAGCAAAAGAGCACCAAGAAGGGCAGCGCGTTGTTTACACCGCTGCACAAGCAGAAAAGGACTACGGCACACCCGATTACGACGAGCCAGCCACGCGCAAGCAAGCAAAATCGCTACGCGATGCAGGCTTCAAAATTAAGCGCGGGAAAAAATGGCAAGCGCCATCGTTAATGTGGATTACCAAAAATTTAAAGCTCGGGCAGGCCGGTTTAATTTTAAAAGCACTGCGCGATGAAGTGAGTAAAAAACGTTGGATTATCGAACTCCCGGAGCGCGCATTTTTAGGCGCTAGCCCGAACGATATTAACCAGCTCGTAAACATTATTTTTAACGAAACGATTAACGCAGAGGCTTAGCTATGGCACAGGGCAAGGTAACGGTAAATAACCTGAACTTAGGGCAGGGCAGTTTTCCCGAGGTGGAACGCAAAGCACTTTTCATTGGTATTGGTTTAGCCAACGAAGGTGAATTGCTCGCGCTGAATACGCAAAGCGATTTGGATGTGTTGCTGGGTGGCGATTCCTCGCTGAAAGCAAACGTGATTGCAGCGCGCCAAAACGGTGGCGAAAACTGGGAAGCCTATGCCATGCCAATTGGCTCTGGCACTGATTGGCGTGATGCGTTGGACACTGCACTGCAAACCGTTAGCGTTGAATTAGTGGGCGTTTTGATTCCCGCTGTTACAGCAAGTGATTTGACAGCCGCCTACACCAAAGCCGAAGAAGTACGCACCCAACAAGCGCGCCGCATTATTGTTTTGGTTGCCACCCAGGGCGTGGATTCAGAAACACAAACCTGGTCGCAATACACCACTGCGCAAGCCGCCATTACTACAGGTGTTGCCGCCTACCGCGTTGCCGCCGTGCCGCTGTTGCACGGCAATGATTTGGGTGTGTTGGTTGGCCGCCTGTGCAACCGCGCTGCCAGCATTGCGGATACGCCCATGCGCGTGGCTACCGGCCCCGTTCTTGGCTTGGGGGCTACCCCAGTGGACATGAGCGGCCAAACGCTCACAGACGCCACCTTGGCGACGTTGGACGCGAACCGCCTTAGCTGCATTCAGCACTACACCGATTACGCAGGCACCTACTGGGGCGACTGCAACCTGTTAGATGCCCCCGGTGGCGACTTCCAAGTGATTGAGTACCTGCGCCCGGTGGACAAAGCCGCACGCGCTGTTCGCAGCCTGGCAATTGCGCGGGTGGGCAACCGCACCCTGAACGACAGCAGCGCCAGCATTGAAAGCAACAAAACTTACTTTATGCGCCCCCTGCGTGAAATGAGTAAAAGCGTTGAGTTCGCTGGGCAAGTTTTCCCTGGCGACATTCGCCCGCCCTCTGACGACAGCATCACCATTGTGTGGCCCTCACTCAATGCGGTGGAGGTGTACATAAAAGTGCAGCCGTGGAATTGCCCCAAAGAAATTACCGCCAACCTGATTTTGGATTTAAGCGGCGCAGGCGTGTAACGCGCACGCGGTTATTCACCAGCTTTTACTTTTTTAACTGTTTGATTGTGAGGATTTAGAAAATGGGCAGACGCATAGGCGGGCGCGATTTTGACGTAATGGTTGGCGACATGATGGTGCATGTGGAGACATTCACCGCAACCATTGACGACGGCAAAACCGTTGCAAAAACCAAAGGTGTTCCAAACGGCCATGTTGCCGGTGAAATGAGCTGTAGCGGCGAAATTGAAGTGGACACTCAGAATTTCAATTTAATTATTGCCGCTGCAAAAAAAGCAAAAAGTTTTGAGCAGTTGCCACCGTTCGACATTGTGACCAATGCGGAAGGCGACAGCGACAAATTCAAACTTGAATTGTTTGGCTGCACCCTGCGCATTAGTGATTTGCTCAACATCGACAGCAAAGGCGGCGAAAAAACCAAACACAAATTGCCGTTTGATGTGACAGACCCGGACTTTGTACGCATTAACGGTGTGCCTTACCTTGCTGCAAAAACCATTGAAAACATCCGCTAATGCCAGCGGATTATTTAGATGAAGCGGTAGACCTGCAAGCCACGCTAAACGCTACGGCCTTGCAGGCGCAACTGGGTAAAAACAGATTCCACATCAAGAGCCTAACGCACTGCACGGATTGCGACGTTGAAATTGAACACGAAAGGCAGGCGTTAGGCGGTGTGGAGCGTTGCACAGAATGCGAAGGCTACCACCAGCGCGAAACATTTTTAAAAACACAGCGGGTTCGCTAATGCAATTACCACATTTGAGTTATGAAGCCATAAAACAAATTAGCCGAGCAAAGGGCTACACGTTTTTTGAAGGCAGCGACTACAACGTGAATTTGGTTGGCATTCGCAACATGCGCGACGTGCACGCCAATACGTTTAATGACGTGTTTTGCGTTGCGTTTTTGGATCAAGGCCAGCCGGTGCTTTTGCAATACGCCTGCACTACAGACCCCGGCACCTTTTACCGCAACAACCCCATTAACGTGCAAGGCACCGCCATTTTGCCGCCTGAGCAATACCGTGGCTTGTGGAGAATTGGCAAGCACCAGGGCAAGTATGAAGCGCTGGTGCAAAGCACGCCCACAGTGGTGATACGCGATAACAACCGCGACGCGAATTTGGATTTAAACGCCCGCATAGGTGTGCGCGAATTAATTGGCATTAACTGCCACCGTGCACGTAGCGATGGCACCAGCAAGCAAGTGGACAAATGGAGCGCCGGTTGCCAAGTAATTGCAAACAGCGCGAACTTTGACGAACTGATGAATATTGTGCGTTACGCCGCAAGCATTCACGGCAACAGTTTTACCTACACATTATTTGAGAGCCACGACTTTGAATGAGCCGCACATTTTCAGCAAATACGGCGGCACGCGGTTTTTGCTCGCCCTGGGGAGCTGCCTGATTAATACGCTGCTGCTAATGCACGGCGATATCGATCAGAAAACCTATGAATTTTTAATTATGGGCACTGTGGGTGCGTTTATTACCGGCAACACATTGCAAAACGCAGCCAGCTTTATGGCAAGAGGTAAGAGCGATGTTAACTGACAGTATTAAAGCTTACATGGGGTTCGTGGTGGCGTTCCTGTTGCTGCTGGTGCTAATCCCTACCTTCATCGACAACACGTCGCTACGCGCAAAGGTGAAGGGGTTGGAGGACAAACAAACCCAACTGTTATCCGACGCGGTGTTACGCAAAATGGAAGTAGCCACCATGCGTGAAGCAGTGGCCGACCAGGAATTAAAAATTAAAGCGTTTGAAGCCACCGCCCAGCAAATGGCAGAGGCTCGCTTAAAAGCGCAACAGGAGGCCGCACAGCGCGTGCAGCAGTTGCAGAACCAAATTGTATGGCTACAGCAAGACAAAGGCGCCAGCTGCACCGTGGCGGGCATAGGGCAAACCATTTTGAACGAGGTATTACCGCAATGATTTTATTCAGAGAAAAAATGTTCTGTTTGGCGCTGTTGGTGGCCGTGGTAGCCGTGTTTTTTCTGCAAGGCTGCACAAAGTTTGAGGAAGTGCCGGTGTACACGCCGGTGGATGTAACCAAAGTGGTTGTAGCACCCTGCATCGAGCAAAAAGATTTACCGGTAGTGCCAGTGCTGGCGACTACGAAAATTCAAGGCCATGAAGATGATTGCGAGTTATTAAATTTGGCTCTCACTGACCGTGCCCAATTAAAGCTCTACATGGAGCAAGTGCAGGGGGTGCTGGCGGGCTGTGTAAAACCCGCCAGTTCTTAGAGGGGCGTTTACAAATTACTGCGCAATCATTTTCTGCGATTGGTTAAGTAAATCAGCAAGGCTTGCAATGGCACGTTCGCTTAATTCGAGTTGGCCATTGCAATTAACCACCAGCGCTTCCACCAGTGAAAGTTGATCCACAAAGCGAGTGCGGTTTTCTGACTGGGGAAAGTGGCCGATGGATTCCAGGCGCATAGCGTCGGGTGAATAAATATCGAGTTGCCCGGACAAATACAACGCGTATTGCGATTGATCCAATTGAATAACGCGGCGGGATTTTTGTAAGGGAATATCGGAAACAGATTTAGCGGATTTTTTTGCAGTAGTCATGGCGTGAGCCTCATGTCAGTGGATTTTAAACCGCCGCCATGAGTTGAGAATCATGGAGGCGGCTGCACAGGGTTCTCAACACCGGTCACTGACGAACCGGCCCACCCGAAGGTGGCCCCGCACAGCCGCCATAACATAAGCGTAGCTGTATTGCGGGCACAAAAAAAGACGCAGGCGCGTCTTGTGCCAGTCAGTAGTTACCGGGGTTGAGAGACCCGACAGCGGATTTTGCCGCTGTGAACACAGAGTAGCGCAGGCGTTTTAAGGCGTCAACATGTAATAACGGGGTTTATTGAGTAATAACCAGCAACTAAGGGGCGGCAAGTGACCGAAGTAACTAAGCAAGAAATGGAGCAGTTAGCCGCGCTGGCCGCACAAAAAACGGCGGCAGAATTATTTGAGCGTTTGGGTATAGACGTTAACAACGTGCGCGACAGCCAAGCGGACTTTGCCCACCTACGCAAACAGCGCCTGGCAAGCGAACAAATAGGCAAGCTCGCTGCCCGCGCACTGGTCACCATATTTTTTACCGGCTTGTGCAGTTTGATCTTGCTCGGGCTGAAGGATTTTTTTTTACCCAAGTAATTGACGGCAGCATTCGTGCGGCTGCGATGAACGGATTTTTTTAACCAACACTTGGAATTATACCAATGACAATGACAGTAAAAATTTGTGCGCAACATCTGCATGAATCAAAAAAGCGCGTACTGGTGCAGACCCACACCCACGGCAAAGTGACTGCCAATAAATTCATTAAGCCCGGCGAACACAGCGATGTGCTGTTATACGAAGGCCAGACCATTAGCTGCCGCGAAGTTGATGAAGATTACGAAAGTAAAATCGCGATCACTGAGGCAGACGCACTTGCAGATTTGAACGGCGAGCCGCGCCCGGATAACCCTACCGTCAACAGCTAAGCGCTAATTGATTTTAATTTTTTAACCAACCCTCGGGGATATAGCTATGAGCAACAAGTCTAACGGTCAAGTTTTAAAACTCACTGTGAAAGATATTGATCTTGAATTTGATATTGGTCGCGACGATTACAACAAGTACGTCAACAGTGTTACGCAGAACAGCAAAGTTGCACCCAGCCACAATTTTTTGATGACCACGGTAAACGAAAAACAAAGAGCGGAACTGCGCGAGTTTTTGAAAAACACGCCCGGTGCTGAGGTGCAATTGGCTGGTGCCTTACTGGAGGAATACACCCCTGACTTGGGCATTGTTGTAAAGAAATCCAGCAGCGCGCTGAGCGAATAAGCGAGAACGCTTACAGCCACTACCTTGCATTAGCTGCAAAGCATTTGCCGGGTAGTGACGTAAAAGATTTGGACGTGTTGGCAACCGCGCTGCATTTAGAAAAAAACTACTGGGAGAACTTTAAAAACTCAGTAGCCAATGGGATTGCGCTCGCACTTAACGGCGATTAATACGGTGAATAGTTATGGCTGGTCGGTTAGAAAAATTGCTGATGCGTGTCGAGTTAATCGACAAAGTAACCGGCACCGCTAACCGCATAGCCAACACTATGGACAACCTTCAGTCGCGTGTTGAAGCGGGCTTTACCGACATTTTAAAAGGCGTGGGTGGTTTGTGGGGCGCAAGCGCTTCACTGACCAGACTAACCAGTGACTACCACGACTTTCACCGCGCCCTGGGCGAAGTGAGCAGCCTTTCTGTTGCGGACGACGCACTGCAACAACTGCAAAAATCTGCATTGAAATTTTCCATTCAATACGGTGAGAGCGCCGCTGATTTTGTGCGCAGCTCTTACGATATTCAAAGTGCTATTGCTGGCCTTGTTGGCAGCGAGCTTGCCGTGTTCACCGAAGCCAGTAACGTGCTTGCAAAAGGCACCAAGGCCGACGCCGCCACAATCACCAATTACATGGGCACCATGTACGGTATTTTCAAAAACCAAGCAGACGCGATGGGCAAAGCCAACTGGGTAAAACAACTCACTGGGCAAACTGCACAAGCCGTGGAAATGTTTAAAACCAACGGTGTGCAAATGAGCGGCGCTTTCACCGCACTGGGAGCAGACGCAACCGCCCACGGCATTGCGATTAACGAACAAATGGCGGTGCTGGGTAAGCTACAGGCCACCATGAGCGGAAGCGAAGCAGGAACGAAGTACAAAGCGTTTCTGCGCGGGGTAGGTGCCGCCCAGGAACAGCTGGGTATGAAATTCACCGACAGCGCCGGGCGCATGTTGCCGGTTGACCAGATCCTGGCAAAACTCCAAGGCAAATTTGGCGCGATAGATACCGTCGCAAAAAGTGACATGCTGAAAAAAGCGTTTGGTTCCGATGAAGCCGTGGCCGCGATTAAATTATTAATTGCAGACACCAACGGTTTGAGCAGCGCCATAGATTCCCTGGGCAGCATTACCGGCATGGAAAAAGCGCGGGCAATGGCCGAAAAAATGACCATGAAAACCGACCAATTAAAACAGGCCGGTGTTGCTGTGCGCATTGGCTTTGGTGCGTTGGTGGACAAAGCCTTAATGCCATTTTACGACGCCGGGATAAAAAACCTTTCCGTGCTCAGCCAGTGGATAGACAAATACCCGAACGTGTTTGGCGCCCTTGCCAAGCTGCTGGTGATGGTTGCCGGTGTAACCGCTGCTGTTGCATTGCTGGCAATCATAAAAGGCGTGGCAGCGATTGCAGCAACAGGCTTTGGCGTTGCCATGACGCTATTGCGCGTGGTGATGGTTCCCTTTGGCCCACTGCTAAAAGCAATTCGCCTGGCGTGGGTTATGTTCAACTTCCAATTAGCGTTGGGCAACAAAATTTTACCCGCTGCAGCCGCTGCCATGCGCGTGTTCCGTGGTTCGCTGTTGTTAAGTGCAAAAGCCGCATGGGCATTTTCTGCTGCATTACTTGCGAACCCAATTACGTGGATTGTGGTTGGCGTTGTCGCCCTGGTTGCAGGGTTGGCACTGCTAATAACGCACTGGGATTCAGTAAGCGCCGCCGGTGCCGCTGCCATTGATTGGCTGGTGGGCAAATGGCAAGCATTTCGCGCAATCATCGAGGACAACCCTGTACTGAAATTCATTTTTCAGCCGCTACTACTCGCCGCCGATTTTGTTGGGGTGTTAATTAGCGCCTTACAAAAAATTCCTGATTGGTTCACCGGCTTTAAAGATTGGCTAATTAGCATTGACATATTCGGCGCGCTACTTACACCAGTTAAGTGGCTGCTGGATAAATTGAAATTAATACCCGGTTTGGATTTGAACATTGGCAGTGTAGACCTGCCCACGCAACAACCCGCGCAACCTAACGCCGCCACTGAAAAATTCGCACAGCTTTCACAGCCTGCTGGTTTGCCAGTGCCAACAAAAAACACACAGCCTGTTCAAGTGCCTATGGCCGTGCCAATTCAACCCAAAGGGCCACAGCCGGTTGAAGTACCGCTGGCCGCTGTGACAGTTGAACCGGCCAAAGTACCCGCAAGTATTGCCCGCGCAGAGGCAGCAAACGAAGGTGTGGAGAACCAGAAAAAAGCCATGGTACCGGCACCCGCCGCGCCTGTTAAAAATGTGCCAACCGGTGGTTTGCAACAGCAATTTAACAGCAGCTCACAAAGCCGTAACACCAACATTAACCAACTGAATGTAAACACCACACAAGCAGTTAACGGTTATTCACTGCAAGACCAATTACGAATGGCGGGCGGCTAATGACTACAGATTATTTTGATTTACTCATTGCCGCCGATGGAATTGTTTTAGATGAGCTGGGCTTGCCGTTAAGCATTGATGGCCGCGCCAGCATCGCGCAGGACATTAAACACATGGTGCGCGAAAGCGGATTGTTAGTTGAAATTGTTGGCGAGCGTAGCGGCGAAAAAGTAAAGCGCAACATGGTGCGCATAGAGCAGTTAATTGAAAACGATTTACGCATTCGCCCAGGCACCGCCAGCGTTACCCGCACGGACGTAGGCGAATTTTATTTAACTGCCAAGACTATGAAATACGGTGATATTGAGGTGAGCTTGTGACAACAGAATTTGATAAGGCATTTGAAAAAATGGTGGTAGATGCTGGCCTGCCAACTACCGACGCACAAGCGAAACAAAAATGGAATTCAGTTGCGCAGGAAGTTAACTCACCGTTTAACAATAACAGCGATTACTCGCCGTTTTGGCGCACCATTAGCGCGTTAGTGACTGCGCCATTAATGTGGATTGTAAAAGACCTGTTGTTAACACAGCTATTGCCCAACATGTTTTTGCGCACTGCCAAAGGCGTTTTTTTAGAGTTATTTGGTTGGGCGGTGGATTTACCTTTAAAGCAAGCCGCAAAAGCAAAAGGAGCCGTTGTTTTTGCCCGCTTATTGGCAGCGGGTGAAGTAATTATTCCCGCCGGTACAGTGGTGCAAAGCCCGGTGATTAACGGCAAAACCTACCACCTAATAACACTGGCCAGCGCAACCATGTTGGATGGCGTTGCTAGTGTTTCGGTTAATTGCGAAGCGGTTGAAGCCGGTGCGGGCTACAACTTGCCTGCTGGTTATTACGCGATTTTGCCCGTTGCTGTACCCGGTGTGGATAGTGTCACCAATACTGCCAACTGGTTGCAAAGCGCAGGTGCAGATAAAGAGTCTGACGATGATTACCGCTTGCGCATTCGTAACCAGTTCACCGCCGTTAACCAGTACCACACGGATTCTGTTTACACAAAAATCATTACCAGTTTTGCCAACATTAATACGCGCAATGTTTTTTTTCAGCATGACGCGCCCCGTGGCCCTGGTACTGCTAATGCGTTTATTTTGATGGATGTAGGCCAGCCCAGTGGGCAATTGCTAGCAGATATTGAAACGCATGTGATGGACGACGGCAACCACGGCCACGGTGATGATTTGCGCGTGTTTGCGATGCCGGAAACATTTCACAACTTAGTGGCGACCATTCAAGCCGTTCCCAACACAACGCCTGAAGAAAAAACGCAATTGCAGGCATCTGTTTATGACGCAATAGCCGCTGCATTCCGGCAAAACAATCAGTACGCAATGACACTAACACAACCGTGGTCTGAATTTTCTTTTTCGCGCCTTGCAGCTGAGCTGCACGCGCTGTTCCCTGATTTATATGCGGTGAGTTTTAGCCTTCCAAGCATTACCAGCACGCTCAATGTGCCACGCCTCTCTAGTTTGCAAGTGGTGTACCCATGATTAAGTTGGATTTGCCATTTTGGAGCAATAAAGGCAGCTCAAAACCGCTGATAAAAACCGCGCAGCTGTATTGGGAACGTATTGCAAACAGTTTGTTGTGGCCGCTAACACAAACAGACCCGGAGACCTGCACGCTCACAATATTGAATTTCATTGCCTACCAGCGCGATATAACGCGCTTTGACGGTGAGCCGCTTTGGTTGTTCCGCTTGCGTGTTAAATATGCCTACGCCAACGCGCAGGACGCTGGTTCAGTGGCCGGGATAAAACGAATTTTTGAACGCTTGGGCATTGGCTATGTGGAAGTTGACGAGCGCACCCCGGACAGAGACTGGGATGTAATTGTGCTGCGCCTTTCAGACAACCAGCTCTCCCAAAATTCTGCTCTCTTGCGTGTATTGCTTGAACAATATGGGCGCACATGCAGGCGTTATGAATTTGAAATTTTAGTTTCGGTTGGAATAAGTATGACAACAATCGAATTTAACAATACATGGTCACTGGATAAGGCAGTTTACTAATGGCAGCTATTATTAATTCCGGCAGAAATAAAATTGCATTACAGCAAAGCAATTCGCAGCCGCTCAATATTACCAAGTTTGTTTTTGCAAACGTTCCCGGCTTAGACCCTAGTGCCGCTGTTGACCTTAACCAATCAATGCCTGCGGCTGAGCATATTGTTTATGAAAAAAACAAAGATGCGCAAGGCTATGTGGCACCTGACCAGGTTGTTTACAGCGTTATTTTGTCACCAGACGTGGGTGATTTTTATTTTAACTGGATTGGCCTTGTCGATGCTGACAATACCCTGATTTCTGTTTCTTACTCGCCACTGCAATTCAAATACAAAACGGTTGGTTTGGCAGTTGGTAACACGTTAACGCGCAACTTCCTTACGCAATACGCGAACGCGGCGGAAATTACCGGCATTAACGTTGCCGCTGAGGCTTGGCAAATTGATTTTATGGGCAGGCTGGACAGTGCCGATGAAAACATGCGTGCCGATATGCACGATTTTTTTGGTAACGGCTATTTTATTGGTGATGGTTTTAAAATTATTACCGAAGGTGCGACAGTAAAAGCCAAAGCCGGTTATGGGTACGTTGGCGGCTACCGTGTGGTGCTTGGCGCAGACCAGGTGATTAACACCGGGCCATTACCAAAAGCTATTTGGTTAAAAGCACATTTAAACAAAGGCCCGAGCAGCTCTAATGTTGTTGCAACGTTTGTTGCCGCGAGCACTGCGGAGGTTTTAACAAATTACACCGATGCACAAAACAATAAACACTTTTATGTGAAGCTAGCTGATGTTAGCGCCGCCTATGCTGTGACTGAATTCCGAAAATTCAGAAACACAGCAGACTGTTTGATTAAAGCTATTTTTGATGAGCTGGACAGCAAATCAAACAACGGCCACGTTCACACTTTTGATTCAATTCAGGGGAAGCCAGTTAGCTATCCACCGTCAGCACATGGCCACCCATGGGGTGAAATAAGTGGGAAACCTGTTGTTTATCCACCGTCTTCACATGGTCACGAATGGAACGAAATAAGCGGGAAACCTGTTGTTTATCCACCGTCTTCACATGGTCACGAATGGAACGAAATAAGCGGGAAGCCTGTTGTTTATCCTGCAGCTGCTCATCAACATTCAGCTAATGATATTACAACCGGTGTATTTTCTGATGAACGTATACCCAACACGATGTCAGGAAAGAACTTCACAACAACAATAGCTGTAGGTCTTGGAACTGGACAAATAGTGGTTCCGATATATGGTGGTAATTCAGGAGTCAATGAAGGTGCAGCACATTATTATTTTAATGGTGCAACTACTGTCGCTGCTTTCGGAAACTTTAGCTCAATTGTCGGGGGGAATTACGATCCTTCCGCTACAGTTTGGTCTTATAGCTCGATAAAGTTTGTAGTTAGTAGCGCGGCAAATGCTAGCGCTGTATTACATCAAAATGGAAATTTAAGCATAGGAAGCACTACAGATAATGGCCAAGGTAAGTTACAGGTTGCTGGGAACATTGTCGCGAACAATTATTTAGGAAATGGATCCAATTTAAATGGCTTAAATTATTCACAACTCTCATTCATTCCTGTTCAGGAAGGCGGGGGGATCGGTCAATTAAACAATAAAGTTTATGTGGGTTGGTCTAATGCCGGAAAGTTAAAAGCGACTGTTGATGCCACAGACCAAGGGAATATTGCCATGGAAAACTGGGCGATAAATATGTTTGCCGGAAACTCTCCGAGGCCGTCAACCGCAGAAATTAATGCAGGAGACTCTGCAAATATTCGTCAATGGTCGCCAGATGTTGTTAAGCAAGCTATTGATTACCACGCTGCTGGATTGTTTAACTTTTCACGCGCACAAGCTCTAACGCTATTACTTGATTCAACTGTATGGGCTGGCTCATTCCATTTTTGGAAAATGGGATCTCTCACATTTGCAATTTTTGAATTTGCCGTCAACGCAAATAATACTAATGGCGAAAAATCAATGGGGACTTTACCTGCTGGAAATAGACCTTACACAAATTACTCAACACAGTTGCTTTCTAAAACAATTACATCCACATCCAACAGTAATTTGCGTTTGCAATTGAATTCTAACGGTACTCTTATATTACATTTTGAAAATATTGCCGAGACACTCTCAGGCTCAACATTTTTTAGAAGTTATTAATTAGGCAGGTTGCTATGACAATATATTTTAATGCTCAAGGTTTTATTTGCGATGCGGAGATTGCGGAAGGTTTTACTGAGCTGGTTCCGCAAGATACGTTACAGATTCCAAAATTCGTAAGTGGTGGCTGGGTGGAAGGATTGGTGCGTCGTGCTTTTGTATACGATGAAGATAATTTTTACAGTGGTGTGCAGGACGTAGATCCTAGAACAATAAACAATTACACAACTGAACCGATTCCAGGGAACTTAATGTTGCCGCGCTGGGAGAGTGGTAGATGGGTTGAGGGATTGCTGTCTCTCGTTTCCGTAGTGGATGACGATGGTTATTTTGTTGAGACATTAACAGGCTTAGACCCGCGAAATATGACTGCAAACCATATTTATGGATTGCCTCCCTCTGGTTTTGTGGTGCCGCGTTTTGTAGATGAAAGCTGGGTAGAAGGGGCGCTACCAGTTGTGGTTTATTTGAACGATGGTTTTATTAGTCACGTTCAACATTCAGTAGACCCACGGCAATTGATCGGCGAATATTGCACCAACTTTCCCCCGGTTAATTTTATTGCGCCGCGCTTTGTAAACAATGAGTGGATAGAGACCGCGATAGAACACGCGCTGGCTATTGATGCTGATGGTTACTTTTTACATGACATTTACAACTTTGATGCACGCAAATATAACGGTTTATTTACCACCGTTCTATTAGGTGCAACAACGTTCCGTCGCCCGCGTTTTGTAAATGGTGAGTGGATTGACGATAACCCAGTTACGGAAGCGGAGTTATTGGGTGATGCTAAAAATAGAAAACTCGCGGAAATATCTGTGGTACAAAAACAGGCTTTAGCTAGTGGGGTTGCGTTTGAATTCATGCCGGATACTGAGGATGTTGTACAAACCCGTGATGATAGAGACTTGATAAATATTTCTGGTGTTGCTACGAACGCTATGATTTTAAAACAAGCGGGTATTGATGGCGCGGTGATTGAATTCCGCGCAGAAAGCAATACCAGCTATATGCTGACGCCGGAACAAGCGATTGCCTTGGGCGTGGCGGTTGCTGAGCACAGCAAAGTGGTTTACGCAAAAGCCTGGCAACTAAAAGACCAGATTGCTAATGCGGGAACGCTGGAGGAAGTGGAGGCAGTGGGATGGTAAAGCCAGAGGTTCGCATTGAAGTTGAAATTAGCAGTAGTTCAAAGTGGATGCGGCTGTTGAAACCCGTGACACTGCAAGGCCACACAATACCTGCTGGGTTTGTCACTGATTTGGATTCGATTAGACGTATTCCACTGGTGTACAGAGTGTTAAAGGGACGCGCGCGTGTTCCTGCTTTGTTACACGATTATCTATACCAGATTGGGTACGACCGCAGTGAGGCTGATGATTTATTTTTGGCTGAGATGAAACGTTTAAACGTTCAGCCGTTTTATACGTTTCTGATTTATTGGGGCGTTCGTATTTTTGGGAAGTATTTTTATGAACATGCCTACGAACGGGAAAAATACTAACCATGTTCAGTGAAATTAACTTTACATGGCCTGCCACTTTTTCAGCTGCAATCGCTAATGCAGCAGGAAAGTTGGCTAATGCAAACGCTGAAATAAATACCGCGAAAACCCGGTTAACTGCTGCGCCTGATTTGGCATTAGTAAACAACCCGATTGCGGCTACGTGCAATGGGAGTTTGGCGGCATTAACCGCGCTTAACAATTTGCTCGCGAATGAAGTAAGTAGTTTTTGCGTGCACCCGTGGACGCAGGGCGTAGGGCAGGGCGATAGCCACAACCGTTATTTGTCTCCCGCGAATGCGGTTGTGGCTGTTGCCAACAAATTCTCTGATGTTGCAGACGTAAACAAACCGAAAACTGTTGTGGATGCTATTTGTGTTTTATTAACAGCAGCCAGTTATGGTCAGTTGGCTGAAACCATAACGCAATTTTGCACCGTGTTCCCGGATGCTCAATTACGCCTTTGCCAGCGCCGCGCACAACAATTATCCACCATTGAAAAAGACAAAGTTATTTTGCCAGACGCGGCAGGCAATGCCTTTTGGCGCCCTGGGCGGTTAGCCGCGGCTGGACGTGGTGAACGTGGGTGTAGCCTTGTGGGTGAGCGCTTTGCACACGCGGTTGGCTACGAGGCTGGCGGTGTTTCACCAGACCAAGAGCTGATTAATTTGGCAACAAAAAAACAACAGCAGCTAAGCCATATTGCCGCCGCCATTAGTTCATTTGCTGCAACTTTTTCTGGCGGTAGTGGGCGTGGTGTTTTTATTTCAGCTAAAACCCCGGAGCAGATTAAAAACCAGTTGGCCGCTAATTCATTAGGCCATGATGAGCCGCTTGCTTGCTGTGTGGTGTATAGCGGTGTGCCGGGTAGTTTGGGCCTGTTACGGGAGATGCTGGGATTATGATGCTGGATGACTATGAGGTTCCTAACAAAGAGATAAAAGTCTCTATGTCTATGCGGATTGAATCGGAAACGCTTAATGGACAAAGCAGCGGCACGAGCACATCACACAAAGGTTTTAAGCCAAAAGTTTTTAATGTTTCGCTCATTATTCCTTATGTTGAGCCAACAGCATTGAGCGCGTTGATTGCCGTTGCACAAGTAACAAATGCGGATGGTTCGCTAAAGGTTTATGACATAACCGATGATTTGGCTAACGCTGTAAAAGTTCGCCGTGTGCAATTTACGGAAGAATTTTACGTGCGTGAAATGGATAGGGTTAGCGCATGGGCGGTGCAGTTTTCCTTACAAGATTATCAAAGCGTGCCTGAAAAAGCCGAGCAGCGCCAAACCACTGCCGCCCCACAAACCCAAACAGCAACCGGTAATGTGGTTGCGGCAACTGATGATGGTGAGGCGGTAGAGGGTGAGGGTGAAATCGGATTTTTTGAGCGGCAACTTGCAAAGCTGGATAGGGCGCTCGCGTGAAGTTACATAAAACCTTGACGATAAATGGCGCGCAGGTGCATTTGAATACAGAGGATTTACGACTGGATTTGTTTAACCCTGGGCGTGCGGTTTTTGATGTTGAACCCAATGCAGAGATTAAAGGCTTGGTTGTTTTTAGTTCCGGGTACGACCCGCAGCAATTGCAACAGGTCTTTTTTGGTTACGTTGAAAACACCTTTCAAATTGATAAAAAACAACACCGTGTTTTTTGCCGTGAGCTGTGTGCGAGCCTTAGCCGGTTAGTGCCGGTGAGTTTGCGCAATGCGACCATTAACGAAATTTTGCGCGCAATATCTACAGAAACTGGTTTGCAGTTTGTTACGCCCGATAAACCCTACAGCCAAAAGACCACCCCTGTTTATTTTTCTGTTGGAAGTGGTTATGCGTGCCTGGATTCGCTCGCGGAAGTTTTTGAGATTCCGCAATTTATTTGGCAGCAGCAGGGGGATGGCAAAGTGTTTGTGGGTGGTTGGTTGGATAGTTTTTGGGGCGGTAAAAATATAAACCTGCCCGTGGATATGCAGAGTAATACCGGCCTTGCTAATTCAGCGCGCATTGCGTGTATGCCCAAGTTACGCCCCGGTGTTTTTATTAATGGGAATAGTTACATCACTAAAGTGCATTGGGATGGACAGCACCAAAATATTGAGTGGGATAAAAACCCCTGGGGGACGCGGTGGACGAACAGATCAAGCGTATAAACCAGCGCAAACATACTGAGCTATTCAGCAACATCCATTTGCCGATTTTGGCGCGTGTGGAAGCGGTGAGCGACCCGGTTAACCAGGAAGCGATTAGCGAGCGATACAGGCCGCGCTATGCAGTGGATGTACGGGTTTTAAAGCCCAACGGGGCACCTGATGAGCTGTTGCCGCTGTTTAGAGCGGTGCCGCTACCTGTGGCTATGGCAGGGTTGGAACGCGGTGCCTATGGCTTCCCGGAGGCGGGCACAATAGTTGAATTGGCGTTTGCGTTTGGATTGCCTGATAGACCATTCATTCGCACCATTCTAACTGAGGGTTTGAGCCTGCCCAGTGTTGCGCGTGGTGAAGTTTTGTTGCAAGCAAGCGCCGACGTTTACCAGCGTGCAGATAGTGCAGGGGATTGGCACAGAAGCACCACCGGTGACATATACGACGATGCTGTTAACTACGTGCTTGAGTGTTATTCCGCTACCACCACAGCTAATGAGTTTTTGTTGCGAGTAAAACAAAACAGCACCGAGGAAGTTGTGGGAGTAAAAACAATTGAGGCACTTGGTGCGTTGAAGTTGTTAAGTGCGGGCACTGCGAACTTATCCGCGTTGGATAATTTAAACATCACCACCGGCAGCGATGTAAATCAAAAGGTGGGGCGCGATGTTAAACAGCGCGTAGGTAATAACATCGACTCAATGGCCGTGGCCAAACAATTGTTGCGTGTAAAAAATGGCGGCAAGGTTTGGCTTGGAAGTGAAAGCGAAAACGTGTTGCAGATATTGAGTGAGTTAATTCAGGTGGTAGCAAATATTGCTAACACCGCGAAAGACCACACGCACGAATACACGGATAACGGCGCGCCTCTGAAAACAAAAAAGCCCGATCAGTCGGGCGATTTTGGTGGGCAAAAGGGTAGTGCTGATGGGTTGAAGGAAAGGTTAGATCCAATTGTTGAGTGATTAATAACAGCCGCAGCTATGCTAGTTCGGATTGGGCTTTTCAGCATTCAACATGCATTTTTTGATGTGATTATCTTTCGCGGCAGCTTCCATCAGGATGAGCTGTTCAACTCGCTCAATTTCTTCGTTACCGAATTTCTCAAGAATGATATTTCTAATATATTCATGCCTGCATACAGCAGAGTATATAGAGCGCACATGTAATAATGCATTTGCGTGTTCGCAGTACTTTTTCGCAAAAAGCTTTGCTTTTTTAACGTTTCCTTTTTCTGCGTAAAGACCAGCGAGACGTAGCCAATGGTAGTGATCGCCCTCTGGGTTGTTATGAAATTTGTGTTCATATTTTTTTAAAAACTTAAAGCTTAATGATGTGTCTTTCTGTCTTATGTAATGGTAGATAATGCGCTTGTAATCTTCTTCATTTGAGTACCGTTGTACTATGGCTTCGGATAATTTGAACCTTATATCCATTAGATCCATTAGCGACTCCGCAAGGAAGCTGGCGGTTGGGTCAGCAACTTTAGCAGTGAATGAAATATTTGCAATTCGTACGTACATGCTTCCTTCTTGAATATGCTTTTCGTATCTGGTGATTACTGAATGTGCTTTCCTAATGAGAATGAAATCATTGGCATCAATGAAAAGTGCTAATGAATAAAGGCGGGGCATAACCTCTTTGATATCGTTTGCTGCATCCAATATTGCCGAACCAATATATCGAAGCGGAAAAGGTAGATTATATTCTCGTGGGTCATAATCTTTATAAATTGTAGTTCCTTTTAAGATGGTTCCCATATCGCTCTTTGTTAAGGCTTTACTAAAAATTTCCGGTTGAAAAGGCGTGGACTGGTTGTCCGCTATTTTGAAACATTCATTCAATAATTTGCTAATAATTGATTCCAGTGTGATGAGATCCATGCCAATGGGATAATTGAAAGATCTCTTAAGTTTTAGCTCGGGAATTTTTGAGAAAATAATCCAGAAAACTATCGCAGCAAATAGTGATGCGAGTACGGGAAATACATATATATCGAAATTGTTTGCTTTGTTAGTGATGGCTAGCCATTTCCAATTAAAAAATGCAAATGAGACTGAGCTGATTATCGCTATAGCTGACAATAATAAACTTATTAAAGGTATGGAATATATTTTGAAAAATTGTATAGCTTGTTTGATTAAATGCATTGTGGTTTATTCCGTTCATCAACTTCTTAATGTCTGGCGGCCAACTGGCCGCCTTATTTATTTTTAGCGTTCAATTATTTGTTGTGCTTGTGAAAGCGAGTGGGCGAGGCCTGCTATGGCTTGTTGCGATAGTTGGAGGCCTTCGTTGTTGCCTAGCATTAACTCTTCGATTAGGCGTAAGTTGTTGGCGGTGTCTTCGATTATTTGGTTGTCGTTGAGTTGCTTGGTGATTTTGCCAATGCAATCAATTTTTTCGCCGTCGGGATTTAGTATTTCAATAGTGCCGGATTTGTAAATCGCCATTTGCGATTCGTCGAGCTGGATTACACGGCGGAAGTCTGGAGCAGAAAGGTTTTTTGTTGCAGTTGTTTTTTTCATGGCATAGGCCTCGAGTTAAATATCCTATAAAACCGCCTGCACAAGGTCTCAATCTTATGGAGGCGACTGGACAGGGTTGAGACTACCGGCACTCGAGAACCGGCCTACCCCGAAGGATAGCCCCGCCCAGCCACCATAACTGCAGGGTAGCCGAACGCCAGCAACAAAAAAAGCGCAGAGCGCGCTTGTTGCTCTCAAGTAGTTTCCGGGGTCTCAATCCCGGCAATGGATTTTGCCATTGCTCAAGTAGGGTAGTGCGGGTGGAGTTGTGTGTCAATGTGTAATATTGTGGTTTATTGGGGTTTTTATTGATCAACGGAGAAAATGAGTATGGGGCAGGAAAATCAGCCTGAGGCCGGTAAGGTGCAAAGTGAAAATAATAAAGAGGGTATGAGTGCTTCGACTAAGTGGGCAATTGGGGTTACAGCTGTTTGGTTGGGTGGTGTTGCGATTTATGTTTTTTGCAATTGGTGCGCATTTGTAAAAATGGAGCCTAATGCAGTTGGGGATTTTCTGGCTGGCACTATGTCGCCGCTTGCGCTGTTTTGGTTGGTTGCGGGTTATAGGCAGCAGGGGGAGGAACTGCGGTTGAATACTGAAGCCTTGAAGGCTCAGTTGACAGAGTTGGCTTTGCAAGTGGAGGCCACAAAAGAATTGGGCGATAGCAATTTGCTTCAGGCGAATGTTGCGAAGTCGATGCATGATTTCAATGTGTTCGAAACCAATAGAGTAATTGAAGAAAAGCGACTTGAAAGATTGCGGATTTTGCGGCCTGACATTTACTTAACGTTTGTAAATCAGTCTAATTCTCAATGGGTAATAAGTGCTGAAAATATCGGCGGTGATGCTTACAGAATTCAAATTGATTCTGAAATGTTTAGAAGATCGGTTTTATTTGCCGATTCAAGCAAGTTTACGCGTGATAGTAAGCACAGAATCGAGCTTTTGGATCAGCTCCCTGAATGCGGTGATTCAATACTTTCCCTCAATTGTTGGGATGCAGATGATAACCACTATGTGTTTCATTATCGGTATGAAGCTTCTAGAAATCTTATTCTATCTGCTCACCCATATGAAAATGGCATTTTAGTTGACTGTCATGAGCCTAGGGGTGATGAGTAGGTGATCATAAGGATCGAAGTATCCCAAAATGATTTAAAAAAATATAAAAGGGGCAGCTTTCACTGCCTTTTTTTATTTCATCAACACACGCTACGTCGGTCGAAAATACTACTGCATAGGCGGTTGTGGGCAATGGTTGGAAGTAGAGTTGGTTATTTGGTGCGTCCAAAAATAAGTTGCCATATTCCGCATAGTAATCTAGAAATAGAAAACCAAGCTGCGCCTAATAAAGAGCAAAAAATTAAAAAATTAAAGACTGGCTCTAATTGAAAGGGTAACTGAATAAACTGATTTAAGTTTTCGGCTTCGTAAGCTCCCAAAAAGCCATCTGGGTTTAAGTTTTTAATGACAAATAGCAGTAGCCCGATATACAAGCTAAATAAGGTGGCATAAATAAATTTGATTCGGGTGTTTAGCTGCGACCAAGCATCAATCAATTCTTGTTCGATGTTGCCACTCGTTAGAATCGATTTTTTGTAGCGCTTGTGATGGAAAGCGTTCTTCATTTCTTGTGAAATTTGGGCTAATGAATCTATTGTGTAGATTATCAATAGCATCATTAGCCCTGCGTACAGGGTGAACGCGAAAGTGCTATTTGCATCCGATGAGGAAAGCTTTGTTGCAATGCCAATTAGCGGCAAAAAAAGCAACTTTAATCCAATATCTGAAATAACTTTGTTGATCTTTTCTATATAGGATATTTTTTTGTCCGAAAGATCGCTGATGAATTTAGAGAATGTAAATTCATTCAGGTAGAGGTCTAGGCCGTTATTGTAGTCCCTTTGAAGTTCTTCAATGTGATTCAGTATGTATGCGAACTTTTCTGAATCTTTGTTTACGTGCTTAAGCAGGTCGCATATCGATTTTTTTAGTATCTGATTTTTTTCTTTTTTGTGCGTTGTTACTGTGTCGCTATCGATGCTTATGTCTTTGATGAATGCTTTGATTTTTTCACTGTCAAAGTCCAAATCCTTTTTACTGTACGTTGTTTCAAATTCAAATTTCTTTTCTCCCAATAAAACAATTCTGTGCGTTTTTGTTTTGTCGTTATAGCTGGAGAAGTCGCAAACACCGCTGTCTGCATTGATCAGTGTCTCAATGAGGTCAATGGTGGCGTCATAGGCTTTTATATAATGATTTTCTTTGTTGTCGAAGGTTGCATAATCGATTTCAGCTATATAAAAAAAGTCCGGTTTTTTGGTTTTATTGAACCGTAAAAATTTATCTACTGAATAGTGGATGTTATTGGTTCCTTTGATACTTACGCTATCAAAGTTGAATGTGCATTGCTCATCTAGGTGATTGTTTAGTCCGGCCTCATTGTTGGCTTGATATGATTTTCCGCCAACATGAATGACTTCGATTATGTCTTGATCGCATTGCCCTCTGATGAGGGCGTTAAGGCTTATTATTTTGTTTATTAAATTAGTCGTTATTTTTGTAGTGAAAGATATATCTGAAATCGAATCAAAATTTGATTTTTCTCCAAACTCTCTGTAGAAATCGATTATTGATTCAATTGGTTTATTCATCTTCATCATCAACTAAATCTAGAGAGCTTTCGAAGTCATCGGGGATGTCTGTAATTGTAATTGTATTGTCGTCTTTGTTAAAGGTTATTGTTCCGCCGTAAAGATCGTGATCAAAACTAAGAGACCATTTTTTTGATTTATAGTCATATCTTTTTAATTTTCTTAATGCGCTAGGATCAGCCTCAAATACATCTGGGCATTTGAAATTTTTCTCGCTGATGTATTCGATCAAACCATTTTCGTTTTCGGGATCAATAAGTGGTGCTATTGCAGAAAGGTATACGTGATTGCCCGCTTTTCTTTGGCCGGCGCAGTAACTCAATATTTGCTGTTCAATATCTCTGCGCTTATCCGTGCTATACCCTAGTGATGTCATATACTCCCTAACTGCCTCGATCATTCCATCGGTAGATGCTTTAGGGGATTGGTAATCTTTACAGCCAATAAACTCTAAAAAGTAACTGGACACTGTTGTTGCGGTGCCTCGCATAAAGCCAATGTAGGGGTCTTTTTCTTCATTATTATCTGTAGCCAACAACCCGCTCACGCTGATTTTTGCGGCGTACCTCATTGAATCTATGTCCATTGCTTCTAGGTTTTCGAGTTCAAAGTCTTTGATGTTGAAGACTACCTTCCTGCTAAGAAGTAGAACCATAAAGCTGTCGTCATAGTGCATAAAAATGACGATGCCGCCCGATGCTTTTGTTACTCCTGTGGCGGCTGCAGCCAATGTATCCATTGCGCTAGACGTCATGTCTAGAAATTCGTCTTCGCTGTGGTTGCTCAGTGTTAGGTAATCAACAAGGGTTTTTTGAAATGGGTAATTAACCTCATCAGGATCAAACTTTCCTAATGCTTTAGGTTTTTTATTGAAAGCCTTATCGGTGGTGTCGATGAACCTTTGAAGAATCGGGAGGCTCTTATCAAAAGCGCCTTTCTCATTGAGTTCCTTTGCTGCTTCTTGATTATCAATATCTTTTATTAATTCGTGCGCAACCACATGGTGAATTGTCAAAGCTAAACCCTCTTTATTCTACGTTGTTCCGTTTGTTTAGCTGGCGATTATGTAGGTGGGTGGCGTGGAAATATGTAGGAAATGTATGACAGGTGTGTAGGAAATTGACCATGGTGGTTCCAGTGGAGGGGAGTAATCAAGCGTTTATCAGAAGGGCGGCTTAAATTCACTCCTCCCCCGCCTGCGGGCTTTCTGAAAAATTTTAGTTCGTGAAGTGACCAATAGAACCAAACCCGCATGGCGCGTGGGCTGTATGTTTGTCTTTGAGTTCACGATTTAAAGCATATTGCAGTGTTGTGAAAGACAAATTCAGGCGCGCAATTGGAGTTATGTCAGTAGTGGCGTGGCTCTGGTGGCAATTTGTGTTTTGCGATGCGGTAAAACAAGTGCGCCCCCTTTGTGCCCCCTTGATGGTTTTTGGGCGCTTATTTTTGGCAATAAAAAAAGGGCTTACATTACTGTAAGCCCTTCATTTACGGGTTTGGTGCCAGTGGTCGGACTCGAACCGACACGCTTTAAGGGCGCCGGATTTTGAATCCGGTGCGTCTACCAATTCCGCCACACTGGCGAGTGGTGCGCATTCTAATGATTTGAACCCGGCTGTCAAATACTAATTTCAAAAACTTTATAAAACAGTTGTTTGTTAAACACCTTGGCTAAAAAGTGCCTGTTTACGCTGCAAATTTATTCACTGTTATTGGTTAGTGGTGGGTTAGTTGGTGGCTAATTTAAACTTGAGCCGAATTGGTATACCCTTGCCGACCTTTTTATTCTTTATCTAACCTTCATTAAGCTCTTCTTATGCGTCGCCAGGATTTTTTTTACGAGTTGCCAGACAACCTTATCGCGCGAACACCTGCTGCCGAGCGACGTGGCAGTCGTCTATTGCAGTTGGATGGAACGAGCGGCCAGTTAGCCCATGGACGGTTTCCCGACCTGCTCAATCTGGTTGAACCCGGCGACTTGATGGTGTTCAACAATACCCGCGTAATACCCGCGCGGCTGTTTGGCCAGAAAACCTCGGGTGGGCAAGTGGAGATTCTGGTGGAGCGGGTGTTGGATAACCGCCGCGTGCTCGCCCATACCCGTGCAAGCAAAGCACCCAAAGTGGCTTCACAGGTTATTTTGCAGGACGGTACACGTGTGCAATTGGTCGCCCGTCACGATGCATTGTTTGAGTGGGAATTCCTGGGGGATGATCCGGCGTTGGTGGTTTTGGATCGCATTGGCCATATGCCATTACCTCCTTATATAGATAGGGACGATGTTGCCGCCGACCGTGAGCGCTATCAAACCGTGTATAGCAAGGAACAGGGCGCGGTAGCTGCGCCTACCGCCGGTTTGCATTTTGATGAATTGATGTTGGAGCAGCTGCGTGCAAAAGGCGTGAATATCGCGTTTGTGACTTTGCATGTGGGTGCGGGCACTTTCCAGAACATGCGCGTCGATAATATTGCCGAGCACCAAATGCATTCGGAAATTATGGATGTGTCACCTGAGGTGTGTGAGCAGGTGCGCGCAACCAAAGCGGCGGGCAAACGTGTAATCGCCGTGGGTACCACCAGCGTGCGCAGTTTGGAATCGGCCGCGCAGGGTTATGCCGATCCTGCGCAAAAAGGTGCGATCCATCCTTATCAGGGTGAAACCAGTATTTTTATTTACCCTGGCTACCAATTCCAGGTAGTGGATGCGCTGGTGACCAATTTCCATTTGCCTGAGTCGACCTTGATTATGTTGGTATCAGCCTTTGCCGGATATGGTTTTACCATGGCAGCTTATAAAGAAGCCGTTGCACAGCAATACCGTTTTTTCAGTTATGGCGATGCCATGTTTATCACCCGCAATCCCGCTGCTGCTCAGCAACCAGTTGGCGCTTCTGTTTGAATACTATTTATCTGAGCCGAGAGAGAAGATCGTGACTAACCAATGTTTTATGGAATTTGAATTAGATAGTCAGACGGGCAGGGCGCGTCGCGGCCGTTTGAAGTTCCCACGCGGCACAGTCGAGACTCCGGCATTTATGCCTGTAGGAACCTACGGCACCGTGAAGGGTATGACTCCGCGCGATGTGGAAGATATAGGTGCACATATTATTCTGGGCAACACTTTCCATTTGATGTTGCGCCCTGGGACCGAGGTCATCAAAGCGCACGGTGACCTCCATGATTTTATGCAGTGGAAAGGGCCGATACTGACCGATTCCGGTGGTTTCCAGGTATTCAGCTTGGGTAAGTTGCGCAAAATTACTGAAGAAGGAGTGACTTTCAAATCGCCCATCAGCGGTAGCAAAGTGTTTATGGGGCCAGAAGAATCGATGCAAGTACAGCGCGATTTGGGTTCCGACATCGTAATGATTTTTGACGAGTGCACTCCTTATCCGGCGACTATTCATGAAGCGCGCGATTCGATGGAATTGTCACTGCGCTGGGCCAAACGCTCCAAGGTCGCCCATGGCGATAATCCTTCTGCGTTATTCGGGATAGTGCAGGGCGGTATGTATGAAAACCTGCGCACCGAATCCCTGACTGGTTTGGTGGAAATTGGTTTTGATGGCTATGCGATTGGTGGTTTGTCGGTTGGCGAGCCCAAAGAAGATATGTTGCGCATCCTCGAAAGCCTTACGCCGCAAATGCCCAAGCACAAACCGCGCTATTTGATGGGGGTAGGTAAGCCAGCAGATTTGGTGGAAGGTGTGCGTCGCGGTGTGGATATGTTTGACTGCGTAATGCCAACGCGCAACGCGCGCAACGGTCACTTATTCACCAGCGAAGGTGTGATCAAGTTGCGCAATGCCAAATACCGTGAAGACACTGGCCCGCTTGACCCGCTGTGCGACTGTTATACCTGCAAAAATTTCTCCCGCTCTTACCTTCATCATTTGGATAAGTGCAACGAAATGCTGGGTGCGCAATTAAATACCATTCATAACCTGCGCTATTACCAGCGCATCATGGCTGATATGCGTACCGCGTTAACAGAAGGTACATTTGATGCATTTTTAGCCGATTTTTACGGGCGTCAGGGTTTAGAAGTTCCACCTGCGCCGCCGGTATGATTCCGGCATCGTTGTTGGGCGCGAATTAGGGTTATAATCCGGCGCCCTTGGCCATACCGCTGTCCGAAACCGGGCAGCGCGCAAGTAAAAATAAGGTGGAATAGATTCGCGTGACTAGATGTAACGCTTGTGCGATTGCTACTCTCTGCCGCAGACAACTTGGGAAAACCCTATGTTAAATCGCTATCCATTATGGAAATACCTGCTGCTACTGTTTTTTACTGTAGTTGGCGTTATCTACTCTATCCCTAATCTTTATGCACCCGATCCTGCAATTCAGGTGTCTGGTGATTCAAGTTCAAAAGTAATTGATGCGCCAGTCTTGGCAAAAATGGAGGCAGCGCTAAAAGCGGCCAACATTGAAGCTTTTGGCGGCGAGGTTACGCCAAAGACAGCCATGCTGCGCATCAAAAACGCAGAGCAACAAATGCTCGCGCGCAAAACCGTACAAAAAGCATTAGGTGACGGTTATGTGGTTGCGTTAAACACGGCATCCACAACACCTGCATGGTTGCAAGCATTAGGCGCCGAGCCATTGAAATTGGGACTCGACCTCGCGGGTGGCGTACATTTTTTATTAGAAGTTGATACCGCCTCAGCAGTAGCCAAGCGTCAGGAAATTAACGCTGATGATATGAAAGACAAAATGCGCAAAGCGAAGGTTCGCTATGCCTCTGTCGTCGCCCAAAAAGATAATCAAATTATTGCGCGTTTCCGTACAGCCGAGGCCCGTGATGAAGCGGTAAATCTGCTGCGTAGCGATTATCCGACCTTAATATTTACCAAGCCGGATTCTGAGGCTAATTCCAATGACTTTAGCTATACGGCGAATTTTACCGAGGCAGGTATCCGTGAAATCGAAGATTATGCGGTAAGCCAAAACCTGATTACTCTACGGAATCGTGTCAATGAGTTGGGGGTATCTGAACCTATAGTCCAGCGTCAGGGACGCAACCGTATCATAGTGCAGCTTGCGGGAATTCAAGATCCTGCCGAAGCTAAGCGTGTTATTGGTAAAACGGCTAATCTCGAATTCCGTTTGGGAGCATCGCCTGACACCTTGGTATCGAACAAAGAAGAGTTTCCATTCAAAGATGAATTGATGCAGATGCAGCGTGGCAATGCTGTATTGGAAAAACAATTAATAGTTACCGGTGATCGCGTCTCCAATGCCACTAGTAGTTTTGATCCCGAAACTAACCAGCCGCAGGTAAATATTACGCTGGATAGTCTCGGTGGAACCCATATGCACCGTGTGACACGTAACAATGTCGGACGTCAGATGGGAATCTTATTTATTGAATATAAAACTCGCACCCAAGTAGTAAAAAATGCTGCCGGTGAAGATGTTGAAAAAATGACGCAATACATTGAGCGCAAAGTGATTAGTCTTGCCACTATTCAAAGCGCATTAGGTGTGCAATTCCGTATTACTGGTCTGGATAGCCCGGCAGAAGCATCAGAATTAGCGTTATTGTTGCGCGCAGGTGCATTGGCAGCACCAATGCACTTTGTTGAAGAGCGCACTATAGGTGCATCACTTGGTACTGAGAATATTAAAAATGGTGTGGACGCGACTTTGTGGGGCTTTGGCTTGGTAGTGTTGTTTATGATTCTGGCCTACCGCATGTTTGGTATTTTTGCCAATATCGCCCTTGCACTTAACTTGCTCCTTGTAATCACCATGCTCTCAATGTTTGGTGCCACACTCACACTTCCTGGTATTGCCGGTATTGTATTAACGATTGGTATGGCAGTAGATGCGAATGTTTTGATTCACTCGCGCATTCGCGAAGAACTTAAAAATGGCGCTTCACCACAGCAAGCTATTTTTGCCGGTTATCAGCGCGCGTTTATAACAATTGTTGACGCAAACCTAACCACCTTAATTGTCGGCATAATTCTATTTGCTATTGGTACCGGCCCGATCAAAGGTTTCGCTGTGACATTAATCGTGGGTATTCTCACCACCATGTATGCCTCAGTTAGCTGCAGTCGCGCACTTGCCAATTTGGTGTATGGCAGCCGTAAAAACTTACAGAAAATTTCGATTTAAGAGATCACTGCTATGACTAAGGAATTACGCATTATTGATTTTATGGGGGTTAGACATTACACCTCCGCTTTATCCATTCTCATAGTTATCATTTCTCTTGCGTCTCTTGCGCTTAATGGTTTGAAACTTGGGCTAGATTTCACCGGTGGTACGCAATTAGAGATGCTGCTGGATCGTCCGGCAGACCTGGATAAAATTCGTGATGTATTGGAAAAAGAGGAGCTGAAAAGCCCGGTAGCGGTGCTCTTCGGCTCGGATCAAGAGGTAATGATTCGCACTCAAGATCAAATGAAAATAAAAGCACAGGAAAAGTTATCAAATACGATAGCAGCTTTGGGATCAGGGGCGGCATTGGAGTCCCTTGAGCGTCCGGTGCGTGAATTGGAGGGGTATGCGGATACGTTGGTGATTGCCAATCTTGGTGTGGATCTACTGCAGCAGAAAGACTTGTTTCCTTCTGCAAAGTACGGTCGAGTCGAATACCAGCAACGTGACGGCAAGGTGCTGGTGACGCTTGAAAACTCCGTTGACTCCGTTTATCTCAATCAAATTATTGGCGATCTGGAAGCGGCCACTGGTGCAAAAATCCAATTGCGTAGCAGTGAGTTTGTTGGGCCACAAATTGGTGATGAATTGCGTGACCAGGGTGGCTTAGGGATGCTTGTAGCTTTCGTTTTGGTATTTCTTTATGTTGCAGTGCAGTTCCAATGGAAGTTTTCAACCGGCGCAATTATTGGTTTGGTGCATGACGTTATCGTGACTTTGGGTTTCTTTGCTTTTTTTCAGTGGGACTTTGATCTGACTGTACTGGCAGCAATTCTTGCGCTTATTGGTTACTCAATTAATGACACAATCGTTATCTACGACCGGATTCGTGAAAATTTCCGCATACTGCGCAAAACAGATCCTCATGAAGTAATTAATATCTCCATCAGCCAGACCTTGGGTCGTACTATTATGACCTCCGCATCGGTGTTTATAGTGCTGTTCTGTTTGTATTTCATTGCTGGAGAGGTGCTGCAAGGTTTTGCTCTGGCATTGATTATCGGTATTGTTGCCGGTACTTATTCGTCTGTTTATATCTGTGCGAATATCACTGCGGCACTGGGCATTACCAAAGAAGATTTGATGCCTAAAGCGAAAGAAGAGGATGGTGCTGAAGCGACAGAAGCTCCCTGACTTTTTGTTTTATTGGATTTACTCAACAACAGCGCCTGCAGGCGCTGTTGTCGTTTCTGATCTGCCAATTTATCGCGGATTGTGCAATTGCAGTATCTCGGGTATCGTCAAAGCCATCTCTCAATTCCCTGCAAACTCCTATGATCGAACACATCAGCTTCAGCCCCTCACTACAAACCAGCAATGATATTGAATTGCTGCGTGAAACTGTGGGGCGTTTTCAGCGCATATTCAATGGCAGTGGCTATGGTTTTTGGGAGTGGAATCTGCACACCCAGCATATCGAATGGTCGGGGGGGTTTTGGGAGCGTTTGGGGTATGGCGCTGAAGATGCTGAGAGCATCAGCGATGCGGGAAAAGTGCTGATGTACATGCACCCGGACGATCGCGATTATGCGATTGAAGCGGCGCGTCAGCACTTGCGTACCGGGCGGCCGCTGGATGTGTCTTATCGTATTAGGACCAAGTCGGGTGATTATATCTGGACGCAAGTGCGCGCCGACTCACTGCGCGACGAGCAGGGGCATGCCACCATCATGTCCGGGGTGAATTTTGATATCACCGAAATTAAAAAAGTTGAGGCAGCGCTACGCGAAAGTGAAGCGAGGCAAGTGCGAATTATCCAGGCGTCGAGTGATGGCATCTGGGAGTGGTATGCCGATCGCGGTGGGTTTCATTTCTCCCATCGCTGCTGGGAGCTGTTGGGTTACGATGATTTGGACGATGTGCTCACCGAGGGTGAGGACCGCCTGAAAATCTGGCGCAAACATATTTTTCCGCAAGATTTACCTATTTTTGATAATGCGCTGATTGAACATATGGCCGGTCGTGCGCCCTTTGATGTCGAATACCGTTTGGTGAGCCAGCAAGGTGATATTCGTTGGATCCGCGGCCGTGGCCGTGCTGTTTTTAATGAAAAAGGCCAGCCGATTATGATGTCCGGCAGCAATATGGATATCACCGAAATCAAGCGTGCGGAAGAGCGGGTTATTCAAGCCAAAGAGCAGGCCGAGCAGGCCAACCGCGCCAAGTCTGAATTTTTGTCCAGCATGAGCCATGAACTGCGCACGCCGCTAAATGCGATTTTGGGTTACACCCAGCTGTTTGAATACGATGGCAACCTCAAGCCCCAGCAAATTGAAAACGTGCGTGAAATCCGTAAGGCGGGCGAGCATTTATTGCAGCTGATTAATGATGTGCTGGATCTGGCCAAAATTGAATCGGGCAATATGACCGTGTCGCTTGAGCCGGTTTTGGTGTCGCGCCTGATCAGTGAGTGTTTTACCTTGGTGCAGCCTCAAGCGGATGCCAAGGGCATTCGGTTGGTGGCGACTGTGGCGCAATTTAATAATACCTACGTTGTTGCGGACAATGTGCGAGTCAAGCAGGTGTTGCTCAATCTGCTCAGTAACGCTGTTAAATACAATCATGTTGGCGGTGAGGTAGAAGTTCAACTGAGCATGCAGGAGGGTCAAGAGCTGCGGATCAGCGTGCGTGATACTGGTCGCGGTATTCCCATACAGCGTCAAAATGAGGTATTTCAGCCGTTTAATCGCTTAAGTGCGGAAAATTCCAATTTTGAAGGTTCCGGTGTTGGTTTGGTAATCACCAAACAGCTGGTGGAAATGATGAAGGGCAAGCTCGATTTTGTCAGTGCTGAAGGGGTAGGAACCACATTCTGGATTGATTTTCCCGTGGCTACTGAATGGAATGATGAGCCTATTAAAAAATTATCCAGCAATAAAGATTACACCCCTGCCACTTTGAATGTTAAGCGCCGCTGCAAAGTCCTTTATGTAGAGGATAACCCCACCAATGTGCGCCTGTTGCAGCAGATCTTTGATCGCTATCCCCAGCTTGAGCTGGAAGTGGCTGAAGAGGCATTTTTAGGGATTTATAAAGCGCGCAGTTTGAACCCTGATCTGGTTATTTTGGATATCAATCTGCCGGGCATGGATGGCTACGAAGTATTGAGTGTATTGAAAAATGATCCCTCGATCGCGGCAGTGCCAGTGATTGGTTTGTCGGCAAATGCCATGCCCTATGATGTAGAGCGCGGGCGTAAGGCCGGCTTTTTTGATTATCTGACTAAGCCGGTAGATATTCATCGGTTGATCGACGTGTTTAATAAACTCCTGCATGACAATTAGCGGCTCACTGAGCGACTAATTACCTCTGAATAATTCATTTTTTATTTCCACCGGAACCGGTAATTGCTTTGCGATTAACGATTCTGGTGCTTTTGGCAGTTTTACCTGCGCTTCGCACGGATTCCGTGTGGATATTTTCATAAAAGTTAATTAGTGCAAATTCAGGTGGCGTTTACCTGACAAACCTCTATTATCCAAAAAATGAACAAATGTTCATTTTGGTGTGTTTCCCTTTCCGGTTCTTGATTGCTGTGTTCCGGCCCGCTTGTTGGCCGCGACCTGTTTAAGGAGTTAATGATGTTACCCAACCTTTTTACCGCTTCCGGGCGCCCGGTACATTTGGCCGCTGCAGGCCTGATTGCCCTATTAATCGCGGGCTGCGATGGCGCCAAACCTGGCGCAGGTATGGCAGCGCCCGGTGTTCCCGAGGTTGGCGTGATACAGGTGGCTAGCAGCGATGTGCCGCTGCAAACTGAATTGCCCGGTCGCACCACCGCCTATCGCAAAGCGGAAGTACGTCCTCAGGTGAGCGGCATAATCCAGAAGCGCTTGTTTACCGAGGGGGCAGAAATCAAGGCGGGCACAGCGCTGTATCAAATTGATCCGGCCACTTATCAAGCGGCGCTAAGTAGTGCCCAGGCAGAGTTATCGCGCAGTCAGGCTACGCTTGCAGCGGCGGCGGCACGTGAATCCCGTTACAAAAATTTGTCGGCGATAAAAGCGATAAGTCAGCAGGACTATGACGATGCACTCGCCACTCTGAATCAGGCAAAAGCCGGCGTATCATTAGCCAAAGCCGCGGTAGAGACAGCCAACATCAACCTGAAATACACCCGGGTTTTGGCGCCTATCGATGGTGCGATTAGCAAATCTGCTGTTACCGAAGGAGCGTTGGTGAATGCCGGTCAGGCTGATGTGCTGGCGAGTATCCAGCAATTGGATCCTATTTATGTGGATGTTTCCCAATCGGCTGACGAGCTGTTGCAATTGCGCCGTCAAATGAAAAGTGGCCAGGTTGCCGCGGCAGACTCCGCCAAGGTGCGCTTGCTTCTGGATGACGGCAGTGTTTACGAACACGAGGGTACGCTGCAATTTGCCGAGGTGGGGGTAAATGAATCCACCGGCACAGTGAACCTGCGCGCGCAATTTCCCAACCCGGATCGCCTGTTATTACCGGGTATGTTTGTACGCACTCAGGTAGAGGAGGGCGTTCGCAGTAATGCGATTTTGGTGTCCCAACGCGGAATCACCCGTGATCGAACAGGTGCAGCTACTGCCATGGTCGTGAATACCGAAGGTGTGGTTGAGCTGCGTCAGTTGACTGTCGGGCGTGCGATTGGCGATCAATGGTTGGTTCTGGAAGGTTTGGCAGTAGGCGATCAGGTTATTGTTGAAGGTCTGCAAAAAGTGAAACCCGGCACTCCGGCGAAAGCGGTTCCTGCATCTGGCAGCAAGGTTTCGGGGGAGTAACTTATGGCTAGATTTTTTATCGATCGCCCGGTATTTGCCTGGGTTATTTCTATCATCATCATGCTGGCGGGAGCGCTATCCATCTTCAAGCTCCCGGTTGCCCAGTACCCTGATGTTGCCCCGCCGGCGGTCAGTATCAGTGCGACCTACCCCGGTGCGTCTGCACAGACAGTACAGGATACGGTTATCCAGATTATCGAGCAGGGTTTAACCGGTATCGATAACGTGCAATACATGTCATCTACCAGTGAATCCAGTGGTCGCGGTGAAGTAACCCTCACTTTTTTGGCGGGCACCGATCCGGATATCGCTCAGGTTCAAGTGCAAAATAAGCTGCAAACAGCCATGCCTTTATTACCGCAGGAGGTGCAGCAACAAGGTATTCGGGTGACTAAATCCTCGGCCGGTTTCCTGATGGTGATCGGGTTTGTGTCCGGCGATGGCCTGATGGATAGGTATGACATCGCCGACTATGTTGCCGCCAACGTGCAAGATCAACTCAGCCGGGTAAATGGTGTTGGTCAGATCACGCTATTTGGTTCGCAATACGCCATGCGCATTTGGCTTGATGCTAATAAGCTCGCGACCTATAGCCTCACCAGTAGCGATGTGGCTACGGCGATTCGCGCACAAAATGCCCAAATTGCCGCTGGTGAATTAGGCGGTACCCCAGCGCTGCCGGGACAGGAAATTAATGCCAGTATTGTGGTGCAAACACGCCTCTCTACTACAGAAGAGTTTGGCAGCATCCTGCTGCGCGTCAATCAGGATGGTTCCCAAATTCGCCTGAAAGATGTCTCCCGCATTGAGTTGGGTGGCGAAAACTATCAATTTGAAACCGAATATAACAACCGTCCGGCAGCGGGTATTGCTATCACCTTGGCTTCTGGCGCCAACGCGCTGGATACGGCTAATGCCGTGCGCCAGCGTATTGCAGAACTGCAGGGTTTTTTCCCGCAAGGGTTGGAAATTGTTTACCCCTACGACACCACACCCTTCGTAAAACTTTCGATTGAGTCGGTCATTCATACGTTGATTGAAGCGATCATCCTGGTGTTTTTGGTGATGTATCTGTTCCTGCAGAACTTCCGCGCCACCTTGATTCCCACCATCGCGGTCCCGGTAGTATTGCTGGGGACTTTTGCGGTGCTCTCGCTGTTTGGTTTTTCGATTAATACCCTCACCATGTTTGCGATGGTACTGGCGATTGGCTTGCTGGTAGATGATGCCATTGTGGTGGTGGAAAACGTCGAGCGGGTAATGGCGGAGGAGGGGCTCTCGCCGCTGGAGGCGACACGCAAATCCATGCAGCAAATTACCGGTGCGTTGATTGGTATCGCCTTGGTGTTATCAGCGGTGTTTGTGCCTATGGCTTTTTTTGGCGGTTCGACCGGCGTTATCTACCGCCAGTTCTCCATCACGATCGTGTCGGCGATGGTGTTGTCAGTGATTGTTGCGCTTACCCTTACGCCCGCACTCTGCGCCACTTTGCTCAAACCGGTGAGTCATGATCACTATGAAAAAGGCGGCTTTTTTGGTTGGTTTAATCGCACCTTTAATCGCGCCACCGACGGCTACCAGCGCAGTGTGGGTGGCATGCTCGGCAAAACCCGTCGCTACATGCTGATTTATGGGGTGATTGTATTGGTATTGGGTCTGTTGTTTATGCGCTTGCCCAGCTCATTTTTGCCCGATGAAGACCAGGGCATTATGTTCACCCAAATGACCTTGCCCGTGGGGGCGACCAAAGAGCGGTCCATGGTGGTGATGGATCAAATAGAAAAACACTACCTGGAAAATGAATCGGCCAATGTCCGCTCGGTATTTTCGGTGATTGGTTTCAGCTTTAGCGGGCGCGGTCAAAATAACGGCATTGCGTTTGTGGGTATGAAGGATTGGAGTGAGCGTACCGATGAATCCCAGCATGTACAAAGTATTGCCGCGCGTGCCATGGGCGCCTTCTCACAAATCAAAGATGCAATGGTATTCCCCTTTGTGCCACCTGCGATTACCCAGCTAGGTACGTCATCGGGGTTTAATCTGCAGTTGCAGGATTTAGGTGGATTAGGTCATGAGGCGATGATGCAGGCGCGCAACCAGTTTTTGGGGATGGCCGCGCAGGATACCCGTCTGGTGGGCGTGCGCCCCAATGGTCAGGAGGATAATCCGCAGTTCAAACTGGATGTGGATCAGGAAAAAGCGGCTGCTTTGGGTGTGTCGCTCAGCGATATCAATGCCATTTTTTCCACAGTGTGGGCGGCGTCCTACGTCAATGACTTTATCGATAAAGGCCGGGTGAAAAAGGTATTTGTGCAGGGTGACGCCCAATATCGCATGCTGCCGGAAGACGTCAAAAATTGGTACGCGCGCAATGACAAAGGTGAAATGGTGCCATTTTCAGCATTCACTTCAGGGCGCTGGATCTCAGGTTCGCCGCGTCTTGAGCGCTACAACGGGGTGCCGTCGCTGAATATTATCGGCCAGGGGGCACCGGGTGTAAGTTCGGGGGATGCGATGTTGGCTGCCGAGGAGATTATCGCCAAACTGCCTGCCGGTATAGGCTATCAATGGACTGGTATGTCGCTGCAAGAACGCGAGTCGGGCAATCAGGCGCCGCTGCTTTATGCCTTGTCTATTTTGATTGTGTTCCTGTGTCTGGCTGCACTCTATGAGAGCTGGTCGGTACCTTTTGCGGTGATTCTGGTGGTGCCGTTGGGGATTATCGGGGCGGTGGTATTTGCCATGGCGCGCGGCCTGTCTAATGATGTGTATTTCCAGGTTGGTTTGCTGACTACCATCGGGCTTGCGGCTAAAAATGCCATTTTGATTGTGGAATTTGCCAAAGCGCTCTACGAGCAGGGTATGGATTTGGTGCAGGCGACTATGGAGGCGGTGCGTATGCGTTTGCGCCCCATCATTATGACCTCGCTGGCGTTTATGCTTGGTGTGACACCACTGGTGATTAGCACGGGAGCGGGTTCAGGTAGCCAGAATGCGATCGGCACTGGGGTATTTGGCGGTATGTTCTCGGCCACGGTGCTTGCGATTTTCTTTGTGCCGGTATTTTTTGTTGTAGTGTTTCGCTTGGCTCAGCGCTGGTTTCCGGCGAAAGTTGCCGCCGAAAAATCAGCTGAGTAATGAGTAGCGCTTATGACAGTGAATAAATGCGATCTAATTCTTGCAGCGACATTAAAGCTGCTGGCAAGCCGTGGTTTTCACGGCTTTTCAATCCGCGATGTCGCGAAGGAGGCTGGGGTTGCTACCGGTACTGTGTATTTGTATTTCGAGGATCGCGAAGACTTGATCAAGAAATTACACAGCCAAATTATTGCAACCGTCGGTGAAGAGGTATTTATCGCCGTGGAGAAGGATATGTCTTTGTATCAACAGTTTCAGGGTATGTGTCGGCGTTTCTGGAGTTTATTCCAGCAGCAACCGGAGATGATTTTAAGCAAAGGGCAGTTTGATCATTTACCTGCAGATCTATTGCGCAGTCGTCACGAGGAGGCAAAAGTGGTGCTGGAGCCGCTGTTTACCTTTTTCATCCGCGGGCGCGAACAGCAAGTGTTAAAAAATTTTCCGGATGAAATTTTATTCTCGCTGGCGTTTGAACCTTATTTTGAAATCGCGCGCAAATCCCTGCAGGGGTTTGTCACTGTTGATGAGGCAATGTTGGAACAAATTATTCATGCCAGTTGGGATTCTATCGCGGTTAAACCCACTGCCTGATTGGTTTGTAGACAGGTAGATACCTGCGCAATAAAAAACGGCGAGTCAGTAATGGCTCGCCGTTTTTTATGAATCTTTTTGGGTGAAACAGATTTATTTCAAATGGCCCAGATTTTTTTGCACGATTTGCAGAATCGGTTTAAACACCTTGGGAGCACCACAAACAATATGGCCGGTTTCCAGATAATCGCCGCCGCCATTAAAGTCGCTGATCAGGCCGCCGGCTTCTTTCACCAGCAATATCCCGCCCGCTATATCCCACTCGTTTAAATTCATTTCCCAGAAAGCATCAAAACGGCCGGCTGCTACATAGGCTAGATCCAGTGCCGCTGAGCCACAACGGCGGATGCCGGAAGTTTGCCCGGCAATTTCCTGCACGCAGGCGAGGTAGGGGCCGATATGTTCCAGGGCGTAACCGCTAAAAGGAATGCCGGTGCCAATCAATGCACCTTCAAGGCTGCGGCGGGCAGAAACGCGCAGGCGACGACCATTGAGTGCGGCGCCACGGCCACGGCTAGCAGTAAATTCTTCGCGTTTAATAGGGTCTATAACAACGGCGTGTTCGATCTGGCCTTTGTATTTGCAAGCGATGGAGATGGAGAAGTGCGGAACCCCGTGAATAAAATTGGTGGTGCCATCGAGTGGGTCAATAATCCATTCGTAGTCGGGATTCTTGCCGGGTTGGTGGCCGCCTTCTTCACCGCGGATGCTGTGATCGGGGTAGGCTTTACGGAGGTGATAAATGATTTCTTTTTCCGCGGCTTTATCAACTTCAGTGACATAGTCGTTGCGGCTTTTGGTTTCGATGGTCAGCAAATCAACGCGTTCAAAGGCGCGTTCAATCAATTCGGCAGCTTTGCGCCCAGCGCGCAAGGCAATCGTTAACATGGGTTCCATAAAGCACCAATTAATGGGCTGCTGTATCGCGTCATCACCAAAGATGTGTGGATACCAGCGCGCCTGATTGTTCAGGGGGTAGGGATTGTAAAAGAGCGGGGCCGCAGGTGGTTCAGGCAGCAACTGCCTACACCTCTCGCCGAGGGCGCGCAGTATACCGGCAAGTCGTTACTGGAGGCTAGTCATAAGTGACTGTATACTGCGCGCCTTTTGTGTCATCGCACCCTGTATTCCTTCACGCCAGCTACGAGAACTGCCTATGTCCGCCCAGCCTTTTGCCAACATCCGCATTGTTTTGGTTAATACCAGTCACCCGGGCAATATCGGTGGTGCCGCGCGCGCGATGAAAAACATGGGGCTGTCGCGCCTGTACCTGGTTGCACCCCAGGAATTCCCTTCTGATAAGGCCGTATGGCGCTCCGCTGGTGCAACCGATGTGTTGGATGACGCGGTAGTGGTTGAAACACTTGATGAAGCTATTGCTGGCTGCAGCTTGGTGGTTGGCACCAGCGCCCGTGAGCGCCGTATTCCCTGGCCCTTGCTGGACCCGCGCCAATGTGGCGAAAACGTGTGGGCGGAAGCGGGTAGCCATGAGGTGGCGATTGTGTTCGGCCGTGAAGATCGCGGGCTGACCAACGAAGAGCTGCATAAGTGCAACTATCACGTGCATATCCCTGCCAATCCCGATTACAGCTCACTCAATCTCGCCACCGCCGTGCAGGTAATTAGCTACGAAGTGCGTATGGCTTATTTATCTGCCGTTGAAGGAAATACTCTGCCGCAGCATCAATGGGATATGCCACCGGTGGAAGCCCAGGTGATGGAGAGTTATTACGAACATCTCGAGCAGACTTTGGCGGAGTTGGATTTTCTGGATCGCGATAACCCCAAACAGACCATGACCCGTTTGCGTCGCCTTTATAACCGTGTGCGCATGGATCAAATGGAGTTCAATATTCTGCGTGGTGTGCTCACGGCGGTACAAAACTACATCCATTACAGCGGCAAGGTGATGACCAAGTTTGGTCAGCAGCCGGGTTTGGAGAATATGCGTGAACTCACCAAGGATGTAAAAGCGGCTGATAAATCCGCCGAATAGCCCTGTCAAATCAAGCTTATAGCGGCGCGACGCTATATTGGGAGTTGGAAAAGCGCTAATACCTGAGTAAAATAGTCGGAATTAGATCAGCGGCTAGTATTGGGTCGCTATCGCCTCACTCACGCCTGCTACTGGCGCCTTGTTGCTACGGGGTTCAGCTGTTATGAGACTCACCACCAAAGGACGATATGCCGTTACGGCTATGCTGGACTTGGCGCTACACAGCGATCAGGGGCCGGTTAGCCTTGCCGATATTTCGGTGCGCCAGGGAATTTCCCTCTCCTACCTAGAGCAGCTATTTGCCCGCCTGCGCCAGTTCAAATTGGTAAAAAGTGTACGCGGCCCCGGCGGCGGCTATCAGCTGATGGGCAGCACTGCGGAAATTTCAGTGGCGCAAGTGGTGGATGCGGTGAGCGAATCGCTCGACGCCACTCGCTGTGAAGGGAAGGGCAACTGCCATGAAGGCGAGGTGTGCCTGACTCATCATTTGTGGGAAAACCTGAGCGAGCAAATTCACCGTTTCCTCAGCGACATCACCCTCGCCGATTTGGTGGCGCGCAAGGATATTCGCGCGGTCAGCGAGCGGCAAAACCTGCGTTTGCGCTCGGCTCATAGCGATGACAGCCATATAGCAGTCAATGAAATTAGTTAATCCTCTTAATTCACGCTTTTTGTCTCAAGGTAATAAAGTTTTTGCGTAAGCCAGTGTACTTAGATTATGCCGCCACTACCCCGGTTGCACCGGAAGTGGCGGCGCTTATGGCGCAGTGCCTGACGTTGGAAGGCACCTTTGCCAACCCCGCCTCGCGCTCCCATGTGTATGGCTGGCAGGCGGAAGAGTTGGTGGAAGAAGCGCGCGCGCAAGTGGCGCAACTTATTAATGCCGATCCGCGTGAAATCGTTTGGACCAGTGGCGCGACTGAGGCCAACAATCTGGCCTTGAAAGGTATTGCTGAAAGCTATCGGGCGAGCAATGCCAGCGGCGGACATATTGTGGTCTCGGCGATTGAGCATAAAGCGGTACTTGATCCCGCCTCATGGCTTGAAACCCAGGGGTTTAGCGTCACCCGGTTACTGCCTGATAGCGATGGTATTGTGACTGTCGATGCGCTCGCCGCAGCCCTGCAAGCCGACACTTTTTTAGTCAGTATCATGCAGGTCAACAATGAGTTGGGTTGCATTAACGACATCAAATCTCTCGCGGCTATTTGCGGTATGCGCGGGATTTTATTTCACTGCGATGCCGCGCAAAGTGCCGGAAAAATCGCGCTGGATGTTAAAGATCTCGGCGTGGATTTGCTCTCGCTGTCGGCGCACAAATTTTATGGCCCCAAGGGTGTGGGCGCGCTCTATGTGAAACGTGCTGCCAATGTAAAAGTGGCTGCGCAAATTCACGGCGGCGGTCACGAGCGCGGTATGCGCTCGGGTACTTTGGCAACCCATCAGTTGGTGGGCATAGGTGCGGCAGCCAAATTGGCACAGGAACATCTTGTTAGGGATGCCGAACGTATTAAAGGCCTGCGCGATCATTTATGGCAGGCGCTTGCCGATTTACCCGGCGTTAAACGCAATGGCTCCAGTGAATTCTGTGTGAGTGGAATTTTAAATGTCGCCTTTGGTAATACCGATGGTGAAATGCTGCTGTTATCGCTGCGCGACCTGGCTATCTCCAGTGGTTCAGCCTGCAACTCGGCCAGTATGTCGCCCAGTTATGTGCTCAAAGCGATTGGGTTGAGCGATGAAAATGCGCAAGCCTCATTGCGTTTTAGTATTGGCCGTTACACCACGGCGGAAGAAATTGAATTTGCGATTGAACATCTGCGCAGTGTCATCAGCAAACTGCATAAGGTCTAGGTTTTCGGGCCGCTGCAAACAAGGTAATTATCATGTCTGAACAAGTCGAACAGCTCATTAAGAAAGAATATGCCGCCGGTTTTCATACCACGATTGATACGGAAACCTTGCCGCCCGGTTTAAACGAGGACGTGATCCGTTTTATTTCGGCGAAAAAAAATGAGCCGGAGTGGCTGCTGGAGTGGCGCTTGAAAGCCTATCAGTCCTGGCTGGAAATGACTGAGCCAGAATGGGCGCACGTCAAATATGACGACATAGATTTTCAAGCGGTTTCCTATTATTCCGCGCCCAAATCCATGGATTCCAAACCCAAAAGTTTGGATGAAGTAGACCCGGAATTATTGCGCACTTATGAAAAGCTCGGCATTCCATTGCATGAGCAGGCCGCACTTGCCGGTGTGGCGATGGATGTGGTGTTTGACTCGGTGTCCGTAGTGACAACCTTTCGCGAAAAATTGCTCGAAGTCGGGGTAATTTTTTGTTCAATCAGCGAAGCGGTGCATAAGTATCCCGAGTTGATTAAAAAATATATCGGCTCAGTGGTGCCGCAAAAAGACAACTATTACGCTGCGCTCAATTCCGCGGTGTTTTCCGACGGCTCATTTGTGTATATCCCTAAAGGAGTGCGCTGCCCGATGGAGTTGTCGACCTATTTCCGCATCAACGAACAAAATACCGGCCAGTTTGAGCGCACATTAATTGTCGCCGATGAAGGCTCCCATGTAAGTTATTTGGAAGGCTGTACTGCACCCATGCGCGATGAAAATCAATTGCATGCTGCAGTGGTGGAGTTGATTGCACTCGACAATGCCGAAATCAAATATTCCACAGTACAAAACTGGTATCCGGGCAATGAAGAGGGCAAAGGTGGTATTTACAACTTTGTCACCAAGCGCGGCGTGTGCCACACCAATGCCAAAATTTCCTGGACGCAAGTTGAAACCGGTTCGGCGGTGACTTGGAAATACCCAAGCTGTATTTTGCGTGGCGATAACAGTGTGGGTGAATTTTATTCGGTGGCGCTGACCAATAATTATCAGCAGGCTGATACCGGCACCAAGATGATCCATATCGGAAAAAATACTCGTTCCACGATTATTTCCAAAGGGATTTCCGCCGGTAAAAGTTCCAATGCTTATCGCGGTTTGGTGCGTATCAACCCTGGCGCCGAAGGTGCGCGCAATTACACCCAGTGCGATTCATTGTTAATCGGTGATAAGTGTGGTGCGCATACATTTCCCTATATCGAAAGCAAAAATCCGAGTGCGGTAATTGAACATGAGGCGACCACCTCCAAGGTGAGTGAGGATCAAATGTTCCTCTGCCAGCAGCGCGGCCTGGATGCTGAAAAAGCGGTATCCATGATTGTGAATGGTTTTTGTCGTGAAGTATTTAAAGAGCTGCCGATGGAATTTGCCGTCGAAGCGGGCAAGTTATTGGAAGTGAGCCTTGAAGGTTCTGTGGGTTAAGAATTAATGCTCCAGGTCATTCCCGTGTAGGCGGGAATCCAGCTGTTAAAAATGGATATCTGCCCGCGCAGGTATGGCGATGGAGAAAATAAAATACCGTGTTAGAGATTATCGGACTGAAAATTTATGTTGCGCATTACTGATTTGTTTGCCCGCGTTGAAGAGAAAGAAATTATCAAAGGTTTGAATCTGACCATCAAACCCGGTGAGGTGCACGCCATCATGGGCCCTAACGGCGCAGGCAAAAGTACATTGGGTAATGTGTTGTCCGGCCGTGAGGGTTATGAAGCTACCAGCGGCAGTGTCACCTTTAATGGCAAAGATTTATTCGAACTGGACATTGAAGAGCGCGCCCGCGAAGGTTTGTTTTTGGCGTTTCAATATCCCGTTGAAATTCCCGGTGTGAGCAATATGGAATTTTTGAAAGCCGCGGTGGATGCCAAACGCAAACATCACGGCCAGCCGGAATTATCGGCAGTTGAATTTATGAAGCTCGCACGCGAAACCAGTAAACGGGTGAATTTGGATCAGGCGTTCTTAAAGCGCGGTGTCAACGAAGGTTTTTCCGGTGGCGAGAAAAAACGCAATGAAATTATGCAGATGATGTTGCTTGAACCGAGCCTGTGTATTCTCGATGAAACTGACTCGGGCCTGGATATCGACGCACTGCAAGTGGTAGCCAATGGCGTCAATGCCATGCGTTCGCCCGAGCGCAGTTTTATTGTAGTGACCCACTACCAACGCCTGCTCGATTACATAGTGCCGGATTACGTACATGTATTGGCCAATGGTCGCATAGTCAAAACCGGCGGCAAAGAGTTGGCGCTGGAGCTGGAAGAGAAAGGCTACAGCTGGCTTGAAACTGAGGCGGTATAAGTTATGACCGATTTTCAATCCCAGGCGATAAAACTTGCCGCACAACAGCAGCCACTTCAGTGGTTGCAAAGTTTTCGTGCCGCTGCTGCCAATGACTGGTTGGCGTCGGCTTGGCCGACGCGCAAAACCGAACACTGGAAATATACACCGCTGCAGGGCTTGCAAAAAACGCTGCTGACGGCGTTTGGTAACCGTAGCGGTTTTTCTGCTGAACTGGATGCTGAGTTGCGCCGCCAACTTATCCCGCTCGACGCGCTGCGCCTGGTATTTATCAACGGAGTATTTGATGCAGACAATTCCATTCTTGCCGATGTCGCTGTGCGTTTTTCGCAGGCGAATAGTGAGCAGCAAGCGCTGATTGAAAAACACCTGGGCAAAATTGTTGAAGGCGAACGCCACTTGTTTGCCACCTTAAATAATGCCTGGCTGGACGAGGGGGTGCTGCTCCATGTGCCGCGCAATCAGCGCTTGGAAAAGCCAGTGTATATTGTCAATATCACTAGCGGTGCGGCATGTGCCAGTAACCAGCGTTTATTAATTGTGCTGGATGAAAATGCCCAAGCCGAAGTAGTTGAACACTATTTTACTTGCGGTGCTGCGCAGACTGGTTTTGTTAATTCTTTGACCGAAATTTATTTGGCCGATGGCGCAAACTTGCAGCACTATCGGTTAAATATGGAGGCAGAGCAGGCACAGCATGTAGGTGCAGTGCATGTGGATTTGCAGCGCAATGCACGCCTGCGCGGATTTGCACTGGCGCTGGGTGCCAGTGTGATGCGCATCGACTACCAGTTAAACCATCGCGGCCCCGGTGCCGAACTGGATTTGCAGGGCGTTTACCTGCCGCGCAATCAGCAGGTGGTGGACTATCACACCAATATTTGTCACTGGGTTCCGCACTGCACTTCTAATGAAGTGTTTCGCGGCATTATCAGCGATTCGGCGCAGGCGATTTTTAATGGCCGTATTTATATTCATCAAGATGCACAAAAAACTCTGGCGGAATTGAGCAACAAAAATTTGCTCACCTCCAATAAGGCGGAGGTTAATACCAAACCTGAATTGGAAATTTATGCCGATGATGTGAAGTGTGCACACGGCGCCACCATCAGTCAGCTGAACGAAAATGCCTGCTATTATTTGCGCAGTCGCGGTCTGTCGCGCGCAGAAGCGGATGTGATGTTGAGCTTCGGTTTTATCAATGAATTGCTGGAGCAAATTGCCCAGCCGGTAGTGCATGACTATTTGCAGCCGCGTCTCGCGCATTTGTTTGGGCGGGATTTGAATCTAACGGCAGAGGTAGCTGATTTGGCGGAGTTGTCTGATGACTAATGCCCCGTTTGATGTGGAAAAAATTCGCGCTGATTTCCCCATTCTGCATCAACAGGTGAATGGTCAGCCGCTGGTGTATTTGGATAATGCTGCGACCACCCAAAAACCCAACGCGGTGATTGATGCCATCAGCGATTACTATCGCACTGATAATAGCAATGTGCATCGCGGCGCTCATGCGCTGGCGGATCGTGCCACCGTAAAATTTGAAGCAGCGCGGGAAAAAGTCGCGCAGTTTTTAAACGCACCTGCCGCCGAACAAATTATCTGGACGCGCGGTACCACCGAGAGCATTAATTTGGTGGCCGCCTCCTGGGGCAAAAGTAATTTGCAGCCGGGCGATCGCATTTTGGTCTCGGCGATGGAGCACCACGCCAATATAGTGCCCTGGCAATTAATCGCCCAGGCTACGGGTGCAACACTGGAGCCTATTCCGGTGGATGCCAATGGCAATATCAACATGCTTGCCTTTGATGCCATGCTCGATGCCCATGTAAAAATGGTCGCCGTGGGCCATGTCTCCAATGCGATGGGCACTATTAATCCCATCGAAAAAATTATTACCCTGGCTCATGCAGTGGGCGCACGGGTGTTGATTGATGGCGCGCAAGCGGTGAGCCACTGGGCGGTAGATGTACAAAAACTCAATTGCGATTTTTACGTATTTTCCGCGCACAAATTATTTGGTCCCACTGGTTTGGGTGTGCTCTACGGCAAAGAGGATTTACTTAACTCCATGCCGCCTTATCAAGGCGGTGGCGAGATGATTGAGACAGTTTCTTTTGCTGGTACCACTTTTAACCAGTTGCCCTACAAATTTGAAGCGGGTACGCCGGATATCGCCGGTGCTGTAGGTTTGGGGGCAGCGATCGACTATTTGCAGTCGCTGGATCGCATCGCCGCCGCCGAGCATGAACAGGCGCTGTTGGCTTATGCGGAACAAAAAGCGCGCGCCACCGAGGGTTTAACTTTGGTGGGCACCGCCCATCATAAAACCTCAGTGATGAGTTTTTTAATCGATGGTGCTCACCCGGCCGATGTGGGTGTGCTGTTGGATAAGCAGGGCATTGCCGTGCGCACCGGCAACCACTGCGCTCAGCCAATCATGGATCAATTTGGCATTCCCGGCACAGTGCGCGCCAGTTTCAGTTTTTATAACACCTTTGCCGAGGTGGATCGCCTGTTTGTTGCGATCGAAAAAGCAAAAACTTTTTTAATTTGATGATGAGTCCCATCATCCTAATTGATTGCAATGTTTGTCGGAGTAGATCATGAGTATCGCTTCATTTAACCCGCAGCAGGACACAGTTATTGTCACCCCCGCGGCGGCGGCACACTTCAAACGGCAGCTGAGCGCGAGTAAAGAGGCTTCAGCGGTGCGTTTGAGTGTGAAACAAAGTGGCTGTACCGGCTGGATGTATGTGGTCGATCTGGTGGCTGAAGCCGGTGCCGATGATTTGCATGTGCCGCTGGAGACGGGTGTTGAATTGTTGGTGGATGCCAAGAGTTTATCGGTGGTCAGTGGCACTGAGATCGATTATGTGACTGAAGGTGTCAATCGCCAACTCAAGTTCAACAACCCGCGCGCCAAAGATTACTGCGGCTGTGGTGAAAGTTTTAGTGTTAATTAACGGGCCATTGGGTCTAGAGAATTTCTATGTCTGAACGACGTATGGTGGTAGCCCAGGCAGATTGCCCAGCGCGGCGGGTGCCTGACGGCACCCCGCTGACTATCCCTGAAGGCACCTTTGTCACCATCACCCAGGCGTTGGGTGGCAATTACACCCTGACTTATCACGGCCAAATGGTGCGGGTGGATGGCACCGATGCCCATTTATTGGGACTTGAACCCACCAGTATTGAATTCCCGCCACCGGTGAATGATTTGATCCTGGAGGAGCAGGTTTGGCAGGCGCTGGGCAGTGTGTTTGATCCGGAAATTCCGGTGGATCTGGTCAACCTAGGGCTGATTTATGGCGTGAAAATCGATCAGCAGTCCAAACAGGTCGACATCCAAATGACCCTGACTGCACCCGCCTGTGGCATGGGGCCGGTTTTAGTGGGCGATGTTGAATACCGTGTGCGCCTGGTGCCCAATGTCAACTCGGTTAAGGTGGAGCTGGTGTTTGATCCGCCCTGGCAGCGCCATATGATGAGCGAAGAAGCCCAGCTGCAAACCGGCATGTTTTACTGATCACTTTTGCGGTAGAACTTATCGCCTTTGTAATAGAGAAGCCCAATGACCCAATTTGGTATAGATGTAACGGCTGAGGATATAGTGGATACCCTCGGCTTCTTTGATAACTGGGAAGAGCGCTACAAGTACATTATCGATCTGGGTAAAGAGTTACCACCAATGGATGAGTCGCTGCGTACGGAGCAGTATCTGGTGCGCGGCTGTCAAAGTCAGGTTTGGTTGGTGGATGAGTGGCGCGCTGGCAAGCTGTTTTTTCAGGCCGACAGTGATGCCTTTATAGTCAAAGGTTTGCTAGGGGTAGTGCTGGCGGCCTTTAATGGCAAAACTCCGGGTGAGATATTGGCTTTTGATATTGATGCCTATTTTGCCCAATTGGATCTGTTGCAGCATCTGAGTTCCACCCGGGGCAATGGCCTCAAGTCCATGGTAAAGCGGATTCAAGAGCGCGCAAGCAATGTGCACTAGTTCTTTCCCTGCGTATAACCTCTAGCCATTTTTGTTTATTAATCAAATAGCTAGCATATAAAAATACTGCAAACCCGCGTATAATTCGCGGGTTTTGTATTTTGTAGCCCTCAATCGCTGATAGTGGCATCGCAGGCGCTGCTTCAACTGAAAAATAGTGTGTGGAGTCTCTCATGGCTGTTGAACAAACCTTATCAATCATAAAACCCGATGCGGTGCGTAAGAATGTGATCGGTGCGATAGTCACTCGTTTTGAACAGGCGGGGCTTAAAATAGCAGCTCAACGCATGATGCAATTGAGTCGTGCTCAGGCAGAAGGCTTTTATGCCGAACATCACGGCAAACCATTTTTTGATGGGCTGGTAGAGTTCATGACCTCAGGTCCTGTCGTTGTCCAAGTTTTATCGGGCGAAAATGCGATAGCACTGAACCGTGAGTTGATGGGCGCAACAGATCCTGCCAAGGCGGCCCCCGGAACTATTCGTGCGGATTATGCCGACGCTATCAGTACCAATGCTGTGCATGGCTCTGACTCGCCTACATCTGCTGCGCGTGAAATTGCTTATTTCTTCGCAAGCAATGAAGTTAATCTTCGTTAATTAAGAATTACCCCAATTTTGTTTACAGGTATTGAGCCATGACTGAAGTATCCAGCTCCATTTCTTCCGCCGGTGCGGTTGCTGCAGAGGGCTCTGCCAAAATGAATTTATTGGGCCTGCCAGAAGCCAAGCTGATCGCGTTTTTTGAATCTATTGGTGAGAAAAAATTTCGCGCGATTCAAGTGATGAAGTGGATTCATCAGCTTGGCGCTGACAACTTTGATGACATGACCAATGTCAGCAAGGATTTGCGCGCAAAGTTAAAAAATATTGCCGAAATTCGCCTGCCGGAAGTAGTACAACAATTTGACTCTACCGACGGCACGCGTAAATTTTTGATCCGTGTGACCGGCGGCAGTGTGATTGAAACCGTGTTTATTCCCGATGGTGATCGAGGTACTTTATGTGTGTCGTCGCAGGTGGGGTGCTCGCTGGATTGCAGTTTTTGCGCCACGGGCAAACAAGGTTTTAACCGCGATTTAACCGCCGCTGAAATTATCGGCCAAGTCTGGATTGCCGCCAAATCATTTGGCCAATTACAAGCTAACGGTCCGCGTCGCGTGACCAATGTGGTGATGATGGGCATGGGTGAACCGCTGCTCAATTTCGATAATGTTGTCGACTCAATGAATTTAATGATGCACGACAATGCCTACGGTATTTCCAAGCGCCGCGTGACCTTGAGCACCTCGGGTGTGGTGCCCCAGCTTGATCGTTTAAGTCAATATACTGATGCCTGTCTGGCTATTTCATTACACGCGCCCAACGATGAGCTGCGCAATGAGTTGGTGCCTATCAATCGCAAATATCCTATTGCGATGCTGCTCGATTCGGCCAAACGTTATATCGAAGCGATGCCCGATACCCATCGCAAAATTACTATCGAATACACCTTAATCGACCAGGTGAATGATCGCCCACATCACGCCCATGAATTGGCAGAACTGCTGCGTGATGTTCCGGTTAAAATTAATTTAATTCCGTTTAATCCCTTTAACTTATCTAACTACAAGCGGGTGAGTAATAACGCACTGCGCAAGTTTCAGGATATTTTAATGGAAGCAGGTTACATCACGACTGTGCGCACCACCCGTGGTGACGATATTGATGCAGCTTGCGGTCAATTGGCGGGCCAAGTGAACGATGTGACAAGGCGTAGCGAGCGATACAAAGCACAGTTTGATGGGGTGCAAGCAGTAAAAATTGTTAATCAGTAGTGCGTGAGAACTGATTAGGGTTATCAATGTGATGAGCTTGTTAAAAATAGGTGTGTTTATGCAAAAGAATAAATTACATAAATTGCTACAGCTATTAATAGTAAGTCTGGTGAGTGTTTTGCTGCTCTCTGGCTGTGTGTCTGACGGTAAGGGCAAACCGAATCGGCCTGTTGATAAAGCTAAATCGCTTGAACTGCATATCAAACTGGCGCAGGGATATATTGACCGAGGTAACCGTGAGTCGGCGCGTCATCATTTGCGTAAAGCGGCCGAGATAGATCGTAACTCCGCTGATGCAACAGAAACTCTCGCGCGTTTGTATCAATTGGAAGGTGAGCCAAAATTGGCAGAAGAAACCTTCAAAAAAGCGATAAAAAACAAAAAGAATTTTACTTTGGCACGAAATAATTACGGTGTGTTTTTGTTCGGCGCCAAGCGCTACGAAGAAGCATTGGAACAATTTGAGCTGGCAGCTGAAGATCTGGATTATGTTGACCGCGCGTCTGCCTTGGTTAATGTGGGAAGAACGGCGCTGTTGTTAGGTAAAAATGAACGTGCAAAGGCCGCTTTGGAGCATGCCGCTGTGCTTGATCGCGGCATGGCTGACGCGCAGATTGAATTGGCTGATATTAATTTTCAAAAACAGGATTACGCAGCTGCAAAACAACATCTTGATAGGTATCAGGCGCTAGGGCAGGTGACTTCGCGTTCACTGTTACTGGGGATTCGTTTGGAGCGCGTTTTTGGTAATAAGGATAAAGAAGCCAGTTATGTATTGATGTTAAAGAATCGTTTTCCTTATTCAAGAGAATATCTTGAATATAAACAGACGATGATGTGAGACATTTCTCCACAGGTTTAAAATGACTTTTGATGACGATAAAAAATCCATAGACGATAGCAGGTCAAGAGAGCTCTCTCCCGGCAAACTGTTGGTGTGGGCGCGTGAGCGTGCCAACCTTACACAAGAGCAAGTTGCAAAAGAACTCTATATGACGCTTACAAAAGTCAGGTCGCTTGAGTCGGACGATTATCGTCATATGGGCGCCGATACTTTTGTGCGTGGTTATTTGCGTGCTTACGCCAATTTGGTTCATCTTGATGTCCCTCAAGTATTGTCTGCCTATGATCGGTTTCTGCAAAAAACCGGGGGGGCAGAGTTAACTACACCTCGTCGCTCCGAGTCTGAAAGTAAACCTATTTGGCAATTTGCAGTAATTACATTGGCTGCGCTTTTTATTCTTTGGTTAATTTCGATTTGGTTTTTCGATAATCGACAGCAGTCCGTTATTGATCGACCGGCCGCTATTGTGCCCCAGTTGGATTTACGTCACTCATTATCGAGTGCGGCATCCAGTGCGATGCCCCCATTTCAGATACATCGCTTACCGCTATTTCTGTTGGCGCAATGTCTTCAGCTGCGGCTGTAGAAATACAAGCCAGTAGTTCTATTGTCAGCTCAGAGTCCTATTCAAGTGATGCATCTATTGCGGCAGTAGAAAATACTCCAATTGCGGCAGTGGCGGGGCGTTTGGCAGTGCTGACGCTGGAATTTAATGCGGAGTGTTGGTTGGAAGTAAGCGATGCACGTGGTGATGTGCTTGCCGCTGATCTTCAAGCGGCGGGTAGCAGTCTACAACTGCAGGGGGAGGCGCCATTTGATGTAAAGCTTGGCAATGCGCCAGCAGCAAGTATTTCACTCAATGGTGAGTTAATTGTGGTAACGCCATTGCCAACAACGAATGTGTTATCACTAAAAGTGGGTCAGTAAACTGGCTGTCCTGCGCGTCAAAATGAATCGGGAAATCTTATGCATTGCGAGTCTCCTATAAAACGTCGTAAATCGCGGCAGATAATGGTTGGAAATGTTGCGGTTGGTGGTGATGCACCTATTTCTGTACAGAGCATGACCAATACAGAGACAACAGATGTAGCGGCAACTGTCGAGCAAATTCGCCGCATTCAAGCAGCAGGTGCCGACATTGTTCGCGTTTCGGTGCCCACAATGGACGCTGCGGAAGCCTTTGGTGCCATTCGCAAGCAAGTGACTATTCCGTTGGTTGCAGATATTCATTTTGATTACCGTATTGCGCTGCGTGTTGCCGATTTAGGTGTGGATTGTTTGCGCATTAATCCAGGTAATATTGGTCGTGAAAAGCGCATCAAAGCTGTGGTCGATAAAGCGCGCGATTTAAATATTCCAATCCGAATTGGTGTCAATGCCGGTTCTCTTGAAAAAGATTTGCAGAAAAAATATGGCGAGCCAACACCTGATGCGTTGGTTGAATCTGCTTTGCGTCACGTAGAAATTCTTGATCAGTTAAATTTTTATAATTTTAAAGTCAGTGTAAAGGCGTCAGATGTTTTTATGGCGGTTGCTGCTTACCGTAAGCTTGCTACGCTAATCGATCAGCCCTTGCATCTAGGTATTACTGAGGCGGGCGGTTTGCGTTCTGGCACAGTGAAATCCTCCATAGGTTTAGGCGCACTGCTGATGGATGGTATTGGCGATACTATTCGCGTATCGCTTGCGGCAGACCCCGTTGAAGAAATTAAAGTAGGTTGGGACATGCTGCGCAGTTTGAAAATTCGCAGCAAAGGTGTGAACTTTATTGCTTGCCCAAGTTGTTCGCGTCAGAACTTTGACGTAATCAAAACCATGAACGACCTGGAGCAGCGCGTGGAGGATATTACCGTCCCTCTGGATGTAGCGGTAATTGGCTGTGTTGTAAATGGCCCCGGTGAAGCAAAAGAGGCTGATTTGGGACTGGCAGGCGGAACCCCGAGTAACTTGATATACATAGATGGTGAGCCCAATCAAAAGTTAACCAATGAAAATCTGGTTGATAATCTCGAGCGTTTGATTCGTGCCAAGGCTGCACAAAAGCAGGCACAAATGGATGCGGATGCAAAAAATATCATCGCAAAAGCCTGATGCTTTTGTGTTTATAAATAAGGTTTGAAATTGAAAAAAATACAAGCAATTCGTGGGATGAATGACCTGCTGCCAGCAGACTCACCACTTTGGCAATATGTTGAGTCTGTGGTTACTGACATACTTACGCGCTACGCCTATCAGGAAATTCGTTTTCCAATCGTCGAGTCTACAGAGTTGTTCAAGCGCTCGATTGGTGAAGTTACCGATATTGTTGAAAAAGAAATGTATACCTTTGAGGATCGCAATGGCGATAGTTTGACCTTGCGCCCCGAAGGTACTGCGTGCTGTGTGCGGGCCTGTGAAGAAAATGGGTTGCTTTACAATCAAACACAGCGCTTGTGGTATATGGGCCCCATGTTTCGCCACGAGCGTCCGCAAAAAGGACGTTATCGGCAGTTCCACCAAATTGGTGTTGAAACCTTTGGCATCCAGGGCCCCGATATCGATGCCGAGGTGTTAGTGTTAAGCGCGCGTATTTTGCGTGAGTTAGGCGTTGCTGATCATGTTCGTTTGCAGATTAACTCTCTGGGTAGTACGGAAGCTCGCACTACATACAAACAGGCATTGGTTGCGTATTTGGAGCAGGTAAAAGATCAACTTGATGAAGATAGTAAGCGTCGTCTTGAATCAAATCCTTTGCGTATTCTTGATTCAAAAGATGCTAACACCCAGTCATTACTAAACGCAGCGCCGGTGCTTCTGGATTATCTGGATGATGCTTCGCGCGAACATTTTGAAGGGTTAAAGTCGCTGCTGGATGCGGCTGGTATAGCGTATGAAGTAAATCCACGCTTGGTGCGCGGACTCGATTATTATGGTAAAACGGCGTTCGAATGGGTAACGGATAAATTAGGATCGCAAAGTACGGTTTGTGCTGGTGGTCGCTATGATGGTTTGGTTGAGCAGTTGGGTGGCAAATCAACACCTGCTGTAGGTTTTGGTATTGGTCTTGAACGCTTGGTGTTGTTGTTGCAAGCCGTGGAGGCAGTGCCAGATGGTTTGGATCAACAAGCTGATGTTTACTTGGTGGCAGTTGGTAATGTGCAGTCTGTTGCCATGCAGCTAGCTGAGCGCATACGTGATGATTTACCTTTTGTTCGTTTGTTGCTCAATTGCGGTGGTGGTAATTTTAAAAGCCAATTAAAACGAGCGGATAAAAGCGGTGCTGAAATCGCGTTAATTCTAGGTGAAGATGAAGCTCAGGCTGAGAAGGTAAGTATTAAATTCTTGCGTGATGATGTTGAACAGCAAACCCTTCCATTTGATGAAGCAATTGCCTATCTGCAATCGCTCGAGTAAAAAAATAACGTTTTCTTTAATCATTAATATTTCCTGCGCGTTGCGCAAGTCCTACAGGAGTCAATTGTGAGCGTACATCTTTCAGAAGAAGAACAATTAGAAGTCTTAAAGCGTTGGTGGAAGGATTATGGTAGAACCATAATCATCGCCGTATTAGTCGTTGTGGCTGGCTATTTTGGTTTTACAACGTGGCAGGATCAAAAACGTCAAGCGGCTGAAAAAGCATCAGTAATGTATGAAGAACTGTTGAAACTGGTTAACGTTGAGCCTGGCAAGGTAATCACCGATGCTGATAAAGCGACTGTTACTCATTTAGCCGGTCAGCTGAAAGAGGCAAATAGTAAAAGCATGTACGCACATAGCGCGGCTTTTTTTCTTGCCAAATTGGCTGTTGAAGATAACAAGTTAGATGCGGCAGCGAGTGAACTTAAATGGATTTTGTCTGCCAAACCGGATGCTGCAACTGAGCAGTTGGCTCGCTTGCGATTGGCGCGAGTGTTAACTGCACAGAAAGCTTATGACGAAGCCTTGGCGCAATTGACTCCAGAACCAGCGGCAGCATTTGTTGCTGATTACGCTGAAGCACGCGGGGATATCTTTAAATTACAAGGTGACTTGGATGCTGCCAGAACCTCATTTGAAAAAGCGCTGACCTCAATTGATCCTCAACAACAAGAGCGTTACATGTTGTTGCAAATGAAAGTTGATGATTTGAAAGTAAATGATTCTGTGCCGGCAGCCCCTGTTGCTGAGGAGAAGTAAATGACGCAAGTCTCTGTGAGGCACTTTAGCTGGTTGGTTTTGCTTTGTGCATTCGCTGTTTCCGGATGTTCCTGGTTTAGTAAAAAAACAGGAAACGAACCCATGGAGTTAGTCGATTTTGAAGAGACTATCGACCTAGATCGGGTGTGGAAACGTGGTATTGGTGAAGGTCAAAACAAAGGTTTTAGTAGCCTCACACCTGCATTAGATGGCGATGTTATTTATGCGGTTGATTTTGAAGGTTTGGTTGTTGCAGTAAACACTGGTTCTGGCAAAAAGCTCTGGTCACGCAAGATTAATAAAGCAGAACAGGGACTGTGGGGATGGCTGAAGGGTTTCTTCGTTGCCACTGACCCGAACCGCCAAATCATTGGTGGTATCGCTGCTGAAAATGGTTTGTTGCTGGTGGCGACTTATGCGGGTGAAGTTATGGCTTTATCCAAAGAAAATGGCGATGAGTTATGGCGTAAACAGCTTCCGGGTGAAATAGTTTCAGCTCCACGTACTAACGGAAGTGTTGTTGCTGCTCAATCGGTGAATGGCAAGCTCTATGCCTTGGATGCCAAAACCGGTGAACAATTGTGGTTTTATGATAATCAGCCACCAGTTCTGACGTTGCGCGGTACGCCATCACCAATAGTCACCGACACAGCGATTTACACCGGTTTTTCCAATGGTCGCATGATGGCCTTTAACCCGAGTAATGGTTTGATACTGTGGGAGCAGCGTATAGCTTCACCAAAAGGTCGTTCAGAGCTGGAGCGGATGGTAGATATCCATTCCAGTCCAGTTCTGCGTGATGGGGTTCTTTATGTTGGTACCTATCAGGGTCGAGTCAGTGCAATAGCGCGTGGAACTGGCAGTCCACTGTGGGGAATTGATGGTTCAACCAGTGAAAATCTGGCTGTTTCCTCAGATAAAGTTTTTGTTGCACATTCCGATGGCAAAGTGGCTGCTTACAGTGCGGCCACGGGCGAACAATTGTGGGTTAATGAACAAATGTTGCGCCGTAATTTGAACGGGCCACAAGTATTTGGTGATTATGTAGCCGTAGTTGATTTTAAAGGCTACATGCACGTGCTCAACCAAAGTGATGGCCAGTTTGCAGCACGTACTCGTGTTGACAGAAAAGGCGCACGTGCTCCGATGCAAACGGATGGTGAAACACTTTATGTGTTTACTAATCGTGGCAAACTAATTGCGTTTCGTGCTGAAAAAGACGAATAACCTTCGGCTTTAGAGCAAACTAAAACCAGCCGCTGAATTTATCATTGAGTGATTAATGGTAAACTCCTCAGCGGCTGGTTTTGTTTTTAGCAAAGTTTATTTCCGGGCGGCATCCGCCTTCATTTCTGACTTTTTACCTCATTGATATTTTTATGATTATCCCCGTAATAGCACTTGTTGGTCGCCCTAATGTGGGTAAATCCACTCTTTTTAATCGCTTGACCCAGTCTCGCGATGCCTTGGTAGCGGATTACCCCGGTTTAACCCGCGATCGTAAGTACGGCGAAGGTATATTAGAGAACCGCCGTTTTATTGTTATTGATACCGGCGGAATCAGCGGTGAGGAAGAGGGTATCGACAGCATGATGGCGGGGCAATCGCTGCTGGCGATACAAGAGGCCGATATAGTCCTCTTTATTGTCGATAGTCGTGCCGGGCTTAATCCGGCCGATGAAACCATTGCCAAGCATTTGCGCGTCAACAACAAAAAAACTTATTTGGTTGCCAATAAAATTGACGGTACAGATCCCGATATCGCGTTGGCGCCATTTTATGAGCTTGGTTTGGGTGAAGTTTATCCAACGACTGCAAGCCACGGTCGTGGTGTGAGATCCTTGATGGAAGAGGTTCTGGCAGAAATCCCTGAGTTTCCAGAGGATTATCAACCAGACGATGCGACCGGTATTAAAATTGCCATTGTTGGTCGTCCCAACGTAGGCAAGTCAACTCTGGTAAATCGCTTGCTGGGTGAAGATCGGGTGGTGGTTTACGATGAGCCCGGTACTACTCGGGATAGTATTTATATCAATTACACTCGTTTTGATAAGCCTTACACCATTATTGATACGGCGGGAGTACGTCGGCGAAAAAATATTGATTTGATGGTGGAAAAATTTTCTATCGTCAAAACCATGCAGGCGATTGCAGATGCAAACGTTGTAGTGTTGGTAATGGATGCCAGCGAAGGTGTGGTTGAGCAAGATTTGCACCTGATGGGCACTACCATTGAGGCTGGCCGCGCGTTGGTGATAGCGCTGAATAAGTGGGATGGTTTGGATGATGCGCACAAACAATATGTGAAAAATGAAATTGAGCGCCGTTTACGCTTTGTAGATTTTGCCACCATTCACTTTATTTCTGCCTTGCACGGTACAGGTGTTGGAAATCTCTACAAGTCCATTGAGTTAGCTTACCAATCGGCAACAGATAAGTTCAGCACTAATTACCTCACAAGAATTCTGCAAGATGCTGTACGTGAGCATCAGCCGCCCATGATCCAAGGGCGACGCATCAAGCTGCGTTACGCTCACCCGGGTGGACATAATCCACCGATAATCGTGATTCATGGTAACCAGACCAATGATGTTCCCAGTCACTACACCAAGTATTTGGAAAAAACCTTCCGTCGGGTCTTGGACCTGCACGGAACTCCGATAAAAATAGAGTTCCGTAACAATGAAAACCCTTATTCGGAGCGGAAAGGGAAACTTACCCAGCGACAGCTGGTTGAGATGCGGCGCAAAGCAGAGCGCGAGAAAAACAATAAAAAGCCAAAGTAATTCCCACATGATGGCGCCCAAGACAGCACAAATCTTGTTGCTCGGCGCGCCATTGTTATGGCCCAAAAGAAGTAATTTCACAGCCAACTACAGCTTGCAACCGGCGTAGTGAAGGAGTAGTGTTACGCGCTTTATTGATCGCCGCGGCGGTCCACTTGAACTCCAAGCCCGAGCAGAAGATGACACCCGCAAGCCGCAAGCTGCTTATCATCGATGACGATGCCCTTGTCCGCCAAAGCCTTTTAACCTATCTGTCTGATAGTGGTTTTGCTGTGCAGTTTGCTATTGACTCCCACTCTGCACTTCACCTTCTTCAGTCCAATCACGACTACCCTGATTTGATTATCACTGATCTGCGTATGCCCAACGGCGATGGTTTGCAGTTATTGCAAACGTTACACGACCAATTTCCTGAGTTGCCTGTTATTGTGGTGTCCGGTGCTGGTGTGATGAGCGATGTAGTAGCTGCATTGCGTTTGGGAGCGAGAGATTATTTGATTAAACCGCTTGCTGATTTAGAGGTTCTTGTTCACTCGATCAATAAAGTGCTTGATCGTCAGGATCTGGAAGCCGAAAATTTGCGTTATAGAGCACAACTGGAGGACGCCAATCGCGAGCTGAAAGAGAATTTGCGTGTTCTGGAGCGAGATCAGATTGCTGGTCGCAGGGTGCAGCGACGACTTATGCCATCTGGGCTCAGCACCCAAGAGGGTTATCAGGTTGCACATACTATAGTTCCTTCGCTTTTTCTCAGTGGCGATTTTGTTGATTATGCCCACATTAAACAACGTTACCTCGCGTTTTACTTAGCTGACGTTTCAGGTCACGGTGCATCTTCTGCTTTTGTCACTATTTGGCTAAAACACTTGGTAAGCCGAATGGTACGCGAGGAGGGCTTGTTTGGTGATGAGTACTCGTTTGTTGAGGGTGCTAATCAAATGTTGCGGCAAATTAATCGTGAACTGCATGAGACTCGCCTCAGTCATCACCTAACACTTTTTGTAGGCATAATAGATACCCATACAGATAAAATGCATTATGTGGTTGCAGGCCACCTGCCTATGCCAATTTTGTTGACTGAGTCCGGCGCGGAGTACTTGGTGGGGCAGGGTAAACCCGCAGGTATTTTCAAGGAGGTTAGTTGGCAGCTGTATGAACGAGATCTTCCTGAAAAATTTGCTTTGATTTGTTTTTCGGATGGTGTTTTGGAAACATTGCCACAGGTTGAGTTGGCGGATAAAGAAGCTCATTTATTGGCGCGGGTTGCTGCCAGCACTGGCACTTTGGATTCCGTCTGCAATACTTTGGTGATAAAAGAGATTCGTGATAACCCCGATGATATCGCGGTCCTTTCGATTTCTAGAGGTGTGAGTTGATGAAACCCGGCCAGATTTTAGTTGCCGATCACAATGGTGTTTATATCATCAAGATGCTGGGTGATGTTCGCCTTACTCTCTGTATTTCTTTCGATCAATTTATTGATGCAATGTTTAAAAGTGAGAATTTTACTTCAGTGCTGTTTGATCTTTCGGATGCGGAGGCGATTGACAGTACAACATTGGGGTTGATGGCAAAAATATCAATTTTGGGTCAGGAGCGATGTGGAATAGTACCGGTTATCTTGGCGAGTAACCCGAGTATCCAGCGTATCCTTCAAACCATGGGGTTCGGCGATATATTTACTATAGTCGACAAGCTTGATGCTCCAGTGCTCAGCGCGCAGCCACTAAATTGCATTAATTGTGATGAACAAGAAGTAAAAGAAAAAGTATTAGAGGCCCATAAAATTTTGATGGGTTTGAACGCAAGTAACGCAGATACATTTCGTAACTTGGTAAACATGTTGGAGAACTGTTAAAACTATTAAACCAATTTTTTTGATTTTTTACTGCAGTTTTGTTTTGACAAGATTTTTAGCGCGAATAAATTCGCTGTGCGGGACATAGATTAAATCTGCTACCTTTCTGATCATGTAGTCTTCGTATTTATCCAAATCTCCATCGGCATAAGCCATTTCCCACATCGCTATTATCAGGCGAAATTTATCGCTCGCTGAGCATTGCGTGTTCACAATTTGAGTGAATTGATGCAATGACGTTGCATCGTGCGACTCATTTTTGGCGAGATCAATCAAGTCGGCGATTTCATTTGTGGTAAGTGAAAATTTTTGTGCGAGTAATTGATTGAGTTTGTTAGCTTCAATTTCGGAGAAGTGATGATCAGCCATGGCGATTTCCACCAGCAATGCAGAAATGGCCAGTTGTTTCTGGTGATCGGTGAGGGCGAGTGAGTCGCCACCTGATTGCAGGTGGCGCTCGATAAAGCGTGCGAGCTTATTGAGCACGGGCTTTAATCAGGTTCTCAAGGTTGATCTGATCTTTCACAAAACCGCGGATACCCTCGGCCAGTTTTTCAGTGGCCATAGCATCTTGGTTGATACCAAAACGGAAGCTTGCTTCTGTCTCGATTTGTTTTGCGATTTTTTCACCTGAATTGTTTGGTGATAGGACGCGCTTTAATTCGCCTTTGTCCTGATCCAATTCTTGCAGCAATTGTGGGCTGATGGTCAAACGATCACAACCTGCTAGCGCTTCAATTTCGCGGAGGTTACGGAAGCTCGCACCCATTACCACAGTTTTGTAGCCATTTTGTTTGTAGTAGTTGTAGATCTGACGTACAGATACTACGCCTGGATCTTCTTCTGCGGTGTATTCTTTTTTGTCGGTGTTGGCTTTGTACCAATCAAGAATACGACCTACAAAGGGGGAGATAAGAAATACGCCAGCATCAGCACAGGCGGCTGCTTGATTGAAGCCAAACAGCAGGGTCAGGTTGCAGTTAATGCCTTCTTTTTCCAAAACTTCGGCGGCGCGAATGCCTTCCCAAGTAGATGCAAGTTTGATCAATACACGAGATTTATCAACACCACCTTTTTCATACAGGCTGATTAATTGGTGCGCCTTGGCGATAGAGGCTTTGGTGTCAAATGACAAGCGCGCATCCACTTCGGTAGAAATACGGCCGGGAACAATTTTCAGAATTTCCAAGCCAATGCCAACAGCAAGGTGATCACACACAGCGCTCAGTTGTTCTGCGCTGTTAGTGATACCTTTATTTGCGGCGATAGATGAGGTCAGCAGGCTTTCATATTGCGGCATTTGTGCTGCTTTATAAACCAGCGATGGGTTGGTGGTCGCATCCAGAGGTTTGTAAAGGCGAATGGCTTCTATATCGCCAGTATCGGCTACGACGTCGGTAAATTGCTTCAGTTGTTCGAGTTTACTAGTCACAGTGGTAATCCTATTTCTGAAATAACAAGTGGTTGATATTCGTCTTATTGCCGTCAGATATATTATAGTCTTAATGACTTTTTGAATGAAACAGTCATTTTTTATAAAGCGATAAATACATAGTCTATTAAGGTTTTAGGCCCAAGAGTAAATCAAGTAATAGTTGCTAATGGTAACTCATTTATGGCCGCAAGCGCTCGTTCAAGAACCTCGATTCCAGCACCGGGTTTGTGGGCTTGCTCACTAATAACGCGTCTAAATTGCCGTGCACCCGGTAGTCCCTGGTAGAGCCCAAGAATATGCCGGGTCAAATGATTGAGGCGTGCGCCCTTCGCTAACTGTTCGATACAATATTCTTTAAATTGTTCCATTACCTCATCGCGGCTGATGATGGTGCGCGAGCTGCCGTAAATTTGCTGATCAACTTCTGCGAGTAGATAGGGATTGCTGTAAGCCTCACGACCAATCATGACACCGTCCACATGTGCCAGCAGGGTTTTCGTTTGCTCTAGTGTAGTGATACCACCGTTGATAATAATGTTGAGCTGGGGGAAATCCTGTTTGAGCTGATAGACCTTATCGTACTGCAATGGCGGTACTTCACGGTTTTCTCTAGGGCTGAGGCCTTTTAACCAGGCTTTGCGCGCGTGGACAATGAAGGTACTACAGCCAGTTGCGGCGACGGTGCTGACAAATTTGACCAGCCCGGCATAATCTTCCATGTCGTCGATTCCGATGCGATGCTTTACCGTCACCGGAATTTTCACCGCATGCTGCATGCTTGCGATGCAATCGGCCACTAGTTCTGGCTCGGCCATTAAGCAGGCGCCAATCATGCCATTTTGTACGCGATCACTGGGGCAGCCACAGTTGAGATTGACCTCATCGTAACCCCAGTCTTCGGCGATGCGTGCACATTCAGCGAGATCGGTGGGGTCGCTACCACCAAGCTGCAAAACCAAGGGATGTTCACAGGCGTTGTAATCGAGGAAACGCTTTTTATCACCATGCAAGAGCGCACCGGTGGTAACCATTTCGCTGTAGAGAACGGCTTCTTTGGTGAGCATACGCCAAAAGGTGCGGCAATCAGAGGTTGACCACTCCATCATCGGAGCGAGGGTAAAGCGGCGGTCAAGGGTTGGGGTTGGTGTCATCAAGGTATGAATTTCAATAGCGCAAAATAAAAATGCCAAGCAATATCGGCAGGTGTTTTATGATAGCGATATTTACTTAGGGCTGCACGGTAAACCAGCTCGACAATCGGAAGAATCTATTTATGTCATTGACTCATATCGACTCCCATGGTCACGCAAGCATGGTGGATGTCTCAGATAAACCCGCGAGCGTGCGCGAAGCCCGCGCTTTTGCACGGGTTGTAATGCAGCCTGAAACATTGGTGCAAATCAAAAACAACGGCCTGAAAAAAGGGGATGTGTTGGCTGTTGCTCGCATTGCTGGTATTCAGGCCGCAAAAAAGTGCGCGGATCTGATCCCTCTTTGTCATCCGCTAGCGCTGAGTAAAGTGGCGGTCGATTTCAGTTTGGATGAAGCTAATTCCAGTGTAGAAATTACCAGTTACTGCAAACTAACCGGTCAAACAGGCGTAGAAATGGAAGCGCTTACAGCGGCAAGTGTCGCCGCGCTGACAATTTACGATATGTGTAAAGCAGTAGATATGGGCATGGTAATTGAGCAGATTTGCCTATTGGAGAAAATGGGCGGGCGTCGCGGCCACTATCAGCGTGAAACAACAGGGCGGCACGAGGTAAACGAATAATGATCCAGGTGGTATTTTTAGCGCAGCTGCGCGAGCAGCTGGGCAGTAACGGCATACAGGTCGACTCCAATTCAGCAAAGTCTATTGGGGAGTTAAAGCAATACTTGATTTCGCATCACCCTGAATGGGCAGAGTTTTTGGAGAACAAAAAATTATTAATTGCACTGAATCATGAATATGCACGTGGTGATCTCCCCTTGAAGTCTGGCGATGAAGTGGCGTTTTTCCCGCCGGTTACCGGAGGTTAATATGCCATTTTCTATTGCAGTTCAAACCAATGATTTTAATGTGGGCGATGAATACGCACAGCTAGTTGAAAATGATAAAGATGCGGGGGCGGTGGTTTTTTTTGTTGGCCGAGTGCGTGAGATGAATCAGTCGCGTTTGGTGTCCGGTCTCTCGCTTGAATATTATCCTGGTATGACAGAGCGTGTGCTAGATCAAATATTGGATGTTGCGAGACAGCGTTGGGATTTAATTTCTGTGCGTATTGTTCACCGTGTAGGGCAATTGTATTTAAGTGATCAAATTGTATTTGTGGGTGTTACTAGTCAGCATCGCGAACATGCATTTCAGGCTGCTGAATTTTTGATGGACTTTTTAAAAACCCAAGCCCCTTTTTGGAAAAAGGAAATAACGGCGCAAGGTGAGATGTGGGTGGATGAAAATCAAAAAGATAAAGATGCCCGTGAGCGGTGGTAAATAAAACGGGTAAATAAAAATGGGCGCTGAGGCGCCCATTTTTATACGACTTATGTCTGACTAATTACAAATGTGCCGGCTCAGATGCCGGCTCGGATTTGTAGATGCCTGCGTACTTAAGACCAAAATACATAATGTAAACATAGCATGCTGCAGGCAATAAAAATGAAAGTTGTAGACCAATGGTGTCCGCAAGAGCGCCTTGCAGCAATGGCACCAATGCACCACCTACTATGGCCATACACAGGAAGCCAGAGCCTTGGCCGGTAAACTTGCCGAGATTGTGCAGTGCCATACTAAAAATAGTGGGGAACATAATTGAGTTAAACAAGCCCACAGCAATAATCGCCCACATGGCTAACTTGCCTTCGGTAAATACCGCAACCAATACTAAAATAACAGAACAAATACAGTTAAATGCCAAGGTTTTTCCTGGGCTGACATAGCGCATTACCGCAAAACCGATAAAGCGACCAATCATTGCGCCTCCCCAGTAATAACTAACCAGATGTGCGGCGTCAGCTTCTTTTAATCCGGCAATGTTTTCTTCGCCAAAAAAGTTAATTAAGAAGCTGCCAATAGATACCTCTGCGCCCACGTACAAGAAAATACCAATTGCTCCCAACACTAAATGCTTGTGTGAGAGTGCAGACTCTTTATTAGAGGCCATATCACTGGATATGCCTGGTTCTTCGTCATGGTGGATCTTAGGTAGTTTGGCGAATGCAAAAAATAAAGCTAAAGAAAGCAGTGCCGCTGCTAATGCTAAATAGGGGCCTTGCACTGATGCGGCTTCCTGGGCTCTGTGCGCTGCTTGTTCTGCAGCAGGCAAAAGAGCTAATTGATCTGCAGTTAATACAGCTGTGCCTAAAATCAACATGCCGCCTAATGCAGGAGCAATAGTGGTTCCTAATGAATTAAATGCTTGGGTGAGCGTTAAGCGGCTGGATGCTGTTTTGGCTGGGCCAAGCACAGTAACGTAAGGATTTGCTGCTACTTGTAAAATTGTGATGCCAGACGCGAGGACAAATAAGGCAAACAAAAAAAGTGCGTAACCACTAGTTGCAGCAGGATAAAATAGTGCGCAACCAGAAGCGGCGATGATCAGGCCAGCAACGGCGCCGTTCTGATAACCGAGGCGTTTAATTAGCGCTCCAGCAGGTAAAGACACCACAAAGTAGGCACCAAAAAAACAAAATTGAACGAGCATTGCTTGGGTGTAGCTGAGTGTGTAAACACTTTTCAGATGAGGGATTAGTACGTCATTAAGTGAGGTTAATAAACCCCACATAAAAAACAAAATAGTGATGATAATCAGTGGGACTGTGTTGTTGCCCGTACTCACTGAGTTGTTGAGTGGGGCGGTAGAACCTTGGGGTACGCTGGCCATGAGATTACCTCGTTGTTATAAAAATTGTTTGTCGTTGTCGTGGTCTTAAAATAAGGTTTGCCGATTGATTCAAAACCTTGGTGCGCTAACGCAGCTTGAGGAAGCCGACGCAAGCGCGCGGTACTATAATGCAAGGCTATAACGCTGTCACATTGTTTGTTCCCGGTTTACAATCGGTTGCACTCTTACTGTCTTATGGTCATATTGACCTCTAAAACTATAACGCTGAGGTGAGTTTAGTGACTAAAGCAACTATCGATGATGTTGCCGCGCTGGCGGGTGTTTCAATGAAAACCGTGTCGCGCGTGGTGAATAATGAACCGAATGTGCGACCAGCTACCCGTGAAAAAGTTGAAGCGGCGATTCGGGAGTTAAGTTATCGACCCAATCAATCGGCGCGCAGTCTTGCGGGCAATCGTTCTTACTTGTTGGGGCTTATTTACGGGCACCCCAGTGCGCACTACGTCTTGGATATTCAAGAAGGTGTATTGGAAATTTGTCGTCCACAGCGCTACGAATTATTGGTGCACCCGGCGATTCATCGCGACCCCAACTTGATTGATGAAGTTACTGATTTGATTTTGGAGAAGCGTGTAGATGGCGTCATGTTGACACCGCCGTTGTCAGATAACATGGCCGTGATCTCGCTGCTAAAAAAAATGAATATTCCGTTTGTGCGGGTGGCGCCAACAGAAAATAAATCTGCGTCACCCTATGTAGAAACCAACGACGAAGAAGCGTCCTACGACATGACCTGTCAGCTAATTGCGCAGGGGCATATGCGGATTGGTTTTATTTGTGGTCATCCGGATCACCGTGCAATGTCGTTGCGTTATGAGGGTTATAAGGCGGCATTAATTGAAAATGAATTGCCCTTATTAACAAATCTGGTGGCTCAGGGCGATAATTCATTTGAATCAGGAGAGACTTGCGCTAAACAATTACTTGGTTTGTCGGAGCGGCCGACAGCGATTTTTGCAGCTAATGATGATATGGCGGCAGGTGTGATGATGGTGGCTCATCAAATAGGGGTAAAAATTCCTGCGCAATTATCGGTGGCCGGATTTGACGATACACCCGTTGCGCATCAAATTTGGCCATCACTAACAACTATTCGTCAGCCGATTCGGCAGATGGCAAAAAAAGCGACTGATTTGCTACTGAAACAGTTGCGGGGAAAAGATATTCAACTACCGGCCAGTATGCTGAATTCAAGCATCATTGTGCGTGAATCTACTGGCCCGCTGGTGCCGACAAAATCAGTCAAAACCAAATAGTTTTTCAATACTACTTTTGCCCTCAGTTTTGAGGGCAGGGGTTTCAAATAAATAGGGTAAGTTGGTGTTTCTACACCAACATCGACATGGCTGCTTCCATATCTGCACTCAAATCTTCTGATTCGCTCACTTGCATGTCTGGGTCGAGTCCAAGTCTTTCAAACGCTTTTACTTTGGTGAAGTCGATTTTGGTCATGGCTGAATCAGTTCCAAGATAACTTTGGAGCATGGCGACAGTGACAACATCCGCATAATCCGCCTTGGGAATAGAGCGAGTAAAGTCTATATGCTGGGTTGGAATGTGCGCGAGCTCCTCGGGGAAACCCCAGGTTTTCAGGATAAGGTCCCCGAGTGGCGCGTGTAATTCATCAATAACAGCATCCAGTGTAAAGCTGTCTTTCAAGAGCGCAGGATGGTCTTCGGCATAGGTGAGAATTGGCAGTACACCGATTTTATGTACCAACCCAGCCAAGGTGGCTTGGTCCGGGCGCAGTTTGGTGTAGTGCTTGCAGAGGACGTGGCAAATACCAGCAACCTCGCTTGAACGGCTCCACACTTCGCGCATGCGCATGTCCACCAAATCCGACGTTGCCTGAAACATTTGTTCCATGGCGAGCCCGGTGGCGATATTGCACGTGTATTGAATGCCAAGGCGCATAAGTGCGGTGCGCAAATCTTCAATCGCGCGACTGGCGCGCAGTAACGGGCTATTGGCAACACGAATAATGCGCGCGCTCAGCGCAGCATCGTTGCCAATAACGCTGGTGAGCTTGTCGATGTCGGCATCCGGGTCGTCGGCAACTTCCCGAACTTTCAGTGCTACCTCGGGTAGTGTCGGTAGTACGAGTTGATCTTTTTCAATTGCAGTTATGATTTCCTGGCGTACTTTTTCAGTAATAGGATTCATTGGTTGTCCTGACATCATTATTGAGTGGCTTCTTCTGCTGTAGGTATAGCATAGGGCAGACTGAGTTGGCTGAGTTTTTCTGTGGCCGATTCTACTTTTGCTTGATCAATTTGCTCATCCAGCAATGAAGCCAATAGTTCGATTTTTCCTTGTTGGTTCAGTGCCGCCATGACTACGGTGCCGGCATTTTGTCCACTTAAACTATTGATTATGGTGGTTCCTGGCGGAGGTGTTTGGTCGTTTTTGTATTCAAAGCGATACATATGGCGTTTCAGTTTTCCGCGATAGTGAAGACGCGCCACTATTTCCTGGCCGGTATAACAACCCTTACGAAAGTTGATGCCGTTAACCAATTGATAATTCAGTTCTTGCGGGGTAAACAGCTCGTAGGATTCCGGATAAACCTCACCAATACCGGCAGCGATATCCAATAGCTGCCATTCATCCGCGCTAACTTTCTGCGTTTGTTTTTCTATTACATCAATAAAGGAATCAACAGTTGCGGTGGCAACCCAGCATTCAAAGCGATTTGCGGCTAATTGAATCAGGTAGCTGCCATCTTTTTCTATCCAGCCCTCGTAAGTTGTAGGCAACTGTTGGAAAAAGGTGGACGCTACAGCAGCGGCGGAATCGCCAAACAAACCGAATAGGGCGAAGTCATTACCGCCATCCTGCAGCTTGGCTTTGGAGAACACTATGTATTTACCCAGTGTTTTTTGCGCCGACTCCATCATGCTTGCAGGCAGGCGTAGCGCGATGGTTTCGTTATTCATTTGCAGGGCGCGAAAGCTCAGGAGTATTCGGCCTTTCGGATTGCATTGCGCGCCAAGACGAGTGACTGGCTCGTTTAGTTCTTTTACATCGCATGTGACTTGGCCTTGCAAAAATTTACCTGCATCAGGGCCTTTGACCAAGAGCAGCTGTTTGTTGGTGAGCGTTGCGAGGTAAGTCATGGTTGATAAATCCGGATTGGGCATGGGGAAGAGTTCCGCAAATTGACTACAGGCAGCGCGATTCTCTAGTCAAAGCGAGTCTTTGGCAAGGTGCTCGTTTATAATGTGCTTCTCTTATTTTTAATACAGGTATTAGCGTGGATATCAATCGTTTAAAGTGGGCTTGTCGGCGCGGTATGCTGGAGTTGGATCTGGTGCTAGCGCCTTTTTTAGAGAAAGTGTACCCAGGGCTGGAACAGAGCGATAAAGAACGTTTCTGGTTGCTATTGGAAGAGCAGGATCAAGATCTTTTTGCTTGGTTTATGCGTCGCGAAAATCCCGATAGCCCTGAACTACAACGGATTGTGGACATTATTCGTGCAAATACCGGCCTTCAAAAAACCAACAGCTGACACTGTTGACCTGCTGGCGGATGGGGCAAGCGGTCCATCGGCTTCTGCATCAAAAGCACTGCCGCCAATGGCAGTGCTCTCCATTTCAACCTCTGCTTTTTTGCGCATCTTTTACCGGCTCTTTTACGGGTTGTTTGTGTTGTCGCTATTTATCGCGCTCTTTCCCTATATAAGTGACGTTAATACTGGTGGTGTAATGCGCCTGGTTTGGTTGGCCCTATTGCTGGGTAGTTGTATTGGGCTATGGCATTTATATGCGCTGCAGTGTGCAGCAATACCTGTTGGTTCGCTCGCTTATGAAAACGGATTTTGGATTCTTTCCAACAACCAAAAAGAGCAGCTGAATTGTGTCTTGGTTGGGGAGGTGCTCTGCTGGCCTTGGCTAATTGTTTTGCCCTTGCAGTCCGAGAGCGGGAGCAAAAGATTTTTACTGCTTTGCCATGATGCTATTAAGCCCGCAGATCAGGCGCGTTTGCGCACCTGGCTGCGGGCCTGTTTAAGGCCAAAAGGTTAGCCTATACAGTAAGATCAATATCCTTGCTAACAATCACATCCTGTCCGGCAAAATTGGTCGGTACCAGTATGGTGTCCCGTGCAATAGGTGATTTGTTTGGATAGTCGGGCGAGTAGTGCAGGCCGCGGCTTTCTTTGCGCTCATGGGCCGAGCGAATAATCAATTCCGCGACAGTGGCCAGGTTGCGCAGTTCGATCAAATCGCTGCTGATGTTGTAGTTGCTGTAATACTCGGCAATTTCTTTTTGCAGCAATTTTATGCGATGGGTCGCGCGCTCCAAGCGTTTATGAGTGCGCACAATACCGACGTAATCCCACATAAATCGGCGCAGCTCGTCCCAGTTGTGCGAAATCACCACGTCCTCGTCGGAATCGCGTACCCGCGAGGCGTCCCACTGGGGGGATACATCGGGCGTATGAATCTGATCGAGTTTAGCCAAAATATGTTGCGCGGCCGATTGGGCGTAAACGATACATTCCAGCAGCGAATTGCTCGCCATACGGTTGGCGCCGTGTAAACCGGTAAATGAGGTTTCGCCAATCGCATATAAATGCTGCAAATCGGTTTGGCCGTTTTTATCTACTACCACGCCGCCGCAGGTGTAATGCGCAGCAGGCACCACAGGAATGGGTTCTTTAGTGATATCTATGCCAAATTCCAAACAGCGCGCTTTAACCGTGGGGAAGTGTTCGCTAATAAATTCAGGCGATTTGTGACTGATATCCAGATAGACAAAATCGCAGCCGAGGCGTTTGATTTCATGGTCTATGGCACGTGCCACTATATCGCGCGGCGCCAGCTCTTCGCGCTCATCAAAACGCGGCATAAACCGCTCGCCACTGGGCAAACGTAAATAAGCGCCTTCACCGCGCAGGGCTTCAGTGATCAAAAAGTTTTTGGCGCGCGGGTGGTAGAGGCAAGTGGGGTGGAATTGGTTGAATTCCATATTGGCCACCCGGCAGCCGGCGCGCCAGGCCATGGCAATACCATCGCCACTGGCACTGTCCGGGTTGCTGCTATAAAGATAAACCTTACTTGCACCACCGGTGGCCAGAACAACTACTTTGGCTTGGAAGACGTGAATATCGTCACTGTTGTTATCGAGCACATAGGCGCCGCTGCAGCGCAGCTTGCGCGAGTCGGCATCGGCTTGGGATATCAGGTTAATCGCTACATGATTTTCAAATATGTCGATGTTTGACTGTTGCTGCACCTGATCGATCAAGGTGGAGTGCACCGCCTGACCGGTGGCATCGGCGCTGTGAATAATGCGGCGATGGCTGTGGCCGCCCTCTTTGGTGAGGTGATAATCGCCATTGGAGTTTTCTTTGGTGAAGTTAACCCCTTGGTCGATCAGCCATTGAATTGCCGCTTTGCTGTGTTCGACCGTAAAACGCACGGCGTCTTCGTGGCACAGGCCGGCGCCGGCAATCAGCGTGTCGGCAACATGGGCGTCAATCGAATCCTGATCGTCAAGTACCGCGGCAATCCCGCCTTGGGCATACCAGGTAGACCCTTGGTTAATAGCATTTTTACTCAGCACAGCTACGCGCGCATTCTTCGCGAGGCTTAATGCCAGCGTGAGGCCCGCAGCGCCTGAGCCAATCACCAGCACATCATATTGGTAGTGTTTATTCATTCAGATCAAACCCGGGTTGGGAAAGGAGGGCAAAAGTGGTCGCCAGTATATCAAGCCTTCGTGGCATAAAGAGCGGCCACCAATGCTATATACGAACTAAACAGCGTTGCGGGTAATAACTCCGTATAATGCCCCCTGAACTTTTAGTGTAGGGTTTTGTCTATAAGCGGCGTAAATCCAATAGACTTTGCATAAGATACTGTGTTTTCCCTTGGGGGTTTAAAGAATGACAGCGCAACTAGCGCCTGATGTTGATCAGCAATTGGTCGAGCGAGTTCAAAAAGGCGATAAACGCGCGTTTGATTTGCTAGTGATTAAGTACCAGCACAAAGTGCTGGCGGTGATTAGCCGGTTTATCCGCGATCATGCGGAAGCTCAGGATGTCGCCCAGGAGGCGTTTATTAAGGCCTATCGCGCACTACCCAATTTTCGCGGCGATAGTGCGTTTTACACCTGGATTTATCGTATTGCGATTAATACGGCCAAGAATCATATTGTGGCGCGCAACCGCCGTCCGCCGTCCAGCGATGTAGAAATTGAAGATGCCGAGTTCTTTGATGGCAATGATGGTATGCATGAACTCAACACTCCCGAGCACAATGTGTTGTGTGAGGAGCTTGAAAATACCATCGCCCAGGCATTTAAAGATCTCCCTGACGATCTGCGTACAGCGGTAACCTTGCGGGAGATTGATGGTCTGAGTTACGAGGAAATTGCCGAGGCCATGGAGTGCCCTGTAGGGACGGTGCGTTCGCGCATCTTCCGCGCCAGAGAGGCAATTGATAAACGAATCAAGCCGCTCGTTGAGGACATTTAGCCATCTTTAAAAACTTTCACATTTTTTTGTAAATCTTTGAACCAATTGACTAGTATCCAGTCATATCGAGTACAGAGCTACATAACCGAATCTTCACCAGCATTTGCACAGAGGCGCCAGCGAGAATGACAGAGCAAACTCAACCACCAGTGCTTGCCGAATCTTTATCAGCACTAATGGACAATCAGGCTTCCGAGCTTGAGCTACAGCGTTTACTTAAAGCGCTGGACTCGGATTCTGAACTGAAGTCCACCTGGTCGCGTTACCAGATCGCCAGTGCAGGCTTAAAGGGTGATATTCCGGTTCTTGCTTCAAGCGATTTTGCCTCGCGTGTGAGTGCAGCCATTGCGGCGGAAGAAACCTATTCGGCACCAGCCATCAGTGATGTAGCAGAACAAACGTCTGTTGCAGGTTCGAATGTAGTTGCCATGCCTTTGCGCTGGTGGCAACAAGCTGGGCGTGTCGCCGTTGCTGCTTCGGTAGCGGGGGCGGTAATTCTTGGTGTTCAACAATATCAAACTCCCGGTGCTAACCCTGCTGATATGGCGGCTGGCACCATGGCTGCGGCGCCTGCACCGGCAGTAGAAACCAAAGCGGCAAATCTACCCTCTGGCATTAATGCACCTGCATTGTCTGCGCGCACTGTTGCCGTACAGAGTGGTTATGAGTCTCGTCCGCAAGAGAGCCGTCGAGTGATGTTTGTACCGCGTCAACAAGTGGCACCCGTGTACAACGAAGATGTGAGTAGTTATGTAAACCAGTTAATCCAAGAGCATACCGACAACGCGTCGCTCAATAGCGGGCAAGGTATGTTGCCTTATACCCGAGTGATTCTGGTCGAAGAGGACTAGTTTTTATATCCCCCTTTCTGTCCGGATCCTTGTAAAAGCAGGTGGAGTAGTTATGCTGCTCCCCTGATCCCACACTCCCGAGACAAGCATGTTGATCCCCGTTCTTATCCGTCAGTTTATTCGTTCCTGCGTTACTCGTTTTATTCCTTTCGTCGCTATTTTTCCTCTGACTGTGTTGGCACAGTCAGATGGGCTCAATAGCTCAGCTCATTCAGCCGATGCCATAAATACTGTTGCACCTATGGCGACCCAATCGCCTGAAGTTGCCAACCTGTTGCGCAAAATGGCGACTATCCCTCATACCCTTAATTACCAAGGTTCGTTTACCTATCAACATAAGGATAATCCTGCGCTGCAGAGCTTTCGCATCATTCATTGGGTTGAAGACGGCGTAGAGCACGAACGTTTGCAGCATTTGAATGGGCCGGAACGTGAGGTGCTGCGCACGGGTAAAGCGATTGGTTGTGAATCGCTGGGAGATCAGTTGTTACAGGGCAAAATTAGCCAGTTTGGTGCCAACCTTGCACGTATGGATCAGCTCTACAAGTTTGAAATTCGCGGACCTGAGCGTGTCGCAGGGCGTGAGGCAACTGCTCTTCTAGCTCTGCCGTTGGATCAATTCCGTCATAGCTCCTTGCTGACTATCGACAATGAAACCGGCTTGGTGCTCAAATCCTGGTTAGTGGATGAATCCGCGCGCCCGCTGGAACGCTATCAATTTATCGATCTCGATCTAAGCCCGGAAATCGAGAACTTGCGGGAACCCAAAGCGCGCTTACATCGTGCGGCAACACCGCAAGTGGCTGATTGCAACCCAACCGATGCTAAACAAGCTGAGCGTTGGAATTTGGTGTGGGTTCCGCCGGGTTTTGCTTTTGTAGGACAGCGCCAGGTGCGCAACCAGATTGATATGTTGATGTATACCGACGGCTTGACCACCTTTTCTGTGTTTATCGAAGAGGCCAGTGGTTCGATCCCGGAAGGTGTTGCCCAGCGCGGCGCTACTTTGGCGGTGATGGATTCACTGCGTCACGCCAATAAAAATTACCGCATCACAGTAGTGGGTGAAATTCCTGTCGTCACCGCGCAAAAAATTGCGCAGAATATAGCTGGAATTTAAATCGTTCAGGTGTCCCATGATTGTTGAAACTGGCCGTATCGTATCTTTGGAAGCTGAGGGTGTTTGGGTGGAGACCATCCAAAAAACGGCCTGTGGTTCCTGCAAAGCGGAAAAAGGGTGCGGCCAAAGTCTATTGAGTAAGTTGGATGGCCACACGGCCTACATCTGGGTATTGTTGGATGGTCGCGATTCCGCGCAGTACCGCGTGGGAGATGAAATCCAAATTGGAATTCCCGAAGAGGTAGTCGCTAAAGGTTCGTTGCTGGTTTATCTGGTGCCGGTGATTAGCCTGGTTGTGTTGACAGCGCTGGCACATAACTACTTTGCCCATGAGTTGCTGACAACACTGGCCGGTTTTACCGGTTTGATTCTTGGTGGGTTTATCGTTCGCTGGCATTCCTGGCGAACCCGTTTTGATCGCGAGTTACAGCCAGTGTTAGTGGATGAGCAAAAACCACTGCGTTTTTTCGAACCTGCAGAACAACACTGAGATGTTGCGTATCAATGCCTCCATCGTTATTCCGCCGAGTGAGATCGAGCTGACTGCCATGCGCGCTCAGGGGGCGGGTGGCCAGAACGTCAATAAGGTGTCGAGTGCGATACATTTGCGTTTTGATATCCCCAATTCTTCGTTAAGCGATTTTTGTAAATCCCGCCTGTTGGCATTAGGTGATAAACGTATCACCAACGACGGGGTTTTAATTATCAAGGCACAGACTTACCGCACGCAGGAACAGAATCGCGATGATGCTTTAGTGCGATTGCGGGAAATAATTCTTGGCGCGATAAAAATTGAGAAGCCTCGCCACGCCACACGCCCGACATTCTCTTCCAAACAGCGCCGCATGGATGAAAAAACCCAGCGCGGCAGCATTAAATCAGCGCGGCAGAAAAAAATATCCTTTGATTAGCGCGCCTTGCCCATTTGGTTGGTTGCCTCGGGTTATTTAAAACCCAGCTGACTTAGCCAATACACTTACACTTTCTTTTTGCTTCTTTTCACTCAGCTCCAGACGATCCTGCTGAATCAGTGGTTGCCACAACTGCTGCTGTAAAACCTCCATATTTTCCCCGCGACTGGTAATCAACCAATCAACCAGTGCCTTGGCAACGTCAGGGTAATTTCGTGGTCCATTGGGTGCGGGTTGCGGTAGCCAACGTGCGAGAGTGGCTACATCAAATTGTTTTGCCTCGGTGCCTAAACCTAGTTTTTCCAACGCCATGGCATTGGATTTTTGTTCCATTTGCCCGGCGACGGGCTGGGCCAGAATTTTTTTGCCTAAATGTATGGCTTCGCTTGGCAATTCAAAACCCGCACTGCAAATAACGCCTTCACAGCGATGCAAATCCATTTGAAATCCTTCACGTGAAAAAGGGCGGATATGGATATGGCCTTCGTCGTAGGCAGCGGGAACGGGTTGATACACAAAAAATTCATAGTCAGGAAATTCACGCAGCTGTGGCAGTATGTCATCCAGCCCTGCAAACGGCAGATACACCAAATAGTGTTTGGGGGTGGAGATATTTGGGTAGTGACTGGTTTCCACCAATGGCGGCAAAATAGGTTGGCCGAAGTGATGCCAATGCAAGCCAATCGGCTGTGTTACCGGTGCAAAGTTGCGCATAAACCAGCGCACAAAAATATTGTCATCTGCTTTGGGTATGTCGTAAAAAAAAGCGTTTTGATGCGAGATGCCAATGACTTTTTTCCCGGCGAGTTTGGCTGCCCAAGCGCTGACGGGTTCGAAGTCGTTAATAATAAAATCATAGCCTTCCACATTCAGGCTTCTTACATCGCGATATAGTTGGCGGATATTTGCGGTCAGCAGGGTTTTTAAGTAGCGAACTTTACCGTGTTCGGTTGCAAAGGTTAGCCCGCGAAAGGATTTAAAATCACCGAAGGTTTGCATATCAAAATAGTCAGCGCGTTCGCGCCCGGAAAATACCCAATCAACCTGAGCTCCTGCATCGGCCAGTGCTGTGGCCATGATCCGCGCGCGAGTCGTATGGCCATTTCCTGTGCCTTGAACGCCGTATAAAATTTTCATGCGGTTTTGCTCCTGAAGTGAAAAGCGCGCGCGTTATGTTATGACCAGCGCGCCGTTAGACTGATACAAGGCTGGCTGTAAAGAAAATTAGCGCAGTGCAACAATCAGTGCAGTGCAGCAATTAATGCAGTGCAATAAGCAGTTGATGCAAATAAATTCCCCAAAATGCACAGGTACTGCCCAGCAGTGCACCGGCCACTAAATCAGTCGGATAATGAACACCGAGTAGTACGCGGCTTATGCCAACGGCCGAGGCCCACACAAAACAGGGCAGGGCAAACGCGGGGTAAAACTGCCATACCAAACAGGCAAATAAAAATGCGGCAGCGGTATGGCCGGAGGGAAAACTGAACTGATCGGACGGGGTGATAAATGCTTGGTAAGTGGTAATTTTTACTGCGGGGCGATCGCGTTTAATCAGGTTTTTCAGCAGCAGGTAAAGACTCACATCAAAACTATAAGCGATAATGCCCGCCCAAAAAAATGTGATGCCCGCTTTGGGTTCGAGCAATACCAGCATCAGCGCGATACACAAATAAACCGGGCCGTCGCCGGTGGCGGAAATAAATCTTACCGAGCGACGATATTGAAAGCGTTTTGTCACATGTACCCACAAGAATGCAAGGGTGTCCAGGTGATGGACTCGCTGTAGGAAAGTGTTCATGATTCACCGTCATTAATGATTTGCAGATGAATGAGAGCGACAGTGCATTGGGCTCTCTCCGCAATCATTTTTAGCACTGCTTTGTGACGCTTCTGTGAATACTTGGTGAAGCTCGAATGACAACTGACAAGCGGGGTTGTACTGGACCTTGGTTGGCATCTAACTGACAAATGTGGAGAAGATAAATGGGTAAGCCTGGTAAAACTGGCATAGCGCGGGTGATTGATGCATTTGGTTATTCGATGAAAGGTTTGTCCGCCAGTTGGAAATACGAAGCGGCATTTCGTCAGGAAATAACCATGGGCGTGTTGCTGATTCCAGTTGCCTTTTGGTTGGCGCAAACTCACATAGAGTTGATTTTATTAATCAGCAGTATTTTTTGGGTGTGGATGGCAGAGCTGGCAAACTCATCGGTTGAAGCAGTGGTGGATCGCACTGGTTCCGAGCGCCATGAGCTATCAGGGCGCGCAAAGGATATAGGTTCGGCACTGGTTTTTATGAGTTTATTATTACTCGCAATAGTCTGGGGCATAGTGGCGTTTAACCGCTTTGCGTGATGATTGATAGGTTTGTTTCTCCAAACCCCGGCAAGTTATCTTGCTGGGGTTTTGTATTTTTTGTGATCGTAAATTCGCCCTAAAGCTTACTGCTTGATTGGGAGTCATCCAGAACTCGCCCCTATGTGAGTAATACACAGGAAAAAAAGAGAATTACGGATTGTGATCTTCTGGCTATTAGGTTAAATTAGGCTCATTGTTTAATTATCATATTTATATGCCCAAGTAGGTAGTGTATGACAGAAACCTTTTCGGTCAATGAGCATCCCCATCGCCGTTTCAATCCGCTTACTGGCGAGTGGTTGTTAATTTCCCCGCACCGTACCAAGCGCCCCTGGCAGGGGCAGCAAGAATCCAATCAATGGCCGGAAAGTGCCGCCCATGATCCCAACTGCTATCTCTGCTCCGGCAATCTACGAGCGGGTGGTGAAATCAATCCGGTTTATAAAACTACCTTTGTATTTACTAACGATTACGCTGCACTTATGCCGGAAGTGCCGGATGCCCCTAAATCCAGCGACCCGTTGTTTCAAATCCAGGCGGAATACGGCAGCAGCCGGGTTATCTGTTTTTCTCCGGATCACAGCAAAACCTTGCCGTTATTGAACGATGAAGAGATCCGCGCGGTGATCAGCACCTGGATGCAAGAGGCCGCCGAGTTAGGTAAACGCTTTGCCAGCGTACAGATTTTTGAGAATAAAGGTGCGGTGATGGGCTGTTCCAATCCTCATCCCCATGGACAAATTTGGGCGCAGTCCCAGCTACCAACACTGGTGAGCAAAGAGGATCAGCAACAGCGCGCCTATTATCAGCAGCACCAACAATCCTTGTTATTGGAGTACACCCGCAAAGAATCGGCGAGCGGCGAGCGGGTTGTTGTTGAAAACGAACATTGGCTGGTGGTGGTGCCGTTTTGGGCAGCTTGGCCCTATGAAACCTTATTGCTGCCTAAGCAGGCGCGTGCGCGTATCACTGAGTTGACCGAAGCTGAGCAAGTGAGTTTGGGCGATATATTGCGCGACATTACTGCCCGGTACGACAACCTCTTTGAGTGTTCCTTTCCGTACTCCATGGGTTGGCACGGGGCCCCATTCACTGCAGATGACGCCAGTCATTGGCAGTTGCATGCACACTTTTTCCCGCCATTGCTGCGCAGCGCCACGGTGCGCAAGTTTATGGTGGGTTATGAAATGTTGGCCGAAGCACAGCGCGACTTGTCACCTGAACAAGCCGCTGAGCGGTTGCGTCAGCAATCTCCTGTTCATTTTAGATTGAGGTAAGCGGGCGTGACGACTCTCTCTGCCGCTCGTGTGAGCGAATTATTTGAAGCATCCTTTGGTTTTAAACCGGTCACCACAGTGAAGGCGCCAGGGCGCGTCAATATCATCGGTGAACATACGGATTACAACAGCGGCTTCGTGCTACCCGCCGCGATTAATTACAACACCTTTATCGCACTTGCTCCGCGCGATGATCGTCAACTGCATTTGGTTGCTTACAACTTTGATAATGCGTCCTGTGTTGTTGATCTGGATGCAGTACAACAACATGACGCGGCTGAGTCCTGGCCCAACTATGTGCGCGGTGTGGTGCAGGAGTTGCGCAAAAAAGGGTTCACTCTGGCGGGTGGTGACTTATACATCGCCGGTAATGTGCCTGCTGGCGCGGGGCTGAGTAGCTCGGCATCGTTGGAGATTGCCCTGATTCGCGCTTTGCTGGCGCTCAGTGGTGAAGCTGTGGACCCGACGGAAGCAGCCTTGATTGGGCAGGCGGCAGAGAACCATTTTGTCGGTTGTAACTGCGGCATTATGGATCAGCTTATTTCCGCGCGCGGGCAGGAAAATTCGGCGTTATTGATTGATTGCCAGGATTTATCGGTGCGCCCTGTGCCTATGCCCGCCGATTGGGAAATTCTGATCGTGCACAGCGGCGTGAAACGCGGTTTGGTGGACAGTGAATACAATCAGCGCCGTCAGCAATGTGAGACCGCCGCGGCATTTTTTGGTCAAACTTCATTGCGCGCGGTTGAGCTTGCGCAGTTGCTGGCCGCTGAAGGTGAGTTGGATGAATTGAGCTTTCGTCGTGCGCGCCATGTATTAACCGAGAATGTACGCACCTTGGCGGCGGCAGAAGCGTTGGCGGCCGGTGATTTACCTGCATTAATCAAGGTGATGGTTGAATCCCATGCCTCCATGCGCGACGACTTCAATATCACCACTCCGGCGATTGATTCCCTGGTTGACATTCTAGTGGAAGCGGGTGCCGGTAAGGCTGGCGCACGTATGACCGGTGGTGGTTTTGGTGGCTGTGTAGTGGCCGTTGCGCCTGCGGCAGTTATTCCACAGCTGATAGCCGCCGTGGAAACGAAATATCAAGCCCGCACCGGCTGTATTCCTACGCTAATCCGCGCTAAAGCCAGTGCCGGGGCGTTTTAATCTGCAGTAACTGCGGTAATTTTTCTCCCTTATGTCGTTGTTTGCCCCGCCTTGTGCGGGGCTTTTTTTTGCTAGCCAGTTATTCATGAATTCAGCTAAATCAGTTTTAAATCCAGATAATAAATAGAGGGGTAACTTAATGGGAGTTACCTGAATCCTTAGGGGGTGGGGAGGTTGAAAGACCTAAAAATGCTTCCAGATCTTGTTCCAGAGTGCGATCAGCGGCGCGGCGTTCGGTGGATTTGCGGCGTTTGCGGTGGTAAAGGTCGAGCGGCAGGTATTTGCAGGGGTCGCGGTCTAGGCGGCGATCATTACCTTTACGACGATCGATAAAAAATCGGTAACCGCTCATGATGAATCCCATTTACCTAGGTGGATGGTGATTACTCTGTAAGAAAGTGGCGACTAGTTGCTCCAAGTCAACACAGTGTAGGTCTTTGCCGTTAGAATGCGCGTAAAATTTTGTACCCTGTGGTGACCTTATGAAACCTGTTGAAAATCGTATCCTGACCAAGCTGGCGGCAGAGTTTCAACCTGAGCATCTGGAAGTGATTAACGAAAGCCATATGCATTCGGTGCCTCCTGGTTCAGAAACCCATTTCAAAGTTGTACTCGCGGCGGCCGCATTTGCAGGTAAGCGTCAGGTACAGCGCCACCAAGCTATTTATGCTTGCCTTGCCGAAGAGCTGCAAAATGGTGTTCACGCTTTGGCGCTGCACACGTTCAGCCCGGATGAGTGGTTGGCAAGTGCAGTGGTTCCGGCGTCACCCCAATGTCTTGGTGGCAGTAAACACGACCATTAATAATACTGGCTGTACAAAAAACAAGCGCCTATAATGCGCGCCCAGTAATCTGTGAAGGTTTATCTAGCCTAGTTTCAGGTTTAATTTTTACGTTTAACCCTACGTTTAACCCCACATTGTTAAGTGCTATCTATGAGTCAGATTGTTGTTGCCGCCCTCTATAAGTTCGTCAAATTACCCGATTATGAAACGCTGGTACCGCGCCTTAAGACTTTCTGTGATGAGCAGGGCATTAAAGGGACGCTATTGCTGGCGGAAGAGGGCATCAACGGTACTGTTTCGGGGAGTCGCGAGGCGATAGATGCGTTGAATGCATTTCTGGATGCGGATGGACGTTTTGATAACCTCAGTTATAAAGAGTCTTTCTATGACGAGCAGCCTTTCTACCGTATGAAGGTCAAGCTCAAAAAAGAAATCGTCACCATGGGTGTTAACGGTATCGATCCCCAACAAATTGTGGGCACTTATGTGAAACCACAGGACTGGAATGCGCTGATCAGTGACCCGGATGTGGTGGTGATTGATACCCGTAATTCTTATGAGTACGAAATCGGTACCTTTGAGCGCGCGATTGATCCCAAAACCGAAACTTTCCGCGAGTTCCCGGCTTACGTGGCAGAGAATCTTGACCCAAGCAAACATAAAAAAGTCGCCATGTTTTGCACCGGTGGTATCCGCTGCGAAAAATCAACGGCTTACATGAAAGAGCAGGGGTTTGAAGAGGTTTATCACCTGGAAGGCGGCATCCTTAAATATCTGGAGGAAGTGCCGGAAGAGGAGAGTCTGTGGCGTGGCGAATGTTTTGTGTTTGATAACCGCGTGGCCGTCAATCACAAATTAGAAAAAGGCATTTACGACCAGTGCCATGGTTGCCGTTATCCCATTACCGAAGAAGACAAACAGTCAGAGCGCTATATGTTGGGTGTGTGCTGCCCGCGCTGTTTTGACAAACTCACTGAGGAACAAAAAACGCGTTTTTCCGAGCGCCAAAAGCAAATCGAATTGGCTAAACAGCGCAATCAGGCGCACATAGGTGTGTTGCCACCCGAGCGTCAATTGCGTCGGGCGCAAAAACTGGAGTTGCGCGAAGAACAGCGCCGCAAATCAGCGGCGGCTGAAAATGCCGCTGCAGTAAATGGTTGAGCAAATAAGTTTGTACTTAGCCGGGGGGTGCTTTAGGTGGCCCCGCTAAATAGCCAATAGCTATTTTGTCACATAAATAGTTTATGATTTAATGCAGGTTCCGTTAATCATCATCAGTGGTAGTTATGAATTTTGAGGATTGGGTGGCCGATATGGCTGCCGGCACAGCGACACATACGAGTGGTTTTAGTATTCGTATCGAAGGAAACCCCAAGGACCCGAGTGATGTTTATCCCGGCAAATTTCCAGAGGGTATTAGTTTTGTCGATCAGGCAAGGCTATTGCGATCTGGCCTGGAGTTTCTGGCAAAAGCCAGCGGCAGCGCGCCCAAGTCCTGGCATTCCAGCCCGGTAGCCGATGCTAAATCCGAAGCGATAAAAGCGCGGGAAGAGTTGGCCAAGCATTTTGCAGAACGTCCCGACAAACCTGAACGGCCAGTGCTCTCGTTGAAAAAGAAATCCTGATCGCGGGTTCCAGCGCGCAATAAAAAACCGGCCATGTGCCGGTTTTTTATTGCGGTGGTTGTGCCGATTTTATCGCTTACTTAAAGCAAGCCGCGGCGTTGCAGTTCAAGGTAGTGTGCATCCACATTTTTAAACAGCTCATCAAATTTTTGCCCTGCCGGTGCAGTAACCAATTCCAGGCTTTCCACTTCCGCACGGGGGCGCATCATGATTTTGTGCAGCTCTTCAGCAGTGCCATTCAGCGATGCAAGAATTTTTTCCGTGCTTTCTTTATCGCGGAAAATACGGCCTTGCTCAGTCAATTGCAGATAGTTATCGCACTCTTGTAGCCAGTCTTTGCGTTGCAAAATAAAGTTGCGGATATTCTTTGCCCCGCCACGATGCGCCGTTGGCAATTGTTTTTCGCGATAGGTTTCCAAGCTCTTGCGCCCATGCAGTAAAAAATCCATCCCGGTAGTTTTGCAATATTTCTGGTTGAGGTAGCTGGCAAACTTAATATTGTTTGCCGCTTCGGCCTTGGCGCGTTTACAGGTTTCGTCGCAAGCGAAGCTGAATGGTGAAAAACAAATAAGGGTGATGATCAAAAATATCTTCTTCATAGGGTTCGCCATTATTAAAGTTATTGGAAAGCTAAACAGCAGATACGTGATATAAATCACTTTTTAAGAAACGTCAAGTATTGTAAATAAAATAGCCCTTACTAATTACTTATAGATCTAAGCCTAGGCCAACCCGCAAAAAATACAAATAATTACCCCTTAGCCTCACTATCAGGGGCGATGCTTAATTCAGAAGGTCAAGAGATGGTTGGCTCGGGAGAAACAGAATAGGCGTGGGGAAAATCAGATGATGGGCATGCAAGATCGCACCAGTAGTGATAAACCACTGGTGCGATTGAAACATTAACCGAAGAAACCCATCGGGCTTTTGGTGATGGCGACACTGATGATGTAAGCGAATACTACGAGTGCGTCAATCCATAGAATTTTTTGCACCAGGGGTTTGCTAACTTTAAAGGCACCTACACCCAGAATAATAAAAACAACCAAACCAATAATTTTTGCCATCAACCATGGCTGTTCACCTGGTTTCATGCCCAAATGTACCGCGAGCACAATACCCGAGACCAACATAATGGTGTTGATAATGTGGGGGGCAATTTTTAGCAGTTTTTTATGCAACATGGATGAATTCATAAATAACAAAACACCACGCACTAAAAAAATGAGCAGTGAAAGTACAACAAAAGTTAAATGCAAATGTTTAAGGGCTAAATACACGGTGGTTTCCTTTTTTGTTTATGTGAAAATTATTGAAATTGTCGGTAATAAACTCAGGTGTCCGGGCTGAGCGCTTTACCTACCAGTGCGAGCATGCTGTCACTCAGTGGTAATTTCAGTGCGGCGTCATGGCCCTTGGCTGACATTTTGTTCCAGGTCTTGCGGATAATATCAATCAGTTTTACTTCATCGTGTTTGCTGGCAAAGTCTTCTAAATAAAATTCAATAAACACCAGGCAAATCACATCTTCCAGTGTTTGTACTTCTTCATCGCGCTTTAAACTGCGTTTAAGCAGCAAGTCTTTTACGCGAGAGATGATTCTTTCGTCGTAACCCTGTGCGGCCATAATTTCACCGGCGATATCGCCGTGCATTTGCGCTAAATCCAGACGCCACTTTTTATAGCCGCTACGATCCATTGGGTAGTCAGAGCGCGGAATCTTCCAGCGACAAATATGCTGGCTGCGTGTCGCGAGCTGTAACGCTTCGGATGCATCGGGGCAAAAACGTGACAGCTGTGCACTCATACGTTGGGCATAAATCCATTCTTTGGCAACGGTTTTGCCTTCTACTATTTCGCTATTTGGGTCTTGCAGGTTGGCGGCATCAAATGCGGCGAGGGTGTCTTGCAAACGCTGGTTGCTGATCATTGTAGGTGCTCGTGGTTTATTGCAGGTGCTTGCAGTGGTTAGCAGTGGCCATCGCCATTGGCGATATTGCGCAGCAACTCCATGTTAGTGATGAGGACTTCTTTTTTATCCACAGAAATCACCTCCTGTTTTTGCAAGCGAGTAAAAATACGGCTGACTGTTTCAATGGTCAGGCCCAAATAATTGCCAATATCGGTGCGCGACATAGGTAAGCGGAAGGCATTGGCCGATAGCTGGCGGCGGCTATTGCGGCTGGAAATACTCAGCAGTAGGGCGGCAATGCGCTCTTCGGCGCTGCTTTTGCTCAGCAGGGTAATAATTTGCTGATCCTGGGTAATTTCGCGGCTCATCAATTGAAAAAAGTGACGTTGCAGATTAGGGATTTGCAAGCTCAATTCTTCCATGCGATTAAACGGAATTTCGCACACCGATGCGGTTTCTAATGCGATTACTGAATTGGTGTAGCGATTGTCGGCAATACCATCCATGCCGACTACCTCGCCGGGCAAATAAAACCCGGTGACTTGTTCTTCACCGTTATCACTCAGGGTCAGTGCTTTTACTGCACCCGAACGAATGGCATACACCGAGTGAAAGTGGTCATTAGCGCGATAGAGATAATCGCCTTTTTGTAGCGGTTTACCGCGTTGGATAATACCGTTCAAGCGGTCGATATCCTCAATGTGCAGGCTGATAGGCAGGCAAATAGTATTTAAACGGCAATTGCCGCAGCTGACGCGCTTATCGTGAGGGCAGCTTGAATCCTGGGTTTTTACAATGTTCTGATTAGCTGTCATGGGTCCACCACCTCGAATATAAGACTATGGCAGGAAAACTCCGCGCCAACAGTATGATGAGTGATTGTTGCAGCTTTAACGGGGGCGGTAAATAGTTGATTTAGCTCAAATGTCTGGATAAATTTAATCCTGCGGGAGACGTTGTTGAGTCGTGCTGCTTTATAACCAAAAAGCCATATTCTTTGTTAAAACCCCCTCTTTACTTGCAGTGGGCCGGATAATATATTTATTCCGCTGGCCAGTTAGCAGCATTATTTATGGTAAGTCACATCGTTGTACTAGCAGTGAATCTCTTAGCACCTCGTTTTGTTTTTCATAAGTAAGATCTGAATCCGCCAGCACAATCCCACTTGGGGTATTCATTTTTATTTAAAGAAACATCGAGGTTTATTATGGCTAGAAGCACTGGTACCGTTAAATGGTTCAACGAGTCTAAAGGTTTTGGTTTTATCGCGAGCGAGGCCGGCCAGGACGTATTTGTTCACTACAGCGCAATCAGCGGTTCAGGTTTTAAAACCCTGGCTGAAGGCCAGCGTGTAGAGTTCGACGTAAAACCCGGTCAAAAAGGCCCGCAAGCCGAGAATGTCATTGGTTTGTAATTCGTCGCGCCTGCACATTTGAGCGACCAGTAATAGGAAGCCGCCCGGTGTAATCCCGGGCGGCTTTTTTGTTTTTGATGGGATTATTTTGGATGGGGATAGTAGTGTGGTGGATGTGGGTTAACTCGCCACCATAACGCGGTTGCGACCCGCTTCTTTCGCGCGGTACAGCGCCTGATCCGCCCGCGCGAGCCATGCGCTAAAAGAGGTATCCTGCGCAGAAAAAATAGCTACACCCAAGCTAATCGTTGCGCGCAGTTCTTTGGTCTCGTGATAAGCCGCAGTTGTTGCAATGCGATTGCGCATCCGCTCGGCAAATTGCAGCGCACCTTCTGCGTCGGTTTGCGGCAGTAAAATCACAAATTCTTCGCCTCCATAACGGCTGGCGATATCCATCCCGCGCGCTTCCGCTTGTATCGCCTGCGCAATACTGCGGATCACCGCATCACCCGCGGCGTGACCGTAATGATCATTAATATTTTTAAAATGGTCGATATCCAATATCACCAGTGCGCCGCCGCTGCCCATGCGGCTGGTGCGGAGCCATTCACTGCTCAAGCGTTCATCCATAGTGCGACGGTTGAGCAGACCGGTAAGGCCATCAGTTTGGGCAAGGCACTCCAGGCTTTCGTTGGCACTGTGCAGATCACTTAATAATTCATTGGTTGAGCGTTGCCAGCGGGTAAACAGTTGGTAACCAAAAAATGCGATAAATAAAATAATCATCGCGAATACCCAAAAAAATACCCAAGTGGTCTGCTGCAGAATCATGATGGCATTACTCACTTCAGCACTCATGGAGCTGCTGCTAGTGATAAGCGCGCGATCCAACTGATTGCTCGCTAACTGAATCGTAGCCGCACCGTACACCAGTACACCGGTGGTAATTGCCCCCAGCAGGCGCAATACCGAGCGCCGAACATTGCCGCTGGCAAGGCGTAAATAGGCAGGGTGATGTTGTTGCCAGTGCGCAATCCTGGGCCACAAGAGCGCGAGCAATGGGCCCACAATAAATACACTTTGCAAAAATGCGCCCAGCCACCAACCCTGCCAAATTGCCAGCAGGGCAGTGCGATCAATGTGGTTGGTATAACACCAAATGAGTGCGCCGCTGGAGCTAAAAATGCTCGCCACAAAACTCAGCTGGATATAAAACAATAATGAATTGGAATCGCGTAAGTTTTTATTTGCCGGAATCGCTTGATAGCCAACCGCCAGAATCGCAAAACCCAATGGGTTCGCGCAGGCAAAAATGATCGCCCAATGCCATTGCATGCCCGAATAAAGCGCCAGTGAAAGCGTGGATAAATAAGCAGGAATTGCCCCCCAGCGCCAACCGCAGGTGAGGGTGAGGAATAAACAAATAATCAGGGTAGGGTAAACGGTGATATAAACTGTGACACCGCCAAAATCCAGCGGTATACCCGACCAACTTTTTATTACCGATAGCAACCCGAGCGCGATACTTGCCAGCACCAGCGCAAACCAGCCACCAAAAATAATGGTCTTATCCCGACGGCTGCCAACCCGCCAGAGTTTGGTCGGGGAAAGTGCCCGGTAATGATTCAAACTGTCCAAAAAAAAGTCTCCAGCTTTTAATTCTCCAGTAGCAACTGTCCAATTGCTATCTAACCTGCTGTGAAGTATAGGGTTTCTTTTTTGTGGCGCGATAATTTTTGTTTTCTATTGGTTGACGAGGAAGTGATTGCAGGTAAAGTGAGGGTGTTCTTGGTGTAATGCCCTGTAATGGTTGTGTTTATCAGTATTTGATAAGGCTGCGGGTGATTGGTAATTAAATTTTTTGCGAGAGTGTAAATGAATCCCGACAACGAGAAAAAATATCAACGTCTGCGCTCACTTTTTTTTGGATTGTGCATAGTTGCGGCTGGTATGTTGTTTTTATCCAGCGCGAGCAATATTTATAAAAGCACTGCTGCCGCGCATTGGCCAGTGCACAAAGGTACCGTCACCAACGAATTGCGCGGTGCCTTGGCAGGAGGTTATTACGGTGGGCGTTGGTTGGAATATAGCTACGAGGTGGATGGTAAAGAATATCGCGGCACTCGTATCGGGTTTGGCATTAGTCGCCCGCAAACAGCGCTAAAAAATGGCGAGCTGATTCAGGTTTATGTAGACCCCGACGATAAAAACATCGCCGTCATTGCTGTCGGTATTTCCCGCAGTCATTTTATCGGGCTGCTTTTTTCAGTCGGTTTTGTGTGGTTGGGTTTTGTGATTTGGCGACGGACTCAATAAGGCTCGCACGATTTGCCAACAGGGTTTCGCTGCTATTAAAACACTAGGTTTGATCAGGCTGTTCGGGTTCTGTTGTGCCTTTTGCTTCTGAAGGATCAGTGGATGTTTTGGGCGACGGCGATCCATGTTTTTGTTCGGCGGCCATCTTGGTGGCGATTTGCCAATGTCGATCAGTTTGCCCGCTGGGTTTACCTTCAGATACCCAAAGGTAATAAGCCAGTTCGCGGATCTCGTGTTCGTTAGGCATGATGAACTCCTCACAATGAATGAGTTCTTTTTATAGCAGTCATCAAATTCCTTTTCGGTGTGTTACGCCCCATATAGGGTTTTATATCCTGACGCGTGAGGAATGCTCACACAAAATCTGTCAGCGCGACCCAGCCGCGAATTTTCCCGATATACACAAACGCGAGCCCCAGTTTAGTTACATAGCGCGCATCACCCGCTGCAGGTGGGTCGTATTCTTCCAATCCTTCCAATGCCAGCGAGCTGTCCAGCGGTGGTTTCCACTGCATAGTTTGCGGGCTTTCCGGCATGCTCAATTCACTATCCGTCCAGACTAAACCATCGCGTTCAACGGGCGATGCATGGTTGAAATCGGCGGGGATAAACACGGCAGAAGTCCCCGCCATTTTTTTGTAAACACGTTGTCTCATTGTCCATTCCGTTTAAGTGGATGTTTGCTCTTAACAGTCGCGCTATTAAAACAGCTGCAGTCAGTGTTGTTTTGATATGGGTCAATAGGATGCAAAAGCAGTGGGGTGACGATATGCTTGCAAGGCTCTACCTGAGTGAAACCGCACTGCAAAGCAACGGTAAACTCGGTTACGTTCAACCAATCGGAGAAAGAGCGATTCCCGGCCAAGTGGTAGACGCTAGTTCAACTGCTAATTTTGGTGTGGGCGCTTTTTTATTGGCCGCCGCTGAAATGTATCGGTTGGTGAGTAAATAAAAAATGCAGTCATAAAAAATAAAAAGGTGAGCAGGGTGGTGTGGTAATGGGCCGTAATGTAATTTGCTGCTAGAGTCTGTTAAGTTCACAGTAGCCAAATTATCCAGCATGACATTGTGGCTTCCAATAGAAACAAATGATTAAGTTAACTCAGTAAAATTGGCCAAAAGTGATATGCGGCTAGTGATATGAAGTGCGAGCTGGAATGCCAATTTTTTAAAAAGACCAAATCAATTTTAACTATTTGATATTTATGTAATTATAGGTCGCCGCAAGCTCGCATAAGAAATGATATGTAGCGGGAAGATATACGGCTGTGGCCGTCTAATAAACTGTTAGGCTAAAAACCAGAGGGCGCATGAACAAATTCATTAATTTATTTGCTGCACTTTTTTACACGGTTTTGTTCTGCGAAATTAGGTTGGTTTATGCAGACGACAATTACGATAAAGGACGCTTAGCTTGTAGTCCAAAAAATAGCTCATGTGGAATTATTGTAAAATGCAATGAAAAACTCTGCGAGATCAAGGAAACTCATCGTATAAATAATGGTTTTCCTGAAATCATTAAGCCCGAATATATACAATCTATTGTTGTGGATAAACCTAATCTATATATAAGCAATAAAAAATTTAATGACATAGAAAAAGAAGTTGAGACTATTCTTATAATTCAAAATAATAGCGGAATTAAAAGAAATCATAAGGTATGTTATGAGCTACAGTATGAAAATATTAACCGTTCAGAAACAAGGTGCGGTGCGGTTTTAGCATGCAATAATAAAAATTGCCAAATTAGAGAAAGCCATATTAAGGTATCGGCCATTATTGAAAGTGGTAAGGAGCTATTTTCAATCGCGCAAATTCCTTTTAGTGCAAGAATTACCAGAGAAATTGAAATAAGCAAAATCCATAAGAATAATAGTGTGCTGAAAGATTTACTAATGTGGGAATTACTTACGAATAATTTTACCAAGCTAGTGCTTTAGTATGCATATAAGCCTAATAAATCGCTCAAGCATCAGTCGCTACGCTCCTTGAGCAGTTTGTAAGTCGCAGTTTTGTGGGTAAGACCAAAATCTATACATATGAAACATACATTTTTATTTTTGATTTTATTAGCTGAAATTTCCAGTTCACAAGAGTGCATTAATTTTTCTGGAAAATTAGAAGGTGCCGTTAAAAGTCACGAATCCATCATCCGTGGTGGAGAGTATTGCGAAGCCCGTGAACGTTATAGCAACAAGGGAATAGAGTTTGTTTTATATACAATTGGGGGGCCTTGCTTTCATGAGAATTTTACCCCAGGTAGTTGTGGCAATGTTACATATACATACCTGTCTGGAATCTTAAACGGTAAGCTTTTAGTTCCAGTAGAAGTTGGAGTCCGTGGTACTTATTTGGCCAGATCGCTGCTCGTCTCTGAAAACTCTATTGTAATAGAAGGTCTTGAATATGCTGAAAGTGACGCAAAGTGTTGTCCAAGCATACCCAAAAGAAAAGTATTCAATATTTCAGAGCTAGAATTAACCAATTAAAATTCATAGCAAGCGACTGTGGTAAAAATTTCAATCAAATTACCTAGCCCTAATTATCTTGGCAGCCGCCAACTTCCACTTTTTGGCCGTTATACGGCTCCCATCTGCTTGCTGTTTGAAACGTGCCCTACAAACACCCGAGCCAAGCTCGGGTGTTTTGTTTGCGGAGTTAGAATTGTTTGCTCTGGAAGATACTGATACAACCTTTGCTCCCGTGACTGCGTATCCATTATGCTTGGGGGATGGTTTTTGTTCGCATCGTTACTAACGGGAGGCGCTTTTGTTTCGTTTTCAATCCAGTTTGAATATTGCTGCGCTTGTTTTGATTTTTATTGCGTTGGTTATCCCGAATCGTATCAGTGCTATTAACGCATCGTCTTTTTTAGTTATCCCTCTGGAATTGGTGATAATTGGTTTGCTGCTCCTGCTGCCGGGGCGCGTTGGTATGGCGGTGCGATGGGTCGCGGCGGTGTTATTGGCGGTGGGTGTGATTTTTACCTGTGCGGATATGGCGACTTTCAATGTGTTCGCGCGGCCGTTTAATCCGTTGTTTGATGGTTATTTGTTGGTTAACGGGATGAATTTACTCGATGGAACAATTGGTCGGGCAGGTGCCTTGGCGATAGCGGTATTGCTGTTGTTTGTGGTGTTGTTAATTGTGCTGGGTGCTTTTTGGGTGTTGGGGCGGGTGCGGCAGTTGTTGGTTTCTGTGCGTACATCGGCGGTGGTTTTAGCGGTTGGGTTGGTGCTGTGGGTGCTGTTGTTTTTTGTTGGGTCGCCATTTGCGGCAATGAAGTTTTATCAACATTTATCGGCGCATACCCATGACATGCTGGCTACGGTAGCCGATATGAAATTGTTTCGGGCGCAGTTGGATAAAAGTGATGACCCCGTGCGTGCTGATGAGAATGTATTGGCGTTGTTGCGCGATAAAAATGTGTTGGTGATATTTGTAGAATCCTATGGGCGCACGGTGTTGGATAACCCCGAATTTGCGCCACATATTCGCCCCTTGCTGGCGCGCACGAGTGAGGAATTAGCGGAAAAAGGTTTTGCGGTGCGCAGTGGTTTTTTAACTTCACCTACCCTGGGTGGTTTGAGTTGGTTGGCTCACGGTACCGCTATGTCGGGTTTGTGGATTGATAATCAGATTCGCTACAACAGTTTGATGATGAGCGAGCGGCCTACACTTAATCGCGTATTTAATGCCGCAGGTTGGCGCACTGTGGCGGTAATGCCCGCGATTACTATGGATTGGCCGGAAGGAAATTATTATGGCTACGACCATATTTATGATGCACACAATTTCGGTTACGCGGGTAAACCTTTTAATTGGGTGACCATGCCGGACCAATACACGCTTGCTGCATTTCATGCGCGGGAGCTTGCTGCACAATCGTCCAGCGCGACACCTACACCGGTGATGGCAGAGATTGCACTGATTTCATCCCACGCGCCCTGGACACCCATTCCACAATTGATTGATTGGAATGCGGTTGGTGATGGCACTGTATTTAATGCGCAAGCGATGAGTGGTGATAGCCCAGAAGAAGTTTGGAAGGAAACAGCGCGTATCCGTTTACAATTTCGTTTGGCGATTGAATATGCGCTGGAGACTATCGCGTCTTACGTGATGAATTACGGCGATGACAATATGGTGGTGTTGGTATTGGGTGACCACCAGCCAGCGCCGATTGTTACGGGCGAAACGGGCGACATTAAAACGGTTAACCGCGATGTGCCAATCCATTTAATTACCCGCGACTCCGCATTGATAAATGCAGTGGCGCACTGGCAGTGGAGCAGTGGAATGGTGCCCGCTGCCGATGCACCGGTGTGGCCTATGAATGAATTGCGTAACAAATTTATCGAGGCGTTTTCGCTACCTGAACATTAACGCGGTAGTGCGAGCAAATCCCAATGGCCGACTGTGCAATTGCCGTCGGCCACATTGGCAATGCGAAAATTTTTCCAGTTCTCCAGCGCCTGCGGTGTTAACCCATAACCTTCACTCACGGCAGCGGCAATACCATTAATTAATTCGGTCAACATGGCGTGATCTTTTGCTGCTAATTGCCAGGGGCTGGGTTGGATGGAGACCGCATAGCCTTTATTTTCCAGTGCTTTTTGTAAATATTCGGTACAGTCCGGGCCAAGCGCGGGGCCAAAACCTTTGTCGCGGTGCTGATCTTGGTTAAATGCGGTTAATACTTTTTCATCCAGCGGATGTGCCGGTGACCAAGTGGTTGTGCCGTCGTAATTCAGGGCGGCATAAACAGCGGTTTTGCGTGCATCGAGCCGCGCGACTAAGGCATCAATAAAAGTACTTGAGGCCAAATCAAATAACGCAGATGCCGACACTATGTGCGCGCCGGTCAGCGGTAGTTCCTCAATGATTGTTAAATCGGCTTGATAGTCTTCGATCAAACAATTTTTGCCGTGGCGACGCAGCGCTTCATCCAATAATTTTCCATCCAGGTCCACCAAACGCCACACAATATTGTTTGCACCCAATTTACTCAGCGCGCGCAGCGTGGAGCCAGTACCTGCACCCAAGTCAACAATAATGCGGTCGGGTGATACGCGGTCTATTGCTTGACCAAGCCAGTTCAACGCCTGTGTTACCAATGTTTTATCGCGCGCGGCAAAATCGGCGCCTTCGCGTAAATCCAACCATGCGATTGAAAAACTACTCATTGATTACTCACTTTTTCCTGCCATTGATTGTATGGATGGTTGTGTCGATAGTTTTGCTGTTAATTGCGCGCTTAGTTGCGCGCTTAATTTTGCAACTACGGCAGCGGTATCTTTCCAGCTGGGTAAATTTCGCGCTGCAGCCTGTGCACCTTGTTGTAATTTTTTACGTGCGGCAGTATCAGTTAACAATTCTTGCAGCGCAGCGGTGAGCGCGGAGGAATCTTGCGGAGCAACTAAAATACCGGCGCTTTCAGGCACTACGTCGGGCACTGCGCCGGCGCGGGCAGCCACAATTGGCAAACCAAAACTGAGTGCTTCCGCAAACGCCATTCCATAACCTTCAAATAATGATGGCAGCACAAATACATCTGCTGCGGCGTATTCGCTGCTTGGTTCGGCAATGCTGCCGAGAAAAACAATGCGCTGTTCAAGCCCATACTGCGCCACTTTATTTTTCAGTATCGATGTCCATTCCGGGTCAAACTCTGTGCCGCCCACGAGGCGCAGCGTCCATGCAAGTTGTTTAATCTTCGCGAGCGCATCGATTAATACGTCATGCGCTTTGCGACGGGTCAGTGTTGCCACACACAAGAGCACCGGCGGATTGCCGATACAGGGGGCAAAGGTTTGCGCATCGGTGCCAGGCAATGCAATCGTCATTTTTGCGGCGGGAATTGCAAATTGTTCGGCAAGAATTTTACCGGTCATTGGGCTAGTGACTATCACCGCCTTGGCCGCATTCAGTGCGCGTTGTTCGGATAAAAAAAGCTGCTGTATTTGCACACTGGATAAACCCGATTCAAGCATGAGTGGGTGATGGCACAGCGCAATAATATTTAAACGCGTGGCATGCTGCTCTGCGATAGTTTCCATCACACCGTAAGCAAGGCCATCAATCATTACCAGCGCCTGGTCGGGCAGGGCAGCTAATTGTGCGGCGGCATCGGTGAGTGCGTCGGCATCGGGTAGCGGAAAGCGAGAGGATAGTTGCAGATGTTCAATGCTGTGACCCAGTGCGCGCAACTCTGCGATCAATCGCCGGTCATAGGCATAACCACCGGTGAGGGTGTTGATATCGCCGGGAATTGCAAAATAAATTTTAGCCATTGCACTCTACTCGTTGAAAATATCGATTAACCCACGCGCGGTAATTCTCTATCAGTGTAGGGTCTATTACCAGCGACTTGCCTTGCCTATTGCGCGACTGACCCATAAGATCACGGCCATCGTATAGAGTTTACCTCTCACCATTGAAGATTTTGTGTATGCCAAATCCGTCTGTTACTCGCACTGCTGCCGCCCGCATTCCCACGCGCTATGGGGATTTTCAATTGTGTTATTACACCAATACGCTGGATAACAAAGAGCATTTGGCCTTTTACATGGGTGACCTGACTCGCGCAGAGGGCGTGTTGGCTCGTGTTCATTCAGAGTGTTTTACTGGTGATGTGCTCGGTTCATTGCGCTGCGATTGTGGTGAGCAATTGGACCGCGCGCTGGCGCTGGTGGCGGAGGAGGGGCAGGGCGTGGTGATTTATTTGCGTCAGGAGGGGCGCGGCATTGGCCTTGAGCAAAAGTTGCTTGCCTACAACTTGCAAGATCAGGGTTACGACACGGTTGATGCCAACCTTATGTTAGGCCATGGTGCTGATGAGCGAAGCTACTCGCTAGCCGCGTGTATTCTGGAGGATTTGGGTGTGCAATCCGTGCGCTTGATGACCAATAATCCCGCCAAGATCCAGGCATTACAGGCTGAAGGCATCAAGGTGGTGGCGCGTGTGCCGCTGGAAATTGCGGCCAACGCCGAGAATAAAGGTTATATGATCACCAAAGCCAAACGCATGGATCATTTGTTATTTAGTAAGCCGTTTGTTTCATCCCATCACAGTGATTTGCATGAACCTCAATCAACGAATTGAAAACTGGCTGACCCAGAATAAAAACGCGTTTCGTTCCAGCGAGCGGCCCTTCGTTACCCTAAGCTATGCGCAAAGCCTTGATGGCAGTATCGCGCTGCGCTGCGATGAACCACTCGCGTTGAGTGGTGAAGAATCGCTGCGGTTAACCCATCAATTGCGCAGCATGCACGACGGCATTTTAGTTGGCATAGGCACCGTATTAAGTGATGACCCACAACTCACCGTGCGCCACTGGATTGGTCACAACCCGCAGCCAATTGTGTTGGACAGTCAATTGCGCATTCCAGCAAAAGCGCGCTTGTGTTGCCTGCCGGATAAACGCTGCTGGGTATTAACTACGGTAGATGATGAGGGTACCGTTATTGAAGGTTTGGAAATTACCGCGCTGCAAGGCAATGCCGATGGCCGTGTGTGTTTGCAGCGCGCGTTGAAGTTATTATGGAGCCGCGGCATAAAAAGTTTAATGGTGGAGGGTGGAGCCAGTGTTATCAGTGCGTTTTTAAAAGCCCGCTTGGTGGACGCACTGGTGCTCACTATTACGCCGCAATTTGTAGGCGGCTACAAAGCAGTGACTGGTTTAGGTAATCAATCGCGCGGTACATTTCCACAGTTAAAACCTTTTTTCTCTGAACGCCTGGGTGATGATTTAATCGTGTGGGGCAATTTAAATTATAGCGATCACACAGCATAAGGGATTACGCAATATGACGACTGACGCTGGCCAAAATAAACCTGTATATGCACAGCAACTCTGGTTCACCGGCATTGAACAAGTTGAAGTGCGCGGACAACCTCTTGCCGCACTGGCTGAAGGTGAATTGTTGGTGCAAGTGGAATGCTCAGCGATCAGTGCCGGTACCGAAATGCTGGTGTATCGCGGGCAAATTCCCAATGAAATGCCGCTTGAAGCGACTATCGCTGTGTTGCGTTCCCAGCAACAAGATCAGCAACAATATCCGCTGCAATACGGCTATGCCAGTGTTGGTATTGTTAAAGCAGTGGGTGAGGGTGTGGACGCCGCATTAATCGGTCAACGTGTATTTGCGTTTCAACCACACGCCAGCCATTTTATCGCCACACCTGCCAGTGTTATTCCTGTTCCTGCAGGCATAGCCGCGGAAGACGCCGTATTTTTACCCAATATGGAAACCGCTGTTAATTTGATTCAGGATGGCAGCCCTGCATTGGGTGAGCGTGTGGTGGTGTTGGGGCAGGGCATAGTGGGATTGCTGTTGGCAAATTTATTAGCGCAGTTTCCGCTGACTCAATTACACGGGGTGGATGCAATTGCTGTGCGCCGCGAGCGTGCTTTGCAACTCGGCGTAAGTGAGGTGTTCGATCCATTTTCGACGACAGATATTAATGCCCTTAAACAACAATTAAGTGTTGCAGAAAATAACACCGGTGCCGATCTCATTTATGAAGTGAGCGGCGCGCCCGATGCATTAAATTTGGCAATTGAGTTAAGTGGTTTTGCAAGCCGGATTGTTATCGGCAGTTGGTACGGCAATAAAACTGCAGCGATTGCGCTGGGAGGAAATGCCCATCGCAATCGCTTAAAAATTACCACCAGCCAAGTGAGTAGTCTTGCGCCGGAATTAAGTGGCCGGTGGGATAAGGCTCGTCGGTTTGAACTTACCTGGCAAATGTTGCGCAAGCTGCAGCCCAGCCAATTAATTACCCATCGCGTCCCGCTCAGTGAAGCACCAGCACTTTATCAGCGTTTGCACCAGTCTCCAGCGGAGATACTGCAAGCCATCTTTTGTAATTCACACTCTTAATCTTTTTCAATTTATTAATTTTTAGCAGGCAGGGATTTTTATGTATACCGTTGCAGTGACCCGCGATTTTATCGCCAACCATTTTCTGATCGGCGGCGATTGGGGCAGTGAAAATTTTCCGCATGCACATCACTATGTGGCGGAAGTGAGTATTGAAAGCGACCAATTGGATAAACACGGTTATTTGGTGGATATTGTTGAGATAGAGGCGGCGCTGGATAAAGTAGTGGGGTACTTCCGCGATAGCCTGTTGAATGACAAAGAAGAATTTGCTGGATTAAACCCCAGCATCGAACATTTCAGTCGCATTATTAATGAAAAAGTCATCGCACTGATTCACCCACCCGGCACGGGTTCGCTCACGATTAAACTTTGGGAAAATGCCACCTGTTGGGCGGCGTATCGCAAATCGTTTTAATCTTGGGGAAGAAAAGCTAGGGTGTCTCTGAATTATTGGTCATTCCTACGAAAGCAGGAATCCATGCTGTTGATTTTTCTGGATACCCGCGTTCGCGGGTATGACGAGAAGTGAATATTTCAAAGCTTCCTTAGATTTCAGTAATGGATTTGGTTTGTGCGTTAGTGGTATTGCTAGCGCGCAAACACGCCAACCCGACCAACAACACAATGGCATCGCGCACGCGCATGAGTGCAATTAAACCCAAGGCCGCGCTGGCGGGTAAACCCAAAGTGTGAAATGACCAGAGTACAGATGCCTCCAAGGTGCCCACTCCACCGGGCATAGGTAACAACAGCGCCATGCGCATCGCCACTAAAATAATCAGAAAAGAATGTAAGTCAGCTTCAATGCCCACTAAACGCAAAATCAAATACAGCTCACTTAATAATCCCACCCAACCGAGCAATGACAATAACAGCGCGAGTGAAAAGCGAATTTTTTGTGTGCGCAGTGCGGTGCGCAAATCGTCGCCCAATGACTGCCAGTGTTGATTGATGTTGTTCAAACGATGATTGTGTTGCCAGCGTGCGGCGACGCGTTCAAGGCGATTATTTATCCACTGCGGTTGTTTCACTAAAACCCACGCCAGCAAAAACATCAACCCTAAAAAAATCAGCAGTGGCAGTAGCGCTGTTTGCCAGTCGCCGATAGCGTTGGATTTGATGATGTCGTATTGGAGAGTGTCGTATTGAAGGGTGTCACCCACACCGGCAAGCAGTAATAACACTGCTAGCAACAGCACAGAAAAATTAACCCACAGCTCAAAAAACCGATCCAGCCCCAAGGACAAGAGTGCTGTGCGCAGCGGAAGCCCGTATTTGTACAGCCAATAAATTTGTAGCGGCTCCCCACCAAATTGTGGGCCGGGGGTAATGAAACTTACTGCTTGCCCCGCTTGGCGAATCAACAAGAGTTTTAACAAATTAACCGGCGCGGCCAATGCCTGGGTTAATAATTGCCAGCGCAAGCCGAGCACCACAATAATAAGTGCGTTAAGCCCTAACCAAAAAATCCATTGCACGGCGCTGAGTGCACTAATGCTGTGGGTTATGTCGGCAAGGGGTAATTGTGCAAGTGTCCATGCTGCTAAAGCTATGGCGATTAGCCACAACAAGAGCGTAAAGAATGCGGCGCGCTGCATTAATTGTGCTCCTCACCATCGCGGCGGTTTACCCACTGGTCGTCCCACTGCCAGAGGCTGAAGCGGCCAGTGCCCAGCAGCATTAACCACACACCACTGAAAATAATAATTGCCATAATTGCATCAACAGGTTTATCGCCCTGCAATAAAGTAATTAATACCACTACCAACAACGCCCCTACACGGCCAGCCAACCCAAAAAAAGTCATGGCTACCGCAAGAAATAAAATAATTGGTAACCAGGTTAGCGATAAAAGGTTGTTGCTGGTTATGAACAATAAAAATGCAATAGCTAATACCAGCCGTAACAATGGTTGCAAACTATTGTGGCTAATCTGCGCGAGGCGATTAAAAAAGTGGCTATTAGTTGTGTTGGATTCAATGCGGCCACTCACCACTAACCAATCCACCATAAAACCAAGCAGGATTGGCAACATAAACGCGATACCGATAATTAGTGTCAGTGGTGCCTGAAAGCAGGGTAATAAAATAAACGCGATAAACCCCATTTGAAAGCCCGCGAGCGTGCGGCGTAACATGCTGGGCATAAGTGGATAAACCGGTAAGTTATGTGTGCGCCGCCAGTACAGCCCCCACACAAAAACATAATAGGCTGCGCTTACCAATAAAAAGCTCCAGTGAATTTTTCCGTAACCCACTGCTAATAACGGCGCAACCACTAACCCCAGCGCGTCATACACCGTATCCAGCTCAGCACCCAATAAACTCGTTTGTTTGCTGCGCCGCGCCACAAATCCATCCATGCGGTCCAGAATTGCTGCCAGGGTATACAACGCACCTGGAACCCAAGCCATTAATCCCGCCGCTTGCGGTTGAAACAAAAATCCCCCGGTTAATGCAATCAATCCACCGCGCAACAATGTCAACCGGTTCGCCCAACCCAGAGTGGGGTAGAGTGGAGCACCTTCACTTGCGCGGTTCAACTCCAACCGCTGCCATAATTGCCAACACACATAAAACCATAAACAGTCCGCAATCAGTAACCATTGCAGCGCATTGAGCGCGGTGAACTGTTTAATGCTAAAGAACACCGCCAGCAGCACCGCCATACCCACTAAAATGGCCAGAAGTATTTCGTGTTTTACAGGTGATCGCATGGAGAGAGTCATCGTTAAATATCAGAGATACCATCCTATACGTGAAGGCGGGTTTTTTGGAGCAAAAATAGCACTGTTACCAATCTATTAAATGAACCTGACCCCCGAGCTTTCGCTCGGGGGTTTTACTTACACCGTTTCAACTAACCTCCCCATACTCACTAAATAAAGTGCTGTTTTGATTGGACGGGGTTCTGTTGCTGCCAGCAGTTTTTGGTAGCGCAGTAATTGCTCTTTATAGGTTTCTATTTCGCGTGCGATAAAAGTTGTTTCAGTTTCGCCACTTTCCGGTTCACTGCTTTTGTAATCCACTATCCATCGTATACCCTCAGCGATGAAAGTGCGGTCGATGATGGATTCGCTGACGTCTTGTTTGTTTTTTTGCATCAGCGAGAGTTCGCAGGCGCTTTGTTCGTGGTCGCAATTGAGCAACCACCGGCCTTGTTCGCTGGCGAGGGTGGTGTGAATGGCTTGAGCGATTTTTTGCAGAGCGCGCTGTAAATTGTCGCCATGCCAGCCGAGTTGTTGTAGTTGGATTTTCCAGAAAGGTTGTTGCTGGTTGATAAATGCATCAGCGGCAATAGATTCACTATTGGTGACGAATTTATTTTCGACCAGTGCTTGTAGTGCACTGTGAATCACCGTCCCTGTGTGGCGTGCGAGGCGGGCGGCGGTGGTTTCTACTTCCGGGATATTTAATGGGTTTTCAGTTGTGGTCTCATCGCTCCCTAATGGAGTAGCACCGAATTCGTGGCCGCGATAGCTGTGCAGCAGTGTTACATCGTTTAATGTGGGTGCTTGCCAGGTGGGAACAAGGCGCAGCAAATGTTGCAAACCCGGTTTGCGGTCACTGCTGCCTGTTTGGTTTTCACTGGCGGATTTGCACGGAATTAGTTGTGCGCTTTCGTTTACAAACGGCCAAATACTGTGCAGCAGGGATGCTTTGGCGGGCGCGATTAATTCATCGTCTTTGGTGTTGATACAGGCAATTAAATGCAAACGTTTAATGGCGCGAGTACAGCCTACGTATAACAAGCGGGTTGCTTCAAACGCTTGTTGTTTATCTGCCTCGCGGCGCATAAAGGTGTAGAGGCGGTCCTCTTCTTTGCCGGTAGCGGCGAGTGAGCCGAGCAGTAATTGTTTTTCGCCGTGATGGTTAATGCGTTCTTGCCAGAGCAATAACTGTTTGTCGTCCTTACGTGCGCTGCGATCCAAGCCGGGAATAATGACCGTATCAAATTCCAATCCCTTGGATTTGTGAATGGTCATTACTTGTAGTTTCGGGTCGGCATCGGCACGCGGTGCAGCAAATAAACGCTCAATGGCGTTATTAAATACTTGCCAATCGCGAATGCTGCCGCCTTGTTGGTGTTTGTCCAGCAAGGTAAAAAAGCTGTTGATATTATCGCGGTCGTTTTCATCCAGCAGTGTGGCGGGGCCGCCCAGAGCAAACCACACGCCTTCAATCCATTGACGCAACGATTTACGATATTTTTCGGTTAACGCCTGCTGCAATACCGGCACTACGCGTGCAAGAATCGTTTTGCCTGCAGTGCTGAGTGAAACTATTTTTTCAAAATTAACCAGCTGCGGCCAGACTACCGCAAACGCATTGTCATTCAGGCGTGGATTAACGTCCGCTAAATTTGCCGTGGTAAGCGCGTGCAGGTCGTGATTATTTAAGCCGCACCAAGGCGCGCGCAGAATGGCTAGCCATGCGGTGCGGTCGGCGGGGTTTAATAGCGCGCGGGTGAGCGAGAGTAAATCCACAATCGCCATGCGGCTGGCGAGGCGATCAATTTCCGTGGCTTGGTAGTGCAAACCGGCGGCGGTGAGGGCGGGTAAAATGCGCGCGAGATGGTTGCGTGTGCGCACTAAAATCGCAATGCTACCTTCGGGGTTGTCGTAGCGCGCTTGTTGCACCAACTCGACAACTTTAACGGCTTCCTGCTGCTGCGCGTGCACGCGTGATGATGGCTCGTCGCCGTCATCGTTCTCACTTTCATCGCTGCTTCTGCTGTAAGTATTTTTAGTTTCAGATGAATAAGTGCACGCGTAGAACTGCACCGCATCACCTTCCAGTTCGGATTTAAACGCAACGGACGGTGAATAACTGACTGCGCCGCGGCTGATGTCGTCCTGCGCGGGAAAGGCGTTTTGAAAAATAGTGTTAACCCAATTCACTACACCGGCTTGCGAGCGAAAATTCACGCGCAAATCCAGCGCGGTTAAATCCACCGAGCCTATGCCTTGTTGGCGTGCATCTAAAAATAAACCCACATTGGCGTTGCGGAAGCCGTAACAGGACTGCATGCCATCGCCCACAATAAATAACGTGCGGCCATCACCGGCTTGCCAGCCACTGGTGAGTTTTTTCAATAACTCAAGCTGCGGGCTGGCGGTATCCTGAAATTCATCCACCAAAATATGGCGAATGCGATAGTCCAATTGCAGCGCGAGATCCGTGGGCGATTCTTCATCACCCAGTGCCACTAATGCGGCCTGGCTGATAGCGGTGTAATCCGTTGCGCTCTGCTGCTTAAATACCAGCGTTAATTGCGCAACCAAAATTGGCAAAATGCTGGTGAGGCTGTCGAGCAACTGCCATTGGTGATCGGCATAGTGTGGCGGTGGCAGGTTGCGTACTTCTTGTAATAATTGTTCAGCGTCTGGCGCTGTGTCGGTGAGGGCGGCGATTAATGCACTGAATTGGTTTTTTAATTCGGCATTTTCTTTGCCCGCAGGAAAGCCTTCTGCTTTGGTTAAGCGTGCGCGAAAAGTGCCGCCGTTGGTGAGCAGTAAATCGCAAATAGCTAGCCACTCATTAATCGCGTGTGGCTCGGCTTCGGGTAAGTGGGTGATGCCCAATAATTCGTGAATGCGATTTTTGCGCTCAGCTTCCTCTTGCAGGTTGGTTGCGGCGCGGTCGGCAATCGCGCAGAGTTCGCTGGCGTGAATAATCAGCGCGTTATAAACCTGCTCCAATTGTTCGCGAATCACATCTTGCAATACGGTTTGCAAATAAATGCGCGCCTCTTCATGGCGCGCCTGCAGCAATACTCCCAACCATTGTTCGCGTTTGCCCAACAATCCGGTTAATAATTTTTCTACGGCGGGTAGGTTGTTATCCAAGTGGCGCAGCAGGCGAGTTAAGTCCACGCGTAACGGCGTGTCCTCTTCCAGTAATTTAAATAATTCGCGCACTGCTAATTGGTAAGCTTGTTCGGCGTCTTCCAGTGTGTCTGGCTGTGCGCCTATGCCGCTGGCGAGGGGCAATTGTTTGGTGATGGAACGACATAAGCTGTCGATGGTTTGCACGCGCAAGCGCTGCGGGCTATGCAATAAGTTCCACTGTAATTCTTGATCGCGCTGTAACACTTGTTGTGCAATTTTCCAGGTGCGCAATACATGGGGGTCGCTCGGTTCGGGTGAGTCGGCGGCTTGCCAGAGCGCTTGCATAATACGGTCCTGCATTTCACCGGCCGCTTTGCGGGTAAAGGTAATCGCCAATACTTCTTCGGGCTCATCGCAAGTGGCGAGCAGCGTTAATACGCGTTGGGTGAGCAAGCCGGTTTTACCGGAACCGGCGGGCGCTGAAACTGCAAACGAGGTTTGTGGGTCGAGTGCATCAATACGAACTTGTTGGTCGACAGGCTGGTTAATGATGATGGACATTACACCGCTCCTTGCTGACGTTGCATATACGCGGCGAGTGCATCAGCTTCCAGCAAACGGTTGAGCGGTAATAAGTCTTCGGCATATTGGGCGGTGGTTGGGTTTTTCATATCGACGCGGGCATCGCCCTGAATAAAATCCTGTGCGAGTTGTTGTAAATTGTTTTGCCATTCGTGCAATTGTTCATCCCAACTTTGTTTGCCGGGAAAGATGCCATCGTGCGCTACATGCAATTCACCGGTGCCAATCCATTGCATGGCTTTGGCATTAATTTGGGCAAAGGCGATGGCGGCAATTTCGCTGCTAGCAGTCACGGCATAGAGTGGCAACTGCGGTTCATCCAGTCGTTCGCCTTGCCAGCTGGCGGCTTTGGGTTGACCGGTTTTGTAGTCGATTAATATCAGTTCGCCAGTGGTTAATTTATCGATACGGTCGATACGCAATTTCAGCGGTAAACCAGCAAAGGTAATCTGTACTTCCTCTTCAATTGCGATCACGGTAAACGCTGGGCGTATTTTTTCTTGCGCTAACCAATCTGCTAACAGCGCACTCAAGCGTTCTTGTTCCAGTTGTGCGTAATAGGTTCCAACGGAGGTGCCGCGCTTTTGTTTGAGCGCGTCAACCGCTTGTTGTGCGGCATTGTTAATTAAGGTGGTGAGTGAGGTTTCATCCAGCGCGACGAGTGCAGCGTGATTGTTTAATTCGCGCCAAATAGTGGCTAGCGCTTCGTGTAATAAGTTGCCGCGTTCAATCGCCGAGAAACCGGCAACGGGTTCTTCAATTCGTGCTGCCCCCAAACGTAAACGTGCAAAGGCATTAAACGGGCAGGCGGCTTGTTCTTTAAATAGGTTTGCACCGCCGCGCACCGGTTCTTGCGTAATATCCAGCGCGGGTGCATTTGTGCAATCCACCAATTCCCAGGCTTTACTTTGTGCCAGCAGTGAATAATTTTCCGCGCTGGCAGTTGCATGGCTGTGAATCAGTTGCGCGGGTGGTGTGAGTGGTAAATGGCGAATTAAGGCGCTGGGGCTGAGTTCACTGTCGTCGTCACTGTGGGCCGAGCTAAAAATCACCTGCGCTGCACACTGTTGGTAATGGGCGGTGAGTGCGCGCGCAAATTCCAATTCCCGTTCGGCGCTGGCGTGAGGCATTTTTTTAGTGCGCTGTAAACTGCTAGGCAGCAGTGGGTTGGGTGCTGGCACCGGTGGCCATTGGCGATGGTGTAAACCCATCACCCAGCAGTCACTGAATTGCAAACCGGCACCTTCGAGTGCGCCGAGAATTTGAATCGGGGAGTTGGGTGTTTGCGCCTGAAACGGTGTTTTCCCGGCGATGCTGCGCAGTTGTTGAATAGCATTGCTGTAACTGAAATTAATGCCGGTGCCATCCAGCTGCAAAAAATTATCCAGCACTTGATTCCACAGGGTGAGCTGCTGGTATTCCTGGCTGTCTAACCGGCGCGCTCCGGGCCAGCCGAGTAATTGCAAATGCTGCTGGAAAAAATCACACCAGTATTCGGCGCTGTGAAAACCAAAACTTTGGCGACGATAATTTTCCAGTTGCACCAAGCGGGTAATCAGATTGGAATCGCTTTCAGGTATTGCTAATTTGCTGGTGAGTTTTTGGCAGTGGTAACGTAAATCGCTCAAACTAATAGTGAACTTTCCAAGTTTGCGCAGGGTTTGGATCAAGTGCGCACGCAAGACTAATTCTTGGTCGGCATCGCCAAAAAAAGGCGAGAGTAGCAAATTACAAATGCTCTCCAAATCCCATGAGGATTTTTGTAATTCGAGTAAGTCCAGTGTGGCCGCAATAATCGGTGTAGTCGCGAGTGGTGTACCAGCGGAAAAGTTAAACGGCAATGTGTAGCGCGGTTGATCGGGCAGGGCGGCGAGCGGTTCAAATACCTCAACAAATATTCGTTCGACCTGATCCCGGCACTGGCCGAGGTTGGGCACGATAATGCCAATCATCGCCGCCGGGTTTTGCTCCAGCTGTTGTTTGCTCCACAGCGCCGCCGCACGCATTTCTTGCTCCGTGGTATTAAGCTCGGTGCGCTGCAACTGACTGGCATTATTGAGCGGTTTGATGCTGGTTAATTCATGACAGGCGCTGTTGATGAGATCCTGATATTGCGGGGGAATATCATCAAAACCGGTAAGGCAAATCATCGCTTCTTGCTGTAATTCACCCTGTTTAAAGGCGGCGATCAAAATCTGATTCGCCATTTCCTGAGTAATAAAACCGAGTTTGCTCAAGCGCGCGCGAAAATCACCCAGCCAAGTCAGCCAGCAATAGCTATTGCTGTGGGGGTTGAGGATAGGCTCGGCGCTGCGTACATCCTCTTCATTTAATTGCCAGAGTTCGAGGTTGCGCAATGCACTGTCTGCCGCTTGTGCCAGCGGTTCGGCTTGCAGCAATGCTTGGGCGAGGGAGGATTCGCCGATAATTTTTTCCCACAGGGTTTGACGCTGCAGGTTGCTAATTATGCGCTGCGCCGCTGGGCCATAAGCGCGCCGTTGCAACAGCTCCCATTGCGATCCAAGCCACTGGCTGAGCGAATAAATGCGCGGTGTGGGCCAGACCTGGGTGCTATTACTTGCCTGCCATTGCCCGTAGGCGCGCAGCATATGGTTGCGCAGGCGATTGTTGGCAGTGATGATTAATTGATCGCGCGCAATCGCGCTCAGGTAGGGCGTAATGTCGAAATAGGTATCAACCATAATGATGTTTGCCTGAGCCATGTAAACGGTAGCAAGAAAAAGTAAGCGGCATTATGGCACCGTGACTCTTTCTTGTGTGGTTTGTTGGCGGGTGTAAAGTTTGGTTATAAGCCCTTGTCGCACAAGGAGTTAACTATTCCTTTGGCTTGTTTGCCCTGGGGAATCATGTTACTTTTCCGCATCATAATAAAAGAACAATTGGATGTTCGCCGTCGCAATAGCCCCGCTCATTGTCGACACCGCCCATAGGGACGGCACTCAAAATGCCAAACAGGCAGCTTGCGACAAGCAATCAGGCAAATTAAGGTCAATACAATATCCGGTGAGAGTTTCATCGGCTCGCTATTTTGCTGACATCGCTTTTTTAGCGATATCAGAAACAGCAGCTATGATTCCCTTTGTACTCCATAACGATAAGCAAGTGACCTTATGAACCAGCAACTTATTGGCAACTACAGATGGACCATTTGTGCCCTCCTGTTCTTTGCAACCACTGTTAATTATCTTGACCGTCAAGTTCTCAGCTTATTAGCACCGGCGCTCTCCAAAGAGTTTGGCTGGACTAACAGCGACTACGCCAATATCACGGCGGTATTCCAATTTGTGTACGCCATTTCCATGCTGTTTGCCGGTCGTGTGATCGACAAACTTGGTACTAAGTTGGGCTATATAGTCGCGATTGTTGTCTGGTCTATCGGCGCCATCATGCATGCCTACGCGGTACCCATTGGTCATTTCACAAATAATGTGCTGGCGATTGCGGGTATAGCGGCAATTCCGGTATCGATTATTGGTTTTATGATTTCCCGCGCTGTATTGGCGATAGGTGAGGCGGGTAACTTTCCGGCCGCCATCAAAGCCACCGCTGAATATTTCCCTAAAAAAGAACGCTCCTTTGCCACCGGTATTTTTAACTCGGGTGCCAACGTAGGTGCGATTCTTGCGCCTTTGACTGTGCCCTGGATTGCAGTTAACTGGGGCTGGCAAACCGCGTTTATCGTGATTGGTGCCATAGGTTTTGTATGGATGGTGCTCTGGCAGATTTATTACGAAATCCCCACCAAGCAAAAACGCTTGGGTCAGGCTGAGTTGGATTACATCAATACCAATCCGGGCGAAGCGCCGGTGGTTGCAGTCGAAGAGGAATTGAAAACCTCATGGTTCAAACTCCTTAGCTATCGCCAAACCTGGGCCTTTGCTTTTGGCAAGTTTATGACCGATGGTGTCTGGTGGTTCTTCTTGTTTTGGTTGCCGAAATATTTGGGTGAGCAATACGGCTTGACCGGCACGCAATTAATGTTGCCTTTAACCGTGCTTTATAGCTTGACTATGATTGGCAGTATCGGTGGTGGTTGGTTCCCTACTTATTTCATGAACAAAGGTTACAACGCTTACGATGGTCGTATGCGCGCTATGTTTGTGATTGCGCTCTTCCCGCTGGTAGTGTTACTCGCACAACCTCTCGGTCATTACGGTTTTTGGGTGCCGGTAATTCTGATTGGTATTGGCGCCTCAGCGCATCAGGCGTGGTCTGCGAATATCTTCACCACAGTGTCGGATATGTTCCCGAAAAAAGCCGTAGGTTCAGTAGTCGGTATCGGTGGTATGGCGGGCGGTTTGGGTGGTGTATTTTTGTCTAAAACCGGTGGTTGGTTGTTTGACTACTACGGCGCACAAGGCAATATTTACACGGGTTACGCGATTATGTTTGCCGTTTGCGCGGTAGCCTATTTGCTGGCCTGGGGCGTTATGAAGATGTTAGTGCCAAAATATAAGCCAATCACTGATTTGTAATAATTTTTATGTGATTGCTAAAAGCCGCTGGATTATTCATCCAGCGGCTTTTTTATTGGGTGAAAGAATTTTCTGGCAAGAACCTAAAGGTGGTTTTTAATGCAGAAAAAGTCTAATCAATGGGCGATTTTTATGGTGTCGAATTTTTCACCAGGGTCAATACTTAATGCGCCATTTACTTTTCTGCGAGGAATCAGTTATGTCGATAAGCCATAAAAATAGCCATACCGCCCAAGCGATTATGAGTAAAACCTTGTTAAGTGCCTACGAGGGTTGGACTATCCATCGCCTTGCTGAGTTTTTTATTAAACACGGTATTTCCGGCGCGCCCGTTATTGCATCGGATCACGAGTTAGTTGGTGTGGTGACGGTTTCGGATATTTTTAAATTCAGTAGCATGGATGAAACCAATCGCCGCGAAGCACTGCGAAATTATTATCGCGAAAGTTGTGAAATTGATTTGGATGAAGTCAGTCTGCGGGATTGGAGTAACAGGGCAGAATATAACTGCACAGTGCATCAAATCATGCAACGCGAAATTATTACTGTAAAACCAGATGCCAGTGTGGCGGAAGTGGCGGCGGTGATGGTGAAAAATAATATCCATCGCGTGGTAGTGGCGGACAATAAAATTGCGCAGGGTGTTATTACCAGCATGGATATTTTGCGTAACTTGCAGCCCGATGGACATGAATTACGTCTGGTGGTCTGAGTTTGAAGGTTTAATTATTAATGGTTAAGCAGTAAAGATAAAACCCGGGCATTTTCTGCCCGGTTTTTTTAGGAGGATTTTAAATATTGAGATAAGCCTGCTGGTGAATGCCAAAACGGGTTAATGCTGGTGCAAGTTGCTCTGCAGCTGCAGTGTGTTTGGTAAATACGGCACGATGTTCCGGTACATAACCTGCCGGTGGCTCTGCAGCATCAGCGAGCAAAAACTCTACCCGCCGTGCTATGGCTGCCCCCGAGTCGATCAGTTTTAAGTGTGCCGGCAAGTGTTGCGCCAATTCATCCCTCAACAGCGGAAAATGTGTGCAGGCTAAAACCAGCACATCCATTTTTTCTGCTTGATCATCGCGCATTAATTCCTGGGCAATTTTGCTAATCGCATTCACATCGATTGTTTCGCCGCGTAATTTTTGCTCGGCGATTTGCACCAGCTCGCTACTGCCCAATGAAATTACCTGGCAACCCGTTGCGTATTCGCGGATTAATTCGTGGGTATAGGGGCGAGCGACTGTGGCAGGTGTGGCGAGCAGGCCGATTACCCCGGTTTTACTCATGAGCACGGCAGGTTTGATCGCAGGCACTACCCCGACTATGGGCAAGCTCAATTTGCTGCGCAAATGGGGCAGGGTGAGTGTGCTGGCGGTATTGCAGGCGATGACGAGGATATCGGCCGGGTAGCGCAGCAATAATTGGCTGATCACCCGATCCACACGCGAAATTAGCTCCGCCTCACCCTTGGTACCATAGGGGAAAAACGCATTGTCCGAGGCGTAAACCAACGGGTTCTGTGGTAGACGCTGCTGGATCTCGCGGGCGACACTCAAACCGCCGACACCGGAATCGAATACCAGAATACGCGGAGCCTGAAAAGACGAGGTGGTGGTGTTCATAGGTGAGTCAAATCAATAGCCTGAAAGCGGCGATATGTTGCTAAAATGGCGGCGATTTTAACGGTCGCGGCCGATAAAACCTAGCCGCGTTTTACATTCTGGAGTTTTTTAGTGAATCCAACGGTACTAACTCTTATTGCCGCCCTGTCGGGTTTGGTTATTGGCGCCCTGATGGTGTATTGGATTGTCGGGCGCCGCCTCGACCAAGCTGTGCTTACCAAAACCCATGAGTTTGAAGCTGCCCAACAGCAATTGCAGCACAGTCATGACCTGCGTGAAGCGGCGCTGCAACAGGACAGTAATCAGCTCAAACTCCAGCTGGTTGAAATCAAAATACAGCTTCAATCGGTTCAACAACACGCTGTTGAGTTACAGCAGTCTTTGGGCGTTGCGCAGCAAGACGCCGCGGCTCTGCGTGAGAAAACCCGCCACTTTGATGAGCTACAGCAGCAATCCCTGCGTAAAGATGAACAGCTTGTGCTGTTCGCTAAAGAAACTACCGAACTGAAAACCCGTTTGGAGCAAGAGCGAAAAAATTTCGCTGAACAACTCGCGCTGCTACAGAATGCCAAAGTAGAGTTAGCCAAAGAGTTTGAAAACCTCGCCAATAAAATTTTTGAAAATAAGCAACAGCAGTTTAGTGCAAATAGCAAAACGCTACTCGATAACACGCTTGACCCGCTGAAATTGCAACTCACGGAATTCCGTAAAAAAGTGGAAGACGTGTACGAAAAAGAAAATGCCGATCGCAATCGCCTTTCCGGCCAAGTGCTTGAGTTGCAAAAACAGGCGCAAAAAATTGGCGAAGATGCCGTTAATCTCGCGCAAGCACTAAAAGGAAATAGTAAAACCCAAGGTAATTGGGGTGAAGTAGTGCTGGAACGTTTACTGGAGGAATCCGGTTTGCAGAAAGGCCGCGAATATGACACCCAAGTTAATTTCACCGGTAGCGATGGCTCCCGGTTAATGCCGGACGTGATTATTCACTTGCCCGAAAACAAAGATATTGTGATCGATGCAAAATGCTCGCTGGTTGATTATGAAAAATTCTGCAGTGCAGACGATGACGTTGAGCGCAAGCAGTATCTAAATGCACACGTAAATTCGCTGCGCAGTCATATTAAAAGTCTCAGTATTAAAGACTACGAAAAGCTTGATGGTATTAAAGCGCTCGACTTTGTGTTTATTTTTATCCCGATTGAAGCGGCCTTTATGTTTGCCTTGCAGCATGAGCCTGGCTTGTACCGCGAAGCGTATGATCGCCATATCATTTTGGTAAGCCCAACAACACTCTTGGCAACCTTGCGCACTGTAGAGAATATCTGGCGCTACGAAAAGCAAAACAAAAATGCTGAGCGCATCGCGAAAGAAGCGGGCGCATTGCACGACCAGTTTGTATTGTTGCTGGAATCGCTGGATGCTATTGGTAATTCACTCAATAAAACGCAAGAAGCCTACAGTAAAGCTCGTGACCGTTTGCAAACCGGGCGTGGCAATTTGGTGAAACGTGTGGATGATATTCGTCGTTTAGGTGCTAAAACTAAAAAATCCATCGCCAGTCATTTGTTGGAAGAGGCTGGCAGTGATAGCGAAGAATACTTGTTGGATGCCGGTGGGTTGGAAGATGATAGTGCCTGATTTAAATCAGGCATGCCCTAAATAATTTATTTCCCGGAATTTCTGTAGAGATTACTTATGACGTTGTTATCGATATTAATCTTGTTAGGCGCGCTAATTATTATTGTGTTGGCGGTCATTGCCGGGCGTTTGGTATTTCAGGTATATCGCAAACAAAAAGAGCGTGAGCAAAAATTAAAAGCACAGGAACTTGCCAATCAACAAGCGCAGCGTGAGCAGCGCGAATGGATTAATAAAAGCATCCAAATATTGGCACAAGCGCTGCACAATCAAGAGTTGACCCTGACTGAGGCGAGTATTCGGATCGCCGGGTTACTGGATACATTGGATGTGAATGGGGAGGTGAAAACCGAATTCTCGGCGTTTTATCAACTGCGCGAAAAAACCAGCCATATTCCTTATTTGCAGGCATGGCAAAACTTGTCCAATGCCGAGCAGCGCAAGTTTGATCTGGAGCGTTTGAATCACGAAGCTACGTTTAATGATTTTGTGATGGATGCAGCCAAGCGTATTCTGGGGCGCGATTTTTAAGGCTATTTAAGAATGACTGTAGAGTTTATTTGTCGTGCCATGCAGTTGTGCGACCTTGCTGATGTTATCCGAATTCAAGCAGAAGCCTATATCGATGAAATTCTGGAAACTGACGAGGTAATTCACGCACGTTTTGCACAAACGCCGGATACATCCTGGGTAGTAGAGCGTGCGGGGGAGGTGTGTGGTTATCTGGTCGGCTATCAATCTGCGCTGGGTGAGGTATCACCTTGGGGTAGCGAGTTTGCGCACAAGCCCGACTCTACAGCGCTCTATCTACATGATCTTGCAATCAGTAAGTCGGCGGCGGGCTGTGGTGTGGGGCCAATGTTGGTGAATCACGCTTTGAAGGAGGCGCGTCAACGGGAATTGCGTGCAGCAGCGTTAGTATCGGTGCAAAACTCCAAATCCTTTTGGCAGAAACTAGGTTTCAATGAGTGCGCGCAACTGGATGAAACCCAGCAGTACAATCTTGCATCCTACTCTGGTCCTGCGATTTATATGACGCGTGAACTTGTCAGCGAATGAAGCTTCCAAAGCACTAATTATTTCCCATTACTTTTTCTGCAACACTACGCCGCATTCGACATGATGTGTGTAGGGAAATTGATCAAAAATCGCAAAGGCTTTAATCGTGTGAGTCTGAGTAATGATTTTTAAATTTTCACGCAATGTATCGGGGTTGCAGGAGATATAAATAATATTGTCAAAGCGCTGGGTAATACTGGTGGTATGTGGGTCAAGCCCTGCGCGAGGCGGGTCCACAAAAATGCTAGTGAAGTTGTAATCCGCTAAATTGATATGGCGCAGACGATTAAACTCGCGCACACCATCCATCGCCTGAGAGAATTCCTCGCTCGACATGCGCGCAATTTGAATATTGTTGATCTTATTTGCAGCGATATTAAACAGCGCCGATTCCACTGAGGTTTTTGATACTTCAGTGGCTAATACTTTGTCAAAGTTCTGTGATAAGGGCAGGGTGAAATTACCATTCCCGCAATAGAGTTCTAATAAATCCCCGCCAATTTCCTTGCTGTGTTCTACCGCCCAACCGAGCATGGATTCACACACCTTGGCGTTGGGTTGGGTAAAGCTGGCCTCAACTTGTTGATACTGGTATTCGCGCCCGGCAACCGTTAACCGTTCAATAACGTGATCGCGTTCTACCAATAAACGCTGCTTGCGGCTGCGGCCAACAATATCAATTTTCAATGCGGTTTTCAGCGTACGTACGCGCGCTATCCAGTCATCCCCCAAGGCTTTGTGATAAATCAGAGTGACGAGTGCTTCACCGCTTCGGGTAGTCAGAAATTCAACTTGATACAGTTTGTGGCGAAGTAATTCATCGCTATTAATTTCAGCGAGTAAACGCGGCATCAGGTTATTCATCAGCGCCGATCCAACCGGAAACTCATGGATTGGATAGGGACGCTTGAATTCGTCCTGCGTAAACATCACGTAATCGGTACGCTCTTTTTCATGCCAGACACGAAATTCGGCACGCATCCGATAATGTTTTTCCGGTGATGAAAAAATCTGAATGTCGGGCAATGAAAAAGCCGAAAAATCGGCTGTAATTCGACGAACTTTTTCGCGGAGTTGATCTTGGTAGCTTGCGGGGGAGAAATCGGTAGGAATCATAAATGGCTCATCAAAAATGACTCAAGCTCCGGGTTGCCGGAGCTTGTTTTCGGCCATTATAACTTTTTTATGTCGCATTTGCCCCAGTCGCAAATCAGCACTTCCACTGCCTTGGCACCACAGAAGTTAGCGTAAGCTTCCTTGGGCCAGTCATTGGCGATCACTAAGGTGTAAGCATCAGGGCAGTTGGATTGATGGCTCTTGTTGATCGTAAAAAAACTTTTTCCGCCGGGAATGGCGTTGATACCACCTGCTAAACGCGGGGCGCTGAGCGGTGTTTCATCCAGTGGTTGGTGTTTTAGCAGTTCTGTTTGGGCACGGGCAATCGCTGGGTCGTTACTCAACGGCAGTGTGGCGGGTGCCATTTGTGCCAGCTTGAAGGCACAGGTTTTTTGCTGGTTTGCCGGGCTGCGTTTGCTCAGTGAAAGTTCATCTTTTGCTTTTTGTCTGGCATCAAGCACCAGACGAATGGCCGTGGGTGCAAGGGTTAGCCCCGCGTATTCAAAGCTGTTTTCCGCTTGCTGTTGACTGTAGTAACTATCGGCTGCTACCACCAATGGCGCGTTAGCATTTAACCAGTTTTGCTGCACATTTATTGCATCGACTTCAATTTCGCCACCCAGTGCCGCGCAGCTAGTGAACAGCTCATTGTAGTAAATGTTTTCGGAGAGAATTTTTTCGGCAGCGGAGGCAAGTGTATCGGCATCAATAGTTGGCGGCGGTGGTGTAGCGCAACCGCTAAAAATCAGGGCACTCAGGCTAATCATGGTTAAGTGTAATGGTTTGATCATTTTTCCCCTCGATGATTCAGTTTAATTGTTATTAAGCTTGCTAGGGTTGCCTATTGTTTATTGAGCGCTGGTAAGTGGTAATTTAATAATAAAATTACTGCCTTTGCCGGGGGAGGTTTTAACATCAATAGAACCTTGATGGCGCTCAGTGATAATAAAATAGGAAACTGACAAACCCAGACCTGTGCCAGAGCCGACTTCTTTGGTGGTAAAAAATGGCTCAAAAACATGCTCGCGCACAGTATCTGTCATGCCGGGGCCGTTGTCCTGAACCTCTATCACAAGATTATTATTTTCCACATAGACCTTAATAAGGATCTGCGGATTTTGAGTTTTATACTGATTAAGCGCTTGAGTGGCGTTGCGCAATAAATTCAATAAAACCTGCTGTAGTTCCGGTGCAGATGCTTTTACCGGGGGGAGAGGTTCTACATACAGAGTGTTTATAGCGATCTGATTATTTTCATTTGCATGTTGAGTGCTGCGGTTAAGTACAATGGTCTGTTCAAGCAAATGTTTTATATCAATCAGGTCAATAATGCGTTTGGAGTTGTGGGAGAACTCCAACATGTTGCGCACAATACTGGCTGAGCGCTCGCCCGCTTCGCGGATTGAATCCATCATTTGTGGAATTTCACTGGCTGACAAATAATTGTATAGGCTTTTCAGGTCAACATCTAATTGTTGTGCGCGTGTTTGATTCATGGCCAGCTGCGGGTCGGTACGGCGCTGAATATTTTGGGCATTTTGCAGAATAACGCTGAGCGGGTTATTAATTTCGTGGGCTATGCCTGCTGCTACTTCGCCGAGCGAATACATTTTCTCATTTTGAATCATCAAGTTTTCAATGGTTACTTTAAATGTAACATCATCTATCCGAATCACTGCCCCTTGCTGGGTACGTGAGATCAACGGATAAATAGTTATTTCAAAATAGCGATTTTTTTCATCGTCATGCTGTTGCACATGTTGGCTGGATAGAGGCTCGCCTTCGCGAATCGTAGTCTGAATGGTTTGCAGTGTGATGGGGAAGCGAGGTAGTAACGCAGTAATTTTTTTCCCCAGCGCATCGTGAGAAAAAATTTCAAAGGTATTTTCGGCAGCGGCGTTCCAGTGAGTTACTTCCGCATCGGCGGTGACACCGATAATAATCGATGGCATTGAGTTGATCATGCTTTGTAAATATAGCTTTGTCTCGCGCAGTTGGCGTCCTGTTTGCTCGTGCCGCGCTACCTCATCAATAAGTAGGTTGTTGGTTAAATACAGGCTATCAGTGCGTTCGCGAATACGTTGTTCGAGCGCCTTCTGTGATTCTTTGAGCGCATTGCGTGCGCGTTTATTGCTCATGCGGCTGCGCTGTAAACCTATAATCAGTAAGGTTTGCAGGATTATCAGAAAAATGACCAATATACCCATTCCGGTAATGGAATCGGTTGCCGAGAGGCTGCTGAATGGATTGGGTATATTCATTGGTTGATGTTGTTGCTCTTGGTCGGGCTGATAATCTACTCGCTGCCGGTAAATATATCGAATGCAATTCCAGGTTGGTGATTTTTACAGGGTGAGTTTGAATCAGTCTGTTGGCTTTTTACTCGCCTTTGCCTCTGTTTTGTACAAATTAAAAAAACTTTATATTTTTCGCTGAAAAATGTTTGACACGAAGTTCAAATTCGATAGAATGCGCACCTCTCAACGAGGGGCGGTTAGCTCAGTTGGTAGAGCAATGCCCTTACAAGGCATGGGTCACAAGTTCGAGTCTTGTACCGCCCACCACATTTTGCGCTCTCATGAACAAGAGCATCAATGCAAAATACTCAGTTTGAGAAGCATGCGGACCGGTAGTTCAGTCGGTTAGAATGCCGGCCTGTCACGCCGGAGGTCGCGGGTTCGAGCCCCGTCCGGTCCGCCACTATACAAAAAGCCCGCACAGGTTGCGGGCTTTTTCTTTTTATCTGTACATATAATTGTCACATCTCGTTGGTAGTTTGCTTCTTGTGCGGCCTAGTCTCAGGAACAAGCGATTGATCTGCTTGTCCATTGAATAGCGTACATAACAAACAAACCCAAGGAGATACTCCCATGCAAGACTATGTTGAAGATTTACTGGATATCCAGTACGACGATGCTGATGATGACTTTTACGAAGATTACTCAGACATCTAAATAAGAGCTGCTGCAGCGTTTTGCTGCAAGGCTCTGGTTAACTTCCTCTGATTTTCCCCGCCTGTTTTCACGATTTTAATCACTTTTCTATTTTTTAAGCCTGGCACCTATAACTAGTTGTTTTTTCGGCTTAATTTATTCTATTCAAATTCGTCGAGTAGGCCGCAAATCCGCCTGAAAATCAGTCGGAGAGGGGGTTGTTCACTTTTTTTTGGCGCCTGATTTCCTATACTCAAGCTGTCCTAAGCCAGGCTTGAGATTCCCGCCTATGTCGCACCCCTCCACAGCAAATTTTGAAGCCGTTTTTCTGTTTGATCATGAGCGCGTCGCTCGTGAGCTGCTTTATACGGAATTTGAGGCGATTCTCGATGGTTTTATCCCCATTCCTGATTTTGCCGGCGCTTCCGTCAAGGCAGCCTATATACAAGTGGGCAGCGACTTGGCTGTAACGGGGCTGGTGTTTTTCCTTATCAGTTTTGATGAGCAAGGCATGGTTGATCGACGCTGGAATGTCCCTTTACAGCAATTGTTGGACTCGGCCGGGACAGGCCCCGATATGGGCGCGGGTGCGGTGCGCCTGGTGTGTTACAGCCAATGTCCGGTTGCTTGGCATCAAAAGAACCTTTGGGATCCCTCCATGCAGGTTGGCAATAATAGTTTTATTGCTATTCGTGATGCGGTGAAAGCCAATCGCTTGGGGTTTGTGGTTAAAGCCGAAAAGCCAGCTGCTCGATCCTCGCGTGATGCAATTGTGCCCAATCAGGTGTTGAGCGAAGAGGTGCTTGCGCGTGAGCAGGCAGCCTTGGAGCAGCGGTTACACGATTACTATACGGCCGAGTTGGCCAAGCAAATCGAGCTGCTAACTAATGAGCAGACCTTGCATATTGCAACCCTGATGAATCAAAAGCAGGCAAAACTGCACGGCTTACAGCAAGAACACCAAAAGCGTGTTTTGGCTTATCAGGAAAAGTTGCAGCAATTGGCGCAAGAGAACAAAGAGCTGGCGGAGCGCAATCAAACCCTCAAGGAAACACTTGATATCCAGGCGACCAAGGTGGAAGGGATGCGCGAGTATTTTGCACACAAGCTCAAGGCCGCGCAGCAAGGTGAATCCAGCCAAATCCAGTTGTTGCAGGAAAATTTTTCGTTAGAGCTGGATGCCAAAATCCACGCTGCTACCGCCGAGCTGCGTGAAATGTTGGACATGCGCGAGGTTGAGTTGTTTTATCGTCACCAAAACGAAAGCACACTCAAAGAAGAGCTTGTCCAACTTAAGCATGAAAACCAGCAATTGCTCAAAAACAGTGGTGATCAATTGCTTGGCCGGCTAGTTAAAGCTGGCGTTAATCTGGTGACATTTTTGCCCGGTTTGGGGGAGGTTGCGATTCCGCTCGATGATATTGGTGTCTATCTGGAAAACCCCAATGCCTACGCGGCGGCTAAAGTGGGTGTAAATGAGCCGGTGTATCTCGCGTGGTTGGCGCATCATCAACTGCCATGTTGTAACGCGGTAGATGCGCGTGGCAAGACCTGCGGTAGGAGCATCCCCGTTATCGAAACTCCGTTAGAATTCCACCCCGGTGAGAGTGATCGCTGTGCGCAGCATCAGGCGGTGGCTCTTGGGATGTTGGCAGATAGTCGGCGATAGGAATTTGTGGTGGTGATAGAAACCGCGCAGCAGTTGGCAGATGCTGCTCTAGCAGTGCCTTTACAGCGGGCAACAACGGCAATGCTCGCCAAACAGGGCATTGAGTTGTGGGTCAGACGCGATGATTTGTTGGATTCACAATTGTCGGGCAACAAATTTTATAAGTTGTTTTTTAATTTGCAGATGGCGCGTAGCCAAGGCTTCTCCCAAGTGCTCAGTTTTGGTGGTGCCTATTCCAACCATCTACATGCATTGGCCGCTGCGGCGCATCGTTATCGCATTAACGCTATTGGTGTTATTCGCGGCGAGCGACCTGCGCTCTTGAGCGCAACCTTGATGGATGCCGAGGCCTGGGGGATGAAACTGGTTTTTGTTAGTCGCGCGGAGTACGACCGAAAAACTGAAGCGGATTGGCTGACCGATATGCAGGCGTGTTATGGGCCGTCATATCTTATTCCTGAAGGCGGATCTAATCTTGCCGGTGCACGTGGAGTGCAGTTGTTGGGCCATGCGCTTGAGCAGCAAACACAGGGTGATTATGCTGCGGTATGCATTCCCGTTGGTACGGGCACTAGTTTGGCGGGTTTGGCTGCTGGTGTGGATCGACAGAAACCGGTAATTGGCTTTTCAGTGTTGAAAGGTGCCGGTGACTTAGGGGCTAATATCGCCACTTGTTATCGTGAGTTGGTTTCTGCGGAATCATACTTTGCCGATAACTGGCGATTAATTTCCGGTTTTCACGGCGGCGGTTATGCCAAAAAACCAAGTGCGAGTTTATTCGAGTTTTGGCGGGGGTTTGAGCGTAGCACGGGCATTCCCCTTGATCCGGTTTATACAATAAAAATGCTTTGGGGGATTAGTTCCCTGGCGCAACAAGGTTATTGGCCGCGCGGCTCACGCCTTATTGCGATTCACACCGGTGGTTTGCAAGGGCGCCGCGGTTTTAATTGCCCTTGAGAATCAGCTTTCACCATGAAGGATGTTGCTATGCAGGCTCAAAAATCCATACCAATGCCACCAGTTGAATTTGACCTGAATTTGACGCACACACTGGTGCCACTTAAAGATATGAGTGAGAGCCATCTGCTCGCACTACTCAGCAACGCATCGCAGGAAACGGTCTGTGCCGGGCAGTCACTTTTTGTGGCGGGTAATTACGATGGGCAACATGTTTATTTACTTCATGGCGATGTAAGTCTGGTGGCCGGTGATGGCTCGCGCACCCGTGTCAAAGGTCGCTCCTCCCTGTTTCCTATTGCTCATCAGCAACCACGTCAGGTGACAGCAATTGCCGAAACGGACTGCAGCCTCGTGCGCATCAACAGTGAGCAATTGGATAAGTTGCTCACTTGGAGTGAAGTGGCGGATTACTTACAGCTCAATATTTCCCGCGAGCGTGATCTGGATGAAGATGTTGATTGGATGATGACAGTGTTGCGCTCCAATTTATTTTTTAAGGTTCCTCCTTTAAATGTAGAGCAGATTTTTTCGCGCTTGATACCGCAGGTCGTTTACGCCGGTGACGTTATTATTCGCCAGGGTGAAATTGGCGACCAGTGTTATTTCATCAAAGAAGGCGAAGCCGATGTTACGCGCCATCAGGATAATAAGCGCGAACATCTGGCTACCATCGGTGTGGGGCGTTGTTTTGGCGAGGATGCACTGGTTAATGAAGCAGCGCGCAATGCCAGCGTGATTATGCGCACTGACGGCGTGTTAATGCGCTTGGGCAAACAGGATTTTTATCGCCTATTGAAAGAACCCGTGGTGGCAACGCTCGCCTTTAATGAGTTGCAAAATACTATTGCCAAGGGCGCGGTAGCAGTTGATGTGCGTAGTGAGGAAGAATACAGCGAAGGTCATTTGCCGCAGGCAGTTAATGTGCCGCTAAATATTTTGGCGATTAAATCCCGTCTGCTAAATAAAGAAAACACGTATCTCTTTTATTGCGATACCGGGCGTCGCAGTCGTGCTGCTGCGCATTTGTTGGCGCAGCAGGGTTACAAAACCTTGGCGCTGGATAATTGTGCCCAGCTTTTTACACCGCAGGCGCAACTAATCCATTTGACTGATACTCAAAATTATCTGTTGCGCGATGGATTGGCGGTTGCAGGAAAATAATCTTTTAAGGGTTGCTGTGGTTTTGCGGCCAGTCATTGGGCACTACAAAACCGCGTAACTGCTCTCGCCAGATACTCATTTTTTCATCATTCCCCACGCATGACTCTATAACGGCCGCCACCATGAGCGGCCGTTTTGTTTGGTGCAGTTGGTGCATCAATTGCTGGCTCAGCAATTCCACTTCGATCGTCAGGTTTACATCCGGTAACTGTACCGGTGAGAACCATTGTTCGCGTTCTAAAACTATCCAATTGAACTTGGCGTTAGTGAGTTTTGTGTCAGCGATCAGTGTTAAAAAATCGCGCAAATACCACCAAAATCCCAAGGCTTGATACGCATGACTGTGCAGTGCTCGCGGCAAGCTATGGATATATTCTGCGCTGGTTAATTGATTGATGGATAGGGTGGCGGGTGCGGGTGAAAATAAATACCCCTGCAGGCAAAGTCCGCTGCGCCAGTGATCCGCTTGGGGGAAATGCTGCTGCAGCGCAGTTTTTCCTTCGGCTGTTTGATGTAGCGGTAATTGATGATCGCGCAAGCGCGCCAATTTCAAATCAAAACGATCATGGCTGTTGGGGCCAATCCAATGGTGCCAATCTTGTGCTTGTTGAGGATCGAGGGTATCGCATAAATAAAATTTTACCGCCGTTTCAATATGCCAATAGTCGTCGCCGTGCCGGCATAAAAAATCAAAGGCGCCGAGAGTCGCTTTGCCGCGGTTAATGGGGAAGTTATGCGCAAGTAATTGCCACTGCGGTGAATGGGTAAAATAAAAGCGCCACAGGGTTTCGTAATAAATGCCGAGGCGTGTACTTTTTACTTGCGCCAATGCATTCATTAGCGCTGCCGGTTGTTTATCTAATGCTTGTAACCAAGGCCAGATATTCGTGTCCACCAAGGGTAAAATGTGCGCGTTACTGCCTGATAATTTCTGCAATAAAGGTGGGCTCAGGCAACACCAGGCCAAATCGCGCACGGCTTGATGGCGGAGTAGGTGGAATGGATCGGTGTCTGCAAGCGGGGCAATTAGCATAAAGTTAAGTCTTGGCGGTGATGAGGGCTATAATAGCCCACAGACATGTCGGCTTTTTGCCATTTTCATCAGCGCTCCCAGTGATACTTATGACTCATTTTTCGACTATCGGCCTTATCGGCCACCTTAACAACGAGCGCGCGGTTTATTCCATCAAGCGGCTTATTCGATTTTTGCAGCAGCGCAACAAAGCCTTTGTATTGGAGGCAGAAACGGCAGCGTTAATCACCGACGCCGGAATGGTCGCTGGTGCCCAGCAGATAATGGATATGGAAACCCTTGGGCAGGTGTGTGATCTGGTCATTGTGGTTGGTGGTGATGGCAGTTTGCTACGCGGTGCCCGGGCGCTGGCGCAGTATCAAGTCCCATTGCTTGGGGTTAATCGCGGCCGTCTGGGATTTTTGACTGACATCACCCCGGAAGATATCGAAAATAAAGTAGATGAAGTGCTCTCCGGCAAATTTACCTCGGAAAAACGTTTTCTGCTGGACATGGAAGTAAAGCGTGCAGGTCAACTAATTGATACCGCCGATGCGCTGAATGATGTAGTGCTGCATCCCGGCAAGTTTATTCATATGCTGCAATTTGAAATTTATGTGGATGGTGTATTTGTCACCAGCCAGCGCTCAGATGGGGTAATAGTCGCTACGCCTACCGGCTCCACCGCCTATTCGCTCAGCGGCGGCGGCCCCATTTTGCACCCCACCCTGGATGCGATTGTTGTTGTTCCCATGAACCCCCACACCCTAAGCAGCCGTCCGATCGTTGTTGCTGGTAACAGTGAAATCAGCATTCGCGTGGGTGAACATAATCGCGCCGAGCCGATGGTGACCTGTGATGGCAGCTCGCACGTAGAAGTACAGACGGGCGATGAAATTTGTATCCGCAAAAAAAGTCAGTTACTCGAGTTGCTACATCCCCTGGATTACAACTTCTATCAGCGTTGCCGCTCCAAGTTAGGCTGGGGTGGGCATTTGTTGCGAGAGTAGTATGGTTGCAAGAGTAGTATGGTCGTGAGTCCGTCATCATCAGTATCAACAACCGCTATTCGTGGCGAAGCTTATGGTTATGATTTGATTGGCGATATTCACGGCTGTGCACAAACTTTAGCGCGCCTGCTGGAATTAATGGGCTACAAAAAAGTGCGTGGTGTTTATCGCCACCCATCTCGCCAAGCCATTTTTCTTGGCGATGTAGTTGACCGGGGGCCGCGTATTCGCGAGGCTTTGCACTTGGTGCGCAACATGGTCGAGCAGGGCAGTGCGCTGATGATTCTCGGCAACCACGAATTTAACGCGATGACCTACTGCACTCCCGTCGCGCCGGGCGCAAACGACTATTTGCGCGCACATACCCCCGCCGCCACCCGGCAAATCGCCGAAACTCTGCAGCAATTTTCCCGCTACCCCCATGAGTGGCGAGCGTTTATGGATTGGTTCGCCAGTTTGCCGTTGTTTTTGGAAATTGAGCACCCACTGACCCAGCAAGTATTTCGAGCTGTACATGCTTGCTGGGATCAGGCCCTGATTGACCAGCACCGTAAGGACTTTGGTGATGGACACATTGATTGGGGATTTGTGGAGCGCTCTTGCCGCAAGGGCAGCCTGGAGCACCTCACCCGTCTACGCCTCACCGGTGGGGTGGATTTGCCACTGCCGGAGGGCGAGGAAATGGTCTCGGCCGATGGTTATGTTCGTCGCGCGTTTCGCACCAAGTTTTGGGTGCCCGACGCAAAAACCTATGGGCAATTATTATTTCAGCCTGACCCACTGCCCGAGCATATCGCCACCATGGAGATTGCACCTGAACATCGCTCGCAAATGGTGTACTACGATGCACAACAGCCACCACTGTTTGTTGGGCACTACTGGCTGACCGGAAGCCCTCGTCCCATAGCGCCCAACCTCGCGTGCCTGGATTACAGTGCGGTTAAATTCGGCCGTTTGGTGGCATATCGCATGGACGGTGAGGCACAATTACAGCAGGATAAATTTGTTTGGGTCTATGTAGATCCTTGATGGTTGACCTCCCCCTGATAACTGGAAGACGCTTTTGAACTGGATCGCCGTAAAATATTTCTCTTTGGATCACGACTTATCCGCCCTCAGCCGTTATTTGCACGAGCGTGGCCTTGATCATCGCATTACTGAGGAAAATGCCCAGCAATGTTTGGCCGTAACCGATGCGGCGGTGATTCCGGCGCTGCAAGATTTTTTACAACAGCTGGAGGATGGGCGAGCGCAATTACCCTCAGCAACCGCTGAACCTTTGGTTACGCCTCCCTATATCCAAGCCGGTGCTGCTCAGCCTTCGCTGTTGGTGCAGGCGCTGCATACTCCCATAGTGCTTGCGTTAATTTTATTAAGTGCGGTAGGTGGATTACTGGTGACAACGGAAGCCGGCAATTTATTTTTGCATTATTTTAGTTTTCAGGATTTTACTGACACGCAGTACATTCCTATCGGCGAGTCACTGTCAGGTGGCGAACTCTGGCGATTATTAACACCGATCTTTTTACATTTCGGTATTTTTCATTTTTTGTTTAACAGTTTATGGATGTGGGATTTAGGGCGTCGCCTGGAAATTCTCCAAGGGAAGTGGGGCTTTTTATTATTTGTGGTAGTTACCGGTATTGCCTCTAATCTTACACAGTATATGTGGAGCGGTTCTTCCAATTTTGGTGGAATGTCTGGCGTAGTCTATGCCTTGGTAGGTTTTATTGCTGTGCGCCAACGTTTAAACCCTCATCCGTTGGTTGCTGTATCGCCCGCATTGATTGGTTTTATGTTGGTGTGGCTGGTGTTGTGCATGACCGGCGTGGTTGATTATTTTATTGCCGGTTCTGTCGCTAATGCGGCGCATCTCGGTGGTTTGGTTGCTGGTGCGGTTTATGCGCTATTCACGGGTCGTTATTTTCTTCGTTAATTTTTTGTACGAGTCTTCTTATGGATTTACACCAATTACTGTCCAGCCTTACGCCAGAAATTTATCAAAATTTAAAACGCGCGGTAGAGCTGGGTAAATGGGCAGATGGTAATCGTCTCTCTGCCGAGCAGAGACAATTGTGTATGCAGGCAGTGATTGCCTACGAACACAAAAATTTACCGCCAGAGCAGCACACGGGTTACATTCCACCTGAGCCACATACCTTTTGTGGTGATGACGACCATGATCACGATCATGCCCACACCGATAAACCCATCAAGTGGGTTGAATAACTCCTTCATCTTTCTGCGACTCAGGAATTTATTATGACTGCTGTTGAACAATCGCTTCCCGCTCAAAACCAACAACCTAAAACGATTTATCTCAAGGATTATCAGGTACCTGATTATTTAATCAGAACGACGGATCTGCGTTTTGAAATTTATGAAGGTGAAACGATTGTCAGCGCTATGTTAGATTTGTATCGCAACCCTGCAGCAATTGCCCCTGCAACTCAACTCAAGTTGCATGGCGCTGATGTGGAGTTAGTTTCTATCGCGCTGGATGGAAAAGTCTTGGGTGAGGGCGATTATGAATTTGGCGAGGAGAGCCTCACGCTTTTTAATACGCCTGCCGAATTCAAATTATTAACCATCACCAAAATAAAACCGGAGGCCAATACCTCGCTGGAGGGTTTGTATCGCTCTCGCACTATGTACTGCACCCAGTGCGAAGCAGAAGGTTTTCGCAAAATTACCTATTACCTCGATCGCCCCGATGTAATGAGCGAATTCACCACTACGGTAGTGGCGGATAAAAAATTCCCGGTGCTGTTATCCAACGGTAATTTAATCGATCAGGGCGAACTGGAAAATAATCGCCACTATGCCACCTGGCATGATCCCTTTAAAAAACCGGCTTATTTATTTGCACTCGTGGCAGGTGATTTAGCGCATATCGAGGATAGTTTCACCACTTGTTCGGGGCGCGATGTCGCACTGAAAATATTTGTAGAACCCAAAGACCTGGACAAGTGCGACCACGCCATGACCTCGCTTAAAAATTCCATGCGTTGGGATGAAGAGGTTTACGGCCGCGAATATGATCTGAATATTTTTATGATTGTCGCGGTGGACGATTTCAATATGGGCGCGATGGAAAATAAAGGCCTGAATATTTTCAACACCTCCTGTGTGCTCGCCAAACCGGAAACCACGACCGATGGCGGCTTCCAGCGCGTAGAGGGTGTAGTGGCCCACGAATATTTCCACAATTGGAGCGGTAACCGCGTCACCTGTCGCGACTGGTTTCAATTGAGTTTAAAAGAAGGTTTTACCGTGTATCGCGATTCAGAATTTTCCGCCGATATGGGTTCGCGTACTGTGAAACGTGTCGAAGACGTTAGCCTATTGCGCACCTTGCAATTTGCGGAAGATGCAGGCCCCATGGCGCATCCGATTCGCCCTGAGTCCTATATCGAAATTTCTAATTTTTATACCATGACTGTGTACGAAAAAGGCGCAGAAATTATTCGTATGCTCGCCACCTTGCTCGGCAAAGAAAATTTCCGCAAAGGCACAGATTTATATTTTGAACGTCACGATGGACAGGCGGTCACTACGGAAGATTTTGTTGCGGCGCTCGCCGATGCTTCTGGTCGCGACTTAACCCAATTCAAACGCTGGTACTCACAAGCGGGCACACCGCGTTTGGAAATTCGCGATCATTACGACGAAGATGCGCAAGAATACTCATTGACCATCACCCAATCTTGCCCTGCCACGCCCGAGTGTGCACACAAGCTGCCGTTCCATATCCCGATTGCAATGGGCTTATTGGGCAGTGCGGGGGATTTACCGCTTTATTTAAAAGATGCCGAGCCAGATTTTGAAACGGGCGATAATACACACAAAGTTATCGAGCTGAGGGATACAGAACAAACGTTTGTATTTCAGCGTGTTCAGGAAAAACCGGTGCCCAGTTTGCTGCGTGGTTTTTCCGCCCCGGTAAAAATGCATTACCAATACAGCCGTGCCGATTTGGTATTACTCATGAGCCGCGACAGCGATGGTTTTAATCGCTGGGAAGCGAGTCAGCAGTTGGGCTTGCAAGCCATTTATGCTGCTATGCAGCACTACCAGCAGGGCGGTGATTTATCGGGTTGGGTGGTAGATGCAGATTTGATCGCCGCTTATCGCAGCGTATTGCAGGATGAAAGTCTTGATCAGGCAATGGTCGCTTACATGCTCAGCCTGCCAACGGAAGCGTATTTAAGTGAGTTGACTGATGTAGTTGATGTTGAGGCGATTCATTTCAGTCGCGCCGCCGTGCGCAAAGCACTGGCGCGAGAATTGCGCGAAGATTTTGAACGTATTTATCAAGCCTACGATCATCAGCAAAGCTACAGTGCAACAGCCGATGCGATTGCGGCGCGGAGTTTAAAAAATGTCGCGCTGGCTTATTTAATGTTGCTCAATGATGAAAATCTGATTCACGCCTGTGAGCTGCAGTATCGCACCAGCAACAATATGACCGATGTGATGGCGGCATTGACGCAATTGGTCAACAGTGAGGCCCCGCTTGGGCAGCAGTTGGCGGAACAGGCGCTGGCCGATTTTTATCAGCGCTGGCAGTACGAGTCTTTAGTGGTTAACCAGTGGCTGAGTGTGCAGGCCAGTTGCGCATTGCCCAACACGCTTACCAAAGTCAAAGCCCTGCAAACACACGCGGGGTTTGATGGGAAAAACCCGAACAAAATTCGCGCGTTAATTGCCAGTTTCTGTAATGCCAATGCGATTAACTTCCATGCAGGCGAGGGTGCGGGTTATCAGTTTTTGGCAGATCAAATTATCCACCTGAATAAACAAAACCCACAAATTGCAGCGCGCTTGTTAACCCCCTTAACCAAGTGGAAAAAATATAACCCGGCTCGCCAGGCACTGATGAAAGCAGAGTTGGAGCGAATCTTGGCAGAGCCCAATCTCTCCAAGGATGTATTTGAGGTGGTAAGCAAAAGCTTGGCATAGCGGCGTGCGTTAAACAGCACTAGCAAGTTTTCTCAATCATTAGACTAAAAATGGCCGCTCACTGAGCGGCCATTTTTTTTGCCTGATCTTCTTGTACCTCAGATATGGCATGAATGTTGAAGCAAGCATCTTATGATTTTGAAATAGGGCTTTGGTTCTGGCACCTAGCTTTCGAATGTATAGTTTTTGGTGCGCAAGTGGTTTTGTTGCCCCGTTAAAGGGCGAGTGCAGGCGGTAATTTCAATTTTCTTAAAAAATTCTTTGCACTACTTTTGGGCGATAGGTTGTGGTTCGGTTAACGAGTTGTTGGTTTTGTGGTGTGGAGGTAAGTGATGGTGCGTTTCTTGGGGCAGGCGGTTGCCTCAGTTAAATCCTGGGTTTTACTGGTGGCGATATTCGGCAATCTGCTGTTGGTAGCCGGAGCAATCGCGCTAAATAGTGTGAGCCTTTGGTTGATTGTGCCGCTACTACTCATCGTGGTTTTGATCCTGGGTGTTGTGGGTGGGGTCAATAAAGATATTGCGGGAATAAAACAGTATTTGTCCGCTGTCGATCGCGAACAAACTGTTGACTGGAATCAATTAGTGACTGGCCCATTACACGGTTTGCACGATACGTTTATCGAGGTTTTTAAAGCGCGCCAACGACGCAATGCAGAATATAAAGATGCAGTAAAAGAAATGGGCCACTCCTCATTGGAACTCGCCACCAACGCAAAAGAAGTTTCCAAAAGTGCGGCCTATCAATCCAATGCCACTATCTCCAGTGCGGCGGCAATTACTGAGATCAGCCACAGTATTGATGACATTAGTAGCCGAATTTCTGCCGCGCGTGATGCGGCAACTAGCGCGTGCGATTTAAGTAAGCAGGGAGGGCAGTCTCTCGCGGGTGCAAGCCGTGAAGTGAATGACGTAGCGAGCCTCGCGCGCGAAACCGAAGTGCGTGTGAGTCAGTTGGATGCGCTTATGCAAAACGTTACCTCAATGTCCAAAATCATTGGTGATATTGCCGGGCAAACCAATTTATTGGCATTGAATGCGGCGATTGAAGCGGCGCGTGCAGGTGAGCATGGGCGCGGTTTTGCAGTAGTCGCTGATGAAGTTCGTGCACTGGCAGTTCGCAGTCATGGTTCTGCGGTAGAAATTGCAACCAATATTGCCCGCGTACAAGAGAGTATGCAGCAGGTATTGGGCAGTATGAAAAGTGTGGTGGAAAAAACCGATAACTCGTTGCAAGAAGTTGCCAGTGCCGATGCTTCATTAAAATCTATTCTTACCACCACGGATGTTGTATTCAGTTTAATTGATGAAATTGCAGTTGCTGCCGGTCAACAGAGTATTGCCGCGCGCGAAATTTCAAAACATATAGAGACTGTTGCCGACCTAGCCAATCAAAATAGTTTTCGCGCCGGTCAAGCGGCAGAGATTGCAGACCACTTACATAAATTGACCCACCAAGCGGAGTAAAAATAATGGAAACTCCTCTCTTGCTCACCATTGTGCTACTGGCGGTTCCTGCAGGTTTCTTATTATTTTTAATGGTTTCCCTACAGCACAGGCGCAATCAAGCTAGTAAATTATTTGTGCAGGGTATTGCCTACATAAAACTGTTGCGCGGTTTGCTTACTTACATTCAGCAACACCGGGGTCTAACCACAGGGTTTATCAATGGTAATGCCGCGGCCAAGCAGGATATTGAATCCCTTGAGCAGAATATAAAACGCACTATGTCTGACGTAGATTCGTCCGGCGAATGGATGCGCAGTAATGTTAAATGGTCCAGTCTGGTCGATCATTGGTCGCGGCTGAGTGTGCTTTATATGCAGGGCGATGCAGATAAAAATTTTAAGCAGCACAATATTCTTATCGCCAACTTGCTCTATCTGATTGATGACGTTGCGGACGTGCACCACCTTACTAAAGTTACCGGCGATGCGATGGATACCGATTGGCGCTACCTGTTATCCATTGCCGAATACATCGGGCAGGCGCGTGCGTTGGGAACAGGCGTGGCAGCGAAAGGGCAGTGCTCAAGTGTGTTGCGTATTCAGTTGAATCACCTGCGCAATAAAATTGCATCCAGTGTTGATGCAACCTGGCCGGAACAATCGCGTAGCGAAATACACCATTTATTACATTGCATTGAAACCCAACTGGTGGTGGATCGCCCCAGCATTCAGGCCGCAGATTATTTTAAATTGGCGACCCGTTGTATTGAGCATGTGCTTAACCAATTTGATCGCCAAATTGAGCGGCTAGATATTGAAAGTGAGCGCCGGAGCGTCACTTTCATTTTTTTAACGTTTATATAGCGGCTGCAGGGGTTCACCGGCAGCCGTTTTTTTGTATTTGCGGCGGCGGAGGTTGGCCAATAACTGCAACAGGTTTTCACTGTCCAGTGTGCTGGCTGTGTTACTAAAAATAGCGCTATCTAATTGTTGTAATACCTCAGTGAGCGGCTGTGTTTTGGCACGTTGGGCGACACCGTGCAAACTGGTTAAGGTTTTATCGTTCCAATAAATCTGGCTCCAACTAAGAATGGCTTTACGCAACAACGCCAGGTTTTTATCACCCAGTGCGCGTTTAACGTCTGCCCAAGCGGCGGCTTCCGATTCATGTTCGCGAGTTAGCAGGTGCTGCTTGTTATCCTGCCGTTGTGTTAATTCCCGCTTCGCTGTCCAAAAACGCCACGCAAAAAATAACGCTGCCAACAACGTGATTAAATTGGACGCATAAAGCCAAACCGGTGTTTTTGTTGCAACTACTGAGCTTTCGGCAGCAATACTGCTCAAGTCGGTATTAAGCGGAATACTGTTTGTTTGTTCATCTTCAGTCTGTGTATCGACAGGCGGTGCCATATTGTTGGGTGACATAGCGCCGCTGCCTACATTGAGTGTTATTGCTGGAAGTGTTGCAGTTTGTTGCGTTTGTTTGTTGGTGTCCCACCATGACACAGTTGTTTCCGGGAGCGTAAAGCGGCCGGCTTTGGTGGGTACTATCGCAATGGTTTCTATACGCGAGCCTATCATTCCCTGAGCATTTTTTTGGTCGTCCGTTTGCGCCTGATCACTGTAAAAAGTGAGTCCATCCACATTCGGTAATTGGAGCGGTGCGATTTGTCCGGCTGTTAAACCATCCGCTTTGATTGTAATAGTACGCGTAATTGGTTCGCCCACTTTGAGTGAATCAATGCTGGCACTCCAGTGTTCAACTAATTCCACCTTGGTTGCCGGCAACCAGTTTTGGCTATACGCGGCTGGTGCGGGGTTTATCGTCAGGCGTTGTTCTTCGGTGCGCAAACGCAGGATATTACTTTGACTGTTGCCATAGAATCTATCCCACAAATCGCGCTGCCCTGAATCAAGCGATACTTGATAAAGCACCCCGGGAATAATCAGTTCACCGCTTTGTTGCGGGAAAATTGCGTAGCGTGTTTCTACTACGGCGCCAGGGCGGCCATTGATTTTGGTTTGATATTGTTTTTCATCCAGTTGCATTACCAGTGCATCTTTTACTTGCAGCGGTTGTAAATCGATTCCGCTCAAACCCACCGTAGTATAGAGGCGCAAGGTGACAATAATTTGCTCCTGCACATAGGCGCTGTCTTTACTGGTTTCAATTTCTACATTGACCTGGCTGTCGTTATTTTTGGGTGTACGGCTTTTTCCTTCCACGGTGATGGGGATTGCATCGCTAATGGCACCATCAATGGTGAACGAAGGAATAAGTAGGGTGCCGATGCGTTTGGGTGCAAGTGCAATTTTCCATTCGGTGGAGGCTTCCATATTGCCGTTGATAATGCTCATCTGGGTGCCGCTTTGGGTATTGAGAATATCAAAATCTTTTTGCAGCAACTCATAGTCCGGCGTGGCATTGATTTGTTCGTCGTAGCGCAATACCAGCGTGAAGGTTTCTTCCAGCCCTAGTGTATCGCGGTCGACGCTGGCGGTGAGGTTGCCTGCGTAAACATTGAGTCCGGTGATCATCAATATAAAGCCCACTAATTGGCGTGCACATTTTTTCATGCTAAAGCTGGATTCTTTCATCATTCTGTTCCGTCGCTATGGAGAGCAATACGCATTTTGTATTTTGGTTGCTGGCTGGAAAGTGATACGTTAAAAATTACCAGCGATTTTCAGCCCCGTTTTCAGGCGGTGTCCAATCACCATTCATAATTTCCTGATTGCGTTTGTAATGTTCGTAATTGAATTTGTTGCGCAGCAAACCGCCCGGATCATCCGGAACACGGCGCAACCATTGCTCCATGGCCTGACGTTCTTCATCGGTTAAATCATCCTCAGTAGGTTCAGCTATTTGTTGCTGGGCTTCCGCTGCTTGCTGTTCCTCTTGCTCACGCTGAGCAGCCTCGGCGGCCTTTTGCTCGTCAGATTTTTCTTCATCGGATTGTTCAGGCTCAGCGTTTTCTTGTTGCTCGTCCTGATCAGCTGAAGATTGTTGTTCGTTCTGCTGATTTTGTTGATTTTGCTGTTCATTGTCCGCTTGGTTTTCTTGCGACTGATCCTGTTGCTGATCACTTTGCTGCTGATTATTTTGTTGATCCTGCTGCTGATCGCTATTTTCCTGCTGTTGCTGATCCTTCTTTTGCTCGTTGTTTTGCTCTTTATTTTGATCCTGATTTTGTTCTTGTTGTTCTTGTTGTTCTTGTTGTTCTTGTTGTTGCTTCAGTGCTTCTTCCACTAGCTGACGATTTTTTTTGGCATCTTCCAAATCGGGATTTAATTTCAGTGCTTGGTCATAAGCCTTTAATGCTTCGGCTAATTGATTTGCTTTTGCCAGTGCATTGCCACGGTTGTAATGCCCGCGGTCAGTATTAAAGTCGGCAAAGGTTTTGGCGGCTGCCGCGTAATCGCCTGCTTTATATTGGGCGCTGGCTTTCCATTCCGGGTCGGTAAAGGTTTGTGCCGCGGCGGCGGCTTGTTCTTGTTGTAATTGTTCACGGGCTTGTTGGTTTTTATTTTTCCATAAATCGTCCCAGCTCATGGCATAACTGGTGTTGGGTGTTAAGCCAATTAGTGGAACTAACAATAAACTCAACAGCACACCGCGTCGGAAACTGTACAGCACTATGGGGAGCAGCAGTAATACCAGCCAGTGGCCACGGTCATACCAGCTATCAAACTCACGTTCAACGCGCTGGGTTTCTGCTTGTGCCGGTGCGGGGAAATCGAGCAGGTAATCAATATCACGACTGGTATTCGCTAGTGTGCGATAGCGGCCACGACTATCACTCGCCAATTGTTGCAATTCGTCGCTGTTAAGTTTGGTGGTGACTATGTTGCGTGCGTTGTCGCGCACAAAACCACCTTTGCTGCTGGGAATGGGTGTGGGAGTATCACCACCTACACCGAGAATCGACAAACGATATTGCGGTTCGCGATTCATAATATCGCGCACTGTGTATTGCGCATCCTCATCCACGCCGTCGGTGATTAACAATAAATCGCCTTGCGTAATGGATGAGTCTTTTAATAATTGCAGTGCGCGGTTGACGGCCGCTTCGGTATTGCTGCCTTGCGCTGGCATGATGTTGGGGTGCAGTGCGGGAATAATATTGTTAATGGTTTCAGTATCGTCGGTGAGTGGTGTCACTACATGCACATCACCGGCATAAACTAACAAGGCGGTTTGACCATCTTCCCGCTGGCGTAACATGTCGGCAATTTTTAAGCGGGCGCGCACCAGACGTGAGGGTTTTAAATCTTCGCTCATCATGGATGGGGAGAGATCTAACATAATTACCAGTGCTTGCTGATTTTGTTCCACTGCCACCGGGCGTTTTTCCCAGCTGGGGCCCGCGAGTGCAATGCAGCTCACAACCCACGCAAACAATAAGGCCAATAATTGCCAAGGTTTAATGCGCGTGGTTTGACCATCCAATAAATAATGTAAAAGTTCAGGTGCAACCATTTGCTGCCATTGTTTGGCGTTGTGTTTTTGATACCAAAGCAATAGGGCGATAATTACCACGGGCAGTAGTGCACCTAACCACCAAGGGCGCAAAAAATGAAACTGTGCAAGGAGTGATTCAATAGTCATTATGCATGCTCCACACGCGCTGCACGGCCTTGCCAAATATGCAGGCAGGCGAGCAAGAGGCTCAGCAGAAAAGCGATAGCCAGTGGCCAGTAAAATAGGGTTTGTACCGGGCGAAATGTTTCCGTTTCCATTTCAATAGGTTCAAGGCGATCCAACTCGCGATGAATATTATCTAACTCCTCTAAATTGCGAGCGCGGAAATATTTGCCGCCGGTTTTTTCGGCGATGTTAACCATGGCTGGCTCATCCAGATCGCGCGATGGATTAACAGTACGCGAACCGAAAATACCTGGCACCTCCATTGACTCAGCGCCAAACGCGATGGTGTAAATTTTAATTTTTGCTTGCTGCGCCAGTTCGGTGGCTTTGTCGGGTGAGAGTTGTCCGGCAGTATTGGCGCCATCGGTTAAGAGCACCAGTACACGGCTGGCATCCGGGCGATCGCGCAGGCGTTTTACCGCGAGACCAATTGCATCGCCAATCGCAGTTTCGCGCCCGGCAAAACCAATTTGTGCCTCTTGCAATAATTGATTAACGGTTTTGCGATCATAAGTTAGCGGCGCTTGTAAATAAGCTTGGGCGCCAAACAAAATTAACCCCATGCGGTCGCTATTGCGGCGCACCACAAAATCACCAATTACTTTTTTCACGGCCATCAAGCGCGTTACGCGACGGCCAGCAATGGCCATGTCGGTCTGTTCCATACTGCCGGAAATATCCACCGCCATTAATAAATCGCGCCCGCTCGAGGGCATGCTGGTTGGCTCGCCAACCCACTGGGGATTGGTCGCCGCGAATAAACAACAAATCCAAATCAGCCACAGCGCCAATAATTTTGCCGGGCGTTTATTAATACCGAGTTTACTGTGTTGTTCGAGTTGGCTGGCGTGTTGATAAAAGGGTACCCGCAGCGCCGCTTCAATGCGTTTTTTAGCGGGAATAAATGCCATCACTAAGGGCAGGGGAGCCAACAGAAGTAACCAAGGCCAATGCATTTCAAACATGGTTGGCCTCCGCTGTTGCGCTAGCTTTTTGTGTGGTGGCTTTTTGTAGGCTGGGAAGTTTTTGACGATGATTGCAATGCAGTTTTATCCACTGCTCACTGAGCTGGTACAAACCGGTGGCATCCACCTGCGGATTCTTCTGGTACGCACTGGTTAATAAACTTTGCCCGAGCTCGCTGGAAAATTTTTGGTTGAGCGCCGGGCAAACAGCATCCAACCAACTCAACCACTCTGCACCTTTAATGCTGGCGTTAAAACTCTGTGGGTAAGCGGTGATTGCGGTGCGGCGCAACAACACACTGAGCGAGTGCAAATAGGCAGCGGTATCTTGTGATTGCTGATACTGCGTATAAATAGCGGCGAGTTCTTGCTGGGCAACAAGGCGGTAATAGTTTTGTTGTTTGCGCGTGCGCCAGATAAAAAAGCCAATAATGGCAATGATGAATAATGCGATTAAAACCCACCAGCCAGGTGCGAGTGGCCACCAGCTTAGGCTGTCGGGCAAATGAATGTCGGCTAATTGATCCAGTGGTGAAGGTGTTGCTTGCATAGGTGGCGGTTGCATAAGTAACTATTGTTCTTTTTCAGTGAATTTATTTTTTACGTCCGAATGCTTTGCGCAAGCCATCCTGAACATCGTCTTGCGTGGCAAAACTTAGCAGTGGAATACGCAGGCGTTTGCAGATGGTTGTGAGCAAGTTCAGGTGTCGGTCAAATTGATTTTTATAGGCTTGCTGAAATGCTTTTTCGTTTGCGGCTAATTGCAACCGTTCACGGCCATTGCTAATGGTGAGCGCTGAGTTGCTGATCAATTGTCGTTCGAGTTGATCGTAAATATGAATCAGGGTGACATCGGTATGGCGAGCCAGCTCAAACAGCTGTTGCTCGGCGCTTTCATCCATATCGTGAAAATCGCTGATGATAAACAGTGCACAACCTGGTTTGGCGATACGTCGTGCATCGCCCAACATGTCTTGCAGGCGGTTTGCTTGTTGCGGTTGGCCATTGGCTAGCGTGCCAGGTTCGGGCATGAGCGGCGATACAAGGCGGTGATTGTAGTCCTGCAGCTGATGCAATAATTCCAGCACCGCATGTTTGCTGCGGCGCGGGCGTACATCGCGCTGATCGTAATCGCCAAATACCAGCGCGCCCAAACGATCACCGTTGGCCAGCGCCGCCCAACCGAGCAGGGCGGCAATGTGCGCCGCGAGTACGGATTTAAAACAGCGCGTGCTGCCAAAAAAAAGTGGTGAGCGTTGATCCACCAGCATAAATACCGGGCGCTCGCGCTCTTCGCGAAAAATTTTGGTGTGGGCGACTTGGGTACGCGCGGTGACTCGCCAATCAATGGAGCGAATATCATCGCCCGGTTGATACAGGCGCACTTCTTCAAAATTCATCCCGCGCCCGCGAAATCGGGTGCGTTCACCGCCCGACAATAAACTGCGTGCCGGCCTGTGGGCGAAGAGTTTTAGATCTTGTGCGGAAAAACGGCAGCGCAATAACGATGCTAATTCGGTGTAAGCACCGCGCGGATTCAATTCCTGCTGCTCATTTTTAACTTGCTGTTGGTTGCGCATAACAATTAGCTCAAAGGTACGGCAGCAAGTAGTTGGCTGATAGCCTGATCGGGTGTGGTGCCGGTTGCCTCGGCTTCAAAACTTAAAATCAGGCGATGGCGCAGTACATCGTGGGCCACGGCTTGCACATCGTCGGGGCTGACAAAGTCGCGGCCTTCCAGCCAGGCGTGTGCTCGGGCGCAGCGGTCCAGCGCGATAGTGGCACGGGGGCTGGCACCGTATTCTATCAGCCCGGCCAATTCCGCCGAGTATTGTGCGGGGCGGCGGGTGGCGTTGATCAAATGGACGATGTAGTCCTCAACACTTTCGGCCATGTGAATCGCCAGAATTTCTTTGCGTGCGGCTTCGATGGTTGCCTGGGAAATTTGCGTCGGTTGTTCACTGCTTACCGCGGCGGCTTCATTGCGGGCCAATTTTAAAATACGGCGCTCGGCATCAATGCTGGGGTAATCCACCACCACATGTAATAAAAAGCGGTCGAGTTGCGCTTCGGGTAGCGGATATGTGCCTTCTTGCTCGATGGGGTTTTGTGTCGCCATCACCATAAACAAACCAGGCAGTGGGTAGGTTTTGCTGCCCACACTCACTTGCCGCTCAGCCATAGCTTCCAACAGCGCCGATTGCACCTTGGCGGGCGCGCGGTTGATTTCGTCGGCGAGTACTAAATTGTGAAAAATCGGGCCGGGCTGGAATTCAAAGCGATGCTGCTCGGGGCGGTAGATATCGGTACCGGTAACATCGGATGGCAATAAATCCGGAGTGAACTGAATGCGATGAAAGTTGCCTTCAATAGCCTGAGCCAGGGTTTTAATCGCCTTGGTTTTGGCAAGGCCGGGCGCGCCTTCAACTAACAAGTGGCCATCGGCAAGTAGCGCAATTAATAGGCGCTGGGTCAAATGTTCCTGTCCGATGATTTGATCGTTAAGCCAGGTGTTCAGAGACTGTAATTGTTGATATGCCTGCATTGGAGTTGAAGACCTTGTGTTGTAATCAAGAGGGCGATTAAGGGTTAGTCATTGCTGAGGGCGTTACGAGTACGCGCGACAGCGCCACAAAAGTGCTAAATAGACTGCTCTTACTGGTGTCGGTTCCCTGTAATTTCAAGTGTTTACAGTGATTTTTCGACTAGGCTTAAAGAATACAGTCGCGGCACAAACAGGAGCATATGCCATGAACAGTACTTTGGTGAGCCAGCATAAGCCAGCCGAATTTTTGGAAGAATTTACGCGTTATGCCAACGAGCAGCTACCTACCGCAGAGCAGCCTGTATTTGGCGATTTTGCCAGCATGTTTTTCAACCACTATCCGCTCGATGAATTGCTCGGCAAACGCTTGAGCGATGTGTTTGGCAGTGTGTACCAGTGGTGGCAGTTTATGGTGCTGTTTGACCGCCGCGAGCCGAAAATACGGCTGTTTAATCCAACTCTGGCCGAGGATGGCTGGGTCAGTTCCCATACGGTGTTGGTCGTTTTACAGCGCGACATGCCATTTTTGGTGGATTCGCTGCGCATTGAGGTAAATCGCCGTGGCATTCCCATTTACACCATCAAAAGCACCGTGTTGAAAGTAGAGCGCGACGGCCAGCAGTTAGTCAGCGTACAGGCGCGCAATGGTGCAGCGACCACGGAAAATCACGAAGCATTAATCGTGATGGAGATCAGTGCGCACAGTGACGCACAAGAACTGGCGGCCATCACCAGCGGTTTGCGCAGTGTATTAGCTGAGGTGGAACAGGTGGTCAGGGATTACCAACCCATGCGCGCCGCCGCATTGGCCGCAGAACAGAATTTGAACTTTATGCAGGATGCCGCCTGCGTTGCCCATGTACAGGAAACCAAAGCCTTCTTGCGCTGGCTCACAGAGGATAAGTTCACGTTTCTCGGCTATTCCGAGTACGAATTTTGTGAGCTGGAGGGCAAAAAAACACTGCGCGAAATTCCCGTCCAGCGACTGGGGATTTTTGCCCTGCGCGATACACCACCATCAACCCTGGCGATGGATTTATTCAACGAAGGTATGGCGCGCTTTCATTTGGTGCCGCAGCCCATTGTGTTTTCCAAATCCTCGTTGCGCGCACGCGTGCATCGTTATGCCTATTCGGATTATGTAATCATCAAACGCTTTAATGCCCAGGGTGAAGTGATTGGCGAGGCGCGTTTTCTCGGGCTCTACACTTCAGCAGTGTATTTGATGAACCCGGCGAATATCCCACTGATTAGCACCAAGGTTGCCCAGGTGTTTGCTCGCAGCGGGTTATTGGAATCCAGTCACGATGGCAAAAATTTTCGTCAGCTATTGGATACCTTTCCGCGCAACGAAATATTTTTGAGCAGCAGTGCCGAGCTATACGAAACCTTGATGGGTGTTGCGCGAATTAATGAGCGCTCCATGGTGCGCTTATTTATGCGACGCGATCCCTTTGGCAAATTTATTAACTTTATTATCTATGTGCCGCGCGATTATTTTTCTACCAAAATTCGTTTGGCCATTCAGGAGCTTATTGGCAAGGCCATAGGCTCTCACGAATGCGAATTTACCACCTATTTTTCTGAATCCATTTTGGCTCGGGTTTATCTGGTATTTAAATTGGATAAAAATGTGCCGCTACAGGTGGATGTCGCGGCACTGCAAGCCGGTATTGTGAATATCACCCGCTCTTGGGAAGATTTTTTACTGGGCGCACTGCAGGAAGCTCATGGCGAAGAGGCCAGTGCCCAACTGTTGCGCGAGTTTCGCGATGCTTTTTCGTCGGCGTATCAGGAGCAATATGATGCGCGCACCGCTGTGCAGGATATTCACACAATTCAATCCTTGCTGGAGCAGATACCGCGCAGCAGCACAAATGTTGTACCTATCGCGCTCAGTATTTACCAGCTGCGTGGTCAGGAGCAGGGCGCAAGTTTACAGTTCAAAATTTTTCACCCCACAACCACATTGGCACTGTCCGATGTTATTCCGGTGTTGGAGAATTTGGGTTTCAGGGTTATCAGTGAAAGTGCTCATGATATTCGTAGCACCTCTGGTCAGGTGGTGTGGGTGCATGATTTCAAACTCGCGCATCAAGCAGAATCTACTCTGGAATTTTCAGCGCTAAAAACCGTACTTGCCGATGCTTTTATTGCTATTTGGCAGGGCGATGCCGATAACGATGCGTTTAATACCTTGGTGGGTAGTGTAGGTTTGCACTGGCGCTCAGTGGTGATGCTGCGCGCCTATGCCAATTATATGCATCAAACCTTATTTCCTTTCAGTATTAATTACATGGCGACGGCGCTGGTGAATCAAGCCGATCTAACGCGCCAGCTGGTTGAATTGTTTCACCACAAATTTGATCCGCTTGTGCAGGGTGAATCTACAGCCGCACAAATCGACGCAGTTCGCTCGCGCATTGTTGGCGATTTGGATCAGGTACAAAACCTGAACGACGATCGCATCATTCGTCGTTTTATGGCGCTAATCGATAATAGTTTGCGCACCAATTTTTATCAGTGCGATGAACTCGGTGCTTATAAACCTTATCTCTCCATTAAATTTTCACCGCGAGGTTTGGCAGAAGTTCCCGAGCCGCGACCATTGTTTGAAATTTTTGTGTACGCAACACGTATGGAAGGTGTGCATTTGCGCACCAGTAAAGTAGCGCGTGGTGGTTTGCGCTGGTCAGATCGCCTGCAGGATTATCGCACCGAAGTGTTGGGCTTGGTAAAAGCCCAGCAGGTTAAAAATGCGGTGATTGTTCCGAGCGGTGCCAAGGGCGGATTTGTGTGCAAAAAAATGCCTGCCAATGCCACGCGTGAACAGCAACAACAAGAAGCGATAGCGTGTTACCAATGGTTTATTCGCGGCTTATTAGACCTTACCGATAATTTAATTGATGGCAGTGTGGTAACGCCCAATAATGTAGTGCGTTACGACGATAATGATCCTTACCTGGTGGTAGCGGCGGACAAAGGTACCGCCAGTTTTTCTGATATCGCCAATACAATTTCTCAGGAATATAACCATTGGTTGGGGGATGCCTTTGCCTCAGGTGGCAGTCAGGGTTATGACCACAAAGGTATGGGTATTACCGCACGCGGTGCGTGGATTTCCGTGCAGCGCCACTTTTTGGAAAAAGAAATTGATGTGCAAAGCCAACCCATTACCGTGTTAGGTATTGGTGATATGGCGGGTGATGTATTTGGCAATGGGATGTTGCTTTCATCAGCCTTGAAGTTGGTGGCCGCGTTTAACCATCAGCATATTTTTATCGACCCCGAACCTGACCCTGCCGCCAGTTTTGCCGAGCGTCAACGGTTGTTTGCACTGCCTAAAAGTAGCTGGAGTGATTACGCTAAACATTTAATCAGCGAAGGCGGTGGCGTATTTGAGCGTAGCGCAAAAGTGATTGTGCTCACCCCGCAAATACGCGCGCGTTTTGCAATCGATGCGACCAACCTCACACCCACCGAATTTATTCATCAATTATTGCAGGCGCCGGTAGATTTAATTTGGAATGGCGGCATAGGCACTTATGTCAAAGCAGCGGCTGAAACCCATGCCGAGGTGGGTGATAAGGCCAATGACAGTTTGCGCGTTAATGGCGAACAATTGCGCTGCAAAGTATTTGGTGAAGGCGGTAATTTGGGTATGACTCAGCGCGGTCGTATCGAATACTGTTTGCAGGGTGGCGCCTGCAATACGGATTTTATTGATAATGCCGGTGGTGTGGATTGTTCGGACCACGAGGTCAATATCAAAATTTTATTAAATGAAATTGTCGTTAATGGTGATCTCACCCAAAAACAGCGCAACCAATTATTGGTAGATATGACCGATAACGTAGCCCAGCTAGTGCTCTATAACAATCGCCGTCAAGCGCAAGCAATAAGTGTGGCGCAGTCGGATGCGCTGGCGCGCAGCGCGGAATATCGCCGGATGATGAATGCTTTGCAACAGCAGGGGCGGTTAAATCGCAAATTGGAGTTTTTGCCGAGTGATGAGAATTTATTGGAACGACAAACACAAGGTAAAGGCTTAACCCGCCCCGAGTTGGCGATCCTCATTTCTTACGCCAAGGCCGTATTAAAGGAGGATCTCGCGCAAGCCGCAATTGCCGACGATGATTACATGGCGGCATTTATTGAAACGGCGTTCCCACAAAAAATCTCGCAGTTATTTCCCATGGCGTTGCGCAATCACCGTTTGCGCCATGAAATAGTCGCCACGCAAATTGCCAATGATATGGTAAATACCATGGGCATTAGTTTTGCGCAGCGCTTGATGGAATCTACAGGTGCGAGTGTAGACGATATTGCTAAAGCCTATGTAATCGCTCGTGATATTTACGCTATGCCCGAGTTTTTAATCGCGCTTGAGCGAACATCAATCAGTATTTCATCTGCACTGCAGTTGCAAATGATTAACGGCATGATGCGCAAAATTCGCCGCGCGACACGCTGGTTTTTGCGCAATCGCCGCAGTTATTTAAACCCTGCAACCGAAGTGCAGCTATTTATCCCGGGTATGATGCATATCAATGAAAATTTAGTGCATTTACTTAATGGTGAGACATTGCAGGAATGGTTGGCCGCTACAGACCATTTGCGTGCGCTGGGTTTACCAGAAACGCTTATTAAACGTGTGGCACACCCAGCCGATCTCTATTCCGGTTTAAGTGTGATAGAGGCCGCGCGCATTGCCAATCAGCCCGTGGAAAGTTTGGCTAAAGTGTATTTTGCATTGGGAAATTATTTAAGTTTGCCTTGGTTTTCTGCACAGATTTCCAATTTGCCAGTGGATAATTTTTGGCAGGCCATGGCGCGCGAAACCTACCTGGGCGACCTGGAATCACAGTTGCGCAATCTGAGTGTGGCGTTAGTAAGGTTGATGGAAGATACGATGGATTTGGAGCAGCTTATTGAGCGCTGGAGTGCGCAGCATCAATTATTAATTGCGCGTTGGAAATCCATGGTCAATGAATTACAGGCCGCCAATGGAACCGATTTTGCGATGATTGCAGTCGCGCTGCGTGACCTGTTGGACTTGGCACAAGCTACCCAGCACTGCGAGACGCTGGACAATTGTGCGTGATTAACTCGGCGGTGCGGTATGCCCGCTGTTTATTTTATTGTTAACTGTTATCAGGGAATAGCTATGTCCAGTCTCTTTGCGCCAGCCGTTCAGCTGGCAAATAAAATGTCTTTCTCCAGTAAATTGCTCACCATTGTACTTATTTTTCTGTTGCCATTTGTGTGGTTGTTAAGCCAGCAATGGTTGCAAAATAATCGTACGGTTGCGGCGGCGGTGCGCACCCAAACCGGTGTGGAATTGATACTCGCGGTAAAACCTATCGCTCTTGGGTTGGCGCAACATCGCGGCCTCATGGCGCAGTATCTGGCAGGAGCAAGCGATAAAGCACCAGCTCTGCAGCAGCTTGAGCAAAAGCTGGATCAGGACTTTGCACTGGTAATCAAGCGTATTGATGAAACTACTGCATTTAATTCTGCATTATCAGAAATAGAGCAATCCTGGCGCGCACTAAAATTGGCGGCTATCGAGAAAGATGCTGCAAAAAGTTTTATCGGGCACACGCAGTTAGTCGCGCGCGTGCAAGCTGATATTAAATTACTGGTGGATTATTTTGATATTGAACTGCAATCCACGCGCGACAATTATTACCTCTCGCAATTAACCCTGTTTCAAATTCCTGAACTCCAGGAATTGCTCGGGCAGTTGCGGGGGCGTGGTGCCGGTGCCTTGACCGATCAGGTAATTACATCTGAGGAACGCGCAACATTGGTTGGGTTGCATTTTGGCGTAAAGAGAGCATTGACCAGTTTTGAGCAGCAAATCCAGTTGTTAAATCAGGATCAAACCCTCGCCAATTATTTTTCAACATCAGTCGATAAATTCAATAAATCCGCTGCTCTTTTTGATTCTATGCTGCTACAAGATGCGCTCGCACCTGCATCGCCCGTTGTCACTAATAGCGTGTTTTTTGCGCAGGCAACAACAGTGATTGATGCGCTGGCCGCAGTGGACGTGCTTGCCAGCGAGCAGTTGATGCGCAGTGCAACAACCGCACGTGCGCAGGCTGCCGATACGCGGCTACTGCTGTTAGCAGTCGCCTTGGGGAGCGTGATTCTGGGGTGTTATGTTGCGATGGGAATTCTCGCTGCACTCAATGCCAGCGTGCACTCCGTAAACAACCTGACACAATCGCTCAAAAACGGTAATTTTTCCGAGACCTTGCAGGTGAGCAGCAAGGATGTCATCGGTGAAGTTGCTGATAATCTGGCCGCGATGGTGAATCAGGTATCGCGCTTGATCAATAATATCCAAGGGTCGGCAGATCAAGTTAATAAACTGTCGGTTGAGCTACAAGCCGTAACAGACGTCACTAAAGATGAGTTGGATCAGCAGAACAACCAGACCCAACAGTCTGCGTCGGCGGCCACTGAAATGGCGGCTACTGTGCGCGAAGTGGCCCGCACCTGCGTGGAGGCCAGCTCCGCTACCGATATTGCACGCGATACGGTAATTGAAGGGCGCGCACGCGTGAATGAGGCTATAGCGGTCATCAACCGTTTGGGAAGTGATGTGGGTGAAGCCAAAACAATCATCACTGAATTACAACGCGATGTGGCGGACATCAGTGCGGTGCTGGAGGTAATTCGCAGTATTGCCGAGCAGACGAATTTGCTTGCACTAAATGCGGCGATAGAAGCGGCGCGCGCAGGTGAGCAGGGCAGAGGGTTTGCAGTGGTGGCCGATGAGGTGCGTTCGCTGGCAAAACGTACCCAGGATTCAACGGCGGAAATCCGCGCTGTGATTGAGAAATTACAGCAGCGTGCGGGTAAAGCGGTGGATATTATTTTGCAGAGTTTTGACGGCGCCCAGAGTTCGGTGCAAAGTGCCGCCAGTGCCGGTGAGTCGCTGCAACAAATAGTGCACAGTGTGGAAATGTTGCGCGATTTAAATACCCAAATCGCTACCGCTGCCGAACAACAAGCGGCAGTGGCAGAACAAATGTCGCGCAGTACCCGTGAGTTGGGCGATTCGTCGGAAAATATATTGGATCAGGTGCAGAAAACCCTCGGTTACAGTTTGAATCTGCGTCAGGGGGCGGATCGTCTATTGGAAAATACCCTGCAATTTAAAATCTGATTAGAATGGCTTTTCGTTTTGTCGTATTTGTTTTTTTGTTGTGGGGTTTTCTTGAAAAGTATTGTAGTCAGCTTGGCTATTTCAGCCGAAGAATTTCAGCGCTTGTATGAAGGCAGCGCCAAAACCGTTTTTGCCCAGAGTATAGATGGCCGCAGTATTCGTTTTCCGGCGGGTATTTTGCGGCCGTTTGTGTTGCACAATGGGGTGCGCGGCACATTTCAAATTAATTTTGATGAGGATAATCGCTTTCAATCCATCCAGCGCCTGGGTGGATAAACTCAAGGTTTGGGGTGATTTGGGGGCTGTAATCCAGTATCCTTGCGCCCTGTTTTGACTCCCTTTATTGATCTGCCAAGAGCCTGCCATGTATCAGCATATTCGCGATGTATTATTCCGCTTCGACGCCGAAACCTCCCATGAACTCAGCCTGGATATGCTCGGTGCCGCTGAGCGCTTGCGTCTCTTGAGTCTGTTTACGAGCAAGGTGCCTAGCAACCCGGTGCAGGTTATGGGGCTAAGCTTTGACAACCCGGTTGGGCTTGCCGCAGGCTTGGATAAAAATGGTGATTATTTTAATGCGCTTGGCGCCTTAGGTTTTGGTTTTGTGGAGATTGGCACTATTACTCCGCGCCCGCAGCCCGGCAATCCGCAACCGCGTTTGTTTCGCATTCCTGAAGCCCAAGCGATTATTAATCGCATGGGGTTTAACAATAAGGGTGTTGACCACTTGGTCGCGCAGGTTAAAAAACGCCGTTATAACGGGATCCTCGGCATTAACATCGGTAAAAATGCGGTAACGCCCGTTGAAAATGCGGTAGATGATTATTTGACCTGCCTGCGTAAAGTCTATGACTACGCTGATTACATCACTGTGAATATTTCGTCACCCAATACTCCCGGTCTACGCAACTTGCAATTTGGCGACTCGCTGTCGCAATTGTTAGCGCCACTCAAAACGGAACAGACCGCCTTGCACAAGGCAACCGGTCGCTATGTACCTATCGCGGTAAAAATCGCCCCGGATATGGATGAAGGCGAAATCCACCAAGTTGCTGGTATTCTGTTGCAAGAAGGTATGGATGGCGTTATCGCTACTAATACCACCATCACCCGTGTGGGTGTGGAAGAGTATGAAAATGGCAATGAAGCCGGTGGTCTGAGTGGTTTGCCTGTGCGCGATAAGAGCACTTATGTGATCAAAACCCTCAATGCTTGCCTGGGCGGGAAGTTGCCAATTATTGGCGTAGGCGGGATTTTGGATGGCGCGAGTGCCGCCGATAAAATCCGCGCTGGAGCCAGCCTGGTACAAATTTACAGTGGCTTTATTTACGAAGGCCCTGCGCTGATTGCACGCGCCGCGCAAGGAATCGCCAGTTATCAAAGAGGTCTGTAAGTTGGTAGGGCTGGTCAAACTGCTGTGTTATAAATCGACAATTAATGCCCTGAATAGAACAAAGCCCGCAGTAGCGGGCTTATTCATTTAACATGATTGGGTAAAAAATTTGTAGGACTGTGTTCGATGCCAATAAGGCGAGTTAAACATTAGCCACTCATGGCCATGGGTTGAATGTTGTTAACCTTTTGAACCTGTGCCAAACGGCTGTAGCCATCCCATTGATCAATGCGCGACTCGCGCCAGCCATTTAGCCATTGTTGGCGAGCTTGGCCTGTTTCATGGGGGCAAAGACTTTTTGAACGCCCATCAATACCTGCTTGATACCCTTTTACAAATGCGCGTTCTGTTTGGTCACGTTTTTGACGTTTCATCAGTTATAGCACCTCTAAGTTGTGGATTATCGATAGGTTTTAGTTATCGACGAAAGCGGTGTTGCGGTCTTTCACTTGCCGGTCTGACTGGTTCTTGGATTCTCCTTAGCGTTAACAGGTTGGGTGAGTACACCAGATTTAACCTGCGTCGTGAACGATTAAATTTTTATACATAGGCCGTTCTATATGGCATATCGGCCTAGCAAATGTATTTGACAACTTAATGACAAACACCTTTGTTTAGTCAGGTGTGGTTCAGAAAAGTTCATATTGGAAACATTAATGACATATCAATATTTCGCTACCTGCCCCAAAGGGCTGGAAGGCTTGCTCTATACCGAGCTGCAAACCCTTGGCGCAGAAGACCTGCGCGAGACGGTTGCGGGCATCTATTTTTCTGGCGATATAGAGCTGGCGTACCGGGTCTGCCTCTGGTCGCGTTTGGCCAATAAGGTGTTACTACCGCTTGCAAGTTTCGAGGCCAATAGTCAGGAAGAACTCTATGACGGTGTACGTGAGTTGCGCTGGGAGGAGCACTTAAGCCCGAGTGGTAGCCTGTTAGTGGATTTTATTGGCACTAACGATGCGATCCGTAATACCCAGTTTGGCGCGGTAAAAGTAAAAGATGCGATTGTCGATTGTCTGCGCGATTTCAGCGGCGAGCGCCCCTCCGTCGCCAAACGCGACCCGGATTTGCGCGTAAATGTGCGTCTATCCAAGAGCAAAGTAATCGTCAGTATCGATTTGTCGGGCGACAGTCTGCATCGCCGCGGTTATCGCATTAAGCAGGGCAGTGCGCCTATGAAGGAAAACCTGGCCGCGGGTATTTTGATTCGCGCCGGTTGGCCGGAAATCGCCGCGCAAGGTGGTGCGCTGCTGGACCCTATGTGTGGCTCTGGAACAATTTTGATTGAAGCGGCGTTAATCGCAGCGGATATAGCGCCCGGATTGCTGCGCGGCAGTTTTGGTTTTGAACGTTGGTTGAATCATCGCAATGACATCTGGCTAACTTTGCGAGATGAAGCGTTCGAGCGCAAAAAAATCGGCCTCGCGCGTGAAAATTTACCGGAAATTCGCGGCTATGACGCCGATATAAAAGTGATTCGCGCGGCAGAAGAAAATATTGTCAGCGCCGAGTTGGATCACTGGTTGCGTGTGAGCCGCAAAGAATTGGCCGATTTTGTTAAACCGACGCACAATAAAACAATGGAATTTGGTTTGGTGCTTAGCAACCCGCCTTACGGTGAGCGCTTGGGTGAAATTGAATCGCTAAAATTATTGTATGCTCACTTGGGCGAGCGGTTGCGCAATGAATTCCAAGGTTGGCGTGCGGGTGTGTTTACCGGTAACCCGGAACTGGGCAAACAAATGGGTTTGCGCGCCGATAAAAAATACAAATTCTTTAATGGCACCATCCCCAGCGAACTGTTGATGTTTAGCATCAGCAGCGAGGCGTTTGTGCAAAGCCGTGTTGAACAGGATGCGCGTTTTAGTAAAGATGATACAGAGCGCAAAGAAGCAGAACAGCGCGTCAAAATTGAAAACAAAAAAGAGCAAGCTGCTGCCTTGTCTAATGGCGCGCAGATGCTGGTGAATCGCCTGCAAAAAAACCTCAAACAATTGGAAAAGTGGGCGAAGAAAAACGATATCAGTTGCTACCGTTTATATGATGCAGATATGCCGGAATATTCGGCTGCCATTGATATTTATCGCGGTCAAACCCAGTCCTATCATGCTCCGCAACTTTACGCCCATGTACAGGAATACGCGGCGCCCAAATCGGTCGATGAAGACCGCGCCGCACAGCGTTTTGCTGAAATTGAAATGGCCGTACCATTTGTGCTGGATATTCCCGCCGCAAATATCAGCTACAAACAACGCCGCCGCAATAAAGGCACCAGTCAGTACGAAAAAATCAGTGAGCGCCCGACAGGTGATGTGTTTAGTGTGCAGGAAGGGCAGGCCAAACTGCACATCAATATGTGGCAGTATTTGGATACCGGTTTGTTCCTCGATCATCGCCCTGTACGTTTGATGATTGCGAATATGGCTAAAGACAAACGTTTCCTGAACCTGTTTTGCTACACCGCAACCGCAAGTGTACACGCCGCCATGGCGGGCGCGCGTTATACCGTGAGTGTGGATATGTCTAACACTTACTTGAACTGGGCGCGTAAGAATTATGCGTTAAATGGTTTGAGTGAATCGCGCAACCGTTTGGAGCAGGCAGATTGTTTGCAGTGGCTGGAAGATAACGATCAGCAATTTGATTTGATTCTGCTCGACCCGCCCAGTTTTTCCAACTCAAAACGGATGGAAGATGTGTTGGACGTGCAGCGCGATCATGTGGGTATGATCAACAATGCCATGCGTTCACTCGCAGAGGGCGGTACGCTGATTTTCTCTAACAATCTGCGCAGTTTTAAATTGGATGCCGATGCACTCAGCGGTTTCACCATTAAGGATATCAGCGCACAAACGATTGATGAGGATTTTAAACGCAACCCTAAAATCCACCAATGTTGGTTGATTACGCATTAATAGATAAAAAGGTGAATGCCCATGCGTCATTATTGTTTCAGTATCATTTTTTTATGGTTACTGACTAGTGGCGCCAAGGCGGACACCTTTTGTTTTGCCTCGGCCGAGACCTATTACGAGCAAGTCTATTGTCAGTTGCAAGCCAAAGCACAACTTAAAAATTTACCGCCGTTTCATCAATTTAAAAAGAATAACGAACAGGTTCAGTTTTCGCTGTTAAAGCGACCTGCAGAGCGCAATGCAATCAAGTTACCCGCACCGGTAAAAAAATTATCCCCAGCGCTATTGCCTGCTAATCAAGCTCCAACCGTCGCACCTACTTCTGTTCATTCTTCTACCAATGAACCACGTGTTGTTTCTGCACGTAATAATTTGGTTGAATCAAACCCTATGAATTCGTCAGCGTGTGTATTACAAGGGCGTCACATTCGCTGTGTTGACACCAACTACGAACTATTGGGGAATAAAGCCAATCACCGTCTTGCGGCTGGTGTGCTAGACGCCTATAACACTATGGCGTTGCCGAACGTGAAAGGTAGTTCAGTGGCGCTAGCGGCGAGCTACGAAAAATACATCGACAAAATGTGTGAAATTGGCCTGTGTGCAGTGACCATGACTTATCGAAAGTTCGCCTATCTTTATCAAGATTTACAAACCAAGGGATTGGATTTCGCGCAACGTTTTGAAACTATGTTTGGCTTTCTTAAGAAAGATAAGGCAGCGATGGCCGTCAGCGAGTCAGTTAGTGTGCCTCCGGCGTTGAGCATCACGGACTGTGACACCTTGGGTGATCGCTATTTTGTGTGCGACCACAAGGGCAGAAATTATGTTTTTGCGCTGCTCAAGTAACAAATGTGTCTGCCGTGAGTCTATAGAGCAAATCCTTCCGCATTACCGAGGTCAATATGATTATCAAGCGACCAAGCGATATCCCATCTTCCGAAATTACCCCTGAAGCAATCTATAACGCGCGCCGCGATTTTATGCGCGGTGCGATGAGTGTTGCTGCGCTGGGTGTTGGTATGGCCGCCGCGCCGGGTATTTTAGCGGCACCTGGTCAGGTGACTGAGGCAGAAGTAAAAGGGCCTGATTGGCTAAAACAACAAATCGCTGAGGCAAGTTCGAATAAGGAAGTTATCCCTGATGCGCTTACGCCTTACGAGCACATTACTGGTTACAACAATTTTTATGAATACGGCTACGAAAAAACGGATCCCGCCGCAAAAGCCCATGTGTTAACAACAAATCCCTGGACAGTTGAAATAGCGGGTGAGGTTGGCAAGCCCGGCACCTTTGCACTGGAAGATTTATTAAAAGGTATTGCACTGGAAGAGCGGGTTTATCGCTTGCGCTGTGTCGAGGCATGGTCAATGGTGGTGCCCTGGGTGGGTTTTTCACTGGCCGATTTAATTAAGCGCGCTGAGCCAACCAGTAAAGCAAAATATGTGGCGTTCACCACGCTTGAGCGTCCCTCAGAAATGCCCGGGCAAAAAAGCCGTTTTAGCACCATCGATTGGCCATACCGCGAAGGTTTACGCATGGATGAAGCCATGCACCCCTTAACCACCTTGGCGGTGGGTTTGTATGGCAAGGTGTTGCCTAATCAAAACGGTGCGCCGCTGCGTTTGGTAGTGCCGTGGAAATATGGTTTCAAATACATCAAATCCATTGTGAAAATCGAGTTCACCGAAAAGCAACCTAAAACCACCTGGAGTATGCTCGCGCCTGATGAGTACGGTTTTTACGCTAACGTAAACCCGGCAGTGAGCCATCCACGCTGGAGTCAAGCGGAAGAGCGCCGCCTGCCGAGCGGTTTATTGCGCCCGAACATTATTCCTACGCAATTGTTTAATGGTTACGCGGAGCAGGTGGCGCATCTGTATAAAGATATGGATTTGCGTAAATTTTATTGAGAGTGATTGTTATGCCTGTATTGTGGCGACGAGTTCTAATTTTTTTCCTCTCATTGATTCCACTGGTATTTATTGTTTATAAAACACTGACAAATCAGCTGGGTGCAGATCCAGCTAAAACCATTGTGTTGTTTACGGGTGAGTGGACAATCTATTTTTTGTTTATCACCCTTGCCGTAACCCCGCTGCGGCGTTTTATCAATTTCAAAAATTTTCACTTCCGCTGGTTGCAAACCCATCGGCGTATGTTGGGCCTATTTACACTCTTTTATGCCGTTTTGCATGTACTTACTTTTCTGGTTTTTATTTTAGGGTTGGACTTTTCTCGCTTCGGAAAAGAATTGGTCGAGCGGCCTTATATTCTGGTTACTATCCCTGCTGTTATTTTGTTAGTTGCATTGGGAATTACTTCAACTAAATCAATGATGCGACGCTTGGGGAGTAACTGGATACGACTGCATAAAAGTATTTACTTAATTGCAATTCTTGCTTGGGTGCATGTGTTTATGCAGGTGCGTTCCAGTTATTTTGAGGCGGTATTATTTGGGATGATTTTATTGGCGTTGTTGTTGCCTCGGCTCTTTTGGGCGCTGCGAAAATAAAAAATTGACCACTATCATCTAAAGATAATTACGCGTGCACTTGGGTTAATTCAGCAATTTCAAACTTGCCGTGATCGCTTCGTTAGTATCCATACCGGCACCACTGCTGCCGGATGTCGATGAAAGCTTTGCAACCAATAATCGGTTGCCTTGGGTGATATAGGTTTTTTCAACATCAAAATGAAATTCAAATCCGATGACTAGCGCAAAACGACCAGAGCCTTTTCCGGTTGAGCGGCTCGCGAGCGGGGTGCCATTTTCGTCAATCCAGAACTGCAGGTCGGTACGGTATTTTTTGAGATTTTTGCGCTCTTCTTCGCTCAGGTTTTCAAGCGGAATTTGTAGGTGAAGTAAACGCGCGGATTTTCCGTTGTAGGTGACGTGTTCTTCCTTCACTAATTGTGCTTTGCTTAAATCGTCTCCGATATCGCGTACGGGGTTGAGTAGTATGCTGATTTCCGAATAGTTGAAACGATTCATCGCTTCGGTTGTGGGGGTTGATGCTTGTGGGTTTTGTTTTTTGGCTTCAGTTTCCCGGTCGATATTGCTGAGTAGTTCCGGTGAATAGCGGATGTGTAACCCCGCTGGGTTTTGTTCTACCGCAAATTGGGCAAGGCCTTCTTTGATATTGTGATCGTCGCCTTCTTTGTTTTGGTTTTTCACGCTGGCAGTCACTTGAGCACTGAACGGTGAATTTTGTTCAAACTTTTTTAGTGCTTGTTGCAGGTCGTGCAAGCTATCGGCATGGGCAGACGAAATTAGTGAGGCGAGGGAAAGGGAAAGTAAAAGTTTGAGTGAAGATATTGTGTGCATGATATTTCCTATTGTTGTTAACACTAAAATCCTGATGTCAGTAAAAACACAAATGGATAGATATTCAACAACAAAAATAGTTCAATACCACACACCAATAAAAATGGCGCCACAAGGGCGCCATTTTTTAACTGCGATACAGCTCTGCGATTAAGCGCGAGACTTGTATTCGCCAGTACGGGTGTCGATGATAATCTTTTGACCGATTTCAACAAACGCCGCCACTTGCAGTTCGGTGCCGTTGTTGAGTTTGGCGGTCTTCATCACTTTACCTGAGGTGTCGCCACGTACTGCAGGTTCGGTGTAAGCCACTTCGCGAGTGATGGCGTTAGGTGGAGTTACGGAGATTACTTTACCGTCGTAGAACACCGCATCACATACGTCTTCCATGCCGTCTTCCATCCAGGGCAACAGGTCGCCCAATTCTTCAGCAGTTACTTCGTATTGATTGAACTCTGGGTCCATAAATACGTACATTGGGTCGGCGTAGTAGGAGTAGGTTACTTCTTTACGATCCAGTTGAATGTCGTCGAATTTGTCGTCTGCACGGTAAACGGTTTCGGTGTTGATGCCGCTCAGCAGGTTTTTCAATTTCATTTTAACTACGGCAGAGTTACGGCCGGATTTGTTGTATTCCGCTTTTTGAACAACCCAGGGTGAGCCGTCGATCATCAGAACGTTGCCTGCGCGGCATTCTTGAGCATTTTTCATGGTAAATCCCAGTTTGCAATGGTTAACGAATAGGAGGGAAGCCTTGGTTCGCAGAGCGCGCGGGCCTTAAGCCCCCAGAGGTCCCGGGTTTGAAATCGGCGCGCTACTATACAGTTCTTTGGTGTTTTTCTGTAGTGCTTTTTTAGCCCGGCATTGCCAGGCAATGGTTGCATAGTTGTTGTGCTAAATCCGGTGTTTCGCTCAGTGCCTGAGTCCAGGTTTTGCAGTGCTCCTGCCATGCGGGCAGCAGGTTTATCAAGGTGATCCAGCTGCTATCGGTATGTCCGGCTTCATTCCAATCGAGCCAGAATTGGGTTATGGCCGACCTGAGCGCCTGATCTTTGGGTACATAGACGGCTAAAAATGCCTGTAATTTGACCAGATGTGCATCGTCATCTTGCACATAGATATGCCATACCACCGGTTTTCCGGCCCACTGGGCGCGGATGAAAGAATCCTCACCCCTGACAAAGTTAATGTCGCAGGCCCAGAGCAACTTGTCGTATTCGGTCTGGGTGAGAAAAGGGATGACTTGCACTGTCAGGCTGCCGGATTGATAAATATCGCCACAGACCAGGGTTTTACCCAAGTGTTGATTAATACTGCTGAGAATTTTCCCTTCCGGTACCAAGCAGTGGATTGGTTGTGATGACTGCTTCCACGCGGCTAGTAAACCACCAATGGCGGGATTCTCGTAAGCAAACAGGGAGATCAGCAGACTGTTGGGTGCTGGGTCTATGTTCATCTGATTAAGCCACTGCGACCGAAAAAATGCATCGCGCTGGCTAAGCAGGTTTTGCTCCCGCAACAAACCGCCAGTAGGCGGACTGAAGCCGGGAAAGAAAAAGGTTTTACGCAAGCCGGTTGCTGGGTGAACAGAGGCCATGCCGTGGCATTCTGCTACCCAAGGCTCAGCACTCAGGTATTCCAGATTGATCCAAACCGGCGCTTGGCCGCTGGCCTTGAGTTTCGCCATTGATTGTAGGTAAGTGTCCGGAATATCACAGGCAAAGGCTTCAATCACTACGTCGGCGGGCTGAGTTGATGCATCAAACGCCGCATGCCAGATGCGCACTTCTACACCTTCCAGCTGCTGATGTTCTTGCATATTGGTCTCTGGCCAGATGCGTTTTAGCGATGCAATATCATCCACCCATAAACGTACCTGCTGTTGATGCTCCGCCGCCAACTGGCGCGCCAAGCGCCAGCACACGCCAATATCACCAAAATTGTCGATCACACGGCAAAATATGTCCCAGCGTTTGATGGTGTTGGTTGGCATAGTCAGGTTTACACGATAAATAAGGCGTGAATGATACCAGCAGACGGTACTGTCGTATTACCAAAATACCCGACCGCAATTAGCTGAGAATATGAAAAAACAACATTTACCCGAGAAAATCTGCGTTCACTGCCAGCGCCCTTTTAGCTGGCGCAAGAAATGGGAGCGGGTGTGGCAAGAGGTTAAATATTGTTCCAAAGCTTGCGCTAGTTCCGCGCGAAAAACCAAGGACAAAACCAATCAATGACTAAGCCCGCTACAAAAACTGCGCCCATAAGCGACAAATCCCCTGCAACTATTCGCCGCCTGTGTGTGATTTTGGGCGACCAACTCAATCGCGATAGCGCGTTGTTTGATGATTTTGATTCCGGACATGATTTGTTGTGGATGGCAGAGGTGCAGGGCGAAAGTACCCATGTTCCCTCCAATAAACAGCGCAGCGTGATGTTTCTGGCGGCCATGCGGCACTTTGCACAAAGCCTACGCGATGAAGAATTGCCGCTGCATTACATTTCGCTGGATGAGCTTTGCCTACGCGATTTTTCCGCTGCGCTTGCAGCAACGCTGGCGCACTATCAGCCTGCACAACTACGTTTGGTGTTGCCGGGGGATTATCGGGTGCTGCAAGCCTTCCGGGGCTTTTGCGCCGAACACCATCTGCCGTTGGAGCTGCTGGCGGATAATCATTTCATCGCCCAACCCGGCGAATTTACCGCTTGGCAAAAAGGTAAAAAACAGTGGCGCATGGAATATTGGTATCGCCAATTGCGCAAACGCAGCGGCATTTTAATGCGCGGTGATCAACCCGAAGGCGGCGAGTGGAATTACGATAAAGACAATCGCGGCACCTTTTCGGCGCAAGGCCCTGGCTTGCTGGATGCCGCATTAGTATTTCCGGCTGATGCCGTGACCCAGAGTGCCATCGCGACAATTGAGCGATTCTTCCCCACTAATCCTGGTAATTTAATCAGTTTTGGCTGGCCGGTTAATCGCAACCAGGCGCTGCAATTGTTGGACTTTTTTATCGACAAAAATCTGCCGCTGTTTGGTGAATATCAGGATGCCATGTGGACTAACGAACCCTGGCTCTACCACTCGCGCTTATCGACGGCACTTAATCTCAAACTGCTCTCGCCTCTGGAGGTGATCACCGCCGCCGAGCGCGCCTATCAAAAGGGAGCTGTGCCTTTAAATGCCGTGGAGGGTTTTATTCGTCAGATTCTCGGCTGGCGCGAGTACGTGCGCGGACTTTATTGGAGCCTGATGCCGCAGTGGCAAACCATGAATGCGCTGGACGCCCAGCACAACCTACCGGATTTTTACTGGACCGGCGCGGTGGACATGAACTGCTTGGCGCAGAGCATCAAACAAGTATTGGATCACGGCTATGGGCACCACATCCAGCGGTTAATGGTGACCGGTTTATTTGCCCAGCTGTGGCAGGTGCAACCGCAGCAAATTCATGCCTGGTATCTCGCTATGTATGTGGATGCGGTCGAATGGGTGGAATTGCCCAATGTATTGGGGATGAGCCAGTACGCCGATGGTGGCATAATGGCGTCCAAGCCCTATATTGCCACTGGTCGCTACATTGCCAAAATGAGCAATTACTGCGATGGCTGTGTTTACCAGCCCGATGCTGCTGAAACGGAAAATGCTTGCCCCTTTACCACGCTGTACTGGGAATTTCTCGCCAAGCATCGCGAAAAATTCGTCAAGCATCCGCGCCTCGCATTACAGGTAAAACACCTGGACGCGCAGAGCGATGAAAAACGCCGTGCGATTGCCAAACGTGCTGAGTGGGTGAGGGCGCATTACCCGGCAAATCTCTATCCAACAACTTAATTCAACAACTTAACTTTTTGAGCAGAATTTATTATGGCCTCCTTGCAAGACCAACTATTAAAAGCCGGTTTGATTGATGCCAAAAAAGCCAAACAGGCCAACAAAGAGAAACGCAAAGAAACCAATGTGGCGCGCCGCTCCAGCGAAGAAGTGGTAGATGAAGTAAAACAATCGGCCGAGCAGGCGCGGTTGGAAAAAATTGAGCGCGACCGCGAATTAAATCGCCAGCGCGATTTGGAGTTGCAACAAAAAGCCATTGCTGCGCAAATTAAACAGCTGATCGAAAATCATCGCCAATCTAAAGGTGCGGGTAATGGCGATGTGGAGTACAACTTTACCGATGGTAAGCTCATCAAGAAAATGCGGGTATCGCCTTTGGTGCTGGAGCAAATTGCGCGGGGTTTATTAGCGGTAGTGAAATTGGGTGAAGGTTACGAGCTGGTGCCGCGTATCGTTGCTGACAAAATAGCACAGCGCGATGATAAATTTGTGGTGGTTGCCAATACCAAGCAAGACAATAAAGTGGATGAAGATGATCCCTATAAAGACTACGTCATTCCTGACGATTTGATGTGGTAAGGGCTATGTGGAATCCCATCCGCATGGTGCTGCATAGTAAATCGCCGCGCGGTATAAAAATAATTGCGTTAAGTTTGATGTTGGTGCTGGCAAGTGCAGCGCCGATCATGCTGTACAGTTTGTTTGGCCCTGATGATGGTGGCCCGGTATTGTTGGGTTGGTTATTTGCGGTGGGTGCGGTATTAGCCCACGTGGGTTTTTTGATTGGAATTTTATTGGTGATATGGGATTTACATTTCGCCAAGAAGTAGCTGTGTGTGTAAATAGGGCGGGTTCGCGCAGCAACCCGCCACATTTATCACAATGAAAATGATTTCAAATATCACAATGAAAATGATTTCAAAAACGTGCTAGAACTCTCCCAGGAATCCGCCTGACTGATGTGCCCACAAATGCGCATACACACCGCCTAATGCAATCAATTCATTGTGGGTTCCCTGTTCAATAATTTGGCCTTTATCCAACACGATTAAACGATCCAGCGCCGCGATGGTGGATAAACGGTGCGCGATTGCGATTACAGTCTTGCCTTGCATTAGCGTGGTTAAATTGGTTTGGATGGCGGCTTCCACCTCGGAGTCGAGTGCTGATGTCGCTTCATCCATAATCAAAATGGGTGCGTTTTTAATGAGCACCCGCGCTATAGCAATGCGCTGGCGCTGGCCGCCCGAAAGTTTTACACCGCGCTCGCCCACATGGGCATCATAGCCGGTGCGGCCTTCGTTATCGCTGAGACCCATAATAAAATCATGCGCTTCCGCTTGCTGTGCTGCTTGAACCATTTCCGCTTCGGTAGCGTCTGGTTTACCGTAGAGCAGGTTGTCTCGAATAGAGCGGTGCAGGAGCGAGGTGTCCTGCGTCACCATACCAATTTGTGCGCGTAAACTTTCTTGTTTCACTTCGGCGATATTTTGTTGGTCGATTAATATGCTGCCGCTGTCCACATCGTAAAACCGCAGCAATAAATTCACCAGAGTGGATTTGCCTGCGCCGGAGCGACCAACCAGGCCAATTTTTTCACCGGCATTAATGTGCAGGTTAAAGTTATTCAGCAAACCTTCGTGTTTGCCGTAATTAAAGTTTACCGATTTAAAGTCAATTGCACTGTGTTGGATAAGTAACGGCTTGGCATTGGGTTTGTCCTGCACTTCGCGGGGAATGGACAAGGTGTTTAAGCCATCGCGCGCGGTGCCGATGTTTTCAAATAGTGCAGATACTTCCCACATAATCCATTGCGCCATACCGTTTAAACGCAATACCAAACCAATGGCCGCAGCAATGGCTCCGGTTGTAATCGCTGCGTTTGACCATAGCCAAAGCGAGGTGGCAGCAATGGAGAAAATAAGGATCACACTAATAACCCATACGCTGGTGCCGAGTAGGGTGGCAAGGCGCATTTGTGGGTGAACTGTTGTTAAAAAATATTCCATGCCTTTTTTGGCGTAATCGGCCTCGCGATTGGAGTGGGAGAATAATTTCACCGTAGAAATATTGGTATAGGTATCCACCAGGCGGCCTGTCATATCCGAGCGTGCATGGGCTTGCGCAGTAGAAATTTGGGAGAGGCGCGGCAAAAAGTAATAGAGCAGGCCACAGTACGCAAAAAACCAAACAATTAAGGGGAGCGCAAGGCGCCAATCCAGCGAAAAGGCTAATACCAGAATGCTGCTGAAGTACACCATTACATAAAGCAATACATCCAGTAGCTTCATAATAGTTTCGCGTACTGCCAGCGCCGTTTGCATCACTTTGGTTGCAACACGGCCCGCAAATTCATTTTGATAAAACTGATAGCTCTGTCCCAGCAGGTAGCGGTGTGCTTGCCAGCGAATGCGCATGGGAAAATTGCCCAGCAAAGTTTGGTGCATGATTAATGAGTGCATTAATACTGAAACGGGTAAACCGATTAACAGGATAACTGCCATCCAGATTAATTCCTGCCGGGATTCCGCCCAAAAAACAGCCGGTGTGTGCTGATTAAGCGAATCGACTAAATTGCCAAGAAAGCCGAACAGCGAGACTTCTAAAATCGCAATGAGGCCGGTAAATACGGCCATGGCAATCAAATAAAATTCCGCGCCCCGGCTATAGTGCCGGCAAAATGCATAGAGCGTTTTGGGTGGGCTAGTGGGTTCTTGCGGAGGGAAGGGCTTTATCAGGCTTTCAAAAAAACGAAACATAATGCAATCGCCGGTAATAAATAAGAAGGGCTGGCTAAAAACTGAGCCGCTATTGTAACAGCTCAAACTGCAGACTTCGTGTAACCAAGTGTTAATTTGCGGTGCTACACTGTCGTCCACTAAATAGAGGGGGCTATTCCCGTTAGGTGTTATGTCGGGTTTGGACCTTCGCTGTCGTTATACATCAGTCATTGTGCGAGTGAGCTTTTATGAGAAATACATTAACGGTATTTGGGGCAGGTTGTTTGGGTGGGTTGGTCATGTGTGTGGTTATGTGGCTATTTAGTTATTACGGCATTACCCAATCGTTAAATGTACGGCTTGCAGGTTCTCTTTCCCCGCATTGGATGTACCCACGTATTGTATGGGGTGGTTTGTGGGGGTTTTTGTTTTTGTTGCCGATTTATGCGAGCAGTATATTTGCGCGTAGCTTCGTGATTGCCTTGATTCCTACCCTGATCACACTCTTTGTGTTTTTTCCCTTTTATGAAGGGAAGGGGGTGGCAGGTTTGTCATTGGGTATTCTTACCCCATTTTTAGTATTCTTTTTCTTTTGGGTTTGGTCGCTGACCGCCGCAATTAGCTTGCGTGTTTCTTGATAAGGCGGTAAACACAATGAAATGTATAACTCAGTTTCTGAGTGTTTTTTTAATAGTATTGGTGGCGGTGTCAAGCCATGCGCAATTGTTGCCCGACAACAATAACCTGAATGTGCAATCGGTTAATCGCTGGATGAAAAGCAACCGCGATATGGCACCACTGATACAGGCTATTGATGCTCGCCACCTCACTCCAGAATCATTTAAAACATTTGAAGCTCTCTCTTCGATAGAGCAGGATCAGTACATTGAATTGGTGCTGCGTGAGGAGAATTTGTTGGGGCAGGCTGATAGCATAGTTCGACAGTACGGTTGGAAATCAGTGGGCGAATATATGCGGTTAAGCACCAAGTTAGGTAATGCAATTGCCGCTTACTTTTTGTTTGGCGATTTGGGTAAAGTGACGGAAGATCAAGCCAAGCAATTAAAAGAAAAAGCTGACCCTGCTGTATTGGCAGTTTCACAGGCGGATATTGATTTTATTCGCCGCAATGAAAAAACTTTACAGCAATATATTCAGGCGTATGGCGCCGGGCGATGATTGTTGCTGCCGAGTATAAGAAAAGGCGGGCACCTGAGTGCCCGCCTTTTTTATTGCTCGTGTATTTTTCTTTTTATTATTTATTGGCTGTTATTTATTGATTGTCAATGGTTGTTGGGTTTTATTGTTTTTATCTACTTAGCGTGAACCGCCGCTTATACTTAAATACACCAGAGTTTGGTTTAACAATTGATAGGCAACTTCACCGAAGGTAATTGGGCCGGTTAAATCCCGGGTCTTTTTTCCCTCCAGTTCCGAGTAAAGATAGTTCAGAATACAGTTGCAGGAAAATGAAATTCCCTCACTGGCAGATGCCGATAATTCTTTGTTAAAACTTTCAATGTAATTATCCACCGGATTGGCAAAACGATAACTAATATCTGCAAACACTGGTGCATAAAGCTCAACTTTATTATTTGCTTCATCAACCTGTTGGATACTGACATTTACCATCACGCCGGAATAATTTGCTACCAGTGGTAGGCGAGTATCAATTTTTGCATGCTTGATGTAATCGGCCAAATTTGCTGGCTCACCGTTGATGGTGCAATCAGTAGCGCTAAAACCGGTATGTTTGAATTTGATTTCAGGGCCGTTACCCTGGGTAAACAGATTGACAATATTAATGTTGGCAAGTTGATTAACCGGCAATGGAATATGCATTGCAACCGCTTGCTGATCAAAGAGCATGCCACGCGCCGGGCCAAACCCTACCTTTGCGTTACGGCTGCCAATATCGTCCAGGTGCACGCCAGAAATCCAACCAATAATGGGTGAAAAATACATATTGGTGTAGTCCGGTGAATTTTGTGCGTAAGCTAAATGTATTTCTGACATGGCTGGCAATATCACAATGGTGAAGCCATGCTCCGGCGCCTCTTGTGCTATGCGTGAGATGGAATTGCCATCATAAAGTGTAATGCGCGGCGCGTTAGAGGACTGCACACCGTCTATAGTATGCACAAACATATTGTTGCGATCTGCAGTGCCACCCTCTGCGGTCATGAAGTAAGGGATAGTCCCTGCAATCCAATTGCCCGAAGGAAGATCAGTCAATACTGATTCATCTGCTGCAATAACCAAATACTCCCCTTTGTTAATTTTTTCGATAAGTTGCACGCGGTCGATAAGCTCGCTGCGAATACTGATGTCGGCCTCTTGTGCCATATCTATCTCCTTGGGAATCGAATTAATGTGCGTGGCTATTATTTATGACCATGCGCAATTCTTGTTGCATGAAGCGCTGGTTGTGTTTGATGAAATCCCTTACGCGGCGCGCAGCCGTTAATTCAACGACCGGGTCAGGGTTCATCAGCAACTGGGAGCGAAGATTAGCCAGCAATAATTTGTAAGCTATGTGTGAGCTTGGAATAAACGTGTCGTCTTTAAGAATTCGTTGCCAAATACCACTGTTTTCATCCGGTAGCGTAAACTGATTTTCCTCAGGTGCATTCATGAGTTGATTCATTAATATCAACTCTTTTTTCAATGTTCTTGCGTTCTTACGAAAGAATTCCCGCAATGAATTAAGTGCTGTAATACGACTATTATTATCATCCATATGGGTGAACGCGTGTCGCAGTCGAACCAAAAATAGATTCAATGGCATGTTTGTGGATTTTAGATCTACCTTTCCGCTTACCAGCTTCAGCCAAATGCTATTTTTTAGTGAAGGCAAAACCAATTTTGTAGTTGTTGTTTGTCGTTCATCTATGGGGTGTTTTTTATTGGATAGCGCGCATATTTGCCCAACTTCAGATTCCAAGTGATTTATATGCGCAATAAAAAACTTGCGCAGTTCGTTCACTGCATCGCTTATTTGAACATGGGTATTGGGGTCGATAATACTGAGCTTTAATTTTGATAGCATTAGTCGCAGCGGAAAGGACTGGGTTTTTAGGTGAAATTTATCGTAGACCATGTTTTCCCAAATGGGATCTACTTCGGTGGGTAAGACCATTGCCATACGATAGGATTCTGGTGTTTTCTCTATATCCGATAGTACTTCATCAACCAATGATGGTTCAATCAGCAGCATTTGTGAAATTGCTTCAGCAGCCAAACCTCGGGTATGAGCTAGCGCAATTTGTTGTCGCAGCTGATGACTATAGTTCCGGTTGGCATCCCCCAAAAATCCAGGTTGTAACAGGCTATCTCTACTTACACCCAAGGTTGTAATAGTGGGGTCAAAGTAAGCAGAGTTAATTTGACAGCTGTATTGTCCTAGCCGGGTATGTGTCCAACGCTTAACATTATTGGTATGTTGAATTTTTTGTGACGCTGTTTCACTGGGTTTTGCAAAGAAAGAAAACTTTGATTTTTCCAGCTGATAGGCAATATCGATTTTAATTATTTTATTCTTCTCATCAATACTTACGTCCTGTATCGACCATGGCGCATTAATTCCCAGAATGGTCTCGAAATAATACTTGGGCTGTTTTACCACTTGATTCTCCTTTGGTTCGTAATTGTCAAAAAAAATATTTCACTTCGACAATACCTCAGGTCAAAGTACAGGTGCGAATGCAGTGCTAAGGCTATCTTGAATTCGTTATTAATATTGTGGCTTCACTCTTTATCAGTGGGCGCGCGATTATGAACATTTGCAGAGTGTGATGATAGGTTTTTAGCGCGGGATAAAAAAATTGTGGCATCTAAATTAGTGTTCTAATTTATTTTATGATTTTGATGCTGTTTTCTATTAAGTATTTTTCAAATTGTAATGTTTATATTCGTAGCTCTATTTTATTTTTCTATATTTACTTTTTAAATTAATGCGAGATGGTTCGCGAAAATTAATCCTTGATGTTCTCAACATGACGCTATTGTGGAATCTTTGCTGCGCTTTAGTGGTCGCCGATAGTTGGTCGGTTAATGCAATAATTCTTAAGGATTTGATTATGCAGTTCATTACATCATTATTAAAAGGCGATTTTTTTACGGGTGGAAAAGCTGCCGTCGCTAAACCGAGTGGCCGGTTGCGGGTAGGTATTTTGGGAACAGGTAAGATCGGGACAGATTTACTGATAAAAGTTCAGCGATCACCCTATATGGAATGCGTAATATTTGCGGGCAGAAATTTACAATCGGCAGGAATGCAACATGCAGTTAAGTTAGGTGTACCTGTCTCCGATAAAGGTGTTAGTGTTTTTTTTGATCAGTCTTGCCGCTGTGATATTGTTTTTGATGCCACATCAGCCGCGCACCATATAGAGCACGCACAAATTTTTGATCAGTTGGGAATATTTGCTATCGACTTAACGCCGTCTCAAATAGGTGAGTGCTGTGTGCCTGCGTTGGGTATGAGTGAAGCGTTGGAAAATAAAAATATCAGTATGATTTCTTGTGGTGGCCAATCATCCATTCCTCTTGCCTATGTGCTAGCCAGCTTGATTCCCAACATTAGTCGCCTCAGCCTGAAGTCTGTTGTCTCTCCTGATTCTATCGGCCCTGGTACTCTTGCCAATATCGATGAGTATTATCGCAATACCCGCGCTGGTTTATATAAATACACTGGTATTAACACGATCGATATTGAGTTGATCAATGACGAAGCGCATACGCAAAAACCTATGTTAAATACCTTGTGTGCCTATGCGGATGCGATTGATATGGTCGCTTTGCGTTGTGCATTGTTGGATATGGAAAAAAAAGTGCAGGCCTATGTGCCCGGATATAAATTGCAGTCTGAACCCATAAGCATTGATGGTGGTGTGCAAATCGATTTGACTGTGGAGGGCGTTGGCGACTATTTGCCAACCTATGCAGGTAATTTGGATATTATTAATTGTGCGGCAATAGCCGTGGCGGAACATTATGCGCAAGCCAGGTTAGCCGCGCATCAAGAGAGGCCACTGGGGCGTCGCCGTTATCAAACCATGGTTTTAGATTATTAATTTGCTGTATCGATAGCGCCTGCAATAGCCGTTATCGATACATTATTTCATTCAACTAGCCAGGGTTCCCGCGCGATAATCCTGAATAGCTTGTTCAATTTCATCCGTAGTATTCATCACAAACGGGCCGTACTGCACAATCGGCTCTTTGATGGGTTTACCTGAAATCACCAAAAAGCGGGTGTCTGCGCCGAGTGCTTGTACTTTCAGTTCGTCCCCTTTGCTTAACAGACCTGCATTGCCTTGCGTGAGCTTACGTCTATCTTCACCGATTGCAACATCGCCTTCATACACGTAGATGAAAGTATTGTGCTCGCTTGGGATGGCATGATTGAACTCTGCATGCTGGGGTAGATGTACATCCCAATAAATTGCTTCAGTGGTTAACCCTTGAATGGGGCCGCTGACAATTTTGTCATTGATCACTGCTGTGTTGGCGATCACCTTGATGCGTCCGCCACCCGGTAAGTTTGCTTGTGGAATATCGGCGGCCGGAATATCACGGTAGTGCGCTGGTTTCATTTTTTCCGCAGCGGGTAAATTCAACCAGAGCTGAAAACCGCGCATCAAGCCATGTTCCTGCTGTGGCATTTCGGAGTGGATAATGCCGCGCCCGGCGGTCATCCATTGCACATCACCGCTGCGTAAATGGCCTCTGTTGCCCATGTGGTCTTCATGCAACATGTGGCCCTCAAGCATGTAGGTCACTGTCTCAAATCCGCGGTGTGGATGAGCAGGGAACCCGGCGATGTAATCATCTGCACTGCTGCTACCAAATTCATCGAGCATCAGGAAGGGATCAAAGCGCGCATGTTGATGCTGCCCAAGGCTGCGTTTAATGCGAACACCAGCACCATCACTGGTCTCGCGCCCTTGAAGGATTTGTTGTAACTGGCGTTGCATAATATTTTCCTCGTTAAGGTTAGGCGGGAGGGCGGCTTAAGCCGCAACCTCTTCGCTAATTGCTGCTTTAGCGGCGCTAAAGGCTTGATCTTTTTGGCCCATGTTCAGACCCTCTGCATAAATGAAACGTACATCTTTTAGCCCTACAAAGCTCAGGAAGTTGGTCAGGAACTGGCTTTGGGTATCGCTGGGCAGACCTTGATGAACTCCACCGCGAGCAGCAATGATGTAAACAGGTTTGTCATTTAACAGGCCAACGGGGCCGGTTTCGGTGTACTTGAAGGTGACGCCCGCACGAGCTATATGGTCGAAGTAGGCTTTCAGCGTTGAAGGCACACCAAAATTATAGAGTGGTACACCAATCACAATCACATCTGCCGCTTGAATCTCGGCAATAATTTTGTCCGAGTAGTCGACGACTGCTTGTTGTTCCGTCGTGCGGTCTGCTTCAGGGGTAAAGAGTGCCTGTACCCGAGTTGCATCCAGATGGGGAATAGTTTCCTTGGCGAAATCGCGCAGGATTACCTCACCAGTTGGATTTAGGGCTTTCCAGCGTTGTACAAATTCTTGGGAAAGTTGGCTGGAGTTACCATTCTCGCCGAACAAACTGCTATTGATCTGTAAAAGAGTTGCCATGTCATATTCCTCGTTGGGGTGGCTTAATTGCCATGTATCCATTTAATGATTTGACGAGCGAATGATAAATAGCGATATTTGGTTGCTTATGATCTAATTATTTAATCAATTTGATGGCATTGGAGTGGGAGCGTCGCTATGGCACAAGATCAAACCCCGGCGCGGGTGGTCAGCACGGAAAATAAAGTAACTCTGGAGCAATGGCGCGCGTTATTGGCGGTGATCGATGCGGGCGGTTATGCAAAGGCAGCTGAGTTGCTCAATAAAAGCCAATCGGCAGTGTCTTATGCTATATCGCAATTGGAATTGGCGTTGGGAGTAAAGGTTTTCCAATTGCAGGGACGTAAAGCGGTAGCGTCGGCAGCAGGTGAATTGTTATATCGCCGGGCAAAGCAGTTATTGGAACAAGCGGAGCGCTTGGAAAAGTCGGCGGGCTGTTTATCTGTGCAAGTAGAACCTTTGGTTAAAATCGCTGCCGATATCATCATCCCTCCGGCGCGGGTGTTGCAGTGTTTGGCCATTTTTGCAGAGGATTTTCCGGATACACGGGTGGAAGTGTTTGAGTCAGTACTCAGTGGTACCGAGGATGCGTTGCTGCAGCGCCAGATCGACTTAGCGATTGGTGGACGAGTGCCTACGGGGTTTATGGGGGAAAAATTAGTCACGGTTGTGATGCATGGTGTGTCTAGTCCTGACCACCCATTACAGCATCTTGGTCGACCTATTACTTATGAAGATATGCGCCAGCATCGACAAATTATCGTGCGCGATTCGGGGCAGTATCGCCGCAGGACTGAAGGTTGGCAGGAGGCTGATCAGCGCTGGACGGTGAGCCATATCAAAACCTCACTTGATGCCATTCGGTTGGGGCTTGGTTATGCCTGGTTACCCGATGCTTACACTTATGAGGATATTGCCGCTGGGCGCTTGAAGTATTTACCGGTTGAGGTAGGTGCGGTGCGCGAGGTGACCACTTACTTGACCTTTGCGGATCGCGATTTCGCCGGGCCGGCAACACGCCGGCTGGCGGAAATATTGAAGCTTCATTTACCAACAATGTGTGGTTATGAAACCGGGTATTCATAGGGTTATTGCACCGTGAATGTCATTTCTTGCCATCACGGTGTTATTGATAGCTTGTTCTAACCACAATTTTTGATTTATCGCTCTAAAGCTTAAACCTTCAGTTCAACCCAGATAGGGCAGTGATCTGAAGGTTTTTCCATTCCTCGAACATCGTAATCAATTCCGCTGGCGCCACATTTATCCAGCAGGCTTTGAGTCATCAAAATCAAGTCAATGCGTAGGCCGCGTTTGGGGTTATCCTCAAAGCCTCCGCTGCGATAATCAAACCAGCTAAAAATGTCACAAATTTCCGGGTTATGCTCGCGAAAACTATCTTTTAAGCCCCAGGCCAGCAATTCATTCAGCCATTCACGTTCTTCAGGTAAAAAACTGCATTTACCGGTTTTTAACCAACGCTTGCGGTTGACTTCACCAATCCCGATATCAATATCCTGATGCGAGATATTCATATCACCCATGACCATCAGTTGTTTATCCGGTGTTTCAAAATTTTTCAGGTAATCGATCAAATCGCCATAAAACTTTCGTTTGGCTGGAAATTTTATGGCGTGGTCGCGGCTCTCCCCCTGAGGGAAATAACCATTGAGTATTGTTATCTCACCAAGTTGCGTGTCGAATACTCCACCGATAAAACGGCGTTGTGCATCCGCATCGCCGCCCGGAAAACCTTTAATGACTTCTTTGAATGGATATTTGGAAAGGAGAGCAACACCGTAGTGAGTTTTCTGGCCGAAATATTCAACGTGATAGCCGAGCGATTGAATCGTTTCCAGTGGGAACTCGGGGTCGTTAACTTTAGTTTCTTGTAGTCCAATGAAATCCGGATTGTGCTTTGCAATCACCGCTTCAAGCTGATGGAAACGCATGCGAATACTATTGACGTTAAAGGATATGGCCTTCATAGCTAAACTCTTTTAAAAAAACACCCGAGCACAAGTGCTCAGGTGTTTGGGGTTTTTTAGGAAAAATACTACTGTTGTGCGACTTTTGATTCAGGCGCTTTAACCTGGCCAATAAAGTCGGCAAGGATGTGACCGGCTTCCATCAGGTAAGGATCTTCTTTGGGATTAATTTCCTTATTATTTTCTTGTTCAGGTTCTGCATCCGGATCGTCTCCACCTTTGTCTGCTTTGAGCGCTGCATAATCAGCGTAAGGTTTTTCTCCTTTCGCAGCGCGCAATTCGTTCTCCATTTTCAGCATGCGTTCTTCAAGCTGCTGCTGTTCTTGTTTACGTGTTGCAAGGCGCAACGAAACTTCTTTTTTTGCCGCTGCTTCTTTAAATATTTCGCTTTGCTTGTTCAAGTAAATAAATTCAGGGTCTCGTGCCAAGCGCTCTTGATGCGCTGTTTCAATCCGCGGTAGAAATTTACTGATGTTGTAATAGTTTTGATGCGGTGCTGGATGAATTCGATCCCAAGGCAGTGCATTGTCGTAACTGCTTTCACCGATTTCATCCGGATCCAGAAGGCTCGGTAGTGAGACATCAGGGATGACGCCGCGATGCTGGGTACTGTCACCGGAGATGCGATAAAATTTGGCTTCAGTTATCTTCAGGCGACCATGTTTTAAGTCAACCAGGTTTTGCACTGAACCCTTACCAAAGGTGGTTGAACCAATCACAATGCCACGACCGTAATCTTGAATTGCCCCTGCAAAAATTTCCGATGCAGAGGCGCTTAAACGGTTGATCAGCACGGCGACAGGAGCGCGATAAACAGCTGGCTGATAAGCGCGATAATTGCGCGAAACTGTGTCATCGCTTTGGCGAATTTGTACAACAGGGCCCGGGTCAACAAACAGATCCGTGAGCATTGCTGCTTCCGGTAAAGAGCCGCCACCATTGTCGCGCAAGTCGATAATAATCCCGTCAACTTTTTCTTTGTTTAATTCATTAAGTAAGTTGTAAACGTCGCGAGTGGTACTTTTGTAATTGGGATCGCCTTTTTGGTAAGCCTCAAAATTCATATAAAAGGTCGGAATATCAATAACACCCAGTTTAAAGGTGGTGTCACCATTTTTAATTTCAAATACCGCTTTTTTGGCAGCCTGATCCTCTAATTTTACCGTTTCACGTTTAATAGTGACCTGCTTGTTCGCGGTAGCGGTTGGGTCGGCAGGCATCACTTCCAGGCGAACAATAGTGCCTTTGGGCCCGCGAATTAATTTGACTACTTCATCAAGGCGCCAGCCAACTACATCGACAAACTCGCCATCAATACCCTGTGCAATAGAAACAATTTTATCGTTGGGTTTTAGTTGACCTTGTTTTTGCGCTGGGCCGCCCACCACTAAACTACTGACTTTGGTGTAATCTTCATCGCTCTGCAATACGGCGCCAATTCCCTGTAGTTCCAGTGACATACTAATATCAAAGTTCTCTGCATTTTCGGGCGATAAATAATTGGTGTGTGGATCATAGAGTGTGGTGAGTGAGTTCATCATCACGCTAAATGCTTCTTCGGGAGTTTGTTGCTTGAGGCGGCGCAGTTGATTAGCGTAACGCTTGCGCAGTGTTGTTTTGCTTTCCTCCAGCGTCTTTTCTGACAGCATTGAATTGAGCAGGTTTGACTTGAGGTATTGGTGCCACAGTTTGTCTGCTTCGGCAGCAGTAGCTGGCCAAGCCGCCTTTTCACGATCAATTACAATTGATTCTTCTACTTCAAAATCAAATTTTGTTTTGGGATCGTCCAGCTCTTTAATAACTTTTTCCAAGCGTTCAACCATGCGCTTGTTGAAGCGGTTATATATGGCGAAGCTATTATCCAATTGACCTTTTTTATAGTCATCATCAAATGTTTTGCGGTACTTTTCGAATTCGTTAATATCCGCTTGTAAAAAGAAATTTTTCGCATTGTCCAGCGATTTCAAATATCCGTCTAAATAACGAGAGGAGAGGGCGTCATTGAGTTCTTGATCCCGGTAATGCTCTTTGCTGAGTTTTTCTACCAGATCAGTAACGGCTTTACTTTGCTCCGGGCTAGGTTTGAGCTCTTCGACAGCGGCTAAACCTGGGAGCGACAAGCTTATCAAAACACTGAGTAGTGTAAATTTTAGCGATCTCACAACAGCAATTTGCATAAAGAGCTTCTCAAAAGGTCAAATACATACGAGCGAAAGTGGCAGGAACGATTGAGGGGATGCCCCACTTGTTGCTCTCATAATAGCGGAAATGGGGGGGTAAAAGCAGTATCGGCCCCCTAAACAACCTAGGGCCGACCATGAATGGGATTATATTTTTCGCGAAAAGTTTCCTTTTTGGCTAATGCGCGATTTTACTCTTGGGGCAATTCCTCGTTTTGTATCCCATTTTCTTGATTGTTGCTTTCGATTGGTGCCTGGCGTGTCAGGTCTAGCCATAGCTCTTTTCTATCCAGTGGGGTTGCTTTAGGGAGATAAGGGTTGTTGATGCGAATGGCTCGGCGATTAGGTAGATTCGCCTTTTCCAGTGCCTCCTGAACTTCAGGGCTGCCATAAAAATATCGGTCAAAAGCACCGTCTTTAATAGCTGCTTCGAGCCCGTTTTCTATGTCTCTTGCTAACTCTGGGTCTTTGGGAGTTACAAAAAAATAAGTGGGCAGTGGATAAATCAAGACCAGTCGCTTTTCTACGGTCAGTGCCAAGTTGGGAAAGGCGGTGAGTTCAGTCCAGACCTCGTTGGCCCCACGTGGGAATGCGTCAAAGCGCCCCCCCTCTAACATATAATAGAGGCTGGGTTTTTTTGTGGCTTTAACAACGTCAAGACCAGCACTTTCGAGGATTGACGCATCTTGCCAGCTGCGACCTTGGCCCATTTTTATTTTTTTTAGATCATCCAGCGTTTGGATATTGTCGAAGCGCGCCTGATCACCCTGACGTATGAAAAAGAGTCGGTGATTCATTAGGCCTCTGTAGGCATCGATTCTGATGGGGATAAAATCGCGCTCCATCTCTTCCGAGGTTCCCCCCCACATCACTGAAATACTGCCAGATTTGACTGACTCCATTACCCTTGGGCGCGAGTAAACTTCGGGTGTGGAGGTATAGGCATAGTTTGTATTGGCGTAGGAAAGTGCCAACTTTAGGAGCCCGTTCATGTAATCCGTTTGCACGTTGGATTTCATGTTGGTGACTACTGTTTTTTGTTCTGCTGTTGCGCAATGGGAAATGCTTAGAGAGAAAAAGAGCCCTAAGAAAACACTGGGAATTTTTTTGATGAAGCTGGGCATAAATACTACTCGTCAAGAGTTGACTGATAATTATGTGCGATAGGGGACAGCGCAAGATTGCGCCATTTCTGTTCGCATTCACCGTTGTACAACAGGTTGACTGAATAATTGCCGATAAGTACAGACGCTCTTATGAGTGCCTGTTTATTTTAATTTTTGAGAGTGTAGGTCAAGAAGCCGGGCTGTGCTAGCAGTGAGAGGCGTTAGCAGGTTGAGCTGCAATCAAACATCATTTGGATAAAATCGATCTGCTCTTGGTCGGTTATGTGATTGGGGTTTACTCTAACCACTTTCCGGTTTTCCCAGACGTAATCGTAACGAGTGAAAGTGATTTGCCCTTCGGGTAGTTCATCGGCGCTAACTATCAGGCTTTGTCTGGGTGAGGTGTCGAGCATATCGAGTAGCTCGCGGATGGTGCGATGTAGGTGCTCTGGGCTTAGCAGTACATGGGGGCCAAAATGGCTGACGAAAACATAGTCGCAGCCCAACATGTTACTCACGCTCAATGCCAGCTCGCCCAGCTCCACCGCTTTCACGACCGCAGTTGTGCCAAGGGTATGGTGCGCTGAGTGGATGTTGGTAATTGCAGTTTTAAGCGGTTGACTGGGTGCCATAGTGAGCCTTTCAAGGTGACCGGATTAAATTGAGATGAGGTTGCATCCTGAGAGTCTTTGCGGCGTGGAATCTAACAGTCGGCCCCTGAAAAGACCAGAGACGAACGGCATTTGTGTCGATAAATTTAACAATCTGTGAGCAAGCTAACTTTTATCCGGTATGCCTGTAAACAAAAAAGCGGCCATGAAAGGCCGCTTTTTGTGGTTTGTAAGAGGGCAATACTATACCTGCGCTCTTTTTACCAAGGCTTCTTTGATAGTGTCGCGCATTTTTCGTAGGCTGTTCTCTGTGGTGGCCCAATCGATACAGGCATCGGTCACTGAAACACCGTATTTGAGGTCGCATAAGTTGGCTGGGATGCTTTGGCTGCCTGCACCAATGTTGCTTTCAACCATCAAGCCGATGATGGATTTGTTGCCTTCAAGAATCTGATTGGCGACATTTTCCATTACCAGTGTTTGCAACTCGTGATTCTTGTTTGAGTTGGCATGGCTGCAGTCGACCATGATGTTGGGGACTACTTTTGCCTTGGTTAATTCTTGTTCGCAAACCGCCACGCTCACCGAATCGTAATTGGGCTTGCCATTGCCGCCACGCAGTACCACATGGCCGTAACCGTTGCCGCGAGTGTGGATAATTGCGACTTGTCCTTCGGTATTAATGCCCAGGAAGCGGTGTGGTTTGGATACTGATTGCAGTGCGTTAATAGCGACAGTCAGGCCACCATCAGTACCATTTTTGAAGCCCACAGCAGATGACAAACCACTGGCCATTTCACGGTGAGTCTGCGATTCGGTAGTGCGTGCGCCAATGGCTGACCAGCTGATCAGATCGTGTAAGTATTGTGGTGAAATCGGATCCAGTGCTTCGGTTGCCGCAGGTAAACCCAGTTCTGCAATATCCAACAACAGTTGGCGACCAATATGTAACCCCTCTTCAATTTTGAAGGAATCATCTAAGTAGGGGTCGTTAATTAACCCTTTCCAACCTACGGTAGTGCGTGGTTTCTCAAAATAGACACGCATTACTATGTAGATTGTGTCGCTCACTTCTTCTGCCAGTTTTTTTAGGCGCTGGGCGTAGTCTTTGGCAGCTGCCACGTCGTGAATAGAGCAGGGGCCAATCACTACAAAAATACGATGATCCTTGCGGTCGAGGATGTTGCGTACAACTTCGCGGCCCTGAGTAACAACGTCCCGCGCTTTTTCAGTGAGGGGAATTTTATGTTTTAAGGCTGCAGGGGAAATCAGCAGCTCTTGTGAGACCACATTGAGGTCATCAACTTGTGTGTGGGACATGGTCATGGCTTCCTGGAGGTTCGTAATTTGTAGGTCATTCTACCGAATGATGTGCAAAAAGTGGGATGCTTTTTTTAATTGGGCTAATAAATAATGACAAAGTACCTGATAATTACGCTTAAATTGGGATGTGTAGTTTGTGTGTCATGAAAAAAAACGACTGTCGTTTCATTAATCCTCAAATCGAGTCTAATTTAGGGACATATATCCTCTATCTACTCCTTTAAGTGCTCTGAATAGCAACTAAATCTGTCTTCTATAGGTTAATAAGTGAGCTATTTGCAGCTGATATTGGGGTGTTATAAGAAAGTTGCTATGTTTGCCTTTGTGATTGATCCTTCGTAGTACCTGTTATTGGCAAGCCCATATCCCTGTTTAGATCCTAAGGAAGATTGAGACCAGATGAAGAGAATACTGGCTGTAAGTTTGTTGTTGATCAGCATCAGTGTGGCTGCTGTTGCGGAATCGGGGCGTACCGCGTTAGTGCTGGGTGGTGGGGGCGCACGCGGCGCTGCCCACATCGGTGTGCTTGAAGTGCTTGAGCAAGAGCGTATCCCTGTGGATTGTGTGGTGGGCACTAGCATGGGCGGTTTGGTGGCAGGATCCTATGCGGCTGGGCTCTCGCCCAAAATGATGCGGGACAAGCTGGCAGGTGCTGATTGGACAGACATATTTCTTGATTTGGCTGATTACTCGCAATTGAGTTACCGCCAGAAGCGAGTGAGCAGGCGCTACTTGGCGGGTACCCAGGTGGGGCTGTCTGAGCGAGGTTTTCAAATTCAACCGGGGGTGGTCGCAGGTGAGAAGATCAAGCTCTTTTTTAATCAGCTAGTGGATGAAGACCTGGGTGAGCGCAATATCGAACAACTTCCCATCCCGCTCGCAATAGTGGCAACCGATATCGGTACCGGTGAGCGGGTGGTGTTTCGCAACGGTAGCCTTACCCAGGCAATGCGCGCAAGTATGTCGGTGCCAGGGCTGATGGCGCCGGTGGAATATCAGGGGCGCAAGCTGGTCGATGGTGGTTTGGTTGATAACCTGCCGGTCGAGGTCGCGCGAGATCTCTGTCAGGCCGATCGGGTTATTGTTGTGAATGTTGGCTCCCCCCTGAAGGCGCCTGAGGAAGTTGGGTCGCTGCTCAGTGTTTCTGCCCAGATGATTGGCATATTAACCAAACAAAATGTAGAGCGATCCCTATCGACCTTGACGGGGGCGGATATCTATATCGCGCCAGAATTGGGTGATATCCGGGCCACTGACTTTGCCCGTTACGAAGAGGCTGCTGCAACAGGGCGTGCTGCTGCAGAGCGGCAGTTATCGTCATTGCGTCTGCTCACAGCGACACCGGAAAGTTATGCGCTGTGGGGGCAAAAGCGGCGCAGTTCGGTACGCGAGGCGGTCATTATTGATGAAGTTGTTATAGCGCCTACCAAGCGGGTACACCCAGCGTTCGTAGCCCGTCACATTTATCAGCAGGTCGGTCAAACGCTGGATCGTGCGGCATTGGAGCAAGATTTAATTCGCACTTATGGAGATGGTTTTTACGATGGCGTTGATTACAGGGTGGTTCGTCGCGATGAGCGCAATGTGTTGGAGGTATTGGTTAGAGAAAAAGACTGGGGTTCTGATTATGTTACTTTCGGATTCGCGATTGATAATGAGTACCGTCAGGGTTCCAGTTTTAATTTTCGCGGAGCCTATCGTAATACCTGGATAAATACCTATGGCGGTGAGTTTTTTGCTGCGGTCGATGTGGGTGGGAAGCCTTCAATGGAGTTGAATTTTTATCAGCCATTAACACCCAGTCAGCGCTTTTTTGTGGAACCACTTTATTTCAGAAAGCGCGAGACTATTGGTATTTATAGCGATGACCAGCAGGTCGCAGAATACAAGTTGGATACTTCTTATTACGAGCTGGCACTGGGTAAAAATTTGGGAGTTTATGGGCGATCGAAATTTGGGTGGAGGGATTATCACATGCGCGGCAGCGCCGATATTAGTGCTGTTGTATTGCCTAATGTGGATGAACAGTATGGTGGTTTTATTTATGAATTAAATTTGGATCGTCGCAACCGCTTGTATTTCCCTTCGCATGGGTGGCGAGCGGATATTAGTTATTTTGATTCACCAGATCAGGGGTACAAAAAGTTATCGCTTGATCTGGGAGCAGTTTATAAATTGGATGATTTTGTGGTCGGGGCGCGCGCCGCTCATATCACCTCATTGAAGGGTGTTTTGCCGGTTTATGATGCGGTGATGTTAGGGGGCTTTTTGAATATGTCGGGTTATGCGAGTAATCAAATATTGGGTGATGATGCGTTTTATGCGCACCTTCGTACTGAGCGTATTATTGGGCGTATGCCGCTGGGTTTGAATGGGGACTTGCGTCTTGGTTTGGGTATAGAAGCCGCGCGATTGGATCAAATATACACGCTTAATTCTGATGATTTGTGGCTTGATTCTGCCGTTATTTATCTGGGTGGGGAGACTCCATTGGGGCCTTTGTATTTAGGCTATGGGTTTACATTTAGTGGCGATTACAATCTGTATTTGCAGCTAGGCGCCCTGTAATTCGTAGGTGTTGAAAATACAAAGCCCCGCATGTGCGGGGCTTTGTATTTTGTTGTGGTTACTTGGTGTAGCTGAAGCTTAGAAGTGGAAAATCGCGGCTGCGTAAGGGCCTTTTAAGCGAATATCAGTATCTATGTCGTCTTCGTCAATTTTAATGGACGCGGCTTTGTAGCCAACCTCAATGCCCAGATCCAGTGCTGAATCGAACATGTAGCTGACTTTGGCGCTGTAATCAGAGACTGAGTTGCCGCTGTAATTGATGTAATTACCTTCAAAGCCAGCTGAAAAACCAGTGAGTGGTAAATCGAATTGGAAGCGTGCATAGCCCAGGGGTAGTGTCACATCCACATCGACCTCATCGATTACACCGAATGCCTCCGCTTGCATTTGGCCTGAGTATTTACGAACTGTCACACCCAAATCCAGATTCAGCCAATTGTCCAGAAATTCGTAATAGAGCACGGCATCGGTATAGCTAAGGTCAAAATCAGTTGAAACTTCGGTACCTGTGGGATAAGTGGTGTTATCCAGACTGAAATCACTGTTTAAGGAGCCGGTTTGGCGACTGCTAATGTCGTTGTGCTGCAATTTGATATTCGGAATTAGTGGGACGGGGTGTTCAACGGCAATGTAATAAAAGCTGTTGTTGTTTTCATCAAAACCCAGCTCATCCATAGTGGCTGAAGGGTTGCCGACACTACCGCTGTATTCACTTTGCCAAGTGCCTGCGCCAGCATAAATGCCAAAAATAGTATCGGCACTGGCATGGCTTGCTATCAGCAAGGACATGGCGCCAAACGAGTATTTAGCAATTGGTGAGAGTGATTTCATGGTGAGTTCCTTTTGTTGAAGATACTGAAACGAGTGGAGTTAGTGTAAATAATAGTGCATGACAATAGTGTGTTTGTGTGCTGTTTTTTCACTGGGAAGCGGTAGGAGTGATGGAGTGATTTTCCTTGTGCAAAAGTTGCAGAAACATTTTTGCGGCGTTGTTCAGTGAGCGCTGCTTATGATGAATGCAGCCCAGGGGGCGCATAATAGGTTCGTGTACTACATCCAGAATAGCCAGTTGGTTATCCAGTATCCGTTTGGGCAGGATCCCCCAGCCGAGGCCAATACTCAACAGCATTTTAATCGTATCAAGATGATTCGAGACCATACCAATGTTCAACGCTGCATTTTGCGTCACAAAGAGGTTGCTAACTAACTGTGTTGTGTAGGTGTTGGTGTCGGGCATTATCGCAGGGTGCTGGCTTAAATCGGCCAGCTGAAGATACGATTGCGCGGTGAGGGGGTGGGTTGGCGCCGCAACGAAGTGGAGTTGGTCGTGCCAGAGGTTGTGGCTTTGGAGGCGCGCATCCTGTTCGAGTGCGAGCGTGATGATGGCGAGGTCGAATCTGCCTTGGAGTATTTCATGATATGCCTGCTCCGAATCCAAAAAGTGCAAATCCAGCTTTACTTGAGGAAATTGCTTGGAGAATTCGCGTAAATAAGGTGGTAAGTAATGAAGTCCTACATGGTGACTGGTTGCTATGCTCAGTTTGCCTTCAACTTCTCCTTTCAGATCCGCAATGGCGCGTTGGGCGGCTGTCACCTCGGACAATATTAGTGTCGCTTTGCTTAACAAAACCTGACCAGCCCGGGTGAGTGCAACCTGTCTACCTATCCGATCAAATAATGGTGACTTTAATTGCTCCTCCAGCAAAGCAATGCGTTTGCTTATTGCAGGCTGCGTAAGATGTAATCGTTCGGCTGCTGCCGAGAATGAGCCGCTCTCTGCTATGGCGACAAATGCTTGTAAATGTTGAGTATCCATAAGGCTTTTTAATTCATTCCATTTTGGAATGCAATATATAAAAAAGATAAATTTGTTTTATGGGTTGTCTGGTCGTACTATTGCTCCCATGCAGTAATGATCGGGCAGACCTGATTATTCATAACAAAACACCGTGTAAGCCGAATGATTGGAGATTCACCATGGCCGCTAAAACGCTTTACGACAAACTTTGGGATGCCCACCTCGTGCAGCAGCGCGACGATGGCTCTGCTCTCATTTATATAGATCGTCACATAGTTCACGAAGTGACCTCTCCGCAGGCGTTTGATGGTCTGCGTTTGGCTGGCCGCAAGCCATGGCGTGTGGACTCTATCCTCGCCACACCAGATCATAATGTCCCTACCACGCAAAAAGAGCGTGCACATGGTGTTGCGGGGATTGAAGACCCTGTGTCCTTGATCCAGGTGCAGACGCTGGACGATAACTGCGATGAGTTTGGTATTGTCGAGTTCAAAATCAACGATCATCGTCAAGGCATTGTGCATGTAGTCGGCCCTGAAACCGGTGCTTGTTTGCCGGGTATGACAGTCGTGTGCGGCGACTCCCATACCGCCACCAACGGTGCTCTCGGCGCTCTGGCGCATGGAATAGGCACGAGCGAAGTAGAGCACGTGATGGCGACCCAATGTCTGGTCGCTAAAAAAATGAAAAACATGCTCGTTAAAGTGGATGGCAAGCTCGGTTTGGGTGTGACACCAAAAGATGTTGTGCTCGCGATCATCGCCAAAATCGGAACCGCCGGCGGTACTGGCTACGCGATGGAATTTGGCGGTCAGGTTTTTCGCGATATGAGCATGGAGGGGCGTATGACCGTGTGCAATATGGCGATTGAAGCGGGCGCGCGCGCTGGAATGGTCGCTGTAGATCAAATCACTATCGATTATGTAAAAGGGAGAACCTACGCACCTAAAGGTGATTTGTGGGAGCGTGCTGTAGCCGATTGGCGCAATTACGTGAGTGATGACGGCGCGCACTTTGATGCAGTAGTCGAGTTAAGCGGTGCTGAAATCAAGCCGCAGGTGAGTTGGGGCACATCGCCGGAGATGGTTGTTTCGGTTGAGGACAAGGTGCCCGATCCGGCGCAAGAAACTGATCCGGTCAAGCGCGAAGGTATGTTGCGCGCATTGCAATATATGGGTTTACAAGCCAACCAACCGATTACCTCGATTCATGTTGATCGCGTATTTATCGGCTCTTGCACTAATTCGCGCATTGAAGATATTCGCGCCGCAGCTGAAGTGGTGAAAGGCCGCACCAAGGCGTCATCGGTAAAAGAGGCGATTGTGGTTCCTGGTTCTGGTGCAGTAAAAGCGCAAGCGGAAGCCGAAGGGCTGGATAAGATTTTTATCGCCGCCGGTTTGGAATGGCGTGAGCCGGGTTGTTCCATGTGCTTGGCCATGAACGCGGATAAATTGGGAAATGGCGAGCACTGTGCATCAACATCCAATCGCAATTTTGAAGGGCGCCAGGGCTACGGTGGCAGAACGCATTTGGTGAGCCCGGCGATGGCTGCCGCCGCTGCGATTGCTGGTCATTTTGTCGATGTGCGCACATTCAATTAATCAGTAGGAGACCGCGATGAAAAGTTTTACCGTTTTGCAAGGCGTTGCTGCTCCTATGGATCGCGCCAATGTCGATACCGATATGATTATTCCCAAGCAATTTTTGAAATCGATTAAACGTACCGGTTTCGGGAAAAATTTGTTTGATGAGTTGCGCTATCTCGATGAAGGTAAACCGGATCAAAGTTGCGAAGGGCGCCCAATAAATCCGGATTTTCCACTGAATTTTCCACGTTACCAAGGTGCGACTGTGCTGTTGTCGCGCGAAAATTTCGGTTGTGGCTCCAGCCGCGAACATGCGCCTTGGGCGCTGGATGATTACGGCTTTCGCTGTGTGATAGCTCCTAGCTTTGCCGATATTTTTTATAACAACTGTTTCAAGAATGGTTTGCTGCCCATCGTATTAAGTGATGAGATTGTCGATAGCTTGTTTAATGAAATGTACGCGGCAGAAGGCTATCAATTGATAATTGATTTGGCAGCGCAAGTTGTTAAAACCCCAAGCGGTGAAAGTTTTGCATTCGATGTGGATGAATTTCGCAAACATTGCTTGCTAAATGGGTTGGATGATATTGGTTTAACTCTCGAACATGCTGATGCCATTCGCGCCTACGAAGCCAAAAAGCGCGTTGAAGCGCCTTGGTTGTTTGATGTAGTTAAATGAGAGGCGAAATAAGAATTTTTTAATTGGAGAATGCTTGTGGGCAAACATATTTTAATTTTGGAAGGCGATGGCATCGGTCCTGAAATTGTGCGTGAAGCGCGCAAGGTGCTGGATGTGGTTAATGCCAAATTCGATTTGGGTTTAACCTTCGAAAATGAATTAATGGGCGGTTGTGCTATTGATGTGCACGGCGTTCCCTTGGCGGATTCAACGCTTGAAAAAGCACGCAAAGCCGATGCGATTTTGTTGGGTGCTGTCGGTGGTCCCAAGTGGGATAAGCTGGATCGTTCCATTCGCCCTGAAAAAGGCTTGCTGAAAATCCGTTCGCAATTGGGCTTGTATGCGAATCTGCGTCCAGCGTTGTTATATCCACAATTGGTAGATGCATCTTCGCTGAAGCCAGAAGTGGTTTCTGGACTGGATATTTTGATCGTACGCGAATTGGCAGGCGGTATTTATTTTGGTGAGCCGCGCGGTATTCGTGTATTGGAAAACGGCGAGCGCGAAGGTTACAACACCTACAAATATTCAGAGGGCGAGATTATCCGCATCGGCCGTACTGCATTTGAAATGGCGCGCAAACGTAATGGTAAAGTCTGTTCGGTTGATAAAGCGAATGTGCTTGAGGCGACTATGTTGTGGCGCGAAGTGATGGATACCCTGCATAAAGAGTATCCGGATGTAGAGTTGTCGCACATGTATGTTGATAACGCCGCTATGCAATTGGTGCGCGCGCCAAAACAGTTTGATGTGTTGGTGACTGGCAACATGTTTGGTGATATTTTGTCCGATGCGGCAGCTATGTTGACAGGCTCTATCGGTATGCTGCCGTCGGCGTCATTGGATAAAGATGGTCGGGGTATGTATGAGCCTTGCCATGGTTCTGCACCGGATATCGCCGGGCAGGGCATCGCTAATCCGCTCGCGACGATTTTGTCGGTATCCATGATGCTGCGTTATTCGCTCGGTTATCCTCAGGTTGCGGATGCAATTGAGGTTGCAGTCGGCAAGGTGTTGGATCAGGGTTATCGCACCGCAGACATTTATACGGAAGGTAAGACCAAAGTATCTACCTCGCAAATGGGCGATGCTGTTGTTGCAGCGCTGGCCTAATCATTAGCTTGTGAATTGTTAAAGAGAGACTGAGATGAAAGTAGGTTTTGTAGGTTGGCGCGGTATGGTCGGCTCTGTGTTGATGGAGCGTATGCAAGCAGAAAATGATTTTGCAGCTATCGAACCCGTATTTTTTACCACGTCAAATGTAGGTGGCGCTGCTCCGGCCGTTGCGGCTGGATTGCCTGCATTGAAAGATGCTTATTCAGTTGATGATTTGAAGCAACTGGATGCGATTGTTACCTGCCAAGGCGGTGACTACACCAATGAGATTTTCCCGAAACTGCGCGCTTCTGGTTGGAATGGCTATTGGATCGACGCTGCTTCCAGTCTGCGTATGGAAGATGACGCTGTAATCATTCTTGACCCGGTTAACCAAGGTGTTATCGACTCGGCGTTGAAAAAGGGCGTTAAAAACTTCATCGGTGGAAACTGCACTAATTCCATCATGCTGATGGGTGTGGGTGGTTTGTTTCATGCTGGTTTGGTGGATTGGGTTAGCTCTATGACCTATCAGGCAGCTTCGGGTGGTGGTGCCAACCACATGCGCGAGTTGTTGAAGGGTATGGGTGTGATTCACAGTGCTGTAGCCGATGAGCTGGCAACACCTGCTTCTGCCATTTTGGATATCGATAGAAAAGTAGCTAACACTATCCGTAATGATGTGCCGCGCGAATTCTTTCCAGCTCCGCTGGCTGGCGGTCTGATTCCCTGGATTGATAAGCAATTGGATAATGGTCAGTCCAAAGAAGAGTGGAAAGGTCAGGCTGAGGTCAACAAGATTCTGGGCAACAGCGACATCATTCCTGTAGATGGATTGTGTGTGCGCATTGGCGCTATGCGCTGCCACAGTTTGGCGCTGACGATTAAACTCAAAAAAGATCTGCCGCTTGCAGAGATTGAATCCATCATCAAGTCCGGCAATGATTGGGTTAAGTTTGTGCCAAACGACCGTAGCATCACTGAGCAAGAATTGACGCCAGCCTCCATCACCGGTGGCCTCAAAATTGGTGTAGGTCGAGTGCGTAAGCTCAATATGGGGCCGGAATATATTTCTGCTTTCGTGATTGGCGATCAGTTGTTGTGGGGGGCGGCTGAGCCGTTGCGCCGTATGCTGCGCATACTCAAAGAGTCCAAATAGTCACTTTTGATTTAATGGTTTGAACGAAATTAAAACCTCCGAGGGTGCGGCTTCCTCGGAGGTTTTTGCTTTTTTATAGGCCAAAACAAGCTAAACAAGGATTTAAATGTCAGCCTTTTTTCACATTTTTATCAAAACGCTGCTGGAAATCATTAAAAAGTGATCTTTCCGAGGGCTTTGTCAAGACCCCGAGTATTGATAAAAAGCTATTTATAATGAATACTTACGAACGATACTGAAGATTCATTCGAGGTTTTATGCCTCTTTGACACAGCACTCTTGACCGGCGTTACGCTGTGTTTATCAACTAAAATGTCTGGCTGCTCTAGTTCATTTAAGCCGTGGAATAATAAAAGGATAGCGCTATGCGTCTTCGTCAGTTGGTTTTAGCCTGTGGTCTTACATCCTTTGTGCTGTCGCCCTATGCCAGTGCTTTGGGGTTGGGTGAGGTTAAACTCAAATCATCGCTTAATCAGCCGCTCGAAGCTGAAGTAAAGTTGCTTGATACCCGCGATTTAACCGCTGAACAAATTCTCGTTACGCTTGCTTCCCCGGCAGATTTTGAACGAAATGGCGTAGATCGCCTTTACTTTTATACCGAACTGCAATTTCAGGTCGATTTGGAGTCTGCGGATGGCCCCAAAGTAATTATCAGGTCGCGCAACCCGGTACGCGAACCTTACTTGAACTTTCTTATAGAGGCGCGTTGGACTGCTGGGCGCCTGTTGCGTGAATACACATTATTGATGGATTTGCCGACATTTGAGGAGGATGCCAAGGTCTCTTCGGTGGCTGCACCTGCGGCTACGGCCCCATCACCGCGTGCGCAAACTACGGCACCCGTTACCTCACGCAGTGCTACAGTGTCCTCGGGTGCACCATCATCTCGTCAGCCATCCAGTGCTACCAAGTCCCCACTTAATAGCGATGAATATGAAGTTCGTGCCAACGATACTTTATGGGAGATCGCATTGCGTGCTCGCCCTGATTCCAGTGTGTCAGTACATCAAAGCATGATGGCCCTATATCGCACTAACCCTGACGCGTTTATAAACGGTGACATCAACAAGTTGCGTCGTGGGCAGGTTTTACGTGTTCCTGATGCCAGTGATATGACCTCGGTTGCCAAGTCGGAAGCTGTCACTCAGTTTGCGCAGGCCACTGGCGATTCAAATTACGGTGCCCAGCTCAATGCTTCTCGTCGCTCTACTAGCAATCGCACCGAATCTGCAGAGGTAAGTGGTCGAGTCAAATTAGCGGCGCCGACCTCAGGTGCCAATAACACTGGGCAGGGTAGTGGTGCTAACGATGGCTCAGGCAGGGCGCTTGAGAGTGAATTGGCTGCCACGCTGGAAGAGCTGGACAAAACCAAATCCGAAAATACTGAGCTTGGGTCTCGTGTTAAAGATCTCGAAGCTCAAATAGAAACCATGGAGCGTCTGGTTGCAGTGAGCAACGAGAAGTTACGAGCTCTTCAAGTTGCTGCCGGGCAAGAACCAGCAGCAGAGCAGTCAGCTTCTCAGGTTTCTCAAGCATCCGCTGCTGCAACAGAAGTTGTTCCGGCTGTCTCCGCAGCAGCGTCCAGTGTGGCTGCCGCTCAGCCGCCTCAGCCTGCACCACCCAAGCCTAAACCAGTTGTTCAACAGCCTGTAGCGGAGCCAAGTATTTTTGATTCGCTCAAAGATAATCCTTTATGGCTCGCGCTGGCCGTTCTTGGGCTCTTTGGTGCCGGTGCAGCGGCTTACGCTTATCGTCGTCGCCAGCAGGCCGAGCAACAGCAGGCTGAGGAAGAGGATGTATTTGCGTTGGATGAGTCTGTCTCTGATCAAGAAGACTACTCATCCCGTCATGAAGAGGAAGCTGTTGACGATATCGATTCCTCTCTGTTTGAAGAGAATGTTGAAACAACTGCAGTTGCGGAAACGGGTGATGTAGTTGGTGAGGCTGATATTTATATTGCCTATGGGAAGCTCGATCAGGCGGAGGAAATGCTGGTCAATGCTCTGAATAAAGACCCACAGTCAGCCGATATTCGCATGAAATTACTGGAGGTTTATGCGCAGCAACAAAATGCCCCAGCCTTTGACAAACACTATGCGCTTCTTTTGCCGGTTGCGGGAGCTGCACTCATATCGCGTGCTTCTGAGTTGCGCGAAACAATTGCTGATGCTGGAGAGTTTTCCGCAGTGGCGGATGTTTCCAGCAATGATGAGTTTGATGGTGATTTCTCTTTAGATGATCTGGGTGCAACGGATGCAAGCTTGTCATCTACCAGTGACGAGCCAGCGGTATCTGCTCCGGTAGGGGGCGAAGATGAATTCAATTTCGATTTTGATTTGGACCTTGATGACGATGAGTCCACGATTGCTTCGCTGGCGCCCTCTCAGCTTGCGAGTTCTGATGTTGCGGACGGTGTATCAGAATTCGATTTTGATTTGTCGGATATAGATGAGCCAGAGGTAGCTGCTACGGTTGGGAATACTGATGACCTTTCTTTAGAGTTGGATGAATTAGATAACAGCTCGATTGTTACTGATGTGTCGTCAGGTTCACAGGATCTAGACGAGGAATTCAGTTTTGATTTTGATGACGATCTTGGTTTGGTGGACGTTTCCCCCCGCCCGGTGGCCGGCTCTGAATCGCTGGAGGTTGTTGCGGATGATTTCAATCTGGATATGGATGTTGATGATGTTGATTTGGCGGCGCTTGATCATGAAATGGAAAGTCTTGATGTGGACTTTGATGGAGAATCAGCTCTGGATGAAGAGCCGGTCATTGCTGAATTTGTTGCTGCTGAAATAGCTAAAGACGAGGCCGAGCCGGGTCTCGATCTTGATGACGATATTTACCCCTTGCACACTGAAAGCGAATTGGAGTTTTTGGCAGAGGATCTCGACTCCACCAAGTTGGTGTTGACTGATGATCTCGATAAAGTTGAAGAAGTTGAGCTAGATGCGGACCTGCTTGGAGATGGTGAAGACGCATCTTTGTTGGCAGAAGTTGATGACACTGCATTTGACTTGTCAGATGCAGATGAATCACTTGATTTTGAGTCCCTCAATGAAGAGTTTGCCGCACTGGATGAGCAGTCTATAGATGCGGGGTTGCCTGCCACTGATGAGGAGGTTGTCGATCTTGAGCTGCATGACGAACTTCCATCGGCACTCGATGGTAGTGATGGTTTACAGGATTTGACCGGGCAGGTTGCATCCGTCCCTGCATTTGAGCAACCGCTGGATTTGGAGCAGGACGAGGATTTGTTTGATGAGGCCTTGTCTGATTTTGGTGCTGAATCCGATGAGTTGAATATAGACAGTTATTCCAGTGATGAATCTACCTTGGCCAATTTGTCTGATGAGGATATGGATTCGGAGTTGGATTTCCTTGCTGATGCCGATGAGGCAGCAACCAAGCTTGATTTGGCGCGTGCTTACATCGATATGGGGGATACTGAAGGGGCGAAGGATATACTTGCTGAGGTTATGAATGAAGGCAATGAAGAGCAGCGCGATGAGGCTAACGAGTTGCTTGGTCGTATAGTGTAACCTTCGCTGTTTTTTAAAAAGCCTTGCACTAACCTGCAAGGCTTTTTTATTTCAGATTTTTTTGATTGGTATTGTATGAACGATAACTATGTGCCGAGCTCCAAGCCTTATACACGCAGTGGTGAAATTGTAATGGATACCCTATGGCCAGAGGGTATGCATCGAATTGCTTTGGGTATTGAGTATAAGGGGACTGACTATCATGGTTTTCAAGTTCAGCCAAATGGTGTTAAGACTGTACAACAAGCGTTAGAGGTTGCTCTTTCCCGAGTGGCGAACGAGTCTATATCTTTGGTTTGTGCTGGGAGAACAGATGCAGGTGTTCATGCAACCAATCAAGTTATTCATTTTGACACTTTGGCTGTTCGGCCTGAAAAGGCTTGGCTGCGCGGTACACGCCCATATTTGCCAGATTCAGTCAGTGTGCGCTGGGCAAAAGAAGTTGTTCCCCAATTTCATGCGCGATTTTCGGCACAGAATCGTACCTATCGTTACTTATTAACTGATGCGAAAGTGCCATCAGGATTGTTGCATGATCAGGTGACTTGGTCGTCGCGTCCATTGTGTGTCGATTCGATGCGCGCGGCAGCCAGTTACTTGGTCGGGCAGCACGATTTCACTTCATTTCGCGCTACGCAATGTCAGGCTAAAAGCCCTGTCCGCCGCATCGAATATATGCATATCGTGCGGCGCGGTGAATTGATTGTGCTGGAGGTGCAAGCTAATGCCTTTTTGCATCATATGGTACGTAATATAGTTGGTGTGCTGATGGCGGTTGGTGCGGGTGATAAGCCGGTGGAGTGGGTTGGTGAGGTGCTTGCTGCGCGTGATAGGAGTGCAGGCGGTGTGACTGCCAAGCCATTTGGTTTATATCTCGTTGGTGTTGAATACTCTGCAGGTTTTGAATTACCCAGTGCTCCACCCGGGCCTTTGTATTTCCCTGAACCTATTGGTGGTTTTGCTAATAAGGGCTGAGTCTACTCCCGTGTTTTTGCGGCCATAATGAGTAAATTCTGTTATTATCGCCGCCTTATTTTTGCCCTCTGGAACTTCTTGGCGGGCTCTGTTTTGGTTTGAACATTGGAGCGGCCGGTTTTGTCTTCTATGCGTGTGAAGATTTGCGGTATTACTTCGGTTGATGACGCTATCGCAGTCGCCCATGCTGGCGCCGATGCGCTTGGATTAGTTTTTTATGCCGCGAGTCCCCGGGCAGTTAGTCTGGATGTGGCACGAAAAATTTCGTTGGCTGCAGGGCCATTTATGTCGGTTACCGGCTTATTCGTTAATGCTGATCCAGAGTTTGTACACAGCGTATTGAATCAAGTCCCTCTGCAGTTATTGCAGTTTCATGGTGATGAAGCGGAGGCTTATTGTGAATCCTTCAAGCGCCCCTATATGAAGGCTATACGTATGCGTCCGGGGTTGGAAGTAAGTTCCGCAATTGCTGCTTATCCAAGTGCGTCTGGAATCCTCCTTGATGCATACCGTCCCGGTGTGCCGGGTGGAACAGGTGATACCTTTGATTGGGCGCGTGTTCCGCAAGGGTTATCAACACCGCTGGTCTTGGCTGGGGGTCTTACTCCTACCAATGTGAGAGAGGCGATAGCGGCAACGCGTGTTTACGGTGTTGACGTTAGCGGTGGCGTAGAGTCTGCACCCGGGAAAAAAGATCACAGCAAACTAACAGCTTTTATTAATAACGCGCGACGCTGTATGGCTTCAGCCTGATGCAGCATCCACTTCTTATAGGTGATTAAACGGTGAGTAACACTGACCAGAATTCTGTTATTGATTACAGTGCATTTCCGAACGCAGAAGGCCATTTTGGTCCATACGGCGGCCGCTTTGTATCCGAAACGCTGATCTATGCTCTTGATGAGCTTGAGTCTATTTACTCTCGTCTGAAAGATGACCCAGGTTTTCAGGCTGAGTTCGACAAGGATATGGCCCATTATGTTGGGCGCCCATCACCACTCTATTTGGCTGAACGCTGGACTCGTGAGCTGGGTGGTGCACAAATTTATCTCAAGCGAGAGGATTTGAATCACACCGGTGCTCATAAGGTGAACAATACAATTGGTCAGGCATTACTGGCAAAATTCACTGGCAAGTCGCGTGTTATTGCTGAAACCGGTGCAGGGCAACATGGCGTTGCAACCGCAACTGTGGCTGCTCGCCTGGGTTTGAAATGCCGTGTTTACATGGGGGCCGAGGATGTAAAACGGCAAGCGCTCAATGTGTATCGCATGAAGCTATTGGGTGCGGAAGTATTTCCGGTCACTTCAGGTTCACGCACTCTCAAAGATGCGATGAATGAAGCTATGCGCGATTGGGCTACCAATGTGGATGATACCTTCTACATTATCGGTACCGTTGCTGGCCCACATCCTTATCCTCAATTGGTGCGTGATTTCCAATCAATTATCGGCCGTGAAGCGCGCCGCCAATCATTGGCGCAGGCTGGCAAACTACCTGATGCGTTGGTTGCCTGTGTGGGTGGTGGTTCCAATGCAATCGGTTTGTTTCATCCATTCCTGACTGATGAATCAGTCAAAATGTATGGTGTAGAAGCCGGTGGTCTAGGCATCGAAACCGGTAAACATGCAGCACCTTTGAACAAAGGTGTTCCGGGTGTGCTGCATGGTAACCGCACTTATTTGATGGAAGATGAAAATGGCCAAATCATTGAAACCCACTCGGTTTCCGCTGGTTTGGATTACCCAGGTGTTGGTCCAGAGCATTCGTGGTTAAAAGATATTGGTCGCGTAAATTATGTGGCGATCAATGATGACGAAGCGCTTGCTGCGTTTCGCAAAATCACAAAAACCGAAGGTATTATGCCTGCTTTGGAATCAAGCCATGCCTTGGCTTATGTTGAGAAGTTGGCTCCAACTATGAGCAAAGACCAGATTATTATCGCGAACCTTTCTGGTCGCGGCGATAAGGATATTTTGACCGTCGCTGGTTTGGATGGAATAACTGTTTAATTCAACTGGTGCAAAAAATATTTTAATTCACTGCTGTGACGGCAGGAAAAATCAGGAATTGTCGATGAGTCGTATTTCCCAGCGTTTATTGCAAGCCAAGAGTGCGGGCAAAAAAATTCTAGTTGCTTATATTGTTAATGGTGACCCTCATCCTGAGGCTACATTGCCAACTATGCATGCCTTGGTCGCACAGGGTGTTGATGTGATTGAGCTAGGTGTCCCTTTCTCTGACCCAATGGCGGAAGGGCCTGTTATCCAAAAAGGTCATGAGCGTGCCCTTGAGCACCATATTAGCCTCAAGGGAACTATCGAGCTTGTTAAGCAGTTTCGTACTACTAACACAACAACCCCAATTGTGTTGATGGGCTACGCTAACCCAGTGGAACGCTTCGGTTATGCTGAGTTCGCTAAGGCTGCTGCAGACGCAGGGGTTGATGGTCTTTTGACGGTTGATTTACCGCCGGAAGAAGTGGTCCAGCTCAAGGTTCATTTGGATGCCAATAATCTTGATAATATTTTCTTGCTTGCACCTACTACGACTGTGGCGCGTGCGCAAAAAATTGCTGCACATGCCACTGGTTTTCTCTACTACGTGTCACTAAAAGGTGTGACTGGCGCTGGTCATCTGGATGTTGATTCAGTCAAGAATAAGCTTGCCGAGTTTGGCAAACTGACAGATCTCCCTGTGTGCGTTGGCTTTGGCATTAAAGATCCAGAAACAGCAAAAGCCGTTGCTGCCTTGGCTGATGGGGTTGTTGTGGGCAGTGTTTTGGTTGATAAAATGGGCAGTATGGCAGGTAGAGATGCGCAGGAAATTGCCGGGGCTGTTGGTGATATAGTCGGTAGTATACGTGTTGCTATAGACAGTCTTTGAGTTACTGATTTTATTCATAAAGAGTCGGGCGAGTTTATATCTGAAGTCGTCCGATTAATTTCATCTACATGAGTACAGAGAAACAACCATGAGTTGGTTAGATAAAATTATCCCTAGTATTTCCCGCACAGATACCAAACGCAGCACCAAAGTGCCTGAAGGGCTTTGGGAGAAGTGCGTTAAGTGCGATGCAGTTTTATATAAACCAGAAATGGAAAAAACACTGGATGTTTGCCCTAAATGCGATCATCACATGCGGGTTGGTGCGCGCGCACGCTTAAATATGTTTTTGGATGCGCAAAATCGCCAGGAGTTGGCGACCGAGGTTGAGCCAATTGATCGCTTGAAGTTTAAAGATGTTAAAAAATATAAAGACCGTTTGACCGCTGCGCAAAAAGAAACGGGCGAGAAAGACGCGCTGGTTGCAATGCGTGGTGAATTAAAAGGGATGCCTGTTGTTGCGGTAGCGTTTGAGTTTGCGTTCCATGGTGGCTCTATGGGGTATGTCGTTGGTGAGCGTTTTACCCGTGCGGCAACAATTGCGCTGAAAGAAAATATTCCTTTTATTTGTTTTTCTGCAACTGGCGGTGCACGTATGCAGGAAGCACTTATTTCTTTGATGCAAATGGCAAAAACCAGCGCAGTAATTGAGCGCTTGAAAATGCAGGGGACTCCTTATATTTCAGTTATGACTGACCCCGTGTATGGTGGTGTATCCGCTAGTTTGGCTTTGTTGGGCGATTTAAATATTTGTGAGCCAGGTTCCCGTGCAGGTTTTGCTGGCCCCAGTATTATCGAACAAACCATTCGTCAAAAATTACCTAAAGGCTTCCAGCGCGCTGAGTTTTTGTTGGAGCATGGTGCAATCGATATGATTATTCATCGTCGTGATATGCGCGATAAATTGGCGTCGCTTTTAGCGAAATTCACCCGTAAAGCTGCAGTTTAAGCGAATAGTTAATTTATGCAGTCAGCGTCGCTACCTGCTTGGCTCTCCTGGTTGGAGCAAAATCATCCGCGGGAGATAGAGCTTGGCCTTGAGCGTATTTCTGCGGTAGCAAAGCGCATGTCATTGTTAGCTCCCGCTGCCAAAGTGGTCACGGTTGCGGGAACTAACGGCAAAGGCTCTTGTGTTACGGCAACCGCTGCACTGCTTGGCGCAGCTGGTTTCTCGGTTGGCGTTTATACCTCCCCCCACCTGATCCGCTACAACGAACGAATTGTTGTTGATGGCGATCCAGCTTCTGATGCTGAGATTTGTGCTGCTTTTAATGCGATATTTAATGCATGTCAGCAAGCAGATGAATTTGCAACTCAACCACTTAGTTTGACTTATTTTGAATATGGCACTCTTGCTGCGCTGGAGATTTTCCGTCGGCGTGGTGTTTCTGCCATGGTATTAGAGGTGGGATTGGGCGGGCGCTTGGACGCCATTAATATTATCGATGCTGATATCGCCGTAATTACCAGTATTGCACTGGATCATACCGACTGGTTGGGCGATAACCGTGAAGTGATTGGGTTTGAAAAAGCCGGCATTATGCGTTCTGACAGGCCCGTCGTTTGCGCCGATTTATCACCGCCAGCGTCGATTGCAACTCATGCTAAAGAAATAGGCGCAAAATTACACCTCATTGAGCGTGATTTTGGTTATCTCACCCAGAACGACAATAGTTGGTCATGGTGGTGCGGAGATTGTCGTTTCGCAGATCAGCCTTTACCGCAATTACCGCTGCCGAGTTTAGCCGCTGCGCTACAAGTTGCTATTCTCTTGGGCTTGGATTTGACTCTCATTGATGCTTTTGGATGTTTGTCGCGATTGCGGGTTCCGGGGCGTTTTCAGCGTTTGCAGTGGCGTGATCGTGAGATAGTTCTCGATGTGGCGCACAATCCTGCAGCGACTGCTTATTTGTTATCCCGCTTACGGCAATCGCAGCTAGTGTCTCGGCCAATTCATGCTGTGGTTGCGATGATGTCAGACAAGGATCGCACCGAGAGTTTGGCAAATTTGAAAAATGTTGTTACTCATTGGTATGTCGCTGATCTTTCATCAATTCCCCGAGCGGCTTCAGTTGCCCAATTGCAGGAGACGCTCGAAAATATGGGGTGCTCAGCACAATTCAGTGGCAGTGTAGAAAACTGTTTGGTGGCGGCGCATTTGGCGTCAAACCCGGGCGATATTATTTTGGTTTTTGGTTCTTTCTATACGGTTGCTGCAGGCTTGAAAGCCATCGATAACGCGCTGTAATTTGCTAGGTTAACTTTTGATACAGGGGTTTTAGGTGAGAGAATCAGTAAAACACCGTTTGATTGGGGCGGCAGTGTTGGCGGCAGTCGCGGTATTATTCTTGCCTAGCTTTTTTAAGGACCGCCAGCAATATCAAGTAGATACCAGTTCACATATACCCGGTCGCCCTAGCATTACCGCTGTTGATTTCAATGAGCCTGAACAGCCGGAGGGTATAGAGCCTGCCCCTGCACCGGAAACGATGTTTGTGCCCGAAGATCCTCCCGTGTCATCTTTGCCTGATGAAAAAGAAAATGCCGCATCCCCTGTGGTTGTCAGTGCATCTTCAGCCGTATCACTGACGTCTCAGTCGAGCTCCGTATCCTCGATTACGCCACCGGTCGATCAGGTTTTGCCGGAAGGCTGGGTTATCCAGGTGGCAAGCCTCAGTGTGCAGGAGGGGGCAAATAAACTGCGCGATCAATTGCAAGCCGACGGGCACCGGGCTTATGTAAGAGCAGTTCCTTTAGCTAACACTACGATTTACCGGGTATTTATTGGGCCAAAACAAAACAAAGCAGAAGCCACCGCGCTCAAAACCCAATTAGATTCCCGCCTAAAAGTTAATTCTCTCGTTTTACCTTTCAAACCCTAAAGCAATCAACTGTAGACCTCTGGTAGAATGCGCGCCTCTGTAAACCACTCATTGCTGATATGGGAGCGGGCGAGCCTATGAATTGGGCTGATTGGGCAATTATCGCTATATTTTCGCTCTCTTGTTTGATTGGCATGATCCGTGGGTTTGTGCGTGAAGCCCTGTCATTATTTATTTGGGTTGCTGCTGTGTTGGTTGCCAAAGTGTTTGGTGGCCAGTTCGAACATCTTTTGGCTAATCAGATAGAAACACCTTCCATACGTTTGATGACCGCTTATGCGGTGCTGTTTGTCGCTACTTTATTACTGGGTGCGATGGTGAGTTATTTGATTGGTGCTCTCGTGCGTGCCACGGGGTTATCTGGCACAGACCGTTTATTGGGAATGGTATTTGGTGCTGCCAGAGCATTTATTGTTGTTATGGCGCTGTTGATTCTTCTACCTGGTTTTTTACCGGTCGATCAGGATGGTTGGTGGCATGAGTCAACGCTGATTCCCCATTTCCTGGCTTGTGAGGAGTGGGTAGTTTCGGCTTATAACCAGATCAGTGAATGGTTGTTAACGCTGTTTGGCAGTGTTGACGCACCTGAAAAAGTTTAATCTTGTTTAATTGTTATTGAGGCAATCTTATGTGCGGCATTGTAGGTATTGTAGGTAAACGCGATGTGAATGTGCAGCTTTACGATGCGTTGACGATCTTGCAGCACCGTGGACAGGATGCCGCTGGCATGGTCACTTGTCAGGATGGCCGGATGAGCCAACAAAAAGCTAACGGTTTGGTGCAGGATGTGTTTAGAACACGTCATATGCAGCGTTTGTTGGGCAATATGGGTATCGGTCATGTTCGTTATCCAACCGCGGGCAGTTCTGGCCCTGCATTGGCACAACCTTTTTATGTAAATTCTCCCTACGGTATTGCACTTGCACACAATGGCAACCTGACCAATGCCGATAAACTCAGTGAGGATATTTTTAAAACCGATCTTAGGCATGTAAATACAGATTCTGATTCAGAAGTGCTGCTCAATGTGTTTGCCCATGAAATGCAAGTACAAGGAAAGTTGAGCCCAACGGCAGATGATATGTTCGCTGCGGTTGCGGGCGTTCACAATCGAGTTACCGGTGGTTATGCGGTAGTCGCGCTGATTGCGAATTATGGATTGATTGCATTCCGCGATCCGCATGGTATTCGTCCTCTCGTTTACGGTAAGCGCGTAGCAGAAGAGGGCGGTATCGAATATATGGTGGCCTCAGAAAGCGTGGCGTTGGATGTATTGGGTTTTGAATTGATTGGTGATGTCGCTCCCGGCGAGGCAATTTATATTACTGAGGAGGGTGAATTACATCGTCGTCAATGCGCTAAAGAGACCCGCTTAACTCCCTGTATTTTTGAGCATGTATATTTTGCACGCCCTGATTCGATTATGGATGGTATTTCCGTCTATAAAGCCCGTTTGCGTCAGGGTGAAAAACTGGCAGAAAAAATCTTGCGCGAGCGCCCTGATCACGACATTGATGTGGTGATTCCTATTCCCGATACCAGTCGTGTTGCCGGTCAGGCGCTAGCGCAAAAGCTGGGTGTGAAATTTCGCGAAGGTTTGGTAAAAAACCGTTATATCGGTCGTACATTTATTATGCCCGGCCAGCAGCAGCGTAAAAAATCGGTGCGTCAAAAACTCAATCCCATTGAGTTGGAATTTAAAGGTAAAAATGTATTGCTGGTTGATGATTCGATTGTTCGCGGAACCACCTGTCAGCAAATTATCCAAATGGCGCGCGATGTGGGGGCGAAAAAAGTTTATTTTGCTTCTGCTGCACCCGCTGTTAAATATCCCAACGTTTATGGCATCGATATGCCTACAACGGCCGAGTTAATTGCACATGGTCATAGCGATGAAGAGGTTTGCCGCGAGATTGGTGCAGATTGGTTGATATACCAAAACTTGGATGACTTGGTGGCGGCATCAACGGAAGGTAACAGTAATGTTACGGAATTCGATTGCTCGGTATTTACCGGTGAGTATTGTGCTGGTGATGTGACTCCCGAATATTTGGAAAAGGTGGCAGCAGCGCGTAATGACAGTGCGAAGTCTGGCAAAAAAATCAAACAAATGGAGTTGCCAATTGGTTTGCACAACGGTGCAGCGCGCGGCTAATAAAACAAGCGGGTAATCACAATGGATAATTTTGATAATCATCTGGCGGAAGATCCGCTCTTTGGTGCGGCACTGGACACCTTGGCTGTTCGCGCCGGGCAAACACGCTCTCACGAAGGGGAGCACAGTGAAGCGCTCTACCTAACTTCAAGTTATGTCTTTGGTAGTGCGCAAGAGGCGGCTGAGCGTTTTTCCGGAGCGCAGCCGGGTAACGTCTATTCGCGTTACACCAATCCAACGGTACGGATGTTTGAAGAGCGTATCGCGGCTCTCGAAGGCGCAGAGGCTGCCGTAGGTACATCTTCAGGCATGGCCGCTATTCTCTCTACTTGCATTGCATTACTAAAGTCTGGCGATCATATTTTGTGCTCGCGCAGTGTATTTGGCACCACTACTGTTTTGTTCACTAAATATTTACAAAAATTTGGTGTGACAACGACTTTTGTCAATCCAACTAATTACGCCGAGTGGGAGTCCGGGTTTACTGCCAATACTAAATTGGTGTTTGTTGAAACGCCCTCAAATCCATTGTGCGACGTAATTGATATCCAGCGTTTAGCCGATTTGACTCATGCTCACGATGCTTTGTTTGTAGTCGACAATTGCTTCTGTACCCCAGCTTTGCAGCAACCCTTGAAATTTGGAGCTGATCTGATTATTCACTCAGCAACAAAATACATCGACGGGCAGGGGCGCTGTTTGGGGGGCGTAGTTGCCGGTGCTAAACAATATGTTGATGAGGTGTTGGGTTTCATTCGTAGTGCCGGCCCAAGCATGAGCCCTTTTAATGCCTGGGTTTTCCTCAAAGGCTTGGAAACCTTGCGATTGCGCATGGAGGCTCACTCACGCAATGCGCTGGAGTTGGCGCAATGGTTGAACGGTCATCCTCAGGTTGAGAAAGTGTTTTATGCTGGCTTGCCGAGCCACACTGGCTATGAATTAGCGACTAAACAACAATCTGCGTTTGGTGGTGTTTTGTCGTTCCGGGTGAAAGGCGGGCGCGAGGAAGCATGGAAGGTTATTGATTCGGCACGTATTATGTCGCTCACTGCTAACTTGGGTGATACCAAAACCACCATCGTCCATCCGGCAACAACAACGCATGGGCGTTTGTCACCTGAGCAAAAAGCTGATGCCGGAATTACCGAAAACCTGATTCGGGTTGCAGTGGGTCTAGAAGATATTGGTGATTTAAAAGCCGATCTTGCACGCGGTTTAGGCAATTACTAAGGGTTTGTGAGGCCAGGGCAGAAAAAAGTGTTTTTGGGTCTTGTCCTTGCGAATTCACCTTGGTAAAGTGCGCCCCTCTTTAGGACTATAGCTCAGTTGGTTAGAGCACCACCTTGACATGGTGGGGGTCAGCAGTTCGAGTCTGCTTAGTCCTACCAATTTTAAAAGCCGCTTTTAAAGCGGCTTTTTTATTGCCCGCCATTTCGTTTTATTTACGCCCCCTTGAATTTCCCCCTGTTTGCCCCATCTACTATGCATTGCTATCAATCTTGATGGCCGTTATTTGTTTACTTATTTGTGCATTTAATTCAGGAGTTAAACATGACAGTTGATGCCCGCAAAGAAACTCGTGGTTTCCAAACCGAAGCCAAGCAGTTACTGCATTTAATGATCCATTCACTGTATTCCAATAAGGAAATTTTCCTCCGTGAGTTAGTTTCTAACGCATCCGATGCGGCGGATAAATTGCGTTTTGAGGCTGTGTCAAATGGCGACTTATATGAAGGTGATACGGAATTAAAAATTCGCATCAGTTTCGATAAAGATGCAAAAACTCTCACTATCAGCGATAACGGTATAGGTATGTCGCGCGATGAGGTAATTGAGAACCTCGGTACTATCGCGAAATCTGGTACTGCACAATTTATGCAAAAATTGTCGGGCGACCAGAAAAAAGACGCACAATTAATTGGTCAGTTTGGTGTGGGTTTTTACTCTGCTTTTATTGTTGCGGATAAGGTTGTGGTAACAACCCGTCGTGCCGGTGTCGCTGCAAATGAAGCTGTGCGTTGGGAGTGTTCTGGTGATGCTGAATTTACAGTTGAGTCGGTTGAAAAAGCAGGTCGCGGCATGACCGTGGAGTTGCATTTAAAAGATGATGCTTTGGAATTTGCTGATCATTGGCGTTTGCGTTCAATTATCAAAAAATACTCTGATCACATCGCTATTCCGGTTGTAATGCAAAAACAAAACCCTGCTGGCGAAGATGCTGATAAGGCTGAAGCGGAAGATGAAGTGATCAACACGGCGACAGCGCTCTGGACGCGCTCACGCTCTGATGTGACCGATGATGAGTACAAAGAATTTTATAAGCATGTGAGCCACGATTTTACTGATCCATTAAGTTGGAGCCATAATCGTGTAGAGGGAAACCTTGATTACACCAGCCTCTTGTATATCCCGGCGCGCGCGCCGTTTGATTTGTACAACCGCGATGCATCTCGTGGAGTAAAGTTATATGTGCAGCGCACTTTTATTATGGACGATGCAGAACAATTCCTACCGCTTTATCTGCGTTTTATTAAGGGTGTGGTGGACTCCAACGATTTGAGCCTGAACGTATCACGCGAAATTTTACAGAAAGATCCCAATATCGATTCCATGCGTTCCGCACTGACTAAACGTGTATTGGATATGCTGAGTAAAATGGCAAAAAGCGAGCCTGAAAACTACACCACTTTCTGGAAAGAATTTGGCCAGGTTATGAAAGAGGGCCCGGCAGAAGATTTCGCCAACCGTGAGAAAATCGCCAAACTGTTGCGCTTTGCATCTACCCATACGGGCAGTGCAGATCAGGATCAGTCCTTGGATGATTACGTGTCGCGCATGAAAGATGGCCAGGAGAAGATTTATTACATCGCGGCGGATAATTTTAATACTGCAAAAAATAGTCCTCACCTTGAAGTATTCCGCAAAAAAGGTATTGAGGTACTGTTGTTGTCTGATCGTGTTGACGAATGGTTAATGAGCCATCTGCAAGAATTTGAAGGTAAAAATTTCCAGGATGTTGGTAAAGGCGAGCTTGATTTAGGTAAGCTGGACACAGAAGAAGAAAAGCAAGCGCAAGAAAAAGTTGCTGAGCAATTAAAACCCTTGCTGGAGCGTGTTCAAACAGTATTGGATGCGCAGGTCTCGGAAGTTCGCATTACACATCGACTAACTGATTCTCCTGCCTGTGTGGTGGTTGGTCAGTTCGATATGGGCGCACAGATGCGACGCTTGCTTGAGTCAGCAGGGCAGAAGGTGCCAGATTCCAAACCAATTTTTGAATTGAATCCTGAGCATCCTTTGGTTAAAAAGCTGGAAGCAGAAGCGAATGAAGAGCGCTTTGGTGATTTGGCGCATATCTTGTTTGACCAGGCAAACCTTGCTGAAGGTGCCCACTTACAAGATCCAGCCGCTTACGTGCAGCGTTTGAATAAATTGTTGCTGGAGTTAAGTAACTAAAAAATTGCCAGTGCTAGCGATATATTAATGTTTATCGCTAATGTCATTCAAAATGACCTTGTCTATAATCGGACAAGGTCATTTTTTTTAAGTCTTATTTAGGTCTCAGGATTATGGAATACAAAAGCATTGTGTTACCGGCGAAAAAATCGATAGCCTTGGTTGCGCATGACAACAAAAAACAAGATCTTCTGGTGTGGTGTAAAACTCATCACACCACTTTACTGGCGCATAGGCTTTATGCGACTGGCACTACAGGTAGTTTGATTGCAGGCGAGACCGGCTTGGAAATTACTAAATTAATTTCTGGCCCCTTGGGGGGCGATCAACAAATTGGTGCTCTGATTACTGAGGGCAAAGTGGATATGTTGATCTTTTTTTGGGATCCCTTTGAGCCTATGCCCCATGATCCGGATGTGAAAGCCTTGCTTCGGATCGCTGCTGTATGGAACATCCCGGTGGCGTGTAATCAGAGTTCTGCTGATTTTATGGTGACATCTCCTCTATTTAATGGCGAGTCATCCCACATAGTTCCTGATTACGAAGCTTACATCCTTAATCGTTCGCGCAAACAACCATAAAAAATTCCCTCCTTATTTCCAGGTTTTGTTAATATCTGTTAACGCCAGGTTTTTGGTTCTAATTATTAGTGCCAAAGCCGGGTTGTTTTTGGATAGCCGCTGGCTACTGCCGGCGATCATTGGATGAAGCAAACCGAGCAAATAACAATAAGCATCAAGGCTTTAGAGGTGTTTCATATGTCAGAACGTGAGATGGGTACGGTTAAATGGTTTAACAACGTACGTGGGTATGGCTTTATTACTCGGGGTGAAGGTGGCGAGGATATTTTTGTCCACTATCGCAATATCCGCGCTGAAGGTTATCGCTCCTTGGCCGAAGGCCAAAGTGTTGAGTTTCAGCTCCAACAAGGTGATAAAGGATTACAGGCGGAAGATGTTGTTCTGCTATTGAGCTAGATCATTAGCGGTATAGATGGGCTATGAGCTACAAAAACACCAGCTTCGGCTGGTGTTTTTGTTTCTGCCGTCCGCCTTTTTAAAGGGCAGGTTCTGAGCTTTGTGTCTGGTATGGGGTAACTTGGATAATAATCCCGACTACGGGATGGTCTATGTAATGAACTTCGCTGCTGCGCATGTCTCGGTTTTGTTGCAGCAGAATAATTTGCCGTGTCAGATAATTATTTTCTGCAGCCGCCGTTTCGCTGCTGTTTGCTGTAGTGGGTACCTCGTTATTCCACTGCTGATTTTCAACGGCTAGCGCTTGCTCAAGTTCCAACGAGGAATCCAGGGAGAGGCCTGCGATAGGTGTAGCTAAATAGTTAGGTTGTTTGGGTAGCTCCGGCCATTGCCGTGTTTGTTCCTGACCTACATTCAGATCAAATTGTGAGTACCACAGATTGGTCTGTAGCTTTAAATAGGTTGCTACGCTCAGACGGATGCTACCTTCCAGTTCCTGGTGTTGCCCAAACGTTTGTCCACCTTGAATTAATACTGATTTAGCGGCTTTTTCATGGGTAACGATTTGGCGCCAGGCACTATGGAATAACACCTGGAAGCGTGGGTTACGCTCCAATTTTTGTGCCTCGGCATTAAGTTGACGCTCAGTTGCAGGCAGATGATAAAAAGCTTCTTTGGTTAAATCGACAGTGACATCTTCTGCACTATTAATTTCTTTTAACTCTGCCCAGTCTGTCGGATAACGTAATTTAATATTGCTTGGCCAGTGTTCTTGACTGGTATCATTTTTGCGAGCAAATACAATGAGCTCCACTTGATACCAACCTTCGTGACCTGCAGTTCCCGTCTGTGCTTGGCTTATTTGTGACAATAGCGTGCTGGCGATTAGTGTTGCAATGCCAAGCGCAGTTGTTAATTTTTTTAGTGATTGATAGTGCATAAATTGATTCCACCTGTGAGGCATAGGGCTCTGCATTATTTGTCTGTCATTAAATGATCAAGTAAATCTATTACGGTTTGAATGCGTTTTTCAGTTGCTTCCAAATCCATAGTGAATTTCAGTTGATTGGCGCCTTCCAGTTTATAAATACGTGGTTGGCTCTGTACCAGTTTTACTATTTTCAACGGGTCTACCCGCGTATCACTGGAAAACTCTACTTTACCACCGCGTGCATTAGCTTCCAGTTTGGTAATGCCAATAGTCTCTGCTGTAATTTTAATTTGTGTGACACGGAACAGATTTTTAATTTGTTCGGGCAATAAACCAAAGCGGTCAATCATTTCTACTTGCAAGTCACGCAGTGACTCTTCGTTTTCGGCGCTCGCTAGGCGTTTGTACATTACCAACCGGGTGTGAACATCGGGTAAGTAATCTGCCGGAATGAGTGCAGGAATTCGCAAGTTGATTTCAATTGCTTCACTCATCGCTTTTTCAAGATCTGCTTGTTTTCCTTGGCGAATTGCTTTCACTGCACGATCAAGCATATCCATATACAACGAGAAGCCAATAGTTTGAATTTGTCCGCTCTGTTCATCGCCAAGTAATTCACCCGCGCCGCGAATTTCCATATCGTAAGTCGCCAGAGTAAAACCAGCGCCCAGATCTTCGGCGGCGCTAATCGCTTCCAAACGCTTTTGTGCGTCGTCGGTCATCGCACGGCGGTCCGGTGTTAATAAATAGGCATAGGCCTGGTGATGAGACCGGCCTACGCGGCCGCGCAGTTGATGTAGTTGCGCGAGACCAAATTTGTCGGCGCGGTTAATAATGATGGTGTTGGCGCTGGGAATGTCGATACCAGTTTCAATAATAGTAGTGCACACCATAATGTTGAAACGTTTGTGATAAAAATCCGACATTACCCGTTCCAGATCACGCTCACGCATTTGCCCATGGCCAATACCAATGCGTGCTTCTGGAATCAGTTCTTGTATTTCGCGCGCAACTTTTTCAATGGTGTCGACTTCATTGTGCAGGTAATACACTTGGCCACCGCGCAATATTTCACGCAAGATTGCCTCTTTGATTGTCGCCTCATCATAGGTGCGCACAAATGTTTTTACAGATAGGCGGCGCGCCGGTGGTGTTGCAATAATCGATAAATCGCGAATGCCTACCATTGACATATTCAGTGTGCGCGGTATGGGTGTGGCAGTTAGGGTGAGGATGTCGATCTCGGCACGTAGCGCTTTAATTTGATCTTTTTGGCGCACGCCAAACCTATGTTCTTCATCGATAATTAGCAGGCCAAGGTTTTTGAATTTAATGTCAGGTGACAAGAGTTTGTGTGTGCCCACCACTATATCTACTTTACCTTCAGCGATTCGCTCAAGCACTTGATTGACTTCTTTTGTAGTGCGAAAGCGCGATAGCACCTCAACGGTAATTGGCCAATCTGCAAAACGGTCCTTGAGTGATTCATAATGTTGTTGTGCAAGCAGTGTTGTCGGCGCAAGAATGACCACTTGTTTTCCGCCGTGACTGGCGATAAATGCGGCGCGCATCGCCACCTCGGTTTTACCAAAACCTACATCACCACAGACCAGACGATCCATGGGTTTATTGGACAACATGTCTTTTATAACAGCTTCAATGGCGCGTTGTTGATCTGCTGTTTCTTCAAACGGAAAGCTGGCTGCAAAGGCTTCATAGGCTGTTTTGGGGTCGGGAAATGCATAGCCTTTACGCGCGGCGCGGCGCGCATACACTTCTAATAATTCCGCGGCTGTGTCGCGAATTTGTTCGGCAGCTTTGCGTCTTGCTTTTTGCCATGACTCACTACCCAGGCGATGCAGTGGTGCAAGGTCATCATCCGCACCGCTGTAGCGGCTAATTAAATGCAGATTGGTGACTGGTACATAAAGTTTTGCTTCATCCGCATATTCCAGAGTAAGGAATTCGTTGGTTTGATTATCAATAGTGATGGTTTCCAGCCCACGATAACGACCCACACCGTGATCCAGATGCACTACCGATGCGCCGATTTTTAATTCGGTCAGATTTTTTACTACCAGATCCGCATTATCTTGCGTTTGCTTGCGGCGACGCTGTTGTTGAATGCGTTCACCAAATAATTGCGATTCAGAAATTAATGCAATCTTTGGATCGGTTAATAACAGTCCCTGCTCCAGCGGAGCGATGGTTATGGCGAGCTTTTCAGGTTGATTTAAAAAATCGTTCCAGGTATCGAGCGTATTAGGGCGAATGCGAATCCGACTGAGTAATTCCAAAAGCGTTTCGCGCCTGCCTGCTGACTCTGCGCACAATAAAACGCGACCATCGAACTCCATTAAAAATGCTTGAATTGCGGCTAATGGATTTTCTGCTTGTGCGCGAATTGGAAGCGATGGTGTGAGGGTAGAGGCAAAGTTGTAGTTGCCTACTTTTTCTTCGAGCGTGGCAGATTCTATAAAGGTGCGGGAATATTTTTTAAGTTGCCCAAAAAACTCATCAATCGCCAGATAAATGGTGCGCGGCTCAAGCAGTGGGCGCAGTGGGTCTACGCGACGGCTTTCGTAGCGGCGCAACAATTCCAACCAAAAATTTTCGGCTGATTTTTCAATATCGCCCAGCGCATAAACCAATGTGTTGGTAGGTAAGTAATCAAATAGCGTGCTACAGGTTTCGAAAAAAAGTGGCAGGTAATATTCGATGCCCGGTGGCGATATGCCTGCGCTTACATCCTGGAATACCGGGCAGGCTTTGTGATTGACATCAAAGCGTTCGAGCCATTGTTGTTTGAATAAGTTGATACCTTGTTTATTCAGTGGGAACTCTTTCGCGGGTAAAAGTTGAATTTTTTCAACCTTGTCCACCGTCATTTGCGTTTCCGGGTCAAAGGTGCGCAGGCTTTCTATTTCGTCATCAAATAAATCGATACGATAGGGTACATCGCTGCCCATGGGGAAAATATCCATGAGCGAACCGCGCACGGCAAATTCGCCGTGTTCGTACACTGTGTCTACGCAGTGATAACCGGCCCGCTCCAGATTTTGGCGCAACTCGTTAGTGTCGAATTTCTCGCCGACAGAGACCATTAGGCTATTGCCTATCAAATAAGACTGCGGCATCAATCGCTGCAATAGCGTGGTTACTGGCACCACTAAAATGCCGTGTTTTACGCTGGGCAGTTTGTAGAGTGTGCTCAGCCGTTCGGAAATAATATCCTGGTGCGGTGATATGGAATCGTAAGGCAGGGTTTCCCAGTCGGCCAAGTGCAACACTGGAAGCGCCTCGGGTCCTTTGGCAAAAAAAGACAGTTCAGATTCCAGGCGAATTGCGGTGCTGGTGTCGGCAGTGACTACCAAGCTTAGCCCTTTGTAGGCTTTGGCGGCGTTTACTATTGTTAGCGCTTGAGCACTACCATGTAATTGGCCCCAATATTGTCGATTGCCTGATTTATCCGAGATAGGTGGTTTGCTGGTTAACTGATAAGTCATAACGCGATATTCAAGTCATATCCAAAGTTGGCGGGCATTTTACCTGTGTTAGTTGTGCTCTGGGTGGCAAGCCTCATAAATAAACCTCTGATGGCCCTGACGTCTACCGGGTGAAGATATTGGCTCTCAATGAGAATTATTTTTATTTCCCTCTGGTTTGCAGAGTGCTCTGTGCAAAAATAAATCGAATCAGTGGAAAAGCCGCATAAAAGCTGCCTCAAATCGATGCATTGCTATGGTGCTAGGGGTGGGGCGCGTTTATAATTCCCGCGTTTTACTTGGGTCAATTAAAACTTCACATAAATCAATCTCTTGAGCGCGTTCTTTGGGCTACTAACAGAGTCGTCTGGAGTGATGTCGTGAAAGTTACTGGCTCAAATGCTCTGGCTGCTTAATCACTACGTACCAATTATTGGTAAGTATGGCCGGAGTACTCGCGGTTCAAGCGTCTCCCGAAATTGTGTCCGGTTCCCGCCAGGAAGTAACCGGATTTCAATAGCTGGCTTAAGGCTTGTCAACCGCATCCCCCGCGGCCTGGTTATCCAGGTCTACATCCACACGAACGACTAGGCAGAGACGTATGATCAAGATTCGTCGAGGATTGGATTTGCCCATTACTGGCAGCCCCAATCAATCTATTGAGGATGGCCCACAGGTTCGCCAAGTAGCTTTAATCGGGTTTGATTACCATGGTATGAAGCCCACTATGGCGGTACAGGTTGGTGATAAAGTTAAACTTGGTCAGGAACTTTTTTCTGACAAAAAGACCCCGGGTGTAATCTACACAGCTCCAGCATCAGGTACTGTCAGCGCAATTAATCGCGGTGATCAACGTGTTTTCCATTCATTAGTAATTGATGTGGAAGGTAACGAGGCTGTTGAGTTTGCTAAATATTCCGCATCTGAACTGGCCGGTTTGTCTCGCGAAAGCGTACAGCAAAACCTTGTTCAATCTGGCTTGTGGACTGCATTGCGCACTCGTCCATACAGCAAGGCTCCTGCCTTAGACTCAATTCCAAACTCGATTTTTGTTCAAGCGATTGACACTAATCCTTTGGCCGCAGACCCTGCTGTGATTATCGCAGCTAAAAAAGACGCTTTTGCGAACGGTTTGACCGTGATTGCACGCCTTACCGAAGGCAAAGTGTTTGTTTGTCAGGCTCCGGGTGTTGAATTGCCAAAAGGTCAGGGCGCTAATACTGCTGTCGAAACCTTTACTGGAGTTCATCCTGCCGGTAATGCCGGTACCCATATCCATTTCCTCGATCCAGTAAATGCACGTAAAACCGTTTGGACTGTTGGTTATCAAGACGTTATTGCGATTGGTGAATTGTTTATCACCGGTCAATTGAATACCGAACGTGTTGTTGCACTTGCTGGTCCACAAGTAGAGCGTCCTCGTTTGGTGCGTACTCGCTTGGGCGCTGATCTGAATTCGTTGGTTAACGGTCAGTTGAAGCAGGGTGAGAATCGCATCATTTCTGGTTCTGTATTTGGTGGTCGTCGCTCCCATGGCAATCTCACTTTCCTTGGTCGTTTCCACAATCAAGTCAGTGTTTTGCTTGAGGGGCGCGAACGTGAAATGCTGCATTACCTGCGCGCAGGCACCAACAAGTTCTCCGTGATGGGCATTTATTTGTCCAAGCTGTTTGGGGGTAAAAAGTTTGCCTTCACTACATCTACCAATGGTTCCGAGCGTGCAATGGTACCGGTGGGTTCTTACGAGAAGGTAATGCCTCTCGACATCCTGCCGACGCAGCTGCTGCGCTCTTTAATTGTTGGCGATACTGAAACAGCACAAAAACTGGGCTGCCTTGAATTGGACGAAGAAGATTTGGCGCTGTGCACCTTTGTGTGCCCCGGCAAATACGAATACGGCCCGATCCTGCGCAATAACCTTACTCGCATTGAGAATGAGGGCTAATTAATGAGTCTGAGAAGTTTACTCGACAGCATGGAGCCGCATTTCCACAAAGGCGGCAAATACGAAAAATGGTACTCACTGTACGAGGCCGTTGATACCGGTTTGTTTAAACCGGCAGATGTCACCAAATCTACCTCTCATGTGCGTGATGGTATCGATCTGAAACGCATCATGATCACGGTTTGGTTGTGTGCATGGCCAGCAATGTTCTTCGGTATGTACAACGTTGGTTTGCAAGCCAATACCATTTTAGCGGCGACTGGTGCTACTGGTATTGATAACTGGCATGGTGCTTTAGCAGCCATGTTTGCGGGTCACAACCCTGACAGTATTTGGGACAACTTTGTCTTGGGTGCTGCTTACTTCCTGCCAATTTATGCGACTGTATTTATTGTCGGTGGTTTCTGGGAAGTGTTGTTCGCTACTACTCGTGGTCATGAAGTTAACGAAGGTTTCTTCGTAACTTCGATTCTTTTCTCCCTGACCTGTCCTCCTGATTTGCCTTTGTGGCAAGCCGCCTTGGGTATCAGCTTTGGTGTAGTAATTGGAAAAGAGGTATTTGGTGGTACTGGTAAAAACTTCCTTAATCCGGCGCTCACCGGTCGTGCCTTCTTGTTCTTCGCCTACCCGGCGGAAATGTCAGGCGATGCAGTTTGGACTGCGGTTGATGGTTATACCGGTGCGACTACGCTCTCTATTGCTGCTCAACAGGGTATGGATGCTGTAATCAACCACGTTAGCTGGTTTGATGCGTTTGTTGGTTTTGAGCACGGTTCTATTGGCGAAACCTCAGCACTGGCCTTAATGATTGGTGGTGTTGCGCTACTAATTATGGGCATTGCGTCTACTCGCATTGTGGTCGGGGTGTTGATTGGTGCAGTGCTGACTACCCTGTTGTATAACTGGGCCGGTGCAGGCAGCAGTAATCCAATGTTCCAAATGCCATTCTGGTGGCACTTTGTTATAGGTGGCTTTGCCTTTGGTCTCTTCTTTATGGCAACTGACCCAGTGTCGGCATCGATGACTGATGCGGGCAAATGGATCTATGGTGCATTGATCGGTTTCATGGTGATTACTATTCGTGTGGTCAACCCTGCTTATCCAGAGGGCATGATGTTGGCAATCTTGTTCGCAAACATGTTTGCACCGACCATCGACTACTTCGTCGTTCAATCCAACATTAAGCGGAGACTGGCGCGTGGCTAACCAACAAACAGCAAAATACACCATCACAGTCACATTGATTATGTGTTTGGTGGCATCCGTATTGGTGGCAGGTTCTGCGGTGTTGTTGCGCCCCGCACAGGTTGCCAACAAAGCGCTTGATTTCAAGCGTAACGTTTTATCTATCGCAGGTATTTTGAATAAAGATCAATCAGTTGAAGAGCAGTTCAAACAAGTTGAGGTAAAAATTGTTGATCTGAATAGTGGTCGTTTTACCGACGCTATCACTGATATTGAAAAGTTTGATCAAAATGCATCCGCTAAAAAGCCAGATCTTTCCGATAAATTATCCTCAGAGGAAGATATTGCCAAAATCATTAGTCGTGAAAAGTATGCCAAGGTATTTTTGGTAAACGACGCGAATGGTTTGTCAAAAGTCATTCTGCCTGTGCGTGGCTATGGTCTCTGGTCAACCATGTCAGGTTTTGTTGCTTTGGATAAAGACTTAAACACTATTCTTGGGTTCGGTTTTTATTCTCATGCCGAGACACCTGGCCTTGGCGGTGAAGTTGACAATCCAAAGTGGAAAGAAATCTGGATTGGTAAAAAAATCTACTCGGATTCTGGCGAAGTGAAAATTGATGTGATCAAAGGTCACGTAGATTCAGCTACCGCAGATGCTGAGTACAAAGTAGATGGTTTGTCAGGTGCAACGTTGACCAGCAATGGTGTGCGCAACCTGATGAAGTTTTGGATGGGTGACAAGGGTTATAAAACATTCCTTGCTAACTTGAAAAACGGAGAGGCTTAATTATGAGCTTGAAAACGAAAGATCTCCTCACAAAACCGATTCTGGAAAATAACCCAGTTATTTTACAAATCCTCGGTATTTGTTCTGCGTTGGCGGTAACCTCCAGTGTAAAAGTTAGTTTGGTAATGGCCATAGGTCTGACCTTGGTATCTGCCTTTTCCAACTTTTTTGTATCGCTGGTGCGTAACTTTCTGCCTAACAGTGTGCGTATTATTGCGCAGATGATCATTATTTCTGCATTGGTAATTGTGGTTGACCAAGTGCTGAAAGCCGTTGCTTATGACATCAGTAAACAACTCTCGGTATTTGTTGGTTTGATTATTACCAACTGTATCGTAATGGGGCGCACTGAAGCCTTTGCCTTGAAAAACCCACCAATTCCAAGCTTCCTTGATGGTATAGGTCATGGTTTGGGTTACTCGGCGCTGCTGATTGTTATCGCCACTTTCCGTGAGATTTTTGGTGCTGGCAAATGGTTCGGTATTCAAATTCTGCCTACCGTTACCGAAGGTGGCTGGTATGTACCTAACGGTCTGTTACTGCTGCCGCCAAGTGCGTTTTTCTTAATTGGTATTATTATCTGGGCGCTGCGCACCTGGAAGAAAAACCAGGTTGAGAAAGCCGATTTCAAAATAGCGCCTAACTCTTCGGCAAATCAGGAGATCGCATAATGGAACATCTACTGAGTTTGTTTATCCGTTCAGTATTTATTGAAAACATGGCGCTGGCATTCTTTTTGGGGATGTGCTCATTTATGGCCATGTCTAAAAAAATCAATGCTGCTATTGGTTTGGGTATCGCGGTTATTGTGGTGCAAACAGTAACTGTTCCTGCAAACAACCTGATTTTGACTTACTTGTTGAAAGAAGACGCGTTGGCTTGGGCTGGTGTAACCGGTGTTGATTTGACCTTCCTGAGTTTTATTTCATTTATTGGTGTTATCGCTGCAATTGTGCAGATTATGGAAATTGTGATGGATAAATATATGCCTGCGCTGTACAACGCGCTGGGGGTATTTTTACCACTGATTACCGTGAACTGCGTAATTATGGGTGGCTCACTGTTTATGGTTGAGCGCGATTACCATTTTGTTGAAAGCGTAGTTTACGGTGTCGGCTCGGGTGCTGGCTGGGCAATTGCAATTGTTGTGCTGGCGAGCATCAAAGAAAAGCTGAAATACTCAGATGTACCTGAAGGTCTTCGTGGCTTAGGTATTACCTTTATCACCGTGGGATTGATGTCATTGGGCTTTATGTCCTTTGGCGGCATCTCTCTCTAGGCTAAGCGAGGAATCTAATGAATACTGAGATTTTATTAGGCGTAGGCATGTTCACCTTCATAGTGCTGGCACTGGTGGTGGTGATTCTTGTTGCGCAGGCAAAACTGGTTAACAGCGGCGATGTGCAAATTCTTATCAATGATGAGAAAACCATTACCGTTCCTGCCGGTGGCAAGTTGTTACAAACACTTGCTGCTAACAATGTATTTCTGGCGTCAGCCTGTGGTGGTGGTGGTAGCTGTGCACAGTGTAAATGCGTAGTAAATGATGGTGGCGGTTCTATTTTGCCAACGGAAGAAGCGCATTTTAATCGCCGTGAGCAAAATGAAGGCTGGCGTTTAAGTTGCCAGGTTCCGGTAAAACAAAACATGAAAATTCATGTGCCGGAAGAGGTGTTTGGTGTGAAGCAGTGGGTAACTACTGTTGAATCCAATCCTAACGTGGCAACCTTTATTAAAGAGTTGACCCTGCGTCTGCCTGAAGGTGAAAGCGTGGATTTCCGTGCGGGTGGTTATGTGCAACTTGAGTGTCCACCACACCACGTCAAGTTCTCAGACTTTGATATTGAGCCCGAATATCGCGGTGACTGGGAGCGCTTTGGTTTCTTTAATCTGGAATCAAAAGTGACTGAGCCAGTGATTCGCGCTTATTCAATGGCGAATTACCCGGAAGAAAAAGGTGTGGTTAAGTTCAATATTCGTATTGCAACACCTCCACCAAAATCTCAGGGCATTCCTCCGGGTCAAATGTCATCTTATGTATTTAGTTTGAAGCCGGGCGATAAAATCACCGTATACGGTCCATTTGGTGAATTCTTTGCTAAAAAGACCAATGCTGAAATGGTGTTTATCGGTGGTGGTGCTGGTATGGCACCTATGCGTTCGCACATTTTCGATCAGCTGCGCCGCTTGAAAACCGATCGTAAAATGACATTCTGGTACGGTGCTCGCTCGCTGCGCGAACTCTTTTACAAAGAAGATTACGATATGCTGCAGGCAGAGAATGAGAACTTTAAATGGCATGTGGCGCTGTCAGATCCTCAGCCAGAGGATAACTGGACCGGCCTCACGGGCTTCATTCACAATGTTCTCTATGAGAATTATTTGAAAGATCATCCGGCGCCAGAAGATTGTGAGTTCTACATGTGCGGCCCACCAATGATGAATGCCGCCGTGATTAAAATGTTGAAAAGTCTTGGTGTAGAAGACGACAATATTTTGTTAGACGACTTCGGCGGTTAATGAAAAGGAAAACGAGGCAGGGAAACCCGCCTCGTTTTTTTTTAACGATAGTTCATTTGCTTTTAACAAAAGCAGTAAAGCCTGGAGGTCTATCATGGCTGTACTTGTGGTTACACTAGTGGTGATGTTGTTTGTTGCATTCGCTTTGTCAATCAGTGTATTGGCTGGCCGTAAACCTGTATCCGGTTCCTGTGGTGGTGTGGGTAAAGCCTTGGGGGATCCCAATTACGTGTGCGAGTTGTGCGGTGGCGACGAAGCAAAATGTGCGGAAGAAAAATCCAAGCCTGTCCGTACTGAGTTGAAGGCAGATGACCTTTCGTATGATGCGAGTAAGAAGAAGGAATAATTGTTGCAAGACTCAGCAAGTCTTGGATGTCTCATTTGATGATTAGAGGGGAATAAATTGACTGGTCGTAAAAAATCGGCAGATCACAGCTACGATCTTTTAGTAATCGGTTCTGGCCCTGCGGGAGAAAGTGCTGCTATAGCAGCCGCCAAAGCGGGCAAGCGTGTTGGTGTGGTAGAAAATAGGGCACTGGTTGGTGGTGGGTGCGCACATAAAGGCACAATTCCTTCTAAATCTTTGCGCCATGTGGTCAAACAAATATTGCAATTTAAAGCTAATAGCCTGTTTCGTGAAATTGGTGATAGCCGCCGTTTAACCTTTCCACGGGTACTGCAATCTGCCGCGAAAGTGATTCCTAAACAAGTTGAATTGCATACCAACTTTTATGTACGCAACCGGGTAACGGTACATATGGGGCAGGCATCCTTTAGTAATCCGAATGTGATTAATTTGGCGATGCTGGATGGTGGTACAGAGACAATTCATGCCGATAAGATCGTAATAGCTACAGGTTCACGTCCTTATCGTCCAGTTGATATTGATTTTAATCATCCCCGTATTTATGACAGTGACACCATTCTGGAAATGCAGCACACCCCACGTCACATCATTATTTATGGCGCGGGTGTTATTGGCTGTGAATATGCCTCGATTTTTTCGGGCTTGGGTATGCGGGTAGATTTAATAAATAACCGTGAGCGATTGTTGTCATTTTTAGATGATGAGATTTCTGACGCGCTCAGTTATCACCTGCGCGACAGTGGTGTGACTGTACGTCATGGTGAGGAGTACGAGGCCATAGAGGCGAGCGATAGCAGTGTCACTCTCTTCTTAAAGTCAGGTAAGCGTTTAAAGGCGGATGCCATCCTTTGGTGTAATGGACGCAGTGGTAATACTGACCAACTGAATTTAGCGGCGATAGGGTTGGAAGCAGATCATCGTGGCAATCTTAAAGTTGATGCAGAGTATCGCACGCAAGTTGAAAATATATATGCGGTTGGTGATGTGATTGGCTGGCCCAGCTTGGCCAGTTCTTCCTATGGTCAGGGGCGAGCAGTGTCCGGTGGTATTTTTGGCGACGAATGCCGCCCGGTTCAAGATGTGCCCACAGGAATTTATACCTTACCGGAGATTAGTTCGGTGGGCAAAACGGAAACTGAATTGACACAGGCCAAGGTTCCCTATGAAGTCGGCCGTGCGTTATTTAAAAATACCGCACGCGGCCAAATCAGCGGTGAAGATGTGGGCATGTTGAAGCTGCTATTTCATGTGGATACGCTTGAAATCCTCGGTGTTCATTGTTTTGGTGCTGAGGCCGCGGAGATTGTTCATATTGGTCAGGCGATCATGACGCAGAAAGGCGAGGGAAATAATATTCATTATTTCCTCAACAACATCTTTAATTATCCAACGATGGCCGAAGCTTATCGTGTTGCGGCATTGGATGGCATTAATCGCATTAGTCGCCGTTAGTAGAATCTGTTTGGTGCTGATTCACAGATATAAATAAGGGCGCTTCAAGCGCCCTTATTTTATTGTCTGCGGAGATATTTTTTATTCGTCCAATATAATGGTTTGATCTTCCTGTGGTTTGAATTTGGCTACGGTATGAATGACATGATCATGTTCAAAATACACCACAAACTCGCTGTATTTCCAACTGGAAATAGGTGGCTCTCCTTTGGCGGGGATGGTTTCCAGTGGCTCGCCAAAGGCCGCTTGCACGCTTGCTTTGGTCATTCCTTTTGCGGGCATTTTCACTGAAGCTTTGGCGGCGGTTTGTTGCCCTATCGGTATTTTTATTTGTTCGGCATGGACGCCGCCCATAATGTTGGCCGCGAAGAACGTTATGGCGCTGGTGATGATAAATTTACGCAGACTGTTGGCGGTATTCACTCAGTAGTCTCCCGAATTATTGCAGGTAATGTTGGCTTTTACGTCGCTCGGCCATTTGGGCGCGCATGATTTGCTGACCAATCAGTTGTTGGTGAGCATCCGTGGCGCGATGAAATTTTGCCGCAATCTGATATTCGCCACTGTTATTGGGTTCACAGCGTATGACCTTGGCAAACAACGCCAGCCCTGCATTACTGGGTAAAAAAATCAAACGCATGGCGATAAAAGAGTTTGGTTTAACGAGACGCGAACTACCAAAAGCCACACCACCTTCACTGAGATTGACCTGTTTGATGGTTTTTGAGGGCGGCAGGGGTTTGGAATCCGCCATTATCTGCTGGCTAATGATGTCAATTTTGCGATTGAGATTTTGTAAATACTCGCCCATTGCCCGGCTGGTTTCCTTGATCTGATGAAAAAGGTGCGCGTTGTCATTATCAATCTTGCGCAGCTCGGCAAAAAACTTTAACGACAAAGTGTCGGGGAACTGCAGCTCGGGTGCAGCGGTATTAGCGGTGATCTCTTCCACCTCTTTAAATTCGATGGCGATACTTTCATCGATGCGAAAGTAGCTGCGGCGTTCACTCATGACAAAAATCTTCCCGCTGTGATGATTGAGTAAACATAGCACAAGCTGGTCCTGCTGGCGCCGATTTATCGGTGGGGAGGGTGGTTTTACTTGAGCAACGCAAGGCAATTGGGTTTAATGCGCTCATGCTAAAAAACATTCCCCTCTATATCGGTTTGCGCTATACCCGCGCTAAACGTCGCAATCAGTTTATTTCTTTCATTAGTGCCTTTTCATTGGTCGGCATGGCGCTGGGCGTTATGGCGCTGATCATCGTACTTTCGGTGATGAATGGCTTTGATCGTGAAATGAAGGAGCGCATTCTCAGCGTGATTCCTCACGGCTACATAGATCAGCTGCCAGCACTAAAAGATTGGCAAGCGCTTTCTGCAACAGTTGAAAAACACCCCGATGTTATTGCCTCTGCTCCCTATATCGCCAGTAGCGCGATGGTGAGTTACGCCGGTGGTTTTGAGGCCATAGAGCTTCAGGGAATTCTGCCAGACAGCGAGGAGCGAGTATCTATAGTCAATCAACGTATGGTGGTTGGCGATATGGCGGCATTGCAACCCGGCGAATACGGCATTGTGATGGGTCGCCTATTGGCGAGTCGTTTGATGCTGACACCCGGCGATAAAGTGCGGGTGACCTCGCCCGAAATTAATATGACCCCCATGGGCGCATTTACGCGCTCACGCAGCTTTACGCTGGTGGGTGTGTTTGAGGTAAAGGCACAGGTTGATTCCACGCTTGCGTTGATTCATTTACAAGATGCACAAAAATTCCTGCGCCAGCCGGGCGTGCAAGGGCTGCACGTAAAAACCACGGATTTATACAGCGCGGGCCGGGTAATGTCAGAGCTGCGCCAGCAATTGGGTGAACAGCAATATCAGGTGAAGGATTGGAGCCAAACTCAAGGCAGCTTATTTCAAGCGGTGAAAATGGAAAAAATCGTTATTGGCTCGCTGTTGATGATCATTATTGCCGTGGCGGCGTTCAACATTGTTTCCAGTTTGGTATTGATGGTGGCGGATAAGCGCTCTGATATCGCGGTATTGCGCACCATGGGTGTGAGTGCGCGCCAGGTGATGGCTATTTTTATCGTGCAGGGCAGTGCAGTGGGTTTTATTGGCACCCTGATTGGTGCTGTATTGGGTTGTGTTATCGCGGTGTCACTGACCCCGGTGATGGGCTTTTTGGAATCTCTGGTCGGGCTGCAGGTATTTGATCCAGAGGTGTATTTTATTAGTCAGTTGCCCTCGCTACTGCTGTGGACTGACGTTGTATTTATTTGCTCAGTGGCGCTGTTGTTAAGTTTTATTGCCACTTTATATCCCGCCTATCGCGCGGCCCAAATTGAACCGGCCGAAGCGCTGCGTTATGAATAATCCGAAGGCTGTTATGAATAATCCGAAAGCTGTTATGAATGATTCTGCCGCCGTATTAGTTTGTCGTCAGGTGAGTAAATCTTATCGTCAGGGTTCGCTGGCAGTTGATGTGCTGCACAGCGTGGATTTCCAAATCAACAAGAGCGAGCGCGTCGCCATTGTCGGTGCCTCGGGTTCGGGCAAGTCAACGCTACTTAATATTCTCGGTGGTCTGGATGTGCCGGATAGCGGCGAGGTGATTGTCGCAGGTGAGCAGTTGTCGCGCTTGAGTGCTGATGCGCGCGGTCGTTTGCGCAACCGTAGTCTGGGTTTTGTGTACCAGTTTCATCACTTGTTGCCAGAGTTCACTGCGCTGGAAAACGTGACTATGCCGCTGTTGATTGGCAATTGTGCACCTGTTCAAGCCAAAGCCCGTGCACTGGAGTTGCTGGCGCGGGTGGGTTTGGCTAAACGGGTAGATCACAAGCCTTCCGAGCTTTCGGGTGGCGAGCGTCAACGGGTGGCGATTGCCCGCGCTTTGGTGACCAACCCTGCCTGTGTATTGATGGACGAACCCACCGGCAATTTGGACAGTCATGCTGCTGATGCTATCCAGGCATTGATGCTGGAGTTAAATCAAGCGATAGGTACCAGTTTTGTGGTGGTAACCCACGATCCGCGTCTGGCAGCACGTATGGATCGCACCTTGCGTTTGGTGGATGGCGTTCTGGTGCGTGACGAAGAATCCTCTGCGGCGACCGGTGCTTACTGATGTTAAATCGCACTATCTTTTTAATCGGCGCACGCTACGGCATAGCCCGGGGCCAAAATCATTTGGTGTCTTTTATATCGCGTTTATCAATCGCAGGCTTGGTTATCGGTGTCGCCTTATTGATTTTGGTGATGTCGATTATGAGCGGTTTTGAAAAGGAGCTGCGTGACAATATTTTGGGCGTTATGCCGCAAGCGACGGTTTATCACCGGAATGCGATTGAGGATCCACAAGCCTTAGTGGCTGAGTTAAAAAAGCATCCGCGCGTCGTAGGCGCTGCTCCTGTTGTACAGCTGCAGGGGCTGTTAAGTCAGCAAAAGCGCGTGGCCCCTGTCATTATTTTTGGCATCGACGCAACACAAGAACAAAACATCTCGAAGCTGCCCGCCTTTTTACCGCAAGGTACGCTTGAAAGCTTGGCAGGCAACAAATCGGCGATTGTGATTGGTCGCGGCGTCGCTGAAAAATTACGCCTTAGTAAGGATGATAATCTCAGTTTGATTTTACCTAACGAAGGCAATAACTCGCCCACAGTAAAAGTGCTGCAGGTAATTGCGATTCTGGATACTCATACCGATATCGATAACGGTTTGGCTTTAATGGATATAGAAAGCGCTGCTGAACTTTCCGGTTACCCGGGGCAGGTGACAGGTATCCGGCTGAAGATGGATGATTTATTTGCGGCGCCACAAATTGTGCGTGAGATTATGCAAAACATGTCAGATGACTATAGCGGTGTAAGCTGGATGCGTACCCACGGTGGTGTTTATCAATCCATCCAAATGTCAAAAAACATGGTCAGCATGTTGCTGTTTTTGATTATCGCTATCGCCGCGTTTAATTTGGTTTCAACACTGATTATGGTGGTAGTCGATAAACAGGGCGATATTGCGATCCTGCGCACTATGGGCGCCTCGACGTATGAAATTATGGCGATCTTTATGGTGCAGGGCGGGCTGATTGGTTTGATTGGAACTTCAATCGGATTGGTGCTGGGTGTTGTACTTTCCCATTGGGTAACGCCCTTTGTGCAATGGATTGAACGCACTTTTGGTGTTCAGTTTTTACATTCGGATGTTTACCCGATTACTTATCTGCCTTCCGAATTGGTTATTGCTGATGTTGCCAAGGTGGTGATCACAGCACTGGTGATCAGTTTTTTTGTCACCCTTTACCCCGCATGGCGCGCCGCGCGAATTCAACCGGCCGATGCGCTGCGCTATGAATAGTTGGATAAATTAAAAGCATAAAAAACCCGCGCTAGCGGGGTTTTTATTGTCTTTTATTTTTCTTCAGAAGCTTTATGAACGCGTTTTTGCTTCCGCTTTTCCCAGTTATGTCGCACATGCCATCGCCAATATAATTGCATACCAAAATAACCCAGTGTCCCAAACACCAAACCGGTAAGAACCGATCCGGCAAGTAATGGTTTCCATAAATGACCAAATTCGTTTGCCAGCCAATCCCAGGTTAATTCTGGTTGCACCAGCAGTGGCTCACTTTGCAGAATTACTCGTCCCACTTGATAGGTGATGAAAAAGAAAAAGGGCATAGTTAATGGGTTGGTAATCCATACCAATGCCACCGAAATAGGCAGGTTGCACCGAAAGATCAGCGCGGCTACCGCCGCCACAGGCATCTGCCCTGGAATAGGCAGCAATGCGATAAACAGCCCCCAAAAAAAAGCGACTGATACAGAGTGGCGATTCAGGTGGAATAAGTTTGGGTCGTGCAGCAGATCGCCCAAAAAATGCAGTGCCGGATTGCTTTTAATTGCAGCGGGTGATGGAAAAAAACGTTTCAGTAAATTGCGTGCCATGCTGGAAACCAGAGTACAGCGTAAAAGATTGCGCATTATGCCTATAAATCTGCATTAACACTACGCAGACTTTACGGGCTGGTGCACTTGTTTGCGTGTGGATCATGCCATAAGCTGGGCTGCAATCTGATGACAAGGAGCTCATCTGGACTCACTACTCACCTACGAAAGGATTCTGTAATTGCCATTAAAACTCCTGTTTTTCAGCTTGGGCGTAATCGCCTTCGGTTATTCCCCGCACTTAATTTCACTGTCGTGGCTTTGGTTGCTTGCACCCCTTGCTCTGGCCGCTATTTATTGGCCGCGATTTCGGCTCCCGGTTATTTTCAGCGCAGGTCTCGCGTGGGGACTGGTATCTGGCCACAATTTAATCGAACAGCAGTTGGCGGAGAACTTGGTCGGTCGCGACCTTGTGGTAACTGGGCAAATTACTGGGTTACCTGAGCGCGATGTACATCGTTTGCGTTTTGACTTTCGGGTGCAGGCGATTACTGGCGCCAGTGGCGAACTTCTCCCACTTGACCAATTCCCGCGCAAATTACAATTGAGTTGGTACTTGCCACGAACGTATGGCGCTCAAGATTCCGCTCGGCTAACGCACAGCGAGCTGCCGCAATTGGCAATTGGCGACTACTGGCAGTTGACTGTGCGCCTCAAGCGACCGCGCGGTTTTGTGAACCCGGCGGGATTTGATTATCACGCCTGGTTACTGCGGCAAGGCGTTGGCGCCACTGGGTACGTGCTAGCGACAAGTGATAATCGCGCGCTTCATTCCATCAATACATCATTTCACTGGGACGATTGGATCAACCAGCGGCGCCATAATCTCCAGCAATGGGTGGTGCAGCACAGCGATAGCCCCGAGCGGGGCATTCTGGTGGCCTTATTAATTGGCGATTCGGGGCTGGTCGAAAAAGCCCAATGGCAGCGTATGCAGCAAACTGGCACCAGCCACTTGATTGCCATCTCTGGTCTGCATGTGGGGTTTCTTGCACTCTTTGGGTTTTATGCGGGGCTGCTGCTAGGCAAGTGTGTGCAATTGTTGTGGCATCGTTGCCCGGCGCAGATGATCGCCTGGCTCAGCGCTATTGTTTGCGCCAGTTTTTACGCGGCCTTGGCAGGGTTTAATATTCCCACGGTGCGCACGCTCATTATGCTTAGTTTGTTTTACGCCGCGTGTTTGGCGCGCCGCAACCTGCGTATTAGCGATATTTTTTGCTGGGCTTTGGCACTCGTTATGCTCTTGGACCCGCTGGCCGCGTTCGACATGGGTTTTTGGTTGTCTTTCGGTGCTGTAGCACTGTTGCTCATGTATTTTTCCGGACGTTTGGTGACCAAACGCACTATAGAACCTTGGGCTGGTTTTACCTTCAAAGAACTGCTGATCGGCTTCATTCGCTCCCAGTGGGTAATGTTTATAGGGCTTATGCTGCCGCTCAGTTTATTGGTTAGCACGGTTTCGCTGGTCGCGCCGGTGGGTAATGCTATCGCCATTCCGCTGATCACTTTTTTTGTCGTGCCCTTGTTGCTGATTGGTGCTGCGGTGGGCGATGTATGGTTGGGCCTAAGTAACAGTTTACTGGCGATGGCGGCAGGTGCGATGGAATGGCTTGCCGTGTTTTTGGACGGCTTGCTCGCGTTTGCCGGCTCTTGGGCTAGCCCGGTGGTGGCTTTTTCACCCGGCCTATTACTGCTACTGGCGCTGAGTGTTGTGGTGATGTTATTACCGCGCGGCTTGCTGCCTAAATACTTGGGGGTTATCGGTATTAGTGTGGCGGCCAGTTTGAGCTTTTTAATTAAACCGCCCACGGCAGACGATTTAACCGTCACCGTTCTGGATGTCGGCCAAGGTACTGCCATCGTGGTGCAAGTCGGCTCGAGCACCTTGGTGTACGACACCGGCCCGCAATATTCCCGCAGTTTTGATGCCGGTAGCGCCATAGTTGCCCCTTACTTGTATGCGCAGGGTATTCGCACCATCGACTATTTGGTGGTTAGCCACTGGGATGCGGATCACGCCGGTGGCCTCAAGGGGTTGCTGGAAAAAGTTGAGCCAAGGCAGTTATTGGGTGGTGAGCCGGAGCGAGTGGTCAGTGCGCTCACACAATTGCAAAGCTGTCATGACCATTTACCTTGGCGTTGGGAGAGCGTCGAATTCCGCTTTTTACCCGTACCAACCAGTGCACGGACTAGTGCCAATAATCACTCTTGTGTGCTGCTGATCAGTTATGGCGCTGAACATATTGTTTTGCCGGGCGATATAGAAACCAGCGTCGAACATCAGTTGCTCTATGAGGATCAGGTGCCCGATAAGTTGGCGTTGCTTGCAGCTGCGCATCATGGCAGTCGCACTTCGTCCGGCGTGTTGTGGGTGCAGCGCACACAACCGCGTTACGTGGTGTATTCGGCAGGTTATCGCAACCAACACGGGCACCCGCATCCCCAGGTGCAAGCGCGATATCGCACTGCTGGCAGTCAGGCGATTAATACCGCCGATACCGGCGCGGCGGTTTTTCGTTGGCGTGATGGTAGCCTGCAGGCCGTTGAATTACAGCGGGAAAGAGCAGGGCGCTATTGGTATGACCACTAGCGCCAGCAGAGCTAACTGCCACGGGGATATGAAAATTAACGACGTGCCTTTTTGGTTTTAGTCGCTTTGCTTGAGGGGTGTTTACCGGTAGTTTTTGCTTGCAGGGCAAGGTTGGAGAGCATCAGCTGAAAGGCGCCAAAAAATATCGCCATCAAACCAAGCAATGCGGAAAACACAAAACCGCCACTATTGGTAAGTACATAAGCCAGTAGGATTATCAGCACCCCAAATGCGATAAAACCCAAGCCCAATTTTTTTTGAAAGTGCATTGCGAGTTCACTCCTGTTGTTATGAAATTTGGAATTAATCGTTAAATTAAAATGGCGAAAGAACCTGGCTGAAACAAAGTGCTCAGGCTGATGCGCCTGGGCACCAACCTGTTACTAAAAATTATCTATTTTTTGCCTTAAATACGGCAAGCCATTGGCTGATGATGACCAGCGCCAGTGCAATTAACGCCCCCAAGAATTCACGCGCCTCTTCAATATAAGGTTTGTTGGGGTTCATGCTTTGCATAAGCGGCTCTTCTGTCATATGCAAATAATAGTTATAGGCTCCAGCCCCTGTGCGCGCCATTTCAATAGCACAGGCGATGAGTGCTACTACCGCAACGATTTTTAATGGCTTATTAATGAGCGCCAGAAAGGGGACAGCGGCGCAGAGCAGATAAAACGCAATCCACAGAATTGGGTCTGGGTCGTTCCATTGCACGGCAGAAAAAGCGAGCAACAATAGCAGGTTGATGGTGAGGACAGCATTGCTTACATAACGCATAAATTATTCTCTTGGGGAAGCGGGCAGGCGTGCGATAGTAACAAGCTGGCCCGCTGCTAGCCAAGCGAGTTTGTTTTAATGCCAGGGGCGATTAGTTGTCGCGGAACTCATACATAAGGCTAAACTGCGACTCGGATTATTGGTATAAGTTTTGGTGCAGATGATGGCGGTGGAGATTTGTTAATGGATCAATGTTCACAACCCGGGTTACTGGCTGTTGAGGCCGCGCTGGAGCGCATATTAAATCAGTTAGCGCCAGTGCAAGAGACCGAAACAGTGGCGCTCGCGGATGCACTGGATCGCGTATTGGCGCAAGCGGTAATGGCGCCGATTAATGTTCCGGCTGGCGATAACTCGGCGATGGATGGTTATGCCCTGCAGGCTGCTGATTGCAGCGGGGCGAATGCCGGTACCTTGCGAGTTATCGGCCAATCACTCGCGGGGCACCCCTATGTAGGTGAGCTGCGTGCGGGCGAGGCGGTTCGCATCATGACGGGCGGCCTGATCCCTGTTGGCGCCGATGCGGTGGTAATGCAGGAAAATACCCTGCGTGTCGGCGATCAGGTAAATATTACTCAACCCCCTGTTTCCGGCGAGAATATCCGCCGCGCCGGTGAAGACATTGCGCTGGGCACGGAGTTGCTCCCGGCTGGCCAATTGATTACCGCGTTGGATATCGGGCTGCTAGCCTCGGTGGGCTGTGCCAGCGTAAGTGTGCTGCGCAAATTGCGCATTGCCTTGCTCACCACCGGCGATGAGTTATTGCTGCCAGGCATGGCGCCACAGTTGGGTAAAATTTACGACAGTAATCGCCCGTTACTGGCGGCATTACTGCAACGATTGCCGGTAGAACTGCTGGATCTCGGTATTATCCCTGACGATCCACACGCCTTGCGCGCCGCGTTCACTACTGCAAGCCAGTGGGCTGATGTGGTGATTTCCACCGGCGGTGTCTCGGTGGGTGATGCGGATTACACCAAAGATGTGCTCGCGGAGTTGGGAGCTATCGACTTCTGGAAAATCGCCATGAAACCGGGTAAACCCTTTGCGTTTGGGCGTTTGGGGCAAGGTTGGTTTTTTGGCCTGCCGGGCAACCCGGTTTCCACCGCAGTCACCTATCACCAATTGGTAGTACCGGCGCTGCGCCATTTGGCGGGCGAGCAATTGTTTGCCGCCGCATCGATTATGGCGCAAGCCGTTGCACCCTTAAAAAAGCAGCCAGGGCGTATGGATTTCCAGCGTGGTCTGCTCACTAATGAGCAGGGCGCTAACCGTGTAATCAGCGTTGGCTCGCAAAGCTCTGGTGTACTTAGCAGCATGGCTAAAGCCAATTGTTATATTTGTCTGGAGCGCGAACGCGGCTCGGTAGCGGCGGGCGAATGGGTAAATGTTATGCCGTTCGATAAATTTATTCGCTAAATGACAATGATTTAGTCAGGGCCGGAAACTGACTAAAGCAGTTCTGCTGGGTGATGCCCCGGTCAGCTGCGCGTCTAACGCGGTAGCAGACTATCGATCCCGTCCAAGCCGCATCGATATTTACGTTTAATATTTATGCGGTTGTCTAGTGTAGTGAATCCTTATATCAACCAAGCCAAACCCTCATGCTGGATTCGCAAACGCTGCTTAACTACCTTGGGGAGTTTTTTTACGATTAGCGTGTAGGAGTGATCTATCTGCTTGAACACCTCGCTTTGTGGCAAATTGCCGGTTAAATCCACTGTGTTCCAGTGCTTTTTGTTCATGTGGTAGCCGGGGGTTACTTCGCTAAAAACCATGCGCAGTTGTTCTGCCAGTACCGGGTCGCACTTTAGGTTCAGGCGCTTGCTATTCGCATCCTGAAAATAAATAGCAAACACTTTGCCTTCCACTTTATACACATGAATATCATCGCCAAACGGGTAATCCAGTAATGCGGCTGGGAGATTGATTAAATACTTGTGTAATGTTTTATTCGGGTTCATGGGTGAATCACCTGTTAAGCCTGAGCTGCCGATAATCCAAAAATTGGCGATGTTCTGCGCCTGCACTCAGTGAATTAATTTTATTCGGATGTTTGATGGCTTTCCAATTATCGACTTGTTTACCGCTATTCAAATGCGGGAACTGTGTATGCAGGGATTGTTCATGCGGGGAGTGTGCAGTCACCGGTGGTTCAAACCCCATGAACCTTAATAATACTGGCAGGCTATTGCTGTCGCTAATATCAATGCGTAAAAAGTCATCCCGCTGCGCGAAATAATCCATCACCTGTTGTTGATGGTTTATATAACAGGCTTCCAAATGTTCTTTGCTTAAAGGGTTGCTGGTTGTGAAAGGCGCAAATATCTGGTTCATCACCCGTTTCAATACCGGATTTAAATAACCGGTTTTAGGTGCAAGTTCCGGCAACATTTTGTTTAGCAGCATTTGCATGGATGGCACCCAGCGCTCAAGGCTGCGTTCCAGATACACAAACTTCGAATGGGGAAATAGCTGATCCAGTTCTTGGTAATCACAAAAGCATGGCGCATCGGAAACAACATCGGCTAATTCAAATGCGCGTTTGGTATACGCCGTGTGCGCCACTTTAAATCCATAATCCAACAGCGCCACACTGATGCTGGTGGTGCCAGTACGCGGCAATCCGATGATAAAAAGTTTATTCATAAGGTGCTACACAATTCGCGGCTTTGAAATTAATGCTTGATCGCAACAAAAAACGCATTGCCTGCCGCGTTTTCCCAGGGGGCGATTCGCTCGTAATCATGCGCAAGAATATGCACTTCAAAATAGGGTTCAAGCAATTGTTGTAAGTGCGCAAAAGTGAGGGCGACCATTGTGTGTTGGTCACGCCAGTGTTCAGTAATACCGTTGGTGGTTCGTTCGATGCTCAGCTGTAATTGTTGCTGTTCGCCTTCACCTGAGTAATACCAATTGGACTGAAAACTAAAATCACTCTGGTCATATGTGAGTTGGTGTTTAATGCCAGCGCGATTATCAATAGTGCTTTTATCCACCGCATTAAAACAAAATAGACCGCCGGGTTTTAGCGCGCGGTGAACGCTGGCAATACAATCGGTAAGTGTGGCAATACTTTGGTTGTAATGGATGGAATATAAAAAGCAGCTGATTAAATCCATCTGCGCGACCATATTCAGGTCGCTCATATCCTGTTGGGTAAATTGCGCTTCGGGGCAACGCAGCTGCGCAATATCGAGCATGGGCTGGTTAATATCCACACCACTAGCCGTATAACCAAAGTCGATAAAATGCCGCAAGTGTGGGCCGGTGCCACAGGCTAAATCCAACACATTTTTCCCCTGATTGCCAAACAACTCATGCAGCCTGCGCACATAATTGCTCTGCTCGCGATAGTCGATATCAGCACACATTAAATCGTAATAACCAGAGAGGTCGGTGTAGAGGGCGGTAACTGACATAGTGTGGGTGCTCTGTTTAATTGTAGGCATTCAATAAGTCGAATGCCTACAAGGCGGCGTGCTGGGTTTGTTGTATAGCTTGCTTGATTTGTGTGGTGTTGGCACCCATAAAACCCACTTTGAATCCCGCTTTTTTAATTAATCTGTTCGCCCGTGAGCTGGCAGCAACTACCACTAAAAAGTTAATAATGGGAACAATACCCAGAATAATCATCACTACCGCAAAAAACTTTCCATACACTTTCCAGCATAAGCGCGCATTTAAAATAATGATGGCAATCCATATCGGAATAACAATAAGGCTTGCGACTTGCCTGATTTCTGGCGGCGCTGCTTGCACGAGCACTGCCGCTACAAAATATACAAGAAAGGTATAAATAAGCGCTTTTTGCTGTTTAGCGACATGTAAAACGTTTTCCAGCCCTTCGGTTTGTTGGAGGTTGAAGTCAACAAGGTTTGCTTTGGGGGCATCGTAAATTGTGTTGGTTTCCATTTGTTATTATCCAAATTAAATTGAACTGGTGGGGTGTTGTGGGTGAATAACCGTAAAATGACCATACATCCGTAACCACCAAAACTATAAAGAATGCGCAGTTGAAGTGATGTTGTTAGTTTTTTTGATTAGAAGACTATAGTTGTTTTTCCTATCAGTTTTTCTTTTGGCACAAACCCCCATTCACGGCTATCCAGCGAATTGTCTCTGTTGTCACCCATTACGAAATAGTGGTCGACAGGGGTGGTGACTTTGATATCACGATAAAGGTTTTCTTCATTCAAATATTGTACTTGATATGTGGTGTCGTTAAGTGTTTCCGAAAATAATGCGTCATTTAGCTTCTTGGTTTCAACGGGTTTATTATTTATTGTCAATTGTTTGTCAGTGAAGTGAATAACATCTCCTGGAATTCCTATAACACGTTTTAAGTAAACCGTATTCGGCTGGTGTGGCGGGTTGAATGCAATTATATCCCCCCGCCGGGGTTGGTTGCTGTCGGGCTTGCCTTTTATGGTGTCTCGGTAAATGTGTTTGTTAACGATAACTGTATCGCCAACATTTATTGTGGGTGCCATCGATCCAGCGGGTATTGAATATATGTCGTAAAGAAAAGTGCGCGGGATGTAAATAGAGAAAAACAAAACCGCCGATAACACGATAGCGCCGAGCAAATACAGTATGTTTTGAGTAACTGGGTTTAGTTTTTTTATGTTCATTATTGTTCCAGGGAGGCGAGCAATTTATCAATTAAAAAGTGATTCCGTGTTTTTTATTGGCGTGTCATAGGAATGATTGGAATGGAAAATAGCCCCCAGTATGACCATGCGCCCGCAGCCACTAGAACCAAATTATGTGTGCCGTTGATTGGTTGTCGTATCAATTCAGCACAAAAATTTCAAATAAACCGCGCCGAGTGTCAAAAATGTCATTACCGTAACGGCATGACCCAACGCTTTTGCGTCACCTTTTTTCATGCCAATCTTTATCAGTTCTTTTGCAATAAAACGATAACCAAAAAGCATCGATAGAATGGCCAAAAAGAGCAGGGCGATTATCGCTGAAAGAATTCCATTGCTCAGTTGTGAAATGAATTCGCTATTCATAGTTCATCTTTTTGTAGGTTTCGGCAGGGCGCGTAGCCTGAGGAACGAACCGCAACATGACCATGTACCCGCAACCACCAAAACCAAAACACATGTGCTGTGGATTGGTTTTTCGTATTTACAAACCAATGTGCCGTTTGCAATTACGAATGTTGCGGTTCGCAAGCTCACCAGCAACCTACATCAAGCCCAACCTACGAGCTACGTGCTACCTAAGTCCTCACATCCTTTTGTTGTAAAAATTGCTTTTCAATCAGTTTCAGTTCGGTGATAACGCTTGCTGCGGATTTTTCAAATTCTATCTTGGCTCGATTTATATCTTGTTCTATCCAAATGATTACTTCTTTCAGCAGTGTTCCTTTTTCTTCCTGCTTTTGCTTCTTGCCTTGAATAGCTAGGGCTGCATTCGCCTTGGCTTGGAATTCGGCTGGATAGTAAAGTTCGAATTGCGGCTTATCAAAAGTGGAAAAATGATCTTTAGGTATGGATGAAAATTTTGTTCTAAGTTTTTCTATTGACTCTTTTCCCGCATCATCGCCATCCACTCTTACCCAAGCTAAGCCTGAATATGCTTGTTGAAGGTGAGTGAACAGCACGACTCGGGAGAGATCGTTAAAAGTAGGCTCTACATTGTTGATACCATTTGCAGCTACAGTTTTTATCCGGTGAAGTTTTGGAGCAAACCACGGAATTAAATAGTCGCGAATAATACGCTCAGCAGAAGATTCCTCTAATAATAGCCATCCTTCCCATAAATCGTAATCAGAAAATGAATAACCCAATTCTTGGAGAACCTGAACTCGATCACGTGGACTATTACTTACTTCTTCAATAGTCGCTGTAGTAGGTAGTTGCCCTTTCTCGCTATTGATTTTAAAGAGCTTACTTTTATCCACAGAGCAAAGGTGTGTAACAACAATATTTGAGTGCGTTGAGATCACAAATTGGTTTTTTTGTGAGCTTAATACTATTAGGTCTAGTAATGCTTTTAATGCCTGTGGGTGAAGATCATTTTCAGGTTCTTCTATTAAAAAAAGCTTTCCCTCTGACATGGATAGGCTTACAAGTAGAGATACAATATTTGGCACGCCTTCTCCCATTTGATCTATTGGAACGGATGACTGGTCAGGAAGATAGATGCCGGGCCGTTGTCCATTTGGAGAAGTGATTGATGTCACTACAAAGCCTAATATCTCTTTGCAAGCATTTGAATATTGTTGGTATGCAGGAAAGTTTGGGTTAGCTATTCGCGAGAGCTTTGCTGCTAAGTTAGACATGTCAGATGATATTTGAGTAACGAATTGTTCTCTCACATCCTCTAAATAGTTTGCTGTTTTTCTTTTAGATAAAAATGGAATTATTAAGTGACTGGGTTCTGAGTTGGGAGATTTATATTCCCCAACTGTTGTTGATCCATTTCCTACCGTTAATTGATTGCTGATTTGTCCAGATCTTCTGTCAGCGGATTGTATTGTGATTGAGCAATAGGCAATGCGAGAGTTTTCAAACTGTGTCCACGGTGGAGTTGTAGGCTGCTTGTTAAATGTCATATCGATAGTGGCTTTAGTTGCTCCTACTCTAACATCGCCAAAAGGATCATTAAGTCCTTGTTGTAAATGATGTAGTGCGCGAAGTACAGATGACTTCCCTGAATTGTTGGCGCCTATTAATACGTTAATATCAGATAGTGAAATTTCTTTTGAGTCTTCAAATGAACGAAATTTCCTTATTCTTATGGTTTTGATAATCACTTTAATTGCTCTGCCTATTTTTTCCTTGGTGGATAAAAAACCGCCATTCAGCCCCATCAGAAATCTCTGACAAAACTCAACAGCGGTTTAGGTTATTCACTCCGGAATATGTAATCCGTTCGTAATGGATACCTGCGTTCGCAGGTATGACGGTGGAAGGATTAAATCAATCCCAGCTCAACGCCCCACCAGTCTGATATTCAATCACTCGCGTCTCAAAGAAATTCTTCTCCTTACGCAAATCCATAATCTCACTCATCCATGGGAATGGATTCTGTGCGCCTGGGAATTGTTCTTTCAAGCCGACTTGTGCGCAGCGGCGGTTGGCGATGAAGTGGAGGTATTCTTCCATCATCGCGGCATTCATGCCGAGTACGCCGCGTGGCATAGAGTCGCGCGCGTATTGGATTTCCAGCTCGGTGCCTTCCAAAATCATTTGGATAACTTCTTGTTGGAATTCTGCAGTCCACAAGTGCGGGTTTTCCAATTTGATTTGGTTGATTACATCGATACCAAAGTTCAAATGCATGGATTCATCGCGCAGGATGTATTGGAACTGTTCGGCAACGCCGGTCATTTTGTTGCGGCGGCCCATGCTGAGAATTTGGCTGAATCCGCAGTAGAAGAAAATACCTTCGGTCACTACATAAAACGCAACGAGGTTGCGCAGCAATTCCTGATCGGTTTCCGGTGTGCCGGTGGTGAAGGTTGGGTCGCCCAAAGTTTGGGTATGTTTCAAACTCCATGCGGCTTTGTTCGCCACGCTTGGCAATTCGCGGTACATGTTGAAGATTTCGCCTTCATCCATACCCAACGATTCAATGCAGTATTGATAGGCGTGAGTGTGAATCGCCTCTTCGAATGATTGACGCAAAATGTATTGGCGGCATTCGGGGTTGGTTATCAAACGGTAAATCGCGAGGACGAGGTTGTTCGCTACCAGTGAGTCGGCGGTAGAGAAGTAACCGAGGCTGCGCATAACAATGCGACGCTCGTCATCGGTCAGGCCGTCTTTGCTTTTCCAGGTGGCGATGTCGGCGGTCATGTTTACTTCTTGTGGCATCCAGTGGTTGGAGCAGCCATCAAGGTATTTTTGCCATGCCCAGTCGTATTTGAACGGAACCAGTTGGTTCAAGTCAGCGCGACAGTTGATCATGCGCTTTTCATCCACCTGAATACGGGCGGCGCCCATTTCCAATTCTTGCAAACCGGGAGCAGGGTCAAGTGCAGCGAGGCTCGCGCGCGCTTTAGCGAGTTCAGGGCTGATACCTTCTTCTTTGGCGGCGGCAGCAAAGGCGGTGTTCACGGCTTGGGCATCGGCAGCAGCACTTACTTGGGCGGCCTGTGCTTGTGCAACTTGCGCTTGGGTCGGTTGCGCTACTGGCGCGGCGGCTTTGGTTTGCGCGGCGCTGATGGCGTCTTGACGTGCTGTTTCTTTTACCGCTTCTTCGGTGTCAAATTCATCCCAACTTAGCATGTGATCCTCGTTTAATTCTGTGTGCGTGCATCGTGTATTTTGCGTTTTTGTCGCGGTTCGCAAGCTCATCAACCTACAGGGTGCTTCGTAGGCTGCTGGTGAGGAACGAACCGCAACATCTTATTGGCAGGCTTCGCAATCTGGATTGTCTATCGAACAGGCCAATGGCACTGGCGCTGCTTCGGCGAAACTCGCGGCTTCTACTTCTGATACGGCAGGTTTTGCAGCAGCAGGTGCAGCTGACAATCCACTCGCACCACCAGCCGATACGGCGTTCAATGCACCGGTATTGATGGTGGATTTCTCAGTGGTGGTTGCAGCCAAGGCACGCAGGTAATACGTAGTCTTTAAGCCGGAGAACCATGCCATGCGGTAAGTAATGTCTAATTTTTTGCCGTTAGCGCCAGCGATGTAGAGATTCAAGCTCTGCGCTTGGTCAATCCACTTCTGGCGACGGCTGGCGGCTTCTACGATCCACTTGGGTTCTACTTCAAACGCGGTGGCGTAGATGGCTTTGAGGTCGGCCGGGATGCGGTCGATCTTTTGCAGTGAGCCTTCGTAGTATTTCAAATCGTTAACCATTACCGCATCCCACAAGCCACGGGCTTTTAAGTCGTGTACCAAGTGCGGGTTAACTACGGTGAATTCGCCCGAGAGGTTGGATTTCACGTAGAGGTTTTGGTAAGTCGGTTCAATCGACTGGGTTACGCCGGTGATGTTGGAAATGGTTGCCGTGGGTGCAATCGCCATCACGTTGGAGTTGCGCATACCTTGTGCTTTTACTTGTGCACGCAAGGTCGCCCAGTCGAAGGTTTGGCTGCGATCCACTTTGATGTAATTCTCACCACGGTTTTGCGCGAGGATTTCAATCGAGTCGATGGGCAGAATGCCTTTGCTCCAGAGCGAACCTTCAAAGGTAGAGTATTTGCCGCGCTCGGCCGCCAGTTCGCTGGAGGCTTTGATCGCGTAGTAGCTCACGGCTTCCATGGAGGTATCGGCAAAATCCACAGCGGCTTGCGAGCTGTAGGCGATACGCTGCTCATAGAGTGCATCCTGGAAGCCCATAATGCCAAGGCCGATAGGGCGGTGACGCAGGTTGGACTGCTTGGAGGTAGCCACGGCGTAGTAGTTAATGTCGATCACGTTATCGAGCATGCGGATTGCAGTTTTAACGGTGCGCTCCAGCTTCGCTTGATCGAGTTTGCCATCCACAATATGCTGGGCAAGGTTCACGGAACCGAGGTTGCATACCGCGATTTCATCGTTAGCTTTGGTATTGAGTGTGATCTCGGTACACAAGTTGGACGAGTGAACCACACCGGCATGCTGCTGCGGGCTGCGCAGGTTGCATGGGTCTTTGAAGGTGATCCATGGGTGGCCGGTTTCAAACAGCATGCCCAGCATTTTGCGCCACAGGTCTAATGCGCGCACGGTTTTGAATACTTTGATGCGGCCAGCAGCGGCTTCAGCTTCATAGAAGGCGTAACGCTCTTCGAAGGCTTTGCCGTACAAGTCGTGCAGGTCGGGCACATCGTTGGGCGAGAACAGAGTCCACTCTTTATCGTCAAACACGCGCTTCATGAACAGGTCGGGCACCCAGTTGGCAGTGTTCATGTCATGGGTGCGGCGACGGTCATCACCGGTGTTTTTGCGCAGTTCAAGGAATTCTTCGGTATCCAAGTGCCAGGTTTCCAAATACGCACAAACCGCGCCTTTGCGTTTGCCGCCTTGGTTTACGGCCACGGCGGTATCGTTCGCTACCTTCAGGAAGGGAACTACACCTTGTGATTTGCCATTGGTGCCTTTGATATAGGCGCCCAGTGCACGCACGGGTGTCCAGTCGTTACCCAAGCCGCCAGCAAATTTGCTGAGCATGGCGTTGTCTTGAATGGCGCCGTAAATACCGTGCAGGTCGTCCGGTACGGTAGTCAGGTAGCAAGAGGACAACTGCGGGCGCAAGGTGCCGGAGTTGAACAGGGTTGGGGTGGAGCTCATGTAATCGAACGAAGAGAGCAGGCGATAGAACTCAATCGCGCGGTCTTCACGGTTCTTTTCTTGAATCGCCAAGCCCATAGCAACGCGCATAAAGAATATTTGCGGCAGTTCGATGCGAGTGTCGTTGCTGTGGATGAAGTAGCGGTCATACAGGGTTTGCAGGCCGAGGTAGGTGAACTGCAGATCGCGCTCGGCGATCAGGGCTTTGCCCAGTTTTTCCAAATCAAAGTTTTGCAATTCAGGGGAGATCAGTTCCAGCTCAACCCCTTTTTTGATGTAGAGCGGCAGGGTTTGGGCGTAGAGGGTTTCCATATCCGCTTGGGTTGCTGAGTTGGCTACACCAAAGAAGCTCAGGGCTTCAGCGCGCAGTTTGTCCATCAGCAGGCGAGCGGTTACAAAAGAGTAGTTTGGCTCTTTTTCTACCAGGGTGCGGGCGGTAATCACCAATGAGGTGTTTACGTCTTTTTCCGCCACACCGTCATAGAGGTTGCGCATGGCTTCATCGAGAATCGCCTTCTCTTCTACACCGGCTAAACCGGCACAGGCTTCACGCACGATGGTGCGCATACGGCCAATATCCAACGGCGCGCGGCTGCCATCGGCCAGAATCACGTTCAGGCTGGGGTAATCCGGGTCTGGCTCTTGGGAGCTGGATTGTTTTTGGGCACGCAGGCGAGCGTGCTCTTCGCGGTAGAGCACGTAATCGCGGGCGATTTTTTGCTCGCCCGAGCGCATCAGAATCAGTTCGACCTGATCCTGGATCTCTTCAATATGGATAGTGCCGCCCGAGGGCATACGGCGTTTGAAGGTGGCGGTAATTTGCTGGGTGAGGCTGCTCACCACTTCATGTACCCGTGTAGAAGCAGCGGCAGTGCCACCTTCTACCGCCAAAAAGGCTTTGGTCATGGCGATGGCAATTTTGCTGGCATCGAAGGGAACCACCGTTCCGTTGCGTTTGATGACTCGCAGTTGGCCGGGCGCTGTGGCCGAGAGCGGCGCGCCGCCGCTGTGAATATCCTGTTGCACGTTGCGTGTACCGGTGGTGGTTTCAATGTCAGTTTGCATAGACGTCTCCCGCGTGAGGTCTTTCCTGGTTGAAATGACTGGTTGGTAAAAAAACTGTGATAAAGCGTTGTGTATGAGTGACCCGGGCGCTGCATTCTAAAAGCAGCCGTTGTTATTAAAATCAGGGTCTGCAACACGGTTTTGCCTATTTTGTCTGACCACAAGATCTTGTGGTTGACTCCATTGCACTTGGTGCCCATACAGCTGATGCCGGAGATACCCACTTGGAGTAGCGCCCCAGCCACTTAATTACTGCTGCCAATACGACAAACAATAGGTAAGCGTTCAATTGGGTCAAAATTTTGCTTGACGATTTAGCTCTGCAGGGTTAGGCACCATTAGTGTGCTTGGCGCGCTTAACACCTATATCTAGGGGTAAATCGTGAATGGGCTACAAGATAATGCGATTGTGGGTTTTATGCAAGCTTGAAAAGCTGTGGATAAGGTGTGGGTGACAGGGGTACAAACTGGGGGCAAGTCAGCAAGAATCAGACGTTGCGCCGGAAAAGCCCCACAATTGGCGACGTATGCAAAATGTGACGGTTTGTCGTGAAACTTAGACTTTTTTCTAATAATCCAATTGTCGGGTTATGACTACATATAGTGTCTGTTGGTTTTTGCTACAGATTGCTGTTTTTTTGCAGGGGCGCCAGCGGGTTTTAGTCAATATGACCCGCTGGCTGTTAATGGTGCAGTGATGATCAGTCTGGTTGTTTGCGATACAGCTGGGGCAGTTGCAGCGCCAATAACAGCAGTGTGCACAGAATAACCAGTGGCCCGCTGCTGGTAATCATAAACGGCGTCCAATCCTTCACTGCGTGAATCACACCGGTAAAAGTTTGTGCGGTAAAGGAATTGCTTTGACTGATGATCTTACCTTTGTTGTCGATAATCGCGCTGGGGCCGTTGTTGGTGCTGTACACCAGATAGCGGCCGGTTTCGAGGGCGCGCATTTGCGCCATCTGCATAAACTGCTTGGACTGGATGGAATCCAGAAACCAGCCGAGGTTGTTAACGCTGAGCAGCACCTGTGTCTCTTTGGCGGCTTGGGCTATTAAATCCGGATAGACAATTTCATAGCAAATCGCGGGCGTGATACGTACTCCCTTGGCAATCAGGCCGTGTTGATCCTGCGGGCCCAAATGGATAAACGAAGTAGGCAGGTTGAAAAACTCGATCAGCCCGCGCAGTTGGTCTTCCAGCGGTACGTATTCGCCAAAGGGCACTAAACGGCGCTTGTGATAAAACCCATAGCCTTCACCCAGTCCGGCTATTGAGTTGTAGTATTTCTGTTTGTCGCGATCCTCATAAATCACCCCGGTGAACAGCGCGGTATTGGCGGCAGCGGCTTTGCTGTTCATCTCCTCCAAAAAGGGCAGTGCTTCATGAAAGGTAAGGCTGGTGGGGATGGCGGCCTCTGGCCAGACTACCCAGTCGTTATTCCACAGGTCAGTGCTGAGTTCGCGTAATTGGTTCAGGGCGGCGAGGGTGCTTTCCTCATTGAACGTGAGTTTGGTGCTCTGATCTACGTTGGGCTGCACCATGCCAATCTTGATGGGTGTTTGCTCCGGTTTAGCCCAAGTGATGCTGCTTAGCACGGCGCCGCTCACCCAGAACGCAAGGTTAAGAGTGATCGCACTTATGACTACCGGCTTTTGTTGGCGGGCAGCTTTGCCGTGCCATACCAGTTCAGCGATTGCGCCGGCGTTGGCTGCCAGAATAAAACTAATGCCCATCACACCGGTAACCGGTGCCCAGCCAGCGAGCCAGGTATCCACATGGCTATAGCCTAAAAATAACCAGGGGAAACCCGTTAGTAACCAGGTGCGTGACCACTCCCCGAGCAACCAGCATGCGGGTAGGGCGATGAGCAAGGCAAAGCGGTGATAGCTAAACCAGCGGCCATAAATATAGAACGGCAGCGTAAAAATAAGCGCCATAAAACAGGCGAATATCAATACCAAAAAGGCGGCAAACAGGGGGGCAGCGCCACCAAAGTTATGGATGCTGACGTAAATCCAGTGAATACCTGCGCCATAAAGCCCTACGCCAAATGCAAAGCTACGCCAGAGTACCTGGTTTCTGGGCTGCTCTTTGAGCAGCAAGGCAAAGGTGGTGAGGCCCAGTAGGGTAATTGGCCAGAGGTTAAACGGTGCAAAGCTCAGGGTGATAAGCGCACCACTAACCAGTGCAAACAGCAGTGCCAGTGAGTTGGGGAGATTGCGAAAGGTATCGGCCATGGGTGGGTAATCTTTTTTAGACGGTTAAAAAAATCCCGCCGGGAGAGGGCGGGATTTCCAGGTTTTTGCTCTGTTACGGCTGCGAAGATTAATCTGTTGCGATTGTTAAGCGCAATAAATGGATTTGGCGATTGTCGGCGTAGAGTACGCGGAACTGCATCTTGTCCATTTGTACCACCTCGTTGCGCTTGGGCAAATGGCCAAACTCCTGCATCAAAATCCCGCCCAGGGTATCAAAGTCTTCGTTGCTGAATTGGGTGTTGAAAAATTCGTTGAAGTCTTCAATGGGGGTAAGCGCCTTGACTATATAGTCGGTTTCGCTCACGCGTTTGATGAAGTCTGAGGCTTCATCTTCTTCGTCGGTTTCATCTTCAATTTCGCCGACAATTTCTTCCAGGATATCTTCAATGGTGAGCAGGCCAGTAATGCCGCCGTATTCGTCCATCACTAACGCCATGTGATAGCGATTTTCACGGAATTCGCGCAGCAAAATATTTACGCGTTTGCTCTCCGGCACAATGTTGGCGGGGCGCAGTATGGTTTCCAGATTGAAGTTGTCGGTGCCTTTTAAGGCGAGCGGCAGTAAGTCTTTAGCGAGCAAAATACCGCGTACATCATCGATATTTTCACCAATCACCGGAAAGCGTGAGTGGCCGGATTCGATAATTTGCGGCAGGTATTCCTGCGGTGAGTCTTCCAGGCGAATGGCGACTATGTGTGAGCGCGGCACCATAATTTCACGCGCTTGCAGGGAGGATACATCCAGTGCGCCCTCGATAATGCTCAGGGCTTCCTGGTCGAGCAATTGGTTATCGGCGGCGTCTTTAATAATTTCCAGCAGCTCATCGCGGGATTTAGGTTCCGCGCTGAAGGCGTGCAGTACTTTATCCAGCCACGATCGCTCGTGTTTATCGCTGCGTTCGTATTTGTCAGTAGTTGTGCTACTCGGATGGTCGTCCGACATGATGCTAGTTCCCAAGGTTTTTATTCTGCCGTAAGTTCGTTATAGGGAGCAGGGTAACCCAGCCCGGTGATAATTGCTGTTTCAAGCGCTTCCATCTCGTCGGCTTCAGTATCGTCGATGTGATCGAAGCCCAGGAGGTGCAAGCTGCCGTGCACCAGCATATGTGCCCAGTGGGCGGCCAAGGTTTTACCTTGTTCCTGAGCTTCACGCTCCACCACAGGGGCGCAGACCACCAAGTCACCCAAGAGCGGTACACCCACTTCCTCGGGAATATCTGCCGGGAAGGAGAGCACGTTGGTGGGGTAGTCTTTGCTGCGATACTGGCTATTAAGTTGCTGACTTTCGTCTTCGTCGACGATATAGAGGCTTACTTCTGCATCTTCAAGTTTTTGACTGTGCAGCGCGGCACCAATCCAGCGCTCCAGTTCAGCCAGAGCCGGTATCTGTTGGCTTTGGCTATTACTTTCTATATCAATTTGGTAGGCCATGATTAGCGCGCGTCATCCGGTTTGGGGTTCTTTTGTTCAAATGCGTCATAGGCTTCGACTATGCGCTGAACAATCGGGTGGCGCACCACATCTTTAGAGGTGAAGTGGGTAAAGCTGATACCGTTGACGTTATCCAACACCTCAATCGCGTGGCGCAAGCCAGAGGCCATGCCGCGGGGCAAGTCGATCTGGGTTGGGTCGCCAGTGATTACGGCAGTAGTGCCAAAACCGATGCGGGTCAGGAACATTTTCATCTGCTCGCGGGTGGTGTTTTGGCTTTCATCCAGAATCACGAAAGAATTGTTCAGGGTGCGGCCGCGCATAAACGCGAGGGGCGCCACTTCAATCACACCGCGCTCCATCAGCTTGCCTACGGTATCAAAGCCCAGCATTTCAAACAGGGCATCGTAAAGCGGGCGCAGGTAGGGGTCGACTTTCTGCGCCAGGTCGCCTGGTAGAAACCCGAGTTTCTCACCTGCTTCAACCGCAGGGCGCACCAGCAAAATACGCTCTATCTCATTTTTCAATAAGGCTTCTACCGCACAGGCCACAGCGAGGTAGGTCTTGCCCGTACCGGCTGGGCCAATACCGAAATTGATGTCATGGCGCTGCACGGCGCGCACGTAACGCTGTTGGTTGAGGCCACGTGGCTTGATAGTGCACTTTTTAGTGCGGATAAGCGTAATGCCGCCTTCGTCGCCCGTGGTTTCGGTGGCAGGTGCTGTAGCGCCGATTGCGGCGTCATCCACAATAGACTCGGCGTTATCGAGTTGTTGCATAAGCTGTTCAATTCCTGAGGTTTGCAAAGCGAGATGTACTTCATCCGGGGTGAGTTCACTGTGACCGGTAAATTCGTAAAGGTTTCGCAGTAGTTCGGCGGCAGCACGGGTTTTGTTGGCGGGGCCTACCAGCTGGAACTCTGAACCGCGATTGCGAATTTCAATATCAAGGCGCTCTTCAATCTGGCGCAGGTGTTGGCCGAGCAGACCATTGAGGTTGGCAAGGCGACGACTATCACTAGGCTCCAGCGATAGAGGCTGGGTAATAATTTCCGGGGGGGATATAACGTGGGTGTTCAAGTGGTTAGTAGGCTCGTGTGACTTAATTAAAAGTAAGACTAAACCATTCAGCGGGAGGGATAAAGCCTAAATTACAGCTGAACAAACGCTGAACCCTTTGCTGAAGTTGCATGTCTTTGTGAGGTTTGTTTTATAACTTGTTGTATTTGCACTTGTTTTTCTCTTAATGCGAAGCCGGGGCGGTACCCGCCCCGTTAATAATATTCACATCAAGTTTTGTGCTCATTGGAATCACGACTTAATTTGCAAATTATTCACCACACCTTTCACATTTTCGTGTTTGGCGGCTATTGCTTGCGCTAATGCTTTTTGTTCCAGTGAACTCACTTGACCGGAAAGGGTTACCTTATGGTTTAGTGTGTCCACATCAATTGCCAAGCCTTTAATGTTGGGCGAAGCCAGCAGCTCGGTTTTAATTGCCGCAGTGGTGGAAACGTCAGCGACATACTGTGCGAAGTTACGACCTTGCGGGGCAACAGATTCTGCGTTTTTAGCGGGTTTTTCAATTACCTTGATGTTATTGGTCACTGCGTCAATGCCTTCAACGCCCAGCGCAATATTTTCGGCCAGTTCTTTTTCAATATCGGAGTGAACTTCTCCACCCAGAGTGGCCATATCTTTATCGACTTCAATGTCAATTTTGAATGCATTGAGGTGCTCATTCAGGATTAACGCTGTTTCCAGCTTGCTTTCAATCCAGCCGTCTTTGAATGCTGCTTTACTATCCTGCCAGGTCTGTTTGCTATCCTGTTTAAAGTCGGCCCAAAATTCTGCCGCGCTTCTTTTCTCAGTGTAAGTTTTTTCGGTATAAGTGTTCTCTGTATGGGCACTATTATTTGCTGCAGGCTCTGTGTTGGCTGCGACGGCAGACAGTGACGTGGTGAGCGCAAGGGCGCTAAGAGAAATGGTGATTGAGTCAAATAAAGTATTTTTCATGATGTTCTCCTTTGGAAAATTTTTTCAAAAAATATTGAAAATATTTCGTTGAAAAACATGCGCTCGTTAAAGAGGGCACGTAAAGGATAAAGCTTAATTCATGCCAATTAATCAAAAATTACCCGGGAACCACTGTTTTTGCGTGTGGGGAAAATCTGCGGGGGATATTTGATGTGATTATTTTTGGTTTATATGGCAGGTAATAAATTAAGATTTATGAAAAAACTACAAAAATATGTAAATTTTTATTAAAGGAAATTACATTGTGGGAGTGAGGTATATCTTTTTCGCGTAAAGCTGGTATGGAAATAGCAGATATCCTGAGTCAATGCCAATGCTCAGGGAGTCGTTATGAATAGTCCAATTGTGCATCACAACCCGGGGAGTACGCCTGATACACAGATAATAAGGCGTATTAATTTCTCCAATACTATAGGCATGGCTCTAAATATATTGGTAGTGATTGCAGTACTCTATACCTTGTATTTTTGCCGCACCTTATTACTACCGATATTTGTTGCCGGTTTTATTGCATTATTTTCCAGTCCGCTTGTGCGGCTCCTCGCCGATTTTAAATTACCGCATCCGCTTGCTGCCGCATTAGTGGTTATTTTTCTGCTTTTTATGCTGGGCTTGACCTGTGTTTTCCTCGGTGGGCCTGCTGCGCATTGGTTAGGTAGTTTGCCCGAGCTGGGGAATAAATTAACTGCACATCTAAATGGCTTTGCTGATCAGTTTAATTTGTTGCGATCACAGGTCATGCCCTCGGCTAGTCAAGAAAGTAATGCTGTTAGCAGCCTCTTTGAAACGATTCTTTTTTCTGCGGTGTCACTCGCCGCAGGTACTACGGCGATGTTTTTAGTCCAGGTTGCTGCAGTATTTGTCATTACTTATTTCTTTCTGGTATACGGTGATAACCTGATGCGTAATTTTGTTCGCTCCCAATCATCATTTGCCGAAAAAAAGAAAGCGGTGATTATCTTTCAAACTGTGCGCGACGATATATCCCGCTATGCATTGTTAATTTCTATTATCAATATTGGTTTGGGGGCAGCAACGGCCTGTGTAATGGCAATAATAGGTGTGGAAGATCCGTTGCTTTGGGGTACGTTGGCGGCCATGTTAAATTTTGCACCTTATATCGGACCATTATTGTTGTGCGTAATTCTGACCGGTGTCGGTTTTTTAGAATACGAGTCAGTGAGTATGGCGCTGCTGGTGCCAGGTAGTTTTTTGGCATTAAATTTTATTGAGTCGCAGTTGGTAACGCCAACAGTATTAGGTCGACGGTTTAATATGAATCCCTTATTGGTCGTGTTGTGGATGTTCGCCTGGGGTTGGCTGTGGGGGGTTATCGGCTTGCTAATTGCCATTCCTTTGTTGGTGTGCTTTAAAATTTTATCATTACACTTGAATTTGCTCGGTTGCTGGATCAATCTTCTTGATGGTGATGTCGCGAGTAACAAAGAGTAGTGGCTAATAGCAGACTGAATAGGGGTGTAAGTTTTTCGAATTTTTGTAGTCTTTGCAAATATTACTCCGCCAAAGGATGATTTTTTTGTTAGCGCCATGCTTTTTATGATTTTTATCAATATCTAGCTTGTTGAGTTTTGATTGCGATCAAAAATGCCTGTAGCCAGCTCCATTACAGTGTTAAAGCTATACTCCATTGCTAATTTTTTCTGTGTTTTTCAGCCAAGTTAAAATGAGTTGGCATGTTCATTGAAGGTAATACAGTGAATGTTAAACAGAGGAGCATCCCATGCTTTACTATTCACTAGTATTTTTTATTGTTGCCATTATTGCTGGTCTTTTAGGCTTTGGTGGTATCGCTGGGGCAGCAACAGGAATAGCGCAAATTTTATTTTTTGTATTTCTCGTGCTGTTTATCTTGTCGCTTATTTTTGGCCGGCGTCGCCTTTAGTACTGTAGAAACTGTGTCAGTGATTTGAACGTAAATTGGTAAAATCCTAAACCTGTTTTTCAACAACCCAAGAGGTAATAACCATGGCTACTCAAACTTCAGTAAAAAGTAATGAGAACGGTAAAATGGACGATATCTCCATGTCTGAAGCTATCGCCCAGTTTAAGGAAGCGACCTCCAGTATCTATGATGCGGTTGGTTCTATTGGTACGGCTACAGCGGCTAATGCCAAAATCAAGCTCAATGAAGGTAAGGCGCGTGCTATTGAGTTGGAAGAGAAAGCCGAAGAAGCCGTTAGAGCCAAACCCTTGGTAACGGTGGGTGTTGCTTTTGCAGCCGGTTGTCTGGTGTCGTATTTACTTACTCGTCGTCACTGAGTAAGCGAATATGCATACCCCTGAGCGCAATGAGCAGGCTCCTGAGGCTACCCAGCCTCAGGAGCGTGTTTCATCGTCAGCTGATCAACCTGCAGCTAACTGGGAAGCTGATGTAGCCCAAACCGTACAGCTGGGCGAGCAGTTAATTGGTTTTGCGGGCGGCGTGATTGACTTGGCGCGCACAGAAGCATTACTGGCAGTACATACGCTGCCCAAAGTAATGATGCTGTGGTTGATTATGATGCCCATTATTTTGCTGACTTGGTGTTCATTTTCCGCATTGGTTGCCTGGTCAGTTGTGGCTTTAAGCGAACAACTTGGTCTGGGCATGCTCACGTTTTTCTTGCTGCAGGTTTTGCTTTTGTTTGTTTGCCGTTGGTTGTTTGTGAAATATCGTGCACGCATGACTTTTCCTTATACCCGTGCGCACATTGATAATTTTGTGCGGAGTACTAAAAATGAATTTAGTCGTCGAAGTGAAACAAAAGAGTGATCGCTTGGCATTGCAGGGCGCGGAGCTACAACAATGTCTGAATTTGGCGCTTAATAAACCGGCATTTAGTTCATTTCTGATTACCTTTGTTTTTGCCCCATTGTTAGTGGGTGTTGTCGCGGGAATTGCCTCTGCACCCACAGGGTCTACCCTGCAGCGAATATTTCGCGTTGCGTTTCCCGGATTGCGCCTTTTGCCATTTTTTTAAATATTCAAAAAAGTGAATTGCATCGCTAAGTTATTGATCGGTGGTGCATTCCTATATCTGACTGGTGCTAGAATGAGCCTCGCGCTAACTGGCAACATGAGGATATAAATCGTGGCTGAAGTTTTATTGGTTGACGATGATCGGCGGTTCTTGGATGCAACAGTTCAGTTATTAAGTTTGTTGGGCCACAAGGTGATGGCGGCCGATTCGGTGGCGCAAGCACGTGAATTGCTTGGCAAAAATCGCTATTCGCATGTGATTTTGGATTTAATTTTACCGGATGGCAGTGGCTTGCATTTATTGGAGGCATTACCTGAGCGAAATCAAACAAAAATCACACTTATTACCGGGCATCCCTCCATTAAGTCCATTGTGACTGATCTCTATGGTTCGAATATAAATTACCTGATTAAACCAATTGATCTGCAACAGCTGGAATCTCTATTTGAAGACAAACGGCTGGCAACAAAAAAGAACGAGTCATCCGTTAGTTTGCATTTTAATCATTTGGTGGGTGAATCCGCATCCATGCAGCATGTGTATCAAATGATTGAGCGGGTATCGACCACCAAAGCTAATGTGATGTTGCTAGGTGAGAGCGGTGTTGGTAAAGAAATGGTTGCTGCTGCTATTCATTATGCCAGCCAGGCGGAAGGTGATTATGTCCCTGCCAATTGTGGTGCATTTTCCCGCGAGCTAATTAGCAGTGAATTATTTGGTCACGAAAAAGGTGCTTTTACTGGAGCGATACAGCGGAAAATTGGTGTATTTGAACAAGCTAATAAAGGTACTTTATTTCTGGATGAAATAACAGAAATGCCTATTGAATTACAGCCCAATTTGTTACGCGTATTAGAGACGCAAAAAGTAACCCGGCTTGGTTCAACGTCTAGTATTGATATTGAAGCCCGCGTGGTGTCGGCAACAAATCGTTCAGAGCAGGATATTGCGATACAAGGTTGCCTGCGTGAGGATTTATATTTTCGTTTGGCAGTATTTCCAATTCATATTCCACCACTGCGTGAGCGCAAAGAAGATATTCCCTTGTTGGTGCAATATTTTCTTGAAGCATTTAATCAGGAGTATTCAAGCGATATAGGTGTTAGTAGCTCCTCGCTGAAACGTCTGATGGATTACGACTGGCCGGGCAATGTGCGTGAGTTGCGCCATGCAATTCATCGTGGCTATATCATGGCGGATCAACAACAGAAAATATTGGTATTGCCTGATAATTTGACGTCGCCCTTTTCAAAAGTTGCAGGCCAACATAAGACCGGAATACGGGTTGGAAAAACAGTGGAGGAGGTGGAGCGCGAGCTGATCGAGTCAACCCTGGAGCATTTTGATGGCGATAAAAAACAAGCGGCGGATGTTTTGGGTATCAGTTTAAAAACACTTTATAACCGCTTAAATACCTATGGTAGTGTTGAGTTGTAAGGGGAAATCAAATGGATGGTGAAAAAAATCGTTTTGTGCATGATTTACGGAATCCACTAAATACCATTTCGGTCAATGCTGAATTGGGAAAGCTAACTCTGGAGCGCACGGGCGATATACGTAAAGCAATCAGTATATTTGAAACCATTCTGCTGGAATGCCGTCAGTGCAGCCAACTACTGGAAACCCTAAAAGATACCCGCTTCGTCCGCGACGAAAGCCATAGCGAGACGCAAGAATGAGCGAGAGCCCACTTGTGGATGGCCGATCATTTAATCAATTTGTTATCAACAAACTCCCCAGCTCGGTTTGGGTAATGGCGCTTGCTGCGGCCATTACTTTTTTTACGGTCAGTGCCGTTCTTGCTTACCGTTCCATCGATGTCATTACGCAAAACAATATTGGCATTAATAACACCTTGCAGACGATTAATCTCATCAAGGATTTAAATCGCGAACTCATGGCGGCCGAATCCAGTCAGAGAGGGTATCTGCTTACGGAAGACCCTGAATACTTGCACCCTTACCGCCAAACGTTGGCGGTGGTGGATGATTTACTCGATCAGCTCGGTGCTTCAACCGCGCAATTACCAATGCAGAAAAAACGCTTTGAATCCCTGCGTTATTATGTTCGGCATAAAATTGATGATATGCACCGTATTGTTACCTTGACCAATCGCGAGGAAATTCGCGCCGCAATACGACAAGTAAAAACAGATGAAGGGATTGAGCTTATGCGTGCTATTTCCCAGCTGTTAATAGAAATGGAAAGTGAAGAGCGTTTGGTGTTGGAAAAAAATAAAGCACTTGCCGCTGAAAATCGTCAGTTTATTATCATGGCGTTATTACTTGCCAATGCAATTGGTTTGCTTTTGTCGCTAGGTGTTTTTTATTTCTGGTATCGCAATGCGACTTATGTGGCTGAGCTGAATTCTGCGCTCGCGGCAGCCAATGCCGAGTTGGAGGAAAAGGTTGGTGTGCGCACCCAGGCTCTATTGCAATATTCTGAAGAGTTGCAGCGTAGCAATCGTGAGCTGGAAGAATTTGCGTTTGTTGCATCACATGATTTGCAAGAGCCATTGCGAAAAATTCGCGCCTTTGGTGACCGTTTGCAGCAAAAGTTTTCTGCCGAGTTAGGTGAGACGGGTTCGGATTACGTATTGCGTATGCAAGCGGCTTCCGGGCGTATGTCGGCGTTAATTGATGATTTGCTTAGCTTCTCACGGGTAACCACTAAACAGCGGCCATTTGTTGCAGTGGATTTAAATACCGTTATGCACAGTGTGATGGATGACCTGGATTATGCAATTGAGGACAGTGGTGCTCAGGTTCATATAGATCCATTGCCGACCATTGATGCAGACGGTTCCCAGATGGCACAGGTATTTATGAATTTGCTCGGCAATAGTTTGAAATTTCATGCGCCGGGTCATCGCCCAATAGTAACGGTAACCAGTGAAACTAATCTTGTATCGCCGCTGGAGGGTGACAATCGAGCCTGGTGCTGTTTACGTTTTGCTGATCAGGGTATCGGCTTTGAGGCGCAGTATGCCGAGCGAGTGTTTAGTTTGTTTCAGCGTCTGCATGGACGCGAGGAATATTCTGGTACTGGTATCGGTTTGGCATTGTGCCGAAAAATTATTGAGCGTCATGGTGGCACTATTACCGCACAAAGTGAACCCGGTGAAGGTGCGGTGTTTACACTGTTATTGCCTATGACTCAAACATCTATAGAACCCTTGAGGGATTTGCTCGCTGATGCTTCATAGCAACACGTTATGCTATTCCTGCGATTAAGGATATGACTATGAGTATTCCCAAAAAAACATTAATTATTTTAATGGCCGATGACGATGCTGATGATCGTTTATTGGCGCAAGAAGCCATGCACGAAAGCCGCGTGCTCAATGAATTGTATTTTGTTGAGGATGGTGTGCAGCTTTTACGTTATCTGCGCGGTGATGGTGAGTTTTCCGATCGTCAGGCTTACCCCATGCCCGGGTTGATTCTTCTGGATTTAAATATGCCCAAAATGGACGGGCGTGAAGCACTCGCACACATTAAAGCCGATCCTCGTTTGCGCCGTATTCCTGTTGTTATTTTAACAACATCCAAAGCAGAGGAAGATATGGTGAAGGGATATGACCTAGGCGCTGCCTCTTATATCACCAAGCCAGTAACATTTGATGCCTTGGTAGATCTGATGCGCACTTTGGGAAAATATTGGGTTGAATTTGTAGAGTTGCCATGATTGGCGAAGCAGTGAGGATGGGATGCAGAATATAAGGTTATTAATTATTGACGATGACGAAGATGATTTTATTCTCGTCAAAGATTTATTAACCGATATTAGCCAAAGCTGCATATTGGATTGGGCCCCAACTTATGAGATGGGGCAGCGATTGCTGCAGGAAGACAAACACGATTTGTGTTTGATGGATTATAAACTCGGCGCACGCGATGGCATCGAGTTATTAAAGTTTGCGCATGAAGTTGGTTTTTCCGGCCCAGTTATTCTTTTAACGGGTATGCATCAAGTTGAAGTGGATCGGCAAGCTTTGCAAGCTGGTGCGGTGGATTATTTAGTGAAATCCACGCTCAGTGCAGAGCAACTTGCGCGCGCCATTCGCTATGCGCTGGCACGACGGGATGTGGAGCGCGAGCGAGTAGAACGCTTGAAAGCGGAATCAGAGAATCGCTCCAAAAGTGAATTCCTTGCGCACCTTAGTCATGAGTTGCGCACCCCTTTATCGGCTATTTTAGGTTTTACCGAGCTGCTGCTCAATAAAACGACTGATTCCGAGAATGCAGGGCATTTACGCATTGTGCATCGCAATGGCAAACATTTGCTCGGCTTACTCAACGATATTCTGGATCTCTCCAAAATTGAAGCGGGAAAATTGGAATTGGAAAAGCAGCCGGTTTCGTTCGCGGCTTTTTTGACTGATATTTATTTTTTAATGCAGGGTGCCGCCGCCGATAAAAATTTGCAGCTGCGCATAGAAGCTCCGCAACCATTGCCGCTTACCATTAATACCGACCCTATGCGCTTGCGACAGATTTTATTAAACCTGATGGGCAATGCCATAAAATTTACGCATCAAGGCGAGGTGGTGCTCACTATCGATTGGGTTGATCAAACCCGGAAAGACAAAATCCGTTTTTCTGTGAAAGATTCCGGTATCGGCATTTGCGAAGAAACTCTCAAGGTAATCTTTGAGCCTTTTGTGCAATCCAAAAATGCGCAGGTGCATCCACGAGCGGGCACAGGTTTAGGGCTCACTATCAGCAAGCAATTAGTTGAGCGCCTGGGCGGAAATATTCAGGTAAGCAGTGTGGTAGGAGAGGGTAGCGAGTTTAGTTTTACCCTCGCTATAGACGAATCTGACTGCACGGAAACTGCCATTTTATCGTTAAACATTGCAGCGGCGACGGAACACAATGTGGAAATTCCCCGTTTTACCGGGCGGGTTTTGGTTGCTGATGACCTGCGCGATATTCGCACGTTAATCGGCCATTTTGTACAGTTAACCGGTGCAGAAGTTGTTTATGCCACTGATGGTGCCAACGCCGTGCGCATTATCAACGCTGATAAATTATTGGGTAAACATTTTGATTTGGTATTGATGGATATTCATATGCCCGTTATGGATGGTCATCAAGCTGCGCAGCAATTGCGCAGTGAAGGATTCACTCTGCCACTGGTTGCTTTGACTGCCGCGCACATGAAAGGCGATATGGATCATTGTTTTGAGTCGGGGTTTACCGCTTATCTGGGTAAGCCGCTTGATCAGGCCCGGCTTTATAATTGTTTGGCAAGATTTTTAACCCCTTCCACTTCGGCATTAACCACCTCATCTCCTGCTAAATCTATTTTAGTTGTGGAAGATGATGCAGATACTTTGGCGGCGATGACCGGCCTGTTGACTTTGTTAGGCTGGCAGGTATTTTGCGCGCAATGCGCCGCCGCCGCATTGGAAGAGTTGGATAAACACAAGCTGCATACTGCACTAATCGATTTGAATTTACCGGATATGAGTGGCTATTTATGCGCAGCGAAAATCCGCGAGCGCAACCCAGAGGTGCGCCTCATAGTTGCTAGTGGTGAAACATTAGATCCGCGGCGTGCGGCAGATGCAGGCATTGCTGCGAGCTTATTAAAACCCGTATCGCTCGCACAACTTGAAGCAATATTGGATTGAATGCTTTTTGTATCCCTATTTTTGTACTCATCGCTTACTTGTTGTAAAAATTGCAAAAAATAATCTGCATTATTAACTATCCTGTTCTTTTATTTGCTTGAAACTCCCGTCTGTAGCGGGTTTGGGGGAGTTGGCACGCAATACGCAAAGAATTTCATGTCATTAAAACAACGTATAGGGAGTTTTTATGAATTTACTTCAACGTGTATTTATCATCGCTTTATTAGCTTTGCCCTTGGCGGCCTGTGATTCCAGCGATGGCCCTGCAGAAAAATTGGGTGAGGATGTTGATAAAGCGCTTGATGAAACCCGCGATAAATTGGATGACGCGGCAGATGAAATCAAGGATGGTGTTGAGGATGCTTGTGAAGAGGCATCCGACAAGAACTGCTAGTGCAAACTGGCAGTCTTGGCAAACAAAACCCCGTGCTGGCAGTACCAGCACGGGGTTTTTCTTGATGGGTTTAAAACAATAGTAATTATTTGACCCAGTCTGCATCCAATTCCGAGCTGAGCAGGGTGCCGCGCAGGGAGTTGGTCAAGGCTTCTTCAATCAATATGTCAGCAAATTTTCCAATCAAGTCGGCATTGTCGCTGCGGAAATTAACGACGCGGTTGTTCTCGGTGCGGCCGCACAATTGGCCTGGATCTTTGCGTGAATAACCGGTAATTAAGATGCGCTCGGTATTGCCCACCATGCGACGGCTGATTGCCATTGCTTGTTGAATCAACCGATCCTGCAAAATTGCCAAACGCTGTTTTTTCACTTCTTCCGGTGTGTCATCGGGCAAATCTGCCGCGGGTGTGCCGGGGCGTGGGCTGTAGATGAAGCTGTAGGAAGTATCAAAATCCATATCGTGGATCAGCTTCATGGTCGCTTCAAAATCGGCCTCGGTTTCGCCGGGGAAGCCAATAATAAAATCGGAAGAGAAGCTGATGTTCGGGCGATTCTTTTTAATGCGGCGCAATTTGGATTTGTATTCCAGTGCGGTATGGCCGCGTTTCATTGCCATCAAAATACGATCTGAACCGCTTTGCACTGGCAAATGCAAATGGCTGACCAACTCGGGCACCTGGTTGTACACCTCAATCAGCGCATCGGTAAATTCAACCGGGTGCGAGGTGGTGAAACGAATGCGGTCAATGCCATCAATCGCCGCTACATAGGTGATCAATTCCGCCAAATCGATAAAAGTGCCATCGGCGGTCGCGCCGCGATAAGCATTCACGTTTTGGCCGAGCAAGTTCACTTCACGCACACCTTGTTTGGCCAAATGGAGAATCTCTGCCATCACATCGGCCACTGGGCGGCTCACTTCTTCGCCACGGGTATAGGGCACCACGCAGAAAGTACAATACTTGGAGCAGCCTTCCATAATCGATACAAACGCGCTCACGCCATCGGCATCCGGTTGGGGAAGGCGGTCAAATTTTTCGATTTCCGGAAAGCTGACATCCACCACCACTACGCCATTTTCGCGTTTGGTTTCCATCATTTCCGGCAGGCGATGCAGGGTTTGCGGGCCAAAAATCAGGTCCACATAGGGCGCGCGTTTGGCAATGGCTTCACCTTCCTGGCTAGCCACACAGCCGCCCACACCAATCACCAGATCGGGGTTTTTCTTCTTCAGTTTTTTCCAGCGGCCCAATTCGTGGAACAGGCGTTCCTGGGCTTTTTCGCGGATTGAGCAGGTATTAATCAGGATTACGTCGGCATCTTCCGGGTCTTCGGTCGGTACCATATTGTGCGATTCACCCAACAAATCCTTCATGCGCGAAGAATCATACTCATTCATCTGGCAGCCATGGGTTTTGATATAGAGCTTTTTGATCGGCATTTCGGTGGTCGACATCTAACTACTACCTGGTTAAAAAAGAATGGTTGGCGCAAAAGTGTTGATTAAAAAACACGCAGAAAAAGGAGGCGCGCATTATAGCCATCTTGGGCGCTAAAGCCTACACAAATGCCCCTTGGCAATGGCGCCCGTGTTACCATGCGCGCCACTTTACTGCCGCGCACATTCTTCTTTATATACATTCTCTTCTTTATCTACAGGTAAGCCATGAAAAAGACGTTCAAACTCCAGGTCGAAGGCAAGCATCCCGATCGTTTATTGGAGGCCATCAAACACGAAGTGCGCAAATACGTGAAACGTGAGCGCCGCAAAACCCTGCCAGCGGGTGTGGATTTCTGGGCGTTTGATTGCAAATTCGGTGTGACTGCCGAGCAGGCAGAAGTGGTGCGGTTAGGCGAAATCACTAAAAAGATGGATGAAGTTGCCAGCGCCGGTGGCGACAGTTTTTATGTGGAGATTATTGCTGCTCACGGTGTTCGCAAAGCGCGTGATGAGTTTGATGAGCTGGATGACGACGAAGACTTGAACGACTAGTTCCCAACTAATCGCCCGAAAAACAAAAGCCGCCCCCGAGTGATCGAGGGCGGCTTTTTATTGGACTCAGCTTTAAACAACTGCACCTTTTGTCATACCCGCGAACGCGGGTATTCATTTGTGTTACTTCTTTTTAGGGCGGGTAGATGAGCCTAACTTGCTCGCCGGACGCGCATCTTTACTGCCTTTGCGCACCGGTTTTTTGGCAGCGGTATGGCCGCTGGCACCGGATTTGCCCGGTTTGGCAAAGGCCGATTTTTTCGGATCACCCGCGCGCGATTTTGCTCCCAGTTTAAGGCCGCTTGGCTTGGTTGCCAGTTTCAACAATCCGCTTTTGGGTTTGGTGACGGTTTTAACCACTTGCTCGGTTACATCAAAACCTTTGATTTTTTCGCGTTTGATTTTGGTACCAATCACTTCTTCGATCAGCGAAATCTTGTGTTCTTCCGCCGGAGTGACCAACGAAATCGCCACACCTTTTTTACCCGCGCGACCGGTGCGGCCTACGCGGTGCACATAGTCTTCGGTGAAGAAGGGCAAATCTAGGTTGACTACAAAGTCCAGCCCTTGAATGTCCAACCCGCGCGCGGCGACTTCGGTGGCTACTAATACTTGCAGCTTATCTTCCTTAAATTCCTGCAGGGCACGGCGCCGTGAGCCTTGGGTTTTTTCGCTGTGAATCACCGCAGCGTCTACTTTGTCTTCTTTTAATGCCTTGTAAAGGTTCTCTGCCTCGTCGCGGGTGCTGCTGAATACCATCACCTGATGCCAGTTTTGCTCGCGCAACAAATGGATAAACAGCTCGTATTTGCGGTCGCTATCCACCGGATACAGCACGTGATCGACGGTTTCTGCCACCGAGTTACGCTTGGAAATGGAAATCAGAGTAGGGCGATTCATTGCCTGTTTGGCGAGGTTAGTTACCAAGGGCGAGCTAGTGGCGGAGAAAAACATCGTTTGATGTTTGCGCACAATGCTGGTGAGAATCGTGTGCATATCGTTCACAAAACCCATATCCATCATGCGGTCAGCTTCGTCCAGCACCACAAATTCGGTTTTAGCCAAATTGATATTGCCCAGCTCCACATGTTCTTTCAGCCGGCCCGGTGTGGCGACCAGAATATCCACACCCGCGCGCAGTTTGGTGCTTTGGCCGGTGAGCTTTACACCGCCGTAAACGGTGGCGATTTTATAGGGCGTGAACTGCGCAAATTGTTGCATCGCGGTGGCGATCTGCTCCACCAGCTCGCGGGTGGGCGCCAGAATCAGTGTGCGCACAAAACCGGCTTCGGTATGTTTGGGTTTTTCCAGCATTTGCTGCAGTACGGGCAAGCTGTAGGCGGCGGTTTTACCGGTGCCGGTTTGTGCGGTAGCGAGTAAATCAATACCGCGGCGGGCGGCGGGAATCGCCTCCTGCTGAATGGGGGTAAGGGTTTTAAACCCGATGACTTTAATCGCGTGCAGGAGTTCTTGGGCAAGGCCGAGCGAAGCAAAATTCATAAATAATCGACTGAAAAGGGAAAAAATGGCGCGCAGTATACCGGTTAATGGGGCGCTTTAGTGGATTGCCCTCCGTTATCGGCTACTTTTTGTGCAGTTGGGGCGTGAATCGCCAGGAAGGTGTGTTATTCTTCGCGCCCCTCGCGATGGGGTAAAGCCGACCGCGATGGTGTGTTTTGGTCGCGTTCTGAGTGAGCGCATTGCAGCAGAGAGAGTTATGGCAGTTAAACCCGTTTATAAAGTGATATTCCTCAACCAGGCCCAGGTCTACGAGGTGTTTTGCTCGGCGATTTACCAAAGTGAAATGTACGGCTTTATCGAAATCGAAGAATTTGTGTTTGGTGAACGCAGCGGCCTGTTAATTGACCCGGCCGAAGAAAAGCTCAAAACCGAATTTGCGGGCGTAAAGCGCTCTTATATTCCCATGCATTCGATCGTGCGTATCGATGAAGTGGAAAAAGAAGGCCCTGCAAAAATCACCGAAGTCAAAGGTGGCAGCGATAAAATCGCTCAGTTCCCCTACAGCGGTTTTATGCCCGGTCCTCAATCCGGCGAATAAACGGTAAATTCTCGCTACACTTGCTCGATGACACCACTATTATCGAGCAAGCATTATGCCCCCGGTTTCCTCTCCCGTTTTTAGCAACAACCTGCACCTCGCCATCGATCAAGGCGGTCAAAGCACACGCGTCGCCATTTATACCAGCAGCGGCCAACAGATTTGTATTTATTCCGCACCCTGCGCAACACGCACTTACCAACCCGAAAATTCTGCCTATCCCTTTATCGAACAAGATGGCGCTGAGATTCTTGCGGGCATACGCACTTGCTTGCAAAAAATCCAGCAACAACTCGGTGCCGATGTGCAGCATATTATCAGCGCCGGATTTGCGGGGCAGGGTTCATCGCTCTTATGTTGGAACAACCAAACCGGTGAAACCTTAACACCGGTGTTGAGCTGGCAGGATATTCGCGGCGAACCCTACTTAAACGATATTTCACTGACACACCAACAAACTCAACAACTGACGGGTTTGCGTTTGTCACCGCATTACGGCGCCACAAAAATGCGCTGGTGTTTGGAACACAATGAAAAAGTCGCCCAAGCACAAAAAGATAATTGCCTCAGCATTGGCCCCATCGTCAGTTATATTTTTTGGCATTTGTTGGATAACTCTTCAGCAATACATAAACAATCCCTTGTCGATCCCGGTCACGCCCAGCGCACACTGTTATGGAATTTGCAGCGCAATGAATGGGATCAATCGCTGTTGGAACTTTTTAAAAGCCCACGCGATGTTTTACCACATTGCCAACACCACAATAGCCACTTTGGTAATTTGCAATTGGGCGATTACACAATTCCCTTCACCGCGAGCGCCCGCGATCAAGGTGCGTCATTGTTTGCGCGTGGTTTGCCGGAGCCCGATGCCTGCTACATCAATATCGGCACCGGCGCATTTATCCAGCGTCTGAGTGAAAATTTGCATGCGCCAGAAGGGTTATTAGTCAGTCCCCTATGGTTGCCTAAAAATGGGTTGCCTGAAAATGAATTGCCAGAAAATCCGGCAGCAAAAAAATATTACGCCTGGGAGGCAACCGTAAATGGTGCAGCGGCGGCGATCAGTTTTATCCAGCAGCACGCCGGGTTAACCATTACCCCACAAAAAATTGACAGCGCACTTGAATTAAATCCCGCCGGTGATTGTTATTTCCTTAACGCCGTCGGTGGCCTAAGTGCGCCTTATTGGCGAACCGATTTGCAATCGCGCTTTAGCGACAATTTATCCGCAGCAGAAAAAATTCTTGCGTGGATCGAATCCGTTATTTTCCAGATTGTTATCAACGTGCAATTGATGAATCGGTCAGGCGCTACCCAAAAAATAATTATCAGTGGCGGCTTCAGCAAAGCCGATACCGTCTGCCAAAAAATTGCAGACCTCACTAACGCAACAGTTCACCGCAGTGATAACCCCGATGCAACCGTACAAGGTATCGCCTGCATGGCTGCTGGGTTACCACAAACTTGGAAGCCTGCTTTGCAGGAAGATGTATTTACCCCGCAGCAAAACCCGGTATTGCAACAACGCTTCGCAAACTGGCAGAACAAGATGAATGAGTGGCTACAGAATTAACCGTAGGGGCGCCACTTGCTGTGCCCAGGTTTTTCCATATTCGGCAAATTCGGTGTGTATTCGGTAAATCGGGCGCGGCACATCCTTAGTGTTACCAATCCGCACATTTCATCTTGTGTAATGTGCTGTAATATTTTGGGCGCTATAAGTCACATAGTCTTTGTGGCTTCGGTCACAGGAGTGACCACAGCAGTATCAGTAGGGCAGGGATTGCACTATGGAATTTTGGATAAATCCTAACTTAGCGGCTGTGGAATTATGGATATTAATAAAGCACTACTTATTTGCCTGCTCTTAATCCCCTCGCTCGTTTCTGCCCACGGCGGCAGAACAGATAAATTCGGCTGCCATAACGACAGAAAAAACGGCGGCTACCATTGCCACAATAGTGGCTCAGTTCCAAGGCCTCAAAGTATTAACACGTCCGATAAAGTAAAGCGTACAACTTCAGCAAAGCCTCAATCGTTAACAGTACAGCCTGCTAGCTCTCAAGTAAGAGAGGCTAATCTTGCTGCTCATAAAGACTTGGTTCGAAAAACCCAATTAGCGCTAAATCAACTTGGTTATTCAGCGGGTGAGCCTGATGGTGTTTTGGGAAAACAGACTGTTAAAGCGATAAAGCATTTTCAGGTTGATAGTGATATGGCTGTGGATGGTAAACCGAGTTATTTGTTGTTGGATATTTTGTTGGGGAAGGTGAGGTGAGTTGTGGTTCTGTATTCACAACGAAAATTAGTTTTTACTCTGTGTCAATTATCTGATGGCGTAAAAGTAGTTCAATCGCAGATTGAAATAAATGCAAAAGCAGGAAGGTTTTGATTTGAGTTAGAAATAATCAATCACTAACACGCAGATGGCGTGTGGCAGCACTTTGCAATTTAATTGACAATAAGCTCACAGAGCAGAAACTAGAGATGAAAATCAAATCCGTTCGCATAAAGAATTTTCGCACACTCAAAGATGTATCGATTCCATTTGACTCCGTTACAACCTTTATTGGACCTAACGGTGCAGGTAAATCAACGGTGCTTCGTGCGTTAGATTGGTTCTTCAATGGCAAGTCCAGTTCACTCACTGATAAAGATTGCTCATTTGGTGCGACCGATGAATATATCGAGGTTCAGGTCACATTTGCTGAGCTTACTGAGAAGGATCGCGAGGCACTTGGCAAATACGCACCGCAAAATGTGGCTACCTTCACTGCATGGAGGCGCTGCTCTCCTGAGGGGGCCGATGTGCTCTCCGCAAATGCTAAGGGTTTCCCCGAGTTTAATGTAATTAAAGCGGCGGGCGGCGCCACCGCGAAGAAAGATTTATATGCTGAACTTCGACGCAACAGGCCAGAATTGGAACTCCCAGCGGCTAATACTGGTGCAGCAGTTGAACAGGCGATGACCGCATGGGAAGCATCACACACAGATGTACTGATTGATGCTCCCGAAGCTTTGCAGACAAATTTTTTTGGTTTTAACAGCGGCGGCAAGATGAGTGGTCTGTTCGACTTTGTATTAGTCACTGCCGATCTTCGTGCGAGCGAAGAGTCGATTGATGGAAAATCGAGCATCATTGCCAGAATTCTAGAGCGATCAATCGATCGTACTGCGGCGGACGAACAAATCGCACAGATTGTTGAAGAGGCACGGTTGAAGCAACAAGCGGTCTACACCGATAAGTTCAAAATGCAACTTGATGATATGACCTCACAGCTGAATAATGTTATTAGCTCTTACGCACCTGGTCGCGCGGTCACGGTTTCCCCAGCGGAAGTAGAGCTTAAAGCTCCTCGAACTACATTCGAAGTGGCGGTGCTTGATGGTGCAACTGAGACAGCCGTAGAACGACAAGGTCATGGTTTTCAACGTACAATCTTAATATCAGCCCTTCAGCTTTTGGCGCAATCTGGTTCTGCATCTGCAGAGGGTGTAATTTGTTTGGCAATCGAAGAGCCTGAACTTTTTCAGCATCCCATCCAAGCGCAAGCATTTGCAAAAGTACTTCGATCGCTCACGGAAGATGCTGATAAACGTATTCAAGTGACTTATGCAACTCATAGTCCTTACTTTATTGAAGCTCGAAACTTTCATCAAGTCAGACGTTTAACAAGGTCATCAGATGAAACTCCTGTGGTTTCCGTTCATTACGCAACTATTGCTGATGTGAAGGCCAAGTTGCACGGCATTGTGGAGGCTGATGTGGTCGATCGTAGACTTGACCACAACGTAGCCGACCAACTCTCCATAGCACTTTTTGCAAATCGAGCATTCCTGGTGGAGGGAGCGACCGAAATGTCTTTGTTTTATGGTATTGGTGATAGAACTGCATCAGGCTTACTAGAGACGGCTGGTCTTTCGATTGTTCCTGTAGGATCTAAGACATCCCTCCCTCTTGCGCATGCAATTTTGACATCGATTGGAGTTCCGGTTTACACGCTCTTTGATGCGGATGGCGGATTTGAGGCGCGCGCTCGTGCCAAGAACAAAAATCAACAAGATATTGATCGTGAACGCAATAACCATGCAATAGAAAATCGCAAGCTAATGCGCTATTTTGCGTTGCAGGAAGAAGACTTTCCCGCTGCCAATGTGTTTGATCAGGTAGCAATATTTCAAGATCATCTTGAAGCATTTATGCAGGCAAACTGGACGGAATGGATTGCAGCTTGCCAAGCAGTCGAAACTGTTGCAGGTATTAGCCTTACGAAGAATCAACTCGCATATCGGACGGCAACTCTCCAAGCTCAAGGAGATGTGCCAGAAATGCTTTTAAATATATTGAACAAGGCTGAAGGTAAATAACCATGCATGAAATCATCTGCCCGCACTGCAACAAAGCATTCAAAATTGACGAGGCGGGCTATGCAGATATTCTGAAACAAGTCCACGACAGCGAGTTTGAGCGGCAGTTACACGAAAGACTTGAGTTGGCAGAGCAGGATAAGCGGAATGCTGTTGAAATTGCGACCACCAAGGCCACTAACGAGCTGGAGAAAATCGCCGCAGCCAAGGATGCTGAAATCCAAAGGTTGAATGCTCAACTTGATGCCGGAGTGGTTGCTCAGAAGCTTGCAGTGACAGAAGCATTAAATGAGCTAGAAAGAGAACGAGACAAGCTCGCGAATGAACTCAAGCAAACGAAACTTGAAGAGCAGTCCGCCATCAAGCTTGCCGAAGCGCGGCTCACGAATGAAATGCAGAAAATCGCCGCTGCAAAAGATGCTGAGATTCAGGAATTAAAAACTAAGTTCGGTACGCTCGAAGTTACGCAGAAACTTGCTATTACTGAGGCGGTAAATGTAGTTGAGAAGCAGCGTGACGAACTCAAGAACAACCTTGAGCGAGTGCAGCTTGAGAAGCAGCTTGCAGAAAGCTCTCTCAAGGATAAGTATGAAACACAAATTAAGGATCGTGATGAGGCGATCGAGCGTTTACGTGATATGAAAGCTCGTTTATCAACCAAGATGGTTGGTGAAACCCTTGAGCAGCACTGTGAAACTGAGTTCAATCGTATTAGAGCTACTGCATTTCCTAAGGCATATTTTGAGAAGGACAACGACGCCCGAGGTGGTAGTAAGGGTGATTTTATCTTTCGAGACTTAGATGACGCCGGTACTGAGATTGTTTCGATTATGTTTGAGATGAAAAACGAGAATGACGAAACAGCCACCAAGAAGAAAAATGAAGACTTCCTTAAAGAGCTTGATAAAGACCGGAATGAAAAAAAATGCGAATACGCAATCCTCGTTTCACTTCTAGAGCCTGAAAGTGAACTATACAATTCCGGTATTGTTGATGTCTCTCATCGTTTTCAGAAGATGTATGTCGTTCGACCCCAGTTCTTCATTCCAATTGTTACGCTACTCCGAAATGCTGCACAAAACTCCCTGAAATTCAAAACAGAACTTGCATTAGTAAAAGCGCAGAATATCGATATTACAAACTTCGAGAATGAACTCGATGAGTTCAAAACAGGTTTTGCTAGGAATTACGAGTTAGCATCCAAGAAGTTTAAAACCGCTATAGATGAAATCGACAAAACTATCGATCACCTACAGAAAACTAAGGAAGCATTGCTTGGTTCTGAAAACAATCTCCGTCTTGCTAATAACAAGGCCGATGATTTAACCGTTAAGAAGTTGACGAGGGGCAATCCTACTATGGCCTCAAAGTTTGCTGAGCTTAAGAATGATTCTGATTGATTCGAAATTGGCCTTTTATTTTATCTGGTAAACGGGCGCAGCAAGCGGCGCCCCTACAACTCAAAGGAATGCAATCGTGCTTAGGTTTTAAGTTTGATTGGACGGCGCGCGAAAAAAATAAAGCTCATTCCGGCTAGTAATAACCCAAGTGGAATGGGTTCCGCTACGGATACTTTTTCTATAGTCAATTGACTCTCATAATTTGCAAAGTGAACGTCTGTGTTTAATATCCATTCCATCTGTTGTCGTCTGTAAACCCAATTGTCCCAATAATACATAAAATTAGCGATGCCATTTCCAACGCCGGAGCCATCCGGGTTCCAACTAATAAAACCTCCCGTGGAGAATGAGCCGCCGCTTGCAGTTCCATTTGTCAGAGGTCCGCTTTCAATAAGGTCAAAAGTCAGGCTCCAGTAAGAGAATAGGGGACCTTCAGGTATTAACTCAAATCGGCTTTTAGTGATTAGTGGAGATGTGAAAATATTAGATGTGCTGATACTTTTTATAACATCATTGAAAACAGACGGCGCTGTTTCTGGGTTTGAAGATTCAATATCTGGAATGATAATCTTTATTTTGAAGTTGATCGTCTGGTCTATAAAGAAGTCCCCGTAAGAGGCGTAATCGTCATCGCCAATTCGCAACTCCTCGCTCTGCCACATGAGGTCATTGCTATCATAATTAATCACTAAATAAGCAAGCGCATTGGAACCCCATAGAGCGAAAATAATAAAAACAAGAGGTTTGTAAAATACGGAATAAAACCGTGGTGCTTTCATAACCGACTCCTTATCGTGATTGATGGATGACGCATACAGATAATACCTGTGCCCCAAAGTAGCAGCCTCTGAAGCAATTTAGTAGTGTTTATAAGTTCATAGTGGTTCAATTAAATATGTTTGGCGCGCAACTCAATAGTTAACCGTTTTTTTGATTTATTTGGCGTTTTTCTCTTATCTGGTAAATTGGGGGCAGTAAGTGTTGCCTCTAGAAAAATTAGCGTTGCTATGGGGTTGCGGTGGTGGGTATTAAAATTTCATAAAGGAGAATAGTTATGAGTAATCACGCAAAAAATAGAATTTGTCTTTGGTATGTTGATGATGCTGAGGCGGCGGCGCAATTTTACGCGGAAACATTTCCTAACTCGTCGGTGGGTTCTGTATTTCGCGCGCCAGGTGATTATCCGTCGGGGAAGCAGGGTGATGTGTTGACGGTGGAGTTTACCGTCATGGGGATTCCCTGCCTTGGACTTAATGGTGGTGATACTTTCACGCACAGTGAAGCATTTTCGTTTCAAGTCTCCACAGTTGATCAGGCAGAAACTGATCGTTATTGGCATGCAATTGTCGATAATGGTGGCGCGGAGAGTGAGTGCGGATGGTGTAAGGATAAGTGGGGTTTGTCCTGGCAGATTACACCGGTAGCCTTGATGCAGGCCATTGTGAATCCTGATCCTGCTGCGGCGAAACGTGCTTTTGATGCGATGATGACAATGAAAAAAATAGACATCGCCACTATTGAGGCTGCGTTGCGTGGGTAACGTGTAGGCGCGCCGCTTGCCGTGCCCTGGTTAAAATAAGGCGCATCTGGGTGTCGAAAGAGGCGCCCTTATGTACCGATCCAGGTAATAGATTGCTTGCTTATCAGAGTGCGTATTTTAATTCCCTTCCAGTTGATCCATATCAGAATCCTCACTTGTAATTTCCCTTACGAAGGTAACACTTAGGTTAGTGTCTTTTTATCTTAAAAAGACGCGCCTACAGTGTTTTGGTTTATTTGATATTTCGCAGTGTGACCTTTGCAAGAGGGATGAAATAACTGGCATGAATTATCAATCGGCGATGGTGGAATTGGAGCAGGTCTCGTTTGGCTATGGCTCGCGCAAGATCTTGCATAACATCAGTTTACGCATTCCGCGTGGCAAGGTGGTGGCCATTATGGGCGGGAGTGGCTGCGGCAAAACAACTATTTTGCGCTTGATTGGCGGGCAGGTGAAACCAACTTCCGGGCGAGTGTTGGTGGATAACCAATCGGTGGAGGAATTAAATGCGCAAAAGTTATTTTTGTTGCGCCGCAAAATGGGCATGTTGTTTCAAATGGGTGCGCTATTTACCGATCAAACTGTGTTTGAAAATGTTGCCTTTCAAATGCGCGAGCATACCGATCTGCCTGAGGATTTAATTCGCAACCTGGTGCTAATGAAATTACACGCGGTGGGTTTGCGTGGCGCACATCATTTAATGCCGTCCGAACTGTCGGGCGGTATGGCGCGGCGCGTAGCTTTAGCGCGCTGCATTGCACTGGACCCGGAATTAATTCTTTACGATGAACCTTTTGCAGGGCTAGACCCAATTTCACTTGGTGTTATCGGGCAGTTAATTCGCCGCTTTAATGATGCGCTGGGTGCAACCTCGATTGTGGTGACTCACGATATTAAAGAGTCGCTCAAAATAGTGGATTACGTTTATATGATCGCCGACGGTACGGTTATCGCCGAAGGTACTCCTGCTGATATTCAAATGTCCGATCATCCTTTCCTCGCACAATTCGTCAACGGTAAAGCCGATGGGCCGGTGCCATTTCATTACCCTGCGCCGGATTATGCCAGCCACTTACTGGGAGCTGAGCGATGAAATCTATTTTGCAGGGCGTTGAGTTCATTGGGCGGCAGGTGACAGATCGGTTGATATTGCTCGGCGCTATTTGTCGGTTTTTAATTTCTATTTTATTGATGTCTGCCATGTGTTTGCGCCGCCCCTGGTTGGTGGTGCGCGAAGTTTATTTTATTGGTGTGCTCTCGCTGTTAATTATTGTGGTGTCCGGTTTATTTGTGGGGTTGGTGCTGGGCTTGCAAATGTACGACACGCTGGAGCGTTTTGGTTCCGGTGATGGTGTGGGCATGGTGGTAGCCTTAGCACTGGTGCGTGAATTGGGGCCGGTATTATCGGCATTGCTATTTTCAAGTCGCGCGGGTTCTGCGGTAACAGCAGAAATCGGTTTGATGAAAGCGACTGAGCAATTAAATGCGTTGGAGATGATGGCGATTCAACCACTGGCGCGAGTAATTGCACCGCGCTTTTGGGCGGGCGTTATTTCGCTGCCATTACTCAATGTCATTTTTTGTGCGCTCGGAATTTTTGGCGGCTATTTAGTGGCGGTGCAATTGCTGGGTGTGGATGCAGGAACCTTTTGGTCGCAAATGCAAAACGCGGTGGATTTTCGTCAGGATGTTGTTAACGGCATTATTAAAAGCGTGATTTTTGCGGTGGCAGTAAGTTTGATCGCGGTATACGAAGGTTATTCTGCGGTGGCGACTGCCGAAGGGGTTTCGCGGGCGACAACACGTACAGTGGTGGTTTCAGCGTTAGTGGTGTTGGCATTGGATTTTGTGCTGACGGCTTTTATGTTCAGAGGGTTTTGATAATGAATCGCACACTGGTTGATTTGTGGGTTGGTTTTTTTGTCGCGCTGGGAATGGCGGCAGTGGTTTTTTTAGCGCTGAAGGTTGCAAACCAATCCAGCTTTCGCGCCGCACCGAGTTATGAGGTGCATGCCTACTTTACCAATATTGGTGGGCTAAAAATGCGTTCGCCAGTTAAAAGCGCTGGAGTAGTGGTAGGGCGGGTTACTGATATTCAGCTGGATACCTCCAATTACCAAGCCAAAGTCAGTATGGCGCTTGATAACCGCTATGAATTTAGTGTGGATTCTTCGGCGAGTATTATTACTTCCGGTTTGCTGGGCGAGCAGTATGTCGGCTTGGATGTAGGCGCGGAAGAGGACATGCTCAAGGCTGGTGACACTATTGAGTTCACTTCTTCTGCGCTGTTGCTGGAAAAATTAATCGGTGAATTTGGCTTGAACAAAGCTACGAGCACTTCCGCAGAGGAAACGAATCATGAATAACCTGCTAACACCATTATTTTTTTCGCGTTCATTCAGGGCGATTTTTTGTACCTTGTTTTTGTTTTCACTATCATTGGCTGTTCGTGCCGATACGGCGGGTAACCAAAAAGCAGATCCGGCTGGGGTAATGCAGGTTGCGATTGAAAATGTATTAACCCAGTTAAAAAAACATGAGGCGCTTTATCAAACTGACCCGGAACAATTGCGCAGTATTGTGGCTGAGTCTGCATTACCTAACCTGGCGATTAAACGTATGGCGCAACTCGCGTTGGCAAAACACTGGCGTAGTGCCAGTGCGCAGCAGCGGGAAATTTACTTGCGCGAATTTCAGCGCTATTTAATTCGTAGCTACACCAAAACCTTGTACCTGTACCGCAATACCAAACCGGAAATGCTCGGTCGTGATAATAAAAACAGCAGTCAGAGTGAAACCAAAACCACCCTTAAAGTGCGGGTAAATAACGAGCGCGGTGAGGCGGTAATTTTATTTTTGCGGTTGGAGCTGCAAGATGATAAGTGGAAAATTGTGGACATCAATGTGGAGGGTATTAGTTTGGTGGTTACTGCCCGCGGGGTGTTCGATGAGGAAATCAATCGCACTAATTTGGATGCTTTTTTAAAAAACCTGACTGAACAAAACGACAAAGCGGCAGCGGCTAAAAATGAGTGAATTAATACTGAGTGAGCATGTGCTTTATGTGCGCGGCGAGGTGAGTTTTAAAACGGTGACTCACTTGCGGGAGCAATTGCAGCGCACCCTTCACACCAGTGTGCAATCCAATATACGCACTCTGGATTGCAGCGGTGTAACCAAGGTGGATTCTTCCATCGCCTCACTCTTGTTGGCGGCATTGAGTTTGACCAAGGCTGCCGGTACGAAGCTTTCCATTGCCCAGCTGCCCCTGGCGGCGAGTAAGTTGCTTGGGCTTTATGACCTGGATGGTGTTATTCAGCACCATTAATCGCATTTCCAGCGCACAGCTGTCGATCATTCTTACAAGTCTGTCTATACTCTGGCTGATTTTTCTCCCGGACGAAATTCAATGAAATACGACATTGTCGTTGTAGGCGCAGGTATTCAGGGCGCCGGTGTCGCTCAGGCGGCAGCGGCAGCGGGTTATTCGGTATTGGTCGTCGAGCAAACTGCGCCGGCGGCGGGTACATCCTCCAAATCTTCCAAGCTGATTCACGGCGGGCTGCGTTACCTGGAGACAGCCCAGTTCGGTTTGGTGCGCGAGAGCTTACGCGAGCGAGCGCTGCTATTACGGCTTGCCCCCGAATTGGTAAAACTGCGCCCCTTGCACATTCCCGTTTATGAGAATTCAACTCGCTCATCGCTGACAATTCGGGCGGGGCTGAGCCTTTACGCTGGTTTGGCGGGGTTTGATAAAAACAGCTTGTTTCGTCAATTGTCCCGCTCGGAATGGGATCAGTTGAGCGGGTTAAAGCAGCAGGGGTTGAAAGCTGTGTTCCGTTATCACGAAGCGCAAACCGATGATGCGGCACTGACGCGTTCGGTATTGCAGTCGGCCATTTTGTTGGGAGCAGATATGCTCATGCCTGCGCGCTTTGTGGGCGCAGAGCGCAATGGTCAATGTTGCAAGGTAGATATCCAAACCGAATCCGGCCAACAGTCGATCAGCTGTCGCGTATTGGTCAATTGCGCTGGCCCTTGGGCGACGGAGGTATTGGCCAAGATTAAACCGGCGATAAATCATCCCCAGGTCGAGCTAGTGCAGGGCAGTCATTTGCTATTGCCGCCGCTGCTTGCGCAGTATTTCTATCTGGAGGCTCCAGCCGATAAACGCGCGGTGTTTGTTTTGCCGTGGGAGGGGCAGTTAATGGTCGGCACCACCGAAAAGCTGCACCAAGGGCGCCCGGAAACCGCGTTTTGTAGCGATGAAGAAAAGGCTTATTTGCTCGCGACCTTGCGTCACTATTTCCCGGAATTGCCAGTGGAGGATAGTCAGGTCGATACCTTTGCTGGCTTGCGAGTGCTGCCCAAGAGTGACAAGGCGGCATTTGGTCGTTCGCGCGATGTGATTTTCTCGGTGGATAACGAACACCAGCCTAGAGTGCTCTCGGTAATGGGCGGCAAGTTAACCACTTATCGCGCTACGGCCGAGGCGGCATTGGAGCGCATGATGCCATCGCTGCCTACTAAAGAGCGGCGTGCCGATACGCGCCTGGTCTCGCTGATTCCGGTGCACTAGGTTTTTTTATCATTAGCCGTTGGTATCGCGCTTTGCTGTCGTTAAAATGGCGACCGTTTTTGTCCCCCTTTGGTTTTGCCTCTTTGGTCAGCGGTCTCACCGCTAAGGACTTCTTGTGAATTTTACCGGCGCGCATATTCTCTCTATCAAACAATTTGAACGCGCTGATATCCAGCGCATCTTCGACGTGGCCGACGCCATGGAGCCCTACGCCCTGCGTCGCAAGGTAACGCGGGTATTGGAAGGGGCGATTTTGGGCAACATGTTTTTTGAACCCAGCACCCGCACCCGGGTGAGTTTTGGTTCGGCGTTTAATTTGCTGGGCGGCAATGTACGCGAAACTACTGGTTTTGAAAGCTCATCGCTCACCAAGGGCGAATCCCTGTTTGATACCGCCCGCGTACTGTCCGGTTACAGCGATGTGATTTGTATGCGTCACCCGCAAGCAGGTTCGGTCGCAGAATTTGCCGAAGGCAGTCGAGTACCGGTACTGAATGGCGGCGATGGTGCCAACGAACACCCGACCCAAGCGCTGCTGGATTTGTACACCATTCGCAAAGAGTTGCGGGCTAACGGGCGCAGTATTGATGGCTTGCGCATTGCGATGATCGGCGATTTAAAACATGGTCGCACAGTGCATTCTCTGTGTAAGTTGCTGTGCTTGTTTCAAAACATTAGCGTGTGTTTGGTGTCACCCAAAGAGTTGGCAATGCCGGACTATATCGTTGAGGAGTTGCGCAGTGCAGGGCACAAGGTGACGATTACGGATGACTTGGCATCCAGCATCGGCAATATCGATATCGCTTATTCAACACGTATCCAGGAAGAGCGTTTCGCCAGTAAAGAAGAGGCCGATTTGTATCGCGGTCGGTTCCGTTTGAATCAATCCATCTATACCCAATACTGCGAACCGAATACGGTGATCATGCACCCGCTGCCGCGAGATTCACGGGCAGACGCCAATGAGCTGGATAATGATTTGAATGCAAACCCCAACCTGGCCATTTTCCGCCAGGCGGACAATGGCGTGTTGGTGCGCATGGCGCTGTTTGCGCTGGTGTTGGATGTGGCCGATCAGGTGGATAAATATTCACGCGAGGTAAATTGGTACAACTCGCTGCGCAGCAATTAATGCGGTGAATGGCTGCTCATCAGTGCGCGTCGTTAAGCAGTTTGACAATGTTGTTGAGCAGCGTGGGCGCACTGAGGCTCTTATCAAAAAAATGGTTGATATTGAGTGTTTGCCCAAGTGTTTTGATTTTGTCGTCGGTTTGTTCGCTCACAAGCGCTAACAGGCTGTTGGCTGTTTTTGGGGTACGTGCGAGCCAGTTGCACAGTTCGGCACCGGCTTGGGTATCTACAATGCCACTACCTAACAATATTAAGTCCGGATGTAACTCAATCGCTAACTCCAGGCATTCACGCTGTGTTTCGGCGGTGAGCAAATTAAAGTGCGCTTGCAAGCAGCCGCTGAAATGACGCAGTAACTCCTGATCTGTATCCGCCAGCAAAATAGTTTTGTGGGTGGCTACTTCCTCCACCCAACTGCGATTGCGCCCCGCGCGTTTGGCTTTATACAGAGCGCGGTCGGCATTTTTAATCAGTTCTTCCAAATCATGGCCGGTGGTGCGCAGGCAAGTTGCACCGCCAATGCTGGCGGTTACATAGCTGTCGGTGGGTGATACATCGTGGCGTATTTGCAACTGCGCCAAGGCTTCACCGATAGATTGGGATACGCGCATTGCACCCTTCGCATCGGTTTCCGGCAGTAGTACTACAAACTCTTCGCCGCCATAGCGGCCCAAAATATCCCCACTGCGGTGCAGGCAACTTTTAATCGCCTGGCTGACTTTTTTCAGGCAGGCATCACCCGCCGGGTGACCGTAGTGATCGTTAAATAATTTGAAGTGGTCCACGTCGATCATCAACGCACTAATGGGTTGTTGATGGCGTTTAGCCAGCGACCACTGTTGCTGTGCCAAATCATTAAAGGTGCGACGGTTATATATTTGCGTGAGGCTGTCGAGCTGGCTCAGTGCCTCCAATTCCACGTTGAGCTGATTCAGCTGGTCGCGCATTTCGGCGATACGCTCCATCGCGCGGATTTTTGCTTTGATAATCATGAAGCTGACCGGCTTGATCAGATAGTCATCGCCACCGGCTTCTATGCCCTCGCGGTAATTTTCGTCCTCATTCAGGCCGGTTACAAAAATGATGGGTATCCAGTGGCCCGCAAGCCACTCGCGGATGAGGCGTGTCGTTTCAAAGCCATTCAGGCCTGGCATTTCCACATCCATAATGATCATATCGACCGGGGTATTTTCGAGCAGCTGCAGCGCTTCTTCGCCACTGCGTGCAATCAAGGGTTCATGACCCGCTTCGAGAATATAATTGCGCATGGCATGGCGCAGGGTTGCACTGTCTTCGACCAGCAAAATTTTCATAGAGTGAGAGAGTTAGAGTCTTGGCAAATGGCACACCGGAGAGTGTAGCCGCTAATAGCGCAATGGATATTATGATTTTGGCGCTATTTTAAGCATTAGTGAGTGATGAGGTGATCAGCTAATGCGATCAGTGGCGGATTTTTGTGCGCTTCGCCGGTTGCATCACATTTCTTTATTATTTGTGTCGGAAATTTGACTCTGTCACGGCTCCACATGATCAACATAAAACCACTTACCCAAGTGCTTTTTAAATAATGAAGTTTCATGGTGCTGATGCAGTTGCCCTTGTTGGCGAAAAATCGCCACAAATTCAACGATGCCGGAATCATCAGACTCGGCTCCTGCGTGGGTGTTGCGTATTTGTAGACCCAACCAGTCGCAGCTTTCAGCCCAGGCGCGAATGTCGCTCTTGCTGGAGCGCAAACGCTGTTCCGGGCTCCAGGTGTCCCACAGGTAATCGACGGCGACAAGGCTGTGCGCGGTATAGCGCGAGCGCATTAAGCTTTCAGCGGTGGGGGGCAGGCGGATGCCTTCGATAAAATCCAGACAACAGGCTTGCAGTGATTGCTGGCTACCGCACGGGCAGGGGGTGTTGCTATCGGTATTGCGATTGATGGGTGGTGTTTTTGGTGGCATTTTGCGACCCTTTTCGGTATTTTGTGCGCCTATTTTCGCTGGCTTCCGGCCCTTATGCAAAGCGCTTGTTCTTGGAGCGCATAATGTCTGTTTGGATATAAACCCATTCCGATAGATGTTGAAATTGCCTTCTTACTGATGACTCCCTTATATGACTGAATTTGATGATATTCGCCCCTACCGCGATGATGAAGTTCGCTCCACGCTTGATCGCCTGTTAGCCGACCCGGAATTGGTCGATGCCGTAACCCGTTTGCGTTTTCCCGGTGCGCACCAATGGTTGGGGTGGGCGATAAAACCTCTGGTAAAAGCGAAGCTCAAACAGCAGTTATCCGGCATTCAGGATGTGGATGGTTTTCAGCATGTGGTTGAAAACTATATGGCGGCTATGATGGCCAAGCGCGTCACCGCATTAACTACATCAGGCCTGGATAAGCTGGATAAAAAAACGGCCTATTTGTTTATAAGCAACCATCGCGATATCGCGATGGACCCGGCATTTGTCAATTGGGTTCTCTATCACAACCACAGCAATACTTTGCGTATCGCGATTGGCGATAACTTGCTGACCAAACCTTTTGTGTCAGATTTAATGCGGTTGAATAAAAGTTTTATTGTTAACCGTTCGGCAAAAGCGCCGCGTGAAAAACTCAAAGCGGCAAAATATTTGTCGTCTTATATTCATCATTCAATTTGCAATGAACATTCAAGTATCTGGATCGCCCAGCGTGAAGGTCGCGCCAAAGATGGTTGCGATAAAACCAATTCCGCGGTGCTGGGTATGATCGCGCTAAATAAACCCAAGACGGAAGAGTTGGCCACTTATATCCGGCAGTTGCGCATAGTGCCGGTATCTATTTCTTACGAGTTGGACCCTTGCGATGCAGCGAAAGCGCGCGAGCTTTATTTACAGCGCACGCAAGGCAGTTACCAAAAAGAAGAGCATGAGGATGTAAAAAGCATCGCCATGGGAATTGCTGGCGACAAAGGTAATGTACATTTGGCATTCGGCGATATTTTGGATGGCGATTACACCGATACTGATGAGCTGGTTGCCGCCTTGGACAAACAAATTCTTGGCAACTATGTATTGCATGCTACTAACTGTATTGCTTATGAAATGTTGCATGGCAATGTGCCGACAGTGAATTATGGTGTAAACAACACACCTTATGACCCTGCAACTTTAAGTGCAGAAAAAGCAGCCTTTGCCCAGCGTATGAATGCAATCCCCGAAGGGCAGCGCGAAATTGCGCTGGGAATTTATGCTAACCCGGTTGTGAGCAAACTGAGTAGCAGCAGCTAATGCTAACCGATGACCTCAAAAAACAAATTCAAAGCGCCTACAGCACATTTTTGGAAAATAAGGGCTTAAAGTCCCGCTATGGCCAAAAATTAATGATCGCTGAAATCGCTAAAGCGCTTGGCAGTATTAAATTGGATGATGAAAATCATCGTCTAGTGGAAGAGCGTGCCGGTGGTCATATTTGTGTGGTTGAGGCAGGTACAGGTACGGGCAAAACTATCGCCTATTTACTGCCGGCGCTGGTCATGGCCAAAGCTCTGGGTAAGAAGTTGGTTGTCTCTACCGCTACAGTCGCGCTGCAAGAGCAAATCGTAAATAAAGATTTACCCGATTTACATCGCAACAGCGGGCTAAATTTTTCCTTCACGCTCGCCAAAGGCCGTGGTCGCTATTTGTGTTTGAGTAAGCTCGATAATCTCATTGCTGAATACGAAAGCGGTGTAAATCCCACCCGCGCACTTTATGAAGATGAATATCCGAGTGTGTCTGCACAAAGCGTAAAACTGTATCAGTCCATGATGGAATCCCTCGCTGGCAATAAATGGAATGGCGAGCGCGATACCTGGCCGCAAGCACTCGAACAAAACGAGTGGCAAATCATCACCACGGATCATCGCCAATGTACCGGACGCCGTTGCTCCAATGTGTCGGTGTGCAGTTTTTTTAAAGCGCGCGATTCAATGCATGCCGTGGATTGTATTGTGACCAATCACGATTTGGTGCTGGCCGATTTGGCCTTAGGCGGTGGTGCTATTTTGCCCGCACCGGAGGACGCGATTTTTGTGTTCGATGAAGGTCATCACTTACCGCAAAAAGCACTCAATCATTTTGCGCATCACAGCCGCATGCTCGCGACCAGCAAATGGCTGGATCAATGCAATAAAGCGCTCGGCGCAATTTTAGGTGCGGTGAGTGGCGCTGGGAATGTGGATCGTTATGGCGAGCAATTACCGGCGGCATTAATCGATTGCAAACAACGATTGGATCAGTTGTATCCGGTATTTGATCAGTTGGCGCAGAGCATTGCCTTTGATGATCGCCAAAATCATTATCGTTTTGACAACGGCGTAATTCCTCAGGATCTACTCCTGCCTTGTGTTGAGTTGTACAAAGGCTTTGATCGCCTGAGTGAATTGCTCAAAAAAATGTGCGATGAATTAACCCAATCTATGGAAGATGCGCATTGCCCCGTACCCAAAATTGATTTGGAAAATAATTATCCGCTGCTGGGAACCTGGCAGTCGCGTGCGGAAGCCAATCGCGATTTGTGGGCGAGTTTTGCTACGCCCGATAAACCCGGTTCGGTTCCCAAAGCCCGTTGGATCACCCCCATAGACCACACTGGCAGCCTCGATTTGGAAATTTGCTCCAGCCCGATTCTTGCCGCCAAAACCCTTGAATACAGTTTGTGGGAAAAAGCCTGCGGTGCGGTTATTACCTCCGCAACTTTAACCGCGTTGGGGAATTTTCAACGCTTTCAAATGCGCGCGGGAACACCTGCGGACGCCAACTACCATGTAGTGCCCAGCCCTTTTAATTTTCAACAGGCGACGCTGGAAATTCCCGTGGCTGCAGTGGAGGCGACTAATGCGGATGTGCATACCCTTGCCATTATTGACGATCTGCCGAATTTAATTGATCCCGATGCGGGCACTCTGGTGTTGTTTTCATCGCGCAAACAAATGCTCGATGTATTTGAGGATATGCCGGAAGATCTACGCGAAATTATTTTGGTGCAGGGTGATAATTCCAAGCAGGAAATGTTGGTGCAGCATAAAAAAGCTATCGATGAAGGGCGCGGTAGTGTGCTGTTTGGGTTGGCAAGTTTTGCCGAAGGGGTGGATCTACCGGGTAAATATTGCACGCACGTGATTATTGCCAAACTGCCGTTTGCGGTTCCCGATGATCCAATTGAGGCATCATTATCGGAGTGGATTGAAGCGCGTGGCGGCAATGCATTTATGGAAATCACCGTACCGGATGCATCGTTAAAATTAATTCAGGCTTGTGGGCGTTTGCTGCGCACTGAAACGGATACAGGCAAAATCAGCCTGCTTGATCGCCGCATTATTACCAAGCGTTACGGCAAAGCGATTTTGAATTCGCTGCCGCCGTTTACCCATATCGTTCACAAATGATTTTTTAAAAAGCGTGTTGGGCATCGCTGCGCTCAGCACCAACCTACGAAGCACCCTGACTGCCGGATATACCATGAATAAACTCCACATCGCCGTTGCCGAAGTGTTAATGGACGTTGAACAACAACTGCGGCAATTGCAGCTGTGGGAATTTGAAATGATTTCCGAGGAGGCGCTGGCGAGTACGGAACCTTTTGCGATAGATACCATGAACTTTCCGCAGTGGTTGCAGTTTATTTTTTTACCGCGCTTGTATTCTATGATCGAGCAACAAATGGAGCTTCCCAAATATTGCTCAGTGGCCCCTATGGCTGAAGAGTATTTTTCAGTGTTGAATTTACACTCAACACCGCTGATTACCCACCTGCAAAAAATCGATAATCTTTTAACTCGCAATTAATAATTGCGCTACTGTTTTAGGCTTCTGCAATTGCACCTTTGTTAATGCCTTCATACGCTTTCACGCGAATAAATGTGTCGGGGTTTTCCTGGCGGCTTTTTTGCGCAATGTGATGGGCGATAAACTCTACGGTAGTCTCGGTATCGATCAGATAGCAGCAGCGTTGGGGCAGGGTAATTTCAAACGGGCCTTGCTCTGCCTCGTAGGCAAAGTGGTAGTAATTCGTGCCTTGGTGTTGCGGTTTGCCAATCAAATCTTCACGAGTAGCCAAATAAATATCTTTCCATTCATCGGCCCAACGCTGCTCCAGTTTCGGTGATTTTTTGCCGTTGGCCCAAATATCTATGCGTGAGCGATGGCCGTGTGCAATGCGTTGGCAATTACCCCGGTGTTTTTTCAAACCGTGACTGTAGTGGTAATAGGCTCCAGTTATAGGCTCCAATGAGAAGTCCAACTCCAAACGTGCCACGCTCATTGGGAATCGTTGCTTGAGTTGGCTAATGCACCATTCGGCAATAGATTCTTGTGTTAGAACCTCTGCATCGACAAGAGCAATTGCATCGCGCGGTGAGCGTGTGTGTAAAAATTCACCATTGCTGCCAAATTGCCAATGAATGGTGAGAAAGTCCCCTTCATCGTCAATGCGAATTTGCTGTGAGCGAATGGGCACAGCCAAGCGGTGATCTAACTCTGTATCCAGCCAATGACGCATGACTTTTTTAACGGTGCCGAAATCGCACACCATGCCTTGTTCATCCAGTTCCCCATACAAACGAACATTTGCTAACCAGGTCTCGCCGAGAAGGCCGCGCTGGGGGTCAAGGAAACTGAAATCGACATTGGTTAGGTTATCGACAAACAACAGCATAAAAGTGGCCATAAGAATGGAAATTGAGGGCTGCCATGATACCACTTAGTCTTATTAAGGTGGCTGGAGGCGACGGAAAAAGCAAAACCCTTTATCGCAAAACCACCTCCGCTGGGCTATCCTGAGCAGATTAAAACGCTTTACACGAGGGAATCGCACAAGGTGAAGTCTGTGCTGGGAAGGTGGGCCAAAGTTACTGGTCGTCGCTTGGTTTATTCTGGTGTGGGAGTCTTGCTCTTCACGCCTTTTTTTGTGGCTTCGGCGAATGCGTCCGAGGCTAGCTTGCGCGTTGCATTTGTCTATAACTTTTTGAAATTCATCGAATGGCCCGCACACAAAGATCAATCGGTTTCGCTTTGTGCTTTGGGGGCAGAAGGTGTTACCCGTCAAGCCTTGGCGCAGTTGGAAAAAAAATCCCAACCGCAGCGTCAGACCAGAGTTGTCTATCTCGATAAAACGGCGGATCTCGATCAGCATTTAAATTCTTGCCAAATGATTTATCGCCCCGCAAGCGGTGAACGTATTTCCTTGCCCGCACAATTGCCACCGGGGGTATTGCTCGTAGCGGATGAGCCTGATCCTCGGGATGGGCGTGTTGCTATCGCGCTGCTGCGTACGAGTGATAACCGTATTGAGTTTGTGATCAACGAACAGGCGATTGACAGCGCTGGTGTAAAAGTCAGTAGCCAGCTGCTCAAATTGGCTAAAAAGCCAACAATGGAGCGCCGCTAAGATGCCAAACTCCATTCCTAATACATCGCTAACCCGCAAAATCACTTTGCTCGCCATGTTATTAACCAGCATTGCAGTCTTGGGTGCGGCACTAGCAACCAGTTGGCAGCAATACAATTACTTTGTGAATCAAGTAAATAACCAGCTGCAAATTTTGGCGGAAGCAACTGCGTTGAATATGGCAGCGCCGAGTATGTTTGCCGACAAAGAAGCCGCCCAACAAACGCTGGCCGTATTGCGTGTGGAACCTAAAGTGATTGCGGCACGTTTGATTCTCAGCAACAACGAGTTGCTGGCTGAATACCGCGCTGCGCTTGGCGATACTGCAGCGCTCGGCCCTGAGCGCGATACCCGGGTGCGCGCAGACGTTTTTTGGGCAGAAGAGCCTCTGGGCTATTTGGAGTTGGATGTCACGCTAAAACCATTGCGCGAACAGTTTTATGGCCAGATCGGTTGGGTGTTAGCCGCCGCTTTTGTGGCGCTGTTGGTGTCCGGGATTTTGGCTTGGGCTTTGATTTCCCGAGTAATGCGCCCCTTGGGGAGTTTGAGTGAATTGGCGCAGCGGGTGGGCGATCAAGGACATTACGATGCTCGCGCACCTGAGTCCGCTGTACGTGATGAGGTGGGGCTGCTGACCCGGCGTTTTAACGCCATGCTGGATCGTATTGAAATGCAAGACAGCGAGTTGCGCCAAAATCAGGAGCTGCTGGAGCAGCGGGTACTGGAGCGCACCCTGGAGTTGCAATACGCGCGTGAACAAGCGGAAGCTGCCAGCAAAGCCAAAAGTGACTTTTTGGCAGTCATGAGCCATGAAATCCGCACGCCCTTAAATGGCATTATGGGCATGACCGGTTTGTTGTTGGAGACAGAGCTGGACAGCAAACAAAAACGATTTGCCCGGGTGGCGCGTCGCTCCAGCGAAGATTTGCTTCTTATCATTAACGATATTCTTGATTTCTCTAAAATCGAAGCCGGTAAACTGGAATTAGAGTTACTGCCATTCCCGCTCAATACCCTGATTGAAGATATCGCGGAGCGTTACGCGCCTATTGCGCACGGGAAAAATTTGGAGCTCCTGTGTAGAACACCATTGCCGCCTGTCTCTGTGATAGGAGACGGCCCGCGGCTCGGGCAGGTAATTACCAATCTATTGAGCAACGCCATCAAATTCACCGACAGCGGCGAAGTAGAAATCAGTGTTGGGCTTGTGGCCAACAAGGCAGACCAATTGCAGCTGCGCTTTGCTGTGCGCGATACAGGAATTGGTATTTCTCCTGAGCAGAGCGCAAAACTATTTCAATCCTTTACCCAGGCTGATTCCTCCATGTCGCGCAAGTACGGCGGCACTGGTTTGGGGTTGGCAATTTCGCAGCGCCTGATTGAAATGATGGGTGGGCAGATTCAGTTGGAAAGTCAGCCGGGAGAGGGCAGTCGTTTCTATTTTGATTTATTGCTGGCGCAGCATATTAATACTGAGGCGGCACCGGAGTTTCAGCCACTCAAGCCCTTGCGCACATTGGTGGTGGATGACAACGAGGTCAACCGCGATATTCTGGACGATTGGTTGCGTGCTTGGGGAATCACTCCGGTGCTTGCAGAATCTGCTGCCGAGGCGCTGGCGCTGTTAAATAAACAGGCTAAAACGGACGCTCCATTTGAACTGCTATTAACTGACTGGGCGATGCCGGATATGAATGCTGGTGCATTGCTGGATAATTTGGCGGTCTCACCAATATTTGAATCGCTAGCGGTAATTGTGCTGTGCCCCGCCGGCATTGCGATTCAGGAGTCCCTTGCCAACCGTGCCTTGATGTTATTCAAGCCGGCGCGCCAGACGGAGTTACATGGGCTTATCGCCCAGGTTGCGGCTGGTGATTTTATCTACCAACCGCTCGGTTCCGAGTCCCTGGTCAGTGAGGGTGCAAAGCCAATGCCCGGTGTAAAACCGCTGCGCGGTCGGGTATTGCTGGCGGAGGACAATCCAGTGAATCAGGAAGTTGCCAAAGCTATGCTGCAGCGCATGGGGTTGGATATGACAATTGCCAACAACGGTCAGGAAGCGCTGGCGCTTATTGATCGCCTGTCATTCGACCTGGTGTTGATGGACTGCCAAATGCCAGTGATGGACGGGTTTGAAGCCAGCCGACGAATTCGTCAGCGCGAGCAAACAATGGGCTTGAATCCTTTACCCATTATTGCGCTTACCGCGAATGCTATCAGTGGTGATCGTGAGCATTGTTTGGCGCAGGGGATGGATGATTACCTGAGCAAACCCTTTTCACAATTACAGCTGAACCAAACCCTGAGCCGTTGGTTACCCGAAAAGGATTCAACGCCTGTTGAATCGTCCACGTCAGGCAAAATTGAAATTGATCAACAGGTTATTCGCCAACTGCGCGAGTTACGTGTTGGTTTGTTGCCAAAAATTATTGGTTTATTTCGCGGCGCTAGTCCTACACTTATTACCCAGCTGCATCAGGCAGTGGCCGCGGGCGATGCCAATTTACTCTACAAAACCGCACACAATTTTAAAAATAGCGCTGCTAATCTAGGTTTGCTGGATTTGGCAGCGGCCTGTCGCGATTGTGAGGCCAGCGCGCGCAAAGGTGAAATGGAGGGTGCCGCGCAGCAGGTCGACAGCATTTTACGGCTCTATGATTTATCGCTAGAAGGTTTGGCTGAATTAGAGCGAAAGGAGTTATCCACGTGAAAGAAACCCGCTCGATGCCTGATTCAGCACTCAACCTAACAACCAGCAACGGCATTCCGCTGATCACGCTGGGTGATACCAATGTGAATTTGGTATTGGTTGTTGATGACGATGAAGCCGCGCGTTTAATGACTACTATCACCCTTGAACAGTCAGGTTTTCAGGTGATGGAGGCGGTCGACTGCGCCTCTGCACGCGCACGTTTTGCAGAGCGTAAACCAGATATTGTTTTGTTAGATGTGCTCCTGCCCGACGGTGATGGTTTCAGCTTGTGCCGCGAGTTACTGCAAGACCCACGCGGCCATGATTTACCTATCGCCATGGTCACCGGGCTCGGCGATATAGAATCCATTCATCACGCCTATGAATCCGGCGCCACAGATTTTATTACCAAGCCCGTTAGTTGGGGCTCTCTGCCGTATCGTTTGCAATTTATTCTGCGCGCCAAAAAAGCCTTTCGCGATGTCAGTGTAAGTGAGGGTAAAACCCGCGCGCTGCTGGCGGGTATTCCCGACATGATTTTGCGTATTGACCGCGATGGTCATGTAATTGATATGTAAGTCGGCGCCTACACTCATGAGATGGATCATTGGGTTAGTTACGATGAGGACAGTGGTGAAGGGCACTTGCCTGCACCCGTCTATCGCATTCTTGCACCACAAATTCGCCGGGTGTTTGCCGGTAAAGGTGAACAATTAGTCGAGTTTGATTGGTCGCCTCTGGCAGGAAAAATGCGCACCTGGGAGGCACGGGTAATGCTGCGCGAGCAGCAAGAAGTGGTGATGGTGATTCGCGACATCACCCAGCGTAAACATCAGGAAGCGGAATTGCGTTTGTGGGCCAAAGTATTTGAAGGCAGCAATGAAGCGATCATGATTTTGGATGACCAATTCCGCATAGTTCTGGTGAATAAAACCTACGAAAAGATGATGGGCTTCAGTGCTGAAGATGTGTTGGGTGTGGACGCCGCCCAAATAGGCGCGAGCCAACACCCGCGAGGATTTTTCCGCAACCTGATTGCCATTCTCAACGAGCGTGGGGCCTGGTTGGGTGAGCTTAGCAACCGGCGCAAAAATGGTGAGACATTCCCCTCCTGGTTTTCAATTAGCCGCGTATTGGGTAGCGACGGTCAGATAGAAAATTATATCGCTATTTTTACTGATATTTCCGAGCGCAAAAAATCCCGCGAACGACTCGACTTTCTTGCGCACCACGACAGCCTCACCGAGTTGCCCAATCGCACTTTATTAAATGATCGTTTGGAAATGGCGATTAATACCGCCAAACGGCGTCAGGAAAAAGTTGGCTTGCTGTTTATCGATTTGGACCGTTTTAAAAATATCAATGACTCGCTCGGCCATGCAGCGGGCGATCAAATTTTGCGCCAGACAGCCCTGCGTTTGAAAAAAGTTATCCGTAATGACGATACAGTTGCGCGTCTGGGTGGCGATGAGTTTGTGGTGTTATTGCCGCGTGTGCATGATGAGCGCGATTTGGCGGAAGTGGCAATCAAAGTGCGCGAAGAATTATTAAAGCCTTATTTAGTGGAAGAGATGCCACTGCATTTAAGCCCAAGTATTGGTATCGCGATTTACCCTGAGGATGGCAGTTCACCGAGCGAACTGATTAAAAATGCCGATGCTGCAATGTATCTCGCCAAAGAAAAAGGCCGCAACAATTATCAGTTCTATACACCGCTATTAAATTCGCGCACGTTGGATCGCTTAAAACTTGAGTACGACTTGCGACAAGCCTTGGAGTTGGGGCAGTTTGAACTTCATTATCAACCGCAGATGGATGCCACTAATCAGCAACTTTATGGTGCTGAGGCCCTAATTCGCTGGCGTCACCCGGAGCGCGGTTTGGTTCAGCCCAATGATTTTATTCCGCTGGCGGAAGAGATTGGTTTGATTATTCCTATCGGCAATTGGGTGATCGCCGAAGCGGCGCGACAGGTCACTCGCTGGCAGGCGGAAGGTGCCATTTCACTGGTGGTCAGTGTGAATATTTCAGCACTGCAATTCCACCAACCTGGTTTTATGGCTGAGGTGCAAACCATTATGGACGACGCGGGCGCGGCACCCCAGTCGTTGGAGTTGGAGCTGACAGAGAGCATGCTGATGAGCGATATGGATGCCTCTATCGAGGTGTTGCAGAAGTTTCGCGACTTGGGCTATCACATTGCAATTGATGATTTTGGCACTGGCTTTTCCTGCCTGAATTATCTGCGCCGTTTGCCGGTAAACATTTTAAAAATTGATCAATCGTTTGTTCGTGATATGCAGTCGGATGAGGCGTCGCTGGCGATTGTTAGTTACATCATCCGTCTCGCACAGTCACTGGGTATGGATACCATTGCTGAAGGCGTAGAAACCAGCCATGAAATGACTCTGCTTGTGAATGAAGGGTGTCGTTTAATGCAGGGCTATCACTTTTCCAAACCCTTACCGCCTGGGCAGTTTGATGCCTGGTTAGCAGATTGGTCAGCTCGCTGACCTGCGCCCGGTATTACTGACGTGGAGAATCGCACTATGGTCATCAAACCGAAAGTTTATCGCGCACCGCGCTGCTTGCTGGCGTTGATGTGTCTGCTCAGTATGGGCGCACACGCGGATGAATTTGCCTACCTCGAATTAAGCCTTGAGCAGTTGCTGGAAACCCCGGTGACTGGGTCGACCCTTACCCAAGAGTCGATTAAAACGGTACCGGCGGCGGTGTCGGTATTTACTCATGAGCACATAGAGCGCTTGGGTGTGGACTACCTGCACGAGTTGCTCGGGTTGGTGCCGGGGTTTCAATTTAATCGCAATGCTAATAGTGGGTTGGCTTACACCTACAGCGCGCGTGGTCGACGCACCACCCAGGTATCGCTGGAGGTGCTGTTGCTGATTGACGGCAAGGTATTTAACGACCCCCGTGCTGGCAGCCCCGATGTCACCTTGCCATTATTTCCATTAGCGCAGGTTGAGCGGGTGGAAGTGATTCGCGGCCCAGGCTCTGCGGTTTACGGCAGCTCTGCTTTCACTGGTGTAATTAATATTGTCACCCGCAAACAGCAAAGAGCCCTCGCTGTGGGCGTGGGCAGTGAGCAGCGGCGCGCACTGGATGCACTTTGGAGTCACGCCGGTGAAGAATGGCAGGCGGATGCGTACTTGCATGCCTATGAGGACAAAGGGCAAGATTTGACGATTACCGATAGCTTCAGTCGTTTGCCACTGGAGACTGAAGACCCGCGTCGTTTGCTTAATATGGATCTGGGGTTAAGTCGCGGCAAAACCCAAATTGATCTGACCTATTATCGCGGCGAGTCGGAGGATTTTTATCTCTCGGAAAATACTGCCAACGGGGTGAATGATCACGCCCGTGAGCTGTGGAACTTAAGTGTGGATCAGGGTATTGAATGGACACCTGCGATCAAATCCAATTTTTCTCTCAGCTATCAACAATTCACCTTTGAGCTTGAAGGGTTTGTGCAGGGGCCGGGGGCCTTGGCGGCGGTAAGCGTACCCAGCAGCAATGAACCATTTAGGATTCAAGCAACACAAGCCGGCGAAAGCTATCGCTTGGCCTACACAACGGACTGGACTATAGACGACAAGTCCAGCGCCCAATGGGGCATACAAGCGGCGCACCACGAAGAGATCAAAGCGCGTGCTTACAGCAACTACGATCTGGTGCAATTAATCCAGCGACAATTCCCCATCACTTATTACGGCGAAATGAGTGAACGCACACCCTTGGGGGTTTCAGGTTCACAATCCACCACGGGTATTCATGGTCAATATATTCGCAGCCTGCGCGATTCAACCAGGCTCACCATTGGGGGCCGCTATGATGACTATTCAGATGTAGAGGCACGTTTTAGCCCGCGTTTGGCACTGGTAGAACAACTCAATGAAACCTACAGCCTGAAGTTGTTATACGGCGAAGCATTCCGCGCACCGACGCTGGCAGAGACAGCGTTTATTAATAACCCCACATTGCTTGGCAATCCGGATCTTGAACATGAGGTGGTAAAAACCTGGGACTTGATTCTAATGGGCAATTGGCAGGCCACCAGCCTTAGCGCTGGTGTGTTTCAAAACCGCTACGAACAACCGATCATGACTGGTTTTATTGGCACTACCCGTACGTATGTCAATGGCGATAGCGAGCGCAGTGATGGCCTTGAAATAGAGTGGCTACAAAAATTCGGCGATCGCTGGTCACTGCGCAGCACTTATACCAATATGAATTTACCGGAGACGGCATTTCGCGAAGCGGAATCGCTGGCTTCCTTTGAAATTAATTACGCCGCTCAGCGTTGGAATTGGAATTTGCTTGGTGTATATCAAGATGAACACCAAGCTCCTGTGTCGGCAACAACTGAAATAACACTGGATGATTTTTGGGTACTCAACACCCAATGGCGCTACCGCTTTACCAGTGGTTACGACATTAGTTTGCAAATAAAAAATCTTACCGATGAGGATTATGCAACTCCGGCACAAGGGCTCGGTAAATTGGATGGTGTACCTAGTCGCGGCCGCGAGTTAACGGCGGAAATTCAGTGGCGTTGGTAATGATTCACTAAAAATGCCGCCGTGCAAAACACGGCGGCATTTTTGTTTGTGCCTGGTAATGTAATCGGCAATTTCCACCCAATAGCGGTCAATCGGCGTCGACGCCCTTTGTTGACGAAAGGATTATTTTGGGCGAAACACAAACATGAATAAAACTGGTGATTTTCGGTTTTAACGTGAATATGGTTAATGTTACCCTGTGCGGATTGATTCATTGAGTGGGTAGGTTGGAAAAACGCAGCGACTTCCGACACAACAAATATTCAGGCATATCACTGCTATTGGGCTGCATCGTCGGAAGGCGCTACGCTTTTCCAACCTACGTGAGAGCATAACTATGATCGAAATTCGCCATTTAAAAACCCTTATCGCTCTGCGTGAAACCGGCAGTTTGGTGGAGGCGGCAGAGCGTTTATTTCTCACGCAGTCTGCGCTGTCTCACCAGCTCAAAGAACTGGAGTCGCGCGTGGAGTGCGAATTGTTTATCCGTAAAAGTCGCCCTTTGCGGTTTACTGAGGCAGGAAAACGATTGCTGCTATTGGCAGATGATGTGCTCGCCAGAGTTAGCGATGCTGAGCGCGATGTAAAAAAATTAGTGCACGGCGAGGCAGGGCGCTTATACATGGCAATTGAATGCCACAGTTGTTTTAACTGGTTGATGCCGACTATCGATGTATATCGCAATCAATGGCCCGCTATTGAATTGGATTTCTCTGGGGGTTTTACCTTTGAGCCACTACCAGCCTTGGCGCAGGGCGATATTGATTTGGTAATTACTTCTGATCCACAAGTAATCAAGGGTATTGAGTATGTGCCCTTGTTTGGTTACGAAATGCAAATCGCACTGGCGAATGAGCATCGGTTGACCGCCCGGGAATATTTACAGCCGCAAGATCTTGCTGATCAAACCTTAATTAGCTACCCCGTGAGCCGCAATCGCCTGGATGTGTTTACCCAATTTTTAATGCCCGCCGGAGTAGAGCCAGCCGCTGTGCGCACTTCGGAATTAACTTTGATGATGGTGCAATTGGTTGCCAGTGGGCGCGGTGTGTGTGCTTTACCAAATTGGGTGGCGGCTGAATATGTGGCGCAGGGTTTGATTAGCGTACGTTCTGCCGGGCCACAAGGTATTTGGCCCACACTTTATGCGGCAGTGCGTGAAGAATATTTGGTGCTACCTTATGTGCAAGATTTTTTGGCACTGGCCAAGGCCCATTGCCTGAAAAATTTGCAAGGTGTCATTGCGCTCTAGCTTGTGTGGGTTTGGTGCACAGGTTGCAGCCAATAAAAAAGGCCGCCTATTTTTCCGGCAGCCTTTTATCTATACGAACAGTATTTATCAAGCGCGTGAGTTTTAACGCGTGATTATTTGTTCGCTGCTACATAGTTAACAACGTCTTGTGCAACGTCATCCAACATTGCGTTGGACGCAACACCAAATGCATCGGTATAGGCACCTGCTTTACGCATAAAACCGGGGTTACTTAGTTTGGTTCCATTTGCGCCGTCTTCAAAAGCTACGTCCATAATTACTACCGAACTGCCAGCCATTGCACCAGCCCAAAAACGGGCTGCACCGCCAATAAATTTGATTTGTTTAACATAGGGCTTGATGAACAGCACATTGCCATTGTTAGCCAAATTTTCAGATTTGATTTGATCCAGAGTTTTTACCTGCATGTTCTCCAAAACACCACCCAAACGTTCAGCAAGAATTTCATCAATTTTTTTGACTGCTTTTAAGTTGGCGGGGTGAGAAGCATAGGTTGGTGCAATTTCAGTTTTGACTAAAATAACCTGACTGAATTCGCCCAAGTCGGTAGTTGCTGGTGTTACTTTTGACGGGGTTTCCGTTACCTGGGTGGCACAGCCGCTAACCAATGCAGTAACCAGAACCAATAACGCAGATAGTTTGAAACGAGACATCCTGTTTTCCTTTTTATCGTATTAAGTTAATGACTATTTGGTAGGCCGTTAGCAGGGATATCTATTGGTTTTTTACAAAAAATACCCTGCTAACAGCTTTGGCAAGACTAATATAATGTGACGTTAAAATCTACACCGGTGTGTGAATATAGGGCCGCTTTTGCGGGGGTTGATGCTCAATTTAGCAAGAGTGTGGCGGGTTGTTTGCTGTTAATAAAGTGTGCCAACTGGTCGGGCGGTACGGGCTTTGAAAATAAATAACCCTGGCCTAAATCACAGCCGCGTGAGTGTAGGAAGTGGCGTTGGTTTTCCTCTTCAATTCCTTCGCCAACAATGTGCATGGGAATTATTTTATTGAGCCCGATGATCGCATTTACCATTTCATCATGTTCCTTGCCGGTGCCAATTAGGCTGACAAACGAGCGATCAATTTTCAGGTACTGCGGGGAAAAGCGCAAAATGTAGCTCAGCGATGAATAACCTATACCAAAATCATCCAACGATATTTTAATGCCCAGGTTTTTAAGTTGGGTAATTTGTCGCAAATTGTTTTCCGTATTTTCCAGAAACATTTGCTCGGTGATTTCGATGGTAAGTTGGTCGCCGCGCAAGTTGTATTGCTCAAGCATCTGTTCAAAAAAGGGCAATAGATCTTGCTGCATAAACTGCCGCGCAGAAACATTAATAGATATATTGATATGTATACCCTCGCTATTCCATAGCGCAAGCTGATGACATGCTTCGTTGATGATCCAATTACCGATGGGCAAGATCAAACCACTTTCTTGTGCATAGGGGATAAATTCATCCGGCCCTACACGCCCGCGTTTGGGGTGATTCCAGCGAATAAGTGCTTCGGCAGAAACAACCTGATTGGTATCAAGATCAATCACCGGTTGGTAGTGCACCTCAAATTCGTGATTGATAATTGCTTTGCGCAGGTCGGCATCCAACTGTAAGCGATTGTGAACGTATTCAGTCAGCTCCTTGCGGTACAGTTGATAGCAACCGCGGCCTTTTGCTTTGGCATCATACAAAGCACTGTCGGCATTGCGCAGCAGGGTTTTGGCATCATCGCCATCGGTGGGGTAAAGGGCAATGCCAAAACTCATGCTGACATGTACACGATTTTTCCCCAGGCGAATCGGTTTGTGAATTTTTTGCAGGAGTTTATCGGCTACCGAAGCTACGGCTTCAAAGCGCGGAATGTCAGGTAATAAAATTACAAATTCATCGCCGCCCAAGCGGCAAATAATATCTTCGTGGCGCAGCGATTTTTGCAGCCGACGCGCGACAGTTTTTAGCAGTATGTCGCCCGCCTCGTGCCCTAATCCATCATTGATTTGTTTGAAGTGATCCAGGTCGCCAAAAATAACTGCAAAAGGGACTGTGCTGCGGCTGGCTTTGCGGATTAAAAATTCAATCTCTCGGTTCATTTTTTCGCGGTTGCCCAAACCGGTAAGGCTATCAAAATGGGCGAGTTTCAGCAGCTGATGTTCATAGCGTTTGCGCTCGGATAAATCGTAAATTTGTAGCAGGTAACAAGGTTCGCCAGAAAATTCTTTAATATAAGCCGCATTGATCATAGTGGGAATGCTGTTGCCATTATGGGTTTGGCAGCGGGTTTCATATTGGGCAAATAGTTGATTGCCACTGTAAAGTCGCTCCAGCTCAACCAGCGCATTGGTTATATCCTCTGCGATAAAAAGATCACTGATTTTAAGCAGTGGTTTTGCTGAGCTGGCAGTTTGTGTTTTTCCCTGATTGTCATACCCCAGTAGGTGCCGCAGTGCCGGGTTGGTTTGGATGATAATTCCTTGCATATTAATCAGCGCCATACCCAGCGGTGCATAATCAAACGCAGCGTGGAATAACTGCTCGCTGTGAGCCAGTGCCTGACGAGTCGATTCCATTTCGGTAATGTCGGTGTTGGTGCCCAACCAACGAAGTACATCACCTTGTGAATTTTTTTGCGGTATTGCACGGGTATCAAACCAACGATAGTGGCCGTCGTTTCGACGAATCCTAAATTTGACAAACATTTCCTCCCGGTTAGCGACTGCTTTTGCCCAGTTGCGAGCAAGGTATTCGCGATCATCAGGATGCACTGCGTTTATCCAGTTTGTGCCCATTTGTTCTGCTTTGGGAATACCGGTGTAATCACACCAACGTTGGTTTAAATAATCACAGGCCCCATCCGGTGTGCATGTCCATGCGAGGTGAGGTAAGCCTTCGGCAAGGTGGTGTACGCGCGCTTGATCCTCTTGTTGCAGGCGCGCTTGTTCTGCCCAAATAAGGCTTGCTTCAAGGGTAGTAATTAAGGTCTCAGCAGTAAGTTGGCGTTTGGGTAGGTAGTCAAATGCACCCTCGCGCATAATGTCAGCGACAATGCGCTCGTCGCTGTTGCCGCTAATCATAATTACGGGAGTGGGGTTTTGTTTGTGATTTTTTATCTGCAGTAGTAATTCCGAGCCCAATCCATCTTGAAGTCGATAATCCAAAATTGCACAGTCATATGTGTGTTGATTGATAAATTCTATCGCTTGGTTGGTTGAGGTGGCGGTAGTAATGGTGACATTGAGGGCACCTTTTTGCAGTAGTCGTTTTATTTTTTCTAAATCAACATCGTCGTCCTCAATAATGAGTAACGATACCGGGCGCACTACAGTCGTTACTTGCATATCAATGAATCATCCTGATATTGACGTTAATTAATTGGGAAGGCTGATTGTTGAGCGATAGCTTTCAAGCAGTGATGCAAGCTTGGAAAATTGCGGGCCCACCGCCGATTTCACCATGTAGCCGGCAATGTTTTCATCGTATGCGCGAGCGCGATCCGACTCGGCATCGGACGTGGTCAACACAAAAACAATACTGTTGTGAAGTTTTTTGTCGTTGCGTACTTCGTGTAAAAATTCAAAACCATTCATGCGCGGCATATTTAAATCCAGCAATACCAGATACGGTTTGGTGATGCTGAGGTGAGGGTGTGCGGAGCGCAGTATTTCCAAGGCTTCCATGCCGTCGCGCGCAAGGGTGATGGGAAAATCAACAGCATTTTTGCGCAAGCTGCGGACGACGGATTCAGCGGATACATCATCGTCGTCAACAAGCAAAATGTTAATTTTGGGTTCGCTAGTCATCGATATCTTTCCTCGAAAAACGCGGCCACCACACATGAAAACTGCAGCCTGGTTGCTCGCTGTTGCTGATGAGTTCTATTTGCCCACCGTGGCTTTCTGTCAATCGCTTTGCTAATGCCAAACCAATCCCGCTACCTCCTGCCTCCTGAGAATTAAGGGTTTGAAATAAACGAAAAACGCGCTCTTGTGCTATTTCGGGAATGCCGGGCCCGTTGTCAATTACTTTAAACAAGCAATAGCTGCCGCTCGGCTCAGCACTGATGGTTATTTCCGGTGTGGTGCCATGATGATGTTTAAGGGCGTTGCTGAATAAATTGCGCAACACGGTTTCCAGTGGTGTTTTTGCAGCATAAATTTCATTGATGTGGATATCTTGTTTGATGCTGAATTGCGCGGGAACCGGGTGCATATCCACAATGTTATTGATTAGTTCCGGCACATTTACCGCCGCTGATTCTTTATGGCGCCTACCGGCACGGGCGTAAAGCAGTAAGTCTTCGATCAACCGCTCCATACGCCCGATGCGGATGCGGATTCGGTCGATATTATTGGTGACGGGTGCAGGTACGTTATTGCCCAGGTCTTCTGCAATCCATTCAACCAAATCAGCAATGCCGCGCAAAGGTGATTTCAAATCGTGGGAGGCGACATAGGTGAATTCCTCCAGATGAGCATTCGCTTGTTTTAAATTGAGTTCGAGGCGTTTTCTCTCGGATATATCCGTCACCACTGCCAATGTCATTTTCCCTGCGTCGCTATCCACAGGGCTTAAACCAATTTCGATGGGAATTTCAGTGCCGTTTTTATGGCGGCCGGTTAAGTCGCGACCTAAACCCATGGCTCTGAGTGAGGGTTTTTGCACATAACCTTCGCGCAGCTTTTGGTGTCCCTCGCGGTAACGCTCAGGCAATAACACGTCCATGGACTTACCCAGCAGTTCATTTTTTTCGTAGCCAAACAATGTCAGGAGGCTGGGGTTAATCAGTTGAATAATGCCTCTGTCATCAACCAGTAATTGACCATAGGGTGAGGCATCGATAACAGCGGCAAGGCGGTCTTCAAGTTGCTTGCGGCGGGTGATATTCACAATGGTGGCGACCACAAATCGCTCGCCGTCGGCAATCAGTGGACGCAGGCCAATTTCCAGCGGGAATTCAGTGTTGTCTTTACGTTTGCCGTAAAGGTCGCGGCCTGCACCCATGTAGCGAGTGGACGGTTGCTGCAAATAGCTTTGGCGTAAATCGGCATGGTTACCGCTAAAGCGATCCGGCAGTAAGGTCTCGATATTTTGATCGATTAATTCATGGCGCGAGTAACCAAACAGACGTTCAGCCTCTTCGTTGAGGTAGCTAATCCGGCCATCCTGACGGCTGACAATAATCCCTGCAGGTACTGCATCCAAAAGTTCGCGGGTAAAGTCGCTGCCGGATTTTTTTGCTTCATCCTGAGTGAGCATGTGCACTCGGCTCCCTATTATTGCTAATGCGCTACAACAAGTAGTATTAGGGTTGAGTATAGGTGGCGAGGCGCGGCAGGCGTGTTGGGCAGGCTAAAAAATCTTATTTTTTAAGAGTCTTTAGTCATAAAAATGACTTTTTGATAAGAAGTTTGATTGATAGGGGCTTTGTTGATTGTTGCTGTTATCAGCTGGTCGAGAAACCACCTAAAGATGCAAATAAAAACGCCAGCGCAAGGGCTGGCGTTTTGGCTTTCGCACAATCGTGATTATGCGAGTGCTTTTAATGCGGCGTCGTAGTTAGGCTCGTGCGCCACTTCGCTTACTAATTCCGTGTGCAATACTTTGCCATCGGTGCCTACAACTACTACAGCGCGCGCTGTTAAACCAGTCAGTGGGCCATCAATCAGTTTTACGCCATAGTCACTGGCAAAGTCTGAGCGGAAGGCAGATGCGGGAATTACCTTGTCCAAACCTTCAGCACCGCAAAAGCGCGCTAATGCAAAAGGCAGGTCTTGAGAGGCACAGACCACTACCGTATTTTCCAGTGCGCTTGCTTGTGCGTTAAATGTACGCACTGACTGTGCACAGGTCGGGGTATCGACACTGGGGAAAATGTTCAGCACTACGCGCTTGCCTGCCAAATCAGCCAAAGAGACTTCCGATAAATCTGTTTTAACCAGTTTAAATGAGGGAGCCTTGCTGCCTGCAGCGGGCAGGTTGCCGTTAGTGTTGAATGGATTTCCTTTGAGGGTCACTGTTGCCATAAATAATGCTCCTGAGCGTTAGGTGTGTTTGATCATTAAAATATTAAACAAGCCTAGTTGATAGTGGCGCAAAAGGGAATTGCAATGAGTGCCACTGCAATAAAATCTTTGTTCTGGTGCGATTTATTACAATTTCGTGCGGTGCTTATTGATTGTTGCGTTTTTGATCAGCTGTGAACTGCAATCGGGACATCTGTAAATTAAGGTGGTGCGGTAGAGGTAATTAAACCAGTTGCCCTTTAAATTGAGCCTTGCAATGCCGAGGTAAACTGATGATAATGCGCGCCTCTTGCGTAGCCCACTCCCAGTGAGCATTACTGCGTAAGCTGCTATGGTGATCTAGCCGGTCCCCTCGCAATGACGATCTGTAAACCCCGCCAGGCCCGGAAGGGAGCAACGGTAGCAGTAAGTTATGTGCCGGGGTGTGGCTGGTTAGGTCGCCACCCATTTATTGTGAATCCTCCTTCTTTATAACTTCCTGTTTAATTCAATTTACCAAACTCTGTGTTGCTCACTTCATTGTTGTTTCCTTGCTAACACTTTGCTCTTCGTCCTGCTTGTCGGGTACTTATGTTCGGTATTTATTTCCGTCGTTGGCAGCTATAATCGCGCCCTGTTTTTGCAACCAGTACACTTCACATACAGAGAGCAGCAATTGGCATGAGCTATCAAGTTCTGGCGCGCAAGTGGCGCCCGCGTGTGTTCCGGGAAATGGTCGGGCAGGAGCATGTCCTGCAGGCACTTATTAACGCGCTGGATCATAACCGCTTGCACCACGCTTATCTCTTCACTGGTACCCGCGGTGTGGGTAAGACCACCATCGCGCGGATTCTTGCCAAATGCCTCAATTGTGAAACCGGTGTTAGCTCTGAGCCCTGCGGCCAGTGTTCCAGTTGCCGTGAAATCGCCGAGGGGCGTTTTGTTGATTTGATTGAAGTGGATGCGGCGTCGCGTACCAAAGTGGAAGATACCCGCGAGCTGCTGGAGAACGTGCAATATGCGCCTACCCGCGGCCGTTATAAGGTCTACCTGATCGACGAAGTTCATATGCTCTCCAATAGCAGTTTTAATGCGCTGCTAAAAACCCTGGAAGAGCCTCCACCCCACGTAAAGTTTTTGCTGGCGACCACCGACCCACAAAAGCTGCCGATGACAATTCTGTCGCGCTGTTTGCAATTCAACCTTAAAAATATGAACCCTGAGCGTATCGTTCAGCATTTGAAGTTTGTATTGAATGAAGAATTGGTACCGTTTGAAGAGTCGGCACTCTGGCATTTGGGGCGCGCGGCCGATGGCAGTATGCGCGATGCGATGAGCCTCACCGACCAAGCGATTGCCTATGGTTCCGGCAAAATTACGGAAGCTGAAGTTAGTACCATGCTCGGCACCATCGATCAAACAGCGGTGTACGATGTGGTAAATGCACTGGCGTCGCTGGATGGTAGGGCAGTGTTGGCTGCTGTTGAGCGGATGTCTGAACAGGCACCTGATTACGCCAGTGCGATTGCTGAGATGTTAGCAGTACTACATCGCATTGCGATTGCCCAGGCGCTACCTGAAGCGGTTGATAATAGTCACGGTGATCGCGAGCGGATCATGCAGCTTGCGCAGCAATTGCCCTCGGAAGACGTACAGCTGTTTTATCAAACTGCATTATTGGGGCGCCGCGATTTACCGCTTGCCCCCGATCCGCGCGCCGGGTTTGAGATGGTGTTGTTGCGCATGCTGGCGTTTAAGCCGCAGGGCGTTATTGAGATGCCGACCCAGACATTGCCACAATCGACTGCACCCATAAAGCCTTCATCGACTCCACAGGTCGCGGCTCCGGCAGTTGTCGCTCCGGTGGCCGCGCCAGCGCCAGTTCCGACGGTAAGCGAAGCTCCCCCTGCGAGTGTTACACCTGAGCCTGTAGCCCAGGGTGGGTCGGTTGAGTCTGAGCTTCCGCCTGCGTTTGAGGAGGCTTACGGCAATGCCCCCGAAGATGATTATGTTCCGGCCAGTGAAGACGAATACGAACCCGCACCCGCGTATTACGAAGCGCCCGTTGCGCCCGAGGTAAACGAGCCAAAAAAGCCTGAGGCGGCTGAGCCGCCGCCAACGGCAGTGCAGCAAGTTACAGTTCCTGCGACACAAATTGCAGCCGCGCCGGAACCTGTGAAGGTTCCCACGCCAAAAACTCTACGCAAAATTCCCTATGAACAAGCGGGCCCTGCGGATTGGACGGAAATTTATTTAGGCTTGGGTGTTACCGGTATTTTGCAAAGTACGGTGGCGAATTGCCAAATGGTTAAACGCCAGGGCAATGAATTCTTTTTTGTGCTGGATGAAGCCAATAGCACCCTGTATGACGTGAGCCATGAAAAGCGCCTTGCCGATTTAATGGGTGATTATTTTGTCGAGCCAGTGCGCGTGCATATCCAGCTGGGGCAAGTGACGGCCGAAACACCGTCGATGATGGCGATTCGTTTGCGTGAGGAGCGTTTACAAGATGCAATCCATGCGATTAAAAATGATCCTGTAGTGCAGCAACTCATCGCTCAATTTGGTGCGACATTGCGCGAAGAAACCATTCAACCAATCTAATTTACTTATCTAATTTACTGAAGAGGATGCTATGAAAGGTCTCGGCGATTTGATGAAACAGGCCCAGGAAATGCAGGCCAATATGCAAAAAATGCAGGAAGATTTAGCGAAAGCGGAAGTCACTGGTGCGGCGGGTGCCGGTTTGGTGAGTGTGGTCATGACTGGCCGTCACGATGTAAAACGCGTACACATTGATGCAAGCCTGATGACTGAAGACAAAGAAATGTTGGAAGACTTACTGGCGGCCGCCGTGAACGATGCAGTGCGTAAAATTGAACTGCAAAATCGCGAGCAAATGGAAAAAATGACTGCGGGTATGGGAATCCCACCGGGATTCAAAATGCCGTTTTAATCGTTGGCGCGTGCGCCTCCTGAAAAACCGTAAAAATATCAGGGCGTAGCAAGCGGCGCCCTTACAAATTTTGGAAATTGAATGTTCAGCCCTTTAATCGATGACCTTATGGCCTCATTGCGCTGCTTGCCCGGCGTGGGTCCTAAATCTGCCCAGCGCATGGCGTTGCATTTATTGGAGCGTGACCGCGCCGGTGCTGAACGGCTCGCGCTGAGTTTGCATAAGGCAGTTGAAGGTGTCGGGCGCTGCCAGCGCTGCCGCACGCTTACAGAGCAAGCCCATTGTGGAATTTGTGCCAATAACCGGCGCGATAACAGTTTGCTATGCGTGGTTGAAACCCCCGGCGATGTATTGGCGATCGAACAGGCGGGTACTTATCAAGGTAAATATTTTGTACTACTGGGGCATTTGTCGCCGATTGATGGCATTGGCCCGGAAGATATTGGTGTCGATCAATTAATTAATTTGTTACAGCAAGAGCCGATCACTGAAGTCATTCTCGCCACCAACCCCACAGTGGAAGGTGAAGCGACAGCCTTTTACATCAGTGAACGCGCTAAAAATTTGAATGTAACTGTCTCGCGTATTGCCCATGGTGTCCCGCTCGGTGGCGAGCTGGAATTTATCGATGGCGGCACTCTCGCGCACGCTTTTTCCTCTCGCAGAAGTTTGTAATTTTAATGCTAATACCCACTGAACCTATCTGGATTGATCAGGACGATCAACTCGCCGAGCTTTGCGCGCGCTGGCAACAGCAAGCGGCGCTGGCGATTGATACTGAATTTATGCGCAGTGATACCTTTTATCCCATCGCAGGTTTGCTGCAGATTGGCGATGGCAAGGGATGCTATTTAATTGATCCGCTTGCGATTGGCAATCTCGAACCTTTGCGCGAATTGATGCTAAACCCTGCAGTCACCAAAGTATTGCATTCTTGTTCGGAAGATCTGGAGGTATTTCAGTGCTGGTTGGGAGTAGTGCCGGCGCCATTATTTGATACACAAGTGGCAGCCGCATTTGCAGGTTTGGGCTTTGGGTTGGGTTACGCCAATTTAGTCAAAAACCTGCTAACTATTGAAATTCCCAAAGAAGAAACTCGCTCGGATTGGTTGCAGCGCCCGCTCAGTGCAGCGCAATTAAAATACGCCGCACTTGACGTTGCGCATATGCTGATTGTGTATGGAAAATTATTGCAGTTATTAAAAACAACCGAGCGTTTGGAGTGGGTGAAAAGTGATTGTGCTGATTTGATAAGCAATGCGCGCAAAGCAGATGATTTTAGCGAGGCGTATCAAAAAGTAGGTTTTGCCTGGAAATTGCGTGAACAGGAGTTATTAATTTTAAAGCAGCTTTGTATTTGGCGCGAAACTGAAGCACGGGCACGCAACATTCCGCGCAATAGGTTAATAAAAGAGCCTTCATTATGGGAAATTGCGCGTAAAAGAATTCAGGATGTGACGCAATTACAACGTGTACCGGATATTCCCTCGCGCACTTTAAAAAATGATAGTGAAACTATTTTACAAATAGTCAGCGACGCTTTGGCAATGGATGAAGCTGCATGGCCTGCGCGACTCGATCCGCCTTTAGCGCAAAGCGAAGGCCCGCTGATGAAGGCGTTGAAAAATTATGTGCGCGAATACGCCGAACAAGCCCAGTTGCCGCCCGAAGTATTGATTCGCAAAAAGGATTACGAGCATTTGGTTCGCTCCGGGATGAATGGTGGCGAATATCGTTTGCCCGAGCGTTTATTGGGCTGGCGTTTTGATCTAATTGGCGAAGGCTTGTTGCGTATTGTTCGGCAACAGAATGTTTAGTCGCACTAGGCGTATAACAAGGTGAAGACCCGTGAAAATTATTTGTGAAATTTATCGTAGCACCAAGGAAGAGGGCATGTATCTGTACGTGAAAAAGGAGGAGGGGTTGAGTAAGGTACCTCCAGATTTACTCAAGCTTTTTGGTCGTCCACAGCAGGCAATGGTTCTGCTGTTAACTCCCGGTAAAAAGCTTGCTCACGCGACGGTTGAAAAAGTCGCTGAAAGCCTGGAAACACAAGGTTTTTATTTGCAATTGCCGCCACGCAATGATCGCGACCCGGAAGCTGAGCGTTTGCGTGCGCTCAATTCCAAGCTGGCTGGCCAGTAGTATCGACACTTTTTTAATGATCTGGGCATGTCATGGCACAACAAGTTTTTTGGCAACGTAAAACATTTCAGGAAATGTCGCCGGAGGAGTTTGAATCCCTCTGCGATGGTTGCGGCAAGTGCTGTCTGCACAAATTGGAAGATGAAGATTCGGGTGATGTGTATTACACCAAGGTTGCCTGTCGTTATTTGGATCATGACACCTGTCGTTGTCAGGAATACACTGATCGTCAACAATTAGTAGAAGCCTGTGCCGTATTAACGCCGGACAGTGTTAAGGAAACCTATTGGTTACCGGAGACCTGTGCTTATAGGCTAGTGGCCGATGGTTTTCCGCTGTTTGATTGGCATCCACTAGTTTCAGGCGACCCTGACTCGGTGCATAAAGCCGGTATTTCGGTGGCGGGGCGTGTAGTGCATGAGCAGGATGTCGATCCTGAGGATTATGAAGATTATGTTATTCGCTGGGTTAATTGAGCGGCTGAAACTAGTGCTGGCGAACCGGAAGGAGAATTTGCTGTGGAAAATATGACTGACTATCAATATGCGTGGATGCTGTACCTGACAGGTGCAACAGGTTGTGTGCTTGCGGCATGGCTAATGTTCCGCCGTTTTGGTCGCGCTGTTACACATTTTTTTGTCATCACCGTGACGGTTGTGCTGTTCACCCCCTATGCGATTGATGCAGAGAAAATGACCATGGCACCTGCTGTTTATACGCTACTTTTCGGGTTCCTGGATGGAGGCTTTGCCAGCGTTAAACCAGTCTTGAAGCTTATGTTAGGGCTATGGGGCTGTGCCCTTATTCTGTCCCTGATCTATCAATTGCTGACCCGCCATAGAGGCGGGGCTACTCACGAGATCCCTGAACCGCGTCGCCGTCAGTCAACCCGGCAAAACCGCAATAAGGCCTATGTTGAGGACGATGAACCTGATTTTGATTACAGCCCCCAGGCGCGCCGTGCCAATAGTAGTCGCGGTTTGAGCCGTGAGGAGCGCATCGCACGGGATGAGTTATTAAACGAAGAGCCCATCAGAGCTATTCGCTAATTGATCATATATTAGCTTTTCGCTAGCAATCGTTGTTTAAAAGCCAGCCTGAGTGCTGGCTTTTGGCATTCTGTTGTTTGCATTTTTTGAGTGTTTTCAGTGAATGGATTTTTTCATAAATGGCGAATTGGGGTGGAGCTGCTATAACTAATGGCAATATGGCCAGTAAACGGCACTTTATCTTGGCATTCTCAATATCGGCGCTCTCAGCTTTTTGTTTTGGTGGAAATACCCATGCGACAGGTTCTTTATTATTTATTGCTCGGTTGCACACTGTTCTCTGCAGTGTGTGACGCCAGTGAAATTACTGCCCCTAAACCGGCCGATGTGCGGGTGGTGATTGATATATCGGGCAGTATGAAAAAGACTGACCCCAACAATTTACGTAAACCCGCCGTGGATTTGATCGTGCGTTTGTTACCGGATCAAAGTAAAGCAGGGCTTTGGACCTTTGGACAGTCGGTCAATATGTTGGTGCCGCACCGTGTAGTTGACTCCCAATGGCGCGAAGAGGGAGCAAAAAAAGCGAACTCAATTAACTCGGTGGCGATGTTTACCAATATCGGTGGTGCCTTGGAGGCAGCGGCAGCAGATCACGCAACGGAATCCAGCGCTTACCAGCGCAACGTTATTTTGCTTACCGACGGTGTTGTCGATATCAGCAAAGAGGCGGTGGTTAATCTCAACGAGCGCAAACGCATCCTCACCGAATTATTGCCGCGCTTAAAAGCCTCTGATTACCGTATCCATACCATTGCGCTTTCTGCTGATGCTGATCAAGAGCTGATGAAGAAACTGTCCATCGCCACCGACGGCATTTTTGAGGTGGCCGATACCGCCGATGAGTTGATGGCGACCTTCCTGCGTATTTTTGATCAGGCCGTGCCTGCCGAACGGGTTCCGTTGGATGAAAATGGTTTTTTAGTCGATAACAGCATTCAAGAGTTTACCGCGCTGATTTTTCGGCGCGCCGAAGTTCCCGCTACGGTGATTATTGCGCCTGACGGTAAAGAGTATTCCGCGACTGACCCTGCTAACAATGTTAATTGGTATCGCACCGACAAATATGACCTTATCACTGTGCAGCAACCTGTGGCTGGCCAGTGGAAAGTAAAAACTGACATGGCACCGGGGAGCCGCGTGACTGTGGTGAGTAATTTACAGTTGGTGGTGCAGCCGCTTAAAAGCAATATCAAACTCAATGAAACTATTGATATCGCCTATTCGTTTATTGCCAATAATGAAACGCTCACTAATACCGATTTTTTGAGTTTGTTGACCGGTGAGGCGTTCGTGACTCCCGCAGCAAGCAAGGAAACCAAAACCCATACCTTGAACAAACCGGCTGCTGCCAATGGTGTCTTCTCTGATCAGCTGGAGGGTTTCACTACCCAAGGTGCCCACGATATTAAGATTCTGATTGATGGTAAAACCTTCAAGCGTGAGTTTATCCATCGGGTCAATGTGAGTGATTCTGCGTTCCGCGTTGAAAAGCGTATTGATGAGCAGGGCGATAAAAAAACCTATGTCTATAAGTTGATTGCAGATCTTGAGATTGTCGATGTGGCAAGCACCAAGGTAATTGCAACGATTAAAAACTCCAAAGGTAATAATCTGGAGCGTGAACTGAATGCGATTGAACAATCCCAATGGGAGTTTTCCTTCGCGCCAGCGGAAACTGCGCGTTACACAATCGCCATGCAGGTAACGGGTACCCAGATCGATGGCAGCCCATTGAGCGAGACAATTGCGCTGGATGATTTTGCCTACCCGGATGAGGCCGCCGTCCTGGCTGGTCAAGTGCCTGCCAGTGAGGCGAGTACAGAATCATCCTCTGCTAGCAGCGAGGCAGCGCCGGTAACCACTGATACACCCGCCGCCGCAGACTCATCCAATACCTGGGTATATATTGCGATTGTTGCAGCCAATTTGTTGGTGCTGGTAATGGGGTTTGTCGCCTACAGGGTTATCGCCGGCAAGAGCCACAAAGCAGAGCTGGAAGAGATGGAAAAGACCTTGAATATGTCACCCGATAGCCTTAAAAAAGCCACTGCAAAAGACACCCCGGCAGCAATGGATTCCGGCGGTAATAGTGCGGGTGACATGGCGATGGATAGTGGCGGGGGAATGGATTTATCCATGCCCGATGACCTGATGGCCGACAACCTGTTTCCATTGGATAATATGGAAGACGATAGTAACAAAGATAAAACTTGATACCCGTGTCCGAATTATTACAAACACCCTCGCCACACTCCGAAATGGTTTTTTGCGCAGAGCAACCTGAGCGTTACGCAGTGGTCGATCGTTTTTACCGCGCTCAGGGTTACAAGGTAAAAACGGCTGCTAGTGAATCCGTGTATGTTATTTACGGGGTTGGGGGGACGGGCGGCCCCACTGAAATCATTGCAGCGGCACGTTATGTCCCCCAAAGCTCGGGTCATTTTTGGCTGCGCAATTTGCTGGTTGCCAAAGAGCGGCGTGGGCAGGGGTTGGCGAGTGCGCTGCTGCAATACTCCTTACCGCTTATTTACCCAAAAGGTTGTTACTGTTTTGCATTGCCGCATTTGAAGGGGTTTTATGACCGTTTGGGGTATGAATTAGAACCCAATCACTGCCCTACAGATATCCAACAAAAATACCAGCAATACCGTGCACGTGGCCGTGATTGGTTATTAATGGGATATTTAGCCTCAAATCATGGTCAAACCTGATATGCATCGCCATTTGGCAATACCAGCCATAGGCAAAAGCAACTGGTGATGCGAATCATGGAGATTTATCTTATAAACACCCCCATGCTCATTTGAGCGATTTTTTAGAAAAACGATTCAAACAGCGATTTAAAGGAGTCACTATGAATATAGATATCGGAATTTCCCAAGAGCACCGTGAAGACATCGCCCACGGTCTGTCCAGAGTATTAGCCGACACCTACACGCTCTACTTGAAAACCCACAACTTTCACTGGAACGTCACCGGGCCAATGTTTCAAACCTTGCACTTAATGTTTGAAACCCAATACAACGAGCTGGCCTTGGCTGTTGACCTGATTGCTGAACGTATTCGTTCCCTGGGTTTCCCGGCTCCCGGCACTTACAAGCAGTATGCAGAGTTGAGTAGCATCAAAGAGGAGGAGGGCATCCCCGCGGCCAAAGACATGATTCGTTTATTGGTTGAAGGACAGGAGGCAGTGGTGCGCACCGCGCGTTCACTTTACCCCTCAGTGGAAGCTGCGAGCGATGAAGCGACCGCAGACTTGCTAACCCAGCGCATTCAGTTACACGAAAAAACCGCCTGGATGCTACGCAGCTTACTGGAGTGATCATTCTCCATTTTTGCGCTCCTAAAACCCGGCTTGCCGGGTTTTTTATTGCCCCAAATTCACTGCGCGCACCTTAAAACTGGCCTTCAGAAAGTATTTTTTGTGGAATAGGGTGCCAATTTTTAGCAAAAAATACTGCTAATCTAACGTTAAAGTTGTTTATTAACTATTTGATAATAAGGGATTATTTTCAGTGTTCGCTTAAAAACACTCAACTCGAACTTCCCACCTTAACCCTAATTAACTAACTCGGACGCCCGAACCTTTCCAACGCGCAACTATAGGCTCGCGTGAATGCCACTTCATGGGTGGCTAGCGTAGGAAAAAAATAAGACTAGTGAGTAACTGGCACAAGGTTCTGTGCTTTTGCACAGGCCCCAACGAGAGGCAAGTTACGATAACAATAACGGTTCGAGGATTATGCTCATGCAAAACCCAATCAACTTTAAAAGAAAGATCATGGCTACGGCAGTGGCATCGGTGATGGCGGCTGGTTTCAGTTCAGTGGCAATGGCGCAAGACAATGCTTTGGAAGAGGTCATTGTTACCGGTATTAAAGCGTCGCTGCAGGCCTCTATGGATGTAAAACGCGAAGCAGTGGGTGTGGTCGATGCCATTTCGGCGGAAGATATCGGCAAAATGCCTGATACCAACCTTGCCGAATCCCTGCAACGTATCCCCGGTGTGTCGATCGACCGTGTAAACGGTGAAGGTAGCAAGGTAACCGTGCGTGGTTTGTCAGGCGATTACAATTTGGTGACCTTAAACAGCCGTCAAATGCCTGCATCATCATTCGGTACCAGCCGTTCTTTTGACTTCGCGAACCTGGCCTCTGAAGGTGTTTCCGGGGTTCAGGTGTATAAAAGCGGCCGTGCTGATGTGCAATCTGGCGGTATGGGTGCATTGATCAACATTGTCACCCCGCGTCCGCTCAGCAGCCCTGGTTTGAAAGCCGTGCTCGGTGGCAAAGCGGTATATGACGATTCTTCGGTGATGAAGGATGACCTGACTCCGGAAGTCTCCGGCTTGTTCAGTAATACCTTTGCGGACGACACCATCGGTGTCGCGCTGACAGGTAGTTATCAAGAGCGTAACAGCGGCGATCGCAATGCCAGCGTCAGTGACTGGTTTGTGCATGCCACAGACGGTGGCGACTGGGCTGGAATTCCTGCCGAACATCAGCCGGGAGATGGCAGAACCTACGCCATTCCTTCTGAGGTGATGTATTCGGTCAATGAAGTAAACCGTAAGCGCTTGAATAGCCAGTTGACCCTGCAATACCAACCGATAGAGCAGCTAACCGTGACGGCGGATTACCTCTATGTAACCCAGCAAAACGAAGTTAACAATTTTGGTACCGGCTTTTGGTTTACCCGCGATAACGATTTGGACATTGAGTGGAGTGATACCAACCCTGCGTATCCGCTGTCTTACACGGAAAACTCGGGTCGTCATGAAATCAATAGTATTGTTAAGTTCAACAAAACAAAATCCAACCTCAAGTCATCCGGTTTAAATGTTAAGTGGGATGCAACTGATAATCTGGAACTGGAGTTTGACGCACACAACTCAACTTCGTTGTCAGGTCCAAACGGCAAGTGGGGTGGTAACAACCAATTTAACTTTGGTTCTATCGATAACTACCGAGTGTCTATGGATTTCTCTGGCAAGTTCCCGGTCATGAATAGAATTGGCCATGAGGATGGCCGCACTAACGTGGCGCCGGATATCTCTCTGATGCAATTGACCAACAACATCTTCCGCATTCAAGAGCAGGATTCCTCGGTTGATGAATATCAATTAAAAGGAACCTATAACTTTGATGATAGCTTTATCGATAACATCAAAGCCGGTGTAGGTACTAACGAAATCACCAACAAATATTTCTTCCTTGGCTACCAAGCGCAAAACCAGGGTAGTTGGAGTGGTGTACAGGGTGAAAACGGTGTTGGCGATATTCCTCGCTCCTACTGGATTGTAGATAAGCTATCTAACTATTTTGATCACGATGCCACGAATGGCGCTAACTTCCAAAACAGTTTTGTCCGCGGTAAATGGGACGAGCTGTTGGCCGTCGGCGCAGACCTTTATGGTTCAGATACCGGTCACTGCATCAGAGCCTATTGCACCACTCGGGACCCTGCCTTAGCGAATGACGGGTTGGACGATCAAACCACGGTAGAAACGTCAGATTTTGCCTACTTACAGTTTGGTTTCAAACCTGAGATTGCCGGTATGCCTGCTAATTTGGCGGTAGGTGTTCGCCATGAGACTACGGACGTCGAATCAACCGCTTACGTGTCTGCCTATACTCCCTACATTCGCTGGAACAGTGGTAACGAGTACTCCCTGATAGCCAATGGTAGTGAGTACGGTGTCACCACCGGTAGCTACTCAAAAACCTTGCCTAATTTGGATTTTGATATAGCACTGACCGATGACATCAAAGCGCGCGCATCATTTAGCAAAACGATTTCTCGTCCAAACTACAATGATCTCAAGGGTGGATTTGTGTGGGGCACAGCGCCGCGCGTCAGCATGGGTTCTGCCTCCGCTGGCGATCCTGACCTGAACCCAATGGAGTCAACCAATTTCGATCTGTCTGCTGAATGGTACTACGCTGATTCCAGCTATGTATCTCTTGGATTCTTCAAGAAAGACGTTGTGGATTTCATTGGTAGCAGTGCGCCTGTCACTATCACAGACAGCGGCTTCCATACTCCAGTCGGTGGGCCACGCTGGAACGCGGCGGTTGCAGCGGTGGGTAATAACCTGACGGCAATTAACGAATATATTGTTGCTAACTATCCCGGTAGCGTGGATGCGGCAAATAACCATGTATTTGCATTGCCCGAAGATCCAATTCTGCCTTTTGAAGTGACTCGCCCAATCAACAATGAAGATGTAGCCATTGATGGTATTGAGATCGCTGTGCAACATAGTTTTGGTGAGTCGGGTTATGGTTTCCAGGCTAACGTTACCAAAGTGGATTCCGATACCGAATACAACAATGTATCCAAGGCTAGTCAGTTTGCGATTTATGGTTTGAGCGATTCAGCCAACCTGATTGGCTTCTACGATAAGGATGGCCTGCAGGTACGTATTGCATACAACTGGCGTGATGATTTCCTCGCCGGTGGCGGTGGAAACCCACGCTACACTGAAGCCTATGGTCAGGTGGATGCGAGCGTGAGTTACGAGCTTACTGACAACCTGACTTTGTCACTTGAAGGTCTAAACATTACCAACGAAACCACGCGTCAATATGGCCGTCATGAGAATATGACGTTTAACTATATTGAAACCGGTGCTCGTTACAACCTGGGTGCTCGTTACAGCTTCTAATTATTAGCTGCTGTAAAGCAACCAAAAAAGCCGCTGGTAACAGCGGCTTTTTTTACTGGATTTATCGAGTCACTGGAAAAAATAATGACGGGGATTACGTATGCCTAATTTTGTATTGCTTAATAATATCGCCCATAAAAATCTCTGTGTTATTCGAGACTATGCTCCACACTATGGCGACAACGAAATGTCCGCAGTCACTTTTCCGCAGGAGTTTCGCGCCATTCAAAATGAATATCCCATTTTCTTCCGGAAAAATCCCGAGACTGGAAAGTTTCTCACCGTGGCATTGCTTGGCTTGCGCCAAAATGAAAATCTTTTTTTGTCTGATAGTGGATGGGATGCACAATATATTCCGGCATCGGTAAAAAGACGGCCATTTCTGATTGGAATACAGCCTCCCAGGCCAGATCAAGATGCTAACCAGCCAAACCGGATGGTGTATGTAGATATGGATAGCCCGCGGGTCAGTGAAACCCAGGGTGAGCGGGTTTTTTTACCACACGGTGGCTACTCACTTTTTTTGGAAAAAATGGTTGCTGTGTTGGAATACATTCAATATGGCACAGATTTGAGTGAACTTTTTATCACTGAATTATTGAATTACGATTTGCTTGAAGTGGTGACTCTTGATATCACTTTAAAAAACGGTGAGCGTAATAATTTGACTGGCCTGTATACAATTAATGAAGAAAAGTTGAACGCATTGAACGGGAGTGTTGTGGCTGAGTTACACAGTAAAGGTTATCTGGAGTTTATCTATATGCTATTGGCTTCCCATTCCAACGTGGTGAAGTTAATCGCACGTCTTGAAACCCGGCTTCAGAATCAATAATCGATGCACTGTGGTACACGCGATGAATTATCTAACAAAAGTAAAAAAAGTAGTTATTGTCGGTGGTGGTACAGCGGGCTGGATGGCTGCTGCATCCTTTGCCAAGCTGCTCGGGAAAAGTGTCGAGGTTATATTGGTTGAATCCGATGAGATCTCCACCGTCGGCGTGGGAGAAGCTACGGTACCTCCGCTGATTTTATTGAATCGTTATCTGGGTATAAATGAACAGGAATTGTTGACCTTCGTTAAAGGTACGATCAAGTTAGGCATCTCATTTGAAAATTGGAAAAACATAAACGACCGCTATATTCACTCCTTTGGTCATACCGGTAAAGATACGTGGGCTGCGAGCTTTCAGCATTTCTGGCTCAGAGGATTGGATATTGGCGTGGATGATCCATTGGGTGATTATTCCCTGGAATATGCAGCTGCATTGCACAATAAATTTGCCCATATGTCGAACCCACCGTTGACCTATGCCTACCATATTGATGCCGGTTTTTACGCTAAATTTTTGCGTCGTATCGCTGAAAATGCGGGCGCTCTCCGCATTGAAGGCAAAGTAGAAAACGTGGTTTTGGACGATTCCGGGTACATTAAGAATATTCGCCTCGCATCCGGTACTGTCGTTGAAGGTGATTTTTTTATCGACTGTTCTGGCTTTCGTGGTTTATTGATTGAAGAGGTATTGCATACGGGTTATGAAGATTGGTCGCATTGGTTGCCCTGCGATAGCGCGATAGCTGTGCAAACCGAATCAGTGCGCGAACCGGTTCCCTATACACGTGCGATTGCGCATCACGCCGGCTGGCAGTGGCAAATTCCGTTGCAGCATCGCGTTGGCAATGGTTTGGTTTATTGCAGTCAATATATGAGTGATGAAGACGCCAGAACTCTGTTGCTGGAAAAAATTGATGGACAATTGATATCAGAGCCGCGAGTCATAAAATTTAAAACGGGCCAACGCCTCAAACACTGGAATAAAAATTGTGTGGCCTTGGGGTTGGCGAGTGGTTTTATCGAGCCGCTGGAGTCCACAAGCATTCATCTTATCCAGCGTGGTATTACCCGTCTCATTCAAATGTTTCCGCATGATGGTATTCGTGCGTGTGATATGGATGAATATAATAACCAGATGAAAACAGAAATATTAACGATCAGGGATTTTGTGATAATGCATTACCATTTAACCGAGCGCGAAGACAGTGGATTCTGGCGTTACTGTAAAAATATGCCTATCCCGGAATCGCTTGAGCATCGCATACGTTTGTTTAGGGAAACCGGGAAATTATTTGTTGAATCACCCTATAAACTTTTTGCGGAGTCATCCTGGTTGCAAGTAATGGTGGGTCAGGGGTTGGTGCCGGAGCGTTATCATGCGGTGGCAAATGAGATGACAGACGCTGAGCTGAAAACGTTTTTAAGTGATATCAGAAGTCAGGTAAAACACAGCGTTCAAAAAATGCCAGGGCACCATGATTATTTGCAGTATTACTGTAAAGCTGCTGCGTGGGGTGATGTGTGTGAATAATGAGGCGAAACAATACGGAATACTATGACGACCGATAATTTTTTACCGCCGTTGCACGCTAATTTCCGTTATCGCTTTGATCATGTTGGCAATGAAAAGCGCCCGGTATTGGTTGTGGATAATTTTTTACACCAAGCAGAAGCCTTGGTGGGTTTTGCGGTGAAATACGGCCAATTTCGCCCCGGTGTTGATTTTTATCCCGGTATTCAGTCAAAGGTGCCGGAATTTTACGCTGCCGCGCTTGCCACACATTTGCGCGATATTATTAGTGATTGCTTTAACCTCTCGCCGGAACAAATCGAATATTCCCAATCTATTTATTCCATGGTGATGACGCCACCGGAGCACCTGAGCGTACCGCAAGCGCGCCCGCATGTGGATAGTATCAAGTCCACTAAACTCGCTGCTGTGCATTACTTGTGTACTCCGGACAAGGGTGGAACCTCGTTATATCGCCACAAAGCCACCGGTTTTGAGCGCTTGGATGAAACGCGAATGCCGCTCTACAGCGATTTTTTGGCGAAGGAAGAGCAAGACCCCGCTTGGCAAAAGCGATACATCTGCGGGACTAATGACTACTACGAGGAGATTGCCTACTACGAGGCGAATTTTAATCGCCTGATTATCTATTCTGGCGATGTTTTACATTCCGCCTCCATAGCGCCTAATTTCAATTTCACGGCTAATCCCCTTACCGGGCGTTTGACCCTGACCAGTTTCATCTACTGCAAATAGTGGCCATCCCTTAATGTCGAGGGGCGCCCATGATCCATATCAATTGTGTTTGGCGACTATTAGTGGTCAAATTCGCTGTGCTATTACAATAACCGCGGTTGATAAAACGGCTTATCAAACCTATTCGCCAGTTGTAACTAACAAGAAGAATTGACCATGCTCGACATCCCAACGACAGTAAAAGAAGTTCAGGGTATAGACCCAAACAATATACCTGCAGAGTTGCTCAGCGGTAACCAGCCCCTTGTTCTCAAGGGCATTGCGCGCGACTGGCCTCTGGTGCAAGCTGGTTTGAAGTCCCACGAGGCGGCTGACGCCTATCTGCGCCCGTTTTACAGCGGTAAAACTGTAGGCGCATTTTTTGGTCCGCCGGAAATTCAAGGCCATTATTTTTACAATCAGGATATGACGGCGCTGAATTATGTGGCTGACCGCGTGCGGCTGGATACTGTGCTTGACAATATTCTTGCCCACAAAGATGACGCTTTGCCGCCGACATTTTATGTGGGGTCAACTACGGTGGATGTCTGTTTACCGGGTTTTCGTGCGCAAAACGATTTAAAGATCCCGCAGGAAGATAATCCACTCGTGAGTATCTGGATTGGCAATAAATCGCGTATTTCCTGCCATTTTGATGCACCCGATAATCTGGCCTGTAATGTGGTGGGCAAGCGTCGGTTTACTGTTTTTCCGCCGGAGCAAGTGGAGAATCTTTACCCGGGCCCGTTGGATTTTAATCCCGCCGGGCAGCAAATTAGCCTGGTAGATTTTGTAAACCCCGACTTTGAGAAGTTTCCGCGCTTTCGCGACGCCATGGCGGCCGGGCAGGTGGCGGAACTTGAACCGGGTGATGCGCTCTACCTTCCCAGTATGTGGTGGCACCATATAGAAGGGCAGAGCTCGCTGAATGTGCTGGTGAATTACTGGTGGCGAACCGCGCCGGACTTTGTTGGCCCTGCCGTCAACGTGTTAAAACACGCTATTTTGAGCATTCGCGATTTGCCCGAGCGCGAAAAAGCGGCGTGGAAAGCACTGTTCGATTTTTATATTTTTGGCGATAACGACCGCCCGCGCGAAAATATTCCACCTGCTGTACAGGGGTTGTTGGCCCCGGTGGATGATCTCAAATCCCGCCAATTGCGCGCCTGGCTGATCAATCGTTTGAATCGTTAACCAGCAGCGCTGTATTATCCACTGCTTATTTACTGACGCGCTGAATCCACGTCGCGTCAGCTAGCAGGAAGTGCAGCGCGCTGAGTTGATATGTCGAATATTTGGTCAAGTTATAAACAATCTATTGTTGATGTCATGGGGCCGGACCAGTACAAACTGGTTCGTCGCCTCAATGAAATTGAAAAACTCGCCCGCGCGGAAAAACCCTACGCCGAATCGCTGGAGAAATGGCAGGCTCAATTAGCCCGCTCGCAAGCCACTGTGCAGCGCCGCAAAACACTGGTGCCTGAACAAATTGAGTTCCCCAATTTACCGGTTTGTGAAAAACGCGAGGAAATCGCGCAGATTATTGCCAACAATCAGGTGGTAGTGCTCGCTGGTGAAACCGGTTCGGGCAAAACCACCCAAATCCCCAAAATTTGTTTGACAATTGGTCGCGGTGTAAAAGGTTTGATTGGTCACACCCAGCCGCGTCGCATTGCAGCGAATACAGTTGCAAATCGCATTGCGGAAGAACTAAAAACCACCCTCGGTGAGAAGGTGGGCTATCAGGTTCGCTTCAGCGATCAGTCCAACGAAAATACCCTGATCAAAGTTATGACGGACGGGATTTTGTTGGCCGAAATTCAGCATGATCCCTTTCTCAATAAATACGACACGCTCATTATCGACGAAGCCCATGAGCGCAGTTTGAATATCGATTTTCTGCTCGGCTATTTAAAACAACTGCTACCGAAACGCCCCGATTTAAAATTAATTATCACCTCGGCGACTATCGATCTCGAACGCTTCTCGCAACATTTCAACAATGCCCCCATCATTGAAGTTTCTGGCCGCACTTATCCGGTTGAAGTTTGGTATCGCCCACTCTATGAATTTGAGGGTAGCGATGAGAGTGAAAACGAACCGGATCAATACGCCGCGATTGTGGACGCGGTGCACGAAATTGAATTGCATGAAAAAACCGGATCAGGCGCTCGTGGTGGCGACATACTGATATTTTTGAGCGGTGAACGTGAAATTCGCGAAGCGGCGGAAGCGTTGCGCAAAGCACAATTTGCGCACATGGAAGTGATTCCCTTTTATGCGCGTTTAAGTTTGGCCGAGCAGCAAAAAGTATTTGCGCCGCATACTGGGCGCCGAATTGTGTTGGCGACTAACGTGGCGGAAACCTCGATCACTGTGCCGGGAATTCGCTACGTAATTGACCCAGGTTTTGCACGCATCAGCCGCTATTCGTATCGCACTAAAGTACAGCGATTACCGATTGAACCCGTCTCGCAAGCGAGCGCCAATCAACGCAAAGGCCGCTGTGGTCGTGTCGCAGAAGGTATTTGTATTCGCCTGTACAGCGAAGAGGATTTTAATTCGCGCCCGGCGTTTACCGATGCAGAAATTCTGCGCACCAACCTCGCTGCTGTTATTTTGCAAATGCTGCAATTGCGTATGGGCGATATTCATAAGTTTCCCTTTATTGATGCGCCAGATCATCGTTTGATTAGCGATGGTTTTAAACTGCTGGAAGAATTGCATGCGGTAAACACCAAAAATCAATTAACACCCGTGGGGCAACAGCTGAGCAAATTGCCGCTTGATCCACGTTTGGCGCGCATGCTGTTATCTGCACAGGAGCAGTCCTGTGTGCGTGAGTTATTGATTATCGCCAGTGCGCTTTCCGTGCAAGATCCTCGCGAGCGCCCGTCAGAAAAACAGCAAGCGGCTGATCAAATGCATCGCCGGTTTTGGGTTGAACATTCGGATTTCCTTGGGTTTGTTGGCTTGTGGGACTATTTTGAAACCCAGCGGCAGGAACTCTCACAAAACCAGTTGCGCAAACTGTGTAAAAAAGAATTCCTCTCTTACTTACGCTTGCGTGAATGGCGCGATGTGCATCACCAATTGTGCGTGGCGGTGAAGGATTTGGGAATTCGTGTGAATAGCGAGCCTGCAAATTACGAGTCTATCCATAAAGCGTTGTTAACGGGTTTGCTTGGCAACCTTGGTTTTAATCACGAAGAGCGCGAATATTTAGGTGCGCGCAATCGCAAGTTTTCGATTTTTCCCGGTTCATCCTTAGTGAAAAAAACACCTAAATGGATTATGGCGGCGGAACTGATTGAAACCTCCAAGTTGTTTGCGCACACGGTTGCCAAAATAGAACCGGAGTGGATCACGGCGGCGGCTGAGCATTTAATCAAACGCCAGCATTTTGAACCGCACTACGACAGCCGTAGCGGGCAGGTGATGGTGTTTGAAAAAATCACGCTCTATGGTTTAACCATTGTGGAGAAAAAGTCCGTCAGCTATAGCCATATAGACCCTGCGCAATGCCGCGAGGTGTTTATTCGTGCCGCGCTGGTGGAAGGGCAATACGATCAACACCCCAAACGCAAAAGCCTGCGCAATAAAAATCCTGAAACCGATTTTTTTGCGCATCAATTACAATTACTGGCCGAATTGGAAGAGCTGGAATCCAAAGCGCGTCGTCGCGATATTGTGGTAGATGAGCAGGTGATTTTTGATTTTTACAATGAGCGAATTCCTGTTCATGTAGTTAACCTTGCTGGGTTTGAGGCATGGCGCAAAAAAGCGGAGCAGGAAAAACCCAAGCTATTATTTCTCACCCGCGAAATACTCATGCGCCACGGCGCGGGCGATATCACCCAAGCCCAATTTCCCAATGAATTGGAATGGCGCGGCATGGTATTTCCATTGAGCTATCACTTTGAACCTAATCATGCGTTTGATGGTGTAAGCATCCATGTGCCGATGAGTGTTTTGCATCAAGTGCCAGAGCAGCGCTTGGAATGGTTAGTGCCGGGTATGCTGCGTGAAAAATGTATTGGTTTGATTAAATCCCTGCCCAAAAACCTGCGTAAACATTTTGTACCGGTACCCGATGTGGTGGATAAAATTCTCGCCACACTTGCGCCTGATAACAAACCACTCAGCGAAGCGCTCACACAGCAGTTAAAACGGCTAACCGGTGTTGATATACCCAAAGAAGCTTGGTTAGAAACCAGTGTGGACGATTACTACCGCTTTAATATCCACGTGGTGGACGACAAGGGAAAAATTATTGCCAGTGGGCGTGACTTGACACCGCTGCGCGATAAATACCGCGAGCGAGTGCAACAAAATATTCAATCGGCCGCCACCGATATCGAACGCGATGGAATTATTGCGTGGGATTTCGCCGAACTTCCGCAAGCTATTCAGCTGCCGCGCGGTGGCATTAGTATTCGCGCTTATCCTGCATTAGTTGATAAACAAACTTCGGTGGCGCTGCAGGTACTGGATAACCCTTTGCAAGCACTGGATTTAACCCAGCGCGGCATAACGCGGTTGATTTTTTTAGCGCTGAACCAAACTGTTAAATACTTGCAGAAAGAATTATTAAAAGGGCAAGAGGTTGCGCTCACGCTAGCGGGCATTGGTAATCGCGATCAGGTAGCGGATGATTTAATCATGGCGGCAATTAAACAATTAGCGCTCGCCGATCAACAACAATTGCCCCGTAGTCACGCGGCGTTTGAGGTGGCGGTAAATCTCGTCAAGGATAAACTCATCCTGCAAGCACAAGAACTCGCCAGCCAATTAATCGCCAGTTTGAAGTTATTGGTAGAAATTAAAAAGCAGCTTAAACAGCAAAAAAATATGCTGATGCTGGCATTCACCATCAGCGATATCAATCACCAATTAACCCAGTTGTTTTATCCCGGTTTGGTATATAAAACCCCGGCACTGTGGCTGCACCAATACCCCAAATATATGCGGGGGATCCAGCAGCGGTTGGAAAAGGCGGCACTCAACCCGCAAAAAGACAAACTGCAATTGGCCGAGGTGGGGCCCCATTGGCAGCGGCTGGTGGATTATTTAGCCAAGGAGGGGGATTATCGCCTTGCGCAGAATAGCGAGCTTCTGGAGTACCGCTGGTGGATCGAGGAGCTGCGTATTTCGCTTTTTGCACAGACCCTGAAAACCCAGGTACCGGTCTCAGATAAGCGTTTGGATAAACAGTGGGAGCAGGCTATGCTTGTGGCTCAGGGCTAACCAAGGGGGGCACCAAAAAAATCTGTAACAAATTCGCGGTAGCGGATTCTATAGTGCAACCAGTCGCTAGAGTTGGTTAGTTCATTTGTTGATTGTCTATTCCGGTGATTGTCCATTCCGGTTATTGCCACTTCCACATCAGGTATTAATACAACGGAGTCTTTTTATGAATAACAAAATATCTTCTATGTCTGCATTAATGGGTGTTGCATTTGCTGCTTCTGCCACGCTTTCACCCCTGGCTTCTGCGGATACCAGCTTTACCGCCACTTCACTCAATGCCGGTTATACCTTGGCTGATAACCATGCGGGTAAAACCGAGGGTGAGCACAAGTGCGGCGAAGCAAAGTGTGGCGCTGAGCATAAAAAAGCCGATGGTGAAGGCAAATGCGGCGAGGGCAAGTGCGGCGCCGAGCATAAAAAAGCAGACGGTGAAGGCAAATGTGGCGAAGGTAAGTGCGGTGAAGGTAAGTGCGGTGCCGATAAAAAAGCTGCAGGTGAAGGCAAGTGTGGCGAAGGCAAATGCGGCGCGGATAAAAAAGCAGAGTAATGAGCCAGTTGTTACCCACAAATTATGTGGCTCCCATCTCCGGTGCAGGTTTGGGCCTGCGCCGGAGTTTGCTTGATACCCTTGAGCAATCCACGCCTGATGACATCCAATTTATGGAGGTTGCACCGGAAAATTGGATTAATCTTGGTGGGCGTCTGGGTAAAAAATTCCGCCGTTACACTGAACGTTTTCCGTTTGTGTGCCATGGCTTATCGCTTTCTATTGGTTCACCTGCACCGCTAAATACCGAACTATTGCACGCTATAAAAAAGTTGATGCAAGAACATGGTATTCGTTATTACAGCGAACATTTAAGTTATTGCTCTGACGATGGTCAGCTATACGATTTGTTGCCTATTCCATTTACGGAAGAGGCTGTCGATTATGTTGCTGCACGCATTCAGCAAGCGCAGGATATTTTGGGGCAACGTATCGCGATAGAAAATTCATCCTATTATTGCGCGCCGCAACAAGAGATGAGTGAGAGTGAATTTATTAATGCGGTAATTAAAAAAGCGGATTGTGCGCTGTTGCTGGATGTTAATAATATCTACGTGAACAGTATCAATCATCGCTATGATCCCTTTGAGTTTTTGGCCAGTTTGCCTGGTGAGCGCACAGCGTATATTCATATCGCAGGGCATTATGAAGAGGCTGACGATTTACGGGTAGATACACACGGTACAGCAATCATTGACTCTGTATGGGCGCTGCTTGAAAAAAGTTATGCGCTCTTTGGCGTAAAGCCGACCCTGCTCGAACGCGATTTTAATATTCCACCTTTGCCTGAATTGATGAGTGAATTGGACTTCATCAAACAGCGCCAGTCACAATGTTTGTAACATGAAATCCTTTCAGCAAACTCAAATGGATTTCGCCCGCTATTTGCGCGCACCGGATGAATACGCAATACCCGCCGCGATGGAAGCGCGACGCATGGAAATTTATCGCGATCTGATTTACAACAATATTGAAAATTTAGTCGCCGGCGTATTTCCGGTATTGCGCTCATTGCTGAATGATGAGTAATGGCATGGCTTGGTACGGCAATTTATCCAACATCACCGCTGCCAAACCCCTTATTTTTTGGAAATCAGTGAAGAGTTTTTACAGTTCCTTACCCAGTCTGCGCATTTATTGCCTGAATTGCCTTTTATATGTGAATTGGCGCATTACGAATGGGTTGAATTGGCGCTGGATATCAGTGAGGCGCAGCTGCCAGAGTACAAATTAGTTACAAATGACATTTTTGCCGCCAGTTTTTGTGTGTCCCCCTTGGCGATTGCATTGCATTATCAATATCCCGTCCATAAAATTTCCCCGCATTTTAAACCGATGCTACCCGAGCCGGTAGATTTGGTCGTCTACCGTAACAGCGCCGATAAAGTTTGCTTTATGGCTGTTAATTCCATGACTTTGCGTCTACTTTATTTGATGCAAGCTAATACAGGCTCTTCTTTGAGCGAACTATTGACAATGATTGCCGGGGAGATAAGTCCTCCTCATCCTGAGCAATTTACGTCTGATGCTGGGTCGCTTGTGAAAGAGTTATGCGAACTGGGTGTAGTTCACCCGGCGGTGTAATCGGCTATTATTGCGCGCTGTCATAATTCTGTAATCTTAGATTCACATAATGGCAACAACAGTGACACACAAGTGTCATTTTTGACTAACGACCAGTGTTCAGGATTTGAACACATCATCATCTCTAGGAGACGACTCCATGAAAAAATCATTACTGGCCTTTGCAGTGGCCTCTCTTTTCCCAATGGCTGCAGTTGCCGATGTTATTGTTTACGGTAAGGCGAATGTTTCTATTCAGCATGCTGATGAGCAAGCAACAGATGTTAGCCAAATTGAATTGGTTAGCAATAATTCGCGTATTGGTCTGAAAGGTGGCGAAGACATTAACTCCAGCCTGAAAGTGATTTATCAGTTCGAGTATCAAACTGAAGTGGACGATGGTACTAACGGTACCCAAACTTTTGGTCAGCGTAATATTTACCTGGGTTTGCAAGGCACAGCCGGTACTTTTATTGGTGGTCATTTCGATACTCCTACTAGAGTCGCGCAAGAGAAAATTGACCTGTTCAATGACCTTGAAGGTGATATCACCCAAATTTTCAAAGGTGAAATTCGCGCAAGTAATATCGTGCAATACACCACCCCAACCTTTGGCGGCGGTTTTGCTGGTTCGGTTGCTTATGTAACTGAAGAGAACAATGGCACTACACCAAGAACTGGTGATGGTGCAGGTGTTTCCGCATCCTTTGGTTATAATTCACCCGTGTTCTACGTTGGTGTTGCTATGGATCAAGACGTGGAAGCTGAAGATACTGACTTGGTTCGTTTGGTTGGCCGCTTGAACGTTGGTGCTTTCCAGTTCGGTTTGTTGGCTGAAAACTACGACAATGGCATTGTTGATGAAGATGGTGCATTGGTTTCAGCCTTGTGGAACCTGACTGATAAGTGGGTGGCAAAAGCTCAATATGGTCAGTCCGAAGTTAAAATGGCCGATGGTGAAACTGCAAGCATTGGCGTTGATTATAAAATGACAAAAGCAGCTACTCTCTACTCTTATGTCACCACAGTAGAAAACGATGTAATCGCTCCTGCTTCGCAGCGCGATGACACCTATGTGGGTGTAGGTATGGATTTTAAATTCTAATTCTGTGGTTTGCTGATCACAAAGGGTGCTTCGGCACCCTTTGTTGTTTTTGAAAGATATACAAAATCGAGGTTAAACAATGAAAAAATTATGCTGCTCCCTGTTAGTAATCTGGCTGGCTACTGGTGGCATATCAGCGGCATTTGCTGAAGAGGAATGTGCTAATGCCGTTGATGCCGCCGATTCAATGAATGTAAATCAAAAAGACTGTGATTATAGTGATAAAGGATTAAATGGCTTTTTGCAAAAAGCCTTTAAAAAAGGCAGCGAGGGTGCGGTACTCAACACATCCACTGAAGTGAACGGTGAGCAAGCGGCGAGTAAGGTTGCAGCTGAAGAAAATATTTCTGCGCCTAGCGAAAAAATAGTATTGAGTGTTGAAGTAGAACAGTGGGCGAATGTTGGGCTGGCTAAAAATCAATTATTACAAAAGGTTATGGAGCGTTGTAGCAAGGGTTTTAATGTGCAGGGAGAAACCTATCGTCCGTTACCTATGGGACGTATAGAATTGAGCTTGGAATACCATTGTTTGTAAATTCTTAATCTGATTTTAGATTAATGATTAATTTTTAAATGAAAAAGGCCGCAACAAGTGCGGCCTTTTTGTTGAGCATTGATTGTTGCTTATTTTTTGTAATTCACCACTGCGATGTAGTGCATAGCGGTGGGAGTGTCTTGTACAAAGCCTGGGATAAACTTCGACTTTTTCAGCGCACTTTCAATATTTGCCGCATCGGATTGTTTGCGCATGGCGGCTTCCAGCGTGCTTACGGTTTCCACTTTGCCATCTGCTTCGATATTTGCCATAACACGTGTCATCTTCCCGTCAGCAAAAAATAACTTTCCATCACCGCGCTCTTTAGTACTGTAATGGGCATACCAGTCGCTAGTGTCGAGCCTTTCTTGCGGAGCGTAGTAGTGGGTACCGTATTTGGCTTGCAGTGTTCCCAGGTTAGGTAGCAACACTATAGGAGCTTGGGTTCCGCCCAGTGAATAAACTACCCGCATCTGCATTCTTACAGGCACCGCTTTGCCATCAATAGTTGCCGGTTCAAAGGTTGATGATTTCAGTGCTGACTCTGTTACTTTCTGCATTGAAACTTTAGGGCTGCTTTCATAACAATTTACGTTGTTAATTAAACCACTGGTGAGAACATCTGCCTGGCAGTAAACCGCAACTGTACGTACACCTTCACCAAAGGAGGTGGGTAATGTGATTTGTTTGCTCAGGGTTTCTTCTGCGTTGCCAAATTTTGCGGGAGTATAAGCAGCTGCGTAGCTCGCTAATGGGGCAATAGCCGCTAACATTACCAGTGAGCGAATCATTTTTTTAAGAATAGTGTTGGTCATAGTGTGCTCCTCGTGAATCATTAATGCGGTTATCTGCACCCTTGTGGGTCAAGATCGCCGTCTTCATGGTTAGATTAGCACCGCACCTAGCACACCAATGTGAATAGTTTGTGACAAATTTGGGTGTAAACAGAAAAAATATAAAAATTTTTAGTTATTTGGAGCGGGATGTTTAAAAACAACAAAGCCACTCGCAAGTGGCTTTGTTGTACCCTGTAAAATCAACCGTTTGTTTTAAAAAGTGTATTTCACTTCCAGACTGACACTGGTGCCTACGTCTTGTTCCAAAATGGTAACGGTGTTGCCATTTGAGTTGGTTTGTTCAAAAGTACGTTTTTCATCGAGAATATTGTCGATTTTCAACTTGGTAGTGAACAACTCTGTGGGATAAAACGAGTAGACAATATTGAGTGAATTAAACGGTTGTTCAAACGCATCGTCGTGACCATTGTTGTTGGAGGCGTAGTAAACACGCTCGCCAAAGAGGTTGTAGGCCAGAGCGACTGTGTGCATGCCGTCATCCGAATCAAAACCCAGCTGACCGTTAAACATATAATCAGATTGGCCGGTCATTTGACGTTTGATATTGGTGAAACCACCACCTTCAGGTGAAATAATTTCGGAATCGGTCAAGGTCAGGTTACCGGTCACAAAAAAGCCCGCGCCTAATTCTTTCAAGCCTTCAAATTCCAGGCCAGTGATTTCACCGGAGACGGCGTTGTAAAAGGTCAGCAAAATTGAATCGTCCGAACCGGGAACGCGGCTTTGTTCAATCGGATTGGTGATGTCTTTGTAGAACAGCGACAAGGTAAAGTTATCGCCATTGTCGTACACCCATTCGCTGCGTAAATCAAAATGATCTATATCTGATGTTTGCAGGCGCGAATTACCTTGTACTTGAATGCCCAGTTCCGGGTCTATGTAGTAAACATCTGAGACTTCACGTAAATCCGGGCGAACCAGTGTTTGAGCAAAGCTGGCGCGAACTTGAAAGTCCTGCGCACCCATAAAACCGGAATTCATGTAGGTAACAGCCAATGATGGATACCAACCATCATCGCGCAGGGCAAACTTCTGGTCGTCTTCCTGAATTTCATCGATGATTTTGTCGATGCTCTCGCCGCTGTAATCGAGCAAATCAACCGGCAACAAGGCTTGGCGGAAATCCTCGTAACGCGCACCACCGGTGACACGAATGGTTTCATTCCATTTCAAGTCAAACATACCGTAAGCCGCGTCAGTCATTTGTGCAGCGATATAACTTTCGGTGCCCAAGCCACCGCCTACCGTAAATTCAAACGGTGAATTCAAATCAGTGAGCTTGGCATCGGTTAGTACGTTGCCCGGTGTGCCTTGCAATACGCTGGAGGAAACTCCAATGGCGTTGATGTTAGCGGTGTAGCCGTAGTATTCGCGCACTTTGTCGTTGTAGTTGTAACCACCTGAAAACGTGATTTCGGTATTGTCGAACAACAGCGGCACAGCAACATCAAAACCATAGTTTTCTACATCGTCAGCCAGTGATAAGAATGAATAGGTGGCAGCAGATGAGGTAGCCAGTATTTGGGTATTGGTCACTTCTCCGGTGAGCGCGTCAATGTTATTGAGGCCCTTGACGGCAGCCTTACCTGGGATGTCGGTTTCTGCGCTGGAATCGGAATACACCCAATCAACCATTACGTCACCCAGCAGGCCGCCGCTGAGTTGATCCAGTTTGTGTTCGCCCAAGAACTGCAACACTTCCAGTGAGCGCTCCTCATAGCGAGTGATGTAATCAACGGTTTGACGACCGTCTTGCGCGCGGTTGCTGGCATCGTGACCAGTTTCAATCTGCGCTTCATCTTCGCGGTTATCAATCTTGTAGCCATTCATTTCCAGATTGTGCATACCCTGGTAGTCGATACCCAAGTTAACTGCTACCAGGTCACTGCGTTCTTCAACGGTACGATCTGTTTCAGAATAGATTTGGTCAGGGTCGCCGATGGCTTGGCGGCGCTGGTTTTTATTGCGGGTTTCATTGTCGTAACTGGCGTTCAGCATTGCGCCGATACTCCAGTCATCGTTGATGTCCCACGCGTTGCCCAAGGCAACACTGGTGCTGACGTCGACGGGGATAGATTTCTTTTCGATTTCGATATTGCGATCGAGGTTGAGCATTAATTCGCGGTTAATAGTGCGCGCTTGGGTCAATTGTTCTGCAGTCGGTGAGCCGCCGTTGGTGTCGATGATGTCGACAATACCGTTGACATTGACTTTACCCTGATAGAGATCGAGTGCTTGATCAATTGCTTTTGGTAAACCGCTGGTTGATCCGCCGCTGCGGTAAGAAAGACCGTCATCGCTGCTTTCGCTGTTCATGCCGGTACCGACGGAGAGTTCAAAGACCAGCTCATCGGGAATGCTTTTGGTGCGGATATCCACATTACCACCGCCAAAATGCGCGGGTAGGTCGGGTGAGTAGGATTTTTGTACTTTGAGGGTGCGCACTATGGATGCAGGAATGCCATCCAAGGGCAATACATTGCGCGTTAATTCGGGGGAGGGCACAGCGGCGCCATTTAGCAGCACGCTGGAGTAGCGTTCACCCAAACCGCGAACATACACATATTGATTGTCGATCAGCGTAATACCGGGTACACGCAGCAAGGCGGTTGCAACATTTGAATCGCCAACGCGGGAGATTTGTTCACTGCCAAGAATGTCAGCAGCGAAGGGTTCTTGCAGGCGTTGATCAACCACTGATTGGGCACCGCTCATCAGTCGTCCGGTAACTAACATCTCTTCCAATACCGGCGCTTCAATTGCGGGCATGGGAACTGACATGCCGGTGTTTTCGTTATCCTGCGCAAAGCTGCCAGCAGAACCAGAGGCAGCAGCAATCGCTAAAAATAAAGTGTGTTTGCGTAAACTATTTGTTTGCATGATCCTGACCTTTTTCAATGCAGTTCATCTGAACGAGAGCGGCGCTAAACGCCTGTGGCTTCAAGAAGAGAGGCGCCCTTAGGCGCCTCTCGTCACTGCCAGCAACCTAGCGGTTCAATTCCCCTGAATTATTCGCTCAGGCCTACAGTCCAGCCTTCAGTCCAGTCGCTACCGGCTTTCACGGCACCGATGAAATCAACAGCGGTGAAGAAGCTGCTGCTACCGGCGCTGCCCAGAGCAGGTGCTGCGCCAGCCTCAAACTCGTCTTCCAAACGGGTCACATCGTAGGCAGGAATGCTGATTCCAGCGGCATTACCGTCAGCAAAGGCTGCAGCTGTAATGTAAGCACGGTTGTTGGTAGCAAGGTCTGCGAGGATGGTGACGGGCAAGGTACCAGCAACCGAACCGTTAACTACTACGTTGTTAGCGTTAGGTGCTGTGTTCAGCCAAGTAGCTAAAGAGAAGTCACTATTGGCTGGATTGACACCTTGTTTCAGTGCTTCGGTACAGGCAATGAAGTTGCTTGCAGCAACAGACCAGCCTGCTTTGGCGCCAGCGATGGTCTCTGGGCCTTCAGAGTCGATAATTTCCAGGCACTCGTTAGAGCTCATGCCATCAGCACTTGAGGTCACGATAGAGTTGTACATCTCAAAGAAAGCGCCTTCACGGAACACGGGGCCTTCAGAGTCGCCTTTAGATGAAGGTTGATCACCTTGGCCAGCATCTACGTTGGAGGTTAAGCAGGTCAGGTTAGAGATACGGCCTTTGGTCAGCGGCGCTATACCATCGCCACGGCCTGAACCGGTGTTGTCGGCTTCCACACAGGTATTCCCGCCAGAAGTTGCTACTGAAAGTGCAAATTGGATATTGCCAGTCCAGCCTTCAGAGAAGTCAAAAGTGTCATCACCCACGTTAACGCCAACGACGTGTTTCAGGTCTACCGCACCACCAAACATTTCAAAACCATCATCTTGAGTGGTGTAGGTTTGAACGTATTCGATACGGGTACCTGAACCAACAGCGTTCAGAGTCAAACCATTCAACTCGCTGCCTTCCACAACTTCGTAACCAGCGTGTTTGATAACGACATAACGCAAGCTGCCAGAGTTTTCAGCATTGTTGTTACCACCGTAAGCGGCTGGGCGACCTTCTGCTGTGGCGTGACAGTTGTGAGGGTTTGCACCGCTTGGCTGACGTTCTGCGTCTGAACATTTATTAGTGAGGCCGTTACCGTTAATTTGTACACCGCCCCACAGACCGCGGTCGGCTTCGGTGCCCGCATTGTCGCGCAGGTCAGTTACTGAGCTGAATACGATAGGTTTGGCTGCGGTACCTTCTGCAACAATGCGTGAGCCACGGGCAATACGCACATAATCTTCCGATGCAGAGAACGCCAGTTTGGCTCCAGCCGCAATAGTGAGGGTTGGGCCTTCACCGTCTTGTGGTACGCGGATGCCAGAAGCGGCGGCACTGGCGTTAACATCTTCACCAACAAAGAGGCTATCTTCAAAAATGTGCAGGCCGTTGTTTGCCAACTCTGGAATAAACAAGTCTTCGGTCAAAGGGCGAGAGTCGCTCACAAAGCTTGCTGCGTAAGTACAGTTGCCTGAAGCAAAAATACCTTGGAAAACTTGACCGGCAGCGGTGTATTTGGCGCAAGGGTTAACTTCAGCAACTGGGCCACCTTCAACAACGGTGTTGTTAGAATCGATCACCGTGTTGCTCGGGTTCAAATTAATATCGCCACCGCCACAGGCTGCCAAGGTTGCCGCCATTACATTCAGTGCAAAAATATTCTTCAGTTTCATGAGTTCACTCTCTTCTCAGTTGTCACAAGGGTGTATGGAAAATCGTTGCGCTGTTTTGGTCCCTAGCGCTTAGGTGACGCTATCTTTGATGACAAATGTGAAACTTGGGCGACAAAACGATGAAGCTTTTGTTGCGAAAAAATGGCAGAAATATTTCATTGGTGGCGCGGGAGTGAACTGTTTGTGGTGCCAAGGCGAATATAGGCAGCATCGCTAAATGCACCTAAGAGGGATCACTTAATCTTTTGCAGTTGCTCGTGACACTTGTCAGTAATCGTTGTCCAACAGGTCGGGTGGTAGGTCTTGAGTGTTAATTGAGTTGAGCGCTTTCCGGCGATTCGCTAAAGTGGCGCGCCTCGATAGCAGTTTCCGGCCTGCTTACCTCCAATTCTGTTTTGACTTTGTCGCTGTGGCGACACTCAGGGATTTTATGACGCCTATCCGTAAACCAATCGCTCTTGTGCTGCTAACACTTTTACCTTCAGCCGTTTGTTATGCGCAGGATGAAAAAAATCCAGACCCTTGGCAGGGGTGGAATCGTGCGGTTTTCAATTTTAACGACCGCGTTGATCGCTGGTTCCTGAAACCGCTGGCTAAAGGGTATAAAGCCGTTACTCCCGATCCGATTGAAGTGGGCGTAAGCAATATATTTTCCAATATAGGTGAGGTACCCAACGTTATTAACGGCGCGCTCCAGGGCGACCTCAAGGGTGCCGGGTATGATACAGGCCGCTTTTTAGTGAATAGCACCTTGGGTCTGGGTGGTTTGCTGGATGTTGCCAAGCATATGAACCTGCCAGCCGATACCCCGGAAGATTTTGGCCAAACCTTGGCCACTTGGGGTGTAGGGCAGGGACCATATTTGGTATTGCCACTGCTTGGTCCAAGTACAGTGCGCGATACGGCTGGCATGCCCGTCAATTGGTATACCGACCCCACTACTTATATTTCCCACGAGCGCACCGAAATCAGTGTGAAAGCATTGTCGATTCTTGACGCACGCGCTGGCCTGTTGGAGCTTGAAAAAAATATCACCGGAGATCGCTACGTATTTATTCGTGATGTATACCTGCAGCGCCGTGCATATCTTGTTAACAATGGCGAGGTGACGGACGACTTTGGTGATGAGGATTTTAGCGAGGAAGATTTTGAAGGTGATTTCTAGCTATCGCTTTATAACCTGTTGATTCGCAATAAAAAAACGGCTACTTGGTAGCCGTTTTTTATAGTGTGTATCGAACCCTTATTCAGTGAAGCCGTTCAGGGCAAAATATTAATAATTTCCAACCCCAACAAATGCCCGCCATTGTCTGAGGGCACTGAGCGAACCACTTTGGCATTGGCTTTCAGTGTAGGGTTGTGGCCGTGATCTGAGGAGACTTCTACTTCTACCTGGGTGCCTATTGCGAGCGCCTGTTGTGCTTCCACTTGCAGGCCGCCGCCACTTAAATCCAGACATAGGCCGTCAATAACCTCTGATTCGGCGGCAATTTTAGCGTTTAGTGGAGCACCGATTTTCATCCGGATAAAATCGCGCTTTTCGCTGTAAGCCTTGTCATTGATCCCCATAGCATGTTCCTCGTTATTGGTTACTTCATATTGGACTTGGGTTTTGCTTGGTCTAAAAAGTCAAATTGAGTGTAGCACAGGCGCTTAAATAGCCAGTTTTGCCGGGCGAAAAAAAACCGCGACTGGCGCGGTTTTTTTTTAAGTCGTGTATCAGCAAAAGCCAATTAACGCTCCAGATATTGCAACTTACCGGGGACACCATCCCATTCTTCCGCATCAGCGGGAGAGTCTTTGATCTCGGTGATGTTTGGCCATACCTGCGCCAACTCGGCGTTCAACTCCAGGAATACCGCTTGATCTTCCGGTAATTCGTCCTCTGAGAAGATGGCGCCAACTGGGCACTCAGGCTCACACAATGCGCAGTCAATACACTCGTCCGGGTGAATCACCAAAAAATTGGGGCCTTCGTAGAAGCAATCTACCGGGCATACTTCCACACAGTCTGTGTGCTTACATTTAATGCAATTTTCCCCAACTACAAACGTCATAGGAGACTCCCACAGGTAACAGAATTCGATAGTTAACGCGCGCAACAAAATGGCGCTCAAACAAGAGCGCGCATTCTAAACAGCATCCACCGGTTTGGGTAGGCTTTTGCCGGCGAAAATCAGCAGAAAAGCCGCGAAAACAGCGGCAAAAAGCGATAGTTGAGAATGGTTCCTTTTAACAGCTATTTTCCCTTGGCGTAGAGTTCTTTCAGGCGATACAACTGCTCCAGCGCTTCACGCGGGCTGAGGTTATCGGGATTGATTTTATGCAGTGCCGCCAGCGCCGGATTGGGCAATGCATCGAACAGACCTGACTGCAACGGCGACACAAGTGTAGTAACTAAATCATTAGTTTGTTGTACAGCCTCTGCCACTGTAATACTTGGGGCTGCTACCGAAGGAGATGATTTAATCGAATGCGGATGTTCGCCATTCTCCAGCAGATGCAACTGTTGCTGCGCTTCCGCCAATACTTGCGCGGGAATACCTGCAAGTTTTGCCACCTGCAAACCATAACTTTTGCTGGCTGGCCCTTCCTGTACTTTGTGCAGGAACACAATATTGTCTTTGTGCTCGGTTGCATTCAAATGCACGTTGGCGATGCCTGTCACGGTTTCCGGCAGTGTCGTAATTTCAAAATAGTGAGTGGCGAATAAAGTAAACGCGCGCACTTTTTCGGCGAGATGTTTTGCGCAGGCCCACGCAAGCGACAAACCATCGAAGGTGCTCGTGCCACGCCCGATTTCATCCATCAATACCAAACTGCGCTCGGTAGCGTTATGCAAAATATTCGCAGTCTCCGTCATCTCCACCATAAAGGTTGAGCGGCCACCGGCTAAATCATCCGCTGAACCAATACGGGTAAAAATGCGGTCCACAATTCCAATCGCCGCTTTTTGCGCAGGCACAAAACTGCCAATGTGTGCGAGCAGTGTGATCAACGCTGCCTGCCGCATATAAGTCGATTTACCGCCCATATTCGGGCCGGTGATGATAAGCATATGGCGCTGCGGATTAAATTCCAGATCGTTCGGCACAAAGGGCGCTGATGTCACTTGCTCAACCACCGGGTGGCGGCCGCCAATAATATTAATGCCGGCGCGCAAGGATAATTCCGGCTTGCAAAAACCGAGTGCATCGGCGCGTTCGGCGAGTGTGGCGAGCACATCCAATTCGGCAACGGCAGCCGCTGAATCCTGCAATGGAATTAATTGCACGTTCAAAATATCAATCAATTCTTCGTAGAGAGCTTTTTCGCGCGCAAGCGCACGGCTCTGTGCCGATAGTGCTTTATCTTCAAATTCTTTTAGTTCGGGGGTGATGTAACGCTCGGCATTTTTTAAGGTTTGGCGACGAATATAATCCGCAGGTGCTTTTTCCGATTGCGCCGTGGTCAACTCAATAAAATAACCGTGCACACGGTTGTAGCCGACTTTTAATGTCGGGATACCCGTGCGCTCGCGTTCACGTGTTTCCAAATCCAATAAATACTGGCCAGCATTCGTGCTGATATTGCGCAGATCATCCAGCTCGGCATCGTAACCTTCAGCGATAACACCGCCGTCGCGAATCACCACCGGTGGGTTTTCAATAATCGCGCGCGATAACAATTCCACTAAATCAGGAAATGTGGAAATTTGTTGCGCAAGTTTTTTTAATTGTGGAGATTTTTTTTGTACAAGTTCATTTTGTAATTCAGGGTAAGTACCAATCGACATCAATAACCGCGATAAATCGCGCGGGCGCGCTGAGCGCAATGCAAGGCGACCGAGAATGCGCTCCATATCACCGACACGTTTTAAAATGCCATTAAAAATTTCAAAGGCATAATTGTGTTGCAACTCGGCGATCGCATCTTGTCGGCCGACCAATAAATCCAGATCGCGCAGCGGGCGATGTAACCAGCGGCGCAGCAAGCGGCTTCCCATACTGGTTGCAGCGCGATTCAACACCGAAAATAATGTATGTTCATCGCCACCGGTTAAATTAATATCCAATTCCAAATTGCGGCGTGTCGCTGCATCCATAATTACCGCTTCATCGCGGTTTTCATGGGCGAGGCTGCGTACATGGGGCAGGGCGGTACGTTGGGTTTCACGCGCATAACTTAATAAGCAGCCAGCGGCGCAAAGCGCGGTTGTTAAATGATCGCAACCAAAGCCCGCTAAATCTTTGGTAGAGAATTGTTGGATCAACAACCGCTCGGCGGTTTCCAAATCAAATTCCCAGGGGCCGCGGCGGCGCAAACCTTTGCGGTTTTCCACCAATGCCGGTGTGGTGATATGATCGCTAATCAATAATTCGGCAGGACTCAAGCGCTGTAATTCTCCGAGCGCCGATTCCAAACCTTCCACTTCCAATACCAGAAAGCGGCCACTGGCCATATCCAGTGAGGCGATTCCAAAGGTCTCGCCGGATTGATGCAATGCCACCAATAAATTATCGCGGCGCGAATCCAGCAATGCTTCATCGCTCACAGTACCCGGCGTCACAATGCGCATCACCTTGCGTTCAACCGGCCCTTTGCTGGTGGCCGGGTCGCCAATTTGTTCGCACACGGCTACGGAAATTCCCTCTTTCACCAATTTGGCTAGATAGCCATCAGCGGAATGAAACGGAATGCCCGCCATGGGAATCGGCTCGCCATTGGACTTGCCGCGCGCGGTGAGGGTGATGTCCAAAATTTGGGATGCGCGCTTTGCATCATCAAAAAACAGCTCGTAAAAATCCCCCATGCGATAAAACACTATCTCGTCTTTATGTTGGGCTTTGATGCGCAAGTACTGCTGCATCATAGGTGTGTGCTGGTCTGTTGGTTCGATTGTATTCATTGCTTAAGTATCTTTTAAGGTATTGATTTAAAAGTAAATAAATTCATTTTGGTGATGGGTGTGATACATCATGAGGCACCCTGATACAACCTGTAATCGCACTAATCAGTATAGGTTGAAGTATAGGTTGTTTGAGGTATGATCACTCTTACAAAACAACCTATACTAATTTTAAAATCCTTCACTAATTCAGAGGCTTGGATTGACGATGCAGATTACTCCCCAAGATGATAAGCCAGCCAAAGCTCTTACCAGCAGAGCCATCGACGCCATGAAGCCTACATCAAAGGAGCTGGCCGATTCAGGTGAGAATCGCGGTCTGAGGGTAACCTGCGGTGCAAAAGGGATTAAGACCTTTATCTACCGCTATCGCAGTCCACTTACCAATAAATTGGTACAAATAAGTATTGGGCATTATCCCACAGTCTCGCTGGCAGAGGCGCGCCTCAAATGCGCCGAATTGAAGTTGATGCGCGCCAATGGACGCTGCCCCGCCACTGAGCAACGCGAGCGAAAAGCAGAAGAGCAGAAGGTTCAGCAAGACCTCCAAAACCAACCAAGCACATTTACTGTGACGGATCTGGTGGAGCTCTATCTCACTCAGCATATTGAAGATCGCAAGGTGAACGGAAAGATCATCTCTGGTGTTCGCAAACCCAAAGGCCAGCTTGAAACACGGCGTACACTTTATGGTGATGCGGTAAAAGTGCTGGGTGATTTGCCTGCGGTAAACGTTACTCGTAAAGACATTACCAATATGGTGATGGCGATTATCGAGCGCGGTGCCAAGGTGCAAGCTGGAAATGTATTGCGTGAACTCTCTGCTGCATACGAGTACGCAATTGGCTTGGAAAAATTGCCGGATACATTTGCCAATCCGGCATTGCTCGCAAAGGCGGGATTACGGCAGGCAAAAGTAAAATTAACCAGCGAGCGCGGCAAACGCGTTCTCTCCGAGGCGGAGTTGAAAAAGCTGCTGCAATGGTTGCCAGGCTCCGCTTATTCGACTACCCAAAAAAATGTTCTCAGATTTACTTTGTGGACTGGCTGTCGTACAGGTGAGGTCTGTGCAGCAGCGTGGAAAGATATTGATCTTGATAAAAAGACATGGCACCTCCGTGATACTAAAACGGCTGTGGAGCGTCATGTGCAATTATCTAATCAAGCCGTTGAATTCCTAAAAATGCTAAAACTAACCACCGGCGATTATTTGTTTCCCTCAATAAAAGGCAAAAAACCTCTGCAACAAAAACAACTCACTGAGCAGGCGTGGCGATTAAGAACTGATGGGCGGATGTTGGATATAGATCCTTGGACGCCACATGATTTGCGCCGCACGGTGCGTACTGGTTTATCGAGGCTGGGGTGCCCGAATGAAGTCGCGGAGGCAATTCTTGGGCATTCGCGTAGTGGAATTGAGGGGACTTATGACCTGCACAAGTATGAGAAAGAATGTGCGCATTGGTTGCAGGAATGGGCTGATTATTTAAATGCTTAGCTATTATAGGTAACAGCGGCATTTTCAATGAGCTTTTGATGGTGAGCGAGAATTATCTAGGTTGGTAATACTAACATTCCTCCATGCATCGAAGGGATTATCTGTGATCGAGTTTTGGACTTCTTGGGCTTTACTCGACACTTTCGAGTCTCTGTTTTCAGTGCGAATATGTGGGCAATCTCGCTACTAGGGGGCTGCGTGTGGGGGGTGTTGGTTGATTTGAGTGACTATTTTTAATAAAAATGACATAAAAGTATTTTTTTATAAAGTAAACACATTTATTATGTTTTGAAATAATCATTAGTGAATGGAATCGTACCTGTCGTGAATTACTTAATTAATGCCAAGTCAGTAAAATTTAGAAATTTTTTCTGTTATGCGTCTCGATATTGTGAGATTAAAATAATCTTAGAAAAAATCGCCTCAGTAGAGCCAATAAATCTAATATATGGCCTGTTGTCTGCAATAACGATGTTTGTAAATAGATTTCGTTTGCAGTTCGAAAAGAGTAGATTCAGCATCGATTATTTTAAAAGTATCAGAACACCTGCAATTGCTAAGATTAAACAATTTTTCTCTGCCGCGGTTCTTACTGGTTTTGGGGGAAACTCCAAGATTTTTTACTCTGCTAATAAGAAAATAAAGAAAACCACTTTTGATAGATCAAATTTTTTATTGCCTTACGGTTTTGTATTGATCTGTCCCTCTTGTTGTGCGCCCGGAAATAAGCCGTTTGGGTTGGGGTGGTTAATTAGTTGTGCCTCAGTGCTCGATAAGCTTCTTTTGTCCGTCATTTTTATGTTCCTCGCAACGCAAGTATTTGCAGTTATTAATCCTCTCTTCAGTCAGGCGAATATTGATAGCCCCTAAATGTTCCAAAACTTATTTTCTTTGGCTGTGCTCGGGATAGTGGCGTGTATATTGATAATCTTTGGATTTCTTCTTGCTGAATTACAAAATAAACATCAAGCATTCATTGTGAATATGGCTGACTTTGAATTTGGCGATAAGCTAAATCGGCACTTATTGGAGTTTCCGTTTCATCGTTTGGAGTTTGGGGTCGATTGATGTGCTTGGTTGATTCGGAGAGCTTACGTCAGTATATGTCCTTATAATCGGTTCATCTGTAACTGATATTGCAGGCTTCAAGATTACGATTTGTATTAACGATAGTTATTGTTAGTAATTTGAATAGCTTTTCTGTCGCCTGTGGTTTCTTTGCCCGGTAGGAATGAATCCCCTGTGTCACTCAGTGGAATGATGCGGTGGTTTGCATAAGTCAGTTGGCGTTTAAAAAATGGTTTTCATTGAACAAATGTATTCAATTAAAATTGCGAGGAAGGGGCTCATTCATATTCTTTGCATCCAATCTAGTCTAAAGTTGCCCGCGGATCACAATGAATAGGCTTCACAGTCTCACGTCATATTTGGGGAGGCTGATTTATCATGCAAATGTTTATGTGGAATCTGTATTTGCGATTAAATTCAGTAAGGTTTGCATAAATGGATGCGAAATTAGGTATGCCTATATTGGTGATAATCGAAAACCCGTATTGCTCCTTCTTCATGGTTTTACGGGAGATAAGCTTGTTTGGTCGCGTATTCTAAAAACACTGTCAAAAAATTTTTTTGTCATTGCTCCGGATTTGATCGGGCACGGAGATTCAGGTGACCCGTTAAAACAAGACTACAGAATAGCATCACATGTTGTTTATATTCACAAGTTTTGTTTATTTTTAAATATTCATTCAGCACATGTGTCTGGCTGCTCAATGGGGGCGTTTATCGCTTTAGAGTTGGCCAATTCACATCCGTATTTTGTGCGATCACTTTCATTGATTAATCCTGTAGGTATTAACAAGCTACAAATGGAGCAGCTAAGTAATTTTAGAGTAAGACCTGTAAATCCATTTATTGTAAGTAGTGCTGGCGAGTACGATGTGCTTCTAGATTATATGATGGCAAAACCTTGCTACATACCCGATATGGTAAAGTCCTATCTGGCAAGCCGTCATATCAAGAGGAGTGCTTTGATAGAGAAGATGTTTTCTCACCTAATGAATAGTAAAACAATTGAAGAGTATCTGGTGTTGGATCTGCCTCCCACTATGGTTTTGCTGTGTGATAAGGACAGGGTTGCAGATATGAGTATAAGCTTGAATTTTTTTAAGAAACAGAAATCGGCAGTAATCGTTATATCGGATCATAATGGGCATCTTCCAATGCTCGAATCCCCCAAATTTCTTTGCAAGCAGTTGATCTCGTTTTACACAAAAATTGAAAATAACCATCAAGAGTGATGGCGTATTAGTAGCGTGTAACATGCAGGCGAAAGGTGTTGATATCTGGCGCACGGTTAGGCGAGTGTTTGTGATAGCTGAAAAAATTAAACTATCTCGGATGCGTGTCTTTGTTGTACGCTGATTGCGATTGTTGATTGAGTGAGGCTGTTGAAAAGTTGCGAGTGAGGAAATGCAAGTAGGGAAAGGGATTCTGTAATAAATTTACTGTCATCGTAAATTATTTTTTTCACATAATTGCATTAGATATCTAAACTATTTTTCGCCTTGATGTTGAATTCGTTCAATGATTGTGTTTTTATATTTTACTTGCTTTGTTTAATTTTTCTATTTTTATTAAAAATAAGTTTCTATCTTTTTATCTGTTTTATTTTTAATTTTTCTGGAATTTTAGCTTCAATGAATCCATGAAATGAGCGATAGGGGTGTCGTATGTCTGACCTAGGAAGAAAGTCAATAATAGTTACTGGAGCATCTTCGGGTTTTGGTTATCAAATCGCTCGTCGTTTTCTTTCTGAAGGTAAAAGAGTGATAGCTGTGGCTCGTCGCGAAGAGCGGCTAAAAGAGCTTGCTAACGAGTTTGGGGATTTGGTTCATATTGATGTTGTAGATATTAGGGATATGAGTGCCATTGAACGACATTTGGATGATCTTCCAGAAGATTTTAAAGACATTCACTGTCTTGTGAATAATGCGGGGTTGTCACTTGGTTTTGGTCCCGCGCAACTCAATTCGATTGACGATTGGAAGACAATTGTGGATACGAATATTAATGGGTTGCTCTACTATACTCATTGCGTACTAAAATTATTATCAGAAAAAAATTCTGGCCATATTATAAATATAGGATCGATAGCAGCTTACTACCCATATATTGGTGGCAATGTTTATGCGGCATCTAAAGCATTTGTCAACAGTTTTTCGCTCAATTTAAAATCGGATTTAAGTAATACGAAAATCAGAGTGAGTTGCATAGCGCCAGGAATGTCAAAAACAGAGTTTGCATTAGTTAGATTTAAAGGCGATGAAGTTTTAGCTAATGGTTTATATGAGGAATGCGACTACCTTCTAGCTGAGGATGTGGCAGAGTCGGTCTATTGGGTGTACTCCCTGCCTCCCAGTGTAAATGTGAATGTTCTTGAGCTGATTTCAACTGGTCAGAGCTTTTCTCTTGGGTTCAACGAAAAGAAAAAAAGTGGTGTTGCAGCGCCAGAATCAGAAATAAGTATCGCATAAAAACCTAAGATAGTTAATTTAATTCAAGTTAAGGATTGCTAAATGGAAGCGTATCAGGTCTCTGATATTCAATGGTTAAGACTTTTTACATATGTATTTTTAAGTACAGTTGTATTAGGGAATATAACAACTTTTATAAGGGCTCGGTTCCAGTTGCGAGATGGGTACTCCCGAAAAATGAACCATGTTGGAATCATGATTCTAGCTGCGCCTACGCTCGCATTTCTCCCTGAGCATCAATTGCTTCCCTCTATGTTTATTGCTTCCTGCTTGGTAAATGGCATATATATTATTTCTGCAATGAGTACTAAGCCTTTGATATATGGCATTGTCTCAGGAAGTTACCGTTATCGAGATGAGCCTCGAAAGGAATTCTTCTTCTTTTTCCCAGTTCTTTCGTTTAGTTGTGCATTGTTATTAACTGCACTTAATTATCCTATTGAAGTGGTCAGAGTCGCTTTTTTTACTGTGGCTATTGCAGATGGTTTTGCTGAGCCAATAGGTCTTAAACTAGGAAAAAATAATACGTACAAGGTACGTGATTTCTTCTGGAATGATAAAAATACCAAGTCTGTTGCTGGTACCTTTTCGGTGTTTTTATTTTCGTTCTTGGTGGCTTTTTCACTACTTTCTTTTAGCGTGGGAGCCTCACCTACACTTGCTTTAGCGGCGTTTATCTATGGTCTTCTCATCGCCGTAGTTGAGAATTTTTCTCCAAGGGCGATGGATAACATGATTATTATGTTTGTTTCGCCACCTTTGCTTGTTGCGATAATGACAATGTTTTCTCTGACGGGTTAAGGTAATGGTCGAGAAAATTTTTATAGAATCCGGGATCCCGAGTAGGAGGCGTGGTGATTGCACCCTATATAGAGTTGAAAATCCCAGCAAGCTGATTCTGCGACGTGATCTGGAAACGCTAAGGTCCGCTTTCTGTAAGCTGACTGACAAGATATACGGCGCTGATACTGCTTTTCATTGGTATAAGCACGACCAATATTTTGATGAGCTCTCTAAACTTTGGGTGATATTCATCAAGGGAAATTTAATTGGCATGGCTACAACCAAGGAGGAAGAGCTCTGTGGAGAGCACATTATCTATATTGATTGCATGAACATTTTTCCTGTGTCTGGAAATCTGTTTTGGGGTCAAAGCCTCGGAGCACTATTAGGGCGAGAAATTCTTCTTTCCAGCTGGACATTCATACACAAGCCTGTGTCTGTGATATTTAGAACGCAAAATGCGAATGTGTATTCGCTGGGTTATTCTGTGTTGCCATCAGGTATTTACCCCCAAATAGGGCAGCGAAACAATCGTGATTTGCAACGCAGTCAAAGAATTGCAAAGTATATGGCGGAATATCTTTCGCCGGGAAAATACTATGAACTGGATAAATCAGTGATTCGAGGGGCTTACTACGGGTATCTGTATGGTAACGAAATAATAGCAAAAAGTTCTCGCGCAGACCTTAACCAGTTTTTTAAAGAGAATATTAATAAGGAAGAAGGTGATGCCTTATTGATTGTGGTTAGTTCAAAAAAATGGGAATTTATCGCCGCTATTGTTTCCCATTCTTTGTGCATTTTTCTCCAAAAGATAAATCCAATGGGCTTGCCAAAATCCAATGTAATTGGACGAATGTTGCATAGTCTATTCAACCTAAAAACAAAGATTTTCAGGTGGAAAAAAAGTATATGAGCCATGTTCGTTCTGCGACAGATGCTGATGAAGCCATTATCCGTAATATTGACGTTGTTTCCTCAACGGAGCAGGCATTACTGGGTTCTTCTAGGATCTTGATTGCCGGGTGCGGCAGTGTAGGTGGGAGTGCTGTCGAACCGATGGTACGTTTAGGGGCCGGTAGCTTATATCTTGCAGATCCAGACGTTTATGATCTCACTAATATCAACCGTCAGGCGTGTTTTTTGAGTGATGTTGGGCAATCAAAGGTAGAGACACTGGCTAAGCGAGCTAAATCAATCAACCCTGATATTGAAATCGAGTGCTTTAAACAAGGCTTAACGGAAAGCAATATTGAAAATGCGATGGAAAATGTCAGTATCGTATTTGATGGTATTGATGCTGGCGAAGCCCCAATTATGAAGTACCGTCTTCATGAAATTGCTGTTAGGAAAAAAATTCCAGTCATGTCAGGTGTTGATTATGGCGGAAAGGCGGTTATTTACGTATTCGATTATCGGGCGAAGAATGTGCTTCCTTTTTATGGAAAAATGACCCAAAAAGATTATGAAAGTGGTGATCTATCCGACCTCACTAAATGGCTCGGATACTTTTCATATTCATCCGACTTCTTGCCTATTATTGCTGACAGGTTACAACATAAAACACCTTGGCCGCAGGTATCCTATTGCGTCATGGCGATGGGGGCGTTGGCAACTAGAACGATTGTAGATTTGTTAATGAAACGAAAAGTGCCACATGTCGTTTCCTTTGATGTGCACATGGCTTCTAGAACGTGGGCGGAAAGAACGAAAAAGCGTCTCTTTTATCCAATACGTTTGGCGCATACCTTTGTTGCCTCAAAAAAAGCGAAACGGGCCTCAATTGAGGCAGGCACTCAAAGTGATGTTTCCGCCTTAGATTTATATCTTGATGAGAATCCAGAGTTATGCCGTGTACTTCAATGCATGGTAAGAGCGCCGTCTCCCCACAATTGTCAACCTTGGAAGTTTGTCATTACGTCGCCTAATACGATTCGTATTGAGTTAAACCCCGACCGTTTGCTCTATGTGATCGACCCTGAAGCGCAAGCAATGGATATCACAGTAGGTTGTGTAATCGAGTCTGCCGCGGCTGTAGCGGACATTGAATATGTCGCGCCTGAAACTGAAGTTCCTTTGGTTTTTGGTACTATTAAAATTAATAGATTTAATAACGAAAATTACGCCCGTAACCGGGATCTAATTGCATCTCGTCATACAAACAGAAATGTTTTTATGCCGTTTCCTTTCAGTCAAAAAGATATTTTTGAATACACCTCTCTTGCTGAATATTATGGTACGAAGCTGTCTTTTCTCCAAGATAAGCCCAATAAAATCTCAAAATTAGCAAGAAAACAAGCCCTTCGAATGTTTCGAATGAAAGACTACTTAATGGAATTGATTAGTCATTTCCGCTTGAGTTCTTCTGAACTTCAACAAAACCCCACTGGGTTCTGTCGAAATTCGGTGAAGATCTCATGGGTAGAGTCAAAGATGTTGGCTGTAATTAAAAAGCGACCGTTGCTTTTTTCTATAAGCCGTTACTTTGGCTTAGGTGAAATTATGGCTGTAACTGCAGTGAAAACGGTTAACAGGCATTCGAATTTTATCTTGTTTTCATCGAATAATTGGACAAGAGATGGTCGAATCAATATGGGACGGTCGATTATGAAAATTTGGCTTCAGCTAGCACAAAAAGGAGTTTCCTGTCAGCCAGTTGATTTTCCTATATCCAATGAGCAGGGGCGAGAGCAAGTCAAACGGGAATTTGGCTGTGATGATATTCATAGGCCGGTATTTATATTGCGGGTAGGTTTAGGTAAAAAAGCTAATAATTATGTGAGCACTCGTTTATCTCTTGAGAATATTTGTGAGCTTAACCTTGATGCATCGTAAGGCAATAACACTCGGAATAGACATATGAAAACAAATGTATTAGTTGTCGGCGCGACTGGACAGCTTGGTTCTTCGGTCATCAAATACCTTTCACAAGCGCCGGATAAATTCAATATTCGGGCGTTAGTTAGGCCAACTTCTGCTGTTCAGTATATACAGCAGTATGAGCCAAAACTTGTTAATGGTGACCTTAAAGACAAAAACAGTTTGTTGCAGGCGTGCGATGGAATAGATGTGGTTATTTCTACTGCCACAGTAGTCTTTCCGAAAGGTGTCAGTGATTTCGAAAAAGATGAGCGGCAAGGGTATAGAAACCTTGCAGAAGCATGTTCTGAAAAAGGCGTTAAAAAATTTGTATTTGTATCAATGGGCATCAACTTTGATGATCGTGTTACCTCCGTTTCAAAGTCATTTGAATTAAAAAAATGGTGTGAAGACTTACTGATTAGCGCCCCTTTCGAGCACACCATCTTGAGATGTCCACCGTTTATGGAGGACTATTTTGCGCTGATTGGGAGTGAAATTCCATTAAAGAACGAAGCCTTGGCTACGATTGAACGATCATCTGGATTAACGAAATTTTATCGCTCAATGATTCGAGATTCCATTGAAAAGAGAGGTGTGGCTTGGATTCCTGGTAATGCTTCCATGAGGCATTCTTTTATCTCCGTAGAGGATGTAGCCCGTTGTTGTGTGGCGGCTGCAGGCGGAGCTGGAAATAACAGTGTGACGAATATTACAGGACCTGAGGCAATGACCTGGGCGCAAGTGTGCCAGATATACAGTGAACTCCTAGGTAAAAAAGTTCGAGCAATTGCTATGCCAGCTGCGATGTTTCGTTTAAGTACGTCAATTGCTAAACCATTTTCCAAAATATTATCAAATCAAATGTCAATTTTATGGGTGCTGGCAAGTTATGAGACCCACGCTCAATTAGAAGATATGAATAACGTTTTTGGGGTTAAGCCTATTACCTCAAAATCCTTTCTTACAGAAAAATATAAAGTTTATTTGGATTAAATAGCAGGAATAACAATGACAGACAATAGTGGGCCTCAACAATTTTCTACCCAAGTGAAGGTGTATAAAGAAGACTTTCAATTTGAGTGCGGTGATGTTATTCCAGAGATTGAAGTTACCTATTCTACCGCAGGAAAATTAAACAAGGACCGGTCTAATGTTGTTTGGATTCATCACCCTTTTAGTTGTGATTCTAACCCGAGTCTTTGGTGGGAATCATTAGTTAGCCCAACAGGCGCACTATCTCCAAATGATTATTATGTTGTATGTATAAGTGCGTTAGGCTCATGCTACGGAACAACCGGTCCGGCCAGCATCAACAATGTTACTGGAAGTGTATATGGGGCATCATTCCCTCATACAACCATTCGAGATGTTGTAAAAGTTAATAAAATGATATGTCGAAGCTTGGGTATAGATGCAATACATTTAGGGGTTGGTATATCGTTTGGCGGTCAGCAGCTAATTGAGTGGATGGCTGACGAACCAGAAAAGTTTGAGCATGCTTGTATTATTGCAGCCAATGCCAAACAAAGTGCTTGGGCTACAGCGCTCAACGAATCGCAGCGAATGGCAATTGAAGCCGATCCAACTTTCATTTCTGATGAGGGCAATCTTGGGAAAAATGGCCTCGCCGCGGCTCGAAGCATAGCCATGTTGTCCTATCGTAATTATTCTAATTATAAAAATTTTCAAGAAGAAACTAATGACGACGCCATTGATAATATGAAAGCGTCAAGTTATCAACGGTATATCAGCTTTAAATTTGTCGAAAGGTTTAATGCGCATTGTTATTGGACAATGACAAAAGCTATGGATAGCCATAATATTGGTAGAAACAGGGGTAGTATTGAGGGCGTTCTCAAAGGGATTAAAACCAAAACATTATTGTTGGCGATGGAGGGTGATGTACTTTTCCCTTTTCAGGAAATGAATGATATGAACAACGCTTTACCTAATTCAGAGATTCATGAAGTTGAATCGGTGCATGGGCATGATGGTGTGCTGACTAGCTGTTCTGCAATATCAAAAAAAATTAGAGATTTTATGGTCGCCTCATACAGTATGCCTGAATTGGAGTGTGTGTAGATGAATTTGGCATTATTTGATTTTGATGGAACGATTACGAACAAGGATACATTTACTGCATTTGTTAGGTTTGTGACGTCACCTCAAAGGAAAGTAATAGGCTACGTCAGCCTAGCCCCCTTTATTTTAGGCTATAAAGCCGGTGTGGTTTCTGCGACTAGAATGCGACAGCTAATGGTTCGGGTTGCTTTATCTGGTATGAAAACAAAAAAGTATCATGAATTAGGCCAAATATATTGTCGTCGTTTTCTCCACACTTGGCTGAGAAAAAATGCGCTTGAACGTATCAAATGGCATTTGTCTTCTGGAGATAAAGTGGTAATTGTTTCTGCCTCACTAGATGGCTACCTTGCGCCTTGGTGCAAATCTCTAGGGGTTGAACTTATTTGCAGTTGCTTGGAGTCCAAAAACGACAAGCTTACAGGTAGATATATCGAAGGTGATTGTACAAGTTCGGAGAAAATGAGACGCATATTATCTTCGTACTCATTGGATCAGTTCGATAAGGTTTATGCCTATGGCGATACACAAGAAGATAATGAAATGTTGAGCCTTGCTCATGAATCGTATTACCAGTGGGTAAAACAAATGACGGAAAAATAATTAGTAATATATGTGGCGAGTGATTTCTGGTTTTTAATATAGAATCAATCTGGTGTTTTCTCCTGCATTAGGATTGTTGTCGCTTCACCTGAGTGATGAAAAAAAGATCGGGAACGTAAAGGGTGAGCATTAATAGTTATTTCCTGAACGCAAGTGACCATTTTGAAAAAAGCTGCTGCCACCGTTAAAAGTTTCAGTTGCGGAAGTTTCGCAGTAGTAAAAGATTACTTTGCTCACTTGGCGCAAATAGTTGCTCGATAAAGATGGTGTTGTGCCTAAGTCTTGTGAAGCAAAGCTGGGTGAATATTGCAATAAAAAGCTTGGTTCCTTAACAATCGAAAGCGATGAACGAAGCGTTTATGAATGGCCAAAGACACAGAAATTCTTTCTGAGCAAAAATAAAGGTGGAGACAGAAGGGCCACAATAAATCGTGGTCGAGGACATTACTTATTTGCCAACACGCCTGCGCGCGCAATTCTGTTATTTGTATTGAAGGTATTTACAGTCGTAAGGTAATTTGTTGGGAAGTGTAGGAGCAAGAAAGTAGCGATTTGGCCGCAGGTGTGTCGCAGGTATTGTGATGTCCGAGCGGTGTTTTGCGAATCCAACGGTGCTGTATTCCGATAATTGTGCGCGGATGAAATCACTCACACTGTTGCCAAAGCTGTATATCTTGGGTAGTACGCCATTGCGGACGACCATGCGTGAGAAGCGACAATTCTTATTCCGAATTCTCCGTATTAAGGATAGACGTTGTTAATGGTTTTTTTGTGTTTTAAAAAATTAATATTTTTTTTGGGTTGTATTGATAATGGGCTGCAGAGTAATAAAGGAGATTTAAGTCAATGCTGATGTTTCTATTTCCGGGGCAAGGATCACAAAAAAAAGGTATGGGTGAAGATTTGTTCGATTCGATTCCTGAATATGGGTTTATGGAAAAGCAAGTAGATGAAATCCTTGGGTATTCGTTACGAGATCTTTGTCTCACTGATAGCAAAAGGCAGCTGAGTAATACGCAATATACCCAGCCTGCGTTATACATTATAAACGCCCTATGTTTTTATCAAGCAATGGCGAAAGGTTATCGGCCGGATATTATGGCTGGGCATAGCCTAGGCGAATACAATGCATTATTGGCGGCAGGAGCTTTTGATTTTTTGACTGGATTGTCAATTGTCAAAAAGCGAGGCGAATTAATGTCTAAATCAACTAATGGCGCAATGTCTGCTGTGCTAGGGCTTGATGCAGATAAAGTGCAAGAAGTGATTCGTCAGTCGGGATTTATGGGTATAGATGTCGCCAATTTTAATTCTCCAACGCAAGTCATCATTTCAGGTGCAAAAGAGGAAGTTTTTGCCGTTGACGATGTAATGATAAAGGCAGGGGCTAATAGGTGCATTCCTCTACCCGTTAGCGCGGCGTTTCATTCACGTTTCATGAATGATGCGAGCAAGGAGTTTGATGCATTCCTTCAAGATTTTGAATTTAGGCCCTTAAATAAACAGGTGATTGCCAATGTCACGGCTAAGCCTTACCCAAGCCCAAAATCAAATGAAAATTTTTCCAAAATTATCCGCTCTCTATTAGTGCAACAAATGTCGCAAAGCGTACAGTGGGTAAATACTATTAAATATGCTCTGAGCGTTGGTGTTGACGAATTTGAGGAGCTTGGCCCCGGTACGGTTTTAAGCGGTTTGAATGCGCAGATTTTATCACGCGTTGAACAAGATAAAATCCTTTACATGGAAACTGACTATGCAAACTAGCTTTGATACCGTGCAGGGCAATAGCAATGATACAAAATTCAGTGCAAGAAAAAATTCAGTTTTACCTGAGGGGCTTGGCAGTAAGTCTTTTCAACGTGATTACGGTATAAAGTACAGTTACTTAAGCGGTGCAATGTATAAAGGTATCGCTTCTACTGACCTCGTGATTGCGATGGGTAAAGCGGGCTTGATGGGCTATTTAGGTGCAGGCGGGTTGCGAATGGGCGACTTGGAAAACGCCATTCTAACCATAAAAAGCGCATTAAATAATAATGAATCTTATGGCATAAATTTATTATGTAACACTGATCACCCTGATGTGGAAATGCGAACTATTGAGCTTTTCCTAGAGCATAGTGTGAAGTTTATTGAAGCTGCAGCCTTTATGAGGGTAACACCAAGTCTTGTGCGTTTTAGATTGAGTGGCCTAAAAAAAACAGCAGATGGAAAGATTGTTGCTGCTCATAAAATATTAGCAAAGATTTCTCGTCCTGAAGTGGCAGAAGGATTTATGCGTCCAGCGCCGCAAAAAATTGTCGATAAGCTTTTAGCTGCGGGCCATATAACTAGCGAGCAAGCTGAGCTCGCCAAATTGATTCCTGTCGCACAAGATATTTGTGTAGAAGCTGATTCAGGTGGGCATACAGATCAAGGTAACCCTTATGTATTGATGCCTGCCATTCAAAAACTACGTGACCGCATTATTGCTGAGCAAGGGTATCGTGAAGAAATTAGAGTGGGCGCAGCAGGTGGTATAGGAACGCCACAGAGTGCAGCAGCTGCATTTATGATGCGAGCAGACTTTATTATGACCGGCTCCATTAATCAATGTACTGTTGAGGCAGGAACAAGCGATACAGTTAAAGATATTTTGCAGGAAATTAATGTGCAAGATACTGGTTATGCTCCGGCCGGTGATATGTTTGAGCTAGGTGCAAAAGTACAAGTAGTAAAACAAGGGCTTCTCTTTGCAACAAGGGCCAATAAACTTTATGACTTGTATATGCGTCATGATGGTTTGGATGATCTCGACGAGAGAACTTCTCTCCAGATACAAGAAAAGTATTTCAAAAAGTCATTTGATGATGTGTGGGAGGAAACAAAAGCCTACTATCGAAGAGTTGACCCATCTAAAGTTGACGAGAATAAGATTAATCCAAAGCAAAAGATGGCGCTGATATTTCGTTGGTATTTTGTGCATTCAACGCGATTGGCAATGAATGGAGATAGCGAACAAAAAGTGGATTATCAGATTCATTGTGGACCTGCATTAGGTGCTTTTAATCAATGGGTTCGTGATACCGAATTAAATAGTTGGCGAAATAGAAAAGTTGCGGATATCGCAGAAAAAATTATGTGCGAAACAGCTGCAACAATTTCACTCTTTATTTCAGAGATTAATGAGTAACAAGACTTCGTAATTTTTATTGTTTAGTTATTGCGAATACATATATGAGAGTTGTGTGAATATAAGTTCTTTACCTAATGTGTTTATGTTTTCGGGGCAGGGATCTCAGTATTACCATATGGGTAGAGATCTGTTTGATTCGAATCATTTCTTCAAACGGCACATGACTGATTTTGATGAGCAAGTCGAAGCATTGGCGGGCTTTTCGTTACTGGATACTGTGTACAACAATAATGTAAAAGTCGTCGACCCATTTTCTGACCCTCTTAAAGCGGGGTTATCAATTTATATGGTCGAGACATCCTTAGTTAAAATGCTCGCTGATTATGATATTCGGCCAGACTACGTGATTGGTGCGAGCTTAGGTTTGGTCGCTGCTTGTACTTCTGCTCAATGTCTCTCTCAAGAGCAAGGTATTCGGCTGCTTATTGACCACGGGAATATCTTCAAAGAAAACTGTCAAGAAGGGAAAATGTTGGCGATATTGGAGTCAGTGGAAACATATAACCAAAGCCCTTTATTGTGTGAATACTCCGAATTAGCTGCGATTAATTTTAATAAAAGTATTGTAATTTCGATACCTTATCAAAATGTTTCTGTAGTTGAAAAATATTTGAAAAGATCAAATTATAGTTTTCAAGCATTGCCTGTATCCAAACCTTATCACTCCCAATGGATGGATGCTGTCCAAGGCCGGTATAAGAAAATTTATAACTCGATAAATTATTCCCGCCCATCAGTACCTGTTTTTTGTACGGTTGCCACTGAGGTTCTGGATTCCATTTCACCCGATAGTTTGTGGACTTCTGTTCGTGGTTGCATGCAATTTGAAAAAACAATTAAGTGCATAGAAGATGTGGGGGGAGGTAGATATATTGATGTGGGTCCCTCGGGGACCATGGTTAATTTTTTGAAATATATTCTTCCTAATAACGCCAAGTCTAAGGCTTTTCAATTACTATCGCCTTTTAAAAAGGGAAACAAGAACCTTGATAGTCTTTTGAATGACTGTCAGGTCAATAGCGTTAACTCTTCTTATGTTGTTGGAGAATTACGATGAATAATAGCAAGGGGGTTGATGAGATTTCATTAATAAATTGTTTGACGCGTAATATGGATGTGACGCCAGATGGAATAGCGTTAACTGATAAAAATAAAAGCCTATCCTGGATGGAGCTCTACCAGCTCGTTAATGGATTAGTCAATAAATATGAGCACATGGTATCCCATCAAGTGGTATTGCATTTATCACAATCCATTGACGATGTCGCATTACTTTTTTTAAGTGACGCGCTGAATTGGCAAGTGGTATTAGTACCTTCTTATTATGGAAGAGAAGATGCACTCGAAGTAGCAACCTCTTGTCAAGCCCAGCATGCGATCTCTATTCGCTCTGGAAAAGAAACGATTACAACTCTAGCTTCTGATGTATCTAATCGCAGTAATACACAAAGCCCAAGTGTTTGCTTAATGACATCTGGCACAACTGGGAAGCCCAAGTTGGCTAAACATACTTGGCAGTCTTTGGGCGGCAATATTAAACAGTCCGACAGATTTAGAGGTGAAAAATGGTTATTGGGCTATCCAATAGCGCATTTTGCGGGAATGCAAGTATTTTTGCAGAGTGTAATTAATGCCGGCCAGCTGATTATACCTTCGGATATTACTCCAGACTCAGGTCGTAAATTAGTACTGGAAGCGGGTGTGAACTACCTCAACGCAACGCCTACTTATCTCAGGCAGATATTGGCGGGTACGAAACTTGACGACTGGGTAGACACTGGAATTAAACACATCACTCTAGGTGGTGAAATTGCGGATCAATTAACTCTGGATTTAATTAATCAATATATTCCTCAAGCTCGAGTAAGCCATATTTATGCCTCAACTGAATTAGGAGCTCTTATTCGGGTGGATGATAAAAAAGAAGGCTTTCCTAAACACTTGTTAAATGAAGAAACATTAAAAATTGTAGATGAAACCCTCTTTGTCCGACGACCAAAGAATGCCATGCAATGCTACCTAAACAGTGATAAAGGCGTCAGTGATTGGGTTAATACTAGGGATTTAGTTCGTCTTGAAGATGAACGAGTCAAGTTTGTCGGACGGTGTGACGATGTTATTAACGTAGGTGGGTTTAAAGTAAATCCCGTCGTTGTAGAAAATAAACTTCGCCAACTGCCTTTTATTCGTGATGTGGTGATCACAGCCAAAAAAAGTTCCTTGGCTGGAAACTTGATTAAAGTAATTGCAAGCTTGGAGCCGGGTTTTGAAGCACGGGATGCCCGTGTTGAAATCTCTCTGTTTGCAAAAAGCAAATTACCGTATTTTATGGTTCCTAAATTATTCGAATTTGTTGATGAAGTTCCCATGACATACACCAATAAACTCAAAAGAGGATAGCTGTAGATGTCTGATATGACAAAATCGGTTGTAATTATCAGTGGAGGTAGTAGAGGTTTGGGTTTAGCGATAACTCAATATTTACTTGAGTCGGGATATGCAATTGCAACGTTTAGCCGAACTAAAACTGAAGCTATCGAGCTGATTGAAAAGGGCAGTTATGCCGAGGCCTTTTTGTGGGAGCAAATAGATAGTACTGATACTTTAGCTGTAGAAGATTTTGTAAAAAGAATTTACAAAAAATATAAGCGTTTAGACGGCATCATTAATAATGTTGGTGTTGCTGAGGAAGGTGTTTTATCTCTAATGAAGCAAGACCACATTAACCGCTTAATATCAGTAAATTTAGGATCTACGATTGCCCTGATTCGAAGCGGGATAAAGTACATGTTGGCTAAAAAAGGTGGGGTAGTTATTAATATTTCCTCCATCATTGGCGTGCGTGGGTATTCAGGATTATCCATATATAGTGCAACTAAAGGTGCTATGGATGCGATGACTCGTTCGCTGGCTCGGGAGCTCGGAGGAAGAAATATTCGAGTGAATTCTGTAGCGCCTGGTTATCTAGAAACTGATATGTCTGAATCTTTGAATCCCCAGCAGAGGAATCAAATTATTCGTAGAACGCCGTTGGCTCGCCTTGGTGGCGTTGAAGATATCGTAGGCATGATACGATTTCTAATGTCAGACGAGGCCAAATTTATGACGGGTCAAACACTAATTATCGATGGAGGCATTACATGCTGATGCATGTAATATGATCGTTATGTTAAGCAACAGTAAGTCTTCATATGAGTTCTGTATCGACTTGGCGTCGTTACCTTTTATCTCTGATCATTGCGTTGGTGGTAATGATAATGCCGTTGTGCCGGCGACTTTCTATAAAGAAACAATCCATAAAGCATTCACTGATCTGTGGAGTGTGCCTTTTATTATGGAGAATGTGTATTTTTATAATGCACTTTCTCTGCAGCAAGGGGATAAGCATTTCCTGAGTATTGAAGTGAATCAAACAAGTAAACACGAAGCACGTTGTGAAGTGTTTCTTACCCACAGTGATTCACCAAACTTAGATAAAAAGAATATTTTATTAGCAAGTTGCACGGCAAACACAACTGGTGTGATCGTACCTGATGAGGCGATCAAAGATATCAATGCAATAAAATCTCGCTGCTCCGAGAATATGAAAGGCGAGAATATTTATGAGCGTTTAGAGTCAATGGGATATTTTTTTGGTCCCTTACATCAAGGGCTCAAGGAAGTTTGGATCGGTACTGATGAAGCGGTGGGTGTGGTTGAATGCTTAAGTGAGCTTAATCGAAGTGACGCTGCTCTACATCCTGCTTTTATTGATAGTTTTAGTCATATCGCATTGGCTTTGTTACCAGCTATTCCAAATGATGAAGTGTTTGTCACCCTGCAGGAAAGCCAGGTACAGTTTTTTGGTGTGCTGCCAAATGAAGTTTATTGCCATGTAACGAGAGAAGAATCTAGCGAAGATAAGTACATTAATTTTAACTTTAGCCTTTTTAATGCTTCAGGTGAATTACTGGCAATAATCCGTGGTTATAGAATGTCCCGTATTGCGACTGGTTATTGGGATGTTCTGGGAACTTCCAGTCGTATTCGGCAAGGATATTTTAATATCCATTGGCACAATGAAGAACTCCCAGCATCTTTAAGCGCCTTAGAGGGAAAAGTTTGGGTAGTATTATCTAAAAACAATGAGAGCGTTCATGATATAGCTCGCATGATTGTATCTCAAGGAGGAATATGTATTAGAGTATTTCCGGGAGAGAGCTATTGTAATCATAGAGATCATTATGAAATTCGACTAAAAAATAAAGAAGATTACGTGAGTTTGGTCAGTGACTTAATGCGTTCTGGCGCACCAAAAATTGGTGGTGTTTTACATTTGTTGTCGGCACCTGGTGGAACCTCAATTGACAATACAAATATTGCAGCAGGTGTCGTTGATACAGCCAGTGTAAATAATGTTTTAGATCATGGCTTGTATAGTGTTTTATATTTTGTGCAAGCGCTTGGCGAGACAGGTATCAACAATTTAGATGGATTTATTGTTGTTAGTGATAAAGCCTCTGAGCTTATGATGGGGTGTGTTACAGGATTAGGGTGTACGATTCATCAAGAATTTTCCGATTTAAACTTCCTTCACATTATTTCTTCTGAAAATCTTGTTACTAGTGTGGAAAAAGCTCTTGTTGAAGTATTCACTGATGACCGAGAAAATCTAATTGAATTACGCAATGGAAATCGTTTCGTGCCAAGGCTCGAACCATTGAGTGCGGAAGATATTAAATCCACCGGTAAAAGCAGCGCCAGTAATGCGACATGCATAGACCCTCAGGGAAGCTATGTGGTGACCGGCGGATTGGGTGAAATAGGTTTGGAGTTGGCACAGTGGCTGGTCGATGAAGGTGCGGGCGCTATTTATTTATTAGCGCGAAGTGAACCGAGTGATAAAGCAAAATCATTATTAAAAAAATGGGAAAGCTCACAATCGCGGGTTTACTCCATTTTTACTGACATAAGCGATAAAAGTAGCCTTGAACAGGTGCTTAATGAATTACGCACCAAACAATTGCCCTTCAAAGGTGTATTTCATTCGGCAGGCACAACACAAGATGGCTTATTAGTTTCGCTAGATCGTGAGGGCTTTGAAAAAGTGTTAGCGCCAAAAGTTTTAGGCGCTTTATGGTTGCACGCTTTAACCCGTAAAGACAATTTAGATTTTACTGTGTATTTCTCCTCAGTAACCACTGTCATTGGGCAAGCTGGTGTGGGTAACTACGCTGCAGCAAACGCTTTTCTCAATACTCTGGCTTCCTGTAGATCAGAGAGTGGTTTTCCCACCCTAAGCATGCAATGGGGTCCTTGGAAAACAGGCATGTTTAATGCTTTGAGTGAACAGCAACGCAATTTCTGGGATAAGCAAGGGTTCAGGGCTTTTGACGCGGCTGAGGGGATTTATGTATTAAAACAAACGTTGATCAGAAATTCGGAATTTAAATCTTCTGAACTTAGCCAACCCGAATATATAAATAAAAGCAATTTAGGGTATTTCCCAATTGACTGGGGTCTTGCCCTTGCTCGTAAAACAGCAAGAGAGCTTCCTTCGTTGCTTAAAAAATTAGTTAAACCAGATAGTGAAGAGAAATTTATCACTCAAGATAGTTTGCCTGTTATTAAAAGTTTAGAAGCATCAGCTGTTGTTGAACGAGTGCCTCTCCTAGAAGAGCATATTACACGCTTACTAGAATCCGTAATGAATTTTGGTTTAAGTACCAGTGAGTTTGATAGTTTAGTTTCTGAAGGACAAACTTTTCAGGAGCTTGGTGTTTCCTCAATCACCGCTGTGGAATTAACTGAGCGCTTGCAAGACGACCTTGCGCTTCAGCTACAACCCACATTGCTATTTAATTATCCAACCGTCTTTTCACTTGCTGAATATTTATTGTCAAGGCTAGATATGCCTGTTGTAGAGGAAGAAAAAACACCTCAATCTGATGGCAATGAAGACGCCGTGGTCGACACTGATGATATGGATGAAGTTGATTTGGTTGACTTTCTTGACCAGCAAATCGAAGAGCTCAATTTACTACTTGAGGAGTAACAATGATGAATCACAACGACATACACTCTACCGTCATTACCTTGATTGAAAGGGTTGCGCAAGAGCAGGCATTAAGTATTCATAGTGTTGAAACCCATCATGCAATAACCGACGATTTAGGTTTCACTTCCTTGGATGTTGCAACACTCGCTGCCTTGCTTGAATTGGAATTTGATGTTGATCCGTTTGCAAACAATATGGCGGTGATAACAGAAATTCGAACCGTTCAAGATATTATTGGGCTTTATACAAAATGTCTGAACTTCAGCACCGATAGCACAGAGGATGACCAAGCTATCGAGGAGGTTGAATCTTCCCGAATCGAGCGTCGCAAACAGCGACGTTCAAGAAGCTCTTAAAAGGTCCCATCTTTACATTTAAAAGCGGCAATTAGCGCTAACCCACATTTAATGGACTTTGCAGGCAAAGGCTGTTTTAAAACTAAATTGTATGAGAAGGAAGCGAATCTAATGAACTCCAACAATAGTTCAGTCATCGATGAAATTGCAATTGTCGGTATGGCAGGGCGGTTTCCTGGTGCTAATTCGGTAAATGAATTATGGGAAAATTTATGCGCAGGTAAGGAAGCCATTCGTTTTTTTTCGGATGAAGAGTTGCGCAAGGCCGGTGTAAGTGAAGAAGATATAAATAACCCCAATTACGTAAAAGCGGCTCCAATATTAGACGATATTGATTTATTTGATGCAGACTTTTTCCAGTATTCACCACGCGAAGCTCAAGCGCTCGATCCTCAGCAGCGTATTTTTCTAGAAACCGCTTGGGAGGCGCTTGAAAATGGTGGATATACGCAATCTGAAGGGGCTTCCATTGGGATGTTCGCTGGAAGTGGCGGTGTTGTAACAAGTTACCTTCTTGCTTACCTCGAACAGCACCCTGAAGTTAAAGGGATGACGGGTGGCTTTCAACACCTGGGTAATGATAAAGACTTTTTATCCACGCGGGCGTCGTACAAACTTGATCTAAAGGGCCCGAGTGTCGGTATACAAACCGCATGCTCAACATCATTAGTTGCTGTTCATATGGCTTGCCAAAGTATTTTAAATGGTGAGTGTGACATGGCATTAGCCGGAGGGATTAATATTAGAGTTCCTCATGTGGCCGGTTATCACCGTCAGGACGGTGATATATTTTCGCCAGACGGCCACTGTCGTGCATTTGATGCTAAGGCTGATGGTATTGTATTTGGTAGTGGTGTTGGATTGGTTTTACTGAAGCGTTTAGAAGATGCCAAAGCAGACAATGATTTAATTTACGCTGTAATTAAAGCCTCTGCTATTAATAATGATGGCGGGAAAAAACTAAGTTATACCGCATCGAGCCAAAGTGGTCAGGTTCGCTGTATTGAAGATGTATTTTCCGTTGCCGGAGTCTCAGCGGACTCTATTGGATATATTGAGGCGCATGGTACGGGAACAGCGATGGGAGATCCGGTGGAAATCTCCGCATTAACTCAAGTATTTACAAAGCAGACGCAGCGCAAACAATTCTGTGGGATTGGTTCTGTAAAAAGTAATTTGGGGCACTTGGACACGGCTTCAGGAATTACAAGTTTAATTAAGACTGCGCTTGCATTGCATCATAAGAGAATACCGCCAAGCATCAATTATACAACGCCTAATCCAAAAATTAATTTTGAACAAAGCCCTTTTTACGTGGTGGACAAAGAAACGTCATGGCCTGAAGTGGATGGTCCTAATCGAGCGGGTGTTAATTCTTTAGGGATTGGCGGGACTAATGCTTTTGTTCTGCTTGAAGAGTTTTCAGCGGAAACACAACCCATTGAAAAGGCCAAAACGAATAGTGATGCACAGCCTTATATTATTGCTTTGTCAGCCAAGTCCAACAATGCACTTATTGAACGGGTGCGTGATTTACAACAATTTATTGCCTACAACAAAGTAGATTTGGTACTTCAAAACCTTAGCTATACCTTATTATGCCGTCGCAGCCATTTTTCATGTCGACAAATATTTGTGGTGACCTCTATTGAAGATCTTGAACAACAACTCGTTCAATGCCTGAACACACCGAAAAATCCATCGTTAGAAAATAGCGCAGACTGCTCGCAATACGAACCCAATGCTTTAATCGCGCTGGCAGTTGAATTGAAGAAATCCGAATCTGAAGATTACACTCGGAGTCTGGTGGAATTATCAAAATGTTATTTGTCTGGACACCAAGTTAGTTGGCGTAAACTATTTGCCGGTGAAACTGCGCAATTAGTTGCATTACCAAATTACCCATTTCAGCGGCAACGGTATTGGGTAGATACATCTATAAATATTGAAAGTAAATCCAACAATAAAGCATCCGCGATTATTAATGTTGCGCCTCGTTGGGGAGGGGAGCGTGTTCGATCTCCCATTTTCAGTGATAAATTGGTTTTTGAGTCGACTCTATCTGTCGAGAGCTTTCCCTTTTTGGCCGACCACCTTTTTGACGAAACGCCAATGGTGGCTGCATCGGCGCTGATATCTCTGATATTGGATGTCATCAAAGAGCACTTAGATGGTGACTATACACTCGATCAAGTGGCATTCTCCGAGGCCTTCTATTTGCCAGAAAGTGAGAATAGAAAAGTACAGTTATTATTAACTCCTGAAAAGGAAGGCGAATATGGTTTTCAAATCAGTTATTTCGACGACCTACTTGAAAATGATGCGAATGGCTGGCGTACACCGCTGACAGGTAAATTAGTACCGGCATTAAGTCAGTTGTCCGCCACTGCATCCAGCGCTCATGTTGAAAGCAATACACTGGATGAAATCATTGATGTTGAAGATTTTTACTCACAATTAGCTGATCGCTCTTTACATATGGGAGTATCTTATAAACGTTTAACATCATTACAACGAGGTGAGTTAGTTGCACTTGGCGAATTAGGTTGTTCTGCCGAAGTTAGAGATTCTGAACCTTTTGCATACAACTACCACCCAGGAACTCTTGATGCATTATTTCAATTAATGCAACTATTGGTAATTAAAGATTTAGATGAAAATCAAATATCGCTATTAATAGGCTGGGAGAGTTTACAGTGTTTTCAGCCTTGCCCAACAAAAGGATATTACTCGGTGAAGTTGCGCTCACGGGGAGCCTTAACTGTTGCAGATATATACCTTGTGGATGAACAAGGTGCCCTTGCATTAAAAGTGGAAGCAGCAAAAATTCAAAGTGTGGCTCGTGATCGTATTCCAACACATGAGCCTGCACGTTTTAGCCGTTGGAAACATATTTTTGACTGGGTTCCTGTGCAATCGCTTCCAGTGGATACAAGTAGTGCTAAGTCTGGCCACTGGGTTATTTTCTCTGATAACAACGGACACGGTGACAAACTACAACGTATGATGGAGTCGGCTGGCCATTCAGTAAGTAGCGTTTACGTACAGCGCTCCCCAGTAGAAGACAACAACTATTTAGTACATCGGCCGGATGCCGTCGAGGAATATCATTCGATTTTTCAAGATATTTCGATTAAGCATGAATCTAAAATTAACGGTGTTATTTATCTTTGGGGTTTAAATGGTACTGCGGTAACCCAGACCCACGTGGGGTCCCTTGCAGGTGACAAAGCTGTGCTTTGCGGTGGTCTATTGCATATTACCCAAGCTTTGGGAAAAGCAAATATTCCCATGTGGATTATCACTCAGGGCGCGGTATCTATTGGCAATGAAAACGCCAGACTGAATCCTATTCAAGGTATGTTGTGGGGTATGGGGCGTACCTTGCCAATGGAGAAACCGCAGGCAGACTGTTGTCTTGTGGATACAGACCCCGCTGCAATCGTTAATGTCAGTACTATTTTTCAAGAGATTTTTTCAGGTGGTGACGAAGATCAAGTGGCCTATCGTCAAGGGGCACGTTTTGCTGGACGCTTAAGATCTTTCAGCGATGTTCAGAAAAAGCCTGCAAAACAATTAAAAGTACCTCGCGATGCGTTTGATATTGGTTTTGGTGCACGAGGGGATCTTCAATCTATTGAATTCTTGTCCACAGAGCGTGTGCAACCGAACTCGGGTGAAGTTGAGATCGATGTGGATTATTCTGGAATCAGTTATCGCGATCTGTTAGTTGGTCAGGGAGTTTTGCCAAGAAACAGTACATTGGGCGATGATGGTGTAGGCACCGTGGTTGCGGTAGGCGTAGATGTAGCTGATATTAATGTCGGTGATAAAGTCATGTTTTTACATCAGGGCAGTTGGCGCTCACATATAACGGTACCTAGTGAACGAGTGTCTACGATTCCGCACGGTATCACTGACGAAGAAGCTGCCACGATACCCTTGGTATATCTCACTGCGTTTTATTCGCTCCACCTACTGGGTAAGCTTAAGCAAACGGATACAATTTTAATTCACTCTGCGGCAAGCGGTGTGGGCTTAGCGGCTGTAAATTTAGCCCTTGCTGCAGGTGCAACAGTATATGCCACCGTGAGTAGCACTGAAAAGGAAACCTATCTACGTTCGTTGGGCGTTGAACATATATTTAATTCGCGCAGTCACCACTTTGTGAGTGAAATTCGTTATTTGCTTGGTGATAAGCCAGGGGTGGATATTGTCTTAAGTGGTTTGTCTGGTCTTCTTGCTGAAGAAAGTTATCGACTGCTAGCGCCAACAGGTAGTTATGTTGATCTCAGTAGGGTGCTACCTGAAACAGCCATCCAACAAGATGGTGCAGATTATCATGCAGTTAATTTGTATAACTTAATGGATGGGGATGAGCCGAATGTCGTCATTAGTGAAATGTATCAGCGTATTTACGCTTTGCTGGTGCAGGGTAAAATTAAACCTTTGCCTTCGAAGTGCTATTCCCTTTCGCAAGCAATTACAGCGCTTGATGATTTCTCCAAAGTCGCGCATATCGGTAAAAGAATATTCGCTTTTAAACATAATAGTGACCGAAGAATTAAAAACAACGCAAGCTATCTTATTGTCGGAGCGTTCGGTGCTCTAGGCCCTTATTTATTAAATTGGCTTGTGGATCAAGGTGCGCAACACGTTATTTTAACAGATGTGATTGAACCGCCGCTGTTTGCAATGGAGCAGATTAAAAAACTACAAGCGAAGGGAGTTTACATCGAGTGGCAAAAAGCAAACGTCTCTAATGCTGAGGAAGCACAGACATTGTTAGTAAAAATAACTGCATCTATGCCTGCATTACGTGGTGTTTTCCATTGCGCCGCGATTATTGATGATGAACCGATGGCTACCCAACAATGGGATAATTTTGAAAGAATTCTTACTCCAAAAGTCGAAGGTTCTTGGAATTTGCATGTGTACACTCAAGGATTGTCGTTGGATCATTTTGTGATGTTTTCGTCCATTGCTAGTCTTATGGGTTCTGCAAATCAAGGCAATTATGCTGCGGCTAACGCTTATCAGGATTCTCTTGCGCATTATCGCCAGCGCTGTGGAATGTCGGCACTTGCCATTAACTGGTCGCCGTGGACTGTTGGTATTGGTGCTGCAATGGGTGAGCGAGCAGCGGAGGTTTGGAAATCTTGGGGCTCTAGCACATTAAACCCAGAAAGGGATGTTTCCATTTTATCCTCATTAATTTTACAAGAGTTACCTCAAGTAGCTGTTCTTTCTATTGATTGGCCGACGTTTACTCGTCAGTACACTGAAGTACCAAGGTTTTTAATCGACCTTGCGGACAAGGTGCGGCCAGTGAAAAAAGCTGAAACCCAAGAGCAACAACTCAGTGAGTTCGAAACTCTATTGATAGAGACTTCACCGGAATTGCGCAGTGAAGTGGTTGAAATTTATTTGCTCGAAAAAGTCTCTTCGATCTTAGGGATTCCAATAGATGGTATTGATAAAAACATTGCCTTTTCCGAGCTAGGTTTAGATTCATTATTAGCAGTGGATATGAGAAATCTTTTACAGCGTGATCTTCGCAGCCAAGACTTACCGGCAATGCTTATATTTGCTTATCCCACCGTTAAAGAACTCTCTCTGTTTATATCTACGCAAATGGCTGAATATGGAAGTACCGAGAGTGAAACGTATGAAGAAAATGCTGACAATGTAGATAACAATAGCGACCTTGACAATATTTCTGCCGAAGAACTACAAGCCATGTTAGAGCAGGAATTGGAGTTAATGGAGAGTTAACATTCGTCATGAGTGAGAAGGATTAATTATGTCTAATGCAGAAGAGTCATTGCGTAAAGCTTTACAAGTTATCCAAAAGCTTAAAAAGAAAGTACAAAGCCTTGAAGAGCCTATCGCTATCATTGGTGTCGGTTGTCGTTTTCCTGGGGATGCTGGTAATGCAGAAGAATACTGGCGCAACTTGGTGCAGGGAATTGATTGTGTGGATCGCATTCCCGAGAGCCGTTGGGATGTTGATGCTTATTATGATCAACAGCCTGGAGTAGTGGGAAAATTTAATACTCGCTTTGGGGCATTTATTAATGATGTAGACCACTTTGATGCTGACTTTTTCGGAATTTCAGTACAAGAGGCTAGTACTATGGACCCACAGCAGCGAGTGCTCGCTGAAGTGGCTGTGGAGGCCTTGCAAGATGCTGGTCAAGTTGTAGAGGATTTGTCTGCGACACGTACTGGGGTTTACATCGGCATGGGGAGTGACAAAGTAGATTACCTTTGGATGCAGCCGCGCGATTACAGCCAAATTAATAAATATAGTGGCGTAGGCAATGCACACAATGGTGCCTCTGGCCGTTTGTCTTACATGTTTAATTTGCAGGGGCCGAGTTTAACCATTGACTCGGCGTGTTCTTCTTCTTTAGTTGCACTTCACTTAGCTATCAAAGCATTACGTCAGGGTGAATGTGATCTTGCTTTAGTTGGTGGAGTTAGCTTGATGCTATCGCCTTTGGTACATGTAATGTGTGGCCAAATGCAACTGCTTTCAGAAGATGGGCGTTGTAAAAGCTTTTCGTCCGATGCCGACGGATTTGGTCGAGGAGAAGGTGCGGGTCTTATTATCATTAAACGTCTTAGCGATGCCGAGCGCGATAACGATAAAATATATGCTGTTATTAATGGCTCTGCGGTAAACCACAATGGTAAAAGTAACGGATTAACCGCACCGAGTCAGTTAGCACAAGAGCAAGTAATGCGTGATGCTATTCAAAGTGCAAAAGGGATTGATCCTAAAGACGTGTCGTATATTGAAGCCCATGGCACAGGTTCGGGGATTGGTGATGCAATGGAAATTGAAGCCATTAAAACTGTATTTGGTGCATCTAAAACTGATGTTGAACAAGCATGCTTTTTAGGTACGGTTAAAGGTAACATGGGTCACCTTGAAGCTGCTGCAGGGGTTAGCAGTGTTATAAAAGTTGCTCTTGCGCTTCACAATCGAAAAATTCCTCCGCAAATTAATTTTAAATCGCTGCACTCCAGTATTAATTTAACCAATAGCCGTTTTTCTGTGGCGACAGAGGCGATGGACTGGCCTGCTGGAGACGCACCGCGCGCAGCAGGTGTAAGTGCTTTCGGATGGTCTGGTCAAAACGCGCATATTATTTTACAAGAGTATGTGAAAAAAAATCAGCCGAGTGATCGAAAACGCACAGAAGATATTTGCCTTTTACCTATTTCTGCCAAAACGGATAAGGCCCTAATAGCGTTAGCCAAGCGTTATTTAAAGCTACTTGAAAAAAATGATGTGGATTTTAATTCTGTTAGTTACAGTGCAGCAGTGGCGCGTGATCATTACCCCTATAGGATATGTGTTCGCGGCAATAATGGAAAAAGTGCTGCGGCGTCATTAACACAACTAATCAAGGAGCGTGAGGCAAATGACTCAGCGTGTGATGCACCAAAATTAAATCATGCGAGCTTTGTATTTTTTAATGGGCTAGATGAAGACTTCAAGCATAGTGTTGCCGATTTGTATCAGCGCTACAGCGTTTTCAAAGATGTCATTGATGACTGTAATCAAGTTCTTATAGAAAAAACAAACGTGAATGTGTGTGACATGATACTTAGTTCGAAGCACGATCAATGGTTATCTATGCGTCCATGCATAGTGTTTGCTTTCCAGTCGGCCTTGGCTGCATTACTGACGAATTGGGGAATCCGACCTAAAGCGGTAACAGGATTTGGTGTTGGTGCTATCACAGCGGCATATATATCAAAAATACTGTCGCTGAGTGATGCTTGTGATTGGTTGCTTGTGTTTGAGAAGGAAAAAACTCTGCCGTCATCCAAGGTAAATCATGTGTCCATCCCTTTTATTTCTCCATTAAATGGAGAGCTAGTGAAAGCTTTCGATGGGGTGATGGTCATGCAGACGACTGCTCTCGAAAATCAATACATTGTTGATTTTCTCGATGGTGTTTACCAGCGATGTAATCACATTGTGCAATTTGGATGTGCTAAAGGTAGCCAAAATGCAATTGAAACAAATGAAAACCCACTATCCATATTTAACCGCTGTTCTCCACAGTCAGATCCTTTATTAATTATGTTGGCATATTTATATGAGCGTGGATACCAGGTTAAGTGGAGACATATTTATCCCGACAAAGGTGTTCTTGCTTCATTGCCAAGTTATCCGTGGCAACGACAAGCATTTAGATTAGATAGCCATATCCATACTTGTTTATAAAAGAGACAAGTAACTAAACTTGAATAGATAAACGGAAATTCAGTGCGAGCAATAACCGGTATGAGCGAAAAGATGTTATCTGCGAAAAAAACCAAAGAAATATTATCTACTGCTTCACAAGCGTTACGTAAAGCTAAGGAAAAACTAGAAAAAATCGAAAACCAACGCAATGAACCTATTGCAGTAATAGGTATGTCGGGTCGGTTCCCTGGTGGCGGCACACAAGATGATTTTTGGCAATTGCTCAAGGAGGGGCGCAGTGCCATTTCTGAGATTCCTGAATTTCGCTGGAATGCAGAGCAGGGATTTGATAGTACTGGTACGCAGGAGAATGTTTCTTACAGTAAATGGGGCGGTTTTATAGAGGGCGTGGATGAGTTCGATCCCCTCTTTTTTAATTTGTCGCCGGCTGAAGCTGCGACTATGGATCCCCAACAAAGAATATTTTTGCAAGAGGCATGGCATACATTTGAGGATGCCGGATATCAACCAGCAGACCTCGCCGGAAGTAAATGTGGTGTTTATGTTGGTGTAATGAATAAAGACTATCAAGTATTACTTGAGCAAGACAGTTCACGTGAACGTAAAGCCAGTGAACTTACTGGTAGCTCAAGCTCGATACTGGCTGCTCGTATTTCTTATCTTTTGGATCTTAAAGGACCGAACATGGCGGTAGACACTGCGTGTTCATCGTCCTTAGTGGCGATTTATCTGGCCTGTTGCAGTATTCGTTCTCAAGAATGTGACATGGCATTGGCCGGCGGTGTTACGCTGCATTTGGACCAAAGCCGTTATATATTGATGAGCCAATCTGGCATGCTGTCTCCGGAAGGAAAATGCAAAGCATTTGATAACCGTGCTGATGGCTTTGTTCCGGGCGAAGGTGTGGGGGCTATTTTATTAAAAAGCCTGAGTCAAGCAGAAAAAGACGGAGATTCTATATACGCTGTCATTAAAGGCTTTGGTGTGAATCAGGATGGAGCAAGCAATGGTATTACAGCTCCCAATGCATTATCCCAGGTTCAATTAATTAACGATGTTTACAAACAAGCAAAAGTTGATCCGGCTACCATTGGTTTTGTTGAGGCCCATGGAACAGGTACCCCGCTTGGAGACCCTATTGAAGTTGAGGCCCTTTCTACAGCGTTTCGAGGCAGTACAGATAAAAAACAATATTGTGCCATTGGTTCTGTGAAAAGCAATATTGGTCATGCCATTGCAGCGGCGGGCGTGGCGAGTATGACTAAAATACTGTTGGCTTTTAAAAATAATACGATTCCGCCTTCTGTACACTTTAACCAAGCTAACGAAAAAATTGACTTCCTTAATTCGCCATTCTACGTGAATACAGAAAGCCAACCTTGGGTGGCTGTGCCAGGAGAACCCCGCAGGGCGGCAATTAGTTCCTTTGGTTTTAGTGGTACTAATTGCCATCTGCTTCTGGAGGAATATCAATCAATTGATGAGCCTGCACATAACCTGGATACCACAGAGAAAAATTATTACACAGTGGTAGTTTCTGCTCGCGATGAAGAAAGATTGACGCAGTATGTGCAACGTCTTTCTGGCTATTTAAAGGATGCTGACGATGTATCGTTAAAGAACTTTGCGTATACCCTGCAAGTCGGCCGCAAACCTATGCCTCAACGAGCGGCATTTGTTGCGCGTGATAAAGACGCATTGATACGTGAGTTTGATGCGTTTATTAAGGGTGAAAACAAAAGCGAATTATGTTTTGTTGGTAGTGCAAAAAACCAGACAAAAAATAAACTTACAGAACAAGAAAAATCAATACTGACGGTGGTTAAGCCATGGAAAGATATAGAAATCGTAAAGACACAAGCCATGCTGTGGGCTGCTGGTGCAAAAGTTGATTGGAAAAAATTATACGTAGATGAACAAGTGCAGCCTAAGCGTATGAGTTTGCCGACTTACCCTTTTGCGCAACAGACCTTCTGGTTGGGAGATGTTAAAAAGAATGACTTAGCCCTTTCTGTGCAAGATCATTCCACAGTATTACGCCCATTGCTTCATAGAAATACTTCCACTCTATTGCAGCAAAGATACAGTACATTATTGCAGTCGGAGAAATTTTATTTGGCCGACCATCAATTGCATGATGATTTGGTATTGCCAGGTGTATGTCATCTTGAAATGGCTCGAACAGCGCTTTTCCACGCTTCGGAAGCGTTAAGCGATCAAGGTGTTGTAGAAATAAAAAATATCACATGGTTGCAGCCAATAATTGTCGGTAAGGAAAATGTGAGGTTGCATATTGCTCTCCTGCCTGAAGGGGAAGATATTGCCTACACCGTCTACAGCGAGGAGGGCAGCAATAGGTATTTCCATAGCGAAGGTGTGATGAGCTTATTGCCAGACGTTGATGCTCCTGTTATTGATCTTTCCGCATTAAAAAGCGAACTGTTGGTCAATGAATTATCTGTGTCAGACTGTTATGCGCAGTTTGCCTCGGTAGGTTTAAATTATGGTCCAGCGTTTAAAGGCATTGATCAATGTTACCTTGGTGATGGCCAATTACTTGCCCATCTCGCTATGCCACAAAGCGTAGCCAGTGACAGTACAGCTTACGGTTTACACCCAAGTATTTTGGATGCCGCGCTACAAGCATCCGTAGTATTAATATGGCAAGACGGTTGCCCACCAGAAGATAAAATGGTCCCGTCCATTCCGTTCTCTTTGGATAAAATCACCATTTATGAGAATTGTAATACTTCCTTGTGGGTAGTCGTGCGTTACAGCCAGGGCAGTAATGTGACATCTTCTGTTCGTCGTTTTGATATTGACCTGTGTGATGAAAATGGTGAAGTGCATGCCCGTTTAGAAGGATTTTCTACACGTAGAGTCAGTGCTGATAAATCCTTGTTAGAACGTAAGGTTGGTGGAAAAACTATTTATTCCCGTGAGGGTGAGGAACTTAATCCAACGGCAAGTAAATTCTCGGCGCTTGAATTAAATGACTCAACGGCGAAAGCAACTCTATCTGACTTTTCGATTCAGTATCTAAAGAGAGTTTTATCACGTTATGCTGAATTGCCTGTGGAGCAAATTAAAGCTGAGGCTGAGTTAGAGGAATACGGTATTGATTCTGTAATGGCGATTGGAATGACCAAAGAGCTGGAAAAAGATTTCGGTCGTTTATCTAAGACTCTTTTCTTTGAATATAGAACACTCGAAGAATTGAGTGGATATTTTCTCGAAGAATTCTCAGGTTCACTAGCGAATATTATTGGTTTTAATGCGAATATAAACGATAGCAAAAAAAATACCGCTGCCGCTGAACCGTTATATCAATCTACTACAGATGAACTTGTGGCCGAAAAATTGCCTTCAGCACGATTTATTACACAACGTCATATTGGGCCGGGGCAAACAGTGGATCATCGTTTAACGGACGATATTGCTATTGTCGGTGTGTCTGGTCGTTACCCTCAGGCGGATGATTTAATTACTTTTTGGAGAAATATTAAAAACGGTGTTGATTGCATCAGCGAAGTACCCAAAAATCGTTGGGACGCTGAACAATATTATGCCCCTGAAAAAGGAACCCCAGGAAAAATTTACACCAAGTGGGGTGGCTTTCTAGATGGCGTAGAAAATTTTGACGCTGGTTTTTTCAATATATCCCCTCTTGAAGCCAAAGGTATGGACCCTCAAGAGCGCTTATTTTTAGAGTGCGCATACAGCACAATTGAAGATGCGGGTTATACCAAAGATGTACTAAATGGTCAGGGGAAAGTCGGTGTGTTTGTGGGCATTTGGATGTCTGAATACCAACTGCACAGTAAGACTGATATGACTGCAGGTTATGGTCATGGGGTATTAAGTAGCTTGGCTTCCGTGCCTAATCGAGTGTCATTTGCTATGGGATTCTCAGGGCCAAGTATTGCCGTTGATACTATGTGTTCTTCCTCATTAACGGCTTTGCATTTAGCTTGCCAAAGCATTCGTCAAGGGGAGTGTAAGGCGGCCATTGTCGGGGGTGTGAATGTTAATATTCATCCCAATAAATATCACATACTTGCCCAGGGTCGATTCGCTTCAACGGATGGGTATTGTAAAAGTTTTGGTGAAGGTGGCGACGGGTATGTCCCGGCTGAGGGAGTAGGTGCGCTGTTAGTTAAGCCACTTTCAGAGGCGAAAAAAGCCAAAGATCATATTTACGGAATCGTTAAATCCACTGCGCTAAATCATGGTGGAAAAACCAATGGCTACAATGTGCCTAATCCCATTGCACAAGCAGATGTCATTCGTCAGGCCTTAAAAGATGCCAAAATTAATCCACGGACTCTCAGCTATGTGGAAGCACATGGTACAGGAACTGCGCTGGGTGATCCGATTGAAATTAACGGCTTAAACAGAGTGTTCAAAGAGTACACCAATGACAAACAGTTTTGTGCTATAGGCTCGGTGAAGTCGAATATAGGTCATTGTGAAAGTGCTGCGGGTCTTGCGGGGATAAGTAAAATCTTGCTACAAATGAAGCATCAAATGCTGGTGCCCTCGTTGCACTCGCATCAGTTAAACAAAAATATTGATTTTTCTGATTCGCCTTTTTCTGTTCAGCAAGCAGCAACAAAATGGTCACGCCCAGTCATTGAAGAGCAGGGTAAGAAAAAAGAATATCCACTGCGAGCCAGTGTTTCGTCTTTTGGAGCGGGAGGTTCAAATTCGTGTGCCATTATTGAGGAAGCTCCTACGCTTGATCATGGGCAAAACGCTGCCATCAATGAAGCGGATTTGCCTGTGGCGATTGTATTGTCTGCGCGCAATCAAGAACAATTGCAGATAAGAGCACAGCGGTTGCTAAGCGATCTTAATAATCTAGAGGTACAAGACGGCGAACTTAATTCACATTTAGTGAGCATTGCTTACACCTTGCAAGTTGGCCGTGAAGCCATGAGGGCAAGACTTGGTCTAATTGTTCACTCCATGTCTGAATTAAAAAATAGAATTCAGCAATTTCTCAATGGAGAAAAATCTGCAGAAGGTGTTTTCCTAGGGCAAAAACAAGATGTCCATAAAGCAGAGAGAGATGAAGACTATGAGCAATTAGTTAACAGTTGGTTGAGCAAGCGTAAATACAGTCGTTTATTAGATATTTGGGTATCTGGCTATAACGTAGATTGGGAAAAATGTTACCCGCAGCAAGCCATTGCACGCGTGAGTCTTTCCTCTTATCCGTTTGTTCGAGAACGTTATTGGATTAGTGACGAATGGGCAAAAGATGCTAAGTCAAGTGGTGTTAAGCAAGAGCAAAATTTACACCCATTAGTGCATCAAAATAGCTCAACGCTGTTTTCTGAACAGCGTTACAGCACACGGCTTAGTGCGGACGATTTTTATTTATCGGATCATAAAATTCAAGGTGAATCGGTTTTACCTGGTGTGGCTTATATTGAAATGGCCCGCGAAGCACTGTTGCGTGCAACAGAGTCTAAGTCGAGTGACATCTGTGTAGAAATACGTAATATTCTTTGGCGCCATCGCGCCGTTGTACGTGACGAGCCACTGGATATACATATCGGTTTATTTCCTGAAGAAAATCAGGAAGTGAATCTGCTGGTATACAGTGAGGCGGGTGATGAAAAAACAGTGTTTAGCCAATGTTTGGCTAAACTTTTACCTGCAACGACTGCACCTATGATTGATCTGGATGAGATACGAAGCGGTGTATCGGATAGTCCATTGTCTGCTGCTCAGATCTATAAACATTTCCATGCAATTGGCCATAATTTTGGGCCTGCTTTTCAAGGTTTAAATGCACTGTATACGCGGGATGATGAAGTCTTAGCGCGTTTAAAGCTGCCTGAGCCTGCACAATCTACTCTCAACGATTTTGTATTACACCCAACAATGCTTGAGTCGGCGCTCCACTCCACTGTGCTGATGTTTTGGGATTTGGAAAATCCCCTTAATAGTGAGCGTGAACCCTCAATTCCATTAAGTATGGATCGTGTGACTGTTTATGGCGGTTGCTGTGAGGTTATGTGGGTGTGGGCACGTTATGCACCAGGTACAACAGCTGAATCCAAGATCAAAAAATTCGATTTGGCATTGTGTGATGAAGACGGCAATATGTGTGTTCGAATTGAAGGCTTTGCTGTACGTCAGATTAAAGTCGACGACAAGCAACAAACACCCACGCTTCATTTTGAATCCGCGCAGAGCGAGTCAAGAAACAATTCACCTGTTAAAAAAAATGTTGTGACAAAAGACTTTTCTTCGCTTTCTTTAGTTGAGCAAGGGTGTGCTTTCTTAAAGCAAATGGTATCTGAAACTATTGAGATGCCTGTGGAAAATATGGAGTCCAAGGCGCAGCTAACCGAGTACGGCATTAATTCGGTCATGACTTTGGATATGACCAAAAAACTCGAAGCGGATTTTGGTTCACTTTCAACCACTCTATTTTTTGAATTTCAGACGATAGAAGAACTTGCGGAATTTTTTGCTGAACATCATACCGCCACCTTGCAAAAAGTAACCGTTCGCATGTGTGCCAGTGATGCACAAATGCACAGCACAAACACCCAAAGTGAGAATGCTCTAGCAAGTATTGAAAAAAATTCTCAGGGTTCAGACTTTGAAAAGTTTATTGTGCCTCGGGTGAAGCTTCGTTCTATCCCTATGGCAAATAGGCGAGAGCAAGATATTGCCATCATTGGATTATCTGGCCGTTACCCTCAAGCCGACAATATGAACGCATATTGGCAAAATTTCGTGGCTGGGAAAGATTGCATTACTGATATTCCTCGTGAGCGTTGGAATAGTGAAAGTTTCTTTGATGAGCGGAAAGGCGTCGCGGGAAAAAATTACTGCAAATGGGGTGGTTTTATTCAAGGTGTTGCGGATTTTGATCCACGCTTTTTCAGCATTTCACCGGTTGAAGCAGAATATCTAGACCCGCAAGAGCGTATTTTCCTCCAATGTGCCTATAGCACATTGGAGGACGCCGGTTACACCAAAGATTCCATCTGTGCTTCTAGATCGGTAGGGGTTTTTGTTGGGGCATGGATGTCTGAGTACCAGCTCTATGGTAAAACGGATATGTCCCAGGGCGAAAGCTACGGCTTGCATGGTTCTACAGGTACTATCGCAAATAGAGTGTCATACACATTGGGTTTCCGTGGTCCGAGTATTGCCACGGATACCATGTGCTCCTCTTCCTTGACCTCTTTGCACTTGGCATGCCAAAGCCTTCGTCAGGGTGAGTGTAGTGCAGCGATTGTTGGTGGTGTGAATATATTAATTCACCCTAATAAGTACCACGTACTTGCGCAGGAACAGTTTTTAGCAAGTAACGGGCGCTGCATCAGTTTTGGTGAAGGTGGCGACGGCTATGTGCCGGGAGAGGGTGTTGGTGCTGTGCTGCTTAAGCCACTGCATAAGGCGATAAGTGATAACGATCATATTTATGGTGTCATTAAAGGCTCTGCTGTCAATCACGGAGGAAAAGCAAACGGCTTTACCGTGCCTCATCCACAGGCGCAAGCGGCTGTAATCAGCCGAGCCTTATCCGATGCGGATGTTGACCCGCGTACACTAAGCTATGTGGAAGCTCATGGTACCGGTACCCCCTTGGGTGATCCGATTGAAATTGCCGGATTAACGCGTGCCTTTGGACAATATACTAAAGATACACAGTACTGTGCTATTGGTTCAGTTAAGTCGAATATTGGTCACTGTGAAAGTGCGGCAGGTATTGCGGGAGTGAGTAAAGTGCTTCTGCAAATGAAGCATCGCAAGTTGGTGCCGTCGCTGCATTCTGAGCAGTTAAACCGCAACATTGATTTTTCCCGCACGCCGTTTGTGGTACAGCAATCTTTGGCAGATTGGCCCCGCCCAGTGATAGAGCACGGTGTTGAACGAAAAGAATACCCACGTCGAGCCACTGTTTCGTCGTTTGGTGCTGGCGGCTCAAATGCCTGTGTGGTGTTAGAAGAGTACGTGGCACCTGCTCGTGAAACTGTGTCATCAAGAGACCTTCTCAATTCTGTCGCCATCGTTTTGTCTGCGCGTACAGAAGCTGCGCTAAAGCAGAGAGTTGAGCGTTTACTAGCAGATGTACAGGAGCTGGTTGCCAACCAAGAGAGTGGCAATGACACTCTGGTACGCATAGCTTACACACTGCAAACCGGGCGTGAAGCAATGCGAGAACGTTTAGGCTTTGTGGTGAATTCGGTGGTCCAGCTACAAGAAAAGCTCACACACTACCTACAAGGCCATACTCTGGATAATCTTTATCAAGGGAAAGTTGTTAGAGGTGATGGGCCTGCTTTAACCCAAGCAGGGAACCATGAAGTAGGCACATGGTTGGAGCAGAAAAACTACCGCAGCTTATTGTCCGCTTGGGTGACAGGCCAAATTATCGCGTGGGAAGGGCTCTATGGTTCAGTGCCGGTTAAGCGAATCAGCTTGTCAGCTTATCCCTTTGCTAAAGAACGTTATTGGGTGCCCGAGATCATTGAGCAGTTTTCTCCACATAATCAGGGCGACCATAGCCCTGGTAATGTTCCTATCGTCAGTAGTGGGGACCAACTCCACCCCCTGCTACACAGAAATACTTCGCGATTTGACCTTCAACGTTTCAGCACTGTGTTGAGAAGGGATGAGTTCTATTTATCCGACCATCAGCTCAAGGGTGCATGTGTATTGCCCGGTGTAGCGTATTTAGAAATGGCCCGCGCAGCGGTGTTGCAGTCCTCGGGCATGGAGGCCGATGAAGCGGTAGTGCTACTCAGCAATATCACTTGGTTAAGGCCGGCTGTGGTAGGTGACCAACCGCTTGTCATGCACATTGATTTAACCCCTCAATTAAACCAACAAGGTGGCGATTCCATTGGGCTGAGCATATACAGCGGCAGTCTTGATCGTCCAAATGATGAGGATAAGGGAGGTAAACATATTTACAGCCAAGGGATTGCCCAGCTTTTACCGGTGATGGAAGCCCCGCAAGTGGATGTTCAATCATTACAACAATCGCTAGCACAAAGCACACTGACTGTGCCTGAATATTACGATTGCTTTAAAAGCATTGGCTTGGAATATGGTTCGGCCTTCCGAGGTGTGGAAGCCCTATATACAGATGGCTCGCAAGTGTTAGCCAGGGTGAGGCTTCCACAGAGTGTTGCTGCAAGTGGCAATGACTTTTATTTACACCCAAGTGTGATGGATGCAGCCTTACAGGCTACTGCCCTGCTGATATGGCAGGATGAATCGCCCTCGGAAGGTATTCCTTTTGCTTTGGAAAGCGCCGAGATTTATGGTGCGTGCCGTGGTTTAGCGTGGGCGTGGGCGCGTTATAGCCCTGGTAGTAGTGCAGATGCCAAAGTGCAAAAATTTGATATTGACCTGTGTGACGATACAGGCCGGGTTGCGGTTCGTTTGCAAGGGTTCTCGGCTCGTCGCTTAACAAGCAGCCCTGCAACCCAAACCCTATTGGTAATCCCCCAGTGGCGAGATGCCGAAGCTTCACAGGGTGGGGCCACTGAGTTTGCCAAGCATTTAGTGTATGCGGTTGAGAGTGTCTCCACCACGGAACTTGCAGCAGTGCTTCCTGATGCTGAGTATCGTCAGGTGGGTAGTGCACAAGCGATCTCTGCGACAGGTTACCAACGCTTGGCTGCTGAGTTGTACGATGAGTTACAACAGCTCATAAGCAGTCGCTTAACCAAGCCTGTTTTACTGCAAGTGGTTGTACCACCCAGTGCCGCCGGCGAGTCGCTGTATGGTGGTATTGCAGGTTTACTGAAAACAGCTCAGGGGGAAAATCCAAAGCTGACCTGTCAGGCGATTACCTGGACGGCATCCCACAGCGGTAAGTCATTACCCGAGGTGTTGCTCGAAAACCGCAGCCAGCCAGATGCAGATGAAATCCGTTACGTCGATGGCCAGCGCCAAGTCAGTCGATGGCACGTACTAGAGGTTCGTCAAGTGCCCAGTCACCCTTGGCGGGACCATGGCGTCTACCTGTTGACGGGAGGCGTTGGCGGTTTAGGGCTGATTTTTGCGCAAGATATTGTGGCTCATACTCAGCAAGCAACCTTGATTCTCACTGGGCGTTCGGTCTTGAGTGAAGAGCAGGAAGTACACTTATCCAAATTACGTGAGCGTGGTGCACAGGTTGTGTACGAGCGTGTGGATGTGACTGAGCCAGAATCTGTGAAAGGCTTGATGACAACCGTAGTACAACGTTATGGAGGGCTTCATGGCATCTTGCACGGTGCAGGTGTAATCCGTGATAGCTATATACGGAATAAAAATCTGAGCGACGTGGATGTAGTATTAGGGCCTAAGGTGTGTGGTTTGGAGTACTTGGATACATCAAGCCAAGCGCAGGAATTAGATTTCTTGGTGGCATTTTCGTCAATTGCTGGTGCATTGGGCAACCCAGGTCAAGGGGACTATGCTGCAGGCAACAGTTTTATGGATCACTACATGATCCAGCGTCGCGAGTGGGTTAAACAAGGGAATCGCCACGGGAAAAGTGTGTCGATTAACTGGCCGCTGTGGCGCTCAGGGGGCATGCAATTAGATAAGAACACCGAAAGTCATATGATGAAAAGTACTGGTCTTTCGATTCTGGAAAGCCGTGCGGGTATTGAAGCGTTTTATCAAGTGATGGCAGCTTCGGATGAGCGCAATGGCCCTTCTCAGTGTTTGGTGTTGCATGGCAACCCGACGAAAATGAGAGAAGTGTTGTTAAAGCAAACACCTGAGGAACAGAAAGTCCGTCAAGTAGTCACCCGGATTAAGTCAGAGAAGCAAGCTGAGGTAGCTGTGTCGGCCATAAAAGTGCCGTCAACTGAGACGGCTATCGATGTAGTCATCCTCGCGCGCCAAGTTGAATCCCTGTTAACTATCCGAATTGCTGAGCAGCTGAAACTGCCGAAAGAGGAAATTGAGGCAGATATTGAATGGAATGAGTTGGGCTATGAATCGGTTCGACTAACCGAGTTTGCCGAGGGAGTTAGTAATGACTTTGGTATTGAATTAGTACCTACGCTATTTTTTGAATACCCAACACTATCTTCATTTGTCGGGTATTTGGTGGAAGAGCACAAAAGTAATTTGGAACGTTACTTTGGTGGTGCAAGGCAAACCCAAAAAGTGGACGTCCAAATAACGGAGACAAAAAGTACCGCCGTAGCTGAAGAAAAAATTTCTTCAACGACATTATTGCGTCAGCTTGAGGTGATGTTGACGTCACGCATTTCAAACCAATTGAAAATCCCAACCGAAGATATTGAGGGAGATATGGAATGGAGTGAGTTGGGGTATGAATCGGTTCGTTTAACGGAGTTTGCCGAAAGCCTCAATGATGACCTTGATATCGAATTGGTGCCAACACTGTTTTTCGAGCACCTCACTTTATCGGCATTGTCTGAGTATCTCGTTGAAGAATATCCGAGCAACTTACAGCGGTACTTCAACTCGAGTAGTAAGGCAATATATCTCCTTACTGAGGGAAATCCTTCATCCGTTGCAAGCGCTTTATCCATTCCAACTCCGTCAGTAGCACAGCAAACGCCTGAGTTCGGCGCAACTGCTGCGCAAAGCTCAGTAGTGAAACCTATCAGCGTTAGCCGCCGTGACAATGAACCTGTTGCGGTGATAGGCATAAGTGGTTGTTTCCCAATGGCTGAAGACGTTGACACTTTCTGGGATAACCTTGTTGACGGCAGAGATTGTATCCGTGAAATTCCTAAAGCCCGTTGGGATTGGCGAGAGATTTATGGTGACCCCACCACTGAAGAAAACAAAACCCATAGCAAATGGGGCGGGTTTATCGATGGAATTGATAAATTTGACCCACTCTTTTTCGGTATTTCTCCGCGGGAAGCTGAGCTTATGGATCCCCAACAGCGTTTATTGATGATGCATGCTTGGAAGAGTATTGAAGACGCTGGCTACTCGCCAAGTGGGCTGGCCGAGTCGGATACCTGTGTATTTTTCGGGACAACCATTAGTGGCTATAGAGACCTTGTTGATCAAGCAGGTATTGCACCCGAACAACATAGTGCAACGGGGGTGATAGCTTCTGTTGGTCCTAATCGTGTGAGTTATTTACTGAACCTTCATGGTGCCAGCCAGCTGATTGATACCGCATGTTCCAGCTCGCTCGTTGCAGTGCACCGTGGGGTACTTGAATTAAGAAGTGGCCGTAGCCAGCTCGCCATTGTCGGTGGTGTGAATACTATCGTTACGCCAACGGAGCATATTAGTTTTAGTAAAGCCGGGATGCTGTCCAAAACCGGTCGCTGTAAAACTTTTTCTGATAAAGCGGACGGTTATGTGCGCGGTGAAGGGGTTGGTGTTTTTACTCTTAAATTATTGAGTGATGCTGAGAGAGATGGTGATTCAATTTATGGGGTTATCCTTGGTACTGCTGAAAATCATGGTGGAAAAGCGGCTTCGCTAACTGCGCCGAATGTAAATGCACAAAAAGCACTGCTTAAAAATGTGTACAACCAAGCCAAAATAGATCCACGTACAGTTACTTATATTGAGGCACACGGAACGGGAACTGAACTGGGGGATCCAGTAGAATTTAATGGTTTAAAAAGTGCGTTTGCCGAGCTCTATGCACAGCACCCTGAAGCAACAGTGAGTGACCCTCGTTGTGCGTTAGGTTCATTAAAAACGAATATTGGCCATCTTGAATTAGCTGCAGGTGCAGCAGGTTTAATGAAAGTGTTAATGCAGTTTAAATACAAAAAGCTTGCTAAAACATTACATTGCGATCAAATAAATCCTTACATCAATCTTAAGGGCAGCCCATTTTATATTCTGCAAGATGGGCAAGAGTGGGAAGCCTTGCATGACCAGACCGGGAATATCATTCCACGACGTGCGGGAATAAGCTCTTTTGGTTTTGGTGGGGTTAATGCGCATATTGTGCTTGAAGAATATTGCAAAACGCCCCAGCACTTAGATCGCATTGTTGCAGATAGACCACCTGTATTGATAACTCTGTCTGCAAAAAACTCTCAGAGATTACTAGACAGTGTGAAAAATCTTATACGTTTACTGGAAGAGGAAAATACATGGGGCGATGCTGACCTGGCTAATATTGCCTATACCCTGCAAGTTGGACGAGCCAGTATGGAAGAGCGCTTTGCTTGCATTGTGACGTCTTTATCTGAGCTTAAAGAAAAACTGGCTCTTTGTCTTACCGATAACACTACTGATGTACGTACTTTTCGCAGCAATTCAAAAAGCGGTAAGGATATATTTTCTAGTCTCAGCATGGACAAGCATTTTGGAATTCTGATTGAAAACTGGATGTTAGAAAAAAACTATGACCAATTAGCGAGTATGTGGGTGAAAGGACTTAATATTCCGTGGCTAAATTTATATAGAAATAATGCAGGACAACACTCTCTGCAACGTGTACATCTCCCTACTTACCCGTTTGCTAAAGAAAGCTATTGGCCTGGAGGTTATTTAGATGAAGAGCCTGCACCTGAAAAGATTTTTGAGGAGCAAGTAGTTGAAGGGCAACAAAACTTTCAAGCGACGCAGGAATTTCCGGAAACATCCACGCCAGTTAAACGAAAGGTAATAATGGAAGAACGTGATGTCTCAGGGATTATCAATAGTCTTTTAAATGATGATATTAGTGTTGATGAGGCCGTTAGGAAAACCTCAGTTTTACCATTTAAAGTTTATGGGGAAAAGAGTAGCGTATGAATATTTTAGAGTATATTTATAGTGAAATAAAAGAAAGGAAGCTTTCTTCAGTACAAGCGAAAAGTTTGATCGAAGAATATATTGCGCTACAAAAAACACCCGCTAAACAAAGGTTGAGTCCGTTAGTGCATGTCAATAACTCAACGGCGAACCAGCTGATATTTACATCTGAATTTAGTGGCCATGAATTTTTTTTTGAAGATCATCAACTCTTGGGTACCAAAGTCCTTCCTGGGGTTGCGCACTTGGAAATGGCCAGAGTTGCCGCCGAGACAGCTTTAAACCGACGTGGGCAGTGTGAATTTCATAATGTAACTTGGGTGAGTCCTATTGGGATATATGACACAACAATCTCAATAAAAATTGCCGTTTATCCTCAGGGAGATTCTGAGGCGGAATTCGAAATATTCGGTATAGATAGAGAAGGGGATAACGTACTGTTTAGTGAAGGGCGCATATCTATTACGGATAATAAAGATCTTAAACAAATAAATGTGTCTGAGCTCAATACAGTGTGTTTTGAAGAAAACGCTCGTGATATTTATGCGTTGTTTCAACAGGCTGGTTTGGAGTATGGTCCTAGTCACCAAGGTGTCAAAAAAATAAGAAAAGGTACAGATAAAAATGGGCATAGACAGGTTTTAGCTGAACTGGAATTGGCGGAAACCCTGAAAGATTCACTTGCTGATTACGTTCTGCATCCTGGTCTAATGGACAGTGCGTTACAGGCCGCCATAGGCTTGTATTTAAATGAAGAATTTTTTTCTTTGGCTATTCCTTATGCACTGAATAAAGTGCGTGTTTATCAGGCTCTGCCTGCTAAAGTTTTAGTTTGGGTAAGGTTTAGTACAGACCACTCCGACATGGCTAGTCTGGATACACTGGATATTTCCTTAATGGATACTTCCGGAAAAGTCTGTGTGGAGCTGGAAGGGCTTCTTGCGCGTAAATTTAATGTTGACGTTTTTTCACGACCTTCGCAACAAATTGTAAAAGAAAGTCACCATTCATTGTTTGAGGCTGAGCCTGTATTTTTCCAAGCGCGTTGGGAAGCTCAGGAGCCGAATAAAGAGTTAAAAGATAATTTCTTCTCGCAACATCATGTATTACTGCTGGGTGAATTCACTGAAAAAGCATTGGCTGGACTTCAAGGCGAATTTTCATCAAGCCACGTGATACAACTAAACAGTGACCGTTCATGTTTAAGTGAGCGCTATAGTAATATTGCTACAACAATGGAGAATTATATTGCGCTGTTAATACGGGGTGCTACGTCTGAGCGTTTGCATATACAAATGGTGATTAATGCCAATACCAGTCTCGCTAGTCGTGGACTGGAAGGATATGAAAGCCATCAAGCAACTAACTTTGCTAACACCTGCTATACCGGCTTGTCTCGTTTGTTAAATACGCTTTCTCAAAAACATGTTGGTATTACTATCCAGTGTATAGAAATATACGACCGTATTAAAACTCAAACTCTAATTGAGCGCTTACGCCAGGATTTGGATAATGCATCGTTATCTACCTTGCGTTATCTAGGGGGTCAAAGGCAGGCGACTTGTTTACAAGCAGTGGCTGCTCCAGTGCTGCCGGCCAGTAATACAATATGGAATCAACAGGGAATTTACATACTGTTTGGTTCAATGACGCCTGTAGAAATCGCCCTTGCTAAAGCCATTTCTGAAAAAGTGAATGATCCCGTCATTATCTTCGTTGGGCAAGCACCACTTTCGGCTGAGCAAGGCGCGCGGTTGGAAGAGCTTTCCCAAAGTAATGCGACAATGGAATACCATTGTATTAATTTTGGTGATCCTCAGGCATTGATGCAATTGGTGGCTGAAATAGAAAAGCGGCGAGGCTCTGTAAATGGAGTCTTTTATTGCGAGGATGAGCGGCAGAATTTATCCAGCAATAACTCATCACTCTCATTACCGGTGAGTGTGATTAACGTGGATAGTGCAACGCAGAATCAAAAGCTCGATTTTTTTGTCTGCCTTGCTATTGCGTCATTTAACGAAACAGCTCCTGTAATGATGAGCGGTTTTGCGGATGCCTATATGGACTATAGAAATACCTTGGTGTCTTCCTCCGTTCGCGCTGGCTCATCCTTATCGGTGTATTTGGTGCAACCGACAGACGATGAACAGTTTGTGAACGATCGTGCGGTAGCGCAAATATTGGCATTCCTCGATACCGGTGTTAAGGGGAGACTTATGGGTATGTACAAGTCGCTCGAAAAAAATAATAACGCCAATAAAGATACAGAAAAATACGCAGAAAAATTAACTGGACAAAACATTCCAACTGTTCGTTCTAATAAAGAGCTGCCTCAGGGCGATGCTTTCGAGCTGGCTGTGTATAAATATTTTGTTCATCAATTTTCCAGCATGTTGAAGCTGCCTGCAGAACGTATTGATATTACTGCCCCCATGGAAGACTATGGTTTTGACTCCATGATGGTCAGTAAATTAACCAATATCCTGGAGGAGAAATTTGGCTCATTATCTAAAGCGCTATTTTTTGAGGTGCGTACCATTCAGGAAGTCGCCGATCACTTTATTCAAAATTATTCCGGTATTCTACAAGGCTTGGTGCAAACAGACTCAAGTGATAGCAAGGCGGTTATTTTTGAGAATACAAGTACGTCAATTATTAATCATGAAACATACACGGAAACAAGCGTACTCTCTGAGAACGAAATTAAAACGCAAACTACCCGTAACAAACGGGCCCCTCGTGATGCCCGTATGGTTCGACATCATATTTCGACGCAGGCACAAAACTCTGACATCGCGATTATTGGTTTAAGCGGCCGTTACGCCTCCAGTGATTCATTAGGAGAGCTTTGGAGCAAGCTCGTCGACGGCGCTGATTGCATTTCTGAAATTCCCAAACAGCGCTGGGACAACAGCAAATTCTTTGACGGCAAAAAGGGAGCAGAAGGAAAAACCTATAGTAAATGGGGAGGCTTTATTTCTGGTGTGGACGAGTTTGATGCAAAATTCTTTAATGTATCACCTGTCGATGCCATGTTTATTGACCCTCAAGAACGGCTATTTTTACAGTGTGTGTATGAGACCATCGAAGATGCAGGATATACCCGAGAGAACCTACTCCATAACGTATTGGCGATCAATAATGTCGGCGTATTCGTCGGTGTGATGTATTCCGAGTACCAATTATTCGGTGCCCAAGCTCAAGCTCTGGGACAAGGTATGGTTTTACCAGGCAATCCAGCCTCGATTGCTAATCGCATTTCCTATTATTACAACTTCCATGGACCAAGCATGGCTGTTGATACCATGTGTTCATCGTCATTAACAGCGATTCACTTGGCTTGTGAAAATATCAATAAAGGTTTATGCGAGGTAGCAATTGCTGGAGGAGTGAATGTTTCCATTCATCCCAACAAATATTTGTTGTTATCTCAGGGGCAATTTACTGCAAGTAACGGGCGCTGTGTGAGCTTTGGTGAAGGTGGCGACGGCTATGTGCCGGGAGAGGGTGTTGGTGCTGTGCTGCTTAAGCCACTGCATAAGGCGATAAGTGATAACGATCATATTTATGGTGTCATTAAAGGCTCTGCTGTCAATCACGGAGGTAAAACCAATGGTTATACTGTTCCTAACCCCCTGGCCCAAGCGGCAGTGATCGAAAACGCTTTATCCGATGCGGATGTTGACCCGCGTACACTAAGCTATGTGGAAGCTCATGGTACCGGTACCCCCTTGGGTGATCCGATTGAAATTGCCGGATTAACGCGTGCCTTTGGACAATATACTAAAGATACACAGTACTGTGCTATTGGTTCAGTTAAGTCGAATATTGGTCACTGTGAAAGTGCGGCAGGTATTGCGGGAGTGAGTAAAGTGCTTCTGCAAATGAAGCATCGCAAGTTGGTGCCGTCGCTGCATTCTGAGCAGTTAAACCGCAACATTGATTTTTCCCGCACGCCGTTTGTGGTACAGCAATCTTTGGCAGATTGGCCCCGCCCAGTGATAGAGCACGGTGTTGAACGAAAAGAATACCCACGTCGAGCCACTGTTTCGTCGTTTGGTGCTGGCGGCTCAAATGCCTGTGTGGTGTTAGAAGAGTACGTGGCACCTGCTCGTGAAACTGTGTCATCAAGAGACCTTCTCAATTCTGTCGCCATCGTTTTGTCTGCGCGTACAGAAGCTGCGCTAAAGCAGAGAGTTGAGCGTTTACTAGCAGATGTACAGGAGCTGGTTGCCAACCAAGAGAGTGGCAATGACACTCTGGTACGCATAGCTTACACACTGCAAACCGGGCGTGAAGCAATGCGAGAACGTTTAGGCTTTGTGGTGAATTCGGTGGTCCAGCTACAAGAAAAGCTCACACACTACCTACAAGGCCATACTCTGGATAATCTTTATCAAGGGAAAGTTGTTAGAGGTGATGGGCCTGCTTTAACCCAAGCAGGGAACCATGAAGTAGGCACATGGTTGGAGCAGAAAAACTACCGCAGCTTATTGTCCGCTTGGGTGACAGGCCAAATTATCGCGTGGGAAGGGCTCTATGGTTCAGTGCCGGTTAAGCGAATCAGCTTGTCAGCTTATCCCTTTGCTAAAGAACGTTATTGGGCTCCTGATAGCATAGAGAAGGCAGGATCGTACAACGCTCGTCATGAACAACTCCACCCCCTGCTACACAGAAATACTTCGCGATTTGACCTTCAACGTTTCAGCACTGTGTTGAGAAGGGATGAGTTCTATTTATCCGACCATCAGCTCAAGGGTGCATGTGTATTGCCCGGTGTAGCGTATTTAGAAATGGCCCGCGCAGCGGTGTTGCAGTCCTCGGGCATGGAGGCCGATGAAGCGGTAGTGCTACTCAGCAATATCACTTGGTTAAGGCCGGCTGTGGTAGGTGACCAACCGCTTGTCATGCACATTGATTTAACCCCTCAATTAAACCAACAAGGTGGCGATTCCATTGGGCTGAGCATATACAGCGGCAGTCTTGATCGTCCAAATGATGAGGATAAGGGAGGTAAACATATTTACAGCCAAGGGATTGCCCAGCTTTTACCGGTGATGGAAGCCCCGCAAGTGGATGTTCAATCATTACAACAATCGCTAGCACAAAGCACACTGACTGTGCCTGAATATTACGATTGCTTTAAAAGCATTGGCTTGGAATATGGTTCGGCCTTCCGAGGTGTGGAAGCCCTATATACAGATGGCTCGCAAGTGTTAGCCAGGGTGAGGCTTCCACAGAGTGTTGCTGCAAGTGGCAATGACTTTTATTTACACCCAAGTGTGATGGATGCAGCCTTACAGGCTACTGCCCTGCTGATATGGCAGGATGAATCGCCCTCGGAAGGTATTCCTTTTGCTTTGGAAAGCGCCGAGATTTATGGTGCGTGCCGTGGTTTAGCGTGGGCGTGGGCGCGTTATAGCCCTGGTAGTAGTGCAGATGCCAAAGTGCAAAAATTTGATATTGACCTGTGTGACGATACAGGCCGGGTTGCGGTTCGTTTGCAAGGGTTCTCGGCTCGTCGCTTAACAAGCAGCCCTGCAACCCAAACCCTATTGGTAATCCCCCAGTGGCGAGATGCCGAAGCTTCACAGGGTGGGGCCACTGAGTTTGCCAAGCATTTAGTGTATGCGGTTGAGAGTGTCTCCACCACGGAACTTGCAGCAGTGCTTCCTGATGCTGAGTATCGTCAGGTGGGTAGTGCACAAGCGATCTCTGCGACAGGTTACCAACGCTTGGCTGCTGAGTTGTACGATGAGTTACAACAGCTCATAAGCAGTCGCTTAACCAAGCCTGTTTTACTGCAAGTGGTTGTACCACCCAGTGCCGCCGGCGAGTCGCTGTATGGTGGTATTGCAGGTTTACTGAAAACAGCTCAGGGGGAAAATCCAAAGCTGACCTGTCAGGCGATTACCTGGACGGCATCCCACAGCGGTAAGTCATTACCCGAGGTGTTGCTCGAAAACCGCAGCCAGCCAGATGCAGATGAAATCCGTTACGTCGATGGCCAGCGCCAAGTCAGTCGATGGCACGTACTAGAGGTTCGTCAAGTGCCCAGTCACCCTTGGCGGGACCATGGCGTCTACCTGTTGACGGGAGGCGTTGGCGGTTTAGGGCTGATTTTTGCGCAAGATATTGTGGCTCATACTCAGCAAGCAACCTTGATTCTCACTGGGCGTTCGGTCTTGAGTGAAGAGCAGGAAGTACACTTATCCAAATTACGTGAGCGTGGTGCACAGGTTGTGTACGAGCGTGTGGATGTGACTGAGCCAGAATCTGTGAAAGGCTTGATGACAACCGTAGTACAACGTTATGGAGGGCTTCATGGCATCTTGCACGGTGCAGGTGTAATCCGTGATAGCTATATACGGAATAAAAATCTGAGCGACGTGGATGTAGTATTAGGGCCTAAGGTGTGTGGTTTGGAGTACTTGGATACATCAAGCCAAGCGCAGGAATTAGATTTCTTGGTGGCATTTTCGTCAATTGCTGGTGCATTGGGCAACCCAGGTCAAGGGGACTATGCTGCAGGCAACAGTTTTATGGATCACTACATGATCCAGCGTCGCGAGTGGGTTAAACAAGGGAATCGCCACGGGAAAAGTGTGTCGATTAACTGGCCGCTGTGGCGCTCAGGGGGCATGCAATTAGATAAGAACACCGAAAGTCATATGATGAAAAGTACTGGTCTTTCGATTCTGGAAAGCCGTGCGGGTATTGAAGCGTTTTATCAAGTGATGGCAGCTTCGGATGAGCGCAATGGCCCTTCTCAGTGTTTGGTGTTGCATGGCAACCCGACGAAAATGAGAGAAGTGTTGTTAAAGCAAACACCTGAGGAACAGAAAGTCCGTCAAGTAGTCACCCGGATTAAGTCAGAGAAGCAAGCTGAGGTAGCTGTGTCGGCCATAAAAGTGCCGTCAACTGAGACGGCTATCGATGTAGTCATCCTCGCGCGCCAAGTTGAATCCCTGTTAACTATCCGAATTGCTGAGCAGCTGAAACTGCCGAAAGAGGAAATTGAGGCAGATATTGAATGGAATGAGTTGGGCTATGAATCGGTTCGACTAACCGAGTTTGCCGAGGGAGTTAGTAATGACTTTGGTATTGAATTAGTACCTACGCTATTTTTTGAATACCCAACACTATCTTCATTTGTCGGGTATTTGGTGGAAGAGCACAAAAGTAATTTGGAACGTTACTTTGGTGGTAGAGCATCAGCAAAAGTAGAGAATACAAAACGTGCGACTGCAAAAACAGAAGTCGCGATTCAACATGCACCAGTGGCATCACGAAAAAGTGGCGACATGCCGAAACCACTTTCAATACTCAGTCGAAATCCAATAACTGTTGCAAGCTCTCCAATTAGTCCGAGGCTGAATGAGCCCGTTGCTATTGTTGGAATTAGCGGTTGTTTTCCTATGGCTGCAGATGTTGATGCATTTTGGGATAACCTTTTTGCAGGCAGGGATTGTATTCGTGAAATACCCAAAGCGCGTTGGGATTGGGAAGCTGTACATGGTGATCCCGCCACCGAAGACAATAAAACCAATTGTAAGTGGGGTGGATTCATTGAGGGGGTTGATCAATTTGACCCGCTATTTTTCGGTATTTCTCCAAGGGAAGCCGAGCTAATGGATCCTCAGCAGCGTTTATTGATGATGCATGTGTGGCGATGTGTTGAAGATGCGGGATATGCCCCTTCCAGTTTGTCGGGCTCGAAAATCGCGATCTTGGTTGGTACTTCTGTAAGTGGTTATAACGACTTAGTCACCCGAGCAGGCACGCCAATTACCGTCTCCACAGCCATGAGTATGTCACCGTCTATTGGTCCCAATAGAATGAGCTACTTCCTGAACTTGCACGGCCCAAGTGAGCCTATAGAAACTGCGTGTTCTAGTGCTTTGGTGGCTATTCACCGGGGCGTAAAAATGGTGCAATCCGGCGAGGCGGAAGCAGCTATTGTGGGTGGAGTGAATACACTCGTGACACCGGGTGGTCACATTGGTTTCAGTAAAGCCGGTATGCTCTCACCAAACGGTCGTTGCAAAACGTTTTCGGATCAAGCAGACGGTTATGTAAGAGGGGAGGGCGTAGGAATGTTTATGCTCAAACCACTTCATGCCGCTGAAGCAAATGGCGATCATATTTATGGTGTAGTACGCGGCAGCGCTGAAAATCATGGTGGCCGTGCGACTTCCTTGACTGCGCCTAATACAAAAGCCCAGGCTGCACTTTTAGTTGATGCTTATACTCAAGCTGGAATTGACCCCAGCACGGTAACCTATATTGAGGCCCACGGTACTGGAACAGCGTTAGGTGACCCAGTTGAAATCAATGGTTTGAAAAATGCGTTTTCCAGTCTTTTAAGCGACAACGTGAGTTCATCCAAAGAACCGCAGCGTTGCGGACTTGGTTCAGTGAAAACTAATATTGGACACCTAGAGCTTGCCGCCGGTGCTGCAGGTTTAATGAAAGTATTAATGCAGCTCAAACATAAAACATTGGTACGCAACTTACATTCAGAAGCCATCAATCCTTACATTAAGCTTGAAGACAGCCCGTTTTACGTAGTACAGCAAAACCAGCCTTGGCAGGCGATGTTGGATAGACAGGGTAAAGAGATTCCTCGCAGAGCTGGTGTCAGCTCATTTGGTTATGGAGGGGTAAATGCTCATGTGGTGGTGGAGGAATATGTACCATCATCTTTTGCAAGGGTAATATCTGAATCTAGCGCATTGCCGCAGGCACTTATTGTGCTGTCTGCAAAAAATCAAAAGCAATTACGTGTACAAATAAGCAATTTACTTGCGGCGATACATAGTGGCAGGTACAACAATGTAAATATGGCCGACATTGCCTATACCTTGCAAGTGGGTAGAGATGCAATGGATGAACGTATTGGGTTTGTTGCAGAAAGTCTTGGTGAAATGGAATCGACCCTATGTGCCTTATTAGATAATCCCTCTTCTGGCAGCCTTCCTAATGGTGTGAATGTTTTCTCTGGTAACGCGAAGCAAAATAAAAATATTTTATCCGCATTTGAAAATGACGAAGAGCTGCAAGGTATTTTTAAGCAGTGGATAAAGCGCGGGGAATATACTCGCTTGTTAGATCTTTGGACCCAAGGCCTTAACGTTGAGTGGACCCACTTATATAGCGAAGGCCAAAGGCGCCGCCGCGTAAAACTTCCGACCTACGCCTTTGATTTACAGTCTTATTGGCCGTCTACTCAAAAAAAACCAGCACAAACCATTGCTTCGACAACTGCTGCTGGGGCTAATCCAGAGCAGAAAGAGGAGAGTGAAGAAAAGGTAGAGATAGCAGTTGATAATAAGATGGATACTGCAAAACAATTGCCTGTAATAAAACCTCTCTTGCATCGTGATATTTCCACGGCATTTAAAACGAGTTTTACGAGTGAATTTTCCGGCGAAGAATTTTTCCTCAATGATTATCAGCTACAAGGACACAAAATTTTACCTAGCGTGTGTTATCTGGAAATTGTTTGTGAATCCCTTCAGCAAGGGTTTGGTGAAAGTTATGAAGACTTGGTTGATACAACTTATTGGCATATTCGTTTAACGGATAATGCGTGGTTGCAGTCCTTGGATGTCGATAGGCCACAACAAATTACCACCCATTTGTTGCCGCACAAAGATCAGAGTATTCACTGTATAGTCTTTGGTTTAGATGAAAATGACGATGAACACATATATTTTCGTGGTAAAGCTGAGTTGATTAAGAGCTCCAATGTAACTCATGTAAATGTTGGTGATTTGCTAGACGACTGTGATACGGAATCATTAGGCACAAGTGATGTTTACAGGTACTTTAGCTCTATTGGTTTGGAATATGGTTCTGGGTTGCAATCAATTGAAGGCCTTTATCATGGGTTGGATGGTGTGAATCAACCTTATTGTATTGCCAAGGTCTGTCTACCTAAAGCAGTGCATAACCAGTGGCGACAATTTAGTGTGCATCCAAGCTTATTTGATAGTGCACTACAAATATCATTAAGGCTGCAGGGAATAAACGAAATTGGCGAACGTGAATCTCTTTTGCCCTTATCTCTGGATGCTCTTGATGTATATGCGCGCTGCACAGAAAATATGTGGGTGTGGGCTCGCTATAGTGATGAGAGTTACGATCGTCAGAGTGAGAGTAAATTCAATATAAGTTTGATGGACGAAAAAGGTATTGTGTGTGCAGTCTTGTCCGGATTGACCTATAAAAAGGTTGCCGCTATTGCAGCGATAGATCTTAATAAAAAAGAAGATGAGGTCGAAAATGTTGAAGTTGAAGAGATTTTGGTTACCGAAGGAAATTTCTTTGACGGTGGCGAGCCTAAAAAAGACTCGATTGTGGTCAAGGATATCCATGATTTTTCAAGTGATGAATTGGCGAAAGCGGTTCAAGGGGTCTTGATTAGTATGGCTTCGGTACAGCTAAAAATACCTGAAGATGATATTGATGCCGATTTGGAATTGAGTGAATACGGCTTCGACTCAATTAGTTTCAATGAGTTTAGTCAGAAAATATGCTCCACATTTGATATTGACTTGTCGCCAACGATATTTTTAGAGTATCCCGATCTGGAGGCGTTTGGTGCGTTTCTAGTGCGTGAATATAATGCGGAAGTGAAAAGCATCTTGAAGCGTAAGTTTAAAAATGGGCACGGGGGTAAGCAACATAATCAGGGGTATCCTACCTTTAGTTAGCAAATAGGATAATTTGGCCACAAAGTAGCAGCAGGGTGTGTAATACAAAGATGCTTTGTTGATGATGAGTGGCTATCCCTCCTTGGCTATTAATTGTATTGCAGTTATAGAGATGCAGGTTTTTAGTCGCATTGGGGTTGTGCTATTCGTTTTGTGTAGAATTACCGATATGAATAATAAGTCTGAAATTTTTATCGCTTTAAGATAAAAATCCTGTTGTGATGTGATGTTTGTTTTACTGATGCTGTTTTGCACGTATTTGAAGTGCAATGTCGCATGGTGTGGGATAAAGTAGTTATATGTCAGGGAAAGTAATGTCCGTATGTGAAAATGGGGAAAAGTTTCTGGAGTCCGTGGAGGATGTCTCTACGGCAAATATTGCCTCATATGAAGTTTGTTTTAACTTGTCTAGATACAGTGATTCTTTGTATCGACAGTTAAATGTATATTTCCCAGAAAAAATGAATCGTAGCGTGTCAAAAAGACGTGCTGAATTTTTGGCAGGACGATATGCAAGTAGACTGGCTATAGAAAAATTGCGTGGGAATACCTTAAAAGTGCCTCTCCGGTTAGATAGTGAAAATAGGGCACCGATTTGGCCTGTTGGTATTATTGGGTCAATAACTCATACAGCCTGGAGGGCATGTGCAATTGTTGCTGATGCTAACAAATTTTTAGCGGTTGGTGTTGATATCGAAAATTGGGTAAGCAATGAGCAGTATCAATCTCTTCAGAATCGAATACTTACCGAGCCTGAACGATTGCTAATGAAACAAATCGTTAAGATTATGCAGCCTAGGGCTTTTTTCACTTTGGCGTTTTCAGCCAAAGAAAGCTTGTTCAAAGCTTTGTATCCGATGGTTCGTTGTTATTTTGATTTTCTCGATGCGGAGATAGTTATGATAGATACTAACCACAAAATGATTTCGATAAGGCTGCTCAAAGATATTGTCCCAAATAATTTTCTGGCTTGTGAAGGTTCAGTTTTTACCATTCATTACAATTTTTTTGAGGCTTGCGTCAAGAGTCAGCTGGTAATCAAGCGTACGTAGGTCTTGGGTGATGAATGCCGTTAATTGATGCGTAGTCTAAATTGCCCCCATACATAGAATATGTAAAAAATAATACTGGGAAAATTTTTTATAGATCCACGGGGGATGCCTTAATGCATTGCTTGCTAAGACGCTAGTCTCCACAGCTACCCTCAGATCAAATAGATGCATGTAACTAAATATAATGAGAAAGAATATATTTAAGTTTATAATAATGTATTAAGGTATATTAAATAACTATCCCCATGCTAAAACCGAATGGTTAACAGCTGTTTTCGTTCTAACAACCAGAAATTTTTTATAAGGTCTAGCAGGTTCATGCATTGCGTGGGGATAATCGGCACAAATTGATAGGAGGCCACAAGTGTTTGAGGATATTCGTCCATATAATGATGCAGAAACCCAGAATGTTTTGCAAAAAATATTGAAAGATCGGAAATTTGCAAAGTCTATTGGAAGCTTGTTGACTCCTAGATTAAACGAAAAAGCTCCATGGTTAGTCCAGCCACTTGTTATAGGTATTATAAAGTCCTATTTGGGTAGAGTTAAAACCATTGATAGTTTGCAAATGAAAATAAAGCCTCTTGTTCACGTTTTATTAAAGAAATCTATCTCGGAGCTTTCCGTTCATGGCTTGGAGCACCTAGACACTAGCAAATCTTATCTATTTATCTCCAATCACCGAGATATTATTATGGATCCTTGTATTATTTGCTGGGCTTTGGTTCAAAACGGTTTTCGAACGCCTAGGCTTGCAATTGGGGACAACCTACTGACATTACCATTTTCATCAAACTTAATGCGTCTCAACAAAAGTTTTATTGTTAAGCGTAATCTTGAAACAAGAAGGGAGAAACTCAATGCTGCAAAGCAGCTATCGAGCTACATCCAATTTTCTCTTTCAGAAGATAAATCCAGTGTGTGGATTGCGCAAAGAGAAGGGCGAGCTAAGGATGGTTACGACCTGACTAACCCTGCACTGATTAGTATGCTTAGTTTGAGCAGGTCAGGGCAGATCAGCTATTCAGATTACATTAATAGTCTAAACATTGTACCTGTTGCTATTAGCTACGAATTAGATCCGCTTGATTTGGTCAAGGCTCGCGAATTATATACATATAAATTTAAGGGTAAGCGTAGTAAGCGTCATAATGAGGATCTTATTTCCATTGCTCGAGGCATTACGGGCTGGAAAGGTCGAGTGCATGTAGAATTTGGGAAGCCAATAGGTGGAGATTTTCAAACTGAAAAAGAGGTGGCCTCCACTATCGATAAACATCTTCATTACAATTACCGTACCTTTGGAACGAATGCATGGGCCGAAGCTGCTCTAGATGGAAGTAGCTTACCTACTAGTCATGATAAAAGTATTGAGTTACTGCGAAAAAGAGTGCACTTTGCTCGAGACGAGATTAAGCCCTATATCTTAAAACAATATGCTAATAGTATGCGTATGCGCCGTGGTGAGCCCCCCTTTTAGCTATGATTGCGAATTATATTTAGTGTAATTTACGCAAATATTTGCATCAGCTGTACTAGCTAAGACCTGATCTGGCAGTTACCGGTTTTTTGTAAGTACCTGCCAGTTTAGGTTTGAGCTAAGGTTACTTCTGCTCAATGGCTTAGGTGTGTCCACTAGAATGTGGGAAGTCCATCTGTCTATTCAGTGATGTTTTCAATTGTGTGCACCAAAGCAGGCCTTGTCTTGATGTATTCGTTCATTGTTGTAGGATTCCATCTATACCTCCAGATCCTTTTGCATTTTTTTTCAGTGTCGAATAAAGTTTTTCGGAGCGTAACCTGATAGAGCTCTGGCGGTATCGTTTTATGTAATCGCTTACGATGCAATTGGTTTGCAATGACTGTGTGTTGATTTGCGTTTAAAACTGACCCACCTTTTGCGTTGAATTTTGACCCACCCTTAATGGTTTATTTTACAGGTTTGGGTTGTGGATAAGTTGTCGTCTTTTTCTCCTTTTTCGGTTGTGCTGAACTCTCTTTGAAACGATAGCTATCATTGCCGGTTTCAACAATATGGCAATGATGGGTGACTCGATCCAATAACGCTGTAGTCATCTTTGCATCACCAAATACATTCGACCATTCAGCAAAGCTGAGGTTGGTGGTGATGATCATGCTGGTGCGTTCATACAACTTGCTCATTAAGTGGAACAACAAAGCCCCACCAGTTTGACTGAGGGGTAAATAGCCCATCTCATCCAGAATCACTAAATCGGTATGCATTAAACGTGATGCAATTTGTCCGGCTTTGCCTTGCTGTTTTTCCTTCTCTAATGCATTCACCAATTCAATGGTCGAGAAGAAACGAACGCGGCGATGTAGTTGCTCAATCGCTTGAATGCCGATGGCACTGGCAAGGTGGGTTTTGCCCGTTCCAGGGCCACCGACAAACACGACATTCTGCGCGTTATCCATAAAGTCACCGGCACACAATTGCCGGATCAATGCTTCATTGGCCATGCTGCTCGTAAAATCAAAGCCACTCAGATCCCGGTACGCTGGGAATTTGGCAGTCTTCAGTTGATAAGCCACCGAACGTACTTCGCGCTCGGCCAGTTCTGCTTTGAGTAAATGATCAAGGATGCCGGTGCTCGCCTGGAATGCTGGTGAATCCTGTTCAGCAAGATCGTTCAGTGCATGGGCCATGCCGTAGAGTTTGAGTGACTTCAGTGCGGGGATCATGGGATTAGTGTGCATGGTGTCCTCCTTGAGTACTGATGGTTTGAGCGCGCAGGTTATCGTAGCGAGTGACGTTAGCCAGTGGTTCCACTCTCAGTGCTAATGCAGGCGGTACTTCAATCGGTGGGATGGGTGTTCCCTCTACTAATCGACTCAGGATATTGATCACGATTTGTTTGGAGGGTGAACCGGTTTCCAATGCAAGTTCTACAGCGGTGAGAACATCTTGCTCATCGTGCAGCAGCACGAGTGCAAGAATATCCACCATCTCGCGGTCACCACCGACACGCTTTAACAAAATGGTTTGCAGTGATTGAAAGGCTTTGGGCAATTCTGCGAAGGGAGCACCGTTGCGAATGGCTCCGGGTTTGCGCTGCAACACCGAGAGGTAATGTCGCCAGTCATACACTGTCGTTACCTGCTCATGCCTGCGGTTAAACACGCGGGTATGCACCGCGATGATATTGCCTTCCGCAATCACCTCCAGGTGATCATGATAGGTATGCAAACTCACCGGTCGATTAGCGAAGGAAGACGGTACGCTGTAACGCGTGCGTTCGAAGGTGATTAAACAGGTGGGCGATACGCGCTTGGGCTGCTCGACAAAACCATCGAACGGTTGCCCCACCGGCATCAGGAAAGATCGCTCATGATCCAATGCCGCTTGAATGGTTAATGCTTCAGTGGGATGGGTGGATTCACTCCAGAGTTGAACGCAGCGCTCGTGTAACCAGTCATTCAAAGCAATCAATGAAGGTTGGGCGGGCACCTGTTGCCAAAGCCTTCTTCGCGCATCCTGCACGTTCTTCTCGACCTGACCCTTCTCCCAACCCGCAGCAGGATTGCAGAACTCTGCATCAAATAAGTAGTGACTCACCATCGCTGCAAAGCGCGCATTCACATCACGCTGCTTGCCACGTTTTACCTTATCGACAGCCGTCTTCATGTTGTCGTAAATCCCGCGTTGCGGAATGCCACCCCAAGCCATAAAGGCATGATGGTGCGCATCGAACAACATCTCGTGGGTTTGCAGCAAATAAGCGCGGACAAAGAAAGCTCGGCTGTAACTCAATTTGAAGTGAGCGACTTGCAGCTTTACCCGTTCGCCCGCAATTACCGCCCAGTCTTCACTCCAATCAAACTGGAATGCTTCACCGGGTTTGAATTGCAATGGGATATAGGTGTGCTTGCTCGCACCTTTACTCGATTCCAACTGCTGGCGGCGCCAATCGCGGGCAAAGACAGCAACGCGATCATAGGAGCCTTCAAACCCCAACGCACGTAAATCAGCGTGCATCTGTTTGAGTGAACGACGCTGCTTGCGGGAGGTGCGTGCAGCATCGACCAACCACTGCCGCAACTTATCGGCAAAGGCATCAAGCTTACTGGGTGTTTGTCGCTTGGGATAAACCGGTTCGCTGATCTCATTGCGCAGGTAGCGGCGAACGGTGTTGCGGGAAAATCCGGTACGTCGTGCAATCTCCCGTAACGAGAGTTTGTCACGGAAATACCAACGTCTGATCTTGCTCAAAATGGCCACGTTAATCACTCCTATCTCCCGCTCAAAAAACAAGCAGGATAGTCGGTTACGTGGGTCAATTTTCGACGCAAATATGCGGGTTTAGTGGGTCAGTTTTAAACGCAAATCAACATCTTGTTATTTTTTCGGTTAGGCAAATGAAATTTTCAATCGCTTTTTGATAACCCAGTGCGGTGCTCGTTCTTTAGCATCGCCAGAATAAATTCCTGTGTCTGGGGAAGTAGAAGTGCGAAATCGCTGTCTTCGTGCGGCGCTGTTTTAATGTCATCCACTAAAATTCTGAATTCGACCGACTTTTTATACTCATCTGCAAACAGCTTGCTAAAACTGTCTTCAAGCTCGGGATTCAATTCCAGCGTGGCCTTTACCGCTCCTAGAATCGAATTCACGAAAGTAAGCGTCTTATTGTAATGCGCCGCCTGTTCCTGATATTTCAATCGATTTGTGTCCGTTGCCAGCGTTAAGTTTTCCACTTTCTCATCGAGTTCAGCTCTTTCTTGCAGCAGCGACTGGATACGCAGCGTCAGTTTTGAACATTGCTCCTGAAGGTTGGCGCTTTCCTGTGTAAGGCGCTGATGTGTTGCAACCAGGTTATCAATTTTCTGTTGGTGCTGATGAGCAACTTGCTCGTGTTTCACCAGATGCTCTTGAAGGGCTTGGATTTGGGCAGTTTGGTTGCCCGCTAACTGCCTTAACTGAACGCGCTCAGCCTCGTAGGCTTGGTAGTTTCGCGCGACTTCCTGTAGATAGACTGCATGCTGCGCCTGCAAGTTTTGAATTGCCAAGTTGGCTTCATCGATAGCCTCATTGTAGCCAGCCGTATTCGCTTCCTGGCTCCCCACATAATGACCTTGATTGTAGCCTTCGGTATATCCTTGGTTGTAACCCTCAGTCAAACCCTGTTGCCTACCAATATCTATTCCTTCATTCCGCCCCTCCCAGCGACCTTGCTCCTGCCAAGCCAGCTGGTCATTACTGATGCCACCCAAAGGTGTGATTGCCGCTCTCATAACAATATCCTCGTATTTGCATGCTGAAGGTCTTTGTCACTCTTAGTGGTCAATTTAGCATCGGCTCTCCGAATTGTCACTTATAGTGAGTGAACTTATAGAGCGTGGCCTCATATAGGGTAAGGCAATAGCATCCTGATTTTATTCGGGGTGCCCTATGACGGATCCAAAAATCGTTTTTGGTCAGAGACTTATAGAGTTGAGAAAACGCCTGGGTTGGTCTCAGGAACGACTCGCGCTTGAGAGTGGTATTGCAAGAAGTTATTTGGGGGGAGTGGAACGGGGGCAACGAAACATCGCACTAGTTAATATCCATAAAATTGCGGAAGCCCTGAGTGTTCCGGCATCTTCGCTTCTGGAGCCTCCGAGCGCTAAAGACTAGTTTGTTTCCGATTATTGCTTTGCCGGTGGCGTAAACCTTGCGCCTGCTGCCCTGTTTTTAACTAAGTTTTCAAAGTCCTTTCCCTGATTCCAATTTCGCAGCACTAGTCGCCAGAGCCCTTCCTTGGTTGCTTATCTGTGCCTCCTTGTTCGCAAATTATCTTCTTTGTGCCCAATCGTCTGTGCTAAAAGGTGGATGCAAAACCGCGCACAGACCACATTCTTTGTGCTCAAAAAATCAGCACAAAGAATATGAAAAGGCCGCTATTTCTCGGGCACAAAGAAGATATTTTGCGAACAAACAGTGTGTGAATAATGTGTCGGACTGTGATTAAAATGTGTGAACAGCACGATTTAAATGTGTCATCAATGTGATTTAACTGTGTCATCACTACGATTTAAATGTGTCAACAATGCGGCTCAGTGCGCGGGTTTTAATGCACCGGTGTAATATCGTGATACTTGCGCCATTTCACAAAACGGCTACTATCGTTCCTTTTAGGGAATTCAGTGGACGATTCGTGAAGCATAAAAATAGTAATAAGCTCAATGATTTAGTTTGTGTGTCAGCTAATAGGTTTGACGAGGCTCGCCCGTGCGCCTGGTAAGTTGGGTAGGTGGCAATGATCTGGATGCAGCAGAAGCCAAGATCGACCAACCTGGTGCCATTGCGGCAACTCTCGCCAGCGCGTCTTTCGAAGGGCTGCATCTTCTTTACAGCTATCCCGAAAAACGGGTTGCAAACTACCTGTCCTGGCTGTCATCGCAATATGCTCTTCCTCTGGTAAAGCGTAGGGCTGAGTTAGCTTCTCCTATCGATTTTCACGATATCTACCTCGCGGCAGATGCATTGCTTGCCGATCTTGCTCAGGCAAGCTCCGACCCCATCGCCGTCCTGTTAAGCCCCGGCACGCCCGCCATGCAAGCTGTGTGGATTCTTTTAGGCAAAACCAAATATCCCGTCACCTTTTACCAAGCGACCTTGGAGCAGGGTGTTCAGCAGGTTGATATCCCATTTGAAATTGCAGCCGAATTCGTTCCCAAGCGCGATCAGCAACTCCTTCATTTATCTGTCGGGCAGGTGAGTGCCAGCGCTGCCTTTAACGATATAATCACCCAAAACCCGCTGATGGAAACCCTCAAACGCCAGGCAACGGTACTGGCGGTGCGGGATGTTCCCGTGTTGATTTACGGCGAAACCGGTACCGGCAAAGAACTTTTCGCCACTGCCATACACAATGCCAGCCTCCGCAAAGATCGCGCGTTTGTGCCCGTTAATTGCGGCGCAATTCCGCAAGAGTTGATTGACTCCGTTTTCTTTGGCCATGTAAAAGGCGCTTTTACCGGTGCGGTAAATAATCATGATGGCGTGTTCAAACAAGCCGATGGCGGAACTCTGTTTCTGGATGAGTTCGGCGAGTTGCCGCTTAACGTGCAAGTGCGATTACTCCGGGTGCTGCAATCCGGTGAGGTGACGCCGGTAGGTGCAAGCAAGCCGATAAAGGTAGATGTTCGTATCATCGCCGCCACCAACCGCGACTTGCTGCAAGAAGTGGCTGCTGGTCGTTTTCGCGAAGATCTTTTCTACCGCATCGCAGTTGGTGTGCTTAAGTTGCCACCTTTGCGCGAGCGCAGTGGTGATATTAGCTTGCTGGCCGAAACGCTCTTGTCAGGAATCTATTCAACCCTGAGTGATGCAGAACATAAAAAACTTTCTGCCGACGCAAAAAATCTTATCCTTAAGCAACCTTGGCGCGGCAACATCCGCGAGTTGCAATCCACCTTGTTGCGTGCCTCGCTATGGGCGACCGGCAATAAAATAACTGGTGCAGATATTCAACAAGCGCTCTTCAGTATGCCCGATAGTAAATCCGGCATATTGGATCGTGATGTATCACAAGGTATTGATATACAAGAATTAATGTCTGAGATGGTGCAGCATTACATCCCTCGGGCACTTGCCGAAGCGAAGGATAATAAAACTAGAGCAGCAGAGCTGTTGGGGTTAAAAAACTATCAAACCCTGAATAATTGGATTGAAAAATACAACGTCAAATAACAATTGGCACGGCCTTGGCAATGAGGCTGTCATGGAAAGAATATTATTTATGCAATCAATGAACTTCGAATTTCTGCGGACCAAGAATGAGGTGCTCGCGAATTTGGGCGGTTTGGCCGAAGCGGTGCTGCACATAGATCCGGGCAGCGCACTCACGCGCTTGCGCAGTTTTGCCGAAGAACTCACCAAAGCGATATATAAAGAAGAATTGCTCCCTCGCGTGCCGCAAGCCAGTTTTTTCGAGCTGGTCAAAGATCCGGTATTTGAAGCCTGCGTGGATAAATCGCTGATTCACCAGATCAACTTCTTGCGCATCCAAGGCAACGATACTGCCCATGGTGCAGAAGGTGAATTTCACAATGCCAAAATGGCCTTGGGCACTGCATACCAGTTGGCCATGTACATGGCACTCAAGTATTACGGCAAAAAGCGCGATCAAATTCCAGCACTTGTTGAGGTTAAAGACCCAACAGCAGCGCTTAATCACTTACAAAAATCCGTCGCCACTTACGAGAAAGAACTAAAGCAGCAACAAGAAGAGTTGCAGCGGGTGATGGATCAGCTGGAGCGTGAACGCACCAAAAATATAGAAGCCTTGGAAGCACCTTCCAAACCGGATCAAGCAAAACGCAAGCAACAAAGTCAGCAAGTTGCCTATAGCCTTCAATGGAGCGAGGCAAAAACCCGTGCATTATTAATTGATGCCATGTTGTTGCAGGCCGGTTGGGATGTTCAAAATCCTGATGCGGTTGGCCAGGAAGTAGAAGTAAAGTTCCCCAATAACCCATCTGGCAAAGGCTATGTGGATTATGTGCTCTGGGGCGATAACGGCCAGCCATTAGCAGTGGTAGAGGCCAAAAAATCCGGCAACACCAGTTTGCAAGCAGGGCGAGAGCAGGCGCGTTTGTACGCCGATGCCCTAGAGCAAATGGGTTACGTGCGCCCGGTGATTTTTTACACCAATGGTTACGAAACCTTTATTTGGGACGACAGGCAATACAACACCTATCGCCCTGTATATGGTTTTTACAGTAAAGACAGTCTGGAATATCTCATCTACCAGCGCCAATATCGCGCGGCTAATGTGGAGCAATTTAACCCGGATTTATCGATTGCAGATCGCCCCTATCAAATCGAGGCGATTAAAACCGTTGCAGCACATTTTCAAAAACAGCGCCGCAAGGCGTTGATCATTCAGGCTACAGGTACGGGTAAAACTCGTGTTGCTATTGCATTGGCCGAATTGCTGTTGCGTACCGGTTGGGCTAAACGTGTTTTGTTTTTGTGTGATCGCAAAGAGCTGCGCATACAGGCGGACGAAGCCTTTAAAAATAATCTACCCTCAGAACCACGCTGTGTCATTGGCGAGACCAATAAAATCGACCAAAGTGCACGTATCTATATTGCAACCTATCCAGGTATGTTGAACCGCTTTGCACAGTTGGACGTAGGTTTTTTTGATTTGATTGTTGCCGATGAATCCCATCGCAGTATTTACAACAAATACCGCGATTTGTTCGATTATTTTGATGCGTTACAAGTGGGCTTAACCGCTACTCCGGTTAAATTTATTAGCCGTAATACTTTTGATATTTTTGATTGTGAAACCACCGACCCGACGTTCGAGTTTGGGTTAGATGCGGCGATTAACAATGATCCTCCATATCTCGTTCCACCGCGTGTAAAAGACCTCACTACCGAATTTCTGCGCGACGGTATTCACTACAAAGATCTATCCGACGAACAAAAGCGTCAGCTGGAAGAGGATGTTGGTATTGAAGAAGCGCAACGCACTACCATCGCGGGTAAGGACATTGGCCGCAAAATTTTCAGTGAAACCACCGATAAAATCATTCTGGAAAATTTGATTAACAACGGGATTAAAGATGAAACCGGCTCACTCATCGGCAAAACGATTATCTTTGCTCAGCGGCAAGATCATGCCGAGCATTTGGAAAAAATGTTCTGCCAGCTATACCCGCAATATGGCGCCAAGGTGTGCAAGGTTATTCACAATGATGTCCCCCATGTTGAGAGCCTGATCAAAGAGTTCAAAAAAGCGAATAATGAGTTTCGCATCGCCATTTCAGTGGATATGTTGGATACGGGGATCGATGTACCCGAGGTAGTGAACTTGGTGTTTGCCAAGCCGGTTAAATCCTGGGTGAAATTTTGGCAAATGATTGGCCGTGGTACACGCTTGCGCCTCAATCTATTCGGTCCCGGCAAACACAAAACCGAGTTTCTGATTTTTGACCACTACGGTAACTTTGAATTTTTTGAACAGGAATACCAAGAGCCTGAAGACACAGGCAGCAAGTCCCTGCTGCAAACCGCGTTTGAGGCGCGCCTCGTGCTTGCACAGGCCGCATTGCATCACAACCATGCAGCCGCTTTTGATGTGGCTATAGACTTACTTCGTGCAGATGTTAATGACCTTCCAGACAACAGCGTAGCGGTGCGGCGTGAATTGCGAGTGGTTCACCAGTTGCGACAAACCGAGTTATTGAAAAAGCTCGATGCCAAAACCCAGCACCTGCTCAGTAACACGATTGCGCCCTTAATGGCTGCGCGCGTGCTTAAAGATAAGCACGCCACCCAATTAGATAAATTACTCGCCAACATTCAGCGTTGTTTTGTAGAGCAAGCCAGTTGTTTTGCCGATGGCCGCGATGAGCTAGTGGCAGAGCTGGATAAACTCGCCGTCAATATTCAAGCCGTTCGCCAGAAAGACGCGCTAATTCAGGAGTTACGCAGTGCCGATTTTTGGCAAACCGCCAGTATTGAAAAGCTCGAACACGCGCGTAAAGAATTGCGCGGCATTATGAAGTATCGCCAGCCAGCAACAGGGCCGGGCTATGAAACAAACACCACCAGAACGGGCGATGGCGGAGTCCAAGAGTTGGAGCGCGAGCTAAAAATTGCCGGTGCCAGTGAGGCAATGATTTATCGCCGCAGGCTCAAAGGCATTTTGGATCAAATGGTCGCGGCCAACCCAACATTACAAAAAATCCGTAAGGGCGAAGCCATTGCCGAGGCGGAATTAAAAACTCTTGCGTCCACCATACTCACCTCACACCCCGGCGTAAGCTTGGATGTGCTGAATGAGTTTTATGGTCGCACGGCAGATCAGTTGCATATCACCCTGCGCGAAATTATCGGCTTGGATGCGCAAGCTGTAGAGGCTCACTTTATGGCCTTCCTGCATTCGCACCCAACGCTCACAGCGCAACAGGTTCGTTTTATGAACTTGCTGAAAAACTATATTGCGCAACACGGTTCTATCCTTATCGATACCCTCTACGACGCACCGTTTACCTCAGTTTCCTATAAGGGAATTGATGGTGTGTTTACTGCTGCTGATGTGAATGAGTTGATTGCAGTGCTCAAACCCTTTTTAAAATCCGAATCCCAGTCAGCGGATTTATCACCCGATAATTTACAGGAGTAACTATGGAATCGATTAACGCAGCCGTATGGGGGCTAATAGTAGGTGCAGTTGTGCTGGGCTATCTAATCGCCTTTTTTCAACAAAAAAGTAAAAGTTCTGCCGTAACAGTCCAGTTGGAACAGGCACAGCAGGCGCTGGCTCAGGCAAACCATAAGAGTGATGAATTCCAATCTGACATTAAGCGATTGAACACTTCCTTGCATGAAAAAGAAGTTGCAGAAGGTAAATTGCATACACAGTTAGAAAACTTGCAGGCTACAGAAAAACGATTAATGAATGAATTAGCAGAGCGTAAACATGAATTGGAATCAGTAAATGGAAAGTTAGTTACTGCTGTCGAGCAGGGTAGTGATATTGCAAGAAAACTAGAGTCCGCCATAACAGAAGTTCGTGGTCAAGCAGTGCAACTTAAAGATCTTAATGAGCGATTGGCACAGCGGGAAGGAGAGCTGCGTCAGGAGAGAGCTACTGCAAGTAAGCTCAAAGAAGATTTGGCAGAAGAGGGCAAAAAAGCCAAGGAATCGGAAGCTTCAAATTTTGATGCTCGCGAACAACTGAAAGAAGTTAAAGCCAGTCTAGTAGCGCAACTGGCAAGTTTTACCCTGCTCCAAGAGCGCTATCAGTCATTGAGTAATGAGCATACTGAACTGAAAACAACCCTTCAACGCAGAGAAGAGCATTTTAAAGAACAAATGCAACAGCTAAGCGAAACCAAACAATCACTCACAAAAGAGTTTGAAAATCTGGCCAATAAAATTTTTGAGGAAAAAGGAAAGACCTTTACTCATACCAGCCAGACAAGCATCGATACCATGCTCAAACCATTTCGTGAACAAATTGAAGGTTTTCAAAAACGAATTAATGAAGTGCACGATGTTTCTCTTCAGGGAAATACCAGTCTCAACGCAGAAATTAGGAAAGTGTTGGATATTGGCCTGCAAATGAGCAAGGAGGCTAATAACCTAACCTCGGCATTGAAGGGGGACTCGCAGCAGCGTGGTGCTTGGGGAGAAGCACAGTTGCGTCGAACCCTGGAGATGAGTGGCTTGATCGAGGAAGCTCACTATGAAGTTCAAAGTTCCTTCAAAGATGCGGAAGGTAAGCAGAAGCAAACCGACTACTTAATCAAACTACCCGATGGTAAACACATCATCATCGACAGCAAGGTTGCACTAAATGCCTATGACCGCGCAGTTGGTGCAGAATCGCCGGAAGAGTATCAGCTGGCGATGAGCGAGCATTTCAAGGCAGTGCGCAAGCATATTGATGATCTGGCATCCAAGGACTACACCAGCCTAGTGGGTATGCGCAGTCCGAGTTTTGTATTGATGTTTATGCCAATCGAACCAGCCTATATTGAAGCATTGAAGAGCAATAAAGACCTGTTCGAATACGGCTATAAGAAAGGAATAGTCCTGGTATCTCATACAACTCTTATTCCGATTCTGCGTACCGTTTCTAATCTCTGGATGATCGAGCGCAGTAACGCTGAAGCAAGAGAGATTAGTGAAAAAGCAGGCGATATTTATAACCAGGTCTGTGTCGTCGCGGAGCGTTTGAGTAAATTGGGCGGCACTCTAAGTACTGTCAGTAATCATTACAATAGTACGGTGAAAGCGCTGGCAGGTAACCAAGGCTTATATGGCAAGGTAGATCGTTTCAATCAGTTGTCCGCCAAGGTAAGCAAAAGCTTGCCTGATCTTGAACCTGCACATATGGATTTTGAAACTGAGCGCCTTGCATTAATCGTGGAGCCTATTGAAGACTTGGAAACATCTGAACCAGTACCACTGGAAGAATATGTTGCAACCCAGCTCGCCAGTAATTCCATGGAAACCCAAGCACAAAGTGATACTGATACTGCATCCCTGATCTAATTAAAAACAACGAAAGTCATTGAGAGAAGTAATAAATGCTAACTGGCAAAATCCGTAACGATATCGACAAACTCTGGGAAAAATTCTGGACGGGCGGTATTACCAACCCCTTAACAGTAATTGAGCAAATCAGTTATTTAATGTTTGCGCGCATGTTGGATATGCAAGAAGAAGTAGCCGAGCGCAAAGTAGCGCGTTCGGGCAAAGAATTTGATCGTATTTTTCCCAACACTCCGGAAGGGCAGTTACTACGCTGGAAAAACTTTAAAAACTTGAGCGGTAAAGAGCTACATAAACATTTAAAAACAGAGGTGTATCCGCATTTTGCAAAGCTAGGCGCTAAAACTGAATCGGGTTTTGGTCATGTAGCGGAATACATGCAAGACGCGGATTTAGAAATTAAAAATGAGTCGGTATTAGTCAGCGCGGTTGAAATGGTAGAAGCGCTGCCGCTTACCCAAAGCGATGTAAAAGGGGATATTTACGAATATCTATTGAGCAAACTAACCACCGCTGGTATCAACGGCCAGTTCCGTACCCCAAGGCACATTATTGATGCAATGATCGAGCTCATTGCTCCGCAACCAACAGAAAGCATTTGCGACCCAGCTTGCGGCACGGCCGGTTTCCTGGCACGCACTATGGAATATCTAAGCCGCGTTTACTCCAGCTCAGAAGCAGAAGGCGGGCAGTGGAAGGATGAAGAGGGCAACATTCACTACACCGGTGACCAATTGGAACCCTATCGCACCCACATTAATAAAAATATGTTTTGGGGGTTCGATTTTGATACCACCATGCTGCGCGTATCCAGCATGAACATGGCGCTGCACGGTGTGAATGGTGCAAATATTCTTTATCAGGACAGCCTCAGTAAATCCATCAAAGAAAATTTCCCGCAACAAGAGGAAAACTTTTTTGATGTAATTCTTGCCAACCCTCCGTTTAAAGGTAGCTTAGATGAAACCAATACCAACCCGGATGTATTAGGTTTGGTAAAAACCAAAAAAACCGAACTACTATTTGTGGCGCACATTCTACGTGCGTTAAAACTCGGCGGCCGCGCCGCCGTAATCGTGCCAGATGGTGTGCTGTTTGGCTCATCCAAAGCCCACCAACAATTGCGTGAAGAACTGATCGAGCGTAACCAGTTAGAAGCGATCATTAGTTTGCCCTCTGGGGTTTTCAAGCCCTACGCTGGTGTAAGCACCGCGATAATGATTTTCACCAAAGGCGGCGAAACCGATCAAGTCTGGTTTTACGATTTAGCTGCAGACGGCTACTCGCTAGACGACAAACGCACACCCATTCAAGACAACGACCTGCCAGATTTAATTGCGCAATACGAAAAATACCGCAAAGCCCGCGAGACCGTAGGTTGGAAGAGCGCAGCGACTTCCGACAAAAACAACCCATACGCACCTTGGAGCGACAAAAAACAAAAAGCCTTTTTAGTGGATAAAGCCGCAATCGCCGAACAGAAATACGACCTCAGCATAAACCGCTACAAAGAAGTGGTTTACGAAGAGCAAAGCTACGCACCGCCCAAAGAAATTCTGAAAGAGCTGAAAAAGCTTGAGCAGGAAATTATGCAGGATCTGTTTGAGTTGGAGGCGATGCTGTGAGTTGGCCGGTAGTGAAGTTGTCTGATGTAGCTATTGTCAATCCCCGATTATCTAAAGATGCTGATGAGCACCAGCAGGTTTCGTTTGTTGCTATGGCCTCTGCTTCAGACGAAGGCTTTTTGTTGTCAGAAGAATCCCGTGTTTTGAGAGAAACAAAAAAAGGATTTACTTATTTTGATGCTGGAGATGTATTGCTGGCAAAAATTACTCCATGCTTTGAAAACGGAAAATGCCTTCGACCAAATCAAATAACTAATAAAATTGGATTCGGCTCTACTGAGTTTCATGTTTTAAGAGCTATCCCAGATAAAATAGATTGCACTTATCTTTTCTATTTGTTGTGGAATGATAAGTTTCGTAGTTTGGGTGAAGCTTCTATGTCTGGAGCGGCAGGCCAAAAGCGCGTAAGTGCAGATTTTTTACGCGACTTTGAAATCCCTCTTCCCCCATTAGAAGAACAAAAACGCATCGCCGCCATCCTCGACAAAGCCGATGCCATCCGCCGCAAACGTCAACAAGCCATAAAACTCGCCGACGATTTCCTTCGCTCTGTGTTTTTGGAGATGTTTGGTGATCCGGTGACTAATCCGAAGGGATGGGATGTTAAGAGGCTTAGTGACTTTACTTGCATTACAACAGGAAATACTCCGTCTAGAGCTGAACCGAAGTATTACGGCGATTATATTGAGTGGATTAAGTCGGATAACATCAATACTCCTAGCCATTTTCTAACAAAGGCGACGGAATACTTATCACTTGATGGATATAACGTTAGTAGAACGGTACCAGCAGGTTCTACATTGGTGACATGTATTGCGGGAAGTTTTGATTGTATTGGTAATGCAGCGTATACAGATCGGGAGGTTGCCTTTAATCAGCAAATAAATGCCCTAACCCCAAAAGATGGCATTAATAGTTGGTTTCTCTATGCCCTCATACTGCTTTCAAAAAAAGCAATTCAAGCTGCTTCGACAAACTCAATGAAAGGAATGTTAAGCAAAGGGCGGATGGAAGAGATTGAATTAATTGTTCCTGATTGCATATATCAAGAAAAATTCGGACAGATCTTTTCAAGATATTTGGCTTTAACGAAATCGTTAGAGACGACACTAGATTTTTGTGGTGATTTATTTAATTCATCAAGCAAAAGAGCATTTCAAGGGAATCTATAAGGAGGATTTATGATCGGCGAAATTATTATTAATAATGTGGCAACCTATCATTCGCTTGCATCACTCAGTGATCTTCGCCGTATCAATTATATTTTTGGTGCTAATGGCACTGGCAAAACAACCATTAGCAGAGTAATTGCTCAAGCAGAAGGGCATACTCACTGTCAGTTAGTGTGGCAGGGCGCTCTGCCATTGGATGTTATGGTGTATAACCGGGATTTTGTTGAAAGAAATTTTAACCAAAACAACCCATTACAGGGCGTTTTTACGCTTGGCGAAAACCAAGTTGAAGCTGAGCGAGAAATAGCTAACCTGCAACCTCAAATTGATAGGGCTCGTGATCAGATAGCGACGCTGAACAATCAACTCGATGGTGTTGACAGTCAATCCGGCAAGCGTAAGGAGCTTGCTGATCTTGAACCTGATCTGCGCGACAAGTGTTGGAAACAGAAGCAACTTCACGATGATTATTTTCAGGTCGCCTTTACTGGTGTCCGTGGTAGCGCTGAAAAATTTAAAGAAAAGGTTTTGGCAGAGAGAGCATCAAATACCGCTGACATATTCACATTAGAAGACCTTAAAGCAAAAGCAAAGACGGTTTTTGCAAGTGGTGTGGAAAGAGTTGCTCCACTTGTGACCCTCAATGGGGAAAATCTTGTAGCAGCGGAATCCCATGATCTACTACAAAAGGCTATAGTAGGTAATCAAGATGTAGATATCGCTGCTTTAATTAATCGCTTAGGAAATAGCGACTGGGTAAAGCAAGGTATCAAATATCATACGCAAGACCCCGAGACATGCCCTTTTTGCCAACAGCATACAGATGAAGATTTTTCTGAAAGTTTAGCCTCGTTCTTTAGTGACGCATATGACAATGACGTTAATGCTTTAAAAACATTGCAAAATGATTACAGTCGTGCGAGTAATCAAGTGCTTTCTGTTATTCAGAGTAACATTGATCTCGTAAATCCTTTCTTAAATGTTGATTTATTCAACGCTGAAGCACAAATATTGTTTGAAAGGCTAAAGCGAAATCAATTATTAATAGAGGCCAAGCTTGCCGAGCCAAGCCGAAGAGTTGAACTTGAATCCATAGTGCCATTGCTTACACAGTTACAAGCTTTAACTGTAGCTGCAAATGAAGCTACCACAGCTCATAATCAAACAGTGGCAAATATTGCGAATGAAAAACAGATATTAACATCTCAGGTATGGCGTTATGTGCTGAATGAACTCGCAGATGATTTGTCACAATATGAGCGACAAAAGACGCAGTTGAGCAGCACTATTATAGGTATGGAATCTAGCTTGCAAAGTAAGCTACAAAATGTTCGGGAATTAAATGCAAGAGTTAGAGAGTTAGAGAGACAAACCACATCGATTCAACCAACCATATCCGCGATCAATGATTTATTAGCAAGATTTGGCTTTAATTCGTTTTCAATTGGTGATGCTGATGGGGGACGTCATTATCGAATTGTCCGCAACAACGGGGATGATGCCAGTCGCTCGCTTAGTGAAGGCGAGCGAACTTTCATTACGTTTTTGTACTTCTACTACCTTATCAAGGGCGCGCAGTCCCCAGCGGGCATAACCACTAATAGAGTGGTCGTGTTCGATGATCCTATATCGTCACTTGATAGTGACATTCTTTACATAGTTAGCAGCCTTATCAAAGGTGTTATGGAAGAAGTTAGAGGACAAAATAGCCGAATAAAGCAGGTATTCATACTTACTCATAATGTTTATTTTCATAAAGAAATTTCTTACAACAGGGCAAGGCCAGATGACGCTGTCCTTAGAGAAGAAAGTTTTTGGTTAGTAAAAAAACAGCAGCAAGGCTCATATGTTGAACGATGTAACGCCAATCCTATTCGTTCAGCTTATGAACTGCTATGGGGTGATGTGAAGTCTGCAAATATCTCCAGTATGAGTCTGCAAAATACACTGCGCCGAATTTTGGAAAATTATTTCACTATGTGGGGTGGGATGACAAAAGATGACATTTGTGCGCTTTTTGATGGGCGAGACAAATTGATCTGTCAGTCTTTATTTTCCTGGGTAAATGACGGTTCACATTCAATTCACGATGATCTCTACATAAATCACGGCGAACAAACTAACGAGGCTTATCTTCGTGTCTTCCGAGATATTTTCAATAAGGCAAATCAGCTAGGGCACTACAACATGATGGCTGGTGTGAGTACGGAAACTACCGCTGATACTCCAGATGATAATCAGGCTGTTGCTTTGGTGGTTGCGTAATGAAAATAACTAAAATATCGCTAACTAATTTCCGTTCATTTAAGAGCACCCAATGTATCGAATTGGCACCAGTAACTTTGTTGTTTGGGCCTAATAGTGTTGGTAAAAGTTCGGTGTTGATGGCGCTTGCCTATGTGCAGCAGATTCTCAAAAAAGGGCACTGCAATCCCGAGAAGTTGGATGCATTTGGCGGCAAGGCTATTGGCGGTTTTCGCTCTCTTGTGCATGGGCAAGATTTAAATCGCCCTATAAAAATTCGCGTGGACTTCGAATCTGGCAGAACGCCGTTTGTACATTATGGTTCTGGTGTGGATGAGTTGGCTGATTTTATCAGCACATCCTATCCGATAATGACTGATTTTGGAGGAAGCACTCAAACGGGTAGTGTTGAGTTTGAGATTGTTTGGTCTGATCGACATCAGTACGCTTTAGTAAAAAATTATCGCGTTTGGATAAATGGGGGATATATCGGTTGCATCTCATCAAGTGAGGATCAGAGAAATACCTTTATAAATGAGTTAAACACTCAGCATCCGTTGCTCGTCCCTTACAATAATGATGAATGGCTTGAGTACACCTATGGGGCTCCAGATGAACGTGAGCCATTGGATGAAGATGAGATCCATACTGAATTTGAGCAAGCCCTAATTGGCCTCAATCCAAACCCTGCAAATACTGCTGCTGTTGCAGACATTGAAAATGCAGGTGAAACGTTTGTAAATCGAATTGCGCCTATAGCTGTACGTTGCCATAGCGGAGCTATTCCTTTATTGGGAGCCCCTGTAAAAACACATTTATCTGGCCAGGAGTTCGATGAAACTGAGGAACACTTTAAATTTCTAGTAGTTCAGCAAGTATTGAGTCAGGCTTTTGTATTGCCGCTGGACAAGCTACTAGATTACTTGGAAAACAGTGCGCTGATTGGACCATTACGGGTTGTGCCTGATAACAACTACACGCCTAATCCTCATCCAGAGCAATCGGACTGGGCAGATGGTTCCGCTGCGTGGGATTTACTTTATAGAGATCCCTCCAAAAACGAAAAGGCCAAACGGCTAATAGAGGCAACCAGCGAGTGGTTTTCAGCAGAAAATAAACTTAATGCCGGTTACCAAATTATCAATCAATCACTTGCAGATACGCTTCCTGCTGATTACATCCCGACACAAGCGCAACAGAGTGTCGTAAATAAACGACATATTTACTTCAAAGAGCTGCGCACCAATATTTTATTGTCTGCCCACCAATTGGGTACTGGTATATCCCAAGTGCTCCCCGTGGTGGTGGCTGCAAACTCAGATGATCTTGGTCTCGTCAGTGTTGAGCAACCAGAGCTGCATATTCACCCTCGTTTTCAGGTTGAATTGGCGGATGTTTTTCTACAGTCAATGAATAAGCATTCATTTCTAATAGAAACACACAGCGAGCATCTTGTTCTACGACTGCTACGACGAATACGAGAAGGTAATTGTGATAACGGTGCTTTAGGTGTTGGCGACATAAGTATTGTTTATCTATCGCCAACATCTGAAGGCGTAACATCCCACCGATTACTCATTACCCCGGACGGCGACTTTGAGGCCGATTGGCCTCATGGCTTTTTTGATGAGCGAGATAGGGAGCTATTTTAATGTACAAGGAGGTTTCATTTGATCCGTCATGTATGGGCAGCATGGAGTACTACGGTTTGCTCAAGCAGCACTTTGGGCATGATCATGGTCGCTACATCTCGGCAGACGTGAAAGCATGGGCAAAAGAGGCTATGCAGTATGTAAAGCAATCCGCGTTGCAGCCTGTTAAGCAGAAGTCAATAAAGAATTATCTAAACAAGCTCGTCATATCACGTAATCATGATGAATTTCACTTGGCTTCTGACCGTCGAGGAATAGATCACGACATATGGATAAATTGGCATAACCTACAAATCAGCGTGAGGCCATTTTCCTTTGCGGTATCTGAATCACAAGCAATAAATTGCATTGGTATCGACCATATCAACGATGGTTGTGATGTTTGGAATTTAAGCAGATCTATTTCTGTTGATAGAAACGCAGTGGCTATCATAGATGCCCTTATGCCTTTAATTGAAATTAGTAACACGATAACTATTATTGATCAGTTCTTTAGGCTTACAAAAAACGACACTATTTCCCAACTTTTTACGCGTCTTGAAAATTCGCAAATTACATCCATTCGTGTTGTCACATCAATGGATTCGCCTAACGCATTGCAGATTTATACCAGAGAATACCAGCCCGAAAATGTAAAAGGCATTTCTCTTTCCTGGATTAAAGCTCCTGATAAATTTTTCCATGATCGATATTTTATAACAGATGTTGGTGCTGTTAGATCAGGTCACGGTTTTATGCCCGAGGTGCAAAAGGGTATTCATGCTGACAAGGCAAACCTAAACATTATAGGAAAGGAAGAGGCTGGCAGAACATTGAGCGACTTAGATGCTTTGTTTGAACGTCAGCAGGCTGTCGAGATTTTCAGGATTTGAGTTGCGAATTTTAGAAAAAGTAGTCTTGGGCTTAATAGGGCAGGTAGATTGAGTTTTGCTTGAGTGACCAACTTTGCTGTGAGGCAATTTATAATTTTTAGGGGTGTATGAAATGGATGACCTGGACAACGGCTCAGAAAATATTGATGTCATCGAACCAACAATCAATATTGAGGCCACGCTCGCAAAACGCTTAAATCTTGCCGATTTTATTAATGCGGTGCCCGTCATCCGTGAGCTTGCGATTGCCAACGATACCGAACGCGATGCCAAAGAGTTGGATTTGGTTATCTCGGCGGAACCTCCTTTTCTGAAAAGTAAATTGTGGCGAGTGGATGCGGTGGCTGCCGGTCAGCGTATGCGCATTAAGGATTGCGACATTACGCTTGATGGTCAGCTATTAGGCCGCCTCACTGAAGCTGAAAATGCGCTCGTTACACTGCGCTTACAAACGCGAGAGGCCGAACCCGTTTTATTAGTTGAGCATTCCAGTGTCTTGGAGCTTCTGCCTCGCAACCAATGGGGTGGCTTAACATCCTTGCCAGATATGGTGGCAGCATTTGTTCAACCCAACGACCCTGCGATTGATAAATTACTGAAACAAGCTGCAGGATTGTTGCGCACGAGTGGCAAAGAGGCAGCCATCAATGGTTATGGATCAGGTACCAAGCACGCGTGGGAAATTACATCCGCTATCTGGAGCGCAGTAGGTGCGCTCGGCCTGGATTATGTACTGCCACCGGCAAGCTTTGAAAACCTGGGCCAAAAAGTAAGAAGCCCCAGCCAAATCGTTGATTGTGGTATTGGTACCTGCCTCGATTTAGCCTTGTTGTTTGCTGCGCTCCTGGAGCAAGCAGGGTTGAACCCACTATTGGTATTTACGCAAGGTCACGCGTTTGTCGGCGTGTGGCTGAAGAGCGAAGAATTTACGACGTCCGTTGTTGATGACATAACCGCGTTGCGCAAGCGAGTGAAGCTTAAGGAAATGGTGTTGTTTGAAGCAACACTGACCACGCAAAGATCGTCCCCCAAGTTTAGCTACGCTGCCGAGCGTGGTTTCGAGCAGATCGCAGAGAGTGAAGAGCACGAGTTTGAGTTGGCTGTTGATATTCGTCGCGCGCGCTTACAACGAATTAAACCCTTGTCGAGTAGTGAAGCTATTGCGAATTCAGCTGCAGCAGAAATATCTGTTGTCGCTGTGCCAATCTTAGAGGATGCACCAGAATTACCAGAAGAAATTGGGCAGACTGATACAAACACTATGCCGGAAACACCTGAAGGCCGGTTGGTGCGGTGGCAGCGCAAATTACTTGATTTATCTCTGCGAAACAATTTGTTGAGTTTCAAGGGCGGCAAAAAGTCACTTCAACTTGATGCGCCCGAGCCAGGGCAGTTGGAAGATTTGCTCGCGGAGGGCCATGCGTTAAAGCTGTTGCCTCGCCCCGATTTAATGGATGGAAATGACCCACGTAACCAAGCTATTCATCAGGCGCGTGAACAGGAAAATGTTCGGCGTGAACATGCGCTGGATGCGCTTGCACGTAAAGAGATATTTATTAAATGCCCGCCGAACGAACTTGATACACGTCTCGTTGAATTATATCGGTCGGCGCGTGCTAGCTTGATTGAGAACGGTGCGAATACGCTCTATTTAGCGCTGGGTTTTCTCTCCTGGACGCGCAGTCAAGACGATCCCAAGCGTTACAAAGCTCCGTTAATTTTATTACCCGTATCATTGGAGCGCCGCAGTGCACGCTCTGGCTTTAGCTTAAAGCTTCATGACGATGAAGCGCGCTTCAATCCAACCTTGATTGAAATGCTGCGCCAGGATTTTCATCTTGACTTGAAAATCCCGGAAGGCGAATTACCCAAAGATGATCATGGCCTTGATGTTGCGGGAATCTGGCGGACAGTTGCTTCAGCTATTCGTGATATTGCTGGGTGGGAGGTGGTGGATGATGTCTATATCGCCATGTTTTCCTTCGCGAAACATTTAATGTGGAAGGATCTGGTAGAGCGCACTGAGCAATTAAAACAAAATGCTGTGGTGCGTCACCTGATAGAAACACCGCGTGAGCCTTTTGCCAGCGAAATCAATTTTTTGAATCCGCGCACGCTCGACGATGAGGTAACTCCGCAGGACACATTTTGTCCGTTACCGGCAGATTCCTCTCAACTTGCTGCAGTGATGGCTGCTGCAAAAGGTAAAGATTTTGTTTTAATCGGGCCGCCTGGTACTGGCAAAAGCCAGACTATTGCGAACCTGATCGCACAGTGTTTGGCTGAACGCAAACGCGTTTTGTTCGTGTCGGAAAAAATGGCCGCGTTAGATGTCGTCTATAGACGTATGCGAGCGATTGGCTTGGGCGATTTTTGTTTGGAGTTGCATTCAAGCAAAGCGCGTAAAACAGAAGTATTAGAACAATTACGTAAATCCTGGGATGCACAAGGTGAATGTGATCCGGATGAATGGAAGCGTGAGGCGGTGAGGCTAGGGCAGATACGTTCTTCCCTCAATAACTATGTAACCAGGCTGCATCGACGCCACCTTAACGGTTTAAGTGTATTCGCCGCTATTGGACAAGTGGTTTCAGGCAAAGATTTTCCTGATCTGCATTTTCAGTGGCCTAGTAGTAATGAGCACAACGCTGAAGATTTAGCGCAACTCAGGGAATTGGCGGAACGACTCGATGTTAATGCGCAAAATGTTGGCGAAGATCAGTTCATCCATGGCCCGTTACGCGCTATCACGAATACGGAGTGGACTCCGAGTTGGCAAGCAAAAGTCACTGAAACTACAGCTGCAGTGATCAAAAGTTCTGAGCACTTGTTGTCGCTGGGTGGCGATTACATTCGAGCGCTTGGCTTCCCGGTGCTGCAATTAAATCGCACTACACGTAATGCATTGGCTGTGTTGGCACGCACGCTGCCGCAAGCCTATGGGCATGATTGGCGTTTTGTTCTTCGCCCAGATGCAAAATCGATAGTTGAATCCTTGCAAGCTGGCCTTGATTTTATTTCCCGTCATAAGCAAAACAAATCTGCATTAGCGTCGCCGTGGGCGTTAACGGTAGTGGACCATGTCACTGAGGGTGTGCAATTGCTACGGCAATCACGCCAATTAAAAGCTGAGCTGTCGCCTCCTTGGTCAACCGAGTCACGCGGTCGCTTTATCGCAGCGATTGGCAAGCTACGTGAGCGCAATAAGGTTATCAGTGAACTTTCACTTAAGTACCGTGCAGAACTGTTCGATATCGATGCAGTCACATTGCAGCAAGAATGGTCAGTTGTTGAAAAATCGGTGTGGCCATTAGGTTGGATTCGTCGGCGTGCGCTCATTAAAAAACTGAAATCCTATTCTGATGACGAAGGGGCTCCTAATCTCGCCCAAGATATCGAGCGGCTCGTCAAAATCCATGTGTTGAAAAACGAAGTTATAGCCACGCCAAAGTTTCATACCACTGCTGACGACATTTGGAGTCAATTGCTCACTGATCTGGAGGCTGCCGAAGCGGCTATTGAGTTTCAGCGCTGGCTTTCATCTGCTGCCGCAGGCGATGTGACAACACTTGAGGGCGCACTGGATCTTGTCGCCGCCGGGCGCTGTGGGCAGGGCATCAAAACAGATTATGTGCGCATAAAAGATCTACAGACAATCAATGCCCGCTTGCTGGAGCTTGCCTATTTAGGCGAGGCAACCGATGGTGTGTGGCAAGGGTATTCGACAGATTTGGAAGCCATTGAGACTGCGCAGAAATTGCAGGTTGTTATTCGCGCCGTGGTGAATGAGCAGCCTTGGCAGTTGGAGCCATCATCGATCATTGACGCTGGTGGGTGCGGATCTATCGCGCAGGAAAATGTTAAGAAGTTACGTGAAATGTTGCGGTTAGAGACAGAGATTCACAGCCTAAGGCCCCTCGCTGAAAAGACAGCAGGCTTGTGGTCCGGGTTATCGAGCAATACTGCCGAGTTACAGGAGACAATCAAATTTCACAATTCAATGGCTGCAGTTCTTACCAAAATAGCGACAACCACAGATCTGTTAATTGCTATCAGAGCCCCTATCGAACGCTTGTTGGGTGAAGGTAATTTATTACTCGAATCATCTGGCTCTGTCGCTTCTTTGGGGCAAGGGTTTATCGCGGGATGGACGCATTATCAAAATGCTTTTAGTGAGTTTGCAAAAGAAGCTTTGCGCAATTCAGAAGCTGAAGCTACGCACAACGACCTTGCGCCGGATGAGCTTGCTGAGATTTGTCGCAACATTATTCAATCTGCCCCGAAACTGAAAAATTGGTGCGCTTGGAATAAAGCGCGCGTAGCTGCAGTCGGCGCCGGTTTGGTTTCTCTTGTTGGAGGAATTGAAAAGCGGAGCGTACCTGTAAATTCAGTCCGCAAGGTTTTTGAGGTGAATTACTGCCGGTGGTGGTTGAATGCGGTGGTCGATAACGATGAGATACTTTTAAATTTCGTTTCTATCGAGCATGAAAAGAGAATTCGCGACTTCAAAGAGCTGGATAAACATTTCACAACGTTGACTCGCTCATGGGTGCGCGCACAACTATGCGCCGAACTACCCGCGCAAGATAGTGTCAGTAAAAATTCCGAGTGGGGTTTATTGCGTTATGAAATGCAGAAAAAATCCAAGCATCTGCCCCTGCGGGATTTAATGGGGCGATCACCTACAGCCATCACAACCTTATCACCCTGTCTGTTGATGAGCCCCTTATCCGTTGCGCAATATCTTTCACCGGAAGTTGCCAATTTCGATATCGTCATTTTCGATGAGGCTTCACAGATTCCTGTTTGGGATGCGGTGGGAGCTATAGCAAGGGCCAAGCAAGTCGTGATGGTAGGTGACCCTAAACAATTGCCTCCCACGAGCTTTTTTGATCGAGCTGAAACGGATAGTGAGGACACTGATGTTGAAGCCGATCTTGAAAGTATTCTTGACGAATGTATTGGAGCCAATCTGCCAACGTTAAATCTGTCTTGGCACTACCGCAGCCAGCATGAAAGCCTGATCGCGTTTTCAAACCATCGTTACTATGAAGGACGTTTGGTTACATTTCCTTCGCCATATATCGAAGACAAGGCAGTTAGTTTTCATCACGTATCGAATGGAACCTATGAGAAAGGTGGTGCGAGAACCAACAAGGCTGAGGCTAAGGCACTGGTGGATGATCTGGTTGGTAAGCTTAACTCACCAGAATGCCGGGATAAGGGTTTAACCATAGGCGTAGTGACATTTAACGCTGAGCAACAGCGCTTGATTGAAGACCTTCTTGACGAAGAGCGTCGCAAAAACCCGGTACTGGAACGCTACTTTGCTGATACTGAGTTAGAACCTGTATTCGTAAAAAATCTTGAAAGCGTTCAAGGTGATGAACGGGACATTATGTATTTTTCATTGACCTATGGGCCGAGTATTTCCCGTGCGGTATCAATGAATTTCGGTCCCCTCAATAGGCAAGGTGGAGAACGCCGCTTGAACGTGGCCATTACCCGAGCTCGTCACGAGCTGCGTGTGTTTTCGAGTTTGCGTGCCGAGCAATTGGACTTGTCGCGCACCCAGGCTGAAGGTGTTCGCGATCTTAAGCATTTTATGGAGTTTGCTGAGCGGGGCGCGCAGGCACTTGGCGAAGCCGTATTTGGTAGCCAAGGTGATTTCGATAGCCCCTTCGAAGAAGCAGTTTCCAGAGCGCTGACGAATAAAGGCTGGCGACTGCAATCGCAAATAGGTGTGTCTGCATTTCGTGTCGATTTGGGTGTGGTTGATCCAGATGCGCCGGGTAGTTATTTGGCTGGAATCGAATGCGACGGTGCAACCTATCATAGATCTGCGACCGCTCGTGACCGCGATATGATTCGCGAACAGATGCTGCGTGGATTGGGCTGGAATATCTTACGTATTTGGTCAACCGATTGGTGGGTTGACGCAGATACAGTGGTGGAAAAAATTCATAACCAACTTACTGTACTGCTAGAAACATGTCGAGCCGAACGATTGCTCCAATCAAATGTTGTCTCGTTGCAAGCTAAACGGGAAGAGAAGGTCGAGCAAGACAATAAACTCCCTAAGGCAGAGGAAAATCCGCCAGCGAAACAGGTTCTGTATGCGAAAGCGGATACGATCACTTCTCCTTACAGATCTGGTTTTTATGTTGAAGTTGATTTCAATGAGGCGAATTTTTCGGTAAACCCTGATGCATTTTTTGAGGAAACTTACGCCCCAACGTTGTTATCAATGATCGAGTTCGTTGTAAGCAGTGAAGCGCCTCTACGAGATGATGTGCTTGCACGACGCATTGCGCGTGCACATGGATGGATGAGAACCGGTGCTCGAATTCAAGACCGCGTGAATCAACTAGTCCGTGATCGTTATCATCTTGCCAAAGAAGATGAGTTTACATTTATATGGAAAGATTCATCTGACCTTCAAACTGTTAAATTTAGAGCCCCCGTATTTGGCGAAAGCCGCGCTGTTGAAGAGGTCGCAATTCCGGAGTTAATCGCTTTAGCGCGCGAAATATTTGCGAGTGGCACGCAGCAAAAACCAGATGGCATGTCTGTAATGGCATCTAAGCTGGGGCTTCAGCGATTGAGAACTTCGAGTCGTGATCGATTGGCAAGGGCATGGGACTTAGCCGTCAGAAGTGCGGTTTAATATCATGAAAAAATTGCCAACTTCTATGCAATCGTAAGCCCCATAAACTATTTTAAGAATGTTATCTATGAGCAGCCAAAAATATTCTGTAAACCAGCACCTAATTGAAACCCTATTGAGTTGGGTTAAATCTGGCGAGATCGCCATTCCTGAAATTCAGCGCCCCTTTGTCTGGGATGCATCCAAAGTGCGGGATTTGATGGATAGTCTTTATCAGGGATTTCCCGTGGGTTACATCATCGCTTGGCGTAACCCGACCGTGAAACTAAAAGACGGCACCTTGGCAGAAGGTAAAAAAGTGCTGATTGATGGGCAGCAGCGCGTTACCGCGTTGACCGCCGCGATTGCCGGGCAGCAAGTGGTGAATAAGGATTACAAGCAAATCCGGATTCGGATTGCGTTTAATCCGGTGGATGAGCGTTTTGAGGTGTGTAACCCAGCCATCGAAAAAGATAAAGCATGGTTTAGTGATATTGCTTCTATTGTCAGCGGGGAACAAAAATCTCACAAAGTTGCTCGTGACTATTTGGCGTTGAATCCAGATGTTAATGAGGATTTGGTATACGAGCGGTTGGATAGATTGTGCGACATCGTCAAAAAGCAAATCGGCTTAATTGAATTAGCGCCGGACTTGGAAATCGATACCGTTACAGAAATTTTTATTCGCATCAATTCCAAAGGTGTTGTACTCAGCCAAGCGGATTTTGCCATGTCTAAAATCGCCGCCAATGAAGATTTTGAAGGGAACAGCCTACGCAAGGCGATTGATTATTTTTGCCACTTGGCTGTTGCTCCCGAGTTCTACGCACAAATTGAAGCGAATGACTCTGAATTTGTTAAGACCGATTATTTTGCAGCCATGCGTTGGCTACGAAATGAGAACGACGACCTTTACGATCCCAGCTATTCCGACATGCTGCGCGTTGCGTTTACAACACGTTTTAATCGCGGACGGCTTTCCGATTTGGTTGGGCTATTGTCTGGCCGTAATTTCGAAAACCGCACCTATGAAAAGGCGATAGAGGAGAGCTCGTTTAAACTGCTGGGCGAGGGGGTACGCGAATTTATCAACGAGACCAACTTCAAACGCTTTTTAATGATCATCCGCTCCGCCGGTTTTGTAGACCCTGGAATGATTCAGTCCACCAATGCGCTCAACTTTGCCTACATCCTTTACCTCAAACTCAAACGCGATTTGGGCAATAACCCGAATATAGAGCGCTGGGTGCGCCGCTGGTTTGTGATGTCGCTACTCACTGGCCGCTATTCCGGTTCACCGGAGTCCCAATTCGATAAAGACATACGCGCAGTTCATGAAACCCCGTTTGCGGATCACGTCGCGGCGGTCGAAGCTGCAGAATTATCCGATGCTTTCTGGGAAATTGGTTTGGTTCAAAACCTGGAGACCAGCGTGGTCAACTCGCCCGCACTAAAAGTCTTTTGGGCCGCACAAGCCTATTTGAATGAGAAAGGTTTCCTCAGCAAAGACATCACCATCCGGGACATGCTCGTCCACCACGGCGACGTTCACCACATCTTCCCCAAAAATTTCCTCAAAGGGCGCGGCCTGAGCAAGGCCAAATACAATCAAGTCGCCAACTATGTGATCGTACAGCAAGAGGTCAACATAAAAATCGGAGACCGCTCACCAGTTGATTACATGAAGGACGTGCTGGAACAATGCTCCACCGGTGTTTGTAAATTTGGTGCAATAGACAACATCGAATTGTTACGCAAAAACCTGCACGAAAACTGCCTACCAGAATCCCTGAGCGATTATGAATACGATAACTTCGAAAGCTTTTTGTTGGCGCGCCGCAAGAAAATGGCGGAGAAGGTGAAGGGTTATTATTTTTCGCTGTAAGGAAATGGTAGATAGAAATGACTAAGTGGGATCATCGAGAATGAAATCTCCAGCATCTGTAAAAACCTTAGAAGAGCTCGGCCGTGTCCAGCTCTCAAAATCCTTTTTTAAGCGTGATTTTTTGTACTCAGAGATTTCGCAAATCGAAAAGATACCCAATATTCCCGATGATCCTGATTTGGCTATTGCTGCTGGGCGGGTATTATGTGAAAACGTGTTAGAGCCAATTCAGGAAGGATTGGGGCGAATTGCTATTCGCTCTGCCTATCGCTCTTGCGCGGTAAATGCAAAAGGTGCCGAAAATAAAAACCAAAACAATTGCTCGCGCAATGAGGCTAATTACGCTGGGCATATTTGGGATAGGCGGGATGCTGATGGTTGTATGGGGGCTACAGCTTGTATCGTTGTAACTTCATTTTTGCCTTATTACGAGCAAACCAAACATTGGCAAGCTCTCGCTTGGTGGATTCACGATAATGTCCCCGGTTACTCCCACATGTATTTCTGTCCAAAACTTGCAGCCTTTAATATTAATTGGCATGAGCGTCCAGAAAAGCGTATCGATAGTTATGTTGAGCCGAAGGGCTGCTTAACAAAGCCGGGTATGGATAATTTTGATGGGAGTAATGAGGCGGAGTACCGTGAATTTTCAATGGAGTATCATCGGTAGGGTGGGTGGTAGCTCATATCTTTTTTAAAATATCCACCTCTAAAAAGCAAATGAATGAGTTGGTTTATTACTTGCCAAGTTCTTGATGGGGCGAGAGGCAGAGATAATGATATGGCTGGTATCACCACGTTGTTGAGCGTGATGCCCATAACGTTTTCTAGTTTTATTGGTAGAGTGACCAAGGGCTCTACTTACGTCTTCGCCACTGTGAGTCCTCTTTAGATCAGACGCAAATTGATGGCGAAAGCAATAAGCTGTGATAGATTCGGGGTGCGCTGGCCAGACTTCTTTACCAATTCGTCTAATTTCTACTGTGAAATTAACAGCTTTGTTTATAGAAACAGTAATTGCTTGTCGCGGGTTTGGAATCTCCTTTATTAATTCATGCAGTAATTCATTACTCGAAGTGACGGGGTAGCTTATTGTTCTGAAAGGTTGACCTTTGTTTTCGTCAACCTTTCCACCCTCAATTTGAAAGTTAACGTGGTTATCGCTCATATAGACTCTTATGCCTTTTACAAGTTCGCATGGCCGGCATCCGGTTAACGCAGCGGTGAGAAGGGGTATTCTGTACATGGAGCTTTGGTTGTAGCTAATAAGCAGCTCGCGCCAATTTTTTGGTAGTTTGTGAAGGGCGGTTTTTTTTGATTTTTTCTTATCAAATTCTAAGTCAAAGTCCGACGCATCGAAATTTGCAATATGTTGTAAGTCATTGAAAAGCGAATAAGCATCTTCACAATAAAAGTTATCCGATGAAAGCTCATAAAGTTGTAAGTTTCGCTCAATTTTTTCGCACAAATAAAATCTTATTCCATTTAGCCATTTGTAAAATGTGTTGCTTGTTTTTGCTTTAATGAGTACATCTACTATTGTTTGATCCATCTTTTTTCTTTTGATTAATCGTTCTCCTGTCTTGTAGTAGTCTGCAACGGTTTCCTCGCTTGCATTACAGAAATGCGATTTGATGTCGTGGATAGCGTTAAGCGCATCAAAGTCATAGTTAATTATGTATTTAATTTTCATTTTTTCTCGTCGATTTCAGCTCAATCCAATTGTCAATTTCCATTTCATTAAAAACATTAATGCTTGGCGTTAGTGCGATGGGCTTTGGAAAGCTTTGATCTGAATTCATGATTCGATAGAGAGTCGGCCTGCTGACCGAAAGTTTTTTGCATAGCTGATTTATGCGAAGTAGATTCATTGTTAACCCGTTTGCCACTGATTTGTTATTTAAAATAATGAACAAAAAAAATCAGAATGCAATAGCGGGAAATCTTGTTTTTCGGAAAGTCAATAGGGTAAATATTTTTTTAACCGATTAATTTTTGAAATTGTTAAAAAAATGTCGTAATGCTTTTTTAACTGCACTTTTTTTAAGTGCTTGATTTATCGGCGAGAAAAAATCTGTGATTTGCAGCAGGAGTAAGAATCGATTGGTAATGGGAAGTGAAATTTCAGAAATGGGTGGTAGGGAGGGGGTATCGATAAAATAAATTAAAAATTTTTCAAATTTTGTGTTTTTAGAGGTTTAGGCTGTGTAATAAAATAGTATAGGTAAAAGTACAGGTTGATTATATTTTCTAAATAAAATCCCTTATAAATCAATAACTAAACCCCTATGCATCATCGGTGTGTGCTGATCTGTTGGCTCTATTGCATTCATTGTGTAAATGTCTTTTAAGTAATTGATTTATATATAAATAATTCTATTGTTGGCGGGCTGCAAGGTGCTGGTTTCGCTGCGCTGATGACTTGGCCCAAATAAGAGTTGGGCATTATCCCACAGTCTGGTGCTTGGCGGCGCCCCTCGATTTTCAATGTTATGTCATGATTTTGAGCTGGCTCAAACCCAGAAATAATCTGGATTAGAACGCAAGTTTTACACCTGGGGCTGTTACGTGCTCTGCAAAATACTTCCGCAAATAACAGAGTGGGTTATGCAGAGATCGATGTGATCACCCAGTAGTGCGGTAACGCTTGCGATACACCAGGGGCGTCACTCCCAAAATACGTTTGAAGTGGTGAATGAAATTGCTGTGATCGTAAAAGCCACAGTCGATGGCGATATCGGCAATAGGTTCGATGGTGTATTTCAGGCGATCGCTGGCAATTAGCACGCGCAAGCGAATTAAATATTGCGAAGGGCTAATACGAAAGGTGTCGGCGAAACGGCGTTCAAGTTGGCGTTCGGAAAAACCAAATTGTTTGGCAATATCGGGGACGCTCAAATGCTCCGCATAATGTGAGCGAATATATTGAACCACTTGAAATAGCGGATTTTGCGAGTAGTCCAACATTCGCTCATAACTTTGCACTATGCCGCAAAGTCCATGAATTTTTCCGCTGCGTTCAAAGAGCGGAAGTTTTTGCGTAATAAACCATTCCGGCAGTCCTTCGCGGGTCGGAAACAGTTCAATTAAATTTAGTAAAGATGTGCCATTTTTTAGTAAAAGTTCGTCATCGCGGCGAAATTTCTCTGCCATGTAGAGCGGAAAAAGCTCCTCATCACGTTTACTAAAAAGCTCATCCGGCGAGCGGCAACCACAGCGTTCCGCAAACGCCTGATTACCAGTCATGATGCGGCCTTCGCAGTCTTTCACAAAATACATCACGTTGGGCATGTAGTCGAAAAGCTGTGCTGGCGAGTGTCGTGGATCTAGCTGGGTTAGCCAATCATCAAAATGGTTCATGTCGGAATCGTACAATTTTATTACGGTAGGGTACAAGCGCCAGCCGGAGCGGGCAGGCTAGCATGGCACCACATCATAATAATTGTTGAAGCAGGAGTTCGTTGATCCCATGAAATTTGGCGCTAGTACCTGGCTCTGGACCTCTCCCTTTACCGACCAGCAAATCACACTGCTCGAAAAAATTGCAGGACTAGGCTTCGATTTTGTCGAACTGCCGGTGGAGGACCCGAGCCACTTCTCGGTAGAAAAACTAAAGCCGGTCTTAACGGACTTGGGCCTAACGGCGGTGATTTGCGCCGCCGTTACCAAAGAGCGCGACCTGAGTGCAGGGAGTCTCGCCACGCGCAAACAGGCGTTTCATTACTTTGAGTCTTGTCTTGCGCTAGCAGAAGGGCTGGGGTCGCCTTGTGTGGTGGGCCCGCTGTACGCGCCGGTCGCTAAAGCGCGCCTGGCAACGGAATCCCTGCGCTCTGCGGAGTGGGATAGATCCGTCGCGAGCCTTGCACAATTGGCGCAAACCGCCGGCAGTTGTGGTGTGCATTTGGGGCTGGAGCCGCTCAACCGCTTTGAAACCGACATGATCAATACCGTTGCGGATGCGCAGCGTTTCTTGCAGCAGGCTAATAGCCCTTATCTGGGTATTTCACTGGATAGTTTTCACATGAATATCGAGGAGACTGATTTCCATCGCGCTATCACTCTGGCGGGTGAAAAACTGATTCATTTGCAAGTATCAGACAGCCATCGCGGTGTGCCGGGTGGGGGCAATAGTGACTGGGCCGGGTTGCGCGCAGGGCTGATCGAGATCGGTTATGACGGCACTATCGGCATTGAAAGTTTTTCACCGGATGCCTCCAGTTTGGCAGAGGCGGTGTGTATTTGGCGCCGCTTTGCCAACACGCAGGATGACTTTGCGCGCGATGGCCTGACGTTTTTGCGCCAGTGGTGGGCAGGCGCTTAACGCTACTTTTAAAAACCTATAACAGGTATCACAGGAGATTCGAACTATGTCTGCGACGTTAACGGCTAAAAAATTGAGAGTTGGTCTTGTCGGGTTGGGGTTTGGGGCGGAATTTATCCCTATTTATCAGGCTCATCCGCAGGCGGAGGTGGTGGCTATTTGCCAGCGCAACCAACAAAAGATGGCGGCTCTGGTACAGCAGTTTGGGATAGCGGCCAAGTGTTATACCAACTACGAAGAGATGCTCGCCGACCCTGATGTCGATGCAGTACATATCAATACCCCCATTGGCGATCATGCGCGCCACACCTTGATGGCATTGGCGGCGGGCAAACATGTTGCCTGCACTGTGCCCATGGCGACTTCGGTGGAAGATTGTGAGCGTATCGTGCAGGCGTCGCGCGATAGCGGCAAGGTGTACATGATGATGGAAACCGTGGTTTACAGCCGCGAATTCCTGTTTGTTAAAGAGCTCTATGAGCGGGGGGAACTGGGCAAAATCCAGTTTTTACAAGCCAGTCACCAGCAGGATATGAACGGCTGGCCAAGCTACTGGGAAGGCATGCCGCCCATGCATTACGCAACGCATTGCGTAGGCCCGGTGTTGGGGCTGGAGCGCAAGTTGGCCAAAGCAGTCTCCTGTGTGGGTTCGGGTCGTATCCGCGATGAGTTGGCGCAAGTCTATGGTTCGCCGTTTGCGGTAGAGTCTTGCCATATCCAGTTGCAGGATTCCGATGTGGCGGCACAAATCCATCGCTCGCTGTTTGATACGGCGCGCCAGTATCGCGAGAGTTTCAATGTGTATGGATCGCTTAAATCCTACGAATGGCCACTGGTCGAGGGCGAAGAGCCGGTCATTCATACCTTGGGCAAACCCGAGCCAGAAATTCCTGCATGGGTAGATGTGCCCGATTATGCCCATTTGTTGCCTGAGTCCATCCGTCACTTCACCGGACGTGGTGTGTACGACGCCGACAGCAATCAGCACCTGAGCTTTACCCAAGGTGGTGGGCACGGTGGTTCACATCCGCATTTAGTGCATCAGTTTATTCGCGCGGTATTGGAAGGGCATAACGCTTACCCCAACGCGGTGGAGTCCGCGAATATCAGTTGTGTGGGAATCCTTGCACATGAGTCTGCGCTTGCGGGTGGCACATTAATGGCCATGCCTGCATTCACGCTCGTGCAGTAAATCGTGTAATCGCTATTTTTCTGAAAGACATAACTATGAAAACTATAAATAACTACACCATCCAACGACTGTTTACCCTGATTCTGTTGCTTGCCACCGCCGTATTTCCCCTTAATAACGCTCTGGCAAACAGTGAAAAAGGCATCATCAACTTACTGTTTATTGGCCATGACAAGCGTGAAGGCTCGGGCTATCACCTGTCGTATTTATATGCTCCCTTGTTGAACCAATCGCTCGGCCGAGAAAAAATTCGCATGGAGTACCATGAGGATTTAAGCCAGCTGACCGCTGAGGGTTTGGCGCAATTTGATGCGGTAATGCTCTACGCCAATTACGATCAAATTACGCCTGCACAAGAGGCCAGCCTGCTGCGCTTTGTGGAGCAGGGCGGTGCCTTTTTGCCCATACACAGCGCCAGCGCCTGTTTCAGCAAATCAGACGCTTACGTGAAGTTGGTGGGTGGTCGTTTCCACAGCCATGGTTTGGAAACCTTCACTACCCGTATTGCGCCGGGGCAAGAAAATCACCCGGTGCTCCGTGGTTACAAAGGCTTTGAAACCAAGGATGAAACCTATGTACACCGGGACCACAACGAGGACGGACGTACCGTATTGATGCTGCGCGACCAGGAGCCCTGGACCTGGGTGCGCGAGCAGGGCAAAGGTCGCGTGTTTTACACCGCTTATGGTCATGACGAAGCGACTTGGGGGCAGTTGGAATTTCACGATCTGCTGATTCGCGGCATTTTGTGGAGCGTAGGCGACGAGAAACGCAAGGCGAATCGCGCGCTCGCCAAATCCCTGCCAACGGCCAAGTATGAGGACAGAGGCACTATTCCCAACTACCGTAAAGTGGCTCCGCCGCCACAATATCAACATCCACTCAAACCGCAGGAAACCATGGCCTTGAGCATGGTTGAAAAGGATTTTGAGCTGCAACTGTTTGTGGCTGAGCCAGATATCGCCAACCCTGTGGCCTTTGCCTGGGATGAGCGTGGCCGCCTGTTTGTGGTGGAATCACTGGATTACCCCAATGAATTACGTGCCGATGGCAAGGGCTCTGATCGCATCAGTATGTGTGAAGACACGGATGGTGATGGTCGCGCTAATCGCTGTTCGGTATTCGCCGATGGTTTGAATATTCCCACGGGCATAGTCGCGGTCAATGGTGGCTTTATCGTTGCCCAAGCGCCGCATTTTCTGTTTTTAAAAGATACCAATGACGATGGCAAAGCCGATGTACGTCAGGTGCTAAACAGTGTCTGGGGCATAGAAGATACCCATGCTGGTCCGTCGAACCTCCGTTACGGTCACGACAATCGCATCTGGGGCGCGGTGGGTTACTCGGGCGGGCGCAGCGAGACCCAAGGTGAGTTTCAAAACATGCTTTATCGCATGGATGTGGATGGCCGCAACATCGAACCTATCGCCCAGCTCAATAACAATACCTGGGGCTTGGGGTTGAGCGAGGATTTTGAAGTGTTTGGTTCCACTGCCAACAATGCACCTGCATGGCATGCGCCGCTGTGGCGGAAATATGTCTATGGTCAGCACGAGCAGCTGGCGCCAGGCATGGCCGCTAAAATCGATAACTTCCCCCAAATTTTCCCAATCACCCACAATTTTTTGCAGGTGGATTCGCACGGTCGTTACACCGCTGGTTCCGGTTTTAACCTTTATACCGCTCGCGCGTTCCCCGAGCGTTTCTGGAACCGCAGTGCGTTTATTGGCGAACCTACCGCCCATTTGTTAGGGCAGTTTTTTCTGGAGGAAAACGGTAGTAGCTACCGCGCGAGCAATCAGGGTTCCCTATTAACCAGCACCGATGAATGGTTGTCACCTGTTTATTCCGATGTAGGGCCGGATGGCCAGCTATGGGTTGCTGACTGGTACAACTTTATTATTCAGCATAATCCTATTCCTACTAAAGAGTCTGCCGGTTTTGATGCGGTAGTCGGCAAAGGCAATGCGCACGAAAACCCGCTACGCGACGGCAAACACGGGCGCATTTATCGCCTTGTGGCCAAGGGCGCGCCTGCCTATAAGCCACTGGATTTAAGCAAGGCAGATACCGCCGGTCTGGTTGCAACCCTGGCGAATGACAATTTATTTTGGCGGATGACTGCCCAGCGCAAGTTGGTACAAGAAAAGCGGTTTGATTCCGTGTCTGCGCTGCGCAAAATTTTGTTGGCTGAACCCAAAATCGATGCCATCGGTTTGGATGTGCAATCCATTCACGCTATCTGGACCTTGCAAGGCTTAGGGCAGTTCACCATGGCGGACAAAACAAATGTCGCGGCCATCAAGCGCGCATTGCAACACCCATCACCTGCAACACGCAAAAATGCGGTGAAAGCCTTGTTGGAAAGCGGTTCTCCCGCTGACTTGGTGGCGGCAGCTGCCAGCCTCGATGATGCAGATGCTAAAACCCGACTTTGGGCGCTTATTGCAGTCGCACAACAAAAACCATCCAAAGTGGCGGCGCGAGAATTATTGCGTTTACGCACGCAGCTGCCATCCGACTCATGGCTGGCACAAGCCTTTACCCTGGCAACCTTGCGCCATGGCGACCATTATTGGGCGGCGCTAAATCGCGCGGATGTTGCTGTCAAAGGCAGTTTTTTCCAACACTTCGCCACACTGGAACAAACGCCGGAATACATGCTTACCCGGAAGATGCTTGCGGGCGAATCGGGCGATCTCACAAAAACCATCGCCAGCTGGGAGCGCCTGCCAGATCAGCGTTTGCCGTTAATGGCCACGGCGTTATTGGAAGTTTGGCGCGACCTGCGCCGGGAGCCAAGTGCATCAGAGCTAAAGGCTTTGCAGGGCTTACTTGATCAGTTTGATAGCGAATCGCAAATGGTATTTAAGCTCCGGGCTTCAGGGCTTGCCCTTAAATACAATAATGTGGATGAGGCGACCTACGCCAAGTACTACGAGCAGTATGCGTTCAAGCCGCAAGTGTGGCAGTGGGCATCACCGGAGAGTGGCGTTGTGCTTTATCGCCAGCATTGCGCCAGTTGTCACGGCGGTGATGCAGGTGGCGATGCTGCATTGGGCGCACCTGCGCTAGCGGGGCTAGACCACGCCTATGTACAAACGCAATTGCAGAAATTTCTGATGGGGTTGCGTGGCACGCACTTTAAGGATGTGGATGGCATTTCCATGCGCGCCGCTGTTGATTTCCTCCAGCCGGAGCTAGAGCGTATGCGCAATATTTCGCACCTGTCCCATCATGTAGCGAAGTTGCCCAGCGTGAAACAACCAGCGACGGTCAAAGGTGATATACAGCGCGGGGCCCAGTATTTTGCAACCTGTGTGGCCTGTCATGGAGCTGATGGCAAAGGTAATACTGATCTGGGGGCGCCACGTATTGCGGGGCAGGCGGATTGGTACTTGCTAAAACAATTGCAAAAATATCGGGCGGGAGCGCGCGGTGCAGATCCACGCGATGTTGCTGGTCAACAGATGGCGGCAATTGCCAAAACTCTGGCGGATGAGCAGGCACTGAAAGATGTTGTAGCTTATATCCACTCGCTGGATGCATCTGCTCAATAGTGTGCTTTTGAAGGCTCAAGACAACCACGACATGGCGCGCCTTCCCGCTGCCATGTCGTTGGTGTTGCGGGTTACACCGGATAATCAAATACAATAATATCGTCCAGCAGTGGTACAAATTCCTCCTTTAAAGCTTCGTGTTGCGGGTGCGGTAAATAGTGCGCGCGGGCAGCTTCATCGGCAAATGTCATCAATACTGCATGGGTGAAATTTTTATTCATTCCTTCAGGGCTATCGTTCAGGCCCCACTCCACATCCACAACACCTTCAATTTTATCTGGCATGGTTTCAAAGAGCGTTTTGACGGCAGTTATTTGTGACGATTGTACTGAGGCTTTAAATTTTATTAACAGAATATGTCGAATCATTTATTGCTCCATTGATAGGTGATAAGAAATCTAATTGTGTTTTGTTGCGTGCAATTATTACATCATTGATTCTACAGGATTGGTTATACTACTTTTCATGGGTATATAAATGAATAATTATATTTTTTGCATTCTTATAAAGTTATAAAGGAAGATCTCCATGCAGCATTCTTTTTGTCATCGCTTTTTTGCTTTTAACCGCAATGCAATCTTAGTCAGTTTATTGTTTGCAACATCTGTTTCGCTTGCATGGGCCGCACCTGCTACATCTGCAAAAAATTGTACTGCTTTAATGGAGCATAAGTTTCCATCGTCTTTGCACTTGGTTGTGCAGAATGCAACAGTGAATGAAGCAGACGCTTTTTGTCAGCTGAATGGTATTGTCAATTCACGTACTGGTATCGACGGTAAACATTACGGCATTGAATTTGAAATGCGTTTACCTTTGTCGTGGAACGGCCGTTTTGTGTATCAAATGAATGGCGGAAATGACGGCACTGTGGTTCCCGCAGAGGGTGGTTCGGCGCGCGCGCAGGGTTATGCGGTGTTAAGTACCAATGCGGGCCACTCGGGCAACGCTGCAGAAAATCAGCAATATGGTTTGGCGGCGGGTAATCGTTTTGGTTTGGACCCCCAAGCGCGGGATGATTATGGTTACGCCGCAACTGCAACCATGACACCTATTGCCCATCAGCTTATCAAGGCTCTTTATGGCAAATCAGCCGCTTATACTTATCTGGCGGGTTGTTCTAACGGTGGTCGTCACGGCATGGTCGCGGCCAGCCGTTACGGGGATATGTTTGATGGGATTTTAGTGGGCGCCCCCGGGTTTAATTTGCCCAAATCGGCGGTGCAACATGCGTGGGATATACAAAGTACCCAGCAAGTTGATCCACAATTGCGCAACGCGTTTAGTCGTAGTGATATGAAATTGTTGGCAAATAAAGTCATTGCAATGTGCGATGGTTTGGATGGCATCAAAGATGGTTTAGTCAATAAAGTTCGCCACTGTCAGGAGGTTTTTGATATCAATAGCCTGCGCTGTGATAAACAAAAAACGGCCAGCTGTTTGACTGATGTACAAATAAAATCCTTCGCCCGCATGATGAGTGGCCCGAAGAACAGCAAAGGCCAATCGCTTTACAATCATTGGTGGTATGACGCAGGTATCGCGGATGATGATTGGCGTTTTTGGAAATTTGAAAGCCCCATTCCCGCGTGGAATCACCATCCATTAATTGCCACCATGGGCGCGGGCTCACTGGCTTATTTGTTCACGACACCCGCCACCGAAGTGGAAGGTACGCCCGAGAAGTTGCTGCAGTTTTTAAGCGAATTTGATTTTGACCGCGATGCTCCAAAAATTTACGCGACTCACGGCAAATTTAAAAAGTCTGCCATGGAATATATGACCCCGCCCGATGTGGATAATCCACGACTTACAAAATTCTACAAAAACGACGGCAAGCTAATTATTTACCACGGCCAAAGCGACCCGGTATTTACCACGGTGGATATTGTGGAATGGTATGAAAAGCTCAATAAAAATTATGCGGGCCAAGCACAAGATTTTGCACGCTTGTTTGTCGTGCCCGGTATGAACCATTGCAGTGGCGGCCCGGCGACAGATCAGTTTGACGCCTTTGGTGCACTGGTGGCATGGGTGGAAAAAGGTGAGGCACCTGCAACCCTTACCGCCACAGTGAACCCTGAGAATAAATCCCTTCCTGCCGACTGGAGCAAAACCCGTTCAAGGCCATTATGTCCTTGGCCGAGTGTTGCTATCTACAAAGCAGGTGATATTGAGGTGGCGAGCAGTTTTGCTTGTGAGATTCACTAAACTTCAGCTCATTTAGGTGAAGGGCGCTCTGTTCTTTCGGGTGACGCCGATGGGCCTCTACTAGTACCTGTCGTTGGATTAGACAAGTAATCCCTGCTAACAGGTGGTTGTTGTCGTCTTGATAATTAATTAAGATGCTAAACAATAATCATTATCAACAATTGCCCTGCTTAATTGTTGGTTAGTATGGGAGAACCTCAGTGCCGCCTGACGCTGTATCAAACCAGCAATTCGATGCATGGTATTCAACGCACAATGACTGGCTGCAAGGGTGGCTTCGGCGCCGTTTGGGCGATCATGCTACGGCGGCCGATCTAGCCCATGACACTTTTCTCCGGGTGTGGGTTAAATCCCAATCCAACAAGCCCCCTGAAGTCAATGAACCGCGAGCTTATCTCACTACTATCGCCAAGCGATTGATGATCAATTATTACGAGCGCCAATCGCTCGAGCGGGCGTTTATGGTGACGCTTGAGCAATTACCGGAACCCTTGGTTCCCTCTATTGAAGAGCAGGTTATTGTTTTAGAGACATTGCACGAATTGGATGTGCTGCTAGCCGAGCTTCCATCCAGAGTTCGTTCCGCCTTTCTTATGTCCCAATTGGAAGGGGTCACTTATGAGGAGATTGCTGCCCGTTTGCACGTGAACGTGCGTACCGTTACCCGTTATATGGCGCAGGGGTTCCGCCAATGTTTGCGTTTAATGTTGGCCAGTGACTGACCAATGAAAGTGGATAATCACAGCGATGAACAGCTTACCTCCCGGGTGATTGATGAGGCCGCCGATTGGTTGGCGCGCATGCACAGCAAAAACCTGTCGGATGCTGAGAAAAATGCATGGGAGCAATGGTTGATACAGAGTGCCGAGCATCAGCGCGTGTGGAAAAACGCTGAGTTGCTTGTCGACCAATTTAATCGCCTTGAGCCTAAATTAGGGATGTCTGTGCTTGATCGACCGCGTGAGCTGGCATCCCGTCGCAGGTTCCTCCGCGCAGTTGCCACATCGCTATTTATTCCTGCCGCTACATGGTTTGGCGTCCAGTATTATCAGGCTAATCAAACGAATTTTTATCGCACGGCTACCGGTGAGCGCCGCGAAGTTATCTTGGTGGATCGCAGTGTCGTTGTATTGAATACCGCCACGGCGCTGAATGTAAATTTTGATAATTTGCAGCGCCTGCTGGAGCATAAAACCGGCGAAATTTTTGTGCGAACAGCACCTGATACTCACGCATCAAGCCGACCATTTCTGGTTGAAACCGATAATGGTCGAATGCGCGCTCTGGGTACGGAGTTTGTGGTCAGGCACAGCGACACGGGCACACGCTTGTCCGTCTTTGAGGGGGCGGTCGAGATCACAACCCGCCATAGTCAATCCAGAATAATTGTTGAGTCAGGGCAAGAAGTGAACTTCACTGCCCGGTCTATCGATGCAATAACACCCATTCAATCCGGTGCGGGTTCCTGGCGAAATGGCGTTCTCTACGCTCAAGGAATGCGCCTTGTGGATTTCACTAAAGAGCTGGCCAGATACCGGCCCGGCTTGCTGCATTGCAATCCCGCTGTTGGTGAATTGCGAGTAACAGGTGTTTTCCGGCTCACGGATACTGACACTGTTCTCCGCTTGCTCGCCGATACCTTGCCTGTAACCATTGATGCGCGTACCCGTTACTGGGTGACAATCAACCCTCGCCAATAAATTTTAAAAAATTCCATTTTGGGTGTCCGGTTTTTGCGTTTCGCCTGTCATGTCTTTTGAAAACTTCGTTCACTGACTTTTGACTTGGATCTAACCGATGTTTGAATACCGTACCCTTTTTCCCGCTCGCCGATTAACTCCGCGCAATACAGCGATCCATACCGCCCTGGTTATTTGTACTGGCTTGGCTATCGCCAATGTCACCATGGTTCCCAGCGCATGGGCACAAGAAAATATTCCTGCTCAGGAAGTAAAAACCTATCGCATTGACGCAGGGTCATTGGAATCCGCTTTGTTGGCATTTGCCGGTCAGTCTGGCGTTAATTTGAGTCTCAATAGCGATCATTTGCAGGGCTTGAACAGCGCTGGGTTGGTGGGCGCATTTTCAGTAGAGGAGGGGTTCTCGCATTTATTGAGTGAGACCGATTTGCGCGTTGTTAAACTGGAGGAAGGCAATTACACCATTGAAACTAAACCCGCGCCGACAGCAGTGAAAGCCCTGCCTCCGGTAATAGTTACCGCGCGTACCGACAGTAATGTTGTGGAACCATCCCGCTCAGTGACGCTTATTGAAAAGGAAGAGCTGGACACTTTACGTCAAGGTTCGGACAGCCTTGCCACCTTGCTTGGAAAAGCAATCGCAGGAATGGGCGATTCAACCCACACCATCACCGAGTATGGGCAGACATTGCGAGGCAGGGAGACATTGGTGCTAGTGGATGGCGTGCCGCTGAATACTAACCGCGGTTCTTCACGCAACCTGGCCAACATCAACCTTGCCGATGTGGAGCAAATAGAAGTGTTGCGTGGTAGTAGCGCCATTTATGGCAGTGGAGCGGCGGGTGGGATTATTTCAATTCGCACGCGTAAACCCGAAGGCGAAACCCAGGCGCGAACAACAATTAGCGGTGTTGTACCTTTATCAAAAATTGGTACTTCCGGATTGGGTGGTGAAGTCCAGCATTACATTTCAGCAGCTAGTGAAGTGGTGGATTACACTCTGAGCCTTGGTGCCCGTCATGTGGGTGGATCATTTGATGCAAAAGGAAATCGCATTGCGCCCGAGCCAAGCCAGGGTGATATGTTTGATTCAAATATTTACAGTGCCGCGACAAAACTCGGTTTTAAAATAAATGCAGATCAGCGTTTGCAATTGTCGGCCAGTTATTACGATGTGCAGCAAGATACTGACTATGCCACTGATCCATCTGTTGCTTCACTGCCACCAAATAGTGTTCCCGCTCGCTCGATAAAAGGGCTTGATCTGAAAGAGCAAAATCGCGTCCAGAATACACTTTTTGGTGTCGATTATGAACACCGCAATATCGCGGGTAATACGCTTGCGGCACAACTTTATTATCGGGATTTTTTCACCCGCTTTGCGCCATTTGATGCGCGCAGAGTTGCTGTGCGTGGCGGGAATGTTGATCAGTCAATGCAAAACTCTGAAGTCTATGGCGGGCGTTTGACGATCAAATCACCGTTTGGTGAGAGTAAAACTACCCAACTGGTGTGGGGTGGCGATTTTCACAATGAAGTCACTGATATGCCGTTGGATATTTTTGATCCGGTGATTTACGACGCAAGTGGCGGCTTGGTTTTCAAAAAAACAGGCAAACTTATTTATATGCCGGAAGTGACAACGGATGCATCAGGTGCGTTTGCACAATTGGAGCATCGCGTTAATAAGCGCTGGTCAATCGAAGCAGGAACAAGATACGACCGTGCCAAGGCAAGCTTCGACGACTTCATCCCCTTATCACAATCCAAATTAGCTAATCCCGGAACGGTTGCGGGCGGCTCAGTCGATTACGATGCATGGACATATAATGCCGGCACGGTGTTTTCTTTGACCAAGGCGCATGAAATTTATGCGTCGTTTAGCCAGGGTTTTCAATTGCCGGATATTGGTTTGCAGGTCCGTAATGCAACACCAGCATTTAATATCAATAGCTCAAATTTGCAGGCGGTAAAAACGGATACTACCGAATTGGGTTGGCGGGGGCGCTGGGATAATTCGCTGGCAACCTTGAGTGTATTTGAGTCCCGATCAGATTTAGGCGGCGTGCAAAGTTTTAATAATGGTCTTCGGCTGATTCGCACCAAAGAGCGAATTTTTGGTGTTGAAGGCGGCATTGATTATTTTACCGATGACGAGCGCTGGAGTATTGGTTCAACTATTACCTGGATGAAAGGCGAGGAGTTGCCACAAAATTCCAGTCAGTATCAGGACATGCCAGGCAATCGTATTCCCCCGTTAAAGTTTACTGCTTATGTCGAGTATCGGCCTTCAGAAAATTGGAGCCATAAACTCCAAACAACGGCATTTCAAGGAAAAGATTACCGACTTAACGGCGTTGCAAGTTTCAGCCGCAGGGATACGAATGGCTATGCCACAGTCGATTTAATTTCCCGCTGGAAAATCGATGACGAAAGCAGTGTTGCGATGGGTGTGGAAAACCTTCTTAACCACTATTACTACCCACTCTACAGTCAACTTCTTCGTAGCGATAGCAATACCAGTCATTTGCCTGCAAGTGGAACGGTGTTGAAGCTAAGCTTTACCCATAACTGGTAATGGATTTTACAAGAAAGGCGCAGCCTTAATTGGCTACGCCTTTCAATAAAACAAACTTATCGTCAATACAAGCTGAAAATGTTTCTGCAGTAAACGCAACGAATTGAAACCTTCAATTCGTTAAGCCGTTTATATTTTTTATGTAATGATAAAAATAATAAGTAAGTTACTTTCATTTCACGAAGCGCCATAAATACACTTTTCCTTACACTCGCGAATGTGAGTTCTTATTTCCTATGCTCACGAATGTGAAGCCCTAAAAAATCCATAAATTAAATTAGCGGTGTCGCTCTATGTGTTGTAGAAGCGGTGATTAATCTTGTGCTGGTTTGAATTAATTTAATTTTTATTTATTAAAAATATTTTTTTGTTTTTAATCTGTTTTTGGGCGACAAAATTCACTTCAATCGCAAAAACACATTGATATATTATTTTGTTGGGTATAGATTCTCAAATGAAAATACTTATCATTTGTTTAAAGTGAATATCTCAAAGGATGACAAACAATGTCCGCTCAAAATAATGCCTTGTTACTTTCCGCTTCTTCAATTTCACCTGAGCCGCTTTTGTATTTAAGTCAAAGTGATTTGGTGGGGCTGGGGGCAGCATCCAGCCATCATTACATTACTGCCGTTACCCAGGGTTTAATTCAGCACGCTGAAGGGCAGGTGGTTCAGCCGATTAAACCTTATTTGCGTTGGCCTGAGGCAAATCATATTGCAGATCGCATTATTGCTATGCCTTGCTATCTTGGCGGCAATACGCCGGCGGCGGGAATTAAATGGGTGGGTAGCCGAGAGGCAAATGGCCGTAAATTTGGATTGCCCCGTGCAAGCGCTGTCATCATTCTTAATGATGTAAATACAAATTATCCCATCGCGATTTTAGAAGGGAGTTTGATAAGCGGTATGCGCACCGCAGCGGTCACTGCAATCGCAGCCAGGTATCTGGCAAAAACCGGATTCAAATCCGTAGCCTGTGTTGGTTGCGGCCCCATAGCTAAAATGCAAATTGTTACGCTGATTGAACAATTCCCTGCTGTCGAAAATATTTATCTATTTGATATTAACCCACATGCCGCTGAAATTTTTACCCGTCAGTTTGGTGAAAATTATCCGCACATTCATTTCCATGCAATGGATTCCGCCAAACACGCCGTAAAGCAAGGCGATGTGGTTGTAACCTGTACGGTGACCGATTCTCCATACATTGAATACGACTGGATAAAGCCAGGGGCATTCATCAGTAATGTATCCATTATGGATGTTCATAAAGAGGTTTATGAGCGCGCCGATAAAGTTGTGGTTGACGATTGGGAACAGTGTAATCGCGAAAAGAAAATTATTAACCAGTTAGTGCTTGAAGGGCGTTTTTCCAAAGAGCAATTACACGCTGAGTTGGGGGAGTTAGTCACCAATAGAAAAGTGGGGCGTGAAAATAACGAAGAAATTATTTTATTAAATGCAATGGGTATGGCAGTAGATGATATTGCGTGTGCGCGCCATTTTTACGAATTAGCAAGAAGCCAATCAGCCGGCACTGCTTTGTCGTTATTCTAAGGATTTAATTATGCGCTTCTGGTCGGATTACCATCGCCATTTTTTCTTTATTTGTAGTTGCCAATGTCTAGCGACATTGGGGCTTATGGCGATGGTACCGATTATGCCCTTATATTTGGAAACCATAGGTAAAGGTTACGAACCTTATTGGTCCAGTGTTGCACTCGCAGCGCCAGCCATTACCGGAATATTATTTTCAAAAAAAATGGGCGCAGCCTGCGATAGGTATGGCTATCGCTTTATGGTGGTTATGGCTCTGGCAGGGTTTTCAGTGAGTATGTTTTTAATGGCGCTGAGTGAGTCCATGATCGGTTTTTTAATGGGGCGTTTATTGTTAGGCGCGGCGGGTTTGAGCTTAACGCTAACGGTATTTTCCTGTGCGGCAAGCTTGGTGTCACGGCGGGGGCAATCGCTGGGCTTATTGCAAAGTGCTGCAGCACTAGGCTCTTTAGCCGGGCCGGCAATTGGTGGTGCCATGATGGATTTTTGGTCGCTGCCTTTATTTTTAGTTCTAATCGCTAGCTTTGCTGGCATGGCTGCAATCGTAGCGCCTTGGCTACTGGATGAGCCGATAAAAATAAAACAACCGCCAGTATCCGGTGCTTCTCAATTGTTGGTCGACAATAACAGCGGTCAAATCGTACAAAAAAATACCGCTTTGAAATATTGGGCAATTGCTGCCTGTTTATCGCAAGCAGCGGCGTTTGCATTGGTTAATGTATTTGTGCTTTTTCTGGAAGGTCGAGTGCAGGGTTTGCCCTTGGCAACATCGGCGGGTGTTATCCATGCGGGAGCTTGGGCAGCCACCATGCTTTTTAGTCCCTGGTGGGGTAGGGCCAATGATCGCTACTCACCACGGCGCAATTTTTTTCTGGCCGCTTTAGGTTGTGCAATCTCAATCGGTGTACTGCCATTTATCCACGACCTTTGGTTAATTGTTGCATTACGTTTTTTTCAAGGTGCATGTTTTTCCGCGCTCGCACAAACCATATTTTATGCGCTGACACTCGATAAAAATAATGCCTTGCCGGGGGCGGGCGTTGGGCTTGCAAAACAGTATTTGCTGGCTGGGCAAATTGTTGGCCCGCTATTAGTGGCAATACTAATTCCCTGGGTATCAGTGACTTATATTTTGTACTGTGTTTCAGGTTTATTTTTACTTTCTGCGTTTGTTGCTTTCTGTGTGACTGAGAAGCAAACAAAAAGCACATTACTTTCCGGGGCGACACAGTTGACCTTACAAGAAAAAAACTAATCAGCTGCGAATTAAGTCATTGTGCAATAGGTTCTCCATGACGCAGAGCCAATCATAGGTTTACGGTTTCATGCTGTTTGTTTGTCATCGCCAGTAACAATTAATCCACGAACTAATAATCCACACACCAATAACCCACGAACCAGTAACCCACGAACCAGGGAGATAAAATAATGAACTCATTGTCCATCGCTAATTGCATCGGAAATACCCCTATAGTCCGATTGAGTCGCATTTTCGGTAACCAGGATGTCCGTGTTTACGCCAAGCTGGAATTATTAAATCCCGGTGGCAGCGTAAAGGATCGGCCAGCCAAATTTATTATTGAGCAAGGTTTGCGTGACGGCAGTATTCCCAAGGGGGCGCACTTAATTGAAAGCACCTCGGGGAATTTGGGTGTGGCATTGGCAATGATGTCTCGTGTGTACAACTTACAACTCACTTGTGTGGTTGACCCTAATATTTCCAAAACCAATTTGGAAATTATGAAGCTCTATGGGGCGCATATTGAAATGGTGACTGAGCGTGATGCTTGTGGTGGATATCTGGAAACGCGGATTGCCCGTGTTAAATCACTATTACAAGAAAAACAAAACGGCGTGTGGATTAATCAGTACGCGAATGTACGTAACTGGCAAAGCCATTACCATGGTGAAGGTGAAGAATTGCTAAAGCAATTACCTGAGCGTCCGGATTACTTGGTAATGGGTGTCAGCACGTCCGGCACAATATTGGGAATTGCACGGCGATTGCGTGAAGCCTATCCGGAATTAAAAGTGATTGGTGTGGATGCACTGGGTTCAATGTTGTTTGGTAATAAGCCTGGCAAACGGTTTTTACCGGGTATTGGTGCGAGTCGTGTGCCTGAATTGCTGGCTAAAGAAGAAATTGATGATGTGATTTATGCCAGTGATTTGGAGTCATGTGAAAGTTGCCTGGATTTGGTTAAGGATGAAGGTATTTTTGCCGGTGGTTCATCAGGTTCTGTGGTGGCTGCAATCAAGAAATTAATTCCTCATATTCCTAAAGGCAGTTGTATTGCTACTCTTTTTCCTGATCGCGGTGATCGCTATATGGATCTGGTTTATAACGCAGAGTGGCGAGCAACTCTGCAACAGGGTGATGCGCAGTTTATTCCCCAGTTTATCCGCAAAAAAATGCCTGCAGTTTGTACTCCTGAGTACGATGTATCCTTGGCAGTTTAAATGAGATGGGAATGACAATGAATATTCATATGGAAAATCCGGTTGAAAATCGCAAAGAAAGTTTCGTTGCAGAAGCGAAGCTAAAGGAGCTTTTTGACGGTTTGGTAATGGAAAATATTTTTGCTCTGCAGGAACGCTTCACAATCAGCCGAACGCTCAATTTTTCGATAGAGCTACCTGATTTTTTGCTGCAGGAGAATGAGCATTATTATTCGTATGAACTGCAAAGCGGGGCATGCCTTGTCGCACGTGTAACCACAGAGGTTGATGTTCAAGTCTGCCGTTTAAGCCGGGGGCCAATTATTTTTTGTGCGCAGGGTGCGCGCACAATAACCGGAATTAATGACGCACTGGCCTTGATGAAATGTCTGGTGCAATACGCCACGGAAGATTCCTTGCCGGACCTGAGTGGGCTGGATGATTTCATGCAAAATTTGGCCTTAGCTCAGGCGCAATCGACATGGTCGTCAGAATATCTCGACATCATCATTGAAAATTGCCGGCAGCACCATGTTACCTTGCATCATTGGGAACAGTTATCGGCTCTACGTGATCGCCCATTCCATCCCTTGGCAAAGTCAAAAAAGGGGTGGAGCGCAGAGAATTTCCGGCAATACTCTGCGGAAACCAGTGATGGGTTTGGTTTAACCTGGGTTGCAGTGAACAATAATCATCTTGTAGGTAATGCCCAACTCCAAGGAATGGTAATTGCAGAGCAGTTGCTTAACGAAACAGAACAAAACGCTTTATCTAATGCATGCAGAAACATTGCTCTGGACTGTACACAATATACGCTTATTCCGGTTCACCCCTGGCATTTTAAACTGCATTTAAAAAAGGAGTTTGATCCCGAAATTAATGATGGCCAGATAATATTGGTGACAGAATCCCTGGGGAGCTTTTTGCCCACTGCATCCGGCAGATCACTAATTCCCAATCACCAAACGGCAGTGCACGCCAAATTGCCCTTGGCGCTATTGTGTTTGGGCGCATTGCGTATCCTGCCGTCCCGCTATTTATTTAACGGTTATCAAGCGCAGCAAATGTTGGCGGCGATAATTGCGCGAATGCCGGAGAGGGGAAAAATAAATTTGTGTGATGAAAGCCAATGGCTGGCTTTCTTACCAGAGAATACGTCTGAGCTATCTAACCGATCCGGATTCCTATCTTGTCTGTTGCGGAGTTACCCGGAAGCTGATGGTAAAACTTTAATTCCCATGTCGGCTCTTGCGGTAGCAACCAAAGGCAAGGTGCCTGCCATTGAGTGGTTGTATCATCAGCATGTTACAGACCATTCAATAGCTGAATTTTCCCTGCAAACATTTACCGCAATTGCCAGATTGTTTTGTGAGTTTTCATTCCATTGCTTTAGCCATGGCGTGATGCCTGAAGTTCACGGGCAAAATATTCTGGTTACATTTAATTTCATCGCCGTGGAACAATTAACCTTGCGTGACCACGATACGTTACGCATCTTTCCTCCGTGGTTGCAGCAACAACAAATTCCCCTGCTTGATTACCAGATGGATTGGTCAACACCGAACTCCTTGATTTGTTTATCACCACAGCAATTGCTCAGTTATTTTTTAACCTTGGGCGTTCAAGTGAATTTGCGCGCAATTGCAGATGCTTTGTCACAGGCCTACGGTATACCTATGGCTGAATTTTGGCGGCAACTAAAATGTGTGATTGAAAGCCTTCTCAACGAAATGAATTTGCCGGTTATGTCAAAAGCCATTCTGCGCAAGGAGATTATAGATAGTCACTTGTGGCCATCGCGACAAATCTTATTGCCTTGTTTGATTAAGCGAACCCGTATGATGGGGATGCCAAGTGCAACAGGAAGTGTGACAAATCCTTTTCATTGTGTGGAAGAGAGAGGTAATTAATGAATTTTTTAACCAAAATCTTGATTGATGCAAGCGGTGCCCATCTTTTTCACACAGAAGAATATATCCAGAGCAGGCGACGTTTGTTTAAGCAATTAATACAGGCGCTGGTGTACGAAGACACAATTAAGTATGCAGAAAAAAAACTATCAACCAGCCTTATTGAGTTCAGCGTGCAGGGTGTTGCCAAAAATGGACAGCCAGTGATTTATAGCTGCAAAGGCTACCGTAGGGCAAGCTTTGGGCGGGTTGAGCTAAGTGCTGAACCAGTATTGCGCACATGCTCCGGTCAGGTTAGTGAAACTGTATCCGTGCGTGAGTTTCTCAGTGAAATAGCAGGCAGTTTTACTATAGCTGCAGAGTTTATGGAGCGCTTTATTCAAGAGCTAGATCATACACTCGCAAATGATACCGCTGCTTTGTTTTATGCCAATGAGCAATATACATATGGTGCCGATAATCAAGCTATTCGATTGCTGAGGAATATGCTCTATGACGATATCGAAAGCGGTTTGCTCAGGGCACATCCATATCATCCTTGTTATAAATCGCGTATTGGTTTTGATGCTGTCGATAATCTCCATTATGGCCCGGAGTTTTCACCGGATATTAAGTTGGTTTGGCTCGCCGTTAGAAAGTTAAATTGTTTGTCGATTGCTTCGCCTTCACTAAGCGAATTGGATTTTTACCAGCAGCAGTTAGGTGATCAGTTAATACAATTTAATACCTTGCTCAGGGGGTATGGATGCAATCCTGATGATTATGCATTTATGCCGGTTCACCCCTGGCAGTGGTTAAACCAATTATTACCGCTTTATACGGCCGATATTCATCAGAAAAATATTATTTTGTTGGGGGAGGGAGTTGAAATATATCGCCCGCAACAATCTATCCGTACGCTCGCTAATGCTGTTCGCCCTGAGTTGCATTACGCAAAGCTCGCGTTGAATATTGTCAATACCTCCACAGCGAGAGGTTTAGCGGAACATACAATTGCTAATGCACCGGTTATTAGTGACTGGCTGCATCGCTTGGTTGCTGAGGATAGTTATTTAGCGAAGGAACTCAATCCAATTATTCTCAGGGAGGTTAAGGCAATTAGCTTTTCATCCACGTGTGAGGCTATCGCCTCTGGGCAAATCGCATGCCTGTGGCGAGAAAGTCTTTACCCCTATTTAACAGCCGATGAGCGAGCTATCCCATTCAGCGGTTTGACGGAAATGGATCGTGATGCGCTACCGGTAATTCAAAATTGGGTTGCCCGCTATGGGGTTTACGAGTGGTTGGTGCAGCTATTAACAGTGAGTGTGCTGCCGCTGATTAGGCTGCTTTATGCTCACGGTGTTGCCTTGGAGTCCCACGCCCAAAATATGATTCTTATTCATAAAGATGGCTGGCCCATCCGCGTAGCCTTTAAGGATTTTCATGATGGTGTGCGTTTTATTCAAGGCCAGGTAACTCACAGTGAATGCTTAACTATTTTGCGTGCGACACCCCGGCAGCACCTTGCGCGCAATAGCAGTTCTTACATTAGTGCCAGCGAACCCGAAGATGTAAAAAATTTTTTGTATAGCGCTTTTTTTTCAATGAACCTTTCAGAGGTTGCATTGTTTTTTGACCTTCACTACCAAGTTGCTGAATCAACATTTTGGTGTTTAGTCAACGATTGCATTATGGGTTATCAGCGCGATTTTCCTGAGCAATATAAACAATTCCAACTGTTTAATCTCCAGTCTGAGTACGTGATTGTAGAAGCCCATACCAAGCGGCGACTGCAAAATGAATCATCTATTCGCATTAATCGGGTTAAAAACCCCTTGTTTTCCCAGCCATTCCCTAGTTCTTCGCAGCCCATCATGGAAGTTTCACATCATGAATAAATTTGCCCCTGAATCCATTGACCTGATTGCTTACCGCTATTCGGCATTAGCGCTACTCAATTGTTATGTCAGAGAAATTGCGATACCAAATGATTTGTTGGAATTTATCCCGAATAAAATTGAGAAAGGCCCTGCAGGAATGTTGCTTGTCAAGTTTCCACAGCTCGGAAAGCGCTTGTCAGTTAAGGTTGCGAATCGCTCTGCAATTGGAAATTATATTTATACCTCTGCGTTGTCTATTGCCGATTTTAATGCCGGTTCGGTTTTTGAATTATTGCCATGGAAAAGCCTATCCACATTGATAGTGGAGGAGCTTTGCCTGCGTTACCAGAATGCTAAGGTAAAGCAGGAAATGCTTGATCAAATACAAAATAGCACGGAGTTTATTCAACAAAGTGTCGCCCGTTGTTTTGATGTCGGCGCAGAACACTACAGCGATTATATCGAGTCAGAATCTGCGCTTATTTATGGTCATAGCTTTCATCCTGCGCCTAAATGTCGGCAAGGATTCTCTGCAACAGAATCTTTACGTTATAGCCCGGAATTTGGCAGCGCGTTCCAATTGCATTATTTTGCGTTGTCTCCCCAGGTTCAGTGGGTGGCAAACAGCAGTGAGCTTGAAATACAACCTTTAGTTGAGCAAATGGCGCAGGTGTCCCGTCATGATATTCCCGCTGGATGGAGCCTTGTGCCTTGCCACCCCTGGCAAGCCAACTACTTATTGCAGCATGCCCCCATTCATAAAAGTATTGAAGAGGGAGTAGTAAAATACCTTGGCGCTTCGGGTATTTATTTTAAGCCCACCATATCCGTCCGCACCTTGTATAACGCTGATTTCCCCTATTTTTTAAAATGTTCACTGAGTATGCGAATCACCAATAGTGTGAGAAAGAACGCTTATTATGAACTTGATGCAGCGGTCAAGTTGACAAACATTCTTTCGCCTATTGTGGTTGGTATGAAAAAGCAGTTTCCGGGTTTTGAATTTGTACTGGAGCCTTTTGCGTTATCCGCTGATATTCCGCATGCGGATGAAAATGTTCAGGCGGATTTGCGTAGCCATTTCGGTGTCATCTTTCGTGATGCCAAACCATTTCAATTTTCACAAAACATTCAGAATGTGTTGAGTGCAACTTTATTTGGAGATAACCATAAAGGGGAATCCTGGTTAGAAAAATGTTTTAACTCCCTGGGCGCAATCAAGGGTACCTCGCAAGGCAACCAGGTTGCCCTTGAATGGTTTTCGCTATATCTCAGTCATCTTGTGCAGCCGCTATTATCTGCATATTTCGAGCAGGGCGTTGTGTGCGAGCCGCATCTACAAAATGTGGTTGTAAAATTGGAAAGTGGATGGCCTGTTGGTGTCATATTGCGGGATTTGGAAGGCACAAAATTAATTAAAGGGATGTGGGACCAAAGCTTGCTGCATGGAATGCAAGGACAAGCCCTGACCAGTGTGTTACACGATGAAAATAAAACCTGGCAGCGGCTCAATTATTGTTTATTTGTGAATCATCTCGGGCAAGTGATTTATCAGATTTGCCGATTTGGCCTCAATGAACAGCAGTTGTGGGAAATGGTACGAAAAACCTTGGAACGTTTTTCCACTAGCGTTAATTCGGAGCTGGTTGATTTAGAATTAGTTGAGCGGCGTATTGGGGGATTATTAAAAGGGGATGCCTTAATTGCCAAAGCCAACCTGATAACACGATTTTTTCAACATGCCGATAATGATGCGAGTTATGTATTGCTGCCCAATCCCATGGTTACTTCAGTGGAAGAGGTAATGGAGTATGCATAGTGGGTTGCGCGCGCGCGTTCATAACAAAGAGCCGCTGTCGGGGATTTTTTGTTTTACTCCATCACCATTGCTAGTGGAGTTTATTGCTGTTGCAAACTACGACTTTGTAATCATTGATCTGGAACATAGCCTCACGGATATGCAAACCTTGGATCATATGATTGTGACCGCTCGCAGCCACGGATTGGCTGTATTGGTCAGGGTTCCGTTGGCGCGATCCCATTTGGTATTGCCCATACTCGATGCGGGAGCCAGTGGCATAGTGTTTCCGCGTATTCAATCGGCAGAGCAGGCACGAATGGCTGTGCGCTTATGTCGCTATGCGCCGGAAGGTGATCGGGGGCTAAGTGTGCACCGCCATTTGAATTTTCAATCTGATGAACTCGCCATGCGCAATCAGAATGTAAACGATAGTGTTTGTGTGGTGTTAATGATTGAAGATAAAAACGGTGTTGAAAATTGTCAGGAGTTAGCCCGTGTGGATGGCGTTGATGTGATTCTGGAGGGCGCAGCAGATTTATCTGCATCTCTTGGTGTGCCCTGGCAAACACAACATCCCCTGGTGAAAGATTCATTAAAAAAGATTGCAACGGCTGTTGCATCAAGCCCTGCACAATTTTGCGCAATTCCCCGAGCCACTGAAGACTACCAAGCCTGGTTGGAGCAGGGGGTATCTATGTTTGTTCTTGGGACGGATCGCGGGGTGATAAGGCAGGCATTGCAGGCCAATAAAAACAGGTTTAGTGCGTGACCTGTATTTGAAGACTAATTCCTGTGAGCTTGAAGCGCGCATATTAATTGTCAATAAAAAGCAATTGTCAATAAAAAACAATTGCCAATAAAAAACAATTGCCAATAAAAACGGGCAGAGATTTTAAAAATTTCTGCCCGTTTTTTTATTTGCTTGTCACATTTTTACGCGGCACAAGTCGAGTTAATTTATCTCGCCAACTTGCCTCCGGGTTTAATACTTCTATCAACAAGCACGGCAAGAAGCTCAGCGTCAGCAGCATGGAAGCGGTGAGGCCGCAGAGCACAACTATGCCGACACCGCGATACAACTCCGTGCCAGCACCGGGAATAAGTACCAGTGGCAATAGCCCAAAGATGGTGGTGGCGGTGGACATGAGGATGGGGCGCAGGCGGCTTGCGACGGCTTCGCGTACTGCCTCTGCGATAGGCAGTTGGCGCTCATCCAGATTGCGGCGGGTTTGCTCCACAATCAGGATGGGGTTGTTGACGACTGTCCCCAACAAAATCACAAAACCCAGCATGGTAATCATGTCGAACGCCTGATGGCTGCCGCCCAGGCCGATAGTTGCCAGCAGTGCGCTCAGGCCATTGGTTGCTACCAAGCCTACCAGGCCACCGGCGATTCCCAAGGGTACTGTCGTCATAATCAGGAGCGGGTATCCCCAGTGCGAAAATATTGCCACTAACAATAGGTAAATCAACACCAGGGCGACGGCGAAGTTATTCAGTAATGAGGCGCGGGTGGAGGCGAGATCGTCCGCGGCGCCGGTAATACTGAGCGCGACGCGGCTGGGTAATTCGCCAGCGCGTTTCATGGCCGGAATTAATTCGGTGCGCATTTTATCCACCGCCGTTTCCAGCGCGACATCATCGGCAGGAATGATATAAACCGATACGGTGCGCTGACCATTCACGCGGCGCAACTCTTCGCTATCGACTGTTTCGCGCAGCTCGGCGAGCGCGGAAAGCGGCATGACTTGCCCGTTGGGTGTGCTGATGGGGACTTGCGCCAGCTCGCTGAGCTGTTGGCGATTACCTGCGGTGCTGAACAAAAACATATCGATCTTGTCGTCGCCATCGATAAATTCACCCACAAACGCACCATCGCTATAAGCGGCAACAATAAAGCCGAATTCGTCGGGGCTAAAACCGAGTTCGGCCAAACGCTCCCAGCGCGGGCGGATTTCAATCAATGGTTGGTCAAGCGATAGCGACGAGGGCGATGAATCAATACGCGGTTCTTCAAATACGTCTTCCGCGCGGCGCATCACGTGGCGCGCTGTGTCGTAGAGTTCGCCCAGGTCAGGGCCGGTGATGTTTAACTCCACCGCGCGGGTGCCGCCCTGATTGCTGGAGATGATCGAACCACGGGCCGAAAAGGCGCGCATGCCGGGGTAGTTCTCAAAGCGGTTCACCAGTGCGGTCATCATGACATCGATATCGGCGGGATCGCGCGGTTCGCTCATCAGCCAGAGTTGCCCGGCACTGATCCGCAGAAAGTAGTATTTCAGCGGCGGAATACCACCGTTTTCAGCGGTGAAGTCCTCTGCAGTTGCCTGATTCAATTCGGTTTGAATTTCAGTGCCGATCTTGTGCATTTCCTCGATGTTATAGCCAGGCGGCGCAAACATACTGCTAAAGGCTTTTGGCTCTTCGCCCTCAGGCAGGTATTCGGCGGCGGGCATAAATACCAGTGCCAAACCAAGGCTACCGACCAGCGTCAGAGCCATCGTCAGGTAGCGACGCTTGAGGGTGCAGCAGAGCCAGTCAGTTATTTTCAGGATAGCTGCTTCGCGTTTGGAGCCTTCGCCTATGTCCATGCGCCCACCGATGGCGGCACTGGCGGCGGGCACCACAAACAGTGCAAACAGCATTGAGGCAAAAATAGAGGCGGAGATAGCCAGTGCGATATCGGAATAGAGTTGGCCCGCTTCGTCGGTAACAAATAGCACCGGCGCAAATACCAAAATGGTGGTAGCGCTGGATGCAATCACCGCGCTCCATACCTCGCGCACGCCGGTGACGGCGGCTTCGATACGATCCAGTCCGCGTCGCCGCGCCTGCTCAATGCTTTCCAGCACCACAATGCTGTTATCCACCGTCATACCAATCGCAAAGGCAATACCGGCGAGGGAGATCACGTTGATGGTGCGATCAAAGGCGGCCAGCCCAATGAAGGAGGCGATAGTACACACCGGAATCCCCATCAAGCAGATGAGCGTAGCGCGGCCCGAGCGCAGGAATAGATACATCACCAGAGTGGCGAGCAGGGCGCCGAGGCAAAGGTTGGAGAAAACATTGCTGATGGAGCTCTCAACGTAGCGCACATCGTCGCCAATCATCAAAATACGCAGGCCGTTGGGCTCCAGCAGGTCAACGCGCAATTTGTCGATCTCCGCGAGCATGGCGCGTTTGATATCGATAACGTTGGAACCCTGCTGGCGTTTGACGGCCAGGGTCAGTGCTTCCTCGCCGTTAACGATGGAGTAGCCGCGTTTCTCATAGTGATCTAGGCGGACTTCGGCGACGTCCCCCAAACGGATATGGCTGCCATCGCTGTGGGTGATAATCAGGTTTTGCAGGTCGTTAATATCATCGAAGCGGCTGGTAGTGCGCAGCAAGTAACGGCGTTTGCCTTCGTTGATGTCGCCGGCGGATACATCGCGGTTACGGGCGCGAATGGCGTTGCTCACATCCTCCAGGCTCAGGTTGCGCTGGGCGATCCGCGCTGGGTCGACTTGAATCTGGATCTGGCGCAGGGTGTTGCTCATCTCGACTTGCGATACTCCGGCAACCCGCTCCATGCGCGGGCGCAGGTTGTCATCGATAAAATCGCTGATCATGTCCATATCCAAATCGCGTGGGTTGCCCACTTGCGGCAGCACGGCGAAATACATGAACGCATTTTCGGAAAAAGATTCGCTGTACAGGCGCGGTTGATCGACGTTTTCGGGGTAGTTGGGCACCTGGCTCAGGGCATTGGAAACCCGGATAAGCGCTTCATTGGCCTCGACTCCGATGGGGAATTCCAGCTCGATCACGGCTGTGCCCATCTCGGCGAAGGATTCCATGCGGCTGAGGTTGGGCAGAGAACGCAGGTAGCGCTCCTGTTCCAGCAGGATTTCTTTTTCAATATCTTGCGGTGTCGCCCCCGGCCAGCCGGTTTCAACGGTGATGATGCGGGTATCCAGGTTGGGAATCATCTGCACCGGCATGCGCAGGGCTGCTGCCAGGCCGAGTACACACACAATCAGCACTATAACGCTCAGCAAGCGCCCTTGAAGAACCAGTTTTTCAATCATCGTTTTGGCCCTGCGCGCTGGATGTTGGGGCGGCGGTAATGGTCACTGATTGCTCATCACTTAACAGCTCGTTGCCGCGAATTACCACCTGCTCTCCGGCTTTTAACCCTTGTTCGACTAAATAACCGTCGCGCCCGCTGTTGCCCAGCGCAATCTGGCGGCGCTTGGCTTTACCGTTTTCCACCACAAAGACACTGAAGTTACCGTCGGCATTGCGCAGCACCGCATCGCGCGGCAATAACACAGCGGTCTTCGCTTGCTTGAACACTAAATGTGCACGGGCAGAGGCACCCGGTACCAGTGCGGGCGAAGCCTCCGTTGCCGCGAGGCGCAGCAGGAAGCTGCGCGATGCGTCACCCACCGGCACTAGCGTGTCGATCCGCGCTGGAATCTGCAGGCCGGGTTGGGAATCAGGGCGGATCTGCACGGTTTGAATATGCTCGATGCTGGGCAAGTGTTCCTGCGGCAGCTGGACATCCAGGCGCAATAAATCCATTGAGACGAGGGTAAAAACTTGATCGCCCGGGTTTAACCATTGCCCCAGATCAGTCCAGCGCACACTGATCACCCCATCAAATGGCGCTTTGAGCTGATGTTTGGCTAAATGTTCGGCGGCGATACGCGCGTCGGCGCGGGCTTCCTGCAAGCGTGCCATTGCCAGTTTGGCTGCGCTTTCACGGGCGCTCACTTCGCTCTGGGCAATATGACTTTGCTGTTTTAAGCGCAGTGCTTCATCGCGCAGGCGAGCGGCTTCAGTGGCGGCAGTTTCAGCGGCAGACAGCTGCGCCAGAGCGCGCTGGTGCTCCTGTTTGGCGATGCTGTCGTCCAACTCCAGCAGCAGATCACCCTGTTTAACGCGGCTGCCAAGGTCTACATGCAGGCGCTTGACTAGCGCATTAACGGAAACCGACAAGGTGGAATCGCGCAGGGCACGCAGCGTGCCACTCAGCTCCAACTCACTGCCCAGCGCCGTGGTTTCCAAGCGATGGGTAACAACTTGCAGCTCGTTGGGCTGAGCGTTAATCGAATGGGATGTGGCCAACAATGGTAGAAACAGACAGGTGGTTAAGAGCAGGCGCTGCATAAGTCCTCATCATTAGGGTGGGTGTCAGGGAGGCCATCTTAATGGGTTTAAGTTGGGAATCAATCTCATTTGATTAATGCTTTCACGTCTTAACACTTCTTCTTTGCTGGTTCTTATTGCGAATAAGTATCATTTGTGAAAGCATGTGTGACTTTTCAGAAATGTGAGGCGACAGAATGTTGTACCTCAGTGTTATACGACGAGACTTCTTATGACGACGTATTGGGTCACCATCAACCGTATCGCGGCGGCGCTTTTGGGCGGTTACGCATTTACCTGGGGTTTTACCGCACTCGGCATGGCCGGGTTGGTGGCGCTGGGTGTGGATTTTCACGAGGCCGAGACCGGGGTTTTACTACTCTCGTTTCTGGTGTTTTTGGGGTTATTCCTCTGGGCGTTTGCCGCCGCCAGTATGCTGCGGGTATGGGTCTTGTTGGGTAGTGGGGCAGTATTAATGACCTCGGCCGCTTGGGCGCTGCAACGCACCTTATTGGGCTGAGGTTTTCATGGTGGGAGATTTTAATGTTTAACAATTTTCGTCTATCAATGACATGGGTACACACCTGGTTTGGCCTGGTGCTGGGCTTTGTGCTCATGATTTGTTTTTTCTTTGGCGCGCTCTCAGTCTTTGATCGTGAGATTGACCGCTGGGCGATTCCTGACACCCGTTTCGAACCCCAGCCCATGCCGTCGTTTGATCATTTGCTTAAACCGGTGTTTGAAAAACTGCGTGCACATCCAGACGACATGGCCGCAACCGCAGCGCGGGTAGTGGGCGATTTGCCCCATCCAGACACTATGCCCATGGCATCGCTCTATGCCTACACCACACACCGCGACCCGGTATTGTCCATTGGTGCCGAGTTCAGTATCCCCAATAAACCCCTGAATCCAGCCGACGATCACCTGCACGTCCATGGTTGGGCGACCATCGATCCGCGCACCGGTGCGGCCATTCCCGACGATGCCTTAAAAATTGGCAGCCGCTGGTTTTACCCCATGCATTACAGCCTCAACTGGCATTGGAAAAATATTGGTTATTACATAGTCGGGCTGGCGGCTTTTGTGATGCTGGCGGCGCTGGTAACCGGGGTGATTATGCATCGCAAAATTTTCCGCGAGTTGTTTACCTTCCGCCCTAAAAAGCGTACCCAGCGCAGCGCTCTGGATTTGCACAATATGACCGGTGTGGTGGCCTTGCCTTTCCACTTCTTTTTTGCGTTTACCGGCTTGGTAATTTTTGCCAGCTTCTTTTACTTTCCTGTGTCGCACACCCTGCTCAAACCCTTGCATGACCAGCACGAGGTATTGGAGGCGGAGCGCACGGGGTTGCCGCATGAAGCAGCGGGCATTGCTGCGCCCATGGCATCGGTGGATGCCATGGTGGCCGAAGCGAAACGCCGCTGGGCGGCGCGCGATATGGCAGGCGAGGTGGGCTACCTGTTTGCCGATCATTTGGGCGACCAAAATGGCTACGTCAGTATCTATCGCGCGGGCAGCGACCGGGTTGCCTTGGTAGGTGAGGGCATTCACTTTAAAGCCAGTACCGGCGAAGTGTTGCGTGAGGACCCGCCACGCACTGTGGTGTCTGAAATCAATGAGTTTTTAACTGGTTTGCACTTGCAGCACTTTGAGCATTGGTTATTGCGCTGGCTTTATGTCATCGGTGGATTGCTGGGCTGCATTTGTATCGCAACAGGTTTTATTTTCTTCGTCGAGAAGCGTAAGCAGCAACACGCCAAAACTCAAAGCCAGGGCAGCCGTATCGTGGATGCTTTGGCGGTTACTACGGTGACAGGAATGTTGATTGCCAGTTTCGCCATGCTGGTTGCGAATCGCCTATTACCCGCCGACCTGGCTGGAAAAGGCGATTGGGAAATCAATGCCTTTTGGTTCGCCTGGTTACTGGCCTTTTTACATGCGGCATGGCGCAGTGCACCCGTTGCCCGCGCCGCCCGCAACCCCGCTTGGCGCGAGCAGTGTTGGATCGCTGCTTTGTTGGCGGTTGCAGCCGTTGTACTTAACTGGCTCACCACTGGCGATCATTTGGTCAAAACTGTGTTTACCCACACCTATTGGCCGGTTGCGGGAGTGGATCTCAGTTTGCTGGCTACCGCGGCGCTCTCGGTTTACGCCGCGCGCAAGTTGAAATTACGTGAGCAACCCGTCGCTAACATTGCTGCGCAAGAGGCTGATCTGGAACTTGTTGGGGATATGAAACATGTTTGAACCCTGGATTGTATTGATATTGGCAGGCATCAGTTGCCTTGTTGGTTTTGCCTGGCTGGCGTTGGCGATGAACGCCCACTGGCAACAAGTGATGGGAACAAGCGCACCCAGCACCCAGGTGCGAATCAAGCTCAGGTTGTTGGGGGGGCTCGGCCTTTTGTTGTCGGCCATGCTGTGTTTTATCGCCGACCGTCCATCTATGGCGGTACTGGTTTGGATTATGTTCTTGGCGGCAGCGGCGCCGTCGGTTGGTATGTTGTTGAGCTGGCGCCCACAGTTGTTGCGGATGGTGTGGCCGAGCCGTTAAACACTTTTGCCTGTGCACAACATCCAGATTGAAGATGAGCCATATGATTGGCTTAAACCAAAAGGCCCATTACGGGCCTTTTGGTTTTGTGAGGGTGGTGTTTTGTGTGGCTGATGTTTAAGTGAGCGATGTTTTTACTGATTAAGTGTTGAGCGGTTTAAGCCGCAAAGAATCACAACTTCCACTTCACGGTGAGTGACACATTTCTCGGCTCGCCGTAGTTTGCGTAATCAATATTTGCCCAATAGATTTCGTCGAAGACGTTAGTTGCGCTCAGTGAGGCCGTCCAGCTTTCGTTGAAATTCCACGTGGCATAGAGGTTGGTAAGTAAGTAGGAATCCTGGGTGAATGTTGCATCCGTGCGAGTCGGATGAGTTACACCGTAGCCGATGGTTTCGCTTTGCCAGTTAACGCCGCCGCCCAAAACCAGCGGTGCCAATGCGCCCGAGAAATGGTAGTGGCTGGACAATTGCACTGAGTGTTCAGGCAGATTGGTCCAGATGCGATCATTGGTGTGGCGCTTGGTATCTACGTAGGTATAGCCAGCGTTAATCACCCACTGTGCGCTGAGGTTCCCGCTCAGGCTCAGTTCAATGCCTTCGCTTTCGGTGCCATCAACCCCCACATAGGCTGAGCTGCCATCCGGCAGTGAATTTTCCGGCTGGGTCATATCGCGCACGGCGTAGTTGTCCTGTTTGGTTTTGAACACTGCGGTAGATGCGAGCAGCTTGCCATCAAAAAACTCACCTTTCACACCCAGTTCGGCGTTGCTGCCAAGCACCGGCTCAAGCAAATTGTTGTCCTTATCCTTGTAGTTTTGCGGATTAAAAATATCGGTGTAGCTGGCGTAGAGCGAAAATTGTTTGCTCAGGTCATATATCAACCCTGCATAAGATGTCAGTTCATTGTCGACCTCAAATGTGCCGGTCTTATTCACATAAGCACCGGTGGTATTGTAGTTGTCTGTTCCTGTCTCCCAGGAGGTGACACGGGCGCCGATTACGGCAGAGAGTGAATTCGTAAGGCTAAAACGGTTGGCGGTATAAACACCCATTTGTTCCGTTGTGGCGATACGAAATGCGCCTGTGCGGGAATAGGTGGGTTGGGGTGCCTTGCCATCGTAGTTCCAGGCATTGGGTACCAGATAACTCCAGGAGGCAACTGACGTATAACCGGGTGTATTGGATTCCATCTCATAACTATTGGTGCCAACGATCAAGGTGTGCTCGCGCCCCAGCCATTGGTAATCACCGGTGAGGTAAAGATCGATGCTGTCACGGGTGTCGTCACCGGCGCCAACACCGGCTAACAGTCGCACGCCTTCTCCGGTTTCACGGTCAGGGAAACCTTGTGCATAAACCCGCAAGCTGAATACGTCGCCTTCAGTGCGGTTTACTGCAAAGCGCAGCTTCCAGTCCTCATTGAAATTGTGCTCTACATCGGCAAACAAGGTGCTGGATTCACGCTGCCAGGTTGTCCACTCGGGGGCAAAACTGGTCGATACGGGCAGCTTGGCTTTGGAGCCGTCAGCCGCGAACAGTGGGATGGTTCCCCAGATGGTGCCTTCGGGGTTGTTGTCCTGATTTTGATAACCCACCGCAACCGTGGTTTTTTCACCAATATCGCCCTCTACAACACCCAATACCGCAGTTTTGTCTTCGCGATAGCGGTCGCGAAAACTGTCGGAATCCTGATAGGCGACAACAACCCGGCTGCGCAATTTTCCGTCGCTGGTCAGTGGCGTTGAGACATCCACAACGCCGCGCTGGCGATCCCATGAGCTCACACTGGCAGATACTGATGCATCCAGCGTTTTACCCGGACGTTTGCGCACCAGATTGACGGTGGCCGAGGGCGTGCCAACCCCTGAGAGCAGGCCATTGGCACCGCGAATTACTTCCACTCGCTCATAAAGTGCCGTGTCGTATTCCTGGTTGGTAGAACCGCTGTAGGTGGGGATGCCATCGACCTGAAAGTCAGTGATTTGGAAACCGCGCGCAAAGTACAGTGGGCGCTGGGTGTCGTAGAGTGTGACGTTGACACCGGTGACATTCATCATCAGGTCATTCATGTCGGTCATGGAGGTCAGCTCAATCATTTCTTGTGATATTTCACTGATTGATTGCGGTAGTTCGCGCAGGGCAAAGGGTAGGCGAGTAGCGGTTTTTCGTTCCTGGTTGCGGCCGTCAACTTGAACCTCCTCGACATCCGGGCTGGCGGCTGCCAGTTGCATCGGCAAGTCGGTAGCCTGAGCTTCAGCCCCAAGTGCTCCGGCGGGCAAACCCAAGGTTAATGCGAGAGTGGTCATTGCTAGATGGCGGTTGGATGGATGCTTGGCGACAGTATTTACTCGTAATGAAAACGGAAAGTGAATCTTATTCATGGGGGTTTTAGAGCCTGAGAGAGAAGTTGATATTTTCGTTAAACATAATGATAATAATTAGCATTCGCATTTTAGGTTGCGAAATTTTCCCCCGTCAAGGAAAAACGTGCCAACAAACTTCTCTCCCCCCGCTATAAGGATCTCCATTAATGTTTACGAAACGCATACTGGCGCAGGCAGTAGCTACGCTGTTCGGCTTGGGTTTTAGCTTCACGGGTTTTGCGGCTGATGCAGACGTGCAAGCCGAACCGTTGCTTAAAGGCAGTAAAAAATCTGGCACTGGTAACGCATCAATTGAAGAGGTGATGGTGACCGGCAGTTACACCACGCGCTCTATGAACGGTGCAACCGGGCTTGAGATGAGCCTGCGCGAGACCCCGCAAACTGTCACCATCATGACCAGCCAGATGATTGAAGACAAAGCGTTGGTGGACATGGAGCAGGTGCTTGACCATGTTCCCGGTGTTAGCAAAGTGGGCGATGCCTCTGAGTACAGCATGGTATTCGTGCGCGGTTTCCAGTTGGATACCGGCGTGCAGGTGGATGGCATGATCACCACCCCCGCCAATTCAACTTATTCCGGCGACCTGAGCCAGAGTATTGATCCGGTGATTGCTGAACGTATTGAGGTATTAAAAGGTGCGGCCGGTATTTTGGGTGGGCAGGGTGAGCCGTCAGCGACGGTGAATATGATCCGCAAGCGCCCGACGAGCGACTTCAAATCCTCTGTTTCTGTATCGGGCGGAAGTTGGGATAACTATCGCACCGAGGGCGATATATCGGGCGCTTTAAACGAGTCCGGCAGTGTGCGTGGCCGTATTGTAGGCGCTTATCTCGATGGCGATTCCTATATTGACCGTTACACGCGCGATAAATCGGTGATTTACGGCGTTATCGAAGCCGATCTTTCAGAGCAAACCACCGTCGCGCTATTGGCCGATAACACAGAAGTCAACGCCAGTGGTGTTTATAACTGGAGCTCCAATCCGGCGTTTTATACTGACGGCACGCTGATCGACCACGAGGTTTCTTACTCCACTGGCCAGCCATGGGCGCACCGCAACATCAAACAAAGCAGCGTGATGCCAGAGCTAAGGCACGATTTTGGCAACGGCTGGACAGTCAAAAGTAACTATCGCTACGCGACTGCATCGCAAGACGTAAGCAACGCAAACTTCGGTTCCTTTGTCGATAAGGTTACTGGCGCCTTTGTTGATCCCTGGTCGCCCCGGCCGACATCACTGCAATCGGATCGCGAATCCGATACCCAGAGTTTTAATCTGATGGTCAACGGTGATTTTGTCCTTTTTGAACGCGATCACGATGTGGTTTTAGGGCACAGCTACAGCAGTAATGAATTCACTATGTATATGTCGACGACTTACGTCGAGTCGCTCAATTTTTATGTTGAAAGTACGCCACCAGCACCTGATTACTCACAATCACACCGTCGTTACGGCAACCTTGAAGAGGGCACTCAATCGGGCACCTTTGGGACTGTGCGCTTTAACCTTGCCGACCCTTTGAAGGTAATGGTGGGTGGTCGTGTAAGCGACTGGAGTTATAAAAACACCGATCTGATTGGCAGTGCTGCGACCAAGCGTAGTTCTGAAAATAATGTTGTCACGCCCTATGCCGGACTAGTGTATGACTTGAGTGATGTTATGTCGGTTTACACTAGCTACACCGGTATTTTCTTACCGGTCAGTCAATACGGTGCGGATGGAAACATATTGGAACCTACCGAGGGTACTAATACTGAAGCTGGTATCAAGCTGGCGTTTTTCGACAATGATTTAAATATTTCTGCGGCGGTGTATCGCGCCAATAAAGACAGTGTTTCTGAATATGCCAACTTGGGGAGACTGCCCAATGGCAGTTATATCTACGAAAGTATCGATGGTATTAAAACCGACGGTTATGAGATTGAGATTGCCGGCGCCTTGAGTGAACAATGGAAGATCAGCGGTGGCTATACCCATAACGAAGCAGAAGATAAAGAGGGCAACCCACGTCAGACGTACATCCCAAATGAAATGTTCAAGATTACCCACAGCTATACCTTTGCGGATACTTGGGATGGCCTAACCTTGGGCGCCAGTGCGCGGTGGCAGAGCGATTCCTATTACAACTCCAGCATCGCTGCCAGCGTCAGTACAACGGGTGAACCTATTGATGTCAGACAGGAACAGCCGTCCTATTGGTTGGTCGATGTTATGGCGCGTTATGCATTGAATGAATCGCTATCGGTCTCACTCAATATCGATAACCTGTTCGACGAATTCTACAACCGCTCCATGTGGGGTTATGCTGATTTTGGTGAGCCGCGCAGCGCAACATTGGGCATGAAATATAGGTTTTAAGCCGTTGGTTTTTGTGAGCGCACTTATCAGCCGATAAGTGCCTTATAAAGATTAAACACCGATATCCCGCTAATCAGTAATCCCACCAAAATCAGTAAAGTCCTGGTCGAGAACTTTTTGCACGCATAGGCGGCGAAGGGGGCGGCGAATAATCCGCCTACAATCAACCCCGCGACCACATGCCAGATGGTTTCATCAACGAGAATAAACAGTGATGCGGCGCTGGTGAGCGTCAGAAAAAATTCAGCGAAGTTAACCGAGCCAATTGTGGTGCGTGGGTCATGGCCGGTACCGACCAATGTAGTAGTCACTACCGGCCCCCAACCGCCACCGCCTGAGGTATCCACAAAACCGCCCAATAACGCGAGTTTGGCAACATGCTTGGGTTCACCTTTGCGCGTGGCAATATGTTTGCGAAACGCTTTGCTCAGCACGTACATACCCATCAACAATAAATACACGGTGATAAAGGGTTTCAAGGTGTCGCCGTCAATTTGAGTAACGAGCAGTGCACCGAGCAGGCCGCCGACAATGCCGGGAATCAATAAACGTAAAAATAATTTCTTATCAACATTGCCGAATTTGGCGTGGCTTATACCTGATATGCCGGTGGTAAAAACTTCTGCCATATGCACCGATGCGCTCGCCAATGCCGGTGATGCGCCGGTCGCGAGCAGAAAGCTGGTTGAGGTGAGGCCATAAGCCATACCCAATGCGCCATCGACTATTTGTGCCAACAAGCCCACCAGTAAAGCATTCCAAAACATGGAGTCATTGAGTGTGGTTTTGATGGTAGTAACGCCTTCATCCCAGCTGCTGCCAAATACCTGTGCTGCGCCCAAAGCGACAAGGCCAATAAGTGTCAGTATCGCAAACCATACTGCGGTGCGGATAATTGGGTGGAGGGGAATTTGTTCTACAGGAGGAATGCCGAGTGCTTCATGTTCCTGGTTGATGGCGTTATCGGATAGGTCGAGGTCACGAATTTTCATTCAAGCGTATTTCCATTCCAGTGTTGGGTGAGCGCATCCTATTGAGATGCCACCGGTTTGAGAAATATCGACTTGTTATCAGCTTATAACATCTGGTCCAGGGAATAAGGTTATTGCCCCTTGCCAGGAAAACTCAGGGGAGCAGGGTAACCCGGTTTCTCCCTCCCTCTTTGGAGCGGTAAAGGCCTTGGTCTGCTTTTTCGATCCAGTGACGATGATCGTGCAAGTCCTGATTCAGCTCTGCTACGCCCATGCTAACGGTAAACTGAATCACGTGTCCCTCTGCGTAAATGGTAGATTCCTCGATGGTTTTTCGCAGGCGTTCGGCAAATACGCAGGCACCATCGCCATTGGTGTTGGTCAGGATAATGCCAAATTCTTCGCCGCCGTATCTACCGGGAATATCCAGATCGCGGGTGTGTTCCCGGATGGTTCTACTGACGGCGCGAATAGCTTCATCGCCTACCGTGTGGCCGTAGGTATCGTTAATTTTTTTGAAGTGATCGATATCCAGCATAATCAGGCTGGAAGGTTGTTCATACCGGTCAAAACGTTTGAACTCTTGAATTAATCTCAACTCCCAGTAACCGCGATTAAATAAACCGGTCAGGTGATCAGTGCGGCTGAGGTTTTGCAGTTGTTTGTTAGCTTGTTGTTGTGCGAGTTTATTGACGGCGGTGTCGGTGACATCATAAATAATCAGGCAGATGTGACGCGCGACTCCATTGGTATCCAGTAGCGGGATAATGCTGCTATTTTGGTACATAAATTCAGCGGTACCGGTAATAGGGCGATAATGCGGAAAGCGAAATAAATAAGGTCGCTGCTCCCAAGTAGTAAACGCAGTATTTTGAAGTACAAAAACGGATTGCGCTTTATGTTTGAACCAGGCTTCCGGGAGTTCAGGAAATGCTTCAAATAAGCTCTTACCCAATACTTTCTCTGGGGCTTTACCGCTGTGGTTTTGCATAAAACTATTCCACACATCGATGGTATAGTTTTCGTCCATTACAACGAGCCCGACATCAATATTTTGCAAAATGTCCATTTGCCAATGAACATCGTCGAACAGCTTGTTTGAATCTTTATTTTTCGCCATCGGTGTCATTCAACCTAATCAAGTAGGTAGTCGAGTTTTTCGGTTAAGCCCGAGATTGAGTGCTCGGCAACCACTAACAATAAGTCGCAATTAATTTTGTGATCTTCAATGGCGTAATTTATCTCTACCACCAATGCCTGTTTCCATTTCATATTATTATTTTGTAACAAGTCGGTAATGTTGCAGTGTTGCCCCAGTAGCATGGGCGGGCCAAAACTGAAATGGGTATCCAACTGTTCGGCAAGTCCGCGCAGGCAGGCTCCGTTAAGCACATTAGCGGTATCCATCAGTAATTCGTATTGCGCTTGTTCATCCGGTACTTTGTCGTATTTCAGCAATCGCGCCAGGTCGTTGAAGTCGGTACCGTGAAAGATCAACATGGCTTCACCTGCGATTCCACCGCCAATAAATCCCTGGCATACACCATGAACTACATCGTTGTGATTTTCGCGGTTGAGTGATTGAAGCGCCATGGCGATATCGGTTGGGTTTAATACGCTGACGTGAGGAATGGACAGCACCACAAATACATCCAGCAGGCGAGCCAAATGGGAGCCGGCTTGGCCCATGGCGACGTTGGTAATCTCTTGCAAACAGTCGCGCTGGTCTTCAGTAAGCAGGTATTCAGGCATAGTTTCGATCTTGTTATACGCATCTGGAGGATTAATTCAAGCTTAGCAGCAATCTGTAGCTTTGTTGCAAAAGATCCCGGCAGTGAAAAGCAAAGGTTTTCGGCTTCTTGCCAAGCCTGAATCGGGCTGATTTTTTATACTCTAAGTGTCTATCGGCTATGGTTTTTTAGGCTCTTTGTTTGTGGTGGAAAGTGTACTACCATGCCCTGAAGGTAGGTTGGCTGGCGTTGACGATGGTATTGTCGATCATGCGCTTTCTTGAACAATAGTTAATAGAGGCAATTATGAGTCGATGCAAGGTTATCTTGACGAACATCTGTGCATTTAATCCGCTTGGCTTTCTCAAGCCGGTTTCTGTTCTGGCACTGGGGCTGGGGTTCCTAACTGGTTGCAGTCCAAGCCCAACAGAAAATAGTTCATCCTCTTCTTCTACTGCGTCTATCGCATGGCAGCAGCCAACCGATAAAGTTGCCGCAGACTACCTTGCAAATTGCCAAGCTGATCACAGTCAAATCCTGGAGCAAATGAAGGCGTTTTCTATTGAATCAAAACGCTATGAAGCAAAAGAATTGCTCTCGGCAATTAACAATATAGACCTGCTATTAGATAAACAAATGAGTTTGGCGAGCCTCTACGCCAATGTGCACCCCAACGAAGCCGTGCGTGTTAGCGCTGAAGAATGTGAGCAAAAATTTGTAGAACTGATTAGCGAAATTAGTTTGTCGCGCCCACTTTACAATCATTTGGTGGCGGTAGATAACCAAGGGTTGGATGCGCTGGATAAACGTTTTCTCGAACATTTATTGCGCGACTTTAAACGCGCCGGTGTTGATAAAGATGAAGCAACCCGTAACCGCATTAAAAAATTGAATGAAGAAATCAATTTAATTGGTCAGAGTTTTGATAAAAACATTCGCGATGGCGCGCGCCAGCTGGTATTGGATTCTGTCGATGACTTAAAAGGTTTGCCGCAGGATTATATCGACGCTCACAAGCCGAATGATGAAGGCAAAATTGTTCTCACAACGGCTTATCCTGATTATGTTCCCTTCATGCAATACGCTGAAAGCGACGAGCTGCGCAAACAGTTCTACATTATTTTCCGCCAGCAAGCCTACCCTGAAAACAAAGCGGTCTTACAAAACCTGATTGAAAAACGCCATGAACTGGCAAAAGTTCTCGGCTATGAAAATTTCTCGGCGTTTGTCACAGAAGATAAAATGATTGGTTCGCCCGCTAACGCGCAAACTTTTATCGATAAAGTGTCTGGCGTTGCAACTCCGCGTGCAGAGCAGGAATATCAACAACTATTAGCGCGCCTGCAAAAAATAGATCCTACGGCGACCCGTGTTGCTGACTGGCAAAAAATGTACGTAGAAGATCTGGTAAAAAAAGAACAGTACCAAGTTAACGCACAAGAAGTGCGTCAGTATTTTCATTACGACAAGGTTAAACAGGGTATTTTTGACCTTGTACAGGCAATGTTTGGGGTGACCATCCGCCCGTGGCAAACGGATGTGTGGCATGAATCGGTAAACGCGTTTGAAATAGTGGAGGGTGATAAAGTTATCGGGCGTTTTTATCTGGATATGCACCCACGTACAGGCAAATATAAACATGCCGCCGCCTTTTCTGTTGTAAACGGTATTGAAGGTGTTCAATTACCTGTTGCTGCCTTAGTGTGTAATTTCCCCGGTGGGGATGGCAGTTCAGGCCTAATGGAACATGCTGACGTAGAAACTTTTCTGCACGAGTTTGGTCATTTGTTACACGGCATTTTTGCGGGTACCAACCAGCGTTGGATGTATTTTTCCGGCATTAAAACTGAGTGGGATTTTGTGGAAGCACCTTCGCAAATGTTGGAAGAGTGGGTGTGGGATGCTGAAACACTTGCTAGCTTTGCACAAAACGACAAAGGTGAAGTTATTCCGCCAGCACTGGTAGAAAAAATGATCGCTGCAAGGGATTTTGGCCGCGCCATGTGGACCAAGCATCAACTGTTTTATGCAGCCCTGTCATTGGGCCTCTACAACAATGATCCAGCGGCGCTGGATTTGAATGAGGCGATGAAAACAATCCAATCAACTTATTCTCCATTTGGTTATGTAGAAGATACCTACTTTTACGCCAGCTTCGGTCATCTCAATGGCTATTCCTCAATTTATTACACCTACATGTGGTCGCTGGTGATCGCCGCTGACATGCACAGCGAATTTGTGAAGAAAGGCTTGCGCAACCCTGAACTGGCAAACCATTTCCGTAAAACAGTACTCGAACCCGGTGGAAGCAAAGATGCAGCTGAATTGGTGCAGGATTTCCTGGGGCGCCCTTATAGTTTTGATGCGTTTGCGAAAGATTTAGCGACTGAGTAAAGAGAAGCCCGCACTGCAACCCCAGTGCGGGCTTTGTGGTTCATGCCTTACTTGACATTGGTTTTCTTATGAAATCTGCATTAAAAGTTTATCTTGTGATCGCCTTGAGTCTTTCTTTATTGTCATGCGGTGATCGGAAAACGTTGGTTGATATTGGTACGGAACAACAAATACTTCACATAGGGAATGGCACTGAGCCCGCCGAAATTGACCCCCATACAACGACAGGTATGCCTGAATACCATTTGCAAATGGCCTTATTTGAAGGTTTGGTTTCTAAACATCCTGAAACATTGGAAATTGTGCCTGCGGTTGCCGAACGATGGAGCATTTCTGAAGATGGTTTGGTGTATACCTTTCATATTCGCCCAACTGCAAAATGGTCAAATGGTGAGGCATTAGTTGCTGAGGATTTTGTTTTGTCCTGGCAGCGCGCGCTTTCAGTGGCTTTGGGTAATCAGTATGCCAGTATGCTTTACAGCATTAAAAATGCTGAAGCCTACCATTCAGGAAAGATTACAAATTTTTCTGAGGTTGGGGTGACGGCAATTGATGAACATACATTGCAGGTCATTTTGGAAAACCCAACACCCTACTTTTTACAAATATTGGACCACCATAGTGCTTATCCTGTCCATGTGCCTACGCTGCTCAAATATGGTCGCATGGATGAAGCCGCTACACGCTGGACGCGCCCCGAAAATTTTGTAGGTAATGGTCCTTTTATTATCGAAGAATGGACTCCGGGAAAAGTGTTTTCCGTTGTACGTAACAATAATTATTGGGATTCTTCTACCGTTAAGCTAAATAAAATTAATTTCTATCCTATCGATCAAGCATTGGTTGAGGAGCGAATGTTCAAAGCAGGGCAGTTGCATAAAACTGAAACTATGCCCAGTACTAAAATTGAGCGCTATCGCGAGAAAAATTCTGCTCAATACAAAGGGAATTTATATTTCGGTACTTATTATTATGCGTTTAACGTGACACAAAAGCCTCTAAATGACGTGCGTGTGCGCAAGGCACTTGCTTACACAGTTGATCGCGAGGCTATAACTAAAAATGTTACTCGCGGCGGGCAGTTGCCTACGTATGCACTCACACCGCCTGATACATTGGGCTATACACCTAATGCTAAAATGACCTATGACATTGAATTGGCGCGCAAGCTACTGGCTGAGGCAGGCTATCCCGATGGAAAAGGTTTCCCTAAATTAGAATTGGTTTATAACACCAGTCAGGATCACCAGAAAATTGCAGTTGCCATTCAACAAATGTGGAAGAAAGCGTTGAATATTGATGTCTCGTTGCAAAATCAGGAGTGGAAGGTTTTTTTGAGCAATCAACAATTGCTCAATTTTCAAATTGGCCGACGAGGTTGGATCGGTGATTACATAGACCCGTACACCTTTCTTGAGCTGTTTATGACTGGCGGTGGGAATAACAATACTGGATGGGGTAATGCACGCTACGATGAGCTCATGCGCCTTTCAACATCCGCTAAATCTCGCGATGAGCGTTATGCCTATTTCCAAGAAGCCGAACAAATTCTTGTGGATGAAGCGCCAATTCTTCCCATCTACAACTACACCACTAATTATTTACTCTCGGAAGATGTAAAAGGTTATTTCCCCAATACTATGGATTATCACCCCTACAAATATATGTATTTGGAAGCCAGCAATAAGGGGGGCGAATAATGTTGCGATTTATTATTCAGCGCAGCCTACAAGCCATTCCCGTTTTGTTGCTGGTGGCAACAGTCACTTTTTTTATGATCAGAATGGCTCCCGGAGGCCCTTTTGATGCAGAGCGCGCAGTACCTCCAGAAGTACTTAAACATTTAAACGAGCGCTATCACCTTGATGATCCCTTATGGAAGCAGTATTTAGATTACATGGGTAATTTACTGCAGGGGGATTTTGGCCCTTCTTTTAAATATCCAACCCATACCGTAAATGACTTAATTGCAGCGGGTTTTCCCGCCACGGCGGAGCTATCGCTTTATGCAATTTTGTTTGCACTAGTGGTGGGGCTTGCAGCCGGTATTTTTGCATCCTTAAAAAGCAATACGCTGCAAGATTACATTCCCATGTCTGCTGCAATGATTGGTATTTGTATGCCGACTTTTGTACTTGGGCCAATACTTTTATTGGTATTTGGAATCTGGTTGGGATGGTTGCCAGTAGCCGGTTGGGGGCAAATTGCGGGGGATAAAATTCTTCCCTCCATCACGTTGGGTTTTGCTTATGCAGCTTATATAGCGCGTATCAGTCGTGGTGGCATGCTGGATGTGTTGTCGCAGGATTATATTCGCACCGCAAAAGCCAAGGGTTTATCGACGGCGCGTATCGTATTTGTACATGCGCTGCGCGGGGGCATTACACCGGTTATTTCATTTCTCGGGCCAGCCATTGCTGGTTTACTCGCTGGGTCATTTGTGGTTGAGTCTATTTTTCAAATTCCGGGGCTTGGGCGTTTTTATGTCATGGCGGCATTTAATCGCGATTACACGTTAATTCTCGGCCTAACCATTTTCTTCGCTTTTCTTATTGTGCTGTTTAATTTGCTGGCCGATATTGCGTTGGTCTGGTTAAACCCAAAAGTGCGTCAGGATCTTGGGGGTAAACAATAATGTCGGTTAATAGCTTGCCAGTTGAATTACTGGAGTCAGAAAAGGGGCGCTCCCTCACCCAGGATGCAATCGCCCGGCTCAAAAAAAATAAAATGGCAATGATTGGTCTGTTTGTCATTTTGTTTATGGTGGTTATCGCACTACTTACGCCGTGGATCGCGCCTTACAGTTATGAAGAGCAAAATTTGGATCTCGGTGCTTCTGCTCCATCCGCGGCGCATTGGTTGGGTACGGATACACTCGGACGCGATCAACTCACGCGCATTATGTACGGCAGCCGCATTTCATTGATGGTGGGCTTTATTGCAACGGCAGTCGCACTTACGATTGGTGTGCTCTGGGGCGCAATCGCCGGTTTTATTGGTGGCCGTGTTGATGCCGTGATGATGCGTATTGTCGATGCACTTTATGCCTTGCCGTTTACCATTTTTATTATTTTACTTACCGTTATTTTTGGTAGCAGTATGTTGCTATTGTTTTTGGCGATTGGTGCTGTTGAGTGGTTGACCATGGCGCGTATTGTGCGCGGGCAAGTGCTTAGCATTAAACGACAAGAATTTGTTGAGGCGGCAATCTCCATGGGTTTATCGCCATGGCGGATTATCACTCGCCACTTAATTCCCAATGTGCTCGGGCCAGTCATCGTATACACCACGCTGACTATTCCCAGTGTGATTTTGTTGGAATCATTTCTTAGCTTTTTAGGTCTCGGTATTCAGCCACCAGCCAGTTCCTGGGGGTCATTAATTTCTGGCGGTGTGGAGACTATGGAGGAATATCCATGGTTACTTATCTTTCCCGGTTTAGTGCTAACTATCACGCTATTTTCTCTCAACTTCCTCGGTGATGGTTTGCGTGATGCGCTTGACCCACGAGCCTCCAAGGATTAAGTCATGAGCCAAGAAACATTATTAGCGGTTGAAAATTTGCGCGTGGTATTTAATACCCGCAATGGGCAAACAGTAGCGGTTGAAAATCTACATTTCTCACTCAAGGCCGGTGAGGTGCTTGGTATAGTGGGCGAGTCGGGTTCAGGTAAATCTGTAGCCTGTTATAGCTTGCTAGGGCTCATTCCTATGCCACCGGGAAAAATTGAATCTGGTCGTGCGTTATTTCATGGACAAGATCTGTTGCAAATGAGCGAAGCCGAGTTGCGTCAAGTTCGCGGCAATAAAATCGCCATGATTTTTCAAGATCCAATGACCTGTCTTAATCCAAACATGCGCATTGCGGATCAACTAACCGAAGTGTTATTGCAACATAAAGGGGTAAGTAAACAGCAGGCGCTTGAAAAGGCGATTGCTACGCTGCATGAAGTAGGTATTCAAGATGCAGCCAAACGCATACACGAATATCCGCACCAATTTTCCGGCGGTATGCGCCAACGCGTCATGATTGCGATGGCGTTATTGGCTGAGCCGGAGTTGTTAATTGCCGATGAACCAACTACGGCGCTGGATGTTACGGTACAAGCGCAAATTCTCACCCTCATAAAACAACTGCAACAAACACGCAAGTTGGCAGTTATTTTTATCACCCATGATTTGGGCGTGGCTGCGCAAATGGCTGATCATGTCTTGGTGATGGAAAAGGGTAAGCTGGTAGAGCAGGGTACTGCAGTGGGAATCTTTAAAAATCCTACACAGGAATATACGCGCAAATTATTGAGTGCAGTGCTGACTACCGCCAAACCGGTTCCAAGTGCTGTGCAACCGAATGAAGCGCCACTGCTGGAAATTAAAAAATTACAGGTTGGATTTCCTCACAGAGTTGGTGCTATTTTCAGAAGAGTAACTCGCTTTGCGCGCGGTGTGGATGATGTGAGTATCACTATTCGCCGTGGAGAAATTTTGGGTTTGGTGGGTGAATCCGGCTCAGGGAAATCAACCTTGGGGCGCAGTATTATTCGCTTGGTGGATGCGCAATCCGGGGAGGTTGTGTTTAACGGTAAAAATCTTCTTGCTGCAACTGAAGCGGATTTCAGTAGTGTCCGCCCCCAAATTCAAATGATCTTTCAAGACCCCTATGCATCGCTTAATCCGCGTATGACGGTATTTGATACTTTGGCTGAACCACTGTTAGTGCATAAGCTGGCCACTCAGGCCACCGTGCTTGAAAAAGTAAAAGAACTAATGGATGACGTTGGGCTGGATCGTCGGTTTATTCGCAAATATCCCCATGAGTTTTCCGGCGGTCAGCGTCAGCGTATCGCTATTGCTCGTGCTATTGCATTAAAACCGCGCTTGATTATTGCCGATGAGCCAGTCTCGGCACTCGATGTGACTATTCGTGCACAAATTCTCGCCCTGTTATTGGAGCTAACTCAAAAACACAATTTAACCATGTTGTTTATTTCGCACGACATGTCGGTGGTGCGTTATTTGTGTGACAGGGTGGTTGTAATGCAGAAAGGTAAGTTGATAGAGGAAGGTGAAACAGAGCAATTGTTTTCATCGCCACAGCAAGAATACACTCGTCACTTACTAGCAGCGATTCCAACGTTATAGACCTGAAAGGATTTTTTATGAATCAGCCAGACGATAAACCCCAAGTTCCAGCTCCACAAACGAATAATCCACAGAATGTGAATACACCAAAAACTGCATCACGCTCTGTTAATTGGCCGCTCGGTTTGGCTATTGTTGTGATTGGTGGCTTGTTGTTGGCGCGCAACCTGGGCTATGAATTATTCTTTTTGGATTTTCACAACTGGTGGGCATTTTTTATTTTGCTTGCTGCCATTGGGCCGCTACAGCAGGCATTTAGTTTTTATCGCAAAGAGGGGCTGGGCGTTGCTGTAGCCAACTCACTAGTGTCAGCGGGAACAATTGTGTTTGTCGCGCTGATGTTTTTGCTGGATCTTTCATTTTGGACTTGGTGGCCGCTGTTTGTAATTGTTGGTGGGCTTTACATGATGACAAGTCGCAGCCGTTAAACTTTCAACCAGAGTGGTTGTGAGACCTTTTGCTTAAAAGGCTTGGTTATTTAAAGCCACAATAAATTAGTTTTTTAAATCTCCCAGCTTTTTAATTCCATACCATTGCTGTCGGCCCTGATGCACCAGGCAAAATCATGCCAATCGCCCAGTACAATGCGCTCTGCAGGACGGTTGTTAGCCAACAGCTTATGGCGTGCAGGGCGGTGAGTGTGGCCGTGAATCATAACTTGTACTTTTGCCTCTTCCATCTGTTTAACTACTTCGGCCGGTGTTACATCCATTATATCTGCCGCTTTCAGGCTATTCATACTTTGACTTTTATCACGCAGTTGCGCTGCTAATGCACGGCGTGCGGCAAGTGGCTGCGCAAGCACTTGTTGTTGCCATTGTGGGCTGCGAACCATTGCTCGAAATGCTTGGTAATCTTTATCGTCGGTGCAGAGCGCATCGCCATGAACCAGTAGCGTTGCTGTGCCATATAAATCAATAACGGTGCCTTCGGGGATAATTATCATGCCCGATTTTTTGGCGTAGCTATCGCCTAATAAAAAATCCCGGTTGCCATGCATAAAATAAATCGTGACGCCATTCCGGGTAAGTGCAAGTAATTGATCCGCTACTTGTTGCGGAAGCTCAGCGTCATCATCGTCGCCAATCCAGGCGTCAAAAAAATCACCAAGGATATAAAGTGATTCGGCGTTAATTGCTTGTGTATGCAAAAAATGAAAAAACGCCCGCGTGATCTGCGGGCGTGATTCGTGGAGATGTAAATCTGAAATAAACAGTGTGTACATATTATTCAGCGATAGTGGCGCTTTGAATAATAACGGCTTCTTTAGGTACGTCTTGATGGAAACCTTTGCTGCCAGTTTTTACACCTTTGATTTTGTTTACCACGTCCATGCCATTAACAACTTTACCAAACACACAGTAGCCCCAACCGGATGCATTTTTGCCTGAGTGATTGAGGAAGCTGTTGTCTTTTACGTTAATAAAGAATTGCGCGGTGGCGCTGTGCGGATCATTGGTGCGCGCCATAGCCAAAGTGCCGGTCAGGTTTTGCAGGCCATTGTCAGCTTCGTTCTGAATCATTTCACGGGTTTCTTTTTGTTGAAAATCTTCCGTAAAACCGCCACCTTGGATCATAAAGCCATCAATGACACGATGAAAAATAGTGCCGTTATAAAAGCCTTCTTCTACATATTGTTTAAAGTTGGCTGCGGTCTTGGGCGCTTTATCAAAATCCAGTTCAATAACGATATCGCCGTAGTTAGTGTGTAATGTGATCATGGTGAATCTCCCTTGAGATTTAGAGGGTGGTGCTGGAAAAAGCCGGTATGATACGCGCTCCCCCAAGGGGAAGGAATGCGTAAGTTATTAAATTTAAGATCAGAGAGAGTTATGCAACGCGGCAAATTTCTTACTATAGAAGGCACTGAAGGTGTCGGGAAGAGTACCAACCTGGCCTTTGTGCGCGATTGGTTGGAGGCCAAGGGTATTGAGGTAATTGTTACCCGCGAACCCGGCGGTACGCCTTTGGCAGAACAGATTCGCCACCTATTGCTTAGCAAACGTGATGAGCCAGTGGATGAGACGGCAGAACTCTTGCTGGTATTTGCCGCCCGTGCCCAGCATTTGGCACAGGTGATTAAGCCGGCGCTTGCGCGCGGTGCATGGGTATTGAGTGATCGTTTTACCGATGCGACCTACGCTTATCAGGGCGGTGGGCGCGGTTTGAGTAAATCAACCATCGAGCAGCTTGAGCAGCTGGTGCAGGGAGATTTACGGCCTGATTTAACCTTAATTCTGGATATAGACGTCCAGCTTGGGCTGGATCGCGCTCGTCAGCGCGGTGAGTTGGATCGATTTGAGAGCGAAACTATCGTCTTTTTTGAGCGGGTTCGCACCGCTTATCGCCAGCGCGCTTTGGCGGCACCAGAGCGCTACGCCTTGGTGGATGCGGGACAAACCCTGAGTGAAGTTCAAACTGATATAGATAAAGTGCTATCGGCGCTGCTGAATTAACTTCTTGCCCCGGTGTGTTAACAAGAAACTAAAACGCAGCTGGAGCTTCCACTCGTAATGGATTGCCAGTGATAGGGTGGTCAAACCATAGCTCCTGGGCGTGAAGTAACAGGCGTGGAGATTTGGCGAGTACATCGGCGGGTGCATAAAGTCCATCGCCCAGCATTGGATGTTCAAGGCTCAGCATGTGTACGCGCAACTGATGGGTTCGTCCACTAACTGGTTCAAGCAGGACGCGAGTGGTATTGGTGTCGCTATGGCGCCCTAGTACTTTGTAACGGGTATGGGCTGATTTGCCACTTTCAAAACACACTTTTTGCAACGGGCGATTGGGCCAATCGCAAATCAGCGGCAGCGTTATCTCGCCCTCATCCTCCGCCACCAGTCCCTCGACTACTGCCACATAACGCTTGTGAATATCGCGTGCCTCAAACTTATGGGTAAGGTTTTTCAACGTGAGGTAATTAAGGGGGAACATCACAATACCGGATGTACCTTGGTCCAACCTATGCACCACGCGGGCGTTAGGGTTGAATTTCAGTGCGCGATTGTAAAGGCAGTCTTGCTTATCAGGGCCTTTACCGGGTACGCAGAGCAGCCCTGCCGGCTTGTTCGCAATGAGCAAATCCTCGTCAAGGTAGAGAATGTCGAGCTGGGAATCGGTCATTGGCTGGCCTGAGGCTGAATTAAGCGGGCGCGGATTATCGCAAATTTGCTAAGCTTGCCCAATCTTTTATTCGTTTGGCTATTTTCGAGTAGTTTCATGAGTGACTTTCCGATTCATCCTTACCCTTGGCAATTACCTGAGTGGCAGCAGTTGGTGCAGCAACATACCGCCCAAAAGCTGCCTCATGCCATGATGTTTGCCGGGCCGCGCGGCATTGGTAAGCGTCATTTGGCCGATGCCTTTGCGCAGCTTTTGTTGTGCGATGCGCCCATTGAAGGCACTGCCTGTGGCAAATGCCGCGGCTGTGAATTGAATAAAGCCCATACCCATCCGGATCTGGTTTGGTTGGAGCCAGAAGAAGCGGGGAAGGCAATCAAGGTTGACCAGGTGCGTGAGTTAACCGAATCGCTTAGTAAAACTGCCCAGCAGGGCGGTTATAAAGTGGTCATTATCGAACCTGCTGAGGCGATGAATGGCAATGCGGCTAACGCGCTATTGAAATCTTTGGAAGAGCCGGCAGCAAATACCTTGCTGGTATTAATTGCGCACAGCCCCAGCGCAGTGCTGCCCACCATCCGCAGTCGCTGCCAATTGCGTAAATTTCCCATGCCGCGCAGCGAGCAGGTAATTCGTTGGTTATCACCGTTGTTGGTCGGCAGCAATGCCACACCAGAAAGCCTTTTGGCGGCGGCGCGTGGGTCGCCTTTAACTGCGCTGGCGTTGCTGCAGGGGGATGCACTGGAGCAGCGTGAACAGACACTACAATTATTTACCCGCTTAAGTTTAGGGCAGGTGTCGGCGATAGAGGTGGCTGCCCAATGGCACGGCGGTGATGTACAAGGGCTGGTGGAATGGTTGCTCAGTTTGCTGCATAGCATAGCTCGCTGGAAAGCTGGAGCTGATGATGCGCAAATGCAGCAAACACCAGTAGAGCTGCGCGAACGATTAAACCATCTGAATTTACCGCTGTTGCATCGCTATGTTGAAAAATTGATGCTCTCCAAAAGGCAACTTCTCAGCGGTGCAAACCCCAATAAGCAATTGTTATTGGAGGAATTATTGCTCGATTGGGGTGCCTTATTGCGCGCCAGCACGAATCGCGCAATGGCGTCTGGACACTAGTCAGCTAATCTATTAGTGTTCGATCTCATTGGCGCTCGTGTAGTTAAAAAAACGACAAACAGGATCAGTTATGCAACCGATTGGTGGTGGTGCCCGCAACGGCATACTTTCGTTAACGATCAAAGACAAGGCCGTACTTTATGCCGCATACATGCCATTCGTAAAAAATGGCGGCATGTTTATCCCGACTAACAAGACCTATAAATTGGGCGACGAAGTATTTATGTTGCTGAGTTTAATGGATGAACCGGAGAAGATTCCGGTTGCCGGCAAAGTCGTCTGGGTAACACCAAAAGGTGCTCAGGGAAACCGGGCGGCGGGAATCGGTGTGCAGTTTAGCGATCAGGATAATACTGCTATCAACAAAATCGAAAATTACCTCGCTGGCATGCTCAGTTCAGACAAACCTACGCATACCATGTAAAATTCTTTACTCTTGATATGCGCAAAGCCAGGTCATGCCTGGCTTTGCTATTTTTATCGCCCGTACTTCTGTGAGTTGCCATGTTAATTGATTCCCACTGCCACCTTGATCGCCTAAAGCTTGATCCCTATGGCGGCGATTTAAGTGCTGCTATTGCCGCTGCCCATGAGCGCGGCATCCAACAAATGTTATGTATCGGTATTAGTTTGGAGAACATCCAAACGGTGATTGATATTGCCCATGCGCATCCACGTGTAGTCGCGTCAGTTGGTGTTCATCCCTGTGATGTAAAAGAAGGGGCGGCAACTGCAGAGCAATTAATTAATTGGGCATCACAACCCAAAGTGGTTGCGCTAGGTGAAACGGGTTTGGACTATCACTACGAAACCGAAAGTAAATATATCCAGCACGAAAGTTTTGCATTGCATTTGAGCGTTGGTAAACAAATTGGTCTGCCCATTGTGGTGCATACCCGCGAAGCCAAAGCCGATACCCTTGCCTTGATTAAAACGCACGGCAGCCTTGAACACAGCGGTGTGCTGCATTGTTTCACCGAGGATTGGGATATGGCCAAAGCCGCGCTGGATCTGAATTACTATATTTCGATTTCCGGTATTGTCACGTTCAAAACGGCTGAACAAATCCGCGATGTGGTGCGCAATATGCCAATCGATCGGTTGTTGGTGGAAACGGATTCGCCGTACCTCGCTCCAATTCCTTATCGCGGCAAACCTAACGAGCCGAAATACGTGCGCGAAGTTGCGCAGTTTGTGGCAGATGTACGCGGAATTCCGCTGCAAGAACTTGCGGAAAAAACTACCGAAAATTTTTATCGTTTGTTTGGTAAAGCGAAACAGTATTTGCCAGCTTAAAAACTCCGTCGTCATCCTCGCGTAGCGGGGATCCAGCTTTTAAAAGAGAAACAACATGAACGCCCAACAAATTAAAATCATGCTCGAACTGCAAGATGCCATGAATACCAAGGTGAATGCCAATTGGAAACAACAAGGCTATGAATGGTATCGCGCCATATGGGTGGAGTGTGCCGAGTTGATGGATCATTACGGTTGGAAATGGTGGAAAAAACAATCGCCCGATACCGAGCAAGTGGCATTAGAGCTGATTGATATCTGGCACTTTGGCTTGAGTATTTTGCTGCAGTCCGGCGCCGCTGTAGACGACATTGTTGCGCGCCTGCAAGGCGAGTTAGTTATTGCGACAGATGAACAAGATTTCCGTCTTGATTTGGAAAAGTTTGTCGCTGCTACTTTAGCCTATCGCCAATTTCACATCGGTTTATTCGCACGCTTAATGGCAGGTGTGGATATGAGTTTTGAGCAGCTCTATCGCGGTTACGTTGGTAAAAATGTACTCAATTTCTTCCGTCAGGATCACGGTTATAAAGACGGCAGCTACCGTAAGCACTGGCATGATGGCCGGGAAGATAATGAGCATTTGGTCGAAGCTGTGCTCAGTTTGGACGCGACCAAAGTTGAGTTCAAAGACGAGTTATATCAAGCATTGGCTCTGCGCTATCAAGAGTAAAACTTGACGAAGGATGCACTGGAGGCAGTCCATGACGCGCACGCGCACGCGTGCAGGCTTCGTTTGGTTTGCCTTCTTCATCCAAAATATTAAATTCGCGGCAAGTGCTTGAGCGATTTTCATAAATGCTACAGCTAACCGCTGAACCCACATCCCCTGTCAATGCAGTACAGCGAGCAGGATTAGTTTCTGTTCCCTTCATACAGGCATGGTGCGGACTGATCTGTACTGTCAGTTCATCAGGGACCAGACCGCCTGTGCTCTGACATTCACCCCAATAAAAAGATACGCGAAAGTGGGCACAGCAAGCCCCACAGCTAAGGCACGGCGATTCCTGACTCATTTAAATTCACACAAAGGGTTTTTAGGTAGGGAGAATCCCTGACTGCTCAAGAGAACTCTTGATGGGTGCTGATTGTGCTGCATCGGTTGAAATTTTCAAGTGGTTAAGGAAGCTTTATTTTTGCTCATTGAATCACCATTCGGCACTTGGCGTTTTTGTCGCTGTTAAATAGGGAGTGAATCACATGATTGGTTAACGATTGAAACCAAATCTCGTTTGATCCGTCAGATCCATACAGTTTGTAAAAAAGGAGTAAAGGGTATGACTGCACGTAAAGTTGATATTGCAATTATTGGCGCAGGTACAGCAGGGTTAAGTGCTTATCGCGCTGCCAAAAAATACACCGATAACCTTGTGCTTATTGAAGCGGCCCAACATGGAACCACCTGCGCTCGAGTCGGGTGTATGCCAAGTAAATTGCTGATTGCAGCTGCTGAGTATGCCCATCATGGTCAGCAAGGCGATATTTTTGGTGTGAGTTATGCGCCTCCGGTTATTAATGGTGCGGCGGTAATGCAGCGAGTGCGTAGGGAGCGTGATAGGTTTGTAAATTCTGTCATTGAATCCGTTGATGAGTTTCCTGACAACCACAAACTTAATGGTTATGCAAAATTTGTCTCGCCAACAGAATTAGAGGTAACACAAACAGGTGGCAACAGCATAAAAGTAGATGCAGCGCGCATTATTATCGCGACGGGTTCTTCGCCATTCATTCCCAATTTTCTAACAACTGCCGGGAAACGCGTAGTGCCAAGTGACGATCTTTTTGAATGGCAGGATTTGCCATCATCAATTGCAATTTTTGGCCCGGGCGTCATTGGTTTGGAGCTTGGTCAAGCATTAAGTCGATTAGGTGTCAGGGTAGTACTTTTTGGCCGGAGTGGTGAGCTTGCAGTAATTCAGGATGCGGCTATCAGTCACTATGCCGATATAGAATTTAATCGCGAGTTTTATTTGGACCTGAATGCGGAAATTAAAACTGTTCGGGAAGAAAAAAATGCCATAGCGATTGAGTATCGCCATCGCGAAAAAGGCATGATTGAAGAAACGTTTAATTATGTATTAGCAGCAACAGGTCGTCGTCCGAATATCGAAGGGCTGGCACTGGAAAATTCGGGCCTGGAATTAGATGGCAAGGGGACTCCTCTTTATAACCGCTATACCGGCCAATGTGGAAACTCCTCTATTTATATTGCCGGTGATGCTTCTAGCGATGTTCCTTTGTTGCATGAGGCGGCGGATGAAGGGCGCATCGCCGGTGGGAATGCAGGCCGCTCTTTACGCAACCCGGATGACATTCGCGCTGGTACTCGCCGCACGCCGTTGAGTATTGTGTTTACGGATCCGCAAATCGCCAGTGTTGGGCAGAATCTGGAATCAGTGAGGAAAAATTGTAGTAATTGTTATGCCATCGGTGAAGTCAGTTTTGAGAATCAGGGACGAGCCGCCGTCATCAATAAAAACCGCGGGTTATTGCGTGTGTATGGCGAGCAGGGGAGTGGGTTACTGCTGGGGGCTGAAATGTTTGGTCCGGCGGCAGAGCATATTGCTCACCAACTGGCATGGGTTATCCAGTTGCGGTTAACCGTGCAGGAGGTGTTAGAGCTGCCGTTTTATCATCCCGTTCTTGAGGAGGGGGTGCGAACAGCGTTACGCGATTTACATCAAAAATTGCACATGGGTAGTGCAACGGGGAATTCCTGCCTGGATTGTGGGCCCGGTGCTTGAGTGGGTGGCAGGGTGTAAATATCCAGTTAATCTCGCGAATCTCTCTCATTTAGTGTGATTCTTGGGGTGAATTTTTCACCCAAATGCCTATAATGCTCGCCCGTCTTATCAGTAAAACCCAGGCACACAATGCCGAACTTTCGTTTCCTTCCAATATCACCCGAATAAATGGAGTCTCATCGTGAAAGCACCTGTAAGAGTTACCGTCACTGGCGCCGCAGGCCAAATCAGCTACTCATTGTTGTTCCGCATTGCCGCTGGCGACATGTTAGGTAAAGATCAACCCGTTATCCTGCAATTGCTGGAAATCACCCCGGCACTGAAAGCGCTGCAAGGTGTAGCCATGGAATTGGACGACTGTGCATTCCCCTTGTTGGCTGGCATTGTGACCACTGATGATCCAACTGTAGCTTTCAAAGATACTGATTACGCGCTGTTGGTAGGGGCACGTCCACGCGGCCCAGGTATGGAGCGTAAAGATTTGCTGGCTGCTAACGCCGCAATCTTCTCGGTGCAAGGCAAGGCAATCAATGACCATGCCTCACGCAACATCAAAGTATTGGTAGTTGGCAACCCCGCAAACACCAATGCCCTGATCGCTCAGCGCAACGCGCCGGACATCAACCCACGTCAATTTACTGCAATGACCCGTTTGGATCACAACCGTGCACTGTCACAGTTGGCGACCAAAACCGGCACCAGCATCAACAACATTACCAAGGCATTGATCTGGGGCAACCACTCATCTACCCAATACCCAGACCTGCACAATACATTGGTTGATGGCAAACCAGCACTGAGCTTGGTGGATCAAGCTTGGTACGAAGCAGATTACATCCCAACCGTACAACAACGTGGTGCTGCCATTATTGCTGCGCGCGGTGCTTCGTCTGCTGCTTCTGCTGCTAACGCAGCAATCAACCACATCCGTGATTGGGCATTGGGTACTCCAGCAAACGATTGGACCAGCATGGGCGTATACAGCGACGGCTCTTACGGCATTGAAAAAGGCCTGATCTACTCATTCCCCGTTGTGTGCAAAAACGGTGACTGGGAAATCGTGCAAGGTTTGGATATCAATGAATTCTCGCGCGCTCGCATGACCGCTACCGAGAAAGAATTGCAAGAAGAGCGCGATGCAGTAAAAGAATTGCTGCCTGCGTAATTAGCAATTAACTAAAAAAATGCCGCTGTTTTGCGAAAAACAGCGGCATTTTTTTATGGGCACTTAATAATTAAACTTGTTTGAATTCCATCCACGCACTTTTGCTGGTGCCAGCGGTTAAGTGCCATTTTTCACTGAGCACAGCGCCGCGCTCAACGCAGATATAAAACTGCTCCTGACCTTCGCCAATATCGGCAATTTTCGCGGCGGCTTCCTGACCAGGATTCCACACTACAACGCTGGGGCAATCGCTGTGAGTGATTTCAATGGAAGGCGAGCCACTGATGCGAACGCTGTTATCGATAGCGGGATAAACGCGATCTACGGGTCCAGTAAAACTGACATCACCAGATTGATGTTTTGCTGCGTAGTTTTCAAAGTTGTCTAAATAAGTGCGCTCAGCCAAGCCGAGCACCTGCACATCAGTTAGCGAGCTGATGCGATGGTAGTTGTGCATAGCCCAGCTGCAGTCAAAGTCTTCGGTGTCGGTATTGTTGATAGTTAATTCAAGTTTGGCGCTGGTCCCCAGTGTGATACGCAATTCGGCGGAAAAATCGTAGGGGAACAATTCATTCGCGTCGCTCAGGAATAAAAATTCCAGCTCAACAGCGCCATCACTCAACAGGTGCGCTCCCCCCAATTCCCAAAAACTATTGCGAGCAAATCCATGTTTGGGTTTGTCCGGGTAGGCTTGATTGACCCCAAACCATGGCAAGCACAGTGGAACACCGCCACGCAGAGCGACGCCGGGGGTAAAGTCGCAATTGGGGCTCAGCCAGAGTAGAGGGTCGCCCTCGATGGTTTTAAATTCGAGTAAATGGGCGCCTTGCAGGGATATAACTGCACTGCACAGGGCGGTTTCCACGATGAGAAGTGGCAAGCCTGCGCCCATGGCATTGGGGTAGTGGGCATTGCTAGTGGTGAGACGTAAAAAGTCGGTTTTGGCAACGAGTTGTTCAAGGCGCTGGGTGCTTGCGGCATCGGGTGTATTAATGTGCATGGAGGCTACCATTCAGGTGACGAGTGGCTTGGATTCTATAGAAAACTGCGCCAGCTCACAGCCAAATTTTTTGGTTTTGTGGCCTCTAAAACAGTATGATGCGCGCCTTTTCGATAATTCTGATTTTGTAAGTAGGTATTTGCGTGAGTAGAACCAGGTTTACGGGTGAAGCGGCTTTTGTAATAGGCCAACGCTGGATAAGTGAGTCAGAGGCAGATTTGGGGTTGGGCATAGTCCTGGACGTGGCCAATCGTCGTTTAACCTTGAGCTTCCCCGCTGCGGGCGAGCGTCGCACCTATGCGATGGACAATGCACCGGTAAGCCGGGTTAAGTATGAAGTGGGCGAAAAAGTTCGCCATCAGGACGGTACTAAAATTCAGATCACCCGCATCGTGGAGCAGGCCGGCTGCTTGATGTATATCGGGCTCACCAAAGACGACGAAGAGTTTGCTATTCCCGAATTTGAATTGGATAGTTTTGTTCAGTTCAGCACGCCACGTGATCGTTTATTTGCCGGTCAAATCGATAAACACACCCACTTTACATTGCGCTACCAAACACTTCACTACCAAAACCAGCATCGCCAATCACCTATGTTTGGCTTGGCAGGGCCGCGTGTGCAACTGTTGCCGCATCAGTTATATATCGCCAGTGAAGTCTCCCAGCGTCATGCGCCACGGGTATTGTTGGCCGATGAAGTGGGCTTGGGTAAAACTATTGAAGCAGGCTTGATTTTGCATCAACAAATCATGAGTGGTCGCGTACAGCGTGCCTTGATTGTGGTGCCCGCGAGTTTGCAACACCAGTGGCTGGTGGAGATGTTACGTCGCTTTAATTTTGCGTTCACGCTGCTGGATGAAGCCCGTTGTAATGCACTGGTCGGGTTAGATAGCGTGGAAGAGTCAGTGGATTATATCGATGACTTTGTCGATGCTGATTTTAAAGGTGATGGCAAAGAGAACTTCGAGCAGCAAGCCGATATTAGTAATCCATTTGAAACAGCCCAGCTGGTGATTTGCTCGCTCGATTTCCTTACCAAAAATAATTATCGCTACGAGCAGGCTGTCGCCGCCGAATGGGATTTATTGTTGGTGGATGAAGCGCATCACTTGCAATGGAGCGAAAAAAAACCAAGCAAGGCTTATACCTGTATTGAAGGCTTGGCGCAAAAATCCAAAGGTTTATTGCTGCTCACGGCAACACCGGAACAATTGGGCCTGGAAAGCCATTTCGCCCGTTTGCGTTTACTTGACCCTGATCGCTATTACGATTTGGAAAAATTTATTGCCGAACAAAAAGCTTATCAACCACTGAATGACTTGGTGCAGGAATTATTAAAAGCGCAGAGTGACAGCGCGCAAAAAATTCCTGCCAGTTTAGTGAAATCACTTGGTGATTATTTACCTGCCGAGACGATTGTAGAGTTGCAAGCTCAGGCGGAAAGCCAAACTCTGGGTGCGGCGATTGACACCGCGATCCACTATTTGTTGGATCGCCATGGCACCGGCCGCGTACTATTCCGCAATACGCGTAACTCAGTCACCGGGTTCCCCGAACGTCAATTACATGCGCACGCTTTAACCTTGACTGAGGATGACTTGTTTGCCGTGCAAGCCCAACCATTAGCTGTGCAAATTTGTGCTGAGCAATATTGGCAACAAAAAACTGAAGCTGATTGGTGGGTGCAAGACCCACGCGTAATTTGGTTGGCAGAGTGGTTGCGCCAAAATCGCCGCAAAAAAGTATTGGTGATTTGCGCTAACGCGGATTCTGCACAATCCATCGAAGAATATTTGCGCTTGCGCAAAGGTCTCACTACCGCCGTGTTCCATGAAGGCCTGAACCTGATTGAGCGCGACCGTGCCGCGGCTTATTTTGCGGAAGCGGAAGATGGCGCTCAGGTACTGATTTGTTCGGAGATTGGGAGTGAAGGGCGTAATTTCCAATTCGCTCAAGACTTGGTGCTGTTTGATTTACCTACCAACCCCGATTTATTGGAGCAGCGTATTGGTCGTTTGGATCGTATCGGCCAAACCGCCACCGTCAATATTCATGTGCCTTACTACCAACACTCGGCGCAAGAAAAATTACTCGATTGGTATCATCAAGGTTTAAATGCTTTTGAAAAAACCTGCGCCATAGGGCAGGCGGCCTATGTGCAATTTGTTGATGTCCTTTTGCCCGCGCTAGTGAATAAAGATGAAAATGCTTTCGCGCAGCTGGTTGAAGAAACTCGCATTTTTTCCGCTGCCTTGGTTGCGCAACTGCAGCAAGGGCGCGATCGTTTACTGGAGTTAAATTCCTGCAAACCTGCGCAAGCCGCTGAATTGGTAGCTGCTTTGGCTGAAAACGATGTGAATGCCGCGCTGCCGATTTATATGGAACAGGTGTTTGATAGTTTTGGTATCGACTATGAAAAACACAGTGAAAAAAGTTTGGTATTGCACCCTAGCGATCACATGCGTATTGAGCAATTCCCGGGTTTACCCGAGGGTGGTCTGACCGTTACTTACGACCGCCAGCAGGCGCTGTCGCGCGAGGACATGCAGTTCTTGACTTGGGAGCACCCCTTGGTGCGCGGCGCTCAGGATCTGGTATCGCTCAGTGAATTTGGCAATACCGCGTTTTGTACCCTGAAGTTGCCGCCGTTAAAGCCCGGCACACTGATGCTGGAAGCCTTGTTTGTATTGCATTGCCCAGCGCCTGCTGAATTGCAGTTATTCCGCTATATGCCACAATCCTTATTACGGGTATTGCTGGATGACAAGGGCAAGGACTTATCGAATGTGCTGGGCATTACCCAATTGAGTAAGCTCCTGCAAAAAGTGCCACGGAATAATGCGCAAGATCTGGTGCGTCACGCCCGCCCAACCTTGACGACCATGGTGCAAAAGGCGGAAGAAATTACTCATGCCAAACAGGCTGAGTTGATTGCGGAAGCGCAAGCAAAAGTCAGTGAGCAATTAAATGGTGAGCTGGCGCGCATGAAAGCGCTTAAAGCGGTGAACCCAAATGTTCGTCAGGAAGAGATTGATTATTTGGCGCAGCGCTTAGCGGCCAGCCAACACTTTTTGGCGCAGGCGAAAATCCGCCTGGATGCACTGCGTGTGGTCATGACGATTTGATTTTATAAAAACAGGATAAAAATTATGTATATCTTCTCCGCTAATGGCCGCGCCAAGCGTGCATTTGACGATATCAAAGAAGGGCAGATGGTCCCTTTTATTGTATACATCAACTTTAAGGATTTATTCGGTGCTGAACACTTATGCAAACTGTATTTGATGCGTGCAGGTTTTATGGAAATCCAAATCGAAAACCGTAAGCTGGTGCCGAGTAATTTGACTAGTGATCCACGTGTCATTGCGGCCGACAAGGCAATGGCTGAAGCGCTAAAAGATGGCTATATGATTCAAATGTTTGACGAGTAACTTGGCTCGCTGTTTGTGTTGGAATGGTTAATAGTTGAACTTTAGATTGACCGGTGAGTCTAGATTCGATCTTGTTCTATCGAATCCAGGCTCACAAGTATGTTGGCTGATCCCACTTATGTCAGGGAAGTTGATCTTTCCCGCTTCGCAAACTCCATTGCAGAGTTAGACGCCCACCCTCGTTCCTATTCCTCCATCCGCTATTTATTGGTTGGCCTGTTTTTTTCTGCATTACTGCATGGTTTCTTATTTTTTTGGCAAATCGATAGTCCTGTGATCGATAGCTCTGTGCTACCCAAATCTGCTCCGCGTATTTATCTCACACTGAACCCAATTGACGTTAAACCGAAAGAAGATATTTTATTGTCAGCTCAACCAGAAAAACCTGTGACTACCAGCGATCTTGCACCAGTATCCGTATCGCCCGCAACCCTTCCGGAAACCGCAATCAGCAGCGATGAATTGCCGTTACCAGTAGAACAAGCGCGAATGATCACCACCTTATCGCGCGATGAAATGCAGGAAATCGACCCTGAGCGCACATCAACAATAGCTCCACAATTGAAGGGTAGTATTGCCGAGAATGTGTTTAACCCTGCATTGCGTGAACGTTTGATTGCCGAAGAAAATAAACCTGATTTGCAGCGCGCTGATGCGGAACTAAAAACCTACAGCGATCCGTCTGGTGCAACAATCGTTGATTTGGGAAATGGTAAATGTTTGCGTTCATCTGTGGTGAGCAGAGTGGGTGAGGTACAAAATTGGTATATGACAGGCTGTGGGGGGAAATCTGAATCCGAACGAATGATGGAGCGGATAAACGAGCGGGTAAATGGGAAATTGCAGTTTGAGGAGTAGGAATTCAATTTATTGAACCCAACCCCAACATTTCATTTTTTGCAATTAAAAAAAGGGCGCAATAAATTGCGCCCTTACGGAATTACTGTTTATTTAGTCAGATTTTTTTGGGCGAAAGCTGGTTTTTTTGCCGTCGCGCTCACCAAAGCGAGGCTTGTCACGGCCACCTTCACGTGGAGCGCCATCTCGGGGGCCAAAGTCACGCTTCTGCTTGCGGCTAAAGTCATCTCCACCGCGTGGGCCAGTGTCTAATGAAATTTCCAATGGACGATTACGCACGCGCACTTTTTTCAATTTTGCCAAAATGTCTTTTGACATGCCGGTTGGTAAATCTACCGTTGAAAACTCATCGTGCAGTTTGATGTGACCGATAAACCGACTCTCGATACCCGCTTCATTAGCAATAGCGCCAACGATGTCGCCAGGGCGAGCTTCGTGATTGCGACCTACTTCAATGCGGTAGCGATCCATGTTCTCGTCATTGCGTTCGCGACGTGGGCGATCTTCACGGGGACCGCGATCGCGTCCACTGTCCCGGCTACTGCGTTCATCGCGACCACCGCGTTCGTCACGGCTGCTGCGCTCACGCTCAGGTTTAATGTCGGTAAATTTCACTTGCAGCGGGCGCTCGCGCTGCAATAAGTAGGCGAGGGCCGAGGCAATTTGTTCTGGCGATACATCATTTTTGTGGCTGTATTCGGCCAGCAAATCATTGAAGAAGGTCAGATCGCCTTGTGCTTGCAAGGTATCGGTAATTTGTTGGGTAAATTGATCGATACGATGTTTGGTAACAGTTGCGCCGCTAGGCAATTCCATCAGTGTAATTGGCTTTTTAGTGGCCTTTTCGATGGTGTAGAGCAGGCGTTTTTCACGCGGAGCAACAAACAGAATTGCTTTACCGCTACGGCCAGCACGACCGGTACGACCAATGCGGTGAACGTAAGCTTCGCTATCGTAAGGGATATCGTAGTTCACCACGTGGCTCACACGTTCAACGTCGATACCGCGTGCGGCAACGTCGGTCGCGATAACGATATCAAGCTTGTTGGTTTTCAACCGCTCGATAGTGCGCTCACGCAATTGTTGGTTCATGTCACCATTTAATGCAGCTGCAGAGTAACCGCGCGCTTCCAATTTTTCAGCCAGTTCAACAGTGGCAGTTTTGGTGCGCACAAAAATAATCATGCCGTCGAAAGGCTCAACTTCCAGAATGCGTGTAAGCGCATCAAGTTTGTTGGTGCCACTTACCATCCAATACACTTGTTCGATATTGGCATCGGTTGATTGGCTGCTGGCGATTTTAATTTCGGTAGCGTTATTCAAATAGTTGTTGCATACATGGCGAATTTCTTTCGGCATGGTGGCAGAGAACAATGCGGTTTGACGGGTTTTTGGGGTGTGTTCCAAAATCCATTCAACATCATCGATAAAACCCATGCGCAACATTTCGTCGGCTTCGTCGAGCACCAACGCTTTCAGATTGTTGAGGTTCAAGCTGCCGCGACGCAAGTGATCCATCACGCGGCCCGGTGTACCTACCACCACGTGGGCGCCACGCTTTAATGAGCGCAACTGGGTAGTCATTTCCTGGCCCCCGTAAATCGGCAGCACATGGAAGCCAGGAATTTCACTGGCGTATTTTTGGAAAGCTTCAGCAACCTGAATCGCGAGTTCACGCGTTGGTGCCAATACCAAAATTTGTGGCTCTGCTTGTTTGGTGTCGATACGTGACAACAAAGGCAAGGCAAATGCCGCTGTTTTACCGGTGCCAGTCTGAGCCATACCTAAAATGTCGCCGCCCGCAAGTAATACAGGGATAGCAGCAGCTTGAATTGGGGATGGTTGTTCGTAGCCCACCTTTTGAATGGCGCGCATTACGGGTTCAGAAAGGGCTAAATCGGCAAACATAATAGTTTCAGACATGTAATAACCTGTTTTGAGTAAACATGATAATCAAGCGCAAACCATGCCAGCGAAACAGTTCAAAAACTGTACCAGCGATTTACGGTTTGATTCTTATAAGTTCTAAAGGGTGTTTGCAAAAGTCATCGCCAATTAACGAGCACATAAAAAGCGCAACGCAAAAAGTAAGGCGATAGTGAATGGGCAAACACAATAAAGTGGGAGCGATGATTGGATCGCTATGCGTATGAACTACATACCAGGCGTTAAGTGCCTGTGAAAATGCCTGTGAAAATAACTCGTGTGAGTCAGGGCACAAGGGCAATCATAAAAAGCGATTTAATCAACAAATTCCCGCGTAGTCTGCAAGCAGACACAGCTACAATCCACAACATCCATATTGCAAAACCGATTGTATACTTTGGGGCAGGCTGAATAGATTGTGGAGCAGAATCGATCAGCGTGAATAGTTACCAAGATGGTAAACCGGCAGCCCTCAGACATCCGTCTGTATCAGCATTACCCCGGCAAGACATTCACGATCAAGGAAGGGGGTCACTGAAAGTGCGCGAATTATAGGGACTTAGCCGTCCCAAGGCCAGTTAAATTTGATGCGCGTCGCAAAAAACTACTGAGTAGTTCTAATCAGGAATCGCTAAATAGCGAGGGCGCGACTGTATTGTCGCGGCACCGGGCGTTACACTCAGCGACCTTAAATGACAGAAGTTGGCTCGTTTTACAGGACAGATTATGGCTGAACGGCATATTTCAACGACGGCACTGGCTCGCCTCATCGGCAAAGAGAGTAAGGAGCTATTTGTGCTGCTCACCACCGGTGGTTGGATCGTCAAGGTTGATAACCATTGGCAATTGACCGAGAAGGGCAAGTTTGAGGGCGGGATTTATGTTAACCACCCCAAATACGGCGAGTACATTGCGTGGCCTGAAGCTATTCAGCATCATCATTTATTAAAGCTATTGCCTGAAGCCCCTTTGAGTGCGACTAATCTCGCGCACAAGTGGGATATTCCTGCGCGCCTTGTGAATTTACTGCTGGCGGAAAAGGGTTTGATTTCGCGCTACGTGCGCGGTTGGCAGTTGACTGAGCGCGGCAAAAAACTGGGGGGGCAACAACATGAGGCCGACTCGGGGGTGCCGTTTGTAACCTGGCCTGAAACGATTCTGGATGATCCTGATCTGATTGCTGCACTGCTGCAAATTGTGGGCGATGATCGTGTTGATACTCATCCAACCATGGATGGCCACAGCGTTAACAATGCTATGCAGCGCCGCATTGACAATTGGTTGTATCTAACGCGCACCAGTCATGCGCGGGATTACCGTTTGCAGTGGGGTGTGGAGTACGCGATCGCCGATTTTTATATTCCAGAGCTGGGGCTGTGTGTCGAATGTTGGGCCGATCAATTGGGTCAAGAGCAAAACCGCGCGGCGGTTATTGGCGATGAATTGGAAAAACACCAACTCTATAAAAAATACAAAGTCGCTTATATAGAGTTTCGCGATGAAAACATTCATCAAGTCGATGAAATCCTGGCGCGCGAGATGCTGCGTCGCGGTGTTGCTATTTATTAATCCTATCGTTCAATTAATGGTAAAAGTTTAAAGAGGAGCTATTAATGGCCAGTGTATTTAGTTTGATTATGGAAGGAAAAATCCCCGGCAATTTTGTATGGAAGGACGACAAAGCCGTTGCGATTTTGACGATTCAACCTATTCGCCAAGGTCATGTCCTGGTAATTCCACGGGAAGAAATTGATCAGTGGAGTGATCTGCCATTGGATCTCGCTGCGCACTTGATGCAAGTGAGTCACAAAATCGCCAATGCATTAAAGGTCGCTTATCCTGCCACGCGTGTGGGTTTTATGATCGCCGGTCTTGAAGTTCCTCATACTCACATTCATTTGGTGCCAATGGATTCAATGGATGATCTAAGTTTTGCGTTTGCAAAAAATGCGGATGGGGAAGCACTAAAACAAACAGCGGAAAAAATTCGCGAGGTTTTGCATAAGCAAGGGCACAGTGAATCCAAAGTGTAAGGCTTGGTAGTTGCCGACCATGAACTTACTTTTACCACCTAATGGCGCATTGTTTTGGTTGGCTACAGCGATCAGTTTGCCGACGCTGCTGCTGGCAGTCCGCTATGCGCCATGGACACAACTGTTTATTAATCAGACACGACAACATATTTTATTCGCGACTATATTGGCACTGGCGTTGTTGTGGTTGTTGCAAGTGGAAGTGCGTGCAACGCTGGCTATTCACCCTTTACTTATAACAGTTACCGCAATGGTATTTGGGTGGAGCTTTGCACTACTTATTGGTGTTTGTGCGCTGGTGGTATTGGAGTGCTATCAACTACCGTTGCGTGCAGTACATATGGATTGGGATGTGGCTTTAGCCCAGTTTGATTTAAGTGCATTGCCGGTAGATTTTTGTTTGAGTGTTCTAGTGCCAGCGAGTTGGGCCTGGTGTGTGTTATGGCTGGTTGATCGCTGGAAGTTTAAAAATCCATTCACCTATTTCTGGGGTGTTGGCTTTTTTGGCGCCATGCTTAGTTGCCTGCTAGTGGGAGCGGCGGCACTTACATTGTTTGCATTAACCGCTAGTGATGTGCATTTGAACAGTACACGCGAACACTTTTTTGTTTTTTTATTAATGATGTTTCCTGAAGGTTTTATTAACGGATTAATTGCAACCGTGATGACTGTACTTTATCCGGATTTGGTTAAAACCTATCGCGACGACTGGTACCTGAAAGATTGATCCCCAGTCATCGCGCGCCGAACTAGATTACAGCTTCATAAACAAAAATATAATCAAATCAAGTTCCAAGCAAGGTCGCAATTCCCAATAAAATAAACAGCACACAAGCCGCTTTGTGGGCAAAGCCGAGCGGCAGTTTATCCATGAGCCATTTTCCTGCAAAAATGACTGGCACGTTAGCTAACAGCATGCCTAAGGTTGTACCGGCAATAACGGCGCAGGTCATCCACATATCTGCATTGAATTTTGCAGCCAATATCACGGTGGCAATTTGGGTTTTATCGCCAATCTCTGCCAGAAAAAATAATACCAGTGTTGCTACAAATGGACCGTAGTTGGCGAGACGGCCCATATTGTCATCTTCTTTGTCGGGAATTAACAACCAGAGGCCGATGACAAAAAAACTGCCGGCGATAATCCAGCGAATCCATTCGGTGGGGATAACATCTGCGAGCACGGTACCAAGCCAAGCGGAAAGTGCATGATTTATCAATGTCGCAATTAATACGCCCAAGCTAATGATATAAGGGCGGCCGTAACGGGCAGCAAGAAAAAGTGCGAGTAACTGGGTTTTATCGCCAATTTCTGCAATAGCGACAGCGAGGGTTGAACTGAGAAAAGCTTCCATTAGATTTTCCAGGGCGGGATGAAATACATGAGATACGGCCACATCCCGCCCGGGGCTGTAGCTGTATCTCAGGTCTCATCAATCCGAAGTGTGCTGTTGGTGCAGCACTACAAAGGACGCTTTTGCCATGCCGTAGGTGCGCTCTTAATCAAGAAAACAATTTTGATAAAGAGTGCGGCAAGTTTGTTGACAAAAGCGCTCAGTGGTTTTTTGATAATGATTATCAAATTTACTGGAGCAGATTACTCCCCCGAGAGGAGCTGCGAATTATAGTGATGCGCTACGCACTCGGCAAGCACCTAATTTGTGCGAGGTAAGCGGTACATTATCCCGCCATCGTAGGGGAGTTTGGGTAGGTGCTTTTCCATCAATAAAATTGCATCATCGTAGATTTTTTTCACGTTTGGCGCTGAGCCAATTTCCATGCGGCGTGACAACATAGTGACCGGAAACAAACACTCATTGGTATTTTTAACGCAGAGCGCGCGGCTCCTACCAACTTCATCCTCGTACACTTTCCATGCAAAAGTATTTGGAAAATCAGCCAGCATCACGTTGCCGAGCACAACTCCCATTGCTTGCTGGGTTGCATAATCATCGCGTGCCACCCAGGCACCATCTACAAGGCGTTGTAATAATTGTAAATCAGAGAGATCGCGACGGATGGTGCTGCCTATTTTGGTTTGAGCCAGTTCATTGACTGACGTTATTTCCTGCTCCATTTTGTTGTGATCCATCCAGCCCAATTCTTTGATGCTAATTTCTTTTTCTTCGGAAAGTGGTTTTTTATTGTTTTCGGAAACGACATTTAATGGTGTGTACTGGGCAACACAAATATTTGCAGTGAAAAGTATTGCGAGTGCGATAATAAGTTTACTTTTTTTCATAAATACCTCTTGCAAGAAAAACTATATTTAATGCTTGGTCGATGCTTCATCGCTACTGGTGCGGTTCTCTGCTGCAGTAAAAATTAAGGGCTGTGGATTTACGCTTTCCCAAGGGGCTGAGAAGCCATTGTTAGTGATGATATGAAGGTGACGCATTTTTAATTGTCGCGGCTCAGCGAGCCCGCAGGAATGAGCAATCATCGCAACACTTTTACTCAGGTTGCGCTGATAAGAAGCCACTCGCTCGGCTTTATCAGTTGTGTCCAGGCCTTTTTGCAATTTGGTGTTGTGGGTGGTAATGCCGGTGGGGCAGGTATTTTTATGGCATTGCATTGCCTGAATACAGCCCAGCGCAAACATAAAGCCACGCGCGCTATTCACGAAATCAGCACCACAGGCCAGCGCCCAAGCCACCATATGGGGGGTAATCAACTTACCGGCCACAATGATTTTAATACGCTCTTTCAAGCCTGCTTGCTCCAGAAGTGCTGCCAGCCACGGCAAGCTCTCTTTAATCGGCAAGCCGACATGGTCCAACAATGGTTGTGGTGCTGCGCCGCTGCCACCATCGGCGCTATCCAGGGTGATGAAATCCGGCGCGGATTCAATGCCTTGCACGCGTATTTCATTGATCAAATCAACCAACCAGGTTTTTTCGCCGAGCACCGCTTTAAAGCCGACGGGTTTGCCTGTTACTTTGCGGATATGGTTGACCATTGCCAACAAATCAATCACCGAGTGAATGTCAGTGTGGCCATTAGGGCTGATGGATGCTTGGCCTTGGGCAATTCCACGGATATAAGCGACCTCCGCCGACACTTTTTCTGCGGGCAATATGCCGCCTTTACCGGGCTTGGCACCTTGGCTCAATTTAATCTCGAACATCTTGATTTGCGGGAGGGCTGCAAGTTCCGCCAAACGCTCATCGTTGAGGTTGCCATGTAAATCACGCACGCCGTATTTCGCTGTGCCTATTTGAAAAACCAAATCGCAGTTGCCTTCGAGGTGATAGGGCGACAAGCCACCCTCACCGGTATTGAGCCAGCAGCCCGCTTTGGCCGCACCGCGCGATAAGGCTAGAATTGCCGGACGGGAAATGGCGCCGTAACTCATGCCGGAAACATTAAAAATAGAATTGGTGGTGTAGGGAGTTTTGCAGAAGGGGCCGAGAGTGACTGGGGCGGCGATCAGAGCCTCCTCTTCCTGAACGGGAAATGCAGAGTTCAAAAACAGCAGGGTGCCGGGCTGGTTCAGGTTGAGGGTGGACCCAAAACCCACATTGCTGTCAATATTTTTTGCGGCGCGATAAACCCAGGAGCGGTCTGCGCGATTAAATGGCAATTCCTCGCGATCTTGGGCAAAAAAATATTGACGAAAAAACTCGCCTAAATGCTCGAAAAAATAGCGAAAACGTCCAATAAGTGGATAGTTTTTGCGAATGGTATGTGTATTTTGTGTGATATCGGCAATGTACATAATTGCCAGTGACAACAAGATTAAACCGATAACTGTGATAAACGTTACTTCAAGCCAAGTGAGTAGCTTGAGTGCCCAGTGCATATCTACCATTTGTCATTGAGTCCTGCGCTGAATGAATGCCCCTAGTTTAAGGGGTGCGAAACGATTAATCGCGTCAATTAACGTAATGAGTTTGTTATTTTTGGCGAGACCCAATGACTTGGGCGGGGTTTCCAGCAACTTTGCTGTAGTCTGCCACCGATTTTGTTACCAGGCTGCCCATGCTAATCACCGCATGATCGCCGATGTGCACGCCATCCACTATGCCCACATTGGCGCCAATCCAGACATCACAACCAATACTGATGCCTTTGGAGTTGACGGGTTGCTCGTTGATTAACCTCTCTGGCGCCATGCCATGATTAAACGCATAAGCAGAGGTATAGGCTGCAATACGCGAGTTATCCCCAATGGTGATACCTTTGCTGCCGCCATCCAAACTGACGTGGTGATTGATAGATACCCCTTGACCAATCGTTACGGGGCCGTGAATCACACAATCGGCGGCAATATAGGAGTTATCACCAATAATGATTGGACGTCCGGGTTCAGCAAAAAGTCTGGCTTCCGGGGCGATAAAACAATTCTTGCCGAGCATAATTGTTTCCATATCGCAGAGATAAGCCTGCCATTCTTCTTGCCATTGCTGCGCCCATTCGCGCTGGGCAGGTTTCAGGCGCGCATAAAGCCACGGCATATAGCTCAAGCGCAGTTTATGCTGGGTGCGATAACGTTCGGTAGCTGATGGAGCCGTAATCATAGAGGCTTGGTTAAATAGAGGAATGAGTGAACTGGTGCCAATTTGATTGGCAAGAAGCGTTGATTGGAATTATAAGCACAAGGCTGGTCGCTTCAAACAACAAAAGTAGCGCAGAATAAAGGAAAATAGCCAGATTGAGGCGAATAGTGTTGCTAACACGTTAAATATAAAAAGGTGCCCGCCAGCTGTAGGTGATTGGTTTGTTCGCTTGGTCGCTGGCGCTACTGCAAATGCAGCAAGCTGGACACAATTCGAAACATGGAGTGCCGAGATAGGCACTCTTAGGGTTAACCCGTCATTACGACAGCTGATCGGACACCTGTGTTGATTATAGTCAGCTGCACTTATGACGCTAGCCTTGGCTTAGTTTTTTAAGTCACAACGTTTCTACTTTTATAGCAGAAATATTCTATGACTTTATTGCGACAAAGTTTGTCGTGGTTTGATCTGACAGAGATAACTGAATGTATGAGTTGATCGACGAGAATGCCGATTTTTTGGTGATCTATAAAAAACCGAACACCAGTTTTCACAGTGACTCCGGTGAAATAGGATTATTTGAATATTGTAAGCAGCAGCAAGGGCTATCTGAGCTTTACCCTGTACATCGTTTGGATAAGGTTACCTCTGGCTTATTGCTTATGGCAAAAACCGCTGAAATTAACAACCAACTTACTGCGGCATTTCGTGCACGCCACATAGAAAAATATTATCTCGCCCTCAGTGCAAAAAAGCCTACAAAAAAACAAGGCTTGATTAAGGGTGATATGACTACCGCACGGCGCGGCGCATTTAAATTATTGGCGACACAAGAAAACCCCGCTATCACACAATTTTTTAGTAAGAGCGTTGCACCTGGGCGCCGGTTATTTATGATCAAACCTCACACCGGCAAAACTCATCAGATTCGTGTTGCCTTAAAAAGTATCGGCGCACCGATTATGGGTGATGTGCTTTATGCGGATGCTGCATCAAATAGCGCCATAGATCGCACCTATTTACACGCCTATAGCTTGGGCTTTGCATTGGCTGAAAAACAATACCGCTATACCGCATTACCTCGTGAGGGCGAATATTTCCGTGATGATTTTTTTTCTGCAGCCATTATGGAGTGGCGTGATCCTTGGTTACTGTCTTGGCCTAAGGTTGTAGAAAAATGAGTAGACATCGCTACTGGTTTTCTGCCTGTATGGCTTTAATGGCGCTACTTTTTGTTGCGCATCATTTTTATACTCGCGCGGGTGCCAGCGAATTATCAACTTCACCGCAAGCTTATAAATTCCTCACGACACCTTGTTGGTTTGATGCGGATTGGACGGCGGAAATACGTTGCGGTGAGTTGCATACGCCAAGCGCCTCCGGCGCATTTCGTTTGCCGGTTGTGATACTGAAGGATGAGACTGCCACACGACGTAAGGACTCTATTGTTTATTTGCAGGGAGGGCCGGGGGCAGGAGCGCGCTTGCACAGTGATGGTATAAAAAGCTGGCTAAACTGGATGCGCTATGCAGCCCTTGGGCGCGATATTATTCTTATCGATACCCGCGGCACCGGGCGCAGTAGTCCTGCACTGGTATGTGCTGAATACAATCGCAGTAATCAGCAAATGCTGCGTGAACATGTTTCATTGGCAGAGGAATTGGCGTCGGGTTTTGATGTTACCCGCACATGTTTCGACACAGCCGTCGCACGCAATCCAGCACTGGATTACCGTCATTTTAGTACCCGGCAATCGGCAAGTGATATTCGTGCGCTTATGCAGCTACTTGAGTATCCCGAGTGGAATATCTTGGGTGTGTCATACGGAACGCGTTTGGCGCTGGAAATTTCTTATCAGGAATCGCTTCAACAACAGCCAACGAAACTCAAAGCAATGGTGCTTGATTCAATTTACCCAGCCGGTTTTGGTGGCGTACAAACCTGGCCGCAAGTGCTTGATGAGGCGATGCATAAATTTTTTAGTGGTTGTGCGGCGCAGCCTGAATGTATTAACGCGTTGGGTGACTCTAACCGGTCACCACTAGAATTGTTTATGGGGGCGTTGGACAGTTTGCGCGAATCCCCCATTGAATTAACTATTAAACGCTGGGATGGTGAAGCGCCAGTCAGCTTTTTGTTAAACGACCATCGTTTTTTATCGGCTGCGTTTGCGGCAACTTACACGCCTCGTGATTGGTTAAAAATTGCAGCAGCTATCAAAGGTGTGGAAGAGCACAATCGCGAAGCACTCAAACCACTGATAGAGCCTTTTGTAAATCAAAGTATGAGCGAAGATTTTAACAGCCTAACGTTTACGGCTGTTGATTGCTCGGATAATCCGGTGATGAATGAAATGGATTATCTCGCGCTGGTGAATCAATATTCGCTATTGCAAAATTATACTCGCGATCAATGGCGTTACCAGTTGTGTCATCACCTGGTTGCAGAGGCTCCATTGCAATCCTACCAGCCTTATGTGCCTACATTGATACTGGCGGGTGAGCTGGATCCGGTAACTCCAGTGGAGTGGGCGCAAGCGGTACATTCGAAATGGAAAAATACCCAGCTGCATATCAGTCAAAATACCGCACACTCGGTATTGAGTAGTGAGGCCTGCCTACTGCAGTCGCTTGTACATTTTTACGATCAGCCTGCTGCAACTTTTGAGAGGTGTATGGAGGAAGATCGCTAGTCTCTTGGATGAGGAGGTAGTGGAAATAATTGAAGGCAAAAAAATAAAAAAGGCCGCACAAGTGCGACCTTTTAAATTTGGCTCCGCCTGCTGGACTCGAACCAGCGACCCAATGATTAACAGTCATTTGCTCTACCGACTGAGCTAAGGCGGAATTACGCTTCCTGTGAGGAAGTGGCGCGCATCATATAGAGCTGTTACCTATTGGTCAACCCGTTCGCGATCTGATTATGATTGAGTGGGGGAGGGCTGTATGGTTTTTGGTTTATCTGTTTATTAACGCGGCAGAATAAAAAATAAAAGCGCCGAAGCGCCTTTATTTTGTTGATTCAATTGGGCGCAATCACTCGCGACACAATTCATCTAACAATGTTTATTCGTATTTGCACAGATAAGAAGTTTCCACGTCTGCGCTAACTTTAAACCGCTGATTGGCTTCAACGATAAAGGTTTGGCCTGCCGCAAAAGTCTCTGCTTTATCGCTACCAGGCAATACAACCGTCAGGCTACCACTTACAACAGTCATGTATTCTTTCTGGCTGGTACCAAATTCGTAGTCACCTTTGGCCATTACACCAATAGTCGCAGGCAGGGTTTCAGTTTGAAAGGCGATAGATTTAACCGCGCCGCCGAAATATTCGTTAACGTTAAACATAGGATGCTCCACAAACGATGGATGGGGATGAAATACACAATATAGCGCGCACAAAAAAGGCCGCATAAATGCGGCCTTTTTTGTTTAATTTGGCTCCGCCTGCTGGACTCGAACCAGCGACCCAATGATTAACAGTCATTTGCTCTACCGACTGAGCTAAGGCGGATCGGTGACTTCCTCTGTGGAAGTGGAGCGCATGATATAGAGCCGGTTTTGGTTGGTCAACCGTTTTTTGGTGCTTTGTGGCAAGTTTTTTTCTGAAAAAACCTCAATGAATTCAAGGCTGTTCATTAATTCCACAGTATGTCGGCAAGTTGTTCAATCCAGCGCCGCGCCTATCGGTTTACTCAGGCGAATTACCTTAAAGCTACCGTTATCAATAACGAGCGAGATATCCCTGAATAGCCCCACCGCCTTGCGCTCTAATGGAATAAATTGATTAACCACAAAAAGCGCCAGGCCATCAATTGCCAATAGTCGCTGCGCGCTACGGAGGAACTTATCCGTCAGGTCTCCATCGACACTAAAACCTTGATGGAAAGGGGGGTTGCAAAGCAGTAAGTCCACTTGTTTGTTGATCTGTTTCCCTGCATCGGCGCCAATCACTTCACCAGAAATCCCGTTGTCTTTCAGGTTTGCCTGAGCGGCAATAAGTGCAGCGGCATTATTATCGGTAAGTATCCAGTCATTAATTTGTTGACAGGCATCAAGCTGGGTGGCTGCCAGCGTCAGGTATCCATAACCGCAGCCCAGATCTAAACAAGATTGAGGGTGCATTCCACCCAATGCATCATTGTTAATTTGCTCAATAAGTAGCGCACTACCTGCATCGATTTTATTCCAACCAAAAAGCCCAGGCTTACTTAGAACCCTAAGGCCTTCACCCTCCACAACAAGGCGTAAGTGCGCATAATTGCAGTCATCAATCCGTTGCTCGTGGTTATAGCCAGCGTGTTTGTAAATAACCGAGGAGTAGCTGGGCCCGTCTTTTTCTATCTTTTTTTCGGCGCCCATGAGCTTGCTAACTTTTTCGATGTAGGTTTTGGTCCCTTCATTTTTATAGCCGGCGATAATCAGCGGGGCACCAATCTTGAGGCAACGCCAGGCTTCATTTAATAAATGATGAACTAGTGGTTTTTCTTTTGATATGCGATAAAAAAAACCATCGAGACTGTCGCTGGGGATGGCGTTGCAATCGAAGTCACTAAATTGTGTATTGAATCCACGTTGGGCCGCTTCGTGGGCCACATCCCACCGGTTGGTCATCAGTATTAAACCTTGATGATTAAAAGCGGGCGGCAAATTGTTGAGTGAGTTTTCATCTGTGCACCAGAGAAACTTGCCTTGGGTATTTTGCATGTGCTCGCCCAATTCCTGTACAACTTTGGCCAGCGCTAAATCAATCATAAATAAATGCTCTGTATTTCGTCGGTACTTAAATGGCGAAATTCACCTGAGGCGAGCGCTGGATCCAGTGTTATTGAGCCAATCGCTTCGCGATGAAGTTCAACAACGTGATTGCCGGTCGCGGCAAACATGCGTTTTACCTGGTGGTATTTGCCTTCATGAATCGTTAGTCGTGCCTCTTGCAAGGATAACAGTTCAAGCTGTGCGGGCCGGGTAGGGGCTTTTTCTCCATGTAATTGTACTCCGCGTGCAAATAGTTCAATGACTTCGCGGTCAATAGGATTGGCTGTTTTTACCTTGTAAGTTTTTTGGCATTCATGGCGGGGCGAGGTGATACGATGATTCCACTGGCCATCATCCGTCAACAGAACCAAACCTGTGGTATCAATATCCAGTCGCCCCACGATTTGCAATTCTTGCCAGCGTGGCAAGTTGATCAGATCAACTACTACGGGGTGCTCACTATCGCTATTTGCGCACACATACCCCAGCGGTTTGTTCAGCATTAAATAGCGCACGTTAAGCGCTTCAACTAATTTTCCGTCAAGCGTAACGATTTCGTTGCCCAGTAATTTTTGCTCACCTTTTTTGGCGATGGTACCATCAACCGTTACCCGCCCTGCCTTTATAGCCTGCTGAATAAGTGAGCGAGAGCGTTCGCTATTTTGGCTGAGAAATTTATCTAGGCGCATTAATAATCCTGAGCGGTAATCCAACTTGAGGGCAGGGCATCACCCCAGTTAAATTGGTGAATAATATGAATAAATTTTGTTGCGAGTGGTGCCGTTAAAATCAATGCTTCATTTTTTACAGGATGAATTAATTGCATTTCGGTCGCTGCGAGCATTAATCCATCGCAAGCAAATTTTTCCTGAAAAAAACGGTTGTGGTTGCCCTTACCATGTTTTGCATCGCCAATAATAGGGTGGCTGATATGCTTCATGTGACGGCGAATTTGATGTTTGCGTCCGGTCTGTGGCGTGCATTGCACCAGGGAATAGCGAGTACAAGGATATTTATCAATGCTAAACGGGAATTCAATCTGTGCAAGCGTATTGAATTCGGTAATTGCTTCCTGTGCTGGTTTGTTAGCGCGCGCTTTTTTATCTGTATATTTATCCTGCTCTTCAACGAGAGGGTGGTCGATAATTCCATGTTCTGGTGTAAAGCCGCGTACTAATGCAACATAGGTTTTGGTTAGTGCATGACACGCAAAAATATCCCCTAATTGGCGTGCAATCTCTGATGAAAGTGCAAATACCAATACGCCAGAAGTGGGTTTATCCAAACGATGTACAGGGTAAACCATTTGACCGATTTGATCGCGCAGCAACTGCATGGCAAAGCGCGTTTCGTGGCGATCAATTTCACTTCGGTGCACGAGAAGACCGCTTGGCTTATTGATGGCAACCAAGTATTCATCGCGGTAAATAATTGGCAGGATTTCACTCATTACTATTTATTGAGCCTTTTAGTTCTTAAAAGCAAAAAAGCAGGCGTCCGCCTGCTTTTTGATGTATGACCAATCAAGTGTTAACTGATTTTCTTTTCACCAGAGTCGACAGTTTGATAAATCAACGTGTTGATTGTCATAGGGCCTACGCCGCCGGGAACAGGGGTATAAGCAGCAACACGGTCGACCAGCGGTTTCAATTCAATGTCGCCCACACCACCTGGGTGGTAGCCAGCATCCACAACAACGGCGCCATCTTTAATCCATTCGGCCTTAATAAATTCCGGCTTGCCTACAGCGCCAACCAGAATATCCGCTTGCTTTATTAAATCTGGAAGATTTTTTGTGCGTGAGTGACAAATAGTGACTGTGGCATTCGCATTTAGCATCATCAATGCCATGGGTTTGCCAAGAATCGGGCTGCGCCCAACAACAACGGCATGCTTGCCTTCGAACTGAATGCCATAGGCCTCCAGTAAACGCATAATCCCTTTAGGGGTTGCGCAGCCATAAGCTTCTTCGCCCATGCTCATGCGGCCAAAGCCTAAACAGGTCACGCCATCTACGTCTTTTTCTGCGCTAATTGCATCAAAGCAAATACGCTCATCAATTTGATGCGGAACCGGGTGTTGCAACAAAATTCCATGCACGTTGGGGTTGTTGTTAAGCTCGTGAATAGTGTTTAGCAGCTCTTCAGTGGTAGTGGTTGACGGTAGCTCCACCTTCATCGATTCCATGCCAATGCGTGTACAAGCATTGCCTTTCATCTTTACATAGGTTGCTGAGGCCGGGTCGTCTCCCACCAGGATTGTTGCCAAAATTGGAGTCTGGCCATTGCTCCGCACCTTTAATGCGGCAACGCGAGCGGAGAGTTCCTGTTCAGTTTTTTCGGCAAGGGCTTTGCCATCCAATACGAGTGCGGACATGGGCATTAATTACCTGTGTGTTAGCAGAAAAGAAGTAGTAAAACGAAATTGTGCGCATTTTCCCATAGTGAGCATAGGACGCCAAGGAAATTAATATCGGGAGGTGGGGGCTTGAAAAAGTAGCAGTAGCCGCAGTGGGCTTCATGATTTAATTTGGATAGCACTCTCTAACGAGAAGATTTTTTTGATTTATTGAGAATATGGGGTGGCTGATGGGGCTCGAACCCACGACCACTGGAATCACAATCCAGGGCTCTACCAACTGAGCTACAGCCACCGTAGCAAGGAAATATTTACAGGCTTTGCCTGACAATATCTTTAAGAGAAGTTTGAGCGATATATACATGCCAATGTGGCGCGCCCGGCAGGATTCGAACCTGCGACCACCCGCTTAGAAGGCGGGTGCTCTATCCAGCTGAGCTACGGGCACATACTGGATCAAACCTTCGCAGGTTCGATAAAAAAGATGGTCGGAGTGGAGGGATTCGAACCCCCGACATTCTGCTCCCAAAACAGACGCGCTACCGGGCTGCGCTACACTCCGACGACTTAAAACGTTGTGCGTTTCAAGTGGTGCGCATATTAACGGTGAGTCTTGATGTCGTCAACGAAAAAAACACAACAAAATAAAATATTTAGCACGGCAAGTTAATTTCTAAGCAGCTTGAACAAGTAGTGTTCCGGCTTGGTGAAAATTGCGGCACAGCATTGGTTTAGCGCACGGCTATCACACTTTTTACTCTGCATTTTTACCAGAGTGGTCATACCGTTTTTTGAACGATACCTGGCAGCTTGGTGTTTTTTTGGTGTTTGGCGCCGCTTGTTTGTAGGGCAGTAGCTAGTCAGAATACGCGCTTGACTAGGTTTGGGAGTTTTTATGCAAAACAACAGTTTGGCGTCTTCTATGAAGTTAGGCATGCGCAGGCTAGCTTCAGGTGTTTGTGTGCTGTCCACTTCTTTAGGTGGAGATGAGCGGTTTGCGATGACCGTATCTTCTGTGACTTCAGTGTCAGATTCTCCAGCATCATTACTTGTGTGTATCAATCAGGCTGTTTCGCAGCAGGCGCACCTGAGTAGCCCTGATGTGATGTTTGCCATCAATGTACTTTCCGTCAATCATCAGGATGTCTCCAATGTTTGTGCGGGGCGCGACCCTTCAAAAAACCGGTTTGGCGTTGGGCACTGGGTAACTGATGAGTCAGGATTGCCTGTGTTAGCAGATGCACTTGCTGTGTTTATTTGCAAAACCGATAAGGTTATGACTTACGGAACTCACAAAATAGTCATAGGTGCGATTAGCAATGTAATTGTTAACGGGGAAGAGGTGAATCCTCTTCTTTATGCCAATGGAAGCTATGGTGCGCTTGGCTCAATTGAGTGATGCTTTCCCTGTAGCGCTGAGCTGACCCACTGATTTTTCTTGCACATGTTTTTGAAGTGTTTTTTTGATTCAAAATGAAGCATGGATATTGTTAAAAATTATCTTGCAATATGAATCTTTCCGGTCTATCGGCGCTTTAAGGTTAATAATCACTAACTCTTTATGCACACCTCTTGTGCTATTTGACGATTCCAGTACAAGCGCTGAGCAAAAATGCGAAAAAACGTGCTTTTAATGCTGTATTTTTATGTAACTTATTGATTAATAAGAAATTAATTTAATTGATCAAAAATTAATCAATTTGTTATTGCTATAGATTTTATAGGGGTTTGCGGCGGTTTCCCAAAATCTATCCACTAACTTATCCACAGAAAATGTGGACAAAGTTTAGATGAAAGTTTTTGTGCAAAAAAGTTACAGTTTGGGTGATTTGTGAGTTTTTTAGTTGGTAACAGGTGACGTTTTTGCAGTGCACCCTTTGGCTAATTCGGTGGATATTTTTATGAGTAAAATTTCAAAAATAACAGTATTGGGAGGCGGTAGTTTTGGCACAGCGATTGCCAATATTATTGCCTGTAACCAGTACCCTACCTATTTGTGGATGCGCTCTGCAGAGCAGGCGGAAGCCACGGCGGCAGCACACGAAAATACTCGTTACTTGCCAGGCTATGCGCTTAACAAAGGTTTAGTTATCACCGCTGATTTGGCCGATGCTGTTGTCGGAGCAGACTTGATTTTTATTTCTATCCCCACGCATTCATTCCGGGCCGTTACACAAATGATCAAACCATTATTGGATGCCCATACCATGGTGGTGAGCACTGCAAAAGGAATCGAGCCAGAAGGCTTTACTCTTATGAGTCAAATACTTGAACAGGAGTTGCCTGGGCATGCGATTGGCGTGTTAAGTGGCCCCAACTTTGCCAAAGAAATAGTTCAGCAGCAGCAAACGGGGACAGTGATCGCCAGTGAAAGTGATGCTCTGACTAGTGCTGTGCAGTGCACTTTAAAGTCCGAAACGTTTCGTGTTTATGCTAACCATGATCGTTACGGCGTGGAATTGGGCGGCGCGCTTAAAAATATCTACGCTATTATTTGCGGTATGGCAGCGGCGCTGGGGGCAGGGCACAACACGCAAGCAATGCTACTGACTCGTAGTCTTGCCGAAATGAGCCGTTTTGCGCAGGTGATGGGGGCTAATCCCATGACTTTTTTAGGCTTGGCCGGCGTTGGCGATTTGATATTAACCTGCACCTCGGATTTAAGCCGAAATTACCGTGTAGGTTTTGCCTTAGGCCAGGGAAAGCAATTGGATGAAATCGTCGCTTCGCTTGGCCAGGTAGCCGAGGGTGTGAATACTCTGCGTCAGGTAAAGCAAAAAGCCGGCGAGCTAGGTATTTACATGCCTTTGGTAAATGGGTTGTATGCTGTGCTTTTTGAAGGGCGAGCTATTTCTGAAGTGGCTCGTGGTTTAATGGTTGGTGAGCAAGCCGACGATGTTGAATTTTTAAGGGGAAACTAATGGATAACGAACAATTGAAATCAAACCTGACTTCAAGCAAGCACTGGTTTCGACTGGTGTTTATGCTTATTTTTGCCGCTGTTTTACAGGTGGCAAGTATCGTTATGTGGGTATTGGTGATTGCCCAATTTTTCTTTTCGCTGATTACCGGTGAGGACAATCAATACCTGCGTCGCTTTGGCCATTCACTCTCAACTTATATTTATGATGTGTTGAAGTTCTTGTGTTACAGCAGTGATGAAAAACCCTTCCCGTTTGCTGATTGGCCCAAAGGCTCTGCTGAAAAACATGCTGGTGCCGATGAAAAATCAGTAGAGCCAGTCAATACCGATGCTGTAACTGATGCCATCACCGACGACACAAAAGGCGATAAATGATCATTTATATATTGCGCCATGGCCAGGCCGAGGCGCAGATAACCTCTGACGAGGCGCGCAAACTCACGCAGAAGGGTTTTTTTGAAACCGAGAAAGTACTGGCGGCGCGACTGAAAGAACTGGCAAATATCGCAGCAATCTGTGCTAGCCCCCTCGTTCGTGCACAGCAAACAGCGCAGATAGCCCAGCAATATTTCCCTGCTATTCCTTTGCAAACGACGGAGTTTTTGATACCTGAGGCAGATCCCAATCAACTAATCGACTGGCTTTACCGTAACAATGCATCAAACCAAGGGGCCATACTGCTGGTAAGTCATCAGCCAATGGTAGGTAAACTTCTCGGGTTACTTTGCGGCAAACCGGAGGGGTTTTATCCCATGGGGACTAGCTCATTGGCAGCTGTCGAGATTCAAACTATCGCATCCGGACTGGGAGAGCTGCTCTGGCTTGATCACGCAGTTCATTAACCCAGTACCTCCCAAAAAATAATGTTCGACACCTCAGCGCTGGAGCTTCGAGAATGCAACAAGTTTTAGACGATTCCAGATCTCCACGCGAACTGCGATTCACTGTTAATGACCTTGAGTTCTCCGCACAGGAGTGGGGCGATTCTGGTCAGCTTCCAGTGCTGGCACTTCATGGTTGGCTGGATAACTCCGCCAGTTTTTTCAAACTTGCTCCGCAACTACAAAACCTGCACATAGTTGCACTTGATTTGGCTGGCCACGGCCAAAGCTCGCACCGCTTGGGCCAAACGGCTTACACACCTTGGGATGATGTCAACGATATTTTTGCTGTAGCCGATTATTTGGGCTGGCAGCGATTTGCACTCCTTGGGCATTCCCGCGGTGCGATTATTAGCACTTTGGCGGCAGGCACATTTCCTGAACGATGCATTGGGCTTGGTCTAATAGAGGGGATTCTGCCAGAGCCGGCATCCCCCCAGGATGCGCCGGCACAACTCGCCAGTGCCATAACAGGTTTGCGTGCCCAGCAACAAAAAACTCAATCCGTATACACCAATCTTGATGTGGCGATTAAGGCTCGTGAGCGGGGGATGTTTCCTTTGGGGAGTGAGGCTGCCACCGCCTTAACTATGAGAGGTGTTGTTGAGCGCGACGTTGGTTTTTCCTGGAGCACTGATCCACGCCTGATGGTTCCATCGGTATTTAAAATGTCGCGTGAGCAATTAGCGGCTTTTTTGAATCGTGTTGAAGCACCAATTAAATTATTGCTTGCGGACAATGGTTTACCCAAGCTTTATGCAAATTATTTGGAAGAAGTTAATAAGTTTTCTCAAGTGGATTACGAGGTTCTGGGCGGCGGGCATCATCTTCATATGGAGCAAGAGTCGGAATTAATTGCAAAAAAGCTGAACACTTTTTTTGCAAGATTATCGTTATAGCTGTCTTTTATAGAGTTGTTTTTACCCTGGAATTGCTTATGAAATTGCTTTTGATCACTGCAGTTTTTATTTTCTCCGGTTTTGTTCATGCGGCAGAGTTATCGCTTGAGCCTTATCACAATGCCCGCATTCTCTTCCAAAGCTCAGGGGAGACTGATGATTATTTATTTGCGCTAGGTAGTTATAAAAAAATCGCGGGCAGTTGGCGATTGGATCGTCAGCAGCGCTTGAGTGGTAATGTGACTCGCTATACGGTGGAGTTGCCTGAGGGGCATAGCGCAAGCAAGGGATTTGACTTCTATTTGGATCAATTGCAAAACTTTAATTTGCGCGAGTTGTTTCATTGTAATGGCCGCGATTGCGGTACCAGTAATTCGTGGGCTAATAATCATTTTAAAATCCTTCAGCTGTATGGTTTGGATCAATTTCAACAGTACGGCGCTTATGAAGTTATCAATGCCGATGCAAAGCCGTTTTATGTTGCGCTATATGCAGTTCAGCGCGGTAATAAACGCGTTTATTTGCAGTTAGATATTGTGCATGTGGATCGGGTTAATGAGCAGGGAATTGCAGCTAATCCTGAGTCAATTATTCGTGCCTTGGATTCCAGCGGTTACTACGTATTTCCGGATTTACTGACGGGTGACGCTCAGGGCGTTATGACTATTAATATCAAACCCGCGCATCTGCAGGCATTGGTTGATGTGTTAAAAAGCCGCCCTGAATGGACTCTCGCCATTGTCGGGCACGATTATTCGCCGGTACCGCTGGCTGTTCAGCAGAAAAACTCCCATGCTTACGCTGAGCAATTAAAAACAGCGGTGCAAGAAGCTGGTATTGGCGCTGATCGTCTGGTGTCTTATGGGGTCGGTGGGTTAGCGCCAGCAGGTAAGGGCGATAGAACGGCGCGAGTTGAATTGGTTAAAATTTACCGCCAATAAAAAACCACAACTGTGTGTGGTTTTTTATTGGCCGATCGATGTGACCGACAGTGGCAATCTAGTCGCGAAGTAATGATAAAAATTCGCTGCGCGTTGCTTGGTTGGAGCGGAATGAGCCAAGCATGGCAGAGGTTTTCATTGAAGAGTTTTGCTTTTCAACACCGCGCATCATCATACACATGTGTTTTGCTTCAATAATAACCCCCACGCCTGATGCGCCGGTAATCTGCTGAATGCACTCCGCAATTTGCACTGTCAGTTGCTCCTGAATTTGCAGGCGACGCGCAAACATATCGACGATACGTGCAACTTTAGATAGCCCCAGTACTTTTCCAGTGGGTATATAAGCCACATGCGCTTTGCCGATAAACGGCAGCAGGTGATGCTCGCAAAGTGAATAGAGTTCAATATCTTTCACCATAATCATCTCCTCCGAGTCCGATGGAAAAAGTGCATCATTCACAACTTCTTCAAGGGTTTGATTGTAGCCTCGGGTTAGAAACTGAAACGCTTTTGCGGCACGGTCGGGGGTGTCTAATAAACCGGGGCGGGTTAAATCTTCGCCAATGCTGGCAATAATACTCGCAAAGTGTTCTTTCATTGGTGCTCCTCCTGCGGCAGCTGCGCACTGCCATTCACAAAACCGCAGTTTACCGCGTTAGCCGTGCTACTAGAAAACATAAATCCTGATTGATTCAATTAATTCGGTAGAATATTGCTACAAAAAAGTATTCGAGGTTATTCATGGCTTTATCTCCTTCTGATTTTGATGCCGCACGCGATGAATTATTGACCATTCGCGATTTCTTGCGTTGGGGTGCGAGTGAGTTTATTGCGGCCAAACTGTTTTATGGTCACGGTACCGACAACCCTTGGGATGAAGCGGAACAATTAGTGCTGCATGCCATTAACCTGTCGCCGCCTTTGGGTGACGAATGGCTGGATGCTCGCTTAACTTTGCCCGAACGTAAAAAAGTTGTCGCCAACCTGGCGCGACGCATTCAAGAGCGAGTTCCTGCCGCCTATATCACTCGCCAAGCCTGGTTTGCCGGGTTGCCATTTGTGGTGGATGAGCGGGTATTAGTGCCGCGCTCCCCAATTGGCGAGCTGATCCAAAAACGGTTTGAGCCGTGGTTGGTCAATGAACCTGCGCAGATTCTGGATTTGTGCACCGGTAGTGGCTGTATCGGTATTGCTTGCGCTTATGCCTTTCCTGAGGCTTGTGTGCAATTAAGTGATATCTCTTTTGATGCGTTGGCGGTAGCAGAAGAAAATATCGAGCAGCATGGCTTGGCTGAGCGGGTATTTGCCATGCAGTCGGATCTATTTGAGAACCTGCAAGGGCAAGTGTTTGATCTGATCGTTTCCAATCCGCCCTATGTTGACGCCGAAGATATGGCCAGCCTGCCTGAGGAGTATCACGCAGAGCCGGAGCTGGGGTTAGCCTCTGGTGATGACGGCTTGGATTTTACCCGTCGCTTATTGACTGAGGCCGTAGATTACCTGAGCGAGCAGGGCGTGTTGCTGGTGGAGGTAGGGAACTCCTGGCCGGCGCTGGAAGCGGCTTACCCTGCGTTGCCTTTTACCTGGGTTGAATTTGAGCGCGGTGGTCATGGAGTATTCGTATTAAATGCAGAAGACCTGCGCAAAGCGCGTGCCGATGGAATTCTATAGCGCAGTGCTGCTGGCGATGCGTCATGGCCTTAACTCACGTATAATCCGCCCACTTTTTTATTGATCAGGTGTTTGATTTCTATGTCTGGAAATACCTACGGCAAATTATTTACGGTTACCACCTTTGGCGAGAGTCACGGCGTAGCGCTGGGCGCGATTGTGGATGGTTGCCCACCCGGCCTTGAGTTGACTGAGGCGGATATTCAAATTGATCTGGATCGCCGCAAGCCCGGGCAGTCGCGTTACACCACCCAGCGTCGCGAAGAGGATGCAGTCAAGATTTTGTCGGGAGTGTTTGAGGGTAAAACTACCGGTACACCGATTGGCATGCTGATCGAGAACACTGATCAACGCTCCAAAGATTACTCCAATATCAAAGACCAATTTCGCCCGGCCCACGCCGATTACACCTACATGCAAAAATACGGTGTGCGCGACTATCGCGGTGGCGGTCGTTCCTCCGCGCGTGAGACGGCCATGCGTGTTGCAGCTGGCTCTATCGCCAAAAAATATTTGAAAGATTTTCACGGCATTGAAGTGCGCGGTTATCTGTCGCAGCTTGGTCCGATAAAAATTGAATCGGTTGATTGGGATCAAATCGACCAAAACCCGTTTTTCTGCCCGGACGCCAGTAAGGTGCCAGAGATGGAGACCTTTATGCAGGCGCTCAATAAAGAGGGCGATTCCATCGGTGCAAAAATCACCGTGGTCGCCACCAATGTGCCGCCGGGTTTAGGCGAGCCTATTTTTGATCGCCTCGATGCCGAAATCGCCCACGCATTGATGAGTATTAACGCAGTAAAAGGTGTTGAAATTGGTGAAGGTTTTGGCTCGGTTGAGCAGCGTGGTAGCCAACATCGCGACGAGATGACACCCGAAGGTTTCTTGTCGAATAACGCGGGTGGTATTTTGGGCGGTATTTCATCCGGTCAGGATATTATTGCCAACATCGCCCTTAAACCTACCTCCAGCTTGCACATTCCCGGTCGCAGTGTAGATGTGCACGGCAATCCAGTTGAAGTAATTACCAAAGGGCGTCACGACCCCTGCGTGGGTATTCGTGCAACACCAATTGCCGAAGCAATGTTGGCCCTGGTGCTGATGGATCACTTACTGCGAAACCGTGGGCAGAATGGTGCGGTGCAGCATTCGGTTCCTGTCATTCCCGGAAGTGTTAAATAAGTACGCCGCTGTTTTTGTAACGAATTTGCTTCACACATAGCCGCTCCATTGAGCGGCTATTTTTATCCCAGGGTTTATTGCTGGCTTTCAAAATCCGGCTTAATAAACAATCTACTCCCTCCGCAGCATGCCTATGTCTCTTTCGTTTGCACAACAAGCAATTCCCTATTGGCGTTTATCCGGCTTTTATTTTTTTTATTTTGCAGTGGTCGGCGCGTTAATTCCTTATTGGGGAATTTACCTGAAGTCACTGGGGTATTCCTCGCAAGACGTGGGTGTGATCAGTGCGATTATTTTGGCCACGCGTATTATCGCTCCCAATTTTTGGGGCTGGTTGGCTGACCGCACCCAGCAGCGGCTGCGCATTATTCGTGTTGGCAGTTTGCTGGCGAGCATTATTTTTGCCGGCGTGATGTTGGATTCACGCTATTGGTGGCTGGTGTTGGTAGTCAGTTGCTACACTTTTTTTTGGCATGCCGTGTTGCCGCAATTTGAAGTTATCACCCTCGGTTATTTAGGTGATAACTACTCGCGCTATGGGCAAATTCGTCTCTGGGGTTCCATGGGGTTTATGGCCGCGGTGGTGGGATTGGGCTGGGTATTTGATGTGCTGCCCGTTCGCTATTTACCGCTCTTTATTCTCAGTTTTCTAATTCTGATTTGGCTTTCAAGTTTAAGCCTGAAAGACATGACCCGGAAAAAAACAGCCGCAATCAGCGGTGGTTTTTGGGGGGTGATAATGCAGCCAACGGTATTGTGTTTTTTAATCGCCAGTTTTTTGCTGCAATTTAGCCATGGCCCTTACTATACTTTTTATACTCTGTATCTGGTCGAGAATTATAACTACTCACGCTCTGCCACAGGGCTGTTGTGGGCACTGGGGGTACTGGCGGAAGTAGCCATATTCATAGTGATGTTTAAGCTCCTGCAGCGCCTCACATTGCGCACTTTATTGCTGTTTAGTTTGCTGGTCAGCATGGTGCGTTGGTTGTTAATTGGTTACCTGGCAGATTCATTGTGGGTACTCTTGTTTGCCCAGCTTATGCACGCTTGCAGTTTCGGTATTGCCCATTCTGTTTCCATCGAGTTAGTGCGCAATTATTTTACCGGTGGACATCAAGGGCAAGGGCAAGCTCTCTATAGTTCATTCAGTTTTGGTGCGGGCGGTGCAGCGGGTGCGTTAGTAGGTGGGTTACTCTGGGATTACAGCGCCCCCTTAACTTTTTTATTGGCGGCGATTTCAGTGGGCATCGCATTTTTATTGTGTTATTTCTGGTTGCATCCTGCACATCAAGCCTTACGAGGTGATTGACCTTGAAGAATCTGGTAGTTGCTTTAGTTCAACATATGATTACCCCGAATGCGCCCGAAGAAAATTTGGTGCGCTACGCTGCCGCGCTGGCATCGATGAATAAAAAAGTGGATTTAATCGTTTTGCCCGAAGTTTTCACTACAGGTTTTTGTTCGAGTGCTCGCCAGTACGCTGAAGTTGTTGGCGGGCGCGCTTATCAATGGATGCACCAACAAGCACATCAGTACAACGCCGTTGTGACAGGTAGCCTGGTGGTAAAAAGAGGTGATGAGTATTTTAATCGCCTGGTGTGGATGCGCCCTGATGGCACTCATGTGCATTACGATAAACGCCATTTATTTCGCATGGCAGGTGAACATACCCGCTATGCGATGGGAAGTGAGCGTGTTTTGGTGGAGCTTAACGGCTGGCGTATATTGCCGTTAATTTGTTACGACCTGCGCTTCCCTGTGTGGAGTCGCAACAGAAACGATTACGATCTCGCACTCTATGTGGCAAATTGGCCAAGTGCCCGCGCCTTGCATTGGAATCGTCTCTTGCAAGCGCGGGCTATTGAGAATCTGAGCTATGTCATTGGTGTAAATCGTGTTGGTATGGATGAAGCGTCGCAGCATTATGCAGGCGACTCCAGTGTTTACAGTGCTACCGGTGAACTGATTGCTACCAGCCAGGAAGCTGAGGTGTTAGTCGTTGAGTTATTTGCCGAACAATTGCAAGAGTATCGCGCGCGTTTTCCTGCGCATTTGGATGCAGACAACTTTGAATTGCGCGGCTAATTTTATTTGGAGAGTGCGGTATGGCTAAGGGTTTTGGTGACAAGTTAGTGATAGCGATTTCATCGCGTGCCTTATTCAATCTTGACGATAGCCATCAGGTGTATATGAAGGATGGCCTGGCTGCTTACGCGCAATACCAAATTGATCATGAAGACGAAATACTACCGCCAGGTGACGCATTCCCAATGGTCAAAAAATTGTTGCGTTTGAATGAACGTCTGGGGGGGGAGCCGCGTGTGGAGGTTATTCTGTTGTCTCGCAACAGTGCAGATACCGGCTTGCGGGTGTTTAACTCCATCGAGCATTACGGCCTCAAGATTAGTCGCGCTGCATTTTGTGGCGGTACTTCTCCTTACCGCTACGCATCGGCATTTGGCTGTCATTTATTCCTTTCAACTGAGCCGGATGATGTGCGTCAAGCATTGGATCACGGCATGGCTGCAGCAACCTTAATCGCTTCCAAACCGCAAGTTGAGAATGAAGACGAACTCCGTTTTGCATTTGATGGCGACGCAGTTATTTTTTCCGATGAGGCGGAGCAGGTTTATAAGTTGCAAGGCTTGTCAGCCTTTACCGAAAGCGAAAAAGCGTCTGCCAAAGAGCCTCTCAGTGGCGGCCCATTCAAACAGTTTCTTTCCGCATTACATGGGTTGCAAGCGGAGTTTGGTGAAAATTGCCCCATTCGCACCGCATTAGTAACAGCACGCTCAGCTCCTGCTCATGAACGGGTTATTCGCACCTTGCGTGCCTGGAATATTCGTATTGATGAATCCCTCTTTCTAGGTGGCTTGGCAAAAGGGACTTTTTTAAAGGCTTATGGGGCAGATGTTTTTTTTGATGATCAAAAAATGCACTGCGAGTCGGCCCGAGAACATGTAGCGACTGGGCATGTACCTCATGGAATTGCGAATCGCCCCTAGGGCTGGCACGTAAATTTGTTATCCCATATAGCCAATAATGACTGTTTTGCCCCTAATTTTTATCATTTTTGTAATATTAGAGGTTTAGTCGCTTTGCATTTGGTAGATATAGTCTAAAGTTGTAAACAGAGCTGTTTGGCGTGAAATTAATAATTCCAAGCGAGCTGTCCTGCATCAACTATTCTTTTTGTAAATAAATACCTTTAATTTTATAACCTTGGGGTCATCTCAAGGATCATGTTACCGGTATCGCTACTGGCGGTATCCCCAGTGAGTGAGCCAATCGGAGGGCTTATGAAGCTGCAACAATTACGTTACATCTGGGAAGTGGCACATCACGACCTGAATGTGTCTGCCACAGCACAGAGTCTGTATACCTCCCAGCCGGGCATCAGTAAGCAAATACGCTTATTAGAGGATGAGCTGGGTGTAGAGATTTTTTCCCGAAGCGGGAAGCACTTAACCCGCATTACGCCGGCGGGTGAAGCCATACTGAAAACGGCAGGAGAGATCCTGCGTAAGGTTGAGAGTATCAAGCAGGTGGCTCAGGAGTTCAGCAATGAACGCAAGGGCACATTGACCTTGGCGACAACTCACACCCAGGCACGTTATGCCTTGCCACCGGTGATTGGCTCCTTTATCAAGCAATACCCTGAAGTTGCACTGCATATGCATCAGGGAACGCCGATGCAGATTTCTGAAATGGCGGCTGATGGCACAGTTGATTTTGCCATCGCGACAGAAGCCATGGAGCTGTTTAGCGATTTGATTATGATGCCGTGCTACCGTTGGAATCGCAGCATCGTAGTACCCAAGAATCACCCACTGGCGCAGGTTGCCAACCTGACGCTGGAAGATGTCGCCAAATATCCAATTGTCACCTATGTGTTTGGTTTCACGGGGCGCTCCAAACTCGACGAAGCGTTTATTAATCGTGGTTTGGCTCCTAAAGTTGTTTTCACGGCGGCAGATGCGGACGTAATCAAGACCTACGTGCGTCTGGGGCTGGGGGTTGGCATTATTGCGAGCATGGCCTACAACGAGACGACCGATACTGACCTAGTTGCACTGGATGCAAGCCATTTATTTGAGGACAGCGTTACCAAAATCGGCTTTCGGCGCGGTACGTTCCTGCGCGGCTTCATGTACGACTTTATTGAAAAATTTGCGCCACACCTCACCAAAGATATTATCAATGAAGCATTTAACCGCCATTCCCGTGCCGAGTTGGATGAGTTATTTGAAAATATCAAAATTCCTCGTCATTAAACGAAAAATAAAAACCGGGCTAAATGCCCGGTTTTTTTATTCTTGTTTATCAAGCAGTTGCTGATCAATCTTAAAAATAATTTTAATTTCTTGATGCCCCACACTAGTGTATTTAACTGTCGGTTTTTCGATTATTTTTTAATAAGTTATACAAATAATTTGCTTTGTATAGGCTTGTGTATTAAAACTTATACATCACCAATTATTTGTATAGGTTTTCCATGATCAAGATTCCTGTAGGTGTTAGCCAGTGTCTCTTGGGCGAGCAAGTGCGTTTTGATGGTGGCCACAAACGTAGCCGCTATTTAACAGACGTACTCTCCAACTTCATCGAGTTCCGCCCTGTATGCCCGGAAGTGGCTATCGGTCTGGGAATCCCGCGTAAACCAATCCGCTTGATGGTAATTGGTGACGAGACCCGGGTTGTTGGTGTCGCCAATCCCGAGCTGGATGTCACTGATGCTTTGGTGGCTCAAGCTGAGTTGGCCGTTGCACAAATGCCGGACATCTGCGGCTATGTATTCATGCAAAACTCCCCCAGCTGTGGGGTTTATGGCATGAAACGCTATCGCACTAATGGTTACACCATGGATGCCAAAGGGCGCGGTGCTTATGCCAAACGTTTTATGGAGCTGATGCCTCATTTACCGGTGGAAGAAGCAGGGCGCCTGAATGATGCGGGGCTGCGCGATAACTTTCTCACCCGTGTATTTGCATTTCACGATTTTAAAAAGCACCTTGCCCATGAACCCACTGCCAAAAAGCTGATTAACTTTTACTCCCGCTATAAATATCAGGTGATGGCACACCATGTGCCCAGTTACTTTGAGATAGGGCGTTTTTTATCCAACCTTGGCGGGCGCGATATTCAAGCCAGCTGCGATCAATTTTTTCAATTATTCATGGCTGCACTTTCACACCACGCCACGCGCAAAGGCAATACCAACGCCATGATGCACTTGCGTGGCTACCTCAAAGAAATTCTGAGTACTCAGGACAAACAAGAGTTGTCACAGCTCATTGATTCCTACAAAGCTGGCATGGTGCCTTTGGTGGTGCCCTTGACCCTGTTAAAACACCATCTGCTCAAGTTGGAAAACCCTTACCTTAAATCACAAACCTTTTGGTCACCGCATCCAGAACAGCTGGGTTTACGTAACCACATCATTGAGAACAGCTGACAATGAGTAGCACTCAATCATTGCCACTCGAGGGCGAATCAGTTGATGCAGAGCTGGTTCCAATTCGCGAGATATCGCGTGTGACGGGCGTCAATACCGTAACACTGCGGGCGTGGGAGCGCCGTTATGGTTTATTAGTTCCCCAGCGAACCAGCAAAGGCCACCGGCTCTATAGTCGTAGCGATATCCAGCGTGTTAAAGAGGTGCAGTTGTGGCTCGGGCGCGGCTTGGCTATTAGCAAAGTAAAAGCGCTGCTGGCCAATCAAACCCTGGCGCAAAATGAGCAAGTTATTGATTCAAATTGGATTCAACTCGCGCAGCAAATTTATACTGCCATTAATAATTTTCAGCGCAAGCCACTCGAGCGATTAATCGCCGATACGCTCGCGCTTTATCCGGCGGAGATGGTTGCAGATTATTTATTTGTACCACTGATGGATGACTTGGCAGGAAACGAACCAGGTATGAGTGCACGGCGTGCTTTTTTTTCAAATCTGGCGCTGGAGATGATTTTAGAGGCGCAAGCGCGGCAGCGCCAATCCGCAGCGGGCGAGCGAATTTTGTTGTTGTCTCCTACAGAACAAGAGAATCCGCTACTGGCACAGTTATTCGGTTATAGCCTGTTAATTAACCAGCATCCGATTGAATACCTGGGGTACTTGAATCCACAGGAAGCGCTGCTGGCATGTCAGGCGCTTGATGCAAAAATAGTTGTGCTTATAGGTTACGACACCGTGAATGCTGCAGGCTTACAACTACACTTAACAAGCTTACTGGAAAAGTCCGCTGTACAAATTGTGGTGGTGGGGGAGTTGATTGCACCATTCCCCGCACTTGATTTGGCCGGGCAACCTGCGGTGAAGCCTTGCACTAACCAGCAAGAGGCCGTTTTATTTATTAATCAATTTTTGAAGGGATGATTCGTCTCTATGACGCCAACAGTTCCACAAAAAGTGCGTGCCATGTATATGCGCTTTGATAAAAAAATACTCAAAACTCTGCCGGAAATTTATAGCGAGGACATACAGTTTCGCGATCCATTACACGCCGTAAATGGTATTAATAATCTTGCGCAATATTTTGGTGGGATGATGGATGACTTGCTTGAGTGTCGCTTTGAATTCCATCATTCATTGGAAATGATAGAGCGCGGTGAGGCCATTCTGTTTTGGACCATGCACTACCGGCACAAAAAAATTGCCGGAGGAAAACCACTTGAACTGACCGGTAATAGTCACCTGCTGTTCAACGAAAAAGTTTATTACCACCGCGATTATTTTGATGCCGGCTCTATGCTGTATGAGCATTTACCCTTATTGGGTGCCGCGATTCGCTACGTTAAAAAACGCATAGGTGCCAAATGACGGCTTTAGTGTGGTTGCGTCACGATTTGCGTTTGCGCGATAACCCGGCGTTGTTTAAAGCGGCAGAGTTGGGTGCCGGTGTGGTCGCTGTTTATATTCATTGCGATGCCTATGTGCGGTTGCATGATCAGTCTGCCGCCCAACGCGACTTTATTCGTCGTCACTTGCATATTTTGCGCAACGAGTTGGCAAGGCTGAATATTACGCTGTTGGTGAGCCGGGTGGAAAAACCCGCGCAGATCGCACCGGAATTATTGCGTCTCGCACAAAGTGTGAATGCGAGCCATTGTTTTTTTAATGCGGAATATCCGGTTAATGAATTAAATCGCGATATGGCTGCCAATCAATTGCTGCGCGAGCAGGGCATCGCTGTAAAACGCTGCCATGATCGCTGCATTGTGCCACCCGGCATGGTGCGCAATGGTCAAGGCGAGCCTTACAAAGTATTTACCGCGTTTAAAAAGAAGTGGCTGCAAACAGTTATGCCCCTGTCGCTAACACCATTGGCGTTGCCGCAATCGCAAACATTGGACTCCGTTATCAAAGCTTGTTCGCCAGATGCGATAGATCAACTATTTTCAGGCCATGATTTACGCGACCTTTCGGCGCTTTGGCCTGCTGGTGAACAGGAGGCATATCGCCGCTTGGATGACTTTATCGCCAATGGTCTCACCCAATATCTGGATCAGCGCGACTATCCCGCTATTGCAGGTACATCCACACTCTCTCCCTATTTTGCCGTGGGTTCGCTTTCGCCGCGGCAGGCCTTATCTGCAGTGCTCGCCTACACCTATGGCGATTGGAGTGGTAATGCCGGCGCCGCGTGCTGGATCAGTGAATTAATCTGGCGTGAGTTCTACCAACATGTGGTGGTGGACTACCCGCAAGTGTGCAAACGCCAAGCGATGCAGGCGCACACTGAAGCGTTTCCCTGGCAAAAAGATACTGCTTTATTTGAGGCTTGGTGCAAAGGCATGACTGGCATTCCCATTGTCGATGCAGCCATGCGCCAGTTAAACGCCACTGGGTGGATGCACAATCGCCTACGCATGGTAGTGGCGATGTTTCTCACTAAAAATTGCCAAATTGATTGGCGCTGGGGCGAGCAATATTTTATGTCGCAGCTGATTGATGGCGATTTTGCAGCCAATAACGGTGGCTGGCAGTGGAGCGCATCTACCGGCACCGATGCCGCCCCTTATTTCCGTATTTTCAATCCCTGCAGTCAATCGGAACGCTTTGATCCAAAAGGCGATTTCATTCGTAAGTGGGTACCAGAAGTAGCGCATTTATCTGCCAAGGAAATCCACAATCCGCCGCCCCTGATTAAGTACCCGCGACCCATTGTTGATTTGTCAGAGAGCCGCAAAGCCACGATTGCGCTATTCAAAAAGTTATCACCTGTTGCCACTACCTAGAGTTATTGCCATGACACCTGCTGCCGCGCAACGCACGATTTTGATTACTGGTGCCTCTAGCGGAATTGGGCGGGAATTGGCGCGCAGTTATTTAGCCGCAGGGGAGAGGGTATTTGTGTTGGCGCGTTCGGCCGAAAGTTTGGCAGAGTTGGTTGCGGCTTACCCTGCCAGTTGTATAGCTGTGCCAGTGGATTTAACCAGCGACGCCGATTGCCTGCGTGCTGTAGAAGCCATTCATTCGCAAACTGATTACTTGGATATCGCCATTTTAAATGCGGGCACCTGTGAATATGCGGATGTCTATAACTTATCCATGGAGCCGTTCGACAAAGTAATGGCTATTAATTGGCGCGGCACATTGAACAGTTTGCAGTTTTGTTTGCCCTTGTTACGCAAACGCCAAGGGTCGCAATTAGTGGGCGTTTCCAGCATGGCCAGTATTTTACCAATGCCGCGCTCACAAGCTTATGGCGCTTCCAAGGCGGCGCTTGAATATTTATTTAATTCACTGCGCGTGGACCTGGTTAAAGAAGCGATTGATATTTCCATTGTGCGACCCGGTTTTGTAAAAACGCCGCTGACAGCACGCAACGATTTTCCTATGCCATTTGCGGTGGAGAGCGATTTCGCTGTAAAAAAAATAGTACAGGGTATCGCTAAACGTAAGTGGATTATTTCATTCCCGTGGCAGTTGGTGTGGATCATGAACTTTATCGCGTATCTACCACTGAAATTACAAACAGCGTTATTGAAAAAAATTTCCCGAAACTCGGGCTGAATCTTTTCTTTGCTAAAAATTGAATATGAATTGGTAAGTACCTGGATAAGAGTAAATAAATGTCATCACTGATACGTAAAAAAATTGCCATTATCGGCAGCGGTATTAGCGGCTTATTGAGCGCCTATTTATTAGCACGTCGACACGATGTGCATGTGTTTGAGTCTACCAATGAAATTGGTGGTCATACCGCAACTAAAACGGTCAGCTTGGGTGATGAACAATTCGATGTTGATACCGGTTTTATTGTGTTTAACGATCGCACCTATCCCAATTTTATTAAATTGCTTGAGCTGCTAGGTGTTGCTTATCAACCTACCGATATGGGTTTTAGTGTTTCTTGCACTGCCAGTCAATTTGAATACAGTGGTACTTCTTTGAATGGTGTATTTGCCCAACGTAAAAATATTTTTAGTTTTGCTCACCTGTGTATGCTTAATGAAATAGTGCGGTTTAATAAAGCCTGTACCCAACTTTACCACTCAGATGACATTCCAACGGAAAAAACCTTGGGTGATTATTTGCATGAGCAAAACTATAGCGAGAGGTTTCGTCGCTTTTATATATTGCCCATGGTTTCTGCTATTTGGTCTTCCGGGCTGGAAACGGCAGCCGCTATGCCGCTGGTGTTTTTTGTGCGCTTCTTTCACAACCACGGTTTGCTCACCGTAACCCAACAGCCCCAGTGGTTTACGATCAAAGGTGGTTCGCACCAGTATCTGGAGCCACTAACACGCTCTTATCAACAAAACATCCATACCAACTGCGCTGTCAGCTCAGTAAAACGTGTGGCAGAAGGTGCGCTGGTTACCAGTACCAAGTTTGGCGAACAATTGTTTGATGAAGTTGTATTCGCCTGTCATAGCGACCAAGCACTTAAATTATTAGCTGACCCCAGTACTGCTGAATATGAAATTTTATCGGCGATTCCCTACAAGCCCAACGACGTTGTTTTGCACAGCGATGTTCGCTATTTGCCAAAATCCACCCGTGCTTGGGCCAGTTGGAATTATTTGCTATTGGATGAGTCTGCCGATGCAACGGCACTCACTTACAACATGAATATTTTGCAAAGGCTGAGTGCGCCGGTTACCTTTTGTGTATCTGTTAATACAGGTGATGGCATTGATCCAGAAAAGGTCTATGGCCGTTATCACTATAGCCACCCCATGTTCACACTTGATTCCATTACAGCGCAGGCGCGTTGGGCAGAGATCAGTGGCGTAAACAAAACACATTTTTGCGGTGCTTATTGGCGCAATGGTTTTCATGAGGACGGCGTCGTTTCTGCGATACGTGTCGCGCAATCGCTCGGAGAAATCTGGTGATGATTTACGCCTATCATGTTTGGAGTAGCGCTTATGCATAGCGCTATTTATCAAGGTAAGTTACGTCACAGACGTTTTCATCCCAAACGTCACGAATTTACCTATGACTCCACCCTGTTTTATATCGACCTGGACGAGTTACCTGAACTTTTTTCTGGTGTGCGCGGCTGGTCTTTGAATCGAAAAAATATTGGCAGCTTTTTGCGTAGCGATTATTTAGGTGATCCTTCAATCCCATTAAAAGATGCAGTGCGCAGCAAAGTGAAAGCGTTGGCGGGCTCTTGTCCCCTTGGCCCAATACGCATGCTGACCAATTTACGCATGTGGGGGTTCTGTTTTAACCCGGTGACCTTGTATTACCTATTTGAAGCCGATGCGAACTGCCCAAGTGTGATTCTTGCCGAGGTGAATAATACGCCGTGGAATGAACGTCACTGTTACTTGGTACAGTGCAGCAGTCAGTCGGGAAAGGCCAAAACTGAATTTGAAAAAAAATTCCATGTTTCACCTTTTAATCCATTGGACATGGTTTATCACTGGGTAAGTACAAACCCGGATGAAAACTTGTTAGTGCACATGGAAAATCACGCACCGCCTGTGCAAAAAAAACTCACTGGCACCACTAATCCTATCTGCCATATGGATGCCACTCTCAATTTGCGGCGCTATGCATGGTCGCCCATTTTGTTAAAACGATTGCTGTGGTTACAACCTTGGGTCGCGATAAAAGTGCCACTCGCAATTTATTGGCAAGCAGCCCGTTTATTTTTTAAAGGTGCACCCGTGTATTCGCACCAAACAATAAATCCTTTGCACACTGACACCAGTGTAGAACTTAAAACGACAGGGGAAAAATCGTGAAATCGACCAGTATCGCACTTGCGCCTAAACACCGCGTTACTTCACTCACACGCAACCAGTCTATCGCCAAAGGGTTGTTGTTCAACATGTTGCGGGGGCTTGAGACCGGTTGCCTGCGTGTGCATGAGCAGGGCGAGCTGTTTGAGTTTGGTCAAGCGCATGAACAAACCGAATTGGTGGCGGATATTTTTGTACATGATGCCAATTTTTATTCGGATGTGATTTTTGGTGGTTCGGTAGGTGCAGGTGAAGCCTACATGAGCGGTTATTGGTCTACCCCTAATTTAACCCAAGTGATGCGGTTGTTTGTGCGCAATATGGATGCCCTTGATCGACTGGACAATAGTCAATCGATTATTGGGCAGTGGTTGTTGAAAGTATTTCATTGGTTTAATCGCAATACCAAAGAGGGGTCACGTAAAAATATCTCGGCGCACTATGATTTGGGTAATGATTTCTTCAAATTATTTCTTGACGAAACCATGATGTATTCGTCAGCTATTTATCCTGCGCCGGACGCAAGCTTGTCTGTTGCGGCGGTTCATAAATTGCAGCGTGTGTGTGAAAAACTTCAGCTGACTGCACAGGATCATTTGTTGGAAATTGGTACTGGCTGGGGTGGAATGGCCATTTATGCGGCACAACACTATGGCTGTCGTGTGACCACAACAACTATCTCAAAAGAGCAGCGGGAGTATGCGCTGGCACGCGTTGCGGCGGCAGGTTTGAGCGATAAAATTACTGTGCTATTTGATGATTATCGGGATCTCCAGGGGCAATTTACTAAACTGGTGTCAATAGAAATGATTGAGGCAGTAGGGCACGATCATTACGCGCAATACTTTGCAACTTGTTCGCGTCTGCTCGCGCCAAACGGGTTGATGTTGATCCAGGCAATTACCATTAAAGATCAGCGCTATGAGCGTGCACGAAAAGCTGTTGATTTTATCCAGCGCTATATTTTCCCTGGTGGTTCCTTACCGTCTATTAGTGTTGTTAGCGATTTTGTTAAACGCAAAACCGACATGAATATTTTACACATCGAAGATATTGGCGAGCACTACGCGCAAACCTTGAAACACTGGCGGGATTTGTTTATAGAAAAGTTGGATGAGGTGAGGGCTCAAGGTTTTGATGATCGCTTTATTCGCATGTGGGAATTTTACCTTTGTTATTGTGAAGGCGGATTTCGCGAGCGCAGTATAGGAACCGCACAGATAGTTTTTGCTAAGCCTGACTATCGCACAGGGTTTTTCGATTAATGAAACGCAGTCTGGTATTGACCGCCACTAACATTTTCTTGTTTCAGGTGGGGTGGCTGGTTTGCATTTTATGCGGCAGCCAATGGGCATTGTTATACACCGCAGGGGCGCTCTGTTTGCATTTTTTCTTGTCGACGCAGCGCCTTGGCGATTTGGTGGCAGTGATGTTGTGCGTAGCAATTGGATTGGCGCACGACCTTATTTTGATCAGAACCGGTCAAATCAATTTTGTTGAATCTCCTCTCTGGCCGCCCTTGTGGTTGGTTTGTCTCTGGATTTTGATGGGGATTACACTCAATCACTCATTGCTTTGGGTTTACGAGCGCCCCTATTGGGCTGCAGCCTTGGGGGCAATATCTGGCCCCTTGAGTTATTTAGCGGGTGTTAAGCTTTCTTCGGCACAATGGTCTAGCCCCTTAACCGAGGTTGTTCCTATAATAGCCTTCCTGTGGCTGCTCGTTCTGCCGTTGCATCGTTTTCTGAGTGTGAGGATTAAGCCTTATGTACCGCATTAACTCCCTTATTCCGACCCATGTTGTGAGCGTTTTATTGTTAATGCTCACTATTGTTTCTTTGCCTGTTGTGGCTGAGAAGAGTTATGTTGTGGCGGGTACCGCCTACAATCTGGAAAACAATCAACTTGCCTACCGTGAGCTGTATACCGCGCTGGATGAAAATAAATCGGTAACTGTTGATTATTTTTCGCCAGAGGGAAATCTCTTTGCCACTAAAACTCTGGTTTATCAGGGGGAGTTTTTTCAGCCCAGCTTTGAATTGCAAGACAACCGCGACAACGAATATGTAGCAGCCCAATTTCAAGGTGCGCGTTTAGTGCTGAGCCATGGCAAAAGTGCCAATGTGAACGAAAAAGTAATTCTCGATAATGCTCGCCTGGTTATCGATGCGGGGTTTGACGCTTATATTCAGCTGAATTGGGATCAATTAATGGCAGGTAAACGCTTGAAGTTTGAGTTTGCTTTGCCAGTCCGACTAAGCACCATTCAGTTGGAAGCGCGCAAAATCAAAGCAAGTGAGTCGCCAGCAAACGATAAAGAATTTGGCGCAGATTGGGTACACTTCCGCATCGCTCCGGCAAAAGCATTTATTTCTTTTTTTGCCGACCCGATCTACTTGGCTTACAACCCTAATGGCAAATTTCTAATGCGATTCTACGGCCGTTCCAATCTGGATAATAATGCAGGTGATCCGGTGGATGTTAGAATTGACTACGAGTATCTGAATTAACCATACCGACAATTTTTGATGCTTGGTTAGTTTTGCCAAGCATCTGGCACTTTTCCTTCCAATTGATAAGCAAAGGCGATGATATAGGCAACGGCAATATAAAGTGCCTCGGGAATTTCATCGCCTAACTCCAGCGTTACCAGCAAATCGACTACTGCTGCGTTATCGCACAGCGGCACACCATGTTCGTTGGCAATATTAATAATTTGCTCTGCCACTGCACCGGTGCCTTTGGCGCTTACATGGGGAGCATTTTTTCCGTCGTAATACAGAGCGACAGCCTTTTGTAATTGCGTGCCGGAATAGGTTTCAGTCATACCAGACTCTCACAATAGTTAATAAATTTTTCCTGTCAGGGCATCAGGTTTTTATATCAACTAACGAATAATTTACCGACATTTTGGGTGTGGGCGGCAATCCGGGTACACATTGCAGCTGTGCGATTTGAATGCCTTCTTTTTCCAATTGCGCTTTGAAAGTATCGAGCTGTGCCTGTGCTTGCTGTAACGTTTTTTCTTGTTCTGCCCAAAATTTTACGCTGAGCCGTTCGTTGAGTAATGCGAGCTGCGCATAAAGCTTTCCTACCGCTGGCAAATCAAATCCCAACATGACATTCCATTGCCGTACGCGTTTTGCTTCCTTCTCGGTGGACTCTTCAGAATCTTCAACCCACTTTTGTTCAAGCTGAATAGTTAAGGGGTGGACGTCTTGTCCTTGGCGAACGGGAATTTCCATCTGCCAGGATTGGGTGGGTTGTGGCTGATCGGTTTGTGTCAGTTGGTGGCTGAGGGTGTGAATTTGCTGCAGCTGGATTTTTGCCAGGCTGCCGAGGGTGTACTGGTGCATTAACATCACTAGCTGGGCGCGCAATTGTTTTTGATTCAATTCTGCTGGTTGTTTTTGCATCATAAAGGCAAGCAATTGGGGTAGGGCGCCAGCCAGATTCAATTTGCCGGTTTCACTGATAGGAACCAGTGCGGCAGCTGAGCTGGCGACAAGTTCTCGCTCCAATTGATGTAACACGCCCAGCAACGCACCTTTTAAATCCTGCGAAATGATTTTATCCAGATTGATGACTGGCGTTTTTGAGCCGTTTGCTACAACTCCAGCAGCGAGAAGGTTAGTTGCGCCAGCAGTCAAAAGCTTGTTCGCTAATTGGTTTTTATCAGAAGCTGATGCGCTGGCACCAAGACCTGCCTGAGCAGCGGTAGTTACTGGGATTTGCTTGTCAGCTGGCTGAACTGTGGCATTTGCGGTCGCCATAACAAGGCCAAGTGTTTGCGCCAATTTCTGTTCAAAACGCTGGCCGTTGTTATTGAGCGTCGTTTCCAGCAGTTTGGGATTGGTTAATTGATCGGTGAGGCGAATATGGTTGGCGACGGTTTTCAAGGCACCCTGTAACTCGCTCGACAACCATTCCCCACGCGACGCTGGCGGCATTTGCTGCACAAATTGGGTGAGTTTCGGCAGGGCCTCCAGTAAATCCTGACCTCGGTCTTTAACGGGCAGTAGCTGGCGTAGGCTTTCACTGATAGCGTTTTGCGCCTTCATCGCCAGCTGCTCTTGCACGCTGCCTTGTTGCACACTGCGCAATACGTCTAACAGCGATGCTGGCAAAGTTTTTCCTTCGCTCTGTAAGGATGTAATTAAGCTAATCACCTTGTTCAACTGCTCGTGGGCAATAGGCTCCAGTATTTGTATGCGTTGGTTCGCCGTTAACTGCAGCAGGAGTGATTGCCCAACAGTCACAGGTTCGATGCTATAGCTCAACAGGTGAGTAGGAACGGGTGGCGTAGCACTGGTCGAGGTTTGCAACGGGTTGGATACCGCCAAATTGATCAGCTTCAGACTGGGTGTTTGGGCCAGTGCTTTTTGCTCGAGTAGCTGTGCTAAAACGGCTTTCACTGCCGGGGCAGCAGAGTTTTTATTGAGTTGTGTTAATGCTGTTTCAATTGATTTCAGTAGCTCGGCGCGCTCAGCCGGGCTTGCCTGGGTTACTTTTTCCACCTGCGCAATAAATTGATCGCCTGTTTTCAACCCGAGGGTTTTTGCGAGCGCGCTAACCTGTTCGATCTGTATCTGCTGTTGGCTGCGCAAAGACAAATCGGATTTATTGGTGATAGCGTTAATGTCCATTAGCGATTCCGATTATTGATTCATCGCATCAAATGCGCAATTTGAGGTGCTTTGCCGGGAGCCACACGGCTATAATCGCGCGCAGTTTCTTAAGCGCAGGATGCGGACTCCGGACAAGTGAGCTGTGATGAGTATAGCGGCTCGCCCTTTTGCTGTGTCGATTTGTGATTCGACCCAGATAGACTTTGGCACTCCCGGCTAGGTCGATAACTAAGGTAAATAGCTAAGGTTGAAACACCGCATGACTGATTTGCTAACCCCGCTGCTTGAATTGCACGACCTCAGTTGCGAGCGCGATGAACGCTGCTTATTTACTGGCCTTAACATCCGCTTTGCAGCGGGCGATTTAGTGCAAATCGGCGGCCCTAATGGTGCGGGTAAAACCACCTTGCTACGCGCCATTGCGGGTATCAGTCAGGATTATGAAGGTGAAATCCGCTACAGCGGGCAGCCACTCGCCACCGCGCGCTGGGAGTTCGCGCGCGACAGTCTTTATCTCGGTCATCTTGCCGGTATCAAAAAAGCCCTAAGCCCTGCAGAAAATCTCTCCTGGTATTTAGCACAAACAGGCGACAGCGGGGACATCCATCAAGCGCTCACTGCAGTGGGCCTCTACGGTTACGAAGATACGCCTTGTTACCAGCTCTCCGCCGGACAATTACGCCGTGTGGCCTTGGCGCGTTTGTATTTAAGTCAGGCACGCATTTGGATTCTTGACGAACCTTTTACCGCTATCGATAAACCGGGCGTTGCCCAACTGGAAGCACTTATCGCACGCCAGGTAACGCAGGGTGGTTTGGTGATTTTGACCTCGCATCAGGATTTAACCTTGCCACAGCTGCGCATGATTAATTTGCAGGGTTACCAGCCAACAGCATCAGCGTTTGAGCCGGGTGGGGCAACTGCCAATGGCTAATCCGACATTAAAAAATGATCGTGGGGGATTCTCGTTGTTGGCTGGTTTTGTTGCTAATTTTCGACGTGACTTGTTAGTTGCCGCGCGCCACAAATCCGAATTGGCGAATCCGCTGGTATTTTTCCTGATTGCGATCACCTTGATTCCCTTGGGCGTTAGCCCGGAAAAATCAGTGTTGGCACTTTTGGCGCCAGGTATTGTGTGGGTAATGGCGCTGTTGGCAACACTCTTATCGCTCGATGGTTTATTTCGCAGTGACTATGACGACGGCTCACTTGAGCAAATGTTAATCAGCCCGCAATCACTCTATTTTGCGGTAATGGCCAAGGTGCTGGTGCATTGGTTAGTATCCGGCTTACCAGTCACATTGTTGGCACCAGTTCTGGCGCTTATGCTGAGCCTGCCTGCGGAAGGTTTTTGGGCACTGTTCACTTCACTGTTACTTGGCACCGCATCCATGAGTTTAATTGGCGCAGTAGGGGCAGCACTCACAGTTTCACTGCGTAAAGGTGGGTTATTGTTGTCGCTGATCGTCATGCCCCTGTATATTCCGGTTCTCATTTTTGGTGCAAGTGCTGTGCAAAGCGCGGTGCAGGGCGGTGCAATCGGTATGCAATTGGCAATTCTGGGGGCTTTTTTAGCCTTGGCGATTGTTTTGGCACCTATAGCGGCAATGGGCGCGTTGCGCATCAGTGCCAACGGTTAAACATAATAATCAGGTCTTACTCTATATGGCATGGCAATGGTTTCATCGTTTAGGTTCACCGCGCTGGTTTTATGAAAAAACCACTTCCTGGCTGCCATGGTTGGCGGGAATTAGCATTGCGTTACTCCTGACTGGCGCAGTATGGGGTTTGGCTTTTGCGCCCGCAGATTACAAGCAGGGCAATAGCTATCGCATCATCTATATCCATGTTCCTGCCGCATTTTTGGCGCTGGCGGGTTATTACATCATGGCGCTGTCAGGTGCAGTGGGTCTGATCTGGAAAATGAAATTGCCCTTTATGGTGATGAAATCTGCTGCCCCCATAGGCGCAGTACTCACATTCATTTCTTTGGTCACAGGATCAATTTGGGGTAAGCCTACTTGGGGAACCTGGTGGGAGTGGGATGCGCGCATCACTTCCATGTTAATTCTGTTTTTTCTCTACCTGGGCATGATTGCCCTACAGCAGGCTTTCCAGCATCGTGATACCGCCGATAAGGCCAGTGCGGTCTTAGCGCTGGTGGGCATGGTGAACATTCCGATCATTTATAAATCGGTGGATTGGTGGAACACCTTGCACCAACCAGCAACTATTAAATTCACCAGCAAATCCTCTATCGATCCATCCATGCTCTATCCCTTGCTGACAATGGTGATTGGTTTTTATTGTTTTTATGCCTTGATATTACTCCTCAATACACGCCTTGAAGTGTTGCGTCGTGAAAGTAAAACCCAATGGGTTAGTGATTTACTGAACAATATCAAACCGGAGTCCAAATAATGAAATTCCAATTTGAATCACTGGCAGACTTTATGGCAATGAGCGGTCACGGCCCTTTTGTATGGGCTTCTTATGCGATCACCTTTATTGCCCTGATCTTTTTAGTAGTGAATCCGGTACTACAGCAAAAGAAACTGATAAAACAACAACAGAAATTACGCAAACTAGCCCAAAGCGCGCCCGCACAACACCAATAGATCACTGACTTTAAATGATTTTTTGAGAGTAGAACGAATTATGCATCCGCTTCGTAAACAACGTTTGATGATTGTGATTTTTATTGTGGTGTTTTCCAGCATCGCCGTGGGCCTTATGGCTTACGCGCTGCGTGAAAACATCAACCTGTTTTACCCGCCCAGCAAAATTGCCGCGGGTGATGTTCCACACAATAAACGTATTCGGGCGGGTGGTTGCGTTAAACCAGGCAGCGTCCAACGCGCCAGTGACTCGCTGCAAATCCAATTTGTGATTACAGACGGCACCGCTGATGTAAAAGTTAATTTCAATGGAATATTGCCTGACTTGTTCGCCGAGGGGGAAGCTGCAGTAATCAATGGCGTTGTAACTGACGCTGGCGAGCTTGATGCCAGTGAAGTGCTAGCCAAACACGATGAAAATTACATCCCACCTGAAGTGGCAGAAGCTATGAAAGATAAAGGCGAGCATCAAGCCAGTTGCGAGGGTCTAAAATATGCCTCTTGATTTTGTCCAACTGGCGCCCGAGTTGGGGCAATTTGCCTTAATTTTGTCGCTTTGCCTGAGTACGGCGTTATTTTTCTTACCATTAATCGGCGCGCACTATGGCAGTCATCTGCTCATGCGTTCCGGCCCGTCATTGGCAACGGGCTTCTTTTTTTTCGTCGCCTTTGCTTTTTTTTGCTTGACCTATTCTTTTATTCACGACGATTTTTCTGTTCGCTATGTAGCGACTAACTCCAACTCTCTGTTGCCGATTCAATACAAAATCAGCGCTGTGTGGGGGGGACATGAAGGCTCACTGTTGTTATGGATTTTAATGTTGGCTGGTTGGACTTTAGCTGTTGCAGTTTTCAGTCGCTCATTGCCACTGGACATGCAGGCGCGAGTGTTATCGGTGATGGGTTTTGTGGCGATTGGATTCCTCTCCTTTATTTTGTTTACCTCCAATCCGTTTGATCGCATTTTGCCTATGCCGCCACAAGACGGCAGTGATCTCAATCCGTTATTGCAAGATATTGGCCTTATTATTCATCCACCTGTTTTGTATATGGGTTATGTGGGGTTCAGCGTTTGTTTTGCATTTGCGATCGCAGCATTACTGACAGGCCGGCTGGATAGCGCCTGGGCTCGCTGGTCGCGCCCTTGGGCAACAATGGCTTGGGGTTTTCTGTCGGTGGGCATCGCTTTGGGGAGCTGGTGGGCTTATTACGAATTGGGTTGGGGTGGCTGGTGGTTCTGGGACCCAGTGGAAAATGCTTCTTTCTTGCCTTGGCTAATTGGTACCGCATTAATTCACTCATTAGCCGTTACAGAAAAACGTAGCTTATTCAAAAGTTGGACAATTCTGCTCGCCATTTTCACCTTTTCATTGAGCTTGCTGGGAACCTTTCTGGTGCGTTCTGGCGTGTTAACGTCAGTTCATGCCTTTGCAAATGACCCGGAGCGCGGTGTATTTATTCTCGGGTTTTTATTACTGGTAGTTGGTGGCTCGCTTACCCTTTATGCCTTGCGTGCGCCCGTCGTAAAAGGTTCAACCGGGTTTGGTTTATTTGCGCGCGAGACCCTGCTACTGGGCAACAATATTTTATTAACTATCATCATGATTATGGTGTTGATTGGAACTCTTTATCCATTAATTGCCGATGCCTTGAATCTGGGTAAAATTTCCGTCGGCCCGCCATACTTTAATGTGTTCTTTTTACCCTTGATGGGATTGCTGTGCCTGCTGATGGCATTTGGCCCCTTGGCTAACTGGAAGCGCACATCAGGCAAACAATTCCTTTCACTCCTGTGGAAACCATGGGTAATCAGTTTGATTTTTGCGCTTTTATTTCCGCTCTTTTATCGCGATACCTATGAGCCACTTGCTGCACTGACCGTATTTGTAGCTAGCTGGGTATTCACTGCACTTATTGCCGATACTCTTTATCGCATCCGCAATGGTTCAACGTTAGTTAATGGCCTAAAAAAATTAAGCCTCAGCTATTACGCGATGGTTATCGCGCATGCGGGAATTGCGGTGACTGTAACCGGTGTTGGGTTAACGAGTATTTATACCGAAGAGCGCGACATCCGGATGGAAGTTGGCCAGCACGTACAGGTTGTTGAGTACGAATTTGTATTGAATAAATTGGTAAAAGTGGAAGGCCCCAATTACATCGCCGATGAGGCGCAAATTTCTGTATTTAAGGATGGTCAGTTTTTACGTGAAATGAAACCGCAGAAGCGCCGCTATTTAGCATCGGGCAGCACCATGACAGAAGTGGCACTTGATGTAGGGTTCTTCCGCGATCTCTATATCGCGATGGGGGAGCCACTCACTGAAACTGCATGGGCGATGCGTGTCCACCTCAAGCCGTTTGTGCGTTGGATTTGGCTTGGTGCATTGATGATGGCCTTAGGGGCAGTGCTTGCCGTGGCCGACAAGCGCTACCGCAAAGCGGTTAAACAAGAGATCCAGGTTGATCTGCCCACAGGAAAATTACTCAATGAATAAGCAGCGGTTATTTTTATTTATACCTCTGTTGGTATTTGTTGTGCTCGCTATTTTTTTCTGGCGCGGCTTGTCTCTTGACCCCAACGCCATGCCTTCGGCGTTGCTAAATAAACCTGTTCCTGTTTTCGAGCTACCTGTATTGCCGGCACCGGAGAATCCCTCCGGTCTGGTCACCGCCAATCAGGAATTATTGAAGGGCAGGGTAAGCTTGTTAAATGTGTGGGCGACCTGGTGTGTCACCTGCAGACAGGAGCATGAATTTTTAAACACCTTAAAAGCACAAGGCATTCCTATCTACGGTATAAATTACAAAGATAACAATGATGACGCGCAGAATTGGTTAGCCGAGCTACACAATCCATACGTGTTTAGTGTGATCGACGCCGATGGTCGCCTGGGATTAAATTTAGGCGTATTTGGCGCACCGGAAACTTACATTATCGATAAACAAGGTGTGATTCGTTATAAGCACATTGGGGATGTGAATGCCGTTGTTTGGGAAAACACCATCAAGCCCATCTTTAATAGTTTGCAATAAACCTATCTCAACAACATAAAACGCGTTTGATCCTGATCAATTGTTTTATTCCAGGCATAAGTAGACTGAATCCGTTGAATCAATTGGCGGAGGTGCCTTATGTATATGGATTCTATTGTTGCTTATGGTCTGGTAATCGTGGCTTTGGCTTGCATAATGATTACTTATGTCGGTATCTATGCGTACAAACACATTAAAGAAGACTCTGCAAAAGCAGATAGAGAACTAAATAAGAAAGCTATTTAAGTGAGCGCAGAGAAAACCTAAATACTCAGATAGAAACCAAAGAGCCCCTTGTGGGCTTTTTGTGTTTTAGTACGATTATTTTCTCGTTAGTCATTATATTGCGGACATAAAAAAAGCCCCAGATGTGGGGCTTTTTTCATTTCATATATGGCGGACCGGACGGGGCTCGAACCCGCGACCTCCGGCGTGACAGGCCGGCATTCTAACCGACTGAACTACCGGTCCGCAGCGTCACTAAGAACCACTATTACCTTTTGAGTAGAAGTGGTGGGCGGTACAAGACTCGAACTTGTGACCCATGCCTTGTAAGGGCATTGCTCTACCAACTGAGCTAACCGCCCAAGATATTCGCTTTTCAGCGATCACCTTGTTGGTGGCGCGTATTCTAATGATGTAAAAATTTCGGTCAACCTTTTTCTTACGGTTTTTCCAAAAAAATGTAAAAAACCTAAAAAGTGGTTGCAAAACAATCGCTTGCGATCAGTTTTTACCCTTTATTCAGGCGTACCTCTCATGCTTATGAGTTGTTATACTCGCGCACAAATTTTCATTTGCGGCGGATGGCTTGTTATGCGATCACAATTATTAAGGCTAGGTCTGTATGTCGGATTTTTAGTGTTTTCGTCGTGGAGTATGGCGGCAATTGATGTGCATGAATTCGACAATGAGGTTGATCGCAAACGCTATCAAAGTTTTATTGATGAAATGCGCTGCCCTAAATGCCAGAACCAAAATCTTTCCGGTTCGGATTCACCAATAGCCATGGATTTGCGTCGGGAGCTTTATCTAATGATAGAGGACGGAAAGTCAGACAAAGAGATCGTGGATTTCATGGTGGAGCGTTATGGCGAATTTATCCTTTATCGACCACGAGTTACGTCGTCCACTCTATTGCTGTGGGGGGCACCAATATTTTTGCTGATTGCAGGCATCATCTTATTGCTACTCATTGTGCGCAAACGCCGTTCGATTGACTTGACGGCCAGTGGGTCAAGTTTGTCTCCCGAGGAGCGAGAGCGCCTTGCTGGGCTATTGGGCAGCAGGCGAAATAAAGATTCAGTTGCCAAGCAGGAGAACAAGCAATGACCGCTCTGTGGGGAGGCGCTGTTGCGCTGTGTATTATCGCTACGTTATTTATTTTTTGGCCGGTTTGGCGCTACAGGTCGCAAAATTCCATAACTGCAGCAGTTAATGTGGAAGAGCGACTTGCTGAAAATGTGCGTTTATTTCACGAGCATGTGGCCGAACTGGAGTCGCAACTTGCTTCCGGTCGAATTGATTCCGCACAGTTTGCCCAACTGAAGCTCGAACAAGAGCGAGCACTGCTGGATGATGAAGCTAATATTCGTGCAGCACAGCAAACGCGCCAACTTAACGTTGGTGGTATTACCTTTGCGGTGGTAGCACTTGCGGCATTGCTTGCCGCTTATGGTTTATATCGCGAGCTGGGCAGTAGTGCCGATGTCGAGATACGAATGGCGCAAGCCGAAAAACAGCATCTGGATATGCTGGACTATCAAGCGGGGCGAAATCCTGACCCGGTGCGTACCCGTGAGATGATCCGCTTAATTGAGGCTCGTCTGGCCGATAACCCGGATCAGCTTCAATACTGGTTTTTTCTCGCCCGGATGTACATGGACATAAGCGATTTTACCAACGCAACCAATGCCTATTTGCAAGTGTTAGAGCGAGATAAAGAGTCATCAATGGTGATGGCTGAGGCAGCTCAGGCAATGTTTCTGCGCGATGGGAGCAAAGTCAACCCGGCAATTGTTGATTTAGTACAAAAAGCCTTAAAGCTAGACCCTGATAACACTATGGCGTTGGGCTTGGCAGGTATAGACGCTTTCGGAAAGCAAGACTATCTAGGTGCCATTAAATATTGGGGGCGGGTGGTTAATCTAAGTGGCCCGGACTCCGCTGGTGGTCAGGCGCTTACCGCAGGCATAGAGCGAGCTGCCGGGCTGTTTTTTGCCAACGGCGGTACTCAGGAACAATTGGATGCAGCGCGCAACGGGCGGCAAATCGCGGTTAATGTTTCACTGGCGAACGATGTGAAGGTTCAACCCGACCAGTTGGTTTTTGTTTATGCACGAGCGTGGCAGGGGGCCAAAATGCCTTTGGCGATTGCCCGTTTCAAAGTATCTGAATTACCCAAGCGCGTATTGCTAACTGAAGCAATGGCAATGACCGATGCTATGACACTCGCCACAGTTGATAGTGTTGAATTAGTGGCGAGGGTATCACAGGATGGTACAGCAACCGCGAAAGCGGGTGATTGGCAAGGCAGTATCGGCCCCGTGGATGCGGCTGCTGCGCCGGCAGATTTGCAAATAACCATCAGTGAGCAAGTCGCTCCCTAGGGTTGTAATTTATTTAGGAATAGATGAATCGCTTAAAAAGCAGGCGACCACTGCCGCACTTGATAAGCAATCCCATGTTTGCCGTTTTGGGCGGGTGTAAAGCTCTACACAAATGTGTAGAATCCCGCCCTTAGTGGTTAATTTGGCGTTTTCTTAAAATTTTATAGCAGTCAAAAAGACTAACAAAATCAAACAGCTAGGCGACTCGAATCGCCAGCGGACTATTTCTTGAACAGGTGGATTGAAGATGGGCGCTTCAATCGCAAAAACCTGCTGAATCATGAGTGATACGGATCTATGCGGTTAAAGTGCATCAAACTGGCTGGCTTCAAATCGTTTGTTGATCCGACAACGGTCAACTTCCCCAGCAATTTATGCGCTGTTGTCGGGCCAAACGGCTGCGGCAAGTCAAATATTATCGACGCGGTACGTTGGGTAATGGGTGAATCATCAGCCAAAAACCTGCGCGGCGAAAACATGACTGACGTTATTTTTAATGGCTCCAGTGGCCGTAAACCAGTTGGTCAGGCCTCCATTGAACTGGTGTTCGACAATTCCGATGCAACACTGACTGGCGAGTACGCGGGTTTCAGTGAAATCAGTATTAAACGTAAAGTTTCTCGCGATGGTGATAACAGCTATTACTTGAATGGCACCAAGTGTCGCCGCCGCGACATTACCGATATTTTCCTCGGTACCGGCTTGGGCCCCCGCAGTTACGCCATTATTGAACAGGGTATGATTTCGAAGTTAATCGAAGCCAAGCCCGAAGAATTACGGGTTTACATTGAAGAAGCCGCCGGTATTTCCAAATATAAAGAGCGTCGTCGCGACACAGAAAGCCGTATGCGCCGCACCCAGGAAAACCTGGAGCGTTTAACCGATATTCGGGATGAGCTCGAGCGGCAACTATCACGATTGCAGCGCCAGGCACAAGCCGCCGAAAAATATGCCGAATATAAAAAAGAAGAACGCTTGTTAAAAGCGCAGTTGCAGGCGCTCAAATACCAGCAGCTTGATCAGCAAGCCAAGGCCAAACAGCTAGCCATCCGCGACTTGGAATTGCGCATGGAATCTTTTGTGACTGATCAAGTCAATAAAGATACCCAAATTGAAAAGTATCGCACCCAGTACACTGAACTGGGCGATAAGTTTAACGAAGTTCAAGGACGTTATTACGCTATTGGTGCTGAAATTGCGCGCCTTGAACAAAGCATCCAGCATGCTAATGAACGTGCGCGTCAGCTTCAAACAGATCTGGATCAAACCAGTCGCGACAGCAAAGAAGCAGAAGAAAATCTTGCCATAGATACCCAAAAAGTTGAGGCGTGGGAAGAGGAGCTACTGGAGCTGGAACCAGAATTGGAGTTGGTGAAGGCTGCGGAAGAAACTTCCAGTGAGTCCTTGATTGATGCCGAAGAAGCAATGCAACGCTGGCAAAATGATTGGGATAGTTTTAATCAGCGCGCAGCGGAGCCGCGTCAGCGTGCAGAAGTCCAACAGTCCCGCATCCAGCATTTGGAACAAGTTCAGCAGCGCTTACTGCAGCGCATCGAAAAATTACGCGAAGAAAAAATGAACTTGCAGGATGGCTCTGACGACGAGTCGATTGATGAGCTCACTGAGCGGCTTGCAGAGTTGGATTTGGTTGCCGATGAAAAACGGGCGTGTCTCGATGGTTTTGTAGAAACACTTGATACAACCCGTAATGAAAATAATCGCCTCGTCAATGAGCTTGATCAGGCGCGCAGTCAATTGCAGAAAATGCGCGGCCGCCATGCTTCTCTGGAAGCATTGCAACAAGCAGCCATGGGCGAAAAAAATAAAGCCGTAACCGAATGGCTCGCCAAGAATAATTTATCTGGACAGTCGCGACTGGCCGAATCAATTACGGTTGTCGATGGCTGGGACAAAGCGTTGGAGACAGTGCTAGGCAATTCGTTACAAGCGGTTTGTGTCGATCAACTTGATGCCGTAGCCGGCCTGCTGACAAATCTCACTCAAGGTGAATTGGTGTTATTTGACCCGCAGGCAAAAACAGCGGCGGCGCCTTTCACAAAAGCAGAATTGTTAAGCACGAAAGTTAGCGCTGAATGGGATGCGCAAGGCGTGCTCGCCGGAATTTATATTGCTGATGATTTATCTGCAGCGCTTGCATTGCGCAAACAGCTCACAGTCAATGAATCCGTGATTACTCGCGATGGAATATGGTTGAGCGCACACTGGGTGCGTGTCACACGCGATACGGATGCAAGCTCTGGTGTTATTGCCCGTCGTCAGGAATTAGAAGAACTCACTGCAGCAATTGCCAGCGCTGAAGAACAAGTTGAGTTATTAAGCTCGCAGCTTGATAAGGGGCGTGACGCCATCAAGCGCCTTGAACAGGAGCGTGAAGCCTTGCGGCGCGAAGTGGATGAGCAGAACCGCAAACACAGCGAGTTGCGCTCACAGTTAAGTGCCAAACAAGTTCGTATCGAACAAATGAACATGCGTCGTGAGCGTGCTGAAAATGAAATCCGCGAAGCGCGCGAGCAAATGGAGCAAGAAGCAGAGCATTTGTCGGAAGCACGAGTAATTCTGAGCGAAGCCATCGAAATGATGGAGCAGGATACTGACCTGAGAGAGTCATTATTACAACAGCGCGATGATATTCGTTCCGGTTTGGATAGCGCACGACAACGCGCCCGCCACGACAAAGACAAAGCGCACGAAATTGCAATGCGCTATCAGTCTGTAAAAACCCAGCTGGAATCGATTCGCTTGGGGATTGGACGCTTGCGCGAACAAGTTGCTCGCTTGCATGAACGGCGTGAACAATTAATTGCTAGCATTGCCGATAATCGCGATCCGGTAGAAGAGTATAAATTAGAGCTTGAGGCGTCATTGTCCAAGCGTCTCTCTGTAGAAGCGTCATTAACTGAAGCTCGTCGGGCGCTGGAAACTGTGGAGCACGAATTACGCAACTCTGAGCAAGCGCGCAATCGCGCCGAGCAAGAAGTGCAAGCAGTGCGTGCACATTTGGAGCAGGAGCGTTTAGCAGCGCAAATGTTCGAACTGCAGCGTGCTGGCATTGTTGAACAGCTTGAGGAAGAAGAATTAAATCTGGATATTATTCTGGCTGAAATGCCTGAAGGTACAGAAGTAAAACCGTTGGAAGAGGAATTGGAATCCATTGCCGGTCGCATTAGCCGTTTGGGCCCAATTAACCTTGCTGCCATTGATGAATATAAAACCGAATCCGAACGCAAAAATTATCTTGATGCGCAAAATGCGGATTTGATGGAAGCACTTGAAACGCTTGAGAATGCTATCAAGCGTATTGATCGTGAAACGCGTACGCGCTTCAAAGAAACATTTGATCAGGTTAACAAGAGTTTGCAGGAGCTGTTCCCGAAAGTTTTTGGCGGTGGCCATGCTTATCTTGAACTGACCGGTGACGAACTGTTGGATACAGGCATTACCATTATGGCTCGCCCGCCAGGTAAGCGTAACAGCACTATTCATTTGCTGTCGGGCGGCGAAAAAGCGCTAACAGCAATTGCATTGGTATTTTCTATTTTCCGTTTGAACCCGGCGCCTTTCTGTATGCTGGATGAGGTAGATGCACCGCTCGATGACGCAAACGTAGGGCGCTATGCACGTATGGTTGAAGAAATGTCAGCCCAAGTGCAATTTATTTACATCACACACAATAAAAATGCGATGGAGATGGCGCACCAATTGTTGGGCGTCACCATGCACGAGCCCGGTGTTTCACGCCTGGTGACAGTAGATGTTGACGAGGCCGCAGAACTCGCTGCGGTTTAACACTAAATACATATTACGGATAACCTTATGAAAGATTGGGTCATCATTATTGGATTCCTGTTTATTGTTTTGATTCTGGTCGATGGAATCAGACGCAAACATAATGAACGCACTGGCAAAATTAAAGTGTCTCGCTCACTTAAAAAAAGCCTTAAGCAGCCAGCACTGGAAGATGAAGAAGATCAGCTTGCCGCAGCACCTAGTTATACCAGTGAACTGCCTAATGGTGGCGCTCGTGTAGTGGCAAAGCGCGACCCACAAGCGCCAATTCCAAGTATTGAAAAAAAGGCGCACGCCAAATCCTACACAGAAAAACAGCAGCGTAATGCGCTTACAGAAGCGCCTATTACACGAGCTCAACGCGAACCCCAGCAGACCAGTCTCAATCTTGGACAGTCGGTGCCTATTTTGATGGAATCAGTGGAAGATAAAAATCGTTCACTGCCGCTGGATGAGCGTATAGAGCCCAGCTTCTCCGCTGTAACACCTGACTCGGATCTCGACCATGTCAATGACGGACAAGATTACGAAGGAGAGGACTACGAGGAAGATGATCACCCCTATGTGCGTGAACTTGATGATGAAAGAGATGATATAGATTCCAATGAAGAGGAAGATTACGAATACGAGGATGAGCTTCCGCAGGACGATCATGAGCAAGGTGATGCTGACTATGATGATGAAGATTACGAAGAAGATGATGAATATGAAGATCATCAGCAGCCAGCAGCGCAAAACAAAAATGAATTAAACCAACAGCCCGCGCCAGAACCGGAAGAGGTTTTAATTATTAACGTAATGGCTCATAAAGGTGAGATGTTTAAGGGCAGTGACTTATTAGACATCATCCTGAAATGCGGTATGCGCTACGGAAGCATGGATATTTTCCATCGCTACAGTGATGCAAAAGGCGAGGGTGCACTGCTATTTAGTATGGCGAATATGGTGAAGCCAGGAACTTTTGATCTTGATGCTATGGATGAATTTGAAACTCCAGGCGTAAGTTTGTTCATGACTTTACCGATTAATGCAGATTCAATGCAATCGTTTGATTTGATGGCGGATACTGCACGTGCGATTGCAGAAACATTAAATGGCGAATTGAAAGATGAGCAACGCAGTGTGATGACTCGTCAAACACTCGAACATTGTCGCCAGCGTATTCGTGATTTTGAACGAACTCGTCTATTTCGCCGTCCACCGCGCCACTAAGATAAATTCTTAAGATGCAGGGATGCATCTGCTGTCTATCAAGGCATGAATCGCAGCGTGTTGCTAACCGCAGGATTCGCTTCTTCAGGTACATTCATTCATGTCTACTTTGTCTCTCTTTGATAATTCCCCCCCAGAAATTCAACAGCTGCGTCAGGAGATTAATTTCCACAGTTATCGTTACTACGCATTGGATGATCCCCAAATAACCGATGCCGACTACGATCGGTTAATGCAGCGTTTACGTGAACTAGAACTTCAGTTTCCAGATTCTGTCACACCCGACTCGCCAACCCAACGGGTCGGTGCTGCGCCGCTGTCTGCATTCCAGACAGTGATTCACGAAATGCCAATGCTGTCCTTGGATAATGCATTTAGCGATGAAGACTTATTGGCGTTTAATCAACGTGTACAAGATCGCCTTAAAAGTACGGGGGATATTGAGTACGCATGCGAATTAAAACTTGATGGTATAGCTGTCAGTTTGTTATATCGCGACGGCGTACTTGTGCGTGGTGCAACACGGGGTGATGGCACCAATGGTGAAGATATCACTCAAAATGTACGTACCATTAAATCAATTCCCTTGCGTCTGCACGGGGAAGGTTATCCCGTAGTTTTAGAAGTTCGCGGCGAAATCTATATGCCCAAGGCCGGTTTTGAAGCGCTCAATGAAAAGGCTCGGGGGGCGGGTGAAAAATTGTTTGTAAATCCACGTAATGCGGCCGCAGGTTCTTTGCGCCAATTGGATCCTCGCATTACGGCAAGTCGTCCGCTCGAAATGTGTGCATACAGTGTTGGATTGGTTGATGGTGGTCAGTTGCCGGAAACCCATAGCGACACCTTAACTGCTCTAAAAAACTGGGGCTTTTTAACCAATCGCGAAACGCAAGTTGCAAAAAATATTCAGGAAGCAATGGATTTCTATCGTCGAATTGGACTGAGACGCGACGGACTTGCTTACGATATTGACGGTATAGTTTTCAAGGTTAACTCTCGCGAGTTACAAGAAAAGCTCGGTTTTATTTCTCGTGCACCACGCTGGGCTATTGCTTATAAATTTCCTGCGCAAGAAGAGTCCACACTATTGTTGGATGTGGAGTTTCAAGTCGGCCGCACCGGTGCCGTCACGCCAGTGGCTCGTTTGCAGCCCGTATTTGTGGGTGGCGTTACCGTTTCTAATGCAACGCTTCACAATCGCGATGAAATCAATCGCCTAGGCATAAAAATTGGCGATACGGTTATTGTTCGTCGTGCGGGTGATGTTATTCCGCAGATTGTGCAAGTGGTAGAAAGTAAGCGAACACCCGATGCCCGCGATATTATTTTTCCTGACTCATGTCCGGTTTGTGGTTCGCCCGTAGAGACTGTTGCCGATGAAGCTGTCGCTCGTTGCTCAGGCGGGCTAGTGTGCGCAGCGCAGCGCAAAGAAGCGATTAAACATTTTGCCTCACGCAAGGCAATGAATGTAGAGGGCTTGGGAGATAAACTCGTAGAACAGCTTGTCGATTTAGGCTTGGTCAATAATCTTGCGGATATTTATTCCCTGAGTCGCGAACAATTATCGGCCATGGAGCGCATGGGGGAAAAGTCTGCGGACAATATTCTAAGCGCGTTGGAGACCTCCAAAAAAACTACCTTGGCAAAGTTTATTTATGCCTTGGGTATTCGTGAAGTGGGAGAGGCAACCGCGCGCAATTTTGCCAATTACTTTGGCAGTTTTGAGGTGCTAGCGGCTGCCGATCAGGAGACCTTACAAAAAGTGCCTGATGTTGGCCCTGTGGTCGCACACTTTGTAGCGGAATTTTTTGCACAAGAGTCCAATATTATCGCCGTATCTGCATTGCGCAACCATGGTATTCATTGGGACAACATTGATGTCGTGAGCCCTGAGGAGTTGCCACTGGCTGGGCTTACTTATGTATTAACGGGCACATTGGAATCGCTCTCTCGTGATGATGCCAAAGCACACTTGCTAGCGCTTGGCGCAAAAGTAGCCGGTAGCGTATCCGCTAAAACAGATTATGTTGTCGCTGGGCCGGGCGCTGGATCAAAACTCGCTAAAGCAGAAGAGCTGGGCCTGAAGGTTATGGACGAAGCGGGATTACTTGAGTTACTACAGCAGCATGGAAGGAGCATTTAGCAATGCAATATAAAAACGCATTAATAGTTTTTGCGCGGTTGCTGTGCTTGGTTGGCTTAATAGGTTTAATCGGGTGCTCCAGCTTGCCCCCAACAAAACCTCAAGATCTCTGTGCAATTTTTGATGAAAAACCTTCTTGGTACAAAGAATCAAAAAAAGCCGAAAAACGTTGGGGCTCATCAGTACCGACCATGATGTCAATCATGTTTCAGGAGTCTCAATTCAAACATAATGCACGGCCAGCACGCACAAAAATCCTGTGGGTGATTCCAGGGCCGCGTCCTAGTGATGCTTATGGTTACCCCCAGGCAAAAAATGCCACCTGGAATGAATACCAAAAAAACAGTGGAAATGGTTGGTCGCGTCGCGATAATTTTGGTGATGCGATTGATTTTATTGGTTGGTATAACAGACAAAGCCAAACCCGCAGCCGAATCAACCCCGGGGACAGTTATAATTTGTATCTCGCGTATCACGAAGGCCATGGAGGCTTTAATCGTGGGACTTATAAGCGAAAGAATTGGTTAATCAATACTGCCCGTAAAGTTGAATCCCGTGCACAGCAATATGACTATCAGTTGCGGGCCTGTGAGGATCGGTTTAAAGGCAGTTGGTGGTGGCCGTTTTAAAAGTCGTTAGTTGTCGTTACTAATGTCGGAGTGATTATGGATCAAGAATCAATTGTCTACGGTTGTATTAAGGATGTATCACCGTCAGCGCTGGAGTCTGAACGTATTCGTGTTAACCGCGAGGCGATGCTGTCTTTACCTCATGCAGACGAGTGGCCGTTTCTGAGTCAGGAAATGTTTTCTATTCCTGGTGTTAATTCGCCATTTTTTAATTATCAAACAGAAGTCATGCACTTCGGCGCGTCTTACAAGGCAGTGGAATATGAATGGGATCAATGGATTGCCCAGTTTGAGTCGCTGCTGAGCAAAATGTATTGGGTTTCTGCAACCGTTCACTTGGAGACGGAATTGTCAGGTACACATACATTTACTTGGGAAGCGAACGGAAGTTTTCATAAGCCCGGCTCTGGCAATATGCGGGTACGCTGTGAATGGAGCCACGAAGGCTCTTTGAGCATTTAAATATTTATTGAGTTTAGTTATGCAGATTCCACTGACCAAACCTGACTTTCGTTTTCGTCGCCTGCGCAGAACTATAGCCCTGCGTGAATTAGTGCGTGAAACTCATTTGCATATGAGCGATTTTATTTTGCCCATTTTTGTGGAAGAGGGCATTAGTGAGCCGGTTCCAATTAAATCCATGCCGGGTGTATTTCGCTACCCAGAAGCGCAACTCGCAGATATTGTAGTGCGCGCTTGGGACAAGGGTGTGCGTGCAATTATTTTGTTTGGTGTGTCCACACATAAAGATCACGAGGGTTCCGATACCTGGTGTGAGCATGGTTTGCTCGCGCGAATGATTCGTGCCGCAAAAGCAGCACAGCCAGAAATGTTAGTTATTAGCGATAACTGTTTCTGCGAATACACCGACCATGGTCACTGCGGTGTAGTTACCCATGATGATGTGGATAACGACAAAACTCTCGCAAATTTACAAAAACAAGTTGTACTGGCAGCGCAAGCCGGTGTCGATATGATTGCCCCGTCGGGCATGATGGACGGCATGATCAGTGCAATTCGCCAAGCGTTGGACAGCGCCGGGTTTACGCATATTCCAATCATGTCTTACTCCACCAAATTTGCTTCTGCATTTTATGGCCCGTTTAGAGACGCGGTTGATAGCAGCTTTAAGGGCACGCGCAACACCTATCAAATGGATCCATCCAATTCACGTGAAGCGCTTGCCGAATCCATGCAGGATGAAATGGAAGGCGCCGATATTCTTATGGTAAAACCGGGCATTGCGTATTTGGATATTCTTGCCAGTATTCGCGCCAATTCAGCGCGCCCCTTGGCGGTTTACCATGTGAGCGGCGAATACGCGATGATTAAAGCCGGCGCGGCTGCCGGTGTTATCGATGAGAGATCTATCGTTCTTGAAACCATGACGGCATTTAAGCGTGCAGGAGCTGATTTAATTATCACTTACTATGCCGAAAAAATGGCTGAATGGCTTTAAGTTTTGCTTATTGGGTTGAAATTAGAATCAGGATTTATAAGTAATGATGTCGTTGTTTCGCGAGCAAAAATTCCTTGTCATATTGTTAATTCTCAGTGTGTTGGTGCTGGGTTTAGGGTTATTTATGATTCAATCGACTAACAAAAAATCTGAGCAACAAACAAAACAGCTAGTGAATGAGCAGGAAAAAACCGTTGCAGCCATGAATTTAGTGGCTGAAATTGCTCAACAGGAATTAAAAGCACAACAATCAAACCAACAAATGGTACAGACTGTAGGTGATATAAAACCGCAGGAATCGCTTGATCGTGTCGCTGCACTAAATGGTCGTATACCTGAAGTGGGTAGCGATGATTGGTGTGAAGTGATGATGGTGAAAGACGCTAAAGATTGGACTGAAGATGAGCAATCGCTTTTTGCCAAACATTGTCTGTAATTTATTCGCCGCAACTTTGTGAACCCTTCTGATGTTTTTTAGCGATTCCCGTCTTCATTTTTTTAATCCGCTCACGGGTAAATACCGGGCGCTCGCTGCTGAGTGCCTGCGTCTTTTATATCAGCGTTTATACACAGATCTGCGTGACTATGGACATGCGATTAATCGCGAACAGCTAGTTGATATTTTTAAAGAGGCAATTGCTCGCGCGCCCATTTTGGATATTGATCTTGATGTCGATACCGAAGGTGAGGATACAAGTGAGGGGCGCTTTAAAACCCAGCGCGATCTGGCGAGTTTTATTATTAACCGTTTAATTGAAAATGGTTGGCTGGAAAAGCAAGTCGACGAAACCAGTTTGCAAAGTAGCTATGGTTTTAGTCGCATGGGCCGTTTATTTACCCAGCCCTTTGCCGATAACGATGCGAATCAATTTCGTACCCGCAATCGCAACACCCGTAACACCCGCAATAGTTTGCAAGCCTTTTACGATCAAGGTGAAATTAACGATTTGCTCGATGCTTATGAATACTCAGAGCGAATCATCAGTGATTTCACCGATGTCATCGCCGAGCTTGAAGAGCGCAAGCGTCAATTGGTGCGTGAAGTGGAATCACGCCAATTAATTCAGCAAGCAAGCGATGAGTTTTTTGATTTTATGGAGACGGTATTCAAACCTGACCTGGAAGTACGTTTGTCTGCTGATAGTGTAGAAAAATACCGCGACCAAATTTCCGACATAATCACCAAAATTCGCCGCAAACGGAAATACGGTTTGGGCGATGAAGAAACCGCTGCAAAAGATTGGCGCGCAGTAATGGAAATTCGCTTGCGCAAAGCATTACCGCAAAAAGTAGTTCCCGGTGTATCGCTGCTGGAGACCTTGCTGCAAACCATTGACTCACGCTTGAAAAATGCCTGTGACATTATGTTGCCCGCGCTGCGGCGCGCATTGAACACCTTTACCCAGCGGGCTGACATTATTATTCGCCAGCTCAGCTACATTAATAGCCGAGGGCAGGATGACCTGATGGACATTTACCGCTCGCTTGGCAATTTATCGCCCGAGCAGCAGGATGAGGCCTTAGTTGTGCAAGGCGAAGCGATTGCCAGTATCCAAATGGGTTATATCGACCCTGCGCAAATCCAATTGCGTGCCCCGCGCAATATTCAAGTTGTACGCTCAATGCTTGACGAGGATAAAGCATTGGATGCAGAAGCTCAAAAATCATTGTTCATTCAACAAGCGTTGGATAAAGCCTTTATTTTGCAATCCAGTAGTGTGCGTGATTATGTCCATCGTGCACTGCTGGAAAAAGGTGAGATTCGCAGCAGCGAGTTGCAGGCGAATTCCATGCAGGAATTATTAAATCTCTCCCATGCCATTGAAGTTGGCGCTGCAGACAATCTTTCGTCCCGTTATCGTTTTTGTGTTCAACAAAATAGCGAATGGTTGCACCAACAGCCTTTGGTAGCAAATAGCGCTTACTTTAAGCAGCGCGATGAATTTGTAATTAGCTTGACCGATGAAGGTAAGCCCAATGAGTAACGCATTAAGCTCGCTCCTGCAGGAGCAGTTGGATAAACACAATTTAAGTTTGGAAAACTGGCGTGAGCTGGTACAGCGGCTACTGGATTACGGTGTCTTATGTCGCGATGACAGTCAGGTTGAAGCCGAACTCTATGACCGCTTTTTGCGTATTCATGAACTACTGAATGATTACTTGAGTTTGATGGGAATTCGCTTTCAGCATGACAGCCATTTTCGTTTTGTGCGCATTCTGCCACCGGGTGCACGTTTACCCGGTATGGATGATGAAACTGACGAGCCATTCAACGCAGGGTTGCGCAGCCGCTTAAATCAACACGAAGTTGCTTTGGTATTAGTGCTGCGCGCCGAATACGACAAAGCGTTACGTGAAGGTAGCATCGACGAGCAGGGTTGCGCCACTTTATCGCTCGAAGCCATCGCCATGGCGATGAAAAGTTTGCTGCGTCGCAGCTTGCCGGAAAATATCGGTGAGCGTCGCCAAGCGTTTAAACGTTTACGCCAGCTGCGGTTGATTAATTTTTTCGCCGAATCAGATATTGATTCCAGCGAAAGCTGGATAAAAATTCGCCCGTTAATCATTAATCTCGTTAATAACGAATGGCTTGAGCAGATCCGTAATCACCTTGCAGAAAACTTACTACTAGTTGATGAGGATGCAGAAGAGCCCAGCACAGCAAGCGACGCTCGTCCATCTCCCGCCAAGCCCACCCCGCATTTTAATCGCTCGCTTTTTGCCGCTGAAGAATAGTTATGTATCTGAAAAAGTTTATTTACGTTAACTGGGGCAATGTACCCAATACCGAGTTTGAATTTGGGCCGATTAATTTATTTTCCGGCGGCAATGGCTCGGGCAAAACTACGGCGGCGGATGCGATTCAAACCATCATGACGGCAGCCCATGATAATTTGTTTCATTTCAACCCTGGGCAGGATGAATCCAGTCAGCGTGGCCGCGGTGGAAAACTGGTGCGCACACTCGCATCCTATGTGTTGGGCTGTGACGATGGTGCGTATTCCCGCCCGCAAGGTTGCGATGGATATTTAGCGGCAATATTTCACCCCACACAAGGTGAAAATAGCGAGCCATTTACCGCATTAATCGGCATGCGTGCGTTTTTAGAAACAGCAGGGCAAGGAGCAGGCCTACAAAAAGTTGCCCGTTTGGATGATACCCAGTTTTATATTCTGAGTGATGTAGAACTGGGGTTAAACGATTTATTAAAACAAGAAAAAACACACAAGTATGTAGTTCCACTCGACAAACTCTACGCTGGTTTGCGCCGCAAATATGGTCAGTCACAAGTAGAGAAATACGACAAGAAAAAATCTTATCTGTGCCGGCTTTATGGTATTTTGCGCGGCAAAAAGGATGCAATCTCCGAGCGTGAAGCCATGAATGCCGCCCGCGCATTTTCGCGCTTTATGGCATACAAACCTATTAAGGGTATCGATGAATTTGTTGCCAACGAGATTCTGGAGTACCGCGATTTAGGCGAAGCCATTCGCACCGTATCCACCATGCTTAAACGTATTCATGCCATGGAGTCAGACGCCCGCACGCTGCGCCAAGGCATTGAGCGTATGGCACAGGGGCGTCAGTGGTCGGACAACTTTATCGCCAACTGGCTTGAACAACAGGTGCTGCAATACTCTGTAGCAAAACGCCGCTATACCGACTCACAAAGTTTGTATTTGGATGCAAAACATAAACAGCAATTGCTACGTGAAAGCTCGGCGGGACATCAGCAATCGTTATCTGCCTGTGAAGCCCAGCGCGATGAAATTAACCAATTGATTCTTGCCGCAACAGCCCGCCGCTTAGGCGTCCCGGCACTGCGTGATAAAGATCAACTGGAACAGGAAAAAGTTGCTCAAGAAAAGCTGATTCAAACCCAAGTGCCGGAACTGCGTAAGCAACATCAGCAACTTTTGGTTAACCTTGAAGCTGCCCAACAATTCTCACTGGCTTTGCGCCAAACCTCCATCGCAGTGGATTTACCTGCGTTAAAAGATAGCAACCTGACGGCATTGGTTAAAAACCTGTGTAGCGATTCCGAGGCACTGGATATCCACCAGCTTCTCAATCGTGACTTGATTGAGCTTAGCCCGCTGGAACCTCAGCTGGAAAAAGTGGTGGGGCTGCAAAAACATCACAATGCATTTTTCGCCAGCTTATTTACGCAAGATTCCAATGCCGGTGTTGCGCGGATTAATTTACGCGATCAAATCGCTCAGGAGCGCGATAAACGCAAAACCCAGGCTGAGCGTTTGCAAAAAAATACTGAGGTAAAACGCCGCGAAATCCAGACCTTGGAATCACGTCAAGTGAGTTACCCCGGTTTTGTGCGCGCCGCGCTTGACGCGATTGCTACCCAGTGCCCGAAAGCCGATGCCAGGGTTTTATGCGATTACGTGGATATCACCGATCGCGAATGGCAAGCGGCGATCGAAGGTTATATTGGCGCAGCACGTTTTGGCATTATTGTTGAACCGGAATACGAAGCCGAGGCGATTGCTATTGTGCGCAATATGGCAGGGCAGGGGAATCGCGCCCGCATTATTCAGGGCGATAAAGCGCGTAAGGATATTGATAAATCTGGCGAACTGACTAGTAACTCCATTATTCAGGTAATGAATTTTTCCCACGCCACCGCAGAGGCCTACATTAAAGCGAGCTATGGCAATGTACAACGCGTAGAAAATGCCAAAGAGTTAAAAAACACGCGGCGCGGCATCACCAAAGATGCTATGGGCTCGGGCAATTACGCGATGTTTCGCTGTGATATGGCAGATTCAGAATTGGTATTTGGCCAAGGCGCTCGCGAGCGCGCACTGGATGCCAAACGCAATGAATTCCATACGCTGGTAAGTGAATGGCAAGCCGCAACGGCTTATGCGGAAGAGGCCCAAGAACTCTTGCTTGCGCTGGATAAACTTAAGCCCTTGAGTTATGCCGAAACATTACAGGCGATGCTGGCGGCACAAACAAAAATTCAAGCGATTGATAGTAAATTGCAGCAATTGGATTTAAGTGATACTACAGCATTAGAGGCAGAGTTAAATGAACTGCAATTGCGCTTGCAGGAGCAGAACCAACATTATGCTCGCTTAAACAATGCACAAGTGGATTGCCGCGCAGAATTAAAGTTAGCGGATAATCTCTGCCACAAACTGGATGCAGAGCAAGATAAAACCCTCGCGCAGGTTGATAGTTGCGAAAACAACCTGCAAGCCATTGCTTCATTCTGGCCAGACTTTGACGCGGACGCACGTTTGCAACTTGCCGATGAAGAGATAGGCCAACACAGCGTGCAGTACTTTGAAACCCAGTTAGCTGGCGTAAACGCCGAGTTAAAAACTATTTTACATCGCTTGCAACAAGCGGCGATGGTGCACAACCAGTTCTGTGCAACCAGCGATGCCATTTTGTTTGATATTGACTACAACGACGATTTGGGAAGCGCGAATTTCCGTGCAATTTGCGATATGCGTCGGCAATTTGATGCGCTCTATAATCGCGATAAAAATCATATTCTCGCTCAGCGACATCAGGAAATTGAATCGCTGCGTGAAAGTTTTAACAATGCCTTCGTCACCAATCTGTGCCACTCCATTTATCAAGCTATTAATGATGGTAAAAAAACACTGGAGGATTTGAATAAAGAATTGGAGCATCACCGCTTTGGCGCGGACCGCGAGCGCTTCCGTTTTGATTGGGAATGGGTACCTGAATTCAAAGAGTATTGGCAATTCTTTAAAGCCGTGATCGATAGCCCCAGCCTAGGGGAAGGCGAAACACTGTTCAATATGAAGCTGGATGAAAAACACCAGCGTGTGCGCGAACGACTAATGGCGATGTTGCTGGATGAGGACGAACAAAAAGCCTTGCGTGAATTAACGCGCATTGCCGATTATCGTAATTATCGCTGCTATGAAATTTACAAAGAACCAGAAGGTAAAGCCCCCATTGCACTCAGCCAATATGGCACGGGCTCTGGTGGGCAGCTGGAAACACCGGCTTACATTATTCGCAGCGCCGCCATTACCTCCGCATTTCGCTTTAATGAAGGCAACAGCCATTTGCGCATGGTGTTGGTAGATGAGGCGTTTTCTAAAATGGATGAGCATCGCTCCCGTGAAGTGATTAATTACTTAACGGAAAGCTTGGGCTTGCAGCTTAATTTTATTATGCCAAGCAGTAAGTCAGGCCCATTTATGGATTTGATTTCCAACCAGTTTGTATTCAGTAAATGCCCAACCGCCGAACCGGTTGGTGAATTAAAAACGCGGGTAATGCTTGATCGTCAAGTGTGTGATCAGGAGAAGATTAAAAAATTAATGGCCAATCACCGTCGAGCGATACGTCAGCAGGCCGCGTTGGATTTTATGTTGGAGGTTGAAGGGTAAAAAGATGAGAGCATTAGCTCTCATCTTCTAATTTAACTTGCGGAAAGAAACGCGCAATTTTTTTAATTAGCTTATCTTGCTCCAGAGGTTTAACCACATAGTCATCAACACCGTCCTCAATGGCAGCGCGAATCTGTTTGGCTTCTGTTACGGCGGTAACCAACATAAAAACCGTACCTAAATAACGCTCTGCGGCGCGCATCGCATTGTGTACATCAATGCCGGATTTGGTAGGCATATTCCAATCGCAAAGTACCAGATCGTAAATGGGATTTGCGTCATACATAGCGCTAATCGCCTTCAACCCATCGTTGGCAAAATCAACCTGATAAATACCTGATGCGCGTAAAAATGCGTTAATCAGCTCGCATATCAATTGGTCATCATCTACAACCAACACTCGAATTTGCCCTGACAACAATTCTTGACGACGACCAAATGCCGCTTGGCGGATGGGGGATACAGCCTTGGGCGATATGTAGTGATTGATACGCTCGTTAACAGGGGCATCAAAAGTGTGTAGTTTATCGCTCAATTTTTGTAAGGCGGATTCAATCAGGGGCAGGTCTTGCATCAGCTGCGCCTTGGCTTTCTCGATTTCTGTGTTGTTCAGGTTTTTAGTTATCCAATCGCGCTTTTGCGCCAATGTTTTTCCAATAACCTGCAATTCCTGTTTGGTAAACATAGAAAACCTTTTGCGTGAAATTACCATTAAACCTTTTACAATATAGCCCAGAGCTATCACATGGCTAGTAACTTAATCCAATTTTAGAGGGTAATCCAGCGTGTCAAATCTTGATTTATTCATATCCCGTTTGGAGCAGCTAATTGAGCGAGTAGAGGCAATATTGCCTGCTCAGCGCCCCGAACCCGACTGGAATGCCAGCGCATTTCGTTGGCGTACACGTTTAAATGGTGAGGGTTATTTGCAGGCAGTTAAACACCCGCATAAGGTTGCGTTGGAGTCGTTGAAGAATATTGAGCACCAAAAACAGTCTATTCTGCGTAATACGGCCCAGTTTGTCGCCGGGCGCGACGCCAATAACGTACTGCTGACCGGTGCACGTGGTACGGGTAAATCCACGCTGATCAAAGCCGTCTGGGCTGAGTTTGCCCCCAAGGGGTTAAAGATTATCGAAGTAGATAAAACAGACCTCCTGCATCTAAGCGAAATCGTTGATTTACTGGGAGAACGACCTGAAAAGTTCATTATCTTTTGCGATGATTTATCGTTTGAAGAAGGCGAGATCAGCTATAAAGCATTGAAATCGGTATTGGATGGATCTATTTCTGCACCCACTGCGAATATGCTGTTCTATGCCACCAGTAACCGCCGTCACCTTATCCCGCAAAAAATGCGCGAGAATCTGGATGTTAGCGATGAAAGCGGTGAAGTGCGCCCAAGTGACGCCATTGAAGAAAAGGTATCTCTGTCTGAGCGATTTGGGCTGTGGCTGAGCTTTTACCCATTCAGTCAGGACGATTACCTCGCTGCCGCCCAGTACTGGATCGTTCATTTGGGCGGTCAGTGGACGGGAGCAGCTGAGCAGGCTGCGCTCTTGTGGCATAGAACCCGCGGTGCACGCAGTGGCCGCGTGGCATGGCAGTTCGCCAAGGATTATGTTGGTCGCCAGTAATAGTGCCTGTTAAGGGTGGCGATTAGCGTAACAAATTGGTGTTTTCTGCATCCATGATCAACGATCTATGGCAACACCTACAGGTGTGGATCGCCGCCTTACTTACAGGAAAGAATCAGGAGCATACCAATGCACTCAGGACATAACACGCTGCGCCAAGCCGCCTCATCGATGGACTCCGCTCAAGCGAGAGTACTTTCAAGCTTTGCGGCCAATCCTTTACTCACTCGCACACCTAATCTGCGTGAGGGGGATGAAGCGAGTTTTAGACGAATTTTACGTGATTATTTTCTCACTACGTTTGATTGCTATGAATCGCTCTTTGAATGCCTGACTAATGATCAGGCTTATTACATCAAGCCCATCACTTTACGTCATCCGCTGATTTTTTATTTTGGCCACACTGCTACTTTTTTTGTAAATAAATTGTTGCTGACACGCATGATCAGCGAACGCATTAACCAACGTTTTGAATCCATGTTTGCCGTAGGCGTGGACGAAATGAGTTGGGATGATTTGAATGAAGCACATTACCAATGGCCTACACCCGCCGAAGTAAAAGCCTATCGCGATAAAGTGCGCACGCTGATGGTTAACCTGATTGAAACCGCCCCCCTGCAAATGCCGGTTGATTGGAATAACCCTTGGTGGGCAATCATTATGGGGGTTGAACATGAGCGGATTCATTTGGAAACATCATCCGTACTGATTCGCCAACACAAACTGCAATATGTAAAAAGCTCATCCAATTGGCAAGCAGCGCAGGAATCGGCGACTGCACCAACAAATGAATTAATTTCAGTTGCTGCGGGAACAGTTCGTCTTGCCAAAGACAAACAAGACCCTTACTACGGTTGGGACAATGAATACGGCTTGCATGAATCTGACATTAGCGGATTTAAAGCCGCTAAATTTTTGGTGAGTAATCAAGAATTTTTAGCGTTTGTTGAAGCGGGTGGCTATTTAAATTTACACAACTGGGAGGAGGAGGGGAAAGGCTGGCTGGCTTTTACTAAAGCACAGCACCCTACCTTTTGGGTTAAAAAAACCAATGGCTGGTATTTGCGGTTAATGACCGAAGAAGTGCCTATGTGTTGGGACTGGCCCGCTGAAGTGAACTATCACGAAGCAAAAGCATTTTGTAACTGGAAAAAATCTGAAACCGGGATGAATGTTCGCCTGCCCACCGAGGACGAATGGTATCGATTGTATGATGTAAGTGGCCTATACAATATTGGTGAATCCGCTGCGAATGCCAACCTTCATTTAGATCATTTTGCATCATCTTGTCCGGTGAATAAATTTGCACAGGGGGATTTTTACGATGTTATCGGCAACGTTTGGCAGTGGACTGAAACACCGATTTATCCTTTTGAAGGTTTTGAAGTGCATAGTATTTACGATGACTTCACCACACCCACATTCGATGAGCGTCACAATCTGATTAAGGGTGGCTCATGGATTTCCTGCGGTAATGAAACCCTGCGCTCATCGCGCTACGCATTCCGCCGTCACTTTTTCCAACATGCGGGCTTTCGCTATGTTGTTTCCGGAGATGTAAAACCCTTGCCTAGTTCCCATTACGAAACCGATAAACTTTTATCTGAATATGCCGAATTCCATTACGGTGATGAATATTTTGGTGTACCCAATTTTTCTAAAGCCTTGGCTGAACTCGCGATAAAAACACTTGGCGATAAACCCAAACATAAAGCACTGGATTTGGGTTGTGCCTCTGGACGCGCGACTTTTGAATTAGCGCGTGCATTTGATTTTGTTACCGGCATCGATTTTTCCGCCCGTTTCATCGGTCAGGGTGTCCAACTAGCCAACAGCGAAACCTTGCGCTACACCTTAACTGATGAAGGTGAACTGGTTTCCTACAAATCCCGTTCATTAAACGATTTGGGGTTGAATGAATACAAACACAAAGTTGAATTTTTCCAGGGCGATGCTTGTAATTTAAAACCGCAATTCACCGGCTATGATTTAATCCTCGCCGCCAATTTAATTGATCGTCTTTACAGCCCGGCGAAGTTTCTCACCAGTATTCACGAGCGTTTAAACCTGGGCGGCGTTTTGATGCTAACTTCGCCCTACACTTGGTTAACCGAACACACACCGCGTGAAGAGTGGATTGGAGGCTTCAAAAAGGACGGCGAAAGTTTCACCACACTGGATGGGCTGCAAGCTCATCTGGGCAAACACTTCCGTTTAATTAAAGGTCCGCAAGAAGTTCCGTTTGTAATTCGCGAAACCAAACGTAAATTCCAGCATACGCTTTCTGAGGTTACATTTTGGGAGCGGATTAGCTAAATATATTTTTATAAAATATTGTTATCATTGGCCTGATGCAAATCAGGCCAGGAGAAACAATGAAAATTCAATACTACACATCGTCAAGTCTCGATGGTTTTATTGCCACTGAGGACCATTCTCTTGAATGGTTATTCCCGCTGGCCGATATCAATCAATCCAGCTATCCCCAATTTATCGAGCAAGTCGGGGCTATTGTGATGGGCTCTGGGACATATGAATGGATGCTACGCAATGCCGATGCAGTGATCGCCGAAGTGGGTTCACCCTGGCCTTACACGCAACCAGCATGGGTGTTTAGTCATCGCAATTTACCCGCTGTTAATGGTGCAAATATTCATTTTGTGAAGGGGAATGTGCGAGCCCAATATGCACAAATTCGTGCTGCCGCCGCTGGCAAAAATATTTGGATAGTTGGCGGCGGTGAGCTTGCAACGCAGTTTTATGAGGCTGGGTTGTTGGACGAAATTATTATCCAACTCGGTTCGGTTACTTTGGGGAAGGGGCGCCCTGTATTTCCGCGTCGCGTGCTGAGCCCTACATTGAAATTAAAGTCCGTACAGCAAATGGGCGAGGGGATGTTGGAATTACGCTACGATGTTCATCGAACAGCATCTGTAGAATAGACTCAACAATTCAATAGATCGATGCAAGATTGAAATTGATCGCTAATTGCTTTTAGTTTTCCTGCTTTGTTTTTCCAGCTCGACAATTTCTTTGAGCAAGTAGGGTTTATCTTGCTCAAAGAAACTTTTATCGATATTGGTGTTAGTTAAAAAGAACGTTTTTCGTTGTTTATTGCGCAGGCGTTTGAGGGCTTCAGTAAAATGTGATTCAAACAGTTTATTCAGTTGCCCATTTTTATGAGCCCTATGCAGGCCATACGTTAATCGCTCGGCCAACAGTGGTTGGTTTTTGGAAACAAAAAAATACATAGGCAGATAAGTGTACAAACCAAAATTATTGACAATCGTTAAGTCCGGCATTGTACGTTTGTAGGCCTTCAGTTCAGGCCCAACTTCATAAATACTGCGCATTAATAATTCAAAACGATTTGCTTTTAACATGGGAATTAGCGTTGCGTAGGGGCCACCGTGCATAACGTTGAAACCGTTGTCTTCCAGAATTTTTGCTGTAGACCAACCTTGTCCTTGCCCGATAGTTAATGCTTTCAATTCTTTTAAGGTATTGATGTTTTTAAGCATCGCCTGATTTTTATCGCTGGCAAGAAATAATCGATAACTGGCAAGACCTTTCATGATCGGCACTTGAACGATCTGGGTTTTCTCCAGCCACTCAGATGTAGGCATGGATACTGCGAGAGAGAGGTTTTTGCCCGCCTCAACTTCCAGTAGCTGACGGCGAATAACGGTTTCCTGTCGCTGTTGCACAATTTGATAAGGCCCGTATTTGTCCTTTGATAACTCAAGCGCTAAACGCAATAATTCATCCGCGTAGACACGGTGAGCCGCTTCGCGCTCCATGTAGGGAATGCGAACGACGAGGGTATTATTCAGGCTGTTCTCTGCGTGCAAAGGTATAGCCGCAACAACAAAGACTAATGCCAGGAAAATTCGTATCATTCTGTAGCGTGTTCTGTGGTGAATGTCGGGTAGTCTATTCAATATTTTTCAAGTGTATCAGGATAATTTTATGACGGTTGACTTTGACCAGTACATTAATAGAGAGCAGACCAGTTGCGTGAAGTTTGATGGCCGCCAGCAATACTTTGGCACCAGTGATGTGCTGCCGCTGTGGGTTGCCGATATGGATTTTGCAGTCCCTGAATGTGTGACACGCGCATTGCAAACACGAATCAATCACCCCGTGTTTGGTTATACGCTTTACCCCGAAAGCCTTTATCAGGCTGTTGTCGATTGGTTTGTGCGCAGGCACAAGTGGAAAATTGAACGCGAGTGGATCGTATTTGCCCCTGGGGTTGTACCCTCGCTGTTTGCTGCTGTGCAGGCGTTTACTAAAGAAGGTGAGGGCGTGATAGTGCAATCACCGGTCTATTTTCCCTTCTTTTCTGCAGTAACAACCAATCATCGAACCTTATTCAACAACCCGCTGCGCGAAGTGAATGGCCGTTATGAAATTGATTTTGAGCATTTGGAGGATTGCGCAAAACAAGGCGCGAGCTTGTTGCTGCTCTGCACACCTCATAATCCAGTTGGCCGTGTATGGCGAGAGGACGAATTGCTACGCCTCTTGGACATTAGCCGTCGCTACAATCTAACTATTCTCTCTGATGACATTCACTGCGATTTAGTTTACTCGGGTGTAACTCACACTATGTTAGGCCGACTGTCACAACCGGGCGATAAAATTGTCACTACAGTTGCACCCAATAAAAGTTTCAATATTCCCGGTTTGGGCTTGTCAGCCTTGATTATTCCCAACCTTGCAGAACGAAATGCGATGAAACAGGTTTTTGAGCGTTTGCACGTTGGTAATTCCAACCCGCTCAGTATGGTTGCTTTTGAGGCCGCCTATCGCAATGGTGATGAATGGCTCGATGCGCTGATGATTTATTTGGAGCAAACTCGCGATATTGCTGCTGACTTTATCGCACGCGAGTTACCACAAATTAAGTTAATAAAACCAGAAGCGACTTATCTGCTATGGTTAGACTGCCGCGCCTTGGGTTTAAATGACAGTGCGCTGCGCGATTTTTTTGTTAAGGGTTGCAAGCTGGGCATGAACCCTGGTTCAGTGTTTGGAGAAGGTGGAAGCGGCTTTATGCGAATGAATATTGGTTGCCGCAGATCGGTTATTATGGAAGCGCTAGTTAGTATTAAGGAGAATATAATTCATCAGAGCTAGCTGGCTCTGTATAGAACAGAACTTGATATGGAGATGGAGGCGTCTGTTGATGAAATTTTTTTAGTTTGCCTAAATTAATTGGTATTAAAATGGTCTTAATTTGCTGAATCATTCATGACAAATTTTGCATTTAATAGGGTAGGGTTATCAATATGTCCAATCAGAACAAACTGACGCGATTAGGCGACATGTTGATTGAGCGCGGCGTGATTACACGGCAACAACTCCGCGAAGCCATCGAGATTCAGCAAGCTCGTCAAGTATTGAGTGAAACTGGAAAAGCTTGCACGCCAGGGCCACTTGGGGAAATACTGGTAGAGCTGGGGTATATCAACCGGCGGCAATTGAAGCAGACTTTAGGGTGGCAAAGCCGCTTGCGTAAAGCCACTCTGGTTATGTCGTTTGTTGCACCTATATTGACGACGGCATGCGGTGGCGGTGGCGGTGCAACGAATACAACGAACAGCAACAAAACGACTAACAATACTGCAGTGTCCTCAGTGATGGTGGAGCAATCTTCTTCTGCGATTTCGCTGACTCCAACATCCAGCTCTAGTCTTAGCAGTGAAATAACATCTGCACCGGTTGAATCCTCCAGCGCATCGTCAGCTATTTCGTTTTCATCGCAACAGTCGTCGTCATCTGTTGGACTGGGCAACCTCATAAACGGGCCTGTGTTATTGAAATGGGCAGTGCCATCCGCGCGTGAAAATGGCGAGCAACTGGCAACGGATGAAATTGGGGGTTATGAACTGCGTTACAAGGTAGATAATGAAGCTGATTACACCTCGGTTGTTGTCGAGGGCGGTTATGTGAATACTTATTATTTCAATCATCTTGAAGGTAAATTGACCTTCGAAATTGCCGCATATGACACCAATGGCTTATATAGCCGTTTTGTAGAAATTCAGCCCCAGATCAACTAGATCCATCAAACACATTACAGCCAATGTAAATTTTGCAGAAGAATCACCCTGCTGCATGCAAATTAGCCTGCAACCCCCTACAATAGCCGCCTTTTTTGACCGACCTATCCCTTGAGATACTATGACTGTAAATACCTTCGACCCTTCACAAACCACCACCTTGGATACTCCAGCCAAAACGTTGGCAAGCCAAGCACAAACTGGTAGCAGCAAAGGCAATACTATTGGTTTTGTGTCGCTCGGCTGCCCTAAGAACCTGGTGGATTCAGAGCGTATTCTTACCCAGTTACGCACCGAGGGTTACAACATAGTACCCACCTATAACGATGCCGATATGGTGATTGTAAACACCTGCGGTTTTATCGATAGCGCGGTACAGGAATCGCTGGGAGCAATTGGTGAGGCCTTGGCGGAAAATGGCAAGGTGCTGGTGACCGGTTGTTTGGGCGCTAAAAAGGACGAAATCATTCAAGTTCACCCTAATGTTCTGGGCATTACCGGCGCACACGCCTATGAAGAGGTGCTGTCGCAAGTGCATGAACACTTGCCACCCAATCCAAGCCATAACCCGTTTACTGATCTGGTGCCGCCGCAGGGCATCAAGCTCACTCCGCGTCACTATGCTTATTTAAAAATCTCCGAAGGCTGCAATCACTCCTGCAGCTTTTGCATTATCCCCGACATGCGCGGCAAACTTGTGAGCCGTCCGATTGGCCAAGTAATGGGTGAGGCGGAACGCTTGGTTAAAGCCGGCGTTAAAGAACTATTGGTGATTTCGCAAGACACCTCTGCCTACGGCGTAGATATCAAACACCGCACGGATTTCTGGGATGGCCGACCACTCAAAACCGATATGTACCAATTAGCCGCTGCACTGGGCGAATTGGGCGTGTGGGTTCGCCTGCATTATGTTTACCCCTATTTGCATGTAGATAACGTGATCCCACTGATGGCGCAGGGCAAGGTACTGCCTTATTTGGATATTCCGTTCCAGCACGCAAGCCCAACCTTGTTACGTAAAATGCGCCGCCCAGGCCAGGTTGAACAAACCCTGGAGCGCATCAAGAGCTGGCGCGAACAGGTGCCGAACCTGACCATTCGCTCGACCTTTATTGTTGGCTTCCCCGGTGAAACAGAAGACGACTTCCAACAATTGCTCGACTTCCTGCAAGAAGCGCAATTGGATCGTGTTGGTTGTTTCCAGTATTCGCCCGTTGAAGGCGCCAAAGCCAACGACTTACCAGATCACGTGCCGGATGAGATCAAACAAGAGCGCTATGATCGCTTTATGCAATTGCAGCAAAAAATCTCTACTGAGCGTTTAAAACAGAAAGTAGGGCAGGTATTGCAGGTATTGATTGATGAAGTTGATGAAGAGGGCGCCATTGGCCGCAGCTTTGCGGATGCACCGGAAATCGACGGCTGTGTTTATTTGAACGGCGAAGAAAACGTAAAAGCCGGTGATTTGATCAATGTATTGATCGAGCACTCGGATGAGTACGATTTGTGGGGCACCAAGGTTTAAATAACCCATAATCTGTCGCCGGAAAATCCCCCAGCTGTACGCACACTGGGGGATTTTTTTATGCCGTGTGTTCTACACTAGGCACTTACCTTGGAGTAGCAGCTAATGACAAATGTGCAGCACCTGACAGACCAACAGCGATTTGTAATTCATTATGAAGGCGGTGAAGCCATATTGGCCTATAGGTTATTCACCAATGGCACTACAGCGGCTATCGATTTCACCAGCACTTATGTACCACCTGAATTCCGTGGCAAGGGGCTTGCAGAGAAATTGGTGCGCGCAGGGCTCACATGGGCAAAGTCCCAAGGCTATGAACTGCATGCCAGCTGTTGGTATGTAGCAAAATTTATTCGTTAATATCCCTTGTGTAAAAGAAGGAATCGGTGTGAAAAAAACGCGTGGCTTTACTCTAATTGAAATGATGGTAGTTGTGGCGATTATTGCAATATTGGCATTAATGGCTATCCCAAAAGCCGACCCGACCATTGCACGCCGTCAGGTTTTGGAGTCAATGGAACTAATTGAGGACTACAAAAAACTCGTTGTCTATTATCACAAAAGCACCCTGGTATTTTTAAAGAACAATAAAGAGGCCGGTATTCCGGAACCGGAAAAATTGTTAGGCAACTATGTGGATTGGATTGAATTAAAAGACGGCGCATTCCACATCCATTTTGGTAACAAAGCGCACCCTTCCATTAAAGATAAAATTCTTAGTGTGCAACCCATTATTGTAAAAGACTCACCACAAAGCCCTATATCCTGGCTATGTGGTAAAGGCGCAGTGCCTCCAGGTATGCACGCAGTGGGAGAGAATCGCACCGATGTGGAATTAAAAGATCTGCCAATCAATTGTCGAATTTGACCCTTAAGATTTGAATAAATCGAGTAAATTTAAATGATTACATTACAAAAAGACTTAACCGGAATTTACCGTCAACGTATCAGCGTAAATAGCCATCAGTTTTTTGCCGACGTTGGCACAGACGTAGGTGGCGAAGACTCAGCACCAGACCCGCATGATTTACTGGATTCATCTCTCGCCGCTTGCACAGCAATCACTTTGACAATGTTTGCCAAACGTCGCGGCATGCCGCTGGAGTCGATTAATGCGGAGGTTGTGCGCGATAGCAGTAAAGAAAAAACCGGCGAATATAATTTATCACTCCAACTGGAATTTATTGGCAACTTAACTGAAGAGCAGCGCCAACAACTTTCAGCTATTGTTGAAAAATGTCCGATTCACAAATTGTTATCCCACGCCACCATTAGCATAAACACTCAGGTCGTTTAGGAGCAGGTTATGACACTCATCATTCCACCGCGCGTTCAGGATATTGGCTTTACTGTCAAACGTTTATTGCCGTCACGTTTGCAGCAACGTGTTGGCCCGTTTATTTTTGTTGATCATATGGGACCTGCCCAGTTTAGTGTAGGCACCACCGCTGATGATGTGCGCCAGCATCCACACATTGGCCTAGCGACAGTGACTTATTTATTTTCCGGCGCCATGATGCATAAAGACAGCCTTGGTTTTCATCAGCGCATTGAACCGGGCGCTATTAATTTAATGACGGCGGGGAGTGGAATTGTTCACTCCGAGCGTTTGCCTGAAGATATACGCGCGGGCAGTATTCCGGTTGAGGGAATTCAAATTTGGTTGGCGTTGCCCACCAACACTGAAGATTGCGCCCCTTCTTTTGCGCATTATCCGGCAGATATTATTCCATCAGTCAACTTACCCACGATGAGTGCTCAAGTGCTTATTGGAAATGCGTTTGGTGTTGAATCGCCGGTAAAAACGGCGAGTGTAACAACTTATCTGGATTTAGCCTTGGGAGCGGGTACACGCTACGTGCCAGATTTCCCCCAGCAAGAATTGGCTATTTATGTCGCTTGGGGCAATGTTACTGTGAATGGTGAAGAGGTGCCTGAATTTCACTTGGCGGTATTGGAGGAAAATGCAGTCATCGAAACCACTCACGATGCGCGTGTCTTCTTGCTCGGCGGCGAGCCATTGTCTGGTGAGCGATTTATTTTATGGAACTTTGTTGCGTCATCACGCGAAAAAATACGCGCTGCCGCTGAACGTTGGGAAAACAAAGGTTTTGCGATGGTGGAAGGGGAGAGTGATTTTATCCCACTGCCCAAGCCATAAGAAATAAATAAAAACGCCCGATTACTCGGGCGTTTTTATTCGAGCAACTGCTGTTTATTTAGGTAATTGCCTTATCGACAATTACTTGTGCTTCGGCAATCAGCTGTTGCAAGTGTTCTTTGCCTTTAAAGCTTTCTGCGTAAATTTTATAAATTTCCTCAGTGCCCGATGGGCGTGCGGCAAACCAGCCATTTTTGCTCATCACTTTAATGCCGCCAAATGCAGCGTTGTTGCCAGGGGCGTGTGTCAAAATACTTTCAATAGCATCACCGGCCAACTCAGTTGAAGTTATTTGCTCAGGGGATAATTTTGACAACGCTTTTTTCTGTGCGCTATTCGCTGGAGCTTCTACACGGGCTTCTGCTGCATGGCCAAATTCATCGGCTAATAATTTGTAGCATTCACCAGGGTCGCGCCCGGTTTTGGCTTTAATTTCTGCCGACAATAGCGATGGAATAATCCCGTCCTTATCGGTTGTCCACACACTACCATCAATGCGAAGGAAAGATGCACCAGCACTTTCTTCACCGCCAAAACCAAGTGAGCCATCAAATAAACCCGGTGCAAACCATTTAAAGCCGACAGGTACTTCGTATAAACGACGACCAATTTTTTTCGCCACTTTGTCAATCATTGCACTACTTACGACGGTTTTGCCAATCGCAGTATCTGCACCCCATTGCGGGCGATTTTGAAAAAGATATTCAATCGCTACCGCCAAATAGTGGTTGGGTGGCAACAGGCCGCAACTGGGCGCAACAATACCGTGGCGATCATGATCCGCATCACAAGCGAATGCGACATCAAATAAATTACGGCGATCAACCATACCTTGCATGGTGTAGGCAGAGGATGGGTCCATACGGATTTTTCCATCCCAGTCAGCAGTCATAAATGAAAAGGTTTTATCAACACTGGTATTGAGTACTTTTAAATTCAGCTGGTAGTGGTCGGCAATCGCACTCCAATAATTAACACCTGCGCCACCGAGTGGATCTGCCCCCATGTACACATTTGCACTGCGAATGGCGTCCATGTCGATAACGTTAATCAAATCTTTCACGTAGTGATGAACATAATCGTGGTGGTGCGTAGTGGCTGCTTTGAGTGCCTGGTGATAATCCATACGTTTAACATCACGCAGATTATTTTCCAGCAACTCATTTGCGCGCGCCTGCATCCAATTAGTGATATCGCTATCCGCAGGGCCACCATTGGGCGGGTTGTATTTAAAGCCACCGTTGTCCGGTGGATTGTGTGACGGGGTAATAACAATACCATCGGCCAACCCACTGGTACGGCCACGGTTGTAAGTCAAAATAGCATGGGAAATCGCCGGTGTTGGTGTGTATTCGCCACCATGAGCGAGCATGATCTCAACCCCATTGGCGGCCAGCACTTCAACTGCACTGATTTGTGCAGGTTCAGAAAGTGCGTGGGTATCGATTCCGACATAGAGAGGGCCGGTAATACCGGCGTGTTTGCGGTAATCGCAAATTGCCTGGCTAATCGCGAGTACATGGTTTTCATTGAAGCTAGTATTGAATGCGGAGCCACGATGACCGGAGGTGCCAAAACTGACACGCTGTTCAGGGATACCTACATCAGGCGTATTGGTGTAATAGGCATCAATTAATTTGGGAAGATCTACCAACAGATCTGCCGGTAAGAGTTGGCCAGCCAAGGGGCTTGTAGACATAAAAACTCCTGAGTTATACGAATTTACTGCTTGAAATAAACTGTTGTCATTATGGTATTACCTGCCCACACTAGACGGTAATCAACGGTAGCAGGTGATCTGACGCTGATTGGTTGCAGTGTCTATAGTATCGCGCTTTGAATTCATTTAACTATTAACTTACAGCCAATTAAAGCTCATGAAGTTAACTACTTGAGAAATATTTATGCGTTGGAAACAAGGTCGTCGCAGTAACAATGTAGAGGATAGACGCAACGCCAGTTCATCTTCCATGGGTGCGATGGGTGGTCTATCGGCAGTGGGCAGAATTTTACCGATTTTATTAGGCACTAAAACAGGACGAACGTTATTGGTGGTAGCTGTTGTAGTTTATTTTGGTGCCAAGTTTATGGGGTATGATTTGCTGCAGCTCGCCACGCCGCCCAATACCATGGGCCAGTCCAACAACCAACAGCTTTCAGCAAAAGATCAAGAGCTGGCAGATTTTGTTTCGGTAATTCTCGCTGATACCGAATCCACCTGGCATCAGGAATTTAAAAGACTGGGGTTGACCTATCAAGAGCCAACGTTGGTGCTGTTCCGCAATGCGGTGAGTTCAGCCTGCGGTTATGCGCAGTCGGCGATGGGGCCATTTTATTGTCCCGGAGACCACAAGCTCTATATCGATTTAGCCTTTTATGAAGATATGAAAACCAAGCTCGGCGCTCCCGGAGATTTTGCACAAGCTTACGTGATCGCTCACGAAGTAGGCCATCACGTACAAACATTGCTCGGGATTTCTGCAAAAGTTAGCCAGGCGCAAAACCGAGCTTCAAAAGAGCAAGCTAATCAGTTATCCGTCAAACAAGAGCTTCAAGCAGATTGTTATGCGGGTATTTGGGGTCATTATGCAAATACGGAGCGGCAAATGCTGGAAGATGGCGACATTGAAGAAGCGCTTATTGCTGCGGCTGCCATTGGTGATGACAAACTACAGCAACAAGCGGGGGGAGTTGTACGCCCCGAGAGCTTTACACATGGCAGCTCAAAACAACGGGTAGAGTGGTTCAAACGAGGCTTCGAACAAGGAAGTGTCGATGCCTGTAATACTTTCAAATAACGGGCGGTAGCAGTTTGTTAACTCCTGGCGCCAGACATCAAGCTATTGCAACAGCTTGTCGTAAATAGCGAGATACTTCTGCGCACTAACATCCCACGAAAAGTCTTTGCTCATGGCGTTTAGCTGCAACTGTTTCCATAGCAAAGGATTTTTATAGGCAGCAATTGCACGCTCGATGGCCGCAAATAAAAACGCCGGAGTGGGGTGCTCAAAAACAAATCCATTGGCTTGATCACTAGGTTCATCGCCTTGCTGTTCAAAAACAGTATCGCGCAACCCACCTACCGCATGCACTATGGGTAGGGTGCCATAGCGCAAGCTGTAAAGCTGATTTAAGCCGCAAGGTTCAAAAATTGATGGCATCAGGAACATGTCGCTACTGGCCTCAATGCGATGCGCAAAACTTTCGTTGTAACCCAGGGTGACGGAAACCCATGCAGGGTTTTCAGCAGCGATCTTTTGTAATGCCGCTTCGTAATGAGGAAAGCCACTCCCCAATATGACCAATTGACAAGGAGTGGCCAGCAGCTGTGGCATTTGAGCCAGAATCAGGTCTATACCTTTTTGATCCACCAAGCGGCCCACAAATCCCAATAAGGGGATTTTTTCGTCCACAGTCAGGCCAAGATCAGCCTGCAGCGCCACCTTGTTTTTTACCTTGTTGCCCAAGGTGCGGCGGTTGTAATTGACGGTGATATGAGCATCGTTACCCGGATTCCACTCATCCATGTCAATGCCATTTAATATTCCAGCCAGAGTTTCATTGCGATAGCGCATAAGCCCATCCAGGCCACAACCAAATTCCGGGCGCTGGATTTCTGCCGCATAACTTGGGCTGACAGTAGTGATGTAATCCGCAAATGCCAAACCACCTTTCATAAATGACAATTGCCCGTAAAACTCCAAGCGCTCGTGGTGCCAAAAAATGGGTGGCAGGTTTAACTCTGCAAACGCTTGATAAGAAAATAGACCGCGATAGGCAAGATTATGGATAGTAAAAACGGTGGCAGGGCGTTCGGGGTGCAAAGAGAGCAGGGCAGAAATCAAACCGGTTTGCCAATCGTTGCAATGCACTATGGTCGGTCGCCAATCCAATTGCGCCTCATCCAGCGCAATTAATTCCGCTGCTTTGGCAAAGAGATAAAAGCGACTGTGGTTATCAAACCAATCAGATCCATCGGGACCACAGTATGGATTACCGTCGCGCACGGAAAACTCTGGAATATCAACCAACAGCACAGTGACCCGTGAACCGGGCAGGCGTGTTTGTTTTATCGAAACTATGCGCCCTTCAATTTGAAGCTGCGCAACTTCTTTCACTCCGCTCGTTAATTTTTGCATCACACTGGCGTAAGCCGGTAGTAAAATTTTTACGTCTTGGCCCAGTTTTAACAATGCACGCGGCAAGCTGGCCGCCACATCAGCCAAGCCGCCAGTTTTAATAAGTGGATAAACCTCACTGGTTGCAAAGAGAATTTTCTGCATGAGTGGTCCTTGTTTAACTATTTAAGAAAGCTTGAGAATTAATGCACCGAGCGGTGGCAAATTTATATCCAGTGATTGTTGATGGTTCATCCACGGCACCTCTTGTGTAGCCAAAGGGCTACTATTGCCGTAATTGCTGCCGCCGTAAAAACTGGAGTCCGAGTTCAGCACTTCGTGATAGGTGCCTGCAACGGGTACGCCAATTCTGTAGTTTGCACGTGCGATAGGCGTGAAATTCAACACAACAATACAAAAGCCCTCATCGCTTTTACGAATGTAACTAATAATGGATTGCGTGCTGTCGTGGCAATCAATCCACTCAAAGCCATCATGCCGGAAACTGCGCTCATAAAGTGACGGCATATTTCTGTAGCAGTGATTTAAGTCTTTGACCAAGCCATGCAAACCCTGATGCGGCGCGAAGTCCATTAAATGCCAGTCCAGGCTGCGCCCGGCGGCCCATTCACTCCACTGTCCAAATTCACACCCCATAAACAATAATTTGGTGCCGGGGTAGGTGTACATATAGGTGTAGAGCAAACGTAAGTTAGCGAACTTTTGCCAGTCATCGCCCGGCATTTTATTGAGCATACTGCCTTTGCCATGCACTACTTCATCGTGCGAGAAAGGCAATTGGAAATTTTCAGTAAACGCGTAAATCATCCCAAAAGTTAATTGATTGTGATGGTACTGGCGATGGATTGGATCTTTACTGAAATAATCCAACGTATCGTGCATCCAACCCATATTCCATTTCATGGAAAAACCCAATCCACCCACCCACGTAGGGCGTGTCACTTGCGGCCAGGAGGTTGACTCCTCCGCAATGACTAATGCGCCAGGCACTTGGCCGTGGCACACCTCATTTAACTGCTTAAGAAAATCCATAGCTTCCAGGTTTTCATTGCCACCGTATTTATTGGGTAGCCATTGATCGTGTTCGCGCGAGTAATCGAGATAGAGCATCGACGCCACAGCATCCACACGCAAACCATCCAGATGATATTCCTTCAGCCAAAACAGCGCGCTGGCAAGCAAGAAATTGCGCACTTCATTGCGGCCATAGTTATAAATGAGGGTACCCCAATCGCGATGCTCACCCAAGCGCGGGTCTTCATGCTCATAAAGTGCGGAGCCATCAAAGCGGGCGAGGGCATGGGCATCTTTGGGGAAGTGGGCTGGTACCCAATCGAGAATTACGCCGATATCGTGCTGGTGCAGGTAATCGACAAAGTAGCGGAAATCATCCGGTGAACCGAAGCGGCTGGTTGGCGCAAAATAACCCGTTGTTTGATAGCCCCAGGAGTCGTCAAACGGATGCTCACTAACCGGCAGCACTTCAACATGGGTAAAACCTAGCGGCTTTATATAGTCCACCAACTGATGAGCGATTTCCCGATAGTTTAAAAACTCGCCCACCCAGCCGCGGCGCCATGACCCCAAGTGCATTTCATAAACAGACATAGGCGATGCCTGCCAATTCCAGTGTTCCCGCTTATTGATCCACTGAGTATCTTGCCATTTATATTCCGATGAGGATTTGACAATAGTGCCTGTTTGGGGGCGCAACTCAAACGCCTGACCATAAGGGTCAGACTTTAAAAACACTGCCCCTGACGCGCGATTGCGAATCTCAAATTTATAAATAGCACCAGCTTTAACACCGGGAATAAACAATTCCCACAAACCACTGCCACCGCGCACACGCATGGGGTGAGCGCGGCCATCCCAGTCATTAAAATCACCTACCACACTAATGCGCTCAGCATTTGGAGCCCATGTTGCAAACACCACACCGTCAACTCCCTCGACCGTGCGCGGGTGTGCACCAAGATGTTCGTGGATGTTCCAATGTTGCCCCTCAGCAAAGAGGTGCATATCAATATCGCCCAATTGTGGGGCAAAACAGTAAGGGTCGAATTCAGTATGGGGCAGGTTGTGACGATCAAACCAATGAATTTGATAATGAATTGGCAAATCCTTGGACAGGCCTCGCCACACGAAAAAATCCGTGCCTTCAACACGCACCATAGAAATTGCTTGATTACCAATTAACAAGGCCGCAGAACGCGCACCAGGAATATAAATACGAACCAGTGTATCCATATCGGCGGTCGCTTTATCACCCAGCGGGTGTCGTCCAAGTACCTCAAATGGATCGTGATGGGTTGCAGTCACTATGCGTAACATCTCGTGGCTCAAGTTATTATCCTGTTGTGCATGTATCATTCAATCAATTCCTGTCTAATTGTTGCGGCTTTAGCATTTCAGAGCGAAACCCGAGACGGCATTAATAGCCATAAAAAATATCAACCGAGTCTACTCTGCTAGCTTAGCCAGTATCTGCTTATTTTGTTGCACGAATTTTTAAAAAAAATTTCATCCAAAATTGGCATTTGCAGGTTCAATGCCAAACTTGAGGCTACACTTATCTCTGCACTTAGAATAAGCACTTGCTTACTGTTAATTGCACCATAAGTTTTTTGTGACAATTGAATCCTTGAGCCAGATCAATGTATTGGCACTGATATTGCTCTCGCTATAGTCATCGCAGTCACAAAAAATTCATAATCTGCAAACACAATAGCCATAAGGAAGAAGATTTAATGAGTACACAATCATCGGGTCGTTTTGTAAGTCGGCTTACTCGTGAAACACTGGCAATAATTCTTGCAGGCGGGCGTGGCTCCCGATTACATCAACTTACCGACTGGCGAGCAAAACCAGCGGTTCATTTTGGCGGAAAATTTCGCATTATCGACTTCCCTCTGTCTAACTGTGTCAACTCGGGTATTCGTCGTATTAGCGTTCTCACTCAATATAAGTCGCACTCTCTGGATCGACATGTGCAGCGCGGCTGGGGCTTTCTTGGTGGTGAGCTGGGTGAATTCGTAGAACTCTTACCTGCACAGCAGCGTTTGAGTGAATCCTGGTACGTGGGTACTGCTGATGCAGTGGTACAGAACATCGATATTATTCGCCGCCATAACCCCGAATATGTACTCATTCTTGCCGGCGATCACGTTTATAAAATGGACTATGGCACCATGATTGCCGCCCACGTTGAACGTGGCGCCGATATCACCGTAGGTTGTATCGAAGTTCCATTAGAAATTGCCCATGCATTTGGAGTGATGGATGTCGATAAGGATTTTCGAATTGTGAAATTTACTGAAAAGCCGAAAAATCCAGAACCTATTCATGGCAAACCAGACAAAGCATTGGCATCCATGGGTATTTATGTTTTTAGTACCAAAGTGTTATTTCGCGAACTGTTGAAAGACCGTGATGACCCAAACTCATCACATGATTTTGGTAAAGATATTATTCCCTCCATGATCAAAACCCACCGCGTAACCGCATTTCCATTCCGCGACCCGGTGTCCGGTGGCGATGCTTATTGGCGTGACGTAGGTACCGTTGATTCATTGTGGGAAGCAAATTTGGAATTAACCGGCATATCGCCCGAGCTGGATTTGTACGACGCCGAATGGCCAATCTGGACTTATCAAGAACAAGTGGCTCCCGCAAAATTTGTTTTCAACGACGAAGGGCGCCGCGGTTATGCAGTGGATTCATTAATTGCAGGCGGCTGTATTATCTCAGGCTCTGCCGTAAAGCATTCACTGTTGTTCCCGCGTGTTCGTGTACATTCTTATTGCGAAATTGAGGATTCCGTTTTATTCCCAAGTGTAGACGTAGGTCGAAACTGCAAAATTCGCAAAGCATTAATCGACCGCCGCTGCAAAATTCCGGATGGCACTATTATTGGATACGACCTGGAAGAAGATAGAAAGCGCTTCCACGTATCGCCCAAAGGTGTCGTCTTGGTTACTCCCGACATGTTAGGACAGGATGAAGTCAATGGTTAATCATGGCAAAACGAAGGTTGTTTTTCTCTGGCACATGCACCAACCGGATTATCGCGACATAGTGACAGGAGAATATTATTTTCCATGGACATACCTTCACGCCATTAAAGATTATGTAGACATGGCTGCGCATATTGAGGCGCAGCCTGCTGCAAAAGCAGTGGTTAACTTTGCCCCCATCTTGCTTGAACAACTCGACGACTATGCGCAGCAAATTACTGCGCATTTGTCGCGCGGAGAAAAAATAAAAGATGCCGTTCTTGCCTCATTGGTAGAACCTAACTTACCAGCGCCAGGCACTATGGCGTTTTCCGATCTCGCACGAAAATATTTGCGCGCAAATCGCGAGCGAATGATTGAGCGCTTTCCTGTTTATAAAGAACTTGCCGATGTTGTTGGAACCTTTGATGAGAAGCCATTTATTAGTCGCTACCTCAATGAGCAATTTATTATTGATTTATGCGTTTGGTATCACATCAGTTGGCTCGCAGAAATTCCACGCCGTACCGATTCTCGCATTCAGAAACTGCAAGAAAAAGAACGCAATTATTCAATGGCAGATAGGCGAGAGCTACTAACAATCATCGGGGAATTGGTCGCATCTATTGGCCCGCGTTACCGAAAATTAGCGGAAGCAGGGCAGATTGAACTGTGCATGAGCCCTTATGCACATCCTATTGTCCCCTTGTTGCTTGACCTCAATAGCGCGAAGCAAGCAATGCCCAATGTCCCTTTGCCGAATGCCGACTTTTATCCCGATGGCCGCAATCGAGCACGTTGGCATTTGCATGAAGGGCTCAAGGTTTTTGAGCATTATTTTGGGGTAAGGCCCCGCGGCTGTTGGGCATCTGAAGGCGCGCTGAGCGATGAAACACTGCAGCTACTCGATGCAGAAAAATTTGATTGGGCCGCGACCGGCGATTCAGTTTTACACAATAGTTTACGTGCCCCTGAAAATCATGCTGCTGCCAGTCACCTGCATGCCACACATCAATCCTTACATCGCGCTTACAACTTTCACAACACACGTATCAATACGTTTTTTCGCGATGACGGGCTGTCTGACTTGATTGGATTTAAATATGCAACATGGCATTCAGACGATGCCGTAGGTGATTTGATTAGCCATATGGTAAATATTGCACAACATGGTAAAGACACTAAAAACACCGTAATTTCGGTCATTATGGATGGCGAAAATGCGTGGGAATATTTCCCTGAAAATGCCTATCATTTTTTGCACACGCTTTATGAACGGTTAAGTAACCATCCACAATTGGAATTAACTACCTATAGCAATTTATTAGATCAACAAAAACCAATACCGGTTGTTATGCCACACTTAGTGGCGGGTAGCTGGGTGTATGGTACTTTTTCCACCTGGATTGGTGACAAAGATAAAAATCGCGGTTGGGATATGTTGTGCGATGCAAAACAACAAGTCGATGCTGCGCTTAGCAAACGAAGTTTTACGGCGGCACAATTAGCACAAATTGAAAAGCAATTAGCGCTGTGTGAAGGGTCAGATTGGTTCTGGTGGTTCGGCGATTATAACCCTGCACAAAGTGTGAGTGATTTTGAATACCTATTCCGTCGTCACCTGATTAATCTGTACGCGCTGATCGATCAACCGGCGCCAGCTTATTTACATCAAGTAATCAGCGTGGGCGGTGGTGATCCTGCAACAGGTGGCGTGATGCGACAAGGTCAAGCCAATTAACACTCAAAAATATTGTATTAAAGGGAAGGGCACTTACTGATGGTTAACAAATCACCATTGTTCCAACGTCGTACAGCTGGTGTTTTGTTACATCCTACGTCACTACCATGTACTGAATCTTATCGGTGTGATGATACAAAAAAAGTATTTGGCACTCTGGGCAAAGATGCCTATGCGTTTGTAGATTTTATGGCGGATGCAGGCTTCTCGATTTGGCAAATGTTGCCAACAGGGCCAACACAAGCAGATATGTCGCCGTATCAATCTATTTCTGCACATGCAGGTAATCCGGATTTAATCAGTTTGGATTGGTTGGTGGAGAACAATTGGATTAATGGGGGGCAGGTGAGCCCTCACAATCACCAGACAGCACAGGAGTTACGCATAGCTGCGGCAGTGCAATTTTATGAACAATGCTCAAGTGAGTCCGCGGCAGCGTTAAACCAATCTTTTTTAAATTTTTGCGCTGAGCAAAACTATTGGCTGGATGATTTTGCACTGTTTAGTGCGTTGCGCACCAGTACAAAAAATGCATCCTGGGTGGATTGGCCAGAAGCAATTCGTACGCGCGACCCAATAGCATTGAGCAAGGTTCGCCAGCAATTAAAGAAAGAAATTGATCAAATATTATTTGAGCAATTTTCATTTTTTAGTCAATGGCACGCGCTGAAAAAATATGCGAATGAAAAGGGTATTTATTTATTTGGCGACATGCCTATTTATGTTGGTCACGACAGCGCCGATGTTTGGGCCCAACAGCATTATTTTAATCTAGACAACAAGGGACATCCGTTAACCGTTGCTGGCGTACCACCAGATTATTTTTCCGAGACGGGACAGCATTGGGGAAACCCTCATTACAACTGGGAAAAAATGCGTGAAGATGGTTTTCAATGGTGGCTCGCGCGATTGAAAACTCAACTATATTTATTTGATTTGATTCGGATTGATCATTTCCGTGGGTTTGAGGCTTTTTGGGAAATCCCTGCTGATGGTGAAGATGCTCGCTCTGGCAGATGGGTAAAAGCACCAGGCGAAGAATTTTTACAGGCTTGTTTTAACGCGTACCCTGAATTGCCATTGGTTGCTGAAAACCTTGGTGTGATAACTGACGAGGTTGAAACACTGCGTAGGCAATTCAATCTACCGGGTATGTTGGTATTGCAGTTCGGCTTTGATGGCAACACCAATAACCCGCACTTACCACACAACCACAGTCGTGATGAGGTTATCTATACCGGAACCCACGACAACGACACAACGCTGGGTTGGTATGAAACATTGACTGATCAAAATCGCCAACAATTAAAACAGTACTTTTTTAATTCATTGGAGCCAATGCCTTGGCTGTTAGTTGAGGCGGCGCTGGCATCTGTCGGAAGTATGGCGATTATTCCGATGCAAGACCTTTTGGAACTGGATGGAGGGCACAGGATGAATATGCCCGGTACAACGGATAAAAATTGGGTGTGGACGTTTTTGTGGGATCAGGTTGATCCAACATTGGCTGGGCGTGTCCGGCAGCTGTTAACAATCTATCATCGTCTTGGCTAAAGAATGAATAGCCAAAATTGGTGATGGCACATTATCACTCAACCAACGCAGGAATCATTATGGAACACAGATGCAGCGATCGTTATACAGCCGATATTAAAATCCTCATTTATCGCTACGGTATTCCGGTCGCTATAGGCCGTATCAAAAATGGAAACAGATACGGTTTATTTATCGAGTCAGACCTGGCGGATGTGCATCCGTTACAACAGCTAGGCATTGAGGTTCTGGTTTATCGCACGACGCAAAAACTCCAGCGCTACAAGTTTGAATCCATAGTTGCACACAAAAATGGACGCGGATTCGGTGTCGAGATTGATTCCTCCAATGAAGAGGCCGGCAATCAACTCATAGAAATGTTGCTGGCGGAGCCAGCAACTCCCCAAGCGGACGAGTTATTTGCTATGGTAGCCAATGCTTGAGACAAGCACGGCAGAGCTTTAAAGCCGTTCAAGCATCTTATCGATGGCCACAGTTGCCCATACATGATTGCGCATAATGTATAAACTGACGCCGACTTAAAGTGCCAAATAACCCCGCTAATTCAATGAGTTAGCGGGGTTTTTTAAACGACAGTTTGTCGCATTACACTAGCTGGAAGGTTGGTAAAAACTCGCCCATAAACGCGGCGCCTGTGAATATAAACAGGGCGGCCACTGCGGCGGTTTTCCGGGGGTCGAATTTGTCAGTTATATCAACCAGCAGGTCATAGGCCGGGCTGTTAAAACTGCGTTCGGCGGCAAGGCTCAAAATAATAAATTCCGCTGGGAAATTCAGTATTTCCGCTGCTTTCAGGCCTTGTTCATCAGTAAAGACGCCGCCGTGGTGGCGCATTTTGTAGATGCGTTGGGTTGTCATTCCAAAGGCTTTGGCGGTCTTGTAGTCGCTGCCTAACTTCTCCTTGAGTAAATCTAGTAGGTCTCTTGTAGTTACCATTTTGATCACCTCTTGTTAGAACATTTATTTATTAAAACACGTTACCCGCCGGTTTATTAGGTTTCCCTCTGGTTGCATGCATCCCGCGAGTTGCATATCTTTGAGTCGTACCCCGTTGGTACTGGGGTGACAGGGTTGCCGTAATAGCCGGTAAACCCTTGGGACGTGTGTCGAAGTCAAGCCGCCCTGTCACCCCAACTCTAACGGGATCGAAAACCAGTCAACTAACGGGGCGACTATGCAAACCAATCAATTAATGCGGCCTGAACCCATGCCGCAGATTCCATCCAGCCAGGCGCTTGAGCGCCTGCGTGTTTATTCCATCATCCAGCACAGAGAGCGTGTGCGTGATCGCAAGTTGGCGGCGGCAAAGCGGGCGCTGTCCATCGCAAATACGTTCAAAAATCCTGATCTGAAAAAAAAGCATCGCTCTCGCATTTTTGGTGCGATGAATAAGTTGAGGGCGGCGTGATGGGGATAATTATGATCGATAAGTGTAAATGCGGTTATGAGTCCACGCCTATAGATGTTCAGCAGCATAGAGCGGAGTGCAAAGTTTTAAGGCGTGAAGCGTCAAGGCGCGCACTTAGGCGTTCACTTGAAAAGAAAAAGGTGCGTTGATGAGTGCGGCACAACAACACGCGGCGGCAATTCTGGCGGCTGCAAATAATCAGTTAACCGCGGAACAGTCCCGGCATTGTTTTTTAGCGCTGTCCGCGTTGGTTGCGGCGGCGCGTGATGCTAACCATTCGTCCTATTTGCTGATGGCTGCAACTGAAAATGATCAGCCGCGTGATGCGGCTGAATTTCAGAAAGTAATGCGCGAACAGTTGGCGCTGGTGCGGGATCAACTCAAATTTATCGGGAGTGTTTTAAATGGAACTGTTAATCAATGACCCAAAAAACCAAAGATTATTTAATGCTGGTCGCCGCGTTGGTGCTGTGGCTGGGAGTTACTCAGTGGCTCGAATTAAGAGACTCGGAACCTTTACCGCTGAATCGCGTACAGGCGCCATGATCCATGTGGATGCAATTTTGGAGCGCGGCCATTTAGCATCGCTAAGTAATATTGCAAGTGATTTTGTTGTTACTGAGTCGGTGTTGGTGTGAATAAAAGTTGGCTTCGTGATCAAAAAAACTTTGAGGGTTCTTTGGCGAAAAACCATAAGGACTCTCTAGGTTTTTTGGCGTCTATTCGCAATTCAGTTGCTAAGCAGGAATTTTATAAAACTCGCCCAAAGTTAATTCAAAAAGATTTAATGGGGCGCACTCTCGGGCGCGTTGCTGCGTCTATCGATACTCGTAAGAATTTGGCATACGCGGAAGCAAACCGGGCGCTATTAAATGTTGATAGCACTCTGCGTATCCATGATTTGAATTTAAGCTGGTGCGATGAAAGCTTGCGCAATTGGGCATCTGCAAAAGCTAGTGAGTGCGTGAGTATTTGTGAGCAGCTTGATGAAAAAAGCGCTGTCGCGTTGGCGCGTGTGTACGTTGAAAGCTATGGCTTTGTGTGGCCTTGTTATTGTTTGTTTGGTGATGAAGCCGCGCTATTGCGTGTGCAGGATGAAAAATGGTGGCGTCGCCAGGCTCGTGTTGCCAAGGTTCGCGCAATGGATCAATTGGCGCGTCACTTCCGCATGGTGCATGCCAAGGCGCAACCCTATGCAAGTAATGAGGCGGTAAAGCTGCGCCGGGCGCAGGTTAAAAGGAACCGTGGAACGCTGGAAGGTTTTGAGGCAATCAATCAAGAGGGTGATACTTATACGCTGGCTGAGTTGAGCGATTTGTCAGTGAGCAACCCTACTAACCGTCGCCATGAATTGATGGTTCGTATGCGCGGGTTTGAGCAAATCGCTGAACAGTTCGGCCATACGGGCTTGTTTATTACTTTGTCGGCGCCTTCACGTTTTCACCCGATGCGCCAGGTTAAAAACGTGCGCGGTCAGTTGGTGCGTGTTGAGGAAAATCCAAAATATAAAGGCGCTACGCCGCGTGATGCGCAAGAGTGGCTTAATAAAACATGGTCGCTAATTCGTGCGGCGCTGGATCGTTTAGAAATTCGTTGTTATGGGTTCCGCGTTGTGGAGCCTCATGCCGATGGGTGCCCGCACTGGCACCAACTCTTATTTTTTTCTGCTGAAAATATCGAGCAAGTTAAATCCATTTTTAAAAAGTATTCGTTGCGTACCGATGCTGATGAAGCGGGCGCGGCTAAGTATCGTTTAAAAATTGTTTTGATTGATAAGGAGCGCGGAAGTGCTGCGGGTTATATCGCTAAATACATTTCAAAAAGTATCGATGGCACTCACATTGATGATGATCTTTTGGGTAATTCTGGCTTTGAAGCTGCCGAGCGAATTTGTGCATGGGCTTCATCATGGGGAATACGACAGTTCCAGCAAATTGGAGGCGGTAGCGTCACCGTTTGGCGCGAGTTGCGGCGTTTGGATTCTGCCGATGGCATTACAGAGGTGGCGCGTGTGGCGGCTGATAGCAGCGATTGGGCGGCCTATTACCTTATTCAATCAAACGGCTTGCCTTTTGTGTCACGTTCAACCGCGCCGATTCAGGCGGCGTACTGGTTGGAGCATGATTCTCAAACCGGTGAGGTGATTGATGAATCTGTAAATAAATACGGCGAGGCCAGCAGGGGCAAGCTGTTTGGCCTTATCGCCGCTGGTGAATACGTTTTGACAAGGTTTTATCGCTGGACTGTCCAGCGCGTAGGTGAGGCCGCAAAAGCGGCTGTAAAAGCGTTACCGGTCTGCACTTTGTCGCCTGACGATTTGCTTGACCTGTTGCGCGGTGATGGTCTTGGTTCAACCGCGTAGCGGTTGCCTTGGACTTGTGTCAATAACTGTACGGGGTGGGTGGAATGAGTAGAGTCACACAAGATTTACTAAAGCAGGCAAGGGAGAGCGAGCAACCGGAAGTCAATCCCGTTGTGTTGCGCGGTGAGCCTACAAAACTGGATAAAAAACGCCGCCGCAATAAGCGCCGCAAGGCTGGCCGCCATGCGTGATTTATTTAAATACGCCAAAGCATGGGCGTTGGTGGCGATGGTCACTCGTGCCGCTTTGGTGTTGTGCGTGTTGGTGCTGGTGCTGGCTGTGTTGTTCGGTAGTGGCGGTGAAATAAAACTGGCGTGGAGTTTCAACCAATGAAAACGACAAACCCAAAAATAGGCGTTTGGAAGTGCGAGCGCGGCGGCGAGGCTGAGGTGTTTCAGACGGTTAAGCGGGGTCGCCACTTTTACACAAAGTGCGATTGTTGCGGCTTAAATCAGGGTACTGGTGCCGGGCGTCAACAACAGATTTTTGACCAGGCGCAATTTTTTGATCGCGCCGCCATTGTCATTCCGTCCGGGGTAACGGCGTCCGGGGCGAAAGTGATTGAGCAAAAGCCGGAGCCGGAAAAAATCGCGCAGGATTTTGACCCGTCGCAACCAGCGCCGGAAGATGAAAAAAGCGAAGCGGTTGCCCCTTCCGGGGGGATCAAGCGCTTTATTCCGGGTTTGGCCTTTTTAGCAGCGGCAGGGGTTGGGTTATGGATGAGTTAGACAACTTGGCGCGGCGCGCTGAATCGTTCGAAAAGCAAACTCAGGATGCAAATACATGGGAGGAAGTGAGCGACACCGCTGAGCCGGGTAAGGTCGAAGCCGTTATTGATATTGATGCGGCGGGCAACCGGGTTGAATCGCTGATGAAAGTGGCCGAGGCGGCTGCAAAAATGTTTCTGGATAACCGCTTGCACTTCGCTGATGAAGAAATAGAAGCAGGCCGCGACAACTTGGCGCCAGTGGTTCAAAAGTACGGCTTGGCGGGAGAGGGCACCGGGCGTTTGCCGTATCAAGAGGAACTAACGGCGGGGTTCTACCTTGGCGGTCTGTTTAAGCGATTCCGGCGCGCCTTGGCTGCTCTCAAGGCGGCTGATAAAGCGAAAGCGGAAGCGGAAAAGCAAGCGAACCAGCAACAGTATCAAGCGAGTGCACAACCCAATGGCGAAGAACGAAAACACCAGTCTAAAGAACAATCACGCTCTGTACCTAGCGAAGTCGGGGTGGGGGAAGTCGCAGACCCTGACGCGCCGGGGTGGCTTACCAGACCGGGGGGCGCGGGTACTGCTTTGGGATAACAACCGGGATCACAAGGCGCACCAGTTCGACAGCCTAAGCGAATTTACGCGGGCGGTGGCTCGCGCAAACAAGAGCGGGCAGGGCTTTCGCATTGCTTATACCGGTGATCCGTCGCCGGATGCGTTTGAGATATGGTCGGCGGTGATGTGGGAAATTCTGGATGGTAATCGCCTGACCTATGGGCTGATAGAGGAATACTCAGACTGTTGTCGTGGCCCCGGTATTTTGAGCCAGAAAAACGACTATGCGCACCGTCGCCTGTGGACTCAGGGGCGAAAGTACGGCGGTATTCTTCACGCCACCAGCCAGCGCCCCCAATTGATTAGTAAGGATGCGCTGGGTAACGCCGGGATTATTTGGGCGAGTGCGATGGATACGGCGGCGGCCAAGCGGGTAGCGGCTGAAATGGATATAGGAGCCGATGACTTGCGCGCTTGTCAGGTGGGTGAGTTTTTTTGCCGTAACAACGGGGCGGCCGCTGAAAAAATAAAAGTTTTTACACCTATTTAAGCAAAAAAGTTAAGCGAACTAAGCGAACTGTAAGCGAAAGGGGGCTGGACGGGGCAAGCGAGCCAAAGCGCAGGATTTAAAAGACGAACCGGAAACGGTTTTTTCTTTTAATCGCTTTGGAGGCGAAAAAGTGAATCAACTTCAAAAACTGCAAAAAAATATTGACCCTAAGACGGTAACGTCTGTTGTGGTTGGTATGGCTGCGTTCGGCGCGATTGTGTATGTCGCCGTTCGTACCGGGATTAAACCACTCAAGCAAGCGGCTGATGTCGTTAAGGGTGGTAAGTAATGGCTCGTATCCGTGAACCCATTTACCTCATTGAAAACGCTACCGCTGGTCAGCGTTGTTTAATTCAACCCTCGGTAGGTCGTACTTGGCTTGATTTTCATATCGAGCATGGCGGCTTAACACTCGCGCAAATGACCAACATTCGCGTGATTCTGGTATCGCCTGAGCGCTCCATCACTCTGATGGAATTCAAAAACGGTACTGAATTGAACGAACTGAATAAACGCTATGGCCGCAAGGTTGCAGCGGGCACTTTGTCGTTCTACTTCCGCAAGCCAGAAATGGAAAACGAAGCGCAATCCATGGCAACCGCCTTGGGTACTCAAGGCTTAATGGCTATTCGTGTGGAATTCGATATTGCGACTGGAACTACTCCGGTGATTAAGGCGTGGGGTCGTAAAGTGGCTAACCGTGCGGTATCAGCGGGGCTGTTGCCTTACATCGTTAACCATAACGTGGGTGGTCAGGCTCAAGGTGTAAACCACTATGACAGCATCGAAAAGCGTGATCGCATCATTGCCATTCATGCACTGAACGACAAGATCACTGCGATGCAATTGAAAGTGGATGACGCCGTTGTGTTTGATCTAACTCGTGCCCAGGGTGAATTCGATGAAAGCGTGGGTGGTCGTGTGCCGTATGGCGCGACTTACGGCGCGTGTATCGACTTCACCACGGCTGGCGTGTTGGATGAGGCGTTGATCATGCAGGCTCAAGGTTATCAGGCACAGCAGATGCGACTGTCTGTCACCTTGGATGCGGCAGCGGCCACCACTACGCGCTATCTGGTCGAGTACCTTTCCACGTGGGCAAGCATTGCGGGCAGCAATACACGCGCAGCCGCGTAAGGGGGCGATATGTTGCAACCAAACAACTCAGGCGGGTTCGATTTCGGCGCCATTCTTGATAGCACCTTAAAAACCTATCAAGCGGTGTCGATTGCCCGTGCTGAGCGCGATGTCGCCAAGTACCAGTTAGCGGGCGCCACTCAGCAAGCGGCGCTGCATGGCACTGAGGGCTATACCGCGTCGGAAGCATATAACGTGGGTGTAGCTGGCAACGGCTCGCAAATTGTCCGGGGTAATGCCTCGGGCGGTGGCTCTGCACCAATCAATGCCAATCTGCTGATGTATGGCGGCTTGGCATTGGTGGGCGGGCTGCTGGTCTGGAAGGCGTTGAAATAATGTTTGGCGCATTTATGGGAGCGGCGGGCGGGGGCGGCATGTCGGCCAGTTCCAGCGCGTCGGCTTCACAGGAAACGGCTAACAATATTTCAAGCGGTGGTATTAACGTTGGCGGCTTAACCATGGGTAACAAAAGTTTTTTTGAAACGGATGTTGCAAAGGTGGCGGCTGTTGGCGGTGTGCTGGTTATCGGCCTTTTTTTGCTGCGGAAAAAATGAAAATTTCGGCGGGCGAGTGGTGCGAGGAAGCGGCAAAAGCGTTGGGGGAATTAATTTCCCCTGATGTTTTTAGTGTGTACATGAAGTGGTTGAGGCAAGGGATTTGTAGGCTGTGGAAAATTGAAGGCGAAAATTATTTAACGTGGGTGATCACGCGAGTCGAGTTGTACCCAAGCGGCGTTAAAGAATTGGTTGTGGAAGTGATCGCCGGGAAAAATGCGCGGGAAATAATGCGCGAGTTTTTGCGAAGGGCTAAAGCGCTGGGTATTGATCGGGCGCGATTTGAAACGCATCACAGTGAAAAAATAGCTCAACGGCTTATAGGCGATTTGGGTTTTAAACGTCGCGCCAGTGTATATGAGGTTAATTTGTGAGTAGTAGTAGCTCAAGCCCAAAAACGACAACGACCACCAGCGATTTGAGAACAACAAATACTCTTAACGCCGGGCTGGGTGGTGATATTTCAGAAGCGCTGGTGGCCGCCGGGAACTACGGTGACACGAGTCTTTACTCGTTATCGGATAACGCCGATAGAAGTATTAATGATTACAGTGATCGCAGTTTTACCGATAACGCGGACAATTCTTTTCGAATGGATTTAGCGGATAACAGTGATCGCCGGGTGACTGACAATAGCGATCACTCGCGCAGGTATGACAGTAGTGTAAGGGATTATAGTGATCGCAGTTTCGAGGATAACTCTGATAATTCCATGAAAGTGGAAATGGACGATAACAGTGATCGAAGTGTTACGGACAACAGCGATAGAAGTCATTATCAAACGTCGGAATTTAGCGATTATTCTGATAACTCAATGACAGTTGAAATGCGCGATGAAAGTGATCGTAGTGTCTACTCATATTCTGACAGTAGCACTACGAATGTGACTGACGGTGGCGCTTTCGAAGTTGTGAAAAATGCCATCGATAAAATGAGTGGCGGCCAGACTGAGGCGCTGGGTGCGGTCACGCAAAGCAGTGGTGACGCATTGGATTTAGTGCGCGATATCGGCGGCAAAGTGATTGATATGCTGGGCGAAAATCAGTTGGAAGTATTGCGAGCAACTAATTCACTGGTGGAGCGTTCGGTAACATCGTCGGCAAATTTAGCGAATCAGTCTTTAAGTCAGGCGATGCAAATTAAGGCGGGGCAGGCGGTCACTGAGCCTGCAAATCAAAATTTACGTGAACTCGCAAAAGTGGCGCTGATTGGTGGCGCAATTTATGCGGGCACAAAAATGCTGGGAAAATAAATGAAAATTTCTTTAGGCCTGAATGAAACAAAAGTTGTAACCGTGAGCGGTGCTCGTTTTTATTATGAATCTGGTGCCGGGCGTATTCGTGTAAAAACAATTAGCTCGGAGCCGGGCGAGTTCGATTTGTCTCCGGGTATGGGTTTTGAAAATAAGCCGGACATGGATAATTTTTTCGCGATTGAGATAACGAATATTCATAGTGGGCAGCAGGATATCGAGTTTATTATTTCGTATCGCGAGGTGTTTGATAATCGCGTGGATTTTGGCGAGTTGCCTATTGATGAATTTGAGCCATTAAAAAAAAGAACCGCTGATCGCTGGTCGTTCATGATGAACCGGTGGTGCGGGAATGGCGGCACGGGTACTTTTGCATGTGTCTCGCTGCGTAATCCGGTGGGTTCAACAAGGAACTGTTGGGTTAGAAAAATTTTTGTTGGTGCTCCAATTGTGGGAAAAATAATTTTATATGCGGCGGCGGATATGGCAGCGGTAGAGGCCAATGCGGCGGTGTCGGGTTTGAATTCTGGTGATTCGGGGCCTGCTGGAAAAAAATCATTTTTTGGGCCGGGTGGCGCCCGCCAGTCAGTAACGGGTAATTTTGTTTGTAATGCTCCGGGGTTTGCGGGTAATCAATTTTTTTATGGTTATAGTTCAGCGGGGTTGACTGTAATTGATCTGGATGAACCGATTAGGCTGGCTCCCGGAAATGGGATATTTGTGATGATGTTTGAGGCTAATGTGCCGGTGTCGGCAAATTTTGAAATTGTAGAGGAAGATATCTAACTGTGAATGGCAAGCTGGTTGCGCTAACGGTGGGAATTTTGGGGGCAGTTGGCGCAGGCTCTTTTTTATTATTGCGAAAAAAAGCCGTGCCAGTTTCCGATAAGCCTGCATCAAGTGTTGGCAATATTTCCGATGGTGCAAAGCTGGTAGAAGTGCCGGAAATTAATATTTCATTTATGAATCAAGTGGTGGACTCAGTGGCCAGTGTTTTACAGCCTCGCGGCATTCGCAATAAAAACCCGCTTAATATTCGCTGGTCATCGGTGAATAACTGGAAGGGGCAGGTGGGTAAGGATTCGGGCGGCTTTTCAATTTTTGATACACCTGAAAATGGCATAAGAGCGGCGGCGCGTATTTTGGATAACTACGCCAAGCGCGGTATTTTCACCCTGGGCGATATTGTGAAAACGTGGGCGCCAGCGGTGGAAAATAATGTGGAAGCGTATACGGCGCATGTGGAAAAAGGAGTGGGCAAATCGCGTAGTACGCGCATTACTCGTGCTGATTATTTGCCGCTGCTGCGTGTGATGATTCAACACGAAAACGGCAAGCAACCCTACACCGATTCGCAAATTCTAGCCGGGATAAATGCAGCATGAGTAAGCCGCAAGTAAACCTAAATATTGACGGGCTGATGTTGATTGGTATCGGCGTTGGTGTGCCGCTATTGGGTTTTATCGGCTACAAACTGTATGGCGCAAAAGAAGCGATAGCGAGCGCTGTTGATAAAGTGAACCCGGCAAGCCAAAACAATTTTGTTAATCAGGGTGTCGAGTCTGTTGGGCAGGCGCTGACAGGCGATAGCAACTGGACATTGGGCGGTTGGGCTTACGAGTGGTCGCACAATGACGACACTACTGTCGATGCGGCGGGCATGGGTTGGGACATAGCCGGGCTAATTGGCAAATTGCAATTACCGGGCATTACACCTGCTGTGCAAGCTGCATCGGCGGCAAAAAAGGTAGAGCCATATGTGAACCCGGCGAACCCCAATAACTTGATTAATCAGGCGGTAACGGGTGCTGTGGGTGATAAAAATATGGCGGCGGCGGGTGATTATTTTTTTGGTGCAATTGATTTATTGAACCCATTTAATGAGTCAGACGAATACGCGCAAAAAGTGTGGGGTATCGAAAAGTGAATCAGATTTTTTTAACGGTGGCGGGTGCTGTGATTGCGGCGTTGGTGGTGGATCAATTGAAAAAGGCGAAGGTGATTGATTGAAAAAATTTAACTGGAAGGGGCGTCGTTTTATTGGTGGCGTGTTGACTGTTGTGTTCATGGCGCTGGGCATTGCCAACCCGGAAATAGCAGCACAGGCGGGCAGTGTGCTTACGTGTGCGGTGGTGGAATGTGATGCCTGAGTATATTGTGACATTGGCGAGTACGTTGATTGGTGGCGGTGCTGTGTGGGGCGCAATACGAACGGAAATTAAATTCCTATGGCGCGATGTGGGTGAGTTGAAAAAACAAGTAGCAGAATTAAAAAAGGCCGCCTAATCAGCGGCCTTTTTTATTGTTAATTAAATCCGGTGTTTTGTTCACCGATAACCGTGCAGGTTATTTTTAGCTGTTCGCTTTTAATCGTTTTATTTTCATTGCCGATAATGTTGCACTCATCAATGGTAACGCCATTGGAAATATCGAAAGTGTTTGAGTCCCCGGACACATCGAGATAATCAATCGACGTCTGAATGTAAACAGTGTTGTTATTGCCGGTAACGTCAATGCCTTTGCGGCTGGTGACAGTGGCGGTGTTGTAGCTGCCGGTAATTTCCAGTTTGCTGGCGGTGCTGTTGACGGTGCCTGTGGGTGTTGTGTTTTTCCCTTCGCTGCTGGTGGATACGTTATTGGATGGCGAGCCGCCACCACCGCCGCCACACGCGGCAAGAGTTGAAAGGGTGAGCGCAATAATTGCGTATTTCATAATCAAATTCCTATTGGTTAGTGTTGCGGGGTGAATTCTAGCAGCCGATTTTCCGGTGGGTAATTTTTTCCTGCGGTTCGTGTTCTGGCTGGCCGTAGGTTTGGATAAAGAGCGGCGTCAGGCGCTCGGGCAATAAGAACTCATGTTTAGTCACTTCGGCCAAGCGCTTGCGGTATTTATCAAGTTCGATCACTTGCGCCGGGGTCGCGCGCGCCTGTAATTCATCCAGTCGCTTATTGATCTGCGGGATCAAGCTCAGCAGGAAGGTCCAGCGCGATAGCGAATAGCTGTACCAGTCCAAATGTTGCCACGCCAGTGCGTGGGTATTGGTTCCGGCCTCCAGGTCGCCGTTGCAATTAAAGAACCAGTGTTCCGGCCAGCGGCTCGGCATGATACGGCGGCGCACCTTGAGCAATAGCAACTCTTGGGCGGCGTGGCTCGGTTTGGTGCGGCCTGCAAGCCAGCGCTGGGCGGTGCGCACAGAAACGCCACAATAATCGGCAATAATCGCCGGGGTGAGTCCAGCGGACTCTATAAACGTGCTCTTGAAAAAATCCATGTATTAACCCTTATTGGTGATTTCAGCGCCAAACGCTTGGCGCCGGGGGCTAATCAGCAAAAAAAATACCGTGGGTTTTTAGATTATTTTTGTATATGGGCATGTTCGCTGCATATACTGAGACCAAGTAGGTCACATTTTGATATTGACAAAACCGTCGTCCCCTCAATGATTGCGCATAATGTATATTATGTTAAATTGTAAAAATGGATGGGGTATCAACAACCGCGTGCACTCCTGTGAGGTTTACACGTGGGAAATGTGGCCATTTCTCCTGGTTATACTTTTTTGCGATGGCACTGCGTTTCTATGAAGCATAAACAACTGTTAGAGCGTTTGTACGCTGAGGTCGAAACAGTCATCTTGAGTAAGCAGCACCCGGTTACCGGACTCTTACCTGCCAGTACGGCAATTACCAGCCACGGCGATTACACCGACGCCTGGGTGCGCGATAACGTGTACTCCATTATCAGCGTCTGGTCGCTAGCGATGGCCTTCAAACACCAAGGCGAAACCTACAAAAGCGATCTGCTCGAGCAATCCACCATAAAACTGATGCGTGGACTATTGCAGTCCATGATGCGCCAGGCCAATAAAGTTGAGGCCTTCAAGCACTCGTTAGATAACGGTGATGCATTACACGCGAAATACGATACTGCCACGGGTTTACCCGTTGTAGCAGATGACGCATGGGGACATTTGCAGATAGATGCAACCTCTGTTTTTCTATTGATGTTGGCACAAATGAGCGCGTCCGGTTTACGGATTGTCTGCACCTACGATGAAGTAGATTTTGTCCAAAATCTTGTTTATTACATCGCCAGTGCTTACCGAACACCCGATTATGGGATTTGGGAGCGTGGCAACAAAGTTAATAATGGTAAAACCGAAATCAATGCCAGTTCTGTAGGAATGGCAAAAGCGGCGCTACAGGCGCTGGATAAATTTAATCTGTTTGGCAAGCATGGCGATCCGCGTGCAACTATTCATGTGATTGCAGATGCAATTTCACTTGCCAGAACCACCCTCACCTCCCTTTTGCCTCGCGAGTCCTTATCAAAGGAAACTGACAGTGCACTGCTCAGCATTATCGGGTTTCCAGCATTTGCCGTTGGTAAAGAAACCCTGGCGACCCAAACCCGCGATTCGATTTTAACCAAGCTCGGCGGAAACTACGGTTGCAAGCGTTTTTTATGGGACGGCCACCAGACTGTGCTGGAAGAAAGCTCACGTATTTATTACGAACACGACGAGCTGGGAAATTTTGCCCATGTAGAATCCGAATGGCCGTTGTTTTTTACTTATCTGTATATCACCGCGTTGTTTGATGGCAGTGAAGCGACAGCAAAATATTATCGTAAAAAACTTGAATCGCTCATGGTGGATGTAAATGGTATAGGTCTATTGCCTGAACTTTATTATTTACCATTGGAAAATGTTGAGGCGGAAAAACGTAATCCACGCTCACAAACACGGGTTCCTAACGAAAATATCCCTTTGGTCTGGGCCCAAAGTTTATTTTTGACCGGGTTAATGCTTGATGAAGGTTTAGTGAGCCCGGATGATCTTGACCCATTAAAAATGCGTCGTCGCTCTACCCGCTTTATTAAATCCAATATTGCGTTGGTTGTGCTCACAGAAAATGAGGCAATTAAACAAAACTTATCCAAGCACGGTGTTATTGCTGAAAGCCTGCAGGATATTAAACCTATGGGAGTGGTATCTGCATCGAGCTTGATGGAGGCTTATGCACATGTCGGTGAAAACAAAGCTTTGGGCTTGACCGGCAGGCCACGTAGACGTGTGCAAAGCTTGGCCTCATCGCAGACCTATGAAATTAATAACAAGGTTTATTTGAGCCTGTCATGGCTGCAAAGTGAACGTGAAGATTATCGTCGGTACGATGCCGAGTGGATTATTGAAACACTCACACAAGAAATTGCATTTATTCACAAGAACTGGTTGAGTTCGGAAGTTGCTGTTTTTACTTTGTTGGTAGATCACCGCCTGAATAAGGTGCCAAACAGTGAATTATTATTTCAAACCTTGCGCAATTATCAATTGCGGAATGAACAAGAATATGTTGGATATGCATCTGCCAATTTGGCTTATCGTGCATCGCGCGTAAATACACTAACCATCCCGCACTTTCATATTCCATCCATGAGCCAACAGGTTTTGGCCAGCTACTCAACAGATGATGCGCTGCAGCCGTCACAGCTTGAGCCGGTTGCCGCCGCATTGCTCGAACATTTTTATACCGAAAGCGACATTATTACTTTTAGAAAGTTTTCGGCCTATGTGAGCACCAAAAAATTAACCGACAACGTGGGCGCAAGTGGCACTGTAATTACACTAAAAGAGTTGATTCGTGACTTTTTCTATCGCTCTCAAAAAATGAACTATTGGCTGTTATCGCGTTTTTGTTTTTCACAGTTAAGTTATACGCTGATTGACCTTGCCGATAGCCTTACATTGCTGGCAGCGCGCAACCTGATTATCTCTGTGGGTGACAATGATCATACAGAAATTAAAGTTGACCAATCATTTTCAAATGCAACTTATTTTGAAAGTGTACGTGAACTTTTTCCAGATTTATTAGAGCGCACCTTGGTGCAAGAATTAATTTCCGGTATTGGCTCGTTAATTCGCGCCGAGCCAAAATTATTTGATGGTTTGCACTCTGTGCAATTACGGAACTTTATGCTGCTCTGCGGCATGGATAAAGGTGATGCTGAAGATGTGAGCATGGTGGAGTGGTTAGGGCTTCAGTCCCCGGCGCGGCTCTATAAAAAAATCCGTGCGATTCTGACATCGCGTAAAAAAGTATTCTCGCAAGAAATTAACCATATTACACCTTACCCTATCCATCATTTGGCAGATCCCAATGATGAAAACTCAATACTTTCTGATGCGGTAGACAATGATTGGCAAGAGTGGCGTACCGCACGTGGCTTGATCACCCATTTTGACGATAACTTCCTGAAAGACATATGGCACAGCCTTATGTTTGCCGAACAGCTGGTATTTTGTAACCCGGATGGCAGTTGTTTTTATTTGGACTGTAAAACCATTCGCCGTTCTATGACGCCCGGCGAAGAAAGTTTTGCCCACCATATCGATCAACTCACCCACCAGCTCTACCCTGCTTTCTATAAATGTGCAGTAATAGAGGCGCTCTATGCCTATACCCAATTCTGTATTACCAACCCACAGGTGCGCTTTCGTGAACCGGTGGTGTTCCTTGAAGTATTAGAGCTAGCTGCTGAGCGCTATATACGTGACCGAAGGGCACCTGTGCATAACCGTGGTGTGGACAGCGACCTGATGATCTTCCTTGAGCAATCCCCCCACATTGTTAACCTTTATGTCACGCTGATTTTTGCGGAGATTACCCAACCCTACTAATCTGTATCCAGAAGCCCTGTGCCGGTATTTACTTTGTAGTTTCTAAGACGCGGTTTTTACGAAATATATAGTGACCGGCCATAGGCTCCCGACAACATAGCGTTTAGAATGCGCCGTCTTGTGGCACTTCACTTTGCTAAAGTTGAGAACTATGAAATTACTGGGGCCAACACTACTTATTCTGGGTGCAATCCTTAATATTCTTGCGCTGTTCATGCTGGTGCCTCTGGCGCTCTCCATTGCCTACAATAGCGACAACCAACTGGCTTTTTTCTCTTCAGCGACCATTACCAGCCTTGTCGGTATTGTTTTTCTTCTGATTGGTAAAAAATCCCGCCTGGATTTTATGCAGCCACGCCAGGTGTTTTTAATTACTAGCGCCGCGTGGACTGGTGTCTCACTGTTTAGCGCACTACCCTTTATTTTGGCTGCCAAACCATTGGGGCTGGCTGACGCGGTATTTGAGGCTGTGTCGGGGGTCACGACTACAGGCTCATCAGTAATGGCAGGCTTGGATTACCTTCCTAAAGATATTCTTTTATGGCGCTCAATGCTGAATTGGATTGGCGGTGTAGGTATTATCGGTATGGCGATTGCCATTCTGCCCTTTCTGCGTGTGGGCGGCATGCGCCTATTTAAGACAGAATCCTCAGATTGGTCTGATAAAGCTATGCCACGAGCACAAAGCTTGATGGCAATGATTATATATTCATATCTTGCGCTTTCCGTTATTTGCTTTTTAGCTTTTTGGCTAGCCGGAATGGATTTCTTTAACGCAATCAACCACGCGATGACTACAGTGTCCACCGGAGGCTTCTCCACTTCCGATAGTTCTTTTGCACAGTTTGAAAGCTTGTTAATCCATTGGATTGCTATTGTGTTTATGCTTGCGGGAGCCTTCCCATTTGTATTGTTTGTACGCTTGCTGGTAAACAAGAAGTTCATTGTATTTAATGACGCCCAAGTGCGTGGTCTACTTTGGATTGTGGCTGTCACTACCATTGCATTGTCATTACAGTTGATTATCAGTGATCAAATGGATCCGCTGCGCGCGGTAACTATGGCCTGCTTTAATCTTGTGTCCGTCATTACAACTACTGGTTTTGCATCGGGCGATTACCAGTTATGGGGCAGTTTATCGTTAGTTGTTTTTTTCTTTGCGACATTCGTAGGTGGCTGCTCTGGCTCCACTACTGGCGGCATAAAAGTATTCCGGTTACAAATATTTGGGGGGCTTGTTAAAGAACAAATCATGACAGCCATACATCCGCGTGCAATCATTAGTCGCCGCTATAACAATCGTTTGATCAGCTCAGAGATTATTGCTTCGTCGATTTCATATATGTTTTTAATGGTGGCCTGTTGGCTGATTATTGCGGTGATTCTAGCGTTAACAGGTCTTGATCTTGTAACCAGTGTTACAGGCTCATTGACAGCTGTAATGAACGTTGGCCCCGGCATGGGCGACATAATTGGGCCTGCGGGCAACTTCTCCAGCCTGAGCGATACCGCAAAGTGGGCCTTGTCTGCCGGAATGCTGCTCGGGCGCCTTGAGTTCTTGACGATAATTGTATTGTTCACCCCTGCATTTTGGCGGGCATAATGATCATTGAAAAAACCCTACGCCGCTTTGCATACCCCATTGGGATTTTATTTCCCTGGTTATTAACACCGCTCGCATTTCTTATTACCGATTACCTGCCAAAAACCAATGTGCCCTTGCTGTACATTGTGATGGTGGTCTTTATTGCCATCAATGTAACAGTGGAATTGGCAATTATTAATGCCCTATCAAGTTTCTTTGCGTTTAGTTTTTTCTTTGCGCCTCCTCATAGATCAATAATGATCCATCAGGATGAAGATCTATTAACGATTCTGTTATTTTTGCTTACTTCAGTGCTTGTTGGTTACATGGCTACCAAACACAAAAAAAATGTTCAAAAAATTCGTATGCGCGAATTTATGACAGACATTGAATTGGAATTGCTCGAAAAACTGCCAAAAGCCCTGAATACCGACGATGTTGTCAATGCCATGCGCGAGGCATTGCAACCGTGGAAAGAAAATTGTGTACTGATTATTCATGGTGATAATTGGGCTACCCACCCAATGATCCGGCGTATGACCAACCTGCGCAAAACTTATCTTGAGGAATTGTTAGAGCTACGCTTAACGCCAGAGATGATTAAAAAAATCCCTGAGCTGGAACAAGAGCATGATGTGTACTTTCTCTATAACACCCGACAAGTTATCGGACTGTTAAAAATTTCTATCGAGAATATTCAATATTTACCCAAAGATATTTTTCTGCTACTTCTGCATCAAGTAAATATATCCTTGGAACGAACACGACTTGCCGCCGATTTGGAAAAGGAAAAAATTGCCAAAGAAAATGAATTACTGCGCTCTGCGCTATTATCCTCGGTATCACACGACTTTCGTACTCCACTAACAACCATGATTGGCGCCACCTCTACGGTAATTGAATTTGGCGATCATTTAAATAAAGAGGAGACAACAGAGCTGTTAAAAACAGTTTTGGAAGAAGCGCAGCGGCTCAATCGATACACACAAAATTTATTGGATATGACCAAGCTTGGTTTTGGTCATCTCCAATTGGAATGTGACTGGGTTGGTGTTGAAGAGATCATCAGTGTTGTTAAAAAACGCCTGAAACCTTTGCTAATACACAATGATTTAAAGTACGACATCAGCCCTAACCTGCCACCGCTGTATGTGCACACCGCCTTCCTTGAACAGGCAATCTTCAATGTTATCGATAATGCAATCAAATTCTCACCCAAGGGCGCCAGCATTGATGTAGATTGCTTTAAAGAACAAGACAAAATAATTATTACGATTTGCGATCAGGGAACAGGCATTCCCGAGGATGAACGTGAAAAGGTATTTGAGCGTTTCCATACGGCCGAAAAAGGTGACAGACGTAGATCTGGCAGCGGCTTGGGCTTAACGATATGCCAGGGTATGATCATGGCTCACGGTGGCAAAGTAAGTATTCATGCTAACCCACGCCGATTGGCCGATAAAAAAAATCCAGGCTGCTGCGTTAGAATCGAACTGCCCATCACTGAAAGCGAAGACAAAAAAGATCAACAAGAGCATTAAACCGCTAAATTTAACAGCGATATAACACTGATTCAGCGCAGTGCTGTTTATACTTTGCCTCACTGCAATGGAGCCATCATGAGTAAAATATTGATTATCGACGATGAACCGCAAATTCGTCGCTTTTTACAAATCGGCCTCACCGCCCAAGGCTATACTATTCTTGAGGCCGATACGGGGCGCCAAGGTTTGGCATTGGCGGCTGAAATTGGCCCGGATTTGATTATTCTGGATATGGGGTTGCCCGATCTGGATGGTCAGGTAGTGCTGAAAAAATTGCGCGACTTTTTCCACCAGCCAATTATTGTGCTCTCTGTACGTAACCGCGAATCTGAAATTGTGCAGGCGCTTGATACTGGCGCCAATGATTACGTAGTGAAACCCTTTGGCATTCAGGAATTGCTGGCCCGTATTCGCGGGTTGATTAAAGCCTTTGGCCCAAGCGTAGAAAGTGTGCATACATTTCAGGATGAGCGGGTAGTGATCGATTTACAAGAGCGTAAATTAACGGTAGATGGAGAGGCTACCAAGCTATCGCGCAAAGAATTTGAATTATTAAAGCGCTTGATTAATAACGCTGGACGTTTGGTAACCCAGCAACAATTGCTGCGCGAAATATGGGGCGGCACTCATGTGGAAGACACCCATTACCTGCGTATTTTTATCGCCCGCTTGCGCACCAAACTCGGTGATGACCCATCCAACCCTCGCTATATCGAAACAGAACCCGGTGTTGGCTATCGCTTTCTCCCTAGCGTAGAAAACTAAGCCCCCGTTGATTCAAATAATCCCCACCAAAATAATTTCATTTGCTCAATTTCTGCAAAAAAACGCGCGACCAATCGGGTCGCGCGCTGACTCAACGTACATCCATTTACACACACAGGGCGATTGCATTGATGGCTAAGCCATAGCTTGCAAAAATAATTTTTAATCTACTGCTAGTTTTCTACTAACGACAAATAGTTCCAACGTTTTCCACCAATCCCGACGATGCCTCACTGATACAGCCGTGGCGATTATTAATAAACTGCGCACCAACCATCATATTATTTACACAGGATGCATCGTTCGCGATCATGCCAGCCCCTCCGGAGCGACTAATCACTACACCGGTAAATGTATTGCCAGTCGCACCTGTCGTCGGGTCATGGTTTACTTGTGCCAGAAAAATTCCATGCTGCACACTGTCGCTTATATGCAAATTGGTAAACGAATTATCCAATGAATCACGCATAAAAATGCCGACCGTTTTATTGTTAGTGATAGTGACATCAAAAAATTTATTATTGTTGAATTTGATATCGGTAGATATCCCAGCAGCTTGATTGTTGTAAAGGTAAATACCGGAAAAACTACTGTCTTCGGTTTCGTAGCCTGCCAAGCCATCAAATTCATTGTCATAAGAGGTGTAATCGCGAATTCGCAAACGGCGACAACCGAGTTCTGTCACCAAGCCGCCCGACATAGCACCAAAAACGACTACCGACTGCACACTGCAATCAATACAGCGGCGAATGCTTATGCCGTTATTGCGCAAAGGAAACTGGTCACTGCAGGGGCCACCCATACATTCTGATGATTGGTTTGCTCTATTACCATCAATCATTAAATCGCTAACGCTCACAAAATGAATTGATCTGCTCGGAACGTTTTCAGTTTGCCCCATCACAATGACAGGTGCGTTAATTCCATCAGCCAGGCGTAGTACTGTTGCGGTACCACGACCACGTAAGGTGACGTGACTTTTATCGAGCACGATGGGATGGGTGCAGGTATAAGTGCCGCTGGTCAACAACACCTCACCGCCAGCCGAAGGCAATTTATTGATTGCATTTTGGATTGCCGTGCAGGTTTTTTCAGTGACCGTTTGCGCTGCAAATGCTGCTGGAGCACTGTTTGCAAGAATCAATAAAAACAAGATCAGAGACTGCCGCATGCTATGAATAAAACTCATAGTTTACCCTCTATAACAACAGGAGAATTTACACTCCTCATGCTTGAAGGCTAGTGCTAAAACACTCTCTCGCAAGAAAAACTGTGGCTTATATTTTAAAAAAATCTAATTATGCTTGGCGCCCAGTTCATCGGTGATAAGACTGTGTATTCTGGAAACACAAAAGGGGCGCAAGGCCCCTTTTGTGTTTCATTTATTAGCGCGGTGAATTACTCAGCGGCAGGTGCTTCTGCTTTTGGCATCAGTGGATTACAGTTTTTAATCGTTACCCGACCTTCCAACAAACTACCCTTTGAATATTCACTAAAAATACAGGTATTAGTTGCCGGGTCGTAGTTTTCGATCCACAGGTTATCGTCTTTCCAGGTTGCCGCCATGTGCATTTGACCCTTGGGAACGTCAATCGACATCACGCCACCAAAGTTCTTTACAAAGTGCTGCTCATAGTGGAAGAAATACATCCCCCAGCCGATGATCAGTATTGTCAGCCCGCCAATGGCGCCCGCTTTCCATTTAAAGTAGCGGCCGATTCCCCAGAAAACAAAAACAGCAACGGCAATAACCGTTATCCAATACAAGTATGTAATCACACTGCATCCCTCTTGTTGATAAGTTAAGCCTTATTCAACAGGGTTTTACGGCCCAGCGCAAGCAAACCCAGTGCAAGCAGGGAAAGTAAACCCAAGCTGCCGCTACCGCCATCATCCTTTTCTGTTATGAGGGTGTTTTTAGGTGGATTAAGGCTGGTTGCAGTATCCGGGTCCGCATTTAACACGACGACATTTTCGATCATTACAAAATTTTGGTCGCTTACCGGTTTTTTCGCTTTGTAATCATCAGCAGAATAATTACGCAAAGGAAGCTCAGTAAAGTCGGAATTAAAGTTGAAACGAGTTACACCTGCGATGGCGAGCACGACATCCATGCCACTGGTCACTTCGCCGAATGCAGTAAAGCCACCATTTTGTCTGTCAAGATTGGATGAATTGTCGGCCAGGTTGATAAACCATTGGTTTGTCGCACTGTTAGCGTTGTTAGGCGTTTTTGCCATAGAAATGGTCGCACGCACGTTGGAATACACAGGTTCATTTTCCACTGCAGCATTTTTTGTGATTGCTTCCAACTTATCTGTGGTGACATATTTAAAACCACCGCCCTGCACAATAAACCCGCTTACTGAGCGATGAATAACCGTATTTGCATAGGCATTAGCATTCACATAGGCCAAAAAGTTGGCGACGGTTTTAGGTGTGGTTTTGTCATAAAGGTTAACTTCAAAATCACCCATCACAGTTTGAAATTGAACTGTAGTAGCGGCTGCTAATTGACTCATCAATACACCAGCGCTCAGGCAAACAGCGGCAATGGTGTGTTTAAGCAAGGTGGAAGGTGCAACTGCAATGGAATTGAAACGCATGGTCGATAAACCTCGATGACAAAATAAATAATGAAAATAATTAATTTTTATAGCTAAGTGGACGTGGTTACACCCAGTTAGGATGACGGCATCTTATCCTGTACTACTCTGGGTACACACCCTAAATTTGTTGGAAATTGTAATAGTTAACGCAGACTCTTCATGTGTTTGATGGGATTTATACATCGTCATCGGTCAGCTTTTTCCAGTGGCCATTAGGCTGAGGAATAACTTCATAGCGCGCCCATTGGCGAAATTCGCTGCGCAAGCAAATCCCGGTGGCATAACCGCCCGCCCCCGCCACCACTTTAAAAATCACTTGGTCTTTATTGGCGTTGGCATGGTTGGCGGCGTCTACGACCTGACGCACGCTCCATAAGTTCCCCAGTTTGCCATTGCTGTAAAAATGCCCGGGAATAATTTGCTCCGGGTGGGTGATGTTTTTTTCTGCGTGTTGCTTTGCCAGCTCCAGTAACTGAGTGAGATTTTCAGCGGTGATATCCACGTAGGAGTTCAGCTGTTCCATCGCTGCAGAAAAATCTTCCTGGGTCAGTTCGAACTGACGCTCAGCAGTAACTGTGGGTTTGGCAATTTGCCGACGGGTTAAATGGGCCGGATAGCGACGCCAAGGGAAAAAAGCATTAAATGCAATAGCCATTGCCATGATGCTGACCACATTGATCAGGATGGGTGCCACTAGATAAAAATATTCGAGCTTGTAGATTTCTGCCCCGCCAATAACGGCGGCAAGTGCCGTGGCGCCGCCGGGAGGATGCATACAGCGCGCATAGTGCATTACCGCTACCGCCAAGCCCACAGCTAAAGCCGGTGTCCAGGTTTGATCCGGCACTAGCTGCTGACAAGTAACCCCCACAAATGCCGACAGCACATGGCCACCAATCACGGCCCAAGGCTGGGACAAGGCACCCTGCGGCACCGCAAACAGCAGCACGGCAGTCGCGCCCATAGAAGTCACCATAATCAGAGTGCCCGCGGTGTGCATAAAACCATCCGGGAAACACCAGCGTGTACCCCAGTAAACCGCCAGAATGCCGAGAAAAGCGCCCAACCCGGAAATCAGTTTTTCACCGTGACGAGTGGTGCTGCGCTCTATACCGAGCAGTAAGCGGGCTTCATGAAACCAGTGTTTGATACTCACAGGGGATACTCCATGCACCAGAAAAGCGCAGAATGCTAGAGGTTTATAGCGCTAACTGCAAATAAGCCTAAACTCAATAGAATGCTTGACCTTCCCATGATGGTAAGCCTTAACCTGATCTCACTAACAGATTATCAGGAGACCACCATGCAGTTATTTCACGTAGAAAACATGACTTGCCAAGGCTGCGCTAACGCGATTACACGCGCCTTACAAGCAGTTGATGCCAATGCCGTCGTTAAAACGTTCCCGCCGATTCGTCAGGTGCGGGTCGAATCAACATTGAGTAATGAGCAATTACTCGGGATTTTTGCGGAGGCCGGTTATCCGGCTCAACCCTTTAGCGAAAAATAGAGAGGCCTATCATGAGTAACTCATCAAGCGAGTTAGATCTGGCAGTTGAAGGTATGACATGTGCCTCCTGTGTTGCCCACGTTGAGCGCGCACTGAGTAGAGTTGAAGGGGTGAACAGCGTCAGTGTCAACCTCGCCACCGAACGAGCGCACCTTACACTTACCCACCCAGTGGCGCTAAACACCCTGGTGGAAAAAGTAGAACAGGCAGGATACAACGCAAAACTGGCGCAAGATGAAGATGCCGGCGACAGTGCCGACCGCCGTGAGCAGGAACACCAGCAATTAACCCACCAGTTCCAGCTGGCGCTCTTGCTCACCTTGCCGGTATTTGTGATGGAGATGGGCAGCCACCTTATTCCCGCCCTGCACCATTGGTTAATGGCCAACCTTGGGCAGTGGAATTGGATAATCCAGGCCGTTTTAACCACCTTGGTGATGTTCGGCCCCGGCCGTGTGTTTTACCTCAAAGGTTTACCTGCCTTGATACGCATGGCGCCAGATATGAACTCGCTGGTCGCCGTAGGCAGCTTGGCCGCGTGGGGCTACTCGCTGGTTGCCACCTTCATTCCAGCCGCCCTGCCCGCCGGTACGGTGAATGTTTACTTTGAAGCCGCCGCCGTGATTGTCACCCTGATTTTGCTGGGGCGATTATTGGAGGCCCGCGCTCGTGGCCGCACCAGCGATGCCATTGCCCAACTGGTAAAACTTCAACCGCACACCGCAACACGTATGGTGGATGGCGCGCAACAAACGCTGGCGATAGATCTCATCCAACCCGGCGACACCTTGCTCGTACGCCCCGGCGAACGTATCCCGCTGGATGGCACAGTGACCGAAGGCAGTTCCTTTGTGGATGAATCCATGATGACCGGTGAACCTATGCCGGTGAGTAAAATTGCAGGCGCCGAAGTGATTGGCGGCACACTCAATAGCACCGGCTCCTTCCAGTACCGCGTCACCAAAACCGGTAAGGACACCATGCTGGCGCAAATTATCCAGCTGGTGGAAGCGGCACAGGGTTCAAAACTGCCAATTCAAGCATTGGTGGATCAAATCACCCGCTGGTTTGTGCCGGCGGTGATGCTAGTGGCGCTGCTCACGTTTATCGTTTGGATGTTTTTTGGCCCCGAGCCCGCGCTCGGTTTTGCACTGGTGAATGCCGTGGCGGTACTGATTATCGCCTGCCCTTGTGCTATGGGTTTAGCTACACCCACTTCGATTATGGTGGGCACCGGCCGCGCCGCGAACCTTGGTTTGTTATTTCGTCGCGGTGCGGCGCTGCAATCCCTCGCCGAAGTAAAAACTATCGCCTTTGATAAAACCGGCACTCTAACGATGGGCCAACCACAATTGACAGATTTTATCGTCGCTTACGGGTTTGAAAAAAATGCCGTGCTGGCGCTGGTTGCAGCGGCAGAACAACACTCGGAACACCCGATAGCAACAGCGTTGGTAACCGCAGCCGCCACCGAAAAAGTAACGCTCGGCACGCTGGAATCCTTTGAGGCGATGGCCGGTTACGGATTAAAAGCACAAGTGTCTGGCAATGAAATTTATATTGGTGCTGATCGCTTGTTTGAAAAACTCGAGATTGATCTGGCGGTATTCAGTACCAAGGCCCAGCAATTAGCCAGCGACGGCAAAACGCCAATTTATGTTGCCGTTAATAATCAAATTGCCGCCGTGATGGCACTGGCCGACACCATTAAACCCGGCACCGCTGGGGCGTTAAGCGCATTGCATGCACTTGGTTTTAAAGTGGCGATGATTACCGGTGACAACCGCCGCACCGCCGAAGTGATTGCTAAACAATTAAATATAGATGTGGTGATCGCCGAAGTATTGCCCGATCAAAAAGTTTCCGCGGTAAAACAATTGCGCAGCGAGCATGGCGCTATCGCCTATGTGGGCGATGGTATTAACGATGCGCCAGCGCTTGCCGAAGCGGACCTGGGGCTGGCGATTGGTACCGGAACCGACATCGCCATTGAAAGCGCCGATCTGATTTTGGTGAGCGGCGATATTGAAGGCGTACCCAAAAGTATTGCGCTGGCGCGTGCCACTATGCGTAACATTAAGCAAAATTTATTTTGGGCTTTTGCTTACAATGTGGCGTTAATTCCACTCGCCGCCGGTATTGCCTACCCTGCATTTGGAGTGCTGTTATCTCCCATGCTTGCAGCGGGCGCTATGGCGCTGTCCAGTGTATTTGTAGTGACTAACGCCTTGCGTCTGCGCAATTGGCAAGCACCGATTAGCGGCCACCAAAAGGGCAAATAACTATGTATCAAATCAATTCATCAAACCTGGAATTGGCAAGTGCACACGCGCAGGGTTTGCATACCATTGGCGATGCCGCAAAACTGACTGGTGTCAGTGCAAAAATGATTCGTCATTATGAAACGCTCGGCTTAATCACACCCACCGATCGCACGCAAGCGAATTACCGAGTTTATCAAACGCGGGAGATTCACCTGTTGCGTTTTATTAAAAGCGCGCGGGATTTAGGCTTCTCCATGAAACAAATCGCCCAGCTGTCCAGCCTGTGGAAAGACGAAGCACGCAGCAGTGCCGATGTAAAAAAACTGGCGATGGAACATATTGATGAAATGGATGAACGTATTCACGCGCTGCAACAAATGCGTAACGCGCTGAGCGATTTAGCGAATCGCTGCCAGGGCGATGACCGTCCCGACTGCCCAATTTTAGATGGCCTTTCTTGTTGCCATCAACAGGCGCAACAGCAACAGTAACGTGCTAAAAAATGAGAAAGTCATAAGGTGAAAAGATGAATCCAAACTTAAAAAAAATCGCGCTGCTATTACTACTCGCCAGTAGTTTATTAATCAGCGCCTGTAGCAGCACAGCACCCCAAAACTCATTAATGCCCGTGCAAACCGCGCTTGAGCAAAACTTTCCCGGTGCTAGTTTAGACGCGGATCACACAGTGAGTTCTTCAACAAAAGAACCCTTGCAACTAACCGATGCCATACAACTACTGTTAAGTCATTCGCCACAAGTGCGTATGCAGCTTGCACAATTAGGTATTGCCGATGCACAACAACTCCAAGCCGAATTAATTAGTAACCCACATATTTCCATCGGTGCCATGCGCCCTGAAGGTGGTGGGCGCTGGCAATTAGAAACGGGATTAAGTCAACCTCTGCTGGAATTATTTACTCGCCCGCTGCGCCGTCAATTAGCGCAAGACAATCTGCTGCGTGCACAATTGCAACTGCAAGCTGAGTTGCAGGAATTAGTAGTGCAAACCCAATCGCACTATTACAGCGCTCTCGCTGCCGCCCAGCATTTACAGATCCAAACCCAAGTATTAGACGCAGCCAAAGCGCAAATGCAACTGGCGCTCAGCCTCTATCGTGCGGGCAATATGGCAGAAAACCAATTTTTGTATTACGACAATGAATTGCGCCGCGTGCAACAACAATTTAATCAACGCCAATTAGCGGCAAAAAATGCACGATTAACTTTACTCAATTTTATCGGCCTACCCAGCACCAACGCACTCACCTTGCCTACACAATTGCCCGTACTGCAACCGGAAACATTTGCCCGAGATCAGTTAATGGCTGAGGCCAATAGCCATAGGTTGGATAATAAAATTATTCAGCAACAATTAACGCTGGCCAGCAAACGCCGTACATTGCTAGCAAGAGAAAATGGCTGGCGCGATATTAGTGTGGGTATTAATGCGGAGCGAGAGGCGGATGGCGGAAAAAATATCGGCCCGGAAGTGGAATTTGCATTGCCAATTTTTAATCGCAACCAAGGAAAATTGGCGGCTTTGGATGCGCAAGTCGCACAACTGCAAGCCAAATTACAACAGCATGAATTGGCGGCGGATGTGGAAATAGCACAAGCGCTGCTGGCCCTCGAAACTGCACAAACACAGCTGGCGTTAATCACACAGAGTTTACAGGTGGCGGAAAAACGTACCGCGCTCGCTCAGCGCGAAGTCAATTTTATGCTCACCAGCCCGTTTGAACTATTGGAGATTAAACGCAATGAAATCCAATTGGCCCACGACTACACCAAAGAGTTAAAAAATTATTGGCTGGCGCGCAGCCAATTGGAATTATCCATCGGCAAAACATTGCCTATTTCCACTGGAAAACCAGATCACTCGCAAATGAATCATTCCAAAATGGATCATTCCAAAATGGATCATTCAAAGATGAACCATTCAGAGATGGATCATTCCAAAATGGATCACTCAACAATGAACCATGCAGAAATGGATCATTCCAGTCATCAATCTCACAGCGACCACTCAGATAAAAACACCAGCGAAGAGCAGGAGCATCAACATGATTAATCGCCGCAATTTACTGCTCGGCAGCGCCGCCGGTTTGGTGGCCGCGAGTTTGCCCTTACAGGCGCAAGTGGATCACTCCCAACATCAAATGCCAACACCGGCAGAGCCCAAAGTGGACCACTCACAGCATCAATCTACAAAAAAAGTAGTACGCAAAAGCACCAAAGATATTCCTGCCGTCAGCACACAAAAACCAGAATTAACGGCACTGGGCTATCGCCCGGTAATCACGCCTAATGGCCGCACCCTACCCTATCGCATGAACAATGGCGTAAAAGAATTTCATTTAATCGCCGAAGAAATTGAGCACGAATTTGCGCCGGGTTCAAAAATCAAAGCTTGGGGTTACAACGGCAGCACACCAGGACCAACGATTGAAGCAGTTGAAGGCGACCAGGTGCGAATTTATGTCACCAATAAATTGCCCGAGCATACCAGCATCCACTGGCACGGTATTTTATTGCCCTGGGGCATGGATGGGGTAAGTGGTTTAACCCAAGCGCCGATTAAACCGGGCGAAACATTTGTCTATGAATTCACCCTACAACAACACGGCACCCATATGTATCACCCACATGCGGACGAAATGGTGCAGCTCGCCACCGGCATGATGGGCATGTTTATTATTCACCCCAAAGAAATCACCAAGCCCGAAGTGGATCGCGATTATGTCGTGCTGTTGCATAACTGGGCGGTACACCCGGGCACCTATAGACCCGACCCAAGCGTCATGACGGAATTTAATTTGTGGACGATGAACAGCAAAGTGTTTCCGGCGATTGAATCCATGGTCGGCCAAACCGGTGAACGCATTCGTATTCGCATCGGTAATTTATCTATGTGGAATCACCCGATTCATTTACACGGTGTGCAATTTACAGTGACTGGTTCTGATGGTGGCCGCTGGCCAGAAAACCAATGGCGCAGTGAGGTGACTGAAATTGTGGGTGTGGGTCAAACCCGCGATATTGAATTTGTTGGCGTACCGGGTGATTGGGCGTTTCACTGCCACATGAGTCATCACACTATGAATGCCATGGGCCACGATGTGCCCAATATGCTCGGCGTAAAACAACCCAGCGCACAAATTAATAAAGTGCTGCCGGGTTATATGGCGATGGGCGAGCATGGCATGGCTGAGCATCAGGAACATGTGGACATGGGACATATGCCCGGCCCGGAAAATACCTTGCCGATGATGATGGGCGAAGGCCGCTACGGCAAACTGGAAATGGGCGGTATGTTTTCCATGATTCGCGTGCGCGACGCACTAGGTGAGCAAGCGGATATGTACCTGCCACCCGCAGGCACCCAAGCCAAAAAAGTGGATAAGGTGCCCAGCGATATTCCCACTTAAAAACTTATCAACGCGTATTACCGAACCTCTGTGTCACCGCTGGTGACACAGAGGTTTTTTTATTTGCTGGTGAAGTGTTAATAAATGTCTACATACGTCAATTCAGACTGCCTTGGGGGCGTCACTCCCCTATAATCCTGCCTGACTATAACTACAAATAGACGAACGTCGATCCAATACACTTAACCCTTTTTCATAATCAGAACCAGCGTGAGAGACTCATGAAAAAACGCCCACTCGGTATTCCTTTTTCGCATTATCTTTATCGGTCACAAAGCTCAATGAAACCAGCCGTCTGGTTCACAACCTCCATAGCAGCACTGGTATTACTAACCGGCTGCGGCGACAAAACCACCAATACAACAACAGACAACAGCGCGCACAGCAGCAGCGCCGTTAGCAGTGTTGCGTTGAACATTACCCGCATCACCCCCGAAGACGCCAAAAAAACCGCCGCGACCATTGAGTCGCAAGTGGAATTAAAACTTGCAGATGGCATTACTGGCGAACTCTGGGCCTCTGAAAAATTAATGGGCGATACCGTGGCCATCCATGTGGATGACAAAGGCCGCATTTGGGCGGGCATCACCCAACGCAGTAACAATTCTGAATTTGATATTCGTGGCTATGCCGACTGGGAGCACCCTTCCGTTGCGTTTAGAAATATTGAAGACCGCCGTGCATTCCTCAAAGCAGAATTGGCACCGGAAAAAAGTGCACAAAACAAACGCATTCCTGATCGCAACAAAGATGGCAGCCATGACTGGCGCGACTTGACGGTCATGAAAGAGTCGGTTGTTCGCCTGGAAGATACGTCCGGCAGTGGCAAAGCCGATTTTGCGCAAACCGTGGTGGAAGGTTTTAATACGGAAGTCACCGATGTGATCGGTGGTATGTATTACAGCGATTTGTTGGATGAATTATTTGTCAACATCGCACCTGATTTCTGGAAGCTGAAAGACACCAATGGCGATGGCCAGATGGACGAGAAAAAATCCCTCGCCCATGGTTTTGCCGTGCACATTGGTTTTAGTGGCCATGGTATGTCCGGCGCGATGATGGGGCCAGACGGAAAAATGTATTACAGCATGGGCGATGTCGGTACGGTTGTTACCGATGCTACAGGTAAAACCTGGGATTATCAGGATCAAGGCGTGATTGTGCGCAGCGAACCGGACGGCAGTAATTTCGAAGTCTTTGCCCACGGTCTGCGCAATATTTATGAATTTTCGTTCGACAAATACGGCAACTTTATCAGCGTGGATAACGACGGCGATCACGTCGGTGAATATGAGCGTGTAGTGCATTTGATTGAAGGGTCCGACACCGGCTGGCGTATTAACTGGCAGCTGGGTAAATACAAAGACCCTAAAAACAACAGCTACAAACCCTGGATGGATGAAAACTATTACACCCCGCGCTTTAAAGACCAGGCCGCGCATATTCTTCCACCAGTCGCGCCTTATTACGCAGGCCCCACCGGTATGACCTATAACCCCGGCACCGCGTTTAACGATAAGTGGAAAGATCACTTCTTTGTGGTGGAGTTTGTCGGTTCAGCGGCACGCGCCGGTATTAATGCGTTTACCCTGAAACCCAAAGGCGCCAGTTTTGAATTGGATAAGGATGAAAATATTTTCCGCGGTGTACTCGCGACCGGTTTGGATTTCGGCCCGGACGGTGCCATGTACATGAGCGACTGGATTGAAGGTTGGGGTTTAAAACAAAAAGGCCGTGTATGGAAATTGGATACACCGGACACCGCAGGCAATGCAATCCGCACCGAAACCCAAGCGCTACTTGCAGAAGATTTACGCCAACGTAGCGCCGACGATTTAGCAACATTGTTAAGCCATGTAGACATGCGCGTGCGTCAAAAAGCGCAATTTATTTTGGTCGATAAAAACGAGCGCAGCGTGTTGGAAACCCAAGCGCAAACCGCAACAGACGAATTTGCGCGCATCCATGCCATTTGGGGCCTTGGGCAATTATTGCGTAAAGATGCCAGTGTCGATGCCGTGTTGATTGCTTTATTAAAAGATGCCAACAGTGAAATGCGCGCGCAAGCCGCCAAAGTATTGGGCGATGCCAATCACGCACCGGCCACTGAATCATTATTGCCGTTGTTGAGCGATGAAAATCCACGCGCGCAACTTTATGCGGCACAAGCCTTGGGTCGCATTGGCGATAAAACTGCTATCGCGCCTATAGTTGCTATGCTCGCGGCCAACAAGGATGAAGATGTGTATTTGCGACAAGCCGGTGCCATCGCCCTGGCACGTATTGGTGATGATGCGGCGCTTGGTGAATTGGCAACACACTCATCGGAAGCTGTACGTATTGCTGCCGTGGTTGCATTAAAACAAATGGCCAGCCCTACCCTCGCCGCTTTTCTTAATGACAAGAGCGAATACGTCGTGACTAATGCCGCACGCGCCATTAGCGATGACACTTTAGTGACCGACGCCCTGCCCGCCCTGGCAGCTTATTTGGATAAACCCACGTTTACCAACGAGCAATTATTACGTCGTGTCATCAACGCGAACGTTTATGCCAAAAGTGCAACCAACACTACCGCCGACAATGCTGAACGTTTAATTCGTTTTGCGTCACAGCAAAAAATGGCCGGTGTTCTGCGCGCCGAAGCGATCCATGCCTTGGCAAGCTGGGGTGAAACCTCCGCCTATGACCGTGTGACCGGTGCTTATCGCGGCGCCGTAAAACACCCGGAAAGTGAAGCAATTGCAGCACTGAGTGCTAACTACAACAATCTCCTGGCGGACAGTGACGCAGAGGTGCGCGAAGCCACTGTGCATGCAATTGCCGGTTTAAATATCCGCGCAGCCAAAAATAATTTGGTTACCCAACTAAGCAAAGATCCTGCACCTGAAGCACGTATCGCCGCGCTACACACACTGAAAAAATTCTCGGTCGATAATATCGGGGATCTGGTTTTTGTCGCCATGAAAGATAAAGACCAAAGTGTACGCATGGCGGCACTGGCCATGGTTCCCGAGCTGGATTTACCGGTACAACAAGTGGTGGAAATGCACAGCCTGTTGTTGAAAAACGGCACCACCGGTGAACAGCAAGCAGCACTCCTGTCGCTGGTCAATGTAGAAGCACCGGAAGCGGTTGTGGTATTTAAAGATCAAATGACCCAGCTGATCGCCGGAAAAATTGCACCGGAAGTGCAGCTGGAATTAATTACAGCTGTGGAAAAAATTAAAGCACCGGAATTAACCGAACTGCTCACCACTTACCAAAACAGCAAAGACAAAACCAACCCACTGGATATGTTCCGCGAATCTTTGTACGGCGGTGATGCAGAAAAAGGCATGAATATTTTCCGCTACAGCAATACCGCACAATGTGTGCGCTGCCATATGGTGGGAACTCGCGGCGCCAATGTCGGCCCGAACTTAACGACCATTGCCAAAACCCTGTCACGCGAACAATTACTGCAAGCGTTGGTTGACCCGGGTGCACGTGTGGCACCAGGTTTCGGCCCGGTATCCGGTATGCCACCCATGGGTATGTTGTTAAAAGCGGATGAGATTCGCGATGTGGTGGCCTACCTGTCTACACTCACTGAGGAGGTACAGGAAGGGCATTAATTTCACACTAACTCTCGTTATTTATTTTTATCCCTCGGCTAAACCGGGGGATTTTTTTATCTGTGAAATTTTGCCATCCAGATTAATTAGACTGAATACAACATAGCGCGCCAATAAATCTCAAAGTCAGAGTTGATTACTTTTATGTTTGTTAAGGCGCGCGTAGACTCGCGCGAATAATAATAAGTTGTACGATTCGGTCATTACCTATCTGGCACCTTCCGGTGCTGTGTCACAACATTTATCCAAAAAATGATAGGGAACAGCTATGAATAATAAATTTTTCACACCACTACAACTTTCCACTCGAAGCAAACAGCGGCTGCTGATTAGTGCGGCACTCATTGCACTATCACCTGCATCCTGGGCGGCTTGCACCTACACTGTCACCAACAACTGGGGCAGCGGGTTTACCGGCGAAATAAAAGTAACTAACGACACCGCTCAAACTGCAAATAATTGGTCTGTGTCCTGGCAAGAACCGAACGCAACAATTACCAATGCCTGGAACGCTACACTCAGCGGCTCCAACCCCTATAGCGCAACGGGTTTAAGTTGGAATACAACACTTGCGGCAGGTGCGTCCGCCAGTTTTGGGTTTCAAGCAAATGGCACCGCGGGCGCACCCAAAGTGAATGGCACCTTATGTGGCAGCACCAACGCGTCATCTGCACCCAGCAGCATTGCGCAGTCCAGCGCGGTGAGTTCAGTAAGGTCCAGTGTTGCGCTATCCAGTAGTAGTCGCCCCGCAAGTTCTTTGGCAGCAAGCTCTTTAGCAACTAGTTCCAGTACGACAATTTCGTCGCTGGTAATTCAAGAAGAACAAGCTGGTTTTTGCCGTGTGGATGGCATAGCCACCGAGAGCACCAATGCTGGTTATAGCGGTAACGGCTACACCAATAGCAACAACGTGCAAGGCGCTGCTATCGAGTGGGCTGTTAACGCTACCTCAAGCAGTCGCCACACCTTAACTTTCCGCTTTGCAAATGGTGGAACCGCTAATCGCAATGGTTCTTTGTTAATTAATGGCGGCAGCAATGGCAATTACACACTGCAATTGCCCCCAACCGGTGGCTGGACAAATTGGCAAACAGCGAGCATCGAAATTGATTTGGTGCAGGGTAACAACCTGTTAAAACTCAAATCGCTGACTGCTGACGGTTTAGCAAATATAGATTCACTCACAGTAGCAGGTGCACTGACTACAGCAGGCGTTTGTGGTACTGGTGTTAGCAGCAGCTCTTCGTCGGTGAAATCCAGCTCCAGCGCGGCAACCAGTTCGGTAGCAAGTTCAGTTGGCACAGCAAGAATGCTTACCTTGGATGGCAATCCGGCTGCCAGTTGGTTAACCAAATCGCGCACCAAATGGGCAGTTTCCCGCGCTGATGTAGTTTTGTCTTATCAGCAAACCAACGGCGGCTGGCCGAAAAATCTGGATTACAACAGTGTGGGCAGCGGTAGTGGCGGCAGTGAAAGCGGGACTATCGACAACGGCGCAACCATCACCGAAATGGTTTACCTCGCGGATGTTTACAAACAAGGTGGTATTACCAAATATCGCGATGCAGTGCGCAAAGCAGCAAATTTTTTGGTGAGTTCACAATACAGCACTGGTGCCCTGCCGCAGTTTTATCCATTAAAAGGTGGCTATGCAGACCACGCAACCTTTAACGATAACGGCATGGCATACGCATTGACGGTATTGGATTTCGCTGCGAATAAACGCGCGCCGTTTGATACCGATGTATTTTCCGATGGAGATCGCGCACGTTTTAAAACCGCAGTAACCAAAGGCACAGAATATATTTTGAAGGCCCAGTGGAAACAAAATGGGGTATTAACCGCGTGGTGCGCACAACACGGTGCGACCGATTATTTACCGAAAAAAGCGCGCGCGTATGAGTTGGAATCATTGAGCGGTAGTGAATCCGTTGGTGTACTTGCGTTTCTGATGACACAACCACAAACCGCCGATATAGAAAAAGCCGTACGTGCGGGTGTTGCCTGGTTTAATAGCCCCAACACTTATCTTGAAGGTTATACCTACGATTCATCGCAAGCGGAAACTAACCCCATAGTGCCCAAAGCTGGCAGCAAAATGTGGTATCGCTTTTATGATTTAAATACCAACAGGGGTTTCTTCAGTGACCGCGATGGCAGTAAATTTTATGACATCACCCAAATGTCACTGGAGCGTCGCACCGGTTATAGCTGGGGCGGCTCTTACGGTACATCGATAATTAGTTTCGCCCAAAAAGTCGGTTACCTTTAATAAAAAATCACCCTCCGTTTTTTAGGTGGAGGGTGATTTTTATGCTGGTTTTGAATTGACTAAGGTAAGGCTAAAGTAAGAAAAAGCACTCCCCCTTTACACGATTAATAAACAACACCTGCCTCGACAAAAGCCTTATCCAAATAATCAACATTCTCCGATACATGGTACAACTTATCCTCAGGAATACCTGATCGCCGTGCTATGGCTGCCACTCTATTTTGATGATGGTAGGAAATATTGCTTAGATCGCGAGAAATAGGATCTTCATAGGCTTTTTGCGGTGAAATAATTTTCCACCCCTTACTTCGCAAATGCGCAATTAAATCTCCCAAAAACAAAGCCGCTGCGTCATTCTCGTGCAATAACAATACATGCTTTGGTGACTTCCCTAACGCTTTTCGGGCAACTTCGTCGTAGAACTCAATAGCGCTGAACAAAGTATCCACGTAAAACTTTTTGGCATTTTCAAAATTGATATTCTTTTTATTTTCCGCCGCCTTCGCAAGTAGGTTGCTGATGTGCCAGTCGTAGTTGGCGATAGTTATATAACCGTCTTTATAGCCAAGCTCCGATAAAGAATCCCGAATTGCAAGAATGGAGGATTTATCCTTACCGCAATCCAAATAGGGAAAGCGGTGAAAAGGTAAAAAATTATTTTGGTTTTTGAGCAGCAAGTGAGCGCTCTTGGCGTCAGCAATATAATTTTTTTTCCCTAACGCACTGGCTGATTGGTGGCTGTAACTATGGTTTGCTATGTGAAATCCGGCTGCCGCATATTGATCCAAACGCATCTGGGTGGATTTATTTAATCTGTCGGCCTGCACAAAAAACAGAGCATCCGGTACTTTTGCCTTTTGCAAAGCGGCAATTATTTTCTGGGTGCGCTCATCACCACTCATTAAAGCAGAGTCTGGCGTAGGTGCGTCATCAAAGGTGATGGCTAACTCTTGAGCGTGACAAAGTGAAGTTGCCGCTAAGATCCCCATGAATACAATCTGAAAGATTTTTTTTACGTGAATTGCAGACATTCTTGCTAAATTAATACAATAAGCCTCATTCATAACTACTCCCTCCCGAACGCTATAGATATCTTTTTTATAACAGAAAAACGGCGCCCAAGGGCGCCGCTGTAACCACTATTTCATCAGTTTCTGTAAATGTGGTTCCAAGGCTTCCGCCCAGAGGCTGTAACCTTTTTCATTGGGGTGCAGCAGGTCAGGCATAATTTCTTTTGGCAGCACGCCCTCATTAGTTAAGAAAACGGAATTAATGTCTGTAAAAAACACCCGCTTATTATCGGCGTAATCTTTAATAATCGCATTCACACCTTTGTTAATTAGGCGTAAACCGCCGTTGGGCTGTTCATCACGCGGGAAAATGGCCAGCATCAGCACTTTGGAATTAGGCAGACGCACTTGCAGTTCCTGCAGTATTTTTTTAATACCTGCTGCAGTGTAGATGGGGTTTTCATAGCGATGGCCGGTATTGTTGGTGCCAATCATCAACACAACCACCTTGGGCGACATGTTTTCAACCGCGCCGTGCTGTAAGCGCCACAATACATTTTCTGTGCGGTCGCCACCAAAGCCAATGGCAAAGGCATTTCTGTGGGCATAATGCTTTTGCCACACGGGTGCACCATCGCCTTCCCAACCTTGAGTAATGGAGTCACCAATAAATAATAAATCTATTTTTCCGCCTTTTTCGGCAATGGTTTTGGCTTCCATTCGTTTTTGCTCGTGACGTGGCAACCACCAGTCAATAGACCACCATTCATTCAACATGTCAGGGGTAGTCGAAGCAGTTTTGTAATCAGGGCATTCAAGCAAAGAAATATTTTTAGGTGCGTTGCCGAGCAACTCTACATTCGCAATAGATACACCGCCCTGCCCGCCCACGTCCAAGGCAAACGGGGTAGTCGTTGCGCTAAAGTCGTCTTGCTCTTGCACAAAGCAATTCAAGGGAACGTAAGCTTTGCTCCAACCTTTACCGCGCAACTCTCGCGCCGCCATGGTGAAAGGTACTACGCGATTACAGTTATCGGATTTGCATTTCATTTTAAAGGAAATACCGCCTTTATCGAGCTCCTCGATTTTCACATCCAGCGCCAATACGCCGGTTTTCATCATTCCCGCCAAATTCAAAGGCGCAACCGCTTCCAATGTCATGCTGGAGTACCAGGTATCCTTCCAGCTAAATCTCAGGGCATCAGACGCATTTTTTTTACTGCTGGCTTGTAACTGGACATCACCTTTTGGCGTAACCAAATTAGTGCCATTAAATTTCAGTTGCTGGCCTGAGCTCTCTAGAAATATTTGCGAATCTTTAAGCGGCTTATCTTTGTAAATGGATATAACGTCCGCCGCGTTTGCACTCATTGATAACGCGAAGCTGGCGAATAAAAAAGCGCTGCCTAACTGTTTAATATTTTTCATCTGTTGTTTGCTGTTTTTTTTCTGATAAAGGTATTGCATAAATAACTGTGACGCTCCTTTTGGTTGATAACACTGGGTAAAACTCGATGTTGCCGTTTATAAAAAAGCCTGCCTGTGCACCATTAAGGGCACACAGGCAGGAACCACTTATTTAGTTAGTAAAAAAGATGCCGCGGCCATTACCGCTGAAGAACACCCGACCAACCACATTGTGATCCGCCGCCAAGTTACCCATACCGGCATACTGGTGTTTGTCGTCATTGATACGCGTCCAGGTATTGCCGCCGTCCTCGGAGCGATGCAGGCCCCAGACGCCATCAATTACACCAATCACATAAATCCACGCTGAGTAAGACGCACCGGCTGGTGCTTTACCCAGAGCGATAGACGTTGCGCCATAGACATCCGGCGAATTGGTATTGGAGCCCCAGATTGAGGCAGCGGCATTGAGTTTGGTCCAGGTAACCCCTGAGTCGACTGAACGGAAAATGCTGTGGCCATCCACCAACCAGATATGACCTTCTGCATTCGGGTTCACGGCCATCGACGCATAACCAAAAAACTCAGGGCGTGCATTGAGGTTGGCGAACTGGCTGCTGGCAGTGAAGGTGCTGCCACCATCGGTTGAGCTGTAGAACTTGGGCGCAGGTCCCCACCAACCGCCACCGGAATCATAGGCATAAACTTTGTTGGGGTTTTTGCGATCTGCCACCAGGCGATAACTACGCCCCCAACCCTCTGGCAGTGCCGGCAGGTTGGAGTAAGTCCAGCTGGCGCCGTTATTGGTGGTATAGGCTGGCACTGAATTGCTGGGCGCCCAGATCACATGGTTGGCTTTCATCACCGCCAGGCTGGAAAAATCCTGTTGGTTAGTCAGCCCTTGGGGATGAAGCGTTGGGAAGCTATTCCAGGTCGCGCCTGAATCAGTGGAATAAAACGCGCCGGGATTCGCACCACCCCAATGGGCGCTGCCAATGGTGGCTATGTAAGAGGGGTTTTCCCATGCCATATCAGTAGCCAGGCCATTCTTGAAGTTTGAACCTGTATTGCGGGTTGGTTTAACGGACAAGTCAGTATGAACCAGGGTGCCTACATCGCCAGAGCTATTCAACAAGCTGTAAGACGCACCGGGTGGTGGTGCCATCAGTGCCAGAGTAGCAACCTCTTCGATACCGTTAACCTTTTCATTCCAGGTGGGTTTGGTTGCGGAGGCATTTTTGGTTTCCCATACGCCGCCACCGTGTACAACCAGAATGTGCTCGGAGTTGAATGGGTTAATTTCAATGTCGTCCAGCCAGCCAGTAAAGCCCTCATTAGCGGGGATGCGTGGCGTAGCCGAGCCAATTTCACGCCAGTTAATGCCTGCGTCATCGGAGATTTGTACTGTTGGTTTACCCTCCCAATCGCCCCAGGAGTTGGTGATGCCCAGCACAATTCGGGTAGATGAACCTGTGCCAGAAACCGCAACACCACCTATGCCATAGTTGGTCCATTCGGTCTGCGTATAGCTCTTAAGTGGGATCCAGTTGGTTCCGTCGAATTTATAAAGTGTCGCTGGGCCGTCTGCACCCGGGCCGGTGGTTTTGGTAAAGACCACGTACATCATGCCGTCTTGGGCGCGTACCCAGTGCGGAATGTGATAGCCCTGTAAGGGAGTATTTATGCCAGTCCAACTTGCGCCACCATTGGTTGACTTGAAAACGCTGTGACTCAAGCCAGCCAAAGCGGCATAATCCGGCGCAATGGCGGTATAAATGGTTTGGGTCGCACTACCGCTTCCGCTGGTAGCCGTATCAAAAATGACTTGTTGCACACCAATTGGGGTGCCGCCCGAATTGTTGTCAATTTGGGACTGGTTCATCTGCAGCGAGGCTAAAGACTGCACTTGCTGCCAGTTTTGGCCGCGATCAGAACTCTTCCACAAACCGGCAGTGCGTGAGCCGTAGAACAGGATCGCCGGGTTGTTGGGGTCAACCATCAGGCGCTCACCAATCGCGCGCCCTCTATTGTTGGAACCCACGGGGAAAGGCAGAGTGATGTACTGCCAGTTATCACCGCGATCGGTAGAAATATACAAACGCCCAAGGTCAGATAAGTTCACGGTGACGCCGGTGGTCATGTACACGCGACGGTCATCGGTTGGGTCTAACGCGATACTTTCCGCGCCTTGATGAGAGCCATCTCTTACACCAAAACCGTCGGTCAGCGGTGCCCAAATGGCTGCCGCTGCATCCCAACGATAGGAGCCGCCGATATCGGTACGTGCATAGAGAAGATCAGGCGTAGTTGGATGAAATACCAAACCGGGAACATAACCACCACCACCGTATTTCACATTGGTCCATTTGGCGGTGGTGTTGATTGCAAAATTGTAGCTGGCCGTTTGGCCACAGGTATCGGTGAATACTGCAGAGGCGGTACAGCTTGCAGATGGCGCAAAGTACTGCTCACGTGAGCTGCCGCTGGTACCGCAGCCGCTCCAACTCCAGGTTCCCGTTGCCCAATTACCACCCGCGATAGGTTGAGGCCCCAAACCAATCGAGGTCCCGGATGCCACAGTCGCAGAACCGGTTTGGCTCCAGGTTCCCCCCACTTGCACATAAGGAACGACACTGGGTGTTGGACAACTGACAGCAGCCAAACGAGTCGCTGTCGCTGCGCCAGAATTATATTGGCCGCCAGTAGCGTTAAATTTAACCCAATACCAGTACTGGGTTCCGGTAACTGCTGCTGTATCAGAATAACTCCGGGCCGACGTGGCAGGAACTGCAATTCTGGTGCGGCCCGCCGGATTACTGTCGGTATCCCGATACAATTCAATGCGACTAACAGATCCGCTTACCGTCCAGGAGAGATCAATACTGCTCGTTGATCCAGTCGCAGAAAGGCAAACCGTAGTACCGCCACCAGTCCCACAATTACTCTGGGCGAAAGTGACAGGTATAGATGTGAAAAAAACAAATAAAAAAGACAAATTGCTGATGGAACGCTTGTTAATGGCAAGCTTATTAATCAAAAGTTTGGAAATGAACCGCATGTAGCCTCCGAAAAGGTGTAGTGGGATTAATATCCATGAGTTGGAGAGGTACAGTTATTGTTATTTTTCTGCAAGAACTCTTATTCACGCTGACCGCGTTTCCCAGGGCTCATGGTGATACGCCTGATGTCTTTATTAGAAATAGATGCAGGCATTTTGAAGTTAACCCGGAATTTCGCCTATTCATTAGCAATAAATAGAAAATAAGTACCAACATTTTTTCATAGCAATAAAAATTTAATTTTTTCTTAGTTTATGAAGGGAAAAATAGTTAAATCTTTTTTACAAAAACAAGATGTACTAATAAAAATCTCTACCTGTGTCCACCACAAAAGTGAACACAGGTAGGGACCATTTATTTAGTTAGTGAAAAGATGCCGCGGCCATTACCGCTGAAGAACACCCGACCAACCACATTGTGATCCGCCGCCAGGTTACCCATACCGGCATACTGGTGCTTGTCGTCGTTGATACGTGTCCAAGTGTTGCCGCCATCCTCGGAACGATGCAGCCCCCAGACGCCATCAATCACACCCACTACATAAATCCATGCCGAGTAAGCTGAACCAGCAGGTGCTTTACCCAATGCAATGGAAGTTGCGCCAAACACTTCCGGTGAATTGGTATTGGAACCCCAGACGGATGCCGCAACGTTGAGTTTGGTCCAGGTAACACCCGAGTCGAGCGAGTGATAAATACTGTGTCCATCCACCAGCCACACATCACCTTCAACATATGGATTGACCGCCATGGAAGCCGTACCAAAAAACTCGGGGCGAGCATTGAGGCTGGTGAACTGACTGCTAACAGTAAACGTGCTACCACCATCGGTTGAGGTGAAGAACTTGGGTGTAGGCCCCCACCAACCGCCACCGGAATCATAGGCATAGACCTTGTTTGAATTTTTGCGATCAGCCGCAAGGCGATAGCCGCGGCCCCAACCATCCGGCAAGGCCGGCAAGTTTGAATTTGTCCAACTTGCACCGTTGTTAGTTGTATAAGCAGGAACTGAATTATTGGGTGCCCAGATCACATGGTTGGCTTTCAAGACGGCCAAGCTGGAAAAATCGGCTTGATTAGTCAGCCCTTTCGGATGAAGCGATGGGAATGCATTCCAGGTCGCACCCGAATCCGTGGAATAAAGTGCCCCTTTGTTTTCGCCACCCCAGTGGGCACTGCCGATTGTCGCAATGTAGGACGGTGTATCCCACGCCATATCAGTAGCGATACCGTTAGCAAAAACGTGACCTGTACTACGAGTAGGCTTGGTCGACAAATCGGTATGAACATGTACACCTATATCCCCGGAGCTGTTCAACAAACTATAGGAAGCACCTGAAGGTGGGGCCATGAGTGATAGAGTGGCCGTCTCTTCAATGCCATTGACCATTTCACTCCAGGTAGGTTTGGTTGCAGAGGCATTTTTGGTTTCCCATACACCACCTCCATGAACCACCAGAACGTGTTCGGGGTTACCCGGGTTAATCTCTATATCGTCTAGCCAGCCGGTAAATGAACCAGTCGCAGGAATGCGCGGCGTCATTGAGCCAATTTCGCGCCAATTCAGGCCCGCGTCATCGGAGATCTGTACGGTTGGCTTACCTTCCCAATCACCCCAGGAATTGGTAATACCCAGCACGATTCGGGTGGACGAACCACTACCAGAAACTGCCACACCGCCTATACCAAAGCTGGTCCATTCGGTTTTTTCATAGCTTTTGAGCGGGGTCCAGTTAGTACCATCAAATTTGTAAAGCGTCGCAGGCCCTTCTGCACCTGGGCCGGTAGTTTTGGTAAAGACCACGTACATCATCCCATCCTGGGCGCGCACCCAATGAGGAATGTGGTAACCCTGCACAGGAGTGTTTACATCAGTCCAGGTTGCGCCGCCGTCGGTTGATTTGTAAACACTGTGGCTCAAGCCAGCCAGGGCGACATAATCCGGAGCGACGGCGGTATAAATGGTTTGGGTCGCACTACCGCTTCCGCTGGTAGCCGTATCAAAAATGACTTGTTGCACACCAATTGGGGTGCCGCCCGAATTGTTGTCAATCTGGGATTGGTTCATTTTCAGCGAGGCTAAGGACTGCACTTGCTGCCAGTTTTGGCCACGATCAGAACTCTTCCACAAACCGGCGGTGCGAGAACCGTAGAACAGAATGGCTGGGTTATTAGGGTCAACCATCATGCGCTCGCCAATTGCCCGGCCCCTGTTATTAGATCCCACAGGAAATGGCAGATCTACCCGCTGCCAGTTATCGCCGCGATCCGTAGAAATATACAAACGCCCAAGATCAGACAGGCTCACAGTCACACCCGTGGTCATGTACACACGTCTGTCATCGGTTGGATCCAGCGCAATACTCTCTGCGCCCTGATGGGAACTATCCCTTATCCCAAAACCGTCGGTCAGCGGTGCCCAAATGGCTGCCGCTGCATCCCAACGATAGGAACCGCCAATATCGGTACGTGCATAAAGAAGGTCAGGCGTGGTTGGATGAAATACCAAACCGGGAACATAACCACCACCACCGTATTTCACGTTGGTCCATCCGGCATCCTCGGAGCTTGACGCACTGCTTGAAAGGCTCGAAGCGCTGCTCTCACTTGAGGCGGTCATTAAGCTGCTTGAGCTTGCAGAGGACACCACCGCTGAACTACTGGATACAGACGAACTGGATGCCGGTGAGCTTGTTACAGGCAAACTGGATGCAGGCAAGTTGGATACAGATGAACTAACTACTGATGAACTAACTACTGATGAACTGGATGCAGGCAAACTGGAAACAGCTGAACTGGATTCAGGCACGCTGGACACGGATGAACTCGATACAGAAGGGGCACTGGTTTGGGAAGAGCCGGACGAACCGCCACCACATCCAATCAGCATTCCACCTGACATGGCCAGGCACAAATACAGGCTTAATTTTGTTTGAATCATAAAACACCATTCATTATTGGTTATTTGTAAACATCTGAAGTGCACTGAACACTTAGGCGTGTTATCACGACATAAACCTTCCATTGCATTAGTTGTATTCATGCGCGCACACACAAACCCACAACGAGAATGCGGCTGGGGCCATCCACGGCGAATCAATATGATTTAGAAAAGAAAGGCGGCTTAGGTATCTCAAGCAGGATGATTTAATAGCACTAACAAATTCTTGTTATTTTTTTTAGAAGTTTTGTTAGTTGAAAGGCTTGTTAACTGACTATGAGGCGCTAATTACCAGGATGTTGATTTGCGTTTAAAACTGACCCACTAAACCCGCATATTTGCGTCGAAAATTGACCCACGTAACCGACTATCCTGCTTGTTTTTTGAGCGGGAGATAGGAGTGATTAACGTGGCCATTTTGAGCAAGATCAGACGTTGGTATTTCCGTGACAAACTCTCGTTACGGGAGATTGCACGACGTACCGGATTTTCCCGCAACACCGTTCGCCGCTACCTGCGCAATGAGATCAGCGAACCGGTTTATCCCAAGCGACAAACACCCAGTAAGCTTGATGCCTTTGCCGATAAGTTGCGGCAGTGGTTGGTCGATGCTGCACGCACCTCCCGCAAGCAGCGTCGTTCACTCAAACAGATGCACGCTGATTTACGTGCGTTGGGGTTTGAAGGCTCCTATGATCGCGTTGCTGTCTTTGCCCGCGATTGGCGCCGCCAGCAGTTGGAATCGAGTAAAGGTGCGAGCAAGCACACCTATATCCCATTGCAATTCAAACCCGGTGAAGCATTCCAGTTTGATTGGAGTGAAGACTGGGCGGTAATTGCGGGCGAACGGGTAAAGCTGCAAGTCGCTCACTTCAAATTGAGTTACAGCCGAGCTTTCTTTGTCCGCGCTTATTTGCTGCAAACCCACGAGATGTTGTTCGATGCGCACCATCATGCCTTTATGGCTTGGGGTGGCATTCCGCAACGCGGGATTTACGACAACATGAAGACGGCTGTCGATAAGGTAAAACGTGGCAAGCAGCGTGATGTGAATGCGCGCTTTGCAGCGATGGTGAGTCACTACTTATTTGATGCAGAGTTCTGCAATCCTGCTGCGGGTTGGGAGAAGGGTCAGGTCGAGAAGAACGTGCAGGATGCGCGAAGAAGGCTTTGGCAACAGGTGCCCGCCCAACCTTCATTGATTGCTTTGAATGACTGGTTACACGAGCGCTGCGTTCAACTCTGGAGTGAATCCACCCATCCCACTGAAGCATTAACCATTCAAGCGGCATTGGATCATGAGCGATCTTTCCTGATGCCGGTGGGGCAACCGTTCGATGGTTTTGTCGAGCAGCCCAAGCGCGTATCGCCCACCTGTTTAATCACCTTCGAACGCACGCGTTACAGCGTACCGTCTTCCTTCGCTAATCGACCGGTGAGTTTGCATACCTATCATGATCACCTGGAGGTGATTGCGGAAGGCAATATCATCGCGGTGCATACCCGCGTGTTTAACCGCAGGCATGAGCAGGTAACGACAGTGTATGACTGGCGACATTACCTCTCGGTGTTGCAGCGCAAACCCGGAGCCATTCGCAACGGTGCTCCCTTCGCAGAATTGCCCAAAGCCTTTCAATCACTGCAAACCATTTTGTTAAAGCGTGTCGGTGGTGACCGCGAGATGGTGGATATTCTTGCACTCGTGCTGCTGCACGATGAGCAAGATGTTCTCACCGCTGTAGAACTTGCATTGGAAACCGGTTCACCCTCCAAACAAATCGTGATCAATATCCTGAGTCGATTAGTAGAGGGAACACCCATCCCACCGATTGAAGTACCGCCTGCATTAGCACTGAGAGTGGAACCACTGGCTAACGTCACTCGCTACGATAACCTGCGCGCTCAAACCATCAGTACTCAAGGAGGACACCATGCACACTAATCCCATGATCCCCGCACTGAAGTCACTCAAACTCTACGGCATGGCCCATGCACTGAACGATCTTGCTGAACAGGATTCACCAGCATTCCAGGCGAGCACCGGCATCCTTGATCATTTACTCAAAGCAGAACTGGCCGAGCGCGAAGTACGTTCGGTGGCTTATCAACTGAAGACTGCCAAATTCCCAGCGTACCGGGATCTGAGTGGCTTTGATTTTACGAGCAGCATGGCCAATGAAGCATTGATCCGGCAATTGTGTGCCGGTGACTTTATGGATAACGCGCAGAATGTCGTGTTTGTCGGTGGCCCTGGAACGGGCAAAACCCACCTTGCCAGTGCCATCGGCATTCAAGCGATTGAGCAACTACATCGCCGCGTTCGTTTCTTCTCGACCATTGAATTGGTGAATGCATTAGAGAAGGAAAAACAGCAAGGCAAAGCCGGACAAATTGCATCACGTTTAATGCATACCGATTTAGTGATTCTGGATGAGATGGGCTATTTACCCCTCAGTCAAACTGGTGGGGCTTTGTTGTTCCACTTAATGAGCAAGTTGTATGAACGCACCAGCATGATCATCACCACCAACCTCAGCTTTGCTGAATGGTCGAATGTATTTGGTGATGCAAAGATGACTACAGCGTTATTGGATCGAGTCACCCATCATTGCCATATTGTTGAAACCGGCAATGATAGCTATCGTTTCAAAGAGAGTTCAGCACAACCGAAAAAGGAGAAAAAGACGACAACTTATCCACAACCCAAACCTGTAAAATAAACCATTAAGGGTGGGTCAAAATTCAACGCAAAAGGTGGGTCAGTTTTAAACGCAAATCAACAGTCCTTCCCCCAGAAAGTCCAGCGGCACTTTCACATTGCGCTCCATCTCGTTAGTCATGGCACCTATATACCAATCACTTCCTTTCCGACGAGCAGAAATAATGTATTGCCCAATATCCCCCTGAATAATTTTGGTTTCATCCCAAGTTACGGGTACATCCTTTATGAATTCCAAACCATCAGCCCACTCGTTTTCAGGTTGCGGCCATTTGCCATCCGTCTTGCTATAGGTAATTGGCGAATCTGCCAACATTTGTAACGGGCTGTCATAAACAACAAACATTGCCAAGCCATGTCCACGTGTTGTTTTTACGTAAGGCAAAGTATTGCGACGAAGCGCTGGAAACTCCTCCGGTGTGGTGTGGCGGAATCCGCCCGGCGTGTAATCAATTGGCCCAAGGATCATTCGAGTAAATGGAAGTGTAACGTTGTGTGTCGCTGTCACGCGCGCGCTCCACTTGTTGTATTCCGCGCCCATTACACCTTCCTGCGTTAAAAAGTGAGGATAGGTTCTAACCAATCCATTGGGTGGATAGGCACCGTGTAAATTAACCATAATTTTGTACTTGGCCGTCATTTGTAGCAGCTTATGGTAATAGGCAACCATTTCCTGATCTGAACGATCCATAAAATCCACTTTAATGCCTTTCACACCCCATTTGTTGTAAGTGCTTAGCGCCTCTTCCATTTGCCAATCCAATTGCTGCCATTGAACCCACAGCCAAACGCCAACATTTTTACTTTTGGCATAACGAAAAATCTCGGGCATATCCATCGCTGGAATGGGTTTTATCAAGTCTGCACCGGGAGAGCTGGTCCAAGCGGCGCCTTCATGCCACCCGGAATCGATAAGAATGTATTCAAGCCCGAGAGTTGCCGCAAAATCGATATAGGCCTTATAAGTTTCGGTATTCATTCCCGGTTTGACATCTGTACCTTCAAGCACCACCTGATTATCGTTCCACCAATCCCAGGCTACCTTGCCTGGCTTGATCCAACTGGTGTCTTTTACTTCGGAAGGAGCGCCAAGCGCAGCAATTAAGGAAGATTCAGTCAAACTGCCGGGCGTATCGCCAAGCATAATTACCCGCCAGGGTGACTGCACACCAGCAGCAGACATAGTCGCGCGCACTGCCGCTTTTTCAAGTCCATCTGGACGGGAATCAAAACGCGGCGTCAGTTTGATATCAACTCCCCAACCGCCGTCACCGCGGCCCATAAACCAACTGCCGGGATAATCACGCACATCAGATTCCGCCAGCGCAAAAACGCCTTGCCCTATTCCCGTTTTACACACCAACGGATTATCGTAAAGGTTGTGTTCACGAATAAATGATGACTTTATTGGATCAAACTCACCTTCGTGACTATTTGCAAACTTACCCAGATTTAAACCGTAACAGGTGTAATCGGCAGCAAATGAAAAACGAGTGAGTTCATTTTGGATGGTGAATGTTTTTAAACCCGCTTGATTCGGCAGTATGTAACGAATAGCAACGCCCTCGTCATAAATCCTTACAGCCAGATTCAATTTCAATTTTTTCTCGCTCGCAGAAGCAAATTGAAACAGACCAGAATTATAGAAATCCTTCACTTGTTTGGCGCGCCCGGCAAACAATTCAAACGAGTCACGAGCTTCACCTCGCGTCTCTCCCAGGAAATTCATTTTGGCACCGCCCAGTGGGGCATCATCAATTATCAGCCCAAGGGCAGAATCTTCAATAATGGACTTATTATCGACTTTAACGCTGTAGCTTAACCCTTTTTCGCCATTTTCAAGAGCAACGGAAATCCTGCCATTAGGTGAGCTTAGGTTATAGGTATCGGCAAAAGCCAACATAGGAATTGTAGATATCACCAACAATAATAATTTTTTCAACATCATTTCTTCTCACATAAAAGTAAATTTCGGGTTTACACTAACGGCGAAGAATTAATTCGTTCTTTAATCATCCTCAAGATTTTTTGAAAGTTTTGTATCATTTCATCATCACTCATATTATCCACCAAAGGGCTGTAAAACTCGGGAGCTAACCCATGACCATTGAAAACACTTATCCAATTCTCCTCTTGAAATGTTTCATCCTCGCGGACCGACGCGTAACCACAACACTTAAAAATATCAATCTTTTCTTTTAAAATATGAGGTAATTTAAGGTTTTTACAGGCAGTCCAAAACAACTCATCCCTGGAATTAAGCGCATAATGAACAATCTGAAAATCCCTCAAGTTCTCTATAAAAGAATGCATTTTTTTGTTATAAACATCCCTTTCATTTTGATATTCGTTACTGTTTGGAAATAGCTGTTTGAGCATAACCATACTTATAACTAACGAGTGCTCTTGCAGTGCATCCAAAGGTTCCATACTTGCTGCAGCAGTTCCCACAGCTAAACAGTTCCCAATCCATGGTCGGCTTAGCATGCCGCATTTAATAGGTCGCTCGACTCCCTGTGAAATATCCACACCTACACGCATTTTCATTTCTGCCACAACACCGGAAAAATCTGTATGACGGGAAGAATAGAGTGTTTGAATGGCCGTTCTGTTGTTTAACGGATATAGACCACACCAGCCACTTGAAAACGCAGTGACCTGACTAAATGCTGGAGCAGGAGATAAAGGAGCGCTGGATGCAGTAATGATTCGATCACACAGGAACCAATGTTCCCAACTTTCAAAATTATTATCCGTTAACGAATTTATCAATAATGCGTCCGCACCTGATGCATCAATAAAAAAATCAGCCTTAAGAACCATTCCGTCATCCAAGCTTAAAGAATCAATCACATCATTGTTTCTATTAATCGTTATGATATTTCCATTCTCTCGTTTTACCCCTACTTCCATCGCCGCCCGGGCGATTGCATTGACATATTCAATAGCGCTTAGGTGGTAGCCATACGCTAGATGAGAGAAGTCGGCCTGCCCAGTGCTAGCCACAAAGCGGCCATGCTTGGCAGCCGCAACCCCCAGAGAAAAATCCTCCAAAGGAAGTTTCAGCCCATTGTTAACAGCTTTCATCCAATACTGAAAGAAATCTACACCATTAAAATTTATACCCAGTCGATCGTAGGCATGGAAAAATTCTGGCAATTCCGGGTTCCAACCCGTAAATCTCTGACCAAAAAAAGGGCGAGCTTTTGCGGTTTGGCGTAATTTATCTTCATTAGCGCCTAGCGTTTTGTGTAACATTTTGTAGCTAGGGAGAACTGCAAAAATGTCATGCTCTGTTAACAGCGTCCCTAGCTCCACTAAAGTAACTTCGTATGAGTCTCTGGACTTATCGAGTACATACTTAAGGAAAAAGGCTGTTATCCACGCATCCAAGTCCCGCCCAACGATTACAATTTTTTTAATTCCATCGTTCATAAAAATTACCCGTCATGTGGCGGCGTTACAGTACTGTTTGATGAAATGCTCATGAGTTGAAGCAGCCTGCAGCCCTTTATCAATCATACCGCTAACCTCTGCGAGTATCGGCTCGATCTTTTCTGTTGGAATAGATGAGATAAACGGATCAACGCCCTGCTGGAAAAGTCCTTGACCGTGAAAAACAGCGAGCCAACTGGGCGTACTGAATAAGCCATACTTGAAGCTTTCTGAATAACCGCGACGCTTGAATAAATCCATTTTTTGCATAAGGCTGTCTGGCACTTTCATAGATCGACAATGCCGCCACAATTCTGAATCAGTGCGATCATTTAAACGGTAATGCAGAATAAGAAAATCCCGTATCCGCTCGTACTCATTATCAATCAACCGATTATATTCATCGGATAAGATAGATAGGTTTTTATTTGACTGGAAGGAAAAGACACGCAATAAACAAATAATCGCTATATGTATTAGATAAATACTGGTTGACTCTAGCGGCTCTAGAAAGCCACTTGATAAACCAATAGCAACACAATTTTTTTGCCAGGATTTTTTATACCGCCCCGCTTTGAATTTAATAAATCTAGGATCGGTCAAGGGTTTTCCAGCAAGCCCTTTAAGCAAAGAATCATGGGCCTGATCATCGCTGATTAGATTGCTACAATATACATAACCATTACCAGCTCTGTGCTGTAGAGGGATTCGCCACTGCCAGCCAGCTTCTTTTGCAGTTGACATAGTGTAAGGAGGAATGTCTTTTGGCTGCTCAGACTGCATAGCGACTGCTCTGTCGCACAAGAGCCAATGAGACCAATCTTCAAATTCGGATTGTAGATTTTTATGTAATAACAGGGAGCGAAAACCCGAGCAATCGATAAAAAAGTCGCCACTCAACGTTTTTCCATCACGAAGAAAAACAGCAGTAATGTTGCCTGTATCAGGGTCATTGTTAATTGCTTCAACTATGCCATTCACACGCAATACACCAGCGCGTTCACTTATCTCGCGCAAATAGGCAGCGTAGAGCGCGGCATCAAAATGGTAAGCATAAGAAAAAGTACTTTCAATCTGGCCCGAATCTTTGGAAGGAAATGTAAACTGGTTGCGCTCGCACAATTGCACAGCAAAGGAATACTTTGATATATCGGGGATGGTTTTTTTTGAAGCCACATGAGACCAATACTGGTAAAAATCCGAAGAGTTTTTCAAGCTGCCATACAAACCAAATGGGTGAATATAACTAGCCCCTAACCTGCCCCAATCATTAAATTGAATACCGAGCTTAAAGGTCGCCTGGGTGCGCCTCATCATTTCAACTTCATTAATACCTAGCTGGTCATTGAAGCTTTTTATAGAGGGCAAAGTAGCCTCGCCTACACCAATACTGCCAATCTCTTCCGACTCAACCAGTGTTATTTGAAAACGTGATCGATCTTTATAAACTGAGGAAATAGCAGCCGCTGTCATCCAGCCTGCTGTACCGCCGCCCACAATTATTATTCTAAAAGGTTGTTGCATCGCTCGTGCTCCAGAAAAAACTGGAGCTACCGTTACAAACGGTAGCTCCATGGACAACTAACCTAGAATTGCGCCCGGAGACCCAGGGTATAGCGAATATCACTTTGATTGATGGAATATTTCAAACGCTTTCCACCATCTTCGCTATTTTCCATTTGTTGTGTCAGTACTGCTTTTTGATCCGTCAAGTTACTACCGGATAAACTCAGCTCAAACATATCATTGATGCGATAACGCAATGAAGCATCCAGTTGGCCGTAATCATCCTGCCAAACAGGTGTGCCTATACAACAATCCTGAACGGTGACGAGATATTCAGCGCGCCAGTTATAGGATAAACGAGCAGAAAACTTATTACGCTCATAGAAAACACCGAGGTTATAAGCATCTTTAGACATGCCTTCTAACTGATCGACTTGCACACGATCAGATGCACCACTGGAGCCGCTCGAACCATTTTCAGAGGAACTATTTACACCGGTATTCTCGATGCCCTTATTTTCAACATAGGTGTAGTTCGCCTGAATACCAAAGCCACTCCAGAAACCTGGCAAATAGTGGAACAAATGCGTTCCTTGAACTTCAAACCCTTGAACCTCTGCACCATCGCCATTAATTGGACCAGTAACTACAACATCTTTCGTGACGCCGTTATTAGTCATTTTGCGGAAATAGGTTCCCGTCTGGATGTAATCGTCAAATGACTTTTTATACAAAGCCAAAGAAATACTGTTAGGCCCTGAATAGTATTCGAAACTGATGTCTGCCTGATCAGCAATAGTCGGTTTCAAATAGGGATTGGCAGCACTTGCGGTGTAGGCGACATTGGCACCCACAATTTCTCCACTAGCGTCCTTAACCCACAAAGATCCTGTTTCGTCATCCACGCTGGGTAAATTCGAACTAACGGTAATGTAATTTCTCAAGCTACCAATATCTGGTCGAGACATAGCTCGTGAAAGAGCAAAGCGTGTAACAAAATTATCGGTCACATCGTATTTGATGTTAAAGCTCGGCAACACATTGTGATGCGTTGCTTTGGAGGTTCCCAAGTTACCGCCATTGTTCATAAACGCAATCTCATCAGCGCCTAAATAACAGGTAACCGTAAATGGAACCGGGGGACGGGTTTCTGGAGCGTCTGGATCGGTTGGAGTAGTCTCTTCACATGGACGGCTTTCAAGATCGTACTCAGGGAATTGCTCTCCACCCGCACTTGCGATTTCAGTTTTAACATAACGAGCACCAATGTTGCCACTTACAGGGCGATCAAACAGTGTGAGGTCATTTCCACCAAAATCGATCTGAACATAAAATGCTTCAGTCTCTTCCGATACGTTTAGTGACTCGTTCGGACGGAAACAAGTCCCCTCTACTTCTGTTAAGCGACCACCCAAATTAGAACAGATTGGATAAAAACCATTAACCGGTTGGCCAGTCGCCATAGCGCTGTTAGTGTATTTCCAATCGCGCATAGTGCTGGTGTTAGGAAATACAAAAAAGTTACCACCATCAGCAATGCTTATACTGCCGTAGTTAGACTTCCAGGTATCCACAACAAAAGCATCTTTGTATCCGTTAAAAGTGTATTCCTCGCCGTCATAAATTCCAGTATGTGCTGGGCTGTCGATGTTGAACCAGCCTGCATTCTGATTCCAGGAGGTGGACATAGCTTGCCAGTTACCGGCCTGATTCACTTGTTGATCACGATCAGCGTATCGCACACCAGTTTTAATACGCTCAACAAAACCGGAATCTACGTCGTAAATTAAATCTACTTTTGTGGCAAATTCTTCACCGTTATTATCGCCAAGGAACTCCAGCACACTGGTGGGATAATAACTATTAGGATTGGCAAATATGCCTTGCCCAGCGTCCAGAAGGTTAACGTTGGTAGGCGCGTTCAAAACGACCCTGTTGAGGTCATGACGCAAGTCAACTTCTGGATTTGCCCACGTGTTGAAACCTGTATTGACTCGATACTCATCCAAATCAGAATTTACATGCTGCACATCAAAATTTGCACGGAATTTATCAGTCACATTCCATTTAAAATTCAAACTAATATCTTCGGTAACACTTTTGGAATCGCTCACATCCGCATTGGTGCTGAGGTTGCCACCAATAAAATCCGTTACAACTGCGCCTTCACCACAACCAGCCCATGAATCCAGACTAGCGCAAGTCTCAACCAAGGCTTCACCGTTTGCATTGGCCGCAACCAGTTTTGAATCATTATTGTTAGCGCCCCACCAACCGTGGTTTTGCACAACAGTGCCGTGGGAAAACAAACCATCTTCAGCAAAAGTAAATGCGTCAGTACCCGGAGCAGGTCGAATAATTGCACCAGAACCAGTGCCACCCTCTTTAATCTCGAGGAACAAGCTGTCGCCGCCACCAAGACCAGCCCAACCCACGCCGATACCACGCCCTTCAGATGTATTCTCATATTGGGAGCGGTTGTATTGTAGCGTTGCGAGGTAACGGCCTTCGTTATCCTGCCACTGGAAAGCTAAGGCGGCGCCATTGCGCTCACGGCTGTATTGGCTATCGCCAAAGGAAACACCTTGGGGAATAAAATAAAGCGAGTCTTCAGCGTAGACATCCCGGAAGCGGTTGACGCGAGCCATTCTGGAGCTTTGCGATGTAGCATCCACATCGGAATAGGCAAAGTTAGCCATCACACCAAATTCACCGACGTCTGTATCAAAACGACTGGTATGTATACCTGAAAGCTCCGGGGTGCTGGATTTTGACAAGTCACTGTAGTTAGCGCCTAAGGTGACAACATTTACGCTGCTATCGCTATCAAAAGGCAGGCGGGTTTTGAGATTTACAAGACCAGAAATACCACCTTCGATCAGTTCCGCGGTTTGGTTTTTATAAATATCCACACCACCCATAAGCTCCGGGGATACATCACCCCAACTCAAACCGCGACTTGAATCTGCACTAAAAGTATCGCGCCCATTAAATTCACTGCGCACAAATGGTAGACCGCGGATGATGACGCCAGATGGCTCCACGGAGAATGCGCCTGTATCTGTTCGCGTAGCAAAGCGCTCAATCATTACACCAGGAACACGCATCAAGGCTTCGGCAACCGATTTATCCGGGAAGTCTCCCAACTCATCTGCTGTAATGGAATCGATTACAGTATTAGCATTTCTCTTTAACTCCTGGGCAGATTCAATATTCCGGCGAATACCAGAAACAACGATCTCCTCAATATCATCATCTTTGGCGCCCGTAGTTTTGGAATCGTCAGCCGCATAAGCCGCAGAACCAATCGCCATAATACTTGCTGCAAGTAGTGTTTTCTTGAACCGACCATAGTTATAACTATTGTTATTCGACATCTCTAAATACCACCTAATTTATGTTTATATGGTTGTGTCGCTCTCCAAGTCCAGGGCAAGACCTCAAGCAAGGTTCTCGACCTTGCAGAAGGTTTTTGCCATACCTGGGAAACCAAAGGGCGCTTAAAACTTCTTTTGCCCTTCTACACAATTAGGCGGGTTTTATATAAATCCTGAATAGCGTGTTTTCTTAAATTTTTTTTAATTTCAAATATATGAATAAAAATTTCAAAATTTGCTATTTTTTCAGTCGGTTCTTCACTTTCAACACAAACTTGTGAGAATAAAAGTTACAAATAAACAGCAGAGGTTGAAAATCCGACCAAATTCATCTCGTACAGAGAATGCGGAAAATTGTCTATTTAATCCATTTTTTAATTTATTGTTATAAAAATAAAAAATATTGTTATCGTGATAAGCGATTTTGGTTGGAGATTCCATACCTCATCATTTTCCAGCAAGCTGCATAGACCCTACCCTTAACCGCGCATTAGGCATCGCTTGATTAATAACTGGATTTCTCGATAACCCCATCAACTCAACAATTGATTTAGCTCCAAAGTAATCTGTTCAAAAGAAAAAGGCCCGCTTTGTTTATAAAGCGGGCCTGTTACAACGGCTTTTCCAACCCCAATCAATAAAGCTTCTACCAATTGTGGTTTTGTGATTGCCGGTGGGCTGCGATTAAACAATTGGAAAGGGTCATAGCTCTGCTCCACAAGAAAGGCAAAACACCTGAAGCCGGTGCACGCTGGGTTCCATACTTATGGAATTGGGCGTGAGATGCACGGTGTAGGTGAGTTCACAGAATTAGCATGCCAGTTTTATTATGCAACCCCAAAGAAAAAGGCCGACTTCATACATGAAGTCGGCCTTTAGGAAATGCTAATTATTTTGCCAAGGTAATAGTGGCACTTTTAATGGTAACTGTTCCTGCCGTTGCGAAGAATTGAAACCCGAAAACTGCTGCATCTGCTACATCATTAAACGCTCCCGAACAGGTAAATGTTTGATCTTGATCTGCAATTATAGGAGTAGATTGTTGCATGCATACCCATTGCTGCCCGCCAACATCATCCCAATCGCCATCTAAAGCAAAAAATTGGAAAAATTGAGTATTTCCGTTATTGCGGTCAGTCACAAACACTTGATCAAAATTCAACACTACTTCAACTGTCGAGCCATTCATATTTATTGGCGCACCAAGCCCGATCTCAGCAGCTTGGCCGCTTGCACTTAATGTGAATTGAATATGAGTGGCAGAGTCATTTTTAACTACACCATTGCTCACACTCCAATTGCTCGGACTGGTATCCAAGACAATACTATTGCTCGCACTGGATGATGAGCTGCTAGAGGTGCTGGAGACTTCTGTTGACGAACTGGAGCTGTTCGCTGAACTGGACTGACTACTCGATGAACTACCGTTCAATTTACCAGAGCCTATTAATAGCCCATCAAGCACTTGTTGATTATTGACAGCCGGAGTACCGCGCTCAAACACCTCGCCTGTATCCCAAAAGAATGGCAGCATGCCATTTTCAATTGACGCTTGGGTGACATATTGAGCGTAATAAGCGCGCGACGCGAGATGCTTGGGATAGTCAGAGCAAGCTTCCTCAGAGCGCGGCCTTGCAGCGAACTCTCCTAACACAACGGGGATGCCTTGGTCCGCAAATTTTGTTTTCATTTGGGCAAATTTCGCATCAACAAACCCCTCTTCCTCGCGAGTCGAGTTGCGAAAAGTATCCGTTTCCGAATGGTTGCCTTCACCCCAGTAACAAAAAAACTGTAAGGTTCCCCAGTCAGCCACTATATCTGCGTCCTGGTTGGTAAAACTAAATGGGTAAAAATGCACCTCAGCCATTTGGCGACCCGTTGCAGTGTCGGATGGCATAACAAACCAATTATTGGTAGCCAGATCAATGTCGGTTTTTGGGGCTTGGATTATCAACACGCGATAAGCGTTTTTACCGCCGGTGGAACGAACCGCATCGACAAATGTTTGGTGATACTCATCAAGAACAGCAACTCTTGATGCAATCACAGAGGCTGACTCGTTGTCATTAGATGTATCAGGCTCGTTGGCGCTCGCAAACATGACATGTTCATCGAATTCGCGCAGATGTGTGGCAATTTGTTCCCAATAAGCTTTTTGTTTGGCTTTTACCGCTTCTTTCTTGGTTTCAGATTCAGCGGCTTCGTGAAAACTTCTCTCCAACCAGCCACCATCCCAATGGATGTTAACCATTACGTAGAGCCCATTATCCACCGCATACTGCACCACTTCTTTCACGCGATTAAGCCAAAAATCACTGATTTTTCCAGTAGTTTGATCAGCGTACTGATCCCAGGATACGGGGAGCCGAATCGCGTCAAAACCCCTGTCCTTGACCAATTGAATATAAGCCTCAGAAACCTTCGGGTGGCCCCAGCAAGTCTCTCTCTGTGTCAATTCCAGCTGCGGGCAATTCGTTGCTTCCATTTGGTTTCCAACATTAATACCCAGCTTCATTTTGGCAGCCAACTGTACCGCATCACTTTCCATGCCCGTCATATCAGGAGCAATGGGATTAGTGTTGTAACTGGGGTAAAGCGCAGCGCTGGCCGATGAAGCGGCAAGACTAGAGGAGCTTGCGATTAAAGAAGAACTTGTAAGACTGGATGAACTTGCTTCAATCGATGAAGATGAAACAGCAATGCTGGAAGAGCTTGCCACAATCGAGGAAGTTGCAAGGCTTGATGAACTTGCATCCGCCGACGAAATGACAATAACGGATGACGAACTCATAGCAACCGATGACACAGCGAGGCTGGATGAGCTCATATCAACCGATGAAATAGCAAGGCTCGATGAACTGACATCAGCGACTGAAGAGGCAAGACTAGACGAACTGGCGTCGACCGATGAAGCATCAACACTAACTGCGCTCGACTGACTGGATACCGACTCAACCATTGACGAGACACTACTCGAACTGGCACCCGAGCCTGATCCTGAACCGCCACAAGCAGAAAGCAGCGAGGCAATACTTAGCACTAACAATGCATTTATTGTTTTCATAACAGGGATCTCAATACTTATTATTAATAGATGTGCGATCAACCGTACAGCAAGTACGGTTGATCGCAGCCTATTGAAACCCCTGGTAATACTGATATCGCTTTTCGGAAAAAGGTTACCAAAAAACAAAAAGTGGAAGTTTTTTTAACGTTAGTGGTAGTTTGACAAGGGGGCGATGCTGCCCCCGATTAATAAACACACGCTTCCTGTTTATTCTTCACAAAATAGCTTTTGAAATTCTTCGCGGTCTTATCCATACAACCTTCCAAATTCAACAAGCTTACGCGGCGAAAATCTGTAGGGTGACTCTCTGCTTGCAGGGCGATGTAACCACCGCTGTTGGGTGTGCGGTCGTCCCATTGCAAACCGGTGTATTCCAATACTTTTTTGCCGTTAATAAAGTGTTCGGCTTTTTCGCTGCCGTGAACTACCAACTCGGCAGTTACCCATTGCTCACCGTGGAAGGTGTCGCTATTGGAGTTGATGATGTGATCTTCGGTAAATTTGCCGTTGTAAACCACATGGGTACCGGGGGTACACAGGTTGCCGGTAGTGCGCGGGTTTACGCCATCGCCACCCAACAATTGGTATTCCATGCTGCCGGGGAAATCCTGCTTAACGCCCATAGTTTTGGGGTCTTGCGTGTGATACATGATGCCGTTGTTGCGGTACGCCCATGCCGGGCCATTTTTAACCTGATCACCCACAAAACGGTACTCCACTTTCATACGGTAATGGGAGTATGGGCCGCCGTTGTAAAAAATATGACCGAAGTGATTATTGAATTCTTTGTACTGGTCATAGCGCATTTTCATAATGCCGTCTTCGACGCGAAAGGTATTAAACGCATTGTCGTTCAACTCAAAGCCACTGATTTTCACGCTCCAGTTACTTAAATCCTTACCGTTGAACATCTCAATCCATTCTTCTTTGTCCGGGTCATTTACGGCGGTTTTTGCGGGGGCGGCTTGTACCGAGCTTGCCACTGCACACAGCAACATAGCTGCCAGCAGGTGTTGTTTGAATCCTTGGATTGTCATAAATAGCTCTCTTTCTGCTGTGATGGATATTGTTATTAATATGCTTATTAACACTGAGAGCAGAAATCTAAACCAATTATCGGATAAATGGCAGGAGATTTACAAAACCAAACTAACCACAGAGACCAGCTATACAAATCCAACACGCAAGCCCGCTACACAAGCCAGGCATCGCCATAGAGCTGATCGTAACTGGGCAGTTTTACAATGTCGCAGCCAACGCTTTTGAGGAAGATCACCTGCCCTTGCGACAAATCCCGCCCGGCGTGCAGGTAATAAGCGGCGCGGCGCCGCGTGGGATAGGTTTTGAAGTATTTGGCCCGCTCGATCAGCAGCCAGCGCAGAAAAATTTCCGAGGTATCCAACCCCAGGCCAACAAACACCAGATCATTATTAAAAATACACTGCAGCCAGGTGTTGCAGCCGTTCCATTGGCCTTGGTGTTTTTCGGAGTACAACCGCTTATCGCCGCCCTTATGAATTAAAGCGCGTGCGCGCTCAACAGAACCCATGTAATGGCTGAGGCCCAAACGAATACTGCGCGAGTAACGCTTAATACCGTTGATGTGCCAAATCGCAAATTCTTGTGCAGGGTCATTAATCGCTTGCGCTGCAAAGTAACTCGACCAGGGATAAAAATCGGTAAAGCGGACACCATCGGTGTGGTGCAATTGAAGGCCGGCACAATCAGAGAGGGTTTCATCAAAATTCGTGGTTAACACCGGCACCGCGTATTGTTGGGCCCAGTGCATCAGGCGAAGGTGATGTTCTTTTGCTTGCCAGCCATCCAGAAAACAACAAAATTCTTTTTGCAGATTTTTACTCACCGCATTGCTGCTTAAATCCAGCGCGTCATAAAATTCGGTGAGGGAAATGCCCAGCGGGATATCTTTAGGTTCGTCGTGTGTATGCCGTTCCCACAGCTCCAGCAGCATCGCATCCCAAGAGCTAAGCCCTGCATCGCTGTTGTAACGATTAATACCGTTACCGATGATTAACGCCATGTGTGCGTGATTATTTTTTAGCAGGGCTTTCAGGTTCATTGTTATTTTTATCTACAGTGGATATCAATAGCTCACGCCTTTACGCTATAGGCTCGCAAACGCTCTATTTCTGCTTGAGCAAAAGATATTTGTTGTTGCGAAAATTGGTTTAGATCGATATCAGGATAAAGCCCGGAAAAAGCCCTGCTCTGCTCCTCAATATTAAAGCCACCAACCCGATTAAAGTGCTCCCGCAATAACGTTTGTATTGCTGGCACTTTACCGTAAGTATTTTTTAGTCCATTCATTTGTTGGATAAAATCAAGCACACCAGTTTTTCTTGCGCTAAATTTACCAGCCAACTGTAGGTCATGCTGCAATTCCAATAGCAATTCATTAAGGCGGATTTCATCTAAATGAAAGCGGCGATACTTAAAATACAAAACCAATAACACCGCCAATAATACGGCGGGAACACCATAGCGAATAAACTCTGGAAACTGTTGCATCAAATTGGGCAAAGTGAGTGGTAATACAATACCAATACCGTGAGCAGCGCTCCAAGTAAAACGCAATGGCGCTTTACATGCCTGACAAACAAATTCTTCCCCTTGTACTTTTTGTAAATCGCGTGAGCCGCAACAAGGGCATGTACCTAATTTCATTATTGTTTCCTTGTATTAAAACTGTTGGAGGCCGTAATTGCCCCCAATTACTGTTCAGTAATTACCCCGCACGCGTCGCCAGAATCGCCGCAATATCCAGCGGTTCGCGGTACAAGGCAAAATCAGTTTCGCGGGATTGAATGGCAAGGATCGACATGCGATCGGCGAGTTCATTGCCCTGTACACCTACGTGACCATTCACATGCAGTACTTGCACTTTGTCTTTCAGGGTTTGGTGTAGGGAATAAATCTCTTTAATCAACTCCAGGTTTTTAATCTCCCCACCCTTCTTTTTCCAGCCCGCTTTTTCCCAACCTACGGCCCATTGCACAACACACTGAATGGAATACTGCGAGTCAGAAAAAACCGCCGCCGTTTTGCCCTTGGCGATTTCCTCTTTCGCCAGTAGCAAACCTTGGTGTAATGCATTTAATTCGGCGGTGTTATTGGTACCGTTCGGGTCATACAAGCCATACCAAAGCTCAGCGACTTTATTATCGCGATACAACGCCAAACCCGAACCCGCTTCACCGGGGTTTGGTTCACAACCACCGTCGGTAAAAATTTTCACATCCACCGGCAAGGCATTTACTTCTGCCGCATTATAGGTTTTGATCTTCGCAGCAGTTGCCGCACGCCCACCCGTTCCCGCCGTGGGTTTTGCACCACCAAAAGCAGCTTCGGCTTCTTCACGGGTTAAAAATGATTTATACCGCGCACCAGTAAAACCATCGATATGCTTTTTACACGTAGCCCAATCCGTAAAAATCCCCGTCTCGCGCCCAGCCCATACCACATAAAATTTTGAAGCCATTACACTCTCTTTAATTTATTTAACAACGAATACTTACACACTTAATTTATATATCGAACGTAGGTTGGCGCTGAGGAACGAAGCCCAACATGACAATGTAGCGGCCCTACGAAGAATAGATTTTTAATTGAAACCACTTTTATGGAGTAAATTTCTTTTCACATTCTATTAAAAACAGTAAATTTGTGGCAGTTAAATGCAGTGCATAACTTGCAAAATGCTCAGGAATACTTTTAATTTCAGCACCTTGTCCATGGCCGGACTCCTTGTTTCTAACTGTAGGTGTTCCGCTTTCCAATAGGCCTTTGATTGAAGAGAACTGCGTTTGCAGATAGTCAGGTATTAGTTGGTTTGCCAGGCAACTATTGATTAATTTTTGTGCCGCATCACCCTTACCGTAAGGCCAAGTATATTTATCATGGATGGCCTTCATTACGCTCTCAAATGATTTCAAGCACTCATTCATACTCTCCTTGTATCGTTTGTGCCTGTAGTGCTCAAATGCTGACAAAAATTCATCATTTGCTCCTAGGTACATTTCCTCGCTACCAAGCAAATTAAGTACAGGCTTTGCTACATTGGAGTGCAAAAATTGAGAATCAACCCTAATCAATTCACCTGATACATACTGAAACCCAACAGAGGACTCCTTAAATCTCAAGTTCAATTCTTCAATCGCATCATCAGGACTTTGCATTTGAGGAAACTGATAATAGTTTTTCCTCACGTAGCCGTCGATATACCTAATGCTTAACTCAATAACATCCAAACATCTTTCAACATCTTTTTCTTTTAGAAAGAAATCATAAATCGCCTCAAAGTCATCTCTTGCAGAGGGAAGCAATGAAAACACACCATATTCTTTACAGAGCACTTTATGAATCTGCCTATACGCTTCATAGGAATTATGGGTATTAACTCCTATTGTATCGCGCACAATATGAATTAACTGAACACGTAGAGTATTTGGAATTTTATCGTACTGATACACATCAGAAACTTCGCCTCTGTATTTTTTCTGCCTTTTTGAAAAAACATCAATAATCGACATATATTTTCAGCTCCCGTGATAAATTCTACGATCTAATTATTGCTATTAATCTGCCCTACCAACCTCACCGCTACCCACACCAACGCACCCACCGCACTAATCAACACAAACCAAAACAAAATGGTTTTCCAATTGATATCTACTTGGTGACGGGCGAAGGAACCAAGATTAGGGTTCAGGGGTTCTGCGGTTACGGATTCCCATTGCACGTCTTTCCCTGCCATAAGTTGCGAAAATATTTGCGCACTAACGGCTTGGTGGTCGGTGGTGGTTTGGTTGTCTATGGCGATATTGTAGGGGGCGGTGTTGTTGGCGATAAATTGTAAGGTTTGTGTGGTGCGGTGAAAGACCAGCGCGGGTGTGAGTGTGGTCCGCACTAATTCGTTGAGTTCAACACGCCACTGAGTATCACTATTGCTGTAAATACTGATGGCATCGCTGCGCTCCCATTCGCTACCGACTTGGGCGTTAAACCAAATGCCTTGATGCACTAATTGCCACGGTTGTTTGCTGCTGCGACGGGAAAAAACATTGAGGCGATCACCGTATTGAATATTGCCTAAATTCAGGCTCACTTGACTAACCGGAGCGATATCGTCGCGGGTAAATTCCCATGCGGCGACCGCTGAATTATTGTTGTGGCGTTCGCCATGCAAAGCAGAGCTTTGTTTTTCTGCCAAGGCTCCCTGCACTTCCCAGGTGTCAGCGGTGGGTGCGTTGGCAATTTTATCGGTATTTTCAATATGAACGCTGGTGAGTTTTAAATTGTCGCCACCGCGCGTAAATTTTAAGCGCAAATAGGCATATTGCATTTCATTCAGGTTTAGCGCGATTTTATTGCGCGTTAAATACTCGCCCTCTTTCTGCAATTGCACCAGTGTGGTGTTGGTGATAGGTGTCCAGTTGGTCATATCATTGGTGCCACTGACCTCCACTTCCAGATATTGATGCGCCTCGTTAATCGGCCAAAGAATAGCCAAGCTGTCAACACGGGTTCTTACATCGCTCAAATCCACCACATAAAAATCGGTAGCGGCAGTTTGGTTTTCCGCTAAGGGGTTGTTGCCCTTCTCTACACTGACGGAAATTTCGTTATCCGCCAAACGAATAGAGGCGCTGCTTAATATCAACAAAGTTTCTGGCGATGCACCGACCGGCACCGGGAAATAACGCACAGGCGTTTGTTGCGTTTGCACGCTGATTTTTGTATCCGGCGCGCTAATGCGGTACGGCAGCTTATTGCCTTGTTGATCGGTAACGATTAAATCTTTTAATTGTGTATCGGCACTGTAGCGATAAATATCGTGGGTTAAGGTAGTTTGCACATAGCTGCCAGTGGCAGCGTCAATTTTATATACGGGTATTATTTCAGCACTACATACCGCACTAAAACCCAGTGCTATTGCAATTGTTGTTAGATACTTTTTAACGAAATTCATTTTTTACCTCTTATACAAATCGCACATTGGCAGAGTATAAGTTTGCTGTTAGGGGCTTTGTTTCGAAACCCTCAAGTCAGGGACGACTTGAGGGAGCTACAGGGATGTATTCATGCGTTTTCGAAACAAAGCCCCTAATCGCAAACGATTTCGGAGTGCGTTTACTCAGGCTCTACCGCTTTTGCTTTCGCCGGAATCGGTGATAAATAACCAATCAGTAACATTAATGCACCCACGGCCATAAACGACACAACACCTGCCAAGGTACCTGCGCCGCTTAAATCTTTCAGGAATAGTTTTGCGACTATCAGGGCGAGTAAACCAGCGCCGAGCATCCAGAGTTTGCGTTCTTGCAGACGGCGGGAAATATTCATAACTACCAACGCGCAAATCGCCCACAAAATGGAAAGCGACATTTGTACGATGGCAGAATCCCACATTACTGCGGCGACATAGTCCACAGCCGCGTAATGGTGAATTGCACGTAGCAGCACCAGGTTAATCCACACAAAACCCAAACCACCGAGCAAGCCGTAGCGCAACTCGGCGGGTGCTGTGTGCAAATTAATAAAGCCGCGCTTAATGGCATAAGCAACAATCGCTAATACAGCGGCTTGTGCTAAATCCAGCGGGTTGAGTATGGGTAAATAAAATTGATTGGTGATACCGGAATAATGTGAAGCAACAACAAACCAACCAAGTAATAACAGCAACAACGGCGCAGGAATATAATTTTTATAATCCGCCGGATAAGCCGCAAACGGCCAAATGGATTTAGGTGTGAAATACAACAGCGCAACCAAGGGCACAACCAAACACGCAAACCACAATACCGCCGCACTGGTGCCATACCATTGCATAACACCCTGCCAGTGACTTGCCTCCCAATACACCAGCGTGAATAAAAACCACGCGCTTAAAATGTGCCACACACTTAATAAACCGCCGGATGACAATTCGCGGCGGCTCCATAAAAAGCGATATTGCACCGCAATAAATAAACCAAGCGCCAGTAAACCCCAACCCTGCGAGGGATAAACGCCAAAACCGATAAATAAGCCTTCGCCAAAATTACGCAGCGCCCAGAGTGACGTTAAAGGCAATAACCAAAAACCGAGCGACGCCAGTGACGGCCAACTTAATTTTTTACTTAACCCCATTACACCAGCAACGGAGACGGCAAAAAAACCAATCAGCGCGGCAAAATGTTGCTCGCCCGCCACATGGGCACTTAACTCCATATAACCCGCATGCAACCACCACAGCCACGCAATAATTTGCGCAACGGATGCCAGGTGTTTTTCGCTTGAGCGCAGCACGGAAATAAAACGATCTGCAGTGAAGGCAATCGCCAGCGCGGCGACAGACAGGATCAGCAAGCCGATAAAATCACCGCGAATAATGGGCAAGGAACCAGCACTAATACCGTCAATCAGTAATGACACCGCCGCTGCGATATACAACAAATAACCGGCACAGCGCGGTAGCAATCGCTGCTGACGCAAACCGACCCAAATTAAACCGGCGGCCTCCAGGGCCCAAGTTGCAGATGTCCACTGCGCGTCTAACGCCAGCGGAATGGTGAGCGTGGCAAAGGTCACACCCAAGGCAATAAATGATTCAATCAATACACGATGGGTTTGTTGGTATTTTGCCCAGAGCACGCGCGCCAGCGTGATATAAATTATCGCCAGAATTAATGCACTAATCGCCAAGCCGTATTCAGTGTGTTTAAGCAGCGCGGTTTGCAAACCAAAACCGACAATCGGCAAACCGAACACCAAACTGCCATCCACCAAACCTTTTAAGTTGGGCGGTTGTTTGAGTGAGAATAAAATCGATACGCTTAAATAAAGCGCAAAAAATGCGAGCAAAAACGGTTGGGTGCTGGCATATAAATGCGGCTCGTATTTCAGCACGCCCCAGAGCGAGGTAATGACAAAGGTAAAAACAAAGCCGACCCAATTGAGCAAGCGCCAGGTTTTAAACCAGGCAATGGCGAGAATGCCGAGGTTAAGTAGCAGATAAAAACTAAATAGCCCGACATGATTCCCGGAACCGTCCGAGGTGAGAATGGGCGCAAGAAAACCACCAGCGGTGGCCATTAGCGCCAGTACTTGTGCATTTTGGATAACAGCGAGTAGCACACCCAGCGCAACAATAATCAGCATTAATACCAGCGCAACACCAGTAGGCATCAGTGCATACATTTTGGCCGCCGCAAATACCGTGAGGTACAGCGCACCAATACCACCGCCCTGCAATACCAGCCCGTAACCACCCTCACGGTCACGGGTTTTCCAGCCGAGCCCAATTAACACCAATGCAATGGCAGCCACTATCGCCATGCGTAATTCCAGCGGAAACATGCCTTGGTTCGCGGCGTACTTTACTAAAAAACTCAAACCAAAAAACATCACTACCATGCCGATACGCACAATAGGATTGCCTTGGGTGAAAAAATCCTTGAGATATTGCTGCAGTTTTTCAGCGGCTTTTTCCGCTGCATTGGGCTGGCGAGGCGGGCGCTCATAGCGCGCCGCTGCGGGTTGATAAACAGTTTGTGATTGCGGCACTGTTGTTTGACGTGCGGCAGTTTGTGGCGGCAATTGCGGTTGCGCCGGCGGCAACTCAATACCATGCTCCTTTAAGCGCTCATCCAGCAGAGTTTGGTGTTGCGGAGCTTGTTGCAGCGGCTCCTGCTCTGCATTAACAGGCGACACTACCGACACCGACTGTGCAGTAACAGGTTGCGCAATCGGCGCGGGTGGAATCGGCGGGGATTGCAGTTGTTTTACATCGCGTTGAAGGCGCGTAACCTGACCGCTGAGTTGAATGATTTTGGTGATCAAAAACCCCAGCGCGCCGCCAATCAGCCAACCATTTTCATAAAATGCCGCTTCACCCAAGCCCATCCCGACCAAGGTGAAAATAATCAGTAAAACCATAGAAATTCCTTACGTGTATTTTTATTTATTATCATCAACAAGGACTTGTACCGTTTTCAGCGGTTCCAATACCTTTTCATGCTCCAACTGCCAACCGACGGACGCGCAGAGTTGTTGCATCATTAATTGAATTTGTTTTTGCGCAATTTCGGGTAAATCGCTCGCTTGCGCTTTGTCCTGCATCAGCTTTTTGGCTTCGGCGAGAATTTCGGTGTAATCCTCGTTATCAAACTTATTGAGCAAGCCTTGGTTGATGTCATAGAACTTGTAATCGGTATCGATAGAAATAATTTCAGGGTCGGCAAAGTGCTCGATAACCAGCGTGCGGCTTTGGTGATCGCGACGAAAACGCATTTTGGCAAAATCGTAACCTACCGATACTTTTGCTTTAGCGACGACCAAGGCCTTGCTGTTAGTTTTGAAAATGCCAAAGAAATCTTTTTTGGATTTGTGATCGTATATTTCGGTGAAATAACCTTCGGCTAATACCACCTTAAACACCTTTTCGATCCGCTCCAACAGCACAAAGGATTCAGCAGCAACGTCCTGCTTAGCAGGTTTAAACTTTTTGGCGTAGTACCAGCTAAATGCCTGCCAGGCTGCAACCCCGCCAATCAACATGGCCACTATAAAAACGAGGAAATCCATCAGGTTAGTCCTTAATTAACAAACACTTGTCAGCGACAAAAGCACACTCGAAGTCGCAGCAGCTTAAACGGGCTTGGCGTCAAAGTCTAATTGCCGCAGCCGAGGCTTGATAAGGTAGAATGCAACCCCCGTAACGGCATAGCCCGACGAGATTCCATGCCCGACTTTACTGCCACAACACCTCACATTATTCCGCTTGTTTATCAACCAGACTCGGCCCACTGGTTCGCTCTGGTGCGCTATTTACCACATGCTGTCTGGCTGGATTCCGGCCGCCCGCAGAGCACGTATGGGCGCTTTGATATTATCGCCGCTGCGCCGCAGTGCTTGGTGGAAACACGTGGCGCGAACACATCCATTCGTTACGGTGATGGGCGCACAGACGAATCTGCACTGGATCCGTTTTATCTGCTCAAGCAATTTTTACCTGTCGATCAATTACCCAAACACTCAAATAGCGACCTGCCTTTTATTGGCGGCGCACTTGGCTATTTTGGTTACGACCTCGGCCGCCGTTTGGAAACCATGCCTAATCTTGCTCGAAATGACATAGCGCTGCCGGATATGTCGGTCGGCATTTACCCTTGGGCGATTATTCAGGATCACCAGCATAAAACCGCTTGTTTAGTCATCAACACTGAGCTGGGTCAACGGCTTGGCGGTGCTTATAACTTTTTGGAAATCGAGCAGCTCTGCGCCTTAGCCGCTAAAAACCCAGCGTTCCACGAAGCTATAAATTGCATTAAGAGTGATCAAAAATCGTTCAAAATCAGTGAGTTTGAAAGCAATCTTAAAGTAGAAGAATACCAACAAGCACTGGCCAAAATTCACGACTACATTCGTGCGGGGGATTGTTATCAAGTCAATTTTGCCCAACGTTTTAGCGCTGAATTCAGTGGTGACCCGTTTATTGCTTATCGCGTATTACGCGCTGCACTGCCCTCGCCCTTCTCGGGTTTTATGCAATTGGAGGCTGGTGCGGTGCTGAGTTTATCGCCCGAGCGGTTTATTCAGGTACGTGATAAGTGCGTTGAAACCAAGCCGATTAAAGGAACGATCAAACGCGGCGCGACTCCCGAAGAGGATGTCGCCAATGCCGAATGGCTACAAAACAGCCTGAAGAATCGCGCAGAGAATGTGATGATTGTGGATTTACTCCGCAATGATTTGAGCAAACACAACGCGCAAGTACGGGTACCCACACTCTGTGAACTGCAGACCTTTGCCAATGTGCATCACTTGGTGAGTACCGTGACCGGCGAGTTAAACCCCAATGCCACCGCCCTCGACCTGCTGCGCGATGCCTTTCCCGGCGGCAGTATTACTGGCGCACCAAAGATTCGCGCCATGGAGATTATCGAAGAGTTGGAACCCACCCGCCGCTCGCTTTATTGCGGCAGCCTGGGATACATCAGTGCCGACGGCCAAATGGATACCAGCATCGCCATCCGTACCTTGGTTTGTGACGGCGAGAAAATCCACTGCTGGGGCGGCGGCGGCATAGTTGCAGATTCAGAAACCGAACAGGAATACCGCGAGTCCATCGCTAAAGTAAAAGTGCTGATGGATACACTTGAAAAAGAGTTTGGTTCTTAAATTTGAAGCCCGTTTTCGAAACACGGACTCTTCTTTCAAAAACGCATGAATACATCCCTGTAGCTCCCTCAAGTCGTCCCTGACTTGAGGGTTTTGAAAGAAGAGTCCGAATTCCGAAAACTCAGTGCCAATTGCAAAACATCTACCCCATCAATAGAGGAGAAAATAATGCTTATCCAGGACCATCAAGTCGACCTGAACACCCCTACCGGTGTTATGCGCTGCTATGTCTATCACCCCAAAAACACCCCCGAAACCGCCGGTAAAAAATTCCCTGCGATTATTCTTTACTCCGAAATTTTCCAACAGACCTCTCCGATCCGTCGCAGCGCGCAAATTATGGCGGGCCACGGTTTTATTGTGATTGTTCCGGAAGTGTTCCATGAGTTAAACCCCATCGGTACCGTACTGGGTTATGACGATGCCGGCCGCGATAAAGGCAACGCCGATAAAGTCGCCAAAACCCTGGAAGCACACGACAGCGATACTCAGGCGATGATCGATTACGTGCAAACACTGGATTATTACTCCGGCAAAATCGGCGCTATGGGTTTTTGCTTGGGCGGTGGTTTGGCGTATCGCGCGGCCATCAACCCGGCCATCGCGGCCACTAGCTGTTTTTATGCAACGGATATTCACTCCGGCTTAACACCCTCCAACCCCGGCAATGAAAGCCTGACTCGCACCGGTGAAATTAAAGGGGAATTGCAGATGATTTGGGGCAAACAAGACCCGCATATTCCGCCGGAGGGGCGCGCAAAAGTTTATGCCAACCTGGTTGCGAAGGGAGTGAACTTCACTTGGCATGAGGTTAATGGTGTGCATGCTTTTATGCGCGATGAAGGCGAGAGATACGATGCAGAGTTGCAGCTGTGGGGTTATCAAACAGCACTGGGCATGTTTAAGCGAGTGCTGTACTAGTAGCCATAGTGACAAAAGAGGTGTCACGCTATGGCTCAACCATAATATTTTGTAACAAGATCATTAGATGATCGTCCAAGTGAAGTGGGTATTGAACTAAACGTTAAAACACCTGATTCACCTTGGAGTTACGATGAAAATACCAACTCAAAAGAACAACAAAATCCTTACTGAGGTCCGGCCGGTAAAAGCGTTGAATTTAGCCACTTCGCAGATAACTTATTGATATACTTCATTATTTAGGTGACCGACCCCTGCCTACGGCAAAGAACTTTGGAGCTGTTTAAACTGCCCTTGAATCACGGCTTTTTCCAGAAGAATCACCTTGTTCTCGTCGGACAGAAGCTCCACTTTATCTTGGGAGGCTTTGAGTCTGGTATTGGCATCTTCCAACGCTTGCGATAATACGGCCACGTTTTTCTCCGCTTCTGCTTTCATGCTCGTAATCACTGCCACTTTTTCAGTTAGCTCGTCATTTTTATGTTGGTATTCTCGCATCCCTTTCGAGGCTTCTTCAGCATTACGTGTCAGGCTTTGAATATCCTCAATTTTTCGGCTTACTTCACTGCTTAGGGAAGCGTTAGTCTGCTCAAGTTCATCTACTGCTCTTTGGAGCTTCGCGTTTGCATCAGACAGTCCGGATTCTCTTGACGCAGCTTGAGTGAGCTGGCCCTGGAGGTTGTGGACTTGATCGTGCAACTGCTGGTTGGTCGCTCGGAATTGATCGCGTTCCTGTTGACGGTCTTCGGCGGTGCGCTGTTGGTAGTGCTCAAAATGATCGCGAATGTCCCGGTTTTCCTGCCTAAGCTCAGTGACGGTTTCTTTCAATTCAGTGAATCGTGTGATCGCTTCATCCCGCTGGGATTCCGTCTTGGCAAGGTTGACTCGGGTATCTTCCAGAGACTGACTTTGCTGACGTTTTTCTTCGTTAAGCAGTTCTATCTGCTTTTCCATGTCCTGCTGCCGCGAAGACAGCTGCACTAGGGTGCTGTTTGCTTCGGTTAGTCGCTCCTGACGTTCGTCATTCAACGTTTCAAATTCCTGCCGGGCCTGCTCGATGCGTTGGTCGGCCATTTGTTGCACCCGTTCGTGCAGGGATTTCACTACGTCCACCAAGTCATGTGGCAGTCCACTGACCTCGGCATCACCGTCGTTGTCTGACCGCCAGCGCTTCAATAACGGAGCGATGGTGCTTCTGCTCCCCGTACCCAGTTGCTCGCGCACCCGATCAACCGTGGGCTCTTGATCCCCGGCTTTGATGGTTTCTGCGGCTTTAGTAACATCATAGTAAGTCACTCCTGCACGGGCCATTGTAGTTCCTCTTAGATTATTTAGTAACGTAATACGTATTACATAATATTACATTATATTTGTCTATTTTGATACAACTTGAATTGCTAAACATAACCTTCGATAATGAATGTTATCGCTTGTTAAACTGATCAATCAAAATTTCCCTATGTAATATCAGTACATAACCGCCTTTCCCGCGGCTCCGTCAGGAACTCAGCTCATGAACATCAAACCGCCAGTAATCGCTAATGATTTGTCATTTCGTAACGAGGAGCCGAGCCCAATTGCGCGAACGGAATCAGATTCGCTCCGTCATTATCTTCAGATGGCCACGTCTGAAAACACTCGTAAGGCCTATCGTTCTGCCATCCGGCAATTTGAAAGATGGGGCGGACGTTTGCCCACAGATAGGGACATTGTCGTGCGCTATCTGTTGGCTAAAGCCGAATCACTAAACTCCCGAACTTTAGATCTTCACCTCACTGCGATTAGCCAATGGCACCATCACCAGGGATTAACTGATCCAGCACACGATCTCCTCGTACGCAAAACCATGGATGGGATTCGCCGTACCCATGGACAGCCAAAACGTAAAGCCAAAGCGCTGCGACTGGAGCACATTGCGCAAATGGTAAATCACCTGCGACAACAACCCGATAATCAAAAAAAATACCGTGATATTGCATTGATATTAACCGGGTTTTTTGGGGCGTTTCGCCGCAGCGAGCTGGTTTCGATTCAGGTACGGGATCTTGTGTGGGAACCGGAAGGACTGATTATCCGTTTGCCTCGCTCCAAAACCGACCAGCAGATGCAGGGGCTAACCCGAGCCCTGCCTTTTGGCACAAAGGGCTGCTGTCCTGCTACAGCCATTAAGGATTGGGTGGACATTGCCGGTATCAACAACGGTCCACTTTTCAGGCCGGTCAACCGATGGAGTCAGGTCCAAACAAAGCCGCTGAACCCAGGAGCAATTAACGATTTGCTTAAAAATCTGGGCAAAGCTTGTCAATTCGACTTTCTTCCAGACCTCAGTAGTCATAGCTTTCGGCGTGGACTGTCCACATCGGCGGCAAGGGAGCGGATAGATTTTGAGTTAATCAAAAAGCAAGGCGGATGGAAAAGTGACGCAACAGTGTGGGAATACATCGAGGAGGGCCAGCAGTTTTCCGATAATGCCGCGCTCACGCTGATGGAAAAAATGACTCAATTTATCGTCATTCCGTGAGATTGCATAGCCACCGACCCAGTCCAGGGTATCTCTGGACTGGGTCGGTGGCTATGACAAACAGATTGCTATATCCTCAATGAGCTTCACTATCAGGTGCCCCACAGGTGAGAATTCGTTCCGGTTATAAAACATTTGTGCTTCTGACACTGCTGCTTTGGCTGATGACCAGCTGGACCGGCGTGCACGGGCACTATTGCTTTGATGGCCAGGAACCACCAATTTCCATTCATCTCGACAATATCGATACCCATGAAGAACATGATGCAGACAGTGCACATGTTGATATGGATATCGATCTATCCCAATCAGTGGTCGCCAAACTGCTGAAATTCGATGCAACATTGGCGCTATTACTGGTTGCCATGTTTGTGTTTTTGGTATTGCCTCGATCCGCATTTTTCTTCCCTGCTTCTCAAACCGCCCACCCACGTCGCATTGTAGGTTTACGCCCGCCGCCGCGCGCGCCTCCCGTCACTCCAGCCTGATTACCCATAACGCCCCTTTTTTTGACAGGGGTAATTCGAGTATTTCCATTGTGCTTCCACGTGCTGCGCCGGGAAATACCTATATGGCTGGAGCTTTCTATGCAATTTATCCATCGGGCATTAACCGTCTCGGTTATTGCCATTACCTGTAGTGCCTATGCGGCGTCCTCAGCTGCACAATCAACACTCACGTTGAGTGAGGCAGTCCGGGCAACCCTGCAACAAAATCCTCAACTGGCGGGCTATACCTTTAAGGTCAATGCCTTGGCCGGAGAAAAACAAACTGCCGCGCTGCGGCCCGAGTATCGCATCAGCGCTGACCTTGAGAATGTCGCAGGTACCGGCGAATTTAGCGGTACCGATGCCAGCGAACTGACCATTTCATTGTCATCCGCTATTGAGTTGGGTGGTCAGCGCGATGCGCGCATGAATCTCGTTACCGCCCGCCAACAGCAACTGCAATCTACCCAACGCCTACTGACGTTGGATGTGATTACAGCGGTGACTCATCAATTCATTCAATTACTGGCTGCGCAAGAACAACTGGCGTTACAGGAAGAGGCGCACCAGTTAATCCAGCAAACCCTCAGCTCACTGACCAGGCAGGTTCAGGCAGGCGGTACAGCAGAGAGTGAACTCTTGCGCGGAAACGCCGCACTGGCGCGCTCCAAAATTGCCTTGCAACAAGCCCGACAAATAGTCAGCAGTGAGAGAGTCAAACTCAGCGCTTATTGGGCAGATTCCTCGCCGGATTTTACAGCGGTAAAAGCCGATCTTTATGCGGTTCCAACGGCAATGCCGTTGCCGACGTTGTTGGGCAAGCTGTCGGGCAATCCGGATTTGGAACAATTAACCAAAGAAGTAGATGTTCGCATAGCCGAAGTGCAACAAGCGCGTAGCGAACGACGCCCCTCCCTGGAATGGAGTGCGGGCGTTCGTCGTCTTCAGGCTTCCGAGGATTCCGCTGTCGTGCTTGGCTTGAGCATGCCTTTAGGTGCAGGCAGTAGAGCCGGTGGCGCAATCACAACCGCTAATGCCAATCAACAAAGTGCTGAACTCGAACGAGACAGCGCGCGAGTGCAATTAGAGGCTCAGCTTATCTCCGCTTATGAGGCCCATCGGCAAGCGATTGATGAAGTCAATGTGTTGCGTGACGAGGCCCTTCCTTCGCTAAAAAAAGCCATGCGCAGTACTGCCAATGCATTTGACCGGGGGCGCTACAGCTATCTGGAATTAAACCTTGCGCAAAGCCAATTGCTGGATGCCCAGCAAGCCTTGGTAGAGGCCGCTGCCCGCATGCAGGAAACCCGTATTGAGTTGGAGCGAATGATTGGCTCCCCCCTGAACGAACAGAATTTTGAGGTTAACCCATGAAAACATCGAACAAACATCTAACGAAACCTTCATCCAAAAATTTGCTGAAATCCGCTCCGGGCGTGGTTTTAATTTTGGCACTGCTATTGGTGATGTTTTTGGCCGATATTTATATGGCCAGTGCAGCAACGAAGAGCGACGATCACCAACATCAAGAGGATGAACACACAGAAGAGTCCGGTTCACATGGCCATGGGAACGATGAGAAGCACGAAGATGAAGAGGGAACCAGTCAAATCGAAGACGCCATGGCACAAACTGTGGGTATTGTGACGGAACGCTCTGGAGAACAAACACTTCATCAAACCATTCTTACCTATGGGCGATTAACCACAGCTCCCGAACAAACCAGCCATGTGCGTGCACGATTTTCCGGTGTTGTAACGTCGGTACAGGTAACTATTGGTGAGACAGTGGCAGCCGGTGATCTTCTGGCTGAAGTTGAAGCCAACGAGAGTTTGAGGAAATACAGTATCCGCGCACCCATTGCCGGGATGATTGTGCAACGGCACGCTAATTCGGGCGAGGTGACAGGAGATCAAATACTGTTTTCAATTTCGAGCTTCGACAACTTGTGGGCCGAGTTGCGTATTTTCCCCTCTCAACGTTCCTCTGTTGCTATCGGGCAAGAAGTTTTTCTGAGCATAGGCGAGCAAAAAGTTAAAACAAAAATTGAGCACCTCCTCCCGGCAGGTGACGAGCAGCCGTATCTCATTGCGCGCGCAAAACTAAGCAACGACCTATCCATGCTCTCTCCAGGTTCAATGGCAGAAGGACGTATTGTTATCGATGAATTTAACGTAGACGTAGCGGTAAAAATAGATGCTCTGCAAATCCTGGGAGGGCGCACCGGGGTTTTTGTCAAACACGGTAATAAATACGAATTTATCCCCTTGATCGTGGGCCGAAAAGATGACAGCTATGCCGAGGTCATATCTGGCCTGAAACCAGATACAGAGTACGTAACCCGAAACAGCTATCTCATTAAAGCTGACATCGAAAAATCTGAAGCCGAGCACGAACACTAAGGGGTGTAGCATGATTGATTCACTACTACGCTTAGCCATCGAGCGGCGTTATCTGTTTTTAAGTTTTGTTTTATTAATCGTCGGCATCGGGTTTTGGAGTTACCAAAAACTCCCTATTGATGCGGTGCCCGACATCACCAATGTCCAGGTGCAAATTAATACCGCTGCACCAGGTTACTCGCCGTTAGAAGCCGAACAGCGGATTACCTACCCGATAGAAACCGCGTTGGCAGGGTTACCCAACCTGTCCTATACGCGGTCGTTATCCCGCTATGGTTTATCACAGGTTACCGTGGTGTTTGATGAAGGTACCGATATCTACTTTGCCCGGAACCTCATCAACACCAAACTGGGATCGATGAAAAGTGTGTTGCCCACCGGTATGGAACCCGAAATGGGACCCATCTCGACAGGTTTGGGTGAAATCTTTATGTATACCGTTCAAGCGGCTCCCGATGCGCGAACACAAGACGGTAAGCCTTACGATTCTACCGCCTTGCGTGAAATTCAAGACTGGATAATCAAACCCCAGTTGGCGCAGGTAAAGGGTGTGGTAGAGGTAAACAGTATTGGTGGCTATAACAAGCAATACCACATTACGCCAGATGTACAGAAACTCCTGCACTTCGGGGTGTCGATGGAAGATTTGGTTGAAGCGCTTGAATCCAATAATGATAACCGTGGTGCAGGTTACATCGAGCGCAATGGGCAACAATTACTGGTGCGCTCGCCCGGCCAATTGGGAACCTTGGATGACATCGCCAACGTCATTGTTGCGCAGCAGGATTCTGTTCCTGTCAAAATTAGTGATGTAGCAGAAATCGCTATCGGGAGAGAGCTTCGAACCGGTGCAGCAACCCAGGATGGTGTTGAAACCGTGCTGGGTACGGCCATGATGCTCATCGGAGAAAACTCACGCACGGTGGCGCGAGACGTAGCAGCACGGCTGATTGACATTCAAGCCTCACTCCCGGATGGCATTATTGCGACACCCGTTTATGATCGTACGGCTTTAGTTGATAAAGCCATTGCAACGGTCAGTAAAAACCTTCTGGAAGGCGCCTTATTGGTGATTGTGGTGCTTTTCCTGTTACTTGGAAATTTGCGCGCAGCACTGATTACAGCAGCAGTAATCCCGTTATCAATGCTTGCCACCATAACCGGCATGGTACACACCGGGGTGTCCGCAAACTTGATGAGCCTCGGGGCATTGGATTTCGGGATCATCGTCGATGGCACTGTGATTATCGTGGAAAATGCTATCCGACGTTTATCCCACGCTCAACGCGAAGGCGCTCTTGGCCTGCGCGAACGCTTAAACGTGGTTTTCGAGGCGACTTCCGAAGTTATTCGACCCAGTCTGTTTGGTGTCGCGATCATCACCGTTGTTTATATCCCGATTTTTTCCCTCACCGGCGTGGAAGGCAAAATGTTTCACCCCATGGCCGCAACGGTCGTGATGGCACTTGTCGCAGCAATGGTTCTATCCCTCACAGTTGTGCCAGCTGCGGTCGCGGTTTTTTTAAGCGGGAAAATCAGTGAACAAGAAGGCGTTGCCATTCGCAGTGCGAAGCAAATGTATAAGCCTCTATTGTTGCTGGCATTTAAATTCCGTTGGTTTGTGATTGGCGGAGCTACCGGTCTTGTCATCATTTGCACGTGGCTTGCCACAACGCTGGGATCCGAATTTATTCCGCAACTTAACGAAGGCGATATCGCGTTACATGCCATGCGCATCCCCGGTACCGGCCTCGAACAAGCGGTCGAAATGCAGGAAGTTCTCGAACAGCGCATCAAGTCGTTTCCGGAAGTAGATAAAGTCTTTGCACGCATAGGCACTGCCGAAGTTGCGACCGATCCAATGCCCCCGAATGTTGCCGATAACTTCGTCATCTTAAAGCCTCGATCCGAATGGCCCAATCCCGATAAGACCAAAGAGCAGTTGGTTGAGGAAATGGAAAAATCGCTTGAGGAATTACCCGGTAATAATTATGAGTTCACCCAACCCATCCAAATGCGGTTCAACGAACTCATTTCGGGCGTCAGAGCCGACCTGGGAATCAAGGTGTTTGGCGATGACCTCGATCAACTGGTGCTGACCGCTAACGACATACTCGAAGCCTTGAACCAGATAGAAGGTGTGGCCGATGCGCGCGTTGAACAGGTGACGGGCTTGCCGACACTTTCAATTATTCCGAAGCGAAGCGCGTTGGGTCGCTATGGATTGAATGTATCAACACTTCAAAATTGGGTCGCCGCTGCCATTGGCGGTGAAAGTGCGGGCATATTGTATGAGGGTGATCGGCGCTTTGAACTCATTGTTCGATTACCTGAACTTGTGCGGCGCGATGTCGAGAAGCTCAAGTTTTTACCGGTGCCACTGCCTAACGGCGATTATGTCCCACTCGCTGAAGTAGCCACTATCGACATTTCTCCCGCACCTGCACAAATTAGCCGGGAAAATGGCAAGCGCCGAGTGGTTGTGACCGCAAACGTACGCGGTCGCGATTTGGGCGGCTTTGTGCAAGATGTTAAAGCGCAAATTGCTGACAAGGTGGATATGCCCGCAGGGTATTGGCTGGATTATGGCGGAACATTTGAACAACTCGAATCAGCCAGTAAGCGCCTGTCTCTTGTGGTGCCACTGACATTGCTACTTATCATCGGCATTCTCGTCATGGCGTTTGGCTCGCTAAAAGACGCGTTAATTATTTTTAGTGGCGTGCCTTTGGCTCTCACGGGTGGTGTGCTGGCGCTAGCCATTCGAGATATGCCGATGTCTATCTCGGCAGGTATTGGTTTTATTGCGCTTTCCGGGGTAGCCGTACTCAACGGCCTCGTCATGCTGGCTTTTATTCGTGATCTCTGGCATGAAAAAGGGGATTTGATGTTGGCTGTGACCGAAGGCGCACTTGTTCGCTTACGTCCGGTTCTAATGACCGCATTGGTAGCAAGTCTTGGTTTTGTACCCATGGCACTGAACACGGGAACCGGTGCAGAAGTCCAGCGCCCCTTGGCGACCGTTGTTATCGGCGGGATTATTTCCTCGACGCTGCTGACATTGTTTGTGTTACCCGTTTTATATCACTGGCTTCATAGCAAATTTAGCGCGACCAAGCCAAAGAATTAGTTTTCTTCGGAGGCTCAGAGTTTGGCGCTAATTGCGCCGATCAGATGAAAGCCGATGGCCGGGCTACACATTGCCCGGTCATCAACCGGTTTTTTCACAGGAGCATTGACTATGACTACTTTTAAAAAATTAATCATTTTGCTATCGATTGGGATGTTACTGACTGCCTGCCAATCATCATCAGTGATTTTGCCTGAAGTCGCGTTTGAGGATGGGGAACTTCGGCAGCATCACTTGAGCCTTCTGAAAGCGGCGGCCAAATTTGATAAGGGAACCCTTACCTTGAGCGGCGGTGTTTGGCCCGAACACAAGCAAGTGCATGTGAAGTGCGGTCAAATACAATTTCAGGTATTCGACACTCAAGGCGTGTTATTAAAAACCATCGTCACAGATTATTCTCCCTGCCATCTTCACTTCAAGCCGAATACCCGACGCGCGGGTTATTTTTCAATAGTGATCAATGATATCCACCCGCAGACATTGATTATTAAAGCCAGCTATCAAAAAAAGCCGCATGAGGCTCACTGATTTTTTGTGAATTGACGCCTCAACTTTTATCGTTTTTTCAAGTAAAGGAAACGCTATGGAACATACACACCAATATGATGAACAGGGAAAACAACTGTGTTGTACAGAAGAGGAAAAAATAAATAACAAAGCAGATGTGCTAATAAAAAATAGCCCTTCGAAAAGCTGTAGTTGTTCCGGTGACGATCAAGATCAGCATACCGATGATGATAGTCATGATCATGCCAGCGATGGCGGTAGCAATATCAAGCTATTTCTGCCTGCTGCACTGAGTTTCGTTGCACTGCTTATGGCGATAGTGCTGGATAATTATTTTCCACAAACCTGGTTTACTGGCTGGTTACGTATTGGATGGTACGTTGCCGCCTATTTACCGGTCGGCCTGCCAGTGTTGAAAGAGGCCGTTGAGAGCATCGCCAAAGGTGAAGTGTTTTCTGAATTTTTATTGATGAGCATTGCAACGATCGGCGCTTTTGCGATTGGCGAATATCCGGAAGGTGTTGCTGTGATGCTGTTTTACTCGGTGGGCGAAGTGTTCCAGACCCTGGCAGTAAAAAGAGCGAAAACCAATATCAAAACACTGCTTGATCAACGCCCCGACGAAGTAACCGTATTGCGAAATAATCAAGCGATGACCCTGAAGGCAGAGACTGTCAGCATTGGCGATATTATCCAACTCAAAGCAGGTGAAAAATTAGGATTGGATGGTGAGCTCCTATCCGAAACCGCCTCATTTAATACCGCCGCTCTGACCGGCGAGAGCAAACCCGACACAAAAACCAAAGGTGATAGTGTGTTGGCGGGCATGATTAATCTCAACGCCGTGTCACAAGTCAAAGTGACCACTGCCTACACCGACAGCAAACTGTCCCGAATTTTAGAGTTAGTACAAAACGCTTCTGCACAGAAAGCACCTACCGAATTATTTATCCGAAAATTCGCCAAAATATACACACCTATTGTGGTTGCTTTGGCCGTTGCGATTTGTGTGGTCCCATATGTATTTGTGGAGACTTATGTATTCAGTGAGTGGTTGTACCGTGCGTTGATTTTCCTGGTAATCTCCTGTCCGTGTGCATTGGTCATCAGTATTCCACTTGGCTATTTCGGCGGCATAGGCGCAGCCAGTAGAAACGGTATTTTATTCAAAGGCAGTAACTTTTTGGACACCATTTCTACCATTCAAAACGTAGTGATGGATAAAACCGGCACGATGACGGAAGGTGTCTTTAAAGTACAGGAGGTCAACCTCAAACCTGATTTCAATCGCGATGAAATCCTGAAAATGGTCAATGCGCTGGAAAGCCAGAGTACGCATCCGGTAGCAACCGCCATTCATCAATTTGTAGGTGATATCGACAGCAGCATTACATTAAATAATGTTGAAGAAATATCGGGTCATGGATTGAAAGCAGACGTGAATGGCAAAGCGTTACTGGTAGGTAATTTCAGGTTGCTCGATAAATTCGCCGTCGCTTACGATATTGATCCGGCCTCAATTGTGTATACCGTCATTGCTATCGCCTACGATAATAAGTTCGCAGGTTACATCACGATTGCTGACAGCATAAAAGAGGATGCGCAATTAACGGTAGATACACTGAAAAAACTGGGCATTAACATCACCATGCTTAGCGGTGACAAAAGTTCTGTAGTGCAATTTGTCGCACAGAAATTAGGTATCACCAATGCCTTTGGCGACTTACTACCAGAAGATAAAGTTAACAAGGTAAAAGAAATCAAAGCGCGAAATGAAACCGTTGCATTCGTAGGCGACGGCGTTAATGACGCACCGGTGGTTGCACTCAGTGATGTCGGTATCGCGATGGGTGGCCTCGGCAGCGATGCAACAATCGAAACAGCCGACGTTGTCATTCAAGATGATAAACCCAGCAAAATTCCCACCGCCATTGCCATCGGCAAACAAACCAAACGTATCGTTTGGCAAAACATTTCCCTTGCCTTCGGTGTAAAGGCAATAGTCTTGATATTAGGTGCAGGCGGTTTGGCAACCATGTGGGAGGCGGTTTTTGCCGATGTCGGCGTGGCATTGCTGGCTATTTTTAACGCGGTGCGAATTCAGCGAATGAAGTTTTGATTAGGTGTGGGTATGGCGGCGCTCCATCAAAAGATCATTGTAGAACACTTTATTTCGTCAGACACCGGTGGTCGTTGATTCAATCGTAGGTTCCGTTTCCATAATTAGATAACCATTAGGAAGAGAAATGAGCTGATGGCAGCTATTTATCAAACAGCCTACCCACGCATAAAATCAGACATCACCCCAAACGAATTGGGGGATGTTTACACGCCCACGGCCGAAGATCTGGAATTTGCTCTTCGTCATTGTAAGCGCACCAGCGCCTCATTCCTGGGTTTGCTGATTCAACTAAAAACGACGCAGCGATTGGGTCGTTTTGTTCCGCTGGGTGAAATACCAAAGGTTATCATCGCACACATCAAAAACCAGTGTCGTTCCCGGGTGACACTCAACGATCTACAAACCTATTACACCTCAGGATCGAAAGATCGCCATGTAAAATTGGTTCGACGTCATCTCAACATAAAAGCCTACGATACGATCAAAACATCCGAGCTGGCACAGGTTTGGGCGCAGGATGCGGCGACGACCAAAGAAGCGCTGCCGGACATCATCAATGTTACTTTGGAGTATTTGGTCAAGGAGCGTTATGAACTCCCGGCATACAGCGTGCTTGAGCGAATATGCCAGGCAGCCAGGGCGGAGGTAAATACCCGATACTACGATCAATTATGTGGATTTTTAACGGACGAAAGTCGGCAGCGTATCAACGATATTCTTCGCGTCAGTACAGGGCTGAGTGGTTTTGGCTGGAGCACTCTGAAGAGTGAACCCAAACGATTAACTCCTCGCAACATCCATGCGTACATCCAATACCTGGAATGGTTGACGTCCCTGCAAACGCTTCTGCCCACGGATTTGGGGTTGCCCCCAGTCAAACACCAGCAGTTCATTGATGAGGCCAAAGCCCTGGACTACGCTGAGCTCGTGAAGCTCAAACTCAATAAGCGGCTTGCGCTCGTCATCGTCCTGATCCGGCACCAATACGCGCGAACGCTGGATAACGCAGCCGACATATTTATGAAGCTGTTGTTAAAGATGGATCGTTCGGCGCAGAAACTGTTGGAGAAATACCTGAGTGACCATCAAAAGCAAACCGATCATTTGATTTCGGTGTTGTCGGGAACGGTCAGGGTGTATCTGGATAAACCCGAATCGGTGACAGCCTTTGATCCGGTGCTCGGCAAGAACAGCGATCAGTTGCTGCACATGTGTGAACAATATATGGCGTTTGCGGGCAACAACTACTTGCCGTTCATGGTGCAACTTTACAAAAAGCAGCGATCTACCTTGTTTCGCACGATTGAAATACTCAATCTCGCATCGGCTACGGAGGACAAGGATTTACTGAACGCCTTCCAGTTTATTTTGAAACATAAACAACGCCGCACAGAGTTCCTATCTATTCAAAATGATCCCAACGATTCATCGGCTGGGACCATCATTAACATTCGTTGGGTGAGAGAAAACTGGTGGAAATTGGTCACTGGAAAATCGACCAAATCAGCACACGTGACGGAGGTCAATAAAATGTGTTTCGAGCTGTGTGTGTTTGAGCGAATTGCCGAAGAGCTCAGTACCGGCGACTTGTTCATCCCCTACAGTGAGACCTTCGATGATTACCGCGAGCAAATGATCACTTGGGAAGAATACGAGGCGCAACTACCGGCTTATTGCGAGGAGGTGGGACTCGTGGATGGCGACGTAGAATTTGCAAGGACCCTGAAGGATGCCATGGAAGCGAGCTGCCATAAAGCAGACAGCCAGTTTCCGGAAGATGAATTGGTTCGCATTGAAAACGGGAATCTTGTTATTGGCAAGCGAAAGCCGGATCAACCATCTCCAGAAATCGAAGAAATTGGAGCGCTATTGCGAGATAGGCTGGAAAAAATCAACGTGCTCGATGTGATTATCAATGTCGAAAAATGGCTAAATCTGAACAAACAGTTTGGCCCACTGTCGGGTTTTGAATCACGCATCAGTGACCCCGTGTTACGTTTTGTTCTGACTGTATTTTGTTATGGTACCAATATTGGCCCCACCGAAACCGTGCGTTCTGTACAGGGTGTTTCTCGCAAACAGGTAGCGTGGCTTAATTTAAAGCGCACCACTGAAGCGCGTCTCGATAAGGCAATTGCAAAAATCAATAACGCGTACAAAAAATACCGATTAATAGAATGCTGGGGGTCAGGTAATAGCGTGTCCGCCGATGGCAAGCTCTGGGATCTCTACGAAGATAATTTACTATCGGAATATCATATTCGTTATGGCAGCTACGGTGGTATTGCCTATTACCATGTCTCGGATACGTACATTGCCCTGTTCAGCCGGTTTATTCCCTGTGGTGTCTACGAAGCCATTTATATTCTGGACGGTCTGCTTAACGACGAGTCTGACTTTAATCCGGATACTGTCCATGGCGATACACAGGCACAATCCACTCCGGTTTTTGGCTTGGCCCTTTTGCTGGGAATTAAGCTCATGCCGCGCATCCGGAACATTAAAGATCTCAACTTCTACAAGTCTGATCGCACCATGGTGCTCAAGCATATACAGTCCTTGTTTAAGGAACCGATCAAGTGGGAACTCATTGAAAAACATTATGCCGATATGATGCGAACAGCCATGTCTGTTAAAGCGGGGAAAATTACCGCATCAACGATATTGCGTCGGTTTGGCACAAAAAACCGGAAAAACAAGCTGTATTTTGCGTTTCGGGAGCTTGGCCGCGTGGTCAGAACCATGTTTTTGCTGGAATACATTACGGACGTTGACCTGCGAAAAACGATCCAGGCAGCGACCTGTAAGAGTGAGGAATTTAATGAGTTTGCCCGCTGGCTGTTTTTTGCGAATGGCGGAAAAATTCCCGCCAACTTGAAGCACGAACAGAGCAAGATCGTCAAATACAACCATTTGCTGGCAAACTTTGCGATTCTCTATAACGTAAACGCGATGACAGAAGTGTTCAATCAGCTGAAGTCAGAAGGGCACAATATCACTCGCGAGCATATGGCTGCATTCTCACCGTACCATACGGAACATTTGGGCAGACTGGGAAGTTTTGAGGTGGATCTGACCAAACAAGTCAGGCCCATGACATTCGAATTGTTAGTTGATTAAATCGATAATTATCAGTGGGTTACACTTGAAGTGGCTAAATCCAACGCTTTTACCGGCCGGACCTCTTACTGAACTGGTTATCGGAGCACTGATTATTATCCTCCTCAAAGGGATGTTTTTGTTGGGTGTTGGCGCCACAAAACAGCAGTGGGCACCGCCTTTGATAGAACTCAATCAACAGCAATAAAAAGGGGCAATCATATGAATGATTGCCCCTTTTTGCGTTATAGCGATTAAAGCCCTAATTACAAACTCAGTTCACGATTACTCGCTTTGATAAATTCTTTCTTCAAATCTTCGTAAGTGTGTACCGCCGGGAATTGCGGGAATTGGTCGATCACATTTTGCGGTGCATGGAACAGAATGCCTTGATCCGCTTCACCCAACATCGTGGTGTCGTTGTACGAGTCGCCAGCGGCGATTACACGGTAGTACAAGGTTTTCAGCGCTAATACAGATTGACGCTTTGGATCGCGTTGACGCAGGGTGTAGCCAACCACCATGCCGCGCTCATCTATGTTCAAACGGTGACACAACAGTGTTGGGAAACCCAATTGGCGCATCAGCGGTTGGGAGAATTCATAGAACGTGTCCGAGAGGATGATCACCTGGAAGCGCTCGCGCAGCCAATCCACAAACTCAACGGCGCCTTCGAGCGGCTTGAGAGTGGCGATCACGTCCTGAATTTCTTTTAAGCCGAGGTTGTGTTGCTCCAGAATGCGCAGGCGCTGCTTCATTAATACATCGTAATCAGGGATGTCGCGGGTAGTGGCTTTAAGCTCTTCAATGCCGGTCACTTTCGCAAATTCAATCCAAATTTCGGGGACCAATACACCTTCCAAATCCAGACATGCTAATTCCACAACAACCTCCAAGACGGTTAATAATCAAGCTATTAGGGGTAAAAAGAGTGGCGGCAATCTACCCTTTTTACCCTGCTAAAGCAAACCTGAATACCGTGCATTACTTGGGCTGGAGGCGGCGCCTCTGGTATCCTTACTGCCTCTTAAAAAGAATGACCGTGAGTAGCCACCATGACCGATAGCCAAATCAATCTTGTTGATCTTGAAGCCAAGTTGCAGCAGGAAAGCCCCCAGAAAATCATCAAATACGCCCTGAGCCAATTCGAGAATATCGCGATTTCTTTCAGCGGTGCCGAGGATGTAGCGCTGATCGAAATGGCGCGCAACTATCGCCCCGATGTACAGGTGTTTTGCCTGGATACCGGCCGTTTACATCCCGAGACATATCGTTTTATCGAAAAGGTACGCAAACACTACGGCATTAAGATCGATGTAGTGTCACCCGATGGCGACGCCGTGCGCGCACTGGTGCAAGCGAAAGGCCTGTTCAGTTTCTATGAGGACGACCACAAAGAGTGCTGTGGTATTCGCAAGATTGAACCGCTGCGTAAAAAATTGCTGACAGTGGATGCCTGGATTACCGGTCAGCGCAAAGACCAAAGCCCTACCCGCGCGGAAATTCCTGTCATTCAAGACGACAAACTGTTTGCCCGCCCTGGCGACAAACTGACCAAGTTCAACCCGCTGGCTAATTGGTCATCCAAAGAAGTGTGGGATTACATCCGTATGTGCGAAGTGCCCTACAACGAATTGCACGAGCGTGGGTTTATTTCCATCGGTTGCGAGCCCTGCACCCGCCCCGTTGCACCCGGCCAACATGAACGCGAAGGTCGCTGGTGGTGGGAAGAAGCCACTAAAAAAGAATGTGGTTTACATGCGGGCAATGTGAAGTAACCGCTTGTGAATGGAACATTTTAAAATTAAGACCTAAAAAAACGCCCGGTTTAAAAAATCGGGCGTTTTACTTTAGGGTATTTATTTACGAACAAACGGGGGGCAAAAGAAAAACTCAGCGCAAAAGAAAATCTAGTTAGACATTTTAGCGATAACACCCAAATTACAACCTGTCACTACGTAACCGCCGCTAATCGATTGAACCTCATTACAGAGCCACAGATTTTTGGGCCAATTGGGAATCCCCAATAATAATTGGCTCGGGCTACCAGGGCTGGCATCCATAATATAAATGGATTCCAGTAACAGCCAGGATGAACCTGCACTCATTGAACTTGCATAAATATCAAAAAAGTTAAAACTGAAGTCATTTATTGAAACTGGCTCAGGTAAATCAATAATAGTTTCTTTAACTGCGCCGGGCTGCTGGCCACTGACAGACTCCCAATTACTTCCCATGACCGTTAATTCGAGATCCTGATTGGAGGAACTCCCACCACGCGCACCAACAATGGTTACAAACTTGATTTTAGAAACCGCCATAACTCACTCCTTTTTTAAGTCAAAAAATTGCCAAATACTCAGGCCACCTCGCACTGAGTAGCAAGTGTTGAGCATAGGAGCCTCGTTATGAGTTGTCTATCGATATGCTAATTGTTCATCGATATTGGCGCGCAAACCAATATTTTTCACAGTTACAACAAACTTAAAAAAACAGAATTTTTATGTTAATCAAAAAACCTCATCCAACGTACAAGCACCCAAGGCTTTCTCACCCAGAGACTGCAAAAATGTTGGCAAGCATTCAATCGTAAACTCCGGGTTATTCGCCTCACGCTTTCCATCATGCATTAGTACAATGTCACCCGGCTCAATGGTTTCGAGCCGCCGGGCGATGCCCGCTTTAGTGCCTAGCATGCCCCAATCGATAACACTACGGCTCCATAAAACCGTCGTCATCCCCTCCAGATGTGCCTGCCTGCGCATCGCTGCACGCAAACGCCCAAAAGGTGGACGAAACCACCGGGGTGTAATTCCAGTAATCGACTTAATTATGCTGTTAGTTTTGCTAACTTCCTGCTGCGCACGCAAAGGTGACATCATCCACGGATGACTGTGGCTGTAGGTATGATTACCAATCCCATGACCCGCTTTCAAAATTTCATATACCAAACCGGGAAACTGTTCCACAGCTTCACCCAATACAAAAAATGTGGCTTTTGCATTATGGTTTGCCAATACCTCAAGTATTTTGGGTGTGTATATTGGATCGGGGCCATCATCGAATGTTAAACAAATAGAATAACGTGCATGGACATTTGGAATGCCCAATTTATTAAGGTGGCTTATAGTACGAATGGGCGGCGGCAAAAGTAAATGCGGCAGAGGCTGCAGTTCACCGCGTTTACTTTTGGGCAATAAGAAGTTCATTTTCTTGCGAGTCCGGGGAAAAGTATTTAAGTAAATTACGACGAGTTAACCAATAAGCATAAGGTTGTATTGGTTTTTTTCCGGATACAGCAACATGAGGGAAAAAGACTTTTAATAATAGCTTAAAATACAAGGCTTGAAAAAAGCTAAAAATTGAATTGGGTTTCGGTTCAATTAAAAACCCCAATCTTTCTCCGTGAGGGGGTAACCAGCTAATTCCATGCAACACTTTAACTCGCTTAAACTTTTCATTTTCATCAATGTGCTTGGCCAACTTCCCCAACGAGGAGAGCAATAGCTTGCGAAAATGCAAGGCATTACGAATAGAGTGCTGAGGGTTAGCGGAGGAACCGATAAAACATTCATGATTAAAATGCAAAATGATTAGCCAGTCGCCGGGCTCAATCCAACTTCCATCATTCATTACGCGCCGCTTACCCGAAAATTTTTCGAAAGAAAAACTTAATAGCTCGTCGAATTTTTCTACGCCATGTTTGCGGCGCCAATAACCATCGTACCAACACATAAATCGGTAAAATAATGATTTTTTCATAGCTCACCCAAACTTACTTCCTCTAAATAAGCCATTTCTTTCTTACGCAGAATTCTTTCCACTTCCACTACCAATTCGCGGGCCGAGTTGGGGCGCCCCAAACGATAGGCATTTCGTTTCATATCCCCCAAACGCTCTGCATTGCTAAATATTTCGCGCAGGGTTTGAGGCAATTGGTCTAACTCAACCAGAAGCCCGGCACCTCGCTCACGCAAAAATTGCACGTTGTGCATCTCCTGCCCGCCCAAACAACAGGTAGCAATAAATGGTCGCCCGCATGCGAGGGTTTCGCTCACCGTTAATCCACCGGGCTTACCAATTACAACATCGGCAGCACAGATTAAATGGCTAATGTCATCACACCATCCAAACACGCGAAAACGGGATGGATAATCCAGCGCAAGCGCCTTTAATACCTTTTTCTCAGCAGTATTGTTGCTGGTAGTAACCAGCACTTGATAATTAAGCGATTCATCGTCAAGCAACCGTTTAACGGTATCGAGCACACCAATACCACACTGGCCACCGGTTATTAAAATGGTCGGTTGTTGATTGAGGCCCAGATCCTGCTGGGCTTTTATTTGCGTGGGAATATTGGTGAACGCAGGCATTAACGGAATACCCGTTACACAAATACGATCTTCCGCTATGCCTTTACGGCGCAGTGATTCAGCCGCTTCGTCATGGCTCACGCAATATAAGCTGGTTGTATTACGAACCCAAAGGCCGTGTGTACCGTAATCAGTTAACACACCAATTACCGGCTGGGTAATCGCCCCTTTTTCAATTGAACGCGCCAACAATGCATTGGGATACATTTGGGTTGCGATCAAAAAATCAGGCGCATATTCGTTCACGAATTTTTTTAAGCGCGAGGCCAAAATGTTATATATCAAACCAAGCAAACCCTGCAAAAGCAGACGCCCGGCAGGAATTTTTTCGCGATTACAAATACTGTTGATTAAAGTATTAAACAATGCGCTGTCGAGACTTTTGTAAGACACCGGCAGCGTAAAATGGGAGCGCTCGACGGCTTCCGGAAAAAATTGCTGTTGCTGCTGCGCTAAAAATTCAATCAAGGCATTATCCGCCGGTATTTTTCCCGCAAGCTGGCGATAGAAATTTTTATCCAAATCATAGAGTTTTTGATACAAATCCGGCTGCTCAGCCGTCATCCGCAAGTAGCCGCCTTGAATTGCCTCGCTTACTTGTGGGTCGATAAGGCTGGTAATGTCCAAATATTGCGTTTCAATATCCGGATAACGGCACCGAAGGGCCGCGTCGATTGCTTCTGCAGCCCGGGTATGTCCATATCCGGGGCTAGAGGTAAGAAATAAGCACTTCATAATATTTCCTTTCTAAAAGTTCCTGGTTTGAATAGACACACAACGCCTTTCAGCCAAGAACAGCGGCTGAGCCCCACATAAGCTATGGTTGTGCATTATTGGCGCACGATATAACAGCGAACAAATCCGCTTCTGTACGCTACACAACATAGCGCCATACTCAGCAATGGCACCTAAATCTTCGCTACACCTTATTTCCTTAATTCCTGAGTAAAAACCTGCTTATCTCAAAAAACTTCTGTATGGAAAATACAATACTTTTTCAAAAATTATTCCCATAGGTTAGATACCACACCGAAAAGCAAAATATTGTTATTCAGAATCAGTCAGTGGCAGGTACCAGCATTCACTGCTACTTGCCTTAACCTTAAGGATTAATTCAAAAGAGGTATTCAACAATGAATATTAAAAACATTTTTTCCAGTACAACCTTGATTTTTATTTTTGGTGCAGCATCCAGCCTGGCGTTTGCTGTTGATAAAATTGATGCGGAGGATTTTGTTGAGGAGGCATCTGCCAAGTCAATTGCAGAAGTAGAAAATGCGAAACTCGCCCTGCAAAAGTCAACCTCACTCGACATTCAAAATTTCGCCCAACAAATGATTACCGACCACTCTGCAGTAAACATTCAGCTCACCAGTATTGCTGGCCAAAAGAAACTGGATGTATCAGATGAAGCAGCACTCACCACCAAAGCTAAAAAATTCATGCTTGAACAGCGCGATGGCGACTCCTTTGATGAAGCCTATACGGAAAATCAAGTTGAGGCTCACGAGGATTCAATAGAGCTATTCCAGCGCGCGGCCATCTCCGACGATGTGGAAATTGCAAAGTTTGCGAAACAAACACTGCCTAAACTGCAGCATCACTTAACAATGGCGAAAGAATTAGCAGCAGCACACGACAGCGACTAACTCCGCCAGCGCCCTGCTTGCAGCCAAACACTCTGCCTGCAGGGCAGCGCATTTACGAACTCAAACGAATTGGCGCCTGCATGTGGGGGAGCTGTTTATGACGACGGGTAGCAAAGAAAAATATACCGCAAAGCAAAAACGCAAAGCAAAACATATAGAAGAAAGTTATGAGGAAAAAGGCTTTTCCCCTGAAAAAGCAGAAGAGATTGCTTGGGCTACGGTCAACAAGCAATCAGGTGGTGGCGAATTAAAAGGTTCGGGCACGACCATGTCCGCACAAGAAAAGAAAGCTGCGCGTAAAGATTCAGCCAAAAATGCAGTTGCAACCAAACTGGCCAAAGCAGAACCAAATGCACTGGAAACACAAACCGTTGTTCAACTACGTACCAAGGCACAACAAAAAAATATTAGCGGTCGCTCTTCCATGAACAAAGCAGAACTTATACAAGCGCTGCGACGACATTAAAAATCCAACCATGAGAACTTCACAATGAACCCACATCATGAACAACAAATCCGTGAATTTGCCCACCAAATTTGGGAATCCGAAGGCTGCCCTGTTGGTCACGAATACCGACACTGGGAAATGGCATGCAAACTAGCCGAAGCGCAAAGAAACACCTTTCCGGGGGAACAAACCACCAGCGAGATAAAAAGTGTAATTGCCCCGGACGAACCGTTTGACCCCAACCCAAGACCGGAAATTGAGCCCGCACCTCCCAAACCTGAGCAACCCGCGAAACCCAACGTCCCCGTGGACCCTATATCACCGACCGAACCGCCACCGCATATATCACCAACCCCGCCGCCTCAACCCATCCACCCCACTGACCCGGTGCAGCCCGGCAACCCCGATCAGCCGATACAACCTTACGGGCGCATGCAGCAGCAAGAAAATAAATCCATACGACGTTAACGTCGTGTTTTTATCGATAAGTTGGGTGCCACACAGACCAAAAACCCATTCAATATTTAGTATTAATCACAGGCGGGTAATGCAGCACCAATACAAAAACCTGCCGGGATTTAAAACTTTCTGAAATTTCAATCTAAAGGGTGATTACTATGTCTACACTACCTGATAGTTCAAAATCTCAACTCAACAACGGCAAAGAAAAAATACCTGAAAGGTACCAAGATATTGTCGATGAATTTAAAACATGTATCGATGATTTGGAAAATCTGGTTAAACACGCCGCGTCGCTAACGGGCGATGAGCTAGCGCAAGCAAGAGTCATGATTAATCAAAGAATTAATCGCGCTAAAAAATTCATTGCTAGCGCCAGCGAAACCGCGCTCCAACAAGCCAATAAAGCCGCGACAAGCACCAACGAATATGTACACGAGAAACCCTGGACTGTCATAGGTACGAGTGCGGTAGTTAGCTTTGTACTTGGAGTTTTGCTCGCGCACCATGATCAAAAATCCACCAGATAAACATGAGAGGGGTAAATACCCCTCTTTTATTTTTACGTCAGCCATCCCACCATCTACCAACTCATAGTGATATTTATTCAGATCTTTTCCGTTCGTTTATTAAAATAAAACTAAACCAATTTTTATTTTAAAAACCAAATAAACTTTTTATTAAATTTTAAAGCTTTTAGTTGCTGTGTTAACTTTCGTACAGATGAAATCAACTCCCACTTATATAGTCCAGCTACACGAAAGCACTTTTTAGCTGCCTCTCGTTTTACTCGCTTTATTCACGTTAACTAGCAGGAGACTTCACCATGAACTACGAAACTCGCGACACTTATGGCATGTATAAAAATACCTATGACAATGGCCCCGGGCCACGTTTAATGGGTGCGGACACCTTGATAGGTAATGATGTGTGCAATCTGGCCGAAGAAGATATTGGTGACATTAAAGAAATCATGCTGGATGTGGGCACAGGTAATATTGAATACGCCGTGTTATCTTTTGGTTCGTTTCTGGGTATGGGCGAAAAACTATTTGCGGTGCCCTGGAGCGCATTAAAACTCGACACTGAAAACAAACGCTTCTTGCTCGACATTGACAAAGAGCGCCTGCAGAATGCGCCTGGGTTTGATAAAGACAACTGGCCGGATTTGGCTGATAAAACATTCATTAACAATCTGCATACTTATTACGGCACCAAACCTTATGAGACTCGCTTGCGCGATTAATTATATTGGTTATTGCCAGCCTCACAGAAAAACCCTCGTATTAACGAGGGTTTTTTATTAATAACAGAGTGCTTTCCATTTAATAGCAAAGTGCTAATTCATACAGCATCAGTGTAATCGCCCACCGCAGCCTTGAAGATTTGTGCCGCGGATTCTGTTTCCTCCGCCGATAAAGTTTCAGTCACAACAACCAGGCTTCCATTCACTATTGCATCATGTACGAGTGCCGATAAAGGTTTGGCTTTTTCGGCGGCGCCCACACTCGCACCAACAAATCCCCCTATACCGGCGCCCCACCCCAACATCACCAAAGGCGCAATCAGTGGGCTTGCAACAAATAAAGTAACGTTAGCCGCAACCATTGCTACTGTGAGCAAAGCCCCCACGCCCGTACCAACTACGGTTCCTATTGCGCCATCCACAACAATGTCTTTCAACACGACATCACTGCTTTCTGTTGAAGTATGTGCAGGAGGCGCAGAATCTTTATCAAAAAGATGTACGCGTTCCAGTGGCAAACCCGCAACCACCAATTCCGAAACCACTTTTTCAGCCTGATCGCGATGCGCAAAAACACCGGACACATAATGGCGATAAGTTTCCATCATTTTCTCCTTTTCTGTAAGTATAGAATGGCGTGCAATGCATCATTTTAATATTGCAAACAAATATTTATCTGTACGTTTACGTACTTATTGCGGTAATTTTTTCTGTGCATACATGGAATAATAAAAAAAATTGAACTATCAACAAAAAATCGAACTCTCATAACTCAATTATCACTAAACCTCTCGATTCAAATAATGTGAAGTAGATTCAAAAGTACCGAATATTGTTATGCAGAATGGATCGAGGTTATTGATATGTTAACTACCCAACAGACCTAAATTGTTATTCGCCGGATCATCTGTAATCTAACGCGCCACATACTCCCTCCAGTAATCAGAGGGGTTAATTTAATCTCTTCCAATACACAGAAGCGTCCTTCAAGACAGCTGATTATTCTTTATCGTCATAATCACAGAAATAGCAGATTGCAAATCTTATTCCCCCAACAGAGCCACCAACATCAGGATAGTGAGCCTGTGACGATGTAGTAGAGTAAATTTTATGAAAGCAAAAGTTACGCGAAGGAATATGTTTTTACTCAGCGTGCCCACTATTATCGTAATAGCTATAGCGGCAACACTTTTCTGGTTTTTTGAGAAAATGAAAACAGCCGATAATGTGCGCATGAAAACCACGTTGGCTATTGGCAGTGCACAAAAAATAATATCGCTCTTAGTTGATTCTGAAATGGGAACCCGTGGATACATTTTGACCTATGATGAACAATTCCTAAAACCCTATTTAGAAACCAAAGACACCATAGAAAATGAAATTAGGCGTTTACGTGCAATATCCAGCACAGCAGAGACAAAGTCACAAGTAGATAAAATTGCCCACCATATAAAAGAAGAATTGGATTTTTTGGAGACCACCATTTCAGATAGTGGAAAGGAACATTCAAACGATATCATCCTGCGGTTTACCAATGGTGAAGGCACCAAGCGGATGAATAACCTGCGCACCGCACTCAATGAGTATCAACAGCTTCAAAACAATAAGCTTCAGCACTACAGAAGCGAACATCGCAAATACATGAGTTATCTATTTGCCTTTATTGTGTTAGTAAGTATATTTTTATTATTGTTTGCGCAAGCGTTTGCTTATGGAATCTATCGCAATATTCACCAGCGCTTGATGAACCTTATCCATTTGGAAACAAAACGTTCATTAGACAAACAAGAAGCCATGAACCAACAATTAAACCTGGCTTATATCACCGTACAAGATAGCGAAAGAAAATTTGAGGTAACGCTTAATTCCATCGCAGATGCGGTTATAGCAACGGATTGTGAAGGCTCTGTGACCTTAATGAATCATGTTGCCGAAGAGTTAACAACCTTCACTATTGGGGTCGCTGCAGGCAACTCAATTTGCAAGTATTTCCACATTGTGGATAAAGAAACACGCGATCCCATCTTAAACCCCGTATTAGAAACACTATTGCATGGCTCCACCCAAGGCGGAAACAATAATTTATTAATGTTACCGGATGGCACTGAATACAATATCGCTCATAGTTGTGCGCCAATTCGCGACCGCGACGGCCAGATTATTGGGGCGGTATTGGTGTTCCGCAACATCACCGCAGAGAATGCGGCGCAACAAGCCCTGCTCGATAGTACAGCGCGAATTAAAACGATATTGGATACGGTAATAGATGGAATTGTTACATTTAATGCGCGCACCCAAATAATTGAAAGCGTAAATACAGCAACCGAAAAGATCTTTGGTTACAAAGCGGCAGAATTGGTAGGTGAAAAAATAAGCATCCTTGTTCCAGAATTGGATGGTTCTAAAGGTGCTCTTGATTATTATCAAACCTCGCTTGAAGAGCGTAGCCGGGGAATTGTTCAAGAAGTTATCGGGCAGCAAAAAGACGGGCAATTTCTACCCCTGGAGATCGCCGTTAATGAAATGCGGTTGGGCGGAGAACGTTATTTAGCCTGCGTATTACGCAATATAACAGCGCGCAAACACGCAGAAGCCTTAATGCTTGAATCTGAATATCGTTACCGGAATTTATTTGAAACAATCGACGAAGGGTTTTGTGTAGCCGAGATTATTTACAAGGATGGCCAGCCAGTCGATCAATTATTCCTCGAAATAAATCCATCCTTTGAAAAACATAGCGGCTTTAAAAATGCACAAGGAAAATACGTAAGCGAATTCATTCCCGACTTGGGCGCCGATCTATTTGCGGTTTACGATCAGGTACTGCAAACCGGAGAACCCATTCGCTTCGAATACCAGGTTTCATCCATTCAGCGCTGGTTCGATATCTACACTTGCCGTTTGGGAAAACAAAGCAACAATAAAGTCGCAATTTTATTTACCGACGTTACGCAACGAAAAGTTTCAGAGCAAGCACTGCGCGAAAGTGACCAACGGGTTCGCTTGGCAACCGAGGCGACCGGTGTAGGCATATGGGAATTAAACCTCGCCAATAACCGCATGCGCTGGGACACACAAATGTTCCGTATTTACGGTTTAGAGCCCACGCCTGATGGAATTGTAAATCGCGACGTATGGCCAAAACATCTTTTACCCGACGACCAAATCGAACAGGAAAATTGGGATAAAGCAATCCATATGCAAAGAGGAGGTAGCAGAGAATTCCGCATCAAACAGAGCGGAACCAACGCAATTCGCCATATTCGCTCTGTTGAAACCTTGCGCACGGATGAAAAAGGCAAAGTCGAATCAATTGTGGGCACCAATCTTGATATTACTGACATTAAACGAACGGAAGAAACGCTTAGGGAAAGTGAACGTCATTTGCGCGCAGTTATTAACGCACTCCCCGTCGCCATATACGCCACTGATGCCGAGGGTAAGCTCACACATTTTAATCAGACTGCAGTTGATTTTTCGGGTTGTATACCGGACTTGGGAAGTGACAAGTGGTGCAAAGAGTTGCGCTTATTTCATTCCGATGGATCACCCATGCCTTACGACGAATGTCCCATGGCAATCGCTCTGAGAGAAGGCCGCGCCCTCTTTGGTGTGGAAGCAATTGCCGAGCGACCGGATAAATCCCGCGTAAACTTTGTGGCCCACCCGACCCCTTTGCGCGACACCGCCGGTAACATTGTTGGCGGCATAAATATGCTGATAGACATTACAGAACGAAAACGTCTTGATCAGGTATTGCTGGAAAATAATATTGAACTAAACAAGGCGAAAAATCTGGCCGAAAAAGCTAACCGTGCAAAATCCGATTTTCTTTCCAATATGAGCCATGAACTCCGCACACCATTAAATGCAATTCTGGGGTTTGCGCAACTAATCGATGCCAGTAACCCGCCAATCACTGCTGCGCAGAAACGCAGCGTATTACAAATTCTTCAAGCAGGATGGTACCTGCTGGATTTAATTAACGAAATTCTGGACCTTACTCTCATCGAGTCCGGCCGACTTTCTTTATCGATGGAAATTATTTCACTTCCTGAACTTATGCGTGAATGCAAAGCCATGGTTGAACCGCAAGCACTGCGCCGCAATATCACCTTGAACTTCCCTGAATTCCATTCAGTATTTACCGTGAAAGCGGATAATACCCGTTTAAAACAAGTGCTTATTAACCTTCTATCCAATGCCATCAAATACAACCGCCCTAGCGGAAAAGTAATAGTAACCTGTGAAAAACGTGGAGCAGAGTCTGTACGAATTAATGTAGAGGACACAGGTGAAGGTTTATCATCAGAACAACTTTCACAGTTATTCCAACCTTTTAATCGCCTTGGAAAAGAAAATAGTAACGAAGAAGGAACCGGTATAGGTTTAGTGATGACCAAACGCCTAATAAAATTAATGAATGGAAATATTTCTGTTAAAAGCGAAATGGGAAAAGGAACTGTATTCACCATCGAATTATTGCCGGGTGAAGATATTCGCAAAGTATCGGTTAATAATGAATCTCTACTGATTCCCAAACCTCACAAACAAAATAACTCATCAAAAAGCACCCTGCTCTATGTAGAGGATAACCCGGCCAATCTTGCATTGGTAGAGGACATAATGGCAGCACAAACTGATTTTTGCCTGCTAACCGCACGCGACGGTTTTGCGGGTGTTGAGATGGCCCGCTTGGCGCAACCTGACATCATACTCATGGATATAAATTTGCCTGGAATGAGTGGCATTGAGGCGCTCAAAGTAATTGCCCAAGACCCACTAACATCTCACATTCCAGTTATTGCCTTGAGTGCCAACGCCATTCCCCACGATATTGAAAATGGACTTGAAGCAGGATTTTTTCGCTATCTCACTAAACCCATTCGAATTAACGAATTTTTGTGCACGCTCGATGACGCACGCGAGCTTACACAGATAAAAACAACCACGCGTAACAAGAGGACAGAGCATGAACATAACTAAGCAAGATATTCTTAATGCCAGCATTCTAATTGTTGATGATCAAGAAGCGAATGTGGCTCTGCTGGAAACATTGCTCAGTGATGCAGGCTATACCAATGTGAGTTCTACAATGAACCCAACGGAGGTGGGATCGCTTTACCGAAAAAATTCTTACGATTTAATTTTGCTTGATTTACAAATGCCGGAAATGGACGGATTTCAGGTAATGGAATGTCTGAAAGTGAACATGGAGAATGACTACCTACCCGTTATCGTATTGACCGCACAGCCGGGCCACAAATTGCGGGCACTGGAATGTGGAGCGAAAGATTTCATCAGCAAACCAATTGATGTGGTGGAAGTTAAAACACGAATTCACAACATGCTTGAGGTTCGTTTGCTGTATAAAAAAATGGCCGATTACAACCGCCTGCTGGAAGAAACGGTACAAGAACGCACTGCAGAATTACGCGAAAGTGAAGCGCGCTTTCGCAGCCTTACCGAACTGGCATCTGACTGGTATTGGGAACAGGATGAAAATGGAAAATTCACCAAAGTATCAGGCCCTGTATTGGAAATGCTGGGAATTCAAGTGGATTCATTCTCCGATAATGAGCTGGACACCTACTCCACCAACAATAAAGAACTAACAGGATGGAATGAAGACGAACGCAAAGAATTACAAGAGATTATCGCCGCACGCCAACCGTTTATCGATTTTTCATTCAGCCGCACAACACCCACCGGTGAACGCAATTTTTACCGGGTCAGCGGCACCCCTATGTTTGATCACACCAGCCGTTTTATTGGCTATCGCGGAATTGGAATACAGTGCAAAGAAATGCCTTAACTGGAAAAGGTTAGTTCTAGTTTAAAAAATATTTAACGAACTAAATATTTTTATTAAAGAAGGAATACCAATGACTAAAAATATCAACCTTGAACCTCAAAAACCCGAGCACAACTTTATTCTTGCAGCACTAGAACAAGATGAGCTTAATCGGCTGAGTAAAAACCTTGAGCCGGTGAATTTGAAATTGGGTGACGTACTTTACGGGCCAAATCAAAACATCACATCCGCCTTTTTTCCCACAACGAGCATTATTTCATTGCAGTATATTATGGATACCGGTGCCAGCGCCGAGTCCGCCGAGGTTGGCAATGAAGGTATGTTAGGGCTACCTATATTATTGGGCGGAAACACCACACCAAACACCGCCATAGTTCAAACAGCGGGCCACGCCTACCGTCTAGATCAAAATATATTGAAAGAAGAATTTAGCGCTGCTGGAAAAATGCAACGACTTTTATTGCGATACACCCAGGCAATGATGACGCAAATGTTTCAGACAGCGGTTTGTAACCGCCACCATACAGTGGAACAACAGCTTTGCCGCTGGTTATTGTTGACGGTAGATCGCATTCCGTCGGGGGAGTTACTAATGACGCAGGAATTAGTAGCTAATATGCTCGGTGTGCGCCGGGAAAGTGTTACAGAAGCTGCGAAAAACCTGCAAAATGCCGGCTGCATACGTTATCGGCGTGGTCACATATCCGTTTTAGATCGGCAAAAACTGGAACGCAGCGTCTGTGAATGCTATTCAGTAGTAAAAGAAGAGTTCCATCGGCTCATGTCGAGTGTACGTTAGCTGTGGACCGAAGTATTCGGTTTATATCTTCTTATACAGCGCTCAAGGAAACGTTGAGCAATCATCTCCAAAAATTGAATTTGATCAACTATTTCAAATAATCAGGAAATTTTTCAAGTATCTTTTTCTTCTTGGGAGGAATCGAATACTGACAATAGGGATTTCCCGGATTTTTTTTGAAATACTCTTGATGGTAATCCTCAGCGGGGAAAAATGTTTTAAGCTCCTCAAGTTGAGTAACAATTTTATTTTGGAATATAGCCTGCCTATTGAGATCCGTAATCATTTGTTCTGCCACCTGCCGCTCTTCTTCACTATTATAAAATATTACAGATCGGTATTGGCTCCCAATATCATTACCCTGCCTGTTCAAGGTGGTAGGGTCATGAATAGTAAAAAATACCTTTAACAACTCTTCCAAACTAATCACCGATGAATCGTAACTAACCTTCACCACTTCGGCGTGCCCTGAGTTACCCGTACAGATTTTCTCATAAGTGGGATGATCATCTTGCCCACCGGCATAACCAGACACAGCCGAATGAACACCTATAATGTTATTGAAAACTGATTCAATACACCAAAAACAACCACCACCAAGCACTATGTTCCGAACAGTCATTTATTTAACCCCTACTAACTCATGTTAGATCTTCAAATAAAAACGGTGCCCTCAGGCACCGCTTTTAATTGGAAAATCGGATTAGAACCAGCGGCTAATATTCAGCCGCTCCCACCATGTCATTAATAATCTATCCACTGCAGCTTGCGCTGCAAAACCCAACTTTTCAGGTAAGGATTTCTTGTAGGTAAATTCCACTTCAAAAATATCTGCAGTTTCCGCCTGGGCAAACAGGTATTCGTCGCTGGTTTGAATTTCATCAATCAGGTTGACATCTTTGGCGCGGCGCCCGAACCAAACTTCACCCGTTGCAACTTTGACTACATCAACTTGCGGGCGATGTTCACTGACAAATTCTTTGAACAACACATGTGTATCTTCCAGTTCCTCTACAAATTTAGCCCGACCTTTTTCGGTATTTTCTCCAAACATGGTCACGGTGCGCTTGTACTCGCCGGCCGTAAACATCTCATAATCTATGTCATTTTTCTTAAGCAATTTATGGAAATTTGGTAATTGTGCCACCACACCAATAGAACCCAGAATAGCAAAGGGTGCAGCGACAATTTTGTTGGCAACACAGGCCATCATATAGCCGCCACTGGCAGCGACTTTATCTACACAAATGGTGAGCGGGATATTTTTGTTAGTAATACGAATAAGCTGGCTGGAAGCCAAGCCATAGCTGTGCACCATACCGCCGCCGCTTTCAATTTTAACTACCACCTCGTCGGTTGGCTTGGCCAAGGTTAATACAGTGCTGATTTCTTCGCGCAAGCAATCCACTTCTGATGCTTTTATGTCCCCATAAAAATCGAGGACAAAAATACGTTTTTTATCAGCAGAGGTGGCCGCATCGGGAGTTGCTTCAGCTTTAGACTTTTCGGTGGACTTGGCTGCTTTTTTCTTTTCTGCCTTTTCTTCTTTTAGGCGTTTCTTTTCCGCTTTTTCAAATTCTTTGTAAGCGTCGTCATCCATCATGGCATCACGTAATGTGTCACGCATGTGGTCAAATTTCTCATTGAGCTTGGTGACTTCTATATGACCTTTGTCCGACTTTTTATTACGACCACCCAGTGAAACCGCTAAAACCACCACAACCAATATGGCGGCCACAAAGGTTACTACCTTGGCAAGAAATAACCCGTATTCTGCTAAAAATTCCAAAAGATAACTCCATACAACTAGGTAAAGAACCGACACCATGCCGGTTCATCGTCAACACACTCGCTACTAAAAAACACTGACCGCATCGCGAGCCACCTGATTCACAGGGCGCGCGACCAAGCCGGTATTGGACAAGCTGATTTCAAATAACGCACCATCTTTCATCGGCAAATAAGTGGCTGAACCATAAACTGCATCCACCACCGGTAGCCATTCAGGATGATCATTAATTATTTGCCATACATCAACACCGTACAAACTCGGATGAACACTGTGTGCTGTGCGCTTTTCAGTAGTCTCTTGCTCAATATCATAATAACGGCCACTGAGCCGTTCCAAGCGATACGCCGGTTTTAAACCGAAACCAGCCAAATAACCTTTCCATTTAACAATACGCGCATCCAACTGCCACTGATCACCGCGCAACTCAACACGCTGTTCCCGACCATTTTTGTCGGAGAGCACCGCAAAGTAATGCTGCTCTTCAATTTTGTCAAAATTAATGGTCGCTACTGGCTGCTCTTGTAGGACTTGCTTGTAGCTGTACAAATCAAATGCCATCACCGCGACCACCGCGGCGACCCCAATCAAGAAAAACCCAAACAGACCGCGACAAAAACCTACAAACCAGGAGTTTTGCCAAAGCATTTTCCCAGCCTTGTAAACAATAAAAATAGCAATCAAGGCAATAAAGAACGCGAGCAAGGTGAAAATCATAGGGAGCTACCTGTTTAGCGGCTAATTATTGTTGGTGGTTGAGGAGTTCTGCTGACGCTGGTGCACATAATGTGCAATGAGCTGCCCCGCTACACTAGCCTCTGCCGGGACAGTCGGCAACTCATCATAACGGAACCATTTGGCATCTATAATTTCTTTGGGGTCAACGTTTATGTCCCCGGATTCATAGGCGGCGAAGAAGCCCAACATCAGTTGTGCAGGGAATGGCCAGGGTTGGCTGTGAAAGTAATGAAGCTCCCCAACGGAGATACCCACCTCCTCCATGACTTCACGGCGCACACAGTCTTCCACACTTTCGCCCGCCTCAACAAAACCTGCCAGGGTACTGTAAACAACCCGTGACGCACGCTGATGATGTGCGAGCAAAATTTCGTCGCCGCGAGTTACCAGCACAATCATGCAAGGTGAGATTCGCGGATAAAACCGTAAGCCGCAGTTCCCGCAACAGGTGGCCCTGTCAGCTTCATCTTGCTGTGTTGGACGGCCGCAGCGGCCACAGTATTGATGATCATAAAACCACTGAGCAATTTGCAGTGCGCGACCAGCCAACTGAAAATAGGCGGGCGATAAGATTTCCAGCTGTGAGCGCAGCCCCAGCCATTCATAACCTTTCGGCAAATGGCCACCGTCAACAACCCTGACCCACAGATCCTCACCGGCAAGCAAACCTAAATAGTGTTCACTGAGAATGGAAAGCTCGGGTAGCGCAGCGGTCTTTGCATCAGCTAATACTAATTTGCCCGCGCAACACAACAATAAATCACAACGCAGATTGCTCGAAGTGGCTACAAGAATAAAACGCCGGTTGCGAGTTGCAGCCGGCGCTATGTGGTTGGCATGAAATTCAAATGATGTGAGATCAAACTCAATGGACATAATTAGATGTTGTACCCAAGGGCCTGCAAACTTTCCTCAGCAATTTGCAGTACCGCGGTATCTGCATTTTTATTCAACTTGAGCGCATCCAGATAATACTCAAGGCTGATAACCGCATCGGCAAAGGTTTCAAGCAAATGCTGTACAGCAGGCTGCTGCTCCGCGGCCAATAAATCATCCTCCACAAAACGCATACAACCGGCCAACACTTTCGCGGCGCGCGACAACCCCAACACGAACATACCACCGCGCACCGAATCCAAAATGCCGGGAATATTGCGAATATGCCCCTTATCGTAATTGGACTCCGCAAATGCACTCAGCGCGCGTTTTACCGTCGCCAACCCAACTTCAGCTTCATCGATAACAATTTTTTCAGCTTCCGCGATTTGATTGTTGGTCATGGCCGCATCGCGCGATAAGGCATTAATTTGCGCTAATTTATCATCAGACAAATTGGCATTATGCAAACCGGCGATTGTGCTTTCGACATACAACATGGTATCCGCCACCTGCAGCAATTGATCTGCAGTCACTGCACTACGGCTCGCTTGCCATTGGGCGATTTTTTCAATTTCTTGCTTAAGGCTATTGCTGGGTGAAACCAAGCCAACTATTGATAAAATATCAGCGATTTTTTTCAGGGTTTCCAACAGCTCTGGAGAGTCATTCAGTAGCTCTGCCCCGCCTTGAGCCGCGCGCTCCAAAATATTTTTGGTGCTATGTAACTCATCAGTCAATACAGTGACCATGGAGCTGATGGTGTTGGCGCTCGGGCCATTTAGGAATTCCATCTCGCGCGCCAATTCAGACTCGGTATAACCGATAGGCCCAACACCATAAGCCGCCAAAACGGCAATCGTGTGAGGTTGCTCTGAATGAGCAAGCGCCAAGAGGTACAACAATTCTTTTTGCAGCGACTGATCGACTTCGCGTTCAAGTACCGCTTTACCTTCAAACTGAAAACGTTTTATTTCGCGCTCAATTGCACTGAAAACCATTTTGCGACTTTTAGTGAGGCGCATATTTTTTTCGCCGATTGCCGCGAGTGTTGCACCACACAGCCACCAAAAATTGCTCAGCGCACTACCTGCCGCTGCAGCCTCAAGCCGCTGCAGTGCGCGAGTCATCATTGCCAATGATGGGTTTACTTGAACTGACTTGAGTACATTTAACAAAGCCGTTTGGTACATGTGACGCAAACGACGCACCAACACGCTCAAATCTTCTGGTAGCTGTTGTGCTGTAACTGTGAGGTGGCGATGGCATTTAACACTAGCCAAGGGGAAAAAGTAGCTTTCCGGTAGTGGTGTTGCTTTGCGCGCAACACGCAGCTCATTGATATGCGGGATAAGTAGCATCGCCATGCTGCGTGCTGTCTGCGAGCAATACTCAAGGTAGCGCGGCAGAATAAAAAAGCTGGAGGTCAACAGCTCCAGCTTGGCATCAGTTTTAGGGTCATCACCCAAGGTGATATCGGTGATATGGGTAACAAGTTCATCAGCCAGTAAATCCAAGCCACGCAACTGAATCAAACTCAGGATACCGCGAATTTGCTTGATGCCCTCAATGCAGTTTTGCAGCAATTCACCGTTGTTCCGGTCCTGTGCAAATTGCTCCAAACGAACAGCTGATTGCTCAATAGTTGCAACCAACTCGTCCTGAACCATTTTTAGTGAAGCAAGATTTAAGGTTTCTGTTGTGCTCACGATAACTTCCTGGCATTGATCTATTTTAGTGGGGCCGAGCAACGCAGGCTGCTCGCCGCTATCTACTCGTATCCGGGTAGATTGACTCTATACCATGTTTGGCGCTATTTCACCGTGGCAGCTTAAATAAGCACTAGCCAAGCCTGAGACTGCCGAATATTTCTCATTTGCATATCCGGTGTTGCTTATTATCTGGACAACGGGGAATGCTGAAGCGTTATTCCCGCAACCACACACAGTTATCGCCACTGGCCTTGGCAATGGCTGCCAGTTTCTGTTGATGCAACTCCAACTCATCAACGCTCGCCATTATTACAGGCAGACTTTTCCGTTGCGCAGAAAGCCGGCGCAATTGATTTTGATCATCACCACCATCTTCTTTTGATTGGTTGCCACCGAGAGATAACGCCGTCTGGCCGCCCGTCATCAATAAATAGACATCAGCCAAAATCTCGGCGTCAAGCAAAGCGCCGTGTAATTCACGCTGCGAGTTGTCTACGCCGTAACGCTTACAAAGCGCATCCAAATTGTTCTTTTGGCCTGGATGTTTGGCGCGCGCCATTAATAAGGTATCAACCACATGGCAGCGCTCAGCAATTGAGCCAAACCCTGGGCGCAACATATTTAATTCGTAATTGATAAAGCCGATATCAAACGCGGCATTGTGTATCACCAACTCGGCATCGCCGACAAAGTTCAAAAAATCGTCCGCAATACGCGCAAACACAGGCTTATCTGCCAGCATTGCATTACTAATACCGTGCACCGCTTGCGCGCCCGCATCAATTTCCCGCTCGGGATTTATATACTGATGGTAGTGACGACCAGTCAACCGGCGGTTGAATAGTTCAACGCAGCCTATTTCGATAATCCTGTGCCCCTGGGATGTTTCCAGGCCGGTAGTTTCGGTATCCAATACAATTTGACGCATTTAGCTTTAACCTGTTTTTCTTGAGTTCACTCGAGCTGTTATCGGGGAGTGGCATTTTTCACCGCGAAACCGGTGCGCAAACGATTATGTACTGCAGGGCCGAGAATACGCGTAACTGCCAAACCACGCAGTGGGCGATATTGTTGCCACGCTGGTTTAATGGGCGTTAACGGAATGTGATCCTTGCGTGCAACCACCAAATAAAAGCCACCCCAAGGCAAGCGCAGTCTTTTACCCCAGCGATCCAGCCATTGCAAATATTTCATCGCGCCCTCATTGGGTACTGGCGGGCGATAAAAGCCCTGATAGACCGCAACGGCTTCCATATCCACCAGTGCAAGCCAGTCGAGCAAGCGCCCCTTGCGCAAATACTGGAAACGCCAGCGAGGCTTGGCAGTAAAAAAACGCAGCAGGCTGGCGCAACATCCCCACAAGCTCCAAGGGTTAAAACCCACCACCAGCAAATGTCCGCGCGGGATTACCACACGTGCGGCCTCACGCAATAAATGGTGAGGGCTTTGGCTGTAATCCAGCGCGTGATGCAAAATTACCGCATCAATTGATTCGGCCGCCAGTGGCAAGTGATTGAAATCCGCCAGCGCGCCGATGGCAGGTGTAGTGGACTCGGTTTTAGGATGCAATAAAAACCGGTGTGAAATGCGACTTTCACCTGATAACTCAACGCGACCACTAACACCCAGTTGTAGCAAGTGGTAACCAAATACACACTGCAATGCATCATCAATAACCAGCCGCTCCTGCTGGAGCAAGGAGCGCCCTAGTGGCGACTCAAACCAGTCCGACAAATCGACAATAGATTCACGCATCGGCAATACACCAAAGCGTTTTTTCCACATCACCGATAAACGCATCATCAAGCGGTGCGGTACTTTTTTGATCTTATTGTCCATTCACTAACCTCACTTGCAGGCATTAGTTACTCCTGTAAAAAACGCCGCCCCAAACAGATTGAATCAATTTACCACAAGCGCACGCACGGCAGAGCAATTGGCCGATTAGCCCTGATGGTTTGATGGGCGTAGAATTTACCCACAGTGAAGCGGAGACCTACCAAGTGATAACAATCACACCCATTGCAGCGCTAGAAAATAATTATTTCTGGGTAATAAGACCTGATATTCATCAACCTTTTGTTTATCTGGTCGATCCGGGGGATGCGGCGCCGGTAATTGGTTATTTACAAAAGCACGAATTGCAGCCAAAGGCCATATTGGTAACCCACCGTCACCATGATCACATCGACGGGATTAATGAACTACTCCAACATTGGCCAGTACCGGTATTCGGCCCCGACTCGCCGGCAATCTCTCAAGTCACCCACAAACTGAAAGATGGAGATCGACTTAAGCTGCCTCCATTGGAGTTTCAAGTAATAGGTGTACCTGGGCACACGGTTGAACATATCGCCTATTACCTTCCAGCCACTAACCAAAGTGGTAATACCGCCCCCAAACTTCCGGCCATTTTTTGCGGCGATGCACTATTTGCGGCAGGTTGCGGCCGAATGTTCGATGGCCCGGCCGATGTTATGTGGGCATCACTTTGTCGGCTGGCTGCGCTACCTGATAACACCCAAGTCTACTGTGCACACGAATATACGCTAGCAAATCTGGCCTTTGCCAAGGCAGTAGAACCCGACAACCCGGAAATTGCGGCGCGTTATGAAGCAATTGAGATCTTACGCAGCAACAATGGTATTAGCTTACCAACCAATATTTTGCTTGAAAAACGAACGAATCCGTTTTTACGCTGTCAAGAACCTGGCATCAAAAACTTCATTTGTAACCGAGAAAACCGGGTTGTGAAGGATGAAGTCGAGATATTTGCCTTACTTCGTAAAGCAAAAGATAACTGGCCGCAAAGGTAATTACTCTCGAATCTGGCATCAAAACCAGCTCTCAATACAGCTGTGACGTACCACTGTTATTCCAGATTAGACATTGACCAGTAAGTATTGAGCCCCTAGAATCCGAAATCCGCAGCCCCAAGGAGGGCAAAGGCAATCACTAAATAGCAGCAATTCAACCAATTTATAGGATGAATAACCTAAAGATTTGTCAGTTGCTGCTTTAATAAACAGGCTTTAACACGTGTGAAAACCCTATACCAACAAGCGTATAGAAAACTAAACACCACAAAAGCACCTAGCAAAAAGTGACCCTATGAGTAAACCGCGCCCTCTTATTCGATTGTCCACCAGTTTATTGCTCACCGCCACCCTACTGGTAACTGGCTGTAGCAGCCTTCCCGATAAAAATCAGGAAACTGCAGAAGCTAAAACCAAAACGGTAAAAAAATCGACCGAAAAGCATGCCGTAAAAAAACCGACCGAAACAATAGAAGCCACAAATCTGTGGGATGACATTATTAAAGGTTATGGACTGCCAACCGTTAGCGATGAAAAAGTTAACAAAAATTTGCGCTGGCTCGCAAACAATCAGCGTTATCTGGATCGGGTAACTCAACAGAGCCGCCCCTACCTGCACTATGTAGCCAGCCAATTAAAAGCCAACGATTTACCCTTGGAGCTTGCACTCCTTCCCATCGTAGAAAGCGCTTACGACCCTTTTGCATCCTCCCCCAGTCGCGCCTTGGGAATATGGCAATTCATGCCTCAAACTGGCCGCAATTTTGGCCTTACTCAAAACCACTGGTATGACGGCAGAAGAGACATAGTTGCCTCCACAGATGCAGCCGTCCGCTACCTCAAGCGCTTGAACACTATGTTTAATGGCGATTGGTTTTTAGCTGTCGCCGCTTATAACGCTGGTGAAGGCACTGTGCGCAGAGCCATTGAACGAAATCGCAAGCAAGGAAAAGGCACTGACTTTTGGTCATTACCCCTATCACAGCAAACACAGTCCTATGTGCCGCAGTTGATTGCCCTCTCCAAGGTTGTCGCCAACCCGGCTAAATACGATCTTGAATTAGCAGCCATACCAAACAACCCCTACTTCACCACTGTCAATGTAAGCACTCCTGTAGATTTGGCACAGGCAGCACGCATGGCAGAGATAGATCCAAAAGAATTGCGTAACCTCAATGCAGGCTATAACCGTTGGATTACCAACCCATCGGGTCCACATCAGCTTTTGGTACCCGTGGCAGATGCTGCGCAGTTCACCCTAACACTCGACAAGCTCCCCCAAATTAAGCCCATGCAAATTGCTGGTGATTACAAAGTGAAATCCGGCGATACCTTGGGCGCACTGGCCAAACGCTACGGCACCAGCGTTGCTGCCATCCAAGCGGCCAACAATCTCAAGTCTACGAATTTAAGAGTCGGTCAAAGCCTGAGCATTCCCGGCCAAACACCGGTTAATTCTCCTTATGCGATTCAAGCCGAGCAGGAAATTGCCCAGCGCAATCAAAAAAACACCGGCATTCATTACACCGTTAAGTCTGGTGACAGTTTTTGGACTATTGCAAAAAGCCACAACACCAGTGTTAAAAACCTGCTGCAATGGAATGATTTGAGTGCAAACGCCAAACTCAAGCCAGGCCAAAAGTTACTGATTGCCGACAAGGCGATAGCACAGAAAGATGGCAATAAAATCACTTACCAAATAAAAAGTGGTGACACACTGAATAAGATCGCCAACAAATTCTCTGTATCTAAACAAGATATTCTGAGCTGGAACAAAGTGAAAAATGAAAGCTATATTCACCCTGGTCAAGAATTAACTATTTTCTTATCTGCCAAAAATTAATTGTAAAAACCAAATCAACACCCAATAAAAAAGCCGCAATTTGAAATTGCGGCTTTTTTATTGGGTCATAGGTTATTTACTATTCCTTTAATAATTCTTCGGCAGCATTAACAAGGAAGATATAACTAGCAGCCAGATTAACGACATACTCGTTTTGCCCCCAAAAGAAAGGCCAATCCTCATGATTCTCAGGGTAATCAGGCTTGAGCACAAGAATACCCGGCACTATCCCACCCGAAATAAATGAGAAGTCAGCGCGATTCATGCCGTAAGCTACCTCCTTACTGCGAGTACCCACATTAGATACAAGCGATAGGTTATGCGCAGGATGCGTGCCATACAGGAAGTTTAATCCCTGCAATACCGACTCACGACTAACCACATCCGGGAATGCCTTGTGAATATAATAATTATTCAACGCATGACGAATCACTGCACCACTGCCAGCCCAACCACCTTCAGTAATAGGTACGGCGAAAGGATTTTTTGATTCTATTTCCTTCAGCTGTTCACGGTAAGCCAATGCTTTGTTGTTCAAAACCAATTTAAAATTGGCATTCATATGGGGAATAGCACGAATAAACCAGGAGGCATTAAACGCAAACTCAACTTCACCCAAAAGCTTCTCAATTGCTTGAACGTATTTAGCTTCGCCAGTGGTGATTAATAATTCCGTTGCTGCTTTAAGTTTTTCATGCTCAAGTTTGCCACCGGTAGTATTACCGTGTTTAAACAAGTCCGGCTGCGCTTTGGCGGCCTCATCTGCCCAGACCTTTTTTGCCGTTGCCAAAGATTCTTTGGCAAGCTCATCATTGAATCCTGTTAACGCACGGCTCGCAGCTGCAAGCGCAGCAGCAGAACCATAATTTAACGAAGAGGATTTACTGGTGAATGCCCAGCGGTCATCAAATTTACCGCTTTTAAAGCCGTCAGTTTCCAGCTCACCCATTTTGGGATCGTAAATTAAATTATCTGTTTTGGTGATGCCATCGCCCAAATGGTGGTACTGGTCAATATGCGCTTCTACAATACCGGGAATTGCGTGGCCGATTGCACGGTGTTGCGCAATCAACGCCAGTGTTCCGTGTTCGATTTGTTGCAATACATCGGGCTTGCCATCCGCTGTATGAAGATCAACAAATTTTCTGGCGTAGTCCACACTGGTGGTGTCACGTTTCAGGTTGAAGGTTTCCCACGCAGTGACGAGCGTATTCACCACGTCGTATTGCGTCTGAGTGCGAATATCGTAATCGCCCGCGTCATACCAACCACCGATATTTAAACCAGGAATATGTTCACCGGGTTTGTATTTTGTGTCGGTTGTTGGCCCCTGCGCATACAAATCAAAATGCTCAATGTTAACTGGCGCCTGCAAGGCATCGTCCAAATGCGATGCACCATGCCATATACGGTAGGATTCATTAACCGTTACGTGATCCATTTGCACCGGCAAATACATGTCCAATGTGGGGTGCCATGCGGCTTGATAAACCGCTTTATCAATGCGGAAGCTATGAGTTTCCTGCTTGCCATAAGTGATGGCATATAAACCCGGCGTTTGAATTTTGCTGAAATCAAATTGGCGATATTCGTAACGCAAATATTTGCCCCAGCTTTTGGGTTTTTCAGTTAGCACTGTTTTGCGCGTGCCATCGGCATTAATTTTTACCAAACTCGCTTTGTGAACTTTTTTATCGCGCGCATCTAATTCAATCACCGCGACTTTTTTCTGTGCGGGATGGTAACCCACTTGCGAATGAGCAATCATAGGTTTGCGAATCCAATTTTTCACAGTCGCCGCATCAATTTGCCATTCGATTACCGCACCGGTTTTATTCGCCGGAATTTTACTGCGCACCACAAACCAACCGTTTTGCGCTTTGCCACGACCATCATAAAGTTCAAGCACTGCACTGGTAGAACGAATGCTCACACGACGTTCGTTATCTTCTGGAGCAAATACCAAATGCTGCCCTTGCGCGAGCGCAACAGGATCAGCTTTGTTATTAATTTCTTTTAAACCCGTGGGATAAACCGGGAAACCGCCCGCCGTTTCATCCATCAAAAATGACTTATGGAAATAAGCCGCTGGCAAAAACTCCAGATTAAACCCGGCTTTGCCTTCAAGGGATTTTGGTAGCGGTTTTGGCAAGTTAACAGTTAAGCGCACACCTTCAGCGTTTTTAGTAACTTTGATAGAAAAATCAAACTGTTGATCGGGATAATGGAGAAACGCTTCAATGGATTGATCGGCATGATTCACTTTTCGCTCTTTGAACATGGGCGTCATATCCCACTGCTCCGGCGTCGCATTCAAGCGCACATCACCGTTAGTAACGGTGCGCTCACCGTGATGAATTAGTTCAACACCGCTGGTTTTGGAATCACTAAAAAGCCCGTCATACCAATTGCTAAACACCAGCACATTCAAGCCGGGTTTTTCGAAATAGTCTTTGTCGTTGAGAGTAAGGTCGTCTTTTGCCTGAACCGGCAAAGTGAGAGAAATAAATAAAACGGCGAGCAAACCTCGCCATTGACCGAGTTGATATGCCATGTGAATCTCCAGTTTATTATTAGCAGAAGACTTATAGTCTATTTGCACATAACATACTGGTATACTAGATTTACACTTAATAACGGAGGTTTACGCAGTAAAGGAGTTCACAACTCCCGAATGAAAACGAAACTCTTCATCACTACCTTCAATCAAGGTTTTTTCCAACGCAAGAAACTCCTGCACTCTTGCAGAAATATCCGCGCCCTCTGCTGCTCGCTTGGCGAGAACTAAATAATCTTCGTAATGACGAGATTCGGATTTCAGCAGCGATAGATAAAATTTTTGCAGCTCTTCATCCAAAAATGGAGCAACTTTGGCAAAGCGTTCGCAGGAACGAGCTTCGATAATGGCGCCGCAGATAAGGGTGTCTATATAGCGGCCGGGTTCAGAAGTACGCACTAATTTGCGCAGCTCACCCGCGTAACGGCCAGGAGTGATTTGATCATAGCTAACGCCCCTCGCCTTCATAATTGCCATCACCTGTTCGTAGTGACGCAACTCCTCGCGGGCAAGGCGCGACATTTTGTTCATCATGTCAAAATCGCCTACGTAGCGAAACATCAAATTAATCGCAGTTGATGCCGCTTTTTTTTCGCAGTTGGCGTGATCAAGCAGTAACAATGCTTGGTTGTCCAAAGCGTTTTTTACCCAAGCATCGGGGGTTTCGCAGTGCAGAAATTGCTGGATTTTGGTGAGAGCATTCATAAAGTAAAAACTATTTGTGTTGTTCGAGTGTTTCAGCAGTGATAAAACAAGGTGAAATATAACGTTCGTAATGCGCGCAAGACAGCGCGTAAAAATCTTTGTCGATATTGTCGCGAATAACCGGCAAGGGGGTCCCTTTCCAATTTGCGTGCAATGCCAAGCCATATTGCGATAAATCCTGAATCTGGCTGGCGCCAGCGCGCAATAAATCAAATACCCAGCAATAGGGATTTTGTTCGGGTTTGAATTGGATTTGTTGGTGTTTAATTTGCGCGAGCAGCAACTTTTCATCATGGATATGAATCATGTTCTGCACAATTTGCGCAAGAAATGCTTCTAACCGTTGCGCAATCAATAAACGTTGATCATGAGTATAGGCATTCCAGTTAATCACCTCATGACCAAAACGTTTACAGCCGCGACAGACACTGTCGCCAATGCCGGTAGAGCAAATTCCCACACAGGGAGTTTTTACGGGTTTTAATACAAGCATACGAATCGCGTTATGAGTGAACTGCTGAATACAGCAGTTCACTGGGTATGGAAAAGATAAAATTAATAAGCCGAACCAGTAATTCCCAACTCAATTTTCCACAAAGAACCTGCACCTGTTAAAAACAAAGTGGTACCTTCAGGGCCGCCAAATGCAACGTTGGTCAAGTTGGCGTCTACTGTGGCTTGAGCAATTTGTTCGCCGGCAGGGGTAAATACACGCAATTGGCGCGATAAGTGTTCAGTGAGATAAATGTTTCCCAAACAATCCACTGCCATGCCGTCCGGAATATGAATACCGGTGACCAGATCTTTACCCGCCTGCGGAATCCCATCAACAATTTCATACGCGCGCAATATACCCTGCTCGCCACCACCATTTACATAAAGCACACGTTCATCGGGCGATAGAGTAATACCGTTGGGATTGCTAATAGTGTCATCAACCAAGGTCACGCTACCATCCGTCGCCACACGGTAAACACCCGTTTTTTCCTGACCACCGGGTGCTGCGGCCGTTTGGAACGCGGGATCAGTAAAATAAACAACACCGTCTTCGGTGATGGCTATATCGTTGGGTGAATTAAATACGTTGTCTTGAAAGGTTTGGGCCACTGTGCTGCGCTCACCAGTTGCAAGATTGTAGCGCGACACACTTTTATACTTGTGCGTGCCCGCTACTAATAAGCCATCGTTGTCTACCGCCAAACCATTGCTGCCGGAATCTTCAATAACCGTTGTCACCTGACCGGAAGCATCCAGTTTTTGTACCCGCGATGGAAAACCCTCACTAAATACAAAATCGGAAAAGTATAAGGAATCATTGATCCACACCGGGCCTTCATATAAACCAGGCTCAGTCCGGGCAGTATTGGCCGCCTCGATGCGCACCGGGGTCAGATCACCGGCTGGTGCAATCCCTTCACAAGCTGCACCAGCAGCCATGGATGAAAAAGTAGTATCTGCGATAGATGAAACAGCAGCAGAACTGGCGGCAGACACCTGTGAGGATTGTTGCTCGCACGCCGGGAGCGTCAACAAGACTGCACTCATTAAGCCGATGGTAAATAGTGGTTTGAATAAGGTTTTCATAGAGATCCCTTTGTACTTTTAATTGCTACTTATAGTCATTGTATTTTTACTGCCGCGGACTGGTCTGGACTAGCCAAACAAGGCCGTCACCTTATCACAGTCGCCTTTAAATACCGACCTCAAAACCCGCCGAACTTAGCGCGGAGCGCATTAACAGCACGCGTCGCTTGGGTTATACTCTGCGCCCGATTTAACACGCTTTTGGTAAATCAGCACTGCGCTAGAGAAAAAGGCAGTGAGTAATTAAGTGCGCACATTGGTTGAGCGTACTTAGACATCCATGAAGGCCATGGATAGCCTCCTGACGCAGAGATCCTGCCGAGGGAGTAACCCCTACACTAATGAGGATAAAACCGTGCTTGAAGCCTATCGTAAACAGGTCGCAGAACGCGCCGCAGAAGGTATTCCACCAAAACCATTGAACGCCGAACAAGTTGCTGGATTGGTCGAACTGTTAAAAAATCCCCCCGCTGGTGAAGCTGAAGTATTACTGGATTTGATCACCAACCGCGTTCCGCCCGGCGTCGATGAAGCCGCCTATGTTAAAGCCGCTTTCCTAAGCGCGATTTTGAAAGACCAAGCTTCCTCCCCCCTGATCGATAAGCCTCTCGCGATTAAACTGCTCGGCATGATGCTCGGCGGTTACAACATCGAAACCCTGGTTAACCTGCTCGACGATGCCACTCTGGCGCCTTTGGCTGCCAAAGAACTCAAGCACACTTTGCTGATGTTTGATGCATTCCACGATGTGGAAGAGAAAGTAAAAGCCGGTAATCCACACGCCAAAGAACTGATGCAATCCTGGGCTGATGCCGAGTGGTTTACCAGCAAGCCTAAAGTGCCCGAGAGCACCAAACTCACCGTTTTTAAAGTCACCGGCGAAACCAATACCGATGACTTGTCACCGGCACCTGATGCCTGGTCACGCCCTGATATCCCCCTGCACTCACTCGCCATGTTCAAAATGGCGCGCGATGGCATCACCCCTGATGAGCCAGGCAAAATCGGCCCAATCAAACAAATCGAAGCACTGAAAACCAAAGGCTATCCATTGGTATTTGTGGGCGATGTAGTCGGTACAGGTTCTTCACGTAAATCTGCTACCAACTCGGTATTGTGGTTCATCGGCGAAGATATCCCGGGTGTACCTAACAAGCGCACCGGCGGTGTGTGCATCGGCAGCAAAGTCGCGCCGATTTTCTACAACACCATGGAAGATGCTGGCGCACTGGTGTTTGAAGCACCGGTTGACAACCTGAATATGGGTGATGTAATTGAGATTCGCCCATACGAGGGCAAAATCCTCAACGCCACTACCGGCGCGGTGATTTCTGAGTTCAGCCTCAAGTCCGATGTGCTGTTGGACGAAGTCCAGGCTGGCGGCCGTATCCCGTTGATCATCGGCCGCGGCCTGACCACCAAAGCACGCGCTTCACTGGGCTTGCCTGCAAGTACTTTGTTCCGCCTGCCAGAATCACCGGCTGACACCGGCAAGGGTTATACCCTCGCACAAAAAATGGTAGGCAAGGCGTGCGGCGTAAAAGGTATTCGCCCAGGCACCTACTGCGAGCCGTACATGACGACTGTAGGTTCACAGGACACCACCGGCCCTATGACCCGCGACGAACTGAAAGACCTGGCCTGCCTTGGCTTCTCTGCCGACCTGACCATGCAGTCTTTCTGCCACACTGCTGCGTATCCAAAGCCAGTGGATATCGAAACCCAACACACATTGCCCGACTTCATCATGACTCGCGGCGGCGTTTCCCTGCGTCCAGGCGACGGTATCATCCACAGCTGGTTGAACCGTATGCTGTTGCCTGACACCGTAGGTACCGGTGGCGACTCACATACCCGTTTCCCGATTGGTATTTCCTTCCCAGCCGGTTCAGGCCTTGTAGCGTTTGCTGCTGCGACCGGTGTTATGCCACTCGACATGCCTGAGTCTGTTCTGGTTCGCTTCAAAGGTGAATTGCAACCGGGCATCACCCTGCGTGATCTGGTAAATGCGATTCCTCTGTATGCGATCAAAGCCGGTTTGTTGACCGTTGAGAAAAAGGGCAAGAAGAACATTTTCTCTGGCCGTATCCTTGAAGTAGAAGGTTTACCTGACCTGAAAGTAGAACAAGCGTTTGAAATTTCTGACGCATCGGCCGAGCGTTCCGCGGCTGGTTGTACTATCAAGTTGGATAAAGCGCCCATCATTGAATACATGACATCCAACATCACCATGCTGCGCTGGATGATCGAACAAGGTTACGGCGATATCCGCACCCTTGAGCGCCGCGCGCAGAAGATGGAAGCCTGGATTGCCAACCCTGAGTTGATGGAAGCTGATGCCGATGCGGAATATGCAGCGGTTATCGACATCGACCTGGCGGACATCAAAGAACCCATCCTCGCCTGCCCTAACGATCCGGACGATGTGAAAGTATTGTCTGAAGTTCAAGGCGCGAAGATTGATGAAGTGTTTATCGGTTCGTGCATGACCAACATCGGTCACTTCCGCGCTGCGGGTAAATTATTGGCCTCAACCAAAGACGAGTTAACTACCCGCCTGTGGATTGCACCGCCCACCAAAATGGACGAGCACCAATTGATGGAAGAAGGCTACTACAGCATCTACGGCGTTAAAGGTGCCCGTACCGAAATGCCAGGCTGCTCACTCTGCATGGGTAACCAGGCGCGTGTAGCTCCGAAATCGACTGTGGTTTCTACCTCTACCCGTAACTTCCCGAACCGTTTGGGTGAAGGTGCGAATGTGTACTTGGCTTCTGCTGAATTGGCTGCTATCGCTGCGGTACTCGGCAAGCTGCCAACACCAGAGGAATACCAAAGCTACGCGAGCAAAATCAACAGCATGTCTTCCGAGATTTATCGCTACCTCAATTTCAATGAAATTGAGAGCTACCAAAACGCTGCCAACGAAGGCAAGCGTATTGCAGCGGTAGAGATCCAGACTGTTGCAGTGTAAGTAAAAAATAAGACGTAAGTCTTAAACGAAAAACCCGCAGCGATGCGGGTTTTTTCATTTTATCGTTTGGTATTTTGTGCTTAGGACCTAGCACGTAAATAGGCTTCAGCTTGTCGAATATCTTCCTCGTTACGAATTTCCAGGCTTTCTTTTTCGGGCATTAGATAAGGAATCAGGTGGCTACGCGGGATGATCTCCTCGCGCAAAAAATCATCTACTTTAAAAATTGAAATGGCGCCGTTGGGTAAATACAGCGAAGGCAAATCCTCCCGAAGTATTAGGCTTGTATGCTCGCCTGCGAGTAGATGTAAAAACTCACCACCACCCACATAGGCACGCATATATTTATTGCTGATTTCATAAACACTGATCAGGCGCCGACAGCAGGGAAAATCGCGGTATTCAGCGAGCGCCTCGACAATATGTTTTGCCTGACGTAGTGGCGAGGTGGGCTGCAGCAAGATAATCGTATCTTTACCTGCCGGTTTTACGCGATGAATAAACTCGGCAACTACCGGATCCAAAGGGGAATCATCACGCGCAAAATGGTAATCACGCTTAATGCGTTCAGCGCCGTAATAGTGAGCCATCGCCAGAATCTGATCGTCGTCCGATGAGACATAGACTGCATCGACAACCCCCGATTTTTGCGCCGCAATGATCGTATAAGCCAATAGCGGTTGGTCGAGTAGCGGCTGAATATTTTTTTGAATAATACCCGTTGAACCGCCACGGGCAGGTATCAGTGCAAATACGTTTGACATAGCGACTCCAGAATTCTGGCTTGCTATAGGGTGCGACCCAACTGATCGCTGATGAGAACTTATTTAGCTTAGATGAAATTGCGAGATATGAAAGCCTGAAGGCAAATAAGCCTCAGCAAAAAGCTAATCCAACAATTAGCTTTTTGCTGTAAATGGCAGGCGGTCGACAATACCACCGAGGAAACCACCCGTGGTATTCAACGCACGAACAATGGATTCCATTGCCTGGAACTGTGCCATTAAGCGCGCACGATAGGCTTCACTACGCCGCTCCAGCGCTTCTTCATTTTGCTCTACACGCTTGATGTCTTTATCAATAGTAGTTTCGCGTTCTTTTATCAAACCGGAGGTTTTCAAAAACTCATTAACCAGGCTGCTCATACTGCCCGCGAAACCACGAGTGAATGTCAGCGTACCTGTAGTTGCTCCAGGCTCTACCATCATACTCAGGCCTTCAGCTTTAGAGCCGATTGCAGGCAATAAGATATTGCCCGAACCAAATGCGGCAACGCCATCGACGGTACCTGCCACATCAGTACCACTTGAAACTACAACACCATTAGTCATACCAAAGTCAGCCAACATATCAGCGCTAACTGCACTAAAGTTCACAGTACTGGACGCGCCATAAGAGGCCGACGTAAAGACTAACTTACCGCCTTCAAAAGTTACTGCCACACTTGCATTGGCCGCTTTAACGTTAGCGTCAAGGTTAATCAAACTTTGTAAATCAGCCGCCAATTCAGCGCCCGATCCATATTGCTTACCCGCCGGCAAACTAATGGCGTTGGACGTAATACCATTTAATTGAAAAGTAAAACTGTAGTCTTTAGTGCCGCTACCAATGCCAACCAGATCAACGGGATCAGTTGTAGTTAAGGTACCCTTTGATGGTTGTTGGGTAATCACTACCTCATAAGAACCCGGCTGGCTTCTTGCCGAGAATTTAGTGACATCGATATTTGAAACCGACGAAGAAGCTTTAGGCACAAATAAGTCGCGCACAAACTCAAAGTTATCGTCTATGGCCGCGCGGAACCCGGTGCTGTCGTCTTCATATATTTTGAGAGTGCCATCCAGTTCGGTACGAATACCTAAATTTGACAGTGTACTGAACCCCTCACCGATTCCAGGAACCGCATTCGTTAATACATTGCGGATACTTTGCATCAAATTTTTAGCGAGAGGATCACTTTTTAAACTGCCAAAATCATCCAATTCAGCATCAAAACCGACAAGTACATCAACTTCAGCCTTGAAGGTATTGTATGCCTGAACAAAATCACGGATGGTTTGTTCGGCGACCGATTTGTCTTCAGAGATGACCAAACTAATGGTTTCAGTGGCTGAGCTGGTGAACAAATCAAACTCCAAACCATCGATGACATCTTTCACCTGGTTGGATTCGCGGCTTACCAATAACCCATTTACACGAATTTGTGCATCCAGCCCCTCTTGTTGCTGAGTCAGGTTTTTAGTGGTCTCGTTAAAGTTAAATGCGGCAAGCCCAACGGCAGCCGGATCTTCTGTTGCAACAACTTCGATTTCGTTTTTAGCACCAGTACTGGCAGTCATCAACAGCCTGTAAGAACCGCCATCACTAACAATACTTGCCGATACACCAATATCGGCAGCGTTGATCGCATCACGCAGACCAGTCAGCGAGTTATTGGAATCATCAATGGTGATGGTTCCACCGGTTTTGGTGGAATCCACGGTGAATGCGGTGTTTCCTGCATTCCAATCCCCCAAACGAATGGTCAAAGTGCCTTTGCCAACCGGACTCGTCATAGCCGCAAAACTGGCAGAGCTGAGGGATTGAGCCTGAGCAACTTGCTCGACTTTTAACTGATAGCTACCCGCCACAGCCTTTGAATCCAGCTTGGTAATGCCAATCAAACTGGTATCTGGAACGGACAGGGCTTTGGCATTAAATGTATCGGCGCTACCAAGCGCGGCGGCAGCGGTTTCCAGCTTCGCAAGCGAGCTGCGCAACAGGCCATAATCTGAAATTTGTGTTTGCAGAAGTGTCTTTTGACTGGTCAAGCGCTGCGCCTGAACCATCTTGTTCGCTTCGGTAAGCTGGTCAGCGAGCTTATTACTATCGATACCAGAGCCAGACCCTAACGCACTGACAATGCTAGAACCTATTGATCCGTTGTTGTTTGTCGTACTGGATGTACTGGTCACCATAGATACCTCCACACCAAAAAATTACCGCTTCGCATAGGCTAGCGGCAACGAATGGGTAAACTTTAGCCGGTTTTGCCGCTATTTCTCAAAAAACCTGATTTTTAATAACAAAGCATAAAACAGGCCAGCACGAACAATAGGCCCATTAAATCAATCGTTATAAATGGGCAAAGTGATATAAAAAGTAGTGCCTTTTCCTACCTCGGACACATAGTCAATTGTACCACCCATACGATCAACCAACGCCTTGGTAATACTCAACCCCAGGCCTGAGCCATCCCGCTTACGGGTATCCGATGAATCCACCTGGGCAAAACGGGTAAATACACGCTGATGGAAAGACGCAGGTATTCCCTGCCCCTTATCAATTACCTCAATGTGAATGCGATGCGCTTCTTTGGTCATGCGGATCTGCACAGGATTATGCTGATAAGAAAATTTGATCGCATTGGAAATCAGGTTGGACATGACCTGCAAAAAACGATCACCATCTAATTTTGCTTTGAGCCCTATTAAGGATTCATCGGGCAGGTCGAGCTGTAAATGCACAGCGTAACGCTCCGCATAAGCAAGATGTTGCTCCACAGCCTGCTTTAAGAGTGGATACACCTCATGCACATCAATGGTTAAATTGGCACTACCAAATTCCAGTTTATCGATATCCAGAATGTCATTAACCAAACGCGACAGGCGATCCGCATTGGTTGCCGCAATAGACAAGAGCTGTGCCAGCTTTTCATCCAAAACACCAACACCACCATTCAGCGCCACGCTCAATGCACCTTTGATAGACGTTAATGGAGTGCGCAATTCATGGCTGACGGTGGAGATAAATTCTGCTTTAAGTTGTTCAACCTTTTTACGCTCGGTGACATCGTGAATGATAAAAGTAAAAAATAATCGCTCTTTAATATCCACCGGGCTAATACTGAGTTCAACATTCAGACTCACTCCGTCACTGCGCCGCGCAACGCGCTCTTTTTCGCCTTCCACAACTGAAGAAAAAAGCGCAGCACCCGACAAATCAGACAGAGAGGGGATTAAATCTGCAATCTGTAATTGCTCAAGGTTTTCTAACGAATAGTTAAACAGTATCGCAGCAGCCGGATTGGCCTTTTCAATTACACCACTGCTGTCCACTACTAAAATTGCCTCAGCGGCACTTTCCAAAATAGCGGCGAGTTCTTGCGTGCGCTGCTCAACGAGATTATGAATATGTTGGGTACGCCCTGATATCAGCAACAAAAAACCACCCAATAAACTGCAGAACAGCAAACCACCCACCAATACAAACCACGACTCCAAACCCTGCTTGCTCGTCAAAAAAAACTGTGTAGGTGCGATACGAATCTGCAGGCGCCGCCCACCTAATGTGACTTCATCCTCAAGGATTAAATTATCAGCATAGGCAGGTGTGGCCACCTGCCCCTTGGTGTAAAACCGTAAAGGGTCTGTCGCTTGGGTGATGTCAGTAATAATCAGGTTGTAATTCGCCGACGCAAAGGGCAATAAAGTAGCGGCAATTAAATCGTTAGCGCGCACAATGGCCGTCGCATACCCCATAAGCATCGGTTTATTTGCAGCTACTTCGGGTTTCAAATAAGCCAAACTGAACACCGGATAGAACGCAATTATCGCCGGCGAATAGGTTTTGTCCTGCAACAGCTGCAAAGGCTTGGTCATAGCCAACTCGCCGGTCTTCGCGGCGCGCTCAATTGCGTCAAAGCGCTCAGGGTCTGCCGCAACATTCACACCGTGAATAACCCGCCCCTGCTCCCATGGTTCTATGTAAGTGATAACAACGTAGCTATCACGCTCCGGTGCGGTAGTAAAACTGCCATCAGAAGTTGCTTCACGAATGACAAAATTATCAAAGCCCTGCCCGCGCATATTGGATTCAAACTCACTGCGTTCATCGTGTGCAAGCAAACGATTCCAGGAAAAGCCCGATACACCGTGCTTTTTTAAAATAACCTGATCCACATAAGCGATAAACTCTTCGCGAGTAACATCTTGTGACGCAATAAATAACCCCCCCAAGGTCGCGAGGATCTGCTCCACCGAACCCAGTGTGGTTTCTACGGCAGCAGCAATCAAACTCGCCTCCTGCCGAAATTGCACCTCCATTTTTTTTTGTTCGTTGTTACTGGCAGTGATAAAAATTATCACCACAACCAAGCTACTAACAACCAACGGGATACCCACAGTGGCGCGCCGATTTCGCCAAAAATAGCGGGGCTCAGCAAAAAATACACACATCAAGGGCACCGCAATAAGCACCCCTATAGCATCACCAATCCACCAAGTTCCCCAACTAAAAATAATTTGATTTATCGAAATAATGTCATAAGCAAACAGAACCAGCGTACCGATACTCGCGCTAATGGCGGCCGCTACTGGCCCGCCAAGGATAAACACTAAAAAAATATCCCGTTCGTCTGTTAAATAATTAGGAAAACCAACAAAACGACGAATAAGCCAGGCCCCGACCAAACAAGCGATACTGCTGCCACACGCGATAAAAAAACCAACCCCAACAACCCCACTGGTTAGGGTTTGTCCATCTGCCAGAGCGACACCAATATTCAGCAAGGTCGAACCAAGTAGCACACCAATAACCAGCGGATTCCCCCAAATAAGCAAAGCCGCCAAAGAGATCCCCAAGGGCAAAAATATGCCACTCACAAAACCCGGGGGGATAGCCAGCAACAATGAAAGCCAACCGCTGGCCAAATACACCAGCGTCAGTAAAACGATACGCAAAATCAGAGAGGCAAGCTTATGAGGAGAAGATAAAGCCATGTTTAAAAACCGAAAGGATACCTGCGTTAATGCTAGCTGATTATTTGCCTTTGATCGGTTTATTCAGGCTATTTACGCCCTGTAGAAATACAAAAACCGCAGCAAGCTGCGGTTTTTGTTATACGGGCAGAAAAACCACCAGAAAAATTATTATCTGAGCAGTGATAACACCTGTTCTGGTCGCGCGTTGGACTGAGCCAACATCGCCGTGGCCGCCTGCTGCAATACCTGAGCACGGCTCAGGGCGGCTGTCTCTGCAGCGAAGTCTGCATCGATGATTCGCGAACGGGAGGCAGAGGTTTTCTCTGATACGTTAGCCAGGTTAGACATGGTGAAATCCAGACGGTTATTCACCGCACCCAGATCTGCACGGGTGGCGTTCACCTGTTCCAACGCTTTATCGACAATACTGATTGCACGTTGGGCGCCTTCGTAAGTGTCAATTTTGATGCTGGCAACGCTGCCGACACCTTCGGTGTCGTTACGTTCTTGAAAGCCGGTGATATCCAATACATCTTGAGCGACTGCCGTATCACTATATCTAATCGATATTTCTTCGCCATTAGCTGAACGCAAAGCGATTCCATTAGTACCGTTTGCGAAAGCAACTACACCGGTTTTATCAGATGAAAGATTTATTACACGGATCGCCTCTGCAGCAGTCAAATCTGCGTCAGTTTGAGGGGTGATTTTGCCGATCCCGATACCGTTAATAATTAAATCACCGTCTTGTAGCGTGTCAGGTGTATTAGTTGTGATATCAACTGCACGCCCTAACAAGTTCCCATTAGGATCATTAATATCAACTCCTAACGCAATTACTCTAGGAGCGGCAGCTGCACCAGTAGCCCCCAACTCTATTTTCACACCAAGTCGATCAGCGCTAGTATCATTAAAGACCAATGAAAAAGATGTGGTGGCATCTATTAAGCCTGTCGGATTACCAGTAGTAGCAGTCTCATCAATAGTGATTGATGTTGCACCTTCTGCAGTTAAAACCAATTTACCACTAGAGTTTAAAGTCGCCTCAATCGCAGTTTCAGAATTAATCTTGTCCACAAGCTCCTTCATGCTACCAGTACCGGTTATGGTATAGATCTGTTGCATGCCGTTACCGTCAAGAAGAGTCAACTGAAGATCTTCGTCAGGCGAGCGCAACACACCTGATCCCGCAGTGCTTGCAGTAACCTGAACCAAAGATGTCGCCTCTGCCCCTTTACCTTCAAGGTCAGAGTTAATACTTGCTAATGCATCGTTAAGTATTGTGGGAGCAGGAAGTATTTCTTTTATCGCCGTACCATTAATGGCTAAATCGCCAGCCAAGAGAGCATCCAGTGCGGCCAATGTTGTAGGTGCGCCCACTATATCCCCTGATGAGCCACCCATAGAATAAGTATTAAAAGAACCAATACTCACATCCATAGTTTCATTGGCTTGAGAACCGACTTGCAGCACGGTTTCGCCGAGGGTGCCATCCAACAACTTTTGGCCGTTGAATGAAGTTGTTTCTGCAATACGATCCATTTCTTTCTTGAGCTGCTGAACCTCAGCATCCAGCGTTTGGCGGTCGGCATCGTTGTAGATTCCGTTCGCTGACTGAATGGAGAGTTCACGAATACGTTGCAGCATATTGGTCACTTCTTGCAAAGCACCCTCTGCGGTTTGAACCAGAGAGACGCCGTCGTTCGCGTTACGGATCGCTTGATCCAAGCCGCGAATTTGAGATGTCATGCGGTTTGAAATCGCCAAACCAGCAGCATCATCTTTAGCTGAGTTAATACGTTGACCAGAAGACAAACGCTCTGTTGCTTTATCGAGTGCGTTTCCAGAGTTCATCAATTGACGCTGTGAATTTAAGGAAGCGACATTGGTGTTAATAATTAAAGGCATAATAAATCTCCTAATGATTGTTCCTGTTCACAGTTGCGTGTGCTGTGACAAGCCGACTGATGAAGCCCAGAAACAGCGGCAAATAAATTGCTCAGTTTGTGAGAACTTCGTGGCAAGACTGGTAAGAAATGGATACCAACAGGATTTCTATACGGGTCGCCTAAGTGGGCTTTTGCACAGACTGTGCCAAGAAAAAAATCAAGCGATTTAGGCCATAAAAAACAGCCTCGGCAGGAACAATTATTCAAGCGAGGCAAACAACATTTTTTAGGTAGTGTGCTTAATAAAAAAACGACTAAAAAATAATAATTGCGGAAAAAATATTCAAAAAAAACCTCAAAAAAAAAGAGCAGCGAATGCTGCTCTTTTTTTAAAACACACTATTTTCAAAACCGCTTAAAAAGCCATAAATCAATGATTTAAAAGCATTTTTAAGCCTGCGCGCTAATCAGGCTAACTGGCTCATCGGGTGTGAGTTGCTGTGCCAAACGCAGAAATATTTCATCGGGAATTTGACGAATAACTTCTTGCGTACTCCTGTCCAACACCTTCACAACTGTTTCGCCTGAACCTGGGTCATAAGTAAAATTCAGGTCACGCTGGGTGGACTGAATATACTCATTCATCTGCGCAACCGCAGCCTGTACTTGCTCTTGTACCGCTTGGGAATTGACGGTTTCAGTAGCTACAGGTTTTGCCGCCTCGGCAACAGGCGGCAAATCATTGCCGGTTTTTTGACCTTGCACAAAGCCCACCAACGACGAAGCCGGCACTGGTTTCACCGGTGCCGGTCCCGCTGCGATTTTAGTGATTTCATTCATCATAAAGTCCTCACTAGAACACACCTTCAAAGTTAGCCAGAGGGCTAACTTTGAAGGAAGCTACCACCTTATCTCAACAGTGACAGTACTTGTTGTGGACGTGCATTAGACTGAGCCAACATCGCAGTCGCCGCTTGTTGCAATACTTGTGAACGGCTGAGGTTTGCAGTTTCTTGCGCAAAGTCCGCGTCGTTAATACGTGAACGTGCAGCAGATGTTTTCTCAGAGATGTTCGCCAGGTTTGATACGGTGAAGTCCAAGCGGTTGTTAATCGCACCGAGGTCTGCACGGGTAGCACTTACTTGGTCGATGGCTTTGTCGATGATGCTAATGGCTTTTTGAGCACCCGCAGCGGTTGAAATATCAACGCTTGCAACAGATCCTACACCTTCAGTCGCATTACGCTCTAGCAAGCCAATTTGAGTGCTCATATTGGTTGCGGCATTCTCACCAAATTTAATTGACACTTCAGAACCATCAACAGATTTCAAGTTGATACCGGCAGAGGTCCCATAAGCTACTACGCCTGTTTCTGCTGACTTTTCGTTGATTGCATCGATTAAATTTGTAGCTTTTGTCGTTGCACCTGCAGCATCGGCAGTTCCACCAGCAGCAACTGGCCCGATCTCAACGCCATTGATAATGAGATCGCCTTCATTCAAAGCGGTTGTAGCTGTTGCTGTGGCAACAGCCCCGCCTTGGATGGAACCGTCAGCTTGGGTTGCGTTAAAGCCAGCTGTCAAAAGATCCGCAGGAGTACCAGTCTCTACTTTGATACCGGTGCTATTACCTGGAGTCTTATCCAAAACCAAAGAGAAGTCGGCAGATACAGTGCCTGTTGCACCAACGTTAGCAATTGCATTACCAATTCCTGTTAGAGCTATTGACTGTGAGTTTTGCGCAGTCAGCACTAGCTTACCCTCGTCGCTCAAAGAAGCCTGAACGATACCACCTGCAGCATCATTGATCTTGGAAACAACCTCTTCCATATTGTTTGTGCCAGTCACCTTGATTGCTTGGGCCTGACCATCGCCATCAGTCACAGTGATGGTGAGAACATCGGTTGAAGCTACTAATTGACCAGAGCCAGCTGCCCCCACTTTCAACTCAGACACAGCACTTACATTTACACCAACAGCGTTAAAATCACTATTTAACGTCTCAAGTGCTTTATTAATCGTGCCAGCATTAGTTGTAGTTAATAGAGTTGCTTGCTTGTCATTAATTTCAAGATCACCAGCTGTCAACGCTTGCAGTGCAGTTAAGGTAGTGCTTGAACCCACCAAATCTCCACTGCTACCGCCCAATGAACCAGTATCGAATTTGCCGATGTTTACGCTCAAAGTCTGATTTGCTTGAGAACCGATTTGAAGATCAGTTTTACCCAAGGTGCCATCCAACAACGCACGGCCATTGAACGAAGTCGTATCAGCGATACGATCCAATTCTGCCTTCAACTGTTGTGCTTCAGCGTTCAGGGTTTGGCGGTCAGCATCGTTGTAGATACCGTTCGCAGACTGAACAGACAGTTCACGCATACGTTGCAGGATGTTGGTAGATTCTTGCAGAGCACCTTCAGCGGTTTGGATCAGCGACACACCATCGTTAGCGTTACGGATGGCTTGGTCCAGACCGCGAACCTGAGAGGTCATACGGTTACCGATCGCCAAACCAGCGGCGTCGTCTTTTGCGGAGTTGATACGGTTACCAGAGGACAAACGTTCGGTAGCGCGATCAAGTGCGTTGCCTGAGTTCATCAATTGACGTTGCGCATTGATGGAGGCGATATTGCTGTTAATTACTAAAGCCATGATTAATCTCCTGGATTAATGTCTGTGTGCAGTATCACTGCGATAACAAGTCTGTTGATGAAGCCTGAGACAAACTTACTAATCAGCACTTCTAACAAGGTTATCGACACATCCTGGAGTTGCTTTAATCTTTTTTTATGGCTTAAACAAAATATTTACAGCGGTAATTAACAGAATTTATTGCGGAAGGTTATATAAAAGCAGAAAAACGTCAAATTAACGACCATAAGCATCGATTGCCTTCATGGCGCGATTAGTTTGACGCAATTCTGACGCCACTTGCTCACGACTAATTTCAGCCAGCTCGGATAAACGCTTATTAATAGTCTGGATTTCTTCAATCATACGTGCGGCTTGAGGTTCCAAATCCGCCTGCGCCAGCGACTGCAGGTATTCAGCATCATTAATTGATAACAAACCCTGCTGGCGCTGCTGCACCAATGTCTCAAAGGAATCCCAATCGCCCGCCTCTGCCAATGACAGCAGTGCTTGGGACTGGCTGAGTGCGCGAGAAAGAGGATCTAACAAGGTCTCAATATCCATAAAACAGCTCTTTACCTAGGGAATACAATAAGTTGGTTTAATAAGCGAAGCCTAACGCCATCTACAAAGATTAGCAAAATTTAAATGGGTGGTTGGAAAACATTAAAGAGGGATGCTTGAGATGTGTGTTGGAAGGCGGATGATTGGTGTGTCGGAAGAGCGCAGCGACTTCCGACAAATGTTTAACCCATAACACTTGCTCTACAGGTAATTAAACAAACTCAGCTGGCTTATTTTGGTAAAACTCTGCTGCGAAGCATTAAGCACCAGAGTTTCCATCGATAAACGAATAGAGGCTTCTGCGTAATCCAGATCCTGTACACTTTTTAATTCTTGCTGAACAAACAAATTTACATCCAAATTCAAATCACGCGAACTTTCCAGAGTGTTCTGACGAGCACCCACTTCACCCTGTACTGAAACAACATTGGTAATAGAGTTAGTCAGGTTACTCAAGGTTTTGGCAACCAAATCACTCAGCAATGCTTTGCTTTCGGGTGTGTCTTTTACACTTTTCATAGCCTCACTGAAACGTGACAGCGTTGTAAGCAAACCTTGCTTATCGGTAGATTCAACAAAAAAAGAATCGCCCGCTTTACCGTTGGTTGAAACCACGCCCGCCATGGTTGCCAGGCCTGTCGCACTTTGCAGTGCAGGATTACCACCTTGCACACTAATGTTCATACCATTAGCCGACACGAACCCTGTCGCACTGGCCGTTAAACCAAGGTTCGCCAATTTAGCGGCATTGGGCGCTGCATTTAACATAGCGGCAAAATCTGCCGCGTTATTTACGATGGGCAAGCTGTTAAATTCCAGAGTTTCTGACCTGCCACCGACAGAAATCTTTACGGTTGTAGGGTTGGCAGAAAAATCGATTGGCGCTGCAGCCGCATCAAAGTTAAATGGCAAGCTGGCGGGTGTAGGAGCAACTGGTGAACCGGAAATACTGAGGCTCACACCCATCACATTAATTTCTTCGCCAGAAACGTAAGGCGCATTCGCCACCAGCACTTTGCCAGTGCTGCGTTCAGTAACGGTGTAATTAGGACCATTAGGAACAACCGCAGAGTTGGCATTAAATGCAATAACCATGTCTTCGGGATAAAAACTGTCAAACAATTCCTGATCGACAATTTGACCCACACTGACTACTGATGCAGGCAGTGCGCGATTGCTGCTACTGGCAGAAGTGTTTACCGTGTTGTGATCACTGGGAATATCTACAAATACTTTTTTGCCCGAGTCACTCACTGCCACACTGACAGAAGCAGAGGCCTGCAGAAATAACTGGCCTTCATCGCCCAAGTATTCAAAATTGCCGCCGCCTTTATTAATGAAGGGTTGAGTATCGCCTTGATAGCCCGCAAAAATGTACTGACCAGAAGCATTGCGCGTATTTTGCAAGTTCATTAACTCACTAATTCGCGTGTCCACTTCGGCAGCAATGGATTTGTAATCGGCAGCGGTTAATACCGCCGTGTTACCGGCTTTAACCGCCAACACATTCATTTGTTGCATTAGTTCTACAACTGTTTGCAAGGTTGAATCTTCCAAACTCAAACTATTATCGGCCACGTCAATATTTTTTTTGTATTGTTCGGTACGCGCCAATTCCTGATTTAATTTTAGAATAGTAGTTGCCGCTACCGGATCATCCGCAGGAGACAACACTCGTTTACCCGTAGCCATTTGCTCCTGGGTTTTAGTGACAGCCGATTGCGCCTGTCCCATGCCGAGTGTTGCTATGTTGTAAATTTGCGAAGTAGATATACGCATACCAATACCCTGTGCTTACAATTTTTGCCGCTTATCATTGGCAATGCACAAATCAATCCAACTTTTTGCTTTTGTGAATACCTGCATTCACAGGGCCCTTTTTTTAAAGGGCATTCAACAAGGTATCAAACAACTCGCGAGCGACCGAAATTACCTGCGCATTCGCACCATAAAGTTGTTGAAACCGAATTAAATCCGCAGCTTCTTCATCCAGGTTTACACCGGAAATACTATCGCGCATCGTTTGGCTTTGTTCTAACAAACTAATGCTGGCTTCGGTGTTAATTTTAGCAAGACTGCTTTTGGTGCCGACCTCCTCCACTAATTTGCCATAACCTTCCGCGAAACTAAGGCTACCGTTTTGCATAGTGGATTTTGTTTCCATGGCCACCATCGCCAACGCGTTGCGGTTATCATTTTTACCATCAGTGTTAAAACCCACAGTAAAAACATCGCCAGCTTTAGGTTGCCCGGTAAGCGTCACTTGATAACCCAGGAATGATGACTGTACAAATGTGGCAGAGCTACTGTCACCAAACAAAGGGCTACTTGAAATAGAAGGTGACATTTCAATGCCAGACGCAAGCGTGACATCAATTCTGCCACCCACAGTAATTGCACTCTCCTGCCCTACACCGGCACTGGTTAATGTCTGATTAGGATTGCCCGAACTGTCATTAACCTGAATGCTACTGGTTGCGCTTGCCGCTGAAAAACGAATATCCAGATCCACACCGGAGGCCGCAAACAACCTCAGCTCAGGTGCGCCAGTTAGCGGATTGGTAGAACTTTGCGCGCGAATTCCCAGCGCATTTAAATTGGGATTCGCGTTAATTTGCTCGGCAAGGTAATCATTGAAATCCGCCTCACTGAGATTCGGATCAGGCACGGTACTTAAAAATGCGGGCGTTGGTAATGCGCCATCATCTTGAATTATCGCTTCACCATTAATACGCAACTGCATAGGTACTGCAAAATCACCGGGTGCAACATTAATACCGGTAATTGTCGCCGTGGTGTAAGCATTTGCAGTGACGCCGGGTAAAGCGCTTAATTGCGCCGCCGTCTGCATAGCTGATGCACCCGACTGGGTAATTATACTGCGCGCTGTCACGGAACCGGTTTGTGGATCAGTAAACGTAAAATTCAACCGCTCCGCTAGATAACCATTGCCTTGTGCGGGAGCACCTATTGCAACAGTTTGCGGGCTGCGATCTGCCGGTAAACCAAGGCGATCACCAGCACCTACAATTCTGGTTTCGCCCGGATCACTCGAAAATATATTGTTGGTTGTGCCGGGTACAAACACTTGATCCTGCATGGCCGGATTCAAATGTTTTGGATTTGCAGGGTCAGAGTTATCCAATACATCGTAAGTGGTGTCCGACGTGAAGCGAATAATAATTGGCGGCGATAATTGGCCGGGGTTGGCAAAGGCAGGCAAAATATTGCCGTTTGTATCGACAACACTTAATACCTGACCGCTGCTAACAATGCCGCTACCGGTGTTGCTACTGGCGCTACCGGTGCGAATAGGCGACGCAAAGGCTAAATCCTCTGGGCGCTGCAATAATGCTTTTATATCCTGCGAACCGTTACGGGTTGGCTGCACTAAAAAAGAATCGCCACCTTGAAATGAGCCACTGGTTAAATTGAGGCTTACGCCATCAAACTCAATGCTAAATGGATAAGCGCCAGATAAACCACCTTGTTTGACCACCTGATCATCCGCAAGACGAGTAACAACATAATTGGTCGTACCAGGCACAATATCAAAACGATAATCACTGGCGGTTAACTGATTAGTATCGGTAATAGTTACATTTAATTGCCGATCATAGGGCTGCTGATTGCCGCTGCTGTGTTTTACCCGGTTAACCGCATTCACGGGGTCATTAATATCGACAAACATTTTTTGGCCGTAATCGTTATCCAGATCAAGACCTTGTTGTTGCAAATTATTAAATTCTTCTGACATTGAAATCGCAATTCGCCCCAGTTCATTCATGGACGGGGACAATACTTCATCGCGAAAACTTAATAGGCCACCAATTTGGCCACCCGAAACCTGCTCGGTAATATCAATGACCGCGCTGTTAGCCCGCAATTGTATCTGACCGTCATTGGTCACACTGAATGAGCTTGAGCTAGCCCCCAGAACCAATGGCTGGCCATTACCGATAAACACATTTAAATCACCGGTGGATTCTTTTACCACCTGAATAGACACCAATTCTGCAAGTTGGCGCAAAGTTTCATCGCGCTTGTCCAATAAATCATTGGGTTGATTGCCACCACCAGACGCCACCGCTTCACCAATGGATTGGTTTAATTCAGCAATAGACGTTGCCAATGAATTGATCTGCGAGGTAACGGTGCGAACTTCACCATTCACACTCTTTTCAATATCCGCCATTCGCTGATAAAGATTATTAAAACGGCTACTCAGGCTTTGTGCCTCGGTAATAATTAACTGCCGCGCCGGCGTAGATGCCGGGTCATTAGCGCCGTTCTGTAATGCAGCAAAAAAACTCTGTAATGAACCAGACAGACCAGTGCTTGCCTCGGCAAACAGTTTATCGACCTTGCTAATATTTAAACTGTATTTATTTAACTGATTATAAGTAGAAGTATCGGAACGCAATTGTGTTGTGACAAATTCGTTTACCACGCGCTCGATGGATGCAGTGGTAACGCCAGAGCCGATGTAACCTGCGCCACCTGCAATTTGCTCAGGGCGCGTCACATAATTTACTTCCTGCCGCGAGTACCCTTGGGTATTGGCATTGGAAATATTATGGCCTGCGGTACGCAAAGCATTTTGACTGGCCTGCAGCCCGGAAATGGCATTGGAAAGAATACCGGACATAGCATTACTCCGCTAAGTGGCGGGCGGTAGTAGCCGCCAGAGAGAGAACTGACTGGGCGCTCGTTTGCAAAACACCGGCTTGTAGGTCTTTTGCAGCAGCAGAAATATCCAGTGATTTAATAGCATCACTATTCAATAAACTTTTAATTTTTTTCGCGTAATAAGGGTCGGTCGCATAACCGGCGGACTGTAACGCCTCGGCATAAGCCGATGAATTTGTGCCCGTTGCCAATACTTTTTCGTAGCGCGGATTATTTTTCATTAGGCGCACATAATCTGAAAAGCTCTCCGCGTAATCATTGTATTTACGGAAATCTGATTTTTCTTGCGCAGCAATACCATTGCGATACTCCAGGGTATTTACATTGACTTTATCGCCCTGCCACTGACTGCCCGCTTTAATATTGAATAAATTAAAACTGTTTTCGCCCGCGCGATCATGAATAACGTGTTTGCCCCACCCGGTTTCCAGCGCAACCTGTGCAATCAACACATCCGGATTAATTTGTAATTCTGCTGCCGCTTTTTCGGCGTGAGGTTTAAGCATCAGCACAAAATTTTCCTGGGTGGCACTAATACTGGCTTTTTGGCCGCCGCGCAGGGTGGCCGCTTGTGGTTTATTCAATAGCTGTGGAATAAGTGCGTAGTTAATCGCAGGGAAGACAGGTTGCTGCTCTTCTGCAGCGCCCAGTGCTTGCATCTGCACGTTGTCACTCATGCGCATAAAATCTTGAATCCAATCGTCCAGTGACGTTGCTGGTGCACCCGCAGACAGATCAGTATCGGATGAATTCACAGCATCAGTTTCAGCGCTATTCGCTGCACGCGGAATCAGCGCGTCCAAGCTTGTTAGCGTGTTGTTTTGCACATCCGCTTCGGGGCGCATGGCACTGCCGTAGTTTTGCATCATTTGGCGATAAAAATGATCCGCCACACCAATACCAGAACCGCTGGTTAAATTGATCACCATTTGTTGGTCGAGCATGTCGCGATGAAAACGTGTGGTTTGGCTGTCTAAAAAATTACCTTCACTAAAAACATCATTCGCTTCGCGCATGGATTTCAGCATTTGTTGTACCAGCAAACCCTCAAACTTTTTGGCAACTTCTTTAATTGCCTGAGGGTCCCGGTCGCGTCCCATAGCTTTGATGGAATTCAACGAGTTGGGGTCAAGATAATTATCTTGCACCTGCGGGACTTTAATGCCGGTATCGATGGGTAACATTTAGATCACCACTAATTCCGCTTTGAGTGCGCCGGATTGTTTTAAGGCTTCCAGAATCGCCATTAAATCGCTGGGAGATGCACCCACATTGTTGACTGACCGCACTATGTCATCCAGATTGGCGCCTGGCGCGAACTTGAACATGGGGTTAGTTTCTTCATCAGCCTGCACATTGCTGCTAGGGACAACTACAGTAGTTCCACCGGCCAAGGCATTGGGTTGGCTCACGGTTAAACTTTCCGCAATAGACACAGTGAGGCTGCCGTGAGTAACAGCAACAGGTGATACACGGACATTTTTGCCAACCACAATAGTGCCGGTGCGCGAATTAATAATCACCTTCGCCACTTCTTCGCCCATGGTGACATTTAAATTTTCCAGCATCGCAATAAAATCGACACGCTGCGCCGGATTCACGGGTGAATTCACCATAATTGACACCGCATCGAGCGGGCGTGCTACATCTGGCCCCAACATGTCATTAATACTTTTTGCCAACGCATTGGCGGTGGTGAAATCGGCACGATGCAAATTAAATACAATTGGTTGACCGCCGGCAAAATTAGTTTCCACCATACGCTCCACCATGCCCCCGCTGGGAATACGCCCGGCACTGGGAACGTTCACGGTAATTTTTGAGCCGTCATTACCTGATGCACTCAAACCACCAACCACCAAATTACCCTGTGCAATGGCGTAAACTTTTCCATCCAGCCCTTTTAATGGAGTCATTAATAAACTGCCGCCACGCAAACTTTTTGCGTTACTGATAGAGGAGACTGTAACGTCAATTGTTTGACCTGGTTTTGCAAACGCAGGTAATTCGGCCTGGATCATCACCGCGGCAACATTTTTCATTTGCATACGCGCGCCTTCCGGCACGGTAATACCAAATTGCTTCAGCATGCTATTGAAGGATTGGGTAGTAAAAGGTGATTGTGTTGTTTGATCCCCCGTGCCATCCAAACCAACCACCAAGCCATAACCGACTAATTGGTTAGCGCGCACACCGGCAACACTGGCGATATCTTTAATTCGTTCGGCATAGCTGGATGCACTAAACACTAACATCAACGTCAACGCCGAAAATCCCAAATACTGCGGAATTTTTTTGATGCTGGAAACAAAAAAACTGGGCATAAAAATACCTCGATAAAACTGGATTACATAAGCCCTGCTGGTAAGGGGCAGAAATTACAATGGCCACAACTCGCTGTTAAAAAAACGCGATAACCACCCCATAGATTGCGTGCTTGCCAGTGCGCCGGTGCCACTGTACGAAATTTTTGCATTGGCCAGGCGGGTTGATAACACGGTGTTATCCGGCGCTATATCATCGGGGCGCACTATGCCGCTAATGCGAATAAATTCGTCGCCACGATTAAGCGTTATCCATTTTTCGCCGCGCACAATTAAATTGCCGTTGGGTAATATTTCTGCAACTGTCACGGTGATATTGCCTTGTAAACTATTGCTCTGATCGGCATCGGCACTGCCATCAAATGTTCTGCCCTGTTCAAGGTTGGTTGTTAACTCATTCCCCTTAATGGTTGGGTTTACCCCCAGAAGCGGGCCGGCATTAAAATCCACTCCACTATTTTTACTGGTATTTACACCGGAAGATTTACGCGAAACAGTTCGTTCGCTCAGCGTTACTGTAATTACGTCACCCACAAAATGCGCTTTGCGATCATCAAACAAATTCAGGCCATAAGCATCTTGATAGAGCGAGCCTTCCGTGCGCTGGGGCACCGGCATATTCGCGGCAATAGTAGGCGCGTAGGCAGGATCATCCGGCATAGGTTTTTTGTTAGTGAAGCATCCGGTCAATGCCAATACTGTGCTGGCGGCCAACACCAGTTTGAGTGAGCGATATGACTTGTTTATTTGCGCAGCCATGATTAATTACTCATCAAAGATTTTGCGTAATGTATTGCAACATTTGATCAGCGGTAGAGACGACTTTTGAATTCATTTCATAGGCGCGCTGGGTGGTAATCATGTTGACCATTTCTTCCACAATATCCACGTTGGAATTTTCCAACATGCCTTGTTTAAGTACACCCAAACCGTTTTCACCCGGCGTTCCCTGCACGGGTGCACCACTGGCCACAGTTTCAACAAATAAATTGCCGCCAATTGGTTGCAAGCCGGAGTGGTTAATAAAATCCACCAAGGTAATGTCGCCCAATTGTTGCGGCTCCACCTCACCGGGCGTGTAGGCATTTACTGTACCGGTCGTGCCGATGGTAATTTTGGTAGCGCCCTCAGGCACAATAATGGCGGGCTCTAATAAATAACCGTCGGCATTTACTAATTGGCCTTCGCCATTAATTTGCAGTTGGCCATTGCGGGTATAAGCAATAGTGCCGTCAGGTTGTAACACCTGTAAAAATCCGTGACCATCAATCGCAACATCGAGCGACTGCTCTGTCACTTGCAAGGTACCCTGGGTAAATTCTTTTTGTGTGGCGACGACACGCACCCCCGCCCCCAACTGCAAACCCGATGGCAGTTCCGTTTCCTGAGTTTGCTGTGCGCCGGGTTGGCGTTGGTTTTGATACAGCAGATCTTCAAATACGGCGCGATCACGTTTAAAACCAATGGTGCTGGTATTAGCAAGGTTGTTGGAGATGGTAGTTAACTGGCGATCTTGTGCTGACAAACCAGTTTTACTTACATAGAGGGCGGCGTGCATAATCTTTTCCTCATTTGAAGCGCAGCAAAATAAATAACAGCGCGCTTACTATGTCGACCTAAAAACAATTAGGACATCTGTAACAGTTGGGTGGACGCGGCCGAGTTTTCATCGGCGGTTTTCATTAATTTCACTTGCATTTCGTACTGGCGCGCCAAGCTCATGATTTGAGTGAATTCATCAATTGCATTGACGTTGCTGCCTTCGAGCATGCCGCTGCGCAGCGTCACTTCTGCCGCAGGTAAAGCATTTAAACCATCGCGCTGACGAAACAAACCGTCATCGCCTTTTTCCAGTTGTTGAATATCGGGATTCACCAAACGAATGCGCCCTACTTCCACCATGGCTTCCGGGCCTTGCCCTTGGCCAACAATCGAAATCGTGCCATCTGCGCCTATTTGTACTTTTTCATTTTCAGGAATATTGATGGGGCCCCCATCGCCCAATACCGTCAAACCATTTGCGGTGCGCAATACGCCCGCTGCGTCCACCGCAAAATTACCGGCGCGGGTATAGGCTTCGGTACCATCAGGGGCCTGCACGGCAAAAAAACCATCGCCTTGAATCGCGGCATCCAGTGGGTTATTGGTTTCGATCATGGGGCCAGAGGTGAAATCCGCACGGGGGGATTCCGTCATGGCATAGGCGCGCGTGGGATGACCATCACCGTAATACACACCCATACTGCGCGACTGTTCGAAATCCGCACGAAAACCGGTGGTGCTGACGTTTGCCAGATTATTGGCGCGATTAGCCTGGGCCAGCATGTTGTGCTTGGCACCAGTCATGGCGATAAAAAGGGCTCTGTCCACGGGGCAACTCCTGAATTCACGGACCAAAAACCGTACGTTGGTTTTTTGGCGGTTTCATTGATAACAGGAGTTTTGCAAGAGCGGTGCCAAGTTGCTGATACTTAGCAAGCCTTTGAAATGAAAGGGAAAAACATAGAAATGCGGAGCTGCAAAACAGCGGAGAAAAACTTGCCACAAAAGAAGCGGCAAAGAACTTCCGCTCTTTGCCGCCGGGGTGTGACTGATTGTAAAGGGTTATCTCAGGTTGATAATGGTTTGGGTGATCGCATTGGCAGTTTCAATGGTTCTTGCATTCGCCTGGTAATTACGCTGAGCGATAATCAAATTCACCAACTGTTCCGACAAGTCCACATTGGACTCCTCTACCGCACCAGCAGTGATATTACCCAGCTGGGCAGAACCCGGCGCACCAATAATCGCCTCACCGGTTTCAAAGGTTTGTGCCCACATGGTATCACCCACGGGTTTTAACCCTTCCACACTGCTGAAGTTAGCCAGCGCAACCTGCCCCAGAACCTGTGCTTCGCCATTGGTGAATCGTGCAAACACAATACCGGTATTACTGATATCTAACCCCGCCAGGCGGCCGGTGGCATAACCATTCTGATCAAGTGACTCTACCGCAAACACACTACCGAACTGGGTAGAGCCCGCCAAATCGATTTGAAAGTTTGAGCTGGCTGGCGGCTCAGCAACTGGAATGGTGCCGCCCTGTAACACATTCAAGGGGCCAAGCCCGCCGAGGGGTTGACCGTCTTCACCCAGTGGAGTCCAGTTGGAAATCAGGATTGCATCGGTTCTAAATGGGTCGATATTGCCATCCGGGGTGAAATGCACATTGAACGACGCCATTGTCGGCTCGGTATTTTGCGGTGAAGGTAGAGTCGGGTCAGGATCACCTACGTTCTGTCCATCAATCTGCACATACATAGTCCAGTGGTTGGGCGATGTGGTGGGGTCGGCGGGATCATAGGGTTCCTTCACAAAATACTGACGCATTACATGCGCATTACCCAAGCTGTCGTACACCGTGGTAGAGGTAGCGTGGTTAAAGGTTTTTTGATCGGTGGGGTTGAACGCATTGATGGGGACATCGGTAAAAAAGTTAGGCACATTGGTCGAACCAAACAAGCTGCCACCAAATACCGGTGTGGTGGGCTGACTACTAACAATCGAATAACCCTCCTGCAAGGTGGTAGTAACCTGACCACCAATTTTTACACCATTTACTGCATCGTTCACCACTTGCGGTATGCCTTGGCTGCCCTGAATTTCAGCATTGCCACCGCCGGTATCAAAGGTAAATTCCAGGTCGCGACCCGTGGCCGACTCAACCAGCAAATTACCGGCATCATCAATGCTTGCACTGATACCAAAAAGCGTTGACGAACTAAGGGCATTAATTTCATCACGCAGCGCAGTCATATCCGGTAAACCGGTGGAGGTCAAATTCACACCATTAATACGGAAGGAGCCATTGTTGCTGAAGGTCGAGGCCAAGAGTGTCGCTTCGGTACTTGCTGTTGCCGATACACCGGCAAGTGAATTCAACTCAGAAGCGGTTTCATCGGCACTGGCACCGTATTCGCTGATATAAGTGACATCTGTACCGTTAGGACCACGAATTACCAAAGTATGAGAGCCATAGTTGTTGGTAACTTCGGGAATACCAGCAGTATGTGCAGTCGGGTGCGGAGTACCGGCCGCCGTGCTCACGCCATTGATAGCCGTCGTTAATGCGTTTGCATCGGAGTTGGCCGCATCAATAGTCACAGCAACGGTAGAGGCAACGCCAGTTGCGAGGTCGCGAAAACCAATTTGACCGGTAACAGGGTCAGCAAATGCTTCCACATTCACAGGGTTTGCGGAATCAAAGTTTGCCGAGTTGATCAAGTTAGCTAAAGCCGCAGGTGACGACGCAGAACCGGAATTCAATACCAAATCCACATCGTCAGTCGCCAATGTAATTGGGTCGGTGCGGGAAATAGTAAATGCAGTGGTATTGGTTCCCGAAAACGTAATCGGCGTTGCAATTGCGCCCAAATTCAACACGGTTGTGGTCGCAGTTTTAGCGCCAGTCTGGGCTTCATTGACCCCGGTGCCATTGGTGGCAAAACGCTGGCCAGTTGTTTCCAATACGGTTTCATTGGCATCCAAATTAAAAGAGGCGTTCACACCAGTGGTTTGACGCGGAGCCTGTGAGCTCACATCAACCCGCAAGTCGCCCAGTACACCGCTCACATTGCCATCTGCATCGGCAGCAAAACCTTGCAATAGCGAACCGGTACCGTTAACGATATAACCGTCTTTATCCAAACCAAAAGTACCCGCGCGGGTGTAGAGACGCTCACCATTTTTTTCAACGACAAAAAAACCTTCGCCATTTACTGATAAATCCAATTCATTTTGGGTAAATTTCAGATTACCTTGCGTAAATTGCTGACGAATATTTTGAACGGTTACACCGCTACCCGCCGTATTGGAACCGCCCCCCAACAGCGTACTGGTATACACATCACCAAATTCAGCGCGCGATGTTTTAAAACCAATAGTACTGGCGTTGGCAATATTGTTGCCGGTCACCTGCAAATCGGTATTAGCTGCGCGAATTCCGCTTAACGCTGTATTAAAAGACATAGTACACCTCGCCCGGGGTTAATAAATTTTTGACATTTTTTTAGGCAGCAAGCCTCACATCAAAAACTTTTAGTTAAATTGTTTTACTTGGTCGGCCTCTACGGCGCCAATGCCAGCAAGGTTCAAAATCAACTTGCCATTTTCACCAATAGTCACACTATTCACGTTCGCGCTGAGCGATGTATTCAATGTTTCTGCTTTGCCATTTTGCGTTGCAGTCACTTCAAACCGATATTGCCCGGCAGTGGCCGCTGCTTCACCTGCTTCCCAATCCAGCAATTCACCATTCACTTCCAAATTTTGGCCATCCCAACGGAACACTGTTTCACCGGCAGGTACCTCACCAATGGGGATGGTCTGCACCAACGCGCCAGCTTCGTCATAAACACGCATGGTCATGTCTTTTGCTGCGTAACTTAGTTCAGTACTACCTGCAACTATGCCGCCAGTAACCAGCGTACTTTTATCAGATTCAACACTCACACTACGGCCAACCAATGACGACGCTTGCAGCGCATTGTTGGACATAAAGCTGTTAAAACTTTTGTTTAAACGCTCCAAGCCCTCTACCGAACTAAACTGCGCTAACTGCGCCACAAATTCGCTGTTGTCTTGCGGGCTGAGTGGATTTTGATTATTCATTTGCGTGATCATCAATTCCAAAAACGCGGCTTGCCCCAATTCATTGGTGTTTTTATTTGCGCTTTGTTTTTTGGTGATACTGAGGTTATCAGCCACGCTACTGGTTGTTGCTGCTGCACCGGATACCGACATGATTCAGCCCCTTATTGACCGAGTGTTAATACACGTTGAACCATTTGTTTGGCTGAATTCATCACCTCAACATTCATTTGAAATGAACGTGAAGCGGCAATCATATTGGCCATTTCTTCAACCGGATTTACATTGGGATAAAACACATAACCTTCTTCATCTGCTTTGGGATGACCTGGCTCATAGCGGCGCTGTAAAGGTGCATCACTTTCGACAATACCCAACACCTGCACACCGGCGGCAGCATCCACTTCGTTATCGCTGTAAGCACCCTCAGTAACACTTGCGCGCATCGCTTCCTGTTGAATTGCAGCAAAAACTGGCTGGCGACTGCGATACACCTCATCAACACTGGAACTTGCTGATTGCGCGTTGGCGAGGTTGCTGGCGGTAGTATTCAAACGCAAACTCTGCGCGTTCATACCGGTACCTGCGATATCAAAAATATTTCCGAGTGCCATATCTTCACCTATTCATTCGTTGGCGCTATCCCAACAGGAGATAACTGTTTACCGATTGGCGCTAGCCATTAGCCTTAAGCAAGGTTACTCGCCACGAATGGCGCTGCGTAGACCGGTAAATTTGCTATTCAAAAACTGGAAGCTGGATTGAAATGCCAGCGCATTTTTCATGTACTCCGCGTGCTCAATCTGATCTTCCACAGTATTACCGTCGATGGATGGCTGCTGCGGCGTGCGGTACAGGGTGTCGGCTTCATTGGTGGCAAAGGCGCTGCCATCAATATGCCCCGATTGGGTAGTGGCGAGATTAAACCCGCTGTTACCAGTCATCTTCTGGCTCAGGGCTTGTTTGAAGTCGATATCCTTGGCTTTGAAATTGGGGGTATCCACATTCGCCAGATTGTTGGCCAGCACTGCCGCGCGCTCAGAACGGAAACGCAATGCCGATTCTTGAATACCCAATGCTTTATCGAAGGAGATGGACATAGTGCTTTCACCTTAAAAAATCGCGCCTGTACTAGCATCGCGGCCGGCAACCACATGTGTTATTGCCACTGTTACTGACAATAAAGCAATGCCTATGCCAAGCCCAAAAACAACCTACACATCATTGTTTTTAAACGATTTTTTATTTAGTGAGCAAACGAAATCCAGAAGCGGCAAACACAAAGCGGCAATGCTTTTCCGCAGGCAGGAGAGGAACCGGCAACACATAAAAAAGCCGGGCAAAAGCCCGGCTGTTACATGATTCATTTAACTGTCATAGGTTAAGCGATTAGATAGCGCGATAAAGAATTCCAGGCTCACAGCGAACCATTTCAAACAAATCGGCCACTCCCGCAAGCCCTTCCGAAGAGCCCAGGAATAGAATGCCTTGTGGTTTAAGCGAGGCGTGAATTTTTTGCAGGATCTGACGTTTCAGATCGCCGTTAAAGTAAATCAGTACATTGCGGCAAAACACTATGTCGAACTTACCCAAACCGGCGTAGGAGTCCATCAAGTTAAGCGAGCGAAAATCAATGCGCTCTTTTACGAAAGGTTTAACTCTCCACATAGTCGGCGTGGGGTTATCGAAGTACCTATCGAGCCGCTCCGACGACAAACCGCGCATTACCGAGAGCTTGTCATACTCGCCACTGCGTGCCTGATCCAGTACGGTGGATGACAAATCAGTTGCTACTATTTGCACCGGGCGCGCCAAGTTACCCATATTTTGGCGTTTATACTCTTCCACCATCATGCTGATGGAGTAAGGTTCTTGACCTGAAGAGCAGGCCGCCGACCAAATACGCACCGGGCCAAACATGCGGTTATTACCGCCCATTAACTGGGGTAATAAGGTGCTTCTGAGATGGTCGTAGGGGTAATTATCACGAAACCAAAAAGTCTCGTTGGTGGTCATGGAGTCTATAACCTGATCTTTCAGCTTGCGGTTCAATCCATGCTTTAGATTTTTCACCAGCTCACCAAAAGAGGCGATTTTATTCTCCTCCAAGATGCGCCGGATACGATTGGTCACCAAATACTGCTTGTTATCCCCTAACGAAATGCCACAGGCATCCTCAAGAAACTGACGGAATTGGTCAAACTCAGCTTGGTTGAGGTTATCGCCACCGAGCGGCTTGGAAAAAGGGGTAGGCTTATTACTCATAGACTCTCAATAAAAACGCTTGCCGCCGCACAATTGCAACGGCAATTCCAACTTATGCCTGTTCGGGCGGCAACAAACTTTCACCGGTAATCGACAATACCCGGTCATTTACACGCTTAGCCAGTTCATCCGGGTGGAACTTGGCAAGGAAGTCATCAGCACCCACTTTGCGCACCATAGCCTCATTAAATACCCCACTCAATGAGGTATGCAGAATAATATGCAGATTTTTGAGTTGCGGATGATTACGCACTTCTGCAGTAAAGGTATAGCCATCCATCTCGGGCATTTCGATGTCGCAGATAATCATAATCAACTCTGCGTAGGGGTCTTTCCCCTCTTTAATTAAATCCAGCAGGTAATTAAAGCCCTCTGCCCCATCTTTTTTAACGGTAGTTTTAATACCCATACCTTCAACCACACGCTGTATTTGTTTGCGCGCGATGGTGGAGTCATCAATGATTAACACGTGTTTTTGCACTACACGGTCGGCAATACCATCTTCGATAACACCGGCGCTAACTTCTTCACGCGCAGGCGATACTTCTGCGAGGATTTTTTCCACATCGATAATTTCAACCAGCTGGCCATCAACCTGAGTAACTGCAGTCAGGTAATGCTCCTTACCCGCGCCTTTCGGCGGTGGATGAATATCACCCCAGTTCATATTCACAATGCGTTCAACCGAACGAACAAGGAAACCTTGGGCCGTGCGGTTGTATTCGGTGATGATGACAAAGCAGCTTTCTATATCAGGCAATTCGCGACGCCCAATGGCGAGGTTCATATCCATAATCGGCAAGGTACCGCCGCGGATATGCGCAACCCCACGAACCACAGAACTGCGGCCAGGAATTGCATTCAATTGCGGACACTGAAGCACTTCTTTCACCTTGAACACGTTAATGCCGTACAACTGCTGCCCACCCAAGCGAAACAGCAATAGTTCAAGACGGTTTTGGCCAACCAGTTGTGTGCGCTGATTGACACTATCCATTACCCCAGCCATGCAATTACCTCATTGATTGTAATAGTCAGCCTAAACGCCACTTACTCTAACTGCCGCGAGCGGCACAGTATTTGCTTTATTCAACGTATTCAGCTTAGCGGCAAAAAAGTGTCAGACTTTAGTCGTTAGTAAAATAGCGCGAGTGGCACTCGGTTCTTACCCTTGAGGATAGGCCAAAATATGGAACTTCCTAGTTTTTGCAGTAATTTCTTCAGTAATTCTTTAACGGGCGGCCCCGTAAATAGGGCGTTCGTGCAAAAACTCGCCTACGCCACTGCAAATAACTGTAAAACTCTATTTGGCGCAAGCTTCCTTATTTTGCTCAGCAGCACTGCTACCGCACAGACCTATTCGACGCTGGCCCTAAAACAAGATGTTGCCAATTTTTTGGCGAGCCACTACCAACAAGTGGAACATGAACGCCTGGATATAAAGGTAGGCAATCTGGATAGCCGGCTCAGACTGGAGCGGTGCACAGAAGCGCTCGCCTTCAACCTACAAGACCCAACAGGCCTTGGCGGCAGCATTAGCGTACAAGCGCGCTGCCCTGACCCTCAGGGATGGTCAGTGCATGTACCCGCCCAAGTAATGGTTTATCGCTATATTCCGGTCGCTGCCCGCGCCGTCCAACGCGGCGAACAACTTAACGCAAGCCATCTTGCTGACAATTTGGTCAACATCAGTAGCATCCGGCAAGGTTATGCACTGACAAATGAAGACATTGTTGGCAAAGAAGCCAAACGAAACATAGGGCAAGGCGAGCCTTTTAAATCCAATAGTCTTGATGCACCCACAGCCATAAAACGGGGTGAAAGCGTTACCTTGCAAGCTCAAGCGGGATCAATAAAGGTTCTAAGCTCCGGTGTCGCCCTCGCAGATGGGCGCGTTGGCCAGAAAATCAGAGTTCGCAATAGCTCATCCGAACGGATAGTCACTGGTATTGTGCTGAACCAAGGGCTTGTCCAGACACTATGAGACCCGGCCTTTTAAGAATAAAGTTTTAAAAATGTTGCTAAAGTAAATCGGCACTTGGCCGATAGCCATATCAGGAGAACCAGAAACCGGCGCTCCGTATGTCACGACATAGCAACCGCGAGTTTTGTAGATTACCAGCCGTTGGCTTAATGCCTAGCAGCTTAAAGGGGAAAACATGATTAATACCAACAACTCACTTGACTCAGTCAATGCCAAGGGTGCCCGCAGCAAGCCTGCCGCGCCCCCCGCCGCAGATGCGAAATCCACTGACACCAAGGCGCCACAGGCTGCAACTGCCAAGGCCCCTGGCGATCAAGTGGTATTGAGCCAAGAGGCGCAGACACTTGGTCGCCTCCAAAGCAAAATCGACAGTGCCCCGGACGTCAATCTGGAAAAGGTTGCGGAAATTCGCCGCGCTATCGCGGAAGGGCGTTTTGAAATAAACCCCGAACGCATTGCGGAGAACATGCTCAACCAAAACGATTTACTTGGCTAAACCCGGTGTAACCACTAAACACGCCTCCCCTGCGCTGTTTAGTGTTTTACATTGATGACACTTTCCGCCCATTCAGGGCCATATAAAGAGGTTGCTATGTCTCTTGATACCACTCTACTGCGGCAGATGCTTGCGCAGGATTCATCTGCAATTGAACAGCTTAAACAGCTATTACTGGAAGAACGCGAACAAATTGCCCAGCGCAAACAAGATCGCCTTGCCATCATCGCAGAACAAAAAACCAGCCTTGTTGAGCAGCTCAGCCACAATAGTAAACAGCGCATGAAGGTTCTTAGCGCCCTTAACCTTCCCACTAACGCGCAAGGCTGGGACTTATTTCTACAACGCAACACCCTCACTATGCCCCTGCGGGAAGAATGGCAGCAACTCGTTCGCAACTTTGAAGAATGCCAAACCATGAATGGCATTAACGGTAAATTGATCGCACGCTCGCAACAGACCCTGAACCACATGCTGAACCTGATACGCGGCAAAGTCGCAACAGCCTCGCTTTACACCGCTCAGGGCTTGAAAAGCGAGCAGACATCCTCTTTCACAGTCGCCAAAGCCTAGTTCTCTATTAGCCCGTGGGTAAACCACGGGCAATCCAATCCCCTCCTGTTCCCCCTCCCTCACAGCGACGTAAACGCTTTGTGTTGACATGTCGCTGTAAAACGCTAATATTAGATTATATATATGATTTATATGCGTGATTATGTTACACATCCTTTAATTCAGTAACCACCAATCAATCAAACCGCACAAACCGTCAGCTTAACGAAGCCCCCTGCTTATCAAAAAAGGCATAAAAACAATGAAGTATTGTTTCATCGCATTGCTCAGTTTCGCCAGTCAACTCCTATCCGCCGCCAGCACAGAAAAACAATTTTACCTGGGAGCTGACCTCTCCTATGTAAACGAAATGGAGGATTGTGGAGCCAAATACTATGACAAGAATAAACGGCAAGACCCGTTCAAATTATTTGCCGACAAAGGTGCCAATTTAATCCGGGTTCGCCTGTGGCATAACCCACAGTGGACAGCCTATTCAAATCTGGAGGATGCGACTAAAACACTAGAACGCGCCAAAACCAACGGCATGAAAACGCTGCTTGATTTTCATTATTCAGATACCTGGACTGATCCAGAAAAACAATTTGTCCCGCAAGCATGGGCACACATTAGTGATACAGACGAATTGGCAAAAACACTTTACAACTACACAACAGAAACACTCGCAGCACTTGATGCAAAAAACCTGTTGCCCGATATGGTTCAGGTGGGCAATGAAACCAATATCGAAATTCTTCAACCGGAGAAAACATTAGTACACGACATTCCAAATTGGCCGCGCAACGCAACGCTATTAAATAGCGGCATAAAAGCTGTACGCGATTACAGTAAAAAAGTTAACAAACCTATTGGAATAGTGCTGCACATTGCACAACCAGAAAATGCGCTTTGGTGGTTTAAGCAAGCTAGCGAGCATGCCGTATTGGATTACGACATAATTGGCCTTTCTTACTACCCACAGTGGTCCACATATAAATTGCCGCAGTTACCTGGTGCCATTACAACATTAAAAAACACCTACAAAAAAGATGTTCTTATTGTAGAAACCGCCTATCCCTATACATTGGAAAATTTTGATAAAGCTGACAATGTCCTCGGGAAAAATGCCATTCAACCGGAGTTTCCCGCAACACCTAAAGGCCAGGCAAGTTATTTGCTCACACTGCGCAACTTGGTAAAAGCCGCCGGTGGTATCGGTGTGATTTATTGGGAGCCTGCATGGGTAAGCACAAAGTGTATAACGCTATGGGGTAAAGGTTCGCATTGGGAAAATGCAACCTTCTTTAATACAGCAGAAGGTAACAAGACCCTGCCCGCATTTTTATTTTTCTCAAACAAATACCAATCTAAAAATTAACAAAGTAATTGCATACACTATTTTGAATAACATTGAAAAGAGAGAGGAACAATGAAAAAAACACTACAACAAATTAGCGCACTGGCGCTGTGCGGCGTTCTCGCTGCCTGTTCGCCCCCACCCACACAGCAAACCAGCGTAATAAGTGATATCAACTACGATAAAGATTGGCAATTTTTCCGTAGCGAAAAAGTGCTTGACCTTGCCACCGCACAACAACAAACCGATTGGGAAAATATCGCCATTCCCCACACACCAAAGATTGAGCCCTTGGTAGTAAACGACCAATTCCAAGGTGACGCTTGGTATAAAAAAACCATTACCACCGAAGCTGACTGGAAAGGGAAACAAATCAGTTTGAAATTTGAAGCCGCCATGAACGTTGCAGAGGTATGGCTCAACGGTGAAAAACTTACAACCCATGTTGGAGGCTACCTTCCTTTCACCGTTAACTTAACGGAAAAATTACTCTGGGATGCGCCCAACGAACTACTGGTACGCCTGGACAATCGTGACAATCCGATTACCGGCCCAAAACCGCTACACGATCTGGATTTCAATACCTACGGTGGTATTTATCGCCATGTATATTTGCAGCTCGATAACGACTTACACATTAGCGACCCTGTAGCCGCCGGAAAAACGGCTAGTGGTGGAATATTTGTTCGCTACCCAAAGGTTAGCGCTACAGAAGCAACAGTTAGCATACAAACCCATTTAATTAATAAAAGCCCGCAACCGAAACAATTCCGTGTAGTGCAACAACTGGTAGATGGCGAAAAAAAAATTATCGAACAATCCAGTGAGCCACAAACCATTAACGGCAATGGAGATATCGAAAATCAGATTGAATTTACCGTTAACAACCCTCGCCTATGGTCACCAAAAACACCAAATCTCTACAACCTGGTCACGCGGGTTTATGAGGGAGACGCATTGGTCGATGAACAAACTACACGTATAGGCATTCGTGAATTCAAATGGATTGAGGGTCAACTTTATATCAATGGGGAGAAAACATTTTTACGCGGCGTAAACCGCCATCAAGAATATCCCTACATTGGCTATGCAACTTCGGATGCTGCAGATTATCGCGATGCGGTAAAAATAAAATCCGCCGGATTTGATTATGTGCGCCTTTCCCATTACCCACACTCCCCTGCTTTTATGGCGGCGGCAGATGAATTGGGTTTGGTATTATTAGATGCAATTTTAGGTTGGCAATATTTCTCTGAAGACCCTGCGTTTCAAGCACAAATCCAGCAAACTTGTCGCGACTTAATTCGCCGCGACCGCAACCACGCATCCGTCATGGCATGGGAATGTTCGCTGAATGAATCCTGGATGACAGAGCCTTTTATTGATTCACTCACAACTATTATCCAACAAGAATACCCCGGCGCCCTATCAGCAGGTTGGCAGGAATATGGCTACGACATTTATTTGCAAGCACGTCAACATCGCTTGGAACATTATAAAATGCCAACCAAACCTTATGTCGTCAGCGAATATGGTGATTGGGAATACTACGCAATGAACGCCGGGTTAAACCAAAGTGCATGGGCAAATTTATTGCAGGCAGATCGCTCAAGTCGTCAGTTATTAAGTGATGGCGAAACCCGCCTACTACAACAAGCCGCCAATATTCAGGAAGCGCACAACGATAATTTCAATACACCAGCATTTGCCGATGGCTACTGGGTAATGTTTGATTACAACCGTGGCTACGCCCCCGATCTGGAAAGTTCAGGAATTATGAGCATCGATCGCCTTCCAAAATACAGCTATTACTTCTATCAAAGCCAGCGTGATCCTGATGAATTTTCCGATAAATTTACCTCAGGTCCAATGGTATTTATTGCCAGCGAATGGACGGAAAGCTCTTCGCTTAACCTCCGAATTTTCAGCAATACTGATGAAGTTGAGCTGCAGCTAAACGGTAAGCTTATTGCAAAACAAGCTCCAGATAAAAATGCGAATACAACCAACTTAAAACATCCGCCATTTACTTTTGTTATTGATAAATTTGAAGCAGGTGAACTCAAAGCTATTGCTTATCGCGCAGGTAAAGCGGTTGCTGAACACAAAGTAATAACTCCAAACACGGCAACAGGAATAGCACTGACACTTGACACCAGTGGCAAATCGCCACAAATAGGCGTCAAAGATACTATTTTTGTTTATGCCCAATTGCAGGACAGCAATGGGAACCGAGTGCACAGCAATAATGTTTCTGTAAAATTCACCTTAACTGGCTCAGCGAAGCTAGTTAGCCCAGTGGAAACAAATACTGCTGCAGGAATAGCTAGTGCGCTGATTGAGATTGGAGATTCACTGGACAATATTATCGTGACTGCAGAAGCTCCCAACCTCGCTCCCGCCAGCATGACAATAAAATAATGGCCTAAAAAAATGCCCTGTGATAATTCACAGGGCATTTTTTGAATAAACAATAATTATTGTTTAATTACTTAAAAGCATCCCATACAGCTGTTGCCCTACCGCTATTATCCATTGCCCCAAGGGTATAACCCTTCCAACCAGGGCGTGCTTGCGGCTCCCAATAAAATATAGCTGCACCCTTACCACCAGACACTTGTCCAACCTTTGTAATCATATCTTTCACTATTGTTTGTGCCTGTGCATGATCCCAAGGTACACCTATTTCAGAAACCATCACTGGAACAGCGTAACGCGCAACCATGTCATTTAAATTATTTAAGCACGCGGTATTGGCAGATTGCCACGAATAGCCAGTTGCATTTGTAGGGTATGACGATGCACCAATCACATCAAACTTTGCGCCGTTAGCTTTAAGGCCATCAAATATCCAGCGAAAATTTGCATTGTCGTGACAATTGGCTAAGTGCACCACTACCTTTGTACTTGGGTAAATACTTTTTGCAGCGTTATAGCCCGTATTGGTTAGCCATGCATAATTTTTCATGCTCACAGACGCTTTACCCTCATTCCATAACATTCCGTTGTTTGTTTCATTGCCTACTTGCACCCAATCTACAGTAACACCAGCGTCTTTAACTGCCTGTAATGTAAACCGTGTGGAATTCCAAACCGCATCCATCAATTGTTGAAAACTATAACCACCCCATGCTGCAGGTTTAGTTTGCTGTCCCGGATCTGCCCAGCTATCACTGTAATGAAAATCTATCATTACTTTCATTCCCGCCGCCTTGGCACGCTTGGCTTTAGCCACAACATCTTGAGTCGAGTTATACCAACCATCTGCAGGATTAACCCACACACGCAAACGCACTGCAGTCATTCCCTGCTCTTTCATAATCGCCAAAATATCTTTCTTAACACCGCTACGATTATAAAAGCTGATACCGTTAGCCTCGATCTCTGACATCCAGCTAACATCTGCACCTTTAACCGGTGCAGCCAAGCAAGGGGCAATCGATAGGCTTAACGCGGTACCAATACAAAAAGAGAGAAAATTTTTATTGAGTTTCATAGGGATATTTCCATTAATGTTCGAGCATTATTGTTATTGAGTGTTTTGCATCCCTTCACGCTGGACAACCAAACTAGCGATACATCATAGAGCTCCGCTCAATAAGAATATTTATATTACATATATTATCTTTTGACAAGCAAATTCACCCAGCGCGGAGAGGTCACCTTTCTGAAAACGGAAATATAAGAATGGAATTTGCCCAAAAGATAAATCCGCTTTGCGCGAAAAAGGCACCAGGAATAAAAACGGCCTAAAATAAAAAAAACCGCGCTTATGCGCGGTTTTTTCAAACTACCAGAAGACTTTGAGGATTATTACTTTTGAACAATATCAGCAGAATCTTTCAGAAACTTCTGAAACCCGGAGAAATCATTTCTGCCATAGATAGAGGCCAATTGTGCACCTATAGTTTCCTTTTGTTCCGGGGTCACTTTTTCAACCGAACCAAGGCTTACTGACTGCACAACAACAATAGCCATGTCACCACTTGATGTCATGAGATTACCAACAGATGGCTTGCCCGCAGCAGGCTTAGGCATCGAAAAAGCATGACGGAGAACATCACTATCCACCTCAGCAGTATTACGGGTTGCCTCTTTAAACTCTTTGCTTTCCAAACCTGCCACCGTGCTTAATTCAGCAAGAGATACACCTGTATTTAAATCTGCAATAAATTTATTTGATTGTTCAGTCAGCAGTATACGAGCTTTTTGATCTTTCAAAGTATTTGCAATTTGTTCTTTAACATCTGCCAATGCTTTAACTTGGCTTGGCTTATGCTCTGTCATCTTTAGCACCAGCACATTACTTGAATCTATCTCGATAACATCACTACTATTCCCTTCACGCAAAACCTCATCAGAGAATGCTGCTTCTGTGACTTTAGGGTTTGCGAGGATTCCCTTTCCTTTACTACGTTCGTAAAGCCCAGAATTTTCGACTTTAAGACCAAGCTCCTCAGCAACTTCTGCCAGACTTTCAGCGTTATAAGAAATGTCGCGCAACTTCTCGAGCTGAGCAACAAAACTCACTTCGGCTTCCGCACGCTTTAATTGCTCTTCAATTGTTGCTTTTTGCTCCTCAAATGAAGGCGGTGTGGAATTTTTTTCAGCTAACAACTTGATAAAGTGAGTGCCAGCTTCTGTTTTTACAGGCGCAGAAACTTCTCCTACTTTAAGCGCAGCAAGCGCTGTTTCAAATTCCTGAGGGAATGCATCACCAGAGGTGAACCCCAAATCACCACCTTGGTCTTTGCTCCCTAAATCATCAGAAAACTCTTTCGCGAGTGCAGAAAAATCGGCGCCACCAGAGAGCTTTTCTCCCACCAATTTAACTTTATCTGCATCGTTAGACTCTATAAGAATATGCGCAGCCTGACGTTCTGGCGCAGCTACAAATGACGCCACGTTTTGTTCGTATTGATCGCGCACCTGAGCCTCAGAGATAGAAACACTGCTCATCAAATCCTGAACACTCAAACTGATGTAATCAACCGCAATTTGCTCCTCACTGACAAACATTGATTGATTTGCATCATAGTAAGATTGAATCTCTGAGTCCTGCAATTCAATTGAATCACGTACTTTTCCAGAAGGTAAAATAACGTATTGGATATCGCGCGATTGAAAACTGAGCGCTACTAATTCATCGAGCTGTGTGGGAGTCGAAAAGGCACTTACAGCAACACCAGCCTGCAACTGATTGATCAATAACTCCTCAGATAAAATTTTCGTATAGGTACTATGTGTGTAACCCATATTACGCAACAAACTTTGATAAACATTATTATCAAAAACACCAGCATCATTTTTAAATTGTGGCGCAGCAGCAATTTCTTGCGCGAGATAATCATCCCCTATTGCCATGCCTGCATTTTTAGCAGCCTGGGAGAGAATAAGGCGTTGGACCAAGTTATCAACCGCTGGTTTACGCAAATACTCATCACTCAAAAACTGAGCGGGCACTTGATCACCGTAAGCATTTAGCATCTGTTGTTTTTGCATACCAACAGCTCGAGCCACATCCATTTCAGTGATGGTTTCTCCATTCACTTTCGCTGCTTGATTTGCAGAGGTATCCCAATTGAAAAGCGCTTCAACACCGGTCAGGGCAAAAATGATCACCAAAAATCCGATTAAGATGAAAGAGATTACTCCTCGGGAATTATCTCTGAGGTGTTGTAACATTTTAAACTCCTAGCATGATGAGGATGTCTTGCGCCAACGAGGCAGCACAAACAGACACTAATTACTTAATTATTCGATGTTGAAAAGGACTTGCAACTTGATTAACAAAAGCTACGCCGTTAAAAAAAAAGCGCACCTAGATGCGCTTTTTTACGTGCTTTTAATTCAGCACTAACCCAGTAAATACAAATTAGTTAACAGCATCTTTCAAAGATTTACCTGGTTTGAATCCTGGAACCTTGGCAGCAGCAATTTTAATTTCCGCGCCGGTTTGAGGGTTACGACCAGTACGAGCAGCACGCTCTTTAACGGCAAAGGTGCCAAAGCCTACCAAAACAACAGAGTCGCCATTTTTGAGGGCACCGGTAATACTCTCAACCACTGCATCCAGCGCACGCCCAGCAGCCGCTTTTGGAATATCCGCAGACGCGGCGATGGCTTCAATCAGCTCAGTTTTGTTCACACTTAACCCCTTTTGATTATTTGTTTCTAAAAACACAGTACAAATTCAATGATGCATTTAATTCGCATAATCTGTGCAGCAAATGAATTGCGATTTATACCAACAGAGTATCAGGGGGTCAAGGAAAGCTTACAGCTTTACACAAAAGCCCTAAAATTCTGATCACAAAACAATCAGTTAAATCAACGTACTCGCCCCAAATCACCGTCAGTGAGTACTGAGACGGTTATCGCTATCTCCTGTTTTTTGCGCTGCCTTTTCAAGAGCACGATATTCCTCATCACTGAGCGGTTTGGGGTTGTACTGTAAAGCAAGCTCGAGAACCTCATCAATCCATTTAACCGGCTTAATACATAGATCCTCTTTGATGTTCACGGGAATTTCTTTGAGATCACGCTCATTATCCGCTGGAATAATAACCGTTTTGATTCCTCCTCGATGAGCAGCAAGCAGCTTTTCTTTTAAACCACCTATCCGCAAAACCTCTCCACGAAGGGTAATTTCACCTGTCATTGCTACATCGGCTTTTACAGGAATTCCTGTTTGAACTGACACCAGAGCTGTACACATAGCGATGCCGGCACTAGGGCCATCTTTTGGTGTTGCTCCTTCGGGAACATGAATATGGATATCGACCTTTTCATGATGATCCGGAGCGATACCCAGCGCTTGCCCTCTGGAGCGAACGACGGTCAAGGCCGCTTGTATCGACTCCTGCATAACATCACCAAGCGACCCAGTCTTAATGATACGCCCTTTCCCCACTACAGCAGATGCCTCGATAGTGAGTAGCTCACCACCAACCTGTGTCCAGGCCAAGCCTGTTACCTGACCAATCTGGTCTTTACTCTCCGCCTTGCCAAAATCAAACTTCCGAACTCCCAAGAGATCTTCCAACGCTGCAGAGTCGATCACATCAGCGCTGATCAATCGCCCTTTTACATGGCGAGCTACAACTTTACGGCAAATCTTAGCCACTTCACGCTCTAAACCGCGGACGCCAGCTTCGCGGGTGTAATAGCGAATAACATCTTTGATCGCGTCTGCAGTTACGCTAATTTCAGAATCTTTTAGGCCATTTGCCTTGATTTGCTTGGGTATTAGATAACGCTGAGCAATATTTAACTTTTCATCCTCTGTGTACCCGGGAATTCTAATTACTTCCATTCGGTCAAGTAGTGGCCCTGGAATATTCATTGAATTGGAGGTACACACAAACATCACGTCAGACAAGTCGTAATCAACTTCAAGGTAATGGTCGTTAAAGTGGCTGTTTTGTTCCGGATCCAAAACCTCCAAGAGGGCAGACGCAGGATCACCACGATTATCCATTCCCATCTTATCGATTTCATCGAGTAAGAATAATGGGTTTTTGACACCGACTTTGGCCATTTTCTGAATTAGCTTTCCAGGCAAAGAGCCGATGTAAGTTCGTCTGTGACCACGAATTTCCGCTTCGTCACGCACACCACCCAAAGCCATGCGCACAAACTCACGGTTAGTGGCCCGTGCAATTGATTCTCCCAAAGATGTTTTCCCCACACCCGGAGGACCAACAAGGCAAAGAATTGGGCCTTTTACTTTTTTTACTCGTTGCTGGACTGCTAAATATTCGAGAATGCGCTCTTTAACTTCTTCAAGACCAAAATGATCCTTATTTAAGACTTCTTCTGCACGAGCGAGATCATTACGAACCTTACTTTTTTTACTCCATGGCACCTTGATCATCCAATCGATATAGGCGCGAAGTACCGATGCCTCAGCAGACATTGGCGACATCATTTTTAACTTATTCAATTCGGCACGAGCTTTTTCCAGCGCCTCTTTAGGCATAGCAGCTGCAATTATTTTGTTTTCAAGTTCATCAGCTTCACTGACTTCTTCACCCAACTCACCAAGCTCTTTTTGAATAGCCTTGATTTGCTCATTCAAATAGTATTCGCGTTGGCTTTTTTCCATTTGCTTTTTAACGCGACCACGAATCTTTTTTTCAACATGAAAAAGATCGACTTCAGCATCCATCAAATCCAACAAGTGCTCGATACGTTCACGAATGTCTGCTATCTCTAGTACCGATTGCTTTTTGGGTAATTCAAGGGACATATGGGCGGCAATAGTGTCAGCGAGACGTCCCGGCTCATCTATACCTGAAAGTGAGGTTATAACTTCTACGGGGACTTTTTTGCTTAGATTAACGTATTGCTCGAATTGGCCGATTGCAGAAGCCACCAATGCACGAGATTCCGCAGATTCGACTTCTGGGCTAAATATAAGGCTAACATTAGCCCTAAAATGACTACCGACGTCCTCTATGGACTCTATGTTTGCCCGTTCGCGCCCCTCAATTAGCACTTTAACCGTCCCATCGGGCAACTTAAGCAGCTGCAAAATCGAGGCTATAGTACCAACCGTGTATAAATCCTCGCCCTGCGGCTCATCCTGCTGCGGGTTCTTTTGCGCAACTAAAAGCACCTGCTTATCATTGGCCATCGCTCGCTCCAAGGCTTCGATGGACTTTCCTCTACCAACAAACAGAGGGGTAACCATGTGCGGATAAACGACAACATCGCGCAACGGCAATAAGGGAATGTCAGTAATATGGGTATCTATAAGAGTTTCAGCGACCATTGGTTCCTCTCTATTTCAAGAAGGCAACAAATACCTTGCCATGACCCAAGATTGGGGTCAAAAAGCACTAATTACAAGTTACTCCTAAAGAAAAAACAAAAAGAGCGCATAAATGCGCTCTTTTTCATCAGACCAGATTATTGCTTGAACAATAACTATTTATCGTCAGAGGCAACCTTGGGAGGCACCTCAGTTGTTTCATACACCAATAGCGGCTCGGACTCACCCTTAATAACGGACTCATCTACAACTACCTTAACTACATTGTCCTCAGAGGGAATCTTATACATAGTGTCAAGCAGTACATTTTCCATTATTGACCGCAAACCGCGAGCACCAGTTTTACGCTCAAGCGCACGTTCCGCTACTGCATCCAAAGCGTCTTGACGGAAGTCAATCTGAACGCCCTCCATCTCAAACAACCTTGCATACTGCTTAGTTAGAGCGTTCCTTGGCTCGGTCAGAATCTGAATTAACGCAGCTTTATCCAACTCATCCAAGGTAGCAATTACAGGGAGGCGACCAACAAATTCCGGAATAAGGCCGTAGCGAACCAAATCCTCAGGCTCTAGAGAGTGCAGCGTCTCACCAAAGTTGCGCTTTTCATCTTTACTTTTAACTTCAGCACCGAAGCCGATGCCACTTTTCTCGGATCTGTCGCGGATAACCTTATCCAGACCGGCAAATGCTCCACCACAAATAAAAAGAATATTAGAGGTATCAACCTGCAAAAATTCTTGTTGAGGATGCTTGCGACCCCCTTGGGGTGGAACAGAAGCAACAGTACCTTCGATTAGCTTCAATAGGGCCTGCTGAACACCTTCACCTGACACATCGCGGGTGATTGATGGGTTATCCGATTTGCGGGAGATCTTGTCGATCTCATCTATATAGACTATTCCCTGCTGAGCTTTTTCTACGTCGTAGTCACATTTCTGTAGCAGTTTTTGAATGATATTTTCAACGTCCTCACCGACATAACCAGCTTCAGTGAGCGTAGTTGCGTCTGCAATAGTAAATGGCACATCCAACAATCGAGCCAGTGTTTCAGCAAGCAAGGTCTTGCCACTGCCCGTGGGGCCAACCAATAAAATATTGCTCTTGCCTAATTCGATAGGCTCTTTATCTTTACCGGCCTTGTCGCCAAAACGCAGACGCTTGTAATGGTTATAAACAGCAACAGCCAATACTTTTTTGGCGCGCTTTTGGCCGATTACATATTGATCAAGAATTGCTGATATTTCATGAGGTTTAGGTAACTTCTCTGAAACGCCCTCAGATGCACTTTCTTGAATTTCTTCGCGAATAATATCGTTACAAAGGTCAACACATTCATCACATATAAAAACAGATGGACCAGCAATTAACTTGCGAACCTCATGCTGGCTCTTGCCACAAAAAGAGCAATACAATAACTTTCCGTTTTTGTCACCTGTGTCGCTGGTGTGATCGGTCATTGGAACCCACTCCATCAAAATTTTAAAACAGCTGTCAAACAGAACACATCAGCTGAAAATAAATTACTTAATGCCAAGTCAATAGCCTAGACAAGCTATTTAGCTGCAGGCTGAACACGTCGCTCAATAACAGAGTCAATTAAGCCATAGTCTTTTGCTTGCTGGGCAGACATAAAGTTATCGCGCTCTGTATCCAACTCTATTTTTTCAATAGGCTGGCCAGAATGAAAAGCCATCAATTCATTCAAACGCGAACGAATTTTTAAAATTTCTTGTGCCTGAATATGAATATCTGAAGCCTGCCCCTGAGCACCACCACTTGGCTGGTGAATCATAACGCGTGAGTTTGGCAGACAAAAGCGCTTACCTTTGGTGCCAGCATTTAATAAAAAGGCTCCCATACTGCACGCTTGGCCAATACACATAGTACTAACATCAGGCTTGATAAATTGCATTGTGTCATAAATTGACATTCCTGCGGTCACGGAGCCACCGGGAGAATTGATATATAAATGAATATCTTTGTCGGGATTCTCTGCTTCCAAAAACAGCAACTGAGCAACAACCAAATTGGCCATATAATCTTCAACTGGACCAACTAGAAAGATCACACGCTCCTTGAGCAGGCGTGAATATATATCAAATGAGCGCTCTCCTCTGGCGGTTTGCTCGATTACCATTGGCACCAAACCGCTATTAATGACAGAAGACTGGGCTTTCATAGATTCGTATGACATCTTGCGTTTTATCCTTAAGCGAACTTTTAGTGTCGCTAGTATTGAAAACTATAGATTTTTGTTACCAGAGAGCTTAACTCGTGATGGCATTATATGCCAGTCAAAAGAGGTGTTTTGGGCGGGATTTGAGAGGGAGGAAGCCGCAAAGCAGGCGCTTTGCGGCTTTTTTAAACAGTTAACGTTGAGCGTTGGATTTGATAATTTCATCATAGTTGGTTTCAACTTCTGAAACCTTGGCCTGAGAAATAATATGATCAACCACCTGATCTTCAAGTACTGCCGACTCAACACCAGCCATTAACTCTTGGTTGGAACTGTAGTATTCAATTACCTCTTTAGGCTCTTGATAGGTAGAAGCAATTTCTTCAATCATTGCACGTACACGCTTGGCATCCGGCTTCAACTTGGCAGACTTAACAATCTCCCCAACAATCAAGCCGAGAGTGACGCGACGCGACGCTTCATCCTGAAACATAGTATCGGGAAGCAAGGACTTGATATCAAAATTTTGTTGCTGACCACCAAAGCGCTGCATCATTTGATTCCGCAGCACTTGGATCTCATTGGCAACCAACGCTTTTGGTACATCAGTAGTGTGTGACGCAATCAGGGCATCCATAACCTGCACTTTAACTTTTGCTTTAAGAGCATTAGCTAACTCACGATCCATATTAGCTTTTACCTCTTTGCGGAATTGCTTCTCGCCCCCCTTCTCTACACCAAATTTTTGGAAAAATTCTTTCTTGAGTTCAGGTAATTGAGCTTCAGAAACACTATTAACAGTGATCACAAACTCCACTGCAGCACCTTTTAACTCTTCTGCTTGATAGTCTTCCGGAAAAGTCAAGGCGACAGTTTTTTGCTCACCTGCTTTCATGCCTACGACACCCTCTTCAAAACCGGGAATCATAGACTTGGACCCAAGCAATAACGCGTGGTTATCAGCCTTGCCGCCAGCGAATTCAACGCCGTCTTTAGTACCAACAAAATTGATATTAACTTGATCACCATCTGCGGCAGCGCGGTCAACCACTGACCAAGTCGCCTGATGCTTACGCAAAACTTCGATCATGTTGTCTACGTCAGCCTCGGTGACTTCAGCGTTGTATTTAGTGATCTCATAAGCAGAAAGATCACTCAGTTCAACACTTGGATACACCTCAAAGGTAGCGATATATTCCAGGTCTTTACCTGCAGCCAACTGTTTTGGCTGAATAGAGGGCTGACCGGCTGGCTTTACATTTTCTTTTTGCACAGCAGCATAGAAAGAGCGACTAATCACGTCGCCAACCACTTCCTGACGAATACCAGCACCAAAGCGTTGCTTCACAACGGAAAGAGGCACCTTACCCTTGCGAAAACCTTTGATGCTTACGTTACGCGCAGCCTGCTTTAAGCGATTTTCAACTTCGTTTTCTACTTGCTCAGCGGGTACACCAACGGTCAAGCGGCGTTCCAATCCAGAAGTCGTTTCAAGTGAAACCTGCATATGTGCCTCGTGAAATAACTGATAATGTTTGGCATTAGATCGAGCACACTTAGGCGTACTCGGAAAATGGTGCGGACGGAGAGACTCGAACTCTCACACCTTGCGGCGCCAGAACCTAAACCTGGTGTGTCTACCAATTTCACCACGTCCGCTTTTGGTTGCCTCATTTAGGATAAATGCAGGCACTGACTAATTTTCACTGCACCCTAACTGATTGATTTTTAATGTTTTTTATAAAAACCAATAGCCCTGAGGCGCGAAGGGTGCTGATTGTGCCACAGAGATTCTGCAGGTTCAACTTTTTATCAAAACTCCGCACTTGTATCGCGTTGACGCAAAACCAGCGCCCGAAATGAATCCTGCCATGACTCCAGAAGTTCGACAGTCAAGCACACTGCTTGCACCTCTTCTTCAGCGGTTATCCCTACAGCAATGATCAGGTTATCTTGCTGAAACGATTTCCTTTCTTTTTCTTTGCGTGGAGACTCCAGCGAATTTTGTGCGTACCGCTGTAGTTGTTCAAGCCAAGAGCCAGAACGCGCTGCAAGCTCATCCAACTCAGAGACCTCAGAAAGAAACTTATCATTCTGGGCCAACGCCAACTGCAATTCAGCGAGAGAGTTAATGGCGCCACTATTTTTCAGAAAACATCTATCGGCAATTTCGCGCAGATAGAAATGAAAGGCCAGTGAAAGCTGATACACGCCGCTACTTAGCACAGCATCTTGACGCAAACGCTCTGCACTGGTTGCAGGAGTTGCAACACCTCTGGCCAAGTCGCAGAGCGACTTGGCAAACGCCAATTTTTGATTAACCAGAGAGAAATTACTGATAGCCATAGATACACTGCTTTACTGGTAGTAAAAGGCAACTACCCTCAATTACCACAAGCCCTGACTCACTTCTGAACTTGCCATTTGCCATTGGCAAAAAATGCCTTCCAGCCTGTTGCCTTTCCATTTACTTCAGTTTGTACATATTGTTCTTTAGTTTTGCGGCTAAAACGAATAATTGCCTTATTGCCATCAGGATCAGCAACTGGAGCTGATAACAAGAAATGATACTTGGGATCTATGCGATCCTTATAAGGGAGAAGCTCCTCAACCAAGGGCGCACGTGTTTCACGGTTTTTGGGGAACTGGCTCGCCGCCAAAAATAAGCCAGCAGCACCGTCACGCAGCACATAGTGATCATCAACTTTCTCGCAGCGCAACTCAGGCATGACAATCGGATCCACTTTTGGTGGTGCAGCTTCCCCACTTTTCAACAACTTGCGAGTATTTTTGCACTCGCCATTAGTACAGCCGAAGTACTTGCCAAAACGCCCAGTCTTCAGCTGCATTTCGCTACCGCACTTGTCGCATTCAAGCGTAGGGCCTTCATATCCCTTCAGTCGATAGCTACCTTGCTCCACTTCGTAACCCGCACAATCCGGGTTATTGCCGCAAATATGTAACTTACGATGTTCATCCAGCAGATAGGAATCCATCGCCGAATTACACAACTTGCAGCGATGCTTGGCGCGCAACTGACGAGATTCGGCCTCTTCATCCGCATCGGCATCAATAACTTCATCACCAGACACCAAATTCATGGTGTTTTTGCAGCGCTCTTTGGGTGGTAACGCATAACCAGAGCAACCAAGGAATACACCCGTACTACCGGTACGAATCTGCATATGGCGACCACAGAGACTGCACGGAATATCGGTTTCAGTAGGATCATTAGCGCGCATACCTTTATCGGCACCGGATGCAAGCGCAAGTTTTTTACTAAACCCAGCATAAAACTCATTAAGTAATTGGCGCCAGTTTTTGCCACCTTGCGCCACTACATCGAGAGAGTCTTCCATGTTAGCGGTAAAACCGTAATCCATAAGATCATCAAAACTTTCGACCAATCGTTCCGTGACTATATCGCCCATTTTTTCGGCGTAAAACCGACGATTTTCCTGGCGTACATAACCGCGCTCTTGAATAGTAGAAATGATTGACGCGTAAGTTGATGGACGACCAATAGCGCGCTTTTCCAATTCTTTCACCAAACTGGCTTCGGTATAGCGCGCTGCAGGCTTGGTAAAGTGCTGCTGGGGATTCAACTTGATCAACGGTAATACCTGACCGACTTTCATATCAGGTAAGACAACATCTTCATCTTTTTTGGCAACCTGTGGGCTCACCTTGGTATACCCATCAAAGCGAATTACCCGTCCGCGAGTACGCAACTCATATTCACCTGCCGTGACTACCACACTCGTACTGGTGTACTCCGCCGGGGTCATTTGACAGGCAACAAATTGCTGCCAAATCAAACCATACAAGCGCTCTGCGTCGCGCTCCATACCACTCAACTGATTTGGCATAACACCAACACTGGAAGGACGAATCGCCTCATGCGCTTCCTGTGCACCGTCTTTACTTGAGTAGAGCACCGGCGCTTCAGGCAAATAACGTTTGCCAAAATTTTCAAGAATGTATTCGCGGCAGGACTCAACCGCTTCTTTACTCAGATTGGTAGAGTCAGTACGCATATAAGTGATATAGCCTGCCTCGTACAAACGCTGGGCCATCATCATGGTTTTTTTCACCCCAAAGCCCAAGCGGGTACTGGCCGCTTGCTGGAGTGTGGAGGTGATAAACGGTGCGGAGGGCTTGGATTGTGTCGGTTTGTCCTCGCGGCTGAGTACCTTGTAACTAGCACCTTGCAGGGCGGCAACAGCCGTCATTGCCTGAAGTTCATTCACAGGTTTGAACGCGTCATCGCCAAATTTTTTGACTTCGAAGCTGGCTTGTTGGTTTTTATCGGCCTGTAGATCGGCAAACAGCGTCCAGTATTCCTCTGGAATAAATGCACGAATCTCGCGTTCGCGCTCAACAACTAAACGCACCGCAACCGACTGCACGCGCCCTGCCGACAACCCGCGGGCAACCTTTTCCCACAGCAGAGGGGAAACCATATATCCCACTACGCGATCTAAAAACCGGCGGGCCTGCTGGGCATCCACCCGATTTTGATCAATTGGCCCTGGGGTTTTAAAAGCATTTTGAATCGCGGTTTTTGTAATTTCATTAAATACTACACGGCGATAGCGTGATTCATCACCACCAATTGCCTCACGCAAATGCCAGGCGATGGCCTCCCCCTCTCTATCCAAGTCGGTTGCGAGGTAGACCATGTCGGCTTTTTCGGCGAGCTTTTTCAGCTCCTCCACTACTTTTTCTTTGCCGGGCAGAATCTCGTAGGTAGCTTCCCAGTTATTCTCCGGGTCAATGCCCATTCGATTGATAAGCTGGCTTTTGCTTTTTTTGGCTTGATAGGTTGCCTTATCTTCAGCAGACATTTTGCGTGTTGCTGCGGCCTGTTTTGCACGCTCTTTGGCATCCACGGGTTTGGCACCGCCGCTGGTAGGCAAATCGCGAATATGACCAATACTGGACTTAACAATAAAATCGTTACCCAGATACTTATTAATGGTTTTCGCCTTTGCTGGCGACTCAACGATAACTAAGGATTTGCCCATAATGGTCAGAAAATTCTCTATTAAAGGAAGGCTGTGCAAACAGTTGAATTATGTGCCAAAAGATTGCAGTATCGCCGATCGGGACAGCTAAATTAGCTTGAAGGTGCGCATATATAAGACCTGCGCCGCAAGGGGTCAAGTTATAATTTCCGTGAGTGACATTAGGCGAGGTATTTTTACCGCTGCATAGGAAACCCTATCCCGCGCTGAAAAAAAGCTCTATAAATACAGTTAACTTATTGTTTTTAAAATGTTTTATTTTTAGTTATTGCATAACCATAACAGCCAATACAATCCCTGACTTTTACACCGCAGATATCCGCATGACTTTAATCGCAGTTCTTTTTGTTTTGATGATTCTGGCGCTTGTAGCGGTCAGCGTGGTCAACCGCATCCAACTTCGGCAACGGGAACGGAGGCTACAACAACGCCGATTGCGCATCCGCGCTGAAGAGTTGACCGAAGTGGTGAACTGCCTCGCAGAAACACTTCCTAACCGCATGATCACCAAACACATCAACGACATGATCGCGAGTTTGCAACAGCAAATGCTGGCGTTGGAAGAGAAAAACCCCGAGCTTTTGGAACTTGCAATTCAAAAAACAGAGGCGCACTCGGAAGAGTTACTGAGCGGCACTAACCGCCAATCAATTAGCTATCAACGCGAAAGTGATGCACAAATTGCCAAAACCCAGCTCCACTTAAACGACGCAATGCAATTGATCACCCAACTTGCCGCCCAAGGGGTAATTAATGAAGCTGAACTAAGCACATATCTGGGGGAGTTGCGCTGGGCACACTTGATGGTCGCGGTGATGTCCTACATAGGACAAGGGGATAAATCCATGGCGATTAGTGACCGCTTTTCTGCGCAGGCGTTTTACCGCAAGGCACAATATTTACTGATGGAATCCATGCACCAGGATCCACGCCGCTTAAAGATGATCAAAGAGTTGGGGGAATTGGTCGATGGCGGCCGCGACAGTCTTAGCAAGGATTTGCGCGACCCGACAAAATCAAGCGTTATGATTTAGCCTCGCGAATAAGCGCATCCAGGTTACGCAATGCTGCTATCACAGCAATTAAAACCTCCTCACCCTCTGTTTCCCGCCAAAAAATACAGGTTCCTGATTTTCCCTGAGCTATAGCTGGCACCGAATGTGGCAACGTCGACAATATTGATGTTAATTGCTCACTTACTTGCGGTATCGGGCGAGCATTACCTTGCCAATCCCACTCTTTATAGAAATTCCCTTCATGCTCGTATTCTGTGCGCATCAAGACCCAATCATCGATTGACTGCATGGTAGTTGGCGGCGGTAAAAAATAAACGGGGAGTACCGGGGGTTGCTCCATGTCTGTTTTGCGTGCGGGCAAACGTCGCATACCAAACCGTACACCTTGAGCGCTTGCTTGCATCCGTAGCTGCTCTTTGCGTTTTTGCGCCGGATTCGGACGCAACATGGAAATTGGCCCCAGCACCAGCGCAATAGTTACAACCAACAGAACAAAAAACCAGAGGTTCATATAAATCCTTGTGCGATCAAAGGGCGCAATTTTCGCCAGAGCGAACTAAACTCTTAACAGTAACAGTATTCATAGGGGGCAGGAATCATGACAGAAACAATTAGCTACAAGCATATTATTATCGGTGTCGATCTTTCCGAAGATTGCCCCGCCGTGATTCGACGCGCAGCGGGGATAGCCAACACCTGTAATGCAAAACTGACTATTGCCCATGTGCTTGAGCCTATTGCATTTGCTTACGGCGGTGATATGCCGGTCGATTTAAGCGGCGTGCAAGAACAACAAGTACAGAAAGCGGAGGCTGATTTAGCGCAATTGGCCGCATCCAGCCCCTACCCTATCCAGCAGCGCCATGTGTTAGTCGGCCAACCTGCTGCCGAGCTACATTATTTAGCGGAACAGGAATCAGCTGACTTAATTGTGGTGGGCAGTCACGGCCGCAAAGGGTTTTCACTCTTACTTGGTTCTACCCCTAATAGTGTTTTACACGGTGCGACCTGCGATGTTCTGGCCGTGCTCGTCAAAAAACAAACCAGCGATTCCTAAATAACACTATTACCTGGAACGAAAACAATGCAGCGAGAGCAATCCTACTCTTGCTGCATATCTTCAAGCTCTGCCCAGCGCTCAAAACAATCATCCAACTGCTTCTGTGCCGTTGCCAGTTCTTGCAACTTCTGTTCAACCACTGCAGCAGGTTGGCTATAGAAATCTGATGCACTGGTAATCGCAGCCAAGGCTTCCACACTGCTTTCCAAATGTTCGATTTTTTGTGGCAACTCATCAAATTCTTTTTGAAATTTGTAGCTGAGCTTTTTTATTTTCGCAGGTGCCTTCACCACTTCACTCGATACGGCAGGCTTCTGCTCGACTATCACGGGAGCTGGCGACGCTGCGGCCGGCAATTCATCAGCTTGCGTCCATTTTCCACCCTGACGTATCCAGTCGTCATAACCACCAATGTATTCGAGCACATTTCCGCGCCCTTCAAATGCAATGACACTGCTCACAATATTGTTCAAAAATGCCCGGTCATGGCTGACCAACAATAAGGTGCCAGGGTATTCGGTGAGGATATCCTCCAACAATTCCAACGTTTCTACATCGAGATCATTGGTCGGTTCATCCAATACCAACAAGTTTGCCGATTTACTAAATAATTTAGCCAGCAATACCCGGTTGCGCTCGCCACCGGAGAGTGCACGCAGCGGCGTGCGTGCGCGTTCACCGCTGAATAAGAAGTCACTCAGGTAGGAGAAAATATGTTTGGATTTGCCATCGATATCGATAAATTCACGCCCTTGAGCAATGTTATCAACGGCATTTTTATTGAGATCAAGTTGATCGCGCAGCTGGTCAAAATAGGCAATTTGCAGATTCGTGCCCAACTTAACGCTACCGGATTGCGGCTCCAACTCACCCAAAATCAGCTTGAGCAAGGTACTTTTACCCGCCCCGTTGGCTCCCACTAAACCGATACGGTCGCCGCGCATAATACGAGTGGAGAAGTTTTTTACTATGACTTTGTCACCGTAGGAATAGGAAACATCCACCAAGTCTGCGACCAACTTGCCTGAGTCACCACTGCTGGCGAGAGTAAAGTTGGCTTTACCGACAACTTCACGGCGCTCCGACCTAGTTTCACGCAATGCTTTCAAGGCTCGAACACGGCCTTCGTTGCGGGTGCGGCGCGCTTTAATGCCCTGACGAATCCACACCTCTTCCTGCGCCAATTTTTTATCAAACAATTCATTATGACGGGCTTCATCGGCCAACGCCTGTTCGCGATACACCAAAAAGCTGGTGTAATCACCTTCCCAATAGCGCAAGTGACCGCGATCCAATTCAGCAATGTGCGTTGCCAAAGCCTGTAAAAGCGAGCGGTCATGGGTGATAAAAACCAGCGCACCATTAAAATTCAGTAATTGTTTTTCCAGCCATTCAATTGCAGCAATATCCAGATGGTTAGTGGGTTCATCCAGCAAAAGTACATCCGGATCCAATACTAGCGCACGCGCCAACGCGACACGGCGACGCCAACCACCCGATAGCTCACGCATATAACGATCTGCTGGCAAGTCCAGGCGGGAGATAATTTCCTCGACTTTCTGCTGTAGCAACCACCCGTCATTGGCTTCAATTTTTTGCTGTAATTGAGTCATGCGCTCCAGTTGCGCATCGCTAATCTCGGCTGAGTGGGAAATAAAGCGGTATTCCGCCAGCAACTCACCAACGCCTTGAGCACCCGCCGCAACAGCATCAAACACCAAGCGATCATCCGCCTCGGGCAGATCCTGCTCCAGGCGCGCAACACGAATTCCGGTTTGCCTGACAACCTCTCCCTTGTCCAGATCCACCTCGCCGGCAATCACTTTCAAGAGACTGGATTTACCAGTGCCGTTACGCCCAATCAGACACAAACGCTGGCCGCGTTCGATGGTCAGATCAACACCATCAAGCAATACTTGCAGGCCATAACTTAGCCCCGCTTTTTCAATTTTAATCAAAGACATAGAAGGAATAATTCAGGTAGTTTTATAACAAAAATGATACTGGCAGAAGCACCGGTGGGCTGTTATTCTCAAAGGAGCCGCATCATATCCCAGCAGGCACACATTACCAACCCGCCACCTGCACTCGCGGACCGTCGCACGAGAATAATTGGCAAGACAAAAATTTGAGGTTCCCCATGAGGTTTTCGAAAATACTTTGGCCGCTGTCATTGAGTGCCAGCGTATTGATCGGCAGTATGACCCTGAGCATCGCCAGCACCGCATCCGCCGCCACTCCTGCCACAACCAAACAAACCGGTAAATCCGATGCCCGCCTAGTCGAACGCCAGCAATACGATCGCGCGCAAAAAGCACTGAATTCAAAAAGCATGGCCGAGTATCGGCAACTGGTTAAAAAGCTGCAGAATTATCCACTGGTTCCCTACCTTGAATACCAGGACCTAAGCGAGCGCCTGATCACCCTCCCGAAAACAGAAGTGGAAAGATTTTTTAACCGCTACCCGGATTCATTTTTGGCCGAACGTCTGACGCATCGCTGGCTGCGAACACTGGCACAACGCGAGCGCTGGACGGACTATCGCCAATTTTACGACGCGCGTTTGACCGACCCGGAACTCGCCTGTCTCAATCTACGCGCGCGCTTGGCAACCGGTGATAAAACTGCACTGGATGAAGTTGGCGCACTTTGGAATATTGAAAAAGCCCAATCCAAAGCCTGCGATCCAGTCTTTGCTGAATGGCGCAAAGCAGGACGCATGACGCCAGAGCTAATCTGGCAGCGTCACCTCAAGGTGCTCAAGGCTGGCAACAATGGCATGGCCAGTTATTTGAGCAACTTGTTACCCGCCACCGAAAAACCGCTCGCATTACTGTTGCAACAAGTCAACACAAACCCACGCTTGTTAAAACAAACATCCAAATTTGCCAAACAATCACCGCAAATGAAAACCGTAATCCTGCACGGTTTAGAAAAACTGGCGCGCACTAATGCCAAAGAGGCGCTCAGTTTGTGGCGAATTTATGATGCACAACAATTGTTCAGCGACGACGACCGCAACGCAATCAAATACCAGATTGCACTGCGCTTGCTCTATCAGGATCATGACGCAGAAGCTGAAAAATTAGTTGCCTCCACACCTAATTTAAACAGTATCGATTTGCTCGAATGGTTATTGCGCGAATCTTTGCGTAAGCAAAATTGGGAGCAAGTAAATGAATGGTTAACGCGCCTGCCTGAAGACGCACCCGCTACCGAACGCTGGCGCTACTGGCAGGCTCGCACTATGGAAGAGTTAGGGATTAAGGAAATTAACGGTGAAACACCCATGGCGATTTACAATACCGTGGCACCGGCACGCAGTTTTTATGGGTTCCTGGCAGCAGATAAAACCGGCATTAACTACCACCTCCTTGACCGCCCGGTTGTGGTTAGCGACGAACAAGTACGCGCCGTCGAAAATAGCCAGGGCATGTTGCGCGCTCGTGAATTTTTAGATCGAGGTAACCTCTCAGCCGCAACGCGCGAATTTTTTTACAGCGCGCGACGCATGAAGCCGGAACAAGCAGCAATTGCAGGGCGCCTGGCAGAGCGTTGGGGTTGGCACCGTCACGGCATTCAAGTTATGGCCGAGGCGCAACTCTGGGATGAATTACAAGTACGCTTCCCGATTGTCTATCAGGATCATGTCACTAAAGCTGCCAAACAAACCTCGGTCAATCCATTGCTGATTTTTGCTGTCGCCCGCCAGGAAAGTGCATTTATGCATGATGCTAAATCACCCGCTGGTGCAGTTGGACTCATGCAATTACTGCCGTCCACAGCAAAACAAACCGCGCAGAAAAGTGGAATGAGTTTTAATGCGCAAGATTTAATAAAACCAGATAAAAATATCGCCTTGGGCAGTCGCTATCTCGATTATTTACTGGGCGTATTTGATGGCAATCGCATTCTTGCGGCAGCAGCCTATAACGCAGGGCCTTCACGCGTGCGCCAGTGGATGAACAAAGAAAAAAATGCACAATTACCCTATGACGTATGGATTGAAACTATTCCTTTTAAGGAAACACGTGGCTATGTGCAAAATATTCTGTCGTTTTCAGTGATATATGCGTACCGTCTTGGGCAAGAAACAAAGTTTGTAACAGCGGAAGAAGCCAATCGCACACTCTAGGTGCTGTGAGAGAAACGACTTTCACTTGAAAATGTATACGCGCAAAAAGAAAGCCGCCAATTAACTTAACCGGCGGCTTTTTTATTAAATCAAAAAAAATTAATGTGACGCTTGACTTAAAAATACGCGCAATCGCTTTTGCACTACGGCAGCAAGTTCGTCCGGCTGAAATTTGGATAAAAAGTCATTGCAGCCCACTTTTTCAACCATTGCTTTATTAAAACTACCGCTAAGCGACGTGTGTAGCACCACATACAAATCGCGTAGCGCTGGGTCTTTTCGCACTTCAGCCGTTAGCCTGTAACCATCCATTTCGGGCATTTCTGCATCGGTCACTAACATAAGAATTTCATCTGTTACCTTGCGCCCGGCCGCTGACCACTGCCGCAATAAGTTCAACGCCTGCAAACCATCTTGTACCGAAAGCACTTCAATACCAATATTTCCCAAGGTCTCCACAACTTGTTTTACGGCGGTGGGTGAATCTTCGGCCAAGAGTACTTTCAATTTACGCTTACGAGCCTCTTGCGCTAAATCCGAATCCAATATGTCCGCTGAAACCCGGGTGTTGTAGGGAATAATGTCGGCAAGTACACGTTCAACATCCAGTATTTCAACTAACTGATCTTCAATGCGTGTGATTGCCGTTAAAAAATGACCGCGCCCTGTGCCTTTGGGGGGCGGCAATATCAACTCCCAATTCAGGTTAACAATACGATCAACTTCACCAATCAAAAAAGCCTGCACGGAACGATTATATTCCGCAACAATTAAGTTGGCGTTTTCCAAATCTTTAAGCGGACTCATGCCAATCGCCGCCCGTAAATCAATTACAGGCACCGCCTGCCCTCGCAAATGCGCAACACCGCGAATATGGGGATGACTGTGAGGTACGGGGCGCAACTTGGGAATTTTGACAACCTCCTGCACCTTAAACACGTTGATAGCAAAAAGTTGACGCCCGCCCAAGCGAAACATTAACAATTCCAAACGATTCTCGCCCACCAAACGAGTACGCTGATCGATGGAATCCAGTAACTTAGACATGTTGCTACCCTATAACCAAACCAGTTGAGCCGCGAGAATACGGCTGCAGTAAATACACTGCGCATTTTTAAGTGCGAATACCTTTGCAGTATAGCCAAAAATACCTGCCAAACCCGAAATAACCGAATGCCGCAAGAAAGCGCTATAACAAACACATATTGTAAGATATTCTTTTCAAGTTACACTTCAATACGAAGCAAACAGGACGTTCGGAAGCCTCACTTTAACAACAACTAGCATCCAGTCACTTCATACTATGACCGAAACCATACCGCTGCTTGCGCGCCAACCAATTTTTGATGGCAACATGAAAGTTGTTGCCTATGAATTATTGTGTCGCAATAGCGATTTAAAATTTATTGCCACCAGCGATGGCGATGCGGCCAGCTCACAAGTGCTGTTAAATGCATTCACTGAGCTATCGATTGATGAAGTGGTCGGTACGCACAAAGCATTTGTTAATTTCACCCGCGCCCTACTCAACTCGCCCCCGCCCTTTAGCCGGCAAAAATTAGTTATCGAAGTATTAGAAGGACAGCAGGTCGATGCGGCAATGCTGTTCTCCCTGAAACAATTGCACGAGCAGGGTTACACTATTGCCCTGGATGACTTTGAGTTAAGCAGTGACACTGAGGGGCTGGTTCCCTATGCAGATATAATCAAACTGGATGTACTTGCATTGTCAGCGGAAAAACTCTTGGCTCATGTCAGCCACTTGAAATCCCTAGGCATCACCTTAATCGCGGAAAAGGTAGAAACCTACGAGATGTATGAAAAGTGCAAAGCATTGGGGTTTGACCTTTTTCAAGGATATTTTTTAGCAAAACCCCGTGTTATCACCGGACGAAAAATTTCTGAAAATAAACAATCCGTATTGCAATTGTTATCAGCACTGCACGACCCCAATGCACCAATCGATAAAATAGAGCGGATGATCGCGCGCGACACGCTCTTAAGTTTTAAACTACTGCGCCTGGTGAATTCCGCCGCTTTTGGTTTATCGCGTAATGTGGAATCACTGCGTCAGGCAATTATGCTCTTGGGGCTCAATAAACTCAGGAATTGGGTTAATTTACTGGCGCTCTCAAACCTCAGCGGCAAACCACATGAATTGAGTATTACCGCCCTCACCCGTGCACGTATGTGCGAAATGATCGCAACCAAAATTAATCAGCGCTCGCGCCCGGACTCTTATTTCACCGTGGGCTTGCTTTCAACGCTAGACGCATTTTTAGATACACCGTTGGAAGAGTTATTGCGCAATTTATCCCTGAGCGAACAACTGAACCAAGCGATGCTCAAACACTCAGGCCCCGAAGGTAAGGTTCTAGCCATAGTGCAAATGCATGAACAAGGGCGCTGGCAAGATATTGATTGGGATCAACTGGATGAAATGGGGATTAATCCGGAAATTCTGGCGGAAATTTATATCGATGCATTGCGCTGGGTAGCGGAAACAATGAATACACTTGGTATAAGTGCCAATTAAAAATAACGAATCCAATTCACAAATTCAGCTACATACGCAACTGCAATAATTTTTCGAACCCCCTGCCATTAAATACTATTGCGAACCAGAAAGGCGGCGGCCTGGGCTGTATCGAACGGCCAACAGAGCTCATCGATATGAGAGGGGGATTTTAAGACAGGAATTTTTACACCGTAACGCTCAATGAGTTCATCAGACTGGGCGATATCAATCTCTTCGAGCACCAGTGAGTAGTTATTTAACAGAGGTTCAACCACCTCCCGCGCCAACTCACAGAGGTGACAACCGGGGGTGGAGTAAAGATAGATAGGCTTCATAGCTGGCATCCGCACAAAAAGTGCAGTTTACCAGCGTCTCACTTGCAAATGCCTGCTGAATTAACGCAACTCCAGGGCCAAAATTTCTTTCATAAACTCACTAAACCGACGCCCCTGAACCTGATCCTGCTCAGTTTCACCGGTTATCTTTTCAGCCATATTGGTCAGTAGTCCCGCAGGCTCGGGGAATACTGATGCACGATCCAGGCTATCGAGTAAATCGCGAATAAAGTTGCCAAGGGGCAACAAGGATTCGCGATTTAGGCCCAATTTATTGCCATTATCAGAAGCGCGCGCAGGCTCAAATACTTCGTATGCGATTTCAGCCTGAGCAAGGTTCAGCGCAAAACTACCGATTTGTTCAGAGTCATATCCCAGGTTCATTGCTTGAGTAAAAGCGCCATCCAAATCACCGGCAAAGAATTGACCAGCCAAATCATTTACCCGCCCAAGCAAATCATTGATTGCCACCAGTTCCGCTTCACTCAAGTCGCCTTCAATACTCAGTGAAAATGACTGACTTGCGCTGTAACTGGCGTTGATGGCAGTTACCGATGAGTTACCACGACCAGCCCGCCCTGCCTCTATCGCCAAACCCTCGCTGGAGGCAGCCGTGATAGTGACTTTATCACCCTCTTTGGTGGTTAACTCAAAGCTGAACTCCCGTGCGCGACCATATTCATAGTTGGCATAACCAAGGTACGAGCTAGGTGCTGGAACAAATTCGGGCACATCCAGGGTGACTGGCGCCTTGCCAGTAGCGGCTGAAGTAAGCTGCTCTTTGGCACCAGAGGTGGATTTTTCAGGCTCGGCTGATGGAGCTGTGGCCGCCTCTATGAATTTGGCTCGCAACTCATCAATACCTTCCAGCACCAAATCGTAGGTTTTATCTATATCGGTTTTAATTTCGGGGGATAAAAGGCTCAACGCTTCCAGTTTTTCACTGGCTTCTGCGAAGCCCTTTTTGAAGCCCGACAGCCCGGCTTCCAAACGCGCTTGCAGCTGTTCTTGTGTGGCGCCATCGGCTGCATCCATCTGCAACCGACGTTCGATAAAACCGAGAATATTGTTGGCCACTTTTTCGGCTGTTAGCGGTTCGAAGGCGGCGTACTCATCACTTACCACCTGCCCGCGCGAAGCCAGTTTTTCATAGGCCATCGATAGGGTTTTGTTGACCACCTGCAGCGCAGTCTGGCGCTTTTCCTCCAGCGTCATTACTTTGGCATCTGCAGCCGGGAGTGCATCCAGGTTCTGCGGATTCACAGAGCTAATGTTGGCTGGCTTGGCATTGGTTCCACTACCGGAAAGGGTATTGGGCAAGGTGCCATTTAATGAAGTGTTGTTGAGCGAGGAGATAGTCATAAATTCACCTATGTGCTGCATCGGTCTGTAGCATCACAGGTTATCGACCTGTATCTGCAAAACTTAAAGACTTATTTACGCGTTAAGATCAAGGTTGTTATAACCACAATCGCCAAAACAGCCAGCAAAATTAGCCCGAACTTACCTTTGTTAGCCTCTTCTGCAACAGGTTTGGCGGGCGCGGCGGCTGCCGAGCGGCTCACCGAGGAAGCACGGGTTGCGACCGCAGGTCGCGCAGCAGGGGACGGCTTACGCGCAGTGCTGGCGGCGGGCGAATTTGTTGGCTCAAGTGGCACAGCCTTTCGCACCGTGGTTTTGGCCATATCATCGGCTGGCCCCATGACCCCAAAGCTCAAGGCATCAAACCGCAATTCATCGCCGCGCTTGACTCTTGCTTCCGCCACGCGTTTGCCGTTAAGGAATGTTCCATTGGCAGAATCCAAATCTTTTACGAACAACATGCCATCAATAACCTGTAACTGGGCATGACGGCGCGACAAATGTGCCGCGGGCAAGCTGATATCGCACTCATTGGAGCGGCCGATAGTTGTGACATCCTTCAGTGGAAACACACGATTGGCCAGTGCGGTGTGGTTTGCCTTTAATGACCAACCCGTTGTTTTGGTCAACACTGCTTGAACACTAGCAACAGGCGCCTCTGTAGACAAACGAGCCTCGCGTTTGGGATCTATTACAACAAGCTCGACAGCACCAATACTGATGTTGTCGCCAGGCTTCAACTCACATGCACCAGTGATTTTTTGCCCATTCACAATCACCGCATGAGTAGGAACGAGGTTGCGCAACGTAAGGTGCTCGTTGTCTACCAACACTTCCATATGTACGTCACTAACCAGCGGGTCATCAATTACCAGCGCGTTGGTCGCCGAGCGACCGATTGTAATTTTGGGTTCTACCAACCATACCGCATTGTATTTATTGTCTTTAAAGCGGATTTTGAGCATAAAAATTAACCTGAAAACAAGACCGGAATGGGTATTGATAATGCAGCAGGCTTATATTGATTTCAACCGTTCAACAACTGCAGTAGCAAATGAATAAAAAAGAAGATTAAGGAAGGTGCAGCTTCAGTACACCGCCACCGAGTGGCCCGCCGTTTTCAATCGTCATATAGCCCTGCCCGCGCTTGGATTTGTGCAGCGATAATACTTTACGCGCAAATAACAAACCTAAACGGGTATTGCCGGAATTGAAAGACACCGATGCCTGGGGAGCAGGCCCTAACAACATAGTCTCCGGGTATCCCTGGCCGTCATCCGCCACACTGATACACAAATAACCATTATCTTCACTCGCACTAATCAGCAAGCGCTCACGGCAATAACGCGCACAATTGACCACCAGATTATTCAACACGCCGCCTAACAATTCACTGTCAAAGTACCACGCCAGGTCGCTGTCGCAATCGACTTCAACACCAATATCACGCGAGGTTAATAGCGCATAATTGCGCGCGATTTGCTCTTCGATGATATCGATCACATGATGCTCGTCAATTAAGATCGCAAGGGTTTTTTCGTCCATTTTATACAGTGACAAAAGCTGCACTAACTCGCCGTTAATACGCGCCGCCTCATACTCCAGAGTGGAAAATAATTTAGCTTGCTGTGCATCCTTAGGCGGCGAAGCCTCCACCATCGCAGAGAGCGTGTTTAACAACATTCCCAATGAATTTTTCATATCATGCACACTGGATGCGAGTACGAATGAAAAATCAATGGGCATCTGATCGTAATCTTGATCCGAATGCTGTGGTGTTGATCTAGGCTCCATACTCAACCTCGCTGCTGTTTTTCGTGGGCCCGAACAAGGCTATTGTAAACATCATTCAACTGTCGGTAGCGTTGAAATTGCGGATGCTGCTGGGAAATAATTGCCGTGGTTTTGGTAAAAGTTTGCTGAATTTTTTCGCTCAGTGAAACATCAAAACCGGTTTTTAATTTATCGATTAATGCCTGCACATAATTTAAACGCAACCCAACATGGTTGGGTAATTTTTGCAGCGCTGTTTTAAACGCATCTGCTGCTGCAGCAAAATCTTTAGCGTTATAGTGTGCGATGCCTTTTTTGTTGATCTCAGCCACCATCAGTTTATTTTTTTCACTGCGAGGCTCATCCAACAAGACATCCAGTTTTTGTAGCTGCTGTTCATTAGCCGCATAGCGGTGCAACAGCTCGGCAAGACACTCTTGTGCCTCATTGGTACGCCCTAGCAACCGCAGCGCACGCACCATTTCTATTTGCACTGGCAAGGCACTTTCATCTTTACTACTGCCTAATGCTGATTGTGCGCTTACCAGAGCATCCTGTGCGCGGCGTTGATCACCGGCACAAACTTGTAGCTGACTCTCCAACAACAAGGATTCCGCTTTACGCAAATTGTTTTTGCCAAATTTATCTTCCATATTAACCGCGCAAGCAACTGCATCCCGAACCAGTGGTTTGGCCAGCTCTTTGTCGATAGAAAATAAATCGATAGTGGATTGGGCGAACAGGGAATGTACATCTGCTTTATCGAAACAGGAATGTTCACCCAGTTTTACCGCTCGCTTGAGCGCATTGGCGGCAGTGAGTAAATCATTATTTTGCTGGGCGACAGCGCCGAGCTCTTGCTGGCGCAAAATAGACAGAGGTGATAGGTCTGTTGCTTTCTGCAACACCTCTTGCAACCCTTCAGTATTATTTTGCAACTTGAATAATTCAGCTTTTAAATCGTATGCCTTCATACACAGAGGGTTGGATTGCAAAATATTTTCCAACCACTGCTGCGCACCGAGCAGATCCTTTTGCGCCAAGCGGGTTTTTACCATACCCAGCTGCGCCCACTCCAATTCGCGATTATCCAATACGGTTCGATACAACTCTTCAGCGGCAGGAAGATTATTTTGTTTGAGATAAAGCTGGCCTAAAATTTTCTGACAACTATTCGTGTAACGGCTGCCTTGGGCGACCAAATCGTTACATAGCTTTATTGCCAGGGCATCATCGCCGGCTTTTTGGGCAGCCAGAACTTCCTTTAGCTCACTGCGCTGCTCAAACAAGCGATTTAACCGTTGGTCGAGTGCCTTGGGAGTGATGGGCTTGGCAAGGTAGGCGTCAGGCTCGTAATCGTAAGCCGCCATAATGATGCTTTTGCTGGATTCAGCCGATACCAGAATAAACAAACTTTCTGCACAAGGGTTATCGGTCGAGCGCAGCTCTTCCAAAACTTGCTGACCACTTTTTCCCTTGCCCAGATTGTTATCACAGAGAATTAAATCGTAATTACGTGCCTTGCAATAACGCAGCGCCTCTTCACCAGATGCAGCCGAGTCCACATTCCCTATGCCTAAATCCATCAACATTTTGTACAGCGTGCCGCGAAAATTCTCAAAATCATCGATAATCAGGGCATGCATCTTGTAAAAGCCAAGATCGGCCATTAGTCCACCTCCGCAAAGAAATCAAGCTAAGGATAGCTCAGGATTCCCCTACCGCTAGGACATAAATGGCTATTCAATCACTGAATTTACACATTATGAACCAGTGATGGTTGGCGGCGGCGCGATAAAAACAAGTTGTTACCGCCCTCTTGCTTTGCACTTTGTTTGGCATCCGCCAGCAGCTGCGATATGTGGTGATGGGTTTTGCAGTAATCCAGATCCGGCTCTACCGCACCAATCGCCAAGGTCAAGGCACCGAATTTTTGCCGGCGCCCCTGGCGATCGGTACTCCAATAATCTGTTGTTTCGGGCGGCATTAATGCTGCACTCATCTGGCTAAAATTTGCCAATATCTGCTCGCAGCGCTGCTGCCAATTGGAGCCGCAAAACACCAAAATAAAATCATCGCCACCAACATGTCCGACAAAATCCTGCTGATTGTCCACTGCCGCACAAAGAATCCGCCCGAGGTTGACAATAACTTCGTCGCCCGCACTGTAACCAAAGGCATCATTAAACGGTTTGAAATGGTTGATGTCGCAATAGGCCACCACAAAAGTTTTTTTGTGCAGCAGCAAATGATCCACCCATTCATACAGGGGGACATTGCCGGGCAATTGGGTGAGTGGATTGCTATGCCGCGCCGCGCGCAGTTTTTCTTCGGTAATCGAGCGCAGCAAATCGCGCACCTTACCGACTCCCATGTATTGATTATTTTCACTGACGATAAAATCGACACTTAAATTTTGTTGCGGATCTTCGCTGATTAACTGGCCAACGGTTTTTAAATCAGTAGTGATATCCACCATAATTGACAGTGGGCTGATAAATTCACTGATCGGTTTGTGCGCATACAATTCATGGGCAAAACGCCGCGAGAATACATTTAAAATTTCCGCGCGACTGACCATACCTAATGGTCGCCCTTGATCTACTACCGGCACGCAGGTTAAACGCACATCAGCACGAAACATTTTCACCAGTGTTTCCGCAGTCATTGAAGGAGCTACCGCAGTGCAATTCACCACAATTTCGCTGACGCGACGGGTGAAATGATCCTGATAGCGATGCGCAGAGGCGCCCGACAGCTGCACCAATTGCAGGGGCAATTCCACTGCCGGTTCGGCCAAGGGGTAGGCAATAAAATAACCTTGGGCGTAGTCCACACCCATAGTAATCAGGGTGGTGAATTCCGCCGCGGTTTCTATGCCTTCAGCAATCGCTTTGTGCCCCATACGGTGAGCGATATCGAGAATAGCGCGCACAAATTCGCGCTTAACCGGGTCTTTATCAATGCCTGAAATAAAATGGCGATCAATTTTCACATAGTCCGGGCACAGTTCACTCCACACCCGCAGACCGGCATAGCCCGCGCCCAAATCGTCCAGCGCGACCGCAAAACCCTGTCGCTGAAAATGATCCGACGCGGCGCAGAGTAAATCCAACTCATCCAGCGGCTGGCTTTCGGTTAACTCAAACACCAAGCGCTCGGCGCTGAGCCCTACCCTTTGCAAAATTTCCCGGGTCACACCATCCCGATACTGGCTATCGGTAAAGCTGATTGGGCTCATATTCAAAAACAGCTTGCCGGGTAGATTCAGCTCTGCAAAACGCTCGCAGGAAACCTCACGGCAGGCGAATTCAAGTACCGCGAGTAAACGCGACTCGCGTGCTACGGCAAACAGGCTATCGGGCTTGTGCAGGGGGCTGTCTTCCGGGCCGCGAATCAGCGCCTCATAACCAATAATGCGCGGGTTTTCCACCGCCATAATTGGCTGGAATACGGGGGTTAGCAGCTTGAACTCAATCAAGCGACGCAATTCCTTGTGCAGAAAGGATGAATTAACAACAGAGTTCTGCAGATGCATAGGGCGACAACTTTACAGCGGACGAAGGTAGGGGTACTAACCAGAATAATCGCGCCAAAAGATGACAGTTTTATGAATCGTCAAATTTGTTGTCCCCGACGTTGAGCGCTACAATGCCCGCCCCGGCAGCAACCTGCCCATTTCTTCGTCAAGCAGTTGATATGACACACAACAGCGACCACTCGCCCAAGACCAATCCAGATACGATTTACGCCAACCCGCTGGCCGAAGTCAGCCGTTTTGCATTTGATGAGCGCGTAGTGGATGTCTTTCCCGACATGATCAAACGTTCGGTTCCCGGTTACGCCACCATCATTAACATGATTGGCAATCTCGCTGAACGCTACGCACAAGCCGATAGCCATTGCTACGATCTGGGCTGCTCCTTAGGCGCGGCCACCCTCGCCATGCGCCATCGCATTCAAGCGGCTAATTGCAAAATTATTGGCGTTGATAATTCAGCCGCAATGATTGCGCGCTGCCAACAGGTAATTGCGGCTGATAGTGGCGAAGTACCCGTAGAATTAATTGAAGCTTCAATTGGCGATGTAAAAATCACCAACGCCTCCATGGCAGTACTGAATTTCACCTTGCAATTTATTGCGGTGGAAGAACGATTGCAGACCCTTAGCGCAATTTGTTCCGGGCTAAACTCAGGCGGCGTATTAATCCTCTCGGAAAAAGTCGCGTTTGATGATGAACCGCATCAACAACTTATGACTGAACTACACCATAATTTCAAACGCGCCAACGGTTATAGTGATTTGGAAATTGCGCAAAAACGTGCGGCGATTGAAAATTATTTAATTCCGGAAACACTGGATGCACATCGTCAGCGTTTGCGCTTGGCGGGATTTTCCAGTGTGGATGTTTGGTTTCAATGTTTTAATTTTGCGTCGCTGATTGCGATTAAATAACTCAAGGCTTTGTAGTGACCCAGATTAATTACGACTATTTACTTCACGCACTGGAAGATACCGCGCTGGCTGATTGGGCCAAAATACTACCAGAGCAAATTGCCGCCGGTCTCAGTGAAAAACGCTACGGTGATTTAGCTGGCTGGAAAGCCTCATTGGCTAAATTACCCGCCGTACCCAGCGAGCACATTAAATTGATGGATGCGGTGCGCATTGGTGCGAGCGATGATTGCGACGAAACCACGCGTGCAACAATTAAATCGGTTTTGCAGGAATTAATTCCCTGGCGCAAAGGCCCTTACTTTGTACACGATATCCATATCGATACCGAATGGCGCTCCGATTGGAAATGGGATCGCGTATTACCGCATTTGGCACCGCTCAAAGATCGCCTGATTCTGGATGTTGGCTGCGGCAATGGTTATCACTGCTGGCGCATGCTGGGTGCGGGCGCAAAGCGGGTAATCGGCATAGACCCATCACCACGCTTTATTGTGCAATTTCATATGATCAAACATTTTGCCGGTGCTCATCATCCGGTTGATGTATTGCCACTGGGAATTGAAGAACTACCGGAAAAATTGCACGCGTTTGATACGGTGTTTTCCATGGGCGTTTTTTATCATCGCCGCTCGCCAATGGATCACTTATTGGAATTAAAAAACACCCTGCGCCCAGGCGGACAACTGGTGCTGGAAACCTTGGTCATTGAAGGTGGCTTGGGGGATGTACTGGTGCCAGAAGGCCGTTACGGCATGATGAATAATGTGTGGTTTTTACCAAGCTGCGACACCATGCTTTCCTGGTTGCGCAAAATGGGTTACCAAAACCCGCGCGTGGTAGATATTTGCCCCACCACCACCGAAGAACAACGCGCAACAGAATGGATGCGCTTTCATTCACTGCCCGAATTTTTACACCCTGACAACTCCGCACTAACGGTTGAAGGCCACCCAGCGCCAATCAGAGCAGTGTTTGTTGCAGAAGCCTAAAAAAAATCCCCGACAAGCAATCTTGTCGGGGATTTTTTATTGCACCAAGAAAATTAGAAACGCAAACCCAAACTTAACGCAGCACCTTCAGTTTCTTCCGAGCCGGTAATATAAGCTAGGTTAAGTGCGCCTACACCTACACCAAATGAATAAGTATCATCCAACGTATTTTTGGAATCCTGCTCAATACCAGCCCGCAAACGTAACCAATCCCACGCGCTGTATTCAAGGCCAACACGCATCAACTGCACCTCGCCACCTAAACCAATTGCGGGTACCGAGTTTAAATCAGCCGCCACTTCTGCTTTGAAGTTGCCATTCACATAACCCACAGCACCGGTCATTTGACGTTCAATGGAGATGGTTTCTTCCGGGTCAATGGTTTTGTAAGTTTTGTCTTGCAAATTATTAACTACCAATCCGTAACGCATCTTGCCGGCCATATAAGTCAAGCCAAGGTCATAATTCATTGAGTCTTCTTTACGAGTATATTTATCTGCATCAAAATCATCTTCGTCGAAGTCGGCCACATTAGAAGTGTAAATAATACTTTCCACTTCAACTTTTTTCGGTTTGAACCCAACTAATAAGTGATTACCATTAGCTAGAGAAAATGCTTTGGAAAAAGAAACACCTATATCAGTAACGATTGCACCGTGACCGTTTATTGTGGACTGCAAACCTTCCTCAGCATCTTCCGGATCAAATCGTCCACCAATCGCGCTGTCGATCCTACCTAAATCAGAGTCAGCAACGTCAGGGTTTACCGAGATATACCCTTTTGAATTAATAATGAATGCCATAGAAACCAATTCGGTAGGAATTGACAAGACAAGATTTGCACCCAGAGCAACCTGAGCAGTATCACCATCAATATCCTGCAAACGTTTTTTTAAATCTTCAGCTTGGCCAATCGTAAAACTATCAGTCGCTTGAATCTCAGTGACTAAATCAGCCAATTCATCAGCCTGATCAATCAGATCATCTTTATCTGACCCCAAAGCACCGACGCTAAACAACAGCGCGAAATCATCTTTCTCTGGATTATAAGAGGCGCCCAAACTTGGATTCAGCAATACGCCTTCCGAGTAGTTACCGGTTGCATAGGCAGCACCAGACATACCTGAAAAGCTGCCGTGGAATTCACCTGCAATTGAAGGCAATGAAGCGCTTACCAATGCAATACTCAAGAGCGTTTTTTTCATTAGGATATTCCTTAGATAAGTATAAATTTTAAACAGCGCGGTAAACCCCAAGGGATCAAGTTGATCCATTTACAACGCCTGCAAGCCAGCGGGAAAACTTGCGCAAAAAATCGCCAAACCATGACTTATGTCACAGTTATTGGAAAGGATAGCAGAGAAGTATTGAGGGGCAAGGAATAACCCTGAAACGGGCTGGGTAGAAATACTCTACTACTCATTAGGGAAATAAGACCCTAGTGAGTAGCAGAGTAAAGGTTTTATACAAACCTGAACGAATTAACTCGCGTATTTAATAGAGCAACCATAAGGTGCAGTGCTAGGATTAGGTACTTTGCTGCCCGCTTTTACCGCTTCCAATGCTTCTTTCACATAGGGTACAGCTTTGGGAATATCTTCCGCTTTATTGGATTTGATGCTGTCAATTCCACCTTTGTAAACCAGTGTGCCCTCCACATTAATCACAAACATATGCGGTGTAGTCTGCGCGTTATAGAGTTTGCCGATAGTGCCATCGGCATCAAAAATTACATTGCTCGGCACCGCACCACGCTGCTCATTTAAACTCAACGCAGTTGCTGCATCCACATGGCCTTGTTTGCCCGGTGCAGAAGAAATAATTTGCAACCACACCACGCCGTCTGCAGTCGCCGCCTTTTGTAAGGCCGGGATATTGCCACTTAAATCATAGTGTTTTTTCACATAGGGGCATTCGTTATTGGTCCACTCCAGCACCACAGTTTTGCCTTTTAAATCCGCAAGATTAATGGTTGAACCATCGGCAGCGGCGCCAGAAAAAGCCGGTGCCGGTTTATCGATAATAGCTTCCGCCCAGACTGGCACCGCCGCCACAGTAAACAATACACTGGCCGCTACCATTTTTGTCAGTAATGTTTTTGCACTTTGAATAGTTAACATAAAAAACTCCTATTAATTTCAGTTAATTTACTTACCAACATTTGCAATCAACTACTTAGCAATAACTAACTCACACTCGTTTTTACAGTTTTAAAAATCTGTTTTTTCCAACACATTAACCACCATGTCCGGCGTTAATATTTGCGGCAATACTTGCGGTGTTGACGCGGCAGCTGGATAAAAAAGATAAAGCGGAACACCGCTGCGATTAAATCGTTTTAGAAATGCCGTAATTTCCGGATCTCGATTAGTCCAGTCGCCTTTCAAATAAGTAATCTCACCACGCGCAAATGCAGCAATGACATTTGCATCACTCAGCGCGACTCTTTCGTTAACCAAACAACTAATGCACCAGGCAGCGGTGAAATTAACAAAGACAGGTTTGCCCTCGGCGAGCAATGCATTTAACCGCGCTTCACTAAATACCTCCCAGTGTTGGGTTGAGGCTGCATTTTCTACAGTCGCTTGCGCGCGCGAGGTATTAATACTCACAACAGTGATCGCCACTACACTCGCAATTAATACCAGCGCGCCAAAACTACCCACATAATTCCAGCGGATAGAGGCATAGCGAGTACCGTTGTAAATCCAAGCAGCGAGTGCGATGAGCAACATTCCACCCAATGCAATGATGAGCGAATTTATTCCCGCTTGCTGCACTAGCACCCACACCAACCAAATCGCAGCGGCATACATGGGAAATGCCAGCAGCTGCTTCATGCGCTCCATCCAGGCACCTGGGCGTGGCAACCAGCGCTGTAATCTGGGCCAACAGGTGAGCAATAAATAGGGCAAGGCCAAACCCAACCCCAAACTTAAAAATACTGCCATGATGATTAACGCGGGTTGCGCCAAGGCATAACCCAGTGCTGCCGCCATAAACGGTGCAGTACAGGGTGTTGCAACAATCGTCGCCAATACACCGGTAAAAAAGCTACCGCCGTAACCGGGCTTTTCTGCCAGCGAAGACCCCACACCCACCGCCGAACCGCCGATATAAAAAACACCTGACAAACTCAAACCCACCGCAAACATCAAATAGGCAACCGCAACAACAAATAACGGCGATTGAAACTGAAAACCCCAACCAATTTGCGCACCACCCGCTTTTAATAAAATGAGTATCAACGCCAACAGTGCAAAACTTGCCAAAACGCCCAAGGTGTAAGCAACGCCGTGTAAACGTATCTGCGTAGGTGATTGGTTGGCGTGGCTGATCAGTGACAGCGCTTTTATCGATAACACGGGAAATACACAGGGCATTAGGTTGAGAATCACCCCACCGATCAGAGCCAACAGTAGCGCGTTAATCACACCCGACACTTCTGCGGTAGCAGGCGTATTGGTACTCGCGATGGTTAGCGGGACATCAACCTCAAGACCGCGAGTTATCAACGACGGTTCTGATTCACTCAGAGAATCCCGCTCTTTAATAACGAGAACGCCCTTCAAGGACTGGCCTGCCGTCAAAGGTGCCTCACCTGTTTCAATGGTTAGTTCTAGACCTTGCGCTGTAGCCTTCATTAACTGCGGACTGCTTTGTTGAATTCGCCCCCAATCGTAGGGATAAAACCAGAGTTCTTTTACTTGGGGAATTTGCGGGGCGGGCAATGCGAGCGACAGGCTGAGCTGTGCACGCCCAGTGGTCGCATCAACGGGAGTTTGTGTCGCAGTAAGCAGGTAAGGGCTGGCAACCGGCAATTGCGCCAGCGCCTGTTCAATGTAAGGACTGCCCTGCCCGACTGACGCTGAATCGCCAACAACTGGCAGCGTGAGCGAAAGCTCCACTTGCTGGGGAATACATTCCTCTTCACAGACCAACCAATCCACTACCGCGGCAGCGGTAAAAGTATCACCCGATTGCAAATTCGCAGGCGCCGTTATTTTGGTAAGTAAAGTGACATTGACTTCGTAGCCGTAATTGGTAATGGGGCCTAACGAAAAGCGGCTTGGCGCAGGCCAAAGGATATCGCCCGCTGTAGCGCCTTCAGGTAAAGACCATTCGATAGTAGTGGCATTACCTGAATCGCCCGGGTTCACCCAATAGGTATGCCAGTGAGGAATAATTTGTTGGTTGAGGCCAAGATAAAAATCGCTTCCCGGTTGCACTGCTGCCACCGAAGCCACCAATTGCGCCGCGACTTGCTCGGTAGCAGCACGATCAGACTGTGCATGCGCTGCATTCGTAAAAACCATCAGCAGCAGACAATGCGCTAACCGCCACAAAAAGCTATTCATGTATCACCTGGTTCATTATCACCCTCTTTATTATTACCCGATGCCCCTTCATCCAGCTCAGTAACGAATAGAGCAACTTAAACCCGTTGGGTTTCGATTGAGGTTTTAACACTGAAGTTTCTTAAATGGGAATAATTTACTTTTCTTGAAGCTCTAGCGATCACACAGTGAAGCCAGCTTGACGATAAATTACATATCGCTGCGATCAAGAAATCACAACTGGTGATGAATGTTGGTGGTATGAAAAAGAGTTACGCCAGGGGGATTTCTGGCTTCAGCGCGGAACGAGTGCCTGCTTTTGGCGGGTTGTCGGCAGAGCGGTAAGTAAAGACCATGGAGAACTTGGTCATGCCAGTCGTGTTGCGACCAGCCGCGTGAAATAAATTACTGTGGAAGAGCAACAAATCGCCCTGCGCCAAGGGCACGGGTAAGGCTGCGCTCAACAGCCCTTCGTTCACGGCTAAATCAGTGCGGAGAAACTGGTATTGATCCAGCTGATTAACATCGATAACAACCCGATGTGAACCGGGAATCACCCAAAGACAACCGTTTTCGGGCTGTTCATTGCCCAGCGCCAACCAAGCTGACACCAACTCAGGGCGCGCAAAATGCCAGTAACGACTATCGCGATGCCAACCAGTTGTGCTCGAAAATGCTGGCTGTTTGGTCATGATGCAATTGTGATGGGCTTGGGACAGGGTTACGCCCTCCCCGAGCAATTGAATCAACAGGCTTTTCAGCGGCTCACCCGTCGCCCACGCTAACAATTGCGGGCTGCGCTCGGTGGCCATCAACAAGCGACGCGCCGTTGCCCCTCCTTCGGCTGTGCGTGATTCAGGTGCTCCCGGGTAACGAGTATCCGCCTCAAACTCGATGGGCATTGCCTGTTTGGCAAGCTCGTCTTTGGCGAAAGCCACAATCTGTTCACACAGCGCCGGACTCGAAAAAGCCGGCACAACAACATAACCATCGCGCTGGAAAGCAAGCATTTGTGCAGACGTCAGCATCACAATAGATGACTCGTAGAAGAAAGTGAGGAAAGTGTAGTTAACACAAGCGCCGTTAACAAAACTGCCGTTAACAAGAGTACCGTTAACAGTAACCCAACTATTAACGGCTAAAAATGGAGTAACGACTAAAAATAGAAAATGGATCTGCCGGACTCGCGGAATCGACCAAATTTAGTCTTGCAGCATTTCCAGCGGGGTATCCAAACCAAACTCTACATGGATTTGCGCACACCAGCGGTTGAGTCGATCAGCACTGAGGTTTTCCTGCTGATCTTCATCGAGTGCCAAACCTACAAACATACCGGCGCCGGGAATTTCCGCTTTGGATGCTTCGAATTCATAGCCTTCGGTAGGCCAATGACCAACGATTTCGGGACCGCTCTGGATAATTACATCGTGCAGCATGCCCATGGCATCCAAAAAGTAATCGCCGTAGCCAAATTGATCGCCCAAGCCAAAGAGCGCGACTTGTTTTCCAGAGAAATCTACGGCAGCGATATCATCCCAAAACTCTTCCCAGTCGGATTGGATTTGACCGAAATCCCAGGTGGGAATACCAAGAATCACTTTGTCGTATTGGGCAAAATCCAGCTGGGTAACATCAGCGATATCGCGCACATCAACTACATCTTCACCAAAACGCTTTTGAATACGGTAGGCAACGCGTTCGGTATTACCTTCGTCACTGCCAAAAAACAGACCAATCTGGGCCACAATAACCTCGAAATGCTGGGAAAATGAAGTTGCTGGCACCGGGGGAATAATCACACCGGAGGCAAAGAAATCGGCGCGGATTTTCCCAAGATTGGGCAGCGCAAGCAAGCCTATTAACGCCCCCCTCACAATAAATAACCCCGGCAAGCCGGGGTCAGTGAACTAGCGTTTAGGATGCAGTGCAGAAATTAGCTACTTTTACTCTCGCTGTCGTTTTTACGACTACCCTTGCGCTCCATACGCTTGGACTTCATTTCAGCGAGGGTCTGTTTTTGCTCATCGGTCAGTACCGCCAAAAAGGCTTGATGATTTTTTGCCCCCGCCAGTGCCTGCTGTGCCTGCAAACGGCCCAGCGTTTCTGCCAACGCATTTAACTCGGCATCATTTGCGCCTGCCTCAGTGGCAGTATTCAAAGCTATGCGCGCTTCTTTAAGTTGATCATGCAAAGCAGCACGGGCCGCTTTATTTGCTTCGCGCTGGGACTTGAGCGTTTCTTTTTGCGCATCACTTAAATCCAAAGCGCGCTCCATACGGCCAAAATGACCGGCATGCTTTCCGCCATGGTGACCATCTTTCCCAGTGTGGTAAGTCCCACTGTCACAAGGTTTGGCGTCGGCGGCGATACTGGGAACAACCATACCGGCAGCACCTAGAAGCAATGCACCTGTTGCTAATAATTTGATCGCTTTCATATCAAGATCCTCGGATAGATTAGGTTGACTGAAGCGCCGGATTGCGTGAACAGCGCCAGTGAAGTCATTATGGGCGCTATCATGTTAAGATTAGTTAACAATTCCCAAAGAATCATGACTCTCACCAAGGCCTGGTGCACACTCAGCGCCTCAAATAACGCCTTATATAACAAGGGTATGTAATCGCTATGCTCAAGGTTCTCCTCATCGACGACGATAAAGAACTCAGCCAATTACTGAGTGAATATCTGCACACTGAAGGGTTCACTATAGATACCGCCTACGACGGTCAAACAGCGCTGGAACTTGCGCTGAAGAACCCCTATTCGGCGATAGTGCTGGATGTGATGCTGCCCGTTCGTAATGGCTTTGATGTGCTGAAAAACTTGCGCCAGCACAACCAAACACCGGTGATTATGTTGACTGCCAAAGGCGATACGGTTGATCGCGTGATCGGTCTTGAAATCGGTGCTGATGATTACCTGGCAAAACCCTGCGACCCTCGTGAATTGGTCGCACGGATTCGTGCGATTTTACGTCGCGCCAATCAAAAAGAAGTCTCGACCAACAGCGTTGAACGCTTGTCCTCGGGTAAATTGTCCCTGCATTTGGGTACCCGCACCACAACCTGGGACGGCAATGAAGTTCCACTCACCGGCACCGAGTTCAGCGTGCTTGAAATTCTGGTGCGCCGCGCTGGTCAAGTAATTAGCAAAGACGATATGACCGAGCAGGCACTGAATCGAAAACTAACCCCTTACGATCGCAGTATTGATGTGCATGTCAGCAATATTCGTAAAAAAATCACCGCAGCAGGCTCATCCAAAGATTTAATTATCAACGTACGCGGTGCGGGTTACATGCTCACTATGAACGATGATGAATCCGGCACTTGATGACACGCCTCTACCTAAAAATATTTTTCACGTTTTGGTTGATTACGGTGGCGATTATTATCGGCACCAATTTAGTCGTGCATTGGTTTGATATAACACCGGATGGCAAACTGCAGCACAGCAGCACCGCTACCGATGAAGACCCTGCAAAACGCTTACTATTTCAAATGGTCGGCAGTGCAATTAACCGCAATACCACTCAATTAACACAAGACCTGCGCGCAATGCCGAGCTGGTCGACGCGTTTTGTTTATGTGGTAGATAAACGCAATCGCGATTTGCTCGACCGACCGCTTCCGCCCGGCGTAATGTTCCTTGCCCCCCGCTTAACCAGCAAGCACCCTTTTGACAAGGTGCAAGATCGCAATCGCAAACTGTTTGGTCGCTACATCACCTTGAATGATGGCAATAGCGTTAAGTTAATCACCATTTCAGCAGGCCGCGACGAAGGGCAAGACCGCGACATCATCTGGGAATTGTTTATCGACAATATCTGGCCGCTGCTGCTGGTTTCGATTCTGGTCAGTGGCTCTGCCTGTTTTTTTCTCGCGCGTCATTTCACCCGTAGCATCAACACCCTGCAAAAAGCCACGCATCAAATTGCCCGCGGCGATTTGAGTGTTCGTATCAGCGAACAATTTCGCGGTCGCAACGATGAAATTGCCGCACTCGGGCGCGACTTCGACAATATGACCGAACGGCTTGAAAAGGCCATGCAAGAACAGAAGCGATTAATTAAAGATGTATCCCATGAATTGCGTACACCACTCGCCAGATTGCAAATCGCGTTAGCATTAGCGCAGCAAAAAAGTGGCGGGGTAATTGATCACGAACTGGGCCGCATTAAACAAGCGGCTGATTATCTAAATGACATTATTACGGAGATTCTAACCCTTCCCATTCAAGGCCAGGATGGCTGGGTACTAGATGATGTGCTTGATCTGGTATCGCTGGTACAAACTCTCATTGAAAACTATCAGTTGGATGCACGCGAAAAAAATATTCGTATTGAATTTAAATCCAACCTCGATGAAGCGCTGGTGGCCACTCACGGGAACATGCTGGTGGGAGTCTTTGAAAATACCCTGCGTAATGCCCTGCTCTACACGCCCCCAAATTCAGAAATTTGTATTCAACTTAACGAAACCGGCGATGGCGAACACTACCGCATCCAAATTATGGATCAGGGCCCCGGTGTACCGGAGGATGCCCTGGAGGATATTTTCCAACCCTTCTTCCGCACCGACCAAGCCCGTGCACGCGAGAGTGGCGGCTATGGACTGGGGCTCGCTATTGCACATCGCAGTATTGCTCTGCACAAAGGCAAAATATGGGCAGAAAACCGCCCTACCGGTGGTCTAACTCTGGGTATTTTACTGCCCCAGATCAACACCTAATCCAGCAAACCTCATCCGCATCTCCCACTCAATTAACAACTGAGTGGGGTGACATTTTTTTGACTAGCGGCCATTGCCCTGTTGAAACATCCCACCAGCACCGCCTTTTTTTTGGCATTCAGTGCCAACGCATGCCGCAAAAAAAATCCATCTCATTGATTAAAAAGGATTTTTTATAAAAAAATTTACATGGCATGATTTTCGCTGTGTACCTCACAAAGCCCTATTCCGCAGAGCGGCGACTCTGGGCAGGTAACAACCCCATCAATGTGACAGGTACTTTATATGCGGGACATGACTATGGTGACCAATGCCCATAAGGCAAACGGCGCAGGAAGCATCCCCCTTGGTATACCAACGCAAGACCAGGAGCTCGCCGTGCGAGTTCGGCTGACGCAGGCCTTGCAAATGAGCCTGGACCCGACGGAAATAATTTCGCTTTTTTTCCACCAAATACAACCACTGGTGCAAATATCCGGGGTGACTTTCAAATCCTCCACCACCAAAGACGACTCCAGAGTTGGACGGGAATCGCTGCATCATTGTGACTATCGCCTCACCACCGATGAGGGCTATTTAGGTGAGGTCATTTTTAGTCGCAGCAAACGATTTATTGAAACTGAGCTTATAAAAATCGAACAGCTACTCAGCGCATTGGTTTACCCACTACGCAATGCAGTTCGCTACCAAACAGCGATGCGCCTGGCGCTACTTGATCCATTAACTCTGGTAGGAAATCGCGCAGCCTTAAACAACAATTTAAAACGCGAACTGCAGCTTGCTAATCGTCAGCAACAGCAACTTTCATTATTAATGATAGACGTCGATCACTTTAAAAAAATCAACGATGATTACGGGCATCACCGCGGCGATTTAATTCTGTGTGAGATTGCGAAAACCATCCAATCTGTGTGCCGTAGCACCGATAGTATTTTTCGTTATGGCGGCGAAGAATTCGTTGTGCTGCTGAGTAATACCAATGCAATTGGTGCAGAAATAATTGCCGAGCGTATTCGCGAACGTATTTCAGAAACAGAAATCCTTCACAATACTATGGCTATAAACACGACAGTCAGTATTGGAGTAGCAACGCACAATGGCGATCAGAATGAAGGCATAGAGGAGTTATTCGAGCGTGCAGATAAAGCACTTTACAGCGCCAAGCAATCAGGCAGAAACTGCACCATCAATAGCACGGCAAATGCACAAACTCGATAATCAGTTGCGCTGAGTGGAACCAGCCCCATAAAAAAACCGCGCAAATTTGCGCGGTTTTTTTTATGCTTGACTCCTCGCTATACAACTGGAGGACGCTTACGCGGCGGAGCTTTCACCCTGCGTGGTGCAGCAGAAGCAGACCGTAACTTTTTGTCATGACGTTCACGCTGTGCCTGCTCATCGCGAGTGGGCACTTTCATGCGAGTATAGGTAGAACTGTCGAATCCTGCCGTCATGCATAAATCTTCAATTTCGCGGTCAGTTAAATCAATCCACTGCCCTACTCGCACATGAGAAGGAATAAAAATATTGGCGTAGCGAACACGTTTCAAACGACTCACTTTAACGCCCTGCGACTCCCACAAACGCCGCACTTCGCGATTACGCCCTTCCATTACCACACAGTAGAACCAGCGATTTTTACCTTCACCTGCACCGTCAACTATATCGGTGAAGCGCGCAATGCCGTCATCCAGCACTACACCTCGCAAAAGTACCTGACGCATCTCATCGGTAACCTCGCCCTGAATCCGCACAAGATATTCACGGTCAATCACCGATGATGGATGCATTAATTTATTAGCCAATTCACCGTCATTGGTAAACAGCAATAAACCACTGGTGTTAAAGTCGAGTCGCCCTACTGAAATCCACCGCTCACCTTTCAATGGTGGCAGATGGTCATAGACGGTAGGACGACCCTCTGGATCGGAGCGGGAGCAAATTTCGCCCTCAGGTTTGTTATATAAAATTACCCGGCGACGAGTTAATTCGCTACGCAACACTACGCGCTGGCCGTTCACAAAAATTTTATCTTGTGCGCTGACTCTATCACCTAACTTGGCAATGCGATCATTAACCTTGACTTGCCCCTGCTCTATCGCTCGCTCCATTTCACGGCGCGAGCCGATGCCGGCACGAGCCAGTACTTTCTGCAATTTTTCATCTGTAGGGCTGCTGACGACAGGAGCTTGTGGCTCTGCGGCAGAAGCAGTTTTAGTGCGCGCAGTAGATGCAGGTTTCTGGGTAGATTTACCTGCGGGCTTTTCAGAATCCTGATGCTTTTTAGCGCTGGGACCACTGGCTTTTTTAAAGCCAAATGATTTTTCTGCCGGTGTATTTTTTCCGCCAGCCATGGATTTGGCCTTGGACGTTTTAGCGGCAACTACTGGCTTCACAGCCTTGGTAGGTTTTTCAGGTTTATCTGGGTTGATTTTCTTCACCATAATTCATGGGTCACTTGATTAGTGACCAGTTTCCTCATTATTGGCTGGCGTCGATAATTGTGAAGCATCAATAGCTGCATACCCCTCAATCTCAACAAAAGCCTCTTCACCATCTACAAAGCCATCTTCATAGAGTGCTGTTTTGGTATCCACCGGCTCAGCTTCCAGCTCATCCAATGTCGCAATTGGCTGATCATCAGGAATCGGGGCATCAGTATCTTTTTCGCCTAAGCCTGCCTCGCCCAAATCTAACACTGGATTTAACTCGTCCAAATCACGGATTTCACTGAGTGACGGCAACTCATCCAGGCTTTTTAAATTAAAGTAATCCAAAAATTGACGGGTAGTGGCATAAAGTGATGGACGGCCGGGTACATCACGATGACCAATCACTTTTACCCAGTCGCGCTCTAGCAAGGTTTTCATGATATGAGAACTAACAGCAACACCGCGAATCTCTTCAATGTCACCGCGAGTGATCGGTTGGCGATAAGCAATTAACGACAAGGTTTCGAGTAGCGCGCGTGAATACTTCTGCGGTTTTTCTTCCCACAGGCGATTAACCCAAGGAGCTAAATCATCGCGCACTTGAAAGCGCCACCCCGAAGCAACTTCCTTTAATTCAAAACCGCGCCCTTCGCAGGTAGTCTGTATATCCAGCAGTGCAGCATGTATTTCATCTTTGGTCGGCGCCACTTCCGCATCAAACAAATCCAGCATGCGCACAAGTGTCATAGGCTGGCCTGCCGCCAAAATGGCACCTTCGATAACCTGACGCAAACGCCCGGCATCAACCGGCATTTGGGTTACAGGAACCGTCGCCAACTCCTCAGCAAGAGTATCATCAGCAATTAAGTCAGCTGCCTCTGGGGCACCCAACTCATCATCGAATTCTTCAGTGATTATTGTTTCGGTCATTGTGTTCTGGCTTTTACATGAATAGGAGCAAAGGATTCGCTTTGGACAATCTCGACGAGCGATTCCTTAATCAATTCCATTACGGCAAGGAAAGTTACCACCACGCCCAAGCGCCCTTCTTCGGCTTTGAACAAACTGACAAAAGGCACAAAATGTTGATGGGCAAGAGTATCCAACACCTGCGCCATGCGCTCACGGGTGGACAATCGCTCTTTGGACACATGGTGACTTTCAAACATATCAGCGCGTCGCAATACCTCTGACAGTGCCAACAACAGCTCTTGCAATTCCACATCCGGATCAAGACGGGTCAAACTGCGATCGGGCCCCGCAACCGTTACCGGGAAAACATCGCGCGAAACACGCGGAAGCTTATCTATGTCCTCAGCCGCTTGCTTGAAACGCTCATACTCTTGCAGGCGACGAATTAAAGAGGCACGCGGATCCTCTTCCTCTTCATGCTCTTCACTGGAGCGAGGTAACAACATACGCGACTTGATCTCGGCCAACATAGCCGCCATCACCAAGTATTCGGCTGCCAACTCAAATTGATGAGACTCCATGAGATTGACATAGGCCATGTACTGGGAAGTAATCTCAGAGACATTAATTTCAAGAATATCAATATTTTGCCGGCGAATCAGATAGAGCAGCAAATCCAGCGGACCTTCAAATGCCTCAAGAAACACTTCAAGTGCATCTGGCGGAATATACAAATCCTGCGGCAACTGGGTGTAGGCTTTGCCGTGAACCATAGCAAACGGCATTTCCCCTTGCTGTGGAGCTTTCACCTGAGCGGCTGCCGCGTCAGGTGAAAGGGATTCAGCCGTTGAGCGATCAGATTCAGAAATATTAGCCGCAGCAACCTGCGCCGAATCTGTTGCAGAGTCCGGATTTGCTAGCGATACAGGCTCAATAATTTCAGTCACTCAGCGAACTCATTAGTCAAATAGGCAAAGGGCACCGCAGCGGGTGACCATATTCAGGACGGGCATTATAGCGATTTAAGCGGGCGCCGGACAGCAACCCGAAAAAGCATTAATTATCCATAAAAATCAATTAGTTGGAATCGAACGGTGCAAAGTCGCCCTTGCCCTGACGCACCAACTCTGGCACATCCTGAGTAAGATCAATTACCGTGGTAGGCTCTAAACCACAATAGCCACCATCAATAACCAATTCAACAAAATGCTCAAGCGTGTCGCGAATATCATATGGGTCGGTCATTGGGAACCCTTCACCCGGCAAGAGTAAGCTGCTGGTCATCAAAGGCTCACCCAGCTCTTCGAGCAATGCCAAAGCAATTGCGTTATCAGGCACCCGCAACCCTATGGTTTTGCGCTTGGGATGCATCAAACGCCGCGGCACATCAGCTGTCGCCTCAAGAATGAACGTATAGGCACCAGGCGTGTGGTTTTTCAATAGACGAAACACCTGATTGTCGACTCGTGCATAGGTTGCAAGCTCGGAAAGATCGCGACACATCAAGGTAAAGTTGTGATTTTTATCAAGCTTACGCAAGGTGCGAATACGCTCCAAGGCATCTTTATCGCCGATATGACAGCCGAGCGCGTAAGCGGAATCCGTTGGATAAGCTACCACCCCACCCTTACGGATGATATCCGCTGCCTGCACGATTAAACGGTGTTGGGGGTTATCTGGGTGAATCTGAAAAAATTGCGCCATGATGGACACTCCTTACGGCTTCGCCCGATTGCAGACAGCATCAAGCAAAAAGGTGGTAAAACCCGCAGGGCTTACCCATTAATATTGTTATAGCCCAATAATTCCCATACAGGTTTGGCTTGGGGCGGTAAGCGACCAAAGCCCCCCAAATCCTGCCAAGGCTGATCGGGGATATGAAAATCCGAACCACAAGATGCGTATAGATTACGGCTGGCAGCAATGCGCAATAAATCCTCAGTCATTGCCACAGGTTGCAGACCACTAATAACCTCAATGGCATCGCCCCCCGCGGCCACAAAAGAATCGACCAGCGCGCACATTTTCGTGCGCGTCAGTTCGTATTTTGCCGGGTGCGCCAGTACCGCTACTCCACCCGCATCGTGAATCCACTTGATAACCTGATCCATTAAGGGCCACTGATATTTCACATCAGCCGGTTTACCTGCGCCCAGATACTTTTTGAAGGCGGCGTTGATATTCTTCACTGCACCACATGCCACCAGATACTGGGCAAAATGCGGTCGCCCCACACTTACCCCACCGGCCAGCGCGCGGGCTCCCGCCAGAGCATCAGGGAAGCCTGCTTTTGCCAGGCGCTCCGCGATGGCAATTGATCGAGCCTCACGTGCACTTTCCTGCTGTGTGACGGCCTCGGTTAACACCGCAGAGTTAATACCCACTCCCAAGCCAACAATATGAACACCACCGCGCCCCCATTGACTTGAAAACTCTATGCCCGGAATTATTTGGACCCCTGCTTCCTGTGCGGCTTTTTGTGCAATCCGAACGCCAGCTATGGTATCGTGATCCGTAATGGCAAGCACAGAAACACCGCGCTCTTGCGCACGCGCAATCAAGGCTTCAGGGCTTAGCATACCGTCAGAAAAATACGTATGACTATGCAGATCAAAAATCACTCAGATACCATTTATAGAAGAGATCAACAGGATTGATCATGACTGACAACAATGCGGAAAAATCATCCACCATGTTAGCTGATAAACCCCCTCTGGAAACGACAAATCCCCAACCAAAGCAAAAAAAAGAAAGCTTTTTTGCTAACTTGTTAATGAACATCGTTATTCCAACGCTAATACTGACCAAACTCAGTGACGCGGAATATCTTGGCCCAACCTGGGCACTGATCATTGCACTCGCCTTTCCACTCAGCTACGGATTACGGGATTTTGTTGCCAACAGAAAAATCAACGTATTTTCAGCACTTGGCATTGTGAGCGTGCTATTAACCGGCGGCCTCAGTTTATTGCAACTCGACCCTGAATATTTTGCGATCAAAGAGGCGGCTATCCCCGGTATTCTTGGCATAGTTACACTCATATCTATTAAAACTCGCTACCCATTGGTAAAAGTATTTATCTACAACGATAAAGTCCTAAAAATACAAAAGGTAGATAGCGCACTCGAGCAACATCAAACCAAAAAGCATTTTGAGCGAACACTAAGCAATGCCTCACTGATGATCGCCGCATCGTTTTTTTTATCGTCGATTTTAAATTATGTTCTGGCAAAAATAATTTTGGTTAGCCAACCGGGCACCGCTGAATTTAATGCAGAACTGGGTAAAATGACGGCACTAAGCTACCCCGTGATTGCATTGCCAATGTTAATTATTATGATGGGCACTCTTTTTTATGTATTTCGCAGTATTCGCCTGCTAACCCATCTTACACTTGAAGATGTTATTAATGACGGCTCCAACGAATAATAACAAGGCACAGCATTAAATCTTCATACACTTCAACATCAGGAATCCAAGGCAACTTTTTAAAAGCTGCAGGAAAAATTATTAGAGATTGCATTATGTATTACGCCATTATTAGTGAAGATATAGCCAACAGCCTCGACAAACGAAAAGTAGCTCGCCCCGCGCACCTGGCACGCTTACAGCAACTTACTGACGAGGGACGCCTATTGATTGCCGGCCCACATCCAGCCATCGACAATGACAACCCCGGTGATGCAGGATTCACCGGCAGCCTCGTTGTAGCGGAATTTAATTCCCTGCAAGATGCACAGGCTTGGGCCAATGAAGACCCTTATGTCGCAGCAGGAATTTACGCTAGCGTTATAGTCAAACCTTTCAAGAAAGTGCTGCCTTAATTTTCAAATTTCAAGATTGGAGTCAACGTGAAACATTTAACTATTCTGGGCGCCGGACTTTCGCTCTTAGCCTTACCATTTATAAGTATTCCCGTATTCGCTGTTGAAAAATATGTATCCGATGTTATCTATGTACCAGTGCGGAGTGATAAAAATCCTCAAGCCGGAATCTTGCAACAAGGTGTTCCCAGCGGCACCAAACTAAACTTTCTGCGCGAAGAAATAGGTGCGGATAATAGCCTCTGGTCACTTGTAGTAACGCCAGAAGGCACTGAGGGCTGGATCCGCAGTCAGAACATCAGTGACAAACCAACTGCGGCGTTAAAATTAGCAGCCCTTTCAGATTCCTCCCGCAACCTTCTCAGCTTGCAAACTGAAAACACCGAACTCAAAATCCAGCTAGAGAAGTTGCAGCAAGAGCATCAGCAATTACTCAACGACACCGAAGATATGCGCCAAGCTGCGACCACAGCACTAAACCTGGAAGAAGAACATCAACGCATGCTGACCGAAAATCAACTTTTGCAAACACATGCAGATGTATTAAAAGCAGAGAATGAAAAATTAAAAGATGCCGATCGTTTTAATCATTGGCTGTATGGTGGCGGGCTGATTATTGGCGGCGTGCTGCTTTCGTTTATTTTGCAGGGGCTTGGCCGTCGCAAACGCAAATCAGAATGGCGATAAGGTGATAAAAATTATGACCGACAAACTCACAACACTTTTTGCAAGTTTAGTATTGCTACTTTCAGCAAACACATTTGCAGATAATAATCTTGTTGCCATGAAAACAGACTTAGGTACTTTTGTAATTGAAGTCTACCCCAAGTCAGCACCAGAGACAGTGAAAAACTTTTTACACTATGTCGACAGTAAATTTTACGAAGGAACAATTTTTCACAGAGTGGTACCCGGCTTTGTTGTGCAAGGCGGAGGAATGACTTTTGACTTTACCGAAAAACCAACTGCGAAACCTGTAATCAACGAATCAATGAATGGCCTGCCAAATGATTACCGCAGTGTAGCCATGGCCCGGCAATCCGATCCCGATAGCGCTACGGCGCAGTTTTATATCAACCTCAAAAATAACTCCGGCCTCAATGCCACAGAAACCAAACCCGGTTATACCGTTTTTGGGAAAGTAGTTGCGGGAATGGAAGTTATCGAAAAAATTTCACAAGAGCCGCTGGGCATGTTTAAAGCTTACCCGGAAGCGCCGAACTATGCAGTACGAGTGCTGAGTGCAACAAGGATAAATTCAGCTGAAGCACAATCCATAATTGAAAAACAACGCGCAACCAAACCGTCAAGCATTAAAGATGCAGTGGTACCAGTTGATGAATAACAGTAACAACACCGCACTCAGTGTAAACCTGAACAAGATTGCACTGATCCGAAATTCCCGCCCCGGCAATTATCCTAATGTCGCCGCTCACGGCAAGACCTGTATTGATGCCGGCGCCGATGGAATTACTGTTCATCCAAGACCCGACCAACGTCACATTAGACCTCACGATGTTTATGAACTCAGTGAATTAGTAAAAAATTATCACGCAGTTGAATTTAACATTGAGGGCAACCCTTACGCTGAGTCAATCGGAAACTTTCCAGGGTTTATAAAATTAGTCTGCGATGTAGTACCCGATCAATGCACACTTGTACCTGACACAAATCATCAACTTACGTCAGACCATGGCTTTGACTTGAAAGTAGCGGGAAAAAAATTAAAGCCATTGATCAAAGAATTAAAGGATTTAGGCATTCGTGTATGTTTATTCATGGATCCGGATATTGATCAAATAAGCCTGGCCAAAGAGATTGGCGCTGATCGTATCGAGCTATACACAGGCCCCTACGCTGAAGCATTCAAAACATCTGGCCCGTCATTTGATCAACTATTCCAACGCTACCTGGCCGCAGCCCGTCATGCTCAAGCAATTGATATTGGTATCAATGCCGGGCATGACTTAAATCTCGATAACCTCGCCCACTTTCGCCAAATCCCTGCTTTGCTCGAGGTGTCAATCGGTCATGCATTGACGGTTGATGCCATAGCAATGGGTCTTCCCGCAGCCGTAAAAGCCTACAAAACAATTTGCACCAGCAATTAACTCACAAGAATTCCAGCATGAACAACGCCCGCGAAGATAGCCAAGCCTATCTACAAAAAAAACGTTTCTTTGACTCGCTCATGACTGTATACGGGCGCAAAATCGTACTTGAAGCTCTGCAAGACTCATCTACATACATTTATCGATTGCACTTGGCGAAAAGTAACAAATCAGCAGAAATTCTGGATGAGATCATTACGCTTGCCCAACACAAGGGCGCTGAAATTATTTATCACGAACGACAAGCCCTATCGCGCATATCCAAAAATGCAACACAAGACCAAGGTGTTGCAGCTGATCTACAGCTTCGCGGTTATCAGCACTATGACGATTTTTTGCGCGAGAACAGCAAAAAAAACTACACATTGCTTGCACTCGATGGGGTTAACAACCCGCAAAATCTTGGCATGATAATTCGCTCAGCCTGCGCAGGAAATATTGATGGAATTTTACTTCCACAAAAAGGCAATGCTCAAATCGACCCACTGGTAATCAAAGCAAGCGCAGGAACCGTTTTTCGCGCACCGCTTCTTCGCTGCAAAGATCTCACTGAAGCGTTACTAGATTTCAAAAAAGAGGGAGCGCTAGTCTGCGCACTTTCATCGCATGCGGCCACAGAACTAAAAAAGTTTACACCTAATGCTCCCTGTATTTATGTATTGGGGAACGAAACAGAAGGAGTATCCCCGGCAGTTCAGCAGCTGTGCAATGAAAGCGTGAAAATCCCAATGAATAACGGGGTTGAGTCCCTCAACGTTGCCGTAACTGCAGCACTAATCGCATTTCGATAAACCAACAGCTCAAAATAAAAAAGAGGAGCCGAAGCTCCTCTTTTTTCATTCAAGATTACAGCTTATAGCCATCTTCTTCATGTAACGCCAAGTCGAGCCCCAAGGTTTCATCCTCTTTGCTCACACGCAAACCAGAAGTGAATAGACCCGTCAGCTTCAGCAGTATATAAGTTACAACAGCGGTATAAACAAAGGTTACAACCACACCAAGGAATTGAATACCTAACTGCTCGCCCATAGAGTTGATCCCTGCAGCAAATCCCTGACCGCTAAATACACCCAGTTCAGTTGAAGCAAATACGCCCGCAAGAATGGTTCCTAAAATGCCACCCACACCGTGAACAGGAAAAACATCCAAAGAATCATCGATTTTCCACACACGCTTGACCAACTGGGTCATATAAAAACAAACAACACCAGCACTCAAGCCGATTATTAACGCACCACCAGGGCCGACATAACCAGAGGCAGGGGTAATAGTACCGAGACCAGCAACCATACCCGTCACAATACCCAAAGCACTTGGTTTTCTAAAACGCATCCACTCAACCGCCATCCAAGACAACGCACCAGCTGCTGCAGAAATATGGGTCACCAACATAGCCATAGCAGCATTCCCATCAGCAGCCAAGGCGCTACCCGCATTAAAGCCAAACCAACCAACCCACAGCATGCCTGCACCAGTAACAGTCATTGTCATGTTATGAGGTGGCATAGCTGTGCTAGGGAAACCATTACGCTTACCTACAACAATCGCAGCCACTAACGCAGCAACACCCGCAGTAATGTGGACAACAGTGCCACCAGCGAAATCAAGAAGACCCTTCTGGAATAACCAGCCAGAGCCAGCCCATACCCAGTGACACACCGGAATGTAAACAGCGAACAACCATAACCCTGAAAACAAAAGCATGGAGGAAAACTTAACACGCTCAGCAAAAGCACCAACAATCAGAGCAGGCGTAATTATTGCGAAAGTCATTTGAAACATTGCATGTAAACTAAGAGGGATCCCACTCGTAACCGCCCCCTCTGTTACACCATCAAAAAACACCATACTTAAATCACCAATCCAGGCGTTACCCTCACCAAACGCAAGACTATAGCCGGCAATTAGCCACAACAGAGAAACCATGCATGCAATAGCAAAACATTGCATAAGCACAGAAAGTATATTTTTTACACGAACCAAACCACCATAAAACAGCGCCAAACCGGGTAGCGTCATAAATAAAACAAGCGCCGTGGAAGTAAGAATCCAGGCGGTATTGGCTTGATTAATAGCATCCTCAGCAAATGCCCCTGGCGAGACCAAGACCGCCAAACCAGCGGCAAAAATTAATGGAAGAGCGGAATCTAGTTTTTTCATACTTACCCCATAATGATTATTGTCAGACATCAATTAAAAGCGACAACATGAGCTGCAATGTAAACGCTTCATAATGAGACAGTTAGTACACTTTTTGCGTATTACCTGTCACGTAGAACAACCCAATAACCGACAAATGCACAACCAAAGAGCACCAATTAATGGATTTTTACCTAAACGCCAAAGGTTCTGCGCAAAAGCAAAAAACGATCCATAATTTAAATTTATAATTATTTCAAATAGATATAAATTAAAGGCGCACGCAAACAAAGTACAAAAGCACCACCAGCGAACACACAAAAATATTATGGCTCGATATTGGTGCAAAACAAACAAACCAATAAAGGGATCAAAAAAGATAAGATATAATCGTGCACACAAAATTTAGCCAAGACCTAAAACATGGAACTATTGATTCTTATCTTTCTGATGCCCCTAGCACTTGCATTCGGGCTTTCAAAACTTGTTATTTACTGGTTTGGACGCTAACTCTTAGACATTCCCAATACTCGCAGCTCCCACACCATCCCCACACCTCGTGGCGGAGGTATCGCCATAGCCTTAGCAACACTCATTGCAGCTTTAACCGCATACTTCATGGGGCTAATTAATCACACAACACTCTACTTGCTTGCCCCCGGATTACTAATGGCAATTGTTGGGATAGCCGACGACCTTATAACTCTCAACATTCGAATACGACTCTTCACACAAACCCTAACAGCGTGCACCATCACCCTTATAACCCTCAACGACATCTTATTTTCCGCACCCATCTTCGTATTACTGGTAATAGCATCAGTTATTGGCATTGTTTGGCTAACAAATTTGTACAACTTTATGGATGGAATGAACGGACTGGCAGGACTGCAAGCAATCTTTGTTTGTAGTAGCGTAGGCCTTCTTTTTTACTTGCAAGGCACATACAGCGAAATCATCCTCTTGATGCTTATTATTAGTAGCGCAAGCTTGGGATTTTTATACTGGAATTTCCCCAAAGCCAAACTCTTTATGGGTGATGTAGGGAGCCTTTTTATCGGCATTACACTGGCAACACTTATCGTTTGGACTGCACAAGATAACCTTTTAACAATCTGTTATTGGTTAATTATTTTGGCTGCTTTTATTGCAGATGCTAGCTATACACTATTCATACGCAAAACAACTGGACAGAAATTCCACCTACCGCATCGATCCCATTTTTATCAGAAAATAGCAATAAAACTAAACTCTCACACCAAAACAACGCTACTTATCATGACATTCAATTTAATCTGACTCCTGCCACTAGAGCTTGTCGTTCTTTTCGGACATACCAATGCCTTTGCAGGACATACCTACCAGCCATATATGCCGCACACAAAGTAAGAGCAGGAAAAGCCGAAGAATAAAGCAGGAAGCAGGAAGCAGGAAGCAGGAAGCAGGAAGCAGGAAGCAGGAAGCAGGAAGCAGGAAGCAGGAAGCAGGAAGCAGGAAGTTATCGCAATCTTCCGTCAAGATAAAAGATTAATTAAACCAAACCCAAATTCGACGAAAAACTATCTATTAATACTCTCGTTAACGCGATCACGCATTTCTTTGCCAGGCTTGAAATGAGGGACATACTTCCCCTCAAGCACAACAGTCTCACCAGTTTTAGGATTACGACCTGTTCTAGGGGCTCGATAATGGAGCGAAAAACTGCCAAAACCACGGATTTCGATGCGCTCGCCCGATGCCAGAATATCTGACATGTAATCAAGCAATAACTTTACCGACATTTCAACATCTTTGATGGTCAACTGATTTTGCTTTTCGGTAATGTATTCAATTAATTCTGACTTTGTCATAACCTGCTCTCTGTTATTGGCCAACGTTCAAGCAACACAACCAATCATAGCTGAGCCTGAGCTCATGTAAACCACCAACAAAAAATAATGGCCAGCAATGCTGGCCATTATTCACAAGCAAAAATTACTCTTTGCTTTGCATTTGCGCTTTAATCAGATCACCCAAGGTAGTTGGAGAAGCTTGATCAGATTGCTTGCTTGAAAGCTCTTTCATAGCAGTCTTTTCTTCTTCAACATCTTTAGACTTCACCGACAAGCTGATGCTACGATTTTTGCGATCTACAGCAATAATCTTGGCTTCAACTTCGTCACCCACTTTGAGCAAGTTACGCGCGTCTTCCACTTTCTCGCGACTCAATTCAGAGGCCTTAAGAACAGCTTCAACGTCATCTGCCAAGGTGATTACTGCAGCTTTGGCTTCAACTTCTTTAACGATACCTTTAACAACAGCACCCTTATCATTTACAGAAACATATTCTGAGAATGGGTCAGTTTCAAGTTGTTTGATACCCAAAGAAATGCGCTCGCGCTCTGGATCGATGGCCAATACCACAGTTTCCAACTCATCGCCTTTCTTGTACTTGCGAACAGCTTCTTCACCAGCTTCATGCCAGGAGATGTCTGACAAGTGAACCAAACCATCAATACCACCATCCAAACCGATGAAGATACCGAAGTCAGTGATTGACTTGATCTTGCCGCTGATCTTGTCACCTTTGGCACAAGTACGAGCAAATGCATCCCATGGATTCTCTTGGCATTGTTTCAGACCGAGAGAGATACGACGACGCTCTTCGTCGATATCCAATACCATAACTTCGATTTCGTCGCCCAATTGAACAACTTTTGAAGGATGAATGTTCTTGTTAGTCCAGTCCATTTCTGAAACGTGGATCAAACCTTCAACACCCTCTTCCAACTCTGCGAAGCAACCGTAATCAGTCAAATTGGTTACTTTTGCTTTCACACGAGCGCCTTCCGGATAACGCTTGGTGATTTGTATCCAGGGATCTTCACCCAATTGCTTCAGGCCGAGCGATACACGGTTACGCTCACGATCAAACTTCAATACCTTAACGTCTATTTCATCACCAACGTTTACGATCTCACCTGGATGCTTGATACGCTTCCACGCCATGTCAGTGATGTGCAACAGACCATCAACACCGCCCAAGTCAACGAATGCGCCGTAGTCGGTAAGGTTTTTAACGATACCTTTAACAGCTTGACCTTCTTGCAAGGTAGCAAGCAGCTCGTCACGCTCAACAGAATTAGCTTGCTCCAACACCGCACGGCGAGAAACAACTACGTTGTTGCGCTTTTGATCGAGCTTGATAACTTTGAATTCCAGCTCTTTGCCTTCGAGATGAGTAGTTTCGCGTACAGGGCGAACATCCACCAATGAACCGGGAAGGAAGGCACGAATACCGGCAACATCAACAGTGAAACCACCCTTAACCTTACCATTGATAACACCTTTAATAACTTCTTCAGCAACATGAGCCGCTTCAAGAATTTTCCACGCTTCAGCGCGTTTAGCTTTTTCGCGTGAAAGCTTGGTTTCACCGAAACCATCTTCAACACTTTCCAGCGCTACTTGTACTTCGTCACCGATCTGGAGATTCAACTCACCCAGCTCGTTACGGAATTGTTCTGCGGGGATAACACCTTCAGACTTCAAGCCTGCGTGTACGGTAACCCAATCTTTGTCGATATCGATTACTACACCGGTAACGATGGTGCCTGGCACCATATCAACGGTCTTTAAACTCTCTTCAAATAATTCAGCAAAACTTTCGTTCATACTCATCGTATTACCTATGGATTTAGAGGTACAGACGTTAACAACACGCCCTACCTTTTCCGCACGGCCAGTCACGCGGGTCAGTTAAAGTAAAGTGAAAGTCCCCTCAGGCTGGGCTTGACAACCTTCACTGCTGCTAAGAAAAACTATGGATGATCAAAATCAACAAAGCGTAAATTTAGCAGGTGCAAGAGCCTAGCAGAATGCGCTTTATATATCAACAGCTTAGGAAGGACAGAGCCAGCAAAAGGTTGTTGGCACGGAATAAACGAGGGAACTGGCAAATAGTTTGCAATGCAGCAGTAGACTAAGTTATGCCTCTGCTGCATGCAAAAAAACACATCGAGGTAATTATTTTTTATAACGATCAGACAAGAAAGCTTTGAATTTGGTGCCAACTTCAATATGGCGCTCACCGTAGATAACATTTGCTGCTAAATAACCCAGCTTGGTTCCACAATCATGGCTGCGGCCAATCAATTGATAAGCCTCAACTGTTTCAAGCTCCAGCAAGGTATCCAGTGCATCGGTAAGTTGAATTTCTCCGCCTGCACCCGGCATAGTCTTAGCCAGCAAATCCCATACGGTACGAGAAAGCACATAGCGACCGACAATTGCCATATTCGAGGGAGCATCATCAACGGGGGGCTTTTCAACCATTGCACGTATTGCAGCCGTCTTTCCGGCAGGAATATCCACACCAGAACAATCAACCACGCCGTATTTATCTACCTGATCATGAGGAACCTGCTCAACCAAAATCTGACTAAATCCAGTCTCCTGAAAACGACGGGTCATGCCGGCAAGGTTATCTTGTTTTAGGTTGCACTCTGCGTTATCAACAAGTACGTCAGGTAAAAGCACAGCAAACGGCTCATCACCAACCACGGATTTAGCACAAAGTATTGCATGCCCCAAGCCTTTAGCTTCTGCCTGGCGAACAGAAATAACCGTTAATCCTGGTGGTGTTATAGAACGAACCTCGGCCAACAATGAGCGTTTAAGGCGCGCTTCCAGCTGAGCCTCCAACTCAAAGCTGGTGTCAAAATGGTTTTCAATTGCATTTTTACTTGCATGCGTTACCAGTACAATTTCTTTAATCCCTGCAGCGGCAGCCTCTTCGATTACATACTGTATGAGGGGCTTGTCTACCACCGGCAACATTTCCTTGGGAATTGCCTTGGTTGCAGGCAGCATTCGCGTACCAAGACCCGCAACAGGAATAACCGCTTTTTTTACTTGCATAGAATTATCCTTGAAAAGTGTATTTTTAACTGTTGAGTAAATTAAGTATTTCTGTTGTTTTTTTCTGGAGCAGACTTTTATCGGAGCGGCTTTCCAGATTCAGACGCACTACCGGCTCAGTATTTGACATGCGTAAGTTAAATCGCCAGTTATCAAACTCAAGACTAATACCATCTGTCCTATCAACATGACGGACCTCTTCCTTATAATGCTCATAAACATTTTCAATTGCTTTTTGAGGGTTTTTTACGCTGCGATTTATTTCGCCCGGCGACGGAAACTTTTCAATTCTAGCCCTAAGCATATGAGATAAAGGCTGCTCCTTGCGTGATATAAGCTCACAAACCAACAACCAAGGAATCATCCCACTATCGCAATAGAAAAAATCTTTGAAATAATGGTGCGCACTCATCTCGCCACCATAAATGGCATCTTCTGAGCGCATGCGCTCTTTAAAAAACGCGTGTCCCGTTTTTGATTGAATAGCACACCCTGAATTTTGTTTCGCAATATCTTGAGTGTTCCAGGTTAAGCGAGGATCATGGATAATCTTGGCACCCGGATGCTTAGTTAAAAAAGCCTCTGCAAGCAGCCCGACGATATAGTACCCCTCAGTAAACACCCCCTTTTCATCAAATAAAAAACAACGATCAAAATCGCCATCCCACGCAATGCCCATATCCGCCTTATGAGCAATTACAGCCTCAGCGGTAGAGGCTCGATTCTCCACCAGCAACGGATTAGGAATTCCATTCGGAAACGTTCCGTCTGCTTCGTGATTAATTTTAATGAATTCGAAAGGTAGGAATTCTTCCAAAGCATCAATCACATGCCCAGCAACACCGTTACCTGCATTCACCACCAAACGCAGGGGCTTTAATTGCGAAACATCAACATACCCAAGAAGATGTCGCACGTAATCATCCAAAACACTGGCGTGACGCAAAGTACCACGCACAACAGAATCAGAAGACGCAAAACTATTTTCTTCCGCTAGACGCTGGATCTCATTGAGACCAGTATCACCACTGATAGGTATTGAGTTTTCTCGAACCAACTTCATCCCGTTGTAATCAATAGGATTATGGCTAGCGGTAACTTCTATTCCGCCATCGACCTGTAAATGACTAGTCGCGAAATAGACCTCTTCTGTACCCGTCATACCCAGGTCGATAACATCCACACCTTCGTCGCGCAAACCATTACTCAATGCAACTTTCAATGCGGAGCTGGTAAGCCTAACATCACCACCAACAACCACCGAGCGCGGCTTTAAAAACTGTGCGTAAGCACGACCTATGCGATAGGCGATGTCTTCATTGAGCTCATCACCCAGTTTTCCGCGGATATCATAAGCTTTGAAACAAGTTAGGGGCATTCTGAATCTCACTTAAATAGAATATTTCAGGAGCCCACTGCTTGTGTTTTGAAAATATTTTTATACAAACTCACTCTTCAAGGAGCTGTCATTAATTTAATAGCACATTCTTACTGTTTGTTGACACAAGATCAACCAATTAAAGGTCCCGCCCAATAACTGCCAGCATCTTGACGAAAACCTGATCAATAGTCATTGATGTACTGTCAATCACAACAGCATCAACAGCAGGTCGAAGTGGTGACACGGTGCGATTGGAATCGCGCTCGTCACGCTCTTTGATATCTTTGATCAACGAGCCCATATCGACAGATTCCCCTTTGGCAATCAACTGCTGGTAGCGGCGCTCTGCCCTAGCCTCCGCACTAGCAGTGAGAAAAATCTTTGCTTGTGCCTTAGGAAAGACCGTTGTTCCCATATCTCTGCCATCAGCTATCAACCCGGGAAGAGTTGCAAACTCCCGCTGGCGCTCAAGTAATGCAGAACGCACGGCAGGATATGCAGCAATTTGGGAGGCGCACATGCCTACAGATTCTTGGCGAATCGCAGCGGTAACATCTAAACCTGCTAACAAAATACGAGTGCCATGACTATCAACTTGAAATACAACATCAAGCGTTGAGGCTATTTGTGCGATTTGTTGCTCATCATTTAAATCAGCATCACTATTCAGCGCAGCAAGAGCAACGAGCCGATAAAGAGCACCGCTGTCCAACAGGTGGTAGCCGGTATGCGCAGCCAACATTTGACTCAGGGTCCCTTTTCCCGCACCGCTCGGACCATCAATAGTAATTACAACCGGTAAAGATGCACTCATTAGAAAGCCTGTAATAGTGAATACGAACAATTAAGTATTATGTAGTGTTTGAATGATTGATCGACAGGTGGCAACCGGATCGACGGACTGGGTAATAGGCCGACCAATAACCAAATAGCTGCTTCCGGAAGCGATAGCTGCTGAGGGAGTTAAGGTTCTGCGCTGATCATCAGCAGGTGAAGATTCCAAACGAATACCGGGAGTTACCAAGCAAAAATCTGAACCAAAATTGGCACGCATTAGGCTGGATTCCTGTGCGGAGCAAACCACACCATCAAGACCACAACGATGAGTCAGCTTTGCAAGCCTCATTACATGCTCTTCTGGTGAGCTGTTGATTCCAATTCCGGTCAAGTCACTGGCGTCCATGCTGGTCAAAACAGTCACAGCAATCAGTAAAGGACGCTTACCCGGACCCTGCTCCAGAATTTCACGCGCCGCCATCATCATTCGCTCGCCACCTGAGGCATGAACATTCACCATCCACACACCCAATCCAGCCGCAGCCTTCACTGCTTTTGCAGTCGTATTGGGGATATCGTGAAATTTAAGATCAAGAAACACCTCAAATCCAAGCGACATTAACTGCTCAATGATGCGAGGGCCACAAGCTGTGAATAGCTCCTTGCCAACCTTTAAACGGCAATCCCCTGGCGATAGTCGCTTAGCCATAGCAATGCACTGTTCGGCATTATCAAAATCCATCGCAACTACAATTCTTGGACCGAAAACGGACATTTATAAACCTCGTCGACAATAAAAAGCCCAGCATGAAAGCTGGGCTCCTATTAAAACAAAAAATACCGCAAACTTCATCGGTTACCCCGTAATACAGGGAACAAGCTGAGTTTATATACGGATATTTTCACGATTTTGCATCAAGGTTGCTTCACCTATACCTTTTACCTCTAATAACTGGTCAACACTTTTAAAATCGCCATTCGCTGTACGCCAAGCCACAATAGCCTCTGCTTTTTTAACACCTATACCCTTCAGCTTGGTCAGTTCAAGCACATCAGCGGTATTGATATTAATAGCACCTTGCTTAGCAACAACTTCAGCTTTGGCAGTTGGTGAAGGAGTAGATACAGACTCGGCAGCAACTGCAAATGTGGAAGCCAACCCCAAGATCAAAACCGACAGAAAAGACACAATGTATTTCATGAAAACTCCTTTTAACGTTAATTGTCATACCACATCACAACTGATGCGTGCAGCTAAGATAAATAATTAAAAACTTACTGAACAGCAGATATCAACCAAGAATGATGTGAGACATTGCCGACAAAATTATAAAAGCGGAACTTAATCGCAAAAAAAGCCCCAACAAGTGGGGCTTTTCATCGACCGCGATCAGATTCCACTTAAAACATTATCTACCGATTAATGATTTTAAATCCGCCGCCCCCCAATGAGGGAAGTGTTTGCGAATTAATGCATTCAATTCGATTTCAAATTCACTGTAGGATTCTGTGGCCTGCGCTGTAGCAGTCAACTGCTCAACAACCATACCTGCCCCAACAGTGATATTTGTTAAGCGATCAATAACAATAAAAGCACCTGTCGCTCGGTTATTGCTGTATTTGTCTGCAACAACAGGCTGGGTTAGCACCAGATCAACAACTGCAATATCATTGAGCTGCAACTGCTTAATACGTGAATGCTCCTGCGTATTCACATCAATTCGATAATCGATGGACTCAATAACACCACTCACGATTTTGCTCGCAAATTTAAACAGGTATTCTGAGTTTGCCTGCGCAGTTTTTTCTGCCATCCAAACAATATGTGCTTTAAGATGGTTTGACTGAGGTACCAAATCCTTAGCCAACACCAACATATCACCACGACTTACATCAACCTCAGTCGTGAGTGTCAATGTTACAGCCTGACCAGTAAATGCTTCCTGTAACTCACCATCATAGGTCACAATAGATTTTACATAGCTTGTTTTGCCTGAGGGCAACACACGAATTTCATCGCCAACTTTGACAACACCAGAGGCAACATTGCCACAAAAGCCGCGGAAATCCAGATTGGGGCGGTTAACATACTGCACAGGAAAACGGAAATCTGAATAATTTTTATCACCGGCAATCGGTACCGTTTCAAAAATTTCCATCAATGTCTGCCCTTGGTACCAAGGGGCTCTTTCGGAGCGATTAACTACATTATCGCCATCCAATGCAGAGATAGGCACAAACATGACATTGCTCATACCCAACTTGGCTGAGAAATCAAAATAATCCTGTTTGATTTTTTCAAACACAGCCTGATCAAAATTCATTAAATCCATTTTGTTAACGGCAACAACAATGTGCTTGATGCCAAGTAATGAAGCGATGTAACTGTGACGACGAGTTTGCGTAACCACTCCATAACGTGCATCAATCAAAATAATAGCAAGATCACAAGTGGACGCCCCCGTTGCCATGTTGCGCGTGTATTGTTCATGACCAGGTGTATCGGCAATGATAAATTTACGTTTGGCGGTGGAAAAATAGCGATAAGCCACATCAATAGTAATGCCCTGCTCGCGCTCGGCTTGCAAACCATCAACTAGTAACGCCAAGTCGATTTTTTCGCCAGTGGTTCCATGCTTCACACTATCAGAGCGTATTGCTTCTAGTTGATCTTCGTAAATCATTTTTGAGTCGTGAAGCAAGCGACCAATCAGTGTACTTTTACCATCATCAACGCTACCGCACGTAAGAAAGCGCAGTAATTCTTTTTGTTCATGTTGAGCAAGATAAGCATTAATATCTTGTGCAATCAGGTCAGACTGATGACTCATAGGAATCTCTTTCGTATCAGTAAAATTCAGTAATTCAGAAAGTTTTCATGCGATATCGATGACACGCAGATTAAAAATAACCTTCCTGCTTTTTCTTTTCCATCGACCCCGAACTATCGTGATCAATTACTCGCCCCTGACGCTCAGAAGTTGTTGTTAACAGCATCTCTTGAATAATTTCCGGCAAGGTGGTTGCCTCTGACTCAACAGCACCTGTTAAAGGGTAGCAACCCAATGTGCGGAAACGCACCATCTTTTCCTCAACCTTATCATCCGGGCCAATTGGCATACGGTCGTCATCAACCATGATCAATGTACCGTCGCGCTCAACTACTGGGCGCTTTGCGGCAAAGTACAAAGGCACAATCGGGATATTCTCCAAATGAATGTATTGCCAAATATCCAATTCAGTCCAATTTGATAAAGGGAACACACGGATACTTTCACCCTTATCTACACGGCCGTTATAAATATTCCACAACTCTGGGCGCTGATTTTTGGGATCCCAGCGATGATTTTTATCGCGGAACGAATACACGCGCTCTTTAGCGCGAGATTTTTCTTCATCGCGCCGGGCACCACCAAAAGCGGCGTCAAAACCGTATTTGTTTAGCGCTTGTTTTAAGCCTTGGGTTTTCATCACATCAGTATGCTTGGCGCTACCGTGAGTAAAGGGACCAACTCCCATATCAACACCTTCTTGATTGATGTGGACAATCAAGTCCCAGCCCAACTCCTTGATACGCTGATCGCGAAACTCAATCATTTCGCGGAATTTCCAAGTGGTATCCACATGTAGCATGGGGAATGGAGGCTTGCCAGGGAAGAATGCCTTCATCGTTAGGTGCATCATCACCGCGGAATCTTTACCCACGGAATACAGCATAACCGGCTTATCAAATTCAGCAGCCACTTCGCGGATGATATGAATACTTTCAGCTTCAAGCTGCTTGAGGTGAGTCAAGTTGTAGTTTGACATTCAATAGTTACCAGAGTGAGTTCAGCGTTGGCAATCAAACGAGTGTTTGAAAAACAGCAGCGATTATATAGAGCCGAAACGCAAGATTTAATGACTAATTGTTTCTAAGGTTATTCCTGATAGTTTGGGAGCAGCAAACTAGTCCTTTTTAGTTGGCGCCTGACGCTGAGCAAGCATCAAAGTAAATTCATCACGAGCCTCTTTGGCGCGACTGAATACTTTCAGTAAATAATCACTATCTTCATGCTCAATACTACTGCGCAACCGAGAGAGGTTGTCGATAAACAAATCCATTGATTGCAAAATCGCCGTTTTATTCGCGCGCATAATATCGTGCCACATAATCGGATCACTGGAGGCAATCCGGGTGAAGTCGCGAAAACCGCCTGCGGCATAACGAAAGATATTGGGGTTATGAATATCCTGTGCCAAGGTGTCAACCAATGAGTAAGCGATTACATGAGGGAGATGACTAGTCGCGCCCAAAACCTCATCATGCTCTTCCACCGACATGGTTAATACTTCTGCCCCCACGGCTTGCCACATAGCAGATACCAAGGCCAAATCCTGAGCATTGGTATTTGCAAACGGCGTGAGAATAACTCGGTGATTCTCATAAAGATTAGGGTTTGCGGCGGTAACACCACTTTTTTCAGAGCCTGCAATGGGATGCCCCAGAACAAACTGGGAAGGCATGAAGCCAAAGACTTGCTCAGCTGCGCGCTGGACACTTCCTTTGACACTGGCACCATCGGTAATGGTTACCTCAGGTGATATAAATTCCTTGATCTCTTGCAACACTGTAGTAACGGATAAAGTAGGTACCGAGATAAAAATAATATCGCCTGCCCCCAACTCACCGGCGATATCACCCAATGACATATAGGCTCGATCAACCACACCGCATGCAACTGCTTGACTACAAGTGTCAGCCTTGCGGGCGATACCAATAACTTCAGTACAAGCACCGCGTTGTTTTAAACCGGCTGCAAGACTACCGCCAATTAAACCGATACCAACAACAACAAATTTATTGATCAGAGGCTGTGACATAACGAATTACAAAACCGCTTTAGGATATGAGCCAAGCAACTTCAAATCAGCGCAGCGGCTGGCAACCTCTTTCATCACATCGCTAATAAGCGGTTCATCAACATGACCTACAAAATCAATAAAAAAGACATAAGTCCATGCGCCAGTACGCGATGGCCGGGTCTCTACGCGAGTCAGATCGATGTTGTGACGGTGAAATGGCTCCAACAAGTTATGCAGTGCGCCAGGCTCATTGCGCATAGCAACCACAATGGAAGTTTTATCTACACCACTCTGCGGTACAGATTGCTTGCCGATAATAAGGAAACGCGTCGAGTTATCGGGCTGATCCTCAATTTTTTCCGCAATCATTTTCAGGCCATATAACTCAGCCGCCATAGAGCCAGCAATAGCAGCAGCGTTCCATTCACCCTTCAGGCGTTTTGCGGCCTCGGCATTACTATTAACGGCAATACGTTCCGCTTTTGGATAGTGTGCATCCAACCACTTGCGGCATTGCGCTAATGATTGTGAATGGGAATAGATCCTGGAAATACTATTGGTATTGGTAACGTCAGACACCATTAAGTTGTGATGAATACGCAACTCTACCTCACCACAAATTTTCAAGTTAGAACCCATAAAATTATCAAGGGTGTGATTCACTACGCCTTCGGTCGAATTCTCTACAGGCACAACACCATAGTTGACTGCACCGGCTTCCACTTCACGAAATACTTCATCAATCGCGGAAAAAGGCATCGCCACCGCTGAATGGCCAAAATGTTTTAACGCTGCCTGCTGGGTGAATGTGCCCTCAGGCCCCAAATATGCAACTTTGATTGGGTTTTCCAGTGCCAAACAGGCAGACATAATTTCACGGAACAAACGAGCCATTTCTTCATTACTTAGCGGCCCGTTATTGCGCTCCATTGCCTTGCGTAACACCTGTGCTTCACGCTCCGGGCGATAAAAAAGAATATCCGCATCTGCAGGAAGACTGGCCTTTTTAACATCAGCAACTTCCTGCGCGCACTCTGCGCGCGCAGAAATAAGGCGACCTATTTCTTCATCGATGGCATCAATCTTGATGCGCAACGCGGATAATTTTTCAGCTTCGGTTTGTTCGATTGACATAGTTAAATTCGCCAATTATTCATCAGCTGATTCATCGGTGGAGGTGTCATCAATCACCTCATCAGCAACGCCGTCATCAGCCAATACTTCGGTATCGTCACCTTCTGCACGGGCAAGCTCGCGCTTGGCATTTTCATCAGCACTCTCTTCGATGCGCTCCAAGCCTTGCATGCGCTCGCCTTCTTTCAATTTAATCAGGCGCACACCTTGGGTATTACGGCTCAGCACAGAGACTTCATCAACACGGGTGCGAACCATGGTGCCCTGGTCGGAAATCAACATAATTTCCTCGCCATCAAACACCTGCACTGCACCAACCAACTGGCCGTTACGCTCAGTAGTTTGCATACCGATAACACCTTGCGAGCCGCGACCTTTGGCCGGGAACTCGCCCACTTCAGTGCGTTTGCCATAACCGTTTTCACTCACGGTTAATACTTGGCCATTTTCCATCGGGATAACCATACCCACTACGCGCTGACCTTCGGCTAAACGAATACCGCGTACGCCACGCGAGGTGCGCCCCATCGCACGCACTTGCGATTCGCGGAAGCGTGCCGCCTTACCAGAACTGGAGAACAGGATTACATCGCATGAACCGTTGGTGATAGCAGTGCCAACCAAGGTATCGCCTTCATCCAATTCAATCGCACGCAAACCGACGCTGCGCTGACGCGAGAATTGAGTGAGCGCGGTTTTCTTCACGGTACCATTAGCCGTGGTCATGAAAATAAACTTGTCGTCATCGTAAGATTTCACCGGCAAGATCGAGGTAATGCGCTCGCCCTCTTCCAATGATGGCAACAAATTGATAACTGGACGGCCACGTGACTGGCGACCAGCGACAGGAATCATGTAAACCTTCAGCCAATACACTTTACCGGCGTTAGTAAACAACAGCACGGTATCGTGAGTGCTGGCGATCAATAAGTGCTGCACATAATCTTCATCTTTTACCGCAGTTGCAGATTTACCCATACCGCCGCGACGCTGCGCCTGATAATCATCAAGCGGCTGGCTCTTCGCATAACCACCATGAGAAATTGTCACCACGCGATCTTCAACATTGATCAGATCTTCAGTGGTTAAATCGAGCGTTGAAGCAACAATTTCGGTACGACGCTTATCGCCATAGTCATTAATAACTTGCGTTAATTCTTCACGGATAACTTCCATTAAACGCAAGGCATTGCCAAGGATTTCGAGGAACTCTGCAATCTGGATTAATTTTTCGTCATATTCAGCAAGCAGCTTGTCGTGCTCCATACCGGTCAAACGATGTAGGCGCAATTCGAGAATCGCCTGCGCTTGTGCGGCTGACAAATAATAATGTCCATCGCGCATGCCGAACTCAGCACCCAAATCTTCCGGACGGCAAGCATCTTCTCCGGCGCGCTCTAGGTAGGGAGCCATCTCGGCGGCATTCCAGCCACGCCCCATCAAACTGTCTTTGGCTTCTGCGGGCGACGCCGAGTTTTTGATCAGCGCGATAACTTCATCAATATTAGAAATGGCAACCGCAAGGCCTTCCAAAATGTGCCCGCGCTCGCGCGCTTTGCGCAGTAAATACACTGTACGGCGGGTGACCACTTCACGGCGATGCTTAACAAAGGCTTCAAGTAATTGTTTGAGGTTGAGGATTTTTGGCTGGCCATCGTCGAGCGCAACAATGTTGACGCCGAAGGTGGTTTGCAATTGGGTTTGCGAGTAAAGATTATTGAGCAATACGTCAGCGGCTTCGCTCTTTTTCACTTCGATAACGATGCGCATGCCGTCTTTGTCAGACTCATCGCGCAGCTCGCTGATGCCTTCGATTTTCTTTTCTTTTACCAACTCGGCGATACGCTCAATCAAGCGCGCCTTGTTTAATTGGTAGGGAATTTCGTGAATCAAGATGGTTTCGCGGCCGGTTTTTTCATCGCGCTCAATTTCTGCTTTGGCGCGCACGATAATACTGCCGCGGCCAGTGCGATAAGCCTGCACAATGCCTGCACGGCCATTGATGATGGCGCCGGTAGGGAAGTCTGGCCCCGGGATAAATTCCATCAGTTCATCGATGGTGATATCCGGGTTATTGATCAGTTCGAGGCAGCCCTGTACAACTTCTTTTAAATTGTGCGGCGGGATATTGGTCGCCATACCTACGGCGATACCGGAGGAGCCGTTAACTAACAAATTGGGAATACGGGTTGGCATTACTGCCGGAATTTGCTCGGTGCCGTCGTAGTTGGGTACAAAATCAACAGTTTCTTTATCCAAATCCGCTAACAGATCGTGGGCAATTTTTGCCATACGGATTTCGGTGTAACGCATGGCCGCTGCGCGGTCGCCATCGACCGAGCCGAAGTTACCCTGACCATCAACCAGCATGTAACGCAACGAAAACGGCTGCGCCATACGGACGATGGTGTCGTATACAGCGGTATCACCATGTGGATGGTATTTACCGATTACGTCACCCACCACACGGGCAGATTTTTTGTAAGGCTTATTCCAATCATTGTTAAGTTCGCTCATCGCAAACAGCACGCGGCGATGTACGGGCTTCAAACCATCGCGCACATCGGGCAAAGCGCGGCCCACGATTACGCTCATGGCGTAATCAAGATAGGACTGTTTGAGTTCGTCTTCGATACTTACTGGTGATACTTCTTTGGCGAATTCGACCATGGGATGACAGCTTTCCTTTTTATTAAAGCTTTGGTTATGGTGATTGCTGGTAGCGGGTAATTCGACGTATGGGTTCTATTACGGCGCTAAATCGGTTAAAAGCAAAAACAGCTACCCTACTAGCGGGCTGGCTAAAAATGCGCCTAACGCTTGTTTCAGGGGCGCGATGGTAGCATAAAATCCAACAGATAGGCACTCTGGCCATTTCCTTTCCCTATGAAATTCCACGAGTTTTTCTCTGTTGCATCCAAATCAGCCAGCGCGCAGGCGATCACCTAAATGAGCCATAGATGCAACCGGCCTTTGCAGTATACTGAGCCCCCTTTTTTGTCGTAATTACCTAGCCAAACACTCTTTATGTCGACCTCTGCCGTGAATCTCAACAACATCGATCTGATTATCAAAGCTCGCTGGATTATCCCCGTGGTACCGGCCAACCGGGTTTTGGAGAACTGCGCCATTGCCATTGATAAGGGCCAAATCATCGCCATTGTCCCTCATGAAGAAGCTGATCGTCGCTATAGCGCTAAAGAAACGGTGCACCTTGGCAGCCATGTATTGATTCCCGGCCTGGTAAACGCACATGGACATGCAGCCATGAGCCTGCTGCGTGGTTATGCCGATGACCAACCACTCCATACCTGGCTGAACGACCATATCTGGCCGGCAGAAAGCCGCTGGGTCAGCGAAGATTTTGTGCGCGACGGTACTGAGCTTGCCTTAGCAGAGATGATAAAAAGCGGGACCACCTGTTTTGCGGATATGTATTTTTACCCTGAACAGGCCGCACAAGCCTGCCTGGATGCCCAAGTACGCTGCCAACTCGCCTTTCCCGTGTTGGATTTCCCTACCGCGTGGGGCATGGGGCCGGATGACTACCTCAATAAAGGGTTGAGCCTGCATGACAACTTTCGCGGCAATCACCTGATCAATATTGCTTTCGGCCCTCACGCACCCTACACCGTATCTGATGCCCCTCTGCAAAAAATCGCTGTACTTGCACAGGAAATGGACATGCCAATCCATATCCACCTGCATGAAACAGCGCAGGAAGTAAAAGACTCAATAGCGCAATATGGACGCCGCCCAAGCCAGCGTCTGATGGATTTGGGACTGCTATCGCCGCTCGCACAATGTGTGCACATGACCCAAATTGATGAAAGCGATATCAAATTGCTGCAAAACAGTGGCGCCCATGTGATCCATTGCCCTGAATCCAACTTAAAACTGGCCAGTGGTTTTTGTCCGGTTGATAAACTCCTTAACGCCAATATTAATGTGGCACTGGGCACCGATGGCGCGGCCAGTAACAATGACCTAAACCTGTTTAGCGAGTTAAAAACCGCAGCACTATTGGCAAAAGCGGTTTCTGGTAATGCCGCCGCCCTGGACGCTCATACCGCACTGCGCATGGCAACCTTAAACGGCGCCAAGGCGCTGGGTATGGAAGACGCTATCGGCAGTATTGAGGTTGGAAAAGCCGCAGATATAACCGCAGTCGATTTGGGCGATCTGGGCATGCAACCTATTTACAACCCGGCATCACAATTGGTCTATACCCATGCAGGGCAAGCTGTCACACACGTATGGGTGGAAGGTAAAAGCCTGCTAGCCAATCGCCTTTTGCAAACACTAAACGAGCGCGAAATTCTGGGAAAAGCCAATTGGTGGCGCAAACAAATCACCTCGCACTAAGCAACCACTCATTGTCAAACATACGCCCCCTTTCTTATCACTACTGAACAGACGGAATAGATTATGGCCAACGTCGATACTGCTGAAATTGCAAAATTTGAAGCACTTGCCAGCCGCTGGTGGGATAAAAACAGCGAGTTCAAGCCGCTGCACGATATAAACCCGCTGCGAGCCAACTTTATTGATGAGCGCTCGCCTGTCGCACAGCGCACAGTGATTGATGTGGGTTGCGGCGGCGGCATTTTGGCTGAATCACTTGCCCAACGAGGCGCGCAGGTAATAGGTATCGATATGGGCGAAGCACCACTCGCGGTTGCGCGGTTGCACGCATTGGAAAGCGGCGTGGAACTAACTTACGAACAAATTACTGCTGAAGATAAAGCCACACAAATGCCCGGCGCATTTGATGTAGTTACCTGCATGGAAATGTTAGAGCATGTACCTGATCCCGCGTCGGTTGTGCGCGCTTGCGCGCAGCTCGTGAAGGCAGGTGGTGATGTTTATTTCTCAACCATCAATCGCAATCCAAAATCCTATGCTTTTGCAATTGTCGGTGCTGAATATATTTTAAAACTGCTGCCCAAAGGCACTCATGAATACAGCAAATTTATTCGCCCTTCCGAGCTTGCCCAATGGTTGCGCGCAGCAGGACTTGAATTGCAATCCATGACCGGAATGACCTACAACCCCATCACCAAACATTACAAACTCAACCCGAACGACGTCAGCGTGAATTATTTAATGCATGCCAAAAAGGTGAGTGAATAATGAATCAAAAAATTCGCGCGGTGATGTTTGATTTGGATGGCACACTGCTGGATACAGCGCCGGATTTTATTGTTGTCGTCAACCAGTTACTCCTTGAAGAGGGCCGTCAAGAATTAGCGCCGGAAACTATTCGCGCCGGGGTATCCAACGGATCCAAAGCATTGATCAAATTGGCCTTTGATATAGAAGAAAGCGATCCGCAATTTGAACATTTGCGCCAGCGTTTACTGCAGCTTTATCTTGCGCATATTGCGGTGTACACCAAACCTTTCCCTGGCATCTCATCACTACTGGACAAGCTCGCGGATAAACATATCGCGTGGGGAATCGCCACTAACAAACCGGCTGCTTATACCCTGCCCTTAATGACGGCATTGGATATACAGCCCGCTCCTGTTAGTGTCATCTGCCCCGACCATGTCGCACGAAGTAAACCTGACCCTGAATCGCTATTTCTTGCCAGCAAGCAACTGGGTTGCAGCCCGCAAGAAATTATTTATATCGGCGATCACAAGCGCGATATTGATTGCGGTAAAGGCGCAGGGAGCATCACTATCGCGGCGGCTTATGGTTATTTGGATGAAGGGGATAGCCCTGCCAACTGGAACGCCGACTACTGCGTAAGCCACGCCGATGAAATTTGGCCTATTATTGAAAAGTACTTGTAAACAGCCGTCGATACGGACTTGTTTTGCTTACTAGCGAAGAAATTTTTTATGCAAATCCCATCTGATTACGCCATCAAACCCAATGCTCTGCAGGGAAAAATTATTTTGGTTACCGGCGCAGGTGCCGGTATAGGAAAATGCGCCGCAAAAACCTTTGCCGCTTGTGGTGCCACCGTTGTGCTGTGCGGCAGAACTATGAGTAAGCTAGAAGCAGTTTATGACGAAATTGAAGCAGCCGGTCACCCGCAGCCAGCCATTTACCCGATTAACCTTGAAAGCGCCGTAGAGAAAGATTACGACGATATGTGCAACGCGTTGGAAGACACCTTTGGACGTTTGGATGGTTTATTACACAACGCGGCCGACTTAGGTGAACGCACACCCATCAGCAACTATTCCGTTAGTGCTTGGCAGCGCTGCATGCAAGTAAATGTGAATGCACCATTTGCAATGACGCAGGCGCTATTACCCTTATTGGAACGGGCAGAAAACGCGAGCATCTTATTTACTAGCTCCAGTGTGGCATTTAAAGGTCGTGCATTTTGGGGCGCTTACGCAGCCTCAAAAGCCGCAGCAGAAAACCTGATGCAAACACTGCACGATGAACTGGAAGTTGCTACACGCATTCGTACCAATAGTATTAACCCTGGCGCAACCCGCACTGATATGCGCGCATCCGCTTATCCCGCCGAAAATCCGGAAACAGTAAAAACCCCCGAAGCACTTATGCCTGCCTATGTTTATTTGCTAAGCGACGACTCAGTTGGCGTTAGTGGCAACTCGTTTCAATATCAACTCTGATAGGGTAAAGCATAACGGGAGGAGCTTCGGCAACAAAAAAAGGCGATCATCTGATCGCCTTTTTTCATTTTTCACACTAACTGTGTTTTACCGACTCGATTTTTGCATCATTTCCAGCAGCGAAGCTTCAGCGCGCGATAAACCACAACGTCGCGCCACCTCATCACAATCCATTCCCATTTTGAACATTTGTGCGGCCTGTGAATAAGGTTGGAATTCATCATCGTTGTAATAATCAATTTTTTCAGGCTTTTTAGCTTCAGACTGCAACCGCTTTTCCATCGCCAGAAGCCGCTGCCCCATACCCACAGAACCACTGCTGGATGCAGCCACCTCACGCATTAATTTTTGAATCAGTTTTTCATTGGCATCCGCTTGGCGGCGCACCTGCTTCAAGCTGATTAATGCAACCAGCAATGCAATAACGCTGACAAGCGCAGACGCCGATAAACCTATTTCCAAAACCGTCATGACTATTTCTCTGCGCTCGATTCCATCACTTGCAACACCTTAGTTGATCAATCACTCAAACATCTTCGAGTTCCGACCATTCCTCACTGGTTAGTAGCTTATTCAAATCAATCAAAATCAATAGCTCGTTGTTTTTGTGGCACACACCCTGAATGAATTTTGCGCTCTCTTCATTGCCAACATTAGGTGCCATTTCAATTTCCGATTGGCGCAAATAAACCACTTCGGCAACGCTATCAACCAAAATACCAATTACATGGCGGTCGGTCTCGATAATTACTATACGGGTATTATCGGTAATCTCGCCGCTGGACAAATTAAAGCGATGACGGGTGTCGATAACTGTTACCACATTACCGCGCAGGTTGATAATTCCCAGTACGTAAGAAGGTGCACCGGGAACCGGGGCGATCTCCGAATAGCGCAGCACTTCCTGTACCTGCATTACATTAATGCCGTAGGTTTCACCGTCCAGACGAAAAGTTACCCACTGCAATACGGGATCATCAGTGCTTTTATTTTTTGCTGCATCAGTTGCCATCTTAAATTTTCCTCTGAGCTGCCAGTGTCAGGCAGTAAATCGTGTAAACGTCGCTATAACTATAGTCGATGACTTTTCCTGTGCCACTTTTGTTTGTCGCAACCACAAAAGCACGTTCTAGCCGATTCCAATCAATAATCTGTAGGTATCAGGCGCGAGCCGGAACAAAATTCTTATCGGCATCAACCAACATTTGACCAATACGCGGGATATCCAGAAGTGCGCACATATGATCCTTGACTGTGCCGGCCAGCCAAGGCCGCTTGCCTCTGTCACCACGCCACTTTACATCGTCCGGTTGCAAGGTGATGGGCTGATTTACTGAATCCACCGCCAACCCCCAAGGCACACCGTTAATTGACATCACATATTTAGCCGTCTGTAAAAAGGACTCATCGTAGCGCTCTGGCATCACAAACTTCGCGGTATTCACCGTGCGAATCTTACCTGCGGGTGTGGGTTGCAACCCCATAAACCAATCTGCCTGACCGAACAAAGGAGTGAGTTCATCCGTTAGCGGTTGAATCTGCCCCAGGGAAATTAAGGGCACTGCCAGGGTTAATCCGGCCACTTTGAACAGCAGCACATCAAAACGCGATTGCGCCCATTGCGGACGACCATTTTCCAACCAATCCAGACCTTCCATTTTGAATTGACTGGACTGGGCTTCCGCGTCAACCACCTCAACATTGGTCGACTGAACTTCGACAGGTAATACCACAAGCGGGGTCGCAACGATTTCTGCTGGAGTTCCAATATCCCACTCTTGAATTTCATTAGTATCGGCGACAAACCGGGTTTTAGGCTGGGCAACCTGCTCTGCGGCCACATCAACCGCTACAACCTCAACTACCGGGGATTCAATCAATAATTGCGCACTGGCCGACTGCAACAACTTCTCCAGCTGTCGTTTTTGCTCCGGCGTTTGCAACAATTCGGGGCTGGCAAGCTCAGCGGGCTTGCTATCGGTTTTGGTTAATGAACGGGGTTTGGTATGCAGGTTAGCCGATACTTTTTTAGGCTTTTCAGGGTGGTGCTTTTTAGTCGGTAAGCTGACGACACGCGCCAAGCCGGAATTGGCGGCAACAGACATGGGACGGGATTCAAGCGCAGCAAATGCGTCATCAATAGCATCACCAATGCCAAGCAGGTCATCAAAGTAATGACCCAAACTCACATCAGGTGACTCTATATCGCCCTCAGGCGTTTTGCGATTGCTCACGACACCACACCAGCCTTATTGATAACTGCCATAGGTGCTGACTGAGCCTGCGCTTCATCGGCACGTATTTTTTTATCGAGCCAATGCCAGAGCGCAGTGTAAGCTTCCACGCCACGGCTTGTTGGGTCAAACAAATGCGGTGGGACACCGGCTTTGCTGGCATCCCGAAAACGGGTATCAACCGGCACATGCCCAGGCCAAGCCTGAGCGGGATAAGTATTGCGAATAGTGCGCAAACTGGTCACCGAGGCTTGAGTACGGCGATCAAACATTACTGGCACTATGGTGTAATCCAATGCTTTTTTGCGCGAGCGTGACATCATGCTCAGTGTATTCACCATACGCTCCAAGCCTTTGAGCGCAAGAAATTCGGTTTGCACCGGAATGACCAAATATTGGCAAGCAGCAAGCGCATTCACCATCAACACGCCCAGCAAGGGCGGTGTGTCTATCAGTACGTAATCGTAATCATCGGCGATTAATGCAAGTGCCCGGCTCAGTACCAGCCCCATGCCATCCTGACCAATCGCCTGCCGCTCCAGTGTCGCCAGCGCGGTGGTCGAGGGGATCAAATTCACGTTGGGGTAATCCGTTGGCAGAATCAAACGGTTAACCGATTCACGGGTTAAGCTTTTGCGCTCCTGAAACAGGGTATAGCTACTTAGCACCTGGGTGTCAGGATCCTGACGGAAATAACTAGAGAGTGAGCCGTGGGGATCTATATCCAGCAATAGCACCCGCTTCCCAGTGGCCGCAATAAGCCCACCAAGGGATACCGTTGTGGTGGTTTTGCCCACACCACCTTTCTGGTTCGCTATTGCTATAACTCGCACAATTCAACCCTCGCCAGCGTCAAACGCCAGTCACATCGTCTATTACAGCGACAAAAGCAAAGTTTGTGCCCATCGCAATAAGTTTCTCGACTGCAGTCACAAATTCAGAAAGAACATTGTCGCCTTTATCAACACTTATGCCAATCATCGACCAGCAATCACTCCATGGGACGATCAATTTTCAAGCAGTGGATGTTAAGTATTGCCCAGTAGACGACAACTTCAAGTAGAAGTAATGACTCCGCCATCTCTATAGCGGCAGCTTTTTTCAACGCAATAGGGGGAATAACGACGAAAGCAGGTTGTTTATGGGGTTTAATTTAGAGAAGAGGCGCTAGACGAGGTAGCTGCTGGTTCGACTTGTACTTTAGGACGATCCATTTTGCGCTTGGCAATCATGATAGCAACGCGGCGATTTTGCGCCCTACCCTGTTCAGAGCTATTGGGAGCAATGGGCTGATACTCGCCATAACCAACTGCTGACAAACGCTCTGGTGCAACACCATTTGCAGCCAAATGCTTAACAATGGCGCTGGCCCGCGCGGTAGACAACTCCCAGTTGGTGGGATACTTGGCGCTATTAATAGGAATATTATCGGTGAAGCCTTCAACCTGCACCGGGTTAGAATAACCCGCCAGGATCGCTGCAATTTCATCAAATATTTTGCGCGCCTGTTCACTGGTATCCGCACTGCCGGACGAAAATAAAATGCTGTCTTTTAATTCGATTTGCAACCACAACTCATTGCTGGACACCTGAATAAGCTGCTCAGTAATCAAGGGGGCAAATTTTTCAGATACCAAATCAGAAATTTGCGTTAATTCATCACTGGTTTTTATTTTAGTATCAGGCTGTTCAGCAACTTCATTCGCGGCGCCTTGAGAGTTATCCACAATTGTCGGCACTTGCTCGTCAACCTGCTCCGCATCGCGCACGGAGTTATCCATATTGATGGGAGATATTAAATCATTTGCCGGCGCAGACTGATCTGCTGGCTCAGTATTGGATTGGGCATCCGTTGGTTTATGGAAGGCCTCAATGAAAGTGTCGGACAAGACGCGATACTTGCTGTCATTTACTTGGGAGATGGAATACATAACCACAAAAAATGCAAACAGCAGCGTAATGAAATCAGCGTAAGAAATCAGCCAGCGCTCGTGATTTACGTGAATATCTTCTCTTCTGCGGCGAACCATAAGAGCGCTTCTCAGTTAAGCGGATGCAAATAGCCGTTTAATTTCATTTCAATTGAGCGGGGATTCTCACCATCGGCAATCGCAATAATGCCCTCAATAATCAATTCACGATATTGGGAATTTTCATTCACACACATACGCAATTTATTAGAGATAGGAATAAATACCAGATTTGCCAAGGCGACGCCGTAAATGGTCGCCACAAATGCAATCGCAATACCAGGCCCCAAGGTCGCAGGATCGGCCAGATTATTCATCACATGAATCAAGCCCATTACCGCGCCGATGATGCCGATTGTCGGTGCATAGCCGCCCATAGATTCGTAAAATTTAATTGCATCAAAATCGCGCTGTTCGTTTACGATTAAATCCGTTTCCAAAATACGGCGAATAACTTCTGGCTCATTGCCATCAACCAATAGCTGCAAGCCTTTTTTCGCAAATTTATCTTTTTCACGCTCGGAAATTTCTTCCAGCCCAAGCAGGCCGTCTTTGCGCGCCGCTGCGGCCCAGCGCACAATATTGGCAATACCTTGTTTAAAGGGAACATAGGGCGGTTTAAAAACCCACACCACAATTCTTAGGGCACGGCGCAAATTTATTTTTGACGTTTGCAACATGGCTGCACCCAAGGTACCGCCAAGCACAATAAATGCGGCAGGCCCATTCAACAAAGTGCCAATGCCACCGCCTTCCAAAAAGTTACCGCCGATAATTGCCGCAAACGCGATAATGACGCCGATAATACTCAGGAGATCCATTACATAACCTCTCTCACCAAACGCGGCCCAATATCCTTCAGGCTTAGCACTTTATCGGTTAACCCGGCGCGTGCAACCGCCATTGGCATACCATAAATTACACAACTCGCTTCATCTTGTGACCAAAGTGACGAGCCTGCATCCTTTAATAAACGCGCACCATTACAACCATCCGACCCCATACCGGTTAATACCACGCCCAGTACTTTATCGGCATAGTTATTGGCAGCAGAACCAAAAGTGATATCCAAAGAAGGTTTGTAATTGACGCGCTCATCATCCGGCAATATCCGCACCGAACCGCCGTTGCGCTTATCGAGCATTAATTGTTTTCCGCCCGGTGCAAGTAACGCCAAACCGGGTTGCAATTGATCGCCATCCACCGCCTCACGCACGCGGATATGGCACTGTTTGTTGAGCCGCTCGGCAAATGCTTTAGTGAAGTTTTCCGGCATATGCTGCACCAGCACAATAGGCAAAGGAAAATTGGCGGGCAACGCCATTAACACTTCGGCCAGAGCAACTGGCCCGCCGGTGGACGCGCCAATGACCAAAAGTTTGGGTTTATTTTTGAGACGGTAATTATCAGATCCAGATGGCCTTGCCGGCTCATCTTGGACTGGCGACACAGGGCGAGCGGCAGGCGCCGGTGCGGCAATAGGTCTGAAAGATGACGAGCTGCTCGCTGACGCGGGCACAGGCGCGGGTGACGCTGTAGTAGCAACTGGCGGTGGGACTGAGCGATTGCCGGAGCCAGCGAGGGTAATCAATCGCTCATGTAATTTTTTCTTGAGCACCTCGGAGTTTCGCGAGACCTCGGCAAAATCTTTGGGAATAAAATCGAGTGCGCCGGCTGCCAAGGCATCCAGCGTAATTTTGGCACCTTCATAGGTGAGCGATGAAAACATCAAGATGGGGACGCGACGGTTGGACATGATGTGCTTGATAGCAGTCACACCATCCATCACCGGCATTTCAAAATCCATAGTGATAATGTCAGGCTTTAACTCAGCTGCTTTATCAATAGCCTCGCGTCCATTGCTTGCGATACCAACAACTTTTAATTCCGGGTGCTCATTAATAATATCTTTCAAACGATGCTGAAAGAAATTTGAATCATCAACCACTAATACCCGGAAAGGCATCTATCACACTCCGCAAGGGAAAAATATTTAACAGACATTTTGCTGGCATGTGTAGCGTTCACCGCAGCAGGGTCACGCTGAAGATTAACTGTGTCCCCAGCTGGTGGAACCCTTGGCGTAGCGACGCAAAAGGCTGGGAATATCCAAAATTAACGCGATAGTGCCGTCGCCGGTAATAGTGGCCCCAGCCATGCCTGGGGTACCTTGCAACATTTTGCCCAAAGGTTTAATCACCACCTCTTCCTGACCAATCAATTGATCCACCACGAAACCAACACGGCGCGAACCAACGGTAACTATCACCACGTGAGCGTTGTCAGGACGATGACCAAACGCATTTTTAACCAGCCAATCTTTCATATAAAACAATGGAATTGCCTGATCACGAATAGCGACGCAATCCTGCCCATCCACTATATGGCTCTTGGTGAGATCCATGTGGAAAATCTCATTCACACTCACCAGCGGAAAAGCGAAAGTTTGTTGGCCGAGCATAAACATGAGGGTTGGCATAATCGCCAGCGTCAGCGGTACTTTAATAATAAAGCGCGTGCCTTTACCCAACTCGGATTTAATTTCGACGGTGCCGTTAAGCTGGGTGATTTTGGTTTTCACCACATCCATTCCCACACCGCGACCGGACACATCTGAAATTTCTTTTTTGGTAGAAAACCCTGGTGCAAATATTAAATTGTAGGCTTCAGTGTCAGACAAACGATTGGCGGTATCTTCATCAAACATCCCTTTTTCCACCGCGATACGACGCAATTTAACCGGGTCCATGCCGGCACCATCATCGCTAATCGACAATAGAATATGATCGCCTTCCTGCTCTGCAGAAAGCACAACTTGTCCAATGCGGGACTTGCCATTCGCTTCGCGCACATCAGGGAATTCAATGCCGTGGTCAACCGAGTTGCGTACCAAGTGAACCAGCGGATCGGCTAATGCCTCTACCAGATTTTTGTCCAGATCGGTTTCTTCACCGACTAATTCCAAATTAATTTCTTTGCGCAAACTACGCGCCAAATCGCGCACCACACGGGGAAAGCGGCCAAATACTTTTTTGATTGGCTGCATGCGGGTTTTCATGACCGAGGTCTGCAAATCGGCGGTAACTACATCCAAATTTGCTACTGCTTTTACCAGGGCTTCATTGGTAGAGCCGTTACCCAACCGCACCAAGCGATTGCGGACCAACACCAGCTCACCCACCATATTCATAATGTCATCAAGGCGCTGGGTATCCACACGAACGGTAGTTTCAACTTGCGGCGCTTCTTTATCTGCTGCCGGCATAGCGGGAGCAGTCGCTGCGGCTGGTTTTGGCGGCTCTACCTTCTTGACTGCAGGTGCTGGCGAAACAGGTTTAGCAGCCTCTGGTTTAACCTCAGGAGCAGGCGCTGGCTTTGTTGCGACAGGTGCGGGAGTTGCCGCAATGGATGCTCCTGTGCCAGGGCCTTTACCCTTGCCGTGCAGCTGATCCAGTAGTGCATCAAACTCATCATCGCTGATCAAGTCACCCGAACTTTTTGCAGGCTCGGGCGCAACAGCAGCAGCTGGCGCTGGTGCATCGACAACAACGCCCGGCCCTTTACCTTTGCCATGCAATTGATCGAGCAGCGCTTCAAATTCGTCTTCTGAGATTTCGTCACCACCACCGACCGCTGTGGATGCTACAGGAGCCGGGGCTGGTGTCGGGGCAGCAGCCTGAACACCTGGCCCCTTGCCTCTGCCATGCAATTGATCGAGCAGCGCTTCAAATTCATCTTCAGAAATATCATCGCCACCACCGGATACAGTGGCGACAGGTTCAGCCAAAGGCGCAGAGGCCGCAGTCGCGGCAGGAACCCCGGCGATGGCATCCAACAATTGTTCAAATTCAGCGTCCGTAATGTCCCCAGAGGCAACTGCCGTAGTCTCCGGATTAGCAACCGCTGTTTCCGCAGTTGCTGCTCCTGCTGCACTTTCGTTGAGGTCTTCGCAAGAAACCAATCGCTCAAGCGAGGCAATTAACGCAGGGTCCACCGGTGGTAGTTCTTCGCGCTGGGATACCAATTCAAATTGCTGATTAACCATGTCGAGTGCTTCAAGCACTACGTCCATTAATTCAGAGGTAACCGCACGTTTGCCGTTGCGCAAAATATCAAACAGGTTTTCGGTGAGATGGCAGCATTCCACCATAGGAGTGAGCGCCAGAAAACCGGCCCCCCCTTTTACGGTATGGAACCCGCGAAAGATTGCATTGAGCAGATCTTTGTCTTCAGGGCGCTGCTCCAGGTCAACCAATTGCTGGCTGAGGCGTTCGAGAATTTCACCCGCCTCTACCAGAAAATCCTGGAGGATATCCTCGTCATCACCAAAACTCATTCAACGTTCCTCGAGTGACCTACAGCTTAGAAACCAAGACTTGATAACAAATCATCAACGTCATCTTGCCCGGATACTACATCTGCGCGCTCTTTGTTAATTTGTGGCCCTTCGGCTTCAGTTTTACGCTTGTGCATAATTTCCATATCGTGTGCGACAACTTCGCGATCATCTGCAAGCCCGGCAATTTCTTCGACCTGCCCAGCAATGCGCACCAAGCTGACAAGGTCTTTTTCAACATCATTGATCAAACCGATAACACGTTTTAATACTTGACCGGTTAGATCCTGAAAGCCTTGCTCCAACACAATATCTTGCAAATTCTTACTGAGTTGTTCAGTACCGGTGACCATTTGCCCGAGGAAAATATCCATGCGCTCGTACAACTGGCGAAATTCATCGGCATTCATTTCACGGCGTTTTAACCGCGCCCATTCACTGCGTAAACTATTTGCCTCTTGCCCCAAATTCATGGCGATAGGCGCAGCCTCATCGACAACGTCCATGGTTTTTTCGGCCGCTTTTTGCGTTAGTTCAATCACATAATTGAGCCGATTGGACGCATCATGAATATCAGACTTGGCAATCTTGGGCGGCTCTTTGGTTAGGTCGGCATCCACATTGAAATTGACAATTGCATTGTGCAAACCGCGTGTCAGGCGCCCTACCGATTGAAAAATATGGCGATCACGCGATTGGGTAATGGTTTGTATCAAGAGCGATGCTTCTTCAATCTCATTGCCCTGCAGTTTTTCCGCAAGCAATTTGGCGCACTCTCTCAATTCGACAACAAACTCACTGTTGAACGATGTTTGGGTTTCAGATGCCATGGCAGAGCCTTATTTATTATTTAATCGACGGTGATTAACCGACCCGATCAAAGATCTTTTCAATTTTTTCCTTCAGCGCCTGCGCTGTAAATGGCTTAACGACATAGCCGTTTACGCCAGCTTGAGCCGCCTCAATAATCTGATCGCGCTTAGCTTCTGCGGTCACCATTAATACTGGCAAGGTGCGCAACTTTTCGTCTGCACGTACCGCTTTGAGCAAATCGATACCGGTCATGCCCGGCATATTCCAGTCAGTGACCAGAAACTGGAAATCGCCATTTTTGAGCATCGGCAATGCCGTTACGCCATCGTCTGCTTCGTGGGTATTGGAAAACCCCAAATCCCGCAGCAAGTTTTTGATGATCCGCCGCATTGTTGAAAAGTCATCAACAATCAGGATTTTCATGTTCTTATCCAACGCAACCTCCAATTACCCAGAAGGGAATTTTATTAATTCATAGTCTAGTAGGAGTTAAAGCTTCGGCCAGTGGCGGCGCGTAAATCTTCAACTTTTACTGCAAATCATAGCGCAAATTGTTGTATTTACAGACTAATTTGCGATTCTGCTGGCAACGGCGAGCAAACCACACTGCCCTTGGCTGTTTTTCACCCAGTTTACGCGGGCTGCCAACCACCAAGGCGGTGGCGCAAACGCGCGGCTGCCTGGCTGTGAATCTGACTAACCCGGGATTCACTAACACCAAGCACCAAGCCAATTTCTTTGAGATTTAATTCCTGATCGTAATAGAGGGCGAGCACCATGCGCTCACGTTCGGGAAGCAAGGCAATCGCCTCGGCCAAAGCTTTTTTTAACCCATCCCGCTGAACCCCTTCAAACGGGCTAACAAAAGCACTGCTGTGTTCGGACGCGTCGATATTGCTGTCTTCTTCACCGAAGGTCTCTTCATAACTGAATAACCGGCTACCGTTGGAGTCTTGCAGCATTTCAAAATATTCTTCCAGCGATACCTCTAGTTCAGCAGCGACCTCGGCGTCGGTCGCATCGCGCCCGGTACGCGCCTCGACGGCGGCAACGGCACGCGCAACACGGCGCGCATTGCGGTGCACTGAGCGGGGCACCCAATCGCCACGACGCATTTCATCAACAATTGCTCCGCGAATGCGAATACCGGCATAGGTTTCAAAACTGGCACCGCGGGATGCATCGTATTTTTGTGATGCTTCGATCAAGCCAATCATGCCCGCTTGAATCAGATCATCTACCTGCACAGACGCAGGCATACGCATCATCATGTGGTAAGCAATGCGCTTTACCAGCGGAGCAAAGTCTTCAACATTGATTTGCGCATCGAGCAAGGTCTTTTTATCGTACATGGCTAAACCATTGACTGCGGCCATCGAACACCTTTTGTTTAGCAAAAACTGCCGTGATTATTGGCAACCCTGCCTCACTTTCTCGTGAGTAGCGATTCATAACGCTAGTCACACACCAATGTCTATGCAACTGCGTATGCGAATATTGCTAACGCGCATTCGCGGCCTGCAACAAGCGCTCGACAAAAAACTCCAGGCGCCCGGTGGGAGAATATGGCAGCGGCCATTTATCGACTGCTTGGGCCAACGCACGTATTGCCACTGCCGCCTTGGAGGCAGGGGCAAACTCCAACAAGGCTTTTTGTTTTTGCACGGCTTTACGCACATTTTCGTCAAAGGGAATTTGGCCTACAAACTGGAGTGTGACATCCAGAAAGCGCTCACAAACGGTATTGAGTTTGTTGAACATATTCATGCCTTCCTGTTGGGTGCGCGTCATATTGGCGACCACACGGAAGCGCTGCATTCCATATTCTTTGTTTAATAATTTGATAAGGGCGTAGGAATCGGTGATGGAAGAAGGTTCATCGCACACGACAATAATGACTTCGTTGGCGGCGCGCACAAAACTAACCACGGTATCCGAGATACCCGCGGCCGTGTCTATCACCAAAATATCCACTTGATCGGAAAGTTCATTGAAGGCATTGATAAGCCCCACATGCTCGGCGCTGCTCAACTCCGCCATACGCTGTACACCCGAGGATGCCGGAACAATTTTTACACCGGCGGGGCCAGTGACCAACACATCGCTGAGCGAATGAGTGCCGGCGAGAACATCCGCAAGGGTATGGGTGGCGCGAATGCCGAGCAATACATCCACATTGGCGAGGCCTAAATCAGCATCGAGCAGTACAACTCGACGGCGCAATTCAGCCAGGGCAATACTCAGGTTGACGGAAATATTGCTCTTACCTACTCCGCCTTTACCGCCGGACACAGCGATAACTTGTACTGGTCGCACTTGGCTCATCTACACGTAACTCCAAACATATTCTTCTTAAGTGTGCCGGGGTTGGCGCCAGAAAACTGGCGGTACGGTTTGTTGGCACTCTAATGGTGAACTGAGTATAGATAGGGATTAGAAAAAGATCCGATTAATTTCAGTTTCACTGTAAAAATCATAGGGTTATAGCTTTTCTTTGGCTAAGAAACCGCCGTTTCTGAACTGGTTTTCAGCAATGCCACCGCTCTGGCAACCAACTGATGCGCCCGCGCCACCTCCAAATTTTTAGGAATGTCCTGGCCATCGGTGGTGTAGGCAACGGGCAAACGGCTTTGCATCACCACACCCAGAGCCTCACCGATACTGGCGGTTTCGTCCAACTTGGTGAGAACACAGCCCTGCAAGCGCGCCGCGCCATAGGCGTGAACCGAGGCTTTGAGCATTTGCGCCTGACTATTGGACGACATCACCAAATAGGTTTTTACCTGTGGTTGGTCGGCCAAAGCATTGAGCTGGGCTTTTAAATGTGGGTCGCCGTGGCGGAAACCAGCGGTATCGATCAACACCAAGGAACAGTGACGCAGGCTGCGCAATACCGTATCCAGCGGATTAGCTTCATCCACAACACGCACTGGTACGCGCAGAATACGTGCCAGTGAGCGCAGCTGGTCGTGCGCGGCAATACGGTAAGTGTCGGTAGTAATAATCGCCACTTTGTCTGAACCATGCTGCATGACATAACGTGCAGCCAGTTTGCCAATGGTGGTGGTTTTACCCGAACCGGTGGGGCCTACAAACGCAAAGATTCCGCCTTGATCAACAATGTCGCGGCCATTGATGGGTAGCTGATGTGCGAGGTTTGCCAAGGCATCGGGCCAGGCTTCGCTCAGGGTTTTGGTTTTCGTACAGGCATTAATCACCTTGGCAACTACGTCTTTGGGCAAGCTCAAACGCTCCAGGCGACGGGCAATGCTGGCCAAAATCGGGGAATCGCTCGCAATGGTTTGTTTACCACTAAGGCGATCCAATTGCTGTTCCAGCAACAAACGCATATCGGCAATTTCTGCCTGCAGGTTATTAAGCTGGGTATTTTGGTCGAAGGTATCAATATTTGGGGTAATTGATACAGGTGCTGCTTTCTCTTTGGTCAGCAAAGCATCGATTTTTGCATCCTGGGCATTGCGAGTATTACTGAGCAGTGCTTCGCGAAATGACGCTGCCTCGGGAGTTAAATTACGCTCTTTGACTGCGGGCACAGGATCAACCAGCGGATAGCGCTCGGCGGCGCTCATGCCTTTTTTAGGGGGGCTTGCTGGCGCAGTTGCATGACGGGGAATGCCGGCATTCACTACCGTATTCTTACCCACCATAAACTCTTTGGCGGATTCTTCTGCTTTGCGCGCGGCAATCATACGCAGACGGGCACGCTCTATGTCGTCCGCTAATTGGGCGCCGGTTTTGCCGACGTTCGGGTGATCAGGAATCTGGGTGATCACCGGGGCAACTTTGCGAGTCGGTTGACGCTCCAGTATCCGGGGAGATATATCGCCATCACTCAATAGCGGCTCGCTCGACGCAAAGGTCGACTCGGCAAAGGGGCGCGTTTGCAGTTGTTTTAGCTCGTAGTCAGAGCCCATGGTGGTGAGCAACTCAACCCCCTCCGGGATACGGTTGCTGGAGAGAATGATGGCATCTGGCCCCAATTCCTGGCGAACCAATTCCAACGCACGACGCATATCAGCCGCTACGAAACGTTTGACTTGCATACTCAACTCCCGCCCGGGGTGGGCCACCTGGTTAACGATTAAATTGACTTAACACATCAGTTGTTTTTGTCGGCGCCAACACTGGCCTCGATACTGATCTGTTTGTTGTCAGGCACTTCGGTATAAGCCAGTACCCGCATATCCGGAACGCTGTGACGAACAAAGCGGGACAGCATGGGGCGCAAGGGTGCGGCAACCAAAAGAACCAGCGGTTTGCCTGCCATTTCCTGCTTCTGGGCTGCATTAATCAATGACTGTTGCAACCTGTCTGCCAAGCCCGGCTCAATAAACGCACTGTCATCAGCGCCAGCTTTTTGTGCCTGCTGAACGGTATTTAGCAATAACTGTTCCAAACTAGGCTCAAGCGTGATTACAGGCAGGTTGCGCTCGTTGCCAATGATGTTTTGGACGATTTGACGGCACAGCGCCACCCTTGCCATGGCCGTCAAAGCGGCGGGATCTTGACTCTTTATCCCACTGCCCGCCAAGGCTTCGGCGATGGAACGAATATCGCGAATCGGCACCCGCTCGCGCAGCAGGTTTTGCAACACCTTGAGCAGCGCGTTGATGCTCAGCGTGTTGGGCACCAACTCCTCCACCAATTTGGGCGATGATTTCGCCAGCATATCCAACAGCTTTTGCACGTCCTCGTGGCCGAGCAACTCAAAGGTATGCTGCTGCAGAATTTGATTGAGATGCGTCGCCACCACCGTACTCGGGTCAACCACGGTATAACCCAGAGTTTGCGCCTGCTCGCGTTGGTTAGGGTTGATCCAGATGGCATCCAACCCAAAGGCGGGATCTTTGGTTTTTAACCCCTCCAGCGAACCAAAAACCTGCCCGGGATTAATCGCCAATTCACGATCTGGGTAGACATCAGCCTCGGCCATGGACACACCCATCAGGCTAATGCGATAACCCGTGGGGTTAAGGTCAAGATTGTCGCGAATGTGCACCGACGGAATAAGGAAGCCCATTTCCTGCGACAGTTTTTTGCGAACACCTTTGATGCGACCCAGTAATTCGCCACCCTGGTTTTTATCCACCATCGGAATCAAGCGATAGCCAACTTCCAAACCGATCACATCGACAGGCTGTACATCGTCCCACCCCAACTCGGGCGCCTCGGGAGTACCGGCTGGCAATGCGGGCGTCATACGCTGCGGCGCAATGGTCGCCCCACCCTGCCCACCGCCTGGTGCATCACCAGCCAAGCGAGTACCTGCGGGAATAAAAGAATTGTCCTCAACGGCTGCAGGCTGCTGTTTACGCCAGTGGATGTAATAAGCAAGGCCGACACAAATAGAACCCAAACCCAAAAAGGCAACGTGCGGCATACCGGGAATCAACCCCATCACGATCAGCATGATTCCCGAAACAGCTAAAGCTTTAGGGGCCGCAAACATCTGACTGACTACCTGCGCCCCCATTTCATGGGCACTGTTAACGCGAGTCACCAAAATCGCCGAGGCTACCGACAGCAACAGTCCGGGAATTTGTGCAACCAGACCATCGCCAATAGTGAGGATGGTGTATTTTTCAAAGGCTTCGCCAAATGGCAAATCATGCTGGGCCATACCAATCGCCAAGCCACCAAAAATATTGATAAACATAATCATGATGCCTGCAACCGCATCACCGCGAACAAACTTGCTCGCACCGTCCATCGCGCCGTAAAAATCCGCTTCGGAAGAGACTTCCTGACGACGGGTACGCGCCTGATCCTGATCGATCAAACCCGCGTTTAAATCCGCATCAATCGCCATTTGTTTGCCGGGCATTGCATCCAGGGTAAAACGCGCACTCACTTCGGAAATACGGCCCGCACCCTTGGTTACCACCACGAAGTTGATGATCATCAAAATGATGAACACCACAATACCCACCGCCAAATTTCCGCCAATAACTACATGACCAAAAGCTTCAATTACTTTCCCCGCTGCATCGCCTCCGTTATGACCTTCAAGTAAAACTACGCGAGTGGAGGCAACGTTCAAGCCGAGGCGCAACAGGGTGGCAATAAGAAGAATCGCGGGGAATGCGGCAAAATCCAGCGGGCGCATGGCATACACAGACACCAGCAACACAACGAGCGCCAGGGCAATATTGAAGGTAAAAAACATATCCAATAGCAGCGGCGGAATCGGCAAAATAATCATCGCCAACAGCATCATTAGCAAAATGGGAATTCCCAAATTGCCACGCCCCATACCGCGCAATGAACCCAGCGCGGCTCTGCCGTTGAAGTTATTCAGTTGGTTAAACGATGGTAAGGCCATAAGCACGGATTCTTGACGGTGAAATCATTTACCTGTGCTTATCGCAAGAAGTGTACCGATTCATAACAATTGCTTAAAAAAGTACAACGATAAAAAGTGCAGCGATTAATCCACCTCACCCGAGGCGTTGTAACGCAAGTCGCGCGGGACGTTGATGTTGCGGGGGTAAGCGGGCCTGTCGCCCTTGCCTTTGCGGTAATTGCGCAGCTGGAATACGTATGCCAATACCTGGGCAACTGCGAGGTACAGGCCGGAGGGAATTTCCTGATCCACTTCGGTGGTGTAGAAAATCGCGCGCGCCAATACCGGCGACTGAATAATTTCAATATTGTGCGCTTTAGCGATTTCGCGAATTTTTAGCGCGGTGTGATCGCCACCTTTGGCAATCATCAGTGGCGTTTCCATGGTTTCGGGGTCGTATTTTAACGCGACCGAAAAGTGTTCCGGGTTGGTGATGATCACATCGGCTTGCGGCACATTGGACATCATGCGGCGCTGCGCCATTTCGCGCTGCAATTGGCGAATACGGCCTTTGACTTCAGGTTTACCATCCGTATCTTTGGATTCGTCTTTTTGATCCTGCCGCGACATTTTTAATTTTTTGTTGTATTCAAAAATCTGAATCGGCACATCAATCGCCGCAATCGCAATGGTAGTCGCGCAGAGTGCAATGGTGGCGAGGATAGATATTTCCAATGAATGAATGATGGCGACATTGGTGCTTTCATCCACCAAGCGAAACATGTCTTGCGCAAAAAACTTCAGGATAAAAATAGTGCCGCCCAAAATAACCAGTACTTTGGCAAGCGCTTTTAATAATTCAATGAGGGATTTCACCGAGAACATCCGCTTGATACCCGCGATAGGGTCCATGCGGTTGAGTTTTGGCTCCACGGCTTTGGTGCTGTAATTCCACCCACCCAATGCGATAGGGCCAACAATGGACGCAACAAGTAATAAAACCATTAAGGGCGCAATACTAAACAGGCCGTCGTAAATAGCCGCCGCAAGGTGGGCGATCATGGCATTGGGGTCGTAAATAGCCGCGCGCGTGAGGGTAAAACTTTCACGGCTAATGCCAATCAGTTTGTTGCCCATAAATTCTGCAAAAACATACAGGCCTATGGCCGCCACCATTAACACTGCCGTAGTAGTAAGGTCGCGCGAGCGGGGAACCTGCCCCTCTTCGCGCGCCTTCTCAAGTTTTCGGGCACTGGCCTCTTCCGTTTTTTCCTGGCTGCTGTCGTCATCTTCGGCCATAGGTTGCTCCTATAAAACCCTAAGGGGCAGCCCCTAAGGAGTTAGTGCCAAAGTACGCAGCACACCTATGCCCTCTTCCATAATGTCAAAATACACTGGCAGGAAGTTGGCGAAGGTAAACCACATTAAAATAAAACCGAGAATAAGCGTGATGGGAAAACCCACCGTAAATACGTTCATCTGTGGTGCTGAGCGGCTCATCACACCAAATGACATATTTACAATTAATAGCGAGGTAAACAGTGGCAAGGTAATTAACAGGGCCGCACTGAATAACCAGGAACCCATACCCACAATAGTCGCAAAGTGCGCACTATTTATACCCGCACCACCGATAGGAAACGTAGTAAAACTATCCACCATTAATTGCAAAACGACTAAATGGCCATTAACACTGAGAAATAGCAACGTGGACAAGAGCAAATAAAACTGCGACAAAATAGTCACGCTCACGCCACTGGAGGGATCATTCATCGCCGCAAAACCCAAACCCATTTTCATTGCAATAAACTGCCCGGCCAATACAAATACGTGCATTACCACCTGCATACAAAACCCGAGGGCGAGGCCAATTAACACCTCTTGAATCACCATCATAAAACCCTGTGCCGATAAAAAAGACACGACGGGCGCTGGTGGCAATACGGGCACCAGAATGATTACCGTGAACAGCGACAAAATAATACGCACCCGCGCAGGTACTGTACGTGCACCAATAACTGGTACCGCAAAGTAAAACGCACTAATGCGCAGTAACGGCCAGATATACTGACCGATAAATTGCATAAGTTGTTCTTCGCTGATAATCAGTTCTTGCATATGGGCAAATCGCTATGGAAGGTGGTTTTGCGCTAACCGATAAGGCTGGGCACGCTGGAGAACAAACGGTTAAATAAATCCATAAATTTATTAAGTAACCAAGGACCAGCAATCATCAGGGTAATAATAGTGACGATCAAACGCGGCAAAAAACTCAGTGTCTGCTCGTTAATTTGGGTTGCCGCCTGAAACATACTCACCACCAACCCCACAATCAAACCGGGGCCGATAATCACTAATAACATCAAAATAGTGAGATAAAAGGCTTCGGCAAATAAATCCATGACGACTTCGGGCGTTAGCATAAATCCTCCGTCACACGCCGTAACTGGCAGCAAGTGTACCCACAATCATCGCCCAGCCATCCACCAACACAAACAGCATAATTTTAAACGGCAGGGAAATAATCAGCGGTGACAACATCATCATGCCCATGGCCATCAATACACTGGCCACCACTATGTCGATCACCAAAAAAGGAATGAAAATAATAAAACCAATTTGAAACGCGGTTTTTAATTCGCTGATGATAAATGCCGGTACCAAAATGCTAAACGGTGTTTCCTCTGGCGTGGCGATAGGCGGGTGTTTTGCAATGCCCATAAACAGCGAAATATCCGACTCGCGGGTTTGCGCGATCATGAATGCATGAAACGGTGCGGCCGTTTTTGCCAGCGCTTCCTGTGCACCAATTTGCTGATTGATGTAGGGCTGGAGCGCATCCTGATTCACTTTGTTTAATACCGGCTGCATGATAAACAAGGTTAAGAATAGTGCGAGACCAATCAAAATTTGGTTTGACGGCGACTGCTGCAAACCCAGCGCCTGACGCAAAATAGAAAACACGATAATAATCCGCGTAAATGAAGTCATCATCATCAATAATGCCGGCAAAAATGTCAGCGCCGTCATGATGGCGAGAATTTGCAGCGTTACTGTGTACTCTTGCGTGCCATTCGGATTGGTTTTTACCGTCAGTGCAGGCAAACCTGGAATAGCAGGTAGGCTGCCAACATTACTCGGCGATACTTGTGTTAAGGGTAAACCACCCGCTGTTGGATCTGCCACATTGGGCGTATTGGTTTGCGCCAATGCAGTGCCCGCCAACAACAGTAGAAATAATATGGCGATTGTATTTAACAAGTGCCGGAATTGATTGTGCCACTGAGCATTCATAAGACTACCTTGTTGCCGAATCGTCGCTGTTATTATTTTTTCCGCCGGTCGCACCAGAAGATTTTTGCTGCAAAATTGTCATTAATTTACGACTAAAATCTGAAGTACCTGGCTCCCTTTCCGGCAACACTACGGGTTCATTAAACACATGCAAGGTATTAATTGCCGCGGCAGTTATGCCCAAGAGCAACTGTTGCCCGCCAGCTTCAATTAACACTATGCGCTCGCGAGTCCCCAAAGGCATTGTTGCGATAATTTTAATGTGTTGATTCTGGGTAAAGCCGCCCTGACCAAAACGTTTTACAAACCAGGAGATGGCAAAGATCAACACAATAATGCCAAACAGCGCCATAACCACACTTACCAAATGGCGGCCACCGCCAATAGGTGTAGCGTTAATCGCCGCCGGGCTTGTTGCAACCGGTGTTGTTGCGATTGATGTTGTAGCGGATGTTGTTGTAGGGGATGTTGCGTTTGATTGTATGGGCGATGCAGTTGCAGCGACGGGTGCATCGCTTGCGGGATCGGCATAAGCGTACAGCGCTATGCAACATAGCCCCGCACACAGCAACCGTTTTAAGTTCATAAACAATGCGGGGCTCATGGTATTTCCTAACGCAATTTTTTAATGCGCTCTGCGGGGCTAATCACATCGGTCATACGAATACCGAATTTTTCATTGACCACAACTACTTCACCGTGCGCGATCAAAGTGCCGTTAACTAATACATCTAACGGCTCACCAGCAAGGCGATCCAATTCAATCACCGAACCTTGATTGAGCTGTAATAAATTGCGGATGGTAATTGAGGTGCGCCCTACTTCCATGGAAATAGAAACAGGAATATCCAAAATCACATCCAGATCAGGGCTACCCGCTGCTTGCTTGAGCGGTTCGTTTTTTAATTCGTCAAAAGTAACCGCATTAGCCATAGCCTCATCCACATCGGCCTGTTCAGCCATCGCCGCAGCCCAATCGTCCGCCATTGAATCCTGATCGATATCATCACTTGCCATTTTTTTCACCCTTAGAAGCCGCGTGGCTTTCGCCTTTCATAGTTGCGATTTGTTCTGCCTTAGTGCCCGTAATATTGTAAGCACTACTGCGATCAATAAATTCACGAATTTTCAACGAGAGAAAACCGTTGGACTGCCCCAATTGCGTTCTGAACATGGGCACACCATTCGCCGTAAGTACGTGATAATCCGGGAACTCTACGGGAATAATGTCGCCTTCTTTTAAATCCACAATATCGCGCAAGGTAATATCGCGGCGCACTATGTCGCATTCCAAATCTACTTTGGCGGAGAGCACATCTTCGCGCAGCGCTTTTTCCCAGCGTTCATCATGTTCATCGCTATCGCTTTGTAAACCGGCATCCAATACTTCGCGAATGGGTTCAATCATGGAGTAAGGCACAGTAATGTGCATTTCACCCCCACCCCCATCCAGTTCAATATGGAAAGTGCTGACCACCACTACTTCACTCGGGCTAACAATATTGGCGAGTGATGGGTTTACTTCCGAGTGCACATATTCAAAATTGATGGGGAAAACGGCTTTCCAGGCTTCGGTTAAATCCACAAACGCCTGATTCAATACCATTTGCACCACCCGCAATTCCGTTGGCGTAAATTCGCGGCCTTCAATTTTTGCGTGACGGCCATCGCCACCAAAAAAATTGTCCACTAATTTAAATACCAAACGCGCATCCAGAATAATTAATGCCGTACCGCGCAGCGGGCGAAACTTCACCATATTTAAACTGGTAGGCACATAAAGTGTGTGCACGTATTCGCCAAACTTTTGAATTTGCACGCCGCCAACCGAAACATCGGCGGTGCGACGCAACAGGTTGAACATACTGATGCGAGTGTAACGCGCAAAACGTTCGTTGATCATTTCCAGCGTAGGCATACGCCCACGCACAATACGATCCTGACTGGTCAGGTCATAGGTTTTGACCGTACCCGGTTCTATGTCCGAGTCGGTATCTATATCGCCGTCATCGACACCATGAAGGAGCGCGTCAATTTCGTCTTGCGAGAGTAAATCTTGCACGGCGGTTTCCTTATTGCATTACAAAATTGGTGAACAGAACTTGCTCAACCGTCGCGAGCGGGACTTCTTTCTCGGGGTCGCTGGCAGCCAGTGCATCCTGTTCTTTTTTTAGCAGTGTTTGAATAACTACCAAGGAGTCGGCTTTAAGTTGCTCTTTACCTTCCGGCGTTTGCAACTCATCAAAATTTTTATTGCTTAACAACATCACCAAGCCGTTGCGAATAGCGGGCATGTGCAGGGTTAATAAACTTTCCAATGCCGGGTCGCGGTATAAAAGTGTAATCGCTGCCTGTAGATAACGCTGACGACCGTTAACGGTAAAGTTAATGGTGAAATTGGGGGTCATTTCAAAATAAATAGCCGGAGCTAAGGTAGGTGCAGGTGCTTCATCAGCGGCTGGAGTTTCGGCGGCGGGTGGTGACAACATTTTAAGCGCAATCACAGTCCCCCCCACAGAAAGCGTAACCAGTGCCACAGCCACACCAATCATCAATAGGAGTTTTTTCTTTTTCTTGGTTGCATCGGCATCAGCGCCGGCATCGTTTGCTTTTTTGGGGGCCTGAGCCATGTCAAAACTCCGTCACTTTCTTGGGCTAATAGCGGACTTAAAAGGGGTCGAGCAATACTTATGCCAGTATCGCCCTAGGAAGCTTAGCAGTGGAACCGGGCTTTGCGAAGTTTAGCGCGGGAAATAGCCTATAAAAGCGAGAAAAAACAATGCGCTAGCGTGCGCCCTGAATCAGGGGCACACGCCAGAATGCTTATGCAATGGAGGATTGAGTGTTTAAGAAAGAAAGTTTGGATCAGGCGTAATGATCCACCAAGCGATTAGACACAAGTATCGAACTGGTTAATGGCGCAAGCTCCTCATCCTCTGCAGCTGATGTTTCATTTTTTCTCGATTCACCCCGCTCCTGATCTTGCTGGGCAAACGATTTATCCGAGACATCAACATCCACCAGATTTAACCCCTGTTCCGAAAACATCTCGCGCAAGCGGTTTAATTGTTGATCCAATACTTCGCGCACCGCAGGGTGAGGACTGGTGAAGCTGACGTTTACCTGCTCCTGATTAACGCTGACTCTCACCTGCATCGGCCCCAGCTCGGGTGGGTCGAGGCGAATTTCTGCTGCACTGACATTTTGCGCCGCCAGCCATAACACCCGCTCACCTACCGCCTGACCCCATTGCGGTTGCCCAAGAGTGACCGGCACACCGGTTTGCACCACAAAACTTCGTGCCGCCGGTGACTGGGCTTCATTCAAGCGACTGAGCGCCTCCACGGCAGGAGCCGCAGCAGTTAATGCCTTGGGCAAATCCCCTGCCGGTGAGCCTTTATCCAGCGAGCTGGCACTGGCTTCAGCCAGCTTGTTCATAATGGTTTTGGCGTTCAGTAACAGCAAATCGGGGTTATCTGACACCTCCCCATCAGCCACTAACAATTCTGAATCACCCTCTTGTGAAAGCGCCAAGGTTTCCCCTTCCGCCATCAACTCAGGGGTTAGCAAGTTTGTAGATACGCCATTATTAGCCAGCGGTGTTAGGGGTGACGCTGCAGTACCACTGAGGAGCGTACCAGACATAGCTGCCAACTGATTAGCAAATGCTGGAGGCAATATCACCTCAGTATCAGCTGCCGGGTTTAACACCCCCGCAAGCTGAAGCTCAGACAACAATTCCGGCGTAGTTTCAGCAAGCGAAATTCCCGGTTGTTCCAGGCTCAGCAGAAAACCCTCTATATTTTCTTCCAGCGGCAGGCTGGTAGCATCGGTATTTGTGACGATTAGCTGGTCATCAACCAATTCCGTTAGGAGCGCGGCTTCTGTATCTGTCGATAGTCCAGATGCTAACCCCTCCTCAACTAATACCTCTTCAGTGAGTTGCTCGCCCTCTGTAGCAGACACTTTCGCTTTAGGGGACTGATGGTCGTTAGTGGTTGAATGAGAGCTGTCGGAGGCAGGCGTTGTTGCTGCGGGACGCTCCTGGTGGTTATCGCTACGGGCGCGGGCTTGCGCAGGAATATCAGGCTTTGGTTCTTGCACGTCAGGGCGATGTGAATCGGTGCGCGCATGAGGTTCGGCACGGGCTGCCGTTGGTTCAGGCTTGCGGGCGGCAACTTTTGGCCGCAGCTGCTCCAGGGTATTTTGAAAGCCCTCAGCGGATGAGGTTTGGCGTTGGGGCTTGGCCGTTTTTTTGGGTGCTGTGCTGGCGTTGCTTGTAGCCAGCAGACTATCCAAGAGGTTGCCGTTATTCATCAATTACTCCTGACCTGATCGCGGCAAGGGTTTGCCGCAAGATCAACTAAATAGTTCGGTTCAGGAGGTGAATTGCAAGGTAGGTGCCAAACTGGCTAATCAAGAGCGCGTAACAGCTCCTGCACATGAGCGAACTCTTGTTCGATCTCTACAAGATCCCGCTCAAGCTGTTCAAAGTTATTGGCCATGGCTTTCTTTTCAAGGCTCAAACACAGGGTCATTAAGCGCAGCGCGCCAATGTTGCTGCTACTGCCTTTAAAACTGTGCGCGGCACGGCGTATAGGGTCCGCCTCTGTGCCGCTCACCACTTCACGCAATATTAAAATGCGGTCGTTGGAATCCTGAATGAAGGTGTCGATCAACAAGCCAAAATCGTCTTCCATAACTTGGCGCAGGGTATTCAGGGTTTCGTAGTCCAAATGTTCCATGGTTCGGCCGCTCGCACTTATTGGTTAATCATCACTTACCCAGGAAAAATCGACCTCGACAATGTTGCCAGAGCCAAGATAAGTAACCCTACCACAAAGTTTCTCCACCAGTGCGATACCCCGGCCACTGTAGCCAAAGGTTGATAAGGTGTTCACAGCACGCTCACGGTAATCAAAACCTTCACCACTATCCTCAATACGAACCTTTAACAAACCACCGTTCTCGTTGGTTTTGTGGGTGATGTGAATACGCACAAAACCATCAGCCACTGTGTTAATCCGCTCTTCGCGCAAGCGATAGTAATCGGCAAAGCCTTCTGCGGTGGATTTCAAGCTGGAGTCCAGCTTTAACACCCCGTGATCCAGAGCATTGGTATAAAGCTCGGCGAGAATGGTGTAGAGCGTGCTGCTAAACGCTCGCAGGCTGGGCACCTCCATCAATACATTCAACAACATAGGCAGAGGGTCAAATACTTTAAAGCTGGTGGGTTTTACTTCAAAACCCATCGCCCATTCAATTTCCGAATTGCCAAATTTATCGCTCGCTTCCTGCGCAAAGCTATTTACCCGCGCCGGCTCATCCATGCGGATTTCCAACAGCGAAAGATCGTCGTCCTTTTCATTGCTGCCAACAAATTGCTGAACGCTTTCGATAATGTCGTTAAACAAATTTTCCGGCTGGCGATTGTTGGTGAACACAGCTTGTAAGCGCTCCTCACCAAACATTTCACCCGCAGTATTACGCGCTTCGTGAATGCCGTCCGACCAGGCAAAAATGCGATCCTCTTTTTCAAGATCAAAGTATTCACAGTTATCTTTAAACGCCCGGTTAGACAACACCCCCAAAGGCAAGTGGGTGGATTTAACTACACTCATCCGGCGGTCTTTATGGTGATAAATAAAACAGTCCGGCAAGCCGCCATTCCAAATTTTCAAGTGTTTTTTGCGGAAATTAATATCCATGATTGTCGCGCAGCAGAATATGCCAACGGGCAGGATATTTTTTAGCTTGGCGTTTATCTCGCGCAAAATATCCGTCATGGAAAAACCTTTGGGCACCATCCCGTAAAAGGTAGACGCCAAGGGCATAGCGCCTATCGCAGCAGGCAATCCGTGACCGGTAAAATCGCCGAGCAAAACCATCATGCTGCCCGAGGGGCGCATGGCTGCCACTAATACATCGCCATTAAATACCGCGAGCGACGACAAAAAGTAACGCACGTTGCCCGCATTCAAACATCCACTGTGGGCGACATTATCAAACACGTGCTTGGCAACCGTTTGCTCCTGCAGCAAGCGATTGTTGTACTGCACAATTTGGTCGCGCTGGGTAAGCATAGTGCTATGCATTTCGCGCATGCGGTTAAAGGATTTGATCTTGGCTTGCAGAATGACGCGATTGTAGGGTTTGGAGAGAAAATCGTCGCCGCCGGCATCCAGGCACTGCACCAGCGATTCAGTATCAGACAGGGAGGTGAGAAAAATAATTGGGACTAATTCATCGCCCGCCAACTCTTTGATTTTACGCGCTGCACCAAAGCCATCAAGCTCCGGCATCAACGCGTCCAATAACACTATGTCGGGCTTTTCATCGGCGTAAACAGCGATAGCTTCAATACCGTTGCGTGCAGAAACCACACTATGCCCTTCCTTACGCACAATGCTTTCAAGAATCAGGCGGTCTGTATCTGTATCGTCAGCAACCAGAATTTTAAGACGGCGCACTTCATTCATAGGATCGCATCCATACAGCACATAAACCGCAGATCAAGAGAGGCAAAAAACCTTTACTGGATATCAAACAGTTGTTCAAAGTTAGAAATTAATAAAATCTTTTTCACATCGGGAGCGCAATTCACAATTTGTATATTGGACTGCTCTCCACCAGCGTAGTCGCGTAACAGCAACAACATGCCCAGCGCTGAACTATCCAGGTAGGAAGTACCCTGCAGGTCAACACGGTAGTGAATGGGGGTTTGGGTTAATTTTTCATACGCGCTGCGAAATTCCTGATGGGAACTGAAGTCGAAGCGACCTTGGATGTATATCGTGACTTGATTGCCATCAGGGGATACTGTTGACGTGATCGCCATGTCTTACCTCTTCAAAAAACGTCCGGACATTTCCAATTCAACAGCTCTTTTTGACGGTTGTTACGGAGCCAGAGGAGCTGTATTTGCTAAGGATAGACTATAAAACCACGCACCAAGGCCAAATTCATTTTTATTCCTGTGCGCGCCTATTCTTTGTCCAATTCATAACCTATTCAGAGGCTAGTGCCTTCAGGTGCTGTCCCGCTGGCGCTGCAACTGCTGCGCACTGAGGTCATCCAGCTCTTTTTGTAACAGCTTGTCGGCAATCAGGTTGTCCTCATGCTGCAACCGAACAATAAGTTCTTCAATCGACTTGCGCTTTTGATGCTTTACGCGCCACTGCTGCTGTAGCGATTCCAACAGCCTGGTCATACGCGCTACCTTGGCTTCCTGCTCAGTGCAGGCCTCATTCAAGCGATGGATAAAACTGCTGTAGTTGATTAATTCATGGGCGAGAATTCCCTCGCGCAGCGCGCCTTGGGCATTCAGGTATTGGGCGGCATAGTCGCGCAGCTCAACCAGTTGCCGCTGCTCCAGCACCAACTGCTCACGATACTGGCTCAGTTTGTTGGCGGCTTCATCCTCTTGTTTTTTGGCAAGGGACAACACCACCTGCATGCGTTTTGCGCGTGATTCAGCCATAGGTTATTCGCTTGGATTATCAGCCCGGATAAGGAGGCACTATTTGTTGCGATGCTGGGCCGCCAGTGGGCTGGCACCCTTGGAGTTGGCAGGCGGTTTGAGCAGCGCTTTCAGGTTGGCGATTGACTCAGGCATATGAACCCCCTGGCGAATCCCCTGCTGGATAAAGGCGCGCAAGTGCGGGAAACGCTCAATCGCCATGTCGGTTTCCGGGTCAGCACCCGGTGTATAAGCACCAATGGCAATCAAATCGCGATTTTGTTGATAGCGCGACAACAACTGCTTGAAGCGCTGCATCATTTTTAAATGCTCATCGTCCACGATATTTTGCATCGCCCGGCTGATAGAGGCCTCTACATCGATTGCCGGATAAACCCCCTCCTCCGCCAAGCGTCGTGACAATACCACGTGACCGTCAAGAATCGCCCGCGCCGAGTCGGCAATGGGGTCTTGCAAGTCATCACCTTCGGTTAACACGGTGTAAAACGCGGTGATAGAACCCTCGCCCTGCGCGGCATTACCGGCGCGCTCAACCAATTGGGGAATTTTGGCAAACACCGAAGGCGGATAGCCTTTCGTGGCCGGGGGCTCGCCAATCGCCAGTGCAATTTCACGCTGCGCCTGGGCAAAACGGGTGAGTGAGTCCATTAGCAACAACACATTCAAACCTTGATCGCGGTAATACTCGGCGATACGACTGGACAACTGCGACGCACGCAGGCGCATTAGGGGCGCATCATCGGCGGGGGATGCCACCACTACCGCACGGCGCAACCCCTCTTCGCCCAGGATATGGTCGATAAACTCTTTCACCTCACGACCACGTTCCCCGATCAACCCAACCACTACCACATCAGCGGTGGTAAAGCGGGTCATCATGCCCATAAGCACACTTTTACCCACGCCTGAACCGGCCATCAGCCCCAAGCGCTGACCGCGCCCGACGGTAATAAGGGCATTGATCGCACGCACACCCACATCCAGCGGTTCGCTGATCGGGTGACGCTGTAAGGGGTTTATTTCGCGGGGATTAAAATCGAGGAACTCATCGCCAATCAAAGGGCCTTTGCCGTCGAGTGGCTGGCCTATACCGTTCACCACACGCCCTAACAATTGCGGACCAATGCGCATACCCATTTGGGTGGCGACAGGTACTACCCGTGCGCCCGGCTGTAAACCTTCCACCCGTTTGATGGGCATTAAAAACACTTTATCGCCCGCGAAGCCCACCACTTCGGCTTCGATACGGCGGTTATCGCTATTGATAATTTCACATTGGCGACCGACGGATACGTTCAACCCCACCGCCTCCAGGGTCAAACCCACCGAGCGCGTAATCCGGCCTTCGGCCTGTGGCTCTGTAGGCGTGACTTTGCGCGGCGCATATCCGCGCAGGCGCGAACTGATTGACGAACGCTCAGCCATGGCGATCAGGCCTCATTGCCCGGTTCAGGAAGTGCCGAACCTTTTATCGAAGAACCTGCAGACTCGGCGGCGGAATGCGCATCAAGATAATCGTCATCTTCATCTGCATCGTCACCCGATGCCAATTGTTTACTCACAAACTGTTCCAGCAGGGTTTGCAAGCGAGTGGACACAGAAAAGTCCACCCGGCTCTCAGGCGTTTCTATACGGCAGCCACCGGGCAGTAATTCGCCATCGCCAAAAAATTGCCAGTCGAGTTGTTGTTCGGCGGCATAGGTTTCCACTGCCGCCAGGTCATCGGGATTCAGGCAGACACGAATATTTTTACTGCCGATGGGTAAGGCATTCACCGCACTTTTTACCAGTGCAGTGATATGGGAGGAGTCGGTTAAAAGCTCGCGCTGCACCACACTTTGGGTCAGGGTACAAATCACATCCAGCAACAGGTTTTCTACGTCGTCATCCTGTGCTGAAAGCGGCTCCAGTAAGGCGTTGGCCAACTTTTGAAAACGCTGTTGCTCCGCCACCAACTGCGCACGCATTTCCATCAAGCCCTGCTGGCGCCCCGCTTCAAAACCTTCGCTGTTGCCTTTGGCAAAACCTTCTTTGTGGCCTTGCTCAAAACCGTCTTTTTCGGCGCTATCAAAAATCGCCTGCATTTCTTCGGCGGTCATACCCACTTGCGGTGGGGCTTCTTGCGGAATTTCTACTGTCTCAATCGTTTCCTGTTCGCGACGCAATAACCGCTCACGGCGCTCACGGGCTTCTTTTTCGGCGGAGGATAACACCCGCCCATTATCCGACACCGGTGGCAGCACCCAGGCAGTAACGTTATCTGCATCCTCTGCGGCGATGCGATTGGGCAAGCTGTTTTCCGACATGGGTGACTCTCATTAACGCTGAATAGATACCCGCGCTCCCGGGTATGACAACAATTTTTATAACAACAACAGTTATGACAACAATATTTTCATGGTTTACACCATTTGATCGCCACCACCGCCCAGCATAATTTCGCCCGCATCGGCCATACGGCGCGCGGTAATAAGAATTTCTTTCTGCGCTGCTTCCACGTCTGCCAAGCGCATTGGCGGTTTGGTTTCCAGATCGTCCCGCAAGAGTTCGGCCGCGCGTTTGGACATATTTTTGAAGATTTTTTCCTTGAGTTCGTCGTCGGCGCCTTTGAGCGCCACCACCAACACATCGGATGACACTTCGCGCAACAGCGACTGAATGCCGCGATCGTCCACATCTTTGAGATTGTCGAACACGAACATAAGGTCTTGGATCTGGTTGCCCATGTCCTCGTCGATTTCCTTGATGCCTTCCATCAATTCTGCTTCGATAGAACCGTCGAGGTTGTTCATAATTTCCGCCGCCACTTTGTAACCGCCCATGGCTTTGGTTTGCGATGCCGCGTTGCCGGAGAATTGTTTTTCCAGAATATCGTTCAATTCCTGCAGCGCGCTCGGCTGTACTGTATCGAGCGAGGCGACGCGCATCATAATGTCCAGGCGCACTTTCTCGGGGAAATACGTCAGGATTTCAGCGGACTGATCCGCTTCAAGGTAGGCGATTACAATCGCCTGGATTTGGGGGTGTTCGTTGCGGATCATATCGGACACCGAACGCGCATCCATCCACTTGAGGGTATCCAAACCGGTGGTATTGCCGCCGATTAAAATACGGTCGATCAAGCTATTGGCTTTGTCCTCGCCCAGCGCCGTCACCAACATCTTGCGGATGTAGTTATCCGCCCCCACACCAAGGCCGGTCAGGGTGCGCACTTCATCCAGAAAATTCCCCAGCACTAACTGCACCTGGGATTGCTGCACATTCTGCAACTGGGTCATGGCACCGCCAATGCGCTGCACTTCTTTTGGCCCCATGTGCTTGAGAATCTCGGCGGCATCGGCTTCGCCAAGCGACATCAATAAAATGGCAGCTTGGTCGACATAGCGCATATTGAGCTTGGGTTTGGCGACCGCCTTATCGTTGGCATCAGTCATCGCGATTTATCCACTGTTTAACCACCTGGGCAACACGACCCGGGTCGTCGGCAATCAAGCCTTTAATTGCATTGAGTTGTTCTTCGTAGCCCTGTTCTGGCCCGGGCAACATCAGCGCATGGCCGCCAGTCAGGGTTACTGTTTCATCCGACATGCCATCCAAACCTGCCGCACCCGCCGCTTCCAGCGCGGCCAATTGGCGCGCCTCTTCCTCTTCGGCAATCGCGCCACCTTGTTTGGCAAGGCTTTTGAACATAGGGCGCAACAAACCAAATACGATCAATAAAATCACCAACACACTGGCGATGTATTTCATATTCGGAATAATCCATTCCTGCCACCAAGGCACTTGCTCCATGCTCGCGCCAGGATCAAGTACACGGTTGGCAAAGGGGGAGTTCAATACATTCACACTGTCACCGCGTACCGCGCTAAAACCAACGGCATCGCGTACCAGTATAGACAAACGTTCGAGTTCAGCCTCTGTCCATGGTACCGCGCTTTCTACACCCTCAGCGTTTTTAACAATTTTATCGTCCACCACCACTGCTACCGTCAGGCGTTTGAGTGTGCCCTGCTGGTGTTTTGTGTAGCTAACGGTGCGATCCAACTCGTAATTACGCGTAGCTTGTTCACGATTATTGGTGGGGGTGGCTGGCGGAATAGGTTGCCCAGTAGCCGGGTCAATTTGTTCGGGCGCCTCAGCAGTTCCCGGTGGTTGATTCGTTAAAGCGCCGGGTATACCGGCGGCCACATCGCCCGCACGGCGCGTTTCATTTAACACCTGTTCGGAGCGAATAGCAGGCAAGTCGGGGTTAAAGGTTTCTGCTGCCTGCTCTACTGCCGTGAAATCCACATCCGCACTAACTTCTGCACGGAATTTTCCACCACCAACAACAGGCTCCAAAATGCCATTGATGCGACGGATGATACTAGTCTCAACTTCTTTGGAGTATTGATGCTGTTTGGCCGCCAGTAATAAATCCGCGCTTTCCTCACCAGTCGATAATAAATTACCGTGCTGATCTACCACTGTCACATCGGCCATATTCATGCCGGGCACTGAGGATGCCACCAAATTCATAATGGCCTTCACTTGCGCAGCGTCCACTGACCTGCCCGCAAACACCTCCACAAAAACCGATGCGGTTGGGTTGGCAGTATCGCGCACAAATACGGTTTTTTTCGGAATTGCTAAATGCACGCGCGCGCTGCGAATACTATTGATACTGGTAATGGTGCGCGCCAACTCGCCTTCGATACTGCGCTGGTAACGAGTATTTTCAACAAATTGACTGGTGCCGAGAGGCTGCTCTTTATCCATCAACTCAAAGCCCTGGGTCGGGCTGGAAGGCAAACCAAATTCAGCAAGTTTAAGGCGTGCCATGTGCACATCTTCCGCTGCCACCAGAATTGCGCCGCTGCTTTGATCCACCTTGAAGTTAATTTGATTTTGTTCAAGCACATCCACCACGTTAGCGGCATCCAAATTATCCATGCGGCCGTATAGCGGGCGGTAATCATCACCCTGCATCCACATCACAATCGCAAAACCAATGGCAACGCTGGCCGCCAGTGTCACCATCAATCCGATCTGGCGCAGCAAATTCAGATTACTGAGGCCTTCTAAAAAATCGCCACCCAAACGTGGTTGGGTGGGAGATTTTTCTGTACCTGTGGTGGCGGGAGTAGCCATAATTTTTATACCTTATCGATAATGTGCTTGCGGTAATTCTGTAAAACCTTAACCAATAAAAAATGCGCAATAAAAGTGATCAATTAAATAGGCATATTCATGACATCGCGGTAGGCGTCGATCAGCTTATTGCGCACTTGCACCGTCGCTTGAAACGCCACCGAGGATTTCTGCGAGGCAATCATCACATCGGTAATGTCCACCCCTGCCACACCGCGCTCATAAGCTTCTGCCATAGCGCTAGAGGTTTTTTGCACATCGTTAACTTTATTGACTGCTTGCGTCATTAAATCGCCAAAGCTGGGAACCTTGGTGGTCCCCTCTACTGGCAAAGCGCCCAAGCTGCGCATTCCATTCGGTACATCACCAACCCCTTGCGGACGTTGGAATGCCTGGGTTTGCGCTTTCATGGCACGCATATCACCCAATAGCCTGCTGATATCAACGCGATCAGTCATGATGTAAATCCCCTGTTGCTCTATTTATGCCGGGCGACAATAAATTGGCAGTTCACCCGTAAATTTCATCTCTGCAGGGGATTTTGCACAAAGCAGGCCAACATTTGCCGCTCGGCAACCGCTTGCCTGTTGCGCGCCAATATTGGGTATGGATTAATCAATTTGTCGCGTTTTGTTCATCGCTTTGTCATTGAGCATCACTAAGCTTGCCCGTGCTGGACTCGACCATTCGCATTAACAGGAGATAGGCATGAATCTGCTCACTATGCACAACGAATTGGAAATGATTGATGAGGCCATGGCAAATTTTATTGCCGATGTCGTGGTATCAAAAAGCAAGAAACAAAAAATACGCCGCAACATGGAATGTCGCCGCAAACTGGAAGAGAAATGGGAAGAGCGGAAACTGCGCAGGGAAACCAGTGAATACGAATTTGAATTTATGCACTAGCCAAATACACATCGAAATAAGCTCAAACAAAAAACGCCCGCTGGTTTAATTACCGGCGGGCGTTTTTAGTAGATCAGAGCAAACAAGGTCACTCGGTAATTTCGTAACCTTCTTCGCGCAAACGCGCAATTTTATAACGCAGGGTGCGCGCACTAATACCTAAACGCTCGGCAGTATTTTTGCGACTGCCGCGCTCGTTACGCAGGGTATTCATAATAATTTCGTATTCGCGCTGTTTAAGGTCATTACCCAAGGCGGGATTATTTAATGACGAATGCTGCACCGGTTGATTACTTACCAACGCCAAGTGTTCGTTATTCACCGCACCGACAGAAAATTGACTGGCGCGGAAGCTGGCATTGGCAAAAGCCTGCGCCGCAAAAGATGGCTGCCTGTCTCCGCCGTCATCCATAACTGGGTTAACCGCCTGCGCCGCTTGCAGTAAATTCGGTTTCTGGCTGTAGTTGGTGGGGCTTTGTGAATAAGTGCCCTCACCGCCCAAGCCTAAATCTTCCGCTTGAATAGTTTTACCCGGCTGCAAAATTAATGCGCGCTGCATAATGTTATCCAACTCACGCACATTGCCCGGCCAAGGGTAAGCCAGCAACATTTGCTGCGCGGAAGGCGACAAATTAACACCGCGACGATTTTGCTTGTGCGCGTGTTTTTGCAACAGTTTTTCCGCCAGCGGAATAATATCTTCCATGCGATCGCGCAGCGGCGCCCACTGCAAAGGCAACACACTTAAACGGTAATACAAGTCTTCGCGGAACTTTCCGGCTACAACTTCATTGCGCATGTCGCGGTTAGAGGTGGCAATAACGCGCACATCCAACTTAATTGTTTTGCGGCCACCCAAGCGCTCCACTTCGCGCTCTTGCAATACGCGCAGCAATTTTGCTTGCAAGCCTATATCCATTTCCGAAATTTCATCCAGCAACAACGTGCCGCCATTGGCCTGCTCAAATTTACCAGGGCTGCTGGTGTGCGCGCCGGTATAAGCACCTTTTTCATGGCCAAACAACATGGCTTCCAGCATATTTTCCGGGATCGCGGCGCAATTAATTGCAATAAAGGGTTGATGGCGACGCGGAGAATGATCATGAATATAACGCGCCAACACTTCTTTACCCGTACCCGACTCACCCACTACTAATACCGTGGAATCCGATTGCGCTACACGCTGCGCCAAACGTAATAACTGCTGACTGGACGGTGCCATAGCCACCGGTTCATCGCCAGAAATTTGCGCAACACCCAAATGCCGCGCCACCGTTTCCACCAGTGTTTGTGGCGCAAAGGGTTTTACTAAATAATCCACCGCACCTTGTTTCATCGCCTCAACCGATTCACTGATGCTGGCGTAGGCGGTAATTAACATCATGGGAATTTGCGGATAATCCTGCTTCACGCAACGCAGTAAATCGTGGCCGCTCATGCCACCCATATTTACGTCGGAGACAATCATGCGAATATCGCTGTAGAGCGCGAGTTGTTTCAGCGCCTCTTCCGCACTGTTCACTGCAATGACCGCATAATCGGCTAATTGCAGCGTATCGGTTAAAGCTTCGCGCAAGTTATTGTCGTCTTCCACAACCAATACGTTGATCGCATTTTCAAAGCCAGCTTGTTGTAATGCTAAAGCCATGATTAGTTCCCCTGGGTTTGAAAGGTTGCAAAAGGAATTAACAAGCTTGCGCAAGTGCCTTTACCAACCGTCGATTGCAATAAAAATTTTCCGTGATGCGCGCGTGCAACAGCCTGCACAACACTCAAGCCCAAACCCGTGCCCTGGGCTTTGGTAGTTACAAATAAATCGCCAACAGAATTAAGCAACTCGGGCGCCATGCCCGGGCCTTTATCGCACACCCGAATCCATAAGCGCGGCGTTTCCTGATCTAACGCAGAATTGTGTTGCACTGCGGTATTCAGTGCTTTGGGATAACTATTAAATTCAATGCGCAAATGCGCTTTGCGCTCCACGGCTTGAATAGCGTTGTTGACCAGATTCAATACCGCGCCCACCAAGGCATCGCGGTTACATTGAATATATTCTTCACGGCAATTAATCACCCAATCGCAGGTAGATTCACTGGTCATGAGCGGTACTTCCATCGCCTCTGCCAATTCTGTTTGTAACTGCGCCACACTGATCACATCGTTCAACGGCAACTCGCCTTTCACGTAAAACAGCATGTCTTGAATTTGACGTTCGATATTATTTAAACGCCCCAGAATTTTTTCGGAGAATTGTTGGCGACGTTCGTCATCCAATTTGCCATTGCATAAATGACCGGCATACAACATGGCGGAGGACAGCGGCGTACGAATTTGATGTGCCAGGGCACCCATCATTTTGCCCAGTGCCGACAATCGCTCATGGCGACTTAATTCACTTTGCAAACGGCGGGTTTCGGTTTGATCGGTGAGCAAAATAATTTGCCCGTCTTCACCCAAATTGCGGGTTTGAATGCTAATGCGACGGCCATCGTGCAAGGAGACTTCGTGACCATCGTCCTGACGCGGTGCAAAACTGCGTTTAATCACATCGCGCCATAGTTCGCCTTGCAGAGGCTCACCCAATAAATCCAACGCTGCCGGATTACATTCGGACACACGACCAGAGGAATCCAGTACCACTACTCCACCGGGTAAAAAATTGAGCAAGCTTTCTAAACGATTAGCGAGTTTTTCTTTTTCCGCTAATTCCTGTAACCGGCGATCGCTAAGGCTGCTTAGCTCTTCATTTAATTCAGCAACGCGGTTTTCCAGCAGATAGTAGGAGTCGGCTAATTGATCGGAGAGTTGATCGAGGGAGGTAAACGCCGTTTTTGAACCCTGACGCTTTTCCGTGAGCACTTTTTCGTTAATACGTGGCTTGGCAAGCAATGCACCCGCAGGAACCTTGGCCACATCACCCGAGGGCACCAGGGTTAACCCTGCTTTATCCACGGTATTCAAAAGCGCTTGTGTCATAAAAACCCCTGATCGCCAATTTCACTTCACCGCCTGCTGAAAACCGTCAATAAGTTAACGGATTAGGCGCCGGTGAAGCTGCTATACCAGGGTATTTGCAAGCGCGATGCCAACATTATTTAGCTATTATTATCAATGAGTTACGAGTATCAGCTACTAGATCAAGTCAAACTATTGGCTCGCCCGGAACATCACCTATCGCAATGAAGGTGATGCAAATCAATACAACCGACGATATAAAATTCACGCGGATTAGCGTATAAATTGCGACAGTTTGACGCCACATCAAATCGGCTACCCCATCAAATTGGATACGAATAGGACTCAGGGATTATTATGCGCCGCCAATTACAGCAGACCTTCACACTGGCTTTATTACTTGCGGTAATGCCCTTGCACGCCGCCGAGATTTACAAATACCAGGATGCTAACGGCAAATGGCGCTTCACCGATAAAAAGCCCAAGGAACCGACCACCGAAACACTTACCCTGAAAAGCGCGGAAAAACAAAAAGTTGAACCGGTGTTTTATGTGGATAAAAACGAGGCTAAACGCAAAAATTACTTAGTGGTGCAAAATCCTTTTCACGCCCCCATTCAGGTAGAACTGCGCTCCCCGCAAGCCAAGCAGCGCCAATCCAAAATAATTCCTGCATTGAGTAAAAAAACGCTGCTCAGCGCGGCAGGTACCATCGAACCCTTCACCTATAAATGGCAGCTCGGTGACCCCAAACTTACGCCTGGCCCGCAGGAATATCAGCTACCCGCCGATGCGCTGGGCTGTCATCGCATTACCCAGGCATTCAACGGCAAATTCTCCCACCATGGCGACAGCAGTCGCTATGCAGTGGACATCGCCCTCCCGGTGGGTACCGCCATTAAAGCGGCGAGGGATGGCGTCGTCATCGCCGTAAAAGACGATTACCACATGGGCGGCGTGGATAAGTTTTTTCTGGATAAAGCCAACTACGTGCGCATCCTCCACCAAGACGGCACTTTCGCCCTTTACGGCCACATACTACTCGGCACTGCAGTCGTTAGGGTGGGCGACAAAGTCACCGCAGGCACCACCCTCGCCCGCTCGGGCAGCTCCGGCTACTCCAGCGGCCCGCACCTGCATTTTGTAATCCACCGCAATACCGGCCTGAAAATGACCGCCGTTCCCTTCAAATTTATCGCCAGCAAATCGCCGCAAACCTTTGTGCCCATGGCGGGGCAGCGGTTGTGTGATATGTAGCAATGATGATCCCCATCAATTACTGAAAACACACAAACATCCAATCGCCCAAAAAACAACCGCTCATCGGCCAGCGTAAAAGTATCTGGCATATTATTCATCAACTGCGTACCATGCGCGCCGGCACCCTTAAGGTCAGTGTCACCCTCCTCTGTTGCCAAACACCCTTATGTGTTTGCCACATCTCAGCTCGCCAGACCTTGCCCGCCACGCGGGAGGCCGAGCAACAGGAAAACTTTATGTCGTTTGATACTCTCGGTCTGCGGGCCGATATTCTGCGTGCTATTGCCGATCAGGGCTACAGCACTCCTACTCCTATTCAATTGCAAGCAATTCCCGCCGTATTAAAAGGTGGCGATATCCTCGCTGGCGCGCAAACCGGTACCGGTAAAACCGCTGGCTTTACCCTGCCGTTGCTGGAAAAACTGAGTCAGGTTCCGGTAGACCAAGCCGCTGGCCGTCGCCCGGTACGTGCATTAATTTTGACTCCTACGCGCGAACTCGCTGCGCAAGTGTTTGAAAGCGTGCGCGATTACGGTAAATATCTGCCATTGCGCTCTACCGTAGTGTTTGGTGGCGTGAGCATTAACCCGCAGATGATGAAACTGCGCGGTGGCGTAGATATTCTGGTTGCCACTCCCGGCCGCTTGCTGGATTTAGTCAACCAAAATGCTGTCAGCCTGCGCCAGGTTGAAGTTTTGGTGCTGGACGAAGCCGACCGTATGCTCGATATGGGCTTTATTCACGACATCAAAAAAGTATTGGCATTGCTGCCAAAACAGCGCCAGAACCTACTGTTCTCGGCAACTTTTTCCGATGAAATCAAAGCGCTGGCCGACAAACTATTGAATCAGCCCACGCTGATTGAAGTCGCGCGCCGCAACACCGCCTCTGAGCGGGTAACGCAAGTTGTTTACCCCGTTGATCGCAATCGCAAACGTGAATTGCTGTCACACCTGATTAACAAAGGTGAGTGGCAACAAGTGTTGATTTTTACCCGCACCAAACACGGCGCGAATAAATTGACCGAACAATTGCAAGACGACGGTATTAGTGCGGCAGCGATTCATGGCAACAAAAGCCAAGGCGCACGCACCAAAGCACTGGAAGATTTTAAACGCGGTGCGATTCGCGCACTGGTTGCCACCGATATCGCCGCGCGCGGTATTGATATCGACCAACTGCCGCACGTAGTGAATTTTGAATTGCCGAACGTACCGGAAGATTACGTACACCGTATTGGTCGTACTGGTCGCGCCGATGCAGAAGGTATTGCGGTGTCACTGGTCTGTATCGATGAAGATAAATTCTTGCGCGATATTGAAAAGCTGATCAAACGCAACATTGATAAAGAAATTATCAGCGGTTTTGAACCAGACCCGAACGCCAAAGCCGAACCGATTGTACTGGGTCGCCGTATGACCATTGGCGCAGGTAATGGCAATGGCCGCTCAGCGGCGAAAAAACCGGCACTGGGCCAAAAACCGAAAAATGGTAATGGTAAATCCCAGCCAAAAGATGGCGCGCAGCGTAAACCGCAAGGCCAGCAACACGCGGGAAATCGCAGTGGCAACAGCGCTGGAAAACCTGCACAGCGTGCACGTCGCCCACAAGCAGCGAATTGATGTTTACACAAATAAATGTTTAGTTTGTCTGTGCGATAAATTTGCAGACTAAAAGCATGCCAAAAAAAGCCCCGTATTGCTTATAGAATGCGGGGCTTTTTTGTGGTTCACACACCGTTAAATACCCCAAGGCTCCAACTCAAGGCTACTAAACGTAATCCCCTCTGCTGTTTTTGCTGCAGGTTTATAACCCTGTTGCATGGCCTGAATAACACTGCAGTGAATTTTTTGGTCCGGTTCAATAGTGCGTGCTACTTTTAACCAACCAAATTTTTCTACCCACTTACCTATATCCGGCATTGTGTTCCAAAACTCCTGATAACTCTGGCGAATTTCCCCCTCAGGGCTCTGCGCATAAAAACCAGGCAATTGGCTCACATCCAGCTTCAGCCCCGCTTGCTTGGCGCTATTAAGCAACCAACATAAAGTGATATCCGATAAATTTGTATCGACATAACCACCACCAATATTCGAGTGCACACCAGCAAACCAGACTTGATTAATCTGCTGGGTGGCATTGCTCGCCCTAAAATATTCCGGCAAAAATTGTTTGCGTTGCTCATCGAGCGCCAGCGCCTGACAACAGATTTGAATATTTCCAGGGCTCAATTGATGGTAATCGTTAAAACCATCGCCAAATGCCAACGCCCCCACCGTGTCCCACACGCCAAGAAAATGGATGGCCGCTGGCTGCATGCCTGGGGCATTTGCGGGAACTTTATTTTTTCGATAGCTCTCGTAGAGCGACAGCAATTCAGTGGAGCCTAAAATGCGCCTATGTTCAGGCAAACCAACGCAATGAATAAACCCCATCAAACTGCGCACCGCAAAGGCACCCCGGCTAAAACCGAAACCAAAAATTGCATCGCCCGGCTGCCAGCGTTGCGCTAAAAATTGGTACGCATCAATAATGCGCTCGGAAGTGCCGGTGCCGGTGGAGCCTTCAAAATTGCGCCATTTTTCACTGCCGCTACTGCCTACTCCATTTAAATAAAGCGCTGCTCCGGCCTGCCCGGCCAGTGGCTCAATAGCACCATAAGGGCTGGCACTATTTAAGTCGCACTGGGTGAGCACCTCCCATGAAATTTGCACATTGGTTTTAGTAACAGATTCTTGATGATCGACAGGATCTGTATCAGTTTGACCGGGGCTATTCCAGGTACCATCAATACACACCACCCAAGTACTTGCCATATTTAAGCTCCCTCCACTTATTCGTTTGCTTATTAAATTAATAAGGGCCAATAGCCACAAATTTGATGCATAAAAAAAGCGGCTTGCGCCGCCTTTGAAAGAATTAAATTTACTAGCGCTGCATATCGTATTTGCGCATTTTTTCAACCAGTGTCGTACGGCGCACACATAATTTATCGGCGGCGCGCGCAACAACACCACCGCAGTCGTTAAGCGCTTGTTGAATCAAACTCATTTCCAGATTGGTTATGTACTCACGCAAATCAATTCCCTGCTCCGGTAACAGCGGTGTATCGTTCATGCTCACATAACCGGCACCCGCTGAGTTTTCACCAACCACACGCTGGGAGGATTGCACAAAATCTTCTTCAACCACATCAATATGGCGGTATTTTGCAGGCAAATCCTGTACACCAATAACACCAAAAGGGTGAGTGATCGCCATGCGTTCAACCAAATTCGCCAGTTCGCGCACATTACCGCTCCACTCATGTTGGCAGAGCGACATAATCGCGGCGGAATTAAAACGAATTGAACCGCGCTGTTCACTTTCCATACGCGACACCAACTCATTAATCAGCAGAGGGATATCTTCTGCCCGCTCTTTTAGTGAAGGTAGTTCAATAGGGAAAACATTCAGGCGATAAAACAAATCTTCGCGAAAAGTATTGTCGGTAATCATTTGTTCAAGGTTGCGATGGGTCGCCGCAATAATGCGAACATCAACCGGCTGTGTTTTATTGCTGCCTACACGCTCAAAACAACGCTCTTGCAATACCCGCAGAATTTTTACCTGCATGTTAAGTGGCATATCGCCAATTTCATCTAAAAATAAGGTGCCACCTTCGGCCATTTCAAAACGCCCGGCGCGAGAATTGATTGCACCGGTAAATGCACCTTTTTCATGGCCAAACAATTCACTTTCCAACAGCTCTGCAGGAATGGCACCGCAGTTAACCGGTACAAAAGGTTTATCACGACGGGGAGAGTTGTAATGCAAATTGCGGGCAACCACTTCTTTGCCGGTACCCGATTCACCGGTAATCAATACCGACACATCTTTATCAGCAACTTGCGCCATCATTTCGCGCACATTTTGAATTTCGCGACTGGTTCCCACCAAACTGCGGAATAAATGTACAGGGCGACGTTGCGGTTGGCGTTTGGAACTGGATTGAGCTTCGCAATACAACTGTGCGCGGTGCAAGGTATCAACCAGCTTGCTGTAGGTAGGAGGAACCGAGAGATTGGCAATCACCATAAAACGCAGTGCATCTTCCAAACTGGCATCAGCGTTTTGATTTTCATCACCCACCAGCACAATTGCTAATTCATCATTCCAGTTGCGCACATCTTTGAGCAGTTGGGTAAGATTTTGTTTGCTGGCGCGATAATCACCAATAAAAACGGCGACATAATCTTCGCCATGATTCTGATCAGCCACCGCCGATAACCAATTATCGCTGGCACTGACCAATGCAGGCTCACTGAGAAATTCCAATAACACATTTAGATCGTGTCGACGTGACGGATTATCGTCAATAACCAAAACTTTGTTGTTGCGCCACATACCCCAAGACCTTTTTCATTTCATGCCAATGACTTATGGCTGCCAATTAGCTGACAACTACACACGGCGAGAAGATTTATGGGAGTAAGTATTAGTAGAGACTGTGAGGTTAGTCAAATTAATGACGAATTTTTATTGGCGCTTTATCAGAAAGACAACAATTTGAATATTTATTCGCCAAAAAAATGCCTGACAAAAATCAGAATGAAAAAGTCACTATTATTTTTGTCAGGTGCGGGTTTAATTTTTACTGTAACAATCGGAATGATCAGGGAGCCTTGGCGGCTTGCGGGCCAATTTCATCCCAACCGGACTTGACTGTTTTAAGCAGCTGAATGACTTCAACTACTTTATCTATATCGTTTTGTGCAGAGGCTTCCAACAGGCGAAGATTAATGTATTCATAAAGCTGATCCAGACGCTCGGATATTTCGCCGGCTTCCATATCTAACGAGCTACGCAAACCGCCGACAATGCCAATCGCTTTACCAAGCATTTCACCTTTAACGGCAATATCGCCCCGCTCCATCGCACCTTGCGCTGCCGCCAAACGCCCTAACGCGCCTTCAAATAACAGTTGAATTAAACGATGGGGCGATGCATGACTGACTTCGGACTCAATACCGAGCTTCTGATATTGTTTGAGTGCTTCTTGCGGATTGTAATTAGACACAGCATATACCTGATAGCCATAGGATTAACCTAGGCTAGCAGGGTCGGCTGATTTTGGCGAGTATTGCGCATAAAAAGCAGGTTGCGGTGTTAATTTCCGGCGAACTTGTGGCCATATGGGGCAATGTTTGCGTGACTTTGCGATTAAGTCGCATGCAGCAAGGTTACTTCCTGCTGGCATTGAGCGATCAAACCGGCATAAACACCTTTCAATTCACTCAGGGCGCGAATCAATGTTGATTTGTCATTACGATTAGCGGCAATCACCCTGTCTATTAATACAACGCAAACACGATCCAAATGACGAATGCGCTCCCAATCTTCTTGCTGCAAGGCGACAGTTAACGCCTGCTGCAGTGAGCGCATGGCCATTATCCCGGCCTCACCGGTGTAATCTGGCTCAGGTACTAATCGTAGCGTCATCGCAGACTCCTTAAACGTCTTTGCCAATTGCATCCCAGGCAGATTTAATCTCCCCAAGCAAGCGCGCACATTCATCCAGTTGATCAATGCTGTTTTCGTAATTTGCCTGGGTTAACCGACGGATAATGTAATCGTAAAGACTATCTAAATTTGCCGCTAACGCGCCGCCTTCATTGTCATTCAAACTGCCCTGCAAGCCCCCTACTATTGCCGCCGCTTTGCTGATTAACTCACCTTTGCGCGCAAATTGTTTTTGCGCAATAGCACCTTTTGCTTGCGCAATACGCTCCAGAGCACCTTCAAATAACATCTGGATGAGACGATGGGGAGAAGCAGATTCAACACCGGAATGAACTTTAACGCTGGCATAGCTATTTACGGCAGAATAGGAATTCATACATCACCATTGATTGTTGCGGCTCAACAAGGAGCGGAATGCTGCGGCCCTAAACAGCGCCTGAACAGTCGCGACCAGAACATTCGCTGGTCTTATAAGCTAGCGGCTATATCGCAAAAACCTTTAACAAAAAGTGACGCTCATGCAAAAAACTATTCTGATCACCGGTGCCTCAACGGGTATAGGTTATGAAGCCGCCCAGGCGCTACGAATTGCGGATTACCGGGTTATCGCCAGCTGCCGCAAGATTACCGATGTAGCACGGCTCACCGCTGAAGGCTTTGAATGCCTGCAGTTGGACTTGAGCGATTCAGGTTCAATCCAAATAGCCTTTAAAGAATTAATGGCACTTACCGGCGGAGAAATTTATGCACTCTTTAACAACGGCGCCTATGGGCAGCCGGGAGCGATAGAGGACTTACCTATTGATGCATTACGCAAACAATTTGATACCAACTTTTTTGGTTGGTGTGAGTTAACGCGTTTAATACTGCCGGTCATGATCAAGCAGGGTTATGGACGAATCATTCAGAACTCATCGATTCTGGGCATTTCCGCCATGCCGTTACGCGGGGCATATAACGCGAGCAAATATGCAATTGAAGGTATTAGCGATACATTGCGCCTTGAATTAGTCGGCACCGGTGTATTTGTTTCACTGATTGAACCGGGACCGATACGCAGCGAATTTCGTAAAAATGCCCTCACTGCACTACTGGAAAACATCGACACCGAACAAAGCCGCCACCGGGATATTTACGCAAAGGCAATCAATCGCCTAGGCAAAGCAGAAACCAACACCCCCTTCACCCTGGAACCAGCGGCTGTTATTAAACGGCTTAAACATGCCCTCGAGTCGCCTCGTCCACAAGCACGTTATTACGTCACCTTCCCCACTTACCTCGTTGGTGTAATGAAGCGAATTCTGCCCAATCGTTTGCTCGATAAACTTCTGCTCAAAATAGGCAGTTAATTCATTTTCGATTCAGTCATGAGAATTAAATTAACAATATCTATAACGGGGGAAAAACGATGACCAAATATACCGCTCCATTCATTTTATGCACCGCTTTACTAACAACCACCGCGAATGCCGATTCCCTTCGCTGCAATGGTCAACTCGCCAGTGCGGGCGATACAAAAGCGGATATTATCGAACTGTGTGGTGAGCCACTGATGACCGATAGCTACTGCGAGCCCTCCGCCGCAATCACCACTCCACAAGGTGTTCAAAACGGCAACAACAACATTCAAAACAATGTCGCCATTCAAACCTGCACGGAAGTCGACATCTGGACCTACAACCCAGGCAAAGGCAAATTTATGACCCATCTTTATTTTACTCAGGGCGAATTGCGCAACATTCGCTATGGCAACAGGGTGAAATAACAGCAGTTTGAAAAACTATTGCACAAGCTGATTTACTGTATATAATCACAGACACTGTACAGATAAACAGACCCAGGAGTGCACTATGTTTGACTTAACGCCCCGACAGAAACAGGTACTGCAATTGATCCGCAGTTATGCGGATGAAACCGGTTATCCACCTACCCGCGCCGAAATCGCACGTATCTTAGGTTTTAAGTCAGCAAATGCTGCCGAAGAACATATCAAAGCGCTTGCTCGCAAAGGGGCAATCGAAATTATCCCCGGCGCATCGCGCGGTATTAAATTACCTGAATTGCAAGCGGGCATTCCTATTATCGGACGAGTTGCTGCAGGCAACCCGATCCTTGCACAAGAACATATTGAAGATTACTGCAACATTCCCACCAGCTTCTTTTCGCCCAGCGCTGACTTCTTTCTGCGAGTGCATGGCATGAGCATGAAAGATGCCGGCATTCTTGATGGTGATTTACTCGCAGTACATAAAACTGATCAGGCACGCAATGGCCAAATCGTTGTCGCCCGTATTGGCGAAGAAGTCACAGTAAAACGATTCAAGCGTGCAGGTAACCGCGCACAAGTTGAGTTATGGCCAGAGAACCCCGATTTCGATGTCATTCTGGTTGATACCCGCGACCAGGAATTCAGTATTGAAGGTTTAAGCGTAGGAGTAATTCGTCGTGACTAATATCGCTCGTGTTATACCCCAACATACCCCCAACCAGAAAACTGCCAGCGGTGTCACCGAGCTGGTATTAACCAGCGACTCGCCAGAACAGCTCGCCCTGCTATTGCCCATGATTGCATTTTTAAGCAATAGCGCCAGTGACCGCTGGATTACCTGGATCGCACCGCACAATATCAGTAGGGATTTGCTTGAATCCTACGGCGTAAATACTCGCTTTATCCGCGTTATTCATGCGCAAGATCCACAAGCTCTGTTATGGATAACTTGGGAGGCACTGTCTGCTGGCAACAGCCACACGGTTATATCCAGTCCTGGGAAATTAAGTGATAAGGAGCTGTCGCAGCTGGAGACGGCAGCAGCAAAAGGTCAATGTCAGGGGCTGCTGCTACGTGTTAGATAAATTCAAGTTGAATAATGGAGATCAAGGACGATAACAACCTCGCTTAATCAATGCAGCATCATTTTTTCCAGCTCGGATAATTCACTAAAATTATCATCCAATTGGGCTTCTGCCTGCTGATCTGCAATTTCCCCTGCTACATCCATTCCCGCTTCAATCATCGCTTTGGCGACCATGAACTTTTCCTCTCCCAGAAATGCCAGAGATTCCTGCGAAAAACGAATTGTTACCAAGGGCTCATTAGTCTCGCTATCTGCGCGTTGCAAGGCAACATCGCCATTCGTCAGCTCAACAATTTCATAAAAGGAAGACATAGGGTTCCCGTTATTGACGCAAGAAAAGGGCGCGCATTCTAACACCCAATGTTATGGAAGCCTATTTACCAGCCACTTATCAATCGTTGCACTTGAAAAATATCAACCCACGCGAGGGATTGCCTGCAATAACAAGCAACCAGCAGAACTTTTAAGCCTGTGGCCAGCATGGGTATTAGCAGGAATTAGTGCCACATCACCGCTAGCCAATGTGGCAGCAGCGGCATCATCACCAATAATTACCTCTCCTTCCAACACCATTAACAAGCAATAGCGCTCAACATCAAAGTGATGAATACCATTCAAGGCAATCCGGCGTACTTCAAATTCATCGAAGTTAACGATGCGCTGAATCTGAATATCGTCGCTCTCATAAACTATGACCGGCGGAAGCAAATACTCAGCATTAATATCGACCAGGCTCAAGGCCTCATCCGTGTCCCAATGCTGCTGAGTAAGAACCTTCTGGCCGAAACTAAGAATCTTTCGCTCATAAACCGGCGTCTGGAATTCTACGACCCGCACACCGTGCTGAAGTGCATGCGGTACCAATCTTGGTACCGCCACCACATCGCCAATCGAGAGCGGTAGATGTGCAATAAAACGATCCATCGCATCTTTCAAATCCTGCTCACGAACAACTAAATCTTTATATTCAATATCTTGCGAGAGCTGCTTAACCCATAACTTTAATTGATCTACAGCAACTGGTTGATCCAATGCGATACCCAGCTCCTGCTTTTTTTGATCGAGTACCGCATCAATTGCTCGCCGTGTTTTTTCGTAGTCCTTCACCGCTTTACGATATGCGTCTTTAAATGCATTCCATGTCAGATACTGCGCTCGCATGGCGGGATCAAAGCCAAGCTGAATGGAACCACGCCCATCTGGCCATGCACACTTATCAACATGAGTAACGACGTAAACTTCCTGCTTCTGCTCGTGCAACTCAAAATACAGATCGCCATAGCGTTCATCCGCAAGTGGATCGAGGACTTTGAGAAGAATCAGTTGCTCGGCAACGGTCATTGCCAGTTGATCGCGCAAGAACTCCATCACCCAGGGTAAAGGTAAGCTCCCCCCATCCCCTATCACTCGGGCCTGCCCGCGCGTTTCAATACCGGTATACCAAATTTCTTGCCCCCAAGGCTTGGGGATATAAACCGGCTCCAATAATAGGGGGGACGAGATCCGAACTAGCGGGAAACCCTGCTCGCGACAATAACGAACCATTGACTCAACATTGGCAGGCACCAATTCCACTTCATGAAGACGATCACTGGAGCAAGGAAAGATACTGATACTGACGTCGGGAATAACCGACTGGTGATTTGACAACGAGATCGAAATCAACGCGAGCAAATCCTGTTGCGGTTGCCCGGCAAGGTAATTTGCATCATGGACAAAACGCACAGCAAATATATCAACGCTGGTTTTATCTGCAGAGCCCTGCCACAACTTTATGCGCTGGGCCAAACACCTGTCCGGTGTTGTATTTTTATCCAGAGTAAGAAGAATCAAACCTGTCTCTTTGATGGGTTAACCGAAAAATAGAATCTAGTTTATCAGAGCGATGTAATTTCTTGCTGGCAAAACAATAGGGATTACATTTGTGTACATATAAAAAAGGCCGGCATTAAGCCGACCTTTGGATATCAAGATTGCCTTGGCACCAAAGCAACCTGAATACAGACTCTGTGATTAGTTGAGTCGCTCCAACACGGTAGTAATGCCCTGCCCCAAACCAATACACATGGTTGAAACACCCATGGTTAAGTCGCGATCTTGCATTACCGTCAGCAATGACCCGGTGATACGAGTACCTGAGCAACCAAAGGGGTGCCCCAAAGCAATCGCGCCACCGTGTAAATTTACCTTGTCGTTCATAGCGTCGAGCAACTTGAGATCCTTCAACACCGGTAATGCCTGGGCAGCAAAAGCCTCGTTCAACTCTACGGCATCAATATCATCGATGGTCAGATTGACCGCTTTCAATGCCTTCTCGGTGGATGGTACAGGGCCGTAACCCATAATTGACGGATCAACCCCGGCAAGCCCCATAGAGACAACTTTAGCGATAGGCTTGAGCCCAAGCGATTTGGCGCGCTCGGCAGACATGACCAGCATGACTGATGCACCATCACTCATTTGTGAAGATGTACCTGCTGTGACCTGACCATTTTTAGGGTCAAAAACCGGCGGTAATTTGGCTAGCGCTTCATAAGTAGTGTCAGGGCGAATGGTTTCATCCTGATTCACCGCCATCAAAAAACCATCGGCATTGTGACCGTTAACCGCAATAATCTCGCGATCAAATTTGCCTTGGTCTCGGGCCTTAGCAGCCAACAGATGGGAACGTACACCAAATTCGTCCATTTGCTGACGGTTGATGCCGTGCAACAACGCTAGGTATTCCGCTGTCATCCCCATATTGCCCGCCGCTTTCGCAACCGACAAACCCAATAAGGGGTTAATACTGACCGATTCATACATGGGCAAATGCCCCATGTGTTCAACACCACCGATCAAATACACATCACCTTGGCCAGCACGGATATTGACTGTGGCGGTGTGCAACGCTGACATAGAAGAACCGCACAAGCGATTGATAGTTTGTGCTGGAATTGTGTGCGGCAATCCGGCCAATAACAAAATATTGCGGGCTACGTTAAATGCTTGCTCTTCGCGCTGCATAACACAACCCCAAAGCAAATCATCAATAGTATTGGGGTCCAGCTGTAAGTTGCGCGCAAGCAACCCTTTAATGATTGCCGCGGAAATATCGTCAGCGCGCACATTGCGGAAGCAGCCATTTTTGGAGCGCCCCATAGCGCTACGTGCGTAATCGACGATAACGGCATCGCGTGGTTGTAAGCTCATTATTCTGACTCCTTAGCCGTAAAATTTTTGGTTGTTGGCCGCTTTGGCTTTAAGGCTATCCGGTGCTTGATAAAGCGCACCGAGCACACTGAATTTTGCCGCCATATCACAGAATGTCTGGGCGCCAATGGAATCGATCCAACGGAATACGCCACCACGGAAAGGCGGGAAACCTGTGCCATAAACCAACGCCATATCGGCCTCAGCCGCCGTTTCCACAATGCCTTCATCCAAGCAGCGGGTAAGCTCAGTTGCCATCGGAATCATCATGCGCGCGATAATATCTTCGTCACTAATCTCCATAGAACTTTGAATACCTAACTTCAGAATATCCGACACTTCAGGTGCAGCTACTTTCGCCGGCTTACCTTTTTTGTCGAGCGCGTAGTTATAAAAACCCTTTTCTGATTTTTGACCGAGGCGACCAACCGCAAATAGTGCATCAGTGCAAGAGGTAAAATCGCGCTGCATACGGTCAGGAAAACCATTAGCCATTACCTTTTCGGCGTGAACAGCAGTATCTATTCCAACAACGTCGAGCAAATACGCAGGGCCCATCGGCCAGCCCCAGGTTTCCATTAATTTGTCGATGCGCTGAAAATCCACACCATCCCGCACCAACATGGCAAAACCGGCCAGATAAGGGAACAACACGCGATTAACTAAAAAACCGGGGCAATCTTTAACCACAATAGGCTTTTTACCCATGGCATTGGCATAGGCAACCGTACGCGCGATAGCGTTGTCGGAGGTTTTCGCGCCGCGAATAACTTCAACCAGCGGCATCATGTGCACAGGGTTGAAAAAATGCATACCGCAGAAATTTTCAGGCCGCGCCAAACTTTCAGCAAGGTAGGTAATGGAAATGGTGGAGGTATTAGAAGCAATAACAGTGTCGACCCCCACTTTACTTTCCGCTTCGGCTAACACTGCTTTTTTCACTTTCGGGTTTTCTACAACGGCCTCAACCACAATATCAATTTGATCAAACCCGTCATAGGTCAATGCAGGTTCAATGCGGTTTAACACATCGCCCATTTCAGCAGCAGTAAGCTTTTTACGTTCCACACGCTTGCTCAGTAATTTATTCGCCTCCGACAAACCAAGATCAATACCCTTTTGGGCGATGTCTTTCATTTTAATAGGCACGCCTTTCAGCGCTGATTGGTAGGCAATACCACCGCCCATAATCCCCGCCCCCAAAACCGCTGCACGGCCGATTTTTTTATCAGCTTTTTTCTCCCAGCTTTTGGCCTTCTTGCTGAGCAACTGCTCATTGATAAAAATACCCACCAAGGATTGCGCTACGGGGGTTAAAGCCATTTTGGCAAACCCTTCTGCCTCGATTTGCAATGCCTCATCGCGGCCTTTATCCGCAGCTTTTTGCATACATTTAATCGCGGTGACCGGCGCAGGATAGTTGCGCCCGGCTTGTGCGCCAACAAATGCTTTTGAGGTCTCGAAAGCCATCATTGATTCAATAAAATTCAATTGCAGCGGTGACTTTTTCTGGGTACGGCGAGCTTTGTAATCAAATACACCGGCCATGCATTGCTGCAGACAATTGAGCGCCGCATCGCGCAACTTTTCTGGCTCGACCACAGCATCAATCACCCTTGCTGTTAAGGCCGTTGCCGCATCATTTTCTTTACCCGCGGCGATCCACTCAACCGCGGTATCCAACCCTGCAACACGTGGCAAACGCACCGTGCCGCCCCAACCAGGGATAATGCCCAGCTTGGTTTCCGGCAAGCCTACTTTGGCAGCGGTATTGGAAATGCGGTAATCACAGGATAAACAAAACTCCAACCCGCCCCCCAATGCAAAACCATTGATTGCGACAACACTTGGGAAGGGTAAATCCTCCAAACGGCAAAAATTGCGATTATTTGCTGCAAGATGACCGATAACCTGATCAGGCCCCGACGCAAACACGGAGCCAAATTCGGTGATATCCGCACCAACAATAAAGACATCTTTGGCACTGGTTACCAGCAGGCCTTTAACATCAACGGCCTTTTCCAGCAGATCTAGCACTTGTTGAAGTTCAGCAACGGCGAGCAAATTAAATTTATTGACTGACTCGCCTTGCAGATCAAAGGTCAATTCCGCAATGCCATCGGGCAAAAGGGAAACCTTGAGGGCTTTTCCTTGAAACATAATGAATCTCTCTTTTATCTAGGGAGGGAAAATCTGAGTTTGAGTGTAGCAGCATGAACGGGACTTGCCCTAGAGCAGCGCAAAAGGCTGACAACAAACGCACAAAAGAAGATCTTTTTAAATTGACAGTTCAAAAAACGAACAGATATAGAACCGCAGTTCCTCTGGGGTTAAATTGCTGAAACGAAAGAGTTGCCCGGCGGGAATACAGAATGACTGCCCCTGCATTAAGGTTTGTTTACCTTGGGGCAAGATAAGCATGAGAGAACCATTCAATACAACGCCGGAGAGTTCTGCAGGAGCTACCAAAAAGGCGCTACTGGACTGAGCGGGTAATACCAGGGTTTGTTGCTTAACACGAGGCATCTGTGTACCGGAGGTTCCAGAGGCGATACTTTCGTGCGAAAAGGAAAAAAAGTCGGAAAGGGTAATGGGGATAGCAGACAGAATACGAGCCAATGACTGCACACTGGGGCTAACCTGTCCCTGCTCAATAGTGGATATGCTGCTATTAGTCATACCCGCACGTTTGGCAAGTTCGCGCTGCGAAATACCAGCCAACTCGCGCAATAATTTAAGTCGCACTCCCGTATCGGGTGATGCCTGAAAATCGTCTGATGGAATACTTCTATCAGTGCTCACAGCAGGCTACTCGTCCTAATAGGGGGATGCAGAGGCAAAAAGAGGTCAAGCAACTCAAGTTAGCGCACCGGTCAGTAACCGGCGCACGTTAGATACCTACTTTTTAGAAGCAAGCAGTTGCTCTCTTTCAAGTGTAGGTAGGTTATCAACAATTAACTGATAAGAGTGGTCAATCATGCGTTGGATTTGATCCGACGGTACTGAGCCATCAAGAATCACCGTATTCCAATGTTTTTTGTTCATTTGGAAGCCGGGCCGAACCGCAGGGTACTGCTCACGCAGTTGCAAGGCGAGATCGGGATCACACTTCAAACTAACACGTGGTACACCACCTTCAGCAGTCAGGGTCGCAAACATTTTATGGCAGACTTTATATACGGCCATATCCGGGCCAGAGGGAAACATTTCCTTGGCTTGGTGTTTGTTTAAAAGATACTTCTGTGCAGAAAGAAAATCCATGTTTTAGTCCTTTATCGAACAACTCAGGTCGATTTAAAAGCTATAAATTGGGTTAAGGAGCACTCGATGCCTCACGGCCATTTGCGACTGCTCATATATACTGCCCTGCGCCTACATCGGTTACATTCAAAGCGCGGTTTCATAGAAATCCGCACACCCAACTAAGGTTGATTATAGACAAGTGAAGCACATCACACTTCAATTACCACTCCAAATCAGGGCTCGCTCCTTCACCTGTGGCTATTTTGCATCAGGCGCTCAATAAACGATAGTCGATATGGCGCATAATTCAACATTTTTTAGCGTCCTTCTGCCATTAGATGTAATAAATCAGGCTATTCATACGAAAAGCGGTTGAAACAGATCTTCGAAAAAAACTCTAATGCACCATAATGCCGCATTAGAATGAAGTGCGTCGATACTCTCGATACTCAGGCTCCCAGAAATTTTTATTGATTTTTTCATCAATTAAATCGCTCGGGATAGGTAGTGCTACACCATCAGCAATTGCCTGAACAATCACAGCCTTTGCAATTAACTTACTTACGGCACGAATATCATCCAGCAGAGGTAGTAGCGCACCTGTGCCAGTGCTCGCCAGTGGTGATGCGCTGGCTAGCGCCCTACTCGCCGCCATCATCATGTTATCGGTCACTCGCGTGGCTTTGGCGACAATCACTCCAAGACCAACACCCGGGAATATATAGCTGTTATTACATTGGGCTATATCTATCACCCTATCGCCCATGTCAACTGGAGCAAAAGGACTACCGGTAGCAACCATTGCCTTGCCCGCACTCCAACGCAGTAAATCTACCGGTTGTGCCTCCGCCTGGGAGGTAGGATTAGACAATGGCAAAATCAGTGGATACTCGCAGTGAGCCTGCATTGCTTCCACAATAGCTTTAGTGAATAAACCGGCCTGCCCTGAGACACCAATCAGTACTGTCGGGCGCGCATTAGTAACAACATCCAGCAAACTTAAGCGCCCATCTGCTCCTAACGACACAGAACGCCATGAAGCAACTACCTCGTCAGGAGTACAGAACGGGCGCTGGAATTCAAACAAATCCGGTGAATTCGTTTGCAACAGCCCATCACGACTCATTAAGAAGATGCGACTCCGGGCTTCTGCATGAGTTGCCCCTTCCGCCATCATTTGTTTCACTATTTGATCGGCGATACCACAACCTGCGGAGCCAGCACCCGCAAATACAATTCGCTGATCTTTTAACTGTTCACCTTTCGCCAGACAAGCTGCCATCAAGGTACCAACTGCAACTGCAGCCGTACCTTGGATATCATCATTGAAGCAGCAGAGTTGATCGCGATAACGGTTAAGTAAGGGCGTGGCGTGGTCTTGCGCGAAATCCTCAAATTGCAGTAGCACATTTGGCCAACGTACTTTGACGGCCTGAATAAACTCATCAACAAATTCGTAATACTCATCACCCGTGATGCGCTTATGGCGCCACCCCATGTACATGGGGTCGCTCAACAAGGCTTCATTATTAGTACCAATATCCAAAGTAACAGGTAATGTATAAGCAGGACTAATGCCGCCACAGGCGGTATAAAGGGCGAGTTTACCAATAGGAATACCCATCCCACCTATGCCCTGATCACCTAGCCCCAAGATACGCTCACCATCAGTCACTACGATCACTTTTACATTCTGCTTAGTAGCGTTTTGCAACATGTCATCAATACGGGCGCGATCAGGGTACGAAATAAACAATCCGCGTTTTCGGCGATAAATTTTTGAAAACTGCTGGCAGGCCAAGCCTACCGTCGGGGTATAAATAAGTGGCATTATTTCGGTCAGATGATCGGTCACCAAACGGAAATAAGCCGTTTCATTGGTGTCCTGAATATTGCGCAAATAAATATGCTTATCGATAGGCGACTCAAATGAGCAGAGCTGCTGATAAACACGCGCCTCCTGCTCCTCAATTGTCTCGATGTTATAAGGCAACAAGCCTTCAAGATTGAATTGCTGACGCTCACGTTCTGTAAATGCACTACCTTTATTGAGCAAAGGTGCTTCCAATAAAGCCGGGCCAGCAAAAGGAATATAAATAGGACGTTTCTTGGTCATGAGAGTCACAAAAACCTATGAAAAGATATTTCAAACCATAGCGCAATTGATTCCCCAGAACCAGCTGGGGCAAACAATTATTATTTTGGTGAAGGCCAGCGTAGAATACGGGCCTCACTACGCCAGTAACTTAGTTAAATAAGAGATTGTTATGAACCTCGATCAATTTTTAGCAACACTTAAAAACACACCGGATTCGATTGAGTTTAGCGAAACCATTGCTGCGATTGACGCTCATTATCACTTCACACCTACGCGTTTTAACAACGGCAAACTGGTGAATGAAGCGGGTCAAAATTCAGGCTCTTGTAAAATCTTCTCGTTTGCCCAAATGCACAATTTTTCAGAAAACCAAACACTCGCCTGTTTTGGTGATTACTATCGCAAAGATGTACTGCAACACCCCGAGGCGACAGACCACCAGAATATCCGTAATTTTATGCAAACCGGGTGGTCAGGTATTCAATTCGATGGGGCCGCGCTGAGCGCAAAATAAAACCGAGGACTGCACGATGAAAAATGCCACAGTATTAATTGCCATCTGCTTACTTTTCGCCTGCAGCTCCCAACAACCTACGCCCAAACCAGAAGCGCACAACACACTGACTCAGTGCCCCGACCAACGTCCGCAGATATGCACCATGGACTATCGACCAGTTTGTGCCACTCGCGATACCGGCGTGCGCTGTGTTACTACACCCTGCCCTTCAAGCGAACAAAAAACCTACAGCAATGGTTGTAGTGCCTGCGCAGATGCCGCTGTCATAGGCTACATCGCAGATGAATGCAAACCAGTAACAAACCCGTAATTTATTAGAGAAAAATCAGCTCATGTGGGTGCAAAAAGAATATCAACTCAAGGCGAGAGCGCGCGGATTTCATCTTATTACGGAAGAAATCATTCAACAGTTACCCGAGCTTAAACAAGTTAAGGTTGGACTGTTGAATATTCTTATTAAACACACTTCGGCATCGCTCACCATTAACGAAAATGCCGACCCCACGGTGCGTAAGGATTTCGAAAGCTTCTTTAATCGCGCTGTAGCGGAAGATGAGCCCTATTATCTGCACCGGGATGAGGGTAGCGATGACATGCCCGCTCACCTCAAAGCCAGCTTGCTCGGTGCGAGCTTGAATATTCCCATCACTAATGGCCGCTTAAATATGGGAATTTGGCAGGGAGTTTACCTTACACATTAGTTGCCATATTGACATTACTACACATAAGTTTGATTATCACCTGACAATACCTCAATCTGTCGGGTCACCCACTTTGGCACACCTCGAATCCTACGCAGCTCTACCTTACATCCGCATCGACGGAGACTGGGCTCCGCGCGAATCCAGTAAACCTAAGACCAAGTACACCATTTTCTGGTCTGATGGCTCGCTGTGGATGGAGGCTCATCGTTACTTGGCAGAAAAGCGAGTAAAGTCTCCAACGATTCGTAGCAATGCTTACGATTTAAAGGCCTATGCAGATTGGTTGGAGGAAAACAATCTTCACTGGCTCCACTTTCCCATTAAACGCGAGGATCGCTGCTTGGAACGATTCCGCGGGCATCTTATAAATACCTCAACTAAGACAAGCTCATTAGCTTCGCGACGAATAAATGCAGTCGTCAACTTCTACAAATGGGTCAAGGCGAGAGGATTAATAGATAAACAGCTTGAGATGTGGGCTGACCAGCAGATTGCAGCTACATATTTCGACCAGACAGGCTTCAATCGCACGTTAAGTGTGTGGACAACCGACCTAAGAATTCCACACCGAAAGGCAAACATCACTAGTGTCGAAGACGGCTTAATGCCACTCTCTACCGAAGATAGGGATACCCTGTTGAGGTATTTGAAGCAAAATTCCAGTGAACAAAACATAATTTTACACGCCATGTTTACTCTGGGGTTCTTCACAGGAGCGCGCATCGGATCAATAAGGACACTTCGGATTGAAAATCTTAAAAGCGCTATAGTAGATCCGACTTCCATCTCAATCGGTGAGCACCCAGATAGTTTCATACTACTAATTGCTGCCGGACCGGGCACAGGGATCGATACAAAATTCGATGTCCGAGGTTACCTCCGCTTTCTGAAACCAGTACACGAATTCATACTTGAGTATGCTGAAACAAATGTCACTAGGCTTAAACGTCAAGCCAAAGCATCAAAGGCAAACAAGTCTTTGGTGTTTCTGACAAAAGATGGAAATCCCTACAGCGAAGCAAGCATCAACACAGCTCTTTCCGATTTAAGAAAGGCTTTAGTTCGAGACAACTTGACGCAGTTTCATGACCTTAAATTTCACCAATCCAGGGCAACCTGTGGAACCGAGCTTGCGCGTTTATATATGAGCGTAAGTGACGCAAATGCAATTGAGCATGTTAGAGATTGGTTGATGCATAAAAATGCAAGCACAACTTGGAAATACGTAAAGTTTTTAAAAACATCCAAAACAGCAAGAAAGGTGAACAAAGAGTTTACCAATCAGTTCTTAGGCCCAAACTTTTTTTAGTGGAGTGAAACGAACTTGAAGAAGCCGGAGCATCTAAAAATCAAAGAAATTGAAGGTGCATGGACCGACCTCAGTCGCTGGCTCATTAAAGGAGGAGCAGCGACAGAATCCCGATGGTTTTATCGCGATGCAACAGCTGAAGCTTGGCATGGCATTATTAAAGATCGCTTACCGTTCGTAGAAGCAATTAAGGATCTTTTAAACCTCGAAATTACGCGGGGCACATCACACGCATCAATCTACACCTACTATCACATTATCAATAAATTTATAAAATGGATCGATGTAAATGATATTCAGCTATCGGTGGAAGATAAGGCGTTAGAAACAGTGTTCCTGGCATACGATGAGTACAACTATTCTCAGGCATACGTCAAAAAGGATATCAAAGGTATAACGGCCTATAAAAACGTTCTCGATTTGAGCCAATATATATCCGACATATTGGAAAGACCCCCTCACCTGCTACTGAAATATCAATCTAAGACGATCAAATCCTATAAGGCTCCTCGTAAGACACTTATCAGTCGTGCGGCAGAGAAGCAGAGCTTAGGGGACGCAAGAATACTTGGACATTACTGCGTCGATATTTCTAACGCCATTACTGTTGAGTCGATTCATGGCCAACTACCAATAGCCCTAGACATACTGAAACCTGATGGTTCAAGACATTCAATTAGAATGCCATCTGGACTAACGGGACTGCTCAACCATCAAAACAACGTCATATCGCGAAAGGCTGTAACGCTTTGTAAACCAACCACAACGATAGATATGTTCAGAGGGAGCTTGATAAGAATTCGGCTGCTTGCTGAGATTGTGATCTTCGTATATCAAACTGGCATGAGTATGTCACAGGCTACCCAGATTGAACGAAAAGGATTTACCTATAAGCTACAGGGAAACAATGATTGGCTTGTGACATGCTACAAGGGGAGAAAAAAGGGGCCCGTCAAATTTACGATTTATAAAGAGTATCGAGAGCGATTTAAGAATTTAATAAAGTTTGTCGATTTTTTTTATCCTGAAGATTCTAAACTTTTCCCTGTCCTCTATAAGAGCACCAATAATGGCAGCGTGAACTACGGAGTGCTCAAGGCACAAGCAAAACAGGATGGGATCCCATGGATTCCACCGAGGGTGACTCGCAATACTCGTGCAAACTTTTTAGATCGCATGAGTGGTGACCCAAATCTGAGTGCTGAGATGAGCCAGCACACACGAGAAGTATTTAAGCAGGCGTATGAAAGGCCGTCACAGCAACGCGCTATGACTGCACTGACGAAATTTTGGAATAAAAAACCAGTTAGTTTGATAAACAGCGGTTGTAACGCGCAACCTGAATCCACACACGACAGACCATCAGGAGTAATTAACCCCAACTGCATCAATGAATCTGGTTGCCTGTGGTGCAAAAGCCATCGCGACATCGATTCCGAGGATTATGTGTGGTCGCTTACAACTTTTAGATACCTAAAAATTATTGAAGCTGCTCAACCAGTAAAACGTGCGATACCTGCAGACCTGGTTATTAAGCGACTGTCGGAAAAGCTGGACGCCTTCAGAGAACGCAATACGCGATCACAACAATGGGTAATTGAGTCTCTTATTCGCATTGAAGAAGGTGTCTATCACCCAACATGGAAAAACATCATTCAATTCTGGGAGTCCAGATGAACGCCTCAACTCTTCGATTTTGCGACACCCATATATCATTAATAGCTTCAGAGCTTTGCAACTACCAGCCAATAACTTACCCGCCACCAGATGATTTTTATGTTTCTGTTGACTCTGACGGCAAACCACTTTCCAAATATTGTGATGAACGGTGGGATTTTCATGCCTATAGCCGTTCTTCCTTTAATTTCAATATTCAGAAGCTTACCCCAAAAAACAAGGATCTTCTCAAGCAGGTTACATTTCTATATCTGTACCACATGCCTTTGTTTCCAGGAACGGTAAAATCAATTCAATCAACATTCAAATTGTTGAGTAAGCTTTGCAAATTTGCAGACTTACACAACATCACCATTAATCAAATTTACCGATTTCCGCGCTTGGCAAGCGATCTTATAGATTTTCTTTCACCACCACAGCACAGAAGAGTGCTTGGGATTCTTAATGCCTTATTGAGAGCGGAAAATGTTTTGGGTTGGAAAATTGCTGATGTTGCATTCATCGAAAAATTAGTTCAACTCCAAATCTCTCATATACCAGTCCAAAACGCTTATATACCCCCACGTATTTGGATGTCGCTCATTCGATCAACCGAACTCGTGATGGACGCATTTGAAATGAAGCAAGCCGCTTTTGCAAAGGCTTGGACATGGGTGCATGACGCGTATCGACACAACATTGAAAATGGTCACTCTCAAAAGAGCCCATTCGTAAATGCAGGGCGGGACACTAGCGTCAAGGGTCAAATGAAACCATCACGAGCCAAAAGACGGATTTATCGAGGAGGAGCAACAGTATTTTTTGAAGACTATGGAATAGCTGATCTCTTAAACCGATGGGTAGGCTATATACCTACTCAGAAATACGAATTACAAGCGCTCTCTGTCTATGCAAACCTCGTAAGGGATTGTGCATTCACGTTTATATTGGCACACAGTATACAGAGGCTCGGTGAAGGGCTTTCCATGCGTTCGGATTGTTTTATCGAGGACGATGACCCAACTCTCGGTAAGGTAGCGTTGCTGGCGGGTGAAACAACAAAAACTGATCCTGATAGTGATGCGCGCTGGGTCGTACCAACTTCAGTCGAACGCGCGGTCAAAATTCTTAATTTCTTCTCACGCTTGCGGTTAGACACTACGTTCAAAGTCGTCCCTCAAGATGTTCAAATAAATCCATATCTAATGACAGGCAAGATAGAACATTGGGGTTCGGGCACGAGCTCTATCAAAGTATACCAATGGGACTTAGGTAAGTTCGTAGAACTCAATCCGTTAGCATTCCCTGAAAAGGAATTTATAATTACTAAAGACGACTACAACATCGCATACCAGCTTACACCGACGCTAACGGAGAAATTATGGTTCAAGGTCGATGGCAGCTGGTCGTTTAACGCCCATCAACTAAGACGGACCTTGGCCGTAAATCTGTTTGCCTCAAACGTACCAGATGAAATTATACAGTGGATGATGAAACATAAAACCGTTTATCAAAGTTATTACTATGGACGTAATTACACGCGCCTTATAACGAATGCCAACGCTAGTGATGCAGTTACTGTCGAGGCCAATAGGTCAGCAGTACGGGAGTTAATTGAGATAGCTGAAAACAGTATTGGTGACAGCGTTCACGCCACAGGAAAAAATCTAATCGCAGTGAACACGCTCAAACTTATTGAAGATCGCGATTACAAAAAGCTGGAGGAACTCGCAAAGAGCGGCGAAGCATCTTGCCGACGCACCCTACTTGGTTTTTGCATGACTCAATCTTGTGAGTACGGCGGGGTTGAATCGGCAGTGCATTGCGCCGGAGTGGATGGAAAAGGTCCATGCAAAGATGCGGTGTTTTCCAAGCGAAATGAAAAGGGACTTAAAGCGTTATACGACGCCAACGCCATTGAGTTAACAAATCTTATAAAGAACACCCCTCGGCACTCAAAACTCAAAGCCGAGAACGAAGCTATTGAGGTCTACTTTCATGCCACGTCCCAAAAGTGTTGAAGCAGAAATGCGTGCCGCATTTGAGCGACTTAAGCTCGATGAACCAAAAAACCTACCTAAAGGCACCCGCGTGTCATTAACCAACGTGGCGAAAGAGGCTGGCATGCTGCCAGTAAGTCTACGAATGGATCGATACCCAGATTTACATAGAGAGATTACTGCGTACTCGGAGATTCGTTCGACCTCTACCGAAAAGGGCAAACCCAAGAAATCAAGACAATCGGATTCAAAACGCATACAGCGACTTCAGAGTCAGAACGAAAAGCTTTTGAATATCGTAAATACACTAATCACCCTTAACGAAGAACTGGTACTAGAGAACGAGATGTTGAAAGAAGGCAAAGTAACTCGCTATACGCCATAATTTCGGGCTGAAATATTCAATTGATGAGCTTGGCATGATTTAAAACGTGCCCATCTATCAGGCTTCTACTGGCAATTTAATAATGAGGATCTGAGAAACCGCTCGAATACCGTGTCATCAGTTAACTATCTAGCGCCAGCAACTGCAAAACTTCTGTTAATAAGGCAATGCTATTCATCCCTGAAGATTGGCCTCTGACCAGATGTTTAGCACGGAAACCAAATTTAGTAGGTCCCTCGTAGTCGGCCAGTGATGTATCACCAATGAAGAGGATTTGCTCTGGTATTAATCCAGTATCCGTTAGAATCGACTCGTACATTTCTATGTCAGGTTTTATTGCACCAATTTCATAGCTGAGGTGCCGGGTGAAGTTAAATTGCGGCAATAGCTGGTCAATCACCGCGCCGTAGGGTTTTGCCAAATTAGAGCAAATGGCCAGAGGAACTCCTCGGCTGGTCAAGAAATCTAGGGTTGGTAGCACATCATCAAAGAGAGTCAGGCCGGCTAACTCTTCCTGAATTTCTTGATGTAATTGTGTGAGCATATTGGCAGGAGGAAAAATCCCAAGTGTTGCCAGCAACTCACCGCAATCCTTGTCTACCGTCATCAATTTTCGTGCGTCATCTGGTTTTGGGCTGCGCCCCTGCTCCCTAGCCCAAAGTAGAATCTTTCGGAAAGGATGATGCTTAATCCCAAACTGAACCAATGTCCCATAGAGATCAAATACAATTAATGCTGGGAAAGTATTCACTGTGAATCCTGCCGTTGATTTTTAGAGCGAACTCCATTTTGAGGCGAAGTAATTCTGTCTCATATGATCCACAGCAAACAAATTTAGTTATGCTTGGTTATGGAAAATCGTTTACTCGTCTGATAGTTGCCATCGTTCGCTCTTTTGCGGCCAGTCAGGCTGTATGAATTTTTTTCTGCGCTTACTAACATCAGCATCGACGTTTAATACCGCCTTACTATTAAGCAACTCCTTCATTGCCTGCTGAAAGTCAGTTGGATAAAGGTCACTCTCTTCCAAAAATCTAGCGAAACGTTCGTTATCAATTAATAAGGGGGTGCGTGTTAGTTTTGTTAGCAAAAATACTTTTGCGGAAAGGCGATTGTCAGTTACAGGAATACACTGTGTTACGTCATCCTCAGCCGCAAATAAGTCAGTAATAGGAGCAGCGTCAAACTGTTTTAGCAGCAAAGTTTCGTTATGCGTTATACGCTGCACAGAGATCATTTTCTCCGCCGCTTCCTTAAAGACAATGATACCTTTCGGATGTCGCGTCAGGTAAACAAGAAAGTAAAGTAATTTATTGGTGCCGGGTCGACTGATGGGAATATACGTAGACCTACCGAGATAAATCGAGTTTATATTCTTTTGATACTGGGAAAGAAATGCCCGCTGGCGATCAAAAACTGTTTCACAGCCATTATAATTAGGTTTTGTACCCAACAGTTCAATCATGTCCGGATCATGTTTTTCGATTCCAGTAGCTCTGTTGGCAAAGTCGTACATTAGGTTGATAAGAAATTCTGTTTTGGGTCGCTCTAATAACAACCTCATTGTCGTTGCACCAATAATATTTTTCCAGCCTTTAGGGTCAACAAAAAAGAAGGTGAAATGATCTTGTGTCCATTCGACTATATGGGGTATTAGTTTGGTGTAATCACCATGCATACAAGCAACTGTAATAGCAGGATCTCGATGTTTATCTAAAAATGCCTGCAGACGTGAAAATGCCTCATTGTCTTTTTCTATATAAAGCGCTCTGAATTTAACATCTCTTTTGAACGTTTTTTTGAAAATGGCTACACTTTTCCTCATTTGCGCGATGGATATACCAATAGATGTATCTGTTAACGCTTCATTTTCGTCTGACCAAGGACCAGCAAAACAATCCACATAGTTAATAACAATTTCAGACTGGCCAATAATCATGAAAAGACGCTCAAGATACGTTTTCAATATGGTGTGCTTTAAAAAGGCTTGGGGTCTACCAATATATTCCTGGGGCAAAAGCACTAATTATCTCCTTATGTAATTAAAAAAACAGTTGTTTTTGATTGTATCTGAGAATATCAGAAGGCCCAATCTGGTTAGCACTTCGGCGAGTTCCCCCATCTTTTGTCACAATCATTAATTCTTTATTGTCTATAGAAGACTGAAGTGCAGCTTTGATTTCTATTGTTGAGGCGGGCGTCAGGCTGCCGATATTGTCGGTCAGCTGTGAAAATGGCATTTGTATATTGCAATTGTCCAATAGACGGGGAATGGATTCTGACAGGCACTCAATACAGCGCTCTTTTGCTTTTGATCCAAAATCGAATACTTCTCCAAAATCAAGCGTGATTTGGCCTGCTGTTTGAGTAGCTTGGTAGCCCAGTGTAAATATACCTTCACCCAAATGATGCTCAAACCCTGCACTGGTATTAGAATGTTTCCAATGAAGGCCCATCATGACATCCCGAGCAATAAATTTTTGCGATAAATGCACCAACCAATAGCACCATCCTTTTTTAGGCTTTATAAAAAACAAAGTCATGTGGTTTGCGCCAGATCCTTTTAGAATGGCATTTGCCAACTGCTCTTGAATAGCGTGTTGCCACATACCTGCCTCCTTAAAAAGCGCCAGCCGATTCCAGTCGATATATTGTGAAAGATTGATATTTTCGAGTGCTTTTTTATTAGTCGAATTCTCTGCCAGAAAACTTTGCAGAGTGTCGAAATTAAAGGTCAAAATAACCTCGCTGGCGGTACTAGAAAAAATATTTCTAATAATGCTGAACGGAACATCTTTATAGGCATATTGATCAAGAATAAAAATAGCACGCATACCCTTATTGCGCTGTTGAATTCGCTTGATCACATCAGTAGCTACTTGATCAAATTTTTTGTTATACAGATGTATTTTTGAACCAAGTAAATGCGCAAATTCCGACAAATGTAGTTCTTGCCGCAGGAAGTCGAGATGGGGAGCATCTTTTTCAATGAAATGATACTCAGCATCAATAGAACGAGGCTTCCGTCTACCGATATTGAGTAGTGCTTCCGCCTCTTGGATTGATTTCAAGATCAGAAAAGGAGAACCATCGGTTGTCTCTTCGCGATTGAATGCGCGGTATTTTCCTCCACCAGCAAAGCCATCTACAACGGTGAGTGGCAATCGCTCAATCGTAGCATTTGCCATATACACTTCAACATAGCGCTTTAAATAATCGGCTATGATGAGATGTTTAGTTTCGCTATGTTCGTCAAGTTGCGGAAGTTCTGATCCAATTTCCCAATCATATTTTTTATTTTTATGGCTCACACGGAGTTTCCTTTTCCTATTATTTTAAATGGCAACGACTGGAATCATATCCCACACTTGGCCTTGTAATTGTCGGCCATTTGCACTTTTATTACGCTTGACGCCATCTTGCCCCCAGGAGCCCCACTGTTTGAAGAAGAAATCAATTTCATTGCGCTGACATTGATCTCGCAATTTTAGTACCCAAGATTCTTCCATCGGCCTGGCTTTAACGCCCGATTCACCGCCAACAATAACCCAGTGGATACCCTTGAGAGAAAAGCGCCCCAAATCCTCTAATAACGGCTCAATAGACAGAAACCGGGTTTTGGCTTTGATGGCTTGCAAATAGCCGATCCGAGGAATTCCGTACTTTTTATCCTCGACAGAAACACCCAGCCAAGCATTATCAGGTACCTGTCTAGTCTGGAAATAATCATTCATTCTTTCCGCGCGTTTGGTCAGAATTTGATAGGCATGCTGTGGTGTCGCACGGATAGTGTCAAATATGCGATCAATAAAATCATAAGGCACCGCCTCATGAAATAAATCGCTCATGGAGTTTACAAAATAGATGGTCGGCTTCCTGCGATGTAGAGGCTGATCCAATCGTTCATACATCAGCGTAATGGTGTCAAAGCCAAGTTCGTAACCCGGAGCTCCCATTGCCTTCAATCGCTTTGCCATTACCTCCGCGTAGCAATATTTACATCCGGGAGAAATCTTAGTGCAGCCCGTAACCGGATTCCATGTTTGTTCGGTCCATTCAATTTTACTGTTTGTAGCCATAATAGATCTCCGTGAATCACGTCAGTGTAATTGCCCGCAGCCGGATCATCAATTGGCGTGTAATGGGATATTATTCAGGCTGCGAAAGCTGACTTAAAGCATCAAAAGTTGTATTACCGTTAATTCGGTTCTAATACTCACTAGCAGGGTGACAATAGAAGCGCCAAATCGCAGACATCAAGCCCCACTCGAACCATGCATCAAACCACTTCTGCATCGCCTACGCCTCTCTTTAGTACTTCAGGCAGCTTTTAAATCCCGCGTGTATCTGATGCCCTTAATGCTTATCATTATATGAAATGCTACGACGACCTGAACCACCGAAAGAGAACCAATCACCGCTGGGATCATTTACGGAAAGAGACCATCTCGACCACAATATTGGCCAGGCACCATCAATAGATGGTGCACTTTTCAAAAAGAGCTTTCGTTGCGTAAAGCTAATCGTCTATTTCAGCTGGTGAATTTAATTCGTCGCCAGCAACCCGTCTCTGCAGCCAAACTCGCCGAACAGCTACAGGTGTCTGTGCGCTCGATATACCGTTATATCAACGACCTTTCGGTTACAGGAGTTCCTGTCTATGCGGAGCCGGGTCTTGGGTACCGTCTACAACCGGGCTTAGAGCTACCGCCATTGCATCTATCGCCTGAAGAATTAGATGCGTTACAACTCGCGGTGAGCTTTTATCGCGCGTAACCAGGCGAGAGATGGCAGGCGCGGCGCGCAGTCTTTCCGCCATAATTCTCGCCAGTCTGCCCGACGAGCGCCGCTACAACAGTTGTGCAGGCACCAAAATAGAATCATTTGATAAATGAATGCGCTTACTAAAATCGTAAGAATCTCTGCACCATAAAAAAGGCCCACACTAATTACAGTGTGAGCCAAACGAGCGAGGGGATTTTTAAACGATTAATTTACTGGGATAAACTCAATGCGATCTGCATTCCACTCCCAGGTTGAACTGGTAGAACCGGCAGAAATGATCCGCACTGTGTGAGCACCCTGACTGAGCTGAACACTGCTGCTTACTTCCAGCAAAGCAAACACATCCCAATTGTTATTGTTGGGCACGGTCTTTTTCGCTACCGACACACCATCCACCAACACTTCTATAGCACCGCCAGTTTGAGTGGTGCCGAGATAAGCATTGATACGATAGTTAGCGGTTGCAGTCACATTGATGCTGTAGTCCGCCCAGTCACCGGTTTGGTTGTAGTTAATAGCGCCTACACCCGCCGCGGTGGTGTACTTTTGGAAGCCTTGATAGCTGCCGCCAGTCGTAGCATAAGACTCCGCCTGCATTACCACCGGTGTTGCCACTGCCGCCGAACTTGAAGCGCGCGATGAAGAGGAAGGAGCAGCGACCGCCACTTGAGTGAACTCAATACGATCCGCATTCCACTCCCATGTCGATGCGGTAGTACCGGCCGAGATAATGCGCACGCTGTGTGCACCTGCAGTTAATTGCACACCAGTCGCTACTGCCAACTTGGCAAACACATCCCAATTGTTGTTATTGGCAACGGTCTTTTTCGCTACAGATACACCGTCAATCAACACCTCTATAGCACCACCGTCTTGTGTGGTGCCGAGGAAGGCATCAATACTATAGGTACCCGCACTGGTGACATTCAGGGTGTAATCGGCCCAATCGCCACGTTGGTTGTAGTTGATAGCCCCTACTCCAGCTGCCGTTGAGTATTTTTGGAAGCCTTGGTAAGTACCACCCGTCGCGGTATATGCCTCAGCTTGCAACACCAACTTCGAACCACCTGTTGCAACACTGGATGCCACACTGGATGCAACTGACGAGCTTGAGGATACAGGTATGGATGAGCGCGATGATGAACTCAATGAGACGGAAGAAGACAGTGGTGTCGATGAACGCGATGAAGATGACAACGGCATTGATGAAGGTGAAGAAGATGCCGGTGTCGATGAAGCAATTGACGATGCCCCACCAGTCGTCGCTTTCAAAATACGATAACCAATCTTATCCAGATTCCACTGATAGGCACCGCCAGCACCCACACTGAGCAAGCGCAGCGTATGGGTACCTGCAGAGTTAATCTGCAGACCATTGGTTACTACCGTCGTCACGTGCTGATCCCAATTGCCATTGTTAGGCAAGGAGGAGCGGCCATTGGAAACACCATCCACCAGGAACTCCACACCCGCGCCATCTAAAGGTGTACCGGTTGCCAATACCAATTGGTAAATACCCGCCTGCGCAAAGTTAATATCGAACTCCACCCAGTCACCGGTTTGGTTGTCATTGATATTGCCGGCACCAGTGGTGCTTTTCACAAAACCGCCATAGGCTCCGCCGGTGCGATTAAAAGCTTCGGCTTCGACGTAGGTCAGTGTGGTATTGGAGGCAACAACTTCCACTCGGGTTTTACCGCTAAAGCCACCGTCGTTACTGCGCCCGGTAATCTCTGCCACACCCAACCCAACACCTTTCACCAATCCGGTACTGCTCACGGTTGCAACTGCAGTATTACTGGAGGTCCAAGTGACCGACTTATCACTGGCGTCTGCCGGAGTGAAACTGGTTTGGATTTGCAGGCTATCATTTTGTGGGATCAAGGTGCTCGCGGGCGATATGGCCATCCCGGTCAACAACTTGGCTTTCACCTGAATGTTTGCCGTGCCCACTATGTTGTTCGCGACCGTTTTTGCGGTAATGGTGACATTGCCTGCCTTAAGGCCAGTGACTACCCCTTGGGCATCCACAGTTGCAATGGTCGGATTAGAGCTGCTCCAGGTCACTTTACGGTTAGGTGCATGAATTGGCGTAACTGCCGCACTTAGCTGTTTGCTCGCGCCTATATACAGAGGGTTAGGCAAACCCACGACAGAAACAGCGGCAGGCACCAACTGGCTGACAGATACCGAAGCCGTAGCAGTTAACGCACCGTCCACTGTTTTTGCGGTGATAGTGGCAGAACCTGGCTTGTTACCGGTCACCAAACCATTTTGATCAACACTGGCCACACTGGGGTTAGATGAAACCCAAGTGACGTTTTGGTTGGAGGCATTGGCTGGGCTAACACTTGGTTGAAGCGCTACCGATTGAGTCACCAACAAATTGCTGACGCTGGTTTGGCTCAGGCTCAAGCCAGTAACGGCCGTGCATGGGCTGCAAGCAGCGGGAATGCTACGGGTAACTTGAGTATCCATATCCCACACTTGCAGGCTCACCGCCGCAACTTCACCCTGGGCAATCGTCGTTAACTGAATGTTGTTATTGCCGCTTGCGCTTAGATAACTTACATCAAACGGAATCTCCAAGGTTGCCATGGAGCGCCCGTTTCTTCTCGACTCATCGCCGCGCCAATCGGTTTTCACCGGTACTGTATTGCCGTTAATTTTGAGCGATACGCGGCTGTCGGACGAGCCAGTCGCTATGCCGGTATTCATAAAGAAGGCGCCGGTCACACGCAGTTGCGCTTCACCTTTAGCCGGTTTGGGCACACCGTTCACCTGCGCACTCACATTTGCGGCTGCAACGCGATACGGGGCATTGGCGGTCAGTGGTTCAGCCGGGTATTTCTGCTCTTTGCTGTTGAGTGTGGGGTTTGGGTTATTGGTGTACTCAATATCCAAAATCACCGTTGCATCTGCGCCAATTGTGATGTTTTTAGGCAGGCTGGTCAGAGTGGCATCGGCCAGAATTGGCTTACCCACACCGTTGGCTGGATTGTTATCATCATCAATGGCCTCGTCTAAATATAAGTGGCGCATTTTGATGCTCTTGATCGCATTGCCGCTGATGCCCGCAAAGTTCATGTCTACGGTGGTCGGCTTTGCTTCCAAACTGTTTAAAATGACATACATGTGTTTGCCCTTAACATAGGCATCCACTTGAATATCGCGGTCACTGGCATAGGTATCTACACGGGTGCCATCAACGTCACGCCACAATTCATACCATTTAATGGAAGGGTTAAAGTTCCAGGTACAGTTGGTATAAGCCGTAGGTGTTTCGGTACAAGTTGAGTAGTCACGATCCAACAGACTTTGGCCGTAAGGATGGGTTTTGTCCTCATCGCCCCACTCACCCTTAACCACGATGAACGGCATAGACAAGGTGACGTAATCAGGGCGCTCCATAAATTGCATCATCATTTGCGAGAAGGGCTTTAATACTTCCCAGCGCATGCGCTGACGATCCAATTTAGTAATGTCGGTGCCGGTAATATTGCCGTATTCCGACATCACCACTTCTTTGCGTTGACCGAGCATTTTCATGTCGTACCATTCGAGCAAATCCAAAACCCCTTCAGATTGGAAACCCGTACGCAAAGCGCCGGTGCGAGTAGATGCTCCGTCCCAAGAAGCCCAGTCATACAAATGGACTGAATAGAAATCCATATTTTTACCGGCGGCATCCATAAAGCCTTTCCAGATTACATCCCATTGATACCAATCCGAACTTGGGCTTGGGCCATTGAGCGACATCGTGGGCGATTTATTAAAGCTGTTTACACGGATAGCATTTTTGATCGCCTCACTACCCGCATCCGAGCCATAAAACATATTCAATAATGCATCGCCACGATTGCGCGGCGAACCTGTTGCAGTTGCATCGCCTTTTTCCAAATCGTGCAGACCCCAGGTCATGCCGCCGATTTTTGGAGCCTTGTTACCCAGCTTGCTACGTACAGTATTGGCAACCACGTTGTGAAATTCGAACAGTTCTTCCCAAGTAGATACATGACCTTCATGACTGGGAACGTTCATCAACATATCGGGTTCGTTGACTACCTCCCAATATTTGGGCATAGGAATAGCCGTAGGATCATTCTCGTATTGCACAAAAAATTTATTTAAAAATTCCGCATACCATTCTGCTGCATCTTGTGCGGTGCGTGGTCGCCACGGAGTTTCACTGGTCAAGCCACCACCAAACCAGGAATACGAACTCCAGTTAGGGTAAGCGGGTCTGGGTTGTGACCCCATAATCAATGAAGAAGTGCGCCCAAAATATTCCTGCGCATCGGCGTATTTGGTATCCAAATTTTCTTTGTATTGCGCCGAGAGAGCACTCAACTGTGCCAGATTAGGCTTGTTGGCATAACCAAAAGGAAATGGGCTGGGGGTATCGGTAGAGCGCGCCTTATCACCACCGGTTTGGCTGAAATAGTACATCGACAAACCATTATCGCGACCAAAGGTCACACCTAAATCCATCAGGTAATCGAGCTTTTCTTTTTCACCCAAGAAATCATTTTCCATTGGGCTGGCATGAATGGTAATGCGCCGCTCGCGTCCAAAATCAGAAACGCCATTGACCGAGTGTTTGATATTCGCGTTGATATCAACCTTAACGTTCTGCGCCAATGCTAAAGACGCCATGCTACTTAAAACCCCAGTAGTAATAGCGGCAACAGCAAGGCGGAGTTTATGTTGTTTAAACATAATTGCCTCTTTGATGAAATGATAATTATCGTTATTGGAAAAAACACTAACAGCTGAAGAACATATTATTGTTATTAATGATTGGCCAAGACGATTCTGATTTACGCGAATCCCAAGCCCCTGCTGGTGAAGCTGTGCCAGTAGCAGAAATAGAATCTTACACCGATATTTTTTGCATTAACACAACCTTGTTAACATTTCACAGTTAATCTTTAACTTTTTTACGCTCCCGCCTCCCGCCCATGCGCAGCTGATACCCACTCTCCTCACTGTCACAGCCCATGCCCCATCACTTCGACCAACAACCACACATTTTGTTAACAATTAATGTTTGACATTAAAAAGAAGTGGGCAGATGATACCTGCGCAAGGCAAGGCGCGGAAACCAAACGTTTCAATCTTTAGCAAACCGCCCTTACTTTCGAATCAACCATAAGGCCTGTTTTGATTCGAACAAAGGCAAAACAAGCCGATATAGAAAAATGAAAGACCATTAGGAGAGTGTTGTATGGCGATGATTATTCAAGACCGCTTCAAACTAAAAGTACTTTCAGCAGCAGTGATTGCTGCATCCAGCATCAATATTTATGCGCAAGATTCCGGCGCTGTGGAAGAAGTTGTAGTGACCGGGATTAGAAGCTCACTCACCGGCGCAATGGAAACCAAGCGGCAAGCAAGCGGCGTAGTAGATGCCATCAGTGCCGAAGACATAGGTAAATTTCCCGACACCAACCTCGCTGAATCTTTACAACGCATTACCGGTGTATCCATCGACCGGAGCAACAATGAGGGTAACCAAGTGACCGTTCGGGGCTTCGGCCCCAGTTTTAATCTGGTGACTTTAAATGGCCGTCAAATGCCCAACTCATCCGCGTTGGATGGCACACCCATTTCTCGCAGTTTTAATTTCCGTGAAATAGCCGCAGAAAGTGTTTCCGGCGTAGAGGTTTATAAAACCGGCAAAGCAAACGTGGCCTCAGGCGGACTGGGCGCAACCATTAACTTGAAAACCGCCAAGCCGTTTGATTTTAATGAATTGGTTGCTCACGCGAGCGTGAAAGGTGTAATCGAGCCCACTGTTGAAACAGGCGATGAAGTAACACCGGAAATTTCCGGCATGATTAGCAACACTTTTGCCGATGGAAAATTTGGCGTACTCGCATCTTATTCCTACGCCGAACGCAACTTCCATGTCGATCGTATCGGCACACAAAATGGTTGGAGCCGCGGCTATCCCGGCCAACAAAATCCTGACACCAGCGCTATTGATACTGATCGCAACCCCACTAAAGCGACATGGCGCATCCCCACTGTCGATTTGGAAAATGCCAACTACGAGCGCACCCGCCAAAACGGTCAATTGGTATTGCAATTTGCCCCAACCGACAACCTGACCGCGACTGTTGATTACACCATGTCACGCCTTGAAGAAGACGGCGCGATGAATCGCATGAGCTTTTGGTTTGATGATGTACAAACCGGTAAAGCCGATGCCAATGGCACCATCATTAACCCGGCGCGCAGCAACGATGAGTTGAACTTTTGGGCCTGGGAATACGGTTTTAATACTGAAAATGATTCATTCGGTGTAAATGTAGAGTGGGACGTTAATGATCAATTGTCTTTCACTCTGGATGCACATGACTCAACCTCTCATGCGAACCCAGGAGCACAACCTGCCGAGCGCATTGCCAATACCAAAAACCCGTTTGGTGCAGTGGATATCGCAGCGGATTTCTCTGGCAAATTGCCCAGCGTTTCCTATGACGATTCAGACTTACCCGGCGGCGCCTACAACAAAGCCAATATTGTCGGCGACCTGTATCAAGAGCGCGGTCATGAACTGGAAAATAATATTCAACAAGTTCAATTGCACGGCGTTTGGCAAAATGCCGATGCAGGTGCACTTACGGCGATTAATTTTGGTGTAGCACAAACCAAAAACACCGTAGATGTAAAAGATATTTACAGCGCGAACTTTGCATTAAGCGGCATGGACCTGACCAATCTGGATCTCAGTTTTGAAACAGGCGATATAGGTTTTGAATATGTACCTGTATTTAGCGCCAATGAATTTATTGATTTGGTGTACGCGCAAAATCTTAATAATCCAATGAACTATGGCACCAATGGTATTGAAGAAGAGACTAACGCGCTTTATCTGTCATTTGATTTTGATGCGGAATTTAACCAAATGCCGGTTAAAGCCAATGTTGGCCTGCGCTACGAAGAAACCGATGTTAGCTCCTACACCATCACTAAACCAGTGATAGGTTTTAATTGGGTATCGCCACTGGAGATGTCGAAGATATACGCTGATACCGAACAGTCGGACACACTCAAAGGAAATTACGATAATTTTTTACCTAACTTCGATTTAAGTTTAAATTTAACCGATGACCTGGTAACGCGTTTCTCGTACAGCAAAACCATTGCGCGCAGCAATATTGATGCAATGTATCCCGGCACAGATTTAGTCACGCACTTATCAACCGGCCCATTCAAAGCAAATCAAGGCAACCCGGGTTTATTACCGTTCGAATCCGAAAACCTCGACCTGTCACTTGAGTGGTACTACGGCGAAGGCAGTTATGTATCCGGTGGTTACTTCCGCAAGAAAGTGGATAACTTTATTGCTGTAGGCCAAGAAGACCGCATCATCAACAGCCCCAATGGCCCACTGACTAACCCCAGCGCCAATCCGCGCCCTGGTTGCCCAGGTGGCTCAGTAGCCAACCCAACATCAGCCTGTACTTCACAACCTGGTGATCAAGCTATTGTCTGGGAAGTTTCCACACCACAAAACCTGAACGACTCTTTGGTTGATGGTTGGGAATTTAATGTACAGCATATGTTCGGCGACTCAGGCTTCGGCACCATTGTTAACTACACCATGGTAGATAGCGATGACAGTTACGACGTCTACAGTTTGGACAATGATTTGGCGCTACAAGGCTTGAGCGATTCAGCCAACTTTGTCGGCTTCTACGAAAATAATGGTTTCCAAATTCGTATTGCCTATAACTGGCGCGACAAGTTCCTCCTGTCATCCGGCAATGAACCCGTCTTTACTGCGGCCTATGATCAAATTGATATCAACGCAAGTTATGAAATCAATGAGAATCTATCCGTATTTATCGAAGGCTTGAACGTAACCGATGAAGCAACCCATCGTTACGGCCGTTGGACTAATCAAATTAAAGATTACGAGCAATACGGTTCTCGTTACAACGTAGGTGTACGTGCGAAATTCTAATTGTCAGTGTTTAACACCCAATTATGATTGAGTACAAAAAAGGTCGCCTACTATTGGCGACCTTTTTTTTAAAACGAAACAGATTAAATGGATAATAAAAACGGCGGTGCAAATATGACAAAAGCAATAAAATCCATTGTCATTGTTGGCGGTGGTGCAGCCGGTTGGATTACCGCAGGCACGCTCGCAGCCAAAATACGCAGCCAGCATAGCGAAGGCATACAAATTAGCCTCGTAGAATCACCCAAAACACCCATCATTGGCGTCGGTGAAGGAACCTGGCCCACCATGCGTAACACCTTAAAAAAAATGGGCGTGCTTGAAACAGATTTTCTGCGTGAATGTAATGTGTCCTTTAAACAGGGAGCAAAATTTGTGCATTGGTGCACTGGCCAAAAAGACGATTTTTATTATCACCCTTTAGTTTTACCGCAAGGCTTTTCCGAGATTAATCTTGCGCCCCACTGGTTAGCTAATCCACACAACCAATCTTTCTCCAACGCCGTCTGCGTACAAGAAACCCTTTGTGAAGCGGGCTTAGCGCCGAAATTAATTACCACACCGGAATATGCCGCTGTTGCAAACTATGCCTACCATTTGGATGCCGGTGCATTTGCCGAATTTTTAAAAAAGCATTGCACTACCAACCTTGGTGTCACCCATTTATTAGCCGATGTTATTCATGTTAATGCCGCCGACAATGGCGATATCACCTCAATTGCTACCGATACACAGGGCGATATTGCAGGCGATTTATTTATAGACTGCAGTGGATTTAATTCGCTGTTGCTTGGCAAACACTACAAAGTGCCGTTTATATCCTGTAAAGATGTACTTTTTATCGACACAGCCTTGGCAGTCCACCTGCCCTATGAAAATGACAACAGCCCTATCGCCTCGCACACCATTTCTACCGCGCAGGATTCCGGATGGATTTGGGATATTGGCCTGCCAAGCAGACACGGTATAGGCCACGTATTTTCCAGCGCGCACACCAGCACAGAGCAAGCCGAAGAAAAACTGCACCAATACCTCAGACAACACTCCTCCAACACCGAGCAAATTTCTGTGCGAAAAATTCCTATAACACCAGGGCACAGAGCAAAGTTTTGGGAAAAAAATTGTGTCGCTGTAGGGTTATCCGCAGGGTTTCTTGAACCGCTGGAGGCATCGGCATTGGTATTGATTGAAATATCAGCCGCGATGATTGCCGACCAACTACCAGCAACACGCCCCGCGATGGACATCATCGCAAAACGATTTAATGAAACTTTTTTATATCGCTGGCAACGCATTATTGATTTTTTGAAATTGCATTACACCCTTAGCAAACGCGACGACAGTGATTTTTGGAGAGACAATCGACGCTTAAGTAGCATTCCAGAAAGCTTGCAAGAGTTAATGACTTTGTGGCGCTACCAACCGCCTTGGCATATGGATTTTGATCGCGCGGCTGAGGTATTCCCCGCTGCCAGCTATCAATATTTACTGTACGGAATGGGCTACACAACAGAAGCCAGCACTCTAGGTATGTCGCAACACAATCAACAATTAGCGCAAGTGTTATTCAACAAAAATGCAACGTTGGCGCAACAACTCAAAAGCCAACTTCCCAGCAACAGAGAACTTATTAACAAAATTAAAGAATATGGATTACAGCCCGTTTAATTTGGACTTTATTATCCAATTACGATAGCGAGAACATATGAGCACTTCTATTGAAATACTGAATCACCAAATACACACGCAACTGAAAGTGATTACTGAGCATGGTGCAGAATACGGTGAAAATATTAATAACGTTCCGGTATTGATCCATGAGCTAAAAAAATTAGCCCATGAATACCCGATATGTTTTATGAAAGACCCAGACACAGGTCAGTTTAATCTATATGCCCTATTAGGTTTTGCGCCTGAAGAGAATCTTTATTTAGATCAACACCAATGGAACGCCAATTATATTCCGCTCCATATCCAACGTCAGCCATTTATTGTTGGGCGTCGCCATGCTACTGAGAATACCCAAGCACCCAACACAGAACACGACAGTGGTTTTATTAGCATCAACACTCAGAGCAAACGTATTAGCCACACACAAGGAGAGTCGCTTTTTAATAGCGACGGAACACCCACCGCTTATTTAAATTCCATCAATGAATTACTGAGTCAATTAACACCCAGTGAAACCATGACAAAAGTATTTATTGCACAGCTATTAAACCATCAGTTGCTGGAATCGGCGCGCATTAACATCGCGCTTAATGACGGGTCAAGTTTTAGTTACGAAGGTATCTATACCATCAACACCGATAGATTGAATAGTTTAAGTGAAGTGGAAATAAACCGGTTACAAGAGCAACATTTTTTGGCTCCCATAAAATTTATTATCCAATCCTTACAGCAATTACAACGTCTAATTGATTTTAAAAACAATCGCCTGCAAGGATCAACACATGAAACAGCTTAATGTAATTGCAATACTTTTCTTTATGACCTGCACTATTGCTGCTTGCACGACAAACAAATGGGATAAAAGTGAAGGCCACTTAGCGCCAGAACTCAACCAAGCGATAGGATCCATTGAGATTATTGATCCTCGTGCTTTGCAGCTGATCGACCCAACGAAAAAAATCTTTATTCGTGCCGATGGATTTCGCTGGACTGAAGGGCCGTTATGGGTTGATGAATTGCAAGCATTGCTATTCTCAGATATTCCCAACAACCGCATTATGCAATATCAACCCGGCATAGGAACTCGCCTTTATTTAGAGCCCGCTGGTGCAACTGCACTCTTTCCCGATGATGATAACGGTGGTTCCAATGGATTATTACTCAATAACAACAATGAATTGATTTTGTTGCAGCAAGGCGACCGACGCATTGCACTTATGAACGCCCCGTTAAACCGCCCTGCGCCACAATACAAAAATGTTGCCAGCGAGTTCAAAGGAAAAAGACTCAACAGCCCTAACGATGCCGTGCTCAGTCGCAGCGGAAATTTATACTTTACTGACCCTCCCTACGGCTTGGCAGGTGGCATGACTGACAAGCGTAGAGCCATTGCATTTCAAGGTATTTATAAAGTAACACCCTCAGGGGAAAGCGTACTGCTGGATGATCAAGTAAAGTCCCCTAACGGTATAGGCCTCTCAATAGATCAGAAAACGCTATACATCGGCGTGTCAGATCCAGAACATCCCCATTGGTTGGCCTATGACCTTGATGAGCAAGGAAACACATCGAATAAACGTGTTTTTTATGATGCGACCAAATTTAAAAATAACATCGAACACCAAGGTGTACCTGATGGAATGGCGACACATTCATCCGGCGTTTTATTTGCGACAGGCCCCGGTGGTGTGTGGATCTTTTCTCCGGCGGGTGAAGTGCTCGCTAAAATTTACACTGAAAAACTCACCGCCAATTGCACACTTTCCAGCGATGAAAAAACTTTGTTTATTACCGCCCACGACACCTTAATGAGCCTGTCATTAAAATAATGTTGCAACTTTTTCTATTAGTATTTTTAACCGCTCAACCAAGCGCTGCGCTTCTTCTGGTGTACGCACCGGCGCAGCCAAACTCCCACCCACACCGATTCCTTTAGCACCTGAATTCGCCCAGCGTTCGACATTGAGTTCATTAATACCACCGACCGGAAAAAAAATTGTGTTGTTAAATGGTCCAAAAGCCAGAGATTTTAAATAATCAGGGCCCATTGGCTCAGCCGGGAATAATTTTACAATATCAGCTTGCGCCTCAATTGCAGCCACAATTTCCGTTGGTGTGAATGCTCCCATCACAACTGGAACTTCTTGCTCATGAGCAACCTTTACAACCGCGGAACTGGTATTCGGCGTCACTAAAAATTGGGCGCCTGCCGCCATCGCTTGCTGCGCAAGCGACACATTGGTAATAGTACCCGCCCCTACCAAAACCTCAGGAAACTCGCCACGAATAAGACTAATCGCCGCACAAAAGTTGGGCGTATTGGCAGTCACCTCTAATACCTTTATTCCCGCAGCCGCCAAACATTGCACAATGGGAATAATATCTTCTGAGTGTTTTACTCGTAAAATGACAATTAGCTTTTCGGCAAGTAACTTGTTGACTCGTTCAAACTTCATCGATGTATTCCACTATTAATCCAGCAGCCTTAAACTTTGGCTGCATCTATTACTTGCGCTCAACAAAACACGAATTAACGCACCACATAACCAGCAGTATTACCCCGCGCCACCTCATTAATTTCTGTCTCGCTCATCCAAGCCTGATCGCCATAACAATTGTGCGCCAGCGCAAAGGCGGCATTGGCAAAATCAATAGTTTGTTGCGCTGACCAGGCTTGCTGATAGCCGTATAAAACTCCTGCGGCGAATGCATCCCCTGTACCTAATCGATCAAGGATATCTACCCGCAACTCGGTACTCTTAAACGAGTCGGCATTTTTCCTTAACAGTGAAGTGAGCGAATTAACTGAAGCGCTGTGATGAATACGGCTAGTAACGGCGGCATCTACATTAAATTCATCACCTAAAAATTCAGCCACAGCCTGAGCTTCTGCAAGTGCATCAGAATTAAAAAAATGATATCCAAATACATCACTGATAACACCTGCATTGGCAAATACCAAATCGCAATACTGCATAATTTGTTTAAAATAGTGCTTGGCAAATGCCGGTTCTGGCCAAAGACTGCGTCTGAAATTGAGATCAAAACTTACCCTGACCCCCATGCCATGTGCAATTTTTGCAGCTTTGATTGTCTCCAGTGCACATTGCTCTGAAAGTGCTGGCGTTATGCCACTCAAATGCAATCGCTGTTTACCCTGTAATATTTCATTCCAATTAAATTCATTTTCAACGATAGTTGAAATAGCGGAATATTTGCGATCATAAATCACTCGCGTTGGACGAAGCGAAGCACCCAATTCGATAAAATAGGTCCCCATGCGCTCTCCACCGAACAAGACATTATTCGTAGCTATACCGCAGCGATGGAGACTGGCAATAGCCTGTTCCGCAATTAGGTTGTCTGGCAATTTCGTAATGAAATCCGTCGCCACACCTAACCGCGCCAAGGCGGCCGCAACATTCGCCTCAGCCCCTGCAAAATCTACCGACAATTGCTGTGCCACCATGAGCCGCTGCTGTGGTTGCGCTGGGGTTAAACGCAACATAAGCTCACCAAAAAATGTAATGCTCAATTTATTTCTCCAGATTATCGGCTGATATGGGAACAATTTTTCCCACCAAAAAAACATAGGAAAATAAGCCTGCCAATGCCAAACCGGTAATCAATAATAGCGCAGGCTTAAAGTCACCATCTTGTACCAAATAACCAATTGCAATCGGCACCATAACGGCTGAAAGTCCACCAATAAAATTGAAGCATCCACCGACTAACCCCACCATTTTTTGCGGGGCAAGCAGTGACACAAAAACCCAGGCGATAGAGGTTAATCCATTACCAAAAAAAGCGATTGACAGGAAAAAAGTTGCCCAGGCAATACTATCGACATAATTTGCACCAATAACACCGGCAGATAATATAAAGCCAAGAATAATAGGCGCCTTTCTTGAAACCTCAGTAGAAACACCACGCCGCACCAAATAGTCTGACAAAAACCCAGCAAACAGAACGCCGCAAAAAGCAAATAAAAACGGAATAGACGCATAAATTCCAGTTTTTAAATCACTCAAGCCACGATATTCGGCTAAATAGGTAGGAAACCAGGTTAGAAAAAAAATTAAGGTTCCACCCAAACAGAACTGACCAATATAAATCCCCCAAAGTTTACGATTGGAGAAAGCTAATTTGATATTGCCCCAAGGAATTTCGATGGGTTCTTTTTTTGTTGTAGCCGGTGATGGTATGACTGCAGCGGGAGACTGAATTATTTTGTCACGATAAAAGTAGCGCCATACCAGTGCCCAAACAATTCCGATTAAGCCTGAAACAATAAATAACCCACGCCAGCCAAATAAATCTTGAATGAACGCTAATACAGGCATTAAAAATGCCAGCCCAATAAATTGACCTGAGGTATAAACAGCAATAGCGCCAGCACGCTCTTGCTCTGCGAACCATTGCGTCACAATTTTGTTATTGGCGGGATAGGATGGCGACTCAAATAAACCAATCGCCATACGGCACCCCACCAAAGTGGCAAAACTACTTACAACACCTTGAACTAAAGTCGCTAATGACCAGGCAACCAAAATAATGGGATATAAAATTCGAATGCGCAGTGCATCAACCAATAATCCACCAGGAATTTGCATAATTGAATAAGTCCAACCAAATGCCGAGAAAATAACTCCCATTTGCACCTTAGTTAATTCAAGATCTTGCGCAATAGCATTGGCAGCAACCGATATATTGGTTCTGTCCATGTAATTTATAACTACTGTTAAAAACAGCAGAATCAAAATTCCACTTTTACTTGCAGGTGCATTTTTTTGCATTATTTTATTCACCAATTGGTATAGGAGCCGTCCGGCTTTATAAGTCGCGGCGGCTCCCAATATTTGAAGGGAAGATTTTTGATCAACTGCTCATTTACATCTACACCCAACCCAGGATCGGCGGGAATACTGAAGCCATTAGCTTCCACTAATGGGCGATGAGTAAAAATTCGATCGAATTCAGACATGTCACCGTCGTAAGGCGACAATTCCAAACTCGCGAGATTGGAAATAGCGGCACAATAATGAATGGAGGCAGCCGTACAAATAGGGCTAAGTGGATTGTGTGGCATCATGTCCACATATTTTGCTTCACATAACGCGGTAATTTTCATCGCCTCAGTAAAACCACCCGCATTACAAATATCTACGCGAGCAAACTGGGTTAACAGCGGCTCCAAATAGCGAGAAAAATCCCACTTGCTGGTGAATTCTTCACCAATAGCAAAGGGTACATCTACCATAGTGCGCAACGCTTGATAGGCCGCAGGGGATTCATCGCGAATAGGTTCTTCAATAAAATCCAAAGTGCCGGCTGGCATCCGCTGACAAAAAGAAGCCGCTTCGGCCACGCTCAAACGGTGGTGATAATCCACCCCTAACATTATTTCACTCCCCAAAGCTTCGCGTGCCTGCGTGAGCCAATGAGATGATTTAGCAATCGATTTACGCACGTCAAATACAGTCGGCCTATGACTTACACCATGCTCACCGGTAGTCGCCCGAATGGTTTGCCAACCATCACTTTGTAATTGCAGTAGATGGTCAACAAAAGCGGGGCCAAAATCCAAGGTAGAAGTAACAAACAGCGGAATGCTGTTGCGCTGCTTGCCACCCAGCAACTGATATACAGGCACCTTCAAATATTTTCCGCAGGCATCGTGCAGAGCAATATCCAGGGCAGAAATTGCAGCAGCCAATACTCGCCCACCTTCAAAATAATGGCTCCGATACAACTCTTGCCACAGTGCACCTATATCTAATGCCGAGCGACCAATCAGAAATTGTTTAAAATGTTCAATAGCGCCTATTACCGCTTTTTCACGCCCTGATAAGCCTGACTCGCCCCAGCCATAGATACCCTCATCGGTCTCCACTTTAACCAAACAGACGTTGCGAAACCCCAGCCAAAAAGCATAGGTTTTAATATCCACTATATTCATTCTTTGCTCTGTATTAACGAATTAATTTTGACCAGTAATCTTCACTGGAAGATAAATGCAACGCTAATGCCTGCACTGATTGCGCCCCCTTGCCCGCACGCAGTGCGTCAATTATCTGCTGGTGCTCACCAATTGAATGCTCAATACGCGTACGACTGACCGCTAAATTTCCATGCATCGCAAGCAGCATTAGTCGTTTTGTTTTCCAAATCTTTAGTGCACTTTTGTTGTAGTGATGGCGATACATTTCCCAATGAAACAAATTGTCTAAATGCAAAAATCCCACCCGGTCATTAGCCGTTAAACCACGCATTTGCTGCAATAATTGATCTAGCTGTGCCACATTTTCATCGCTGTAATGATCCACAAACCAAGCCATAAAATACGGTTCAAGCAATTGCAGAATCTCAAATAGATCACGCATGCTGGTGTATTCAAAACTTGCCACACGCGCACCACTATTTTTTTGCGAGGTCACAAACCCTTCACCTTCTAGCTGCTTAAGGGCTTCGCGCACAGGGTTTACGCCGGTTCCATAGCGCTCGGCCAATTGAGCCGTAACCAAGCGATTACCACTTACAAAAGTTCCCAGGGCAATATCTGCCAATATTTGCTCTACCAGCCCCTGCTCCCGCCCCAGGAGCACCGAAAAAGCCAATTCCGTATCTACCAACGCCATCATTGCGCCCCATATTGCATACAATTAACATAATATTGTATACAATCTTAAATAATCAAGAGTTCTTTAGGTTGTCCGATAAATTAGCGCAACTTACAAAACCTTACATTGTAAATTGTTGACATCATTACCATTAACTAAGAAGAATCCAACTCTCTGAAAGATCACGCGAGCCACTACCAACCCAAAAGAGGAGATAAAAATGAAAAAAAATCAACTACATTTAATCAAGCAGATACTTGCTGGCACTCTGGCGGGGTTGTCACTCAGCTGCGCCGCCAATCAAGATTCCCCAATTGGCAGCGTTGAAAACTTTGATAGTTTTTCGCTGAATAAAGCTGTGGAAAATAACGTCAAGGCAAGCTTGATAGAGGGGCAAGAGAAAAAATATGGCAAGGCATTAAAACTGGTATTCGAGCCGCGCGAGGAATCCACAATTGAGCTACCTACTCCCGCGCAAGGTTATTGGAATTGGGAATACGCAGGTGATTTAAATCTGGCACTGGATGTTACCAATCCAGGCAGTCAATCGTTTCAATTTTGGCTGACATTAATGGATGCAAAAGGCCGCAAACAAGAGCGCAGCGCAGTGATTGATGCAGGTCAATCAGCTCGTTTTTATGCCCCTTTAACCGGGCGTGTTGCCAATGCACAGACCGGTATGCGCGAAACCCCACCAGCATGGCAAACCAGCGAAGAAAAGTTAGCCTGGCGCTCAGGCGATCGCGATTTTGATTTCACTCAAGTCACTAAAATTATTTTCAAAGCTTACGCCCAATTTGAAACTAACACCCTAATTGTGGACAACCTTGAGCTGCGTGTTAATCCCGCCCAAGATCCGGAATATCTGGTGGGGATAGTCGATAAATTTGGCCAAGCCGCCAAAAAAAATTACCCCACTAAAATTCATTCAGAAAAACAATTAAAAGCAGCGGCAGACGCCGAGTTAGCCAGTTTGGCCAATGCCAAACAACCGGAAGACAGATCGCGTTTTGGTGGCTGGAGCAAAGGCCCTAAATTGGAAGGCACAGGCTATTTCCGCACTGCAAAAGTGGATGGCCGCTGGTGGATGGTAGACCCGGAAGGCTATTTGTTTTTTTCCAGCGCTATCGCCAATGTGCGTATGGCCAATTTGGAAACCATCACCGGTTATGATTTCAACGATGCCAGCGTGCGCAAAATAGATCCTGAAGAATTAACCCCGGAAGACTCGCGCGATATTATTCCAGTCGGCAAAAAATCGTTAAATTCCCGCTTTCTTGCATCGCCCTTGCGCCGCGAAATGTTTGAATGGCTGCCCCCCTACGATCACGAGCTTGGCGAACACTATGGTTACCGGCGCACAGTGCACCAAGGAGTATTGGAACAGGGTGAAGTCTACAGTTTTTACAAAGCCAATCTGGAGCGCCGCTACGGCCAAAGCTCACCCAATTCCTACATAAAAACCTGGCGCGATGTCACTTTGGATCGCATGGTGGATTGGGGCTTCACCTCATTTGGTAATTGGATTGACCCCATGTTTTACGACAACCAACGCATGCCATTTTTTGCCAACGGTTGGATTATCGGCGACTTTAAAGTGATCTATTCCGGGCAAGATTATTGGTCACCACTACCCGATGTTTATGATCCTGAATTTAAACGTCGCGCACATTTGACCATCAAACAAATCGGTCGCGAAGTAAAAAACACTCCCTGGTGTGTTGGTGTATTTGTTGATAATGAAAAAGGCTGGGGATCAATGAAAAATGACCGCGCTCACTTCGGCGCTGTCTATTACGCACTCAGCAGAACTGCCGATGAAAGCCCAGCTAAAAAACAGTTCACCCAATTACTCACTAAAAAATACGGCGATATAGCGACGCTTAACCAAGCCTGGGGAACAAAGATTGATTCATGGTCCAGCTTTGCAACTGGCATCACTATGGACAAGTTGAATGATGCTTCTCGCGCAGATTTTTCTATGCTCTACGCCGACTATGCAGAAACGTATTTCCGTATTGTCAGCAGCGAAATTAAAGACGCCCTGCCCAACCATATGTACATGGGCGTAAGAATCGCCGCCGAATGGGGCATGCCGGTTGAAGTGGTCACCGCCGCAAAAAAATACAGCGATGTATTGAGCTTTAATAATTATCGCGAAGGCATGCACCCGGATACTTGGGCATTTCTGAAAGACTTGGATTTCCCCACCATCATCGGCGAATACCACATAGGCTCAACGTCGGATACAGATTTCTATCACCCCGGTTTAGTTATTGCCGCCGACCAAACCGACCGCGCAAAAATGTATGAAAACTACATGAATAGCGTAATCGATAACCCTTATATGGTGGGCGCGCATTGGTTTCAATATGTGGATGACCCAGTTACCGGCCGCGCCTACGATGGTGAAAACTACAACGTAGGCTGGGTAAGTAATACCGACATCCCCTATCAACCCATGGTAGATGCAGCCAAGCGAGTGAATAAATCGCTCTATCAGCGCCGCAGTAAAATTCCTCCCATCCAATAATTACTGGAAATCCTTACGGTAATAAAAACGCCAGACCCACGACTGACTCAATAATCGAACTTGAGCAAGTTGTGAGTCTGGCGTTTTATGACCAGCGGTCATCGGCAATATTCAACTAAACGCTTAAACAAACCAAAAAAAACCTGAGCTCAAATTGCCACCTGTTATCAGGTAAGAGGCAATTTAAGCTCAGGTAGTTTTTAATTTATTAGCTAGTTTAACTTAGCGAATATTTGCTTTGAGCGCAGCCGTGGCTTCGCGAATATTGTCTTTACGCAGTGCATCACTTATCGCTCTATGCTCATTAACGCAATCCACTGGCTTGGTGATACGTTTGTAGTTCATGCGCATACGCAAAATGATGGGCTGCCACAGGTTAACCAACTCTTCGCCACCGGCCTTCATCACCAAATAGCGATGGAAGTCCATGTCGGCCTTTGTCACTTCGGTGTAATCTTCGTCATCAAATGCATTTTGGAGACGATCCAAAATCGCATCTATTTCGGCAAAATCAGCCTCTTGCAGTTTACCTTTCAACGTTTTAACTGCATGAAGTTCAATCTTGGTGCGGATATCGATCATCAACTCTTGTAGCTCTGGAGACAGAACGCTGTTCACCGAAACGCCGCAATTGTTTTTGGCTACCAACAAGCCTTCTTTAGTGAGTTGCAGCAATACATCGCGAACCGGGCCACGCGAGACGCCAAAGCGCTCAGCCAAAGCCACTTCATTTAATTTGGCATTGGGCGGCATATCGCCCGCAATAATGTCTGATCTGATTTGATCAGCAATTTGATCCCGAACGGGAATGATTTTTTTTGATTCTTTCATGTTCTGGATGACCTTTCGCAAATAGCCTTATTGGATAGTGATATAAGGCTAAGCTATTTGCAGACATTAGACAATAATCTCTGCAAATAACAATGGGTAGATGTGACTATTTGTTTCCAAAAAGCACACCCACCCATTGAGCCCGGCCAGTATAAAACGGCAGATTAACGACTAGTATTTCTCACTTAAATAAACTGTTTTCTTTTCCAAATATTGTTCCAAACCATACTTGCCATCTTCGCCGCCAGCGCCGCTCATCTTCCAACCATTATGGAAACCTTGATGCTGCTCGCCAATACCGCGATTGACATAAACCTCACCCACTTCCATCTCTGCGATAGAGCGATGAATATAGTTAAGGCTTTGAGTAAATAAATAGGCTGAAAGACCATATTCACTGTCGTTGGTATAAGCAATGGCTTCATCGATACTGCTAATTTTCACGATTGGTAATATGGGACCAAAGGTCTCTTCGTGAACCAAAATATTATCTTGTTTCACGTTGACCAGTACCGTAGGTTCATACCAATTGCCCTGCTCAAAACCGGGCACTACCGCAGGCTTACCACCACAGGCCAGTTCCGCCCCTTGCGCCAAACCTTTTTTCACCAACCCATCGATTTGCTCAATTTCGCGGCGATTAACTTTAGGCCCCATTTGTGTTGCAGGATTCATTGGATCACCCAGCACCAAGGATTTCACCTTGGGTACAAACTTGGCAACAAACGCGTCGTATACTTTTTCATGTACATACAGACGCTCGGCACAGGTACAGACTTGTCCGCAGTTGGCAAATCGCGCCCAGAGCGCCTCTTCAGCGGCCAATTCCAGATCCGCATCTTCCATCACAATAAAGGGAGCTTTTCCGCCCAACTCCAACATGACAGGGGTTAAATGCTGTGCACTGGCTTTGTAAATGATTTGTCCGGCCCGGGTACTACCGGTCATGGTAATTAACCGAGTAATAGGGCTTTCGCATAAATGCTGGCCCACTACCGAACCAGAACCATTGACGATATTTAACACGCCCGCAGGAATACCTACATCATTGGCAATACGGCCCAATTCCAGAGTGGTTAAGGGGGTTTCCTGAGTCGGTTTAATAACAATAGTATTGCCTGTTATTAATGCAGGGCCAATTTTGCGACCAGCCAATGCCAAGGGGAAATTCCAGGCAGTGATCGCCACCACAACACCGCGCGGCACTTTGTGGATATAAATTTTTTCATTGGGTTTATCGGAAGGCAAAATATCGCCTTCGATAGTGAGCGCATTGTCGCAGGCGTATTCAATAAACGTGGCCGTTGCAGTTACTTCACCGCGCGCCACATCGAGCAACTTGCCCTGCTCTTGCACCAACATGGTGGCAAGCAATTCAGTTTCATTGCGAATAGCCTGAGCGAATTTACGCAGCAATGTTGTACGCGCACGCGCCGTAAGGGCAGCCCAAGGCTTTTGTGCTGCCTGTGCTGCTTCTAATGCATCTTGTGCATCTTCTTTACATCCTTCCGGGATGCGGCCAATTTCCGCCCCTGTACTTGGACTGTAAACAACAATATGCCCAGCAGCTTTTGATGGCACATATTGGCCATTAATAAAATTGAGATCATTTTTCATGGTGCTTATCTCCCCATCCAGCCGCCGTCAACCAACACGGTGCTGCCGTTCATATAGTTAGAGGCACTTGATGCCAAAAAGACAACCGGGCCTTTAAAGTCTTCCGGCGTGCCCCAGCGGCCTTGCGGAATACGACTAAGAATAGACGCAGAACGATCTTTGTCATTGCGCAAAGCTTCAGTGTTATCGGTAGAGATATAACCGGGCGCAATGGCATTCACATTAATACCCTGTGATGCCCACTCATTCGACAGCGCCATCACCAACTGACCTAAAGCACCTTTACTCGCGGCATAGCCAGGCACAGTCACGCCACCTTGATAAGTTAACAATGACGCAGTGAAAATAATTTTCCCGCTTTTGCGCGCAAGCATGGTTTTGCCAATTTCACGGCTCAAAATAAATTGTGAATTCAGGTTCACATTGATCACCTGATCCCAATACTCATCGCTGTGTTCAGCGGCAGGGGCGCGCAAAATTGTACCGGCATTATTGACCAGAATATCAATCACCGGATGCTCTGCTTTTACTTTTTCGATAAACGCATAAAGACTGTCGCGATTACCAAAATCACATTGATAAGCGCTGAATTTTTTCCCGGTAGCCGTTACCGCTTTTTCAATCTCTGAGCCTTGCAACTCCAGCGATGCAGATACACCAATAATATCTGCCCCTGCCTCTGCCAGAGCCACAGCCATTGCTTTACCAATGCCGCGCTTGCAACCAGTAACCAACGCGACCTTACCGTTTAAGCTAAATTGTTCCAACATAACCGTGATTACTCCGCGCAAGACACAAGGGCTTTCATACCAGCAGGATTGTTATCCATGCTCGCAAAAGCGCTGCCAATGTTGTTCAAGCTAGATACCGAACTAATGAATGGCTCCAGTTTGACTTTACCGGATGCAACCAATTCAATGGCCATATCAAAGTCAGCCGCTTCGTAAACGCGCGCGCCCACTAACTCCAGTTCTTTCCAGAAGAATTGGAACAAATCCACTTCAGGCTTTTGTGAGTGAATCGCCACCATACAAATACGGCCGCGCACTGAGGCAATCTTGGTCATAGCTTCAATCGCCGCTTTCACGCCAGACACTTCAAACACAACATCTGCGCCCTTGCCGTTGGTCCACTCTTTGACAGCTGCATCTAAATCTTGCTCAAGCGGATTAACGGTTTTAATACCATTTTTCTGGGCAAATTCATTGCGCACCTGATTCACTTCCGAAATCATGACCTCAGCGCCAACACTTTTTGCTACCAATGCAACCAACTGACCAATGGGGCCGCCACCAATCACAACCGCTTTTTCACCAGCCGTTAAACGCGCACGGGAAATATCGTGCACCGCTACCGACAGTGGCTCAATCAGCGCACCTTGTTTTAAGTCAATATTCTCAGGCAGTTTGTGCAAAGTGCGCGCCTTTACAGTCCATGAATTTTGGAAAGCGCCCGGGCTATCGATACCCATAAATTTTAATTTGTGGCACACATGGCTGTGGCCTGCAGCACACGCAGGACACTCGCCACAATAATCGAGCGGGCGCACAACAACGCGATCACCAATGGCAAAACCTTTTACATTGGCTCCCATCTCAACAATGGTGCCCGACATTTCATGGCCGATAATTTGCGGCGGTGCAACGCGCTGATCCATAACACCGTGATAGATGTGCATATCCGTTCCACAGATACCTACAAACCCTACTTGCAAACGCACTTCATCCGCAGCAGGAGCAACCATTTGACCTTCAACAACCTGAAAGCCTTTATTACCAACATATTGAGCAGCTAACATAATTTCGATCCCCTCAGGATTGTTTGATTAAATGTGGACGTAATAATTTTTCATCAAATGTCACACCGGTTCCCGGCTCATCGGAAGCAACCGCAAGACCATCGGCGATCACAATTGGGCGCGTGGTGTAAGCATCTATAGGAAAGGAGTGAACTTCGAGGTAACCCGCGTGCGGCTGGGAAGACATCAGCGATACATGCAACTCATGCATGCCGTGACTGCAAACAGGCAAGTTGTGCGCATACGCAAGCTCAGCGACTTTTAACCAACCGGTGATACCACCGATATTGGATGCATCTGGCTGCAAGAAACCTAATTTTGCTTGTCTGATGGCATAGGTGAATTCATGGATAGTGTGTAGGTTTTCACCCATCGCCAAGGCGATGTTAATGCTGTCCGCAATGCGGGCATAACCTTCATAGTCATCGGGAATGGTTGGCTCTTCAAACCAGGTGATATCGTACTGCTCTATCGCCCGGCCAAAACGAATAGCTTTTTCAACGGTCATTGAGTAATTGGCATCGACCATAAAGGTGGTGTGTTTACCAATTAATTCGCGCACCGCAGCAACGCGCGCAACATCTTCTTTGTAATTGTCTTTACCGACTTTAATTTTTACCGCGTTAAAACCGCGATCCAAATAACTATCGATATTCTTCAATAGTTTTTGTTCGCTGAAATTCAAATCAATACCACCCGCATAACAACGGGTTTTGTTACTGGCGGCGCCCGCCAATTTCCACAAAGGCAAATTCAGGCGTTTGCAGCGAATATCCCACAGGGCGATATCGACCGCAGAAATAGCGAAACTAACCAAACCGCCGCGACCCACATAGTGCAGGTGCCAACCCAAATCTTCCCAAATTGCATGAATATCCGATGCATCACGACCAATCAGCATTGGCTTTAGTTCATCATCCAAAAGTGAGTAAATGGCGCGTCCGCCCTTGCCGCCGGTATAGGTGTAACCAACACCTTCGGTGCCATCCTGACAATAAATGCGGCACACCAGCAATTCAAAACAGGTGTGATCGCCGTGTTTTGCATCGGATAACACCTCGGCCAATGGCACTTGGTAGTATTCAACTTTGACGGCTTTGATATGTGTTGCAGAGAGTTCGTTGTGACTCACGCAAGAAATTGTATTTAGCATAGACCTACCCCGATGCATTTGTTTATTGTTAACAATCTACACTCAGGATAAACACTTGTAAAGGAGAAAAGTCTGATAATTTCAAAAGTGGGATACGGAAATGCAATAACGATAAAAAAGCACTAAAGCGCGAGGTAATACTTACCAATAGGGCCAGATGGCGGCACTTTTTGCCTACATCTGGCGAGCGATAAGAGACTAAACAGAAGAGATAAAACAGCAGCGATCAATAACCAGGGTTTTATTTGACGGCGACAAGTTGACTCTCGATTTCCTCCAAACTTTTCCCTTTGGTTTCCGGCACCATTTTTAGAACAAAAATAGCACCCAACACGCAAAAGCAGGTATAGATCAAAAATGTGACCGCAACACCCTGAACCTCTATCTGCCACGGGAACAATGTAGGCACCAATACGCCACCAAAGAGTGTACAGACCAGCGCACAAACAGGAATGGCAACACCCCTGATGCGCGTAGGAAATATTTCGGAAAACAAAATCCACATGACTGGACCTAAGGAAAAGTTAAATGCCGCCACAAAACTAATTAATCCAATAAACACCAGCACACCCTGCATATGCGCAGCCGTATTCAGCAAATCAACCTGAAGTGAACCCAGCGCTGCCGATCCTAAATGAGTCACCAATGCCCCTTTAAATTCCAGATCACTGGCATACTCAACCCCAAACATAGGGGCCAATAGTGACGTATCAATCCGATCAGCGAAGGCTGCGACGGATTCTGCGCTCAACATATAAGTCGCCCCCGCAAAACAATAAGTCACCACTCCCATGCTCACAGCAGCCCAGACCGAACCCCAGAGCAAAATAGGACGGCGCCCCATGCGATCAATCATCACCAGCGCCAGAAATGTAAAGAACAACCCTATAGCACCAACCCATACGGTTTGCTGAAAGGCGCTTGCATCGCCACCGCCCACCTGCGAAAAAATAAATGGCATATAACCTAAAACAGCATTCATACCGCACAAAGATTGCAACATGGCCGCACCAGCGCCAATGAATAGCGCGATACGCAACCTGGATTTAAACAACAACCCCAGCTGCTCACTCACACTCAGCGAATGCTCAGCACCTTTTAAGTTGTCACAAATTTGTTTGAACTGCTGGGCAACAATCTCAGCAGGTGCAATTTTGGCAATTACCGCTTCCGCCTTATGCTTTTTACCATTCATCACCAGCCAGCGCGGGCTCTCCGGAATGAAAAAGAGCAGTAAAAACCAGATTAACGCAGGCAAAATCTCCGAGCCCAACATCCAACGCCAACTGGTTAACTCGGTCAAACCAATCCAATTTGCCCAAGCAGGTTGCGTGCTAATTACTGTCACTATGTAGAAATTTAATAGCTGCGCAATAAAAATCCCCAACACAATATTCATTTGATTCAGGCCCACCAACTTACCGCGCAAGTCTGGCGGTGCAATCTCACCAATGTACATTGACGCAAGCGTAAGAGAGGCAAAGGCTAAACCACCCAAAAAGCGCGCAGCAAAAAGCGTCTCAAAACTAACAGCAAATGCCGACCACAACGCAGAGATTAAATACAATGCAGCAATGAACAATAGGGTATTTTTACGCCCAAATCGCTCACAAAAATAACCCGCACAAAGAAGCGCAACAATTGACCCAAGCCCCGTAGAACCACCAACAATGGCACCTACCTGAAAGGCCGTTAAACTAAATTCAGCAATAATGTATTTAATGGTGCCGGAAATCAGTGCTATATCCAGGCCAAATACAAATCCACCTAGAGCCACAATAAAGGAAAAGAAAAATGCGTTTCTATTTGCTCTCTGCATATCTAATTACCACTCAATAGTTATTATTTGAACTGATCGCCCAGCCCATAAATACCGACAAAATCAAACCTACTGCAATTACTCTGGTGCATCAGGGGCAGATCTGCAGAACACACACCACTTTAATCGAAACTCTAAATCAAGTGTAACACGCGCCACTTTTGTTAACAATTAAATATATACATGTTATAAATCTACTGTTAACCTTCGCATTGCAGCCAATCATTTGGCCAAATAAACATAACCATTGCAGGTGTGATATGAAACTCACTCAACTAATTAGCATCGCAACCTATACCCTTATTTTGGGCGGCTGTGGCGGTGGCGGTGGCGGAACATCAACTCCTCCAGCATCAAGCAAAGCCAGTGTCAGCACCACACAATCGTCCACCTCCGTTAGCAGTTTAGTCGCAAGTAGCAGCACTAGCCTGTCGAGCACACCGAACAGCTCAGTCGCTTCAACTGACAGCAGGCCGAAAATCAGTTTCAATAGAGACATCAAACATATTGTTGGCGATATCCACAGTTTTGATCGGCGCAAATTCATCACCATTCACTCGTCCAACACCGAAGCCGACTGGTTTGGTTCAAACGCCCAAAGTTTGGGAGCCCCCAACGCCTCACCTGACCTGATTACCGAAGTCATGGACGGCTATGACGTGTATTTCGGCCGCGATACCGGCGGCATCACCTGGCAACTCGGGGAACTCAATCAAGACCCCGCTCGCCCGGGTTTTGTCAGCGAGAGTCACGCCCAAACCAAAGGTGGCGACGCACGCTGGGTGTATAGCAACAACGCCAACAGTGCCAAAATTCGTCAGTTTGAAAACCGGCTAACAGATATGATTATAGGGGCGCAGCAACACCCCTTCTGGCCAGATGGCAAACTGACCCGCAAAGGCTGGGCACTCTCACAGACCGATACCCCCAGTGAACCTTTTGGAACTGCCACTGGCCACTACATGGGGCAGTATCTCGCGAAATACTTTAATAAAGGCGCAGGCGATTTATATGGTCAACCTAAGCCGCTCTATGTTGAGGTTATGAATGAACCTCTTTACGACCTGGTGGATGCTAGTGCATCACCAGTGCCAGTAGAAAAAGTATTCCAGTTTCACAACACAGTGGCGGCAGAAATTCGAAAGACCAATAGCGATGTTTTAATTGGCGGCTACACAGTGGCCTTTCCCGATTACGATAAAAATGACTTTCAACAATGGCTAAACCGCGACAAAGTTTTTATTGATCTGGCCGGTGCCAATATGGACTTTTACTCAATCCATCTCTATGACTTTCCGGCGCACAATAATCGCGAGAAATATCGTCGCGGCAGCAACGTCGAGGCAACCCTCGATCTGCTCGAGCAATATGACACGATTAAATTTGGCAAGATCAAGCCCTTAGTGATATCGGAATATGGCGCCAGCATTCACTCCATGTTTTCTGATCCCTGGACCCCACAGCGCGACGGATTACGCCTGATTGCATTTAACGGTCTATTGATGAGTTTTCTTGAACGCCCCAACAATATTGCTAAAACGATTCCGTTTCTGCCGATAAAAGCCGAGTGGGGCCGCGTTAATGGCATACCCTACAATGACCGCCTTATGCGTCAACGCAAAGAGGCACCCGGCGAAACTGGTGACGAATGGGTTTTCACTGACATGATCAAGTTTTATCAATTGTGGTCAGACGTAAAAGGAACACGTATTGATATTACCTCTAGCGATCCCGATCTGGTCGTCAATGCTTATGCCGACAATAAGCGGGTGTATCTCATCATTAACAATTTGGAATTTAACGCGCAAGAATTCACACTGAATGATTATTCATTAAATAATCCTGCCTTTGCCAATGCGACGATTAAACACTTACATCTGGATAGCCAAAACGCGCCGGTCTTAAGCGAAACGGTTAGCGACAAGTTTCCAGATTCGTTAAGCATTGGAGGTAGTGGCACCATGATCATTACCATGAACTATGAAAGTGCAGTAGTAATCGATCAAACTAAAGTTGAACAGAAAACATATGCAACAAATTATTTGCAGGCAATTAAAACCAATAGTCCCCTTAACTTTGCGATAAACGGCATCACTCCAGCAGCATTTGGAGAGGCTACGTTACGCTTGGGCATAGGTAGGGATCACGGAAAATCCTTGCAGCCTAAAGTGACCATTAATGGCACCGAAGTAACTGTACCAAAAGATTATCGCGGCTATGATCAATACCACCAAGGCAAAGGGCGGGAAAACTTTTTTGGTGTAATTGAAATCCCTGTGCCCTATTCAATCCTCAAAGCTAACAATCAGATTGAGGTGACCTTTGCGGATGATGGCGGCCACATAAGCTCAGCGGCATTAAGAGCATTTCACTACAGCCGAAACTTTACCCACTAAACATTCTTTGTCGTGCCGTTTGCCATACTCACCCGAGTATGGCTTTTTTATTTTTACTGATTATTTTTTACGGAAACATCAATTGTCTTGGCAATTTCTGGCAGTGGTGCAAAGTAGTGTTCGTAGGCAGAATTTAACTTTGCATTTAACGGATTGTTGAGCAAAAACATTCTTCGCTTACTCAGTTGTATAAACTTCAAGCTGGTTAGGAACTTTTTATCCCAAAGCGCCTGCAAACTTTTATCCTTATATGCAGCCAGCAACCCCTGTTCAATTCTGGCTTTTAATATCTTATTCTGCACGCTAACGAAAAAAAATCGTGGCAACTTATAATAAAAATAGAAACTGTCATCAATAGTCAGATGCAAACCTGAATTGTTATGCAGATACTCATTCATAATCTGGCTAGCCCCCAAACAAAATAAATCCGCCCGGCCAGAGGCAACCATACGAAATGAGCTTTTGTAAGCAGGCACCTCTAGTGTTTTAAATCCGTTGGCATGCAAAATTTTTGTATCAGTCCAATTAATACCCTGCAAAATACGGTACTGCTTGAGCTCATCAGAAGCCTTCGCTGCTGCTACTGCTTGGGCCACACCCGGATTGACAAAACATACCCTATAACTCAAAACTCCTAAATCGATGGGAAACTCTATGTAAGCAATAGCAGATCGTTCGACTCCATCATAACTATCTTCAATAACCAAGTTAGGGTATTCATTACTTGCAATCGCTTGTTTGGCTCTAAGCCTATTAAACCCCTTAGGCAAAGGCTGAAGCTCATAGTCACCATAGCGAGCGCGAGTTTTTTCAAGAGCCAAGGTCAGTAGCTCAATCGTATAGTTTTCGTATTGATCTATAGGGGTGCTGGGGACACGATAATTGACAACCTGCATGCCAAAGCAGCCGCAAGAGACCCCCACTCCCGAAAAGAATAGAATTCCGATTATATGGCGCAGATGTAAGCACACAATCCCTCTCCCGCTGAATTCGCTGTTAACCTGCAATGTCATCTTATACACAAGAGTAGATCATTGTTCATAAAACGGGTAAGCATCGTCTGGACACTGCGATTCTTTCCAACATGCGCCACCTAAACTTTGTCAACATTTTACATAAAGCCGGTACATCTATAGAATAGAAAGCAGCCCCTTAACAGTGCCCGAAATAAGCGAATATGCGATGAAACGAATTGTGATTATTGGCGAAAGTATGCTCGAACTAAGCCCCGCTAGCCCGGGCTTATGGCAACAATCATTTGCCGGAGATGTACACAGTTTGGCGGTATATTTAAAACGCTGCGCACCCGAAGCGATACAAGTGTCGTTTATGAGCGCGGTCGGTGTGGATGCCGCCAGCGCTGAACTAATCTCTAGTTTGCAGCAAGAAGATATAGATACCTCGTTGATCTATAAGCACCTGAGTAAAACCTTGGGGCTCTATATGATCAACAATACCCCCAGTGGCGAGCGCAGCTTTCAATATTGGCGCAATGACTCAGCAGCAAAACAAGTCATGCATTTGCATCATGCGCAATTTTCCGCTGCGACTTTCACAGCTCCCGATCAAGTGTTTTTTTCCGGCATTTCTTTGGCCATATTAGAAAAAGACAGCCGCGACCTCTTTTGGGATTTTATCCATCGATTAAAACAACAGGGCACACAAGTTATTTTTGACCCCAACTATCGCGCAAAACTATGGTCTTCCGTCGAGAATTGTAAAGCCCAATACGAACTCGCTTTTCATGCAAGCAATTTGGTTTTACCGAGCTTGGAGGATTTCACCAATCTTTATCAGCTAGACTCCGCAATCGCGGTTAGCAAATTTTTAAGTGCTTATGATATTGATGAAATTATTATTAAAGATGGCCCTGCTCCTATTATTTATCAGTCAAACCAAGAACAATTGGAAGTCGCTATTGAGCCCGTCACTCAGATTATAGATACAACTGCAGCAGGTGATTCTTTTAATGGCAGCTATCTAGCGGCTCGCGCACGCGGGCTAAACCCCGAAAATGCCATTCGTTTTGCGGCAAAAATATCTGCACTGGTAATTCAACACAAAGGAGCCATTCTTAATCGCGACCTCTTCATGCGCCACCTCATCAAATCAGCTCATTAAAATCGCCTTTTACCGCTACTTTTTCACCTCACACTCAAGCAAACAAGCTCCAGTTCCGCTGGAGCTTTTACTAAGCAGATCACAAATAAATAATTATAGATCCGCATAATTTTTTCATTCTAATCCTTGCGAACAGCAACACAAAATAATTCTACCATCAGCATAAACTCAATCTGTTAGCGGATTCTGCTACACCTATTCAAACACACCCATCTACCGTCAGCTTTAGCTAAAAGGAGATAAACATGAATAAAATAAAATTTTGTTTTTCTATTTCTGCATTATTGTTTTCAAGCACATTATTGGCACAGGATCAGTGCAACACTACAAGCGAGTGTAAAAACACCTACGGCAGCTCTGCGACAGATTGTGCCAACAGCAAATCCAGCCTTAGTATTTGCATGTGCGGCACACTGCGCTGCGACCGTTTTGGCCAACCCACTATCAGCTACATCAATGTCCCAGCCAAAATTCAGGCAGAAGATTATTTAACCGCATTTGATACAACATCAGGCAATCAAGGAGGACAAGGACAAACAGGTAATGTTGATATTCAAGCGACAACTGACACTGGTGGTGGCCTCAATGTCGGCTGGATTAATAGCGGAGAATGGCTGGAATACCCCATCAATATCACTACTGCAGGCGAATACCAACTTCAACTCCGCATTGCATCGCCCAACACTTCCGGCACACTCAGTATTGATATTGATGGCGCTCTGTTGGGTAGCACACTGACCATTCCAAACACAGGCGGATGGCAAAGCTGGCAAACAATCAGTTCGGCTAAAAAAAGCCTCGCTGAAGGCAAAAAAATACTGCGTTTAAATATGCTCACAGGGGGGTTCAACCTAAATTGGATCGACATTAAAAAAGTAGAACCAGACACCAACAATCCACCAGTGGATAATGTCATTCTCGGAAAATTCAATACAACCAAGGATTTATTGCTCGCCCACTTCGATCAAAAACCTGATCTAGATGATGTGCACGCAGTTGCTGCCCTAGCCACCATGTTGCGCGATTCACGCTTTAATAATGTGAAATACCATGCAGTAGCTGGAACTATCGGCACTCAAGGTGGCCGCTATATAGATGCACCACAACTTTTTAACTTAGCGTTTGGAAGCAATTGGTCTAACGCTTCTACCAATTGGAATGCTGCCGTTAATAACGTCACGCAAAAAGCCTTGGCAACATTGAATGCCGGCGGCGATATTTGGGTACAAGAAGCGGGCCAATCGGATTTTACCGCCGATGTACTCAAAGCCATTCAGCAGACTAACCCCGGCATTAATTTGAAAACGCGCTTTCATGTTGTTCAACACAGCAACTGGAACGAAGATAAAACAACACCCGCCGATTTAACCTATGTGAAAAATACCGCGCAATACAACAAAATTGCTGATGGTAATTCGACGGGTAACGGCACACCGGGATTTAACACCAAAGATGGTAGTGATTGGCAGAGAGCAAAAGCCGATCCAGATGTAGGGAATATTTGGAATGAAGCGCAACGAGTTGCGGATGCAAACAACAGTATCAGCGGATACGAAAACCCCTCAATTAAAGCCGGTGGTTTAGATTTTTCCGACTGCGTTGAAAATGCCTGGATATTTGGATTTGTAACACTCAATAATTCCAAAACATTTTTTGATGAGTTCCTAAAAAAGTAACCTCTCAAATAAATCAATGGCACTTTCAGACAGGCCTTGAAAGTGCCTTTTTTATTGCCCGCCGAGTATAACAACTTCGCTTTTATTCACTTATCCAATCAATGGCATGTCAAATTTGTGATATTTTTTCACCTTATCTGTGTATTAGCCACAAGGTCTCCGCTCTATCATAAAAGCCATCAATGATCGCTTGGAGACGCCCATTATGAGCAAGTGCCCGTTTAATCACACTGGTATTCCCGACCCTTTTGAGCAAGCTCGCACTGAGCAAGGTGTTGGTTTTGTGGATGATCAAAATGATCCGGTGATGATGGTGCTGCGCCATAAAGATTTACGCAAATGCGCGCACGACTGGAAAACCTTTAGCTCTGCCGCCACTCCCGGCAGAATTGTGGTGCCGTCCGAAGTCAATATTCGCGATATTCGCCAAGTTCCTTTTGAAGTAGACCCGCCCCTTCACGGCGATTACCGTGCTTTTTTAGAGCCTTGGTTTAAACGCCCTCTTGCGGAAAATTATCGCCAAGCGTTGCGCCAACAAATTTCGACATTGGTGCAAGAATCTCTACAACAGGATTTCATTGAAGCCATTTACGATTTTGCGCTTCCGCTACAATCTCGCGCCTTAACCCTACTGCTCAATATTCCCTATGCAGAAGCGGATGTCTTTATCAGCTGGGGAACCCACGTATTTCGCAGTGAAGATAATCCATTAGATGGCAGCAAAGCTCAGGTACTTTATAACTACATTGATAAAAAAATCGCCGAGGCAGAAAAATCACCCAGCGACGATATTTTTTCGGTGTTATTAGCCACTGAAGTGCAAGGCAGAAAATTAACTCACGATGAAATTAAAGGCATCATTGTGCTCACCTTTGCTGGCGGCCGCGACACAGTAATCAATATGGTCACTAATACTCTTGCTTATTTGGGTGAAAACCCCGAATCCCTGACGCGTTTACGCAAAGAACCTGAAATTCATAACCGTGCGATTGAAGAACTCATACGTTATTTCTCTCCCCTCACCCATATGGGAAGAGTTGCGACTAAAGATAGTGAAGTTTGTGGCCATGCAGTCAAAAACGACACCCGAATTTCACTCTGCTGGGCCTCCGCCAACCGCGATGCAACCGTTTTTGAAAACCCTAACGAGGTAATGCTGGATCGAAAATTAAATCCGCACGTCGGTTTTGGTTTTAGTCATCACAATTGCCTTGGTGCAACTCACGCGCGGGTAATCATGCAAATTCTGTTGGATGAGCTGTGCCAACAAGTCGATAAAATAACCCTGGGTGATGCACAGGAAAATATTGAAAACTGGGGTGAATTTCAGCGCAAGGTGGGTTACCACAAGTTGCAGCTGCAATTATCAAAATAATCTCTTACTCGAACAATTCTTGAATATAACATTTTTACACGAGAAACCAAAATGGCCAAAATTACCTTTATTACTCCCGGTAAAGACAGCATCACTTTAGAGGCAACTTCAGGCAATGCAATGGAACTGGCGGTTAACAACGGCATTCCAGGTATTGGCGGCGACTGTGGTGGCGTTTGCTCCTGTGCAACTTGCCATGTTTATGTTCCAGCAGAGCATGCCAGTAAATTAACCGCTGCCAGTGACATTGAGAAAGACATGCTGGAGCTGGACGACAATGTAAATGAGTTCAGTCGTTTGTGTTGCCAAATTGAAATCACCCCTCAGGTAGATGGCTTGGTACTCGAAGTTGTTGGCTAAACAATCCAAACCAATCAACAACATTCAAACAACAATAAACAATTATTTGTGGGTTAAAGGCTATGACTAAGCATCCGCTTACAACAGCAACTTGTATTATCGTCGGCGCCAGTCACGCCGGTGTTAACGCCGCCTTTGCACTGCGCAAAGAGGGCTGGGCAGGAAAAATTGTACTTATCGATAGTGACCCAAGGCTGCCCTATCACCGCCCGCCACTATCAAAAACTTATATCACCAGCAATGATCCAATCGAAAAACTGGCGCTCAAGCCAGAAGCCAGTTACACACAAGATGACATCGAATTATTGCTGGGAGTTACAGTCACCCAGCTGGATGCTAAGGCAAAAAAAATCTCTACCTATAGTGGTGATGAACTCTATTACGACAAATTAATTCTAGCGACCGGCGCAAGCCCTATAGTGCCGGCGATCAGTGGCTTAACTGATGCGCACAATCTTTTTTTTATGCGCAATCTGGAAGACAGCCTTGGCATCAAAGCGGCTCTTCACAGCAGCTCAAACAAACGTGTTGTGATTATTGGCGGTGGTTATATTGGCTTGGAAACGGCGGCCTCGCTGAAAAAATTGAGCGCATCTGTGGTGGTACTAGAGCGTGAAAATCGCATTCTCGCCCGTGTCACCGCCCCTGAAATGTCGGCCTTTTTTTTACAACTGCATGAAGCTCATGGTGTAAAAATTGTTACCGAGAAAAATGTCAGTGCCATCACCACCGATGCTGGCGTTAATAAAGTGCATACCAGCGACGGTGCAGAATATCTAGCTGATATTATTATTGTGGGGGTCGGGGTGCGGATCAATAAAATCCTCGCAGAACAAGCTGGTTTAACCATTGAAAACGGCATTTGTGTCAACGCACAGGCGTGCACCAGCAACGAAAACATCTATGCCATTGGCGATTGCAGCTATCACTTTAATCCACACTATCAACGTCACATACGTTTGGAATCGGTACAAAATGCTGTCGATCAAGCCAAAATTGCGGCGCTGGATATTTGTGGTAAAGCGCAAGATTATAATGCCCTACCCTGGTTCTGGTCGGATCAGTACGATGTAAAATTACAAATGGTAGGGCTCTCCAGTGGTTATGATCAAATCATAATTCGGCGCGAAAACACCACTGAACAGAAATTTTCCACTTGGTATTTTGCAGGGGATGAATTGCTGGCGGTAGATGCAATTAACAATGCCAAAGCATATGTTCTCGGAACCAAATTGATTAAAACAAATAGCAAAATTAACAAAACCAACCTTGCTAATTCTCAGTACGAATTAACACAAGAAAATTTACTAACAACAGGTTAGGTATTATTGATGAGCGCGCATACATGCGGTACTGAAACGTCTGCGCATTGAGTTTATCGGCGCGAGTGAAAGTGGCCAATGGGAAATTGATTACATCCATATTCGATAACTACCTGCCGCCCCAACCCCCTCAAAAGCAATAAAATGTTACCTGAGTAGCATTTTATTGCCTAAAAATACCAATTACTTGCCCTACCCCCTGCATGTGGCTTACAGTGTCAGCCCCTGTCAATTGTCAACATTTAATTGTTGGTTATTTGCCTCGTGCGGTTTTAACCTCAATGAAGCATTTGGCAGCCGGCGTTAATAATTAATAATACCTGGAGCCAACTGTGAAAAAACTATCTCGCCCCCTATTCTGTGTGGCGCGATCACTCGTTGTGATTGCCGCAAGTACAGCCATATTACCCACCGCGTATGCAGCAAAATCTACTGCGTGGGAAGGTAACTTCCACGATTACCGCGTTGAAAGTGTCAATTATTGGGACCAAGAAAACCCAGCAGCCAAAGCCGATGACTTTAGTGGCGGTGATCCTTGGTCTTATAAATTCAAGTGCGATGGTTCCCCTTGGAATCTCAACACCTATTGGGATAAAGACGGCCACTCAGTCACCGAAGCCTATGAATACCCTTATATGCGTATTCGCTCACCTTGGTCTGCTACAGAAGCCATAGTGCGCGATAACACTCCCGCCGCACAAAGCTTCCCGCTGTCTGATTTGAGCAACAAAGCGGGTTGGCGTTTTGTTCCAACCGCAAGTGATGAATTTAATCAAGCCACGTTAGATGTACTTAAAAGCCCAAGTGACAGCACCGGTAAATGGGTGACTAATAACCACACATGGGGCGGGCGTGAGCCAGCGCCTTTTTTGCCAAAAAATGTGCGCCAGGAAAGCGGCCTACTAAAACTCAGCCTTAAACAAAAAGTAGAGTCGCAAATTTATGGTTTTTTGAACGCTAACTTTATGAATGGTTGGAGCGCAGCCACCGCCATGAACGCTACACCTGTGCGTTATGGTTATTTTGAGGTGCGCTCTAAAGTAGGGGTCGGTTCTAGTGCTTTTTGGTTGTATTCAAAATCAATGGAAGATGTGCGCTACATCAAAGGCGAGCGAGTATTTACCAAAGCCTTGGTAGACCATAATCTTGAAATCGATGTATACGAACAAGCGGGGCGCCGTCCTGAATGGGCCCCTTATTACAATATGAATACTTGGGTATTTGAATACCAAGGTGACGATCACCGTATTTTCAGTAAAAAAGCTTCTGGTCAAAGTTGCGGTCGTGAAGGCTGGCAAGGTGGCGATGATCTGCTGCCCCATGCAGCTGGGCTACAAAACGGCGGCCACTGGAAAGCCGACATAGATTTTGCTGCCGACTTCCACGTATATGGACTCTATTGGGGTCCAGATGAACTTCGCTGGTATGTAGATGGTAAATTAATTCGTTCGATGAAAAACCGTTATCACCATACTCCGCTGTATATTTTGCTCGACACCGAAACCATGCCCGATTGGTTTGGCTTGCCCACTCCAGCTGAACTACAACATGACCACGAAATTGATTATGTGCGTGTATGGACAACCGACGCCCTCGAAAATCACAACGGTAAAGGCTGGCGTGCAATTCAAGCAGACGGTAACGCACGCTACAGCATGCGCGTTGCAGCTCGCGATGGAGATGGTCATCAAAACGGCAAAGGTGCCAATCAACCATTAGAATATTTACAACAACATAGCAAACCCTTTGGCACGGTCGAAAGTTATATTGGCAGCGCAACATCTGGTACCCAAAACCCGGTAAAAGCCACTGCAGTGAATTTTAAAACAACGGATTTGTTAGTGCTTTCTGAGCGCCGTCTTAGCCCTTATCGCGCAGCAGCTGACAATATTCGTTACTACTACGCGCATTACGGCCACGTGATTGATGCCATCATCACGCCAAGTAATGCCACCAACAAAAATATTAAATGGGTTTCTGACAACCCCGCAATCGCAACAGTGACTGCTTCCGGCGTGATAGTTCCTGCACAAACTTATGATGCTGAAACCGGTAGCCTTACCCATATCGCATCAGGTGAAGTTACATTAACCGGCACTCATGCAGATTTACCGGGTAACGTTTTCACGCTGCGCGTTAAATTGGTTGAAGTGGGCAGTGAAAATAGCATCACGCTTGCGAACTTTAGCACCACCGGGCGCAATGCGACCGTTGCTGAAGGCTATGCAGCGAGTGCTGTGGGTTGGGGTACAAAAGGTTTTCCATCAGCCATCACCGACAATACTCGCGGTGAGTTTGGTAGTTATCAAATCGATTTTGGTAGCGGCGGTAAATTTAGTTTTATGCTCAGTGCTGGCACGCCTATTCAAACTGGCACCGGAGTAAAAGTATTTATTGATGACGAAGAAGTGCTGTCTGAAAATTTAAATAATATTTCAGGCGATTGGGATGCACACTTTGAAAATTGGTTTCCAACTACCTTTACAGTAAGCCCAGGCAAACATTGGGTGAAAATTATGAGTGCGGGCGCATCGGAATGGCAGTGGTTTGGTCACAGCGCGCAATTTTTACAATTATTGGACGGCACAAATTCTCCTTCCAGTTCAGCGGCAAGTGCATCAACAATGTCATCGCGCTCATCCGTGGCACAGTCTTCCGTTGCAGCATCGTCAGTACCTACGTCATCGGCAGCTCCGTCCTCAGTAGCTAAGTCATCCATTGCGCCATCCTCAGCCGTTAATTCGTCAGTTGCATCAAGCATTGGTGGCATAGGCGCTAAAGTGATTGTGCAAGCAGAAAACTTCATTGCAACGGGCGGCACTTATCAAGGCTTCCAAAAATACACCACTGCAAATGGTATTGGGGCAATCAATTATAACCAACGTGGTGATTGGGCTGATTACAGTTTCACTATCGGCAGTGCCGGCACTTACACAATTAATGCTTTCTTAGGTACCACACTAGCGGATAGTGCAATTGAGCTTTTCATCGACAATGTTTCGGTCGGTAAAAAGACAGTACTCAATAACAATAATTGGGATGCGTTTGTGCCATTAACCCTAAACACCGGTGTGCAGTTGAGTGCAGGCACTCATACGCTGCGCGTTGTGTCGGCAGGCACTACTGCCTCAACGTGGGAGTGGAATGCAGATCGCATTGAATTTACTCAAATAGCGGCAACATCTTCATCACGCTCATCAGCCGCGTCTAGCTCATCTGCTACTCCAACTCCGATAGTGGTTCAAGCCGAGTCTTACACCACTACCGGCGGCGCCTATCAAGGCCTACAAAAGTACACCACCGCAACGGGCGTAGCTGCAGTTAACTACAACCAACGCGGTGAGTGGGCTGACTACACCATCAATGTCACCGCAACCGGCAACTATCGTATCAATGCTTATTTGGGTACCACTCAAGTTGGTGGTGCGATAGAGATATTAGTTGATGGCATTTCGGTCGCGAAAAAGACAGTACCGAATAATAACAATTGGGATGTGTTTGCCGCCTTAGAAGTCAGCAACAGTGTTCGCCTCACGCAGGGTATGCACAACGTGCGTATTATTTCTGCAGGCGCCACGGCTTCAACTTGGGAATGGAATGCAGACCGCATTGAGTTTGTGCCAGTAAATTAAATGTAGATAAAAATTAAATTGAGGTATTTTCCCGCCTCTTGATTGAAGCGGGAATTTTTATACCTTTTAAAAGAGCAGGATAATATCCCGCAATGTTTAAATGCAGTTAATAGATAATAAAGAGGAAAACATTAAAATGAAAAAATTAACACAAAGAAAGTTGTTTTATATACTGACACTAACATTGTTCAGTACCAGCATTTTTGCTCAACCAACGCCTCCTGCGGGAAAAATGTGGCAGAAACAAAGTAATCTTTCGGATGATTTTAATAGTGGCTTTGACACGAGCAAATGGCAGAAGCCTTTATGGAATTATGGCGAACCCGTTAATATGGTGGCTGAAAACTCTGGTGTTTCAAACGGAAACTTATGGATCAAGGGAACGCTTGGCACTGGTGCAAGGTGGTTTAATGGTTCTCGGGTAATGTCTAATGCACAAATTAAATATCCTTACTACACAGAGGCTAGAATTAAAAGCGCGAACATTTCTGCGTACAGCACCTTTTGGTTGAATAACGGGGACATTAACAATCGCGATGAAATAGACATCATCGAAAACAATCCTAACCCTTCGTGTAACTGTCAGCCTAATTTTCCATGGCAAATGAACTCTCAGTATTTTCATGTTGTAAATGGCGATACCCAAAGAGCCCATGGCAACTTTGATAACCGAAACCTGCCGGATGGCGCGCCAGGAAAAGGGGTTAGATGGAACGAGGCTTATTTTACGTTCGGTGTATGGCAAAAAGATGCCCGAAATATTCAATTTTATTTAAATGGTTATCCTGCAGGTAGCGTTGTTTCTGCACGGGATTTCACCAGAGATATGAATATTATTTGGGATTTATGGACTGCCGATTTTTCTTGGCTGGGTGGCCTTGCTGTTCAAAGCCAACTCAACGATGATTCAATGAATACCATGTACGTTGATTGGATTAATACTTACAAGTTGGTCGATGGTGTTGCAAGTAGTTCATCCAGCTCTAGTGCACAATCAAGCTCTAGTGCCAACAGCAGTGTTGCCAGTGGCGCTACACAAACCATCGATTTCGCGAATTATTTTGATACCGGTAAAGCAACCAGTGCGGTAGCGGGCGATACCATTATCGGTTTCAATAAATCCGGCGGCGGCAATATTAATTACAATTCTGTTGGTGATTGGGGCGATTATTTAGTCACACTGCCAACAGACGGCCAATATAAAATTGAAATTGTTACCGCATCACCTATGACCAGCGGCATTGGTGCAAAACTGAGCATTGATGGTATTGCGGTGGGTACAATTACCCTGGGCACAACCGGCGACTGGGAAACATACACTACAACCACACTTGTCAATAATCTGTCTATTGGCGCAGGCACCCATACTCTGCGTATTGAAAGCACAGGCACCAGCGCATGGCAATGGAATGGTGATGTAATTCGAGTGACCAAAGTAGGCAGTGATCCTATAGGTTCACCGGTTACTCCCACACCCGTAAGCATGACCTTACAAGCCGAAAATTTTGCCGCAACAGGCGGTGTATACGATGGTTTTAAAATCTACACGGTTAATGGCGTGAGCGCGGTTAATTACAATCAACGTGGCGATTGGGCGAATTACACCGTGAATGTAGCTGCCGATGGTAACTACAGTTTTAATGCTTACGTAAGTTCACCTATGACTGGCGCCGCACTGGAAGTGACCGTAGATGGCGTAAAAGTATTAACCCAAGCTGTGCCGAATAACGGCAGTTGGGATAACTTTCAAAAAATAAGTTCAAGTAACAAAATCGCACTCACCAAAGGCACGCATACCATTCGTGTGGCCAGTGCGGGTACTACCGCATCTACATGGGAATGGAACGCGGATAAATTTGAATTAGTACCCTAGTAAATTTCACACACGTAGAAATTACCCATTATTTTATTGGAAAATAACTGACCCGCTCCAACAGGATAGAGATTTATTTTGTAGGCGCGGGCTTTTTTTAGAGTTTCTTTAAACGCTTCAACTCCTACCACCTAAGTGCTTCATCAACGATGAACCCTTATTTATCTCTGTGTGTTATTTTTAAGTCATTAAAATTTTTATGTCTCCATAAAAACCAGAACTCTCCATATCCAATGTTTATTCCCTTATCTGCAAACGGCTAAGTTTATCGCCTGCCTCAGAAAACATGCTGATGAAGACTCACCAATGAAAAATAAATTAGCACCACCAAGATCAACTGTACCGACAATATCGATAACAAAACAAAAAGAATGGTATCTATGGGAATATCAATCATAAGTGCTACAACTTTCGTAAAAATAAGAAACGCATGGTAGAGCATCTACACAGGCCAAGATATTAACGTGACCTTTTGAACCCTGCGGCGCAATGAGACTTACCCAACAATAAAATACATATGGATATATGCATAAATATCTTACTCTCTAGCTAAACCTTACCTCTTATCTAAGTCTACTCCATACAGGATCAGGGGAGCTCCCGCATAAAATATAAATTTTTCATAAAATTATGTGTCAACTGAGCAGAGCCAACACACTAAGGTAAGTATTCGCTATTCGAAATAGTGCATTTGTGAAGATTTATGCCATGAACCTGCGTTCAGCGCCGCCATGATAAGTCTAACAATAGGGTTTCAGCTCAATTAATTCAGTTACTATATTTTTATATTAATGCGAGGTTAACCGGTGGTTAAAAAAAGTTTTTTTACTATAAATATGCTGGTAGTTGTATTGGCATCATCAACAGTACTCGCCCAAGAAAGTCAGTTAGACCTTAAAAAGTGGAAGCTTGAATGGAGCGACGAATTTAATTATAAAAACTCGGATTTGGAGAATAATTGGATCAGTCAGAATGGTGCAACTGAAAATGAGTGGGTGTTGAGTAGCCGCTGGCGTGAAAACGCAGTGGTGAAAAATGGCGTACTTGAATTACTGAGTAAAAAAGAGACTCGTGCAGAATCGCAGCCCTGGACCACGGGAAACATTTGGAGCAAACGAACTTTCCATTATGGGTATTTTGAGGCGCGTTATAAATATGCCGGTGCCTACGGTACGAATAATTCATTTTGGTTATGGCCGAAACAAGGGGTTGCGGCAGGACAAAAGGCTTGTGAAATCGACATTAATGAAGGCCATTATCCCAATATCATTAATACCAATGTGCACAATTGGACCGATACTTATACTCTGCCCAATGGTCAGGTAAGCCATGATGACAATCAATTGCACCACACCTTAGATGGCGAGCCGGGACACAACATTGTGCTAAAGGCCCCGATCAAAACAACCAAAATTCGTCTGCGTAGCACTAGCCCAGAATCAATACACATTCATGAATTTCAAGTATTCCCCCCTGCGACCAAATATCCCAATGTAATGAGCCCATTGGACTCAACAAGTGTTACAAATTATGCGCTTGCCAAAGATACCAATCTCAAAACCAGTGGTGTATTCGATAAGCTCCCCTCAAAAGAAAGCTTTGCAATTGATAATCGTCTAGATACACGTTGGGTGTCTGGCAAGCATGGTCTCAAATGGTTGGAGCTGAGTTGGGACACCCCTAAGGAAATTGGAGCGATCCAATTCACCAATGGTTGGCTGCAAGAAAGCGGTCCGTCACTAGGAAAATATCGCAATTTAATTACCGACTATACGCTTGAATATTTTGACGGAAAAAAATGGAAGCTTATCAGCCAGTATGATGCCGCCGATGTTGCTGACTACTCTAGTGATTGGCACACCTACGGCATGGCGTGGGACCAAGATTATTTCCATTTTTATATGGATGGAAAATTGTATTACAGCATGCGCAATGATGTTTGCTTCAGTGAGCAGACAATATTATTTAGCTTGGCTATTTTAAAAGCTGAAATAGCCGGGCCCGTTACCGACGCCATCAATGGTACCAGTATGAAAATTGATTATGTGCGCTATTACACACGTAAAAAATAATGTACTTATGCGATCTCTCTGCCGAAGGAGATCCTAGTGGGGATGAATCAGTGAGAATAATAAAATGGGTGTAATTGATTTAAGTGTCATTGCCATATTTACGTTTATTGTAGTGTCTTGTGGCCTTAGTTTTTCCGGTGCAGGGAAAAGCCTCAGTGGTTTTTTCTCCGCCGGTGGCGCGCTGCCCTGGTGGATGAGTGGCTTATCGCTATTCATGAGTTTTTTTTCCGCCGGCACCTTTGTTGTTTGGGGTTCTATCGCTTATAGCTACGGATGGGTAGCTATCACCATTCAATGGACTATGTGTATAGCTGGGCTTTTAATTGGATTTTTTATCGCGGGAAAATGGCAGGCGACTCAGGTCTTAACAGCAGCCGAATTTATTAAAATTCGGCTTGGTTTAAGAGTGCAAAAAGTATATACGGTAACATTTTTAATTATTAGCACATTCTCTACCGGAACATTTTTATACCCTGTCGCTAAAATTGTACAAGTATCTACAGGCATTCCGATCACTGAAACCATTATTATTTTAGGGCTAATTATTCTCGCTTATACTGCAGTGGGTGGTTTGTGGGCCGTCATTGTGACCGACATTTTACAATTTGTAGTGCTGACGGCGGCGGTATTAATTGTAGTACCCTTAGCGCTTGATCGTATTGGCGGATTAAATGAATTTATTCAACAGGCGCCAGAGGATTTTTTTGCACCTGTTGCGGGCGAATTTACTTGGTCATTCATCTTTGCATTTGGATTATTTAATTTATTTTTTATTGCTGGGAACTGGGCCTACATTCAACGTTTCACCTGTGTATCCACACCTAAAGACGCAAAAAAAGTAGCATGGTTATTTGCCGCACTCTACTTGGTTAGCCCCTTAATTTGGATGATCGCGCCTATGGCTTATCGTTTGATAAATCCTAATTTATCCCTCAGTGAAGCCGAGGGAGCTTACTTATTGATGTGCCAAGAAGTTTTACCGGCAGGCATGTTAGGGTTAATTGTTGCAGGTATGGTTTTCGCAACCTCAAGCTCAATCAATACTGCACTCAATATTACTGCAGGCGTAATCACCAATGATGTGTACCGTATTCTTAGACCCAAATCATCAGAAAGTCATTTAGTATTTGTGGGCCGACTAGCCACTGTTTTATTAGGGTTTGGCACTATTACAGTTGCACTACTGGTGCCCTTTTTAGGCGGTGTGGTAAATGTAGTTATGACCATGGCAGCACTAACGGGAGGCGCATTATTTTTGCCTCCGGTATGGTTGTTATTTTCTCGTTTTCAAACTGGCGCGAGCATTTTGGCAACCACATTCATAAGCTTATCTGTCAATATCTTTTTTAAATTTATATCCCCCACTCTGTTCAATATCACCTTAAATCGCACCGAAGAAATGTTATTAGGCGTGCTCCTGCCTGCGCTCCTACTAGCTATATTTGAATGGCGGCTTAGAGTGCGTGGCTACGAAGCGCCTGGCCATAAAAAGATAGGCGAGTTTTCAGCTGAAAAAAATCATGAAAAAAACTCCTCTAACTTAGAAACAAAAAACACAACTGAAAATAACCGCGGTATTCGGGTGATTGCTATTGGAATTTCCGCCGTTGGTTTAACGATGTTTATTTTAGGTGTAACAGCTGAAACTGGCACCCTTATTATTACCACCATGGGCTTAGCTATTACTGCAATTGCTCTGATACTTTTAGGTAAAGATAAATTGTTTTCAAGGAGCAATTAATGAGCGACCAAGATTCTGGCGGATTTCCATGGGACATTCCTCAACAGCGCCCTAAGCGTGAGTTAAGTGCCGCAATGAGTAGACTCTATGATAATTACCAAAGCCCTCGCCCAGAGGACAATGATCTATTCAGCAGTTTTAAATATACGCGAATAGAAGGTTTTGATTACCAAGGTGATACAGGGAGAGTTTCTCGTCGAGACCCCTCTAAAATCATTAAACACAATGAAATTTTTTATGTTTGGTATACCAAACGTAACACCATCGCAGCACCCCAAGGGCCGCTTAAATGTAGCGATGAAATTCCATCAACAGATTGGGATTTAGCAGAAATATGGTACGCGACAAGCAAAGATGGCTTTAGTTGGCAAGAACAAGGAGTGGCAATCAAACGCCCAGAAAAACCCGGACTTGGCTGGCGTTCCGTGAGCACTCCTGACATTCTAATTTGGAAGGGTAGATTCTATCTTTATTATCAGGCGTTCATGGAAGCAAGTGGACTTAAGGGTGATCACTGCCCGGTAACCATGTCGATGTCTGATTCACCCAATGGCCCCTGGCAAGCCTGCGGCAATGTGGTGGTACCTAATGGTGCACCCGGTGAGTGGGATCAATACTCCATTCATGATCCTTATTTACTTATCTATAACAATAAAATTCATCTTTATTACAAAGCCGCCTTTGGTGATAGGCCTGAATATTTAGTGGCTAATGGTTTGGCTATCGCAGAATCACCATTGGGGCCCTTTAAAAAACATGCCTTAAACCCCGTATTAAATTCAGGGCATGAAACATGTTTTTTCCCCTTTAAAAAAGGCATTGCTGCCTTAGTTACGCGCAATGGCAATGAAAACAATACGATTCAATATGCAGAAGATGGCGTGAACTTTAGCTTAGCGGCTGTCAGCTCCTTAATGCCGATTGCAGCAGGCCCCTATGTGCCAGATGCGTTTGATGACTCCGGTAATGGGCAAGGCATCCGCTGGGGGCTAGCGCATTTTTGCGACAAAGAAAAACCTGATAAAAAATTCAGTTTTCTCGGCAGATTTGATTGTAATTTAATACCTGGCAGTAATAACACTGACATGAAGGAAACAGATCTGGTGCATAAACCTGAGGTATATTTCTATCAGTGCCTAAGCCCCGATCAAATAAAAGCTAGAAAATCCAATCCATAATTTAAATTTTAAAACATAGAATTTTCAGAGTACCTTCATGATTACTACACCCTTTAGTTCAACATCACGTTTAAACAAAGAAATAGTTATTAATACCGACTTAGTGATTGCAGGTGGTGGTTTAGCGGGAGTTTGTGCAGCTATAACTGCAGCGCGCGCGGGCAGCCGTGTAGTATTAGTACAAGATCGTCCTGTGCTCGGTGGCAATGCCTCTTCCGAAGTTAGACTCTGGGCCCTCGGTGCCACCTCTCACATGGGCAATAATAATCGCTGGTCGCGTGAGGGAGGTGTAATTGATGAGATCATGCTTGACAACTTAAAACAAAATCAACTGGGTAATGCGCTAATTTTTGATAGTATTTTGTTAAATAAAGTTGCCGCTGAAGCTAATATCACTCTGTTGTTAAACACTGCAGTATTTCAAGTAAATAAAACCTTAGCTACACAAATAGACAGCGTTTTAGCCTTTTGTAGCCAAAACTCTACTCAATACCATATTAATGCCCCGTTATTTTGTGACGCAAGCGGTGATGGCATACTGGCTTTTAATGCTGGTGCAAGTTTTCGTATGGGTGCAGAGTCTTGCGAGGAGTTTGGCGAACTCATGGCGCCTAAAAATGAAAGTACCGACTTACTCGGTCATTCGTTATTTTTTTACAGTAAAAAATTAGACCGCCCAGTGGTATTCACCAAACCTGACTTTGCTTATAGCCACGAAGAAATTGCCGCTATTCCTCGCTGCAAAAATATTAATGGCAATGATTCCGGTTGTAAGTTTTGGTGGTTAGAATTTGGCGGCGTGCTTGATACGATCTACCAAAGTGAAGATATAAAGTGGGAGCTTTGGAAAATTGTTTATGGCATTTGGGATTACATAAAAAATAGCGGAAAATTTGAAGATGTAGAAAACTTAACCTTAGAATGGGTGGGCACTATTCCGGGCAAGCGCGAAAGTAGGCGTTTCGAAGGGCATTACATGCTGAAGCAACAGGATATTGTGACGCAACACATTTTCGACGATGCAGTTTCTTACGGTGGCTGGGCGATTGATTTACATCCAGCCGAAGGCATCTATAGCGATAAGCCTGCATGCTCGCAATTTCACTCTAAAGGGGTTTATCAAATTCCCTATCGTTGTTTTGTGAGTCGTGATATTGATAATCTATTTTTAGCGGGGCGCATTATCAGTGCAAGCCATATGGCTTTTGGATCAACTCGCGTAATGATTACCTGTGCCCATGGTGGTCAGGCGGTTGGCGAGGCTGCTGCATTTTGCCGTGAATTAAATTGCAAACCTGCTGCACTACTTGCGCCTAAACACATGCAAGAACTTCAGCAACGCTTGAATCTTAATGGGCAGTCAATCCCCCTGATCCCCATAACACCCTCCCTTTTAATGCAAAATGCCAAGATTAAAGCCAGCTCCACTTTCGAATTGAATAATTTACCTGCTAATGGTGACTTCAAAACATTAGACCAAAGTTTGGCGCAATTACTCCCATTGAACGCAGGCCCGGTGCCAAAGATAAATATCGATGTCCGCGCACAAATGGAAAGCATTTTGATATGCGAGTTACGTATAAGCAGCAAAATCGGAAACTACACACCCGATATTTTAGTGGAACGAATTGAGCTTTCACTTGCACCAGGCGAACAAAATATCAACATACAATTTATGGCTGAATTAAGTCAGCAACAATATGGGTTTTTATGTTTTATGCGCAATGACACCGCAAGTCTGGCGTTAACCGATCAACGTATAACTGGACTATGCACACTGCTTAATAAAATTCACAAGGCAGTTTCAAACACTGGACGCCAAGACCCGCCCAAAAATAGTGGTTTAGACTCATTTGAATTTTGGACGCCTGAGCGTCGCCCCAATGGACATAATCTTGCCTTACACCTATCGCCCGCACTCAAACCTTATTCGGCAGAGCATTTACGCGGTGGTTTTATTCGCCCTTATCTCGGCACAAATGCCTGGGTTGCTAAACTTGAAGATAAAAACCCTAATATCGAATTATCTTGGTCAGATAACGTTAAAATAACTGGGCTAAAACTATTTTTCGATACTGATGCTGATCACGCCTTAGAAACTGTACTGATGGAGCATCCAGAAACTCAAATGCCTTGTTGTGTACAGACCATCCGCGTATTAAATGCATATGGCGAAGAGCTATATGCCTGCGCGGGAAATTATCAAAGCATAAAGATCATTCATTTTAACCCTCCACTGCTGTCCAATTGTTTAAATATCGAATTGTCTCATACTGAAGCTGGCGCTCCCGCCAGTCTATTTGCAATTGAAATTCTGTAAAGATTTAGCGTTTACAAGAGAATGCCCCTAATTAAATCTGTAATAGGTTTTTTAAAACTCATTCTTTTTTCGAAAATTTCATGAGTCAGCCAAGAGTAGCTTTATGGAAAATAAAGTAGCCGACAAAGATGTATGCACCCATGTAAAGGCGGCTCAAGCGGGTGATCGGTCTGCTTTCAGTAAACTAGTGCAGCTAAATCAACGTTATTTGCGCGCTTTTATAGCCAGCCGCACTGAATACACTCAAGATGTAGATGACCTCGCACAAGAGGCATTTATATTGGCCTATGAGAATTTAAAAAAAATAAATGACCCTGCCGCTTTTCGTTCATGGATTTCTGGTATTGCTTTAAATCTTATCCGCAATCATCGCCGAAAGCATCTGCGTTCCACACCTCATGAACCCGACATTATTCAAGAGTTACTAGACACACAACAATTAAGCGGGAGCATAAGCACGGAAGATGCAATTGATTTTACCGGGCTTTCAGGATGTTTTTTGAAGCTTGAGCCTGATCAACAGGCGATATTACGCGATCATTACGTTGAGGGTTTTAGTGTGAAACAACTCTGTGAAAAATTTACCGTAAAACATTCAACAATGACCATGCGGCTATATCGCTGCCGTGAATGGCTGCGCGATTGCATTATTAAACAGCAGCAAGGAGAAAGCGAATGAGAAATCATGATGAACAATTAATAGCGGACTATATCGCAGGCGAAAAAGTTGAGTCGCAATTAGCAGAGGCCATTGCTAAAAATCCAGATCTATTAAATAAGCTGGCTAGTCAACGCGTCATGCACAGGCAATTGAGTCACTTATTAAATGAAAACTCAACAGATGACTTTGTGCAAAAACTAGAACAGAAACTTAATAGTCGTTATGGCGATAATAGCCAATCTGCCATACGCGACCAAACTGTAAAGATATTCAATATCAAGCGACACTGGTATGCACTAGCTGCAGCCATTAGCTTTCTTTCTTTTCTGTTTTTACTAAAGATTTTTTCCCCGGAAATTACCGAGGTAGGTGCGGTATATCGAGTTGTTTCCGCCATTTCTTCAGGCAAACCATTGACTGAAGGGCAGAAAATATCATCAGGCCCTTTTTCCTTAAGCCAAGGTTATGCCGAAATCACGCTGAAAAATGGTGTTCGTCTTTTATTAGAAGCACCAATGAGTGTAGATATACTATCGGATGAGCACCTATTGTTAAGGCGCGGAAAACTAGTCGCCAATGTACCGCCAGCCGCCACCGGTTTCAAAGTTGACACGCCCAGTTCGAGCATTATTGATTTAGGTACAGAGTTTGGCGTTAGTGTTGAAGATGATGGAAAAAGTCAGGTGCACGTACTTACCGGTGAAGTAAAAGTAAGAGCCAGTACCGATCAACCCTACCAATTATTAGTTAAAGATCAAGCTCGCGCGTTTGATTTACAACAACAAGTTATTAACATTCAAAATAACCCCAATCGTTTTATGCGCAGTCTCCCTGGCCGATCAATAGCACAACCCAATTACCTGCACTGGTCTTTTGATGATTTATCACAACAAGAATTTTCCTGTATCGGCACGGGAATAGACGGCAAATGCTACAACGCAAAAGTAAATTCACTAAACAAGAAACTTGCAGGCATATCAACCGTACCAGGTAAATTTGGAAATGCCGTTAATTTTGATGGTGAAAACAGCTGGCTGGCCACTGCATATAAAGGGATCGGCGGGCACAAACCTCGAACTGTGGCTTTTTGGTTGAAAGCACCTAAAGATTTTTCTTTATCACAAGGGTTTGGAATATTGAATTGGGGCTTGAGCGATGTGCAATCCGCATGGCAAATTTCATTGAATCCATTAGCTGTTAGTGGCCCCCTTGGTCGCATCCGTATAGGAACGAATCAAGGTGAAATAGTGGGAACTACCGACTTACGCGATGACAATTGGCATCACTTAGCAATTGTTTTATTTGGTGGCAAAGACGCAAATCTTAGTACACATGTCCTTATTTATGTAGATGGCAACTTAGAATACAGCGATCACAAATCTATAGCTAAAGTCTTTACCGACCTTAATCACCCAAATTCAAAACCATTAACTATGGGTCGTAATATTGCGTTTGATGATCAAAACACCAATCAAAATAATCGTTTTTTCCGCGGGCAATTAGATGAACTATACATCTTTGACTCGGCTCTTGATGAACCACAGATTAAAAACCTAATGAAAAAAAATACTGTTGGCCATTAGCACCAGGAACCTACCAATGAAAAACTCACAACATCTTAATCAAATTATATTGTGCATAATTAGTCTATTTTTAATAGCATCCTGCGCTGAACCAAAACACAAAAAAGGCAAGAATGATAAAATTAACCTGCTTGAAGTTAAAGAACGAATTCTGCTTGATTTTGAAAACGAGAGCGACATAAAAGCAATTGAGCTACAAAACGCCAGATCGAAACTCATTGTTAATGAGGGAAATCACGGGTTAGAAATCAATTTTGACTCACTCAACAATCATGATTCATCGGTTTACATCAACCCGTCAAACACATGGAATTTTAATGATTATGAATCAGCAGCTCTCGTGTTAGATATTGAAAATTCAACAAAAAGTTCAACCCACATCTACATATATACTTACGATAAAAGCGGAGCATTTCAACTAAGTAATGTCGCCGTACCAGCTGAATCAAATAACAGTTACTTAATTGAACTTAAAGTACCATCTTTTCTTCTTAATACCGGAATTCGCAACGACCCACCCAGTTGGCCCCATAACTATATTTCAACTATTTGGCGAGGCGGCACAAAAACACTCGACACTAGTGCAATCACATCTATTCGTCTGCTTATTTCAGGCGTATTGGAAAATAAACAATTAATCATTGATAACCTCCGCGTAGTTAAACCTAATAATTTTGACCCAGAATACCTCACTGGTTTAGTTGATGAGTATGGCCAAAATGCAAAACAAGACTTCGCTGGGAAGGTTTACAGCGCCGATCAATTACGTAGTTTTTCACAACAAGAGCAAGAAAATTTAACTGACCAACAATTCCCATCCCGTTCAACATTTAATGGCTGGATAAATGGCCCCAAGTTAAAAAGTACCGGTTACTTTCGGGCGGAGAAATATCAGGGTAAATGGTCTCTCGTTGATCCAGAAGGCTATCTATTTTTCTCGAATGGTATTGCCAATATTCGCATGGCGAACACCTCAACCATTACCGGTTATGATTTTGATGCTGCCCTAATCAAACAACGAGATGCTGGCGATTACACCCCCGAAGATTCGATAGGTTTAAACACTGCCCCGAAACAAGCTTGGCCATCGCGTCATATAAGCTCCCAATTGAGGGCTGATATGTTTACTTGGCTGCCCAGCTACAGTGAAGCTGCAGGCGCCAATTATGGATATCGCCGCAGCGTACATTCTGGCAGCTTAAAAAAAGGCGAAACCTTTAGTTTCTATAGAGCTAATTTAGCCCGTAAATACGCCACGCAAAATGAAGAAGCACTAATGCAAGACTGGCGCGACACCACCATCAAACGTATGCATAATTGGGGCTTTACATCCTTTGGTAATTGGGTGGACGCTAGCTTCTATCAAATGAATAGACTTCCTTATTTTGCTAATGGTTGGATTATTGGTGACTTCAAAACAGTTAATTCAGGCAACGACTATTGGGGTGCCATGCCCGATCCATTTGACCCAGTATTTACACAGCGCACCAACAAGGCCATTAAAAAAATAGCCGATGAAGTAAAAGACAACCCATGGTGTGTAGGTGTATTTATTGATAATGAAAAAAGTTGGGGGAGTATGGGTAGCCCTTCGCTCCAGTATGGAATTGTTATCAATGGATTAAAAAAGAATGCTAATGACAGTCCCTTAAAACAGGAATTTATCAATCACCTGAAAAATAAGTATCAGAATATAGAAAACTTAAATAGCGCATGGGATTTAAAACATACTTCTTGGGCACAGCTGTCTCAGCCGGTAGAGCTGACATCTTATAATGCACAAATGCTGGGCGACTTCTCTGAATTGCTTTATCTTTATGCTGATGCCTACTTCAGTCGAGTAGATAAAGCACTAACAAAATATATGCCGAATCATCTGTATATGGGCCCACGCTTTGCGCATTGGGCTATGACACCTGAAGTACTAAAAGCCGCCGCAAAATATGTAGATGTGATGAGCTACAACTATTATAGGGAAGGTATTGATCAACCTTATTGGGATTTTTTAGCTGAGTTAGACAAACCCAGCATTATTGGTGAATTCCATAATGGCGCCATTGACTCTGGCCTCTTAAACCCTGGGTTAATACATGCAGAATCTCAATTTGATCGCGGTGAAAAATATAAAAGCTATCTCAATAGTGTGATTGAAAACCCCTATTTTGTGGGGGCACACTGGTTTCAGTATATTGACTCGCCATTAACTGGGCGGGCTTATGACGGTGAGAATTATAATGTGGGTTTTGTAAGTGTTGCCGACATCCCCTACACACCCTTAGTAAAGGCGGCGCAAGAAGTCAATAAAAGCCTTTACATTAAGCGTTTTGGAAAATAATAAAAGAAAAACTATTTTTTTAACAATAATCGCGATCGCGAGTGTCAAACCTATTGTCGAGCTGAGGCTGTATTTATTTTCCCCGGAAATTAATGCAGCCTCAGCATCTTCATTTTGATAGTTGATATGAGAGATTCTGTATTTATGCCTTCCAGTATCCAGATGCGTAAGTTTGGATTTTACTATAACCTGGCTGACTCTTTACATATAGCTTTATCGCTTGCATCTGGGCTGATTCAGCAGCAATAAATATAGCAGGCTCACCCGCTTTCCATTCGATTTTCTTAAGGTTTTCCAGCAACAGATTACGTTTTTGATAAGGGCCAATCACCCACCTTAGTTATTTGGCTTTTTTTAATTGCTCCAACTTTTCTTGTCGCAGAGCTTCATCAGCCTCACGCAATTGCTGTTCTTTTAACAGTCTATTTGTACATACTCATCATCAACCTGGGTTCCACATTGCAAGTAGCTAATATCACTGGTGTTACTGCAGTATTTATCTGCTTCAAATTGAGCCACACCGGAGACAATCTCCCGCCCTGTGCAAGCAGAAAGCATTAAGATAACGCAAGGTAATATGAAGATATTTTTAATATTCATTTATGAAATCCTTAAGTTTTATCTTAATTAGATTTACCACTACAAGCTAATTGCAGGGATTCATCCAATTCCAAAAATCCTGTTTAACCAAAAAAAAGATCCAACAATTGAGATATAAACATATCGCGATTGCTGGATCTTTTTATCATTGATTATTTAATAGATATTTAAAACTACGCGCGCAAAATATTATTAGGGTATCAATTCAAACTTGTCTGCATTCCACTCCCAGGTCGATGAGGTGGTGCCAGCACTAGTGACGCGAATAGTATGCGCGCCTTTGGTTAGGGCAATTTTGCTGGCAGAGCTGACTTTTTGGAAACTATCCCAACTGCCATTATTGGGCACGGCTTGAGTTAATACTTTTACTCCATCAACACTGACTTCCAGCGCAGCCCCCGACATGGGTGAACTGACATAAGCGTTGAAGGTGTAGCTGCCGTCGGCCGCTACATTAACGGCGTAATCCGCCCAGTCGCCACGCTGATTGTAATTAATCGCACTTACTCCATTTACGCTATAGGTCTTAAAGCCATCGTAAACACCGCCCGTTGCTGAAAAACTTTCCGCTTGTATGATCATGGCCACCGGTGCTGGCGTAGTCGGCGAACCGACAGGTGCGCTGCCTACTTTGGTCACGCGAATTTCATCACCATTCCATTGCCATGCACTAGTACCGGTACTTTCAATGCGAACCGTATGGGTGCCTGCACCAATCGACAAATTATTTGCCAGCGTGGAGGCACTATATAACTCCCAACCACCGGTTGCAGCCAAGCTAGTGGTGCTGACATAAATACCATCAACGCTGAGCTTTGCACCTATACCGCTAGTCATTGGCGATGCAGTGGTAACTTCAATTTTGTATTGCCCATCACTCGGCAAAGTAACCAAATAGTCAGCCCAATCACCGGCAGTATTATAATTAATATTGCCGCTACCGGACTTATTAAAACCAACATAGGTATCACCCGCTACACTTGCTGTTGATTTACCTGTATCAAAATAATTTGCAAAATCAATAACCGTAGTCGCACTACTGCTACTTGAGTTGCTCAGGCTACTACTTGAAGAACTTACACTATTACTGGAGCTAGTCGCGCTGCTGGTAACCGGCTTGTATACGCGAATCCAATCCACAAACATTATGCTCTTACTAGTATCAGCCAACTCTGCTGCTGTTGGTCGTACATCGCGCCAATCTTGATGCTCCACATCAATAATAATGTGCAGCGGTTTATTGATGCCTGTGCCATTGGTAAAGTTATATGGATCAATCATCGCAGGACCGGAAACTGTACGAACTTTTACGCCATCAATGTAGTAGTCCAAATTCCAAGGGTCTTTCCAGTGCACTCCGTAAACATGCATAGCGCCACGCCAAGTGCCACCCGCCGGATTTACAACCCATGATCCCTCATCTTTTGGCTGATAGTCTTGAAACGGACTGCGAATAAATACATGGTGGCTCACATGCATACGCTGATCAAACCACTCTTGCCCTGCACGATCGCTACCATAGGATTCCATGGCATCAATTTCTTGCGTTGAATCAGCACTTAGCATCCACACCGCATTTGCCAGAGTGTTGCCGGTATGTTTTACCCGCGCCTCTAAATACAACGGATAAGTAAACGTTTCCTTGGACGAAATAATGCCGGTATAGATTTTGTTGGTGCCCGCCTTTGCACTTGATTGCAAGGCCAAAGAACCTCCCGAAGTATAGGAATGACCAGCGTTAAATTCACTATCGCCTGGGCCAGTCCAACTATTAATAAAAGAGGGATTCCAGCGTGTATTAAATTCCGCCGGTTTAACGGTGGGGCTAGCAGTGTAATTAAACTCGTCTGATATTGACTGCAACTGCCACGTTTTACCTGTTCCAGCTGCTGCAGGAATAGGAACTGAATCCCAATCGGCAGCGAATGATGCCAAAGGAGCCGACAGCAACAAAGCTGCAGCAATACATGAAGTGATTTTTTTCATTGCAAAAACTCCAAAAGTTATTTTTATATTAACGAAACCGTAAAAAATACAATCATTATTTAACAAGCTAGCTAAAGGTTAGAGTGAGCCAACTCGAGTAATTCGAATTTGATCGCCATTCCATTGCCAGCTGCTGCTACCAGTGCTTTCAATGCGCACAGTGTGGGTACCAGCACCAATGGAGATACTATTAGCCAGCGCAAATGCGCTATACACCTCCCACCCACCGGTAGAACCCACACTGATGGTTCCCACATAAATTCCATCAATAATGAGTTTTGCACCAAGGCCGCTGGTCATAGGCGATGCGGTAATAATTTCAAATTTATATTTACCGTCGTTAGGCAGCGTCACTAAATAATCACCCCAATCACCGACCGTGTTGTAATTAATATTGCCGCCACCGGACTTATTAAAACCAATATAGTTATCGCCAGAAACACTCGCCGTAACCTTACCTGTATCAAAATAATTGGCGAAATCGATCAGCTGAACTGTATTGCTTGAAGCACTGCTAGCAGCGCTACCATTACTAGACGATGAACTGGTTGTTGCGGTTACAGGCTTATAAACACGAATCCAATCCACTTTAAAGGTGTGATTACTTGCATTAGTAATTTCAGCATCCGTAGGTTGGCGCCCTTGCGCTGCATTCCAATTTTGATCTTCCATATTGATAATGATATCCATCTCTTTAGTAATGCCTTTACCACCCGTGATATTCCACGGATCTATACCATCAATGCCGTTGACGGTATTCAGTTTGTCCATCACTTTAACTAACTGGCCATTTACATAATATTCAAGGCGGGTTGGACTAACCCAATTCACACCTATACGAACCCAATTATCAGCCCAATAAGTTACCCCTGCCCCTGCGTACCAAGTGCTGGCATCGCGCGGTTGGTAATCGGTAAATGGATTGCGAATAAATAAGTGATGGCTTAAATGCAAGCGTTGCGCGAACCAATCATTGCGCGCCGCTTTGCCACCATAAGCCTCAAGAATATCAATTTCTTCTGTGTCGTCAGGGCTGAGCATCCAAACATCAGATGCCATTACCGCATTGGCAATTTTTACCCGCGCTTCAATAAATACCGGATATTTCACTCTAGTCGTTGAGGTGATGCAGCCAGCACGCGTAGCAGGAGAAGTGAATTGCTCATTAACCCCATCGAGATTTAAATCCACATCGTAGGTTTTGGTTTCACCCGCAACACGTGTTGCTTTTATTTGCAATTGCCCGCCAGACACTGAGGTGTTTTCGCGCATCCAACGAGTAGGCCCCGGCCCTTCCCAAGTGTTGTGATAAAAATTAGTCCACTTACCACCGAAGGTTGCAGCAGCTGCTGTAGCAGAAAAGTTGTAATTAAATTCATCCGACTGAGACTGTAGCTGCCAAACTTTCCCAGCACCTGCACTAGCGGGCACAGGATATGCATCCCAATCAGCAGCCAACGAAGCTACTGAGGTCAACATTAATGCAATACAGCATGAAATATGCTTTTTCATAACAAGGCTCCACGTGATTATTTTTATACTGGACGGAAAACGTTTTTTGATATGGCTTTAATTGAACTAGGTTAATTATTATTTTTATAAGTCAGGCGACATCTATGTCTAATCAATACAATCCAAATATATGTTAATTGTTAACATTATTCAATAGACAGGAAAATAACCTTTTCGTCTAAACGAAAAAAGCCGCGGTATAAGGCCGCGGCTTTGGGAATGGAAAAACATGTGGAAGATCAGCTATAGCAATTAAACAATTAGCTCAAACTATTCACCCCGATATTTTCGTCTTGATGAATAGTCACCGGCCAACCTAAGAATTGATTATTCGGACTGTTATCTGCCACATCTATTAAAAATTTAAAGGCTTGAGTGGTATAAGTTTTTGCAACCGTATCAAACACAATAAAACCAAAACCACTGCCCTTTTCATGAGCTTGAATATAGCGATTATTGGACTTGCCCACCTCGGGATTACCAACCGCATATACATAAATTTTATTACCGAAACTATCCAAATATTCACCGGTTTGTGAGTGCCCATGGGCAGGGCGATGTGCAAAAGGAATTTTTATATCGTCAGGGCGCCACCATCTCGGCCAGCCCGCAGCAATTGCCGGTGTGCAAAATGCCCAGTTACTATCGCGCTGTGCGTGAACACCATATTGCGACAATGTTCCTAAATGCGTATCGCCACAAATGTGCAATGCTTTTGAGGTGCGCATGATTTCAATTGCGCGATTGCGTGCACTGGCAGGCCAACCACTGGAGTCAAAATCATATTTTAAATATTTGGTGGGCAACGGCTGATGCGTTGAGATGCCAGCAAAAACGGTTTGACTCAACACGGCTTTTAATGAATGTCCACGCCAATCATTCGCCCATTGCGCTAAAAACTCTTCTTGCCTTGTACCTAAAAGCTGTAAATCAGAACGATCAAAATCAGGGTTAACAAAGGTTGGAGCTTCACCGTTACCGGTCACGCCTACAACAATATTCAATCGATCAGGACCGCTCTTCCACTGGCGATCCGCCAGAATAATAAAACCAACATCGCCATACACTAAATCGGTGTAATACACATTCATGCCGCGCAGTGAAGGGGTTGGATCATGGGGGTCTGGAAGATGTGCCGTATTAGTTTTATGTACGGTATTCACTACACGTATCGGAAGCGCATAACCGCCCCACATATCCACGTTGCCATCAATAATAGGGGCATCAGATGAAACCATTGCGCCAGCTTCGCCCCATAAATTGCCCTGCATAATATCGTGATCATCGGGCAAACAAAGAGTGGGCGCATTGCGCATTACATCGCGAAACGCCCAACCGAATTGATAAAACTTGCGCAGATAATTTAACAGCGCTGGCTCAGCAGGCGTGCGAATTAAACCAAAACCACCGTGGTTCTCATAAAGTTGGTCACCCGAAAAAAATACCAAATCCGGGTTTAACTTGGCAACATTTGTCGCAACAGGGGCATAGGGAAAAGCATAATCATTTTGGCAAGTCAGTGCTGCCATGCGCAAATTTCTACCCACTGGATTGGCTTTAATAGTACCGGAAAAATAATCCGACACCTGACTACCATCCCGACGCTGCTCGCGATAAACCACACGATACGCAGTAACTTCTTTTTCATTCCAGTGCGAAATACGGAATGTAGCCACCCAAGCATCTGAATCTAACGGCGCCTTGGCTATAGTTTTCCAACTGCCAGACTTCTGCACCTGCAATTCAACTTCATGGCTATCTTGCGCCCCCATAGGGCCAGTCAAGGCGCTCAACTTCAATACAAAACCTTCATCGCTGCGGCTATCACTTAGGCTGTACATAGTCCATAAAATGGGACCAAATTTTTGTTCGGGTAGATTGCTAAATGCATTGCCTTGCAGTGTCCATTTTGAAAACCGATAGGTGGTCCCTTTTGGGTTCGCCGCGATTTCCGAAGAAATTGCAAAGTTACTGACCACAGCGACATTACCCATGATGTGATCGGTTGCAACCAAATCATCTATTTGGCCAATTAGTTTGCCTGTGTCGACCAACCTTGCTTCAAGGGTCAATGCATATACACCAATACGCGGCTCACCAGAGAGCTTCAATTCAACTTCAGCATCACCCAAGGATTGCAGTAATTCGACGCGCTTAGCGCCCAATGCAAGTTGATTGTGGATAATTCCGGCATCAAAGCCTTTTTGCACAAAACAGTTACTGCGATACTCTTTAATATCGCTATTCACACCAATGCGAATACCGGCACCGCCATCTTGCTCGCCGACAGTCAATTTTTTTATGCGCACCGCAATAGAGAAAATACCTGATACATTTGCTAATTGATGTGTTAACGAATGTATGCTGCGATTTCCGCCGGTACTCAAACACTCAGCCCCACCATTAACAATACGCCAATCCTCCATTGGGTTAGCCCAATAGTCGCCGCCGATCCATACCCGATCATGGCTATTGCTCCAGGTATCAGCTACCGATGAATCAAGCAGCTGTTGTGTTACTGGCTTATCATTGCTCGTGTTTACAGAACAGCCAATAGCACTAGTTGCCAGACCTGCAACTGCCAGCTTTAATGCATCGCGACGTGAAAAAAAATCATTCATAAAACATCCGGTATTTATCAAATATGGGAATTGGAAATCTGCATTGCATGTAGTGATTACATATTTCATCGTTAAAAAAAGAGCCAGCCATTACTGACTAGCTCCTTCGTTCTGAAACGATCATAAACACTATTATTTTTTCGCGCGGCGAGTATACATTTCACCGTGCAGCTCTTTGGCGGCTTTCACCATAGGTGCATAGGGTGTATCAGTCACCGACACAAAACCTACATTGTAGTTTTCACCATCATAGGAGCGGCCAGTTACCGGTGAATCCATATACTGGAACCAATGTGCACCAATAAAATAAGGATTATCGACAACCGTTTCCATGTACTCTTTATACATTTTTGCACGATCTTCCTGATTGGCCGCATGCACCAAGCCTGGGTGGAACAAACCTGACTCCGTTGTGCCTACATGGAATTCACCGATTATGCTGGGTTTATCCAGCTCCGCTAAAAACGTCCATTTATTTTTGGTTAAACCTTCTTTATAGAAGTTATAGCTAACAACATCGGCGTATTTTGCCGCTGCTTTAACTACATCTTTTGGCATTCCCCAATCTGCAAAACGCACACCCAAGTACAGGTGATTAGGCATATATTGTGTTAAGGCGCCCTCAACAATTTTGAAATACTCTTCAGCATACTGGGTAAATAACAGACTGAAATCTTGCAATTGAACATCGTTGTTAATGCCAGTTTTTACACCTTTTTGAAATGCATCCCAGGATTCAACTGAGGTTCCCCATGCGGTATTTAATGCTGCTATATCCACATACTTTTCTTTCATCAACTGCGTAAATTTATTTTTCGTTGGCGAGTCTGCGCCATCGCGAGTCAGTGTATTTAACACTATGCCATATTCAGACTCTTTGCTTTCTGAGCGCCCCCAGCTTTTTTCGTTATCAATAAATACGCCGACACACCAAGGGCTATTTTTAGTTTCTTCAGCAATAGCCTTGGCCGTGGCAAGTGCGCGCTCTTTAAATACCGGATCAAATGGATCAGGCAAACCGCCCCAAAAATCATTGCCACTGGAAACTGTTTTGAAGTTGCCAATAATCCAGCCATTGGCAAAATAAGGAATGCGTTGATTGCTGTAGAATTTTGGATCAGTCCAGTTTCCTAGCGAGGTGAAACCCCAATTCAACATGCGATCCACAGTAACTTTTTCCCATTGGCGCAAATAGGAATCAGGTTCTGTTTCACCGTATTTACGCTCAAGATTGGCACTATAGAAACTAAAGGCTTCGCCTTTTAGCAGTGGGCCTGAGTGGGCATCACGATTGTAATCATAGTGATTACCCAAAGGGTCAGTGTGCTTGGGCAACCACTCAAACATGTCGGCGCGAGTTTTAGAAACCAAATGACGGGTTTTTTGCGCCTCTTCTGAAATAAGGATTTTTCCTTTCGAGTCTTCGGGAGTCAAATCATCGGCACTGCGCTGCTCAATAGTTGAAGCATCGTAATCATAGCCAGTCATAGTGTATGCATTGGCTAAACGTATGATATCCAATCCTGTCGCAAAATAAAGATACCCTTCTGGATCAACCAACCACCATTTTCCATCAACTTTTTTAGGATAAAAATAGCCTGTTGCAGGTTGTTTCGGACCATTTTTCCAACCGCCAAATGTAGATCTATCGGCTAGTGGCGCACCGTTATTTAGCTCTTTCAACTCGCTCTGGGTTGCTGCTTGCAACTCTGTCTCAGAATGAATCTTACCGGCAAAATCCACTTTGGCTGGCTGGCCAAATTTATCGACCAGATTGACCAGGAAATCTTTATTCATTGCAGGGCTTTTAATAACCCGAATATTGTCGAGGGTGATTTCTTTATCGTGCAAAGCATATTGAACACTTAAGGATATGCGCTTAATAGCGGACAAATCCAAATTCATAACGCCCCACATCCAGATGAACTGCACATCATCGCCAGACCAGGTCGGCGGGTTGCCGCGCAATCCTGAGGCTGCATTCAACTCCACTTTGGAATCCGGATTTGCACTGACCATATCGTGGCCACTTAACTTGGAATAATAAACGCGGGACTTGCCTACCGGCACACTGACGCTGCGAGTAAAGCTATTACCTTTTGCATCAGACACATCTAAAAATAGCTGTACGGAATGCTCACCGTCATTGGCAATATCAAAGGCAAGACTAGCATCGCCAATATCACTCCAATTCCATGTATCTGACTTTGGCTGGATAACTAAGGAGGTGTATTCATGATCAACAGAGTTGAACTTTACTTTTAATGCTTGCGATGCGGAGGTATCACTCGCTGAGGATTTAACCAAACTTCCCTGAGCGTTAAAAAAACTAATTTCTGCCGGTAACTGATCGCCTTCAAAATCAAACAACACCTTATCCGCAGGCATTGATTTAACTTCGGATACAGCAGCGCCCTTATCTGCCGCCTCTTCCTGACAGGCGATTAAGAACAGCGCAGCCACACTAAGCACGCTGGTTTTCAGAAACAAAGTAATGGGCCGATCAAGCTTATAACTCGAACACATCATGAATCACCTATTTTTAATTTATATATTGAAGTGTTATCAACAACCGCGATTTCTTAAAAAAACCTTATGAAACAGCCAATTTCCTAAGTCTGCAGTCATTATTTTGTCAACAATAAACAATATACACCATGCCGGCATTTTATCAACCTTGGCGATGAGCTCTTAACAAATCAAGACATGGCTGCATTCCGAATGTCAAATAAATGACATTCCTGGCTTTATTCGTGCCATTTCTAACAGATGCATTTTGCTACATTAAATCGGCTCAATGCGCGGATCTATTGCAACACACCAATAATGACCCACCAGATCTAGAGCTCGGTAACCCGCTGTAGCATGGTGGTTTTGAATTTCTTTGGAGTTACACCAAATAGTTTTTTGAATTGGGAAATGAAATGAGAGGGGCTGGAAAAATTGAGCTCGTAACTGATCTCAGTAATGGAAAACTGGCTTTGACTTAACATTCGTGCAGCGCTGTAAAGCCGGTGTTTAACATTGTAGTCAGAATAATTGCAGCGAAATACGGATTTAAACAAGCGTGAAAAATACGCCGGAGAGATACAACACAACTCCGCGGCCTGATCCAGGGAAAGCTCAACACTTTTATGGTGGCGAAATAAATTAATTACCGGCTCCAGCTTCATGTAACCGGAAGATTTTAACAGCGTGTCATAGTGCGGAGGTTTTAACGGAGTTGCGCGATCTGCCACCCAGGTTAACAGCGCGAGCAACAATGCCTGGCTGCGATTGCTGGAAGGTGATTCACGATAGGAATCCAGCAGCCATTGTGACAGGGTTTGAATGGCACTTGCATCCTCAGGTTTCAGGCGTAAGTGCATTCCATATTTAAAGAAATTCTCTGCCTGCTCTAGTCCAGGGGACAGCAAAAGGGTAGGTAAAAACTGGATGATGTACCAGGATTTATTGCGCGATGACAGCTCAAAATCATGGGTTTCCAATGCGGGAGTGAAGACGAGATCCTGATCGCACAAAGCTGACTTGCCTTGGCTGTAAAAAAAAGTTCCCTCAATAGAATCAAAGACGATAAGTTCGTGAACTTCATGAAAATGCATAAAACAGGAATAAGGAGAGTCCTCCGAATACACCACATGATGAATTTCAAAATCATAACCATGCTGTATGCAAAACGGCTCGCAATATACGTTGTTTTTGCCCATGCTCATTTTCCAGTAGTCAATATTCTTGGAATAAAGTTGATTATATTTTTAATGCGATAGCAATATTTTTTAGCTATGGCCGATCATCAACAATGAAAATCAAACTAATTCTAGTCTATATATTTCGTTTTTAACCCATTCACACCTACTTCACGAACTTTACTGGAGCTAACTTTTATGATTCATTCAAAAGCCATATTGTCTGATGGCAAAGGAAACTTCCATTTAACCACAATTGCCATTGGTACTCCGGCACAAGACGAGGTGCTGATTAAATTAAAAGCATCGGGCATTTGCCACACCGACTGGGACTCCATCAATACCTGGAACAAACCTTTTATTGTTGGCCATGAAGGTGCTGGCATAGTTATGGCCGTTGGTTCAGCAGTAACCAAAGTGAAAGCTGGTGATAGAGTTATCTTAAACTGGGCAATTCCCTGTGGTCACTGTTTTCAATGCCGCGAAGGCAATACTCATATCTGCGAAATAAATTCACCGGTGTGCGGGCAAGGTCTTTGTGGGCATGCACACCCAGATGCTGCAAGCCATCAGGGCGCGCCGATTGAACGCTCTTTTCATCTCGGCACTATGTCTGAACATACTATTGTTAAAGCATCTGCAGTAGTCAAAATTCACTGCGACATCCCTTACGCCACCGCATCAATTATTGGTTGCGGTGTTATGACGGGCTGGGGCTCTGTAGTCAATGCCGCCAACGTCAAGCTGGGCTCATCCGTCTGTGTAATTGGTTGTGGTGGCGTCGGCTTAAATGTTATTCAAGCGGCAAAATTGTCAGGCGCCAATAAAATTATCGCCATTGATATCAATAGCGAGCGCTTGGATCAAGCTAAAAAATTCGGTGCGACCCACGGTGTCATAGCGACACGAGATGATAAGGATTTTAACGAAGTAGCCACGCAAGTACGTGCGATCAACGGCGGGCGCGGTACAGACTATGCTTTTGAGTGCACCGCTGTTCCCGCGCTTGGCTCAGCACCACTCAAACTTATTCGTAGTGCCGGAACGGCGGTGCAAGTCAGTGGCATTGAGCAGCGCATTGATTTTGACTGTGAATTATTTGAATGGGACAAAATCTATATCAATCCACTTTATGGCATGTGCAATCCCGACCGGGATTTTCCACGCATTTTGGATTTATATAGCGCGGGTCAATTAAAATTGGATGAGTTGGTCACTAAAACCTATCGCATTGAAGATGTAGCGCAGGGTTTTGATGATTTAATTAATGGCCGTATCGCCAAAGGTGTTGTTGTCTTTGATGACGAGGAATAATTCAAATGGCTGTTATTAGAATTGAACAATCCAACCCGGAATATCTAGCTGAACATTTTCAATTACTCACCGTTCAGAGTTCACACTTAAACCGACGCTGCGATATCAGCGTCTTTAACGCTCATCCCGATGGCAAAGACTTGCCGATTGTCATTTTATTGCACGGTGTTTACGGCAATCACTGGGTATGGTCGGGTTTGGGCGGTGCACACAAGGCCTATAGCGATGAATACGCCAAAGGTGGCCTCAGCCAAATGATATTGGTGATGCCTTCCGACGGCGGTTTTTATGGCGGCTCAGCTTATTTACCGCTGGCAAACGGTGAAAATTATGAAAAATGGATTGTGGAAGATGTGATTACTGCGGTTATAAAGTGCAACCCGTCCGCCTCACCTGCTTCCAATGTATATATTGCTGGGCTATCTATGGGCGGTTATGGCGCACTGCGTCTAGGGGCCAAATACCCTACAATTTTTAAAGGTATATCGGCGCACTCATCAATAACAGATATTCGAGAAATGGCGCTTTTCGTAAATGATGAATTAAGCATTTATGATTGTGAAAATCCCCAAGAATCAGAATTACTTTATTGGATTAAACGCCACAAGAATTCATTGCCGCCCATCCGATTTGATTGCGGTATAGATGATCAACTATATCAAGGAAATTTAAACTTCAATAAAAATATTCAAGGCATAGGTAATATTGCTGAACTTGAAACGCTACCCGGTAAACATGAGTGGGACTATTGGCACAACAATATCAAGCGATCATTTATATTCTTTAATAAGTTACAAAGCCATTAAACTTTTTATTGCTGCCTTTTTCTGAAAATACGACCCTAAACATTTAATTTAGGGTCGGAAAAACAACCTACAAATATTAAAAAAAGTTGTGTCCACAGATATTATTTAAAATCAATATAAGACCAAGATTACTGGCACCATAATTTTGCTGTGTATGGAGTAGATCCATTACTGTATGACATATTTAAATCAGTCATAACAGTTCCGCTCCCGGCAAGAAAACCGACATAACCAAATGCATGCTCTTGTTTTAAGTATCGGGTATAACCTTTAGAAACACACCAAGAGTTGAGCAAAATTGTGTCTCCACTAAACAACCGACCTGTCACATACTGCCCTGTGTAAGCACCGGATTTCACATAACCGGATCCCACAGGATTCTCAAAAGGACCATAAGTAACCACTGCAGTAGGTTGAGCAGAATAGTCACACCAGACCTGAGTTATGATGGGCATTCCGGCCTGATATGTAGATACAACAGCATTTGTGTGCGATGCACCGCCAATAGCCACAAATACAGCACCACTATTCGACCCATAGGAAACAGTTGTTCTAGTGGCTATCTCATAGCCCTTGGACACACAATATGAGTCGATAACGGCTTTTGTATCCATTACAAAAATTGGAACATTCGAAATATACATACCACTCACTGCACCTAAGCCACTCTTTACCGTTCCAGATGCTTGAGGGTTATTGAAAGGGCCAAAATCAGCAAAACTTGAGCCCGAAAGCAATAACAAAATTGAAGAAAATAAAAACACTAATTTTTTATGTAACATTTATCTATCCTTTAAATGATTAATATAGACAACACATACTCTAGGCACATTCACCATATTTCAAACAGTTCCTGAATTAAAGAAAATGCGACACCAATATATGTATAATGTTAACATTTATCAATAAAATAAATAGCTGTTTTTTCCTCCGATATATCCTAACGCCAATATAATGGGCAAATAACGACTATAGTGCTGACCATACTGCACCACCCAAATTTATCAACAGGCAATTATAAATGCTCAAATCTCATTCCAAAAAAATCATTGTTCTGGGCGGAGGAACCGCTGGTTGGGTGACGGGCGCTATTTTATCTAAAAAATGGGAAACACATGGTTATCAGATTGTAGTAGTTGATACAGCAGAAATTCCAACCATAGGCGTTGGGGAAGCAAGTATTCCCACCATTTACGATCTCTTAAATTATATAGAAATAAGCGACCAGGATCTGGTTAAGCACTGCCAAGCAACATTTAAGTATGGCATTCAATTTGAAAACTGGTCCCGTCCCGGCGAACGCTATATGCATGGTTTTGGCAACATGGGGCACAACCTAGGACAGGCTGAGTTTTTTAAAATTTGGTTAAGCACGGCACGCTATTTTAAAAATCCTGACCTCACACCTTATATTCCTTCCGCTGTTGCGGCTTATTCAGATAAGTTTTCTCGCGGTTCAAAAGCGCCCGAAAACACAAACGGCCTCTTCTACCCTTTAAGCAACCTACTTTACGCACTTCATTTTGATGCATCTCTTCTGGCTCGATTACTTCGAGAAAAAGCGTTGCACAATGGCGCAATCCACATTTCCAAGCACATAGTAAAAGTCGAAACAGATGAAAACGGTATAACCGCACTTATTGCGGAGGATGGCGAAACACTCAGCGCCGATTTATATGTAGACTGCTCGGGAATGCATGGCGTCCTAAATAAACAAGCATTAAAAGCAAACTTTGATAACTGGCAAGCATACTTGCCTTGTGATACTGCAATTGCAGCACAAACAACATTGAATAAAGCGCCTCGTTTGTACACTCGCTCAATTGCCCACGCAGCCGGATGGCGCTGGGAAATCCAGCTTCAGAACCGCACCGGTAATGGCATTGTCTATTGCTCAAAAAATATGGATTACGATACGGCGAAACAACACTTATTAGAGGGTATTGAGGGCGATCTATTAACTACCCCACGCAAAATAGAATTTATTACCGGGCGACTGTCATCCCCGTGGACACTTAATAGTGTAGCCATAGGCCTATCAGCAGGATTTTTAGAGCCATTGGAATCCACCAGCATTCATTTAATTTGCGCTTATGCGAGAAAGTTGCGCGACAGTATCGACAATAATGAATTAAATGCGGTAGGGAGAGAGAAATTTAATCGTGCGTGGTGCTCGGAGACTGAAGGAGTGCGCGATTTTTTAATGGTGCATTACCTTTGTAATCAACGCGATGAGGACTCGTTCTGGAAAGAGCGAAAATCAGGGCCTCGCCCAGCATCACTTGATAAGTTACTCAATGAGTTTTCTAAAACTGGTTGGATCTCACCACCGGAAGCGTCTATTTTTGGCACCGATAGCTGGCTGGAAGTATTAATAGGTCAAAAATTTTTCCTCAATTACGAAAAATTTTCTATGCCGGCCGACATAGCCCCCCACTATATTCAATTTTTGCAGAATGTATCCTACGCCATTAAAAATAAGGTGAATAAAATTCCTGATTCGCACCAAAGCATATTGGGGACTCTGCGCGCAGAAATATAACTCGTCCTACATTCGCGCCTCATTTACACCAAACAGCGAATAGGCCTAGGATGAAACAGCGAAGTTAAGACCAAGCAAACGCGCAAGAGCCTGCTCTTTACTCGCTTTATTGCGACCTTCTACAGAAAATGGACTCGCACCAGTGCGCAGAATATTTAAGGCTTCTGCTTGCGGCATATGATTTAACGCGCACCGCTCAAAAAAATCGACAATTGAATCCAACGGTACTTTAGCCAAATCATCCGGGCTGGCTTGCACCAGTTGATGCTCGGGAGGAAATATTCCCATACCACTCAACAAGTACACCCAGGAATTCACTTTATAATGGCGATTAAGCCCCGTGCTTTGCAGCGCCTCACTAATATCCGCACCACTCAACCAAGTTTGTAACACCAGTTTAAGGCGATTCGATGCCGCCGCAGAATTTTGGCGGCAGGCGCGCCAGTAAGGTGTATCCTCACGGTCGGACGTTAAATAATGTGTATGTATATAGTCCTTCACATTATCAAACGCTTCTGCGATTTCTGAATTCAGTTGCTCTGCGTATTGATTGGTATATACACCCGCTTTATACAATTTAACAAACCTAACAAGCGTTAATTGCACCAACGCCAATGCCGTTGCTTCTAATGGCTCTAAAAATCCTTGCGACAAACCAACTGCCAGGGAATTTCTATTCCACATAGTTTTGGCTCGCCCAACCCGCATTTTTAAATGACGCGCTTCGCCTTCGCCATTATTCATATTCAGATGCGCGCGCAACTCTTCCTCTGCCTCAGCTTCGCTACAAAAAGCTGAACTATACACATAGCCATTTCCCACACGATTTTGCAGAGGAATTTTCCAAGCCCAACCATTATTTAATGCAGTAGCTACAGTTTGCGTTGAAATAACCTTCTCCACTGGAGAGGCTAAGGTCACGGCACGATCGTTAAATAAAACATCACTATAGGGAATAAAAGGAGTGCCGAGTGTTTTGCCGGTAATAAGCGAAGCAAAGCCCGTGCAATCGACAAAAAAATCGCCCTCAAGTATTGCCCCACCCTCGAACGCCAAGTGTGCAATATCACCTTCTGCATTTAATGCAATGTTTTCGACATGCGCACTTTTCCATACCACTCCCCGCTCAATGGCTTTTTCTTTTAAGAAAGAACCTAACATAGCTGCATTAAAATGATAGCCATATTGAACTTCAAATGGAAAAGCGTATGGGGTAATCGGGCACAGAGAATTCGCAGCCAAGTAGCTTGCATAACTAAACAAATTAGGATGCGCATGCACACGTTTACCTGCACGTCGCAATTCGGAATTAAATATAAGCGCTTTAATATGGTCGCGATCAAAATGAGAAAAAAATGGATGAAAATATTCTTCAAACCCATTTCTTGTTGACCAACCCCTAAATGATATACCCGATTTATAGGTTGCCTGACAAACTGACATCCATTCGCTTTCACTGATGCCTAAAGCATCCATAAACGCTTTTAATGCCGGCGTAGAGCCTTCACCTACACCGATAATTCCGGTAGCCGCAGATTCAACAAGCGTAATCGTACAATCCTGAAACGCATGTTGGAATAACATTGCCGTCATCCAACCCGCCGTTCCACCGCCCACTATGACAAATCGTTTCGATGACAAAACACTACACCTGTTAAATATTTAATTGCGTGATTTTGCGCAATGCGCCCGAATATTGATAATAGTCTCACTAGGCAACATTTTCAGTTAAAAATATTTATCCAAAAAAAAGCGCCTTGAGGTAAACCCAAAGCGCTTCATTTTTATCAGACTAACAAATCAAGATTTGTCAGCCCTTCCATCACTTAGAACTCCGCACGAATACCTACACGGAATGTTCTGCCAACAGTGTATTCATCAAGAGTACGGTTGGTAGGTGCATTGCCGTTAATAGCCGAGCCCTCATTAAAGGTAATTGGATTACCATTGGCATCAGGCAATACCAAGGTACGACTAGTGAAGTAAGTGCGCACAGTTTCGTTAGTCAAGTTGGCTACGTCAAATTGCAGGCTGATCGAGTCAGTTAATGCATAGCTGCTGGACAGATCCAATGTTTGACGACCTTCTCTCCAACGCGAACCACCGGCAAAGGCTGTTTGCTCTAACACATCACTCGCACCAGACCAAGCAAGGCGAATTTGGTGACCATCTTGCGCCCAATAGACTGTCGCGTTGTAGGATTCTTTTGGCGCGCCAGGAATTACTTCACGAGACTTATCAAAGGTACCTTCTTGATAGGTAAAGTTCATAGAGGTGCCCAAACCGGACCAGATACCCGGTAAGAAGTCAAAGTTTTGAACGTAGTTCAATTCAATACCTTCTACCGATGCCTTTGCCGCGTTTACGTTCTGAGTCACTGTGTACTGGTTACATAGATAATCGGGGTTGTTTCCATAAATTAATTCAGGAGTACCCGATAATGCTGCTTCACCTTGCAAACGACGAGGCATACAGGTATTCACATCAGCTGCTGACAACAGCAAAGGAATATCCTGACCATCAACACTAAATACTCCGTTACTGTAGCTAGTACCATCTGGGTTAGCCGCTGTCTTACGCAGATCTCCAATATATGACAAATAATCTTTCACCTCGATCATGTTTTTAATATCTTTGGTAAAGATATTTGCCGAAACCATGCCCGAGTCATTGAAGTACCATTCAACTGAAAAATCCAAATTGGTGGATTCAAGCGGATCAATTTTCGCGGTAAACAATTGCACGGTGGAGCTCGGGCGCAAAGCTATGCCTGAACCAAAAATATCCCCTTCATTGGTGCGCGCACCTGCACGTAAATCATCAATTGGTGGGCGAGCCATGGTTTTAGACGCAGCAAAACGAGTAATCAAATCTTCTCTCGCGGCAAAACTCACGTTCAAACTTGGCAGAATAATGTCGTAGGTATGATTATCAATTGCTGCAACAGAGTTGCGGCTGCGATCGTTCGATACGATATTGCCTGACTCAGTCAATTGGCGAACACCATTGGCATCAAACGGATAGGTCAGATCAGTAGAGATATCGGCGTATCGCACCAAATTTCGCTCAAAGAACGAGCTTGGAATAACGCCAGGTTCTAGGATTGGATCGTAGCAAAGACCACTATTAGTAGCGGCAATTGGAGTATCATCACTATAGTCAAACGGCGTGCCATTAGTATTGAAGCCAGTGCCATCAACACGCGCCCAGCGATTACGCTCAAAGAATTGCGTCAGACTGTAGTTAGTACCCAACGTAGTATCTGTACTACCATTCTGCGGATTCCAGAAAATGGAATTTGTGCCGTAATCCAATGGACTTGGTGTTTCAGCCAATGAAGGGCACTGGACACCACCTGCCCCAACTTCACGCATTCTCATCAACTGAATTGGGTCTATAACCCTGCCGCCATTTGAACTGGTAGTGCCAAATACGGTACCTGCGAAACCGTTGGTTTCCACCTCAGTGCGAACATGGCGGAAGCCAACATCACCCTGAATGCGTTCATCCATGAATTCAAAATTTGCCTTAATATACGCTGACACATTGTCAAACTCAGCGCCACGGGTTTGAGTATTATCCAAAGTAAAGGCGCGCTCGCCTTGAGATACAGCATTAATCGCAGCAATTGGATCGAAGCGCAGCCAGCCATCAGTGATGTTATCTTTAGCGTAACCCAAGCCACTTAAGAAGCCGTTTGCATCCACTTTGCCATCCGCAAAATTGGTTACCTGAATCAAATTGATGTTACTGGCGTCAATTGACAGAGTTTCACCGGTAAACGGACTAATGCTCTGCACACGCTCATCACTCGGGCGCGGTGTACCGGATTGGTTATTAACAAATTTTTCGCGATGAGTAACCTTCGCGCCAAACTCTACAGTTGTAATTCCGTAAGAGTCCAGATCAAAATCAAAATCAACAAACGCCGTTTCTTGTTTATCACTCACCTCAGTGATAGTTGCCTGAATATAACTTAGTGTGTGGTTTTCAAGAACGTCAGGGTCAAAACCTGAGGTGCCTATGTTATCCCACAAATCATTTAAGCTAGGATCCAGATCAACATTGTTTCCCAAAGAGGCCGGCGCAGTGTAACCACCATTTAAGCGGCAGTTACCGCTGGAACAATCGTAGCCCGCAGGATTAAGCAAGTTTGCAGGTACATGGTGCAAGTTCCAAGGACCCACTACACGGCTGGTGTTCGCCGTCAAATACACATTATTTTTTGGTGTTTGGATTGATTCATTTACAGATGCGCCCGCAACCATACGGAAACGATCCGAGAAATCATGATTAAGCTCTAACGCGTAGAGTGAGTTTTCAGTTTCGTAATTATTTACCGAAGCCTCAATAGAACCAATGCTTTCGCGATTCAGCAGGGTAGTCCAAGTACGTGTTTTAGGATCCAACACATGCCACTGCTGCTGAGGATCTGTCCACTGCATTTGATCATTGTCAGTTGGCGCTCCCCCCTCGGTCCCACCGTATTCCACTGGGTTGTTATCGTAAAAACTCGTACGGCCCCAAAACTCAGAACCCAACCCCAACCCTTGCTGTGAAGCACCGTCAATAAAGTTACTCATACGAGAGGTGTTTACAAATACACCGTCCATACGGTTACTAACATCTGCCTGACTGTAATTTGCAGAAAAGGTGAGATCGGTTGTATCGCTGGCTTGCCATTGAAGCGACAAGTCAACACCTTGACGCTTGTAATCATTTTCAAATAATTGATACCCCATCTGATTGGGCGCCAAGCCCTGAACTATTGAGCGGTTATGCTCAGCACCACCATGAGTCCAAAATAGAGGATTCGCGTATGGATCTACCGCCTGAGCACCTGCAAATGTAGGAGCACGCCCTGCAGCCGCAGCTGATGCGGCATCGATAGCCATCGCAGTTGAGTTAGCATAGGCTTGCCCTGTGCGTCCATCTGTATAAGCATTTGAACCAAAAGTACTGTAATCCTGCGCATGATATTGATCGCGACGAAGTTTATTTTCTTCATCATTCACTGTAACAAGAACACCAATTGAGTCATCGGCGAATTTCTGCGAAAAAGTACCTACAAATTTATGATCAAACTCCTCGGATTGATCATCCATACGGCCCTGCAGGGAAACGGTACGAACATCTTCCTTAATATCCAACGGTTTGCGAGTGGTCAAATTCACCAAGCCGCCAAGCGAACCCTCTTCATCATCTGCTGATGGCGTTTTGATAACTTCAATTTTTGAAAGGATGTCGGCTGAATAGGAAGACAAATCAACACCCTGAGAAAAGCCGGTAGACCCCAACGCTGTACCATTCATAGTAACGACGGTCTGATCCGCGTTTGCACCGCGAATAGAAACAGTCTTACCCTCACCATCAGAGGTATTCATACTAACGCCTGAAACGCGGTTCAATGCTTCCGCGATATTTTGGTCGGTTGATTTACCAATATCTTCAGCGTTGATGGTATCGACAATTTTGCGTGCCTCACGCTTGTCATCCACAGATCTTTTGATAGACCCGCGAATACCAGTAACCACAACTTCTTCCACATCTTGATCTTGCTGTGCAGAAACTGCTTCTTGTTGCGCATAGACAACACCGCTGTTAACCGCACAGATTGCCGCTGACAGCGCCGTAATTCTAAGGCGGTGAGTAATGTTTGACATCGTAAAGCCCCCATGTAAGGTATTTATTTTTTTATTTTATGCCGCCCACTTCCATGGATCGAGCACAAAAGCTAAGTTTTAACGCCAATTACAATACTACTCAGCTATTTATCATTGTCAATAATCAATTGTAGATTGTTAGCAATTTACACTTTAAGCTTAAGGAGTGTGAAAAAAGGTAACCATAGCGCATGCGCCACTATAGCGATAAAGACAAAAAGCAGACAAAAAAAGGGAGGCACAGGCCTCCCAAAGAACACAACAGCAAGCACAGAAAAACCTTATTCAGCAAAACCATTTGGATTGCGCGACTGCCAGCGCCAAGTATCTGCCATCATTCGCTCTACACTGTATTCAGCAGCCCAACCTAAACGCTCCTTAGCCAGAGAGACGTCAGCATAACAACTGGCGATATCACCGGGGCGGCGTGCGCTGATCACATAGGGTATAGATTTGCCGCACGCCAGCTCAAATGCTTTCAACATCTCCAATACGGAATAGCCAGTGCCAGTACCCAGATTATAGGTTGAACAACCTCGCGACTGCTGCGTCAAACCATTGAGTGCTGCCACATGACCTCGCGCCAAATCCACGACATGTATGTAATCGCGCACGCCAGTGCCATCAGGGGTCGCATAATCATTGCCATAAACGGTAAGCGCCTCACGCTTGCCCACTGCGACCTGGGCGATATAGGGGATCAAGTTATTAGGTATCCCCTTGGGGTCCTCACCGATTAAACCTGACTCGTGAGCACCCGCAGGATTAAAGTAACGCAGGATTGAAAAGTTCCACTGATTGTCTGGCGCCTTGGCCATATCACGCAGAATATCTTCTACGATCAACTTGCTGCGACCATAGGGATTGGTGGCTGACAGAGGAAATGATTCGTCAATGGGTACAGATACGGGATCGCCATAAACGGTCGCCGAAGAACTAAATACAAAATTAAAAACTGAGTGCTCCTCCATGACCTCTAGCAAAGACAAAGTACCCGACACATTATTCCGGTAATACTTGATAGGTATTTGGGTAGACTCTCCCACCGCTTTCAAGCCCGCAAAATGCATTACACAACCTATCGCATAATCAGAAAAAACTTGATGTAACGCGGCTTTATCATTGATATCCAACTGAAAAAAATCCGGTTTAACACCGGTAATTTTTTCAACTCTGGCCAGCGACTCTAATTTTCCATTTGATAGATTATCTACCACTACCGGAAAGTAACCATTGTTGATTAATTCGATGCAAACATGACTACCTATGTAACCTGCACCTCCGGTTACCAAAACCTTCCTAAGATACGATTTCATTACTTTCTCTCGATCACCGCTCAATTAAACCCTAGTTAACACAGACAATTTCAAACACATTGCCATCAGCGTCCGTATAAAATAAATTACCGCTAATAGATTCAACCTGAAACAATTCCCTTTCTTTAATCAAACTATCTACCACAGTAAAAACATCTTTTTCTGGCATGTGCAATTTAATGCGTTTTTTAGCTTCAGCATTTACTCCCTGCATGCCAACCAATCTTAGTGAGGTCCCGGCTAAATTTATAAAGAAACTACTACTCCCAAATGGATCCTTTAATTCCATCACATTAGCAGCAAACAATCTCTGATAACGCTTGGCGGACTCAACAGGGTTTTTCACATTGACAGACTGCCACCGCATGACCAACTCTAGCAAAATTATAGCAACTCAGGATTTATGACAAACCGTTCATAATCTTTACGCAGCGAACTAATCACAGGGTTTTCAAAACGGAATATTTTTCGCTTATTCAACGCAGAAAACCTCACTGCTTCGCCGTAGTATTCATCCCACAGTTTTCTAACGGCACCAGACTCATAGGCAATTTGAAGGCCTTTATCAATACGATCAGCCAAGACTTTATTTTTTTTATTCAAGAAAAAGAATTTTGGTAGCGGATAATAAATACATACATTTTGGTCGTAGTTTAAATATTTGACATCCTGATTCTTTTTCCATTCCCGCCCCAGCTCGTTCGCGCCGATCAAAAATATATCACCCCGATCATTAGCTGCCATATAGAACAAACCTTTGATATTGCCGCCCTCAACAACTTTAAATCCAATTTTTTTGAGTATTTCGCTATCTAACCAACCACGCCCCTGGATGATAGTCAGTTGCTTCAAATCATCCAAAGTTTCAATTTTTTCTAACTTACGCTTGGAGTCGGGCGACACAAAACCAACTCGATAGCCGGTGACGCCCAAATCCACAGGAAACTCCACGCCATGTAATTTTTCAAGGATGTCATTGGACGCCGAATCTTTATAAACAAAATTTTCGAATTGATTATCCTCAGCAAATACCCGCAAACGTGAGTAAGTGGGCACATCACCTTTAGGCAAATCTCTAATTTCGTAGTCGCCGTATTCCGCCTTGGTAGCATCCAGTGCCAGGCGTAACAGGTGGTACTCGTAGATTTCCTCTTTTGGCGCTATCTCCCCCGAACCAAAGGTGATAACGGTGGGAGCCGCTGCAAACACATTTAGCGCAAATATGGCAATACTTAAAATTATTATACGCAGCATACATCACCCGTTAATTGTTAACAATTAACACAATACTAGCGCCAATGGAGGTAGATTGCAATGCCATAAGCGAGAAGTTTTTGCGGCAAATTAAGAACGTTTACGCGAATTTATAGGAAGATAAAGGGACGGAGGGAATAAGCGCAGAAACAAAAAGCGCTGCGAAACAAGCTATCGCAGCGCTTACGAAAATATCAGGGGGGAGATTATCAGGATGCTACATTCTGAAAGGTGCCAGGATCCAATATCTGCCGACGGGTTTTAAAACGGCAAATATAATTCCAGTTCCATGAAGAATCATACTTGTGACACAGCCCCCACGCCAATCCAGCCATAGGGTCTTGAATGTCCGCAGCGGGGTCGCGATATAAACCCAACGCCTCTGGTGCACCTTTAATATGCGCCATGATGTCAAAGTTAATACCATCCGGTGACCATTGGCAGGTATTTTTTTCTGGCCCATCGGTAGTCAACAAACTGGCAATTCCACCATTCACATGCCACACAACAACCTCATGCCCACTGTTGGTGATCGGATTAAATTCCGATTTCACATAAGGCCCTTCAATTTTATCGGCAATGGCAACCCCGTGTTTTATTTCACGTCCACCAAAGTTCATACGCTCCCCCATAATTTCACCTTTGTAATAAAGATAAAATTTATTTTGATAAAACATCAAACATGGGTCATGCACTTTGTGACTGTCAAAATCGCCGCGGATTTTGCAATTAAAACGATTGTCTTCGTCGCCATCCCAAACACCATTATCGGCCGGCGTTAAAATGGGAGCGGGACTTTTAACCCAGGGCCCATAAGGCGAATCTGCACTGGCAAGTGCAATACATTCTTTAGTGCGATTTAAATAAGGCGCCTTGACAGTTTGATAAACCAAATAATAGCGGCCTTCATGGGCAAGAACCTCGGGTGTAAATACCGCGCGATCATCATAGGAACCAGGCGCGCCTGCTACGATAGCCGCGCCCTGCTCTTTCCAATCCCAACCATCGCTGGAGGTTGCATGCCACACTTCAGTTTTATCCCAGGGGAATACCTTATCTTCCGGATTAGCACTGCCAAAACCAACAGTTTCACCTTCACCCTTGGTATACCAAACATGGTAGAGACCATCGACAAAAATAACCGCAGAGGGGTCGCGTCGAATCACACCTTCTTGATAGGCAAAATCGCCGCCCAGGGGTTTTACATCAAATTCAAATACCCAGTCGGCATTTTTTTGATCGTAACCGCGCTCAATTGCACGAAGACTGGCTTTGCTTAATTTTTTTTCTGGAAGATCACCCATATCTCACTCACTTTTTAACATGATGACTTGAACTATTTTTATCAGAAACAGCGTTTATTCGGTATACGGTTTAGTAGATACGATTTTTGTCAGGCGCGGCGCTCCAGCGAGTGATTCACTAAAAATCGATTAGCCAATAACCTTGCCCCTTTTGCTGCCATCAATGCTCCTTGATGTTTAATCGATTTCCCTTGGTAAATTTGTATCGCTGTGGCGTAACTATTCACTAAAAGATCTGCACCAATCAGATGTATATTTTTTTTCTTTCCGTACAGTTTCATTGCTGCTTTTACTTCGGCACCTATCAATACACCCGATAGGTACGCAGCACTCACATTTTTTTCATGTAGCCCTGCTAACACTCTGGAGCGGGCGCTGAACATTAAATTCAATAAAAAAGTATCTCTCGTATTGACCTTAACGCCCTGAAGAAACGCGGTTTCATCATGAATTTGTGTGCCGCTCACCAACAAACTCTGTGCACATAAACTGCCAAAAAGCTCACCGGAGAATGCGGTGTAAAAATCAACAATCTCTCCTCGTTTAACTAGCACCCATTTAGAGTGGGTTCCGGGCAAACACAGGAGTGCCTCTTTTAATTCCGCTCTACTTGCCTGCTGCATCCAACCCAGAATTTGGGTTTCTTCACCGCGCATGACGTCAGGCAAACCTTCGCGCACATGAGTTTTAATTCCTGGCACGATAAAAGCATTAACGTCGCTCACTTGAATATTAATTAAATGCTCGACCAATTGATAAGGATTCACCGGGCATTCAATATAAGGCGTTTCATACAATCCAATATTGGAACCCACTGCACCGCTCATCACAACCGGTGCACTCGCATACTGCGCAGGCAATTGTGTAATCGCATCAATTAAACATTGTTCAAGCTCGGCGCGCGATGATTGGTTAATGCCAATTGGCCGGGTAATGCTATACACAATATCGCCTACAGCATTCACTACCTGTAGCCGAAAATTGGTACCACCCCAATCAATGGCAATCATCTCACCCAAGATATAGCCCTCAACAGGTACAAAGAGTCACGAGGAGAATATTAACTTTCCAAGGCCACTAAACTAGCGCCCTGCTCTGGTGTACAGATAAAAGGCGTGGCAATTAAACCCGTTTTTAATTGGTAATCAGCCAGAATGGGCTCAACTATGGACAGTTTTTGTTGTGGCACTAAAGCTACGATGCAACCGCCAAAACCGCCGCCGGTCATACGCACACCGCCATCACTGCCCAATTCTTTATCCAGCGCTGCCACCAGATAATCAATTTCAGGGGTGGTGATCTCAAACAAATCGCGCATTGACACATGGCTCTCCGCCATCAACTGACTTAACAGTGCGACATTATTGGTTTCCAAGGCCTCAGCTGCTTTCAAGGTTCGCTCATTCTCTTCAATCACATGTTGTGCGCGCTTGCGCACCAACTCTGGTAATTGATCGGCAGCAGCAAAAAATTGTTCATTGGTTACATCGCGCAAAACCGATTGATTAAAAAATTTCGCCGCCTCTGCACACTGCTCGCGACGCAAATTATATTCGCTGTCGACCAAGCCTCTTTTTACGCCCGAGTTGATAATCACAATCGACAACTGTGACGGCATAAGGATTGGTGTAGTTTCCAAGCTGCGGCAATCGATCAATAACGCATGGCCCTCTTGACCGCCAGCCGATACCAGCTGATCCATAATGCCGCAGGCACAGCCGACATAATTGTTTTCCGCAGCCTGGCCAATTAAAGCCAATTCGGTGGCCGGAATTTGAATGCCAGCAACGGTTAAAAGCGCCTGCGCTAAGGCAACTTCCAAAGATGCCGAAGAACTTAAACCAGCGCCTTGAGGGACATTACCTGACACTACCAAATTACAGCCCTTGAGCTGATAACCACGATCTACCAATGTGCGCACAACGGCACGGACATAATTACTCCACATCTGGATGGGATGAGCTTCATAGAGAGAGTTCAGTGCAAACTCATCGCTCTGCCCGGTGTAATCCAGCGCGATCACTTTAATTAAATTATCTTGTCGCACAGAGGTGGCAACCAGCGTGAAAAAATCAATCGCTGCTGGCAATACAAAACCATCGTTATAGTCTGTGTGCTCGCCAATCAAATTAACCCGCCCCGGCGCTTTGGAAACAAAATCCGGCAATTGATCAAAATGCTCGGTAAAACACTGGGTAACATTTTCCAACATACTCATAACCAATTACCTTTTAATCTGTAGATGCCGCATTTTTATAGTGAATAGCGGATTGATCGCGCAGATACTGCGCCGCTTGTTCAGGAGTAATATCGCGTTGAACTTCACCCAGCATTTCGTAACCCACCATGAATTTTTTGATGGATGCCGAGCGCAACAATGGCGGATAAAAATGGGCATGCAACTGCCAATGGCTATGATCTTCTGCAGTAAAAGGTGCGCAATGCCACCCCATGCTGTAAGGAAAGGAGGTTTTAAATAGGTTGTCGTAACGCGTTGTTAATTGAATCAGAATGTCGGCCAGTGATTCGCGTTCCAATAAAGAAAGGCTCAACATATCGGGCACATGACGCAGCGGTAACAGCAGCGTTTCAAATGGCCAGCTGGCCCAATAAGGCACTACCACCAACCAATCCTGATTTTGCACCACAATACGTTCTTTAAAGGTCAACTCTTGCTGCGCATAATCCAACAGCATGGGGCGTTGATGCTTTTGTTGATAAGCCAACTGCTTTTCATCTTCCCGCTGCGGCAATGTCGGCACCGAACCTGTTGCCCAAACTTGTCCATGAGGATGAGGGTTAGAGCAGCCGTTGATCGCGCCTTTATTTTCAAAAATCTGTACCCAGGAATGACTCTCACCCAGTTCGCGATATAAATCGCACCAGGTATCGATAAGCTCTGTCACTGCCGCCTGGGACATTTCTGGCAGGGTTTTATTGTGACTTTCGGAATAACAAATCACACGGCTGGTGCCGCGCTCACTCTCGGCACAAAACAAATCGCTACCGCTTTGATAATCCCTATCTTCCGGCTCCAACGCCGCAAAGTCATTGGTAAACACATAAGCGCCGACATAATTGTCATTCACCGCACCATTAATGCGGGTATTGCCCGGACATAAATAGCAAGACGAGTCATAGGCAGGTTTATCATCCGCCGCCAGCTCTTCAATTTGTCCCTGCCAGGGCCGTTTGGCTCTATGAGGCGAGACCAATACCCAATCACCCGTTAGCGGATTAAACCGACGGTGCGGATGATCACTCAATACAAACACTGGTTTCATATACCTATCCAACTAATGCTATTTATCCGGTTGATGGAAACCGTCACCCAGATACATCACAAACCAAAATATTGCCTATTGTTAACAATCTACACCATGAGAATAAAAAAATACACTCTTATTTAACCGATAAATCACACGAGAATTCCATCTGACGACTGACCGTCAAATCCGCTCCAATTTAAACGGATAGGTTTGATTTGCTCGCCACTGCCCCACATACACGTTTTCATCTTCATCCACGCAGAGTGCGTGACAGTGGTTGAATACATCCCAGGTGCTGCGCATAGGCTGCAAAACACCATTGCGATATTCAGGCTGAGTACCACCTAGATTAGCGACGACACGATTGTCGCGATCAAACACACTGATAAAACCTGAATCGTCGGCATTTTTTCCATCGATGTGCGACCAACATACCGGGGCAAAAAAATGATCGGCGCTAAACACCGGCCCACCTATGTAAGCTCCGGCTACATCGATTGCTCCGCGATAATCGCCATTGAGTTCAAATAATTTTAATGCTCGCTCTGCCCGTGAGCTCACCATCAAATGCGGATCTTGCGGATTGCGTAAATCCACTTCTATGCCGTGGGTGTTTTTTAAATTGTGTGCAGGGTTGGCATTGTCGCCACCACCCCAGTGACGAAGGTAACGCCCATTGGCGTCGTACTGCAGTAGATAATCCGAGCCGTAGCCATCGGTAATATAGAGGTCGCCATTGGGCGCCACCGCTATGTCGGTCGGGCGAAAAGGTTGATCCGGGCGATAGACCCCAATGGTTTGTGGATGACCAATGGTATAAATCAAACGCCCGTCCAAGGTGAGCTTGGCGATGAAGCCACTTTGCGCAATGACTTTATTGTAGGGTGATGCCCAATCATCGGTAGATTTGCCATCCCAATTGCGATTGAGCACCCAGCCGCTATCCACTAAATAAATAACATCTTCACCGTTTTCATTAACGATGCGCAGCGCATGCGCTCCCGGAAATTGCGTGCCCCAGGCATCGAGCAATTTGCCATCCTTGTTATACACAATCACGTTATTGCGCGGATGATCAGTCACCATCACTATGCGCCCCTGTGAATCCATCGCCAAGCCATGACAATTTTCTACCGGCGTTTTTTGCGCATCAAGCAAACCCCAGTGACTATTAACGCGATATTGAAAATCGCCCTGCCCTACAATCAGACCATGTGGATCAATATTGGATTTGGGCAAGGGAACATTTTGCTTAATCATTGGTGGGCAAGCTCCAAATAAAACAATAAAAAAGCTCTGCCGAACACTACTCCGGCAGAGCAATAACCAACAACACGACTGAAAAAATTATGCGGCTTTCCAATTCAGAATGGCGTCATCATCAACGGGATACAAAGGATAATAAATCGCTTCGTTTTCCTGAAACGCCTGATTGGTGATAGCGTTGTAGGCACAAATCATGGACCAGCGCGGTTCGGATGAGCGATTCTCATTGGATTTGTGCAGCAAATTGCAATGGAAAAACAAAGTATCACCCGGCTCCAATTCAACATTGATCAGCTCGTGATATTTCATTGCTTCGTTCACAAACAACATGTCAGCACCTTTTTGATCACCGGTTTTGCTGTGATCCAAACGCCCTAAATGGTGCGACCCTTTCAACACTTGCAAACAACCGTTCTCTACCGTTGCACGGTTAATCGCCACCATACAGCTGAGTGATTTTGGATACAGCATAAGGTTATCGCGATGCCAGTAACCAAAATCCTGATGCCATTCCCAGGCACCGCCCACAAAGGGTTCTTTCATCATAATTTTGGTACTGGTGTGATATATCGGCTCGCCAATTAAGGTTTCTGCCGTATCTACCAAACGACGACCACGGGAAAACATGCTGTAAAAATCATCGCCCGTTTGTTGCCACAAGCACACCTTGCTCACCTTTCCGGTGCCATCTTTTTTCTGCCAGGCGCGCTCATTTAATGAATCGTCATTAAAGGCGGCATCCTGTAAGCGTTTGATTTCTTCTGGCGTGTAATAGCCACGCACAATCACATAGCCATCGCGGTGGTAGGCATCAATCTGTTCTTGAGTCAGTTTTCTTGCGTTCATTATCTGGTCTCCAAGGGTTATGTCTGCATGCTCGCATTGTTAACAATCATCATTCAGCAAAAAATAAAAGGCAAGCATTTTATTTATATATAAATATTTTATTTCTATAAAAATAAACAAGCCTATACTCAAAACCGGTAATTTCTGTTTATTTGACGGCGGATAGGGTATTTTTGTGAATGAACTAATTTGCGGGTGCGCCAGTTGATGGCCAAGAATGCATGGCTTGCTTCACCCTGAAAAATCGAGCTAAAAACCAGACAATAGGACCGAACGACTTTGACTACTGCCACCAATAAATACGCGGTTCCCGCACTGGATAAAGGGCTGGATATATTGGAATACCTGGTGACTCAGGAGCTGCCCAAATCTCAAACTGAGATCGCCCAAGGTTTGGGGCGCAACCCCAATGATATTTATCGGGTGCTGATCGGCTTGGAGGCGCGGGGTTATTTGGTGAGAGATGAGCTATCGGGGCGCTATCGGCTGTCGCTCAAGCTGTACAACCTATCGCGCAGTATTTCGCCTATCGATCAAATGCGCCAATGCGCGCTGCCCTATATGGAAGATCTGGCGGTCAACATTGGCCAATCCTGCTATTTGGCGATGCTCTACCAAAGCCAGACCATGATTATTGTGCACGCGCGCGGCCACAGCCCTATCTCGCTCAATATGAGCGAAGGCTCCCTATTCCCCACCATGACAACCACGGCAGGCAAGGTGTTGCTTGCCAATAGTAACCCAGCCGTGCGCGATATGATTTTGGAGCGCGACGCCGACTACGCCAAACTCAGTAAAAATAAACGCACTGCCCTGCTCAACGAATTGGAAGCGATAAAACAAGATGGCTACCTCGCGGCACAAAGCCCTTTTATCGAAGGCGCCACCGATTTTGCCGCGCTCATTGGTAGACCAGAGGGTAAAGTAATTGCGGCACTGGCTATTTCGCCGCTCAAGTCACACTGGAGCACCGCCATAGCACAAGAAGAACTGCACACACGAGTAGTGACCACTGCAAATAAAATTGCTCAACAGTTGGGGGATTTGTAACTCGCACCCTCCCGCCATCAGTTTTTGTCAACATTTAACTATCACCAATCAAGACACTAGGTTAAAGTTTAGGCTCGGCCGCACCAAGTAGCACAATAATGTGCTGCTTGATGCGGTCATACCTATAGTTATAACTTTATGGTGAGTTAGATGATGATAAAAAAAGTACCCTATTCCTGCCTTCAATACCTATCGTTTCTTTGCACGGTTTTGCTCCTAAGCGCAATCAACAGTCAGGCCGCCCCCCTTGCCAGCGATATTGATCTCGACCCTGCAGCACCGAAAATAATTCAATATCAGGCTCAAGGCAGTTTGATAAAAAAAATGGTATTAGACGTCGATAACCCAAAAAATTATGCCAACTTTAGTCTTTACGCCAACGATGAATTACTGCTCGACAATATCGATATTCCGCACTCTGGTCAGCAGCAATTAACCGCGCTCATCAAGCTTCCTGCGCCGGGGAAACTTAAGCTCAGCCTTAGAGCCAACAATGCAATACTCAACATTCATCGTCTTGAATTTATAGACCTCCCCGATCAGCATCCACCTCAATTCGAAGACATCTCCGTTAGCGCAGGCATAGATAAAGTCAGCTCAATTAAATACGGGGGCCCCACAATCGCCGACATAGATAACGACGGCGATTACGATTTTATTGTGAATAATCACAATGAAGAGAGCAGCAAACTTTATTGGAATAATGGCGACGGCACTGTAACCAAACACAGTCAAAATCTGGCGCGCTGGTTTATGCACGATCTGCACGGCACCGCTGCTGGCGATTACGATAATGATGGCGATCTGGATTTGGTTGTCACCCAAGGTGGCGGCAATGGCACAGATCCTTCCAAAGCCAATTTCTATACCAATGACAATGGCACGATGATACTCACCACAGGTGATGTGGGTATCAACAAAGGAGGCCGCGGCCGTGCCGCGCAATGGTCAGATATGGATTTGGATGGCGATTTGGATTTAATGCTCATTAACGAATCCAGCCTTACCCATGAAAAGCCGCAACATTTTTTTTACGAAAATAAAGGTGATGGAACCTTTACGCAACGCACAATCGCAGGTTTGCAAGATCAGGAACCATCGCGCTCTTTGATAACGGATTTAAACCACGACAACATTGATGATGTAATTTTATTTGGCCCACTTTCTGTCTGGCTGGGCAATGGCGATTTCACTTTCACCGATATTACCGCGCAATTCCCCACCGATGTCATTGCCTTACACAACATAATGGCAGTCGCCGATTTGGATATCGACAATGATGGCGATCAGGATCTTTACCTCGCACGCGGCAAAGAAGTTGAACACGGCAAAGGCGAAGCACCCGCAGTTGATCACGACCCCATCACACAGGAGTTTTCGATCAAACCGCGCGGATTTAAAGGTGTGGATAAATTCGAATTCACCGCCGCAGGAAAAATCAAATTGCACAATTTTTATTTTCTCGCACAAGGTGAATTCAGAGGAAAAGATTATCCTTTTTTTCTTGGCAGAAAAAAAACATCGAAAGTGATTTCTGCTGGGCAGGAGCTGGAAATAGACCCAAGCGAAGCGCAAGGCTGGCCGGATAGTATTGCGGAAAATGGTGTTTATTTTGGTTACTTGGGCAAAGGCCGCTGGAAAGCCGCATTAGTTCGCAATGGGGATATTTTTTGGAACTTTAAATTTAGTCTCGCTGGCGTCACTAGCGCCACTACCGAATTTATTCCAGAGAATCGCAACATGAATGACATTCTATTGCGCAATGACGGTGGAAAATTCACTGACGTATCACGCGAATGGCAGATTCAACCCGGCGGCAATACATTGGGTGTCACCACGGGTGATTTTAATAACGACAGTCATCAGGATTTATTCCTTTATCGCTGGGGGAATATTGGTGCGCGCATTTCTGATTACATATTATTAAACGATGGCAAAGGTCATTTCTACACCCTGACACAACACGGCGCCAATGATGTTGGCGGCCCCGGCAATGGTGATATGGGCCAAGCCTTTGATTTTGATTTGGATGGCGGCCTAGATCTATTAAATGGCAGTGAAGGTGGTGAGTGGTATCTTTATCGCAACAAAAAAAATGAAACCGGACATTACGCATTAGTACGAGTGGGTTATTCACCTAAAGCTCATGTGGATGCCATAGGCGCTGAGGTTAAAATCACCACCGCGCAAGGTGTTTATCGCAAACGGGTAGGTTCAGCGGGAGGAATTTTTTCCCAAAGCCTGTTAAACATTGTGCATTTTGGTTTAGGGAGTGCACAAACAATTGAGCGCATTAGTATTAGATGGCGCAATGGTGAAACACAACATTTCACCAACAAACCTGCCAATCAATTATTTGATACCGACAAAGCAGATGTAGAAAGTCTGCAGCTTGAACCGGCACAAACAAATCTTCGCCAAGGTACAAAATTAAATCTCTCCAGTCACTTAACTCCAGCGAATGCGGACACCCGGCTGCAATGGTCATCCAGCGATAAAAATATTATCGCTGTAGATCAGCAAGGCCAAATCACTGCGCTGGGCAACATTGGCCAAAGCGCGACAATAACAGCCACCAGCCCCACCAATGGAGTAAATGCGCAGAGCAACATCACCATTGAGCCTTGGTTTGCCGTGCAAGCAAAATCGCTAACTCTCGAACCATCACCGACAAAATTATTGGTGGGTGAAAGCCTTACACTCACTGCAACTTTATTTCCAGCTCATGCCGACAACTCGGAACTCATCTGGAGCACTAGCAATATAAAAGTCGTGCGGGTAGATACAGCGGGAACAATCACCGCACTACAACCCGGCACTGCAACTATCAAAGTAGCTTCCGCAAAAAAACCTACTGTGAAAGACACCATAAAACTGGACGTGGCGCCGACCATCGCACCCTTTATAAAATTTACGAACGAGAAAAAATTGCGCGATAAGGTATGGACTCAAAACGATAAAATTACTTTAACCGTCGAATACCACGCCGGATCAGGTAATAGAGTTATTGCGTCAGATGAAGGGGGAATTCGCTTTTGGCTGCGCCATTTTCAATCCAAATGGGTCCCAGTGAAAGACAGAGTCCTAATAGATGCAAGCGCCTTAAAAACTGAATCAGGAAAATCCACCATGACCTTTTCGTTTGAAGATCTAATCCCTAGTGCCGAGCTACCCACAGGCCAGTTTTACCAACTGCGTGCTTCATTTATATCCAGTAATGGCAAAATGTATGACGCCACTATTGATGATATAAAGATTGTTCCCTCTGTCCACTAAACACTTTCAATTTTTATTTATGTCCAAGGACGGATTTACTCACAAAAGATTCAAATTAAACGTTTGAAAACTATTTGGTCTTTTGACAGTTCATCGAATTTATAAAGACACTCTCTCAATTCAATTTTTCAATATTAATGAACCAATAATAAACATTATTTTCATCAATGAAATATCTCACTCTTTTTTGTTAACCTGATCAAAAAGATAACCCACTTCGTGAGCTTCCCTGTCTTCCTTAATTTTATCTTTACGCTGCTGCTCCAATTCTTTTTTCTTTTTGTTTACTTCTTCCAGAATAGGCAGCGGATCAAGCCCGCGCCAGAGCGGCAGCATAGACATCATGGTTAACAATAGACTGCTCGCGCGCAAAGACCACACCAGCAAACCGGTAGTGACAGAAAAAGTCAGACCAGCCACCACGGTCCTGCGATCCTGCTCTTCTACCATGGCCTCATCCATTTGGGCGCGCAAACGGCGCACTTCATTATCAAAATCTGCCTCTTCCCAAGGGGCAAAACCGGCGTCTGGCGCAATCAAGCCTGCCAGATTAGGTGAGGCGGTTAAGGTGGTAAGCGGAACATTGCCATCGCTATTGACCTCCTCAGCACGTTCATAATCGCGGCTGGACTTATCGTTAATCACCGTGTCAGTGTGGTTGCTATCGCCGGTTTCCACGATAATTCGTTGGGCGTCCAAGCCATCGGGAAGCAGTGGCTCAAGGCTGTTATTGCCACCCTGATTTGGCAATTCACCGGGAATCTCTGGCAGATCTGTATCTGCACCATCAGGGGCTTTTGGCCCATCTGTGGTAGGCGGTGTTGTTGGAGGTGTGGTAGGCGGCGTTGTTGGAGGGGTTGGCGGCTCTACCGGCGGCACAGTAACGGGTGGCTTTTCCAACGCAGCTACAGTGACTTTAAACGAGGTTTCTACCCAAGCACCATCATTGTCTTGCGCGCGCAGAGTAATGGTTGACTCGCCACCGATTTGAGAGGCAAACGAGAGCGTCATAAGGCCAGTAGCCGGGTCGATTTGAATACTGGGAACCGCGCTATTATTGCTGTTTTGCATCAGTGTCCAGCTGAGCGTGGTGCCATTTTCCACATCGCTAAATACAGTGCGCAGATTCATTTGCTGGGGTGCAGCACCGGCCTTAACGCTGATATCCGCCATACCGCTTGACACAGGCACATCGTTTACCGAGGCGATATTGATGCGTACCAATGCATCAACCCAAGCGCCCTGCTCATCTTGTGCACGCACCACCACATCGCTGCTGCCAAATTGATTGGCGCCATAGTTCAACTGCAATTTACCGGAGGCAAGATCAATACTCGCATTGCTCACCAAGGCCGGGTTGCTATTGCTAACGACAGAAAACACCAGATTGCGGGTGGCAGTTTCCTCATCGCTAAACAAGGCCCATAAATCAACCTGGTCGCCAGCCGCATCTTCAATATTATTGATAACGACATTGCCAGTGGTTTCAGGTACATCATTGACCTCTTCCACGGTCAACTCAAATTGAGCTGTCGCAGCGGCCATGCCATCACTCGCGATAATTTGGATACTTAGGTTTCCAACGTCCGCCTGGCTAGGTGTGCCACTAAAACTCAGCGTCGCGGCATCAAATACCAACCAGCTTGGCAAGGGCGCGCCGCCAGCTAATTGCGCGCTATAGACTAAGGTGGTGCCCACATCGGCATCAGTAAACATGCTCGCGGGGAAAGTTACACTGAACGGCACATCTTCCAGCGCGGTTTGGTTGGCCGGAGGATTGGCCAGCACCGGTGCGTCATTAACGTTGTTCACGACAATAACAAAGCTATCGCTAATAGAGCCGCCATTTGCATCACTCGCCGTCACCAATACATTGATGCTGCCGATATCGCCCGCCGTCGGAGTACCGCTAAAACTGCGCGTCGCGGCATCAAAACTTAACCAGGCTGGCAAAGACCCACCGCCTACCAATTGGACGGAATAACTTAACGGATCACCCTCCGGGTCAACAAAGGTCGACACGGGAAAACTGAAATCAAAGCGTTGATTCTCAGCAGCTACTTGATCGGCAATAGCCGACTGCACAAACGGCGGGGCATTGACCGGCAAACCAGTAACAGTGAGCACAAAAACATCGCTCACTGAACCGCCCTGTCCATCATTCGCAGTGACTTCAATATTGATACTGCCCACATCACCAAGCGCAGGTGTACCGCTAAAAGTACGGGTGGCAGGATTAAAACTCAACCAAGTGGGCAAGGGTGCGCCGCCAGCAAGTTGCGCGCTGTAAGTCAGTGTGTCGCCAACATCGGGATCAGCAAATACATTGGCGCCAAAGGTGAAGTTGAAAGCGGTATTTTCAGTTGCACTCTGGTCTGCAATTGGGAAAGCAACCGTAGGCGCATCGTTAGTGTTGGCGACGACAATATCGAATGTGTCAGTCACTGTTCCGCCATTGCCATCATTGACGATTACATCAATTGATACAGTTCCGACAAAAGCATTCGTTGGCGTGCCACTGAAGGTGCGCGTTGCTGCATCAAAACTTAACCACGCGGGCAATGCCCCGCCACCGGCAAGTTGCGCGCTGTAGCTGAGCGTATCGCCAACGTCAGAATCTGCAAATGTATTAGCGGCAAACTGAAAATTAAACGCGGCATCTTCAGTCGCATTTTGATTGGGGATCGGATTGGCAACTGTAGGTGCATCGTTGGTATTGGCGACAACAATATCAAAGGTCTCAGTTACAGTGCCGCCATTGCCATCATTGGCAATTACATCGATTGATACAGTACCGACAAAGGCATTAGTCGGTGTACCGCTAAAGGTGCGTGTGGCCACATCAAAACTTAACCATGCAGGCAGCGCTCCTCCACCGGCGAGTTGCGCGCTATAACTGAGCGTATCGCCAACATCTGGATCGGCAAATGTATTGGCGGCAAATTGAAAATTAAAGGCTGCACCTTCCGTGGCATTTTGATTGGGAATCGCATTGGCAACCGTGGGCGCATCGTTAGTATTGGCGACAACAATATCAAAGGTGTCAGTTACTGTGCCGCCGTTGCCATCATTGGCGATTACATCGATTGATACAGTGCCGACAAAGGCATTAGTCGGTGTACCGCTAAACGTGCGCGTTGCTGCGTCAAAACTTAACCACGTGGGTAAGGCACCTCCACCGGCGAGTTGTGCGCTGTAGCTGAGCGTATCGCCCACATCGACATCGTTGAAGGTATTGGCCGCAAACTGAAAATTAAACGCGGCATCTTCCGTCGCATTTTGATTAGGGATCGGATTGGCAACCGTAGGCGCATCGTTGGTATTGGCAACAACAATATCAAAGGTGTCAGTTACAGTGCCGCCATTGCCATCATTGGCGATTACATCAATTGATACAGTGCCGACAAAAGCATTCGTTGGTGTACCGCTAAAGGTGCGCGTTGCCGCATCAAAACTTAACCACGCGGCCAATGCCCCGCCACCGGCAAGTTGTGCGCTGTAACTGAGCGTATCACCTACATCGACATCGTTAAAGGTATTGGCGGCAAACTGAAAACTAAACGCGGCATCTTCCGTCGCATTTTGATTGGGAATGGCATTGGCAACTGTGGGGGCATCGTTGGTGTTGGCGACAACTATATCGAAAGTGTCAGTGACCGATCCGCCATTACCATCAATCGCAATGACACCAATTGATACAGTGCCGACAAAGGCATTCGTTGGTGTGCCACTGAAGGTGCGCGTTGCTGCATCAAAACTTAACCACGCGGGTAAGGCACCTCCACCGGCGAGTTGTGCGCTGTAGCTGAGCGTATCGCCCACATCGACATCGTTGAAGGTATTGGCCGCAAACTGAAAATTAAATGCGGCATCTTCCGTCGCATTTTGATTAGGGATCGGATTGGCAACCGTAGGCGCATCGTTAGTGTTGGCAACAACAATATCGAAGGTGTCGGTCACCGTACCGCCATTGCCATCATTGGCGATTACATCGATTGATACAGTGCCGACAAATTCGTTAGTCGGAGTGCCGCTAAACGTGCGTGTGGCTGCATCAAAGCTTAACCATGCAGGCAATGCTCCACCACCGGCTAGTTGTGCGCTGTAGGTGAGCGTATCGCCAACATCGACATCACTAAACGTATTGGCAGCGAAAGTAAAATTAAATGCGGCATCTTCAGTCGCGTTTTGATTGGGAATTGAATTGGCAATGGTAGGTGCATCGTTAGTGTTTGCAATCACCAAATCAAAGGTATCTGTTGCCGGTGTTCCGCCTTTTGCATCATCTGCAGTTACTTTAATCGAGATAGTGCCCACATCTGCATTGACGGGAGTACCCGAAAATGTGCGGGTTGCGGCATTAAAACTTAACCATGCTGGCAGCGCGCTTCCATCGGCCATAGTTGCGCTGTAAGTCAATGGATCGCCATCTGCATCACTAAACGTATTCGGGGCAAACTGAAAATTAAACGCGGCATCTTCCGCTGCGTTTTGATTGGGAATTGGATTGGCGATCTGAGGATTATTGTTTACGCCACTGGATACCTGAAACGCCAAATCACGATCCGGATCGGGTGTGCCCGTGCTGGAGTGAAATGAACCATTGGGGTAAACATTCGTATTGTGAATGCCCACGCTTACTAGGCCATCATTGCTGGTGGTTTCAACCCTTATAAAATAAATTTGATTGTCGTTTAGCGCGACGCCAAAAAAATTAAATGCTTCCCAGCTTAACGTAGTATTCAAGCCGGCAGATGACTTAGTGTCACTGGCAATCACCGTACCATTATAAGTCGATGATATTAATGAGACGGTAATAGTTTGCATACTGGCGGAGGGATCCTTCCTGACTTGCAAAATAATTGAATCGATTGTGTAAGTTGCGCCTACGCTGTCATGTGCAAACGATTGAAAAAGAGGCACGCCCGCAGAAATTGACTGAGTGTTTGTCGCAGCACCAGAAGATTCGTAATTAACATTGGTGGCACCAACGTTGTGAACCTGCAAATCAAAAAAATCCGACACAGTGGTGGTGCCGTCATTTGCAATTACCTCGATGGTGACATTACCAACATCGCCATTGGAGGGTATACCACTGAATGTACGGGTTGCCGCATCGAAGGTAAGCCACGCCGGTAATGGCGCCCCACCGGGAATTTGCGCGCTGTAGGTTAACGTGCCCCCTACATCTTGGTCATTAAACGTATTGATTGGAAAAGTGTAGTTATACAGCGAATTTTCGGTCGCGTTCTGATTCGGTATTTGATTTACCACCGTCGGCGCATCATTGGTGTTCGCGATGAGGATATCAAAATTGTCAGAAACCGTTGCCCCTGCACCATCATTCGCGGTGACTCTTACCGAGAGAGTGCCTACATCGTCATTGACCGGTGTACCCGAAAATGTGCGCGTAGCCGAATCAAAACTCAACCACCCAGGCAATGGGCTGCCATCAACTAACGTTGCGGTATAGGTAAAACTTGTACCCAGATCGCCATCGCCAAATGTATTCGAGGGAAAAGTGTAACTGAACGCTGCGTCTTCAGTGGCGTTCTGATTGGGAATCGGAATATTGACAAAGGGCAAGTCATTAATATTGACGATAGTTAGATCAAAGGTGTCATTTACGGCTCCACCAAAGCCATCGTTAGCCGTAACTCTAATACTGATGGTGCCAATATCGCCGTCATCAGGGACGCCACTAAACGTACGCGTACCCGCATTGAAATTGAGCCACGCAGGAAGTGGATTTCCATCCGATAAAGTAGCGGTATAGGTCAGCGTATTGCCATCAACATCGTTAAAGGTATTGGCTGGAAATGTATAACTGTAAAGTGACTCTTCATTGGTTGATTGATCGGGAATTGCATTGGCAACGATAGGTGCGTCATTAACTGAAGTTACGTTGATGGCTACTGTGTCTGTATCTGTTTTATCAATGTCTCCAGTACGACCTGCACCTTTATCATTGGTCGCTATGGTGAAAACATCGGCACCAAAAAAATTACTGGCTGGGGTGTAGTTAAGCGTAGCGGCAAGTGTTGCATTAATTTGCGCCATAGTGCCGGTTAATACCACGGTGGCGGTACCACTACCTGAAATAGCGGCTGAGCCACCACTAACAGATAAAACACCGTGACTAACACTTAAGGTTACTTCCACATCCCAAAGATTGTAGTCGTCGATATCGCTAATACTAACACCCGAAATAGCAACAGTCGTGTCTTCTACTGTAGTAATCGGCCCCGCCGGAACTGTATTAACGGGATTGTCATTCACGTAGCTCACGTCAATTTGAAGGTTATTAGCACTTTGGTCGGTATCCACACCACCGCCCGCAGTACCGCCATCATCTCTAACCTGAAACGTCAATACCGCATAATTCGTAGCATTTTCATCGGCTGCAGGGGTAAAAATTAACTTTCCCGCATTGATATCAGCAATAGTAACAAATTGATTTACGCTTACAGAGCCACTTCCCGTAACCGAGAATGTGCCACCACCACTTATAGCAGTAATTTTTACACCAGCAAAACTATTGCCGTCAGGATCACTAAAACCAAAATTAGCCGCTGTTAAAACTTTAGGCGTATCCTCCTGTGTATCGATTACGTTATTTGTCCCAACTGGAGCCTGATTAACGGCCCCTGAAATTGTAAAACTCATGGTATTGGGGGTCATGTCGAGAGTATTGCTCGCACCATTATCTTGCACTTGAAAGGTATAGCTCGAAGCGCCAGCCGCTACAGCGGCTGCATCCGGCGTATATTTCAAAAAACCAAAATCGATATCGCTTTTTGTAACCGTTTGACCAGCTGTAATCGCAATGCCGCTAAGGGTTAAGGTGCCATCAGCAGGCAATGTAGTAACTTTTACTCCCGCCATAACATCCCAAGGGCTATCAACGGTTTCATGAAAACCAAAGGAAGCAGCATAGATGGTGTAGGCACTTCCTGCAGAGATAGGAATAGATATATCGGTACCAGTAGGAGGGTTGGAACCAGCCAACAACCCCTGCCACTCAAGATATGACTTGGCAGAAAAAAGTTCGGGGGCATCTATCTGCCCATACTTAATCTCCAATACCCAATCCCCACCTTCACGACTATTACCGGTAAGGTCATTGCTTGCCGCTACATCAGCGCCGGTCAAATCACTTAATTGGCGCAATAAGTTGATACCACTTTGGTTTGCCGCCAAATCACAGCCATACAAGAGAATATCGGCCTCATCGCTCAACGCCATGTTCCAAGCCACAAATTGCTGGGCGTACTGGTCAATATTATTTTCATTAAGTACTTGATTTCCGAGCATTAGATTACCGGTCACACCATGAGAAATCACATGAATGACTGAAATGCTGCTAGCACTAGCAAGATAATTGCTGATTTGAGCAATGCCGTCTTGGGTGGTATCGAGATAGACGATGGCGGTGGAGTCGGCATATGTACGGTTGCGGATATCTTCAACCAAAATTTGGTAACCATCGACCCCTGTATCAACAAATACCAGCGTAGTAGCGGAAGATTGAGTGTTGGGTGCAATATCGGCCTGAGGATCTGTATCAGGAACGGATTGAAGCCCAGAATCCTGGCTTTCCATCATCGGCGGGGTATCTGGCATATAGATACTAACCAGATCGACCTGCTGTGCCGCCTGCGCTAAAGACAGCCAATCAGAATTGCCATCATCGAAGACAGCAATATCTGCGGTGGCAGAGAACAATAATCTTGGCTCCAGAGCTTCAATTAAAGGGCGACGCGGTGACCTTGACATAGATATCGAACCTATTTTAGGACTAACACCTGAGGACAAGAATATGCGTGTTGACCACATGCTGGCATTGTTAACATTTTACACCAAGATAGGATGAGTGTCGCAAAAAAGTCCCAAGATGCCCGACAACAAACTTGTTTTGAGCGCGTGCAGATGAGCGCCCTTAGACTAATTGCCCGGAAATTGGGTAGCGCAACCCTGAAAACACAACTCAGAAATGGATTAGCCGCAGTAACAATTCCCTGCGCTTATGTACAGGATTTACCGACTAATTTTTAAATTGGACATGCTCACAAGAGGCAGTTAAGGATCTTTTTATAAACATATAACAGTACAGCTCTTGCGCCTCTATTGAGCTGAGTCAACTTCGGATTGGGGTTTTCAACGTTAATTATTTCTAATTGTTAATGCCTCTGGCTACACACCTCAACAAAGACCGCTCTATCTGTCGATGAAAATCGATTGGCGGTAATATCTATGTCAGTTTCATCAAGCCTCAACCAAACATGTCGATGTGATTTTTTATAGCGATTTTCGCCGATGACTATTTCCAGAGATGATAAACCAATTTTTTCAATCAGGAATTTTGCTAATAGATTCGAGGAAAACTCGCAGCAATTAATTGGAAAAAGATCAAATGAATCTAATTGAAATCCAACTACTTTTGCTTTCAGGATTGCTTTTCGAAACAGGAAAGCAGATGACTGTAAATCATTTGTCGTAGAGATGGACGAGGCTAATTTTATTGCGATGTATCAATCTCGTCTTTGAGAGAGTTAATGACGATCTCCAAACCGTCATGGGGATCAACACCCAGTACCTGGCAGTACCTTACAAATTCAAGCACTTCAATTTTCCGTCGATCCTGCTCCATCTTGCCTAGCACAGAATGGTGCCGTCTCATGGCGAGTGAGGCCTCACGGAGTGTCAAACCACTGGCCTCCCGCTGTTTTTTTAGCCAGAACCGTAACTTTTCGTAGTGAGGTGAGTAAGGAGATGATTTCATTGTCTCGATGATAGAGACAGGATAGAATGGCGCGAAATTCGAGACATGAGGCGTCAATTTCTATCATGAAATCTCTCACAGTTAAGTCCGGGCTACTCTCGGCATTCTCATTACTGGTAAACCGAGAATTCACCGTACACGATCTCACAAAAGCTTATTTGAACAATTCGGCATGCCTTCATAGTTCCAAAAAAGCCGCTCGACAGTTTGTTTATCGCAACATGCTCCGCCTTATCGATAATGGGGAATTGACTAAGGTCGTTGTCGATAGCGGCTGGCCCTTATATCGACTAACACCCCTGTTTAAAACGCAGGAGTGCGCAACCACAATAGTGACTACAGCACCATCGGCGGCTCCGGTAAGAGCTACAGTTACAAACGATATTCCTCGCCAGAGCCTGCAAGAGCGGCTAAATCGGCACAAATTGGAAATGTTGTCCGCAATGGGCGAGACCGAGGAATATGATGCAATTTGCAGCGAGATTCCCGAGCTGCAAGATGATATACAACCTCTGTACAACCAATCCCGTGACAAGTGCTCCAAATTGCTCGGGCGAGTGAAAGCCCTTGAAAGCCTGTTGGCGAGGCAAACAGGTTTGGCGCAATGAAGTTACGACGCTGGCAATTCCGATGTGTTGAACAGGCTCTGTCGAAATTCAAGAATGAAGATAATCACTTCCTGTGTCTCGCGACCCCCGGCGCAGGCAAGACCGTCATGGCGGCAACGTTGGCGCACCGGCTTTTACAGCAGGGCATGGTCGATTTGGTATTGTGTTTTTCGCCCTCAATCATTGTGTCGTCCGATTTTCAACAAGCGCTGGAAGTTCATACCGGCTTTCGGATGGATGGTCGCCTCGGATCAAGGGGACAGTCTTTAACATATCAATCGATGTTGAGTTTGGGAGATGCATTTTGGGCATTGTTTCAAACCCATCACGTGCTAGTAATTTTTGATGAGATACATCACTGCGCAGGTGATAATTTTGAAAACGCCAATGCGTGGGGGCAAACCATTATTCAGCATATTCAGGGGCGCGCGGCATATACCATTGCCTTGACCGGCACACCTTGGCGCTCTGACCGAATCCCCATCGCTTTATCCAGTTACTGTCAGCACAACAAAATCCGCTGTGATTTTATTTATGGAATGGCGCAGGCTATTCAGGAAAAGGTGTGTCGGGCTCCCAGCATCACGTTGGTGGACAATGATCGCATAGTCGTAAAACGGGGTGATACAACAGAGAAATATTCATCTTTCGCTGAGTTACTCAAACTATCAGATTGCTCATACCAACAACTGATTGGTATCGATGCACTGATTGTGTATCTACTAAAACAATCCTCAAAAAAGTTAATGCAAATTCGCAAGCAGCACGAGAATGCGGGCGGCCTTATCGTCGCCGCATCAGTAAATCATGCTTATAAGATTGCGACACTACTGGAACGTCACTTAGGCCAGCGAGCCTGTGTTGCTACTTACATGGATGAAGATGCCCACGGTACTATAAATTCTTTTAGAAACAGCACCCAGCCTTGGATTATTTCCGTAGGGATGGTGAGTGAAGGCACTAACATTCCACGACTGCGCGTGTGCTGCCACCTGACACGAGTCAAAACAGAATTGCATCTTCGGCAAGTATTGGGACGTGTTTTACGTATGGGCGATGTTCCCGGTGAAAGTTATTTGTATTTACCGGCCGAACCCAATTTAGGGGAATACGCGAATCGTGTGGCAGAAGAAATACCGGAATCTGCAACTATTCGACGCGAAACAATGCCAAATAGTGACGATGAAAAGCCATTAGCGATCAAACTACAAGAACCGCAACAATTTGAAGACATAACAGAAATTACTTTTGAAAATATGCCTGTAGGCGAGTTGCAAACCAATATAGATGATCTACCACCTATCCACATTTCAATGTTGGCAAAATCCTATGATACCACCATCAACGTATTTGGTCGGTTTCGTAAAGAATTGCTGCAATTGCATCAGCTTTATACGCAAGAATCTAGCAGCCCCTTTTGATTAGAGTAGAATGGAAAAAACACAATTATCCTTTCTAACCACATTTTTTATAGTGGTATAGCAAAGCATCGTTTAGCGTTGATAAAACATGACAATCCCCCACCATAAGATCATTAGATTAATACTGTCAAGGGAGACAACAGACGAAAAATTTACCAATACTGGATGCACGGAAGTTCAACGAGGGGGGATCTTTTCCTGCAAAGGTAGGTTTAATAGCTGCAGTGATAAAGAAATTTGAACCCTCTATGTCACTAGCTTTTGATTGTAAATACTGGCAGGCTTTTAGAATGGTAAGCGGAGTTTGAACCAGAAGTCTCGCTGGAATACTTCACTCTGAAAGTAATACTTTATAATATGGTTCAATGTTATCGGCTCCTATTGTCCACACGATTTTGGTTTTCAAGTAAAAGCGTTAAAACCTGACATGTGATATAGCAAAAAAATAGGCCTAATTATGAGAATCTACATGACAAAACGTTTCACAAAAATAACCTTACTATTCAATGAATTACATTTGCCATGTGTTTTGTCACTTAGGTGTACCTTTTATGCGAGCACCGCAATTATGGCGGCAACCGCAACCTGGTACTCACACTACACGGCGAAACCCGTTAAACAATCTGCCATAAAAAAACCGCCCACCGGCGGTCTTTTCAAAACTAATCGTGTGCAGCAAATAGGTATTACTTGCGCATTCCTGGCGGTAAGCCGCCGCCTGGTGGCATCCCGCCTGGCATCATACCGCCAATGCCACGCATCATTTTCTGCATGCCACCACCTTTCATTTTGCCCATCATTTTCGCCATTTGTTTGTATTGTTTTAACAAACGGTTCAAGTCCTGAATTTGTGTACCGGAGCCCATGGTAATGCGACGTTTGCGCGAACCACTTAAATCATCCGGGTTGCGGCGCTCCTCCGGCGTCATCGAGTTAATAATGGCTTCCATGGTTTTAAATTGTTTGCCCATGTTTGCGGTCTGCGCCATTTGCGCTACGTTCCCTAAGCCCGGCAACTTGTCCAACATGGAGGTCAAACCACCCATGTTTTGCATTTGCTGCAATTGATCGCGCAAATCCTCCAAATCAAATTTCTGACCCTTGGTAACTTTCTTAATTAATTTTTCGGCCTTTTCTTTATCGATAGTGCGCTCAGCTTGCTCAATGAGCGAGAGCACATCACCCATGCCTAAAATACGCGAGGCAATACGGTCAGGATGAAATGGTTCGAGTGCATCAACTTTTTCACCCATGCCCAAAAACTTAATGGGTTTACCGGTAATGTGGCGCACAGAGAGTGCTGCGCCGCCGCGAGCATCACCGTCGGCTTTGGTCAGGATCACACCCGTCAAAGGCAGCGCATCGTTAAACGCTTTTGCAGTATTAACCGCATCCTGGCCAATCATGGCATCGATAACAAACAGTGTTTCAATAGGGTTGATAGCCGCGTGAAGATCTTTGATTTCAGTCATCAAGTCTTCATCGATATGCAAACGACCGGCCGTGTCAACAACCAACACATCAAAAAATTGCTTTTTCGCGTGGTCGATTGCATTGCGTGCAATATCCAATGGCTTTTGTTCCCCAGTCGATGGGTAACACTCGACACCCACTTCTGCCGCCAATGTCTGTAACTGTTGGATAGCCGCGGGACGATATACGTCAGCACTCACTACTAATACTTTTTTCTTTTCACGCTCTTTCAGGAAGCGCGCCAGCTTGGCAACCGAAGTTGTCTTACCCGCCCCCTGTAAACCCGCCATCAAAACGACCGCGGGTGGCTGCTGGGCGAGGTTCAGGGATTCATTTGCCTGCCCCATGGTAGCAATCAACTCGGCCTCTACAATCTTAATAAATTGCTGCCCAGGATTAAGTGCCTTGCTAATTTGTTGGCCAAGTGCCCGACTGCGAACCTGATCGATAAATGCCTTTACTACCGGCAGTGCGACGTCTGCTTCGAGCAGCGCTTTGCGCACATCGCGCAGGGCATCTTTGATATTGTCTTCGCTGAGACGCGCCTTGCCGGTGATGCTGCGCAGCGTGTGGGATAAACGGTCGGTTAGATTCTCAAACATAGCCTATCTCAAACAATCAGTTGATTTGCGGCGGGCCAAACCTCTTGGATTAGCCCAAGGTCGGCCCATAAAAAGTGGAGGCGATTATAACCTCAAAGCCAGCATAAAGGGGCAAGCAAAGGCGCAATCAACAATCAGGTCAGCCGGTTAAATTGGATAAGGATGTTTCTCATTTACCCTTCTCTTTACAAAAACCTTATGACACACTTGCCCCTTAACTCAGTGTTTCCGCCCTTTACGGATTAGCCTTACCAAGATGATCACACTCAGCGCCAACCTGATCGCACTATTAATCTACAGTGCTGCTGCCGCCTACTTTGGTAGCCAATTTATACGCCAACAGGCATTGCAACCCAAATACCTGATCGGTACAGCAGGCTTGGCGTTAATCGCACACGGGATCGGGGTCTATGGTCTAAGCGTCAAAGGCGACAACCTGAATGTCAGCCTTTTTTCTGCATCTTCACTGATTTTTTGGGTGATCAATGCGATTGTTCTTTTTAGCAGTATAAAGAAAGCCTTACACAATCTATTTTTATTGTTATTTCCACTCTCTGCTATTTCTGTGCTGACATCGATCATCAGTAGTAACAGCGATTGGCAGCAATCGTTGAGCTACCACATTGCGATCCACGTTGTATTGTCGGTACTGGCATACAGCCTACTTACTATTGCCAGTCTACAGGCCCTATTACTGGCCTACCAAAACCACGCATTGAAAAATAAACAACTCACTACCAGTTCGCGCTTACTGCCTCCATTACAAACCATGGAGGCACTGCTGTTTGAATTTTTATGGGTAGGAGAGATATTGCTAACCCTCGCTATAGCCTCAGGATTTTATTTTTTAGAAGATATGTTTGCGCAACATCTTGCACACAAAACCATTTTTGCACTGGTCGCATGGCTGATTTATGCTCTGCTGCTCTGGGGACGCCACCAGTTAGGTTGGAGAGGAAACACCGCAATCCGCTGGACATTGGCAGGTTTTGTTTGCCTCATGCTTGCTTACTTTGGCAGTAAATTAGTACTGGAGATTATTTTGCATCGGATTTAGTGCCCGATTCATCGCGAGATGAAGATCCAAGCTTTTCAGCAGATTGGCTTTTTTCGATTTTTACATTTTGATCAGGCTCTACAGGATTCCACTCGCTTTTAGTCATTAGTTTGCGCAGAATCCAGCCGCATAATGCAGCCGCAATAATCAAGCCCAGTAAAAAAACTAAAATAACCAGAAGATAAGCGCCCAACTCCGCCCAACTCAAACCCCAAGCGTAAACTGCCAGTAAGATAAAACTAAAACCAGCTATAAGATTTACGCCAAGTCCGCGATTACGAAGTAGTTTGCGAATGACCATATAAAGCCTGCAAAGTAATTAACAAATAAAACGGTTTTACACAAAAAAACAACGAAGAAAATGTCTAAAATCACTCAACAAATAGATTCAAAATTACATACACCAAAATAAAACCTGACAGTGCAATGACTTTAACCGTTACACTTTTTTGTATTGCCGAAAGCGCTTGAAATCTAGGGTGCTTTGAAACAAGCAACTGCGCCAGGACATAAATTACTAAAAACCCCAAGGCAAAATAAATGGCGTATTCGTTAAAAAGCTGAACTTGCATAGGGACAAAACCTTAGAGTAACGAGCTATTAAGTAGATTCACGGCGCCACTGCGTAGTACCGTCACGGGCATCTTCCAGTACCACACCCGCTGCAAGCAACTCTTTGCGAATTTCATCCGCGCGCGCATATTGTTTATCTTTTTTGGCCTGGATACGTTCCGCAATCAAACGTTCGACATCGTCTGCTGCAATTTGCTCTGAACCACCAGCCTGCAAAAACACTTCAGGATTTTCCTGCAACACGCCTAAAATCAATCCCAATGCCTTCAACTGACCAGCGAGATCACAGGCCAAATCAGGATTACTTTTAGCGTTGTTTAAATCACGCACCAAATCAAACATACCCGCCAAGGCAACACGGGTATTAAAGTCATCGTTCATGGCTTCAACGAATGCGGTGTAGTAAGGGCTTGCTGTCATTGCAGTCAAAGATGTTGGCAAAACATCAGCATAATCACGTAAAGCGCCGTAGAAACGCTCAAGTCCAGTACGTGCCTCAATTAAATTATCTTCTGCATAATTAATCGGGCTGCGATAATGGCTGCTAACCAATAAAAAGCGCACGACTTCGGGGTGATACTTTTCCAGCACATCGCGAATAGTGAAAAAATTGCCGAGTGATTTCGACATTTTTTCGCCATCAACACGCACCGCACCAGCATGCATCCAATAATTGACATACTTGCAACCGTTAGCCGCTTCACTTTGGGCGATTTCATTTTCATGGTGCGGAAATGGCAAGTCGGGACCACCACCGTGAATATCAAACGTTTCACCGCAGCAATTTTTGCTCATCGCAGAGCATTCAATATGCCAACCGGGACGGCCATTTCCCCAAGGGGATTTCCATGCAGGCTCTCCTGCCTTCGCGGCTTTCCACAAAACAAAATCACGGGGATCTTCTTTGACTTCATCAACTTCGATGCGCGCACCAACCAATAACTCATCAACGTTTTTGTTGGTGAGCTTGCCGTAATCGGCGAAGCGCGTTACGCGGTAATACACATCACCATTACTAGCTGCATAAGCAAATCCTTTGTCGATCAACGTTTTGTTCATATCAACAATTTGATCGATGTAGGCCGTTGCGCGCGGTTCAATATCGGGGCGGGCAATCCCCAAGCGGGCTTCGTCTTCATGCATATAATCGATAAAGCGTTTGGTCAGCGCTGAAAACTCTTCACCATTCTCATTGGCACGCTTGATAATCTTATCGTCGATATCGGTAATGTTACGCACATAGCTAACATCCCAACCCTGGCTGCGCAGGAATTTGGTAATGACATCAAAAGCGACCAGCACGCGCGCGTGACCAATATGGCAATAGTCATACACGGTGATACCACAGACATACATAGAAATCTTGCCCGGATATATCGGTTTAAAAATTTCTTTTTGGCGCGTGAGTGTGTTGTATATCTGCAGCATGTTATTCCTGATCTTCTGTTTTGCCGAAGCTGTCTTTTAAACTGATGGTACGGTTGAATACCGGCTTTTCTGCGGTACTGTATTTGCTATCCAAACAGAAATAACCTTGGCGCTCAAACTGGTAGCTATTGCCAACAACTGCACCTGCCAAACTGATTTCTGCTTTACAGCCCTGCAGAATTTCCAGACTATCGGGATTGATGCAATCGAGGAAATTTTTACCGCCGGCATCCGGTGCTTCGTCGGTAAATAAACGGTTATACAAACGCACTTCGCAATCGAGATTGTTGGTTGCCGATACCCAGTGAATAACGCCCTTGGGCTTTACACCATCCGCAGGATCTTTACCCAGGGTGCCTTCGATAATTCGTGCACGTACTTCAACAATATTGCCAGCAGAATCTTTGATCGCCTCATCAGCTTCAATTACATATGCCCCACGCAAACGTACACGCTTGCCAGTAACCAAACGCTTGTATTTTTTATTGGCTTCTTCGCGGAAATCTTCTTGCTCAATAAATACCGTTTGCGTAAATGGAATAGTGCGATCGCCCAAGTCATCGCGATTGGGGTGATTGTGCACAACCAAGGTTTCGACTTGTTCCGCAGGATAATTGGTGAGCGTCACTTTCAAAGGTTTCAATACACACATAGCGCGCGGGGCGCCTTTATCCAAATCATCGCGCACACAAAATTCCAGTACACCAACATCGACAATACCATCCGAACGGGTAACGCCGATACGCTCGCAAAAATCGCGCAACGCAGCTGGTGTAAATCCACGGCGACGCATACCGGATATAGTCGGCATACGCGGGTCATTCCAACCATCAACATGGTTTTCATCAACCAATTGCTTGAGTTTACGTTTACTCGTTACCGAATAATTAATATTCAAGCGCGCAAATTCATATTGACGCGGCACCGCTGGCACCGGCAAGTGTTGGATAAACCAATCGTACAAAGGTTTATGGTCTTCAAATTCAAGGGTGCAAATGGAGTGGGTAATTCCTTCAATTGCATCGCTTTGTCCATGGGCAAAATCGTATGAAGGATAAATGCACCACTTGTCGCCGGTTTGATGATGATGAGCCTTCTTAATGCGATAAATAATAGGGTCGCGCAAATTAATATTGGGTGATGACATATCAATTTTTGCGCGCAACGAGCAAGCGCCTTCCTCAAAGGCTCCTGCGCGCATTTTTTCAAACAACGCGAGATTTTCGTCCACACTGCGCTCGCGGAATGGACTGTTCTTACCCGGCTCAATCAAAGTACCGCGATACTCACGCATTTGCTCTGCACTTAAGTCACAAACAAATGCCAAACCATTGTTGATTAAATGTATAGCCCATGCGTGCAACTGATCAAAATAATCCGATGTGTAGCGCACAGCACCATCCCATTTAAAACCTAACCACTCTACATCCTGCTTGATGGAATTAACGAATTCTTCGTTTTCTTTTTCAGGATTGGTATCGTCAAAGCGCAAATTGCAGGCACCACCAAACTCTTCTGCCATCCCAAAATTCAGGCAGATAGATTTGGCATGGCCTATATGCAAATAACCATTAGGTTCCGGCGGAAAACGAGTAACAATTTTATTGTGTACACCCTGCTCCAAATCTTTGCGAATTATTTGTTGGATAAAATGTAAAGGTTTGGTTTTGATTTCGGTATTGCTCGTGTCACTAACATTGACCGCTGAATGATTTTCGCTCATGGAATAACAAATCCGTTAGGGTGGTATCGTGAATCAGGGATTATGAAAATTGGGAATCACACCGCCGGAGAAAACCGGACGGCATGTGGTGCTGAACCCATTGTACTGGCTCAACAGTATTTTTCATACCGCACTTATAATGCTGAATGGTCCACTGAAAAATGGTTATTTCGTAGGCGGTGCGGCACGATAATCACTACGCCGGTTTAACTGATAACGTCTTACTGCCTCATTATGCTGTGCCAGAGTTTCAGAAAACTCACTGGTACCATCGCCTTTTGCTACAAAATACAAAGCCTTACCCGCCGCCGGATTTAACGCTGCGCGTATCGAGGCAGCACTGGGTAGAGCTATAGGTGTTGGCGGAAGCCCTTGGATAACATAGGTATTGTAATCAGTCGCTTCCTGCAAATCTGCACGCCGAATACGCCCTTGGTAGCGATCACCCATGCCATAAATAACCGTAGGATCTGTTTGCAATTTCATACCCTGTTGTAAACGGCGAACAAAGACACCGGCAATCTGATCGCGCTCACTATGATGCCCCGTCTCACGCTCAATAATGGAGGCCATAATTAAGGCTTCATAACTCGATTTGTAAGGTAAATTAGGAGGGCGCTTCTCCCACTCTGCACTCAATAATGACAACATTTTTTGGTAAGCACCCTGCACTATTTCAACATCACTGGTATTGCGACTAAAACTGTAAGTGTCGGGAAAAATCCATCCCTCTAACTGGGTTACCGGAATATCTAATAACTCAATCTGCTCTTGCTCAGATTTACCAGGCAAAAGCTGCTTAACTGCATCAATCTTTGCCAGGGCGCTCAGTGCTTGCTTATACGTCCACCCCTCCACAAAAGTGACTTGATAAAGTACCACATCACCTTTGGACAATTTTTCTAGCAACGTTCTCGGCGTAGTTCCCTGTGGAAAAAAGTATTCGCCAGCATGAACCTTATTCAGATCAGTGGCTCGCGCATAAAGACGCAGCAAACGAGGATATTGAATGACCTGATCATTTCCCAAGGCATATGCAAGATGCCCCAATGACTGGCCGGGCTTTAATTCGTACCTATACCCCTGCTCAGAAATTGCAAGCGGTGTAGCGAGCCACTTTTGAACAAACATCCAGGCAAATGTCGCAGACATTAATCCTGCAAGATAAATAAATGCGGCAAAGCCCAATAATTTTACAGAGAGAGGGATTTTTTTGGTCATATTCAGATAGTCATCAATCAACACGCAAAAAGAATTGCTCGACCGAATTTTGCAGTTTGCGAGTCAAGGAATGCTGTGCAAAATTGGCAACAATTGCTGGCGCGGTACGTTGATCAACCAACCGATTAACCGGCCATATACCATAAACACTATTGCACAAGAATAATTCGTCGGCGCTGCACACAAAATCCAGACTCATCGCCCCCACTTCAACATTCAGCGCTAATTGGGGAGCCAAGTTTTCTAAAATAGTACGGCGCATAATACCTGCCACACCGCAGAAGGTCAGATCAGGGGTATATAGCTGCTTGTTTTTTACCGCAAATAAATTGCTGACTGTAGCCTCAATCAAATTACCCGAATCGTCCATCACCAAACCTTCGGCATACTCATCCTGCCACTCAGCACGCGCGAGTATCTGCTCCAAACGATTCAGATGTTTCATCCCTGCTAGAGACTTGTTGGTCGACAGACGCTGCTCACAGATTCGCACATCCACACCATTCAGATAATTACTGGAATGCAAGGGCTCAGCAGGAAAAACGCTGATGCAATAGGTCGGCTCCAGATCGAGTGGAATTCGATAACCTCGCCCACCCACCCCTCGGGTAACCTGAATTTTCACAACCGCAGCCATTATCGCAGCAGAGTGCAGCAGATTGAGCACACTTGTCAGCTGTGTCATCAACACAGATTCATTCAGGGGGATTTGCAACCGTTGCGCACTACTCACTAGACGATCACGATGAAAAAACCAGAGCGGTATTTCACCCGCGTGATAACGACAGGTTTCGAAAATACCATCGCCATAGGCAAAACCACGGTCCAGCGGCGAAATAGCCGCATCAAGGACACCGTTAACGCTAACAAAGGGAAGTTTTAGTGACATAGTTGCAGTCTATACAAAAACGCCGGACTGTCTCCAGTCCGGCGTCATTTTTTACATCATCACAAGTGATAATAATCCAAGCACTTACACCTTACGGAAAATCAATGAACCATTAGTACCACCAAAACCAAAGGAATTGGACAGAACCGCATCAATTTTGCGCTCTTGTGCGGTATGTGGCACCAGATTGAGATCCGCACAGGAATCTTCCGGGTTATCCAGGTTGATGGTTGGCGGCGCGACCTGATCGCGAATCGCCAGCACGCTGAATATCGCCTCAACGGCGCCAGCAGCCCCCAACAAATGACCAATCATGGATTTGGTGGAGCTAACAGCCACTTGCGCCGATGCTGCACCCATCACCGACTTAACCGCCGCACATTCCGCCTTATCACCAGCAGGCGTAGAGGTGCCGTGCGCATTAATGTAATTGATCAACTCAGGGGAAATACCTGCATCCAAAATCGCGTTACGCATAGACGCTGCAGCGCCTGAGCCATCTTCCGGTGGCGAAGTCATGTGATAAGCATCGCCGCTCATACCAAAGCCAATCAACTCAGCATAAATTTTTGCGCCGCGTTTTTTTGCATGCTCATACTCTTCGAGCACCAACACCCCGGCGCCATCACCCAACACAAAACCATCACGGTCTTTATCCCAAGGACGACTGGCCGCCTGCGGATTATCATTGCGAGTAGACAAAGCACGTGCAGCAGCAAAACCACCCAAACCTAATGGGGTTGTTGCCATTTCAGCACCACCAGCCACCATCACATCGGCATCACCGTACTGAATCATACGTGCGGCAAAACCAATACTGTGGGTGCCTGTGGTACAGGCGGTAGTAATGGCAATATTTGGCCCACGCAAACCATACATAATCGATAAATTACCGGAGATCATGTTGATAATTGCGCTGGGCACAAAGAATGGAGAAATACGACGCGGGCCTTTGTGCTCCAGAGTTGCAGAACCCTCTTCGATAGTACCTATGCCACCAATACCCGAACCGATTGAAACACCAATACGCCCCGCATTAGCCTCATTAATTTCAAGACCGGAATCACGAATCGCCTGAATACCAGCAACCATACCGTATTGGATGAATGGATCCATCTTGCGCGCTTCTTTGCCGGGGAAATAATCATCCACCACCAAATTTTTTACGGACGCACTAAACTGCGTGGTAAAAGCAGATGCATCAAAATGAGAGATAGTTGCCACACCACTCTTACCATTAACAATGCCATGCCAAGTATCCGCAACGGTGTTACCCAGGGAACTAATCATACCCAAGCCAGTGACTACAACTCTTTTACGTGACACCTTCGCGGTTCTCCTACATGACACATCGCTCAATGATTACCAGCGTTAGGGTAATTTTGCGCTCTGCTGCCGTCAGTAATCTTGATTATTCATTTGCTATATCACGCAAATGAACACGGAATAACAAAAAGAAAAAGCCGTACTATTTTGCAATAATACGGCTTTTCTAAACCAGAAATCAGCTAATCGCCAAATTAAACCGAGCCGGCAAATTACGCCAGGTTGGCATTGATGTAATCAATAGCCAATTGAACGGTAGTGATTTTCTCGGCTTCTTCATCAGGGATTTCAGTTTCGAATTCTTCTTCGAGAGCCATTACCAACTCTACGGTATCCAAAGAATCAGCGCCCAGATCTTCGACGAAAGAAGCTTCATTTTTAACTTCGTCTTCTTTCACACCCAGTTGCTCAGCAACGATCTTTTTTACGCGTTCTTCAATGCTACTCATGATGTTATGTAACTCCTAGTGGTTATGTATTCGAAACACCTGACAATTCAAACCAAACTTATCAAGTCTGGCGTTCCGCTCAAAATCGTCGCGCATTTTACATCGATTTTAAGATTGTTGTAATGCCAAGTGCTAAATTTCTTTAAAAATTAGAAAATAACCTTTAAAAAACAAAAGGTTATAATAAAAAATTACGACATATACATGCCGCCATTGACATGAATTGTCTCTCCGCTGATGTATCCACCCGCATCACTTGCCAGGAAAACAACCACGGAAGCAATCTCCTCTGGCGCACCAAGACGCCCCAAAGGAATACGCGACAACAACTGCTGCTTTTGCTCTTCAGGTAATACTTTGGTCATATCCGTATCAATAAAACCCGGCGCTACAGTATTAACAGTGATATTACGCGACCCTACCTCAGCTGCCAGAGAGCGTGCAAAACCCGATACACCAGCTTTGGTCGCTGCGTAGTTGGATTGCCCGGGGTTACCCATAGCTCCCACTACGGAACTGATATTAATGATACGACCCCAGCGAGCTTTCATCATGCCACGCAATACGCCTTTACTCAGGCGATAGATAGAGCTGAGATTGGTATTGATAACATCAAACCATTCCTCATCACTCATCCGCATCAACAGATTGTCTTTAGTGATTCCTGCATTGTTAACCAAAATCGCTGGTGCACCGAACTCCTCACCCACCTCTTTTAACAATGCGGCAACCGAGTCCGCATCGGTAACGTTCAATACCTTACCGGCACCGCGAACACCCAATTCGGCAAAGCGCGCAGTGACTTTTTCCGCGCCAGAAACGCTTGTCGCGGTACCAATCACAACAGCGCCCGCTTTGCCTAATTGCTCCGCAATAGCAGCTCCAATACCGCGACTGGCACCAGTCACCAATGCAACCTTATCATTTAGATTCATCATTATGTCTTCCTGAAAAAAATCAGTTCAATTTGTCGGTGAAAATTATTCAATCATCGCCAGTGCGGCACTCAATTCTTCAGGCTTTTCGACGGAGACCGTGCTTAGCTCTGAATTGATACGCTTATTTAGACCAGATAATACCTTGCCCGGACCGCACTCCAGTGTCAGCGAAACCCCTTTGGATGCAAGTGTATTAACGCACTCCACCCAACGAACAGGACTAAAGATTTGCTCAATCATTAATGCTTTAATTTTTTCCGGATTCATTTCAACCCCTGCTGTAACGTTATGAACAACAGGAATAGTTGGAATAGTAAAACTAGTGGCAGTAATTTGTTCGGCCAAACGTTCCGCGGCAGGACGCATCAACTCCGTATGAAACGGTGCACTTACAGGCAAAGGCAAAGCACGCTTCGCACCCGCCTCTTTACACAATATGCTCGCACGCTCAACAGCCGCAACGGCGCCTGCAATAACCACCTGACCCGGCGAGTTAAAGTTCACCGCAGAAACGACTTCACCCTGCTCTGCTTTTTTACAAGCGTCAACAATGAGCGCATCATCCAGCCCGATAATGGCCGCCATAGCCCCTTGCCCCGCGGGAACAGCTTCCTGCATAAACTTACCGCGCTGCTGCACAAGCTTAACCGCATCTTTAAATGCAACTACCCCTGCACATACCAGTGCAGACCACTCACCCAAACTATGTCCCGCCATAAATGCAGGTTGAGCGCCGCTCTTTTGTTGCCACACCCGATATACAGCGACACTTGCTGCCAACAATAAAGGTTGCGTGCGCTCAGTTAAATTAATGTCTTCTTGTGCACCAGTTTGCACCAATGCCCACAAGTCATATCCCAATACCTCAGAAGCCTCAGCGAACGTTTTCTGCACCGCTGGGAACTCTGCAGCCAATTCAGCCAGCATGCCAATTTTTTGAGATCCTTGACCAGGAAAAACAAAAGCAAGATGTTGAGTAGTCATAGTAATTAACGATTCTCTTTTATCACTAACAATTAATTGAGTTGAAATTCTTTTTGAATTAATAGAGGAATTTGCCGGACAACCTGTTCACGAGCAACAATTAACGCCTGCAAAAAAGCATTTATATTTGCATTGCCGTGACTTTTTATTACGGGCTTTTGCAACCCCAAAAGACTAGCACCATTGTATGAGGAGGGGTCTAATTCTCGTCGCATTTGGCGCAGTAGCGGCCACGCGAGAGTCGATAAAAATTTATTCAGCGCATTTTTATGTGCAATTTTAAACATTTTTTCCTGGGCAAATCGCGCAACTCCCTCACTGGCTTTGAGTGCGATATTGCCATGAAAGCCATCACAAACAATCACATCGACCACACCAGAAAAAATTGCACTCGCCTCTACAAACCCTGAATAATTTATACGCGAATCATTAATCATAAGCTGCCGCGCCAGTTGCAATACCTCAGTACCTTTCTGCTCTTCCGAACCGATATTAAGCAATGCAACACGTGGCGACACAACACCACCCGCTTTGGATAACACATTTCCCATTTGCGCAAACTGATGCAACTGCCCCGCAGTGCAATTAATATTGGCACCGAGATCCAGCATATAGGTTAAGCCCATATCAACCGGCATAGGCTTACAAATTGCCGGACGATCCACCCCAGGAAATGTTTTTACCAGAAACTTACTCATCGCCAGCAATGCACCGGTATTGCCTGCGCTGACGCAGGCATCAACCTTACCGCCACGCAACTGCTCTAAAGATAGCCACATTGATGAGCCTTTCTTATGGCGCAATGCAAACAAGGGATCATCGCTCATAGCAACAACCTCGGCAGCATGAAGCACCGATAGGCGAGCACTGTAGCTTTTATGTTTTGAAACAGAAGGAAGGAGCAGTGATTCATTACCAACAAGCAACAAATCTACATCGGGGTACTGAGCCACAAAAAGTTGTGCTGCAGAAATAGCAACGCGGGGACCTAAGTCCCCGCTCATAGCGTCAACCGCTATTCGAATTCTTGCCGACAAGGTGCAGTCGTCTTGAGTAAAAAATTACTCGTCGTTGCCTTTATCAATCACTTTACGGCCGCGATAGAAACCGTCAGCAGTCACATGGTGACGCAGGTGTTTCTCACCGCTGGTAGCGTCAACTGATAAGGTTGGGCCAGTCAAGGCATCATGTGAACGACGCATGTCGCGCTTTGAACGAGATTTTTTGTTTTGTTGAACTGCCATGGTTTGCTCCTATTTACTTACTCGTTGGAACCGAGGCGCCTCAGGGTTTCGGCGAGCTCTTTAATTGTTCCAACACCTGAAATGGGTTTTTCTCTCTTTTTACCTCTACCGGTTTGCCACTTGAATAAAGCTTGCTATCGATGCAAGGTTCTTCGTGATAAGCAACGGCAGGTAAACTTAACAGCAGCTCCTCTTCGATCATCTCGTAGAGATCTGCCATTCCCTCAGCCGCAATCCAAGGCTCAAAGTGTGGTGGCAGTTTATTTGCCCCATCTTCGTCCCATACAATTCCGAGTGAGATGTCGCTTTGAACAGGAACTGTTACTGGTTCTAAGCAACGCTGACAGATTAACGATAAATCAGCATGCGCAGTTCCAACAACAACCTTTTTCTTCTCCTCGCTAATTTTAAATTCAAGTTTTACCTGAATCTCTCCACCTATGCTTTCTGTAGCCTCAGTAACGCGAGGCAGGTCAGAAACAGCAATGCAACCCTCTAGAACAACGCCATGTTGAGCGAATTTCCGAGGATCACCCTGCCGTGGCAGAACTTTATTAGGAGGGGTCTTAATCATAAGCGCGCCATCATAGGGATATCGCCCTGCAGTGTCAAAGAAAAACTGGTTAAATAGCGCTATTTAGTGGCTTGAGAGTAGAATTGCACCCTTATTTAGCGTTTCTCCACTCTTAAAGTGCAGCCATTTCATGACACACCCAAAGATACTGCTCGCATCAAGCTCCATCTATCGCCGTCAGTTATTACAAAAACTGGGGCTAACCTTCGACTGGGCAAGCCCGGATATAGATGAAAGCCACCAACCAGGAGAAAGCCCTGCGCAACTAGTGTGCAGACTCGCTGAAACCAAAGCTCGCCACCTTGCCAGCACCTATCCAAACCGCTTGATTATCGGATCGGATCAAGTAGCAACAATCGACAACCGCATCCTCGGCAAACCCTATACCCATTCAAATGCAGTTATCCAACTCAGAAATTTTCGCCAACGCGAAGTCACCTTTTTGACGGGCTTGTGCCTACTCAACCCAACAACAAACCGCACCCAAACTAGTGTTGAAACCTATAAAGTCCGGTTTCGCAACTTGTCTGATGAGCAAATAGAAAACTACCTGCAGCGCGAGCAACCCTACGATTGCGCCGGCAGTTTTAAATCGGAAGGATTGGGGATTTGCTTGTTTGAACAACTTGCAGGTGATGACCCAAATACACTGACAGGCCTGCCACTGATTGCCCTCACCCAAATGCTTGCCAAAGAAGGAGTGGATCCACTCAATCAGCCAACCAGTTTTTCCCACGCAAGCAATTGATCAAACCGATTTAAACACAGCTCAGGCTGATAGCTGTGCAAGCGGTCAATATGATGCGCCCCGTAGCTGACCGCAATACGGGGCATATGAATGCGGCGCGCCATCTCCATATCGTATTCAGTATCACCTATCATCACCGCCTCGCCCGCTGCCACACCAAACTCATTCAGCAGCTCTTCCAGCATTAAAGGATCAGGCTTGGAGGCTGTCTCGTCGGCGCAGCGGGTAGCATGAAAAAAATCAGCCATACCCAGAACACCAAAGATGCGATCCAATCCCTTGCGGCTTTTTCCCGTGGCAATAGTCAATGTATGTCCATCAGCCTTAAGACGATGCAGAGTATCCATCACCCCAGGGAAAAAATCGGATGGACGAGCCTCATCAAGTGATAAAAAATGGGTCGCATAGGCATCGCGCAAACGCTGACGCCCAGGCAAATCAACTTCGGGATACAAGCGGTGAATGGCCTCCGGCAATCCCAGTCCAATAATATTGTGGATATGGTGATCAGCTAGCGGCACCCACCCCATATCCTGCGCAGCAAGCTGCATAGCGTTGGTAATTTTGGCTTTTGAATCACTCAGAGTGCCATCCCAATCAAAAATAAACAGCAATTATCCTCTCCACAACACAAGCTAACTAACAGCAGGCAATTTTCCCAAAGGGATGGCCAAATCAGGCGGCAAAGGAGCATCGACGCGAGTAATCACGTCAGACTCAGGCAAATAAAATGAGAGCGAAGAAGCATGCAAAAACAAGCGTTTTATACCCTGCCCGCGCATTGCTTCGTTGACCTCATCATTACCATACTTTTCATCCCCCACCAGCGCACAACCCGCATACTGTGCATGCACCCGAATTTGATGGGTCCGACCAGTAATCGGCCGCGCCTCAATCAAACTAAAACCATCAAAACGCTGCAACAGCTTAAACTCAGTCAAGCTGGGCTTACCCTCAGGGTGAATACGCACCACCCGCTCACCACCCGCCACTTCGGTTTTTAACAAAGGGGCATTAACTTGATGGACACGCTTGGGCCAATCACCAATCACCAACGCCTGATACACCTTGGTAATACCGCCAGCACCCGCAGACTTTTCACGCAAGGCAGCTTGCAAATGACGCAAATAGCTGCGCTTTTTAGCCACCATAATGCAACCAGATGTATCGCGATCAAGGCGATGCACTAACTCCAGATGACGCGCCTCAGGGCGCATTTGACGCAGAGTTTCAATCAAACCGAGCGTAATACCGCTGCCGCCGTGCACCGCCAAGCCGGGCGGCTTATTAATAACCAATAAGCCATCATCCTCAAACAAAATTGACCTGGATAACAGCGACATCATTTGATGACTAGCTTTCGCCTCTGTCCCAGCTTCAGCAGTCCTGATCGGAGGAACCCTGATCGAGTCACCCGCCATTAATTTGTACTCAGGCTTTATCCTTCCTTTATTAACTCGCACCTCACCCTTGCGAATCACATTGTAAACTTTCGATTTAGGCACCCCCTTAAGGCGCGCGATCAAGAAGTTATCGAGCCGCTGACCAGCCTGATCTTCATCGATAGAAATGATCATCACCTGAGCGAAGGAAGAATTTTCTACAGCTTGAACAGTATTTTCAGTGGATATTTTCATAGTCGCCATAATACTCGATACCATCAGATAACCGAACCCAGCGCTCGTCAAGCAGAGCTAAAAACTTGTGTAAATCACTGATTTCATTGCCGCATATAGGTAGAACTGCTATATTCAAACGGCTGATACAGGCTGGTTTCCGGATCGCGCGCAAAAGACAGGCGCATCACTAGGAAATACCGCTGACAGCAAGAGCGCCTGCTTATGCGCACACTAAAGCCTAAAGCTCCCGCTCTTGAAGACACTGACAACGGTAGAATGTAAGCCATGCTTGCCAACTACCCTAACAATTGCGTCAACCAATGTTGCACTCATTGTTAACACAGTTTTTGTTTTGTTGAACTCAAGAAAGCTCTATTTGTAAGATCCGGATAACAGCGTCGCACGCGTCGCAAAACATTGTCCGATGCTATTTTGCAGGTTGCAAATTTAATCCTGTGGCTTAATTGTTAAAGCTAACCGCATGATTGAGAGACCAATGTAATGATCAATTATCTTTACGACTGACACTCAATCAAGCCAGATTATAAATGAACAACCCGGTCACCCCAGGATGGACTCACCTGACCGACAACCACAATAAGCACTACAAGTAGGAGCGCCGGAACCCCCGGCGCGAATGAATGAGCCAAATGGGCCATCTGATTAGTAAAGGCTTGTTATTGCAGTCGCTGCAAAGCGATAACACTGCTTAAGCCGACAGGTAAAACCCACCAACCGCTAATGCGAGCCCTATCAACCGGGTAGCGCATTAGTCCACAAGGTTGCGCAAAACATCACCTATGTTGACCTTGATTGTCACGTCAGTCAGACGCTCACAGACAATTAGGTAACACATGAAAAGAATGCTCATCAATGCAACTCAACCCGAAGAGTTGCGCGTAGCGCTGGTAGATGGCCAATGGCTTTATGATCTGGACATCGAAAACCGCAACCGCGAACAAAAAAAATCCAACATTTATAAAGGGCGCATCACCCGCGTAGAGCCAAGCCTCGAAGCAGCTTTTGTTGACTACGGCGCGGAACGCCATGGTTTCCTGCCACTAAAAGAAATCTCCCGCGAATATTTCACCAAAAATCCCGGCGACTCAGATGGTCGCATCAAAATTAAAGATGTGCTGAAAGAAGGCACTGAAGTTATTGTGCAAATCGATAAAGAAGAGCGCGGCAATAAAGGCGCCGCCCTCACCACCTTTATCAGCCTCGCCGGCCGCTATCTGGTATTGATGCCCAACAACCCAAGAGCTGGTGGTATTTCACGCCGTATTGAAGGTGAAGATCGCGCCGAATTGAAAGATGCACTTGGCGAAGTAGAAGTGCCTAACGGCATGGGCGTAATCATCCGTACCGCCGGTGTGGGCCGCAGCTCTGAAGAATTACAGTGGGACCTCAATTACCTGCTTCAATTGTGGGAGTCCATAGCAACAGCCGCAAAAACCTCCCCTGCCCCAGCTTTTTTGTTTCAGGAAAGTAACGTTATTATCCGCGCAATCCGCGATTACTTACGCCAGGACGTCGGTGAAGTAATTGTCGACAATCAAGAAGCATTTGACCTTGCAGCAGGATTCATTCAACAGGTAATGCCGAATTATCGCAGCAAAGTAAAGCTGTACAAAGATGATATCCCCCTATTCAATCGCTACCAGATTGAATCTCAAATTGAGACCGCCTTTCAACGCGAAGTTAAATTGCCATCTGGCGGTTCGATTGTTATCGATGCAACAGAAGCGCTTGTTGCCATCGACATCAACTCCTCGCGCGCCACAAAAGGCGGCGACATCGAAGAAACCGCACTGCAAACCAATCTGGAAGCAGCAGATGAAATCGCACGCCAGTTGCGCTTACGCGACATGGGCGGCCTGATTGTTATCGACTTCATCGATATGCAACCCGTGCGTAATCAGCGCGAAGTTGAAAACCGTGTACGCGATGCCCTGATGATGGATAGAGCACGCGTACAAATTGGTCGCATTTCACGCTTTGGCCTGATGGAAATGTCTCGACAACGCCTGCGCCCATCACTCGGCGAAACTCACTCAAAAATTTGCCCTCGCTGTGATGGCGTAGGCAGCATTCGCGGCACCCGCTCACTTGCGCTATCAATCCTTCGCTTAGTGGAAGATGAAGCACAAAAAGAACGTAGCGCAGAAATTCGTGCTATCTGCCCTGTATCAGTTGCCACATATCTATTGAATGAAAAACGAAAAACCATCTCCAGTATTGAAGCGCGCAACAATACCCGTGTTGTGATAGTGCCAAGCGCTGAATTGATGACACCACATTTTGAAGTCCAACGCCTGCGCGACGACGACGAAGGAACCTTGGAAACAAGCTATAAAATAGTTGCGCACACTGACGAAGCAAAAGCCGACGAAGAAGACTTTAAGGCAAAACCCATTAATGCGCCCAAACCCTTAGTACAGCCGAGCAGCCCAAGTCAGCCAGCACCGGAGCCAGCCAAAAAACCAGGCCTTTTGTCACGTTTGTTTAGCTCAATTGGCAACATTTTTAGCGGCGAGAAAAATGAAGAAAGCAAAGGAAAGCGCGAGCACAAGCGCGATGGCCGTCGAAACCCCAGCCGAAATAATCGTCGCGATGGCCGTAACAACCGCCGCGATAAAGACCGCAAAGAAGACCGCGAGATCTTGGACAATCTGGAACACCGCAACGCCGGCGAAATAAAACCAGCGCGCGAGCAAGATAAGCGCGACAACAACAAAGACACCGATAAGCGTGAGGGTATTACTCGGGAGTCAAATGGCGAACAACGTCGCCCACGCAATAATCGCGATCAACAGCGCGATCCAGCACGTGAACAACAAGCTGGTGATGAAGAGCAGCGCCAACCACGCAACCGCAATCAGCGCCCGGAGCGGGAGAATCGTCGCCCACAGATTCGCGAGGAGGCTGTAGCCGCAAGCGAGACCGTACTTATAGACACTCAAGATGGCTTGGATGAAGGCGATGATCAGCGCCCCTCAAAGCGTCCGGCTGGACGTCGAACTCGCTCCCAGCAACGTCGGCGCTCACGCAACCATGACACCGAAAGCTCACCAATCAGTTCAGATGCAGAGCAAACTCAAGCAAACGAACCGAAGGTATTAAGTGAATCAGCTCAACTGGCACAGCAGATATCCGCAGCTATCGCCGAACACGCACAGCAGAAGCCCCAAGAGCCTGAAGGGCAAACAGCGGCTACCACTGATGACGATGCAAACATTGAATTGCCAGCATCAACACATCAGGAGGCAACTATTGCAGCTCCACTTAAAACTGCGGAGCAAGAAGTAGCTACAATTGAGAAACCTCAAGCAACAATTGATAGCGCACCTCTTGATATTGAAGAAACCAGAGAAACTCCCGACGCAGCAATCAAACAAAAAACTGCTCCCGAAGGCGAAACAAATGCCAACGAAGCAGAGACACAGATTGCAGCTCAAGCCGAAAATACTGCAACCCCAATTCGCGCAAGCAATGACCCAAGAAAAGCACCGAAACCAGTTGCTCAGGTTAATATTATTACCGAAACAATTGAGGCACCAATTTCACGTGCACTGGACACTAGCCTGCCCCCGAGCGTGGATCATAATCCCCGACCACTAAACAGACCCTCAAATGACCCAAGATTGAATAAACGCAACAACTCGGAACAATAACTTTCGCCGCAAAAAACTGAAAAGCCGAATTGGAAACAATTCGGCTTTTTTATGATCAACTAGAAAATTAAAAATAATTACATTTAATATCAAGCCATAAAATTTTAAAGTTTTCTCTTGCCCAAAAGTAAAACCTAGGTATAATTTGCGCCACTCGGAAGGGTGGCAGAGTGGTTTAATGCACCGGTCTTGAAAACCGGCGTAGGTGCGAGCCTACCCAGGGTTCAAATCCCTGCCCTTCCGCCATACATGAAAAAGGCGCTAGAGAGATCTAGCGCCTTTTTTATTTTGTATGTCCCGTCAATCGAAACCATTCCCCATCCTGACAGTCAAAGAGGAACCACTGAAGCCTCAGCCATAACCTCGATAATTCATCTTGAATACTTGGCTTTATAGCCGGTAGTTTGTATTATCAAAATCAGGTAAACGAAAATTGATGCACTTAAACGGAGATAAACATGCAAGAAGTTTATAGCACCAAAGCAAGTCACTCGGTAGGCCAAGTAGAATCAAGTAAAGTGTTGCGCAATACTTACATGCTTCTTGGCATGACATTGGCTTTTAGCGCGGTTACCGCTGCAATCTCAATGGCAGCAGGACTTGGGCATGGCGCAGGACTTATCATGAGCCTTGTAGCAATGGGGCTAATCTGGTTCGTATTACCAAGAACAGCCAATTCCTCAACAGGTCTTCTGGTGGTATTTGCTTTTACTGGATTGATAGGCGCTGGTCTCGGCCCAATATTAAATAAATACCTAAGTATGACCAACGGTTCGACAATCATAATGCAAGCTCTCGGAGGCACAGCAGTTGTATTTGTTAGCCTCTCAGCCTATGTATTGACCACACGTAAAAACTTTAATTTCCTCGGCGGATTTGTTGCCGTTGGCATGATATTGATGTTAGTTATTATGCTGTTCCTGATTGGAGCCTCATTTTTTGGCTACCAGTTTTCAGGTCTACACCTGGCATTCTCAGCAGGCATTGTTCTATTAATGTCAGCATTAATCCTTTATCAAACAAGCGAAATTATTCATGGCGGAGAGAGCAACTATATTCTCGCCACAACAAGTCTGTACTTGTCGATCATTAACTTATTTACCAGCTTATTACATCTTCTCGGTATATCTAGCGACGAGTAAACCTCCAACTATTTCGCTAGGGGCTCCTTAATGGAGCCCTATTTTTTTGATGGCATGAATAATTTATGATTTTTTCCCTAGCTGTATACGCCCCACCTTACTCATCGCAGGCCAGTCATACAGCCTACGAGTTTGCAAAAGCACTTCTCCACAAAGGCCACACACTGCACAGAATTTTCTTTTATCACGATGGTGTGCACAATGCATCTTCATTAGGAACACCACCTCAGGATGAATTTGACCTATACCAAGCATGGCACAACCTCGCCCAACAATATGACTTGGTTATTTGTATAGCTGCCGCCCTAAAACGGGGAATATTGAATAGCGAAGAAGCTTTGCGTTATAACAAGCCAGCACACAACATAAACAATAGTTATTCAATTAGCGGATTAGGACAACTGGTAGACGCCACAATAACATCTGATCGCGTTATTACTTTTGGGTAAAAAAACCTATGAAAAAAAAATTGCTGGTTATCAGTCGTCGCGCACCCTATGGCACCAGTCTGGCCCGTGAGGCACTTGATGTGACCCTCGCCGCATCCGTTTATGATCAAGATATTGGCATGTTGTTTATGGATGATGGAGTATTTCAACTTATTAAAAATCAAAGCCCGGAAGAAATCACTCAAAAAAATCTTTCGGCCACACTTTCCGCCTTATCACTTTACGGTGTTGATAATATTTATGCACATAAGGATTCATTAGAAGATCGAGATCTTAAAATCAATGAACTTATTTGGGATGACATCAAAATCTTGACAAGCGAAGATGTAAAAAACCTATTAGACCAACAAGATCATCTACTGAGTTTTTAGCATGAGTACGCTGCACACAATCAATAAATCCCCTTATTCAAATAGCTCTCTATCATCTTGCATAAAGGTATGCTCAACATCTGATGCAATTTTATTGTTAGAGGATGGGGTATTTGGCGCAATTAAATCATCACCAGACTCCGTACAATTACAAGAGTTAATTCTCTTGGGAGTCCGCGTATTTGCAATTAGCGCTGATGTTAAAGCTCGTGGATTAACAGAAAAACTGATGACATCCGTTGAACTGATTGATTACGACAGCTTTGTTCAACTAACCATCGAACACCGCTGCGTTCAGAGCTGGTATTGAGCAATGCACATAACAGTAGATGGTAACCAGATAGCGCTTGATAAAGATGGCTATCTAATCAGTTTGAATGACTGGACTCCAGCTGTTGCAATCCAGCTAGCACTACAAGAAAAAATTGCACTCACAGATGCACACTGGGAAATAATCACTCTACTGCAATCTTTTTATCAAGAGTATCAAATCTCTCCCGCAATGAGAGCCTTTGTAAAATATACAGAAAAAAATCTGGGCATAGACAAGGGCAAGAGCATTTATTTGCTTGGTCTGTTTCCGCCCAGCCCCGCAAAAATCGCAAGCAAAATTGCCGGCTTACCTCGACCAACCAATTGCCTGTAAAGACCAATTATTCGTTTTTGCTCTTAAAGTAATCTGCTGTCAATTTAATTACTACCGGACTCAGCAAAAGCAAAGAAAACAAGTTTGGTATTGCCATCAGAGCATTGAGCGTATCAGCAAGTAACCATACGAAATCCAAATGAAATACTGCACCTGCAAAAACTGCGAGAACCCACAATATCCTGAAAGGAAATATGGCTTTCTTCCCGGCCAAATACATCCAGCAACGCTCGCCGTAATAACTCCAACCTAGAATAGTAGTGAACGTAAATATAATGAGCGCAAAAGCCAATAAGTAACCACCAATACCGGGTAATGCAGACTCGAAGGCAGAGGAAGACAGACTTGCGCCCCGCGCTCCGCCATCCCATACACCGGTGCAAATGATTACCAGGCCAGTCATGGTACAGATGACAATTGTATCTATGAATGTCCCGGTCATACCAATCAGGCCAGAGCGCACAGGGCTATCAGTTGCCGCCGCTGCCTGTGCGATACCAGCCGTTCCCAACCCAGCCTCATTAGAGAAAATACCCCTGGCAACGCCGTACTGTATAGCCATCAGCACTGCTGCGCCAGCAAAGCCGCCAGTAGCAGCAACAGGAGTAAAAGCATGTGTAAAAATAAGAGAGAACGCGGCAGGCAACTGAGAGGCATACAAAATAAGTACAGCCAACGACATAATTATGTAACCAATACACATAAAAGGAACTAATGATGCCGCCACTTTTGCAATGCGCTTAATTCCACCCAAAATAACCAGTGCAACCACCACTGTTGTTACCAAACCTGTTACCCACGTCTCTATCCCAAAGGTGACTTTTATTACCTCAGCCATACTATTTGACTGCACCATATTGCCAATCCCAAAACCTGCCAATCCACCAAACACAGCAAACACAAAACCCAACAAATGCCATTTTTTACCTAACCCATTTTTAATGGCGTACATTGGGCCACCACTACACTCTCCTTTTGAATCAACATCTCGGTAATGAACCGCAAGCACTATTTCCGAATACTTGGTTGCCATGCCAACCAAAGCTGTGCACCACATCCAGAAAAGGGCTCCCGGCCCCCCTAAAAAAATAGCCGTTGCGACACCGGCAATATTTCCAGTGCCTACAGTTGCAGACAATCCGGTCATGAGCGCCTGAAAAGAACTAACATGGCCCTGTGCCCCAACATCCTTTGAGCGTCCTTGCCACATCAAACAAAATCCCAAGACGATTCGACGGATAGGCATTCCCCTCAACATCACCATCAAAAACAAACCGGTTCCGAGAATAAGTACCAACATGGGCACACCCCAGACCAAATTGTTTAATTCCGTCACAAGCTTATGGATGTAATCCATCAATATCACCTCCCAGAAAAAGCATAAAAAAAAGGGGCCTAAGCCCCTTTTTAGAATCGCAGGATTTACGCTGCCTCAATTGTTTTGATGGTACCTTTTGGAAGCACGGCATGCACAGCAACTTTCTGAAACTTAAGCTCTACATTATTGCCAGTTTCAAGGACAACATAGTTTTCATCGACTTTGATAATTTTACCCAACATTCCACTTGTCATGATTACCTCATCACCTTTAGCCAAGGCAGCAACGAGATTCTGGTGCTCCTTTTGGCGCTTACGCTGAGGGCGAATAATGAGTAAATACATAAATAAAAACATGCCGCCGAACATAAGCAAGGTAATCATTGGATTACCTTGTGGGGCAGGAGCAGCTTCAGCTTGGGCCATCGCAGATGCTATAAAGAAACTCATGAAACTAACCTCAAAGAATAAAGAGCGCTAACTTTACCTGTTTTGAAACATACAGGCAATTAGCGCCCCTTAAATCAGAGGCAAAGGAAGGGATGAAGCAAGAATCAGGCGTAATCGCGAAATAGCTTTCTGAAAACGCTCGGAGAAAGACCCGTCCAACGCTTAAAAGCATTGGTAAAACTAGTTCTATCCGAAAAATCCAACACCTTTGAGACATTGTCAACGCTCATATGCTCATCTATCAGATACTTAATTGCATAATGAAAGCGCAAAGCGTCTCTGATTTGAGCGAAGTTAGCGTTTTGGTTTTGAAGTCGCCGCTGCAAAGTGCGTTTTGATAACTTTAAATCCTCTGCAATTCGGTCAATTGATAGATCCTCTCGACCAACACGCTGCTTCAAAGAGTCAATAACTCTGGCAGATACCCCCTCAAAGCGAGGGATTTCGGCAAGAGACAGGTACTCTTCGTAGGATCTTACATCAGATCCAATAAAGGAGTTTTCTGAAGAACCTTCGTTGTTTCGGTAAATTCGCTGTAATTGAATCATCCAGGCGTCTCCTTTGCCAATTAAGGGCAGTTATAGAATTAAGGAGTGTCACTTCTCAGCCAAACCAAAGCCAATAGTATCGATATCATCCTTTTGTCAATCAAGCCACACTCGACATGGACGATTATAGTCTATATCCATTTACAACAAAGAGAAATGCGTACAATTTTCACATACAGATATTTTTTATATCACATTTTAATATAAAAGGATAATTTAAATGCCATTTCGCAGTATCGCGAGTACATCCTGATCATGAGTCTTGGTATTTACCTTATCAAGCACGTGAGATAGGCGCCCTTCTTTGTTGATAATAAAGCTGGTACGAACAATCCCCATAAACTCTTTACCCATAAATTTCTTGAGTGCCCAAACGCCGTAAGTTTCAGCAACAGAGTGATCTTCATCCGCCAGTAAATCAAAATTCAAATCATATTTATCAATAAATTTGGTCAGCTTCGCAGGAGAGTCAGGGCTTACACCCAACACAATAGTATCTAGCTTTTCGAATTCACTTCGTGATTCCTTGATACCACAAGCTTGAACAGTACAACCAGGTGTTGATGCTTTAGGATAAAAATATAAAACAATGTTTTTTTTACCTTTAAAGTCTTTTAGTGAAACCTTTTCACCATTTTGGTTCTGCAATGAAAACGTCGGGGCTAAATTACCGATTTTAGGGAAGCTCATAAAAACAAACCTTAGATAAAAAAATTAAAAAATAAAATTTTATACGTAAATAAATGATCAGAGGATCATTTCTCTTAGTCATGAAAAGTACCAAACAAGGCTTCTTTTTCATCGGCAGTAACATTGGTAGTTGTATCAACAGGCAAAATAGTTGGCCCCTTGACTAAATTCCTACCTGCATATTTTGCTTGATACAACCAGGCGTCCACTCGCTCAATAAATCCTTGGGGACTGTCTGTATCAGTGGCTTTAAACTCATCAACTCCCAAACTTGCAGTCAGATAAATTAAATTATTACCAACTTCAAGAACACTATTGGCAATTGAAAAGCGCAAGCGCTCAGCGACATTATTCGCTTGATACAAATCGGTATTTGGTAACACGATTGCAAATTCTTCCCCACCGAACCGACAAGCAAAATCCAGCTTGCGAATTGCAACAGCAATTAATTGTGCAACGTGAATTAGCGCCTGGTTGCCAAGCTCATGCCCCCACCGATCATTAAACTGTTTAAAATGATCTATATCGAGAATAATCAATGATAATGGCTGGATGGCACGACGGGTTCGTTCCATTTCCAAGGGCAATATGTTGGAAAAAAAACGAAAATTATACAAGCCAGTAAGCGCGTCAGTTTGGACCTGATGGCGTAGGTCATTAACCTCGTTACGCAAGGTTAGCAATTCATCCTTAAATTGACAGCTCTGCCCTGAGGATGGGCAACATAAAGGCAAATCACCTGTTGAGTGAGATAAGGAATCCATATGCTCTTTCTAGTTGAGAGTTGCCCAATGAATAACGTCGAGAAAGTCTAGACGAATTCGCTTACCAGCAGCTGAAATTATCATCACCGCAATATGAAATATTAATCGCGATAAATTTTCAACAAGTCCCCATAGTGATCAATGCGGCGATCGCGCAAATAAGGCCACATCCGACGAACCGCTTCACTGCGTTGTAAATCGATTTCAACTACTGCATTTACTTCTTGATCTACAGGGGCTACCCACAAAAATTCACCTTGCGGTCCAGTAACGAAACTACTGCCCCAAAAATCCAAGCCACAACCGCCAGCTGGGTCAGGTTCATGCCCTACACGATTAACGCTAACCACGGGCAAACCATTTGCAATTGCATGGGCGCGCTGGACTGTAATCCACGCTTCGCGTTGGCGATCTTTTTCGCCCTCGTCTTCGCTTGGAGTCCAACCAATGGCTGTTGGGTAAATTAATAAATCAGCGCCCGCCATTGCCATTAGGCGTGCTGCTTCAGGAAACCATTGGTCCCAACACACTAAAACACCTAGCTTTCCAACTGATGTTTGGATGGGGTTAAAGCCCAAATCGCCGGGGGTAAAATAAAACTTTTCATAGTAACCCGGGTCATCCGGTATATGCATCTTGCGATACTTTCCCGCAATAGAACCGTCGCGCTCAATGACAACCGCAGTATTGTGATGCAAACCAACACCGCGCTTTTCAAATAAAGACGCAACGATAACAACATTTAATTCCCGAGCAAGATTACCTAATGCTTCTGTACTAGGCCCAGGGATTGTCTCGGCCTGATCAAAATGATCACTGATTTCCTGCTGACAAAAATACAATCCACGGTGAAGTTCCTGCAAAACTACTAGTTCCGCACCTTGCGCGGCAAGTTTGCGAATATTTTCTAAGGTTTTAGTAAAATTAGCAGCAATATCTGCGGTGCATGATTGTTGGACAACACCAATATTTAACTTTCTTTTAATGCTTTGATTGCGCATTAGAGTGGCTCCAAAACACTTTCGGGAATTTGCATGGTAATGCAATGAAGACTACCGCCCTGCTCTATCAAGGCATTGCACGGAATCCCCATAATTTCAAACCCGGGAAATGCTTGTGATATTACTTCCAGTGCATCTTCGTCCATTGGCAAATCATATATGGGGACCAATACTGCTTCATTGATTATGAGAAAATTGGCATAGGTAGAGGGTAGCCGCTCGTCGCTATCGCGCCCCAACACAGGGCCAGACCAAGGCAGCGGCAATAAACGATAGGGCTCGCCATCTGCATTAGTAAACGTTTTTAACTGGTCTTCCATTTTTTTCAACTCAATATAGTGTTCATCCTGCTTATCATCGCAAGCCGTGTAAACAATAGTATTGTTGGGGCACAGGCGCGCCAAAGTATCTATATGACTATCTGTGTCGTCGCCGGCAAGATAACCATGATCGAGCCAATTAATTTTTCTAATCCCGAACGCCGCTTTTAAACGCGTTTCAATCTCTTCTTTGGTCAAATGAGGATTGCGATTTTTATTAAGTAAACAAGATGATGTTGTGAGTAAAGTACCTTGACCATCAGTTTCTATTGAACCGCCTTCAAGCACCCAATCCTGTACCTCTATAGTCGCGTAGGGAAATGCTTTCTGAGAAAATAATTGTTGTGATATTTGATTATCTTTTTTGTGAGGAAATTTATTTCCCCATCCATTGAACTGGAAATCCAATAATTTAAATCCGTCTGCAGTTTCAACTGTAAGTGGGCCATGATCGCGCGCCCATGTGTCGTCACTTTCACAAGGATACAAATAGATGTAATCCATGGGGGCGCCCATGGCTTCAAGGCGAGTATAAACCTCGTCAACCATGGCTGAAGGCACTGCAATAACTACGTCAGCATAATCTACGATAACCGTTGCCAGAGCCTCATAAAGCTCGGTGACATCCTCCAAAATCCAGTTCCAGCCGGTATTTTTATGCGGCCAGGTCAGCATGACCGCATCCTGTGGCTCCCACTCTGCGGGCAATCGTTGAGTAGACATAAAAACACCTCGTTACAAAAGAAAATGGCCAGATTTGCTGGCCATTATAAACAAACCGCGCCAACCTATGAACGATTAGTCTCGTGGCGATACACGCTCTTGCGCGGGAAGCGAAATGACAGCATCCGAACTAGCTGCAGGCACGGCTTTCTGCGATTTGGCGCGAACCTCCCCCACCTGCAGTATGGCGGAAACAACCCGTTTTTCACTCAGCCCGCCACTACTAATACTCACGTTCATGCGCACATAATGACGGCCTTCGTGTTCAACATTTAGGTGCAAAGGGACGCGATACTCCCCACTTTCGGTTAATGGATATACCAAAGGATTAGGGGTAGACAGAATACTTACCCCCTTGCTCGCCGCAACACTAACGCTCATTTCGCCGGGGAAACTCGACGAATGCAAAACAACAACAATATTTTGCTCTCCCACAGTCTCAAGTTTTATAGGCTGCGTATTGCGAATACTTACACTTGCACCAGGTTTGACGGTAACGGCTTTGGGCTGGGAGGCATTTTCAGGAGTTTGCGCTGAGCTACCGGAATAACACGCTTGCAAAAGTGCTAGAACCATACAGCCCACTACCCAGATGGACGATACGGCTATTAATTTTTTCATCATAGTGGTCACCTAATTGGGCAGCGCGCGAACATCAAAACACGCCAATACATCGCCATTAAAATCGTCCCTCACCGCTCTATCATCGACAAGTTCAAGGACATAAGTTCCTACTGACAGCGAGCGAGTGAGAGTCTCTGTACCGACTGTTGGACTTATCGCTTCTTGTAGCTGAATACCGCGTTGATATAGATACATATCAGGATCAGAGTCATCAGAAGTGGTTCCAAACTCAGTCGCCGTAATGCGGTAATTACCTGCAGACAGGATATTCAATACTAAAAATTGTGATACACCGAGTTTGTTGTAAGAGCCATTAGCGTTTGAGCTGCATACATTAACAGCGCTGTTATTCAGCGGTAACGTTTTATAGACAGGTAAATTAATGGTGGCGCCGCCCGAGTTACTCTCGCCAGCACCAAAGCGATCTGTAATTGTAATATTTTGCCCAGACAGCAAACTATTAAAGCCTGCAGTAACACCCGGCAATGCTTCGCGCAACTGTTCGGCAAACAAATAAATGGAAACGAAAGCATCACTAGTACTGTAATTATCGCGAGTGATAACAGTAAATATATCGGCAAAATCGCGCGCAGTTTTATTGTTCTCACTCACATAAAAATTATAAAGAATCGACTGTACCGATGCCTCGGAATACCAGCCGCGCACATTGTTGTTGATGCGATTCACCGTAATTTGAAACCCATCCTCTTGCCCTGTGCCGCTTGCATCGCGGTAAATGGGATCATCCAGCATCATGGCAGAAAATGCATTCGCAAAACCTTCGGACATAGCGACACGAAAATCCAATTTATCATCGCCACTGTGATCACCTCCGATACTATCGGAACGGGAAAGCTCTGCCTCTAAATAGTGCCCCCATTCATGTAACACAACATGGCGATCATATTCATCAGTGTCATCATCTTCGCCCCCTAACAAATATATCGCGCTCAAATCGTTGCGATAAAAACTGGTCGCAATTTCACCGAGTTCCAATTCACCATCAGCAGTAATGTTATTTGGACTCCAGCGAAACTCCAAGGCAGGTAATTGTACTGATCCATCTACCGCTACGAGTCGTTGTACACCGATATAAATCGAATCAAGTATCGCAAAAGGTGCTGCAACCCGTGGCTGGGTATAGGCATTTCCCGTCCAACCGGATGCAGCATGAAGATCGCGTACAGCATTAGCGTCATTAGCTACCAACAATGAACCCACCATGGCATAAAGGCTGTTGTTGTCAGTGTTGTCGGTTACTTTAAAATTCCAGCGTGCACTATTGTCATTTTGTTCGCGCAACAGTTGCGCCTTCACTCGAACCCGCACAGGCTGATCACGTGTCACCGTGAACGAATAGGTGCCGGTTTGCGTACTTATGTCCGTCATTAGCACTTGATTGCCAGCATCCAGCAACTCAACTACCAAGCCGCGGATGGGCAACTCTACAGTCCCGGCATAATTTAACCCGTTGCGCTCAGTGAAATGAGGGACGTAATCGTAAGTGAGGCTGCCAGATATAACGACTAGCGCAGCGCTGGAAGAGACCGAAGCACTCGACGAGGAGCGAGATTGATTCGATGAAGAAATTATTGCATTTGACGCGGAAGTAGCGGTTGAGGATATAGCCTGAGCACTGCTGGTCGCTGGAGTTGATCCACCCGATGAGCCTCCCCCACAGGCACTGACGAGCAACGTGAGCGTTAGCAACACAACTAACCCGGTACCGCGCCTGACTAAATGAAACAGGGTATGCGCATAGAACCCCCTCATGTATTACCTCGCGACCTGGGTATAAATGCAAATGAAGTTTAAGATCAACCTAAGCAAGTATAATCAAAAACCCTGATTAAGCGATTTAGTCACTAGCGCAACAGCACCACAATCAAGATAATGCTGAATTATTCGCCACTCACGCCATACGACCTGATGCAACCATTAACCTGAGCTTGTAAAACCTATGCTGAATATTCTGATTTTTGCGGTGATAGTGACATCTATTGTAATTATCAGTGCTCGCTATAAGAGAATGGATAGCGCACAACAGCGCAAATCCCTCTGGCGCTTGGGGACAGGAATTTTTCTCGGTTTACTGATCGTGTTGGTGGTAACTGGACGCATGCATTGGATAGGTGCGGCAATCGGCGCGCTTTTACCCTTTTTGCGTGTTGGTTTTAATCTGTTAATGCAGGCCCTACCGCTCTGGCTAAAACACAAACAGGAAAAACCCCAGGAGCAAACAACACCACCGCCCTCAAGCGGTGCGATGAACCTTGTGGAAGCTCAGGAAATTCTGGGGCTAACCGGAGACCTGAATAAAGGCGAGATTACGCAGGAAATGGTACAGGATGCACACCGCCGTTTGATTCAGAAACTTCATCCGGATCGCGGTGGCAACGACTACCTGGCAGCCAAAATTAATCAAGCACGTGACCTACTAATCAATAAACTCAGCGCAAATTAAGCGCAGAACTGAGCCATATTATTGTTTTACATGCTTCGCCAGTACATGAATGTAACGGCCCAATGAACGATATGGCTCCTCCCGCGAAAACCTTAGCTCCATTTCCAGTAGCTGTTCAGGCTCACGGGCACGATGCTCCTCGTTAAAAATATAATCGTGAAATACTCTGATACCACTGTGCACCAGCACATTGAGCGGTAACTCATCAATCCACCCCATAACCACGTGCGGGTCCAGGGGATTGATGGGTGTGAGACTGCCTTTCGCGCCGCCAAAATCCTGATTGATAATTTTTTTAAAGTTAGTGCGCAGTAAATTTTTATAGATCAATGAATGCAGGTTGTAAAAAGTGAGGGATAAATAGCCCTGTGGTTTGAGGTGCTGAAGTAGATAAGGTAACAACTCGCGCGGCTCTTGCATCCACTCCATTACTGCGTGACAAATCACCAAGTCAAATTGCGACTCTTGCGCGCCCAGCTGCGCGGGTAAATCCTGAATTGCGCAATGAATCAGTGTGACATTGCTCTGTAAGCCTGCCGCGCTGACTTGCTCTTCAGCGAGTTTCAGCATTTCGGCCGAGATATCGCAAATCACCACCTGATGCCCGGCTTTGGCCAGTTGTAAGGAGAATTGCCCTTGGCCTCCACCCGCATCCAACACACGACAGGGGCGAGCGTCTGCCCCAAAAGGTACAGCAGGAATATGATCAGTAAAATCGCGCTCTAATATCGCAAGGCGAATATCGCCCTTTAACCCGCCGTATATATTCTTCTTAAAACGCTTGGCCAAATCATCAAAATTACGGTCCTGACTGCTGGATTCTTTTGCCATATACTTTCCGTTCACTCATTACACTTATTGGTGCGGCACTCTTGCACGACATAACGCCCGCAAATAACTGGTTGGTCTATATGATTCTCACCAGCGACGATCAAGTTTACACCGGAATCACCACCGATATGCGCCGCCGCTGGCAGGCCCATGAATCCGGCCGTGCCGGTGCGCGCTATTTTCGCGGGCGCAAGCCCATGCAGCTGTGTTTTCTGGAGGATGGCCACGACCGTTCCAGTGCGAGTAAACGTGAATACGCGCTAAAAGCGCTTAGTGCCAAGGCCAAACGCACGCTCATCAATGAACAACAAACCAGGTGTTCAGTGTTAATTGCCCAATACAAGCTGCAGCACCTTGCCACGCACAGCACGAGCAATCCATGAATTCCGAGCCAAGCCAACGCACAACGTGCAGCCACTGCCAACGCCCTACACGCACCTGTTTTTGTGCGTTTATTCATCAGGTTAATAATCGTGTCGAGTTATTAATACTGCAGCATCCAGAAGAAACACCCAATGCAAAAAATACTGCAGTTTTATTACAACTGAGTTTAAAAAACAGCCAGATTTATACCGGTGAACAATTTGATGAATTGCAATTACAGCAGCTCATTTATGCCAATGGGCGACAACCATTACTGCTCTACCCGCCACTGGCCGATTACCACTCACTGGGCATTACACCGCCGCCCGCCACACCAGAGCTCGCCGATTATTCCGCCGAACAACTGCGCCTGATTGTGATTGATGCCACCTGGCGTAAAAGCCGAAAAATGCTCTACCTAAACCCGCTATTGCAGCAGTTACCGCTGCTGAGCCTTACCCAGACACCGGCCTCCATCTACACCATTCGCAAAGCGCATAGCGAAAATCAGCTTTCCACACTGGAGGCAAGTTGTTACGCTCTACAGCAACTTGAACAGCACAGTGTCGACTATCAACCAGTGCTGCAGGCGATGAGTGATTTTGTCGTACAGCTGGCGGCTTTTGTTCCTAAATCCACTTAAAGGCCGCAGATTAAAAGCCCAACCAATATTCCCGCTGTGAGCGCATCAGAATAGGCATCGTTTTAGCTTTTACTTTTTACCTTTTCATCAAGCAACAAGAATCAAAAACCGAGAACCAAAAACCAAGAGAACCGCAGACTTATGAGTTACCCGACGTTTGAATTATTGCGCAGCCAAAACATCGACGCTTTGAAAATTCGTGTAGAAGAATATCGCCATAAAGTCACCGGCGCCCAGCACATACATTTAGCGGCTGACAATAACGAAAACGTATTTCTGGTAGCACTGCGCACCGTACCGCACGACTCCACCGGCGTTGCCCACATTCTGGAGCACACCGCACTCTGCGGCAGCCAAAAATACCCGGTACGCGATCCATTTTTTATGATGGTGCGCCGCTCGCTCAATACCTTTATGAATGCCTTTACCAGCTCCGACTGGACTGCCTACCCCTTCGCCAGCCAGAACCCAAAAGATTTTAATAATTTGCTCGATGTGTATTTGGATGCGGTGTTTTTCTCGCGATTGGATGAACTGGATTTTGCACAGGAAGGCCACCGCGTAGAGTTTGCCGAAACCGATAATCCCAATTCCGATTTGGTGTTTAAAGGCGTGGTATTTAATGAAATGAAAGGTGCGATGAGTTCGGTCTCATCCCAGCTGTGGCATACCTTGTGTAAATACCTTTATCCGACCACGACCTATCACTACAACAGTGGTGGCGAACCGGAAGATATTCCCAACCTCACCTACCAACAGTTGAAAGATTTTTATCGCACCCACTATCACCCCAGTAACGCGGTATTTATGACCTACGGCGACATTCCTGCCGCCGTTCATCAAGAGAAATTTGAAACGCGCGCGCTGAGCCAATTTGAAGCCTTGGACGAAGTCATTGCTGTAGGCGATGAAAAGCGCTACCACGCACCGATTGCGGTGGAAGAGGCCTACCCGATTGATGCAAGTGATGCGGAAAATCTGGATGAAAAACACCACGTCGTTATCGCCTGGTTACTGGGTAAAACGACGGATCTTGATGAATCACTGGAAGCGCAATTGATTTCCAATATTTTGCTCGACAACAGCGCCTCGCCATTGCAACAAGCGTTAGAGACGACTGAGCTGGGGCAGGCACCCTCGCCACTGTGTGGGCTGGACGATTCATCGCGCGAAATGGCGTTTGTGTGCGGCCTTGAAGGTTGCAAGCTGGAAGATGCCCCGCAGGTAGAAGCGATGATTCTGGACACCATGCGCAACGTAGCCGAAGCCGGAATTCCGCAAGAACAGGTCGCCGCTTCGCTGCACCAGTTGGAGTTATCGCAGCGCGAAGTGGGTGGCGATGGCTACCCTTACGGTTTGCAATTAATTCTGACCGGCTTAACTTCAGCCACCCATCGCGGCGACCCTATCGCGCTGCTGGATGTCGATGTCGCACTGGAAAATTTGCGCCGCAAAACCCAGGATCCGGCGTTTATCCAAACCGCCGTGCGCAAATGGTTACTGGATAACCCGCACCGCGTGCGCTTGACCCTGCGCCCGGATGCACAGATGGGCGAACGCATTAAAGCCGCCGAAATTGCCCACCTTGCCGCCATGAAAGCGCAGCTGAGCGATGCCCAGAAACAGGAAATTATCGCGCGCGCGCATGCGCTGCAAGAACGTCAGCAACAGCAGGACGATGAGAGCATCCTGCCTAAAGTGGATTTGACTGATATCCCCGCTAACCTGCATTACACCGCCGGCAGCCACGAGTTGTTGAATCACTACCGGCTGCGCCGCTATGCCGCAGGAACCAATGGTTTGGTGTATCAACAAATCACCTGCAAGTTGCCCGTGCTGTCCGAGGCACAGCTTAAAGTCCTGCCTTACTACTGCATTTGTTTAACCGAATTGGGCGCGGGCGATAAAGACTACCTTGCCACCCAACGCTGGCAAGCTGAAGTAGTAGGTTCCATTCACGCGTTCAGCAGCATTCGCGGCGCAAGTGATGATGTACAGGCAATAGATGCCTACCTGACACTCTCTGCCAAAGCTTTGAGCCGCAACAGCGCGGCGCTCAATGACTTGATGCAATCCACCCTTTTAAACGTGCGTTTTGACGAGCACAGCCGCATTCGCGAACTGATCGCCCAAAATCGCGCACGCCGCGAACAGAGCATTACCGGTAATGGCCACAGCCTCGCCATGACGGCCGCCTGTGCGGGCATGAGCCCGGCGGCCAAAGTGTCACATCAACTCGGCGGGCTTGAGGGCATTGCCGCGGTAAAAGCGCTGGATAATTCACTGGACGATGCACAAAACCTCGCCGCGTTTGCCGCGCAGTTACAGGCTATCCATAACCTGGTATTACAAGCACCCAAGCAATTTTTGATTGTGGGCGAGCAAGAGCACTTGGATAGTTACCGCGACAATCTGCAAGCGCGTTGGCCAATAGAACCCCAAGTTAAGGATTTCAAACATTTCACCCTGCCACCGGTTCAGGAAACGATTCGCGAGGCGTGGATCACCAATACCCAGGTGAACTTCTGCGCCAAAGCCTACCCCACCGTACCGAGCGATCACCCGGATGCAGCCGCACTCACTGTGTTGGGCGGCTTTTTACGCAACGGCTTTTTACATCGCACTATTCGCGAACAAGGCGGTGCTTACGGCGGTGGTGCAAGTCAGGACAGCAACAGCGCGGCGTTCCGTTTTTATTCCTATCGCGACCCGCGTTTAACTGAAACTCTGGCCGATTTCGATGCGTCACTGGAATGGCTGCAAACCACCGATCACCAATGGCAAGCGGTTGAAGAGGCGATTCTGGGTGTAATTGGCAGTATTGATAAACCCGGCTCACCTGCTGGCGAAGCCAAATCCACCTATCAAGCCGAGTTGTTTGGGCGCACGCGCGAAAAACGTGAGCAATTCCGCAACCGTGTTCTGGCGGTAACCGCGGATGACCTCAAACGGGTCGCCACCATTTACTTGCAAGCGCAAAAAGCCAGTATCGCCGTAGTGACTCATGCCGGGCAAAAAGAACTGGTTGAGCAGCTTGGGCTGAGCATCAAAACCTGTTAAGGCAACCACTCCCAAGGAGGAATAGCCAAGTGTGCCGGGGCGCATAGATTTGCCCCGGCCAGATAGTCTTGGCGCACAAACTCATCTAGTATTGGTCGACACTAATTCGAACAATAACTGGCATGACGCTGACCCCAACCTATGACCATAAAGCCGCTTGACTACAGCGCCGCATCCCACCCGGGCTTAACGCGCAGCAACAACGAAGACTGCTTTCTCAGCAAGCCGGAACAGGGCCTATGGCTGGTGGCCGATGGCATGGGAGGGCATGAAGCCGGTGAAGTTGCTAGCGCGCTGGTGCGCGACACTATTGAGCGCAACACGCGCAATAATCCCCACCTCTCCCTGCTCGATGCCATCCAACAAGCCCATCTCAGTATCATCAATTCGGCCAAACAAGGCATAGGTGTGCCGGGCATGGGTTCAACCGTAGTGGCGCTGAAAAGCCAGGATCAGCGCTATCAAATCGCCTGGGTTGGCGATAGCCATGCCTACCTCTGGACGCCAAGCCGCGAGGGCGGGCGTCTGGAGCAATTAAGTACAGACCACTCCTATGTGCAAATGCTGGTAGAAAGCGGGGCAATTCGCGCCGAAGATGCAGAGTTTCACCCGGAAAAAAATATCATCACCCAATGTTTAGGCATGCAGGAATTAGCGCAGGTGAAAGTGGATCACCTTGAAAATCAATGGCAGGAAAACCAGTGGGTATTGCTGTGCAGCGATGGATTGACCGACGAGGTAAATGACAAAACCATCGCACAAATTCTCTGTGACGCCAGCGATTGCGTTGCTGCGGTGGATCAGCTGATGCACGCAGCACTCACCAACGGCGGGCGCGATAATATCACCCTGCAAATTATTGAATCGCCCTTGGGGCCCGCTGACCAGGGCAATGGGCTGTGGCAGTTTGTGCCCCATTTGACCGGCAACCTAAAACGGGATGCCTGGATTTTTGGCGCGTCACTTGTCTCACTCTTGGGGCTACTGGTCTATGTTGTATTAACTTAATGGTGGAGAGAAATTCCGACCATTGAACTGTTTGATAACCCAACCTTTGTCTATAGATACCTGTTGTTATGGCGCTGCAAATTCCCGGTTACCGGGTGGTAAGAAAAATAAATCAGGGTGGCATGTCCACTGTTTACCTCGCGATTCAAATCAGCGTGGGGCGTGTTGTTGCGTTAAAAGTGATGAATCCGCAACTCAATAGCGACCCAGCCTTCAGCGAGCGCTTCCAGCGCGAAGCCACTATTGTTGGTCAGCTGTCGCACCCAAATATCGTGGCGATCTACGATATAGGTCGCCATGAAGATTTAAATTACATCGCCATGGATTACCTGCCCAACGGCTCGGTACACGATCGCATGACAACCGGCCTTAATGGCGAGGAAGTACTGCGCATTATCCGCGAAGTAGCCAGCGCGCTGGATCACGCGCACGAAAAAGGTTATGTCCACCGCGATATAAAACCGGAAAATATTTTATTCCGTACCGACAACTCCGCCGTATTGTCGGACTTTGGTGTGGCACGGGGTCTCGCAGTAAATTCACGCATGACTCATGTCGGTACAGTGGTGGGTACACCTCACTACATGAGCCCGGAACAAACCAAAGGTAACAGCGTCGATGGTCGCTCGGATTTATACAGCCTCGGCGTGGTGTTTTACGAAATGCTCACTGGTAGCCTGCCCTAGCAGGGCGAAGAGGCAGTCACCATCGCGCTCAAACATATCAGCGCGCCAATTCCAAAATTACCTCTGCAATATTTGGCTTACCAAAAAATTCTGGACAAGCTGCTCGCCAAAGACCCGGAGCAGCGCTTTCAACGCGGGCGCGATTTAATTCAAGCTATTGAAGAGCTGGAAAAAAATCACCACGTACCACTTACCAGTAATGTGCATCCTACTGATCTTACCGTCATCGCGTTGGCTGGCGCGTTGCTCAGTGCAACCCTTAATGCGTTGCGCTGGCGCTTGAATAAAGTGCGTGCCTTGCGCTGGAACCCGGAGCGCGGTTTTTATGTGCGCCCATCCACTAAAATTACCGAGATTTTTTTCAACGAGGGTCACGCGCCAATACATTCACAGCGCACGCAAGTGGTTACCCGTGTTCATGCTGCTGTCGATGGCAAGCAACAAACCTACAAAAAAGTCACCGGTATCGCGGTGGTGATAATTGCGCTTATCGGTCTTGGCTTTTGGTTTACTGATGGCGATAAAACCGTGCAGGAACAAGCCCCTGAACAAACGCTTACGCTGCAAAAAGATGCAGCAACAAATCCTGTATTGCCTGTTAACAACACGGCTAACAGCGCGGTGGTAAATACGCCAAACGCGGCACCTGTAGTTGTAAGTGAAAACACTGCGGATGGCAGCCAGATGGCCGCTATCGATATGAACGCAGCGACAACCAGTGAAGCGGCAAGCAGTGCACCGATCATCACCTATGCACTGCATGTGAAAACCGTACCTGCACAAGCGCGAGTCAGGGTGCTGAATATTCCCGAGCGTTACGAACCCGGCATGCAATTACCGCCCGGCACCTATCACATTGAAGTCAGCCACCCCGGCTATGACATGCAACGCAACTGGGTTGAAATTAGCGATCAGGATTTATCGCCCGCCTATACACTCAGCGAAAGTTTAAAACCGGGCGAAGCCATGAGCAGCCAGCTGGTTGCCGCGATTAAAAGCCAGGGGCCGGAAATGGTGCGCATCCCCACGGGCAGTTTTTTGATGGGCCATAAAGACGATATTCTGGCGATGCCAGTACATAAAGTTACCATCGGCAAAAATATTGCGATGAGCAAATACGAAATCACGTTTGACGATTACGATATTTTTGCGCAGACCACCAATCGCGCACTGCCGAATGACAATCGCTGGGGGCGCGGCAATCGCCCCGTGATTAATGTCAGCTTTGAAGACGCACGCGCTTATGCACGCTGGCTCAGTGAAACCACGGGCAAAAAATATCGCCTGCCTACCGAAGCTGAATGGGAATACGTTGCCCGCGCCGAAACCAACACTTTATTTTGGTGGGGCAACGACGCGAAAGATGCCGCTGGTCGTGCCAACTGTCGTCGCGGGTGCAACAGTAAATTTTCCGGTTTATTTGGTGCAAAAACAGCGCCGGTCGGCACCTACCCTGCCAACGGTTTTGGTATTTACGACACCGCCGGTAATGTCGCTGAGTGGGTGGAAGATTGTTTTGCGGATAACTACAACCTGCACCCGAAAAACGGTCAGGCCTTGCTAGTAAAAAGTTGCGATGCGCGCGTAGTACGCGGCGGCTCGGCGAAAGACAATGCCGATGAATTAGCCAGCCACAAACGCGATTATCATCACGCAGAAATTTTTGATGCCCACCTTGGCTTTCGTGTGGTGATGGATTTATAAATAATCACCAACCCTGTTAAAAAATAACGTCGTAAAAATCTCTCCACAAAAAAGCCCTTGGTGATAAATCACCAAGGGCTTTTTTACTCAAGCTTAACTGCCACAAGCGATAGTGGTGCTAACGATGAGACCGGGCTACGACTGCCGAATCAATACCGCCACAAACATAGTGTCGGAATCTATTGCTGGTGCGCCCAGTATTTTTTGCGACTCCAGCGCAAACTGCGGGTGCTGCGCTAAAAACCATTCTACTTGTTGTTCATTTTCACTCACTTGCCAACTGCAAGTAGCATATACCAAGCGCCCACCCACACGTACCGCCGGTGCCGCATTGGTCAGCAATTGCTGCTGCAAATGCACCAGCTCGCGGGTATCGGCGGGATCAAAACGCCAGCGGGCATCCGGGTTGCGGCGCCAGGTTCCGGCGGAGCTGCAGGGTGCGTCAATCAATACCCAATCAAAACCCTGTTGCTGCGCCGCCTCTTTTGGCAAACGCAAAGGCTCACTGCCCTCCCAGGTGAAAACACGCACATTAAATACATCCGCCCGTTTGGCGCGACGTTTTAATTCATCCAATTTGTAGGCATGTAAATCGGTCGCAAATACTGCGCCTTTGTTATTCATTTGCGCGGCAATCGCGAGGGTTTTTCCTCCGGCGCCCGCACAAGCATCCCATACTTTTTGCCCCGGCTTGGCGCCAACTGTAGCAGCAATTTGTTGACTGGCTAAATCCTGAATTTCCACCAAGCCGTTTTTGTAGGCGTCGGTCGTATGAATGCCCACACCACCCTGTGCGGCTAGGCCCTGCTCACTTAGCGACACCTTCACACCTTGTTGTTGCAGGCTGTTATAAACCGCTTCGGCGGAAGCATTTTTTTGCACACGCAACCACAGCGGTGGAGTACTTATCTGCTGGGCAATAAAATCCTCCAGCGTTTTATCGCTCCAACCACTTGCCTGTTGGCGCGCCTTGAGCAACTCACTCCACTGCGGGCGCAGCCCCTGCCAGAGCAACAATACTGGCAAATTGGCAAATGTTGCCTCGGCCATTACCTTCTTGAAAAAACTGCGGCGCGCTTCGGCATCGCGCAATTGCGCCTGATTTTTTTTCGGTTGATCACCATTTACACGCAACTGAATCCAGTACCAGAACGCGACGGGGGCAATGCCCTGTAAATCACGGGCTTGCCAGCCAGCATCCCATTCGCTCCAATCCATCACATGTTCCGGGTTTTGCAGACTTGCACGATAAGCAAACTCCAACCCCGAGGCCAATTGTTGAAAACGCAGCGCCGAAAACATCGCCAAACTTAAAGATGCCGTATCAATTGCTTCTGCATTTGCATGGTCAGCCTGGGTTTTTGTCGGTTTAAATTTGTTGTGCTTTTTAATCTCATCGTACTCAGGCATTGAGGTGGGGCCTGAGTGGGCAAACTGGCGCACACTCGTTTTTATCCACTTATCCAGCGGCATTGTGCCCGCCACTTCAAGCCATGCACGCCACAGCGGCACCAGGCGAGAATCTTCGTATTGCACAGTGACGGTGGAGTTGTGGGGGGAAACGGTGTTGTGTTCAGTAGGGTTTTGCATAAGGGCGCCAGCGATAAGATCAGGATCGGAAAGATCGAAAAAAGAGCGCCATTCTACCAGCCAACGTCCTATTTAGCCTGCTTTTTGACTGCACTGACCTTGCGCTGCTGCGCTGAAAACCGTCAGCAAAGTAAATGCAGGTAATTTTTTGTTTATCGGTTTGCACCCTGCGGCAATGGCGATTACAACTACATGATGAATAGCGGCTCATCTGCCAGAGCCGGTGCGTAAAAAATTGAGGTAATTAGAATGAATCAGGTTTCACGTCGCCAACTCTTAAAAAGCCTGGGTGCGATGGGCCTTATCGCCGGCGCCCCCAACGTTTTTGGCAACAATCTTGCTCGCAAGCGCATAGGTGTTGCACTGGTAGGGCTGGGCTACTACAGCCGCGATTTACTCGCACCAGCCCTGCAAATGACTAAACACTGTTATCTCGCTGGCATAGTGACCGGCTCACCGGGAAAAATTCCACAGTGGCAAAAAAATTATCGTATTGCCGATTACAACGTCTACAACTACGACAATATGCATCAACTGGCCAACAACCCGGATATCGATGTGGTCTACGTTGTAACCCCTACCGGCACCCACAAAAAATTTACTGAAATCGCTGCAAATGCAGGCAAACACGTGTGGTGTGAAAAGCCCATGGCGATGAATGAACAAGAATGCCAGGACATGATTGCTGTCTGCAAAAAAAATAAAGTGCAGTTGACCATTGGCTATCGCATGCAACACGAGCCAAATACGCAGCGCATTATTCAACTCGCCAAACAAAAACCTTACGGCGATATTAAAACCATTATTGCGGAAGCGGGTTACAACGGCACAGGTGCCAGCCATTCGTGGCGCGCCGACCCGGCAATGGGTGGCGGTGCCATGTATGACATGGGTGTATACCCTCTCAATGCTGCACGCTACACCGCCGGTGAAGAACCCATCGCCGTTACCTCCGCGACTATGAGCAGCACCACCGAAGTGTATAAAAATGTGGATGAAACAACGCGCTTTGAATTGGAATTTGCCAGCGGTGCACGCGCTGTGTGCGCCACCAGCTACGCACAAAGCATGAATCAATTACGAGCGGAATGCGCAAAGGGTTGGTACGAATTAAAACCGTTTCAATCCTACAGCGGCGTAAAAGGCAGCACCAGCGATGGCATCATCCTGCCGCCTGCACCTGAGAATCAACAAGCGCGCCAAATGGATAACGACGCGCTCGCCATTATCAACAACTCACCCGTATTGGTTCCCGGCGAAGAAGGCATGAAAGATATAATTATCGTAGAAGCGATTTTTAAAGCAGCAAAAGAAGCCAAACGCATTGTGCTATAACGCGAAATGCACACTCCCGTGATTAATGCGGGAGTGTGTTTTCAGTTGAAATCAAAACACCTCTGCTACGCGCGCCTGAAACCAAATAATGACCGGATAAGCGGCAGGCCAGATCCAAAAAAAACGATTCAAACCAAACAAACACGCATTAACCAAATGAAATAAGGCGGCAATCACCAGCGCAATAATTAATATCGTTTGATTCAGCAAGGCCAGCGGAAAAATCAGTTCAAAAATAATTATCCCCCAGGACATAACCCATAACACTTGCGGCCGCTGCGCCCACAATCGCACTCGTTCACTCACCGGATAAGCACTCAGCGCAAATACCTGCTGCAAGGCAACACCGCTACGCCACTGGGCATTAATAACTTTGACCCAACCAGATTGAAAATAAGACAGCATTAATTGCAACGCTAAATAACCCAGTGCGATTTCTTGCCAATAACGGGTCGGTGCCAGGTGTGACAACCATAAACACAGCAGTACCAACAAAGTCATGGTATCGCTGCCACCGTTGTAAGGCCCTTGGTAGCGCGTGACAAATATTAATGCAGTCACCAGCAATGCCGATTCAACCAGTAACGGCTGCAAACCCAACATCAATAAGATTGCCAAACACGCGCGAATTAACCCAAGTGTTTTTTCCGCTGCTAAACCGCGCATAAATTCCAGGCTTTGCTGAAAAATTGCGAAGCCCAAGATAATCTCCGCCAAACGAACGGCTAATTCCAGTGTCATTACCTACCGCCTGCCGCTTGCAATAAAAAAGGTTGGGAGATAAATACAACCTCATCACGCACCTGCCCCGCGTCAAATTCTATAGCGCGAATACGAAACACCAGATATTGGGAGGCGTCATCAACATTCATTTCCCTATTGAATACCGCATTAACCAAACGCACACCAATTTCCTGCGCATAAAAATCAGAAGGGCCTTCAAACAAATGCTCTGCACAAGTGTTGATATACAAGCGTTCATTCCATATCGGGTTGTGCAATAAGCGCTGCACACCCGCAGCAAACCCCACTTGCTCAGGTAAAGATCTAAACGGCAACCATGCTTGTGGCTCAGCATTTTTTTCCGCGATAAATGCCACATCAATACGCGGCGACGGGCCGATACTGCTGAAGAAGCGCCAGGAGGGAAAAAGAATGGGGAATAAAAGTTTTATCATCCGAATCTCGATTGTTATAGGTCACACAATCAAATGAAAAGGGCGCAATAAATTGCGCCCTCTACTGCATAATTACAAAAAATCAAACCGCTTTATGTTTTAACTTCTCAATCTCATCGCGCAGTTTTGCGGCCACTTCAAACTCCAGATCTTTCGCGGCTTGGAACATTTGTTTTTCCATTAGCTCGATGGTTTTCCAAATATCCTTTGGATTGACATCCACCGTGTATTTACCGGTACGCTCGGCAATTGCCATGGCTTTATTGCGCGCGCTGCGGCCGCCAGCACCGGGGGCGACTGAGCTTTCCAAAATATCGGCGATACTTTTGTTGATACCTTTAGGAGTGATACCGTGTTTAAGGTTGTGCGCAACTTGTTTTTCGCGACGGCGATCTGTTTCTTCAATCGCTCGCTCCATAGAACCGGTAATCCGATCAGCGTAGAGAATCGCCTTACCATTGACGTTACGCGCAGCGCGGCCGATGGTTTGGATAAGGGAGCGATCTGAACGCAAAAAGCCTTCTTTATCTGCATCTAAAATCGCAACCAGTGACACCTCTGGCATATCCAAACCTTCACGCAGCAGGTTGATACCCACCAACACATCAAATTGACCCAAGCGTAGATCGCGAATAATTTCTACGCGTTCGACGGTATCAATATCCGAGTGTAAATAACGGATGCGTACGCCGTGCTCAGCGAGGTATTCAGTTAAATCTTCCGCCATGCGCTTGGTGAGTACCGTAATTAATACACGATCCCCTTTTTCCACGCGCAGGCGAATTTCAGAGAGCACATCATCCACTTGTGTTGTGGCCGGGCGAATTTCAATTTCCGGGTCGATCAAACCGGTGGGGCGAACCACCTGTTCAACGACCTGCCCTTGCTTCTCTTCTTCGTATTTTCCGGGTGTTGCCGACACCATAATCATTTGCGGGGCTATGTGCTCCCACTCATCAAAACGCATGGGGCGGTTATCCAGTGCCGAGGGCAAACGGAAACCGTATTCCACCAGTGTTTCTTTACGCGAGCGGTCGCCCTTGTACATAGCACCAATTTGCGGAATGGTCACATGGCTTTCATCGATAACAAGCAACGCGTCTTGCGGCAAATAATCAAACAAGGTGGGAGGAGCTTCGCCGGAGTTACGGCCGGATAAGTAGCGCGAATAGTTTTCGATGCCGTTGCAGTAACCTAACTCTTGCATCATTTCCAAATCGTAGCGGGTGCGCTGCTCCAAGCGCTGCGCTTCTACCAATTTATTATTTTCACGCAGATATTCCAGACGGGTACGCAATTCTTCTTTGATATTTTCAATCGCTTCCAGAATTTGCTCGCGCGGAGTCACGTAGTGGGATTTTGGATAAATAGTAAAACGCGGAACTTTTTGCAGCACCTCACCGGTGAGCGGATCAAAAATAGAAATTTGCTCGACTTCATCATCAAATAACTCAATGCGCACCGCTTCAATATCAGAATCAGCAGGATAGATATCAATCACTTCGCCGCGCACACGATAAGTCGCACGCGCAAAATCCATATCGTTACGGGTGTATTGCAATTCAGCAAGGCGGCGCAAAATTTGGCGCTGATCAATTTTGTCACCGCGTACCACGTGCAACAACATTTTCATGTAAGCGTCCGGGTCGCCCAAACCATAAATGGCTGATACTGAGGCGATAATAATCGCGTCCTTCCGCTCCAGCAGCGCTTTGGTGGCTGACAAGCGCATCTGCTCAATATGCTCGTTTACCGCTGAATCCTTTTCAATAAAGGTATCGGAGGACGGCACATAGGCTTCGGGTTGGTAATAATCGTAATAGGAAACAAAATATTCCACCGCATTGTTGGGAAAGAATTCTTTGAACTCCCCATACAACTGCGCGGCCAGGGTTTTGTTGTGCGCCATAATCAGCGTGGGGCGCTGCACTTGCGCAATCACATTGGCGATGGTGAAGGTTTTGCCGGAACCGGTAACCCCCAGCAGGGTCTGGTGCGATAGCCCAGCCTCTATCCCCTGCACCAAGCCGGCGATGGCGGTGGGCTGATCCCCGGCGGGGGCGAATTCACTATTAACGACAAATTGCTTGGACATAAGAACTCAATAATGAATTAAAAAAGTGATTGTAACTAAAACTGATCGGGATCAGGATTCATTTATGTCATGAATCCAATGAAGGAGGTTTCTATGAGCGAGTTCCGCACCGAGCACGACAGCATGGGTGAGGTTCAAGTCCCTAAAACCGCGCTCTATGGCGCCCAAACCCAACGCGCACTGGATAATTTTGCTATTAGCAGCCTCACACTGCCCCCGCGCTTTATTCACGCCGTGGTGCACATCAAAAAAGCGGCGGCACTGGCCAATCAGGAGCTCGGGTTGCTCGATAGCGACATTGCCTGGGCAATTGCGGCAGCGTGCGACAGTATCCTTGCGGGGCATTACGTAGACCAGTTCCCGGTAGATGTATTCCAAACCGGCTCTGGCACCAGCACCAACATGAATGTAAATGAAGTGATTGCCCATATCGCCAGCGATTTGGCCGGGCAGAAGGTGCACGCCAATGACCAGGTAAACATGAGCCAAAGCAGTAATGATGTGATTCCCAGCGCCATTCACGTCAGCGCCGCCCTCGCCCTTAAACAGCAACTTTTCCCTGCGCTGGAAGAACTGCACACCAGTCTGCTCGGTAAAGCGGAAGCGTTACACGAGGTAGTGAAAACCGGCCGCACCCATTTAATGGATGCCATGCCCCTGACCTTTGGCCAGGAATTGGAAGGCTGGGCCAGTCAAATTGAAAGCAATTATGTGCGTTTACAAATGGCGCTGCCGCAGTTGCTGCGCTTGGCACAAGGTGGCACCGCAGTAGGTACTGGCATTAATGCACACCCGGAATTTGCCAGTAAAGTGACTGAGTATTTATCCGAAGCGACGGGTTTAATTTTTATGCCCGGCGATAATTTTTTTGCCTTAATGAGCGCGCAAGACACCGCTGTAGCAATTTCCGGTCAGTTAAAAACCCTCGCCGTGAGCCTGATGAAAATCGCCAACGATTTACGTTGGATGAACTCCGGCCCACTCGCGGGCATTGGCGAAATTAATTTAAAACCGCTGCAACCTGGCTCATCGATTATGCCCGGCAAAGTAAACCCGGTTATTCCTGAAGCCGTGTGTATGGTGTGCGCACAAGTGATGGGCAACGACGTGAGTATTGGCATTGCCGGACAATCGGGAAACTTTCAATTGAATGTGATGTTGCCGCTGATTGCTTACAACCTATTGCAGTCGATTGAATTGCTGAGTAACGCTTGCAATGAGTTGGCCGATAAAACGATTGCGACTTTCACGGTTAATCACACTAGCATCGAAAAAGCGCTGGCACAAAATCCGATTCTGGTAACGGCCTTAAATCCATTAATCGGTTATGAGAAAGCAGCGGCTATCGCCAAACAGGCTTATGCCGAAGGGCGTGCGATTATTGATGTTGCGCAGGAGCAGAGTGGATTAAGTCGGGAGCAATTAGAGCAATTGCTAAACCCCGAAAAATTAACGCGTGGCGGGTTGTAATCGAAAGGTTAAATCAAAGGAAGGGATTCGTAATAGCCTCTGAGACTGTGGGAGACAGGATGTCGACGACAAGCCCCCATGGATGGGTTTACGGCGTGTCTCAGAGGCTATTACGGAGCCCTTCCGTGGGCGATCTCTTTAAAAAATGAGTAGTGATAAATTCTTGTTAAGAATTATTTTTCAAAACTAATATCCTGCAACGACAATTCGCCAGAGGTTTTATTTTCCACTTTGAGTTGCAAATACAATTCACTAAACCCCGAAGTCGGCGTTACTGCAATAGTGCTGCGCTGATAGGTTTTGAGTTCTGCGCCAGATGAAAGAACACCAGCAGCAATCACCTCGCCCTCTGCATTATTACGACGCAATTCAAATTGCCAGGCAGCCGCTTCTTTAAAGAAAAAAGCGCCTACTTGTAGCGACTTAATCTGCGTTAAATCAAAACTGCCCAATGCAAAACCAGACCAGTCAGTGGTCGCAGGCATTTGAATTGTTTTAATTTCACGAAAGGTATGGCGTTTAACATCTTTACTCGCGCGCGCGCCATCAAACACACTGTCAAGGTCAACCCGATGCGGGATAAGTGAAAAGGTTTTATTCACCGCAATAGCCGGCATTCCGTTAACGGGTTTATCGCTATAACTCACCGCCAATGAATAGGCTTCGCCTTGGGCCACAAAGGGTGTGTTATCCAATAAGCGCTGCTGAGTTGCCTGGTGCGCATTGAGCGACAACTTTCCTGCCAAGGGTAAGGATGCTACAGCCGCCTCTTCTTTATTGAGTGACAATATATAAGTCGCCAAGACTTTCAGGTCTGCTTCGCCCAAGCCAGAGAACGCAGGCATGTTCATCTCACCCCATACACCGCTGCCGCCATTGCCAATTTTTTTCACCAAATAAGCCATAGCATTAGGATCGTCCTGATATTTTTTGGCAACTTCACGCAATGCCGGGCCTACAACTTTTTCATCCAGTTTGTGGCAACTTAAACAATTATTCGCATCGAGTAAATTTTTTGCTTGATCGCTAATGCTAGCCAGTTGATGCCCTTGTGCACCCGCTTGTTGTGCAGCGCTATAACGGAGTTGCACATTAGGATTATTGTTAGTGATGGTTTTTATAGCACCATCTTCCAAGTCATTAATCGCTAATTGATAAGCAAAACTACTGGTGTCGCCCCAGAAGAAGGATTTATTTTGCGCGGAAACCAATTCGATACTGGCCGGTTCATTACCAATTTCCAATTGCTGGCTGGCGGTTGCAGTCGCGCCATGAATATCAGTGATCTGCAAACTCAGCGTAAAAGTTCCCGCCTCGGAAAACGGCAGCTCCAGGTCACGGGCATTACCTAAATCCTTACTCGCACAAGCATCGTTGGCGCAGGTCAGTGTCCATTGGTAGCGAATTGCATCGCCATCCAAATCAGTTGATTCAGCAGCGGATGCTTGAATTTGTGCGGGTAAACCAGCCTGGTTTTTATTCAAAGTAATCACAGCTAAGGGTGGACGATTACCAGCACCCACATATTCAATGCGCGCCAAGCGTGCATCCGGGTTACCGGTAAACCAGGACATGCCGTACTCCAATACGTAGAGCGTACCGTCTGGCGAAAAACGGGTATCAATTGGTAAGGCATAACTAATTTGCGGAGCAAAAGGCTCAATTTTTTGAATACGCCCCTGCTCATCAAAAGTCACTGCCTTCACCCAAGCGCGCATAAAATCTGCAATAAATAATTTGTTGTTGTAGTAAGCCGGATAGCGATTTACCGATTCCGGATAATCATTTGCACGGTAAACATCAGCAACCAACGCGGTGCGCCCACCCACACCCAACTCAGGGAATATTTCTGAAGCGGCATAGGGGTAAGCAATAAACGCAGGCTGTGCCGGTGGCAATTGTTTTGCACCGGTATTGAGTGCAGACACATTCATCGGCGCATTGACATCAGCCGTTTCACCACCTTTTTGATTGATGTAATCAAACATTTTGTAAGGACGATTTTGACCAATCACCAGCGGCCAGCCAAAATTTCCTGCCGCAGTCACACGATTAACTTCATCGTAACCACGGGGACCTTTTTCCTCCGAATCAACGTTTGCATCAGGGCCTACATCGCCGTAAAACAAGGTATTAGTTTTTTTATCGAAGGTAATACTGTAGGGGTTGCGCGCGCCCATCACATAAATTTCCGGGCGACCTTGGTTGGCATCGGTAAATAAATTACCGGCGGGAATGTCATAGGTGCCGTCTGCGTTAGGCTTAATGCGCAAAACTTTACCGCGCAAATCCTGAGTATTACCGGGAGCGCGTAAGCCATCATTCTTTTTCATGTCCGGGCGAAAATCCAGCGGCGCATAACCATCCTGATCATGGGGATTGGTATTGTCGCCCGTAGAAAAGAATAACTCGCCGTTATTGCCAAACTGCAAATCGCCACCGGTATGACAGCAGTTGTTGTCTATGCCGTAGCGCAAAATTTCCTTTTCGGTGCTGGTATCTACCTGATTATTGCGCCACTCAAAACGCGATAATTTTTGGTAAAAATTGTTTTGCTCGTCTTTCACATTAAAAGCGACATAAACCCAATTAGTGCGCGAAAAATCCGGGTCAATGGCTACACCGATTAAACCCCACTCCTGGATCTTGTTGTACTCAACCGCAATAGTTCCCGCGTCATGTGCGGCACCCGTTTTATAATCAACACGGGTAAACATACCGGGGCGCAAGGCGATAAGCGCATCGCCATTGGGGAAGAAATCAAACTTGACCGGCTCGTTTAAATTTTCGATTAAGGTCTTTTTAACAAAGCGATTATTTTCCGGGCGCGACTTACTGTAATCCAATTGCGGTGCTGAGCCTTCGCGATAATTCAACCCTACCGAATAACGAATGCCACCTAACAAATGCTGTATAAAGTGCGCATTAGAAAAAGTTTCCGCGGTATGCCCCAAGCCAGTATAAAACGAGCGACCACCGTCATATTCGTGATACCAGGAAATGGGATGATCGTGGCCATGCTCACCGCCTTGATAGGTAGATTCATCCACCTTGGCGAGCACATTAATAAACTCGTACATGTCGCGGAAGTTGTACCACTCGTCATTTATCTCAAAGTGATCAGGTAATGCCTTGGTGGATTCATGATTTTTATTGGTGATATCAACACGCGCCAATTGCACATTGCTCGGCACGCTGGGGTGATTTTTAAACACGGCGCCAACCAGGTTGCGATACCAAAACCAATCGCCACCCGATTCAGTATCGGTCGCCGCATGGATTCCCACGAAACCGCCACCCGCCTGAATGTAGCGCTCCATGGCTAACTCTTGTTGCTCGTTCAATACATCGCTGGTGGTATTTAAAAATACCACCGCGTTGAACTTCGCCAGCTCCGCATCGTTAAACAATGCTGAATCTTCCGTTGCAAGCACAGTGAAATTATTTTCACTGGCCAGTTTTTTTAATGCCTCAATGCCGGCGGGAATGGAATCGTGGCGCCAGCCATTGGTTTTGCTAAACACCAACACATGAGCGCCCGTGAGGCTGGTTACCTCGGCAGGTGGCTGCACAGTATTTTTGTCGGGCGCAGAATTGGGCGCTGAAGATTGATCGCTACAGGCTTGTAGGAAAAGTGCGGACGCCAAACCGAGCGCCACAACTAATGGAAAATGCTTTATAGATGAAAATAAACGAATCATAGACCTGCCTATTTATAGAAATACGTTTTTATCGGGGCTGTTTTGTGGGTGTGTCGTTGTTGAGGAGCAAAAAAAAAGCCACTTATTGTAACAGTGACTTTTAGGTATTGCGTAGGGGTTTACGCTTGTAAACGCTTCTTAGCGAATCACTCAAGATTTCTCCAGCCAGCGCTGTAACCGCTCCTCCAACTCGTCGTAACGAATCGGTTTGGTGATGTGATCATCCATACCCGCCGACAAATACACCTCTTGATCCGTTTCAGTCTGGGTGGAGGTTACGGCCACAATGGGTAAATGATGCATGCTGTGGGTATTGTGCTCATACTGACGAATCTTTTCGGTGGCAGTTATGCTGTCCTGTTCCTTCATGTCGTAATCCATAAGGATCAAATCGAATCGCTCTTTGGTAACAATTTCAACGGCCTCAAGGCCATTCTGGGCAACTTGCACGTAGCAGCCTAATTTTTTCAGCATCGCACTAATTACCATTTGATCAACGCGGTGATCTTCCACCAGCAATACTCTGGGCACTACCGCTAAACCAACGGATTCTTGCGCAGAAGTTTTCCGCTCATCTTCACCGCCCGGGTTCAATAGTTTTTGCACAGCAACATCGTGCAAGCGGCGGCGCATAATGGGTTTTTCAATCACACTCACTTGCGGGTTGGAGCGCAAATGGAGTTTCATTTCCGGGCTATCGCTCTGCAAAATACTCATTGCAATAATTTGTTTAACCCCCGCAACATCCGGTTGATGGGTAATTTCACGGGAGAGCGCCAAACCATTCATATTATTGAGCTTGGTAAAAATCAGCACCAAATCAAACGGTGCTCCTGCATTAGCCTGCTCGCGCAACTTGGTAATTGCTTGCTCCTGACCTGCGACTATCGCTGTCGTCATGCCCCACGCGTTAATTTCATCGGCTAATACATTGCCATTATGGTCTGGTAGATCCACCAGTAGCGCGCGTTTGCCACGCAGTTTTTGCTCGGAACCAAAACGACGATCCTCATGGGATACCACTTGCAACGCAACATTAATAAAAATGCGATTGCCGCGATTTTTATTTTCGCGCAGGTGAATACTGCCGCCCATACATTCCGCCAACCCCTTACAAATGGACAGACCAATACCGCGATAATTACTTTCCCGTGATTCAGCGTCCTGATCTGCATTCACATTCTTTTCGCTATCGCTAATCACTACTTGTAATTCGCCCAGATCATCCTGATCCTGATGAAAACGCGCTTCGATAAATACATGTTCAATCCGACTGGCTTTGAGTGTGTGATTAAGCAGCGTCGCCAGAATTTGATTCAAGCGTGCGGCATCGCCGCGCACTCGCAGTGGCATGGCTGGGTCAAAGCTGTAATAGAGTTCTACGCCTTGTTGGTGTGCATCCAGCGCGAAATCCTGCACAAATTTTTCCAGCACCCGGCGCAAATCAAACTCAACTTCATCGAGCACCAGAGTTTTAGTGGTGATTTTTGAAAAGTCGACGACATTATTTACTAGATCGATTTGTCGCCCTGTTGCCTTATTGGCCATCATCAACAACTCACGATGATGTTCGGATAACTGGCTGTCATCAATTAAAGACAAGGTACTCATCACATCGCTAATAGAGGAGCGAATTTCCTGCCCGAGATTTACCAAAAATTCATTTTTTAATTCAATCTGCGCCTGTGAGCTACGCTTCTCGTTTTCCAAGCCCTGGGCGCGTTCACGTAATGAAAAGTGCGCCTCAAGCCGCTCCCAGTAAGCTAGGGATGTAACCTTCCCCTGATGCGCCAACATGATGTAAAACGTCAGCATGATACAGCCGTAAAGCACACCTTCCGCCGTTCCCAACATAATCGCGGTAATCGCGGCTGGCACTTGGCCGATGGCGAGGTAGATACTCAAAAAGCGGGTGTAAGGCGCAAACACATTGGCAACACTGGAATAGAACACCACTGAATAAAGCCACATCACCAATGTTTCACCGCGCATGCCCTGCACCCAGGTCAGGGTGACCAGAATAAAACTCCACCAGGCAGCACCCAGACAGGAGGCGAAAAAATATTGGTTACGCCAGCGTGCGGGTGCGCGAGCATAGAGGCTATCAAAGCGGAACAAGTAGTAACTGCGCACCAGCGTCACCAGTAGCAAACCGGTCACCAGCACTATCGCCAGGTTGTGTTCTTTTTCTTGAAAGTTGCCAAACGCCAGGCACAACACAAACACAATGAAATTAAGGATAAGCCCACGGCGGCTGTATTTGGCCACCCGCGCATCGGTCTCGCGCATGATGGCGCGGTCTTTCTGAACCTTGGTGGCGGGAACAAAAAAATGAAACATAGTGTATCCAACTGGGTGTGCGTGAACTGGGGGATATTCCGGCGGTAAGCGAAAATCACCCTCTAGCCAAGAATATGAACAAACACTTCTTTAATCACAAAAACCATGATGGCAAAACCCAACACCCCAAAGAGTACAAAGGTACCAAACTTACCGGCTTTGGATTTTTTGGCCAGATCCCACACAATAAAAAACATAAACAGGATTAGCCCACCACCACAGAGGTACATACCCCAGGTTTCAAGTTGCTCAAGCGTCATAATCGGTTAAATCCGGGTCTAGTAAGCGGAATTTCGCAGGGGCGCCATTGTAGCGAAAAGCCTCTGCCAAGTTTAGCGTTAATCGCCGCTAATGCCGCTTTATCACCGCTGATAACCGGCACGACTTGCCCGAAAATAGACGCGGGCGCACAATAGCCACCCTTTTATATCGCCCCCGTCAGGCACCCTATCTATTTCCTTGAACTTCATTTAGGTACTTTAATGCGCATCTCCAAAATTATTGCCGCCCTGCTTATTAGTTTGTGCTTATCAGCCTGTGTGTCTTCATTGCTTATAGGTAATCAATTGCAAAGCAAGCTTATGTGGTCATTTCTAAAACCCTTAGTGGGTTTTGACCCGAATGAAGTCAACTTTTTTGAAGCGCCTATTATCAAGGACCGCATGACTGCCATTCTTGGTGATAAATACGAACCCACCATGAAATTGCTACGCACCGCGCAGGAGATCCAACAGGAAGGCGCATTATTTTATGTTGCCTCGCGCTATGCGCCCTCCCAAGTACAAGCTGTCACGGATAAGGCCGGCCTGGTGTGGAATTCGCAAACTAACCAGATGGCAGTAATGCTGATTAAAGATGGCAAATCAGAAATTTTTTCTGAGCAGATCGCTGGTGCTAAAGAAGCGATTACGCCGGTGTTTCCGCAAGAATTGCAAAATGCCTACAGTAAAGCACAGGAGATTCAAAAAACCCTGAACGCTCCTGCTGAGGCTATGGGGGAAGCGCTGGATAAAAAACTAGATTCGACTATTGATAATGTAAAACAAGAACAAAAAAATAAAATAGACAGCACTATTAATGATGCCATCAACCAACAAATACCCGATGCGCAACAACCAGCAACCAATTAAATGCATCCAGGCATGTAACAAATATCACGCTAAAGCATCTATAACGCAGGATTAGTTATAGGTGCTTGTATGTTTTTATCTCTCAGCAAAATAGATTCTTGTTTTGACTATGCACTAGCCCCTGTGATTCAGGGCAGCAGTAGTCTTGCTTCACTCGGTTTGCGCCTGTATCTCGCGCCGGTATTTTGGATGGCAGGGATGAATAAACTCAGCGCATTTGAAGATACCGTCACCTGGTTTGGCAATAGCGACTGGGGCCTTGGGCTTCCTTTACCCTGGCTGATGGCTGTACTCGCTACCACAACAGAACTGGCAGGTGCCGCGTTATTAACGCTTGGTTTATGTACTCGCTTAATCAGCATTCCACTCATAGCCACCATGTTGGTTGCTATTTTTGCCGTTCACTGGGACAACGGCTGGCAAGCAATTGCCGATGCACAAGCCCCCTTTGCCAACGAGCAAGTAGTTGCTGCAACAGAAAAACTGGAACGTGCGCAACAAATTCTGCAAACCCATGGCAATTACGAATGGCTCACTGCCAGTGGTAAGTTTGTCATTCTGAATAACGGCATTGAATTTGCCACTACTTATCTACTTATGTTGTTGGCATTAGTGGCGATGGGTGGTGGCAAATACCACAGCTTGGATTATTGGCTGTACCACTGGTCTTTAAAAAAGGGTTATTTTTTAAAAAAAATGGCAACAAATACTGCGCCCAGATAAAAGCGAATGATAAGCTTGAACCGACTTTTATCTACGGAAAATCCACCATGGTGCAATGCCACAAGCAAGAATCAGGAACGCAAACTCATGGATGAAGGCCTGCTCATCAAGCAATTGATTGCAGGTGAAGATAGTGCATTTCGCCAGCTTATCGCCCAACACCATTCGCTGATGCTCAATATTGCCCGCGCTATTATCGGCGATGCGTTTGCGGATGAAGTAGTTCAGGAGGCCTGGGTTTCCGTGTATAAAAATATCGCCGGCTTTGAGCGTCGCTCCTCTTTAAAAACCTGGCTCATGACAATTGTGAGCAATCAAGCCAAAGCGCGTTTGCGCAAAGAATCGCGTCAGGTTTCACTGGAACAACTGGATGGCGACACACCCGGCAGTTATTTGGATGGCAGCCACTTTCAAACTAATGGTCATTGGGCGCAACCGACACCGCGTTGGAACAATGAATCACCCGAGGCACTACTGGAAGAAAAACAACTGCAGCGCTGTATTGCCAAAACCTTAACTCTGTTGCCGCACACACAAAAAACCGCGTTTATTCTGCGCGATGTAGAGCAGCAATCGTTTGAAGATATTTGCAGCCTGCTCAATGTAAGCGCTGCCAACGCGCGGGTACTGGTACATCGCGCCCGCCTCACTCTCATGCAAGTTATTGATCGCTATCAGGAGACCGGCACATGTTGAGTTGTAAACAAGTCGCCAGTTTGGCCAGCGACTATCTCGAAAACAATACTCCATTAAAATGGCAAATACGTTTGCATTTGCTTATGTGTGCCAATTGCCGTCGCTTTGTAAAACACCTGGACATAACACGTAAGGTCAGCGCAGGCTTAGTAGCTGAGGCACCCAATACTGAAGCCATAGCCGATGCGGAAAAAATTCTGCAAAAAGTAAAGGCGCAGATTAAAGCGGGATCATCAGCGGACTAAAATTGCTACCATTCGAATTCAACTTACCCAAGGAGTAGCATTTGGATTTTGCAGTAGAAACATTGATGTTTTTATTTATCGCCGCCGCAATTGCCGGTTTTATGGACACCTTGGCAGGTGGTGGCGGGCTCATTACGATTCCCGCGCTGGTTGTATCTGGCGTACCACCATTGGCCGCGCTAGGCACGAATAAATTGCAGAGTTGTTTTGGCTCAGGAACGTCGAGTTTTCTCTTATTCAAACGCAAAAAAATACACTGGCAAGAATTGCGACCTATGATGATCGCCGCCTTTATGGGTTCGGTGCTGGGAACAGTAATAGTACAATTTATCGATACCAGAGTATTGGGGTTTATGATCCCGCTAGTACTGGTTATTATCGCGATTTATTTTATTGCAGCGCCCTACTTAAAACTCGAATCGTCTGAACCAAGAATGACTGCCAGCCTGTATCAAAAAACGGTAGTGCCTACGATAGGTGTTTACGACGGTATGTTTGGCCCCGGCACTGGTTCTTTTTTAGCTGTTGCAGGTGTGAGTTTTCGCGGCCTGGAATTAATTAACGCTACCGCCATTGCAAAACCACTCAACTTTGCCACTAACATCGCCTCGTTAATTGTATTTATTTTTGCCGGGCAAATTATGTGGCTCGCAGGTTTGGCGATGATTGTCGGGCAAATGCTCGGCGCCTGGATGGGGTCACACTACTTATTTAAAGTGAACCCAAAAGTTTTACGAATCCTCATTGTTAGTATTTGTTTGCTCATGTTAGGGCAATATTGGTACAAACAACTCGCTGCATAACGCATTTGGCTTTGGCATAAGGAAATTTATTTACATGAAGAGCGATATGAACTTATCCGCCCGCCTTGTGATAGCACTACTCGCAACGTCTGTAAGTGCGTGTGTGGTCACACCTAAAAAAGTGGCGAGCTTTGATACAAAATGCATGGTTTCCACCCAAAAAATTGAACTCACCACAGAGCAAGTACAAATATTCAACGATGTGGACTGTATTACCCATAGCTGCAAAATGGAATTGATGGGCGCAGCAGTATCGTCGGCGCTGATCACGACTACCAGCGCGATTGTCTCAGGCTCTATTGCACTGGTGGGGAATACACTTTATTGGGCGGAAAGTCAGGGAAAATGCCCCAACACAATTCAACAAGAAGCACAGCCTCCACATCAAGAGCCAAATAAAATTGATGAAAAATATTTGATTCAGGAAGAAGTAATAAGCGTTAAATCCTGATTTTATTATTAACATCGCGATTAGCGGCGATGGGGCGCTGATCAACCACCGCCCTGCCCGACTTTGCCATGCGATCATAAAGAAGCACATTGACAGTTGCTGCCAAATTCATACAGCCAATGGTGGGAATATAAACAACATGCTGGCACTGCTCGATAATATCTTTTTTAAGTGAACCATCTTCCGGGCCAAAAATATAATAGGCATTTTCCGGGTGAATAAAATCCATTAAGGGTGTTGCCCCTTCAATCAATTCAATAGCAACCAAAACAGCCCCCTCAGCCAACGCACCTGTTTGCACAGCATCTTCAAGCTGTTCCACATGCTGCAAACAAATTTTACTGGCGGCATTTTTAGTATCGGCAGAAAATTTACGCGCGCGATCAAAACGTTCACCGGTGTAAAAAACACCGCTAGCCTCATAACAACCAGCCGCGCGCATAATCATGCCGACATTCGCCGGACTTTTGGGGTTAACCAAACCGATAAAGGCTGTTGGTGTTTGCATGGTGATGAACTCTATTTAAAAATGTATTACGAGAGACGGTGTTTAAAATCGACATAGTCAAACTCACGCACCATATTTAGCTCATTGGTGCGCGAATCCCACAGGGCAATTGCCGGCAAATTAATACCGTTAAATGTAGTGGTCTTTACCATGGTGTAATGTGCCATATCATCAAACATTAAACGCTGACCGACTCGCAGCGGCTGCGCAAATGAATAATCCCCAATCACATCACCCGCTAAACAAGTCATACCACCCAAGCGATAATTATGTGCAAACTCATTCGGCATACCCGCCCCAATAACATCGGCACGGTAAGGCATTTCCAATACATCAGGCATATGGCAAGTAGCGGAGGTATCGAGAATCGCCTGCGCCATAGTGTTCCAGGTAATATCCAACACTTCCGCGACCAATACCCCGCTGCGAATGGCGACCGCCTCGCCAGGCTCCAAATAAACCTGCAATTTATGACGCGCCATAAACGATTTAATCACGGCGATTAAGTCATCAACCTGATAATCCTCGCGGCTGATATGATGACCACCACCAAAATTAATCCATTGAATTCGCGAAAAATATTTTCCAAACTTTTCCTCTACCGCCGTTAAGGTGCGCACCAGCGGTGGTAAATCCTGTTGGCAAAGGGTGTGAAAATGCAGCCCACTAATTCCATCCAATAATGACGGATCATCTGCAACGGCCTGCTCAAATTGCACAATGGGAACCCCCATCCTAGAACAGGGCGCACACGGATCGTAAAGCTCGACCTCCCCTTCGGAATGCTCGGGGTTAATACGAATCCCAAACTGCAACTCGGGGCGAGCTTGTTGCGCCGCCAAGGCAAGCGATTTAAATCGAGACCACTGTGAAAATGAATTAAACAGCACATGATCAGCGACTTGTAAAATCTCGATCAAATCTGCCTCTTTGTAAGCCGCCGAATAACAATGGACTTCACCACCAAACTCTTCGCGCCCCAAACGCGCCTCGTGCAAACCACTCGCACAACTACCGGAAAGATATTTGCGAAACAAAGGTGCCAAGCGCCAACAAGAAAACGCTTTTAATGCAGCCAGTACTTTCGCCCCACTTTCTCGCTGCACACGGTTAAGGATTTTTAAATTATCTTCCACCGCCGATTTATCAATGACAAAACAAGGCGATGGAACCAAAGCTGGATTAAAGTGGGTGAAATATTCGCGTTTCTGCATCGATCAACCTTCAATTGCTTTAGGGTCAACTTCGACGACCTGCCAGGGCAGACCGTATTTATTCAAGTCTTCCATAAACGGATCCGGATCGTATTGTTCCATATTCCATACACCCGGTTTTTTCCATTTCCCTTCCAAAATCATTTTGGCACCAATCATCGCAGGCACACCGGTGGTGTAAGAAATTGCTTGGGATTTCACCTCACGGTAGCACTCCTGATGATCGCACACGTTGTATACAAACATGGCGACCGGCTTACCATCTTTCAAACCTTGCGCAAAACAACCGATGCAAGTTTTTCCTTTGGTCAGCGGGCCAAGGCTTGCGGGATCTGGAAGCAGAGCTTTTAAAAATTGCAGGGGCACTATTTCGCGACCTTCAAACATGACCGGCTCAATTCCCGTCATGCCCACATTGCCGAGCACTTCCAGATGTTTTAAATAATTATCCGAGAAGGTCATCCAAAAACGCGCGCGTTTAATTTCAGGAAAATGTTTTACCAGCGATTCAAGTTCTTCGTGGTACATCATGTAGATTTTTTTGGGACCAATCTCGGCGGGAAAATCAAACACCTGATTGACTGACAATGGAGGCGTTTCAACCCAGGTACCATTTTCCCAATAGCGACCATTGGCGGTCACTTCGCGAATATTAATTTCCGGATTGAAATTGGTTGCAAACGGCAAGCCATGGTCACCCGCATTACAATCAATAATATCCAAGTAATGAATTTCATCGAAATAATGTTTTTTCAAATAGGCGGTGTAAACATTGGTTACACCCGGATCAAAACCGGAACCCAATAACGCCGTTAAACCGGCATGTTTAAATTTGTCTTGATAGGCCCACTGCCATGAATATTCAAACTTGGCAGTATCCAACGGTTCGTAATTGGCGGTATCCAGATAATCCACACCCGTTTCCAAACAGGCATCCATAATAGTCAGGTCTTGATAAGGTAATGCCACATTGATTACTAAATCTGGTTTTTCAGCATTAATTAGCGCCACCAATTCCGGTACATTATCGGCGTCCACCTGTGCGGTTTTAATCGGACGAGTTAATTGTGCGGAAATCGCCTTGCATTTTGATTCGGTACGGCTCGCAAGCACAATCTCGGAAAACACCTCTGGCAGCTGTGCACATTTATGCACTACTACTCCGCTAACACCACCTGCACCAATAATTAATACTTTTGCCATCTAAGGCCTCCCATTAGAATAAAAAATGACATGCCTAGAGCGCATACTAAGCACGAGGAGTCGTAAGGATTATTTTTCGAAATAGGTATAACCGCGCAAACTTTCAGAATAAGCCGATAACATTTGTTGCCGGTCAGCAATACTGATTACACCGTCGCGCACAGCTTGCTCAGCAGTTTGGCGAAATTGTTCATAAAGTGAATTGGGTTTGTACTCCACGTAACTCAGCACATCGGCAATACTGTCGCCGTGTAATTCATGCACGAAATCAATGCTCTTATCGGCATTGATACGCACACTGGCCACGTTAGTGTCGCCAAATAAATTGTGGAGATCACCCAAGGTTTCTTGATAAGCACCCACCAGAAAAACACCCAAGTAATATTCGTCGCCGGCATTAATGGCATGCAGCGGTAAAGTGGTGGACTCACCTGCCGAGGTCGCAAACTTTTGTAACTTTCCATCACAATCACACGTGAGGTCAGCGATGATCGCTTGACGTGTTGGCTCCTCATTTAACCGGTGAATCGGCATCACCGGAAAAATCTGACCAATCGCCCAAGAGTCTGGCAAAGATTGAAACACACTAAAATTGCCGTAATAAATATCGGCCAACAATTGCGGCAAACTTTCCAGCTCCGCAGGAATGCGCTTCATTTGCGGTAATAAGGCCGCGATTTTTTGCAGCGCGGCGAGATAAATATTTTCACCCAATACCCGGTGGCGCAAACTGATGTCGCCCGAGTGAAATAAATCGCGAATTTTGTCGCGATAATAAATAACGTCGTTATAGGATTCTTGTAAATTTGCAACCCGAATAACCGAGAGTGTATGCCAGAGGTTGGCAATCATTTCATGACAACCCGCAGGCAATGACTCAGGCATGGCCGTAGGTTCAAAATGCGTTACATCAAGAATATTAAATAATAATACGGATGTATGCGCGACCGTGGCACGCCCGGATTCTGTAACAATCGTTGGATGCGGGATTTGGTGTTGATCCAGACTTTCCTGAATCGCTTCCACCACATCGATACAATATTCTTGTACCGAATAATTACGGCTGTGACCATTGGTGCTGCAAGTACCATCGTAATCAATTGCCAAACCGCCGCCCAAATCCAAATACCCCAGCGGCGCGCCCTCGCCTACCAGTTCAATATAATAGCGGCAGGCTTCCAACACACCCGCCCGAATACTGCGAATATTGGGAATTTGTGAACCCAAATGAAAATGCAATAATTGGAAACAATGCAGCAAATCTGCATCGCGTAGCGTGTCAATCACGCTCACCAGCTCATTGGTATTGAGACCAAATAAACTGCGATCACCACTGTCTTCGCTCCAATGCCCTTCGACTTTGGTAGACAGTTTTAACCGCACACCAATCAGTGGTTCTACATCAAGACTACGACTGCATTCAATGACTGATTGTAATTCGCTCAAGGTTTCCAGCACAAAAAAACATTTGAATCCAAGCTTGCGCGCTTGCAAACCAAGTGAAATAAATTCGGAGTCTTTGTAACCGTTGCAGATAATTAAACTGTCGCGATTCGTCAAGGTTGCAAGGGCAATCATTAACTCAGCTTTACTGCCCGCTTCAAGGCCATGATTGTAGCGCTCACCAAAACGGGCGATTTCCGCAATCACATTACTTTGCTGATTCACCTTAATAGGAAACGCGCCGCGATAGCAGCCTTGGTAGCCGCTCACCTCAATAGCTTGTGCAAAGGAATCGTTAAGGATACTGATGCGCGAATCAAGGATATTTTCCACACGCAACAATACGGGCATTTGCAGTCCACGCTGCTGCAGACCATCCACAATACTCATCAGTGAAACACTAGTCTCACCATCAACATTGGGTGCGCGAACAATAACTTCCCCTTCCGGGGAAATACCAAAATAACCGTTACTCCACTCATCTATGCCATAAAGTTCGGCGGAAGTACGTGAAGACCAAACTGCTGCTTGCTCAGAAGTATTCAATATGATTCAACCCTGCTAAGGAACGGGCAAGCCCGCCGGATGGAAATAATTTCTTCTCGAGTGCAGGTTCAAAGCGACCAGCGCCATAAAACTGCAAAATGGCGCGCAATTGTCCACATTTTTCGTGAAAAATAAAGCACTCCGCCCGAATTGGGCGGATGCGAGATAAATGGAGCAATTTCTATTGCGATGCTTGCTGTTGCAAATACTGAATGAGCACACCCATATTTTTGATATAGGCAGCAGTTGAGATGCCCATTACCGGCGTCTCTACCGGGTAAGGCGATGTATCCCACTCATCCCCCACCATAGTCGCAGCAAACGCCTCTGTTGGTGGAATATTTTTCTTTTCACCAGGAGCCGGGCCGCGATAGGGATTTGTAGTGTAGTAAAGCGGTGTTGGCCAATATCCCTGTGGGTTCAACCCCTCAATCAATGCACGAGCTTGGGCGCTAATATCGGCAGATTGGTCAGGCTTTTGCGCACGAAAATTCAAATCCGATACGCTCACTTTACCAAGCGTAAAAAACGCTGGCAGACGTATTTCACCCATCGCATGTAAGGGCGAGCCTACCACCGCTTGCTCGGGGCTTAGGGCAAGCGCTTGCGCGTACTCACGGCGCAAACGGTCTGTATCCACCCGCGCGGCTGATTTGTAGTGAGCCAGCATATGTTTGGCTTGATAATCCACGTAATACTCACCATTGGTGATGTTAGATCCGCGCCGATGGGTAAATAACGCACGATTGGTGCCTAACTCGATAAATGATGCATGGCTGCGCCCCTCATATTCAGGCTTTACCGGTAACTTTAAACTTTCCAGCCACTCAATTGCTTCGGGAATACGCGCCAGAAATTTGGTCTCACCAGTCATGCGATAGAACTGAATTAACATACGGATATTATCCGCGGTAGTAGGCGCATGCAGTGACTTTGGCTCATAGGAGCGCGCGCCTGCTGGCTGTAATTCCGGCGTATATTGCAGCGACCACCCAGGCTGCGGCGCACCCATCTGGGTAGTAAGGAATACATTCATCGCGCGGATGACCGGCTCGCGCACTCGAGACTCCCCCAGCACCTGATAACACATGAGCAGGAAATCGATATTTTCGGCGGCCACATCATCATTGAAGGTGATAAAGCTGGTGTAGTCAGGCTGATTTTTACCGGGATGGTCGTGCATCAGCGGAAAACGCTGGGGCCACCCACCCACGGGATACTGGCTTTTAAGCACAAAGTCGATAACTTTATCCAGCGCTGGTCGGTATTTGGGATCCAGTTTGGCACTGTATAAGCGCAGTAAAAATTTCGCGGCCTCTGCCGTACCGGCATCATCGAAAGTCGCGTTACCGTAATAATGCTGGAATTCTTCAAGACGCCATGCATGTTTACCGATAGTCGCGTACCAGTCCTTAAGTGCCGCCTCGCCCGCAAAATCAGTCAGGTAATTCCAGCCCCCACTGGGGTGCTGGGCAAAAATAATCGCACCGGCTACCCGCTCTGCGGCAGAGTAATAGTATTCATCACCTGTCGCGTTATAGGCATCAAGAAATAAATGGCCGACAGTCGCGGTGCCGGGAGGCTGCATCCAGATCATCGAGCGACGCGCTTCCAACTCACCCCACTGGCGCGAAAAATCAGGCAGATAAGACCACACAAACGCGCCGCGATAACTGACCTTGTCGAGCATAAACTGACTGGCCAATTTCATGGTGGTCTTTACCTCGGTCACACTGGGCTTTGCCGAGAGGGATGCACTCCATAAAATGCATAAAAATGAAATAGCGAACACCAGGGTTCGCCCGGGAACGGGGTTGATTAGTCGCATAGTTTCTCTCTAATTGTTATTGATACAGCGACCGAACTATTTGTGCCGATAGTTTCAGAGAATTTTTATGATGTAAGAGCTTGCTGCCATTACATTCTTTTTAGCCATAATAAGGCAATTAGAACGCACTAATAGTCAATTTAACATTAAATTGCATCAACCTCTAATGCCCAAACAAGTCAATTTGGTTGTCACAGGCGCTGTGGGATTCAGCATGGCGTGTTGTTTTCGCATTTTTTTGTTTCAGGCGAGAGCCATGTTTTACCAACACTTGTTGCGAGGCTTCCCTGCCCTCATCGCTTTTACGAATACGGCTAATGCGATCTTTCATCACGCGGATATTCTGCTCAGCATCCACAATAGCGCGGGGGTAGCCCGGCAGCGGCATAGTCTCATGACAGGCTATTTGCTCAGCGCTGTAACAGCGTAACTCAGGAATCCAACGCTTGATAAACTGGCATCCCGGGTCTTGATCTATTAATTGCTTCAGTGGACTGTAAACGCGAATAGTATTGATGCCAACAATTGCCGCTTGCATTTGCACTTGGGAAAAATGAATGCCCGGCTCGTAATCCGTGAATAAACGCGCGAGCGGATACTGCAAATCCCGCCAGTGGATATGCAATCCAAAGCAGGCAAAATTGACCACCATCGCCCGCATGCGAAAATTCAAAAAACCGGTGGCCTGTAAACAACGCATACAAGCATCTACCAAAGGAAACCCTGTTTCGCCATTAAGCCAGGCCGCCAATCTACTTGTATCCTGCGAGTATTCCAAAACCTCGTATGCCGGATTTAATGCGCGAAACTCCATATAACTCGCTGACTCCAAACGCTGGACAAAATGATCGCGCCAAAACAAACGCGAACTAAAACTTTCCAAACTTTTTTGCCAGCGCAGTGCAAGTTTGTTGTCATCGCCTGCATCCAACTGCTCATCTAACTCTGACAACCGCTGATGAAGGCGGAAAAAAATACGACGCAAACTGAGCGTCCCCCAGGCAATGTGAGGCGATAAGCGTGAGCCACAAAAAAAGGCTTTATTGGGTGAGGAAATTCCACCGCGATAGCTCAACGAACGCTCCCGCAAAAAACTATCCAACGTACGCTGCGCACGTCTCTCACTCACTACCTGAACACTAGGCCAGGAGATACGTTTATCCAGTAGCTGCGGTGCAAGTTCATGCAATGAAGGAATGGCAAAAAAATTTAAATGCTCAAGAGCTGGCTGAGGGATTGTAGAGGGTGATTCAAGGGGCTCTGAATCGAATAAACGTTCAGCAATAATTTTGGTGCGTTTATCGCGTGAACCTAAACGACGAACAACTCCAGATTGAGGCAGTTCTTGCCAGAGAACGTTTTCTTTTTTACACCATCGCGCAACTGCTTTATCGCGCTGATAAGTAATACCTGCACCTGTTTCTTCATGGGAGTAGATATGAGTAAAACCCAATCTCTCTTTTAATTGCACAAAACCAGCAGGTAAATCTGTGTTGATAATCAGTAGCTCAGCGCCGATGGATCGCAGCGAGAATTGCAAATCGGCCAGTGCCGTCAACTGCGACTGCAAATGAAATGCAGAGGCGTCTTGTGCAAGATAAACAGCCGGCTCGAGAAAGAAAACTGGAATAACATGGTCACATTCAGTCAATGCCGCATGTAACGCAGCATTATCATCAAGGCGAAAATCGCGTTTTATCCACCAGAGCGCGAGCATGCAAAAACCAAAATAAGAAAGGTTTTGTGCATACGTTAAATCTTGACGATTGGATCTGAGCAAATAGATAAAATAAAGCGACGAAAAAATGGCAATAAAAAAGGCGATCCGAAGATCGCCTTTTTGAAACAACTTGGCGTGGAAAAATTACCAGCCAGTGATTTCTTTCAGTGCTTTACCGATATCGGCCAAGCTCTTAACGGTTTTAACTCCCGCATCTTCCAGTGCAGCAAATTTCTCGTCAGCAGTACCTTTACCGCCAGAAATAATCGCACCAGCGTGCCCCATACGCTTACCAGCAGGTGCAGTTACACCAGCGATGTAAGACACAACAGGCTTGGTCACGTTAGCTTTGATGTAAGCAGCCGCCTCTTCTTCTGCAGAACCACCGATCTCACCGATCATTACGATCGCTTCGGTTTGTGGGTCAGCTTGGAACAACTTCAGGATATCGATGAAGTTGGAGCCTGGGATTGGGTCACCACCAATACCTACGCAAGTAGATTGGCCGAAACCGTAATCGGTAGTTTGCTTAACCGCTTCATAAGTCAAAGTACCTGAGCGCGATACGATACCTACTTTACCTGGCTTGTGGATATGGCCTGGCATGATGCCGATTTTGCACTCACCTGGAGTGATAACACCTGGGCAGTTAGGGCCAATCAAGCGTACACCCAACTCGTCACACTTCACTTTTGCGTCAAGCATGTCGAGAGTTGGGATACCTTCGGTAATACACACGATCAACTTGATGCCACCGTTAGCCGCTTCAAGGATTGAGTCTTTACAGAAAGGAGCCGGTACGTAGATAACGGATGCGGTTGCACCAGTCGCTTCTACTGCTTCAGCAACAGTGTTGAACACTGGCAGGCCGAGGTGAGTTTGACCACCTTTACCTGGAGTTACACCACCAACCATTTTGGTGCCGTAAGCAATCGCTTGTTCAGAGTGGAAAGTACCTTGCGCGCCAGTGAAGCCTTGGCAGATTACTTTGGTGTCTTTGTTAATTAAAACGCTCATGTTCTTTGCCCCTTATTGATTCGCAGCAGCTGCAACAACTTTCTTGGCAGCGCCAGTCAAGTCGGTATCGGCAATAATGTTCAGGCCGCTTTCGCCCAACACTTTTGCACCCAATTCAGCATTGTTACCTTGCAGACGAACAACAACAGGTACTTTTACGCCTACTTCTTTAACTGCACCAATTACGCCTTCTGCGATCATGTCGCAACGTACGATACCGCCAAAGATGTTGATGAATACAGCTTTCACCGCGTCATCAGACAAAATGATTTTGAACGCTTCAACTACGCGTTCTTTAGTTGCACCACCGCCTACGTCAAGGAAGTTAGCAGGTTGGCCGCCGTGCAATTTAACGATGTCCATGGTACCCATCGCCAAACCAGCACCGTTTACCATACAACCGATATCGCCACCGAGTGCAACGTAGTTCAGTTCCCAAGCAGCAGCATGAGCTTCACGCGCATCTTCTTGAGTTGGATCTTGCATTGCTTTCAATTCTGGATGACGGTATAGAGCATTGCCGTCGATTACCAACTTGGCATCCAGGCAGTGCAAGTTACCTTCTGGAGTGATCACCAATGGGTTCACTTCCAATAATGCCAAATCTTTCTCTTTGAACAACTTGGCCAAGCCAAGGAAGATGTTCACGAATTGGTTGATTTGCTTACCTTCCAAACCGAGTTTGAAAGCCAAATCGCGCCCCTGGAAAGGCTGAGCGCCAACCAGCGGATCAACAGCAACTTTAAGGATTTTTTCTGGAGTATCGTGTGCAACTTTCTCGATCTCTACACCACCTTCGGTAGAGGCCATGAACACGATGCGACGGCTTGAACGGTCAACTACAGCGCCCAAGTACAATTCTTTGGCGATGTCGGTACAGGTTTCAACCAAAATGCGGCTTACTGGCTGGCCTTTCTCATCAGTTTGATAAGTCACCAGGTTTTTGCCCAACCACTTTTCAGCGAAAGCGCGGATATCCTCTTTGCTCTTAACCAGCTTTACGCCGCCCGCTTTACCGCGGCCGCCAGCGTGAACCTGAGCTTTAACGACGAACATATCGCCGCCGATTTGATCCGCAGCGGCAACAGCCTCTTCAACAGTCGCAGCAGCAATGCCTTTAGAAACAGGCAGACCATATTGGGCAAACAGTTGCTTACCCTGATACTCGTGCAAATTCATGGTGTAGTTCCATTTGACGATGGTTGGACATGTAATTATCGATAGACATGCCAACTGGGTTATCGATGGAGACGAACCTTATGAGTTCGCCCCCGCCTAAAAAACGAGGACTCTATGGTTCTCTTAACGCTTCTTCTTGTTGGCTACGTGGATGGCATGACCATGCACCGCCAATGCTGCTTCGTGGATAGCTTCAGACAGGGTTGGGTGACCAAACACCATCATGCCCAAATCTTCCGCACTGGAACCGAACTCCATTGCAATCGCCACTTGCTGAACCAAATCTGCAGCGCTTGGGCCAACAATGTGGCAACCGAGGATACGATCAGTCTCAGCGTGAGCAATAATCTTTACCAAACCTTGAGTTTCATTAGCCGCCATAGCACGGCCAGAGGCTGCGAACGGGAAGGTACCTACATTGTATGGCTCGCCTGACGCTTTAACTTGCTCTTCCGTTTTACCAACGGAGGCAACTTCAGGATGGGTATAAATTACGTTAGGAATAATATCGTAATTGATTTGTGATTTTTGGCCTGCGATGCGCTCGGCAACCATCACACCTTCTTCCGAACCTTTGTGTGCCAACATCGGGCCACGCACTACATCACCAATTGCCCAAACGCCCGGTGCATTAGTTTCGCATTGTTCGTTTACAAAAATAAAACCACGTTCATCCAGATTCACACCGCTATCAGCAGCCAACAGGTTCTCAGTGAATGGACGACGACCAACGCACACAATTAACTTATCAAACGTTTCTTGCTGCTCTTTACCTTCTTTGTCCAAATAGGTAACGGTCACTTCTTTGCCGTTTACTTTTGAACCGGTAACGCGTGAACTGGTACGGATATCCAAACCTTGTTTGGTGAGGATCTTTTGAGTTTCTTTGGCAATTTGTTGATCCATAATTGCGAGGAAACTGTCCAATGCTTCCAGCACGGTAACTTTGGAGCCACAACGATTCCAAACAGATCCCAGTTCCAAACCAATTACACCAGCGCCGATCACGCCCAAACGCTTTGGCACTTCAGTAAATTCCAATGCGCCAGTAGAGTTAACAACCACATCGTTATCAACAGGTGCCGGGGGAATATTAATTGGACTGGAACCAGAGGCTAAGATCACGTTTTCAGCATCGTATATCGTTACTTTGCCATCAAAGTCAGTCACTTCAACTTTTTTGCCAGCAAGCAATTTACCAGTACCGAACAAGCTGGTAACACCGTTAGACTTGAACAGTCCTGCGATACCGCCGGTCAGATTTTTGATGATTTGATTTTTACGTGCAATCATCGAAGAAACATTCAGCTCTACGCCTGAAGTGGTAATACCATGAAGACCTAAATCCTCTTTTGCTTCGTGGTATTTGTAAGAGCTATCGAGTAATGCTTTAGACGGGATGCAACCTACGTTCAAGCAAGTACCGCCGTTAACGCCCTTGCCTTCTTCGTTTTTCCACTTCTCAACACACGCAGTTTTCAAACCCAATTGCGCGGCACGGATGGCGGCAACATAGCCCGCGGGGCCAGAACCGATAACTATCACATCAAATTTTTCAGACATAACAATGTTCCTAAATTATTAACAGTCGGCTACAACCTTGTGAGCAGTAACCCTTCACATAAAAAAACGCTCTTAGGTTGCCAAGAGCGTTTCAAAAAAGCAGATTAGATTTCCAACAAAATGCGCGCCGGATCTTCCAACAAATCCTTAATGGTCACGAGGAATTGCACAGCCTCTTTACCATCCAGCAAACGATGGTCGTAGGACAACGCCAAATACATCATCGGTAAAATTTCTACCTTGCCATTAACTGCCATTGGGCGCTCTTGAATTTTGTGCATACCCAAAATTGCAGACTGAGGCAGATTCAAAATTGGAGTAGACAGCAGCGAACCAAACACACCACCGTTGGTAATAGTGAAAGTGCCGCCCGACATCTCTTCAATACCGAGTTTGCCATCACGTGCGCGCAAACCGAAATCACGGATAGTATTTTCGATAGTTGCCAAGCTCATGTTCTCAGCGTTACGCAACACTGGAACGACCAAACCTTTTTCAGTCGATACAGCAACACCAATATCCTGATAACCGTGGTATACAACATCGTTATTGTCGATAGAAGCATTTACCACAGGGAAACGACGCAACGCTTCAGCAGCGGCTTTTACAAAGAAACTCATAAAGCCCAAACGTGAACCGTTATGCGCTTTTTCAAATTGGTCTTTGTATTTTGCACGCAGTGCCATTACTGGCGCCATATTCACTTCATTGAACGTAGTGAGCATTGCAGTAGTGCTAGATGCTTCAAGCAGGCGCTCAGCAATACGCTTGCGCAAACGTGTCATAGGTACACGCTTCTCAACACGATCGCCTACCGCTTCGATTGCAACAACCGGTGCAGGCGCAGCAGCTGCGCTAACCGCTGGAGCAGATTTTAAATGGTTGGCAACATCTTCTTTGGTAACACGACCATCTTTACCGCTACCAGCAACAGCGGCAGTATTTACGTTGTTTTCCTCTGCCATTTTACGTGCAGCGGGGTTTACCAATTTCTCTGCAGTGGCGGCAGGCTTTGTTTCAATGGGCGCAACAGCGGCTGGTGCGGCGGCGGCAACAGCACCTTCCACAAAACGAGCAATCACTTCATTGCTCAGTACGGTGTCACCTTCGCCTTTGATAATTTCAGCGATGCTACCATCAGCGGGCGCAACCACTTCTAATACAACCTTGTCGGTTTCAATATCAACGATCAACTCATCGCGCTTGACGGCTTCGCCTGGTTTTTTGTGCCAGGTTGCTACCGTGCCATCGGCAACGGATTCAGGGAAGGTAGGGGCTTTGATTTCGATACTCATGCTATTCCATCTCTCTGTAGCGCTAGGATTATTTGATCAATTAATCAGTTAGTAAAAGCACTCACACAGTGAGCGCTTTATTCACAAAACGTTTTTCTTCTTCAATATGCACAGACATATAACCGCCTGCAGGTGCCGCAGAAGGATCACGGCCTACATAATCCAGATACATCGCCTTGCCAAACAACTCATGTACTACGTGGCGCATATGATGCTGACTGCTATACCAAGCACCCTGATTCATGGGCTCTTCCTGGCACCAGAAGATATCTTTAATTGCTTTAAATGGCGCCATTGCCGCTTTCAATTCTTCCTCAGGGAAAGGATACAACTGCTCCAAGCGGATCAGCGCAACATTTTCCTGTTTACGTGCAGTACGCTCTTCCAGCAAGGTGTAATACACCTTGCCACTACACAAAATAACACGCTCTACTTTAGTCGGATCAACACTGCTATCAGTAATCACGTTTTGGAAGCTGCCATTTGCCAGCTCTTCAAGCGTTGAAGTGGCCAGTTTGTGGCGCAACAGCGATTTGGGACTCATCACTACTAACGGGCGACGCATTGGGCGAATCGCCTGACGACGCAGCATATGGAATACCTGCGCTGGCGTGGTAGGTACGCACACCTGAATATTGTGCTCAGCACAAAGTTGCATAAAACGTTCAAGACGCGCCGATGAGTGCTCCGGGCCCTGACCTTCATAACCGTGTGGCAGCAACATAGTCAGACCGCACAAACGACCCCATTTGTGTTCACCACTGGTAATAAACTGGTCAATTACTACTTGTGCGCCGTTAGCGAAGTCGCCAAATTGTGCTTCCCAAATCACCAAGCCGGTTGGCGAGGTAGTTGAATAGCCGTATTCAAACGCAAGCACTGCCTCTTCCGACAAATAAGAATCAAACAGTTCAAAAGATGGTTGGTTAGGCGCCATATTTGCCAATGGAACGTAAGCAGAACCATCTTTTTGGCTGTGGATTACCGCGTGGCGATGGGAGAAAGTACCGCGACCAACATCTTGGCCAGTCATACGTACCTGATAACCTTGCTCCACTAAAGTTGCATAAGCTAGAGTTTCAGCCATGCCCCAGTTAAGCGCCAAGGCACCAGCAGCCATTTTGCGGCGGTCTTCGTAAATTTTTTCGACTTGCTTTTGCAGCACAATTCCGTCAGGAATTTCGCACATTTTATTAGCGGCAGCCTGCAAAGTTTTTAAGTCACAGCCTGTATTGGCTGGTGTTTCCCAGTCGTGACCAATATAGGGCGACCAGTCCACAAACAAACTACTATCCGGCTCGCTTACCAAACCACTGGCCACGTGTTCGCCGCGATCCAGTGCTGCGCGATAATTGGTTGTCATCTCATCGGCAGCGGTTTGCGTCAATATATTTTGTGCAACCAACTGATCGGCATATAAAGTGCGAGTCGTTTTCAAACTGCGGATGATTTGATACATCAACGGCTGGGTTGCGGATGGCTCATCGGTTTCGTTGTGACCGCGACGGCGATAGCAAACCAAATCGATGACTACATCCTTTTTAAATTCGTAACGGTAATCCATGGCCAATTGCGCCACAAACAGTACCGCCTCAGGATCATCACCATTCACATGGAAAATCGGGCACTCGATCATTTTGGCAACGTCAGTGCAATACTCGGTTGAGCGCGCATCTTCACGTTTGTTAGTGGTAAAACCCACCTGATTGTTAATAACGATATGCAGTGTACCGCCAGTGCCGTAAGCGCGAGTCTGGGACATTTGGAATGTCTCCATAACTACACCCTGCCCAGCAAATGCGGCATCACCATGCACAACAATAGGCACCACTTTTGCGCCAGTTTTATCGCTACGACGATCCTGACGTGCACGTACCGAGCCTTCAACTACAGGCGATACAATTTCCAGGTGCGATGGGTTGAACGCCATCGCCATGTGTAATTCACCACCAGGAGTCATCACATTGGATGAAAAACCTGAGTGATATTTAACGTCGCCGGAAGTTTTCAGAGAACGCTTACCATCAAATTCGGCAAATAATTCTGCGGGGCTTTTGCCAAATACGTTGACCAGTGTATTTAAACGACCACGGTGGGCCATACCCAGTACGATTTCTTTCGCACCGTAGGTACCAGCACGTTTTACCAAGGCATCAACCAGCGGAATAAAACTCTCGCCGCCTTCCAAACCAAAACGTTTTGTGCCGGGATACTTGCTATCCAAATGACGTTCAAGTCCCTCAGCCGCCGTCAGACGCTCCAGCAAAGCAAGGCGTTGCTCTTTACTAAATTCAGGGTTGGAGCGAACACTTTCAAGGCGCTGTTGCAGCCATTGTTTTTCAGCTAGCGGAGTAATATGCATGATTTCTGCGCCTATATGGCCGCAGTAGGTTTTTTCGAGCGCTTCAATAATTTCGCGCAAAGTAGACTGTTCTTTGCCGATAAACAAAGTGCCACTGTTAAAAACAGTATCCAAATCGGCATTAGTCAAACCATGGAAATTTAAATCGAGATCTGCAACTGGCTCGCGCTGCATCAAATTTAGCGGATCAAGTTGTGCTTTTTGATGGCCACGGAAGCGGTAGGAACTAATGAGTTGTAAAACTTTAATTTGTTTTTGTTCGTGCTCTGCACTGACCGAACTACCTGCAGCAGTTACAGTGCGGATACGGGATTTACCCAACTGTTCAAACTGAGCACGAATAACCGAGTGAGGAGTATCTTGGGTTAGCACCCCATTTACACGGGGTAACTGATCGAAGTAATTGCGCCATTCTTCTGGAACGGCATTAGGGTTATGTAAATACGTGTCGTAGAGCTCTTCGACGTAGGCAGCATTCCCACCAGAGATGTGAGACGTGCTCCAAAATTGCTCCATAATGCTGTCTTGCATTCCACTCACCTTAATTATCGGAGGTTTAAACCTCCTGCTATAACAACTAGCAGTTAGCTACCAAACGCTCTCAACTTTTGATTAAAAGCGCCGCTTTTAAGTCGCTGTAACTCTCCATTACAACAAACAGTTTTACTTTGGCTTTACGCTGACTATTTTGGTCAGCTCAAATACAGAAAAGCGCTACCCTAGGTAGCGCTCTGTAAAAGCATATTGCGAATATGGCCGATAGCTCGTGTCGGGTTCAGGCCTTTCGGGCAGACTGCGACACAATTTTGAATGCCATGACAACGGAATACACTGAACGGATCATCGAGGTTTGACAGGCGTTTTTGTGTAGCCAAGTCGCGACTGTCGGCCAGAAAACGATACGCCTGAAGCAAGCCCGCCGGACCAATAAACTTATCCGGGTTCCACCAGAATGAAGGACAACTGGTAGAGCAACAAGCGCAAAGTATACACTCATAAAGACCATCAAGCTTGGCGCGATCTTCAGGTGACTGCAAACGCTCAATAGCGGGCGCAGGTGTATCATTTTGCAAGAAAGGTTCTATTTTCTTGTATTGATCGTAGAACTGGGTCATGTCCACAACCAGATCGCGAATCACTGGCAAACCAGGCAATGGACGCAAGATCAAAGTGTTGTTTTTGACACACTCTGAAATTGGTTTGATGCAGGCCAGACCATTTTTACCATTGATATTCATACCATCGGATCCACAGACACCTTCACGGCATGAGCGGCGATATGCTAATGACTGATCCTGCGCCTTAAGTAATTCAAGAACATCCAACACCATCAAGTCTTTACCCTGAGTATCTACCTCATAGGTTTTCATGTAAGGGGCGTTATCAGTCTCTGGGTTGTAACGATATACTTGTACTTTCAACATAACTCTTCTCCCGATTACCCTATGCGGTTATTAATAGGTACGTTTTTTGGGTTGGAACGCTTCCATAGTGCGCGGTTTAAAATTCACCGCACGCTTGCCAACCCGCTTTTCGCCGGGGAAATACATTGAGTGACACAACCAATTGGCATCGTCACGATCTTCGAAGTCTTCACGGGCATGAGCACCACGGGATTCTTTGCGCTCTTCGGCGGCAATAGCAGTCGCTTCAGCCACTTCCAGCAAGTTTTGCAATTCCAAGGCTTCAATACGCGCCGTGTTAAATGCATTACTTTTATCGGTAATCGAAACATTCTCAATACGCTTACGCAGCTCAGCCAATTGCTGAATACCTTTCTGCATAAACTCACCTTTGCGGAAAACGCCAAAGTAGTTTTGCATGATTGTCTGCAATTCTTTACGTAATACAGATGCACTCTCGCCTGATGTAGATGTATTAATTTTGTTTAGGCGCGCCATGGCTTTTTCAATATCGGCCTCGCTTGCATCGCGATGCTCGATACCTTCGCGTAATGCTTTCTCGATATACAGTCCAGCCGCACGACCAAATACAACCAAATCAAGTAATGAGTTACCACCCAAACGGTTAGCACCGTGCACTGATACACAAGCCACTTCACCGCAAGCGAACAAACCATCAATAACCACATCATTACCGTTGGCATCAACTGTTAACGCTTGTCCATTAACATTCGTGGGGATACCGCCCATCATATAGTGGCAAGTTGGCACCACAGGAATGGGGGCATAAACCGGATCGACGTGGGCGAAAGTGCGCGAGAGTTCGCAGATGCCTGGCAACTTGCTTTCCAGAACCTCTTCACCCAGATGATCAAGCTTCAGCAACACGTGATCGCCATTGGGACCACAACCATTACCAGCAATGATTTCCAGGATCATTGATCGTGCAACCACATCGCGGCCAGCCAAGTCTTTGGCGTTAGGCGCATAGCGCTCCATAAAACGCTCACCGTGCTTATTAATTAAGTAACCACCTTCACCGCGACAACCTTCAGTTACCAATGTGCCAGCACCCGCGATACCAGTGGGGTGGAACTGCCACATTTCAATATCTTGTACCGGGACACCAGCACGCAATGCCATGCCTACGCCATCACCAGTATTGATATGTGCATTGGTCGTTGATGCATAAATACGCCCTGCACCACCTGTTGCCAATACAGTTGCCTTCGCTTTTACATAAACGGTTTCGCCATCTTCGATATTAATTGCTATAACACCGACGATTGCACCATCCTGATTTTTTACCAAATCAACAGCAAACCATTCATTTAAAAATACAGTCTGATTTTTGATATTGTTTTGATAAAGGGTGTGCAGAAGAGCATGACCGGTGCGGTCTGCTGCGGCACAAGTGCGCGCTGCCTGCCCTCCTTCACCAAAATTCTTTGATTGACCACCGAAAGGACGCTGATAGATTCGGCCCTCTTCGGTACGAGAGAACGGCAATCCCATATGCTCTAATTCGAATACCGCTTCTGGCCCCACAGAACACATATACTCAATTGCGTCCTGATCGCCAATATAGTCAGAACCTTTGATAGTGTCGTACATGTGCCAGCGCCAATCATCATTCGGGTCAGCACTTGCGATCGCACAGGTAATCCCGCCTTGGGCAGATACAGTGTGTGAGCGAGTAGGAAAAACTTTAGTAATTACAGCTGTTTTATAGCCAGATTGAGCCAATTGCAGTGCGGCACGCATACCAGCGCCGCCACCGCCAATTACAATACCGTCAAACGAAATCGTGCGCATAGTAGCCATCAGTTAATACCCCAAATTACTTGAATACCCCAAACGAGATAAGTCACTGCAACAGCACCCAGGACCATCTGGGCAAATATACGCAAGAAAGTTGCTTTGGAGCCTAACATGCGAGTGGTTAAATAATCAGTCAGTACGGCCCACAAACCAATCCAGGCATGGGATATAAAAGAAAGAAGAGTGACAAGAGTAAAAACACGCATCCACAACTGATTGTAAAGGGATTGCCACTGCTCAAAGGTCAAATCAGGGTTTAATGCCAAGTAAGCAACGATGAAAATGGTGTAGGCCGCCATAACAGCACCACCAATACGCTGAATCAACCAATCGTAAAGACCGCTGCGCCCAAAACTGGTTACTGAAGTTACCATACCCATACCCCCACCAATACGATCAACACGATGGCAATAGCCAGCGCAATTTTAGCCCCTAGCTTGCCGCCTTTGAGCGACTCACCCACACCAAAGTCCATAATCAAATGGCGAATACCAAGCACCATGTGATAAGCCAATCCAGCCAAAACAAGCCATAAAATCGCTTTAAATACAGGATTTGAAGTGAGCGCCACTACTGCGTTAAAACCTTCTTGTGAGCCAGTACTTGAGTCGAGCATCCATAACAGGAGTGCAATACCCGCAAAAAGGAAAACGCCAGAGACGCGATGAAGAATAGAAACGTAAGCAGTGATAGGAAGTGCAGCAAATGTAATATGTAGATTGACAGGTCTTTTCTTTTTCACGGTCTAGATCACCTTATTGCCCATCGCGGGCAGGTTTAAGAGTAAGCATCGCACCTTGTATCTATTAAGAGATAAAAAAGTGCAGTGCGCCCTGCAAGTCGCGCAGCATTATAGAGATTGACCTCTGGAAACACAAACAAAAAGCCACTGATTAAGCCCCTCAAACACAGCATTCACAAAGCGGATAATTTTTTAACGGCTTTTTTACACAACACCATGATTTATCTAGATAATTTTTCAAAAAACGCACGCATTTAAAGCATTAAAATGATTAATGCATCATAACAATGCAACCCACCCGCAAGTGCCATACGAAGAATCACCAGACAAAGATGTACAACATCAGCTAACCCCAAAAAAGAAGCTAAATTTACCGCCGAGCCGCACCAAAAACTTTCGCCTTAACAATTAAGTCATCTATAATGCCGCTCGCAATCGGCACCATCAGCTCATAATAGATGCAGCTGACCAGTCCATAAAAAGTAGCCGGCCTAAAAAGCTGTTAAAAGCAGAGCTATATAGAAAGCAAAGCCACCTACGGTTTTTATTCGTTGAGTAAAGCGAAACATGCTTCACTCAAGCCTTTAGTCCAAATCAGTAAGCACAGGAGTCAGTAATGACTGACAAGAAAGCACAACTCACGATTGATGGCATTGATAAAACGATTGAGTTACCCATCTACGCCAGTACTATCGGACCAGACGTTATTGACGTTACCAGCATCACCAAAAATGGCTTCTTCACATTCGACCCGGGCTTTATGTCCACCGCCTCATGCGAATCCAGTATTACATTTATTGATGGTGATGAAGGCGTGCTCCTTCACCGCGGCTACCCAATCGAACAACTCGCTGTATCCTCTGATTATCTTGAAACCTGCTACCTCTTACTGAACGGCGAACTGCCAACCCCGAATCAAAAAGAAGAATTTACCGCCCAAATCAAAAAACACTCAGCAGTAGATGAGTCTGTAGCAAATATCATCAAAAGCTTTAAGCGCGAATCACATCCCATGGCGATTTTGTGCAGTGCTGTTGCTGCGCTGGCTGCGGTCTACAACGATGAAATCAACATTACCGATGCTGAAAGCCGCAAGCTGACCGCTTACCGACTGATTGGCCAAATGCCAACCCTTTCCGCAATGGTTTACAAGCACCGCAAGGGTGAAGAGTTTATTGCTCCGGATGACAGCTTGAGCTACGCCGAAAATTACTTGAACATGACATTCGGCACTGCAGGCAAAACTCCGAATGTAAGTAAGACTATTGCAAAAGCTATGGATCGTATTTTTATATTACATGCTGACCATGAGCAAAATGCATCGACCTCTACTGTTCGCCTCTCAGGTTCCTCAGGCACAAACCCGTTCGCAGCCATAGCTGCAGGTATTTCAACGCTGTGGGGACCCGCTCATGGCGGCGCCAACGAAGCCGTTTTGGAGATGCTGGAAGAGATCGGCACTGTAGACAATATTGAAGCCTGCGTTGCGCGCGCCAAAGATAAAACCTCCGGCTTCCGGCTGATGGGTTTCGGCCATCGCGTTTACAAAAACTTTGACCCACGCGCCAAAGTAATGAAACAAACTTGCGATGAAGTGCTGGCCGAGCTGGGATTGGAAAATGACCCATTGCTAGCGATCGCCAAGCGCCTTGAGCAGATTGCATTGGAAGACCCCTACTTTATCTCCAAGAAACTCTATCCCAATGTTGATTTCTACTCAGGCATCATCATGAAGGCAATCGGTATACCAACCGAAATGTTCACCGTGATTTTTGCACTGGGACGTGCAGTAGGCTGGTACTCCCACTGGAATGAAATGGTAAGCGGGCCATATAAAATTGGTCGCCCACGCCAACAATATACCGGCAGTCCAAAGCGCGATTACCCAACCAAGTAATTGCTATGCTGTAAATGCAAAAGGCCGCTCCATGCGGCTTTTTGCATTCTACAAATCCAATAAAAAAACCTGCTCAAAGCAGGTTTTTTTATTGGGTGATATTTGCACTGTGAAATTAAAAATTCCAATCAGCCATTAGCCAAAACTTTGTAGTGTCCTTGTAGGCAGCGACATCACCCATGGCAAAGTCTGCATATTTTGCGGTCCAAACTACTGAACCAATTTTTTTACTAACACTGAAATCAATTTCATCACCATAATCCAGACTGCCGGTATCTGAATCAAATTTGTGATACCCCAGTAAAAATTGGGTCCCAACTGCGGTAAATCCAACTTTCAAATATTTATCTTCCAAACCTGCAGCAGGAGTTGCAAGAAATTTATCTGCCCACCCCTGAAATGCATGCAGGGTTGCCAAGGGAGTTGCGAAACCGTACGAGCCATCATCGGAACCCAATAATTCATAGCCTCCCGTAAATGCAAAACGAGATACACTCAAGGTCCCCTCTGCAAGTAAATATTTAGCATCGAATAGCCCAAGAGCACCAGCATCAGATTGCTTTGCATACTCTAGATTATATTGAAACATACCATGAGTAGCACTTTGCCAACGCAAACCAAAGGTATCACTACTTGCACCTTTTGCAGCAATTGGGTTTTCCACATCCAACAAATATGCGTAAGCAATTAATTTACCCGCATCAAAGCCGGTGTAGCTCAGATTAAGCACATGACTGTTGTGATTGTGATCGCCCTGAAGGAGATTATCCTCACCGAATACACGATTCACATTTTTGATATAGGCGTAGGTGAAATTCGTATAACGAATAGTTTTATTTGTCCAAGATACACCGTCATAAGTTTGCTCGTTCTGACGCCATCCCACGTTACCGACAAAACGGGCATTATCTAAAATCAAGCGCTGACGACCATACTTAACTTGATTGTTAAAATTGGTGTATGAGATAAATCCTTGATTCACTTCTGTCCCTTCTGGATCAGCAATAATTGCAGTGCCCGGATTATTCGCATCACCCGATGGAGCAGTGCGATAATCAACATCATTAGTAAGCTCGGTAACATCATCAAATTCGGCAGAAAATCCGAAACCATTCCATGCACCAGACTGATAAGAGAGACGAGAGCGAGTAGTTAACGCATCGGAATCTTTCAGCCCATCTTCACTAACATCCTCAAAGCGGGTGCGAAAATTTACTTTTACTACACTGCCTTGTTGCATTGACTCTGTAAATGTTTTTGCCGAAACACTTGGAACACCGCAAACCAACGAACTTACCGCAGCAACCAAAAGATGAAGTGTATTTTTTTTCATAGAGCCTTCTCCAAAGACATAGTAGATGTGTGTTAGCCATGAGTAGCATTCCCAGCAAATTAGTAATGCAACTTACACATTGCTGTGCACTAAAAAGTTTCCAGTGAAACCCTGATGCACCAACAGGAATGTTGACTGATATCCACTAGCGCAAGTCTTGTGCCAACAGCCGAAAAAAGATGAAATAGCATCAATAAATTGCTATTAATCAAAGAGATATGAAACTTTAAAAAAATTACTGCCCGTGAAATTACTTTTTTATCGCGCACTTTAATGGTGACGAGTAATTTTAAGTGGCGCCATTTCCAAGCAAAAAACCAAAAATTGACGCCCCCATATGGAACAAAATAATGCACCACGTTTTTAAGGCACGCACACAGTCAAAGCACGAATGATTTTTTTCACCAAGCACTTTATTTTTTACAAAAAAAAGCCGCGCAAAAATGCGCGGCTTTTAGAGGTGATACTACAAACCTATACTAAACGAACACAACCACCTTGTGCACGTGACTTTTCTATTCTCACATGGGAAAAAGTCAAGTCGAGAGCACCATTGGCGACCAATGCAAAAGGTTCAAGAATAAGTGCGAACAACTCTTCAGGCGTTCTTTTTAACCCAAAATCTGTACCTGCATCAGGGTAACAAATCAAATCAACCGATAGCGTTTTCCAACCTCCACCAACAATTTCACGCAACTCCCTCGTTATTTCAACCTGAGAATAACAGGATGGGCCACAACCAATCCGAACCCATGCTTGATCTTCAGGAGCCGAATCAACTTTCACATCAAACAGCAACGATGAGTTAGACTCGTAATAACTACTCAACACTTGGCGATTTTGGTTAGAAATTGCAACCAAGCCCTCACCTTCCCCATTCCAAATAACCCTGCGCGCGTCTTCTTGTACATCGCGATCAACACAACTAACACTGAGCGTTGAAACATTAGCAATATTCCCGTTTAAAAGCACACGGTCATTATTTTTCCCTTCAAGCATTACTTGGTAAGCACCCAGAGGGCGCCGGTTAAACAGCTCCAATACATTGGAACTTTCCTCAAGAGCAATGCCCTCCTCGGGTAAATTATCCTTTAACAAATCCAGCTCGCCGTAAGCCAAGCCGAAACCATAAGCAAACAATGGTTCATAATTTTCATCACCCCAGTTGAGTGGCCCCTGGTCAGGACGCTTGGGCCACGAAAACGATAATCTCCCTTTAACTGGATGATTCAGCTCACCGTTAATACCAGTGAAAATAACATCGGCTACACCAGCTCCCTCAGTTCCCGGCTGCCAAACAACCATAAATGCATCAGAGAGGTTTAACTCCCGGTTAACCCACATGGGACGACCGGTAACAAATAAGGATACGACGGGAATACCTTGCGACTGCAACCTTTTAAGTAATTCAAGATCGCGCGTATCACCAGCCTTTAATAACTGATGTTGAATATCGCCCTGCATTTCTGCATAGGGGTCTTCACCAAAAACAATAATTGCAACATCAGGCTTCTGATCATAAGCACCATCCACACTCAATATTGCTTTACCGCCTGCGGCAGAAACTGCGGCGTCGATGCCCATCCAGATCGTAGTCGCCCCAGGGAAATCAGCCATAGTATTGCCGGTGCCCTGCCAGTTCACGGACCAACCGCCCGTTTGTTTGCTGATGTTATCCGCACCATCACCTGCAACCAGCACATTTAAGCGGGGGGAAAGCGGTAAAATATTGTTTTTATTCTTTAGTAATACCAGGGACTCACGGACAGCCTGACGTGCTACAGCACGATGTTCGGGGGCGCCGAGTAATTCATCCTTACCAGCCAAAGGGCGCTTGGATGGAAGCCCTCTCTGCCAAAGATCTGCACGCAATTTCACTCGCAAAATGCGTCGCACAGCATCATCAATACGGGACAATGGAATAACGCCTGTTTTGACTTGCTCGAGTGTATTTTTATAAAGCTGCTTCCACTCAGGATCCGGCACCATAAAGATATCCAATCCAGCGTTTACTGCCTGCGGGCAATTTATAACTGTCGCACCGGCGACAAATCCGTGGCCGTTCCAATCACCAACCACAAGCCCATCAAACCCCATCTGCTCTTTCAACACCCGCGTCAACAAATATTGATGACCGTGCATATGCACGCCGTGCCAACTATTAAAGGAAGCCATCACTGATTGAACACCAGCCTCTATAGCGCTGTAGTAACCTGCAGCATGAACCCGAAACAGGGTTTCCTCATCAGCCAGGCAATCGCCCCGATCTATTCCATTATGAGTCCCTCCATCAGCGATAAAATGCTTGGCTGTAGATATGACTTTATAGGCAGACAAAAAACCCTGACCGCTCGCTTCACCTTGAAGCCCCTCAACCATCACTCCGGCATAATCACGAACCAGCTCCGGATGCTCCGAATAAGATTCATAAGTACGCCCCCAGCGATCATCACGGGCGACAGCCACTGTTGGGGAAAAATCCCAATCCAATCCGGTTACTGCGATTTCTGTCGCGGTAATATTGCCAATCTCTTTAATTAACTCCGTATTTCTGGTCGCACCTAATGCAATGTTGTGAGGAAATAGCGTTGCTCCAACAATGTTTCCAACACCATGTACTGCATCCGTCCCCCACATGATAGGAATAGCCATATAACCATCACTATCATCCATAGATGCCTGGTAATAGGCGTCAGCAATAGCCAGCCAATCTGCAGCTTTTGAATAGCGATTACCATTGGGAACCGAACCGCCGCCATTCAACACTGAGCCGATATGAAAATCCCTCACATCTTGAGGAGTTAAATGCCTGATTTCCGGCTGGATCATTTGCCCTATTTTCTCTTCCAAACTCAAATCACCAAGAATGTGATCAATTTTTGCTTCGAGAACAGGATCTTTTTTTACCTTGCTAGTGATGCTTGGCCACTGCACTTCTACAACCTCCGGAAAAACATATATGTAATAAAAAACCGATGAGAACGCTACCCATTAATGACAGCGCTGTCAACAAAACAACAGTTATAACTCCAAAAACAACAGCCTAAGTAATATTTATAGTGTAAAGAGCAATGTAAGTAGGGCTGTATATGCTTAAAAAACCACTCAATAAAACGCGATAACATCCATTTTCGACTCACAATTTAAAAGTGAATTTCCGCAAATTAAGTTTAATGTTATTCTCCCGCGCTCAAGAAATATTACAGTTCTAACACACCATCTATAACAATCTAGTCTTCTTAATATTAAAGAAGCTGAGGAGTCGCATGAGCCTGTTACTGGTTGCTGATATCGGAGGCACTAACGGTCGTTTCGGTCTGGTCGAGTTTGATGCTGAAAAAAATCGCATCAATGGCAAGACCAATTATACGGCAGAACGCCAAATCACTCTCAAATGCGCCAACTATCCAGATATGGCCACAATGATCAAGGCTTGCTGCAGTGAGTTTGGCGTTGAGATTCCCGCTTATGGGTGCCTTGCAATTGCAGGTCCTATCGAAAATGGCCAGGCATCCATGACCAACCTTAATTGGAAGTTCTCTATTGATGGCTTGCGGGATCAATTGGGAATGAAAACATTGCACGTCATCAACGACTTTGCCTCTCTCGCCTATGCAGTGCCGTTCCTTGAAGAAAACGAGCTGGTCACGCTATACGATTCCCATAAATCCAATACTGATGCTCCAATTGTTGTTATGGGGCCGGGCACAGGTTTTGGCATGGCAGCGCTTGTTCCAGACCAAAATAACTGGCGAATTATCCCAACAGAAGGTGGTCACGCCAGTTTTGCCCCCACCAACGAGAAAGAGCTTGATATCAAAGCCTTCCTCCTGAAAGAGCAAAATCACGTATCAGTTGAAAATATTCTTTCTGGTGGCGGACTTGTTACCCTATATAGAGCACTTGCGCATAACGAAGGGGTCGATGCAATGCCCTACACCCCCGCTGAAGTGAGCTCGAAAGGCATCGCCAATCAAGATCCACTCTGCCGCGAAGCGGTGTTGACTTTTTGTGATGTACTAGGAGAAGTCGCAGGTGATAAAGCGCTGTCGCTGGGAGCCAAAGGCGGCGTAGTAATTGGCGGGGGCATTACTCCAAAGTTGGTTGACTTACTGCCCGAATCGCACTTTCTGGAGCGCTATAAAAACAAAGGCCCAATGACTGGTTACGTTAGCGACATATCCATAAAGCTAATTATTAATGATAAAGCCGCCTTGGTTGGTTCTGCAGCGTGGTTAATCAATAATACTGACGCACTGAAATAAATAGATTACGAACCACATAAACAAAAAGCGGAACCTTATCAGTTCCGCTTTTTGTTTTTTTAAATAAAACAGCACTTCATCGAAGTAATTTACACACTAAAAAGCGCAGTACTATCTAGTCCTTGCTTCTCCATTATGTCGCGCAAACGTTTAAGCGCCTCAACCTGAATTTGACGTACGCGCTCGCGAGTCAAGCCAATTTCGTGACCCACTTCCTCAAGGGTGCTTACCTCGTACCCTCTTAATCCGAAACGGCGTGCTAACACCTCGCGCTGCTTCTCTGTAAGCTCATCTAACCAATGATCCAAGCTGGTAGTCAAATCACTATCTTGTAGCAATGCGGCAGGATCAGAGACGTGGGTATCTGCAATAGTATCAACAATTGCACGATCAGAAGAATTCCCTATTGGGGCATCGATAGATGTCACCCGCTCATTAAGGCTTAGCATATGCTCGACATCTGCCACTGGCTTTTCCAGAAGATTGGCAATTTCCTCGGGTGTTGGCTCATGATCCAACTTTTGAGAAAGCTCACGCGCTGCGCGCAGATAAATATTTAACTCTTTTACAACATGTATGGGTAAACGAATTGTGCGCGTCTGATTCATGATTGCACGCTCAATAGTTTGGCGAATCCACCAGGTAGCATAAGTCGAAAAGCGGAAACCACGCTCTGGATCAAACTTCTCTACGGCACGGATAAGCCCAAGATTGCCTTCCTCAATTAAATCCAGCAAGGCAAGTCCACGATTAACATAACGACGGGAAATTTTAACAACTAACCGAAGGTTACTTTCTATCATCCGTTTACGCGCAGCGACATCGCCTTTAAGCGCTTTGCGGGCAAAATAAACCTCTTCTTCTGCACTGAGTAAAGGGGAGAATCCAATTTCATTTAAATAGATCTGGGTGGCATCGAGGGTTTTATTGTACTTGTCATCAATAATTCGTTCGCTAGCACTTGACATTGAAGGTTTGGGCACATCATCTTCTTCCGCCAACAAAAGCTCTGCATCTTCAATATCAATGTCTTGTGCTATGAAAGTATCATCACGATCTAAAGTCGTTGAATCACTATTATGTAAAGTCATTTTCAGCCCCTTAATCAATTTTTATTTAACCGGCTGGCTTGTATTTATGAATCACCCAGCTCGCCCTAGCTGTAACTCTTAAGGATTTCTCCCCGATAAAGAGTTATTCATGAATTCCCGTTTTAACTCATGAACATGACATTTTTCTAACGACGCGGTAAAAACTTCATTGGATCAACAGGCGTTCCATCGCGGCGAATCTCAAAGTGGAGTTTTACCCTATCGGTACCACTAGAACCCATTTCGGCAATTGTTTGCCCAGCTTTAACAAAATCACCTTCTCTTACTCGCAAAACATTGTTGTGTGCGTACGCGCTCAGGAAGGTTTCATTGTGTTTGATAATTAGCAATTTGCCGTAACCGCGCAGCCCACTTCCTGAATAAACAACCTTTCCTGAAGCTGCTGCAAGCACAGGCTCTCCCAATTTGCCACCAATATCAATACCCTTATTTAAACCACTGTTACTTTGAAAGGATGACAAAATTGCACCTTGAGTGGGCCAACGCCACTGTGGTGCACCTAAAAGCTGACTATTTGGCTTATCGGACGCAGTCACAACTGTTTGTTTTATTTTACTAGTTGACTTGGGGACACTAACGAACCGGGTGTTTTTAGTAGGTGACATTTTCCTGGAGTTAGTAGCCTGGGTGCGCGAGCCTTGGTTGCTCTGCGCCTTGGCAGCAATGTCTAACCGAATGACTTGAGATGGGCGAATTAGATAGGGAGCATTGATTCCATTGTGCTTTGCGAGAGCTTCATATTTTAGGCCATAACGCCATGCGATAGAAAACAGTGTGTCACCGGGAATCACAACATGTGCCAATGGGCGCTTGATATTGGTACGTGACTTATCTTCAACAGGTGCAGAATGATTGCTTAAGCAACCAGTTAGCAAGCAAATTTTGATCGATATAACGAACAAATTTATAAGTAATCTTGAGGAAAAAAATGCAAGCTTTGGCATCGAATTACTCAATAATCATGGTTATTTTTCAATCTCTTTTATGCCATTTTGGAGTTAATAAATTAAATTTATTTTAAAATTATCTAATATTTTTATAAATACACAGGAGAAAAGAGCGAAGGTTCACGTAAATCCAAAGCTTTTCCTGCGAAAAAAGATCCAGGATACCCACCGCACTCTGAATACCTTATGAATCAATTCAGCAATCCACTACCGCGCAGTCCCCGATAGAAACGGGACAAACTTTACCGGTTCAAGAATCCGGGTCACAAATTTACCGGATTCCGCATCGTGAATAACAAGATGAAGCTGCTGCTCCCTGCCCCCAACCGGAATTACGAGAACACCGCCCGGAGCCAATTGCTTTAACAGTTCATCTGGAATTGCCTGAGGCGCAGCAGTACTGATAATACCATCGTAAGGACCGGCTTCCGGCCAGCCAAACCCGCCATCGGCATGACGCATTTGCACATTGCGCAAACCTAATTGACGCAATCGGTCGCGGGCTTTGTCTTGCAGTGGTTTTATCCGCTCAACGCTGTACACCTGTGGAACAAGTTGCGCCAAGACGCTGGTTTGATAACCGGACCCCGTACCCACCTCAAGTACCTTCTGTAAATTGCCGCCCGCAGCACCCAGTAACACTTCTGTCATACGCGCCACAATGTAAGGCTGGGATATGGTTTGCCCGTGCCCGATTGGCAAGGCTGTATCCTCATAGGCACGATGAGACAAAGCTTCATCCAGAAAGATATGGCGCGGGGTATTTAACATTACATCCAGGACGCGCATATTCGTTACGCCTTGGTCGCGTAAACGCTGAATGAGACGCTCACGGGTGCGCAGCGAGGTCATACCTACACCTTGCATCAATAAGTCTGTCATCGCCAGATCCCCTCCATCACCTACAACTAACCCATTGGGCACAATGTAAAATCGTTTAAACAAAGCGGGCAACTATACCATAGCGGCGTTTCAATGATCGCTCATCTACTCCAACTCGATAAGTGAGTCCTGTGAGCGATTAGTTAACTGCGCTAACTCACGCAAAACAGCAGTGGCAAACTCACCGGCAGCCAACGAAAAGGAAAGCTCCAAATCGTTTTCTATCCAGCGCCACTGGGCATTTGCAGGAAGCAAACGCAAAGGCCGTCGCTCTTGCGACAATCCGGCATGCTCCAGCCCATCACACCATTGTTGCCAATCAGCTAATACTGTTTGTTCAAACGCCAATAACTCATCGCTTGCCAATGAGCGACCGCGCCCCCACAAGGGGCCGGATGATTGAGGTTCGGGATCGCCCGATACAAGATCACACCAATTACCTGCAACAACTCGCGCAGCGAGAACCTGATTAAACAAATAGGAGCGCCCGGTAGATAACATTAACCCGCGTTTTTGTTTGTCTTTGTAACGTTTACCGCCCACCAAAATTGCATCGGCTTCTATCAAATTATTACCATTAAAACCAAAACGCTGCTCGCCAAAATAATTGGGCACGCCCAAGGTTAGCACCTGATGAATTTTTTGTTCCAATACAGGACGACTATCTGTTTGAAGATCGCGCAAACGAATTACAAAATAATTTTGGCGATGATCACCTCGACGCAGCTTCTGCTGATGGCGCGCAACGCGAATCACATAAATCGTATCGCTGTTAAGCAAGATCCAATCAGGCTCAATACTTTTTGGCAGATAAACACTAAACCATTGGGTGGTCACTGCATGGCGATCCTTGCGGCCAGCATATCCAACATCATTAATATTAACCTTTGCCAACTCGGCAATTTTTCCGGCAACCCACGCCGTGTTTTCACCGCGCTTTAATATTTGCAGAAAAACATGTTCACCCGTCCCCAGTGGTTCGAAGCCCAAGTCTTCATCCACTTTAAAGTCTTCCGGTTGATCACGAAAAATAGCCGATGCATTCAGTTCGCCGTATGCACGCGGGAAATCCAACGAAAATTCTGTCAAAACATAATCCGTAAATAATAGGTGAGGCTATAACAATAGCTCGATTAGTGATTGTTCTTTTCGATCAGAACAACCGCATAACAAGCAATACCTTCTTCGCGCCCGGTAAAACCCAAACGCTCGGTGGTGGTGGCTTTGACATTGATTTGCGACAAATCCACGTGCAAATCAGCTGCAATGGTTTCAACCATGTGGGGAATGTAGGTTGCCATGCGTGGAGCTTGAGCAACAATGGTCATGTCTGCATTGGCCAACTTCCAGCCCAGTTGATTGAGCTTTGCATAAACCATACGTAACAGTGCACGGCTATCAATATTGCGGTATTGCATATCAGTGTCAGGAAAATGCTTACCAATATCGCCTAGGGCCGCCGCCCCCAACAAGGCATCACACAAGGCGTGCAACAACACGTCACCATCAGAGTGGGCGATCAGACCCCGCTGATGAGGAATAACAACACCACCTATAACAATTTTATCGCCATCGCCAAACGCGTGAACATCGTAACCATGACCAATACGCATAGACATATTTTAATTCCTGCTAAAAACAACTACATAACACTAGGTATTTTGTTGCAATAAAAAACTGGCAATTGCCAAATCATCAGGATAGGTAATTTTTATATTGCTGCTGCGACCTTTCACCATCAACGGCTTATAGCCAAATGCCTCAAGCGCGGATGCCTCATCCGTAATAGTTTTACCTTCAACTAATGCACGCTGCAAACAATCATGCAATAAGCCCAAACGGAACATTTGCGGAGTTTGCGCTTGCCATAAAGCACGACGATCCGTTGTAGACAGGATATTCCCATCGCTGACCATTTTTAAGGTATCGCTGACGGGTACCCCAAGAATACCGCCAACAGGATGATCCGCCACACCGCGAATGAGCAATTCAATATCCACCGGTGTAATGCAAGGACGCGCGGCGTCATGCACCAAAACCCAGTCGTATGGCTTCGCCACAGAGGTTAACGCAACCAATGCATTCAGGACTGAACCAGCACGCTCTGCTGCACCCGCAACATCATAAATGGCGGGATGATCGGCAATAGGCAACTGCCGCCAATAGGTATCATCTGGACTCAATGCCACATAGACACCAGCAACGCCATGAACGGCCAACAACCGGGACAAGGTATGCTCTATAACCGTTTTATTTAACAGCGGAAGATATTGCTTGGGACAATCAGCACCCATACGCGCACCAATGCCTGCGGCAGGCACTACCACCCAATAAGCAGGGGCTTGCTGATTAGATACTGTCATTGAATGCAATCTGTATAGAGGGTTTTATCCAGGTTGATAAAAAATTATTTTTCGTCATCGAGGATAATAAAAAAAGTTTCGTCTTTTTTAATCAGACCAATGTCATTACGTGCGCGCTCTTCAATAGTGTCCAAGCCTGTTTTTAGCTCTTCCACTTCAACATCAAGAATGCGATTGCGCTCACGCATGCGATCAATTTCAGCTTGCTGTAGTTTAATCTCATTTTCCAGCCGATGTGCATGCGCAAGACTGCCGTCACCAATCCACAATCTGTATTGCAGATAGCTCAGCAAAATTATCAGCACCAGCAGCAGCCACTTCATAAGTTCAATCAAATATTGCCTGAGACATTAAATAATTCACCATCACACTAAAAACAAAGGCCGATGATTCGGCCTTTGTTTTTTCACACAGATTACGACTTGAATTCTGCGCGGCCCTTGTAAGGAGCAGCAGCGCCCAATTCGGCTTCAATACGCAGCAAACGGTTGTACTTGGATACGCGGTCTGAACGGCAGAGAGAACCAGTTTTGATCTGCCCAGCAGCAGTTGCCACCGCCAAATCAGCGATAGTGGTATCTTCAGTTTCACCAGAGCGGTGAGAAATTACCGCAGTGTATCCTGCGTCCTGTGCCATTTTGATCGCATCCAGTGTTTCTGAAAGCGAACCAATTTGGTTGAACTTAATCAGGATGGAGTTAGCGATTTTCTTATCAATACCTTCTTTCAAAATTTTGGTGTTAGTAACAAACAAATCATCACCCACCAATTGGATTTTGTGACCAATTTTTTGTGTCAAGTCAGCCCAACCTGCCCAATCGCTTTCGTCTTTACCATCTTCAATAGAGATGATTGGGTATTTAGCGGCCAAATCAGCGAGGTAATCAGAGAATTCGTTGGTAGTGAACACACGGCCTTCACCAGCCAGATCATACTTACCGTCTTTGTAGAATTCAGTTGATGCGCAATCCAATGCCAGAGTAACGTTGTCCCCCAACTTGTAACCGGCTTTTTCAACAGCGGTAGAAATCACTTTCAGTGCATCTTCATTGGATGGCAGGTTTGGTGCAAAACCACCTTCGTCACCAACAGAAGTGCTCAAGCCTTGATCGTGCAGGATTTTTTTCAGGGTGTGGAAAATTTCCGCGCCCATACGCAATGCTTCAGCAAAGGTTTTTGCACCAACGGGCTGAATCATGAATTCCTGAATGTCCACGTTATTATCAGCATGCTCACCGCCGTTAATGATATTCATCATAGGCACAGGCATAGAGTACTTACCTGGAGTACCGTTCAGGTCAGCAATATGTGCATAGAGTGGAACTTTTTTGGAGATTGCAGCTGCTTTGGCGTTTGCCAAGGACACTGCCAAGATTGCGTTTGCACCCAACACAGTTTTAAAGTCGGTGCCATCAGCTTTGATCATGGCATTATCTAGCGCGCGCTGATCCAATGAATCCATACCCACTACCAGATTTTTAATAGTGGTATTGATGTTGTTAACAGCCTTCAAAACACCCTTACCCAAGTAGCGTGATTTGTCACCATCGCGCAATTCCAATGCTTCGCGTGAACCGGTAGACGCGCCAGACGGTGCAGTTGCAGAACCAATTGAGCCATCATCCAAAATTACTTCTGCCATTACAGTGGGGTTGCCACGGCTATCCAAAATTTCAAAGGCTTTAATATCAACAATTTTAGTCATTCATCTTCTCCAGAGTAGATTTCCAAAAAATTTAGTTAATGTCGAGTGGTGGAAAGTTTTTCACCAAATCGTCAATTGCTTTCATTTGCTGCAAAAATGGAATGAGTTTATCCAGTGGTAGCGCACTAGGGCCGTCACATTTTGCGTTGTTAGGATCAGGGTGCGCCTCAAGGAACAAACCTGCCAGCCCCACCGCCATACCGGCACGCGCTAATTCAGCTACTTGATGACGACGACCACTGGAGGCTGCGCCCATGGGATCGCGACACTGCAGGGAATGGGTTACATCAAAAATAACCGGTGCGTTACCGCTCACCTCGCGCATGGTGCGGAAACCGAGCATATCAACCACCAAATTGTCGTAACCGAAGTTAGTGCCGCGATCACACAAAATAATTTGCTCATTGCCACATTCGCCAAATTTTTCGACGATATTTTTCATTTGACCCGGGCTTAAAAACTGCGGCTTTTTAATATTAATAACTGCGCCGGTTTTCGCCATAGCGACAACTAAATCCGTCTGACGCGCGAGAAAGGCCGGCAGCTGAATTACATCACAGACATCCGCCACTGGCTGACACTGATCAATTTCATGAACGTCAGTGATCACCGGAACATTAAAGGTTTGTTTGATTTCCTGAAATATTTTGAGGCCCTCTTCCAGACCCGGACCACGGTACGAGTGAATAGAAGAGCGGTTAGCTTTGTCAAAGGAGGCTTTAAATACATAGGGAATACCCAACTTGCCAGTTGCCTCTACATATGCCTCGGCAACCTGCATAGCCATATCGCGAGATTCAAGTACATTCATTCCGCCAAACAAAACAAAAGGGAGTGAATTCCCAACTTGTAAATTGCCAATTTTTACGATTTGTTGTGACACATCTATTCCTTTTTAACGCAGGATATTTCTTGCAGATAAAAGTAAGGGCGCAATAAATTGCGCCCTTACCGCTTATTTCTTATTAGCCAGTGCCGCCTTTACAAACGCAGTAAAGAGTGGATGCCCGTCGCGTGGTGTAGACGTAAATTCCGGGTGGAATTGACAGGCGACAAACCAGGGGTGATCGGGAATTTCAACCATTTCCACCAAGGTATCATCCGCTGACCAACCACCAATTTTTAGACCGGCTTTTTGCAACTGATCAACATAATTGTTGTTTACTTCATAGCGATGACGATGGCGTTCAACAATCACATCTGCACCATAAATATCGCGTGCCTTAGAGCCGCTAACCAAGCGACACTCCTGAGCACCTAACCGCATAGTGCCGCCAAGGTCAGATGACTCATCGCGCTTTTCTACTTCACCTTCCGAGGTGATCCATTCAGTAATCAAACCGATAACCGGATGCGGAGAATTGCGATCGAACTCAGTGGAGTTAGCCCCTTTCAGACCCAACACATTGCGCGCAAATTCAATAACAACAGATTGCATACCCAAGCAAATGCCAAGATACGGAACCTTGTTTTCACGTGCGTATTGCACCGCCATGAGTTTGCCTTCTACGCCGCGCTCACCAAAACCACCGGGAACCAAAATAGCATCTGCATCTTTTAAAATGCCAACGCCTTCATTTTCAACACGCTCGGCGTCAATGTAATTAATATTAACTTTAGTATGGGTATGAATGCCGGCGTGAGTCAGTGCTTCAATGAGTGACTTGTAGGCATCCAGCAATTCCATATATTTACCAACCATGGAAATGGTGATGGAATTGACGGGATTAAGTTTGCCTTCAACAACCTTGTCCCACTCGCTCAGATCGGCCTCGCGGCATTGCAAACCAAGCAATTCAACAACTATCTGATCCAAACCATAGCTTTGTAGCAAGCGCGGGATCGAATAAATGGTGTCTGCATCGGGAAGCGGTACAACAGCGCGTTCGGCAACATTAGTGAACAGCGAAATTTTGCGGCGCGAATCTTCATCCACCAAACGCTCGGAACGACACAACAGAATATCAGGCTGCAAACCAATGGAACGTAATTCTTTTACTGAGTGCTGAGTCGGCTTGGTTTTGGTTTCACCAGCAGTGGCGATATAAGGCACCAAAGTGAGGTGCATTAGCAATGCGCGCGTGCCCATTTCAACTTTGAGTTGACGCACAGCCTCCAGGAAGGGCTGCGATTCGATATCGCCTACCGTGCCACCAATCTCAACCAAAGCCACATCGACATCGCGACCACCTTCAAGAATGCGACGCTTGATTTCATCGGTGATATGCGGAATAACCTGCACGGTTCCGCCCAAATAATCGCCACGGCGCTCTTTGCGCAATACAGTCTCATACACGCGACCGGTGGTGAAATTATTGCGGCGTGTCATCTTGGTGCGAATAAAACGCTCATAGTGCCCCAGATCAAGATCGGTTTCGGCACCATCTTCAGTGACAAATACCTCTCCATGCTGAAAAGGGCTCATGGTGCCCGGATCTACGTTAATGTAGGGGTCCAGCTTCATGATAGTTACTTTAAGGCCACGCGCCTCAAGAATAGCTGCCAGAGAAGCTGAGGCGATGCCTTTGCCCAATGAAGAAACAACACCACCTGTTACGAATATATAGCGCGTCATGTAAAACCTGATTAACTGTGAAAATGCGGAGCGGATATGGAGATAAATGCCTACAACAGCACTCTTTGCGAGGCTTGGGGATTTATCGTTCAGGACGGGGCGCCAGAGTAACAGAAAGCCCCTTTCGGCTCAACGAAAAGCTGGGATTGGGGTATGAAGCGACGTTAGTAAAAAAGGATGGGATGACATAAATTGCAGGTAACAAGCGTGCACTCGCCACTAACTGATTAGTGTTTATTCAAGAAATTGGCGCTAACAATAATCCGTATCGACTGCATTAAACGCCTGTTGGATATGGCGACTGGCAAAACCTCTGGTCTGCAAAAAACGCATCTGCCGTGCGCGCTCGCGCTGATCATGAGGGACTTGATTGCCAAAACGCTTGCGACGGGCATCACAAGCTAATGATTGCCATTCGGCATCCGACTCATCCAGACAAGCTGCAATAAGCTCTGCACTGATACCACGCTCACGCAACTCAAGACGAATCAACTGGCTGCCTTTACCCTGCCGCTGACGCATGGCAATAAACGCGGTAGCAAAACGCTCATCGGATTGAAGATTTTGTTCAATCAATGCTTGAATAACCGAGTCAAGTAAGCATGGCCAAGCCGAATACTTGCGCCCAAGCTTCTCCTTTAACTCTTTAGCGGAATGTTCACGCATTGCCAAAAAATTCATGGCGGCAAAACGTATATCCGATGGTTTCGGTGATTCTGCTTCCATAACAACAAAAGCCCTAATAAAAATGGCCGCAAAAAGCGGCCATTAGACTAACTGACAACAATTAATTCACAGGAGGAAACTGCGCCAAGACCTCCACTACAGCGTTGCTCAATACTTCACGCTGCTGTTGTGGCGCCATACTGCGACTCAGACGTTTCTCTGATACACCGCGCCAAATAGGCTTATCGGTTTTGGCATCCACAATATCAATAATCAAACTGCCCTGATTGTATACACGCAAGCCGGTATTGGTGCCCAAAAAGTAAGGGCGTGGATAGCGATAACCTACGCCGTAATAACCAAAACCATAGATATCGTTGTAACTGCGAGGATCTATTTTTTCCTCAACCACTACATGATAACTGACAATAAAGTCTGGCTTTGAACCAGAAGCACCCTGCTGGTAGCGCTTACCCAGTTCAGATTCAAGCGCCGCATGTATATGGCTTAATGTAAAAGGTGAAATCAGGATATCTTCTTTAGAGTCCTGCTTGGTTTCTGCAACACTGAATGTTTTCAATGATGCAAAATCAAACCCAGCCTGATGATCAGTTTCAACATAAGGCTGGGAACTGCAACCGGCAAGAAACACGGCACCTACCAATAAAACCCAATGTGATATTTTCATAAATTACCTCTTGCTCTTATCAAGCGCGATTGTGAGATTCACACTAACAATTTACTAATACGCAGCTTAATGGAAACCAAACACCTTGGCGATACATTCTGCGAATTGCTATCTGCCAGCGCTTTAGGGAAATCACAATAACCGCGCTTATAGACAACAAAAACCCCCATAACATTCCTGCTGATGGGGGTTTTGTACAGATCATTACAAATTACATTTCTACATCATCGGTCACTTCTGCACCACCGGCACTCAGAGATAGTGCGGGCGTAGCAAGAAGTTCGGTGCGCACGCGCTGCTCAAGCTCTTGCGCAATAATCGGATTTTCCTGTAAAAATTTCATCACGTTGTTTTTACCCTGACCAATCTTGTTGCCTTGATAGCTATACCAGGCACCCGCTTTATCAATCATGCCCAACTTAACGCCGTAATCGACCACTTCACCCATACGGTTAATGCCAGAACCATAGAGAATTTGGAATTCAGCTTGTTTGAATGGCGGTGCAACTTTGTTTTTCACCACCTTCACGCGAGTCTCAGAACCCACAACTTCCTCACCCTCTTTCACTGCACCAATACGGCGAATATCCAAACGTACTGAAGCATAAAACTTGAGTGCATTACCACCGGTGGTAGTTTCGGGGTTGCCGAACATAACGCCAATTTTCATCCGGATCTGGTTGATGAAAATCACCAGACAGTTAGCGTTTTTAATATTACCAGTGATTTTACGCAGCGCTTGCGACATTAAACGCGCTTGCAAACCCACGTGATGGTCACCCATTTCGCCTTCAATTTCAGCGCGTGGTGTCAATGCAGCAACTGAGTCAACAACCAGAACATCCACTGCACCGGAACGTACCAGCATATCGGTCACTTCCAGAGCTTGTTCGCCGGTGTCTGGCTGGGAAATAATCAAATCTTCAACATTGACGCCGAGCTTGGAGGCATAGATAGGGTCAAGTGCATGTTCGGCGTCAATGAATGCGCAGGTCCCACCCATACGTTGAGCTTCAGCAATAACTTGCAGAGTCAGGGTCGTTTTACCAGATGATTCAGGACCATAAATTTCAATAATACGGCCCTTGGGTAAACCGCCAATGCCGAGAGCGACATCCAGCCCCAAGGAGCCAGTTGAAATGGCAGGAATGGCGACTTGTTCTTTGTCGCCCATACGCATTACGGTACCTTTACCGAATTGACGCTCGATTTGACTTAATGCAGCCTGCAGGGCCTTCTCTTTATTCGCATCCATCTGACACCTCAACGTAACAATAGTGAAAACTGGTTATAGAATCTTTTTGTGGTCAGCCACTAGGCAACTGACTATGAACATAGCATACATGAAAAAGCTGTATGCGCAAACAGTACTAGTAATTTATACAGTATTTTTTTTGGTCATCGCCAGAGCGCCTTCCAGAGCGTAAATTACCGCGCCATGTTGGACGGCCGCCCTATCTCCATCAATAAGTTGCATATCCGTTTTCAGATCACCCGCCGCTGTCGCCCAGGCAAACCATACAGTACCAACCGGCTTACCCGGTGTGGCACCGCTAGGGCCAGCAATACCACTGATGGCCACTGCGAGATCCGCCCCCGAAAGCGCCAATGCACCGCGCACCATTTCCACAACAACGGCTTCGCTTACTGCACCTTCTATATCCAGCGTTTGCGCGCTAACGCCCAGTAGCTTTTGTTTGGCGACATTCGCATAACTCACCACGCCGTATTCAAACCACGCGGAGCTACCGGCGATGGCAGTAATTGCCGCCGCTACACCACCGCCAGTACAGGATTCAGCGGTGGCGATTCGCCAATCTTTAGCTGCCAACTGCTCACCGAGTTTTTGCGCCAATTCTTTTACCAACGTCGTCATTTCAATACTCCACAAGAATCAACAACCCCAAAAACAACAAACCCCGCAGGTAGCGGGGTTGGAATGAAAAACAGGAGTAATCTGTATTACTCGCCGGAATCTTTTAGCAAACTGGTTAAGCCTTCAATGTCGGCGCGAGCAACAGCGCGCTGATCCAGCTTGGTACGTGCTGCCTCAGGGAGATCTGTATATTGGATAACGCCGCGATCCACCAATACGTTGACCACATCTTCGAGTACACGAACCAGTTCGAGGTCAGAAGAATGAAGGCTTTCCAAACGGGCCTTAACTTCTTCTTTAACTTTTAACCAATTGTGCAGTTCTTCACTTTCTACGGAAATAGGTTCGCTCATGCCATCAAAGGGGGCTGGCTCAACTCTGAGCAATTTGCCTTGTGCATCGCGCTGTACATAAACCATTGCTGTTCCCCGCCATCGCTTTGTTATAAGAATAAACAAGGATGTTACAAGGTTTCCCAAGCGAAGAATACCTCTGCGGTTGCCGGTACCGGACGACGGATTGCTACGCGGTTTGGCTGTATCAGGGTTAATTTCATGGGAGCGCGAATTAAAGCCGCTCATGAGCGCTAACCTCTTAGGGTCAATAAGCTAAAAAAGTGCCCGTACTACAAGGCGGGAAATGAAGACTTGCGTGTTTGGAGCTGTTTAACAAATCACGACAAGAGGCTGACCACGGCGAAGCGCGTGAGCTGCGCCTGTGCGACAACAGTTTGTGTAACCACAGCATAGTTGGACGCTTTACGTCCCTGAATATCAAATACGGCACCCGCAAAATTCAACGCCCATTGTTTTTCGTCCTGACTCTCTTGCTGGGCCAAAAACTCGCGAACATCCTCCTGCCGCAGGCTGATGTGTTGACGCAGACTGCTGATACGATCCAGCGCGGTAACCACCGAGTCCAGCAGCTGACGCAATTCACGGAATGACTCCTGTGTCAGGGCCGCGCTTAACGCCAAAAAGCCATCTTCAGTGGTCGGGGCGATACCGTTACCCAGTGCGGGGAATAGTTTGCCCTCTCCTTTCACTTTCAACTGCTCCTTGAACAGCTGCCAATCATTTTCCGGCATGGAAAACTTGAGCGCGCCATCCGGATCTAACTCGGCGCGAATACCCACGCTACCAAAACTACTGTTCAAGCGACGCAGTATTTGCTCTTCACTCATGCCTTCATCGAGCACCAGCGCGACCGGCTCCGGCAACGCGCGACCGGCAGTGAATAACAGTGTTTCTTTACCCGCGTGCTGAATGGTTTCCAGTGATTCCAACCCGTCAATCGTAAAACGGCTACGCAAGGGTTCGTTGAGACGCAACTTGAAATTGGCGTCCAGCGATTGGCCGGAACGTTTGCTGCGTTCAGCGAGCAAACTATTTGCCTGCTGCAAATGATGCGCAATAGTCTCGCGCTCACTAGCCGATTGTGGTGCGCTGAGCTGGCGACTAATGCTCAGTTTCAACGTCGATAATTGCTCTGACAAATCGCCCAAATAGCGATCCGCTGCCTGCATGGAGGATAACTGCTGATTAAGTTGAAGATTAAAACCCTTGCTGCCCCCGGCACTTTTTGGTGTGCGGGCTTCGCGCGCTGGCGGTTCCTGCGCAGCCTGACGCGACGCACTTGCAGTAGCGACTTGCGGCCGCGCTTGCGCACGCGTATCCAAGGCATTGGCGACAGGGTTTTGCTTGTCGATCTTCATCGCTATAGCTCCTCTGATTACAGCAAACTAAAGAGCGATAACTGATTAATTTTCAGATAAGTTTTCTGTGTTGCTTGTAGCGCCAATTGATAATTGTTGAGATCAATCGTTGCACCGGCGTAATCCAAATTGGACAACTCACCTTCAATTTTCTTGTTGACCAGTGACACCTCATCATTGCTGTCGCTGAGCAGCGTCAAGGTATTTTGACGACCACCCAACTCAGTGACTGTCGCCAGCAACTTGTTATGGGTGGTATCCAGTTGGTTGATGGTGGTTTCAATTTGCGCACGCACCGCTGGGTCAGAAGCATCGAGCAGTGGATCTTTGAGTGTCGCAACCAAACCATGCAGTTCATTGAGCATATCCAGACCCGCGCCAAAGACTGAATGAGCTGTGACGTTCTCGGCCAGCAGTACACCATTGGCTACGGCGGCTTGGCGATGTTTGTCATTGCCAGTCACGCTGTAGGTTTCGGTCGCCGTGTCGTAAGTCGCGGCGGGGGTATCGCTGAGCGTACCGGAGAACAGGTAGCGTCCCTCTTCATCGCGTACATTGATGGCACTGAACAGGGTTTTTTCGAGGTTTTCCAACTCACCGGCGATAGCGGCCAGATCTTCACTGGTATTGGAACCATTGGCGGCCCATAACAGGCGATCGCGCACATTGAGCATGGCATCGGACATGGAGATGAGGTTTGCCTCCTGGGTCGACAGGCTGCCGGACACGTTATCGATGTTTTTGCGATATTGCTCCAGGCTGGCCTCTTCGCGTTGCACACGCATAACCCTGACGCTGGCGATGGGATCATCCGACGGCAGTAACAAGCGCTTATTGGTCGCCAACTGCTGCATGATTTTGCCCAACTGCGCCGAATTACCGTTCATTGAGTTATGCATGGTAGCGGTGATTTGTGCGTTGGTAATGCGCATGTTATGCCCCTTGAATCCTGAAAATAGTGGATGCTTGCAGCGCCTTAAAAGGCAGCAAGCATGTCATCAAATAATTGGTTGGCAGTGCTGATCACTTTCATATTGGCCTGATAGGCCTGCTGGTAGGTCATGAGGTTGACCGCCTCTTCATCCAGACTGACGGCACTGACACTGTCACGCTGGGCTTGTGCCTGCTGGGTCACCGTGGTGGTGGATTTCAAATCGGCCTGATTTTGGCGGCTATTGCTGGCAACCGTACCCAGTAAGCTGGTGTAGGCATCGTTTAAAGTCACCGAACTACCATTTAAGGTGATGTTTTGACTTTTGATAGCGAGTAAATCCAGTAGCACTTCGTTATTGCCGGTCTCGCCCGCCACCGAGGAAAACGCCAGTTGCTCCGGGGTCAGATTATTAACCTTGAGCAGCTGGGTGGAACTGGTGGGGTCATAGCTGAGCAGCGGCTGACCGGGGTTACCCGCCAAATCAAAACCGGTGACCAAAATATCATTCACTTTTTGCGCAAACTGCGCGGCCATTTCATGCAGGGCCTCCTGATTCGGGCGCAGCTCGCCATATTCAGCGTCGTACAAACCGCCAAACGAGCCGCCGAAATTATCCTGTTTAAGCGGAAAACTGGTGCCTAAAAAGGACAGCGATACCTGCTGTTCGCCCGTCGCCAGCAGCGACACCTGCAATTGACCTGCAGAGATACCTGCCACCAACGGCTGGCCATTGGAGAGCGTAACGCTGAGTGAGCCATCGGGCACTTCATTGACACGCAGCGATGCATATTGACTAAGGTCTTGTACCAAGCTGTCGCGATGGTCGCGCAACGCGGTGGTATCGCCTTTTACGGCTTCCGCTTCAATGATTTTTTTATTGAGTTTGGCGATGTTATCGGTCAGGCCATTGATGGTCGTCACCATGGCCGTGCGCTGTTCGTGCAGGGCTTGCACCTGAGCATCGATATTGCTGCTCAAACCGTTAAAACGCTGGCTCATATTGCCCGCTTCAGCGACGACCTGCTGGCGTAACGCAATCGAGTTGGGCGTGGCGCTGGCTTCGCTCAGGGCGGCAAAAAACTGATCCAAGCCCACACTGATACTAGAGCCAGTGCCGGACATTAAACCTTCCAGCGAAGTCAGGTACTCCTGCCGACTGGCGTAGTAATTTTGCTCGGTAGTGGCGCGCCAGAGCTGTTGATTTTGGAACTCGCTCGCCATACGGCGAATACTGCTTACCTCTACCCCGCCCCCAACGTTTAACCCGCCGGGCCCGGCAAGGGACTGGGTAACGGTATTCAAACGACTGAAACCAGGCGTGTTGACGTTGGCGATATTCTGCCCGGTGGTGGCTATGGCAACCTGGGCGGCGCGCACACCACTGAGGGCGATTTGGTTGAGAAAACTCATATCGTTAACCTTGTCTGCCATTATTCCCGGGCTGGTTTAGTGAACCTGCGCAGGGATGTGGAATTGGCGTTTAAATTTTCTGTACTTTCTAACTTTCCTAATCTTCTTAACTTTCTAATCTTCTGTACTTTATTTGTCAGTTCTCTGTGTTAGGGCGACCGGAATCGGGGCGGACTTAAATCGTTCCTGCCCCGGAATCAGGGGTAAAACACTTGCTGCCGCCTGGTCTTGCTTGAGGCTTGCTGACTGCCCTAAATCCGCCAGAATTTTGCTGGTGTACTCACGGGTTTCCTTAAACGGAATCTGCCTGACCCAAGCCGAAACACTGATGTCGCCAATGCGTGGATCGCCGTGGCGCTCCAGCCACTCATCTACCCGCGCCGGGCCAGCGTTGTAAGCAGCTACGGCCAGCGCTTGTTCGCCGTCATAACGTTCCAGTAGTTTCGACAAAAAGGCGCTGCCCAATTGTTTGTTGTAATCCGCGTCGCGAGTGAGGCGCCCCAGATTGAAATTCACACCTAATTCCTGCGCCATTTGGCGGGCGGTATCGGGCATCAACTGCATAATTCCCAACGCACCTTTGGGGGATACTGCATCCACCTGCCCGGCCGATTCCTGTTTGATCACACTGTCGACCAGTGCCTTAAAGCCGGTTGAACCTTTATTCCAGACATTGGCCAGGCTATCCACACTGCGCTGCCAGGTACTGCGCAGGGAATCCATGCTTGCACTGGAGCGCTCGGGTAAAGCAGCGGCGCGCGCGGTTTCGCTGGCTTCATCAAGAGTGTCCAATTGATTGGCCTTGCCCGAGAGCTGCTGTACCAATAAATCGGCAATACCGGTTTGACGCTTGCTGGCAAGGGTATCGGCGAGCATGCCATCGTAAAAATCGCGCATGGTGTCCAGCTCGCGGCTGCGCATAGGGTTATCGGCGGCGAGTACATCGCCCGCTTTGCGCATTTGCTTGAGCACTTGTTGTAAAAATAAAGCTTCGAACTGCTCGGCGGCCGCTTCCAATGCGGAGGGCGAGGCAGCAATAGCATTGCTGCTTGCCGAAGTATTAGCGGAGTTGTTGAGGGAGACGATACTCATGGCGGGTCCTTAAATCACTATCAGCTCGGCGTTCAGTGCACCCGCCTGCTCCAGCGCTTGCAGAATGCTCATGACATCATCGGGTGTGGCGCCAAGGCTGTTGACGGTATTAATAATGCTGTCCAGGCTGGCACCTTCCGGCCACTTGAACATGGCATTGGCCTCCTGGCTGACATTCACATCAGAATTGGGCACCACCGCGGTTTGCCCACGGGCAAAGGCGCCCGGCTGGCTGATTTGCGCTGTTTCGTTGATGGTGACTGTGAGCGTACCGTGGCTTACCGCCGCCGCTTTAACCCGCACACCTTCGCTGACAACCACGGTGCCGGTGCGGCTGTTGAACACCACTTTGGGGCGTGTGCGGCCAGTTTGGACTTCCAGGCCTTCCAACATAGCGACAAAACTGGTGCGCTGATTCGCAGCGCTGGGTGCCTGCAGGGCAATGCGCGTGCCGTTCAGCGCAGTCGCGATGCCCGTGCCAAATTTGGCGTTAATGGCATCGACGATTTTGGTTGCGGTTTGGAAACTGGGCTCACGGATATTGAGGGTGATCTCTTTGCGTTCGGCGAAATCTGTTGGAATCGCGCGCTCTACTGTGGCACCACCGGGAATACGCCCGGCGTTGGCGGAGTTAATCGCCACACTGGAGCCACTATTGCCCTGTGCATTCAAACCGCCAACCACCAAAGCGCCCTGTGCCAGCGCATAGGTTTCGCCATCCACCCCCACCAGCGGGGTCATGAGTAATTGGCCGCCACGCAGGCTTTTGGCATCGCCCAGTGAGGACACAGTGACATCCACCGTTTGACCGGGGCCATATGACGGCGGAATTGACGCCGTGATCATTACCGCCGCCGCATTCTTGAGTTTTGGGTCGATATTCGGCGGCAGGTTGATGCCAAACTGCTTGACCATATTGACCACTGACTGACTGGTGAACTTGACCTGATTTTTATCGCCAGTACCGTCCAAGCCCACCACCAGGCCATAACCGATTAGCTGGTTGGGGCGAATACCTTCAATGTCCACCAAATCCATCAGCGGCACTGCCTTCACAGGCAAACACAACAGTGCGACAAGAATGAGGAACGACCAGGAAAAAAAGCGCATGAACAGAGTCTCCACTTACAGGGGGAACAAAGGATGAGTGAAGAAACGGGTCAACCAACCAGCCGAGTTGCTGTCGTTCAACGCGCCGCGACCAGCGTAGGAAATGCGCGCATTGGCGACGTTTTGCGATGAAATCTGATTGTTGCTGTTGATGTCTTCCAAGCGCACCAAACCACTCAGGCGGATATATTCATCGCCCTGATTTAACTTCAATGCCTTCTCGCCTTTGACCAACAAAGTGCCATTAGGCATAACCTGATGCACCGTCACCGCGATGGCGCCGCGCAGGGTATTTTGCTGGGAACTGGCGGCGGAACCGCTGAAGTCACGCGAGCTGGATAAAGAGGATTCCAGATCCGGCACTGTTGAACCGAATACGGTTGGCACGCCCATACTCACATCGGAGGATTTACCGTAACTGGTGCCCGCGCTTTTGCTGGATTGGGTCGATTCATCGAGCACGATGGTGAGAATATCGCCCACACGCAAGGCGCGTTTGTCCTGCAATAGGGAGCCTGTGTGCCCCGTGCGAAACAGCCCGCCGCTGGTGGCTGCCGGTTGGCTGTAATCCAATGCGGGCGGTTGGTAATCCACCCCATCGTCATCATTCATCGCCGCTTTAAAACGCTGGCAACCAACCAATGAAGAGAGCAGGCAAGCCAGCACCAGCAGCCGTGTCACAGCGACAGAAAATCCACACATAGTCAGAATCACACTGTCTGGTTGAGGAATTGCTGCATGCTGGACGACGCGTCCAGCACCTTGGCGTTGGCTTCATAGGCACGCTGGATGGCGATCATGGATACCATAGCCTCCACCACCTGCACGTTTGAACCTTCCAACACACCCTGCTTGATCAAACCCAAACCCTCTTCACCCGGCACACCTTCTACCGGTTCACCGCTGGCGACGGTTTCTTTGTAGAGGTTGCCCCCCAGCGCCTCAAGGCCAGCCGGGTTTACAAAGTTAGCGAGGGTGATTTGGCCTAGTTCGACCGGATTGGTATCGCCCGGCAATACCGCCGTAACTATGCCGTCGCTACCTACGGTGAAACGGCTGGCGCCGGTGGGCACTTCAATCGCGGGAATCAAGGGCAAGCCCTGGGCATTCACCACTACCCCTTCGGCATTCAACTGCAACTGGCCGCTCTCGGTGTAAAAGGTTTCACCAGAGGGCGACTCCACCTGAAAGAAACCGCTACCGATAATCGCTAAATCCATCGGCTGGCCAGTGGTTTGGACATTACCTTCGGTAAAGACTTTTTGTGTGCCCGCCACGCGCACACCGCTGCCGAGCTGAATACCGGAGGGCACAGTATTGACCTGATCGGCCTGGGCGCCCGGCTGTAATTCAATGGCGTAGAACAAATCCTCAAACACCACGCGGTCACTTTTAAAACCGGTGGTATTCACGTTGGCCAGGTTGTTGGCCACAGTGGCCATGGCCTTGTCTTGCGCGGCCAGGCCGGTTTTGCTTACCCACAATGCTGAACTCATTGCACTATTCCTCTTGTTTGCTCTTTTTAAACGCCAAGTGCTGGCATTAGCTGCCGCGAATCATGCGGTTGCCCGCGTTGGAGATGTCCTCCGCGGCTTTCATCATTTTCACTTGTGTTTCAAACAAGCGATTGAGGCTCATGGACGCGACCAATTGATCAATCGCTGAGACGTTGCTCGATTCCAGATGACCAGACACCAGCACCACGGCATCGCTAACCTCTGCCGGTGCACCGTTTTTGGTGACCAGCATGCCGCTGGCGTCTTTCATCAAGTCAGCAGCAGCGACATCCACACGTTTGATGCGATCCACTTCTGCCATCAGGGTTTCGCCTTTGGGCAGCACGGAAACCACACCGTCAGAACCGATATGAACCTTGTCGTAGTCCGGCAGCACAATAGGGCCGCCCTCGCCCATCACTGGCCGACCATTGATGGTCAAACGCAGCTCGGCATCCACCTGCATATTGCCGTTGCGCGTGTAAACCTCAGCGCCACCGTCATCCAGGGCGATCAAACCTTGCCCTTTCACGGCGAAATCCAGATCGCGCCCGGTGGTGATCAGCGGGCCGGGCGTCAGATCAACACCGTTGTTCTGCGCCAGCGCCATATGGCGGCTGTCGTAGCCATAGCCATCCACACTGACTGCTTTGGCCTGTTCCAGATCCGCGCGAAAACCGGTAGTGCTAGCATTGGCGAGGTTATTGGCGCGCACTTGCAGCGAGAGCTGGGTGCGACTGGCGGCGGTCATAGCGGTGTATCCCAAACGATCCATAGTTCAAACCTTTTGTGGCTGGAGTGGTGCCCGGTAAACGGCAGATTAAATAGCGCCGAAGAGCACTTGCGTCAGTTCTTTATTGGTCGACAACACCTTGGTATTGGCTTGGTAGTTGCGTTGGCTTTCCATTAATCCCACCAATTGCTGGGTGAGATCCACGTTGGAGTTTTCCAGCGAGCCAGTGCGCAGCTCACCAAAAGCACCGATACCGGGGATACCAATCAGTGGCGAGCCAGATTCAGAGGTTTCACTCCAGCGCGTACCACTTTCATTTTGCAAACCTTCCATGTTGGCGAAAGTTGCCATGGCGACCTGACCTTGCAGCAGGCGCTCGCCATTGCTGTAGTTGGCGTAGATTTTTCCGTCTTTTTCGACCGCAATACCAATCTGCTCACCCGACGCATAACCCGAAGGACGGTTGGTGGTTACCACAAAGTTGGAGCCGGATTGGCTGGAGCGGGTGTAATCAATTGCAATGGTCATAGGCTCTACACCGGGCGGGGCGTAGTTGACATTCACTGGCGTCGCCGCGGCAGGTGTAGTCAGTTGACCGCTGGTGTTAAATACCAGCGCTTGGGGTGCACCCAGCGATACACCGTCGGCGTAATAGTGTGCGTTCCAGTTATTGTCTGCGGTTTTCACAAAGTACTGCGTCAGGGTGTGCTCTTTACCCTGTGAGTCAAACATCTTGCTGGTGTAAGTAGAGTTGAAGGTGTCAGCATTGGCGGGATCAAACGGCGCCAGCACCGGCACGGTTTCGTTGGCATCCAGGTTCATCACAAACGCCAGCGAGTCGGTCGCGCGCGCAGGCAGGTTGGCATTTTGTAAAGCCAGATTGCTGATGGTACCCACCTGCAGGTTGTTATTGGCATCCACGGGATAACCCTGCAGGTTCTGGCCGAGGGTATCCACAATCAGGTTATTTTTGTCGGTGCCAAATACCCCGGCACGGGTGTATTGCATATCACCGGTTGCGCCTTTGGTCATAAAAAAACCACCACCGGCAATCGCCAAATCCAATTCACGGCCGGTAGACACTAGCGAACCGCCTTTGCTGATGCTTTGGGTCAGGCCGAGCACTTCTACACCCATCGCCTGACTGTCGGCATAAATGCTGCCGAATTCCGTGCGAGAGGATTTAAAACCCGTAGTGCCCACGTTGGCGATATTGTTGCTGATGGTATCCATTTGTTCGGTGACGGCGCTCAGGCCAGTCAGGGCGATATTAAAGCTCATAGCAGTTACCTTTTATCCAATAGGTGATGAGGAGCGCGATTAGAAACGCAATGAATCACGCGATTAATAACTACAGCAGCCCGGCAACAGGCGTCTGGCCAAATTCAGTGATCCGGTAAAACGGCACGGCACCCGCACCGGCCACATCCAACACCGGGCCATCGGCACTCACGCGCACGTGGGTCACCAAGCCCGACACTTCAACACGCGGGAATTCGCCGGAATCAGTAGTCGCTTCAACCTTGTACTGGCCGGGAGCCAAACCCAGCGCGGCCGGGTCTATTTCAAACGGCACCGAACCGGCACTTTGCGCCCCCAACGGAAGCTCTTTTTTCACCCCATTGGAATCGGTCAGGGTGATCAGGGTTGCGCCGGCCGCATGCGCTAGATCGAGCTGGCCGCGAATAGGCGACGAACCCACATCAAGGCTATCTACCGATACCTTGACCTCCTGCCCCACCAAACCGGAAGCAGTCAGGGTTTGCAGGTTGTCCAGCAATACCAGATTGCTTTTGCTCAGCTCGGTCATGTTTTCCATGCTCTTCACCTGACTCATGGCGGAGAACTGGTTGAGAAACTCGGTACTGTCGACCGGCTTGGTCGGGTCCTGATTCTGGATTTGTGCCACCATCAAACTGATGAAGTTGTTCTCCATCTGGGTGGCATCGCTCACATTCACCGTGTTCGCAGTCACCTGATCGATGCTGTACGGATTGGATACCGTGTTGTTAGTAACCGTCGCCATTACGACTCTCCTAATTTGAGCAGGCCCTGTTGCATGCCTTTGATGCGATTGAGCACTTCCACGCTGGTTTCAAAACTGCGTGTGGCCGACATCATGTCGGTCATCTCTTCAATCTGGTTGATGTCGGCATAAAACACATAGCCATCGCGGTCAGCGAGCGGATTATCGGGTTCATAGCGACGCTGGGGTTCGCGCCCGGCGCTGATCACATCCAACACCTGCACATGGGCACCGCCCAAACCAACACCGCGGGTGAGCTGGTCGTTTTCATAAATCGCCGCAAATACCGGCTTGCGCGCCTGATACACATCTTCTGCGCGGGTGGCAGCGGAATCGGCGTTAGCCAGGTTACTGGCGATAGTGTTCAAGCGAACGGTTTGGGCGCCCATGGCGGAACCGGCAATTTTGTAAATCGATTCAAATGCCATGGTTATCGCCCCTCAATCGCTTGTTTAAGACCGCTGAATTTCATGGTCAGAAAGGTCAGGCTGGTTTGGAAATCCATGGAGTTTTTGGAAAAAGCGGTCTGCTCCAGGCTCAAGTCCACCGTGTTGCCATCCAGCGCCGCCTGCATGGGAATGCGGTATTGCAAAGCAGGACTCGCAGGCTGATCCGCCGCCCGTGAAATGTCGCCAATATCGAAGGGTGAATCAGCGCGCTGCAATTCACGCGCAAAATCAATATCCCGCGCCTGAAAGCCGGGGGTATCCTCATTCGCCAGGTTAGCGGCGAGGATTTCACTGCGCTGTACGCGCAGATCCAATGCGCGGGCATGCACGCCCAAGGCCTCATCAATCCGTATACTCATCGTCCAAAACCTCTGCTCATCACCTAAAAACTTCGAAAGGGGTGTAGATGGCACAGCTTTAGCAGGAACCATGCCCAGAGCGAAAACAACCTATATCAGATTGATTTTATTGGACTTTATGAAAATGAACGGCGCACAAATTACGCGACACCTTCCGCATTTAGGCCCAAGGGGAAATACAGGCGGAAGCACCACTTCCCCCCATTGGTTGCAGCTGATCGGCTTTTGTTTATTCCTGCTGGCGCTACCGGCAACCAGCAAGGCCAGCACAACAATCAACCAACAAGTTGACCAGGCCATTCACCAGCACCTGAGTGCATTGATGCGCCCCAGTGCACAACGCGAAAACTGGCAAGGCATGCGCATCACCCACACCAGCACCCCACTGGGCAGCACACGCACCCTCGCCACTTGCAGCCAAGCACCCGCAGTGAGCGGCGGTGCGGCGGACAACTATCGCCAGCGCCTGACCATCACCTGCCCCGACCAACCCGGTTGGCGCATGCAGGTCGCTACCGAGATGCAGGTATGGCTACCGGTATTAGTGGCAACACGGGTTATTGATCGCGGCCAAGTGATTAGCGCAGCAGATGTAAAAAGCCAGGAAATCGATATAGGCAAAGCGCCACGCGGGTTTTATCACCACGCCAAACAAGTCACTGGTATGAGCGCCAAACGCCGCATTCGCGCCAATCAGGTACTGAGCCCGGGCTTAATAGCCCTACCCCTCGCCGTAAAACGCGGCGACAAAGTAAAAATTGTGGCAACCCAGGACGGCATTAGCGCATCCATGAGTGGTGAGGCAATTAGCAATGCGGCGGAGGGAGAAGTGATTAGAGTGAAAAATTTATCCAGCGGAAAAACCATCGACGCAAAAGTGATAGCGCCTGGGGTGGTAACGAGTATTTTTTGAGGGAGAGTTATCTGAATAACGCAAACGCGCACTTCAAAAAGAAGTCTGCAATTCAACTTCAAAATGAAGCACGCGTGAAGAACAGGATGGGTTAGGGTGATTATTCAAGGGCCAATTGCAGTAAAAAATCAAGGTGAGCAACCGCATCGCCTCTGTCGATATGAGATACCGACTTATTACCCCCCATCCTTAGTGCAGGGACAAAATAATAAATCTGATTCATTTCCAGACAACCACTTTTCAAAACAGCATCTTTAAACATGGATGCATTCAGGAAGCCGGATATAACTTCGTCGTCACAGCACCATTCATTGAAAAAATCATGAAGCGACCAAACAAGGTCGCCGCCATCAGAAGTATGCGGATTTAAAAAGGAAACATCCTCGTCACCTTCTTCGCTGACTTTTCTGTAATAAAAAACGTCACCAAATGCACTCAGTGCTATTGGCAACCGACCCATATCCTCCTCGTCCCGCATTAACCAACCCCAGAGATTATCTCGATATAAATCAGGATCAATTATTTGTATTAATCCATTACCGTATAGACCGAAACCATACTCTGCCCACAACTCCAAAAGGCAATCTGGCAAATACCCCTTGTAGCGCATAATTTTGGACTCATCCGCTCGCATCAAATTCTGAGATGGCTGATGAAAATTTATAAAATTCTGAAGCTCAATAGTCATTGGGTTCTCACGTAAAGCATGTCAAAAGCTATTTTGCTATTTAAGTTTTTCACCGCAATTTTTACACTCTTTAATATTCCAACCACTGCCTGCACTTTCTTTGCAAGATGGGCACTTTATGTACTTGATTGATAGAAATATAAAAGGCAAACCAATAACTTGAAGTGCCGCTGCAACAATATCTGCACGGACAGTAAAAATATATGAGCCTTCATATAAGTGACGCAATAAAACTGCCACCAGGAAAAAAATGGCGAAAACAGCTGTGTATATAATTCGCTTTTTCTTTTGCTCTGCAAATACTTCGATATAGCTCATATACATTCCTAACGTTTATTAAACACCCAAAAAACGCATTCCCAAAACACCCATCGCAAAACATTATTTTGCCCATGACAAGCGTCTGCTTCTAAACCACTCGCCTTGGCGATGGGTGCAATTAAAGACTATCGCAACGTTTGGCGCCAGTTTGAATTACGGGCTATTACGGCGCTGCAGGAACCGGTGATTCGACCGGGTTGCTTGCTCCCTTCCTAAAAAATTTCCCTTCGATTTAAGTCCCGCGTTGAGGCGGTCGCCCTAACCTTTCAGCAGGCAAACATGGCCAGCTTCGAAACAGGTTTTTACATTCACGTTTTACTTAGCACAGGAATACTCCCATGGCTCTGTCGATTCATACCAACTATTCGTCGTTGATCACTCAGACCAATCTGAGCAAGACCAACAATGCCCTTGGCACTAACCAGCAACGTCTTGGTACTGGCTTGCGTATCAACTCTGCTGCTGACGATGCTGCAGGTTTACAAATTGCTACCCGTTTGAACGCACAATCGCGCGGCATGGAAGTGGCTATGCGCAATACCGGCGACGCGGTTTCACTGTTGCAAACAGCGGAAGGTGCGTTCAATGAAATGACCGATATCATGCAGCGCATGAAGGATCTGGCAACCCAGGCAGCGAACGATACCAACAGCACGGATGACCGCACCGCACTGCAAGCGGAATACGACGAGTTGGGTAATGAATTAACCAACATCATTACCAACACCAAATACGCTGGCGAAGCGCTGTTTGCCGCCGCTGGTAAATTCACTGCTGCAATGACCTTCCAAATTGGTGCCAGCAGCGCGGAAACCCTGTCATTGGATGCCAGCGGCGAACTGACTGATGTGACTGATGCGATCACCACCATCAAAGCCGAAGTACTGACCGATGCCACCACTTCCGGCAGCGCAATGGATGAGTTGGAAACCGCACTTAATGCAGTAGGCACCATGCGCGCCCAGTTCGGTGCCAACATCAACCGTCTCAACCACACATCCAACAACCTGGCCAACATGAAAGACAACACCGAGATGTCCAAGGGCCGTATTTTGGATGCCGACTTTGCCAAAGAAAGCGCCAACATGAGCAAAAACTCCATGTTGATGCAATCCGGTATTTCCATGTTGAAACAAGCTGGCCAAATGCCCGGCATGGTGATGTCACTGCTTGGCTAAAGGCCAATAGAAATAGCGCTAATGCTGGAAATATTTTGCGTGTGTCACCTTAAGTTAATGGACGATTTCGTCGCCTTGATGGTGTAGCAGGCAAATAAACCAGCAACAAAACCGATTTTTATTTTCACGCTTTCTTAGCACAGGAATATTCACATGGCACTGTCAATTCATACCAACTACTCCTCGTTGATTACCCAAACCAACCTGAGTAAAACCAACAACAGCCTTGGTACCAACCAACAGCGTTTAGGCACTGGCCTGCGCATTAACTCAGCGGCTGACGACGCGGCTGGTTTGCAAATTGCCACGCGTTTAAATGCCCAATCACGCGGTATGGAAGTGGCTATGCGCAACACGGGTGACTCAGTTTCCCTGCTGCAAACCGCTGAAGGTGCATTCAATGAAATGACCGACATATTGCAGCGTATGAAAGACCTTAGCACCCAGGCATCGAACGCCACCAACAGCGGTGCAGATCTGATTGCCCTGCAAGGCGAATACGATGAGTTGGGTAAAGAAATGGCCAACATCATCAAAAACACCAAGTTTGCTGGCGCCAACCTGTTCAGTGACGGCACACTGGTAACGGGTGCTGGCGGTAAATTCTCGGCGGCAATGGACTTCCAGATTGGTGCCAGCTCCGCAGAAAAACTGACCCTGAACGTGAGTGCCAAACTGACTGCACTGGGCACTGCACTGGCAGCCGTGTCTGACACCTATACCACTGCCGGTACTCCCGGTGTGGAATTGGCCACTACCCAGGTAGCCACCACTGCAGTGAACACCAACGCCAACGGCAACATCACTCTGGTTGAAACGGCGCTGAACTCGGTAGGTGAACTGCGCGCCTTGTTTGGTGCCAACATCAACCGTTTGAACCACACTGCGAACAACCTGGCAAACATGAAAGACAATACCGACATGTCCAAAGGTCGTATTGTGGATGCCGACTTTGCCAAGGAAAGCGCCAACATGAGCAAAAACTCCATGTTGATGCAATCCGGTATCTCCATGCTGAAACAAGCTGGTCAAATGCCAGGTATGGTGATGTCACTGCTCGGTTAATAGCGAGCTGGGTACTCCCGCTTAAACGCCCCGCTTGTCGGGGCGTTTTTGCTTGTCGCCAAAATCAACATATGTGTGCGATTTGTTCTGCTGTTGCTCTTTTTTATAGCTAAACCTATAAAAATTAACGAGTTTTACTGAGTAGAAACTACTAAATGGAATAAATTGTGGTAAAAACGGCGCTATGATTGGCGCATCCGTTTGTTGACGCCAGAAAACCGTCTGCCACCTTTTGAATTCACATCTGTATGGAAATGACCCTTAGCGAGACCAGCATCCCTGCGCGCGGCGAAACCAGCGCAACTACACCGCCCGAGCGTCAGACCCGCGTGACTATCAAAACGGGGAACGCCGATTGCCTTGCGTTCTTTTACCCCTCCCTCTATCAGCTCAGCCTGTTTAAAGCCGGCACTGAAGAAAAAATTGACCTGGGGTTTTCCGGCAGCCGCTTGCTTGAACGATTGTTGCAAACACCAGGAGAAGTGATTGCACGCGAAGAGCTAATGAGTCACGCATGGGCAGACAGGGTTGTAGGTCAAGGTAGCCTGAACCAGCAGATCTACACCTTGCGCCAAATTCTGGGGGATGAAAAAGAGCGGGAAATCATCCAAACACTTCCCCGTCGCGGGTATATGTTGAACCCCAAATACATAGAAGCAACCACCAGTATTGGTATTGCTGATCAAGCCGCGGTAGCGGCTGCCCGCCCTGACCTGAATCCCCCGCTGCCGAATGCTGTCGTTAGCCTCACCGGCATGAATCCACCGGCTAACGAACAACAAAACACTGGCAATAACCTCTGGCGCTCGCGTTTGTCCTTGCTGGCGGGAATTGGGGTCTTGAGTTTATTTGGCATGCTGTTAGTGCAAAAACAAACACCGGCAACCAGCCTTGCGGGCAACCTGACTCTGACTTATGCACCGGAGCAGCCGGGGCAGATGGTCCAGTTAGTGCCTTTGGGGGAAACACTTGGCACGCGGGTAAAACAACTGACCGATGAGCCACTGCAGCTGGTGCTGGGGTTGCACAACGATGTGTTGACGCTGGTATGCCTACACACCGACAGCGGCGCGCGCAGCTTGCATATACCGGTAGATGGAGTGGCGCAACTGACGGAAGCCGATCTCGCGCCTTGCCTTTGATACTAGAGGGATTGCGTTGTGCCTGTGTCGGCCTTGGCGGGCACAATCAACTCCGCCTGCTGACTTGAGTAATCAACGCGGGTTTGCTGATCACCAAAAATCTCGCGGTACAGCCCCTCCGCTTTAGCGGTTAACAACAATATTTCAATCCGCCGATTGGCACCGTCCTCCGGTGCCTGCGGGTGCAGAGGCATAACATCTGCCTGCGCCGCGACTTGCAGTACAGCACCGGGCGCCAAACCCGACTCCACCATCACCTGCCGTGCGCTCAAGGCGCGGTCACCGGAAAGATTCCAGTTGTTATAGCCATTTAGGCGTTTATAAGGCGTGGAGTCGGTGTGACCACTGATAATCAGTTTATTACCCACCTGCGCCAACACTCCGGCAAGGCGCTGCAACAGCAGGGCAAAATGCGGATTCAAACGATCACTCCCGCGCGCAAACATAAAGCGCTGCTGATCGTCTTTAATCAAAATGCGCAAACCCTGGGGTACAACCTGAATTTCAATATTGGCTTGTGCGTCCAATTGCAGGGCAAGGGATTGCATCAAACCCGCCAATTCTTTCAGCTCAGCCGGGCTGCTGTATTTAATTGGCTGGTGATTGGTATTTTGGGATGTCGCATCCGGCACCTCTGGCTTATTGGGCTGGAGCGGAATGCCTTCCAGCTCAAGCGGGGTGCGGCTATTGCCATCAAATACCCCGGCACCACCATCCACCAGGGGATTGGTGAGTGCTTCCGCCGCCGTGCTTTGCTGAACGTTCTGCGGGGTGATAACCCAGAGCACCATAAATAGCGCCATCATCGCCATAGTGAAATCGGCAAAGGCCACCTTCCAGGCACCGCTATGGTTTTCGTCGTGATTACTTTTTTTGCGGCGTTTGACGATTACTTCAGAATCTTTGTCGCTACGCTTTTTCATGCCGCGTCCCTTTCATCCTCATAGCGGTTAACCCAGGTTTCCAACAGGCGGAAAGCGGGCTTAACGTCCTGTTCGATCAGTTTGCGGCCCGCATCCACGGCCAGCAGGGTTGGCTTGCCCGCCAAGTGGGCGACCAATGTGGTGCGCACGCATTCCAGGGCGGAAAGTTCGGTTTTGACGCGCTGACTCATAGAGTTACTCAAGGGCTCCATCACGCAGTAGCACATGAAAATGCCCAAAAAGGTGCCCACCAGCGCCGCCGCCACATGAGCGCCAATTTCAGCCACTGAACCGCCAATATTGCCCATGGTAATGATGATGCCCATGATCGCCGCAAGAATACCGAACCCGGGCATAGCTTCGCCGATTTTGTGCAGCGAGCGCGAAGGCTGGAGCAGCGCATGCTCCATGGCATCCAACTCCTGCTCCAAAAACCCTTCCAGTTCATGGGCACTGATCTTGCCCATGGCCATCAAGCGGAAGTTATCGGCAATAAATGCCATGAGGTTGCGCTCTTGCAGAATCAGCGGGTACTTGGCAAATAATTCACTCGCCTCCGGTTCCTCGATATGGGCATCCAGTGCTTTAAGGCCACCTACGTCCACCATTTCCAATAACTCGTAAAGACACATAAGTAATTGGCGCTGGAACTCTTCGCCGCGGCGCTCAAACACAAACACACCTTTAATTTGTGCGCACATTTCCACCAGCACTTCTTTGGGATTACCGACCACCAAACTGCCGATACCCGCACCCAAAATAATAAGCACTTCAGCCGGTTGCCAGAGCATGGCCAATTCGCCGTGCGCCATGGAGTAACCGCCGAGCACACAGCCCACAATAATGAATGCACCTATAACTTTTTGCACAATGGCCTCTCTCTGTTTCCCGTTAGCTGCGTTCCCGCAAAAAGCGGCTGGCTTTGGTGATGGCTTGTTTACTCAATTGGCAGACCCGCGCGTCGGTTAGATCCAACACCAGCGCGATTTCTTTCAAACTCAGTTCTTGTTGGTAATACAAAATTAAAATCAGTCGTTCGCGCTCATTTAATTCCGCCAGCGCTTGCGCTAACAGCCGCTCGGTGATTTCCCGCTCCTCCAGCCCCGAACTGCCATCGGCAAATATTTCCGGGCCGTTAAGCAATAGCTCATCCAAACTTTCGATGGCCTCACAGGCATCGGCCTGTAAAAAGGCTTGGTAATCTTTTTCACTCAGGCCAGTAAATTTCATAATTTCCGCATCCTGCGGCGCGCGCCCTAATTGCCGCGCTAACAGACGAATGGCATCGCGGATTTTATGGGCCTGTTGGCGCACCTGGCGCGGGCGCCAATCCTGCCGGCGCAGTTCATCCAGAATCGCGCCGCGAATACGCAACTTGGCAAAGCTGCCAAAGTTTTCATCGGGTGTGCCGTAACGACGCAGGCTTTCCAGCAACCCCATCAAGCCGATTTGCTCCATGTCGTCGCGATCCAGCACCTGACTTGCCTGCAGCGACAGCTGGCGCACAATGCGTTTCACCAGCGGCAAGTATTGAATCAGCAACTGCTGCTCAAGCTCGGGAGCAAACGTGGGCGCCGTGCTCTGACCGGCGAGGTAATCAAAATCGATGGCGCAAGTGGCGTTCATACAAAGTCCTATTGCACAACCAGTTTGCTAACCAGTACGTGGTCAAAGGGCTGCACCACCTGACGGCTGGCAAAATCCGCCAGAACGACTTCTTCCAACTTCGCCTGCAGCTCGGTGATGGGTAGGCCGCGCAGCTGGTTAAATGTCATGGCCGACAAATGCGCCACCACTGAATTGCGTACCATGGGGTCAATTTGTTGCAACTTTTTATCGTCGGTATCGCTATTGGCTTGCAGCACCAAATCCAGCACAAAGTAGTGTTCGCGGCCATCCCCCGGCAGGCTCACAATAATTTTCTGGATCGCAAAAAACTTGTACTCCTCCGCTTTGCCGGTCTTGGGCGCTGGCAACGCGCCGGTGGCCGGAGTGCTCTCCGTTACGCTGGCGACAGGTTGATTCAATAACCGGAAGTTGAGATAGGCCGTCGCTGCCACTGCCAGAGTATTCACTACCAAAACCGCCAAAATAATTCGCTGCATCAACATAACCGCGTCTGCCCTTTTCCATTGACTAAAAAGCATTTGTTAAAAAATTCCGCGCTGATGAACACCAGCGCGAAGCGTTAAACCGTAATCAATACATCGCGAGCCTGGCCACTTTGCCCGCGTGTGTTATCGGTTGCTGGCTGGCCGTTGACCTGAATTATTTCCTCCGCCACAAAACGTGATGCGCTGTGACGGGATTGCTGCTGGCCGGATTGTCCCTCGCTAGAGGTCTGCACATTCACCTGGGTAAATTGCCCGCCCGCCAATTCCTGGCGCAAACGGTCGCTGGTCTGCTGCAACAGGCGCGCTACATCGGCCTGACTGGCGTTGATCTGCACATTGAGGCGACCGGACTCATGACTGAGGAAAATCTCCAAACTGCCCAGCTCCGGCGGGTCCAGCCGGATGGTGGCATTCTGGATACGCTGCTGGATTTGCACCTGCACCTGATCGCGCAGGGTGTGTAACAACTGCTCGCCCCATTTCGCCTCGGGTGTAGGCAGTTTTGCGCTTGCCTGGATACTGCTGTCCTGCACCGCTTTATCGCCCAGAGTAAAAATACTGTTGCCCGCTGGGCTGGCTGGACGATCAACAACCGGGCTAGAGAATTCCGCTGTTGCACTCGCCAACAGCGGCGAATCCACCAGCGGTACTTCAGCGCCCTGCTGCGCCAAGTGCGGCACCGACGGCGGTATGGGTTGTTGAAGTGATTGTTGTAGCGATTTTTGTAGCGATTGTGGCGCCGCTTGTTGTTGTGACTGCTGTTGTGACTGTTGCTGTGACGGCTGCAATGACAGCTGTACCTGGGCTTGCCCCAACGATTGCTCAGATGGCGCTAACGCCTGCTCTACCGAATGGGCTGCTGCACCTTGCAGGCTAGCTGCTCCCGCCAAACTGGCAGGCACTGGCCCGGTTGCCGTTCGAGCCATCCACAAGGCCGGGTTGATGGCTATTGTTGCGCCGCTGGAATGGATGCTGGACGGCGATGCTGTCATCGCCTCACTTATCCCGCCCGATGCCTGGGGTAGAACTTCCGCTGGCGCCAATGGCAGTGGTACCAGAGCCGGTGAATTAGTTGCTGCAACGGTGGCCTGGGTATCCCCCAGAGGGCTTGGCATAGCGCGCACCTGCAGTTGTACTTGCTGCTGTTCAAGCGCCTGTTGTAACCACTGCTCCGCATCTATTTCCAACGCAGCTTGTGGGTCGCCAGTGGCTGCCACCACGGTGGCGTCCGGCAATGATTCGGCGCCCTCTTCAGCACTGCCGCCAGCCAATAGCGCGGCAAACACCGGGTTGTCACCCGTAAGTTGGCGCGAGTCAGCAGTAATTGCGCTGGTATCCGACGCCATGAGTGGCGCGTCGCTAACAGCTGCAGCGGCGGTAGAAGAACTCAGTGATGACAACATTTATCTCTCACCTTGCAACAAATCGGTACGCAAGTAGGCCGAGCGGCCCTCGGCATAATCCATATGGTTTATCAGCAGCTGGCGCAGCTGCTCGCAGGCATTGGCGTAGGCAGGCAATACCCGCGCATACAACTCGTGCAATTGCGTTTTAAGTTTTTGCAATTCAGGACTGGGCGATTCAACCGTCGCCAACTCCGCCAGACAGCGGCGAACCTGCAAATCAACCTGCCCCACACGCTCCCAGTCCTTGGCGCGTAGGGCTTCCGTTAGCTGTTCACCCAAGGTAATCAATTGCAGTTGCTGGTAGCGATCAGCGGCGTTGGGCATTGACACCGTCCCAGCCTTCGCGGATTACCCCGAGCAGATGAACCACCTCCTCCAACCCTTCCAGCGACAGGCTCACGCTGACATCGGACAGGCGATAAATGCAGTAGTCGTACAAGCGCGATAGCCCCTGCACCACTTCGCCGCCATTGTCGTAATCCAGCGCGCTGTTCAGACCGTTGAGGATATTCAGGCACTTCTCCAGCGAGCGCCCTTTCTCCTGATAGCGTTTGGCTTCAATGTGGCCGCGCGTGCGCGCCAACTCATCCAGCAGCCCATCAAACAACACCAGTACCAGCTCATAAGGCGATGCGGTGGCGGCTTTCGCTTCCAAATCCACAGAGCGATAACTGTCGTAACTTTCATTGGCGAGATAGGGATTGTTCATCAAAACATACCGAAGGTTTGTTCCATGGCCGACATCGTCTGCATCATGCTGGTGTACTGCTTCAGATAGCGGGCATAGTAGTTGTCGTATTGTTTTTGGATGCCATCGAACTGGTCATCCACCCGGCTGAGCATGGAGTTCAAACTCTCCTTGCGCGCCTTCATCAGGTTGTTGGTACCACTGGTGTAAACCGCGAGATTTTTGTCGATGCTATCGAGCAAGGCATCTTTGCTGTTAAACAGTTTGTCCAGCCCTTCCGGGTTGGCAGCAATCGCTTTTTCAAAGCGCGCGGCATCAATGGTCAAATTGCCGCTACGGTCGGCGGAGATGCCAAAGTCGATCAAACTAGAGCCGCCAAAGCTGGTGCGCAGCAGCTTGTTCAAGGTGGACTCCACCGAGCGGATACTGGAGTCGCCCGCCAATACACCGCGCTCACTGGATTCACCGCCGCTTGCGGTCAGTGAATCAAACGAGCCCAGCAGCGTATTGATGGCAGTAATAAAACTCTGCACATTGTCTTTGGTGGCTTTGTCATCGCGCCCCACCGTAACCGACAGCGGCTGCTCACCCGTGTTATGAGCCTTGGTAAAGTTCAGGCTTACACCATCGATAATGTTGTCGAAATTGTTGGTGGCATTGGTCAGCAACATGCCCGTTTCACCACCGAGCAAAACTTCTGCATCTTTGGCCGCACTCAGTTCGCGTCGGCTGGTCAGCGCCGCATCAAACGCGCCGCCACTGGTGCCCGAGGTAGACACACTAATCGCATTAGTCACACCGGTTTTTTCACTGGCGAGCACCAACGAAACCGTACCGTTACTGCGCACCAGGGTCGCTTTTACGCCGCTGTTGTCGGTCGCGCCATTAATTGCCGCCGCCACTTCCGCGAGGGAGTTACTGCCGTTGCCATCGCCGTCGATGCTGCTCAGGTCGATATTGAAACTGCTGCTGCCCTGACCGATGGTCAAGGTGCCACTGGTATCCACATCGGTATCGCTCAACCCCTCAATCGACACCTGATGGGCGCTGGCAAGCTGCTTCACAAAAAACTGGTAATTCCCGGCAATCGCCGCAGTGCCGACGGTTGCGCTGGCATAACCTTCACTGCTGAAAGTTGCGCTATTGGTCAGCACACTTTTGTTGGTGCCCTTTAAACTTTTGATACTGGAACTGAAGGTTTTCAGCGCCGTTTCCAGCGAGGTAATCGCCGTTAACTTCGCTTTGTAATTCGCCTCATTGCGATTCGCTTTCGTCAGCGCGGACTGCACCTCGTAATTCGCCAACTGGGTCGCCATGCTTTTAACGTAATCTGAATCTATCGCCATTGCAGTTCTCCTCGCGTGGGTTTCAGCAATATCAATGCCAATACATAACCTATTGTTTTATATAGGATTAATGAAAAAACATGCAGAAAAATTACTTCCGCTTAGGCCACAGGGAAGCGCAGGAGGAAAACCCGTTTCCGCATTCACTCACACAGAGCCCAATGCTTTACACAGGCGACAAAAAAACTGCAGGGCTTAAATAAACACGTAGGAATAAACAGGCAGGAATAAATACACAAGAACAGACAAAACGCAGATAAAAAAATGCCCGCTGCGCAAATGCACAGCGGGCGAAGATGATTACGGGAGATCAATAATACTGCGGCGAATAAACCTGCTCCGCCTGCTGCCCGCCTAAAATCTGCTGGATGATTTCATTGTGCATGGCGAGTAATTTTCCGTTGCGTTCGTTGAGCGCTTTGGTCTCGCGGACAAAACCTTCCAATTGCGACCAGCGCGCTAACAGCTGCGCCGAATCAGGCAAGGTGCACAATAAATTGATTATGCCCTGGTTGCCTGCCGCCGCAGGAATAGCAAAGGCAGCCAATATTTTCCGGCGACGCGTGGCGCGGGTGGAAATAAAGTCAATGAGTACAAGAATCTGTTGGTTGAGCAGCTCAATTTGCTCGCAGTTGCGCAGCAATAGCTGTTCGTACAGGCTTTGCATTAAACCCTGCAAACACTGGTAGTCAGTGCAATCCTGTTCTATATCGCGCGCCGCCACCTGGACTAATTGCTGGGCGCGACTGATGTGTCCGCTGCCAGTCATAGATCGCTGCTGCGGTGATACGCCAGAATGCTGTGGGCGAGCACTTTTACATCGCTGCTTAACTCGCCGCGGGCCAATGCTTGTTTGATGGCGGTGACTTGGTCCATATCGATTTCCGGCAGTGCGCGCATGGCTTCCTGCAACTCTTCCAGGCGCGGTTCGGCCGTGCTGCTCTGCGCCGATGCCGCCGCTTTTGCCTGAGCTACAGCGTCGGTTTTGCCACTGGCTGAGGCCTCAGTGGGGGCACTGTAGCCAGATTTAATGTGCCTGCTGATTTCCATGATGAGATCCTGAAATAAGAGTGTTGCTATCAATTGTTGCGCTTCATTAGCGTCGTTACCAACACTAAGCGACCAATTTTGGCGATCACTTAAATCGCATTGCAAAAAATTTTAATGCGCCGGTTTACCGTCAGTCACAAACACTCCCCCTGCCGGTTAACCCTGCGCGCGCCACCAGGATTGTGCGGCAAGACCGTCCTGTATTTTTTGCTCCTGCTGATTGAGCTGCACTTGCCACTGCGCCATCTTGGCGTCGATCACATGGGCGACGATTTTCTCGCTGCGCATGGCCGCCATTAATTCCACCTGGATACGCGCCAGGTTTTCTTCCGCCAGCGTCAACTCGCGCTGTTGCAGCTCCACCATTTTGTGCAGAGTGGCTTTGTATTGCTGCTGGTTATTGCGCTGTAGCGGCGTAGTCATGGGCACGGTAAAACTGCACAGCCGGTTAAGGCCGGTAATATTGTTGCGATAGCGCTGGCAGAGGTTTTGTTGATATGTCACCCGCCCCAGCATTTGCTGCACCTTGGTGCCGCGCAAGCTCGCCAAACGGGATAAAACGGCTAATTGCTCTTTCATGGCTGCTGCTGACCTTAATGAACCCTGCCATTAACGAATAATAGTTTTGAGCCCGACAAGGCTCTGTTCCAGATCGGCGCCCGCGCCCACTTCCTGCCGCAAAAAGCGCTCAATGGCGGGCGCTAACTGCACCGACTGATCGGTTTTGAGATCCATACCCGGTGTGTAACCGCCCAGTGGGATCAGTTCTTTGATTTTTTCGTAGGTGCTGTAAAACTCTTTTAACTGCCGCGCTGCGCCCTGATGTGCCGGTTCCGTCACTTGGGTCATACAGCGGCTGACCGAGGCGGAAATATCAATCGCCGGGTAGTGCCCCACATCGGCCAAGCGTCGCGACAACACTATGTGACCGTCCAGAATGGCGCGGGCGCAATCCACAATCGGGTCTTGCTGGTCATCACCTTCGGCTAATACGGTGTAGAGCGCGCTCAAACTACCGCGCTCGCTTTCGCCATTACCGGCGCTTTCCACCAGCTCCGGCAACATGCCAAATACCGAGGGCGGATAGCCTTTGGTCGCAGGAGGTTCACCCAGTGCCAACGCAATTTCACGCTGCGCCATGGCATAGCGCGTGAGCGAATCCACCAACAGCAGTACGTCTTTGCCTTGATCGCGAAAATAGGCGGCGATGGTGTGGCACAACTCCGTGGCTTTCATCCGCATCAAAGGCGATTCATTGGCTGGTGCGACCACCACGACGGCTTTGCGTAAGCCTTCTTCGCCGAGTGAATGGAGGATAAATTCCTGCACTTCGCGCCCGCGCTCGCCAATCAAACCAACCACTACCACGTCGGCCGCGGTTTGGCGGGTGATCATACCCAGCAGCACACTTTTACCGACACCACTGCCCGCAAACAGCCCGACGCGCTGGCCTTTGCCGAGAGTAAGCAGTGCATTGATCGCCCGCACACCTACATCCAGGGGCGCCGATACCGGGCGCCGTTTAAGTGGATTTACCCGCGGTAATTCGGTGGGCAAGGTATCGCGACCACTGAGCTTGCCCAAATCGTCCAGCGGTTCGCCGAGGCCGTTGAGCACCCGCCCGAGCCAGGATTCATCGATCTGCAATAGGGCTTCGTCTTTAGCGGGAAATACGCGGGAACCGGCGGTTAAACCGATGGGTTTTTTGAACGGCATGAGGTAACTGATATCGCGGTTAAAACCGACGACTTGCGCTTCCAGCATGCTGCCATCGCCCTGCTCCACGTAGCAGCGCTGGCCAGTCATGCGCTGGCAACCGTGGCTTTCCAGCAACATGCCCGACACGCGCACCAAGCGGCCGCTGACCTTGGCCAGCTGTACGCGATCCAGCGAGCGCAGGGCATCGTCGAGCTTAAAATCCTCCAGCGGCGATGGGCTGCTCACGGGTTAGCCCTCGGCCAAATGCATATGTTCAGCCAGGGTATCCACACAGGCATCCAACCGCTGTTGGCAGCCAATATCCACCTCGGTTTGCGCGGTGACTATGCGGCATTCGCCCAGCACCAATTTGTCATCGGGCACCAACCGCCAGGCAGCAGCGCGACCGGGTGCCAGGTCTTTGATACGGTTGCATTCCTCAGGGTTGAGCAGCACATGTACATCGCTCTGCTCGGTGGGCATGGCGGCGAGCGCCTCTTCTGCCAGATTCAATAATTGTGTGGGGTGCAAGGTCAGCTCACAGCGAATTACCTGCTGAGCGACTTTTTTCACCAGTTGCAACAACTCGCGGCGGCGCTTGCGTTCAAAGTCCTCCATAAAGGCTTGCAACTGCTGGCTAATCTGGTCGAGAGGTTGGCTGGCGGTTTCAAACGCCTCACGCCCTTGCTGCCGCCCCTCTTCGCGGCCGCGCGCCACACCTTCAATATGCCCTTGGGTAAAACCATCGCGCTGCCCTTCTTCCTGCCCTTGAATCAAGCCTTGTTGATAGCCTTTTTCCGAGCCCTCCTGAAAACCATCGGCAATGGCGCGCTGGATCGCTTCCGGGTCACTGCCCCACTGGCTGGCCTGCAGGCTGGAATTGACATTGGCGCGTGGCGGAAAACGATACGGCCGCCACCCTTTACCCGCCCCTTTAAGCACTTTAACCGTCATATCTGCCCCTTATTCAACGGTCTGTTCGCGGAACAACTGCAATTGCACTTCGCCGTTGGCGGCCATGTCGCGCACCACCGCCATGATGTCTTTGCGGACTTGCTCAATGCGACTCAAGGGCACCGGCCCCTGACGGCGATTGATGGATTCCATCTGCTGCGCCTGCCGCTTGGGCATGGCCGCCATAATCGCTTTGACCAGCGCCGGTTCAGCACCTTTGAGCGCCACCACCCACTCATCCAGCGGAATAGCCTCCAGCAGGGCTTGCAATACTTCCTGACTTTGGCGCGAGAGGATAAAGAAGTCGTACATTTCATCCTCAATCTTGCCCACCAGATCTTTGTTGTGGGCGCGCAGTAATTCGAACATCTGGTTACGGTCGCCCTTAAAGCGATTCATGATGTCCGCCGCCTGCTTCACACCGCGCACACGCGAGCCCTGGGTGGACAATACCGACAAGCTGCGATCAATCAATTCTTCCAATTCCGCGATCACATCGCTGTTCACTTCGCTCAGGTTGGCGATGCGGTAGAGCATTTCATCCTGACTCGCCGCTGGCATACATTCGAGCACTTCACTGGCCATGGCTGGCGGCAGGAAGGCGAGGAACACAGCTTGCATTTGCGCGTGTTCCTTGGCGATGAGTGCGGCAAATTGGCGCGGGTCGATCCACTCCATTTTGGCCATCTTGGCGCGGATTTCTTCACCGTAGATGCTGTCGAGCAAGCCGCGGGTAATATCGCTGCCGAGTGCCTTGCCGAGCATGCCGGACAGATACGAACGCGACGCACCCTTGATGCTGCTCTGCTCTTTGTAGTCTTCAAAAAAGCGGCTGATCACTTCCGACACCATCGGCTGCTTCACATTGCTCAAGCGCGCCATGGCTTGGCTGATGCTGACAATCTCCTCGCGCGAGAAATGGCGCAATACACCTGCCGAGGTGGAATCGCCCATGCTCAGGAGCAGAATGGCGGCTTGTTCAACGGGGCTGAGCGCACGTGAGGCCACGCGCGCCGGAGCGTCTTTCAGCGCGGCAGAGCTGCGCTCATCAGCTGGCTGGATTGAGGGTTCTTTCATTTCGACCTATCCATTGTTTAATGACTTCGGACACACGTTCAGGATCATTTTTAGCCAACATCTGCAAATGTTCGATTTGCAGTTCCAGCCCCGAACCGGGTGCGGGCAGGCGAATTTCCGCGAGCGGATTAAATTCCCCCAGAATATGCGGTGCACCCTCGCTGCCGTAGCCGCGTGCCGGGTTCTGCTCGGTGCGCAGCGCCAAGGGTGGTTCCACCATGGGCGGCATTAACTGCTGGTTGGAGCGGATAAGGTTGCGCATGGCCGGGCGTACTACCATGAATAACAGCAGCAAACTCACCAGCCCAAACAAGCCCATTTTGGCCAGTTCATACACCCGGGCGCTCTCCCACCAGGGGATGTTCTCTACTATTTCCACCGGTTTGGTAAACGGAAACACACTCAGTGTCAGCAAGTCGCCGCGCTTCTCATCAAAACCGACTGCGCTTTTCACCATCGCTTCCAGCTCGGCGCGGGCTTCCGGTGTCCAGCCACCCTCGGGGGCACTGCTCGCGTTCAACACTACCGCCACACTCTGGCGCCGCAGGGCAAAGGGTGCGTGTTTGATATGGGTAACGGATTGGTCGTACTCCAACTGGCGATTGGATTCTTTACGCAGGGAGGTCGCCGCTTTATTTTCCACGCTGCTCTCGGCCACGGCTTCACCTTCAGCGGGTGCAGGGGCAGCCTCGGTATCGGCAGGGGGAACTTCTTCCGGTGGCGGTACCGGGCGGTTGCTCAGGGAACCGGGCACACCCAGGGCGAGCTGATCCAGCACACTTTCATCGCGCAGAATTTCCGAGCGCAGGCGCGGGTTATCGCCATAGGCTTGAAAGGTTTCCTCGCGCTGGCTGAAGTCGATATCCGCCGCCACGCTGATGCGGTAATTGCCTGCGCCCAAAATCGGCGCCAGCACCTCCTCCACATTGCTCACAGCCTTGGCTTGATAGCCATCCACCAGCTCCCAGCTTTGCGAGGGGCCCGCGCTTTCATTCAGGCCGCGCGATAAAAGCACACCCTGCTGATCGACCACACTCACATCGCCACTGGCCAGTTGCGGCACGCTGCTCGCCACCAGATTAACAATGGCACTGACCTGCTCCGGCTTGAGTTTGTAACCCGGCGCCAACTGCAACATCACCGAGGCTTTGGCCGGGTCGCGCTTGCTCACCACAAACGAGGTGCTCTCCTGCAAGGCCAAATGCACACGCGCCATGTCCACGCCTTTCATGGTCATAATCGAGCGCGCCAGTTCACCTTCCAGGCTGCGTTTTAAGCGCACGTCCTGCACAAACTGGCTGGAGCCGAGCGGCTCCTCTTTATCAAACAATTCATAACCCGAAGGCATAGCCACTTGAATGCCCTTGGCGGTGAGCAACATGCGCGCACGAGCCAACTGATCCTCGCGCACCAGTATTTGCCCGCTTTGCGGGTGCAGGTTGTAGCCAATCGCTTCGGCATCCAATACGCGCATCACTTCGGCGGCGGGATAGTCTTCACCTGCCCCATAAAGTGGGCGAAAGGAACCCTGGTCGCGCCACAAATACACCACCACGCTGATGGCGGCGATGGCCGCGATCACGGCCATCATCATCAGCGCGATGCGCGGGTCGAGCTTAAAACCGCCACCGTCCCGGCTGGATAACCTGTCTTTAATAAACTGCACCATATGAATATCTCATTGGTATGGAGGGGTTAGGAAATGGGGGATTAGAGCGGCGTGCGCATAATCTCTTCAAAGGCGCTGGTCACTTTGTTGCGCACCTGCATCAGCGCCGAAAACGACACGCTGGCCTTCTGGCTTTCAACCATGGCGCCCACCAAATCATCACTGGCACCGGAATCTACCGCAGCAGTCAAGGCGCCCGCTTTGTGCTGCTGGTTATCGATGGCTTTGAAAACATCACCAAAGGCTGCGCGAAAGCCGTCTTTGGGGGCAGCTTCCCCCGCCAACTCCATGGTTTCAAACAGCGGTGATGCTCCGATCACCGGGCCTTCGGCGCCTTGTTTCATCTGCTCCATGCGCCCTAACAAATCCTGCTGTACCTGTGTAATTGAATTCATAGCCACTGTTCTCTATCCACTGTTGTGTGCTGCATTAACGATAAGCGCGAGGGTTAAAAAGTAATCTGTACACCCTGCTCACGCATGGCGGTCAAGCGATAACGCAAGGCGCGCGGGGTCATGCCCAAACTCTCGGCCGCCTTGGTTTTATGGCCGCCAAAGCGGCGGATGGTATCTATTACGTGCTGGTATTCCGCCCATTTACCACTGGCGCGCAGGGCGGCTTTGCCACACATCTCCGCATTGAGATCGGCGCTCATATCGCCCGCAAGGGATTTCATCGGCGCACCCGTATTGACTGCCGGCAAGCTCAAACCCAGATCCTGCGGCTGGATAAACAAACCATTGCGCAGCACCAATGCACGCTGCAGCATATTTTCCAACTCGCGCACATTGCCCGGCCAATCGTGCGCCAGCAGTGCCTCGCAGGCGGCGGGAGTAAGCAGGTCATCGCGCTGTTCATGGGGCGCATGTTTGCGAATCAGGCGACGAGCGAGCGGCAACACATCGTCTTTGCGCTCGCGCAGCGGGCAAATATGCAGGGGCAATACATCCAAACGGAACATCAAATCGGCGCGGAAACGGCCTTCGGCCACCTCCTGCTGCAAGTCGCGGTTAGTGGCGGCGATAATGCGTACATCAAGCGGGATCTCTTTATGCCCGCCCAAGCGCTCTACCCGCTGCTCTTGCAGTACACGCAATAACTTGGCTTGCAAGCCCAGCGGTAATTCGCCGATTTCATCCAGCAGCAAGGTGCCGCCATTGGCTAATTCAAACTTGCCGGGCTGGGCGGCAGTGGCACCGGTAAAGGCGCCGCGCTCATGGCCAAACAATAGGGATTCGAGCATTTGCTCGGGGATAGCCGCGCAGTTCACGGCAATAAAAGGAGCGCTGTCACTGGCAGCAAAACGGTGGATATAACGCGCCATCATCTCCTTGCCAGTGCCGGTTTCACCGGTAATCAGGATCGGCGCGCGTGCCAGCGCCACCCGCTGGGCCATAGCCAATAACCGGCGACCCGCTTGCGAACAGGAGACAAAACTCTCCTCGGCGGCCAAACCGGACTCCTGCCGTTGCAGCAAGGCGTTAAGTTGCGGCGCGCTAAACGGCGCCAATAAATAGTCCACACAACCCAACTCCAGCAGCGCGGCGGCTTTTTGTTGATCGGCGTATTCCACCACCGGAATCACACTGATATTAGGGGCATCGCCAATCATCGCGCCAATGCGCGCAAACAGGCTGCCGCCAGTGAAGCTGCTGACAAACACAAATATCAGGCTGGCCTGGGCGATAAGGCTGGCGCTCAGTTCGGAAAACTGGGCGCAGTGAATAATTTGGCAATTGCGATGCGCCAACCCGCTGGTAAGCAGGCTGTAACCATCGTCGCGCGAGTGACCGAGAATAATGACCTTGCGCGCCGCAACCGACTCGCCGAACAGGCGGTCACTGGCGCGGCTATTGCCTCTTTCACTGGTCTTGCTCACAGCAGCAACGTTTATTGATTGGCTTGTAGACATCACCGTCAATCACCTTTTGTGGGTTGCATCCCGATTGTTGGGTTAACCCGGTACGCCGGGTCAGGTTCAGGGTATGAAGCTGTTTTTTTTGCACAGCGCTAAAGTTTTTTCGCCACCGGGTCGCTTTGTTAGATCACAACAACTGTGTGATACAACGCCACTTAACCTGTGAACCACTTCACGCATCCGAACCATAACAAGCCCCTCACCAAGCGCTAAATCATTTGGCATCAAATAAAATCAAAACAGCTAAAAACCCCTCACAAACAGCTTTTGATATCTATTGATTTAATTTCGCCGCGCACTCGCTCCTATACTCCGCCCGCAACGAGAGCTGACTTTGTTATCAGTCTCCCCGTGATATGCATCACAGCCACACATATCTCAGCGACACCTATCCAGTACAGGAAATGCGCATGACAGGTAATGCGAAAGTTCAGCACAAGGTAGCCAGCGACCAGCTGATTCGGTTAAAGCCGCAGAAGCTGGGGCGCCACTATCACAAGATTCCCATGTACATTCGGGAGCTTTCCAACAAGTACCCACGGGTGATTAGCGATTACTTTTTGCGCAACTACCGGATTAATCTGGAGCTGATCAATGTGGTGGTGCATGAGCAACGCGCTACCGATGCTGAATGTATTTACCGTTCGGCGTTGGGCAAGGTGGGGTTTTCCATGGATCGCACCCTGCTCACCGAAGTGTTGGAGTGCTATTACGGCGGCATTTGCCTGCCCAACCAGGACGCGCCGCCGGTGAGTATTTCCGAGCAGCGTATGCGCAGCCGCCTGGGTATAGATGTCGCGCAAATTTTTGCCCAGGCGCTGCTGGCCGGTGAAACCTTTGGCGATCTCAAGGCGTTTGATAACGCCTACGAGGAGATCCAATGGGAGTACATCGCCGAGTTCCAGTACCACAGCCATATCACCAATAAACAGGCATCCATCTTTATTTATCTGGATACCCAACTGGTCGATGAACTGACCAGCCGCATGGCACCTCCACCGCCACCTACGACCGGCGTCAGCCCCATCCAGCTAATCAAACACCTGCCGGTCAGGCTCAACTGTGTGATTGCCTCCCTGCAAATGCCGCTCGCCCAGGTGCTGGCGCTCAACACTGGCGACATAGTGATGATGCGTATGCGCGACCGCTGCGATGTGGAAATCAATCAGGAAAAACTCTTTCGCGGCGCCCTCTTTGAAGACGATGGCGCCCTCTTTTTAACTTCACTGGAGAGCGTGAAAACATCATGAACAATTCTTTTAGCGACAGTGACTTTGACAATTTGATGGGTTCCAACGACTTGGGCCTGCCGCCGCTCACCAGCGAACCCAGCGCCCCCGAAGCCCCCGCCATAGCGCAACAGGATTTAAGTTTCTTCGGCAAGATTCCGGTCAATGTCACCCTGGAAGTGGCCTCTACAGAAATCCCGCTCAAGGACTTGATGGAAGTGGATATCAGCAGCGTGATCATGCTCGACAAACTCGCCGGTGAACCGTTGGACGTGAAGGTCAACGGCACCCTGTTCGCCAAAGCGGAAGTGGTGGTAATGAACGGCAACTACGGTTTGCGCATCGTGGAATTAAGCGGTACCAAACTGGACGGGTTGACAGCATGAGTGCCAGGCGCCGACTGCTTGCGGGCGTAACACTCTTATGCGGCTTAATGCTCAGCCCCTTGGGTGCCTGGGCGGCGGGTGGCGATATTCCGCTGCTGCAGTTCAACGACACCGCAGGCGGCGGTCAGGAAATGAGCGTAAAGCTGCAAATTCTGGTGCTGATGTCGCTGCTCGGGTTTTTGCCCGCCATGCTGATGATGATGACCTGCTTTACCCGTTTTATTATCGTGCTGGCGATTTTGCGCCAGGCGATTGGCTTGCAACAAAGCCCGCCCAACCCGGTATTAATCGGCGTTGCCCTCTGCCTCACCCTGTTGGTGATGCGCCCGGTCGGGCAAGAAATTTACACCAAGGCTTACGTGCCCTTTGAGGCCGATCAAATCACCCTGCAACAGGGTTTAACTGAAGCCAAACATACCCTGAGCCGCTTTATGTTGGCGCAAACCAGCAGCAGCTCACTGGACACCATGCTCGCCCTCGCCGAGGAGGAGCGCCCGAACGATCTGGCCGAGCTGGACTTTTTTGTACTGCTGCCCGCCTTTGTATTAAGCGAATTAAAAACCGCCTTCCAAATCGGCTTTATGATTTTTGTGCCCTTTTTAGTAATCGACCTGATTGTCGCCAGCGTGCTCATGGCCATGGGCATGATGATGCTCTCGCCCATGATGATCTCACTGCCATTCAAATTGATGGTGTTTGTTTTGGTAGATGGCTGGACGCTGCTGGTCGGCACACTCACTACCAGCATCCAACCCTTTTAGCGACGCTCAACAGCACCACCTCTACCCACGGAATCGCCATTTATGATGACCCCTGAAGCGGCTACTACGCTGATCGCCAATGCGATTTACATCACCGGTTTGGTGGTGTGTGTACTCATTGTGCCCAGTTTGATTGGCGGTTTGCTGGTGAGTATTTTTCAGGCCGCCACCCAAATTAACGAACAGATGTTGAGCTTTTTGCCACGCCTGTTAATCACCCTCGCCATGTTGATATTTGCGGGCACCTGGATTCTGCAAACCCTGAGCGATTTGTTCGTGGAAATATTCCAGCTCGCGGGCAGTTTGGTCGGCTAGCGCCATGGTCACGGCCACGCCCCTGCTTGACGCCAGCCAGCTCATGCATGACATGCAGGCTTACTGGTGGCCGTTTTGTCGCCTGCTGGCACTGTTCAGCATGGCGCCGCTGTTTAATCACAAAGCGGTATCCATTCGTATTCGTGTACTGCTGGCGTTGGGCATTACCGCCGCACTCACCAATGCTTTGCCAGTGCCGCCGGATATTAATCCGCTCTCGCTTAAAGGTATTTTCACCAGCATTGAACAGATTTTATTTGGCGTATTGCTCGGGCTAATGCTGCAACTGGTATTTATTATTTTCATGCTGGTGGGCGAAGTTATCTCCACCCAAATGGGCATGAGCATGGCGCGCTATAACGACCCGACCAACGGTGTTTCTTCATCGTCGATTGTGTACCAGCTTTATTTTATTTTGCTGGTGTTTATCTTTTTTTCTATCGATGGTCACCTGCTCACGGTAAGCGTTATTTACCAAAGTTTTCTCTATTGGCCGGTCGGTGGCGGTTTGCATTATTTAGGTATTGAAGGATTTTTGCGTGGCATGGCCTGGATGTTTTCTGCTGCCGTACTGATTAGTTTGCCGATTGTTTTTTGTATGGCACTGGTGCAATTTTGTTTTGGTTTGCTCAACCGCATTTCACCGGCCATGAACCTTTTCTCGCTCGGTTTCCCGATTACGATTTTAGTCGGCCTGCTGTGCATTTATTTAACCCTGCCCAATATGCCGCAGAGTTACCTGCATTTAACCCGCGAATTGCTCGATACCATAGGGCGCATCTTGCAGGAGGGAAGCCGTGTCTGAACACAGTTCCCAGGAAAAAACCGAAGAGGCCAGCGCGCAGAAACTTAAAAAGAGCCGCGACGAAGGTCAGGTCGCCCGCTCGAAAGATTTAGCCACCACTATCTCGCTGTTGGTAACCCTGTTTGTACTCAAATACAGTTTTGGTTTTTATGCCGATACCCTGCATGAAAGTTTTCGTATTTCCTACATCAACTTTCATCAGGCAGAAATGGATTTAAACGATCTGCCACTGCTACTCACCCAGAATTTATTATTGTTCGGCATGCTGTTATTGCCACTACTGATTACACCACTGCTGGTGATATGCCTGTCGCTGGTGCCCGGCGGCTGGGTATTTGCGAGCAAAAATTTTATGCCACAATTTAGTCGGCTCAATCCATTAAAAGGCTTGGCAAAAATTGTGTCGGCACAGAACTGGAGCGAGCTGCTTAAATCCCTATTAAAAATTACTGTATTGCTGCTCGCCGCCTGGTGGCTAGTGATAGATGCCAGTGCGCGCCTGCTGGAATTCCAACGCATGGATTTAACCAGCGCCATCACCCAGGCGTTTGACCTGCTGTTTAATACCACGCTGATTTTGCTGGCGGTATTTGTACTTTTTTCGGTAATTGATATTCCCTTGCAGCGCTTCTTTTTCCTGAAAAAATTGCGCATGACCAAACAGGATGTCAAAGAAGAACACAAAAATCAGGAAGGCCGCCCGGAAGTCAAAGCGCGCATCAAACAACTGCAGCGACAAATGCTACAGCGCCAAATTAATCGCGTGATAAAAAATGCCGATGTAGTGATTGTGAACCCACAGCATTACGCCGTCGCACTCAAGTACGACCTTAAAAAAGCCAAGGCGCCTTATGTACTCGCCAAAGGTGTGGATGACATAGCGCTCTACATTAAAAAACTCGCCGCCAAACACCAACTGGAAATTGTGGAAGTTCCACCGCTGGCGCGCGCGATTTATTTCACCACCCAAATTAATCAGCAAATTCCCGCCCCGCTCTATACCGCCGTGGCGCATGTGCTGAGTTACATCTTGCAACTGCGGGCTTACCGGCAGGGGCGCAGAAATAAACCGCAATTGGCGAACAACCTTAATATTCCGGCCAGCATGGCCAACAGGACTTAACCATGAATTTACTCCAGCAACTTATGCCGAACCTCCGCAGTGGCCGCATTGGTATTCCGCTGCTGATTTTATCGATACTGGCAATGATTATTTTGCCGCTGCCACCGCTGCTGCTGGATATTTTATTTACCTTCAATATCGCCGTATCCATTCTGGTATTACTCACCAGTGTGTCCACCAAAAGCCCGCTGGATTTCTCGCTTTTTCCCACGGTGATATTGGTCACCACCTTGATGCGTTTGTGTTTAAACGTGGCCTCTACCCGCGTGGTATTACTCGAAGGCCACACCGGCACCGAAGCCGCCGGTAAGGTGATTGAAGCCTTTGGTGAGGTAGTGATTGGCGGAAATTTTATTGTGGGTATGGTGGTGTTCATGATTTTAATGATCGTGAACTTTATCGTAATCACCAAAGGCGGCGAACGTATTTCTGAAGTGACCGCGCGCTTTACGCTGGATGCATTGCCCGGTAAACAAATGGCGATTGATGCCGACTTGAACGCCGGTTTAATCAGCCAGGAAGATGCCAAACAACGTCGCCAACAAGTATCCAAAGAAGCGGATTTTTACGGTGCAATGGACGGTGCATCCAAATTTGTACGCGGCGATGCGATTGCCGGTATTTTAATTCTGCTGATCAATTTATTCGGCGGTTTTGCCATCGGTGTGTTTATGCACAACCTGAGCGCGGGCGAAGCCTTCCAGCAATATGCGCTACTCGCCATTGGCGATGGTTTGGCCGCACAAATTCCCGCACTGCTGCTCTCCACAGCGGCGGCAATTATTGTTACGCGTATTAATGAATCCTCCGAAATTACCCAACAAGTCCAGCGCCAAATGCTGGCGACACCATCGCTGCTGTACACCGTGGCAGGGATTTTATTTTTACTGGCACTGATTCCCGGCATGCCCAAACTGGCGTTTATGACTTTTGCCGCACTGATTGCCTTTATTGGTTGGCGCGTGTCACTCAACCCCAATCCCGCTGACGCCAGCCTCGATGAAGCCGAGGCTATCACCGCGGCTATGGGTCAGGAGCAAGCGCAACATTTGGCATGGGACGATATTCCGGCGGTGGAATCCGTATCTATTTCACTCGGTTACAAACTGGTGGGATTAGTGAACCAAGCCGCAGGCGCACCACTGGCTCAACGTGTGCGCGGTGTGCGGCAAACCCTGTCGGAAAATTTAGGATTTTTATTGCCCGAAGTACAAATCCGCGACAGCCTGCGGCTCAAGGCGGCGCAATACAATATTTACATTAACGGCGAAAAAATTGACGGCGCCGAGCTACATGCCGATCGCCTGATGGCCATTCCCTCCCCCGAACTCTACGGCGAAGCCGACGGCATTTTAGGTATCGACCCCGCCTACCGCATGCCAGTGGTATGGATTTTACCGAGCGAAAAAACCCGCGCGTTAAATTTGGGTTATCAAGTCATTGATTGCGCCAGTGTCATCGCAACCCATTTAAATAAAGTGATTCGCGCACACTTACCGGAAATTTTTAAACACGACGATGTAGAACATTTAATGCAGCGCCTGGCGCAGCTCGCCCCCAAATTAGCGGATGCCTTAAAAACCCAACTCAGCTTTACCCAACAGCACAAGGTGTATCGCCAATTGCTGCAAGAGGAAGTGTCGTTAAAAGATATTGTCAGCGTCGCCACCGCGCTGGTAGAAGGCAGCGAAAGCACCAAAGACCCGGTACTGCTCGCCTCCGATGTACGCTTTGCCCTGCGCCGCAATATTGTGTCCAGCATTGCGGGTGATCGCAGTGAGTTATCGGTATTTGTCTTGGATAACACCCTGGAAAACACCCTGCTCAGCGCGCTTAGCATTGCCAAACAAGCGGGGCCAGTGAGTTTGGATAATATTCCGGTAGAGCCCAACCTACTCAACCAATTGCAAACGTCTATGCCGGTAGTCAAAGAAAAACTGCGCAGCGAAGGCCACCCGCCCATTCTGGCCGTTATGCCACAATTGCGCCCGCTGCTAGCGCGTTATGCACGGGTATTTAGCCCCGGCCTGCATGTGTTATCGCAAAATGAAATACCCGAGAAAGTGGGTGTAAATATTTTGGGGAGCCTTGGATAGAAGCCGTTGGCGAGGCAGCCAGGCTTCTTATTCTTCGTCGAAGGCGTTACGCATGATGCGTAACTTTTCCACCAGGGCGGTGAATTCTGCTGAGGGCTGTTCCAGAATAAAACCCGCTTCAAAATAACCGGTTTTTTCATTCACACCGGACCAACGACAACTTGCCTGCAAATCAATTTGCAGCAATTCATTTTCCGCGAGGCGCATGCGCAGGCGTAAATCCCTGTGCGAGCCAGGCTCTATCGCCGTGTCGCTCAAGAGCTTGAAACCAAATTCCGATACATCGCCCACATAACCAATAAGCGCGCCGCTTTTGGGGTTACTCACCTTAACGCGGAAGATGGAGCGAAAAATAAGCCGACTTTGATTGCGCATAATAACCCCCAAAAAACAGTGCTAAAACGGGTAAGGCGACCACCAGCGCCAAGTTATTAAATCGCCACACCTGAGACTGGTTATTAAATCGTCATACCTGCGCACGCAGGTATCCAGGTAAAGATTAATCTGCCTGCTCCGCACTGTTCACCGGCTCAATCGGCACCAATTCCAAGTGCAACCCGCTTTTAGTCACCATGGCGGATGGGCTGCGCCCCGGTGTTTTTACCGAGAGCGGTTTGTTCGTCGCAAGCTCTGCCTGCGCCATAGCGGCTGCCAGCTTTTTGCGCTCGGCGATTTTCTCCAACTGCTGCGCCATTTGCCGGCACTTGTCGGCTTGCGCTTGCATGTTGGGCAGCTGTTCCAAAATGGTGGATAACAAGTAATACGCCTGGGGCAATTCGGCGTAATCCGGGAACTGCTTATGCATGCCGTTAAGTAATTTCACCGCCAGTGCAACATCGCCCTGCTGTTTTAACGAGCTTGCCAGTTGTACGCGCAGTGCGGGTGCGTCGGGTAGAAAGTCGGGCGCAATCAAACGTATTTGTTTGAACACCGGCGTGAGTTTGTCGGTGCGTTTTTTGCGATTGAGAAAGTGCAAATAGGTCGAGCCGAAATCCGCCATCAGCGCAGTTTTTTTGCAGGTGTACAGCAGCTCAAAAAATTGATCGAAAAAACGCGCATCGTTGGGGAATTGTTTAAAGGCTTGATAATAAAGCGTCACCACCCGCTCGTAATCGCCCTCTTTTAACAGCACTTGAATTTGCGCCGCTAAACGATCTGCCGCCTCGCGTTTGGGTTGTTCCTCCTCGTCATCGCTGCGTGCGCTGTAACCCAGTTGGTCTTGATACTGGAACAGCATGTAGCCCATCAAGTGAAATACCACCAGCGTGTAATAGCTGGAGACCATGGATTGAAACACGTAAGACACCGCCGGAAATAATTGGCCGATCCATTCCTGCAGCAAACCAACCGAGGTCATCATGATCAGGATAAACACCATCAACAAACCGTAGGGCAAACCAATCGCGCCGATTAACGCCAGCGCCGCCATAGGGTTAATAGCCTCCAGCATACTTTCCGTTTGCGCAAAACGAATCAGAATTGCCGGGAAACAAATCACCACGATAAAACCCAGCAAACCACCAACGGCTGGGCCAAGGTAATTCGCCGCCGCGCCCACCAATAACACCAACACTACCGTGATCACCAGCAGCTTTAACAGCAGGCTAATACCACCTTGATAAGCATCCAATACATCCGGCGCTTTCATCTCGCCCAGCGCGGTGTGCTCAAGGCAGGTCAAACTGTATTTGAGCAGCGCACCGGCGGCGAATAAATACAGCAGCAGCGACAAAATCCATAAAAACGGCATGAGCATGGCTAATACCGAGGCGATGGAGGTAATCACAATCAAACTCATGGATGAGGCATTGAGCGGATATTTAAACGCCTCAGGCAACCGCCGCCAAAATGGTTCGGCTTTGTTGCCCGAACCCAAGCTTTCCAGATTGTGACCGCACACAAAACAACGCGCGAGCACTGGCTCGTCGTCCACGCAGTGATCGCACTGGTGCACCTTGCACTGCTCACAATAATAAGTCGCACCGTCCAGCGGATGATATTTACAGTACTGCACGCTCGGCTCCCTGTCCGGTGGTTGTAGAGAATTGTGTGGCAAGTTGTTCGTAGTGATCGCGTTTAGTCATATCGCGCAACCGTAAAAACGCTGCCGCCAATTTAGTCGCCAACACACTCATGGCGGGATTAGTGCAACCCTTTTGCGTCAGTTGGATAAACAATTGCTCCGCCGCGCGCGGATTTTCCAGCGCCGCAAATTGCATGGCTAATTTTAGCGCGGCACTTTCCGTTAAGGATTCATGTACATCCGGGTTATCCACCCACACCCGCTCCAGTTTTTTAATCTGCTCCGGTGTGAGTAAGGGCAAGGTCAGCAGTGTGATCACTGCCGGGTTTAGCGCCGCACCGCGTTCAATTTTCAACAGGTTGTAGCGAATCATCACCAACTCAAATTGATTGCCTTGCGCGGCGATAAGCCCATCCACTAATTGCAGTGCGCGCTCAAAGCGGAACTTTTCAATGGCTTCATAAATTTCCGCCATGGTTTTTTGCGCCGGGTCTACACCCTGCTCGTTATTAATATAATCGTCATTAAACAGCGAGCGATTCAGCAGCCACGCCGCACCAATTAACAGCGCACCCGCAATAAACCCACCGGCGTGCGCCATAAAGGCGACGTTGGAGTCGGTATCGGTTTGATACTGGTAAATTTCCTTGCCGATATAAAACGGCAAAATAAGCAGCGCGGGCGCGCGAAAGTAACCCACCAAAAAGAAGAACCAATAAAAGAACTCGATCTTCTTAAAGCGAAACACCGCGAGGTACATGGCCATCACCCCGGAGATAGCACCGGAAGCACCGATCAACGGCTGGCTACTCGTCCAATCCGTCGCCACCTGCGCAAAACCTGCGCCCACACCCGACAGCAAATAAAACAGCAAAAACCGCCAATGCCCAATCGCCGCCTCTACCGCAAAACCGCACACAATCAGGAAAAACATATTGCCCAGCAAATGCATAATGTCGCCGTGCAAAAACTGGTGGGTTAAAAAACTGGGGATGGATAATTTATTCGCCTGCAAACCATTGGCGACATAACTGAGCGACTGAATCAGCCCATGCAAGCGCGCCCGCTCCGTAACCCACTGCTCAAAACGATCCGGCGTGAGGTAACTGCGCACGTTGGTTTGCAAGTAGTGGTAAAAATCCTCGCGCATCAGCAAGTCGGCAATTATGTAGTCGTACTCGGCCTTGGCATATTGGCGGCGATACTCCTCCAACTGCGCATCGCCCTGCTGCTCCAGGTACTTCTCAAAAATCGGCCATTCATCCTGAATAAAGCCCTGCGCGTGATAGCTGCTAATGGCCTCCACAATTTTGGGGGTATCGCTGCTTTGGTACAGGAAAAACACCATCACATTGATAAACACCAAGGTGCACAGCACAAGGGGCGCATGGCGCCAATCGAGGGACTTTTCAGTAGGGACAATGATCATTTGTTATCGTACATTCCGTTTGCGTGTGTGAACCAGCGCAAATACTAACCTTGAGCACACGCAAAGTCGATGCAGACCCGACCGGTTATTCCAGCAGAACAACTGGCCAATTATTGAACGAATAAAAGGTAACGAATATTAACTATAGGTTTTTGCCGAGGTTGTTTATATAATCCCGCCCGCACGTCCCTGTAGTTTAATCGGATAGAACGTATGCCTCCTAAGCGTATGATGTGGGTTCGATTCCCGCCGGGGACGCCATTTTTTCCTTCGTAGTATTTCCCTTCTGCTTCACCCCAAACAACACAGCTTAAAAATTAATTTATTCGGTTATACGTGGCCTGTATGAAACCTAGCGGAATACGGGGTTTTATTGTTTTTTTTTAAAAACACCCAACCGCGATAAATTTCCAAGGCACAAACAAAATTTGAAGCACCTCACTCTTTTTAAAGGGTTGGATAGTAGAATTCATGCCGTTCTTAAACATCACAACAAAGGATCACCACACCATGAATGGTAATAAAATCTGGGTTATTGACCACAAAGCCTCATTAACTGCTTATTCCCCAATGAATATTGATGGATCTGATTGGATTCTTGGGGTTTATCTAGTTGCTGCTGACTCAGCCCAAACAGCCCAAGAGAAATTCGATTCTTTTCTACAACAAGAGGAAATGGAATTAATTGAAATTTTTGATGTTAGCCACTTTGAAGAAAGTAAATTTAACGACAGTTCCAATAGAAGCAAACAAATTACCAATGCAAACCGGCTAATTTGCGAGCAAGGAGGCGACTGTTATGTTTTTGCCAGAACGTCTGAATCATTAGCGCAAGGCGCAGAGGGAGATAATCAAAATGACTAAAGAGAAAGGAGCTCTAACGATTGCTGAAGGAACCCCAGCCTACAAGACTGATGCAGATATTATTTTCAACAACGGCAAAGACAAAAAAGATTTTGTATTAAGAACTTGCTATGACGATATAAGTGTATGGAAGTCTAAACACGGCATTTCCATATCGGGTTTCAAAGATAAAAGTGTATCGCCACAAAAATGGGCAGCGAAAATAGACAAGGATTATTGGGTTTTTGGCGTAGACGCCCAAAAACCTGATGATATTTTTGCAGCCGTAAAAATCGGCATGCGTTGCTACAACGTTAAGGCATCGGATTTAATTAGCGATATTTATGTAAAAAATCTCAATGTCGAAAATGAACACCAAATTGGCCGTGACGCGATAGTTAACGTCAATCAAAAGCTTTATGAAGGCGTTTGCAAGGCAATTGTTCAAGCAGCAAAGCTATTAGGTGTTCAAGGCATCTTAAACTTTCATGTATTCAGCAATATTAAAAACCCAAAAATCCCAATGGAATCACTGCATAAAGCACTGAAAGATGGAGGCGCAGAATCCGTAGTCACCGATGAAACACCTCATAAATTTAATGTAAGCAGTAATGATGGACGCAGGGTATTTGAAAATTTAATTAGCCACTTTCATTTAGCAAAATTCAGACTATAAAGGCCGTCGCCTCCTCCAAAACTAAACATCACCGCAAAAAAATACCCAAGGGACCCTTGGGTATTTATAGGGGCGGAAGCTGAAGGACTCAAAACGGCCAGAAGTGGACATCAGCGCTTTATGTAGGCTGGTCAGTATGCCCAACTACATTCTAAGGCTGAATATCTTTCCAAACCCAAACAAGACCTTGAGCATAGGCTGAAGCCTTTGCACCCGCATGAGCCATATTCTCTACGCCGTAGTTCATTAGCTGCAGATTCGTGCTTTTCCTATTTTTAATTTTATTCTGGAATTTAGAAACAGATGCTACAAAGGCTGGTGCTTCATTCGACCCATAGGAGATAAAAAGCCGAGCGCTGAACTTGCTGTTTGCTTTAAAGAATTCATCATCTAGTTGACTGATGTATTGATTGTCCCAAGGAATTGCAGGGCTAACTGCAATGCATCGCGTAAATAACTCTGGTTCGCTGTACATGGCATAAAGTGCAAATAGTCCGCCAAATGACCAGCCTGCAATAGTGCGCTGACGGGTATCAATCCGGTATTCACTTTCCACTTTTGGGATAATCGTTTCTTTAATAAATGTCAAAAATGCTTCGCCACCGCCCGAATCACTAACAAAATTCTCGTCCTTTGTTGGCGTTAAATCCTTGGTGCGTAGCGCTGTATAGTTGGGCTTTACACCGGAATAGGTAATACCAACCATCACCAATTCCGGTACGGCTTTGTCGAAGGCCAGATCCTGGTAAATGGAACTCAACAATGGCGCGTCCCACTGAGCATCCGTGTAATACAGTATGGGGTAGCGTTTATTGGGTGAGTTTTTATAGCTGGCGGGAAGCGATATAACTAACTCATACGCAATACCCGATGGCGACGTTATTGCCACCTTGTGAGTATGCGGTAGCTCAAAACTTTTTGTGGAATTCAACTCGGCAGCCAAAACCCGTAGCGGCAGCATTGCACACAAACAAAATAAAATCGCGATCCTCAAATTAAACATAATGTAATCCTTGAATTTATTTCCTAATGCCGTAATTTTTTATGGGTTTCCGTTGAAAATACTATTTGCTCAAGGGTATGTTTCGACCAAGAACAGGCAGTTATTAATTATTTCGCTTGATTCAAAAAGTTAGCTATGCCAATTCGGGAAGTTTTGCTCTGTATTCATCCTGAAATTTAGGTGTGTTGTGTCATGCGTAATCTCTTATAATTCTTGAATCAGAGGTGTCCGTTCCTGCAAAAACATTTTCTACTTGATATCAATAGAATTTAAAACCTGAATGAGAGAATATTAAATGTTTCAATAACAATGTTTATGTACTTGCCATGACCATGATGCCTGCGGTCAAAAAAATCGACGAAAAGCCTTTGCCAGTCTTCATTCAAATTGACAAATCTATCAGCTACAGCCTTGCTTTCCCTTGCAAGCATTACTGCAATCACCTCATGATCTTCAGGATATTTGTGCTCATTAGGGATTAGTTTTGGTAGATCTTTGACATTCAGAAGATTTAAAATCTCTTTCGCAGTTACTGTGTTTCGGAAGATGCTATCTGTAATTTTTGGTTCAAAGCAAAATAGAAAAACGCCAAATACTCTAAGAAATTGAAATCCAGTTATTAAATTAGGAGCCAATCCATTGTTTGATGTAAGTGCTTGATATATCTCTAAGTATCGTACAAAAGTTTCTACCTCCCTAAGCGATAGCCCATTGATATCTATGAGCAATTCAATAAATTTTTTTACTCTGTAATCGGAGCGAGCAAGATTAGTATTTTGCAAACTTGAGCTTTGATTAACAAGGCAGTAAAAATGTGTTGCAGTTGCGAGAGTCCTATCATGCCTGCTTTGGGTTAAGGTGTTCGGTAATGAAAACCGGAATCTCAAAAATTTGTCCAAGTAACGTTGCGATTCAACCTCACTGCCATATCGATGGTTGATGGCTGCAGTCAATTGTTTGGTGTTGGTTATGAGTACAAATTTAACTCCCACAACATCAAATGTGTGCTTAATTACTTCAATCATCTCTAAAGAGAAGTCGGGGCGACAACGATCTAGCTCATCAATGAATATAACTATTGGTGATTCCTCAGCAATTCGGGTCAAGATTTTTTGAAGCGCATTTAGGCTTTCTTCTGCTTTCTCATGTTCTTTAAGAAGCGCCTCAACTGAGGCGTCAATAATTTTTTCCGTCGTTTCCTCAAAAACGTCTTCGAGTTCATCAGCTATGTCATCTGCATTTTTTCTTAGCACATGACCTACGCCTACCTTCAATGCTGTCTTTAATCCATAGCGTATAACTGGCAATGCTTTTTGAATAAGCCCCTTGCGTTGCTCACCCTCAGGTAAAAGTTTTAGTACTTCAGCCAGAATAGTCATCAACGGATTATCAGCATGATCTGCCTTGAAAGCATCCACATAAACAATCCGGTACCTGTCGTGTTCCGCTTTAAATTTATTAATTAACTTATGGCAGAACTCTGTTTTCCCTGTGCCCCAATCACCATCAATAACCATTGGTGATACATGTGCATCAGAAACTAGTAACGAAATGACTTTGGTTGCAACGGGTTCTCGCTGGAATTCATCTCTTCCTTTTTCACCTTGAAAGCAGCGTTCAAAAGCTATGTTAGACATTAATCAACCTTCCTATTTTCCATGGTTTTAAATACTTGATGTTATTTTGTTACGGTATTTTTCAAGGTATCTATTCCCGGCATGGTCGGGCCATGCTCCTGAGCCAGCAAGCCAGTTTCACTTCGGCTGAATAGTGCCTGTAACACAATATCCCGAGATTCTTTGTCTATAGCTGCTTCGTTTGATAGGGACAAATAGAGATACGTTAGCTGCTCCCTTTCTTGTGCATCACGCATTAAGTGAAAAGAGCTAAAAGCTAGTCGTGAGAAAATTCGGAGAACAAATGCATAAGTGGCAACAATTGACCCGAAAAGAATAACTCCTTGAAAACTATTTAGTTTTAATTCGAGTTCTTTACCGTTGAGCCAATGTACAAAAAAGTCTTGGAAATTTATAAGCGCAAAAAACACTAGTAATACGATTGCAGTAACCCATGTCCAACCTTGTTTGTTATAGCGAACTGCAGCTTTATTCCAGTATTGTGCTGGCTTATCCAAGCGAAGTTTTTCTTCGTAAGTGTTCTCCAAAGCGGTAATTGAGGTGTTCCACTCTCTCAACTTTTCCTCAAAATTCTTATCTTGAGTTATTGCCTGCTGTTCGTTAGCTTCTTTATGATTTTGGATAACGGTCTTTGCTTCCTCGCGATTTCCTGCATCCCATTCGCTAAAGTCCTCTTGAGAATCTGCAATTTCGGAGAAGAGCTTTTCCTGTGCTTTCTCTAGGCGATCTCGCAATTGGTTAATGGATTGCTTTTCGCTGTTGCGACGCTGGAATATTTCGGAATTCTGAGTAATGTACTCATATCCGGAGATTAACCCTATGAGGATTTCACTATTGTTTATTGATCTTACTGACCGGTGAACAACTAATGAAAAAAAGGCATTTGCAGATTCCTCTCCATGTTTCTCCAGCACATCGAGAAAGCTCTTGGTAAAACCGTGAGCACTCCATATCCAATGGTTGCTTAAAAATGCTCTTTGTGAGGAAAGAATATGATTAATTGCATTTGATAGTTGATCATCACTCAAAGTAGAAGAATCATCTATTCCGGAAATGATTGAGGTAAAAATATTATTTGCCGAAAAACAGCCATGAGAGCGTTTTGATTGGTTGCTATTTATAGAATCTTCCGATCTCCAGAATTCAGCCTCATCTTTACAGAATACAAGAAGCTCTTTAAGGCTTGTAAAGTTTCTATTAAAGCCTGCAGAATCCGATATTCCGATACTAATTTTTTTATCTACCATGTGGAGTCCTTCTATTGCTACAAGCTAAACTTTAAAAATCAGTTATGTTGATGCACGCTTATTGTTTTTTCATTGTATGCAATCAATTAATTTCGATTATGAAAAAATGATGTATTATTAGTCTCCCCATACATTAGCAGAGGCGGAATCAAAAAATGATATTTCTAATGGGTGCTTTGCGTGACGTTGTGCTTGCATCCACTGCGCGCGACTGATTATTTTTTTATTGGTCTCGCTCGCAGGGTCTCCGTACAAGCTTATATACAGCTTTTGGAACTTTCCGCGAGCCATTCGAATCAAAATATGATCATCATTTTCTGCCAAAGAATGACCAAATATAAAAAAACAATGATTTTTAGTTTCCGCATTAGAGGTTAAGACTTTAAAGCCTTGATATAAATATGCATTATGCCTAATTTTCGATTTCTTTTGCTGGCTAGTTCCCTCCGCAACAAAAAGTGGGAATTTATTCTGGCTTATTGCATTTCTGGCTTGATCAACTAAGCGATCACCACTCCTAACCCAAGTGTATTTTTGTAATTCCGACCCTGCATCAAATAGATGCAATGCTCCATGTAGGAAAAATATATTAGCTGAATGCGCTGCTGTTTCACCTTGCCAAACAACGTAGTCTGCCGATGGATTGTTTTCGTCATTTCCAAAACTATCGTTTTTCTTTAGATTTAAATCATCATTATCGAATGGGTTTTCATTATTCATCAGAGTCCAGTACAGTAATAGATCATAGTTGAGAGTAAATACATACCCGTTTTTATTATTGTCCGCTCCGATAAAGTTGTATAAAAACTCCTTACATGCCCAAGTGCGAGTTGCGTCAATATCCTGAGGTCTGTCTGGGTGATTCTTGGCGATGGTGCCAACCAGAATATCTTTGAGGGTTGTGGCATGGCTACACATAAGCTCTGCTATCTCAGTTGAGCCTTTCATATAAACTGGAATCAAGGTTGCTGCATTTTCCAGTGACTGAATGACCACCTCAAAATCTTGTGTCCCCAATTTTTGAAAAATTTTCTCGGCACCAGGGATATTTGAAAAATCCGCTTGTTCGTAAAGTGATCCATAGTGAAATATATCAGGCTGGCATGAAATGCTAAAGCCGTTCCCCAGTAATAGGTGTCGTTTTGAATATTGATCGGAGTCATCAAGTGCCTCTAAAAAGGTAAGAATTTTAGTCATTTCATAACCCCATTCAATTAACTTGCATCCTACGCTTACCCGTCAACAGCTGTTGCTTTAACACCTTTTTTTCGTTTTTTAAAACGACGAGCTTTTTTTAAAGAATTGCAATTTTTTGTTACTTTCTTATCTGAGATTACAACTTCCGCTTTGGGCACCTTTCTGCCCTTCCTCGATTTTCTTCACGATTTAAATCTACTTCAGTAAAAAATTACAAAGCACTAACTCTGCAATATTTGAATGCAGAAAGACACAAGCGAGGAAATTAAAACAGCGGAGAGAGTAACTACATCATCCGATGAAATAGTTCCCGTGGGTGAGCCTTGCTGGCAAGTCGTCCCATTGGTTTTTCTGGAGCATAAGCGATGCAAAGTGTTTTGTGAATAACATCACATTACATTTATTACCGCATTAGATGTAAGTAGGCGGAAACGGCGACTGTTTGGGGAATAATTATTTTTATAATCAATAGCTTATTGGCTTTTATACTCTGCAAACCATGAGTCTGCCATCATATTGACGATACAAACAAGAAAGCCAAACCACTACGCAAGACTGTCGGGAATATGACAATACAAAATCTATAACGAAGTGCTGCGCTGCTTATTTCGCCCGCGAGCACAGGAATTACTAGCCCTTCACAATAAATCCACGTTACGAATATTATGGATACCCGCGTTCGCGGGTATGACGGGAAGAATATTTTGTGGGTACTCGCGTTTGCGGGTATGGCTGAAAGGAGATAAGTAATGAGCGATGCCATGTTATTTGAGGATGGAAAATTGCGTTGCCGTTGGTGCAGTGCGGCGCCTGAATTCCTCGCGTACCACGATAGTGAATGGGGCTTTCCCGTTGCCGATGATTTCAGGTTGTTTGAGAAAATCAGTTTGGAAGGGTTTCAGTCCGGCTTGAGTTGGCGAACGATTCTTGCGAAGCGGGAGAATTTTCGTAAAGCGTTTGTGAATTTTGATTTCAATAAAATCGCCCGCTTTACCCCCGCCGATGTTGAGCGCCTGTTGCAAGATGAAGGCATAGTGCGGCACCGGGGAAAAATTGAGGCAGTTATTAATAACGCCCGCTGCGTGCAGGAGTTAGTTGCCACCGAGGGATCGCTGGCAAATTTTGTGTGGCGTTATGCGTTACCCGCGAATGCGCAAGTAAAACCACAATCGCAGTCCACTTCACCGGAATCGGTAGAGCTATCCAAAACCTTAAAAAAACGCGGCTGGAAATTTGTCGGCCCCACTACTGTGTATGCCTTTATGCAGGCCATGGGGTTGATCAATGACCATGTGGACGATTGCATTGCCCGCAAAAAAGCAGATCTCGAACGGAAGACATTTTTGGCAGAGTGGAACAAGAAGTAATCACCACGCTGCAACCCACAATCCAAACGCTCTTATGTTCCTGAGAGCAAGGGCACCAATGCCAGCGATTGCCGTTTCTTGAAGATGGCGGTTACCAGATAACGGTAAATATCTTTATCGATTTCCAGCGAGGGATTGTCGGCGAGTATCGCTTCGTAGTCTGCGGCGGTTTCTGCAACGCCCAGGATGCACCAATTGTTTATTAGCAGATGCTGCTCCATGCCGTCGCTTTGGTTTTTTTCTACCAATGCGACGGTGCCTTTATAGGGCCAGGTTTTTAACGCCAAGAGTGCCAAGCCTTCCAGTAATTTGACGTTGTGTTGCAAGGCGTGTTGTTTGCCTGCGCAATAACCTTGGCATCTTTTGAGTTGATGACTGGTACAAGCCCTATTGCTGATATTTTCTATACCGCAGACTTGATAGCAAAGATGATGTTCGTCGCAGAGGGTTTGAAGGGTTTGTTTGGCTTTTATTTTGGAAGGGAAAAGGCCGTAGATTTTCTTGCCGTTGGTTGGCATCTGGGACACAGGAACTATTTGTGGCGTGAGTATGCCACCGCTACCCTCCTCCAATTGAATGGTGTGAAAGCTACTTACCCGGCGAAGTTTGCGGTTGTACAGCGGCTGCAGTGCTTTTACTTTTTTGGACTCCAAAATCAGCGCAGATAATTCGCCCGCGGTTTTTTCAAACGTGACATTGCGCGTTTGCTGGCAAATTTTCATCTCTTTGGCGGATTTATGGTCGGCAGTAAAATGCGAGAGCACACGTTTGCGAATACTGATGCTTTTACCGATATAGAGCAGCTCTTGATTCTCACCCCAAAAATAATAAATGCCGGGTGAGTTAGGCAGGCCATCCATAATGCTTGCATCAAACCCGGCGGGCATACTCTCTTTGCGGTACTGATGTTGAATAGCGGCCTTGATATTCGCCTCGCCTTTTTCCTGTTCTGCAATCTCCATAAATTTATAGGCCGCGATGGCGTCGTCCAGCGCGCGGTGGCGGTGGCTTACACGAATATTGTGGCGAATGATAAGTTTTTCCAGGCTGTGGCCTTCGCAATCCGCATACAAAAAGCGGGACAGCCTGACTGTACATAAGAGTTTGGATTTGTAGGGATACGCAAGGCGGGCAAATTCATTGCGAATAAAACCATAATCAAAACGCACGTTGTGAGCGACAAATAACTTACCTTGCAGGCGCAGTATTATTTCTTTGGCGACTTGCTCAAAGTACGGCGCGGCGGCAGCCATTTCGTTAGTGATTCCGGTTAGCCGCTGAATACCCTCGGGAATGGTCGTGCGCGGGTTAATTAATGTAGACCATTGCGTAACGCCCTGCTCCGTGACCTCCACTATGCCGATTTCAATAATGCGATCATAGGTCACATTGCCACCGGTGGTTTCTATATCCACTATCGCACAGGGTATGGGAAAATATTTCAGCATATATTTTTACAAACTAATGAAAATCGCGCGAGCTTGACGCGAGGTTGTGTAGGCGATCAGTTACGTTTTGAATGTGCCCGGCGATCACATGAACAATGGGAACATTCACGCCCTCGGTGAGAATTTCAACCGTGCCTTTTACAATGAGCAATTTACCGGTGAGTATTTCGCTGCGAAATCGCTGCTGGGTTGAATTCCAGATCACTACATTACTGGTGCCGGTTTCGTCCTCCAGGGACATAAACAGAACACCACTCGCCGTGCCCGGCCGCTGCCGCCCGGTCACTATTCCCGCAATCCGCACAAAACCCTTGTGGCGTAAACTCACTAAATCCGCAAACCGTTTGCATTTATTAAACGGAAATTCCTGTCGCAAAATCGCCATGGGGTGCGTGCGTAAGGTCAGCCCGACCGAGGCATAATCATCCAGTACATTTTGTTCAAGGCTGGGGCCCGGCATCAGCAATTCATCACCCGCTGGATCACTTTCATCCAGTAGTGGCGAGTGCGGCATTAACGCCGACGCTTGCCAGCGCGCTTGAAAACGATCACCGGCTAGCGTGCGCAATACATCGGCGGAGGCCAGGCTTTCCAAGGCGGCATCGCTGAGCGAGGTGCGTCGTGCAAGATCTTTTAGCGATGTAAACGGTGAATTTCCGCGCGCGATAGGAATTTGTTGTGCATCGCGAGTATTGAGTTTATTCACGAATAAAAACCCCAAGCGAATTCCGCGCACGCCGGTTTCACTCAGCACGAGAGTGTTCTCATAATCGCTGTGATTGATATCCACCGGCAGAACCTGCACACCGTGGCGGCGCGCGTCTTGAATTAATTGTGATGGACTGTAGAAACCCATGGGCTGACTATTGAGCAACGCGCAATAAAACGCAGCGGGATGATGCCGTTTAATCCAGCTAGACACATAACACAGAATCGCAAAACTGGCGGAGTGGCTCTCGGGAAAACCATAACCGCCAAAGCCTTTTACCTGCTCAAATAAATTATTGGCAAACTCCTGGGTGTAGCCGTTGGCAAGCAGCCCATTTTTGAATTTATCTTCAAATAACAACAGTTTTGAATTTTTTCCCCAGTTGGTAATCGCGCGGCGCAATTCATCTGCCTCACCACCGGTAAACCCGGCGGCAACCATACTGAGCTTCATCACCTGCTCTTGAAAAATAGGCACACCGAGCGTGGGCATGAGCACATCTTTAATCGCATCGCTGGGAAAACTGATTGGCTCCAACCCGGCGCGACGACGAAGATAAGGGTGCACCATATCGCCTTGAATTGGCCCAGGCCGGACAATGGCAATTTCAATCACCAGATCGTAAAAACATTGTGGTTGCAGGCGCGGCAGCATGGCCATTTGTGCGCGCGATTCAATTTGGAATACGCCCACACTGTCACCGCGACACAACATGGCATAGGTGTGTTCGTCTTCAGTAGGAATGTCTTGCAGTGAACGAATGCGCGAGTCATAACTGTGGATTAATTCGAGCGCGCGCCGCAGTGCCGACAACATGCCCAATGCCAGTACATCCACTTTTAATAAACGCATGGATTCAAGGTCTTCTTTATCCCATTGAATAATAGTGCGCTCGGCCATGCTCGCATTTTCCAAAGGCACAAGGTCACTGATTCGGGTTTCAGAAATAACAAAGCCGCCGGTGTGTTGGCTCAGGTGACGGGGAAAACCCTGTATTAATTGCAACAGGTTAAAAAAATGTGTGAGCAGCTCGCCGCCCATTTTTACGCCGATCCCGCTAAGCGTTGTTGGCAGATCTGCCCCACGCTCCCACCAAGCCATATTTTTTGATAGATGATCGAGCAGTGATTCGTCCATGCCCAGGGCTTTACCCACATCGCGCACCGCACTTTTGCCCCGATAAGTAATAACCACCGCCGCGATAGCCGCACGCTCACGCCCATATTTTTGATAAATATATTGAATCACTTCTTCGCGACGCTGGTGTTCAAAATCGACATCAATATCCGGCGGCTCGTCGCGTTCACGGGAAATAAACCGCTCAAACAGAACACCAATTAAACCCGGTGCAATTTCGGTGATAAACAGGCAATAACACACCACCGAGTTGGCAGCAGAACCGCGCCCCTGACACAAAATTCCCTGCGCGCGCGCAAAGCGCACAATGTCGTGCACAGTTAAAAAATAATATTCGTATTCCAACTCTTCAATTAACGCGAGTTCTTTTTCCAACAAACTTTCAACCTCAGCAGGCACACCTTGTGGCCAGCGCTGCTGTTTACCGGCATCAACCAAACAACGCAGGTGCGCAATAGGCGTTACATTACCGGGCACCAACTCACGCGGATATTGGTAGCGCAATTCACTCATGGAAAAGTGGCACAGGTCGGCAATCACCGCGGTTTCAGCAAGTAATTCCGGCGGATAGAGGCGCGCTAACTGATGCAGGGATTTAAGGTAAGCCTCACCATTTAATTCCAGTCTGGTGCCCATTTCCTGAATGGGTGTTTTGTGACGAATAGCGGTCACAATATCCTGCAGGGGTTTTCGCTCGGCACTGTGCATTAAGGCTTCACCGCAGGCGACCAGTGGAATATTTTTTTCACGACCAAGCAACTGCCAGCGCGCAAAATCCTGCTGCTCTCCCCCCTGTAGCCGATGATTAATGCCAATCCATAAGCGGTCTTTAAACGCATTCGTTAATTCAGTTGCCACTGCATCCACAATGGTGTCGCTGAGTTTTGCGACCCAAATAATCAGGCAATGACGCAAACGAAAACGTAAATCGTCAAAGTGCGCTTCATAAGTGCCTTTGTCGGCACGCCGCCGCGCCAGAGTGATAAAACCGGAAAGTTCGGCGTAGGCAATTCGCGAAGGCGCAATAGCAATTAAATCCATGCCGTTGGATAAACGAAAACGGCTGCCAATGATTAATTTAACCCCCAGCTCCTCTGCCGCAACAAATGCTTTTACGACACCGGCCAGTGAACACTCATCGGTAATCGCCAGCGCGTCATAACCTAATTCATCAGCGCGCTGCACAAACTCAGCGGGGTGCGAGGCGCCGGTGAGAAAAGTGAAATTGGTGGTGGTGTGAAGTTGGGCGTAGCGCATCAGGCAAATACTCCATGCACGTACCACTGCTTGTTATACAGATCAAAAAAAATCCATACCGGTAAATTGTCCTGACGCTGCGCCAAAAAATAATCCCTGGCCACCGGTTTTTGCCACCAATCGCCAATCACCCGTTCAGGGCCAACCAGTGGCGTCAAGTAACCATGCCAATAGAGTCGCTCGTGCCGCTGTTCTATTAATTCCGGCATTGTTAACAACCATGTGGGGCGCAAACTTTTTAAATGCACGTCTGGCAGTTGCTGATTGCATTTTTCCGCGAGCGCAAGAATTGCATTGGTAATTTCTGGTACACGGCTATCGCGATAGCCCAGTTTGTACACGGCGCTATCCCCCAAACGCGCTTTTAATTTTGCAATGGTGACGGTGAAATCCTGCAGGGTGCTTTTGCGCCGACGCTGTTCAAAATCCAATACCTGACTGGACTGCTGGAGCGGCATCGCCTGCTCACACACCAGTTTGAGAGTATCCACTTCAAATGGCAGCGCTTTGTTATTGAACTGGATTAGTGACAAGTCATACAACAATTGCCAATGGCTTTGCGGCTCATCGCTATGCACCTGAATTAATTCCTGGTGGTGATAAATATCGGCAATACGCCATTCAATGGACTGACATTGCTGCTGGCGTTTGCGCAGATAAGTGCTGAGTTGCTGCAACAGGCTTTCAATGGCCGGTTCTAATTGCGCAACAAGCGTGACGGGATATTCAAATTGTATTTCCGCCGCAAACCACTCCACCGGGCGATAATTATTGCGCGGTGTTTCAAACAGCGCAGCCTGCTGAAAATTCTGATCAATGGCGTAAATGTCGCACAGCAAATCAGTGAATTCCGCACCCAATCGCTTTTTAAAACTGCTGATCGACTTGGCATTAATCTGGGTGGCAATATCGCCCAAAGTGTTAAATCCGGTTTTACGCAAAGCTTCTACTGCTTTAGGGTAATCGCCCAATAACGCAATAGGCAGTGCATTCAATCGTTCAATAAACAGTGCTTTGCTTTCAGTGCCGTTAATGGCGTAATCCGCAAAAGAGAGATACCAAGCTGCTGGTGCAGAATGGGCCAGCCCATAATTAAACCCGTAAGGTGTTTGGGCCAGCTGGGTAATTATTTTTTCACACAGCGCGTGGATGCCGCCGAATAACTTCAGGCAGGTAGAAATTTCCAGCAGCAATCCGGATTGCGCCAGTGCCTCACTGCTGTAGCGCTCAATGTAAGGGCTAAATTGATAACACTGCTCCGACAGCGCATGCAGCACCGATTGCTCTTTTGTTTCATCGCGCGGCAATACTTCGCAACCACTTAGCAACTGCGCAGTGGTGATATCCATACCCGGTTGCACACCCGCTTGCTGCGCCAGACTGTTGGCAAAAATAACGCGCTTTTTTTGGATAACGACTTGCGGCTTGTCGATATCACCATCGAGGCCAGGTGTAGTTAAAGGCCGCGAGGTTAAAGACAGCTCTGTAAAAGACTGCCCTGTAAAAGAAAGCGCGGTTAAGGGAAGATCAAAAAAGCGGATGGCCAGCCACAACCGTGAGTTGGATTCATTCACGTTTTACCTCGCAAAGGAATAATACTGGCAAGCGGCTGGGGTTTGGAATCCGTTTTAGCACCTGCGCTTTTTTGCATGAGTGCAGCGTGAGGCGTGGCAGCTTTCCACTGCGCAGGCAACGGCAACACTATGGGTTTGGCCTGCTGTGTTTGCAGGTGTCCCTTTTGTTTAAATACCGTGATTTCCAAACCGCTTGATGCCAAGCGCGCGTAGAGCCGTAAAGTCGCTGGTGAACTTTGTTGTTGCATCGCCACGGGCCGGAACACCACCGACAACCCCGTACCTTCCGCTGCGGCTAACTGGCATTTACGCAGCTCCGTATAGCTCATTGTCTCCTGAGGTTGCCAAGCAAGTACTGCCCCGACACTGGCCCGGCAGAGCTCAATAAAACAGGATATAAAATGTTTTTTACCCGCAGCGGCCACCACAATCAACCGATCAAGATCGATCCCCGCCTGAATAAATGCCTGACTAAAGGGTGCTGCTGGCGGGTTCACTAAAACCACCAAGCCCGGCAGCGCAAGCAGTGCCGGAGTGAATAATTGCCATTCCCCCTGCATACCCTGCTGGCACACCTCCACCAAACTGCCCAAGGGCCAACCGCGATTCAACAAACTCGCATTCAGCTGCTCATACCCCGTCTCCACCGCCGCACGCGTGGTGAAGCGCTGGGAGTGCCCCATCCACATATCATCCCGGAGCAATAATTGCTCAAGAGAAGCAGTGCTGGGAGTCTCAGGGGAAATTTCATTCATGCCGATCACTATACTGTATTTAAATACAGTATAGTCCAGCAAACCACTGGATAGTCAACAAGCCGCGTTAGAACTTTTTTGTTACAATCGCACGGCGTTTTAACGCTTCTCCCTCAGCCGACTGCCAAAAACCATGAATTTAATTTTGCTCTCCCCCGATGATTTAACCTCCAGCCACAGTGCATTTATTAGCGATGCGCGCCGGGTGACGCATATTAAAAATATTCATGGTGCAGTGGCGGGTGATGCGCTCAAGGTGGGGTTGTTGGGCGGGAATATGGGTACCGGCAAGGTTATAGCGCTGGAGGATACGGGAATTAGGCTGGAGTTGGATTTGCCACAAACGCCGCCACCTGCGCTGGATTTAACACTGGTATTGGCATTGCCGCGCCCGAAAATGTTGCGGCGTATTTTGCAAACCATTTCCACCTTGGGAGTAAAAAAATTACACCTGATTAATTCTTACCGCGTGGAAAAGAGTTATTGGCAAACACCGTTTTTGGAAGCAGCAAGTATTCACGAGCAATTATTGCTGGGTTTGGAACAGGGGTGCGATACGCGCTTGCCCGAGGTGCATTTGCACAAGCGTTTTAAACCTTTTGTGGAGGATGAATTGCCCGGGTTAATTGTTGGTAGCCGCGCGCTGGTAGCACACCCCTACACCGCAACCACCTGCCCCAGCCAAATTGATTACGCACTCACGCTCGCAGTTGGCCCGGAAGGTGGTTTTATTGAATATGAAATCGCACTGCTGGAAAAATGCGGATTTGAAGCGGTGCATTTGGGTGAACGCATTATGCGCGTGGAAACAGCCGTGCCGTATTTATTAGGTCGACTGTTCTGATTTGGCGCGCGCGAGAATTACTTCAAACTGATCAATAGGCACCGCTTGGCTGGACAAATAACCTTGATAATAATTACAGCCAAACGATTTTAAAATTTCCAACTGCTCTTGCTCTTCCACACCTTCGGCCACCAATTCCATATCCAACAAACGGCCCATGGTAATAATGGTTTCTACCAAGACGCGGTCGTTGCGGTCTTCGATAATATCGCGCACAAAACCCTGATCAATTTTTAATGTACTCACCGGTAAACGTTTGAGATAACTGATGGACGAGTAGCCGGTGCCAAAATCGTCGAGCGAGAAACTAATGCCGCGATTACTGAGTGTGGTCATGGTGACAATCGCATCGTCCACCCGCTGGATAACAATACCTTCGGTAATTTCCATATCCAGCGAATTTTCCGGAATGGCATATTTATCGAGTGCTGCCAACACGTCATCCACAAACGCATCGCGCCGGAACTGGCGCGGGCTGATGTTAATGCTGAGTTTCATCCCGGTTTGCCACAGGCCGGATTCTTTCCAGGCGACGAGGGTTTTGCACGCATCTTCCAATACCCACTGACCAACATCGATAATCATGCCGGAGGTTTCCAGTACGGGAATAAAATCCACTGGCGATACCATGCCCTTAATCGGGTGATTCCAACGCAGCAGTGCTTCAGCGCCAACCACATGACCGGTTTGAATATCAATTTTGGGCTGGTAATAGAGTTTGAATTGCGCTTCATCCAGTGCGCGATGTAAATCGCCTTCCATGGTGAGTTGGCGGCTGACTTTATCAGCCATTTCCTCGTTGAAAAATTCGATGGAGTCGCGACCTTTTTCTTTTACCTGATACATAGCAGTATCGGCGTAACGCAGCAATTCGTGCACCGAATTATTTTTATCCGGATACACCACCACCCCCACGGAGCAGGTCACGCGCAATTCCATATTGTCGTGGAGGTAAGGCTGGGAAATGATGGCGCGAATTTTTTCACTGATTTCACCGGCGCGCAGTGCAGCGGTTTCTATGTCCTGATCCAGCACCGTGAGCACGACGACAAATTCATCGCCACTAAACCGCGCGACTAAATCTTCCTCGCGCACCGATTGCTGCAAACGCTCGGCAACTACTTCAAGCACGCGGTCACCCACCGGATGACCGAGAGAATCGTTGATAGTTTTGAATTGATCCAGGTCGATAAACAATACCGCACCATAATAACCGTGACGTTCGGCACGGCGCAGTTCGTGTTCCAAACGCTCCACCAATTGCAAACGATTCGGCAGGCCGGTGAGTGCATCGTGGTGCGCCATAAATTCCATTTTGGCTTGGGCGTTTTTGCGCTCGGTAATATCGACCGACACGATGAGCGCAACTTTTTCATCGTAAAACGCGAGCGGCATAATGTGGGTTTGTAAAAATAATTGTTTACCCGTGGCGGTGACAAAACGCTCCTCAATTACATCCAATTCTTCGTTGCCGCGAATCACGCGGTAATCGTTTTGCAGCATGGTATCTATATCGAATACTGAATTTTTAAGTAACTGGCGCACGTGCAAATTGCGCATTTGTTCAGGGGTATAACCCAGTTCAGTGGCGAGGGCTTTATTGGCAAACAAGTAATAGCCAGCAATATTGCGCGCACCAATCATTACCGGGAGGTGATCGATAATTTGGCGCAAATGCTCTTCACTTTTGCGCAGCGCCAATTCCACCGCACGGCGTTTGGCGAGCGACAATTCCACTACGTCGAGCAATTGATTAGAACTGGCAATAAGTTGCGAGAGTTCGTCTTTGCGCTGCGGCGGCAATTGCGTTAGACGATTTACGCCGGGGTGATCGGGGTTGATGTTGTTAATCTCGCGGGATAAACGTACCAGCGGTTTGGTGAGGGTGTAATAAAAAACCACAAACAATAACAGCACCAAAAACATGTTGCGCAGCAAGCCGGTCATGAGTGCCGTTTTGGAACGGTTGTAAAAACCTTCCAGCGCCAGATCCATATCCACTGAAAAACGGATACTGCCGGAAGTGCCATCGCTATAACCGGGCAGCAACAGGTTGGCGGTGTATTCGCGGGTATTTTCGGTAATTTTACTGGTGAGCCAGCGAGTGGGGACTTCCGGGCGGGTGCTGCTGCCCTGGGCGAGCACGTTGCCGGTATCGTCGTAAATAACTACTTCGTAAATGAAACCGTAGCGCAGTAAGCCGTTAACCACTTCGTAGGAAAGTTCGTCATCCAAAGTGGACACTGAGCGCACGGCCGGTGGCGTGGCAACTTGAATAACACGGTCAATAAGGGATTTAAGTTCTTTTTCCTGATTCAGGAAATCCAGATACAGCTGCACGGAACTCAGTAAAAAACTCAGCACAAACGCCAAAATAATACCGATTTTGGCAAGCTGAAAAGAAATGCCATTAAAAAATGAAGGCGCTTTGTCTCTCATTGACCTTGGACTTCCGGGATTTGAATTGTTTTATCTGGAGGGCTTTTACGTTATATCCGGGAGCGCAACCTCGTGGCGTAATCGCCGACATCACCCCGGATGTATCCTTGTCTTCGCGAGAGTATAGAACAAACTAATCACTGGCGCCTGAATCAATAAATTTATTTTTCATAAGCTAATCGCCATATTTCCAGCGTTAGAGAATGGTTTGTGGGTCGCGCCATAACATGGAAAAACTCGTTGCCACCGCTGGCTGGGTCAACTCGCCGCGATAGGTGTTGAGCGCTGCGGTAAAACCGACATCGCCTTTTAACGCCGCCACGCCCGCATCGGCCAAACGCAGAATGTAGCTGAGCGTTGCATTGGTTAAACCCAGGGTGGCGGTGCGCCCAACGGCGCTGGGAATGTTGGCGACACAGTAGTGAATCACCCCCTCTTCTACATAGGTTGGCTGTTGATGGGTGGTAGCGCGGGAGGTTTCAAAACAGCCGCCCTGATCGATAGCAACATCCACCAACACACTGCCCTTTTCCATTCGCGCAATCTGCATGCGGGTAAGCAAGCGCGGTGCACTGGCGCCGGTATTCAATACACTGCCAATCACCAGATCTGCACTGAGCGCACACTCATCGATACGCTCCTGGGTTGCATACTCACACACTACCCGGCCGCGCCATAAGTCATCCAGCTGACGCAAGCGGGCGATGGATTTGTCCATAATACGCACCTGCGCGCCTAACCCCACCGCCATAGCGGCAGCATTCGCACCGACTACCCCGCCTCCCAGAATCAATACATTGGCGGGCGCTACGCCGGGAATACCGCCGAGTAAAACTCCCTTGCCGCCCTGCGCCATTTGTAAATGATGCGCGCCCGCTTGCACTGCAACCCGTCCGGCAATTTCAGACATAGGGGCAAGCAGCGGCAAACGCCCCTGCTGATCACTCAAGGTTTCATAAGCGAGGCAGGTGGCACCCGAGGCGAGCAAAGCCTCGGTCAGCGGCCGACTCGCCGCCAAATGTAAATAAGTGAAGAGGATATGGGCAGGTCGCAGCAACGCGTACTCTTCTGGCTGCGGTTCTTTGACTTTGACGACAAGAGTGGCCGTGGCATAAACCTCGGCGAGAGTGCCCACAATCAGTGCACCTGCCGCGCGATACTGCTCATCACTAAATCCGGCAGCGGCACCTGCCCCTGTCATGACTACTAGCCGATGACCACGGCGTACCAATTCAGCAACTCCGGCGGGGGTGAGCGCAACACGGTTTTCGCCAGATTTAATCTCTTTGGGTATACCTATTTGCATAACTACCTCCGTATTTATAAATGGGAGTATAGCTAAGGGCGCAGCAGGCAAAGTGGCTCGACTTATGCTTCAATTAGAATGTAGTAGTTTTTTGACGCCAAGTTGTGATCAGCGCAGTTTTGCCGCGCGTAGTGATGACAAAATAGGGCGTAACGAGGTAGTTATGGGCATATGTGCCAGTGATTTACAGCAATGGATTATCAAACCCTGCCTGGAAGCCTTGGGCGATTATTCCCCCTTCGCCGAGCAGTTACTGCTGGCTACGGCAGCTCAGGAATCACAACTGGGGCTGCACTGTTACAGCGAGCAATATCAAGGGCTGGGGCTCTATCGAATAACCAGAAATAAACACCGCGAGTTGTGGGACCGCTATCTCATCCAGTTTCCCGACCTCGCCTCGCGCCAGCGCGGTTTAGCCAGCCAGCAGCAGTTTTTACTCGACCCCGAACGCGAATTGGTTACCAACCTGAGTTACAGCACTGGCATAGCATGGATGATCTACCGCCGCGCCCATATCGACTGCAATAACTTCCCCGACCTGCCGACCCTCGCCCAACTTTGGGCTGCGCATTTTGATAATGGCACCGGTGCCGTAAGAAATACCGACGGGTTTATCCAGTCCTATAACAAGTTGATCACACCTTATTTACACCGTCAGGTCGCCTAATCCAGACGATCTCATTCTGCTGACCTAGCGGATATCCAACACATCCACGTATTGCACCGCATCTTCTATGCGACCAAGCGGAGCGCTAATGGCGCAGCTGTCGTCATCTTCCTCGGCAGCGTGCTTGTTGGTTTCCAGATTGATGAAATCAAACAGGTTCAAATCAGCCAGCTGCGAAGGCTGCACATTGCGGATGGCGGTAAAAATGGTTTCGGTGCGGCCGGGGAATTGACGCTCCCACTGCACCAGCATGTCTTTCACCACCTGGCGCTGCAGGTTTTCCTGCGAACCGCAGAGGTTGCAGGGAATAATCGGGAAGCCCTTCAACTCCGCAAAGTGCGCAATATCCTCTTCCGAACAATAGGCCAAGGGGCGAATGACAATGTTGCGTTTATCGTCCGAGAGCAGCTTGGGTGGCATGGCTTTTAACTTGCCGCCGAAGAACATATTCAAAAACAGGGTTTCGATAATATCGTCGCGATGATGGCCCAAAGCGATTTTGGTCGCACCGATTTCATCGGCAAAACCATACAGCGTACCGCGGCGCAAACGGGAGCAAAGACCGCAGGTGGTTTTACCTTCGGGCACGACTTCTTTCACGATGCTGTAGGTATCGCGCTCGATGATGTGATACGGCACACCCAGCTCTGCCAAATACTGCGGCAGGATATGCTCGGGGAAACCGGGCTGCTTTTGGTCCATATTCACCGCCACTATTTCAAACGAAATGGGCGCGGTTTTTTGCAGGCTCAATAAGATATCGAGCATGGTGTAAGAGTCCTTACCGCCGGAGAGGCACACCATCACCTTATCGCCGTCTTCAATCATGCTGTAGTCAACAATGGCCGAGCCGGTCAAACGGCGCAGGCGCTTTTGCAGCTTGTTAAATTCCAGACGATCTTTGCGTTCGTGTAACTCTTTCATGGACTCAGCACTCATGGGGCATTAAAAACAGGGCGTTAAGACAGGGCTCGGCTCGCGCCGGGCAGCTCACCCGGCAGCGGCGCGCATTGTACGGATTTTACCCGCAAGTTGAAATCAATGACCGCCCGGAGGCAAAGCTTTGCCGGTATCAATTGATTATTTTGTCGCCAGCCATAAAAGCACCCCGCGCCAAGACTGGCCTCCAAGCGAGTGGCACAGCGCTTGCTCTAGGCAGATAAACACCCTCGGCTGTCAAAACCAGGGGTGACTTGTTGCCGCGAGGGGTTTCGAATGTCGTTTCTCGATAAATTATTTAAAAAAGGTCAACTCAAAGGCGCTGCCGACAGTGTTCAGAGTGAAGCCGCAACCAGCACGCCAGTGCCGGACGAATATCAAGCATTGTGGGAACTCAAAAAACAACGGCAGTTGCTGGAAGTAAAAATTACCGGCACTAGCCGCAGCTACCAAAGCATGATTATGGCCATCGACCTGGAGCGCGGCCTGCTCTGGCTGGATGACCTGTTTCCGCAACAACTGATATTGGATGCGGGCGACGAGCTGTGTATTCGCCACCATCGCAACACTGAAGAACTGGTAATTCGCGCGCCGATTGTGGCACTTGGCTCCAGTTATGGCACCTCGGGTATCGCTATCGAATTACCCAATTTTGCCTACTATCAACCGCGCCGCCGCTTTCCGCGCTACACCATTGGCCATCAATCACCCTTGTCGGTAAAAATTCGCCCAATCGGCCAGGAACCCAGCTTTGGCACCCTGCAAGACATTTCCGTGGGTGGTATGCGCCTGATGGTAGCGGGCAACCTCTTGCCTTACCTGCGCCATGGGGCGGTGATGCCGCTGTGTGAAGTCAACCTGAGTGAAGAGTTACAAATTCGCTGCCGTGCCCGGATTTGCGCTTTCCGTATGGGCCGCAGCCCTTATCGCCACACCCAGATCAGCATTGAGTTTATCGACCTGGAGGAGGACAAGCGCACGGCGCTGGGGCGATTTCTGCGCGAGCAACAATTCAATACCAGCCTGGAACTCGGCGCCCTACAACAGCATCGCCCGCAAACCAGTAGAGCCAACGGACGCGCCTACGCCGCCTGATAACGACATTTAAAACTACAGCAACGAATGCGAAACATATTCGCACTAGAGATTCGTTATTTTTGAACTAGGCTTGAATGACCGATTGTATTTATTTGAATTAAATCACATTTCGGGATTTTCATCGGCGTAACTCAGGATCTACACATGCGCAACAATGGCCACACCACCGGCAGAGAAGTACACCTTTCCAATAAGGATGAAATAGTTTCCTCGTCCAACCTGCGCGGCGATATCGAATTTTGTAACGACACCTTCTGTCGTATTTCTGGCTACAGCCACGACGAACTTATCAATCAGCCCCATAATATTTTGCGTCATCCACAAATGCCACCCGCCGCGTTTGCCATGCTCTGGGAAACGCTAAAAGCCGGCAAACCCTGGATGGGCATAGTGAAAAACCGCTGTAAAAATGGCGACCACTATTGGGTGGATGCCTACATCACCCCGCTGCGCCAAAATGGCCAAATTTATGGTTACGAGTCGGTGCGGGCCAAAGCCGAACCCCACTTGATCAAACGCGCTGAAGCCGTTTATGCACGTATCAATCAAGGCAAGGCCCCCTACTCTGCTGCTGAAAAATACTGGAGTCTTTATGGCAACAGCGTAGCAATCACTCTTGTCAGCTGGATTCTGTTACTCATCACCAGCGGCCTGCTGAGCTCCTTATCAACCACCAACGCTATCGTCAGCTTGATTGTGGCCGCTGTTGTGGGTGGAACCGCGCAAGTGATGCAACAGGGGCGCATTGCCCAGGCACTGCAAGAGGCGCGAGCTACCATCAACGACCCTTTTGCCGCCTATATTTACACCGGCCGCTGCGATGCCATGGGTGAAATTGAATTGGCACAGCACGCCATTAAATCACGCCTGCGCACGGCTCTTGGCCGCTTTGCGGAATCCGCGAAAGAGCTTCAACACAAGGCGGGAGCAGCACACCATCACGCCAGCAAAACCTATGAAGGCATGACCGCGCAACAACGTGAAACGGCAGGTGTTGCCACCGCCATGCAGCAGATGGCGCAAGCGGTACAGGAAGTGGCGAGCGGCGCCAACCAAACTTCTATCGCCACAGGCACCGCCATTGGTGAAGTGGAAAAAGGCAATAAGGTGATTGAGGGCGCGCGCCTGGCGATTGATGATCTATCAAAAACAGTGGGCAATCTCGGCAATGTCTTAAACAAACTGAGTGAGGACAGCAGCAAAATTGCCAGCGTAGTGGATGTAATTCGCGGCATCGCCGAACAGACCAACCTGCTCGCCCTGAATGCGGCAATTGAAGCGGCCCGTGCCGGTGAACAGGGGCGTGGTTTTGCGGTGGTGGCCGATGAAGTGCGGTCGCTGGCACAGCGCACCCAGGAATCCACCGGCGATATTCAGCAGATTATCGGCAACCTTGGCAAAGCGACTGAAGATGCCAGCGTGAATATGAAAAACTGTTTGAATCTGGCGGATCGCAGTGTGCTTGAAATGAACAACGTGCGCGCGGCGCTGGATTCTATTTCACATTCGGTGAACACCATCGACCAAATGTCGCATCAAATTGCGACTGCTGCCGAGGAACAATCTTCCATGGCATTGGAGATCGAACGCAATACCCAAACGATTGCGCACATTTCAGACCAGACACAACAGGAAGTGAGCATCGCCGATGGACTCAATAGTGAGATGGATAAACTGTCACACAAACAGCTGGATTTGATTGTCCGATTTAATTAATGCTGCACTCCACTTTGGCGAAATAGATTCAGATTTTTAGCCTGTTTTTCGTTAAAGTGGAGTCACGTTTTTTAGCGCACCCGGTGCGCCGGTTTTGGACTCCCTCATGATATACAACCAACAAATTGCCCCTCAGGATTTACTGCGACTAGACCGCGATCACGTCTGGCACCCCTACACCGATTTCACCAACCCCGGTTTAATTACCCCTGTCAGTCACGCGCAAGGTGTAGAACTCCATTTGGCTGATGGCCGGGTGTTAATTGATGGCATGTCCTCCTGGTGGGCTGCCGTGCACGGTTATAATCACCCCGTTCTGAACCAAGCCGTTATTGATCAGCTGGGCAAAATAGCGCATGTGATGTTTGCGGGCATTACCCATGAGCCAGCCGTAAAACTGGCCGCGACTCTGGCCCGCATCACGCCTGCCGGTTTAAACAAAGTATTTTTTTCCGACTCAGGTTCGGTCGCGGTTGAAATTGCATTGAAAATGGCACTGCAATATTGGCACTCGCAGGGCCAGGCGCAGCGCACCACCTTTCTGACGCTCAAACGCGGTTATCACGGCGACACTTTTGGGGCTATGGCCGTATGCGACCCACATTCGGGTATGCATCATTTGTTTCACCACACGCTCGCCCATCACTTGTTTGCCGAAGCACCCACCTGCGGTTTTGATGAGCCGTTTCAGGAAACGCACATCGCCAAATTTGCACAACTGATTCAACAACATCGCCAAAAAATTGCCGCCGTGATTGTGGAACCCATTGTGCAAGGCGCCGGTGGCATGCGTTTTTATTCGCCGGAATATTTACGCCGGGTGCGCGAACTGTGCGACAAACATGAAATTTTATTAATTGTGGATGAGATCGCTACCGGCTTTGGTCGCACGGGTAAATTATTTGCCTCTGAACACGCGGGCATCAGCCCCGATATTATGTGTTTAGGCAAAGCACTGAGCGGTGGCTACATCACCCTTGCCGCTACCCTCTGTAACGATAAGGTCAGCAACGGCATTGCCAGTGGCGATAATCCCGCATTTATGCACGGCCCCACTTACATGGGTAACCCACTCGCCTGTGCCGTGGCCAACGCCAGTATAGAATTATTGCTTAATTCCAATTGGCAGGAGCGCGTAGCCGCCATTGGCCAACAAATGCAGGCTGAACTTGCTCCCTGCAAGGATTTCTCCTACGTAAAAGAGGTGCGCACACTGGGCGCAATCGGGGTGGTGGAATTAACAGACGCTGTGAGTAGCTCAAAGCTGGTTCCGCTATTTGTGGAGCAAGGTGTGTGGGTGCGCCCATTCGGCAATATTATTTATTTAATGCCGCCGTTTATTATTACTCCCGAACAACTGAGCCGCCTTACGTCAGCCGTTTTAAAAGTGGTAGCAACACTCGCGGAATAAGTTACTGGGCTAAATACCTATTAAAAAGCCGAAGTTCACAGCACCAACAAAAACGCCCGCAAATATCTTTGCGGGCGTTTTTGTTTGCATAACTGAATTTTATATCAGCCAATAAGATTATTTTATTTTGCGAATACCCACGGCCTCGCGCACTTTTTCTAACAAGGGCTTGCTATAGGCGCGGGCTTTTTCAGCGCCCTGCTGCAACACTTCTTCAATATGTGCGGGGTTAGCCAGCAATGCTTCGTATTTGTCGCGCGCTTCGGTCAACTGGCCATTCACCAACTCAAACAATTGCCGCTTAGCTTCACCCCAACCTATGCCATCAGCAAATTGTTGGCGCATATCCGCAGTTTGCGCGGGCGTGGCGAACGCCTGCCAAATTTGAAATACCGGTGAAGTATCCGGGTCTTTTGCTTGACCGGGTTCAAGCAGGTTAGTCAGGATTTTATTAATGGATTTTTTTAATTGTTTTTCCGGCAAAAAAAGCGGGATGGTATTGCCATAACTCTTGCTCATTTTGCGCCCATCCAGCCCCTGCAATATTGCAGAGCTTTCCTCAACCAAGGCTTCTGGCAACACAAAATGTTCGCCGTAGTGATGGTTGAATCGCCCGGCTATATCGCGTGCCATTTCAATGTGCTGGATCTGGTCGCGCCCTACCGGCACCTTGTTAGCGTTAAACATCAAAATATCGGCTGCCATCAAAATGGGATAGGAATACAACCCCATAGTGATGCCAAAATCCGGGTCATCACCGTTAGCAACATTCGCATCGACCGATGCTTTGTAGGCATGCGCGCGATTCATCAACCCTTTGGCTGCCATGCAGGTCAATACCCAGCAGAGCTCTGGAATTTCTGGCACATCGGATTGGCGATAAAAAATCGCGTTGTTCACGTCCAGCCCCAAAGCCAACCAGGTGGCAGCAATTTCGCGGGTGGACTGATGAACCAAATCCGGCTCCTGGCACTTAATCAACGCATGAAAATCGGCCAGAAAATAAAATGATTGCACATCCGCGCGTTGACTGGCCTGAATCGCTGGGCGAATCGCGCCAACATAATTGCCAAGGTGGGGGGTGCCCGTAGTGGTAATGCCGGTTAAAACACGTTGCTTGCTCATGCTGCCCTATCTTAATTTATGAAAATAGTGATTAGCGGAAATAGTTAATTCGCAGGGTAAGTTCAGGGCGCCATCATACAGGCTAGCGAAACTGCCAGCCAGCGCACCGGATTGTTATGGCGCGCGGCAGCTGCAGAGAAACAAATGGGGAAATTAAATACCGGCGTAGCAGGATTCTGCATCACGCAGAATGTAGCAATCAAAACCAGCCTGATTGAGCAAATGTGTGGCTACATCGCAGCGGCGACCGGAATCATCTGTCACCAGGTAAACCGTATTGAAATCGAGATTCTTTAAATGATTACGCAATTGATTGAGCGGGATATTTTGACTACCCGGTACCGCCTGCATACGTCGCTCCAGCGGTAACCGTACATCAATGATTTGGTAAGGTGCGGCATCGGCAGGTCGGGTGCGCAACTCTTCTGCGCTCAGGTAACGCAATACCGGCTCTTGCAGTAGCTCGCGGAAATCTTCTTTGTTTAGGCGCATCACCTTGCCAGGGGTGAGCATTTTTACGGTGGCGTTGCGGGTAGTGTCGCCCACCAAGGCTTCTTCACCAAAATAGTTGCCTGGGCGCAGTGCCGCGAGAATTTTTCCGGCTGGGTCTATCACTGTCGCACTGCCTGACTCCAGCACATAAAAATAATCACCGCGCTCACCCTGTTTAATAACCACTTCATCGGCTTGCACTTTTTGTGCAGTAAAACGAATGAATAACTGGCGAATATTGGCAGGTGGTAAACGGCTAAATAAGGGCGACTGCAATAGTGATGACATCCAATCATTGTCATCGTGCAAGCTGACACCGGAGAGATCCGCCTCTTCATCGCTGGATTCACTCCAGGCGAGTACCAGATCCAGAAAATCACTGTCCACGGCCAAGAGTGTTACATCGGATTTTGCGACGGCAGAGACTTGGGTAGGCTGGGTGATATTGAGCGGCGAGCGCCGTGATTCACTGGCGGGGTTGATGGTATTGACCTGAAATGCAGAATCAATCAAATCAACAGTGCCGCCCACTAAATAAACCTTTTCGGGAAAGGGGCGGCCACGCTTGAAAATAATGGTGCCTTTCGGAACATCACGCAGTGCAGCCTTTTCCGCAACTTGAATCAGGTATTCATGGTTGAGAGTGTTGAAAGGCGCAAAAGACGCTAATACATCAAGGCTAATCGCCATTGGGAAACTCCACTAAACACTGGCAATGAAAAAGATAAACCCGATGGTAATGGAGCATATTTCATCGGGACAAGCGGCGCGATTATAAGCATAGGCGGTTGGCTTGGCGCAGACTTGTCCCTAGTCTTTGTACTGGATCACAGCAAGGTTGCGAGCAGCTGCGCGTTAAAGTGCGCTGGCCAATGCCATAGGCGCCTTGGTGTAACGGAAAAACTCAACACTGGCACGGTACAGGTTCCAACCATCCTGCACACCTGCCAGCTCGCGAATGGAGTGCATGGCAAAAGTCGGGCAGCCCACATCAATCGTTTTAACACCGACTTCAGAAGCCACCACCGGGCCAATCGTACTACCGCAACCCATATCGGTACGCGCCACAAAACTTTGTACAGGCACCTCAGCTACTTCACAGAGCATACGGAAAAAAGCACTGGTTTCACTGGTCGTGGCATAGCGCTGATTGGCGTTAACCTTGATTACCGGGCCGCGATTCAACAGTGGGCCATGGTTTTCGTCATGTTTTTCCATGAAGTTGGGATGGATACCGTGGGCGTTGTCGGCGGAGATCATCATGGAGCGCTCAATCACCCGAATGCGCGTTTCTGTTTCGGGCAACAAACGCATCAAAAATTGCTCCAGCATGGGGCCCTTGGCACCACAACAGGAGGCACTGCCCACCTCTTCGTGATCTGTGCAAATCAGCAGACTTGATACCTGATCATCCGCCTCCAATAACGCCTGTAAGCCGATATAACAGCTGAGTAAATTATCCAAACGGGCGCTGGCGATAAAATCTTGCTCCAGACCGACCAACGCTGGCGGCTGGGTATCATAAAGGCTGATCTCGTAATCCAATACCTGGCTTACCGCCAGCTCAGGTTGGCTGGCTTGCAATTCAGCGTGCAGCAAACTGCGAAAATCCGGCGGACTGCCCTCTTCCACGGGCAACTGTAAGAGTAATGGCACTATATCTTTCTGCGCGTTGATGGAGCGGTTGTTATTGGCGTCGCGATCCAAATGAATAGCAAGACTCGGTACCACCGCTACCGGACGCTGGAAATCCACCAATGCACTGGCGATTTGCTGCTGCTCATCGCGATAGGTTACCCGCCCCGCGAGTGATAAATCGCGGTCATACCAAGGCGCCAATAATGCGCCACCATAAACTTCCACGCCCAGTTGAAAGTAACCCCGACGATTCAGTTCAGCGCGCGGTTTTACTTTCAAGCAAGGACTATCGGTATGCGCGCCCAGCATACGAATACCGGTATCCAACAGCTTGGAGCGGCCATATACAAAAGCGATGAGTGAGGAATCGTTACGTGTGATCAGGTAGCGCTTGCCCGGCTCCAGCAACCAGCTGTCGCCCTCATTTAATAACTCAAATCCAGCGGCGAGCAAGCGCTCGGCCAGTGCGCGTGTAGCGTGAAAAGGCGTTGGCGATGCACGCAAAAAATCGAGCAGACCAGCGTTAAACGCGGATTGGGTATGGACAGCAGAACTCATAAAATCACCAATAACGACTCATCGGGGGAAACTAGTCAACAGCACGGATACGTTGACGTTTTTGCCAGGAAACTGTGTCGCGCAAATACACCGGCTCAGCCTCCAGCACATTAATGGCCTTGTCCTCTGCCCACAAACGCGCTGCAATCAACGCCATTTCCTCTGCACGTGGATGAGCATCCAACTGCAGTGACTGCGGAGCCAAAGACAGCATCGCGTGATAATGCCAGCCGGGGCCGACACCCATAAACGCGTGGTGTGATACCGGCAAATTGCTGTCTTCCGCGAGTAATTCCGGCTTGATAACCGCCTCTTCTACTAGCGCAATCACACCTTCAGCGGTCGGTGCATAAGCACACCAGTAAACTTCATTCATCCGCGCATCCAGCGCTACCAATACCGGAGCACTACTCGTGGGATTGGCGCGGTAATGACCAAGCGCCATGGCCTCCAAGGTCGATACGGGAATAACGGGTAAATCCGCACCAAATGCCAAGCCCTGGACTATGCCCATGCAAATCCGCAACCCCGTAAATGAACCGGGGCCGCGCCCAAAGGCGATGGCATCCAGGTCTGCCAAACCAATTCCGCGACCGGTTAATAACTCATCCACCATAGGCAGCAATCGCTGAGTATGGCTTTTGGCTGCCAGCTCAAAACTGGCACTCAGCTCACCATCCGCATAAAGCGCTACGGAACAAGCATCGGTAGAAGAATCCAGGGCAAGAATTAAAGCCATACAAACACAACTCTGAAAAAACAAAAAACACGCGGGAAACAGAAACGCAGGACAAAAAAATAGGCTCCGCAGAGCCTATTATGATCGCTAAACGGCGATTAACCCAATACGGTCAACAACTGCTGACGAATGGAATCAACACTGCCGATACCGCTAATACGGGTGTACTTTGGCACTTTGGTATTACCCGAAGCAGCCAGGTCTTGATAAAAACCCACCAGAGGTTCGGTTTGATCGTGATAAACGCCCAAACGCTTGCGTACCGTTTCTTCGGTATCATCAGGGCGTTGGATTAGCGGCTCGCCAGTCAAATCATCATGACCTTCTACTTTGGGAGCATTGTGAATAACGTGATAAACGCGACCAGAGGCTTCGTGTACGCGGCGACCGCTCAAACGGGCCACAATTTCTTCGTCCGGAACATGAATTTCAATGACGTGGTCAATGTCTACGCCAGCATCCAACATGGCTTCAGCCTGTGGAATAGTGCGCGGGAAACCGTCAAATAAGAAACCATTCGCACAATCGCTGGACGTAATACGCTCTTTTACCAGAGCAATAATCAGGTCATCCGGTACCAAACCGCCCGATGCCATAATATCTTTCGCTTGCAAGCCAAGAGGCGTACCCGCTTTTACTGCTGCGCGCAGCATATCGCCTGTGGAGATCTGGGGAATACCAAACTTCTCCATAATCAGTTGCGCTTGAGTACCTTTACCCGCACCAGGCGCGCCCAACAATATCACTCTCATCTCGGATTGCTCCTCAGCATTATTTTTTATCGCGACAGCTATTTAGCGCTGTGCACGAATAGCGGCACAAAAGTGCCCGACAAAAGAGGCGTTACGATACACGCCCATGACGGCAATCACAATATGCACTCTGTGTACGTGGCACAGAGACAAAAAGGTGACTGACGAGGGTTAACCATCCACCACCATGATCGACATTGCACGATTAAGAACATCCTCATTTTATTGTTATTTATGGACTTTCATCCTAGAATGATGGCTTATTGCCCTTGCCTTCAGGATAGCCTTATGCCTCCCTCAATCGACCTAGATGAATATGACCGCAAAATTTTGCGCGCCCTCCAGGAAAATGCTGACTACTCTATGGCAGATTTAGGCGCCATGATTGGACTGTCCCATACTCCCTGCTGGCGCCGGTTGAAACGCCTTGAAACCGAGGGAGTCATTCGCGGCAAAGTGACCTTGCTCGACCCAAAACTTTTGAATTTAGGCGTGACGGTACATGCTTATATCACCATCAAAAACCACGATGGCAATTCGCTCGAGGCGTTTGAACAAGCGGTGCAGGTAATTCCGGAAGTGGTCGAGTGTTATTCGACCAGTGGCGAGAAAGATTATGTGTTGCGTGTGGTAGTAGAAAGTGTTGAGCACTATGAGCGGCTGATGAAAGAGACCTTGATCCACTTGCCCAATATCGGCTCTATTAATTCTGCCTTTGCACTGAAACAAGTGAAGTTCACCACCCAGTTGCCTATTTGATTCAGCAACTTTTGACGCTGGCATTGGAAAAAACACACTGCAAAAAACTGCGCACAAACACAGTTTTTTGCAGTGAACAGTTAAACCCGAAATTGTCCCAACAGTTGACGCAATTGAATCGACAATTCGTTTAACCGCTGACTCTCTTCTGCAGTTTTGGATGCGCCCTCAAGCGTATTCATTGCCAACGAATTAATTTGTACCAGATTTTTATCTATCTCGGCAGTTACTGAGCTTTGCTCTTCCGCAGCAGTGGCAATTTGCAGTGTCATATCTGCAATTTCTTTTACTGCAGTACCAATTCCCATTAAGGATTGTCCTGCCTCATTGGCGGAGGTTGCCGCTTCTGCTGTCATTGCAGAGCTACTGCTCATAGCTTCTACCGCGCGTTGAACACCCTGTTGCAATTGCCCCAACATACCTTGAATGTCTGCAGTGGATTGCTGTGTACGACTCGCCAGAGTACGCACCTCATCCGCTACTACTGCAAAACCACGCCCCTGCTCACCGGCACGCGCCGCTTCAATCGCTGCGTTTAATGCCAGTAAGTTAGTCTGCTCGGCAACGCCGCGAATAACATCAATCACCGACGTCACATTTTTAGCTTCGCCTTCCAGATGCGACATAAAATCAGCGGTTTCATTGATCCGCACAGCCAACTGCTGCACACGCTCGACCGCAATACGAATTCGGTTCTGACCGCTGTCTGTAATGGCTGTTGCCTCGCGGGTATTTTGCGCGGTATTGCCGGTATTGCGTGCAACTTCTTGAATCGCCATGGTCAACTCATTCACTGCCGTGACCACCATGGTAATTGCATGACACTGATCATCGGCCGCACGCTGGCTATTGCTGGACACTTCAAGGAGCGATTCCGCGGTTTTGGAAACTTCACTCGCATTGGCTAATACACTGGCAATAATGCGCTGCAGTTTTTCCATAAAGTGATTTACATGAGAGGCCAATTGACCCAGCTCGTCATTAGTGTCCACGGGTATACGAATAGTTAAATCGCCATCACCCTCGGCAATATTTTGAATGCGATGACTGATCTGAGTCACTTGATTAGCAACAACTATCGGTAAAAAAAATGCCGCGGCTAAACTCACCAAGGTACCAAACACCACTGACATCAATAAATGTTGAGTTGAGCTTTCTTGGTCCTGATCAATTTTCTGCGTAAATTGATCTACATGAGCTAAACGCTTTTCTTGCAGCTCATCAATATAGGTGCGCACATGCTCAAAAGCTTCGGATGCTGTGCCATATGATTGTTGTTGCGCCGCGAGTCGACCAGCCTCATCGCTTGCCCGTGCACCACGAATAACTTCATCGGCTAATTGTTTCCAGCGATTGTAGCGCCGCGTAAATTCCTCGCGCTCTTGAGAAGTTGCCGTATTGGATAAATCGAGTGATTTGTGGATACGATCATAAGCCTGTTGCGCATTTTCACTTTGCTCTGCAATCAATTCCTCAGCCGAGGTATCAAGTTGGAAGAGTGCGCGCTCAGCGACCAATGCTTGATACAAGTCGCGATCCGCCTGGATAAGCAATTCAATTTCGGGAAGATTTACTTTGGCAATCGTCGCCGCATTCGAGCCCAGTGCTTTACTGGTATCCATGGAATAAAGCCCCATGTAAACCACCAGAATCACCAACAGCAGTAAAGGAAGTCTGATCTTCCAGCGGAGACTGAACCCCTGATACCAAGCAAACATGATAAACCTCTCTTGTTTTTCAACTTCTCTGGAGCGAGACCATTAAAGTTTAGTAACACTTGAGCGATTTGTCGTTTAGTTTGGCGTTTTATTATTTTTATTATTAAACAATCTATGTATATCAAAAACTCTCATTGATGTATTTGATGTTTAAATAATCATCCAGACCGTATATTGACCCCTCACGCCCCCAGCCCGACTGCTTGATACCACCAAAAGGAGCCATTTCATTCGAGATCAATCCGGTATTAATACCGAGCATTCCTGTCTGTAATTCTTCAGTTAAACGTTGGATACGCTGGTAATCGCGGGTGTAACAATAAGCGGCCAGACCATAAACGCTACAATTAGCTTGCGCTATCACGTCTGCCTCAGTATCAAAAGGAATCAGGGCGGCGACAGGCCCAAAAATTTCTGCCTCTAGCAAGTCGCTATCCACAGAAACATTTGTTAACAGTGTGGGCGGATAAAAATACCCCTTTTCGATATTCACCGGAATTTGACAGGAAACAACAGCGCCCTTGGCGATAGCATCATCCACTAACTGCTGCACTTTTTGGATTGCGGCTGCAGAAATCAATGGTCCAACAGATACCTGTTCATTAACACCATTGCCGACGCACAATTCCTGCATAGCCGCGCTTAATTTTGCACTGAACGCGTTATAAATAGAGCGCTGCACATAAAAACGATTGGCGCATACGCAGGTTTGCCCAGCGTTACGAAATTTAGCGACCATAGCGCCAGCGACAGCTGCGTCGATATCTGCATCATCAAATACAATAAACGGTGCGTTGCCACCCAATTCAAGAGTAATGCGTTTTACATCAGCAGCACACTGTTGAATGAGTAACTTTCCCACGGCGGTTGAACCGGTAAAAGAAATTTTTCGCACCGCTGGATGCCCGGTAAATTCAGCTCCAATAGCGGGTGCATCACTACTAGTCACTATGTTGATAACACCCGCAGGAATACCCGCTTGTTGCGCGAGTTGCGCGAGTGCCAAAGCGGAAAACGGTGTTTCTGCAGCGGGTTTTGCCACTACCGTACAACCCGCCGCCAATGCCGGTGCAAGTTTGCGTGCGAGCATCGCGTTAGGGAAATTCCACGGTGTGATTGTTGCCACTACGCCCACAGGCTGCTGGAGTACTGAAATACGTTGGTTACTTCTGGATGGTGGGATGATATCGCCATTAATACGTTTGGCCTGCTCGGCAAACCACTCAATATAACTTGCACCATACGCAATTTCCGCCATGGACTCCGCTATGGGCTTGCCTTGTTCGGCAGTAAGAATCTGTGCAAGATCAGCTTGATTTTCCATCACCAGATCAAACCAACGGCGCAATAAAATACTGCGTTCTTTCGCCGTTTTTTGCGCCCACACTGGCTGGGCAATTGCCGCAGACTCGATGGCATGTTGCGCATCCAATGAACTCAAGTCCGCTACTTGCGCAATCAACTCACCGGTTGCCGGATTATTCACGGCAAATGTTTTTTGCGATACGGCAGAGTACCAATCACCATTAATAAATGCCTGGGTTCGCACTAGCGCCGGATGCATTAAAGGAATCATGAGTTATCCGTATTGTCCTGGGATTTAGGGCGTTTTTTAGCGGCGGGTTTTACGCCTATCTTGCGCGCCTGATTGCCCTCCACTTCCGCAACTGTCCAGAGCATGCCGCTCCACTCAGCGTTATCGCCAACCACTAATTTATCGCCCACCAAAAAAGTAATCAGCTCGCTCAAAGTTTTGTGCTGCTCATAACCTTTCATGTCCAACGCATAAAGCATGGCTAAATCGCGCAACTCCGCATCGCCCTGAATAATAAAATCGCCAAAAAAGGTTAAATCCAAATTGCGCTTGGGCGCTTGGCTAAATAATTTACCCAGTGCAGGCAAATCAGAGTCGTGGCCAATGACACACAATACATCGCCAGCCATTAAGCGAGTGCTGCCGGTGGGGGTGAAGTAATTCATGATCGCGAAATAAGGCCGCAATGCGGGTGTTATCCGGCATATGCAATTCGCGCAACGCGGCACCAATACACCACTTCTCTGCACCTAATTTATAGATGAACAACTCCCACTGACTCGTTACATGAATTTCCAGCCCCGCACGCGACATAGGTGACGGCACCGAAGGCACCACCACCCTTGCTTTACGCGCAGCAAAACCCAGTGTTGTTCCCTGTACTAGCAGTGAAACTAAAACGATAAAGAAGGCAACGTTAAAAAATAATTGTGCGTTGGGCAAACCGGCCATCAAGGGGAAAACCGCCAAAATAACCGGCACCGCACCGCGCAAACCAACCCAGGAAATAAACGTGCGCTCACGCCACTGAAAACCGCGAAATGGCAAGAGGCCAATCAAAATGGACAGGGGCCGCGCAAACAAAATCATCCACAGCGATAACAACAAGGCAGGCACTGCAATAGGTAATAAATCGCTGGGGGTAAGCAATAAACCGAGCACCAGGAACATGCCTATTTGACTAAGCCAGGCCAAGCCATCAAACATATGCAAAATGCCATGTCGATTGCGAATGGGGCGATTTCCCAACAACAGGCCGCAGACATAGACAGTGAGAATCCCGCTGCCACCCAAGGCGCTGGAGATTGCGTAAAGCATAATGCCGCCACTTACGGCTAACAGTGGATACAAACCACCGGCAATCGACAACCGGTTGATCAACTGTAACAACAGCCACCCACCAGCCACACCAAGCACAATACCCAACCCAAATTGCTGCACTAAATTAACCAGAACCGACCAACTAAAGCTGGTTTCTCCCGCCGCCAGCATTGCAATCAAGGTAACCGTTAGAAACATCGCCATAGGGTCATTGCTACCGGATTCAATTTCCAGTGTTGAACCAACCCGCTCATTCAAACCCTTGCCGTTTAACAAATTAAACACGACAGCGGCATCGGTAGAGCCAACGATAGCTCCAATTAACAACCCTTCTAACAGCGACAAATCAAATAGCCAGGCCGCCGCCAACCCGGTCAGCCCCGCAGTAATAACCACCCCAACCGTCGCTAAAGACAATGCCGGCCATAGCGCAACGCGGAAAGTCGCCGCGCGAGTGCGCATACCGCCATCCAGTAAAATAATGGCCAACGCCAGGTTACTCACGAGATAGGCGATTGAATAATCGTTGAACACAATACCGCCGGGGCCATCAACACCGGCCACCATACCCACCGCCAGAAAAATCACCAGAATTGGTACACCAACCCGTGTCGAGATAGAACTCAGCAGAATACTCGCCGCAACGAGCAGTGCACCAATAAGCAAGATGTTGTTGATAGATATGGCGTCCAAATAACAAGCCCTTTTCCAGGAAATTCAATAAAAACAAGCACTAAGTGAAACCGATTGTAACCTGACGATGCCAGATACTGTCAAAAGAAAGCGCATTGGCCAGTGATGTACCCATATTTTTTACACTGGGTTAATGCCTCATATTTGCGCAACCCTCCCCCCAAAATGCAGCTATAATTCGCGCCATTACTTTCACTGATTAAGTTGTCCTTCATGCTCAATAAAGATGCTCTTCAACAACTCTCGCAATTAAAGTCCACGATTGTCGCCGCCAAAGACGTTACCCAAGGGATTGTTCGCACTACCACCAAGCGTTTTGGTTTTTTAATTCTAGACGATGGACGCGAGGCTTTTATCGACCCCGAGCAGATGATGCGCGTGCTGCCCGATGACCGGGTCGAAGCAGAGATCAACACCAACAGCAAAGGTCAATTTGAAGCAAAGCTCACTCAACTGATCAAACCGGGACTGGGTGAGTTTGTAGGCAAGTATGTCAACAAGGGTTCTACCGATTTTGTCGAACCTGACGTGCCTAACTTTAATCGCTGGTTGTTTATTCCCCCGCAAGAGCGCAAGGGCTACAAAGTTGGCGATTTAATTCACTGCACCATTGCGCGCCACCCGTTCAACAGCGAAGGCAAAACCCAGGTACATATACTGAATCGGATTGGCACCCTCGATGAACCGGGGGTAGAGAGCCGTTATACCATCGCAAAATTCCATATGCCGTTTGAATGGCAAGCACCCGCGCAAAGTCAGGCGGGCGGCATTAATTGGTCTCCCTTGACCTTTGACAATGGCGAGCTGGACTTAACCCACCTACCCTTTGTCACTATCGATTCTGAAAACACCCGCGATATGGATGATGCAATATATATCACCACTGTGGACAGCGGTTGGGAATTGATTACGGCAATTGCCGACCCAAGCAAACACATTGATTTCGGCAGCCCACTGGAATTAGCGGCGCGCGCGCGCGCCAGCACCCATTATTTGCTTGGCCAAACCGTAACTATGTTGCCGGTCGATCTGTCACACGATACCTACTCACTGGTGCCGGAACAAAAACGCCCTGCATTGATTTGCCGTATGCAAATTGCACAGGATGGCAGCATTACACAATTTGAATTTGCTGAAGCACTCATCCGCTCACAATCCAAATTGAGCTATCAAGGTGTTTATGATGCGCTCACCGCTGAAGTATCTACCCTTGGCGCACCAGCACATATTCACGACATGCTGGTCGAACTTAAAGCGTTTGCACAAGCACGCGCACAATATCGCCAACTCAATGCGTTGGTGATGGAAGATCGCCCCGATTACGCATTCATTTTGAACGATGTGAAAAAAATCGATCACATTGAAAAACGCGAGCGCAATATTGCGCACCGCATGATCGAAGAGGCCATGTTGGTTACCAACATCTGTGCCGGGGAATTATTTTTGCAGCACCCTGGCTGCGGCATTTTTTCCAGCCATGTGGGTTTTCGCCCTGAACGCCTCAACGATGCACTTTCATTAATTCAAGAAGACCGCCCCGATCTGATACCGGGTGATTTAACGCAACTGGAAAATTTCACCACATTATTTCGCGAATTGCGCCTGAACGCTGACAACAATCCCGTCAATAATCGCCTGCACTCATTATTACAACGCATGCTGCAAGCTGGCTCACTCACCTTTGAACCGGTAGGGCATTTTGGTTTGGGCTTTAACGCTTATGCGATGGTTACTTCACCGATTCGCCGCTACAACGACTTATTCAATCATCTGGCGATTAAACGTATTTTGCGCGGCTTGCCGGCGTTGGAATTAAACGATAAAAAACAGTTTGCCGAACAATTGCAAAATCAATTAAACAACGGACGCCAAGCTTGCCGCTATGTAGAAAGCTGGCTCGGCTGCCAATACGCCAACCAACATGTCGGTAGCGTGCACAGCGGAAGTATTGCACTGGTAAATTCGTTCGGTATCGGTATTAAACTGGATGACTGGGGCCTGGATGGTTACGCCCTACTGGCACCCAAAGATGGCGAGATTAAAGCGCAATTTGATTCGCGTCGTTTAAGTCTAACCATTGAAGGCAATACTTACCGTTTGGACGACAAAGTGAACGTGTTAATCCACAGTGTTGATATCGATAAACGTAAAATCAATCTGGAATTAATCAGCGAAGAAACTGCCTCACGCTTAAGCGCTTGGCTGTAATAAATCACAGGAACGGAAACCGGATAAGAGCGATCTGGTCATGGCAAAAAAATATTGGTTATTCAAAGCGGAGCCGCATATTTACGGCATTGATCATCTTGCGGCTGCGCCCGAAAAAATCGGCCGCTGGGATGGTATTCGCAACTACCAGGCGCGTAACTTTTTACGCGACCAGGTGGCGCTGAATGATGAAGTGTTTATTTATCACAGCAGCTGTAAAAACGTCGGCATAGTCGGCACCGCAAAAGTTGTAAAAACCGCCTACCCTGATCCCACCCAATTTAATCCCGAAAGCGATTATTACGATCCAAAATCTACGGCAGAAAATCCACGCTGGGTTTCGGTTGATATTCAACTTACCAAAATATTTCCACGTTTAATCACACTGGCAGAAATCAAAGCGCAGTCCGCATTGGAAAATATGGTGTTGGTAAAACAGAGCCGACTGTCGACGCAACCGGTCACAGCCGATGAATGGAAATTTATTCACACATTATTAAAATAACGTAGGTTGGAAGAGCGCAGCGACTTCCGACATTATTGCGAATCTATTCTGTCGGAAGGCGCTGCGCTTTTCCAACCTACACAATTATTTTATTCATCCGCCATACGATCCTGAGCTTTGCTCACACCGGTTTCCGGCTCATCCATTTCATCAACGGGATCGGGCCCGGCATCATCGCCATCTTCTTCATCCTCAAGCAATCCATCGTTCAGCTGACTCTCTTCAATAAGAATGGCTTCAGGTGTTTGAATACCAATGTGATAGGCGGCAAAACCAGGCAGTACAACCTGATCCAGCGCCATACCAATAATTCTACCGTTGTAAGGCGATTTGATCGTGGTACGTGCGTTGGTGATTGGATCGGTAACTGTGCCTAAAACATCGTCTTCACGCACACGCTGACCGAGTGTCGCCTTGCTGAATAAAATTCCACTTTGATTAGCACGCACCCACACGGAGCGATAATAAACTGGGGCAATACGCGTCCAGCGTTTTTGCTTGCCATACATCCCCATTTTAGCGAGCAGAGTATTAATTGCCGCCACACCTTCATCGACCACCCGGCTTTGAATGGCCATCGGCTCGCCAGCCTCTAACGTCACCGCAGGAATGCCAGCGCGCACCGCAGCAGCACGCAATGAATTCGGATTGCCGCGACCATTTAATACTGCAATAGCACCAAAACTTTGCGCCAACTTTGCAACATTTTCATCACCCAGATCAGCGCGCAATTGGGGCAAATTAGTACGATGGAATGAGCCGGTGTGAATATCTACCAATGCATCGCAATGCATAATAATGTTGCTAAAAAAAGAATGCGCTAAACGCGATGCGGAGCTGCCATGAGTATTGCCAGGAAAATAGCGGTTCCAGTCGCGGCGATCTGGTAAATAGCGGGAGTTGCGGCGAAAGCCCATAATGTTAGCTACAGGCACACCAATAATCGTGCCGGTTAAATTAGCTGGCTCTATGCTGTAAATCACCCGACGAATCATTTCGATTCCATTTAATTCATCGCCATGCACAGCGCCGGTTAGGCAAAGTGTTTTGCCGGGCGTAGCGCCGTTCACTACCAGAATCGGTGTTTCCTCACTGAAACCACCCACAGCGGTTTCTGAATTCCAAGTCAAACGTACCGAACTATTGGGTTTTACTTCGCGCCCCAAAATAAATTTGGAAAGAGATAAGGGTTCTGCAGGGGCTTCATTGATAACCTCTGCAGCTGGGTCAATTGCGGATGAACCCTCATTATTTGCAGTGGCAAGATCGGAAGTGGGAGCCATAGCAGCACTGGCGGTAGCAACAGCAATTGAAGATGTAGTCTCCGATGCAACCGACGAGACAACAGCACTTGCAGAACTCGGCTGAGGAGCAGTAGACGATTGCGCGGAAGAGACAGTACTTAGTGAAGATACTTCAGCAACCGATGATGCAGATTGTTTTTTTTCAGCGACGTTTACCGCAAGAGTGGCAGGCTCAGCAACCGCAGTGGAAATCTCAACGGATGGCGCAACACTCGGCTCAACTGCTGTCGCTTGAACTATTGCTTCTGTAGTGTCAGTTTGTTGCTTGGCAATGGCTGGATTAACCTCTGCCACAACTGTTTCGGGAGTTTGCGCACCAAGTTGCATTGGAATTGCGGCAACAACCATCAACACCGAACAACAAAATAGTGAAAAATGTCGGGGCTTTACTTTCAGTGTTTGTGGCATAACCGGGCGCCTCATCATTCATAAAAAAACAGGCACGTCCCTGTGCGATTTAAAACTCCTTCAATCGTTATTCCCATTCAATAGTCGCGGGCGGTTTGCTCGATACATCGTAACAAACACGCGATACACCAGAGATTTCATTGATAATGCGACCGGAGACTTTTTCCAACAAATCGTAAGGCAAGTGCGCCCAGCGCGCAGTCATAAAATCGACCGTTTCCACCGCACGCAGTGAAATCACCCACTCGTAACGACGACCATCACCCACTACACCCACCGATTTTACCGGCAAGAAAACCGCAAACGCCTGCGAGGTTTTGTGATACCAGCCAGAGGCGTGCAACTCTTCCAAAAAGATTGCATCCGCTTCGCGCAGGATATCGGCATATTCCTTTTTCACTTCACCGAGGATGCGCACACCCAAACCCGGGCCGGGGAATGGATGACGGTAGACCATGTCGTAGGGCAAGCCCAATTCCAAACCAATCGCACGCACTTCGTCTTTAAATAATTCGCGCAGGGGCTCAACTAATTTAAAGGCCATATCGTCCGGCAAACCGCCGACGTTGTGATGTGATTTGATCACGTGTGCCTTGCCGGTTTTAGCAGCGGCCGATTCAATCACGTCAGGGTAAATCGTGCCTTGCGCCAACCATTTAACATCTTTGAGTTTGGTGGCTTCTGCATCAAACACATCAATAAAAGTGCCACCGATAATTTTGCGTTTTTTCTCAGGGTCATTTTCGCCTTTCAATTTATTTAAAAATTGATCCTGGGCATCCGCACGGATAACCGTTACGCCCATATTTTTGGCGAACATATCCATCACTTGGTCGCCTTCGTTTTTGCGCAGCAAACCGTTGTCCACAAAAACGCAGGTTAATTGCGAACCAATGGCTTTGTGCAATAACGCTGCTACAACAGATGAATCCACACCGCCGGAAAGGCCAAGTAATACTTTGTCGCTGCCAACTTGTTCGCGCACTTTTTTCAGCGCATCGTCAACAATATTGGCTGGTGTCCATAGCGGTTCGCAGGCGCAGGCTTGCAATACAAAATGTTCAAATATGCGTTTGCCTTGCAAGGTATGAGTCACTTCCGGATGGAACTGCACGCCGTAGAATTTTTTCGCTTCGTTGTACATACCAGCGATCGGGCAGGATGGCGTGGATGCCATCAAGCTGAAACCTTCCGGCATTTTGGTGACCTTGTCGCCGTGGCTCATCCACACATCAAGCAGTGCACTGCCGTCGTGATCAACATGGTCTTTGATATCCTTCAGCAGTGAAGATTCACCATTCACTTTAATTTGCGCATAACCAAATTCACGAATATTGGAACCTTCAACCAAACCACCCATTTGCATGGCCATGGTTTGCATGCCATAACAAATACCAAATACCGGTACACCCAAATTGAATACCACTTCCGGCGCGCGCGGCGAGCCGGCTTCAGTGGTGGATTCAGGGCTGCCCGCCAAAATAATACCCTTGGGGTTATAAGCGCGAATTTCTTCTTCGCTCATATCCCAAGCACGAATTTCAGAGAAGACACCAATTTCACGCACACGGCGTGCAATCAACTGGGTGTATTGCGAACCAAAATCGAGGATAAGAATTCGCTGTGCGTGGATATCGTGAGACATATTGATTCCTGCTCAATAAGAAAAATAACAACAAAAAGAATTCGGCTTAAATGAAAAACTCGGGCATAACCCGAGTTTTTGCGATAGCACTGAAGCGAGATAAATTAACGACCGCTAATCGGGTAGTTAGGCGCTTCTTTAGTAATTTGAACGTCGTGTACGTGGCTCTCGCCCATACCGGCAGCAGTCACCCGCACAAATTCGGGCTTGGTACGCATAGTACCCAAGTCAGCACAACCGGTGTAACCCATCGCTGAGCGCAAACCGCCCATCAACTGGTGCACGATTGCCGCCAAAGGCCCTTTGTAGGCCACACGACCCTCAATACCTTCGGGAACCAACTTTTCTGCACCTGCACTGGCATCCTGGAAGTAGCGGTCACTGGAGCCTTGGGTTTGCGCCATAGCTCCCAAGGAGCCCATACCACGGTAAGCTTTGTAAGTACGGCCTTGGAACAACTCCACTTCGCCCGGCGCCTCTTCAGTACCGGCAAACATGGAGCCCATCATTACTGCATGGGCACCGGCAACCACGGCTTTGGCAATGTCGCCGGAGTAGCGAATACCACCATCGGCAATGGCAGGTACGCCAGTCCCTTCAAGTGCGGCAACTACATTGGCGATGGCCGAAATTTGCGGCACACCAACACCGCTGACGATACGGGTAGTACAAATCGAACCTGGGCCGATACCCACTTTCACTGCATCCGCACCCGCTTCAACCAAAGCCAATGCCGCTGCGCCAGTGGCGATATTACCGCCAATCACTTGCACTTCCGGGTATTTGCTTTTGATTGAACGCACGCGATCCAATACATTTTTGGAATGGCCGTGGGCGGTATCTACCACCAGTACGTCAACACCTGCTTCTACCAGCGCGGCAACACGCTCGTCGGTATCGCGGCTGGTGCCAACACTCGCGCCAACACGCAAACGACCTTCAGGGTCTTTACAGGCGGTAGGGTATTTTTCGGCTTTGTTCATGTCTTTAACGGTAATCAAACCGGTCAGTTCGAATTTATCGTTAACGACCAATACTTTTTCGATGCGATGTTTGTGCAGCAGATTGCGCACTTCTTCGGCGGTAAAGCCTTCTTTAACGGTAACCAATTGCTCTTTGGGCGTCATGATGCTGGATACGCTGGCATCCAAATTAGTTTCAAAACGCACGTCGCGACCGGTGACTATGCCCACCAAATCGCCGTTATGCAGCACGGGAACACCGGAAATATTGTTTTTGCGAGTCAGCGCGATCAAGTCGCGGATAGTGGCAGCGGAATCGATAGTGATAGGATCTTTCACCACACCGGCTTCGAATTTCTTCACCGCGCGCACTTCAGCCGCTTGAGCTTCAATGGACATGTTCTTGTGGATAATACCAATGCCACCTTCCTGCGCCATGGCAATCGCCAAGCGGGATTCAGTCACGGTATCCATGGCGGCGGAGATGAGGGGAATATTTAATTGAATCTTGCGAGTCAACTGAGTCTTCAGGGAGACATCTTTCGGAGTGACATCCGAATAACCTGGCACCAATAATACGTCATCAAAGGTGAGGGCTTCTTCAGCAATTCGCAACATAGCAACCAACCTCAAGCAGATAAAAAATAAGCGCGGAAGTATAGCGACTTGGGCGCCGCCGGTAAACCAAAAACCACAATATCTAGTGTTGTAAGGCAGCTTAAAGGCGACGATCGAGACTATACCCGCCGCAAGCCTTCCCCTAGAATGACGCCCTATGACTAATACCCTGCACCCAACAACCACTGAACGCGAGATTTTCAGCGTTAGCCAGCTTAACCGACAGGCACGTCAACTGCTGGAAACCCACTTACCGCTGCTCTGGGTGGAGGGCGAGCTCTCCAATGTATCTACCCCCTCCTCGGGCCACTGGTATTTCACCCTGAAAGACGAGCAAGCCCAAGTGCGCTGCTGCATGTTCCGCAACCGCAATATGCTGGTGCGCTTTAAACCACAGCAGGGGCAACATGTACTACTGCGCGCCCGCGTCAGCCTTTATGAAGGCCGCGGCGACTACCAAATCATTGCCGAACACATGGAAGAAGCCGGTAGCGGCGCCCTTCAACGCGCGTTTGATGAACTAAAACACAAGCTGTCGCAAGAGGGACTGTTTAACGAGGCACACAAAAAAGCCCTGCCTCCGCTGCCCAAACACATTGGGGTTATCACTTCGCCCACTGGCGCCGCGATCCGCGATGTCCTCAGCGTACTTGAGCGCCGCTTTCCCGGCATTCCCGTCACCGTGATTCCCGTTGCGGTACAGGGCAAAGAATCCGCACCGCAAATCATAAAAGCCATAGATCTAGCCAATCGCTGCGGCTTGTTTGATGTACTACTGCTAACCCGTGGTGGTGGCTCGATGGAGGATCTCTGGTCATTTAACGAAGAGAGTGTCGCGCGTGCGATTTTCAACAGCAAGCTGCCTATTGTTTGCGGCGTCGGCCACGAAGTGGATTTCACTATCGCCGATTTTGTCGCCGACCTGCGTGCACCCACACCATCCGCAGCGGCAGAACTGTTAGTGCCCGATGGCGATGATTGGCTGGATAAATTTATCGGCTTTGAAGTGCTGCTCGAAGAGGCCATGTTGCGCCGCTTGCAGCAATGGCAAAAGCATCTGCACAACCTGCGCCAGCGCTTGCGCCACCCGCGTGAACGCTTGGAACAGCAGGCGCAGCGGCTGGATAACCTGGAGTTGCGCCTCAAAAATCACATCCATAAGCTACTGGCGAACTACAAAAACCAGCTGATACAACTACGACTACGCCAGCAAGCGCATCACCCGCAAATCAGACTCGCACAATTATCCGAGCGCATTAAAAACGCCCAAACACGGCTGTATACGGCGCAACACCGGTTGATTGATCGCAAAAAACAAGCCTTGGGCGAATCAGTGCGTATGCTCAACACGCTCAGCCCGCTCAGTACACTTGAGCGCGGCTATGCACTGGTGACCGATACCCAAACCCGCAAAGTCATTACCGACAGCGATCAAGTCATTCCCGGCAGTGAAATCAGCACACGCCTTGCGCACGGGGAATTAATTTGTCGCGTAGAGGAAGTTCGCAACGCGAACTGAACTTGCCCGACTAAAAAATAGATCTACCCACAAATAGCTCGCGTATAGATTGCGAACTAAATGGGTGGCCAGTATATTGGCCACCTTCTTGTCGGAGCGCCTTGGTGCCTCACTTAATGAGTGAGCCATACGAAGGCTGAGATGGGTTCGGCCCAATCCGTAGAACCTGAACAGGCTAATACCTGCGGAGGGAACAAGGTGCATCAGCCACGGCTATTGCCCGCTCTCCGCCTCGACTCAGAGGCACTATGACCACACAATCTTCGACCAAACAATCCGCGGCCAACCTCAGCGCACACCATTCATCCACCCCACAAACTATTGCCATAGCGGGTGCCGGTTTGCTCGGGCGTTTACTCGCCTGGCAATTAAACAAAGCCGGGCTTGATGTCACCCTGTTTGAAGCCGGTAGTTTTACGCCCGGCGAACCCCAAAGCAAACGCGCCGCCGCGTTTACGGCGGCAGGCATGGTTGCACCGCTGAGCGAAGCCGTGGTGTCGGATGAAGGCGTTTACCGCATGGGCCAATTTGCGCTCACCCACTGGCCGCGCTGGACCAATCAACTCAATACTGATCGCAACACAACAGACCCGCTCTTTTTTAGCAACGGCAGCTTGGTCGTGGCACATCCGCAAGACGCCAGCGAGCTGGAACAATTCACCCGCGAATTACACTTTGTGATTCCCGAATGCAGCCGCTATGAAACAGTAAATCAATTACAGATTCAGACCTTGGAACCGGATTTAAGCCCGAATTTTCAGCAAGGACTATTTCTGCAAGAAGAAGGTCACCTGCACAATCGTGAATTCCTACGACTATTGGGCGATGACATTATTAATAGCGCGATTAAAGTGCGAGAACACACCGCTGTCGATGTCGCAGCGGGAAAAGTCATCGCCAACGGCACTGCAGAAGAGTTTGATTTAGTCATTGACTGCCGCGGGCTGGGCGCCAAAACCCAAATGCGACAATTGCGCGGCGTACGCGGTGAAACCCTGCATGTAGAAACCAGCGAAATTCACCTGCAACGCCCGGTGCGCTTAATGCACCCGCGCTATCAACTTTATGTGGTGCCGAAACCAGGCAATCGTTTTATTATCGGCGCAACTCAAATTGAAAGTGAGGATCGCTCACCGGTTACGCTGCAATCCAGCCTTGAATTAAGCAGCGCGCTCTACACCTTGTCGCCCGCCTTTGCTGAGGCACGTATTATCGAAATGGATACCAATTTGCGCCCGGCGTTTATGGACAACTTACCGAAAGTAAATATTCAGGATGGCCTGATCAGCGCTAATGGATTATTTCGCCATGGGTATTTACTTGCACCGGCCGTGGTTGAAAATGTGCTAGCGCATATTTTTAAAAAACCGGAGCCGATTTTTTCTGCACTGTTAAATCACCACTAAAAAGCACGAGCTTATGACCATTGAACTGAGTGTAAACAACGAAATCAAAACGCTGGCAGACAAGGTGCTGCTCAGCGTTGCCCTGCAACAATGGGGTTATGGCGACACTAAAATCGCCGTGGCAATTAATGGCGAATTTGTACCTCGCTCGACTTACCCTGAGCGCGAATTATTCAATGGCGATCAAATCGATATCGTCAAACCGGTTGGTGGAGGTTGATATGAGCTACAACAAACCTGAAAAAGATTTCACGCTCTACGGCGAAACATTTTCCAGTCGTTTTTTATTGGGCACCGCCCTTTATGCATCGCCCCAATTAATGCGCGAATCGGTTATTCAATCGCGCAGTGAAATTGTGACGCTCGGCTTGCGCAGGCAAAACCCGGCCAATCGCGATGGCGATGCAATTTGGCACTATATTCAGGAAAGCGGCTGCCGTTTGCTGCCCAATACTGCCGGTTGTAAATCGGTAAAAGAAGCCGTGACGCTGGCTGAAATGTCGCGCGAAATTTTTAATACCGATTGGATCAAACTGGAAGTAGTCGGCGACGATTACAACCTGCAACCCGATCCCTTTGGGTTACTGGAAGCTGCGGATATTTTGATTAAAAAAGGTTTTAAAGTACTGCCCTATTGCACCGATGATTTAATTTTATGTAAACGACTATTGGATGTGGGCTGCGAAGTATTGATGCCCTGGGGCTCACCCATTGGCACCGGCCAGGGCTTGTTAAATCGCTACAATTTACGCACCCTGCGCGAGCGCATTAAAGACGTACCGATGATTATTGATGCGGGACTGGGCGCGCCCTCGCAGGCCGCCGAAGCAATGGAAATGGGGTTTGATGGGATTTTATTAAATACGGCAGTGGCCAAGGCGCACAACCCGCCACTGATGGCCGAAGCCTTTGCCGATGCAATCGATGCAGGCCGCAAAGCATTTAAAGCAGGCTTGATGCAAAAACGCCAAACGGCCAGCCCGAGCACCCCAACCATTGGCCAACCCTTTTGGCATCAACAGTAATTTTAACGGGCGTTAATATCAGGAAACTGGCGGCGTATTGTGATGAACTATTTGTTTACTTAATACGGCCGCTGATATTTGTAAAACCCTCTTCTATTTTGCGTAAAATTTTTGGGTCTTTGGCATCACCCGATGAGATGTACATTTGCACCATTCGACTCAAGCGCTGCAAATGAAATTTCATTTCCTCTTGCCTAAGCGAGGCATCCGCAACTGCTTGAGTGATGCTATTACCCTCTTTACCCGCCATGGATTCAAGGGACTCACGCAAATCTTCTTTGAACAACATGCTGCCTTTAAAGGTGGTAGCAATATGAAAAATAACGTTTTGCAATGCATGTAGCTTTCGGTCGCCGTGGGTATACCCCACCGAGGTCAAACAATCGCGCAATTGCGTAAACCAATTCTGTAGCTGCAAGTTTTGTTGCAACATCCGCTCAGCAAATTCAGGAACACCACTACCATGCACCACATTGGGCAAAGGCAATTCGCTGCGCAAAATCATGGTAGTAACAATGTCGCAACTGCGATACAAATAAGCAGCGCGATTCATCTCCAGAATAGGAATCACCTCACGCCAACGCCGCCCCTGCGCCTTAAAGCGATTAAAATAAATACCCACAATTGAATCGGCAACGGCAAGAATTTGCCCGGCAATGGAAAGTTCGCTCTCCACTTTAGCCAAAGGGTAACCCGTGCCATCACAGCGCTCGTGATGCTCACTGACCGCAGCAACTATCTCAGCAGATAAACCGGGAACATCCATCAAAATACTACGCGCAATTTCCACATGGCTTTGTATATGCAGCCAATCTTCAGCGGTTAATTTTTCGGATTTATGAAGGATTTGCGGATCGATGTGCAACATACCAATATCATGGGCAATTGCCGCCCAAAATATTTCACCAGACTCCGCCGCAGGCAAGCGCATCTCCTGCGCGATGTAAAGTGCCCAGAGGCTCACGCAGAGTGTGCGTTGATATAAATCATTCATTTGCGCTGCCATCACCGTCAAATACTGCTGCAATAACGGTAGATCCGACAACTTGGCACATACAGGCTCAAGAGAACTCAGAGGATGCTTCTGCTCTGCTAGAGCTTGAAAATATTCGGTTGAACGAATCGTGCCCAACAAATGCTGCAGCAAATCGCCTGAGGTGATAACTGTCTTTAATTCAATAGAATTGGCGAGCGGGAGAGCGAGAGTTTTGCCCTGGAGGGCGAGGCAGGTTTTTTCATCAAGCGGCGCTGACCGCGCAAGCAATAACTCACCATTTACAGTGTAAATATCTTCAGCCACCACTGCCGGATTAGCTGCCGATAATTCAATCAGATAATAAAGATAAGGATCCAATTATGATGGACTCCATTCAAGCAATTTATTAACCCCGCCGACACTATAAAAACGCGCGGCAAGCCTCATCCATGTTTTTTATTTTCCCACCAATCAACGCAACACCTGCAGCCTGGAAAATCCTAGCCAAGCAATAAACGCCAACCCCACACCGTCAATAAACCCAGCAATAGGCTATAACCCACCATCGAGGCCGCCAAACGAGGCGCTAAATTATGAGTGGCAGCCAGCACACCAGCAGAAATCATTGCAGGCATTGCCGCCTCCAACAAAATCACATCAGCGGCCAAACCGCGCACATCAAACAACCATAGCCCGCCCCACGCAAAAGCCGGCGTCACAATTAATATGTAGAACAACCCCAATAATAGCGGTGATAAATGCTCGCGCTCTAACGCAAATCGCCACTGCAGCCCCACCGCCACCATCACTACTGGAACCAGTGTAGACGAAATTCGCGCAAGCACCGCCTCCAACCACGCCGGATAGCTACCAAACATAGCCACCATGAAAGCGATTATCAGGGTAATAAACGGTGGAAATAACAAGATGTTGCGCACAATGCCAAGTACCGACCCGTGACCTGCTGAGTAATAGCACGCAAGCCCGACACCGACCGTATTAAGTGCGATAAATGTACCCAACTGATCATAGAGGATGGCATAGGGCAAAGCGTGTACACCCAAATGCGCCTCAATCAACGGGATCCCCACGAACCCCGTATTCCCCAATGTAACGAGCAGCAACATTGCCCCCGTCACCTCGCGTGACCAAGACAACATGCGCGCAGTCACCCAGGTAAGCACTGCTGCAAATAGCATAATCAACCAGGCAGCAACTACGGTAATAACTGCCTGATGACTAAACGAAAGCTTGGGAATTTCAAGCAGAACCAATGCCGGCAAAGCTACATAAATGACGTATAAATTAAGTGAAGCCGAACTATTTTCCGGCAACCGCTTGCTGCGCTGAAATAACAACCCAATAACCAAACAAATAACTACTAGCGCAATATTGGACATAAATGACACTTACAAAAACTAAAAATAGCGAGGAACCCAGGGAACAAACCGCCCTTGGATTTGTGCCCCCTTAGTGTAGACACTACACCGAAAGCTCTGGCGTAGTGCAAATAGAAAATCATAAAAAAACCCGCTCTGCTTTGTATTTCAGGGCGGGTTTCTCAGTCGTTCTAAAATGTTGGGAATTACATATGGTGCCCGAGGCCGGACTTGAACCGGCACGACCAAAAGATCGACAGATTTTAAATCTGTTGTGTCTACCGATTTCACCACTCGGGCAGAGTGCTTTTACTTCGGTAAGTAAAAGAAAAATGGAGGCGCGACCCGGAGTCGAACCGGGCTCAACGGATTTGCAATCCGACGCATAACCGCTTTGCTATCGCGCCATTTCGGTTGGGTAGGAACAGGTCATTACTGACCCATTCCCCCCTAAGAACCGTGCGTGCGACTTTCATCGCACACGGCTCAAGTTTACTGCAAGCTGATTTAATTCAGCCGGCAACATCAGAGAGGCGCGAATATTACACACCTAACCCACTGTATTGCAACTCTTTTGTGCTCCCTTGGCTATGAACCAAGGCATGGCAGTTAGGATGAAGCAAAGCACGGTTATCTTTGCGATCAGACCCGCCGTCAACACGTCTTACGATGTGATGATCATGCCAGCCACTTTGCATTGATATTCCGCCACCACAGAAAGCACATAGACCAAGTTGCCTGGCAAATAACGACCAAACTTCTTTGCGGTAGCGCAGTTTATGCCGCATCCGCTGGACTCGTAGTGCCTCCCATTTTTCCTCGTGCTCCGCGTCATACGGATTGTAATCCGCTGGTAGACGCTTATGGCGCACGATAGGGGTACTCGCTAACCCGTAGAGTCGGCGATACCTCGTTTCTCCCGATTGCAATTTGTACGCTAGAGCAAACACCCATTTTTGCCCATTAATGGATTTGAAGTATCGCTTCCGAATCCACTCGATGGACTTATTTGGATGCCTGTGTTTTGCCCACCGCCATAGCCGCCAGAAAATAAGGTGCTCCAGTTTGCTGAAGGTTTGCTTTGCCACTACTGGAGAATGGTATTCCGCCCATCCTCGCAATACCGGATTCAATTGGCCAATTAATGCATCCTGCGTTAATGCGCCGCTGTTGTTAATTATCGCTGCCACTTTCTGATAAAACGCTTGCGCGTTTTTCTTAGATGGTTTGATAAACAGCTTGGCCTTTCGATACGGTGATTTGGGTACATATTTTCTGAAGTTCCACCCCAGAAAATCAAAACCGGTGTTGATGTGAGTAATGCGTGTTTTCTCCCGTGATAGCTGAACCCCTCGTACCGACAAGAATTCCTCCACCCAAGGTTTCACTTCGTTTTCCAGCAATTCTTTCGAATAAGCTGTAATCACAAAGTCATCCGCATACCTCACCACCTGCAACCCAAGCCGCTTGGATTTGGTGACTCCAACTTTTTGCACGAAATGCGCCTTTAGTTGAAACTCCAATCCGTTCAGTGTGGCGTTAGCCAAGCAGGGCGAAATAATCCCGCCCTGCGGTGTTCCTGCCTTCGTTTCTGCAAACTGGCACTTGTCGATCACACCGGCTTTTAACCATTTGTGGAGCATTGCTTTGTCCATAGGGACGTTGCGACGCAGCCACTCGTGGTTAATGTTGTCAAAGAAGCCTTTGATGTCCCCTTCCAAAATCCATACTGGTGCCACAGAGGGCGCCAGTAAGTGAAAGAGTTCCACCATCGCATCAGTGGTCGATCGGTCAGGCCGGAAGCCATAACTTTTCGGGTCACTGGTACTTTCTACAACAGGCTCCAATCCTTGCAGGTAAAGCGCCTGCATTGCCCGATCCAACATCGTCGGGATACCTAGCGGACGTTTTTCCTGCTTGCCGGGTTTGGGTATCCATACCCGTTTTAGCGGTCTGGGTTGATAGCCCCGCTTATGTGATAAACGCTTCACGGCATTCCATTTGGCGGTTGGCGTACTCCATGTTTCACCATCCACGCCCGGTGTCTTGCGACCCCGGTTCTCTGTTACCCGCTTTACGGCCATACAGCGCCCGTAAAACGAGTGAGCGAGTAATCGTTGAAGTCGAAAAACCCTTCGCCAATCACCGGCCTTAGTCGCCTGCGCGATCTTCAATTGCGTCTTCCGAACGGAGCGATAAGCCTTTTCCCAGTCAATCTGGTGCCAGCCTGTCGCCTCGTCAGAGGACGCAGCGTTCATCGTTTCCGATGTTGGATTCATACAGTCCTCCTGAGTGGATTTAATACCCTTCAGGCGGACTACTCCCCGAAGGGTAGTGTCTACCCTTCGGGGAAATTAATAGATTGAAATCAGCAAAAGTTCACACGCGTGTAAACCAGATGTACGTCAGCCAGAGTTGCCCCTGTCGGTAATATTTCAACCGATATACCCTCCATTACAGAAAGCCATTCGCTTTTTACATCCTCCTATTCCCCACACTCATCAGCGCTTCTTGCGAAGCCCCTGCCTGTGCCGATCTTCTGGCCGTGGGCGAGTGGTCGGGATTGCCACGTTCCCCGCTTCGTATCATTTCACTGTTTAGGCTTCATCTCTCCTCCGGCAGCTTTGAGGTGTCGCCGCACATGCCTCTACTGTGCAGACCAGCTGCAATGCGATTTTGGCTAAAGCCGATAATTGCCGTAGGCTCATCAATTGTGACGAAGGTTCAGACGATGATTCACGTATGTTAGCCATGCAGATACTGTCGCTAGCCCCAATAATCCCGTGCAATTCAGGATTAAACCTGCCTTGTTACCAAAGCATGGCACTGTCAAAACAGCAGGGACATTGTTAATCGAGCTTCACACCTCAAGGTTGGCCCTCAAAGCATGTCGATCTAGCGAACTAACGGACACACGTTAGGCTTGATACTCCATACAAAGATATGGAGCCAAGCAATACGAAACGGAGCACATTTACATGTCTCCGATGTTGAAGTAAGCAAGAACCGTCAAGAGACAGCGAGCTTATTCTGATATACCTCTCTCACTTGTATGCGGGAGAGGTAGCCCATACGGGATACATCCCGCAGGGGTTAAAATGATAAAACTAATATGCTATTTGTTTTTGGTGGCTAGCTACCACACACCGGAGACACGTAAAACGTGTCGCACAGAGGCCGCAATTCTAGCGGACTCATTTTAAAAATCCTAGTCTTTTATAGAAGCTGCTATAAGGTTTTTTACGGATTGTTCAAATGCTGGTCAAGTCGTTTAAAAAGCCGTTATTTTTCGCCTGATGATGGCAACAAAAATGGCCAGGCAGCACGCAGATATAAAATCATTGACCAAAGGGTCAGTGCAGCCGCGCCCGCCAAGGCAACAAACCCCAAGGGAATTAATACGGGTACATTCATGAGCAATACGATAATTGCTGTCATTTGCAGGGTAGTTTTTATTTTTCCGATACTGGATACCGCCACACTTGCCCGCTGCCCTACCGCCGCCATCCACTCGCGCAACGCTGAAATAACAATCTCACGACCAACAATTACGGCAGCTGCAACTACAAACCAGACTGAATCATGATGAAGGGTGACAAGCAATAATAACGCAATAGCTACCATTAGCTTGTCAGCAACCGGGTCAAGAAAAGCGCCGAAAGGTGTGCTTTGATTGTATTTGCGGGCGACATAACCATCGGCCCAGTCAGTAATCGCCGCCACGCTAAAAATAATTGCGGTGACAATATGCGCCCAACCAAAGGGGAGATAAAAGACAACAACAAATAGCGGAATCATAAATATCCGCAGTAAGGTCAGCTGGTTGGCAAGATTCATAGAGAGGTCTCAGGTGGCGCTAGATGTCGTAAAATCGGTGCAGATGATACACCAGCACCATGGTTTTCACATCCCGTGACGCTTTTGTGACAGCATCGCAGGGCTAGTCATTATGAAAAAACGCATGTATCTCCTCAGCCAACTTCTGGCTGATGCCGCTTACCCGCGCAAGATCACTGATACTGGCATTTTTGATTTCATGTAACCCACCAAAATGACGCAACAATTCACGACGCCGAGTAGCGCCTATTCCGGGAATATCCTCCAAGGTTGATGTTTTACGTTTTTTATCGCGCCGCTGTTTGTGGCCGGTAATGGCAAAACGGTGGGATTCATCGCGGATGTGCTGAATCAAATGCAATGCCGGTGAATCGCCCTGCAAGACAATCTCATCACCCGTTTCACCATCAAACAAAGTTTCAAAACCCGCCTTGCGTGTTGTGCCTTTAGCCACGCCAATCAGCTGTACGCCCTGCACACCCAATTCACCGAGCACTTCAATCGCTTTACCCAGCTGCCCTTTGCCACCATCAATCAGCAAGATATCGGGCAGCTTACCCTCACCATTTTGCAGGCGTGTGTAACGGCGAGTTAGCGCCTGCTCCATTGCGGCATAGTCATCGCCGGGGGTTATGCCATCGATATTAAATCGGCGGTAATCCGATTTGAGTGGGCCATTGGTATCAAATACCACACAGCTGGCTACGGTTAATTCACCGCTGCTATGGCTGATATCGAAACACTCCATCCGCTGCGGGGTTTCCTCTAATCCTAACGCCTCCTGCAAAGCGACAAAACGATCCAGCGAGCTCTTTTTATTATTGATATGCGCGATAAGGTTTTGCTGCGCTGCGGTTGCTGCCATTTGCAGCCACTGGGTGCGATGACTGCGCACTTGGTGATTGATAAATACCTGACGCCCCGCTGCCTGCTGCAGCGCAGCGCTAATTACCTCCACATCTTCCAGCGGCTGACTCACAATCACTTCGCGTGGAATGTCACGCCCGCTACTGGCCAGATAAAACTGGGGAATAAATTCAGCAAGAATTTCTGCAGGTGTTTCTGCGAGAGTGGAAGCAGGATAAAAGCTGCGGCTACCTAATATTCGCCCTTGCCGCACAAACAATATGTGGACACAAATTGCAGCGGCGCGCATTTCTGCCGCGATTATGTCGATGTCGCCATTGCCCTCTTCAATCACTTGTTGCGATTGCACGGTACGCAAAGCGGTAATTTGATCGCGATAATCTGCCGCCTTTTCAAACTGCAGTTGCTGCGACGCCAAGTCCATTTGATCCGCAAGTTCACTGAGCAATTTATCGCTATTTCCCGTTAAAAAAAGCCGGGTGTGGTGCAGATCTTTTTGATAATCCTCGGGCGAAATATAATCCACACAGGGCGCAGTGCAGCGTTTGATTTGATATTGCAAACAAGGACGTGTGCGATTTTTGAATACACTGTCTTCACACTGGCGCGAACGAAATGTTTTTTGCAAAAAGTTCAGACTGTCTTTAACTGCTCCCACGTTGGGAAAAGGGCCGTAATAATCGCCGCGCTTTTTCTTTGCACCGCGATGAAAAGAAATACGCGGATAATCCTCACCACTGGAAATAAAAATATACGGGTAGGATTTATCGTCCCGCAGCAAAATATTATATGGCGGACGATTTGACTTAATGAGATTCTGCTCAAGGATCAGCGCCTCCGTCTCACTAGCCGTAACCGTGACCTCGATACGCGCAATACGCGAAACCAGCGCCTGGGTTTTTGGTGTTAAACCCGATTTGCGGAAGTAACTGGCAAGGCGCAATTTGAGGTTTTTGGCTTTACCAACATAAAGAATACCGCCATCAACGCCAAACATTTGATAAATGCCCGGTTGCTGGGTGGTGTTGGCTAAAAAACGGGAGTGATCAAAAAGATCGGCACGCTCTTGCGTCATAGAAATACTATCTGCCAAAACTAACTGCCACAGGGCGTTAGCTGCAGCAGAAAAAGGAACAGCAGCCGTTTATACGACTGCTTCTGGATCGAGCAGGTTGTGTTTTACTGCTAACAGCGTCAATTCCACATCGCTGTTGATAGAAAGCTTTTCAAAAATACGGTAACGGTAAGAGTTAACGGTTTTTGGACTAACACAAAAAGTAGTGGCTATATCGTTCACTTTTTGGCCATTCGCAATCAGCATCGCCGTTTGCAGCTCACGCTGGGAAAGCTTTTCAAATGGCGATTCCTGACTATTCGAACCGGAAAAGGTTCGCAGTGCCAACTGCTGTGCAATTGAGTTACTCATATAGAGATCGCCGCGAATCACTTTATTAATCGCATCCGTAATCTCGGTAAATTCTGCCCCTTTGGTGACATAACCTACTGCCCCCGCCTGCATCAAACGGGTTGGGTACAGGTCATCGTCACAAGCGGTAACCGCGATAACTTTGAGCGTTGGATTCACGGTCAGTAGTTTTTTGGTCGCTTCGAGGCCACCCATACCGGGCATTTTTACATCCATCAGTACAACGTCAGGCTTCAAAACGCGCGCCTTGGTTACGGCCTCTTCACCACTCTTGGCATCCCCAACCACCTGATAGCCGTCTACATCGGCTAACATACGCACTATCCCCATGCGAACTAGATCGTGATCATCGACTACGAGAATCTTTGTCAAACTAGCCCCCAATCCGAAACCGGACTCATAAACATTGTTGTTATAAAGTGGTCACTATACCCAGAAGATTTACTGCCACATTTTTAACGATTGTAGTGAGACTCTCAGCAAACTACCACTATTTAATCGCCCGTTTACGCCTTCTCAAATACCAATAATCGATTTTTGCAGTTTTTGATTTGTCTTTTAGTTATGAAAACTAGATGAAGGGTTCAGCCACTACACCCAAAAACTCATGGGTAAACCCGTGGCTCCATCTCCAAGGTGACGCCAAATTGTGCCCTAACCGACTGCTGAATTAATTCCGCCAAAGCCAATACCCTTGCTCCAGAAGCTCTATCTGGATTAGTAAGTACCAGCGCTTGTTGGGCGTGAACCTTTGCACCAGCCGCTTCCTTACCGCGCCAGCCAGCGCGATCAATTAACCAGCCAGCCGCGAGCTTGACGCGAACCGTATCAACGGGGTAACTGACTATGTCGGGATAAGTTGTGCGCAATACCTGCAATTGCGCCAAATTGATAATAGGGTTTTTAAAAAAGCTGCCAACATTCGGCGTAAGGGCCGGGTCTGGCAGCTTGGATTGACGAATACCAATAACCGCCTCACTTACCGCTTGCGGGCTGGGATTATCAAGACCGGCCAAGGTGTCGCGCAGCGCAGGGTAGGATAAGTTCAGCTGCGCAGTTTTGCGCAAGCGAAAGGTCACCGACGTAATAACATATTGATCTTTGAGTGCTTGTTTAAAAATGCTGTCACGATAATCAAACCGGCAACTTTCATTAGTAAAATTCACGACGATGCCTGAGCGAATTTCAAGCGCACTCAATTCAGTGATTAGATCTTTTACTTCCACACCATAAGCGCCGATGTTTTGAATGGGGGCAGCGCCGACACTGCCAGGAATCAGCGACAGGTTTTCCAATCCATAGAGTGCGTTGTCCAAAGTGTATTCAACCAGATGATGCCAATTCTCCCCTGCAGCCACTTTTAGCCAAACAAAATGTTCATCCTCCGCGACTACTTCTTTACCTTGGGATTTCAACTGAATCACCACACCAGGAAAATCAGCACGCAACACTATATTGCTGCCACCGCCTAACACTAACAGCGGCAAATTTTCAGTGCACGCAAAAGTTAATGCCTCGCGCAACTCATCATCGTCGTGCACGGCGACATAAAAATTTGCCACCGCCGGAACCGCGAGGGTGTTGAGTTTTTGTAAATTAAAATGCGGTAAAAAAAGTGGCACAGCGACATCACCTTAACAATATGACTTTATACAAATTTAAAAAAACAGGCTTAGTACAAACGCTGACGAATATGTTTTAACAAGCCCTGTGCTGCATCTTCCACCAAATCCAATACCAGCTCAAAGCCGTCACTGCCGCCGTAATAAGGGTCGGGCACTTCACGGTAATCACCACGCGCACCAAATTCCAAAAACAAGCCTAAATGACCGGTAAAATGCGCCGGTTTCAGCTGCTGTAAATCCGAAAGATTAGCTTCATCCATCGCCAGTACATAATCGAATTCGTCAAAATCGCGCGCCGTAACCTGACGTGCACGCAATACCGAAAGATCGTAGCCACGCGTGCGCGCTGCAGCGACGGTGCGTGAATCAGGCGCTTTGCCTATGTGCCATGCACCGGTGCCCGCCGAATCGACCATAATTTTTTGATCTAACTTTGCATTCGCCACCAATTCACGAAAAATGCCATCCGCCGTGGGCGAGCGACAAATATTGCCGAGGCATACAAATAAAACGTTGGTCATGCTATTCACCTAATTAACAGCGCCGATTATTTTTCCAGCAATGCTTTTACACGCAGTAAATCCGCTTCGGTATCCACACCGCCCGGTACGGCAGCGCAGGCTTCGGCGATATGAATTGCTTCGCCATTAGCAAGCACTCGCAATTGCTCAAGGGATTCAATTTTTTCAAGCGACGCCTGTGGCCAGGTAATAAAACGATTTAACAGCGCCACACGATAAGCGTAAATACCAATGTGCCGCTGCGCCGGGAAATCATCCGGCAAACTAGTCACCTCAGCTTGCGCAAAATGATCGCGCGCCCATGGAATGGGCGCGCGGCTAAAATACAGTGCCCTGCCCGCTTGATCTGCCACTACTTTTACAATATTCGGATTGCGGAAATCGTCGAGCGAGTGAATGGGTTCACTCAACGTAGCCATACTGGCGAAACGATTGTTGGCGATATTTTCTGCGACCTGATTAATCACTGCGGGCGGAATGAGGGGTTCATCGCCCTGCACATTCACCACTATGTCGTCATCGCTCAAACCTAATTGCGCGACCACTTCTTGCAGGCGATCAGTACCGGAATTGTGTGCGGCAGATGTCATGCAGACGCGGGCGCCGAAGGCTTTGGCAACCGCTTCAATGCGCGTATCGTCTGTTGCAATAACAACTTCCGTCGCGGCACTTTCACAGGCGCGCTCGTACACGTGTTGAATCATCGGCTTACCCGCAATTTCTTTTAAGGGTTTGGCAGGCAAGCGGGTGGAAGCGTAACGGGCAGGAATGACAACATAAAATTTCATAGCAAGATTCCACTGTAGTTTTGATAACAGCATTAACAACAGGATTAAAAAGAAAATTAAAAAAATTAAACATTAAAGTCCAAAACGGGATTTTTTTTGTTCCATGACACGCTCAATACGCTGCGCAAATGCCGCCCAAAATGCATCCGGCAAATTTGCACCAATCGATAGGTAATACCAGTTAGGTTGCGCAAAGGTTTGGCATTTCACGGCGTCTTTTTCAGTCATCACCACAGGCCAAACATTATCAAAAACAAGGTCAGTCGCCGTGTAAGCGTGGTGATCAGGAAAAGCATGCAGCTGCGCAGGGATACCGGATTCGCCCAAGGTATTGATAAAACGCTGCGGGTTGCCAATTCCGGCCACTGCATTTACCGGGCTCCCGGCAATTGATGACAATTGATGCTCACTGCCGGTCGCAAGATTAACCAGAGAGTGGGCCTGAATCTGCATCGGAATAAAATACAAATCGGCGAGTTGCGGCAACACAAAATTCGCTGCCGGTGAATTCACGACGACCCAATCCACGGTCGTTAAGCGACTGATTGGCTCACGCAACGGGCCAACCGGCAAACGCCAACCGTTGCCGACACCACGCTGGCCATCAACCACAGCAATTTCAATATCGCGCCCCAAGCGATAGTGCTGCAAACCATCGTCGCTGAGAATGAGATCGCAGCCCTGATCCTCCAGCGCGCGCGCCGCCGCAAGACGATCCGGGCCGACACACACCGCACAGCCAGTTTGTTGATAAATAGTAACCGGCTCATCACCCGCTTGGGCGGCAGTGCTCTCTGCGGTGAGTAAATAAGGATAGGTTGCTACTTGCCCGCCATAACCGCGACTGACTACACCGGGGGTGTATCCATGCGCTTGCAACCACTGCACCAGCGCAATCAACAAGGGGGTTTTGCCCGTGCCGCCCACGGTGATATTACCCACCACAATCACCGGTGTGGCGAGTGTTGTTTGTTGCCAGCGGAGCAACGCATAGCGGCGAATGGCCGAGAGCAGAATAAATAGCCAGGTCAGCGGCAGGAGCCAAAAACTCCAGCGACGCGCTCCATACCATGCCGATTGCCACCGATCAGTTTCAGCTGAACGCTGGGTATTAGCGGGCGGACTGGAAGGTGGAGAAGCGGGTGGAGAGGAATGCACGATAAGAACCTATCAAGCTATTTATAACGCAAACTGTAGCGCTGAAAGAAAGAAGGGCTTTTGCATAGTGAATACAAAAGCCCTGCGGGATTGCCTGGCATTAGAAAACCAGCGCGAATTGTAGCTGAGTTGTCAGTCTTTTTCAGGTTCCGGTTGACGCGTAGTGATGCTCAAGCGCGCAAAGCCCAACTGCCCTGCCACATCCATCGCCTGCACTACCGCTTGATGGGGGGTTTTGGCATCCGCAGTAATCACTAGCGGTACTTGATTATTACCCTCAGAGGTTTTTTCCAGTGCCGACCTGAGTGTCGCCACCTGATTATTCACCAGCGCCAGTCCATTCACCGAATAACTGCCATCGCTGTTGATCAGGATTTCGATCTGCTCTGGCAAGTCACTGCTCTGCTCGCCTACGGCTTCCGGCAGATCCACACTCAGGTGCGTTTCTTTGGTGAAGGTGGTGGAGACCATAAAAAAGATAAGTAGCAAAAACACCACGTCGATCAAGGGCGTCAGGTTAATGCCTTGATCTTCTACTTGTTGGCGACGAAATTTCACGTTGCGACCCCGCGCCCTTAAACCAGTTTCACATCGACGCGACGGTCGCTGTGCAATGCATCAACCAGCTTGATGGCCTCTTCTTCCATGGTGACAACGATGGTGTCGATACGGCGCTGGAAAAAGCGATGTGCAATCATCGCGGGAATCGCCACTACCAAACCTGCCGCAGTGGTGTAAAGCGCAACTGAAATACCGCCCGCCAAGACACCGGTATTACCCGTACCTTGAATCATGATGGAGTTGAATACTTGAATCATGCCGAATACGGTTCCAAGCAATCCCATCAGCGGCGCGATGTTGGCAATGGTACCCAGAATATTTACGTAGCGCTCCAATTCATGAATAACCTGGCTGGCTGCTTCTTGCACCGAGTCTTTCATGATTTCGCGGCCGTGTTTGGAGTTACTCAAACCCGCAGCCAGAATTTGACCCAGCGGTGAGGATTGTTTGAGTTCGCGCAGTTTCGTCGCATCCAACTGGTTGTTTTTAATCCAGCTCCAGACTTGCGCCAGTAAGGTTTTAGGGGCGATTTTGGCGGGGTTGAGCGTCCAATAACGTTCTGCGCTCACGGCAATCACAATCAACGAACAGGCCAATATTGGCCACATTAAAAAACCACCTGCCATAAATATTTCAAACACAGAGACCTTCCTCTTTTGATGTCCAAACCCAATGAGCCCCTGGCTCCAAGTGCGGCGTACATTACCACAAGATCCCGCCCTTGCCATGGGGTGCGGGCCAATAGACGTCAAATGTGTGAGGAAGTTTGAGCTGCACGAAACAATTTTATTTGCAATTAAATGGTCACACTCAGCGCCTAGCCTGTAAGCAATCGGATTGCACCACACTACTGATCTTTGCGCTCGCGAGCAGGTACTTACTATGCACGGACTTTCCCAACTATCCACCTTTGGTCATCAGCTGGATGGCACTCTGCAGCGTTACAAGGCGCTGGTGTATCCACAGCGCTATTGGGATTATCGCCGCTGGCTCCAGCAGCAGGTAGGCACTGAACAGCTGCACCAACTCGCACACAACCAACCTGTTGTGGTATTTGATTTTCGTGACAGCCGGATTGATGGCCCGCAAGGTCGACGTTTTTATAGTTTGTTTATTTATTTTGTGCGCGCAGGCTTTTATCCGGTACTGCGCAATAATTATTTGGTACTGGGCAACATTCAGGAAAAACACAAACGCTATTGCCTGCAGGAAAACTTCAGTGTACTGACGCACGAGCGCGATTTACCAGCAGGTTATGTATTGGTCACCGACAAATGGTATTCGAACCTGGCTGAGCGCGCCGGCAAGATTATCCACATTAATTACCAACCCGATTACAACACAAACGACAGCTGCTTCCCTATGCCCTTTCCACTCTTCCCTCCGCTTTATGCCGCAAAAGAAGACCTGCGCTTAGCGTACTACCGGGAACAAGATAGGCAATGGAAAATATTTTTTGGTGGCGATGCGGAACCCGGCAAATACAATAAAAAATCGATTCGGGAAATTTACGCCAAACTCAGTCGCACACAAATTCTGGAGCGTTTATCCCAGCGTTTGCCCAACGATTTTTTTTGGCGCTTGAACAACCCCGAGCAACTGAAGCAAGCCGAGCAATCCTCCTACCCGGGATTGATTGCCATGAACACGCGCCACTGTAAAGTGGCCAGTGAGGAGTGGCTCGGCACTATGGCACGCGCGCACTTTTTCCTTGCATGCCCGGGTGTGCGCTACCCCATGTCGCACAATTTAATTGAAGCCATGGCAGTAGGCACTATTCCCATTACCCAATATCCTGAATTGTTTTTCCCGGCGCTGGAGCATGGCAAAAACTGCTTGGTGTTTTCATCGCCCGATGAACTGCAAATTGCGGTACAACAAGCCATGAGCATGGACAATGCACAGCGAGCGGCGATGAAGCAGGCTGCTCAAACCTATTACGATCAGTATCTTGCACCGCAAGCCTGCATCAAGCGCCTGCTGGAACATCGCCCTAAACATATCAGCTTGCGTTTGCTGCCATTTTTAAAAGCTGGCGGTGGTTTTGCCTGAGAAATTTAAAAAAATTAACTCCTCACTGATTGTTAGCCCACGCGTTTGCGTATGAACGGGATATATCCGGAGATACGCAATGCGCAAAGCAATTTACTGGTTTCGTTACGATTTACGCCTGCACGACAACCCCGGTTGGAGCCAATTGGTCGCCAATAACGATTGGGTTATAGGGGTTTATGTATTACCTGACCGCTGGCTGCGCCCACTGCGCTATCAACAAAAAAGCCTCGGTATTCATCGCCAGCATTTTTTATTGGAATCACTACAGCAATTGCGGCAACAACTGCGCACTCAGGGTAGCGATTTAATGGTAGTGGTAGGCGACCCCGCTACCGCATTAACAGGCCTAGTAGAACGCTGGGATGTTAGCGCCATAGCCACCGGCGAATACCCGGGCAGCGATGAACAAGGGGATGTACAGCGCCTGCGCGATAAGCTTGATATACCAGTGCGCTGCCATGAAAACTTCACCCTGTTTGATCGCGCTGAGCTGCCGTTTGCGCTGGCAGATTTACCGCTGATTTTTTCGCAATTTCGCAAACTGGTGGAAGCACGGCCTTGCAGCATGCCCCTACCGCGCGCACCCAACCTGCGCCAGCCAGTTGTGCTTGAGGACTCGCCCTGCGAATTGGATCAATGGCTAGGAATCATGCGTGCGCAGCAATTAGTGCAACCGGCCGATAACCGTCGCCTGCCCTTTCACGGTGGCAGTACGGCGGGGCTCGCGCAGCTGCAGTATTTTTTAGGTGAGCACAAACTCATTAGCAATTACAAAAACACGCGCAACGATTTGGATGGCTGGGATTTTTCCTCCAAGCTATCACCTTGGCTAGCCATGGGTTGCCTGTCGGCGCGGCAAGTAGTGCGTGCGATTAAAGACTATGAACAAACGCATGGCGCCAATGAATCCAGCTACTGGCTGTATTTTGAATTGCTCTGGCGCGAGTATTTCCAGTGGCTGGCGTTTCGCTTTGGTAAACAACTGTTTGCATTACGCGGCGTACAAAATAAAAATCCTTTGCTGAGTTTCTACCCCGAGGCATTTGCTGCCTGGTGTGCGGGAAATACCGGCAATCAATTTGTCGATGCGTTTATGCGGCAATTGGCAGCAACCGGCTGGATGAGTAATCGCGGCCGACAAATCGTCGCCAGCTACCTGATCAATCAACTGGGTGTGGATTGGCGCTACGGCGCGGCTTGGTTTGAGCAGCAACTTATCGACTATGACTGCGCGGCAAATTGGGGCAATTGGCAGTATCTGGCCGGCGTAGGTACAGACCCGCGTGGGCGACGGGAGTTTAATATCCAAAAACAGCGCGATACCTACGACCCTGATGGGGAATTTATCCAGCGCTGGTGCGGAAACTAGCGCAAAAAACGGGCTGCTGAACGGGCGAAAAGCCTTATACTGGTGGCCCTTTTTATTGACTGGATGGTATTTCCCTTGAACACCCCCACAATTCCGACCAATGCCCCTACCTACAACGCTAGCACTAACACCTCCGATGCCGACCGCAGTGCGTTTATCGACTGGTTAACTGCGCAGACAGTGGCCGAACTGCAAGTCGCACGCGACAACGAAACAGCGCTTCATCAAGCCGTAAAGAATTATGTACAACGCGCGCTGGCTGCCGAATTGACGTTTGAGGATATCGAAGAGATCCTCGGGATCAATGAACCCTGCATTATGGATTTGGCCGAATTATCCGAAGCGGATGAAGAAGCTCTAGTAGATGCCTTTGAAGACCTGTGTAACGCCTGATATGTCGATTAATCACCCTTGGCAGAGCCAATCTGCCGCCAACCACACCGTTTATCTCAGCCGTTTTAGCAGCAGCGATCAGCCCGCACTAAAACAAGCCCTGGAAACCTGCGCCGCCAAAGCCGTTGGCCTGCTGGATGTAAACATTCAGGAGGATTCACTCTACTTACTGTTTGAATGGAACCCTGCGCGTGCGGAATTAGTCATTGTGGTTACCGATGCAAACAAAACCAATGACGGCGCCTACAAGGTGCAGGCAGAGTTGCCAGACCTGCAAGACAAGGCGGCGGACGAAACGCTTCCAGAGACGATTAAATTTTTACTGAGTGATTTTTTAGCCAGCTATAGTCCTTTTTTCAGCTACTCACTGGTGGCGATTTTCCATAGCAGTTCGCGCGCTGAGACAAGTTTGTTATAAGACTTGTGCGATAACTTGCTATAAGCCTTGTGCAATAAAAAGAGCTAGCAGCAGCGCAATGATTCTCAGCTATAGTTAGTTGCAGCCATGCTGCTGAAATAATGAATGGCTCATCGTTCCCTCGCTGATTTTTTTGCCGGAGCAATACTATGAATCCCTATCATCAAAGTTTGATTTTGATTGGCATGCCCGGCGCAGGCAAAAGCACACTGGGTTTGCTGCTGGCAAAAAATCTGGCGAAGGATTTTGTCGATACCGATCTGCTTATCCAACTTGAGCACCGTAAAACCCTGCAGGATATTTTGCACCATCACGGGTATATGGCACTGCGCAATGCAGAGGAAAAAGTGCTGCTGAATGCTCACTACCCCAACCATGTTATTGCTACCGGCGGCAGTGCGGTGTACAGCGATGTTGCCATGCATCACTTAAAACAATTTGGTCCGATTGTGTTTTTGGACGTGACAGTAGGTGAGCTGGAAAAACGCATTCACAACATGGAAAACCGTGGTATTGCTCGCCCCGCAGGGCAAAGTTTTGCCGATGTCTATAGCGAGCGGCGCCCGCTTTATTTACGTTATGCGGACATTGTGATTGATTGCGATGGCAAAAACATTGAAGACCTGATGGATGAAATAATTTGCCAGGAGGCAAATGCCTTTGCCGCGGCGGATGCCTGACCGCACGCGCTAAAACAATTCAACCCGGCTATCGTGCTCATCCTCCTCTGTTGCCCCTTCGGGGGCATCCAGCAAATGCGCTACATTATCCAACTCTTGTACCAAGCTGCGGAAATGTACCTCTACCGCTTCCGTCGCTTCTTGCAGCCCCTCCAGCGACACTAGCGCCTTTTCCGACAAACTGAGCAACGCCGTTTCTTGCTCCATATTCAAATCAAGACCCGTCGCCATCAGGCGTAGGGAATCGGATAGCTCCGTCATAATTTCTTTAACCGCGTTGCGGTTATCGCGCGAGGACATTTCCAGCAACATCATCACGGTACGCGTATTGTCCTGCTGGATTTTTAACAGCGAATTCACCTTCAAGGTTTTTGCGCGCGCCTCGGCAATAGACACCAAATGCGCCAGCACATCGCGCAGGCGACCATAGCGCTCCTCATCACTGGCCGGCGCATCCGTCACTAATAACTGCAGGTGTGTAAAGCTGAATAACAAAAACCGCCCCTGGGAAATAATGCGTGCACTGGTATCACGCGCGAGGCTAAGCAGCTGCAAATAAGCGGGAGATATAGCGGCGGGAAACAAGCGGGTTTCATCATCAAATACAAATTGCACAACGCCACTTAAATTGAGGTCACCGAGGCAGCTGTGAATCAAATGCGCTAAGCGCTCCAGCTCCATCACCTCCTGTATTTTTTCAGCGAATACGGCGATGGTGCCCATTTCCGACGCCGATGACATGGCGGTAAACGCAATGGCGGAAAAGTTTTTTAATTCCTGTTGCAGCGCGAGGATCGACTGTTTGTCCTCGTACACCTTGCGCATTACCAAGGCGTAATCGGCTTGGCTCATAGCGCTGGTTATGTAAGCGTCCACCCCTACATGAGTTAACTGGATTGCTACATCACTGTGACCATTCCCTCTGGTGAGCAGCACGATTTTAGGTAAATGAACGGGAATCAACTCAAGCCAACTATGCTCCGGCACAATGGCACCCTCGGCAAACACCAACAGATCGACTGCATGACAAAGCGCTTCAAAATCAGACGCTGAATGTATCTCCTGCCGATACGGCGCCGCATCATCAAGCAACGCACCGGTGTTATTCACGATCATGTGCTGATCAGGCACCCGATAACACCGGGCGGGGTCTCCTACTAACCACAATGCATCCATAACATCATCCTCGACAAAATCACATTACCGCTGCAAATCGCTGCAGCGTTTAAAATATAGTCAAGGTTTGTTGGAATCATGAAATATTTGACTGATCACCACTGCTTAACGCGCTAAAGGGTGAAATTTAGCCGCCATCCGCGTAGAGTGTTCATCCGCCGATGATCTTCGAGAGTTCTTATGGAAAACAGTATTGATAGCAGCAACGATACCAACCACGACACCAACAAAGACATCCACCACGAAGAACCCGCCTTACTCAATGCCATTGAGGCCCGTGTATTAGGCGCCCTGATGGAAAAACAGCTAACCACACCCGACCAGTACCCGCTAACGCTCAACAGCCTGTTATTGGCCTGCAACCAAAAAACCAGCCGTGAACCTATTAGCAATTACGAGAGCGGTCAGATACAACGCTGTGTCAGTGAATTGCAGGATCGTCAATTGCTCAGCGTGGATTACGGCAACCGCGCCGCACGTTACGACCAACGCCTGACCCGCGTGCTCAGTGTAGATAAAGCCACCCAGGCTATTTTGACGGTACTGCTACTGCGCGGCCCGCAAACCGTGGCAGAAATTCATACCCGCACCCAACGCATGGTGGAATTTGCCGGACACCAGGCACTGGAAGAAAAACTGCAGCAACTCTGCGCCAAAACCAAACCTCATGTGGTACACATTCCCCGGCTGGCTGGCCAGCGTGAAGATCGCTACATGCACCTACTCTGCGGTGCACCGGATTTAGCCGCGATTGCCGCCATGCAAAACAGCACCATTAGCCGCAGCAGCAATGATGAACATAGCGCGCAGCATGAACATCAAAAGCAACTTGAACAAAAAGTGCAGCAGTTAGAAAGCCGTATTGAGTTACTGGAAAAACAAGTTGCGACGCTGATGGAGTTAAACGGCGTTAGTAATGACGATTTAAACTAATTTTTTTGTTTGTGATTAAGTAAAGGTAAAACCATGACAGTTGTAAGCACCAAAAAAGCACCACAGCGCAGTAAACGTTTGCGCAAAAAATTATTTCAGGACGAGTTCGCCACCTTTGGTTTTGAACTGGAATGTGAATTTAAAAGCGACTTAACCGACGAAACCATCAGCGAATTTGTCGATAGCTTTTTTATCGATGCCATTAACGCCGAAGGTCTGGTATTTGGTGGCGGGCTCTCCAGCAAACGCCTCTCGGGTTTTGTCGGCTCTGCCAAACGCTACGGTTCAACCACCGAAGCGGACAAAGCAAAATTGCACGCGTGGTTAGTGGCACAACCGCAAGTTGCCAAGGTCGAGCTGAGTGAAATTATGGATGCGAATTACTATTTGTAAATAACCCAGTGTAAATGATCAACGCACAGCCATCAGGCTTGGCTGTGCGAAAAAGATAGAATATCTGCCTTCTTTTATAACCACACTTGAAATACTATAGAGCGCAGAGGCTAATGCACAGGGAATGGCATTATCATTAAATAATAATAAATGATGTAACAGGCTTACAGGGTGTTTGTCTTTTCATGACGGTGGGAACGCTCTTTTATGACAATTGAGTTTTATAAGCGCATTGCCTTTCGTCTAATGCGATCCAGCTTAGCTATAGCTCTTATATTGGGACTCATTGTTGCACTGTTCCAAGTAGTTATAGATTTGGGGTATCAACGCCAACAAATAGATAACAACGTCGACGAGATTTTTCGGGTAGTACAAAATTCCGCGCAGCGTGCAGTGCACCAATTAGACGCCAACCTGGCTAACGAAGTTATCAAAGGTTTGGAGAACTATAACTTCATTACTTATGCCGCCATTTTGGATGACCGCGACCAGGTCATCGCTGATTATTCATCCTCCCCCTCTCCGTCCGATACGCTCTGGTTAACACGACTCATTGCGGAAGAAATCAAAACCTACCAGCTCGATCTCATCTACACCGACAATACCTATGAGGGAAAACTGGTAGTGAGCGTAAGCAATGACTTGGGTTTTGCACCTTTTTATGATCGGGTGCTCACCATCATAGTGTCGGGTTTACTCCGGAACCTTAGCCTGGCATTAGTACTTTTTGCACTTTTCCATTTTATGCTCACGCGCCCCCTGGTCACTATAGCGCAGCGGTTTTCCATGATACGGCCGGAGCAAACTGAGCGAAAACGTATCGACCATGTTGAAGGGCACCGATTTGATGAACTGGGCTACATTGTTAATGATGCCAACAGTTTCCTTGCCGCACTTGAACACTGGCAAACCGGCTTGACCAAAAGTGAACAGCAATTGCGCCTTATTTTGGATACCAGCCCCAATCTGGTATTTGCCGTCGATGAAAACTACCGGTTCATTTTTGCAAATAACACCACAGAACAGTTTTATCAAAAGAACCAAACCGACCTCATTGGTCAGGATTATTGTGATGTGCACAAGAGTGTTGATAAGGAAGAAGCAAAAGCCCTGACCTCTAGCCTAAAACAGTTGGATTTTAACAACCCCCAAGGCCTCACGGTGGAGCACAAACTCACCACCGCAAGCGGCGACAAACTGGTTATACAAATGACCTTTATCGCCTTCACGCTCGATGGCAAATCCTGTGTACTCATCGTTGGGCTTGATATCACCAAACGGGTTAAAGCCGAAGAGCGCGTTGAATACCTTGCCTATTTTGACACCCTCACCGATCTGCCCAATCGCAATTTATTTCAGAACCAACTAAAAAAGGATGTGAGACGCGCTAACCGCACTCACAACTTTGGCGCGCTTTTGTTTATCGATTTTGACGATTTCAAACGCATTAACGACACCATTGGCCATTCGCTGGGCGATGAACTCTTACTAAAGCTCTCGGTAAAAATCCGCAAACTATTGCCAGAATCAGACACGCTTGCACGTTTAGGGGGGGACGAATTTGTTATCAGCATGCCGGATTTAGACAAAGACCTTGAGGCAGCAAAAAATCAGGCAATAACCCTAACCAAACACCTGCTCGCAACAATCAATGCGCCGGTGGCCCTGAGTAACGGCGCTGAATTTGTGGTGAGTGGCAGCATCGGGATTGTGATGTACCCCTTCGAGGATAGTGACACCGAAGTACTCTTGCGCTTTGCCGATACCGCCATGTACAAAGCCAAAGCACATGGCCGCAATGGCTATCAGCTGTTTGAGGAATCCATGGCGGCAGAGGTCCATAGACATGTGCAATTGGAGTCAGACCTACGGGAGGCAATTAAAAAGAAACAGTTCTCTATGGTGCTGCAGCCCATCGTCAACGGGCTCTCAGGGAACCTGGTAGCAGCAGAGGCGTTAATTCGCTGGAATCATCCAACCCAGGGCTTGGTTTCACCGAATGATTTCATTCCCTTCCTTGAAAACTCCGGCATGATCGTCGATGTTGACTATGTGATGGTGGACAAAGCCTGTGCGTTTTTAAAAGAGTTAATGATCGCAGGCGTACTTCCGCCCCAATTTCGTATCACCTTAAACCTGTGCGCCAACACTTTGTATCAAGCGGATTTTGTTGAGCGTATTGTTGCTATTGTTGAAGGTTACGGGGTATCCGAACGCAATATTGAGTTTGAAATTACTGAACGAGCGGCACTGCACCGCCTTGATGAGGTGGTGGCAAAAATAGTTACCCTGCAACGCCGTGGTGCAACTTTTTCACTGGACGATTTTGGCACCGGCTACAGCTCGCTCAGTTATTTAAAACGTATCCCCATTAATAAGATCAAAATCGACAAATCCTTTATCGATGACCTGATGGTAGATGGGGAGGATGAGGTACTGGTCGAGTCCATTATCGCCATCGCCCGCACCATGAAATTGGCGGTGGTTGCCGAAGGAGTGGAAACGCAGGTGCAGGCAGACTGGTTAAATCGATATCCCGATATTTGTTTTCAGGGATACTTAATCGACAAGCCCATGACCCCGAATGCCTGTCGCCTGAAATATATGCCCGCCCAATCAATAGAAACGGAACCTTTGAAGGGAAGCGTCTAAGCTTTTTCTTTCTAAAAAGATCAAAAATCAGCACACTTCCAAAAAAGTATGTGACAAAAGCTACAAAAAATATTTATTTTTATACTATTTTTGAATATTAAAACAAACAATAATTCACTATAAGAATATTAAAATATAGTTATAACCCCCTCTTTTTTATACCCATCCGGTCTATCTAAATATCCCTAGTTATTCCACCTTTGAAGCTAAAACCCGCTTAAAACAGGGGAAAAACTCCATTAGAGAATTATTCAATCTAAACGTTTTTCGGCCTACGGCTAATTGGTGACAACCACCACCAGAGGCTGTCATTGAGCAAAAAAAACACTCGCACAAGTAAATATCGGCACTGTCGTCAAAATACACATCTGGATATAATTTGCGCACTTTGAAATTACCGAAGGGATGCGCAACACCGAGATCTATCCTGCAAATGTTAAATCACATCAAGTTACTCGATTTAAATATACCCAACGATCAACAAGTACTTCCCACACTTCCACTCAATATCCCGCGAGAAGCCTCCACCTATGCAGATATGATCGTGAATTATCTGCAGCTCCTGGGCATTGATAAAGTGTTCGGTGTGCCGGGCGGTGCAATAGAGCCTTTGCTCAATGCTCTGGCTCGCTCTGAACGCAACGGCGGCCCGCGATTAGTCGTGGCGCGGCACGAGTGTGGCGCCGCGTTTATGGCCGAAGGCTACAGCCGGGAAACCGGAAAGATGGGCGTGGTCTGCGCGACTACCGGCCCTGGTGCCACCAACTTAATCACCGGTATCTGCTCTGCTATCAGTGAAGAAGTCCCGATGCTAGTAATTACCGCGCAAACCCCGCTGCCCAAGTTTGGCAAGCGCGCACTGCAGGAATCCAGTTGCACGGCAATTGATACGGTCGGGTTATTTCGCCATTGCACCCGCTACAACACGCTCATATCCCACCACGAACAGCTGGAGAGCAAATTGGTATCGGCTTTAATGGCGGCGCATCGCACCCCGCAGGGGCCGGCCCATATCAGCATACCTTCTGATGTTTTGCGCACTCCTGCCCAGATAAAACCGCACATTCATGCGGATTTATTGATTCATGATTTTTTTGTGTCCGACGAATCGGCAATCAATCGCCTCTGTGAAAAGTTGGGGCGCGTTGACACTATTGCCGTTTATGTGGGTAACGGCGCAGGCAGTGCGCATAAGGAAATCATTAAATTTATTGAATTGACGGGTGCCGCGTTTGTCACCGGCCCGATGGGAAAAAGTTGGGTTGATGAAACCCATCCCCAGTACCGAGGCGTGTACGGTTTTGCCGGACACGAGAGTGCCAAAGAATTATTTCAAGGGGATAAGATCGATCTGATTATCGCTGTGGGTGCCGCCCTCGGAGAAATGGGGACCGGCGGTTGGAATGATGACCTGTTAAATACCAAACTGGTGCACATTGATTCTTCCGTGGAGCACTTCACTCGCTCGCCCATGGCCAACCTGCATGTGTTTGGAAATTTGCACACCATTTTTACGCGGCTCATTGAAAATGTGGCAGCAGCGCGCAAGTGGGGCCGCACCTGGCAAACCATTCCCGGCAATACCGAAAAAAATGTATTAGGTACACACGTTACTTTGCGCGAACCGGAAAAATGTTTGAGCGACGCAAGCCCCATTAAACCCCAGCGACTTATGGCGCATTTGGCGCTAACACTGCCCGAAGACACTCGCGTATTTATCGATGCGGGAAATGCTTGGGCGTGGGCAACACATTATTTTGTGCGACCGAATAATCAGGGTTATTACCGTATTGCGATGGGCTTTGGCTCCATGGCCTGGGCGATTGGTGCATCCATTGGCAGCGCCTTTGCAAAAGAAACTGGCCCTACGCTTTGCTTGGTGGGTGATGGTTCCTATTTGATGAGTGCACAGGAAATAACCGTAGCCGCCCAGCACCAACTGCCGGTGGTGTTTATGGTGTTAAACGATGCCGCACTGGGCATGGTGAAACACGGCCAACGCTTGGGCAACCAGGAGTCCATTGGCTGGGAGCTAAACCAAATCAATTACGCCGCCATGGCCGAGGCTATGGGTGTTGAGGGTATTGTCATTACCTCGCCCCAGGAATTGGTTGAGCTGGATATGCCTGCGCTGTTTGCAAAAAATGGCCCGACCCTGATTGACGTTCGCATTGATCGCGATGAAGTGCCTCCTATGGGGGATCGCATCAAAGGCTTGGCGATTAATGGCTCGGCAACACCCGGCGGCTAACACAGACCAAACCTAATCGTTATAGCAACCACCAATAATCCCCCTGAATTTTTATCCACACTTATTTTTATGAATGAGAGGTTTTTGTTTTGTCCCATATAGAAGCAACAGGTAGTTATCTACCATCCACCATCGTCCTCAATAGTGAATTTGTGGGCGGCAATGCCTTGTTTGAATCCATGGATGAATACTTTTCCGGCTACGAAGAACGTCGCCATGCCAGTGCGGTTGAAACCGCCTTGATGATGGCGGTCGAAGCCGCTAAAGATGCCTTGGCTAACAGTAAATACACGGCAATGGATATCGATTTAATTATCGGCATTATCCAACCCAGTCGAAATGTTTACGGCGATGATTTGAATTTGATGCAACACGAGTTAGGTGCATGGAATGCCTCGGTGTTGCCGATCAATACTGCGTGCTCCTCGTTTATTACCGCATTAAATATGGCGGATTCGCTGATCAGCACCGGCAAAAATAAAGTGGTACTCATAGTAACCTCGACCGATTGGGTTCACACTATGCTGGACACCACCAAGCCAAACTTTGCTTTTGCGGGCGATGGTGCAGGCGCGGTAATTTTGGATGCTTCCTCAGAGTCTTTTATTGATAAGCATGAATTAAACAATACCAAGCCGGAAGTGTTTAACGCGCTGGTAATGAAAAATGCACAATTTACCCAAAAGAAAGAATTTTTTACTGTGCGCCCCCCGGAAGGAAGAACCACCATAAAAGATTTAATTTTGTTTCCAATGTCCGTTGCAAAAACGCTGCTTGATAGAAACCCAAGCGTTGCAGTTGATAAGGTGATAATGCATCAGTCCGGATTAAAAATGATGCAAGTCTGGGCCGACAAACTGGAAATTTCTGAGGACAAAATCCGGCATACCATAGGGCTTTATGCCAACATGACCGTAGCCAATATACCGGTAACACTGGATTACTGGCGGAAGAAAGGTGATTTGCAAAGAGGTGAAAAAATATTATTCATGGCGCCCTCAGCGGGCGGATATTCAATTGCCATGTTGTGGGAATATTAATTTTTAGTTTTATTTTTAATTCGAGCCTCTGATCACCCCGGAGGCTCGATCTTGCGCTGACCACTTCAGTTATTTATTCAAATGACTTGATTAAAGATTTTTTTAACTGAATCAATGAACCAGGGTAGCGTAAGGCCCCAAAATTTTACCCAATTCACCCGATTCTCTCAGCAGTTCCAATTGCACATTTAGTTGTTCTATAAACTGAAGATTTTTGGCGTTCTTGTGACACACAACCGAGGCGCCCTCCCCTTCAAAAACGGAAAGCTTTTTATTGTATTCCGGAATTGGCACGCCAAGTTTTTGGGCGGCCAGAAAAACATCCGGCGTAAAACCCACAATTGCGTCTACCCGTTTTTTTGTCAGCATATTAACGCGCACCTCTTCACTCGCCACTTCGTCAACCACCGCATTAACTCCCTGCAAATAAATATTGCGATCAAAACCGAGCCAGATGGCGACTCTTTTATCGTTTAGCTCATTAAAAGAGGCGATAGTTTTTTCACCTTGCCGTGTAAAAACGCGCATGCTGATATAGTCGATGGGATTCGAGGCAATGAATTCACGGCCTTTTGTTTGTTCGGAAAAATGTGTTTGTATTGAATTCAGGGACGAAGGGAAAATACAGTCTTCGCTATCCATTAAGTTACGCACGGCGCGGGTCAATGGAAAAATCACCAACTTAAAGTTGAGATTTTTATCGGCCAGGGCTTCCAATAGCTTGTTGTATTGATCATTGCCATTTTCACGTAGGCGATATTCCAATGCCACACCAGAAATGCTGATTGGAGCTTCTGCTTCAACCTTGGTTTGTGCTGCCGCCGTTCCCACCAACAGCATGCCCGCCAGAAAAAACACGCTTTGTTTGATTCGTTTCAGGTTCATAGTTATCAATCCCATTGTTTAGAAACTGTATTCCAGCGAGAGCCCAATCTCACGTCGCCTACCATAGGTAGCACTTGAAATACCGACAGACGAAAGTTCAGTGGTGCCACTTAAAAAATAGGTCTCGTCGGTAAGGTTGTTACAAAATAGCGAGGCCTTGATCGTATCCTGATTATTTGCCCAGGTTACCGAACCATTAACCAAAGTAAACGCCGGTTGCGCGATAGATTCTACATTTAACGGGTCATTGTAGGTTTTGCTTTTGTAACTTAACTCCAAAGTGGTTGTGAGGCTGCCATAGTCTCTGAGGTGATAATCGTATTCACCTCTTACAAATGCATTCCAGCGCGGAATTTTTTGTAAGTCATCGTCTTTATTCAAGAGGGTGCTCTCGCCTAACTCGGTATAGCGAGCATCAAGATACCCAAAGCCGGTACGGATCTGAAAGTTATCAACCACCGTAACTATCGCCTCAAATTCGGCACCGTCAATGGTAGCTTTTGCAGCGTTATCGATGGTGACAGCAATTAAATTATTCGCACCGATAGTCAGCACCGAGACCTGCATGTTGGTGTATTCGGTGGTAAACACCGCGCCCTGTAGGTAAAGCCAATCGTATTGCTGCTTGAATCCCAACTCATAGGTGGTGGCATTTTCCGGGTCAAAGGTATCTATAACCGGAGTGCCGTTTTGGGCATCGGTTGGTGGGTTAACCAAGCGACCATTGTAGCCACCACTTTTAAAACCTTCGCTGTAACTGGAGTAAAGCATGGTGCGATCGTTAATATCGTAGGAGATATTTAACCCGGGTGAGACTTCCCGCCACACATCCGTGGGTTTCTGTTCCGGGCCAATCAACTGGGCTCCACTATTGACGGTAAAGTTATCGATAAAAAATTCTTTTTGTTCACGTGTCATACGCAAACCACCCGTTACTTCCCAGGCATCCTGTTCCCAGGAGAGCTGACCAAAAAGCGCGCGGCTATCGACATCCACTACATTATTCACATCAAAAGTTGCATCGGCGCCGCCGCCAGTCGCCTCAAACAATCCATCCAAAAAAACAACGTCCTGGTGATTGGTAATATCTTCCTTCAGATAAAAAGCCCCTAGTGTCCAGGATAAATGGTTGCCGCTAGTGCCGGTTAAACGCAGCTCTTCACTGAATTGCGATTGCTCATCCAGATTCACCACGCTGCCATAATTCAGCGGTGAACCATCCGCGTCCCGCGAATAGGTGCCCTCCATGGCGCGGTATCCTGTAACTGAAGTCAGGGTCATTGTTGGGGATAGTTCAATATCACCCGTGAGCGACAGGCCTTTTACATCTATATCGTCCTGCGATGGACCAGTACTGAAGGTATTAAACCCATCGCCTGTGGGCAACCAGCGCGTGTCCCATTGGGTATTAAACAGCGGCCCAGCGATAAGTGCATTGAACGCCTCCCAGTTGGTTAAGGGTTCTCCCGGCGGCAGTGTGCTCAGATCCCTGCCCTCGGCGATTTCTATCATCACCTCTGCCGCACCGTTTTGGCGTTGGCGGGTGTAGTCGCCGGTTAAGCGAACATCGACATGCTCAGCAGGCTGCCAATGCAATATGCCTTTCAAGGTACTGCGGTTTATGTTGCCTTGATCTTTCCCATCCAGAATCCGCTCTACATAACCATCGCGGTTTTCATCCAGTAAGGAAATACGACCAGCCAAGTTCTCGGCCAATGGGCCTTCTGCACTTAAAGCAAGATCCTGGCGATCCTTGCTGCCACCCGTAAGGGCGATAGTTGCGCTGGCTTCATTGCTGGGTAAGCGTGAAATAACATTCACCGCTCCACCGATAGTATTTTTGCCAAACAGCGTTCCCTGAGGGCCGCGTAATATTTCCACGCGCTCAATGTCGTTCACCTTCAGCACACCGCCAACCGAGCGGGCGATATAAACACCATCGAGATAAATACCCACGCCCGGGTCGTTGGTTGAAAGGAAATCATTTTGGCCGATACCGCGAATAAACACTGCCGCCGCATTGCTGGTGCCGGAGATAGGTGGCGATGCAGAAAACTCCACGTTGGGGGCTAAAGCTGCCAAATTGGAAATGTCGCTGATGGTCGGATTGGAGAGTATCCCGGCGCCGAACGCGGTAATCGCTATAGGTACATCCAACAGGCTTTCTTCGCGCTTTCTGGCAGTGACCATTACCTCTTCAATGGTTTTTGTTACTGAGGTTTCCTTCCCATTAATGTCATCCTCGGACAGCGCCGGTAGCGCCCATCCTTGACCAAACAGCAACAAGAGCGCTGAAAGGCTTAGTTTATTCTTAGTAGAACAGGGGGACATTTGATTTACCTTGATGGGTATTTGGAATTTTTTGGCTAACAACCATTATTAACATCTCAAAAATGATTGCCAGGATTAGCAAGAGACAACTCCCAGTCGATAGGTATAGTAGTGAATTGCTAAAAATAAACAACTTCGCCGCCAATATTGCGCTCACTCATTAGCTTTTAGAATTGCCTGATTTTTGCCAAGCGCTAAATACCAAGAACCTGAAGAATCCTGAAGCGCTCTAAAGAAACCAAAAACAAAAAAGGCTGTGCCGGTTTAACACCGAACACAGCCTTTATAAAACCCCTGTTATCTCTCAAGCCAAGCCCTGTTTTACAGGAGGCTCGATTTGCGACAATTAGGGCAACGTAATAATCGAAACAGAACCGATTGGATCATACGAATAATCGTCCTTAGCCTCACCTTCATCGGCCGTCAGGATAAATTTTCCGTCCGGTGAAAAGGTCAGCATATCGGGCAAGGCGCCGACTTTGGCAATACCGAGCAATGCATAACTGCTGGTATCAAAAACCACCACGGTACCTGTCTGGGTTTTATCAACCGCTTGCAATGCGCCCGCAATTTTACCGTTGCTCACAGCCACACTATTAATACCACCACCGTAAGGGCTAAGGTCGATAGTGGTCAGCAATGACAGTGCCGCAGGGTCGGCCAGGTTCAATACTTCAATGCGCGAATTTGTAAGTAGCTCACCGTTATTCAATACAAATAAACGTTTAGTGATTGGATCGTAGGCGCTGATTTCTGCTGCAGCCACACCACCTTCCAATATCAAGCGCGAGGCAAAACTAAATTCACCATTCACATTGCCTTGGTAAACCGTCACGTTGCCGCTCTCCTCGTTGGACACCACTAACAAGGGATTACCGTTGGGGCTGTTAGCCGCACTGATAAACAAAATCCCTTCCGGTGCATCATCACCTTCGGTGATCAACATTTGACTAAATTGGATATTGCCAAGGTCAGTGATGTCATACACCGCTACCGCATCGGCACGTTCCAAACCGACAAATACAAACCGCTTGGAACCAACCATGCCAATCGCCAGATTCTCCGGCTCAACACCTTTGGCATCGCTGCGGTCATCCGGGTAAACACCGGCGCTATTAGCTTGGACTTCCAAATCATTGCCGCTGTCATACACCTGTTCACCCGTAGTGCCATTCCAAATACTGAATGAACGCGCACCAAAACTCAGCAGTTCACTGAATACAGTTTCCGCGCTGGAGGTTTTTGCAAATTGCGTCACCAGCAAACGGCCCAACTGCGCATTTTGTTTTAGCTCAGTGGCATTGGGAAAATCCGATTCGTCGAGCGTGATATCGGCAACTTTTACACCCTCTTCAAAATTCGTGTAGTAATCGCGCACATCGCCTTCATTGGCGGTAATCACATAATCCATTCCACCATCATTAAATGCAGCAATGCCGTCAGGCTGATAAATACCAAACACTTTTGGATACGCGGCAAACTCGACTTTATCATCCCGGTCACTCGGGTCGATCTCATTGCCTACTGCACCGTAATCTTTAAAACCCAAGGGAAAAATATTGGTGATAGCCGGGGTACCATCCAGATTAATGCGTGCAACACCGTTGTTTTCTTGCAACGTTACCCAGGCTGTTTTTGAGTCAGCAGCAACGGCAATGTATTCCGGTTCAACATCTTTGGCTAAATCGGCGTTCAAACCAAATACACGGAAACCACTATTTTCCAACGTGGTTTCGTCGTCATTAAACGAGGAAAAATTCAGCGTAGTCACGGTTAAATTCAACGCGGGGGTCATAAAGTTTTTCAGGCCGGGCGATGCGTAAAGCTGGGGAGCACTACCATCGCCCAAGTCGATAAATTCACCGCCGTCTGGCAGGCGACCGTACGCGTTTACGTGAAAGTCGCCGTGGCTTACGTTATCAATAATCGCTTCAAAACGCGCCAGAATAATATTTTCGTTTTTACCAATACCAAAACCACCCGTGCTGTTAGTGATTGCACCGGCCGGTGCATTGGTGGGTAAATTTGCACCGGTGGCTACATCGGTCAACAACACCAGAAAACCATGTCCGGGAATAGTAGTGCCACCGGGAATGGGCATAAGAGTATTTTCGCTGTCGCTCAGCGACCATTCACCTTCCGCAAACACATAGGGTTGGGATGATTTGTTGTAAAGCTCTACGTAATCAAAATCCAAATCGGCGCGGCCTTTGGATACCACTTCGTTAATCACAATATCGCTCTGCGATGCGGGTGGGTTCACTACTGGTAAAGCGTTAATCACACCGGGAGTTGCGGTCAGCGCTTCAGCTTCATCGTGCCACTCGCCACCATCGGGCAAACGGCCAATGGTGTTTACATGGCTACCGGCAGCCCAACCTTTTTCATCAATAATTTCGCCCTTGTGGGTCAGCAATGCTGTATCGCCTTTACCCAAACCAAATTCAGCGGCACCGCCAATAATGGTTCCCTCTGGCGCACCAAAGGGTACGGCAGTTTGATCCACCGCTACCAACAAGAATCCTTTAGCCGGAATGACACTGCCCGCCGGTATTAACACGCCGGGAACTTTGTCCTCACTAAAACCTTTTAAATCGTTGACCGCCCATTCGCCTTCGACGAAGGTGTAATCGCTATTGCCTGGGTTGTAGATTTCGATGTAGTCATAACCACCGCCGTCCGAGCGCATTTCATTGAGCACCAGCGTCGGCAAGGCGGCTGAAGATACTGACGATGAGCTGCTGCTTTCACTTAACGAAGAAGAACTTTCAACAGAGCTAATAGTTGCAGAAGAAGTGGTTGCAGAACTTGTAGTTGCAACAGAAGTGCTCGACGAAGATATAGTGTCCACCGAAGAGGCATCGCTGGATGACGACACGCTGCTTGAACTGCTGGTTGAGCTAATCGATGAACTGCTGGATGAATCATTGTCATCACCGCCGCAGGCCACCAGGCTAAATGACACAGCGGCCAGCGCTGCCCAGCGTGGTATTTGTTGGATGAGTTTCATATTATGTGTTCTCAAATAAGGCATGTGTTAATAAAACCAAGGCTATTTGTCGTAAATAAATGTTTTTTGGCGCGCCAAGGTTACGGCAGCCAGATGACAGAAAAACAACAAATAAATGACAGCTTGATTACACAAAAACCGAGGTGATGAGTGACCACAACCCAACAAGTAGTACTGGTGTACGACAAAGAATGCCCCGCCTGCGACAACTACTGCCGCATGGTGCGTATTCGTGAGGATATTGGTGAATTGGTGCTGTGGGATGCGCGCGAGCCAGGGCCCATTATGGATGAGATTACCGCACTGGGTTGGGATATAGATCAGGGTATGGTGGTGAAACTGGAGCAGCAACTCTATTACGGTTCCGATGCAATTTACATGCTGTCGCTGCTGAGCAGTCGCTCGGGGTTGTTTAATCGTTTGAACTATTGGCTGTTTAAATCCAAACGATTAAGCCATGCGCTTTACCCGATTCTGCGCGCATTGCGTAATTTATTATTAAAGCTATTGGGCAGAACCAAAATTAATAATTTGGGTTTTGCCAACAACGATAAGTTTTAATATCAACAAAGCAATACCAATAAACCACTACGAAGGCCTACTGCAATGCAGGCATAACAAAGGGCAACAAGGTTAAGCCTGCAACAAAAATAATCGCAATCACCAACGCCATAAAACGCAGCGGTTGCGCACAAAAATGTTGCCACAGACTGGGCACCTGCCCCGCCTCCACCAACTGCGCATAATTTTGCTGCTGGCGAATCGCGCGCTCAGCTTGATAGGCGTGAATCAATTCCCGCGCTCGTTGTTCTTGTGCGCCATCTGCGAGCCAAATTGCATCCAACCCTACGCGGAAAAATCCAGCATCGGTTTCATAGTAGTTAATCTGGTGCTCGTTGAGCAGCATACGAATTTCCTGAGCTTCATCGTCAGGCACTTGCGCGAGTTTGAATAATAATCTGGCCATAATGTCCGGTTAATCTTGTTATTGACGGTGTTAAGTGCGGAGGATAACAGTTCTCTGTGTGCGGTTTATATTATCTTGCCATGTTGTGCGTTTCATTTTCTTCGCCAGAGCGACTATGATCAACCCTAACACTCAATTTGGAAGATAAGGATGACTGCGTTGCTCTTTCACATTGAACAACCTGATGCAGCCGATCCACCGTCTGGCAGGGTGCAGCTGCACCTGTGCGGGGACTGGCAACTTGGCCATACTCCCGATGGCGAAGGCCTGTGCGCCGCTATCCCTGCGGATAGCAAAACTATCACACTCATCACCGATGAACTCAAACAGTGGGACTCCAGCCTCGCCGTTACTCTGCTGCAACTCGCGCGCTGGTGCGAACAACAGCAAATTTCGCTGGATACCAGTGCCACGCCGGAAACACTGCAACAACTTCTCAACCTGGCTACCGCAATTCCCGCCTACCAACCCGCCACCACCAATAACAAGGTAAGTTTGCTCAGCCGATTGCAAAAAACAATTGCTGCCCAAGGGGAAGGTTTAGCGCGCACCCTGACGTTTATTGGCGATGTGAGCCTCGCGTTTATCAATTGGTTGCGTGGCAATGCCAAAACACGTAGGCAGGATATTTTCTTTTTTATCGATCAGGTTGGTCCACGCGCGCTGGCGATTGTCACCTTGATTGCATTGCTCGTGGGCATGATTCTCGCGTATTTGGGTTCAGTGCAATTACGCCAATTGGGCGCCCAGGTGTACGTGGCCGATTTGGTTGCGATTGGTATGGTGCGCGAAATGGGCGCATTGATGACCGCAGTAATTATGGCGGGGCGCACCGGTGCTGCTTATGCAGCTCAGTTGGGCACTATGCAGGTAAATGAAGAAATTGATGCGCTGAAAACCATGGGCATTTCCGCCATGGAATTTTTAGTGCTACCGCGTTTACTCGCATTGGTTTTCATTATGCCGCTGCTGTGCATTTACGCCGATGTAATCGGCATGTTTGGCGGTGCGTTAGTCGCGACCAGTATGGATGTCAATTTTAGCCAATACATTTTGCAAACCCAGGGCGCGGTGGACCTTATGGATATCATGGCCGGTTTAATTAAAAGTGTATTTTTCGGCATTTTAATTGCCATCGCCGGTTGTCAGGCCGGGATAGAGTGCGGGCGCAATTCCGATGCGGTTGGCATGGCGGCCACCAATGCCGTGGTGCGCGCCATTGTCTATTTAGTGGTCGCCGATGCAGCGTTTAATATTCTTTACGACAAGCTGGGTATTTAAGATGAATACCACTCCGTTTATTAGCGTGCGCGATCTCAGCATCGGTTATGGCAGCCGTGTAGTGCAGCAGAATTTAAATTTTGATATTGGTAAAAACGATATCTTTTTTATTATCGGTGGCAGCGGCTGCGGCAAAACCACATTACTCAAACATATGATTGGTTTGATTGCACCAAGCAAAGGCCAAGTGTTATACGAAGGTGTCAATTATTATCAAGCCGATGAAGACACACAATTAAAACTGTTGCAGAGCTGGGGCATTACTTATCAGTCGGGCGCTTTGTTTTCCAGTATGACGCTTGCTGAAAACGTCGCCCTGCCCTTGCAGTTGTATACGGACTTATCCGAAAAACAAATCGCCGAAACAGTTGCGTACAAATTATCCCTGGTCGGGCTCGCGGGTTATGAAACATTTTATCCGTCAGAAATCAGTGGCGGCATGCACAAACGTGCGGGGCTAGCTCGCGCCATCGCACTGGACCCGCAATTATTGTTTTTTGACGAACCTTCCGCAGGTCTGGACCCCATCAGCTCCTTGCGGCTGGATCAATTAATCGTGCAAATCTGTAAAGCGCTGGGCTCCACGGTAATTATCGTCTCACATGAACTGCCCAGCATTTTATCCATAGGAACCCATTGTGTGATTTTGGATGCACATGCCAAAACCATGATGGATTCAGGCGACCCGAAAGAATTACTCCATCACAGCCCGCACGAAAAAGTGCGTCAATTTTTGAACCGTGCAGGAACAGCGGCAGCGGAGAAGCAATGAAAAAGAACAATTCGTTTAGGATCGGCGCTTTTATTGTCGGTGCAATACTGCTGGTATTTTTAGCTCTGCTATTCTTTTCCGGCGGTGACCTTTTTTCGCAAAAGGAGCGAGTCGTCATGTATTTTGAGGGCTCGGTTCAAGGCCTGCAGGTCGGCGCCCCCATTAAACTAAAAGGAGTAATTCTGGGCGAAATAACGGATATTCAAATTAATTTTGACAGCAACACACAAGATAACGGCAATAAAAATAACTCCGCAAAAAACATTGTCACAACGGTAACCGGCGACTTAGCGTTAAAACGTATCAGCCGTAAGGGGAATGAGGTATCGCTGGAATTCTTTGAAGAGGCCATAGCCAATGGCTTGCGCGCGCAGCTCAACTTCCAAAGTTTTTTAACCGGCCTACTCTATGTGGAACTGGACTTTTTCCCGGACACACCTGCCACCCTCTACGGTTTCAAAAAAAATTACCTTGAGCTACCCACGGTCGCAACCGGTTTTGAAGAGCTCACTAAAAACCTGCAAGAGATTAACCTGAAAAGCTTGGTTAAAAATTTGGATCAACTAACACTGCGCCTGAACAACATTGTAAAAAGCGGTGTAATAGAAGAAACATTGGGCAGCGTAAAATTGGCGGCTGATAGTTTCACCGAAACATCCCAAACTATGGGGCAGGATGTTAGCCAGCTAAGCAAAAACCTGAGCGATACCAGCCGTACGCTCAATACCTTATTAGCGTCACTCAACAAACAGACACCAGCCGTAGCCGATGAACTGCGAGCAAGTATGCTGCAATTACAACGAAGCCTGGTGGAGTTAGACAAAGCCTCTAATAGCGTGCACCAAAGTTTCTCTGAAGACGCGCCACTGGTAAACCAACTTAACGACACCCTTAAAGAAATAAGCCGCTCTGCCGAGGCATTCCGCACACTGAGCGAAACAATTGACCAACAACCTGAGGCGCTACTGCGCGGCAAACAGGTTTCGGATGAGGACGAATAATATGATGCGACATTTATTTATCATTGCATTACTCAGCAGCCTATTGCTGGGCTGCCAACAATCACCGCGCAAACAATATTATTTATTAAACGCAACGCCCCATGCAGATCAATCAGTAGCGGTTACCCAGTCGGTAGGGTTGGGGCCAATAGACGTTGCCGATTATTTACAGCGCTCGCAATTAATTGTTAACAGCGATGCAAATAGCTTGCAGGTGTCAGATAACGCTTATTGGGGCGAACCGCTACCCAAAGGCATTACCAGAGTATTGGCGATGAATTTAATGAACCACCAACCCACTCGTGCAGTCGAATTATTCCCTTGGCGCAGCGACAGCACCCCTGCCATTAGCATTCGGATTCAGATACACGATTTACAAATTATCGACGGTTATGCGGTGATCAATGCCAGCTGGAAATTAATGGATAATCTTGCCAAAAAAACTGTGGCGCAACATCACCACATCAATAAACGCCCTTGTGAGAGCACGGCGCGGGATATTGCAGCAGCCTATAGCATATTGCTGGCAGAGCTGGGCAATGAGATAAACCAGGCACTTGTCAGCAAGGGCAAATAATCCATAGCGTGTGCAAACGCACAGATGATTTTCGCGCAAAGAGGGACACTAAGTCGCGATGAGCCCAGTGAATCCTTATTAAAAAAGGATATTAAAATGATTCCCTTTGTACAACTGAAAGAATTTTTTTATATCTTTCGTGACACCTATAACCAGTGGATCGAAAGAGAACCCTTCAGAAGCGCAGCTGTTATCGCGTTCTACACTATATTTTCAATGCCGGGGTTATTGGTCATTATCATTAATCTTGCGGGATATTTTTACGGAAAGGACGCGGTGACACGCCGGATCAGTTCAGAAATTGAAGGAATGATTGGTAGCAATACCGCTAAAGATGTTGAAGCGATAATCGCAAATGCCAGTGTCCATCATGACTTCACGTTTAGTTCCGTGGTTGGCATAGCGACTTTGATTTTTGGTGCTACCGGGGTTTTTTATCAGCTGCAACAAACCTTGAACCAAATTTGGGAGGTAAAAGCACAGCCCAAACGTAAAATACTCAAAATGGTATTGGATCGGATTTTTTCCTTCGGGCTAGTTCTCGCCGTTGGCTTTTTATTATTGGTGTCGTTAATTTTGTCTGCTTTGCTTACATTATTAAGCAATTGGGTAGCTTTTTATTTTTCCGAGACATTCAATATCGTCTTTCGTATTCTTGACCTGTCCTTATCACTGGGGGTCATTACTTTTTTATTTGCGGCGATCTTTAAATTTCTTCCCGATGCAAAAATTCCCTGGCGAGATGTTTGGACCGGGGCTTTTGTAACCGCGTTATTATTTGTGCTCGCCAAATTTGCCTTGGGCGTTTATTTTGCTCACAGCAACCCCGCCTCTGCTTATGGTGCTGCCGGCACAGTTATTTTAATCATGCTCTGGGTTTCTTACGCCGCGTTAATCCTGTTGTTTGGAGCTGAATTTACCCGCATATATGCAGACCACTGCGGTGAACGCGTTCAACCGGAAGACTTTGCAGTCTCCACCCATGAAAACACTACCCCAGCATCCAACGGCCACAATATTCCTGCACATCAGATTACTGCCATACAACCGCCGCAAAGTATGGACCCGCATATTCATCCGTCGCCCGCTACAGATCACATTTACCCCTTGGATAAAGATATGACCCTGGAGCACAAAGCGAGTAAAGCAACCAGCGCAAGCAATACATCAATTGGCGGCGAAGAAGACCCGGGTGCGGGACTGGAATTTCTGGTGACGAGTAACAAACCCAAACAATAAAGGCATTAACATTTATTGTTTATTGGCAGTGTTTCTTAATCCCCGGCAATCAGTATTTGGCTCCCTTGACCTCGATCAATGTGAGCAGCAGGTATGTGGAGAATATAATGATGCAAAACACCCCCACTACCAGCAACGCCATACTGGCAGCGACAATTCCAACTGCCGCCACGACAAGGGGAAACAGCATAATTGGGGCTATGATGTAATTTCGACTCGCTACCTGAAGGAACCCTATTATGAAAGTCGCCATATTCAGTACCAAACCCTATGACCGCGAGTTTTTAACTCAAGCAAACAATGCACTACCGCAAGCCCACGAATTAATTTTTCACGAAACCCAACTTAACACTCAGTCCGCGCTACTGGCACAAAATTGCCAAGCGGTTTGCTGTTTTGTGAATGACCATGTGGATGCAACAACATTGGCGCAACTTGCAGAATTAGGCGTAAAACTGATCGCACTGCGCTGCGCCGGATTTAATCAGGTGGATTTAACTGCCGCGAAAAAACTGGGCCTGCTGGTCGCGCGCGTGGCGGACTATTCACCCCATGCCGTGGCCGAACATGCGCTGGGTTTGATGCTGATGCTCAACCGTAATTTGCATCGCGCCTATCACCGTGTACGCGAGAACGACTACTCGCTCAACGGCCTGTTAGGTTTTGATATGGTGAATAAAACCGTCGCGGTAATTGGTACCGGAAAAATCGGCGCAGTACTGGCGACGATTGTGCGCGGGCTGGGCTGCCGGGTGATCGCCTACGACCCTGAACCCAACAGCGCACTGGTCGCCGCCGGTGTGGCTTATCTGCCGCTCGACCAACTCTGGCCACAAGCCGATATTATTTCCCTCCACTGCCCGCTCAACACTCATACCCATCACCTGATTACCAACAACAGCATTGCGCAAATGAAAAACGGGGTGATGTTAATTAATACCGGGCGCGGCGGTTTGATTGATACCAAAGCGGTAATTGACGGCTTAAAAAGCAAAAAAATTGGCCACCTCGGGCTGGATGTGTACGAGGAGGAAGGCGATTTATTTTTTGAAGACAACTCCAACCAGTTGTTGCAAGACGACGTATTTGCACGCCTGCTCACCTTCCCCAATGTAGTCATCACCGGCCACCAAGCCTTTTTTACCCGCGAGGCACTCACTGCCATCGCCCGCGTGACCCTGGCCAATATCACCCATGTTGAACGGGGCGAACTGACGCAGGTGTGTTTGGTGAACTGAAACACTGCCGTTTAGCCGCCCATTACACGCAAAGGAGCGCCGTCCATGCCGAACCTTGAACGTCAATTGCCACCACCGCTGGCGATATTGCACGAGTTGGCTGCCGACCTGCAGTGGAGCTGGAACCATTCCGGCGATGCCCTCTGGCACCGGCTCAACCCCGCCGTGTGGGAAAGCACCGGCAACCCGGTGAGTGTGTTGCAATTCACCAGTGACCAACATTTGCAACAGCTGGCGAAAGACCCGGATTTCCTCACCCACCTCGCCCAACTCGTGGCAGCGCGCCGTCGCTATTTGGACGAACCGGGTTGGTATCAGCAGCACTACACCAATGTGCCACTCAAAGGCATCGCCTATTTCAGTATGGAATTTGGTGTATGCGATGCCCTGCCACTCTATGCAGGTGGTTTGGGCATTCTGGCGGGCGACTATTTAAAAACCGCGAGCGATTTGGGCGTGCCGCTGGTGGGTGTAGGGCTCTTGTATCAGGAGGGTTACTTTCGCCAGAGCTTTGATAACCAGGGTTGGCAGCAGCAGACTTATCTGTTTAACGACCCCGGCAGTTTGCCCCTGACACCGCTGCTGGATAAGGACGGCAGCTGGATGGATGTCGCTACCAACTTTCTGTGTCGCGAAGTGCTGTTTCGGGTGTGGGTAGCCCAGGTCGGGCGCGTCAAACTTTACCTGCTGGATAGCAATCACCCCTGCAATCAACCCCGCGACCGGGGTATTACCAGCCAGCTTTACGGCGGTGGTACCGAGCTGCGGCTGGTGCAGGAAATCGCGCTGGGCATTGGTGGCTGGCGCTTACTGGAGCGGCTGGGGCTGGAGATCGATATCTGCCACCTGAATGAGGGCCACGCCGCTTTTGCCACGCTGGAGCGAATCCGCGCTCATTGCGTCAAACATCAAGTCGATTTTTGGCAGGCACTTTGGGCCACACGCAGCGGCAATTTGTTTACCACCCACACGCCCGTCGCGGCGGGCTTCGATCGCTACCCGCCCGAGCTTTTGCGCCGCTATGCTGGTGAGGCGGCGCTGGAGATGGGTGTCACTATGGATGACATACTCGCACTAGGGCGAGCCAACCCCAAAGATGCCCGCGAGGAGTTCAACATGGCCTACCTCGCCATGCGCACCTGCGCGCACAGCAATGGCGTCAGTGAATTGCACGGCCAGGTTAGCCGGCGAATTTTTCAGCCACTTTTCCCACGTTGGCCGCAGCGCGAAGTACCAGTCGGCTATGTGACTAATGGCGTGCATATGCCCAGCTGGGCCGCCAGCGACAGCGATGCGGTGTGGCGCCAACTCTTCGGCGATAACCCCTGGCAGCAAGACGAGACCCAACTCAACCCCGCGCGCTGGCAGGAACTGAGTGACCAGAGCTTGTGGCAGCTCGCCAGCACTAGCCGGGCACGCTTGGTGGGTTATGCGCGCCTGCGCTATCAGCGCCAGTGGCGCCACGAATCCAGCCAGCTGGATTGCAGCCTGCCCAACCTCCACCCGCTCGACCCGAATATTCTCACCTTGGGTTTTGCCCGCCGTTTTGCCGAGTACAAGCGCCCGGATTTGTTGTTGCACGACCCGGAGCGCCTGACACGGATACTGTGCAACAGCCGCCACCCGGTGCAGCTATTGGTGGCGGGTAAAGCTCACCCGGCCGACAAACTGGGCAAAGCCAAATTGCAGCGTTGGCAGGAATTTGTGCAACGCGACGAGGTGGCTAAACACCTGATTTTTATCGAGGATTACGATATCGCCCTCGCCCGCCATTTGGTGCAAGGGGTGGATGTGTGGATCAACAACCCCCGTCGCCCCTGGGAAGCCTGCGGCACCAGCGGTATGAAGGTGTTGGTCAATGGCGGTTTAAATCTTTCATCGCTCGATGGTTGGTGGGCTGAGGCTTACGACCCCGCATACGGCTGGGCCCTGGGTGATGGCGGCGAATACGGTGCGGAACAGGACGCCGCCGGTGCCGAAGAACTTTACCAATTGCTGGAACAACAGATCATCCCCTGCTTTTATGAGCGGGACGCCGAGGATATCCCCCGTCGCTGGCTGCAATTAATGCGCACCAGTATGGCGCAGCTCACTCCCCGTTTTAGCACCAATCGCATGCTGCGGGATTATCTGGATAACTATTACCTACCCGCCGCTCAACAGTACCAGCAGCGCATGGCCAAACAAGGCGGGCTCGCACAGGAATTACGTCACTGGCAACAGCATTTGGCACGCCATTGGCATGAAATTCATCTTGGGAAACTCACGATGACCGAACGCGCGGGCAACTGGCTGGCTGAAACCCAGGTTTATTTAGGCGGTATAGCACCGGAACAGGTGGCGATAGAAATGATCGCCGATCCGGTGGGCGAAGTGCCTGCAGAGTGCATCCGCCTGCAATTGGCCTACCCACTAACCGGAGCGATTAACGCCTATCACTACCAAGGTGTTATTCCGCAACACCGACCAGTGAGTGATTGGAGCCTGCGCGCTATAGCCTGTCACCCTCACGCCCAAGTACCGGCAGAAAACCCGCTTATTTGCTGGGCAGATTGAGGCGACAAGGCAAAAGCCGGTTATCTGAGCTATAAACAGTGTGTTGTGATCAAATGATAAGCAGGCCGCGTAATTGGATTAGGCGGTTTTTGTGAGTTCAGTACAGGAGCTATGTGTGTCACTGGCCAAATTGATTGGATCTACCCTTTCACGTTCCTTGTCGTTCTCGCTGGCGTTTAGCCTCAGCTGCCTGGCCGCTGGCGACAACGCAAAGAGTAACCAACACCCCGCGGCGGAATCAGCCGCTCCGGCACAACAAACCATCCGTATTGCCACTGGCGAATTCGCCCCTTGGACAGGCCAACAACTGCCTGATAATGGCCATGTGAACCATATTATCGCAGCCGCGTTTGCCACCCAGGGGGTGACCGTCGAGTTTGTGTACTTACCCTGGAAACGCGCTTTTGAAGAGGCACGCTTGGGCAAATTTGACGCCACCAGCTACTGGTATGAAAACAGCGAACGGCGCGAGGCCATGCTGTTCAGCGACCCACTCATAGTCAACCGCACGGTTTTTTTCCAACGCACCAATAGCGATGCCATCCGCTGGAAGAATTTTGGGGATTTAAGCCAGTATCGGATGAGCGCCACCTTGGGCTTTACCTACACAGAGGATTTTTATCGCGCGGTTGATGCCCAGGTTATCAACCCGATTATGGTGCCCTCGGACATCCAAAATATAAAATTGCTGATGGCCGACCGGGTGGATTTGTTTGCCACCGATGAGATGTCAGGGTTTTACATGGCCGCCCAGCTGAGTATAGACCCGCGCAAACTCAAGGTAATAGAGCCCGCGCTAAGTTCACCAGAGGGTTATTTGCTGGCAAGCAAAACTCACCCCAACGCGCAGGCATTGATCAATACCTTCAACCAGGGCCTCAAACAACTGAAAAAGAATGGTAGTTACCGCAAGATTCTGGACCGCGTGGATAACAGCAGTTTTTATAACCCCACTGCTAGCCTGCGGAAAACCGAGCGCTAGCAATCACACAACTAACGCCACTACCAAATATCCCAAAGCACCTGCGCAGGCACAATAAAGCAGCGCCGGTGCCAAGGTGTAGCGAATCACATCGCCCTCCCGCCCTACCAGTTTCACCACCGAAACCGCTGCCACTACGTTAAGCACACACACCATATTGCCCGCATTGGCGCCAAGCATCTGCAGCGCCAGAATCCAATGTTCGGGCAGGTCAGCCGTTTGGGCGGCGTCCTGCTGCAAGCGCGCAAACATCATGTTGGAAAAGGTAGAGGAGCCAGCGATAAAACTACCCAAAGCACCAATAAATGGCGCCACCAGCGGCCACTGATTGGCAAAGGTGTCGGCCGCCAAAACCCCCAATTCTTTGGGCATGGCCGCCAAACCCGCGCTGTTCTCGCCAGAATTGAGGAAAATGCGCACCATAGGTACCGAGGTCGCCAGCGCAATACTGGTGGGTAATAGGCGCCCGAGTGATGCTCGCCATACTTGCCCTGTAGCAACCAATGGCAGGCGATATAACAAACCAATCACCACGGCGACCAGCACAAAAATACTGCCCGGCAAATAGAGCGGCGCGACCCGCGTAGAAATTTGCGTCCCTAGCAACGCGTTAAATTCGATGCTGACTGACTGCAACAGCGCCTTAAACGGCAGCGTATCCACCCGGGTCAGCACCAATAACCCTGCTACCAACAGGTAGGGAAACCAGGCTTTGAATAAACCCATCGTTGGCAGCTGTGTAACGCCGGTGGCATGGGGCAGCAATTCATCTGTCATAACCGGCAAGCGCCAGACCTCGGTAGGCAGTAACCAGCGACGCCGTGCGGCGCCAACGACTAACAGCAATCCAACCAGAGCGCCAAGAATACTGGGGAATTCCGGCCCCAACAGGCGCAGTACGCCATAGGCAGGTAAGGTAAACGCAAGACCGGAAAACAGGGCAAAACGCCAAAGTCGCAAGCCCTCGCGCCAGCTGCGATTGGCACCAAAAAAGCGCGTCAGCATGGCCACCATTAACAGCGGGAGAAAGCTGGCGATAAACACATCCAGCGTCAAGGCACCAAGGGCAATTTGCTGCAGCCGGTCAGGCGTCGCATTCGCCAAACCCTGCCCTATGCCTACAATCACCGGCGTACCCACCGCCCCAAACGAGACTGGCGCACTATCCCCAATTAATGCCATTACCACGGCTGCCATCGGGGGAAAACCCAAAGCGACCAACAAAGGCGCACCTATCGCTGCTGGCGTTCCGAACCCGCTGGCCCCCTCCAAAAATGCACCAAATAACCAGGCGATGATAATCACCTGCACCCGGTGATCCGGCGAGATACGCGCGAACCAGTCGCAAATAACCCGAATCGCCCCCAGCGCCGTCAGGGTGTTCAGCAGCAAGATGGCCCCAAACACAATCACCAGAATAGTGAAGGCGATAATCCACCCCTCCAGTATCGATGCTGCCAATTGCACTGCAGATACCTGCCACACCCAGGCGGCAAACGCAGCGGTAATTAACAGGCTGAGCGGCATAGCGCGGGTCGCGGGCAAGCGCAGTAAAACCAGCAGGATAAACACTGACAGAATGGGTACTAGCGTGGTGAATAATTGCAACCAGGTCATTGGCGCGACCGCCGGCAAAAAATAAAAGGTGATCTCATGTGGCTATCCTAGTCCAAATGCTCAAGCGCCATTTGCGCTGTATCAAGCATAGTTGATAGGGCAAATCCGATTTACAAATCCTCACTAACCCTGCGTTTTGGCGACAGGTATAGTGCGCAGCTTGATTTATTCGCTGGAAGTTTTTACTTATGTCTGCCACCCACCCTATTGGTACAGCCCAATACCTCTCCACCCGTTTTGCGTTTTTAATTACCGGCCTCGCCATGTCGGCTTGGGCGCCGCTGATTCCATTTGTGAAAGCACGACTGGCGATTGGTGAATCCACACTCGGTTTATTAATTCTGTGTTTTGGCGTTGGCTCACTGCTGGCGATGCCGGTCACCGGCCCACTGGTTAATCGTTACGGCTGCCGTCGGGTTATCACTACCACCTTGTTACTAATGTGTGTGAGTTTGGTCTGCCTCGCCATTTCCCCCGGTATTCCCGGCATGGCCATTAACTTATTAATTTTCGGCATGATGCTCGGTGCCACGGACGTCGCCATGAACATGCAAGCGGTAGTGGTAGAAAAAGCCAGCGGCCGCGCGATGATGTCGGGCTTCCACGGCTTTTATAGTCTGGGCGGGATCTTTGGTGCGGTGGTCATGAGCGTACTGATGTGGCTGGGTTTATCGCCCTTTCACGCCCTGCTCTGCCTTACCGCCGTGCTCTTACTGATGCTGGCCTACTGTGCAAAAGATTTATTACCAAAAAATATTAATGAAAGTACTAGCGGCGAACGCGAACCTTTTTTTGTAATCCCGCGCGGCAAAGTATTACTCATCGGCAGCCTGTGTTTTGTCGCCTTCCTCGCCGAAGGTGCAGTGCTGGATTGGAGCGCTGTATTCCTCAATACATTACGCGGTATCGACCCGGTTTACGCCGGTTTGGGTTTCGCATGTTTCTCAGTCGCCATGACCATCGGCCGCTTCACCGGCGATAAAATTGTCAACGCCCTCGGCGGCACCCGGGTTGTGTTCTGGGGTGGACTCTGCGCTGCGAGTGGTTTTTTGTTAGTTGTACTTACCCCCTTTACCCCTACCGCTTTTATCGGCTTCACGCTGGTTGGCGTGGGCGCATCCAACATAGTGCCGGTGCTATTTACCGCCGCCGGCAATCAAACATCCATGCCAATGGGTTTGGCGATTGCTGCCGTGGTCAGCATGGGTTACGCAGGGTTATTAGCGGGGCCAGCGGTGATTGGTTTTATCGCTGAGTTAAGCAGTTTGAACGTGTCATTCGGGATTGTAGCGCTTGGTTTATTGGCGCTGGCGATGTCGGCCAAAAAAGCAACTCACAAATAATTTACACCGACATTATCTGATCCAATAAAAAACGCGGCGATAATGTTATCGCCGCGTTTTTGTCACCAGCTTGCTCACCAAAAGAAGTTATGCACTGACCTATCTTGAAAACACCACCGTCTTGGTGCCATTCAACAACACGCGATGTTCCGCATGCCAGCGCACCGCGCGGTTCAACACTACCGCTTCAATATCGCGCCCGATCTCTGCCATTTCATCCGGTGAATTTACGTGGGACACACGCTCTACCGACTGCTCGATAATCGGGCCTTCATCCAAATCCGCCGTGACAAAATGCGCGGTAGCGCCGATGAGTTTTACCCCACGCTCAAACGCTTGGTGATACGGTTTTGCGCCTTTAAAACCGGGCAGAAATGAGTGGTGGATATTGATCGCGCGGCCATTTAATTTGCGGCACAAATCGTCAGAAAGAATTTGCATGTAGCGCGCGAGCACTAAAAATTCGGCTTGCAAGTCCTGCATTAATTGCCACAGCTGTGCCTCTTGCTGCACTTTGGTGTCGGCGGTGATGGGTAAATAATGAAATGGCAATTGATACCATTCCGTTAAATCGCGCATCACATTGTGGTTGGACACTACACCCACAATATCAATCGGCAGCGAACCGTTTTTCCAACTGTTCAGCAGTGCGTTCAAACAGTGCCCCCATTGGGAAACCGCAATTAGCACACGCGGCTTGGTGTGGCTATCAAAAATATTCCAATCCATTTGGAACTGCTCGCCCAGCGGCTTAAACAGCGAGCGAATCTGCCCTAGGTTGTAACCCACCGGGCACTCAAATACGGTGCGCATAAAAAAGCGGTTGCTTTGCACATCTTCAAATTGCGAAGACTCTTTAATATTAAAACCCAAGGTCGCAAATAAAGTGGCCACAGCGGCCACCAAGCCTTTGGAATCCTGACAACTAAAGGTTAAAACGATTTCCTTAACAGCAGACATGTGATTTCTCTTTATCAAATTCAATTTAAAAATGTAGTCATCAATAGTGATAACGGCATTGCACCACAATTATCATTTCATTTTCAACGCGATAAACCAGTCGATGTTCGCGATCAATTCGCCGCGACCAATATCCTGACCAGTGGTGTTTAAGCGGTTCAGGGTCACCTATTCCGATAAAGGGCTGACGTTGAATTTCTTTGATTAGGGTATTGATGCGCTTCAGTGTTTTTTGATCCGTTTGTTGCCAGTAAAGATAATCTTCCCAGGCATTATCCGCCCACGCCAATATCATTCCTCAATCAACCCCCGCTGCGTCGCCTTCCCTGCGGCCACCTGGTTAATTGCATCATTCAGCCGCGCGGCATTTTTCGGGCTAGCCATCAAATACGCGGTTTCTTCGTAGGCCTGAAAATCTTCCAAGCTAATCACCACCGCTGGCTTCCCATTCTGACGGGTAATCAGCACCGGCTTGTGATCGTCGTTCACCTTGTCCAGCACACTGGCCAGATCATTGCGAAACGCGGTATAGCTCATAGTATCCATAGGTCGTCTCCCCAATAGGATCTGTAAAGACCTCATGCTACCTGTACTTATTTCTGTACGCAACTTGCAATAGGAACTGATTGTCAGGAGTTTTAATTAAATCATGCAAATGGGATAAAGATCTAAACCCGCCAGACTTAATCGAAACACTGAAACTGTGAGCAAATTATCTCAATAGCGAGCAATAATTCGGCCACAACGATTGGTTGAAGTATAAAATCAACCACCCTTAAATTATGGAGGATTAACGTTGAGCAATATTAATAAGAAGAACCTTCTTTACATGGCAGCCTTTTTACTAGGCGGCTGTATAAACGAGCACAATATAGCTAGCGAAATTAAAAATGAGGTGGGCAGCACAGCAAAAATACTGGTGCCCAAAACATGCAATATACCCACGGATGCATTCAAAAAGTTACCCACTGAGGTGCTTGATGGAACAGATGTGGTAGAAATTAGCAGTTTTAAAAGCTCTACCATTTCAGGTTCACATTTTCATACTGAGATGGGTGGCTCCACTATAAAAATTGACGTTCAAACATTAACAGATCAGTACCAGATAACGCGACTCTACAAAGAACCCGACCTTCAAGATATGACCTCGAATTACAAGAACTTATGTATAAATGCAGAGCATCTATACGGTGAACATGTTCGCGGTGTTTTTACTGAAAAAGGGATTTTGTGGTTGGAGCTGAAGTCTGACGTCGAATTTATTTCACCTGACATGTGGATTTATTTGGAAAAAAACTGACTACTGGGAAAAATTTAAAAAAGGAAATTATCTATGACACAAAAAACATTACGCAAGGGATCACAAGGAAAATCAGTTGAAAACCTACAAAAATTGCTCAATGCATTTAATGAGAATACCTTTTTAACTGTAGATGGTGATTTTGGTTCAGCAACATTAAAGGCACTTAAGCATTTTCAGGAAAATGCCGGACTAACGGCTGATGGCGTGGTTGGCCCAAAAACATGGCATGCGCTGTCCCTAGGTGCACCATATGCAACAACCAAATTAGCAACTGTCAGCACCCCATCCTCTAGCGCTTCTTCGCCACAGGGATTACTGGCTGAAATCGCAGCAAAATATATTGGTGTGAAGGAGACAGGAAATAATAAAGCCGGAGATAGCCAAGAACTTCTGGCAATTTTTAAGTCAGACTCACTGACGATAAATGGTGCTACAGATGGCTATCCTTGGTGCGCCGCTTTTGTATCATTTTGCGTGCAGAAACTACTAAACAACTCCCCTTTCTTTTTGACAACACAACCCCCAAAAGAAGCATCAGTGAGTCGGTTTTTGAACATCTGGGCGAAAAATAATAACTGCTTAATTTTCCCAAGAAACTCAGAGTTTTTCACACCTCAGAAAGGTGATATTGTGGTTTTCACTTTTTCGCACATAGGAATAGCGGAAAGTGTTAGCGGAAGAATGGTTACCACCATTGAAGGCAACACTAATGATGCAGGAAGTAGAGAGGGCTCTGTTGTAGCAAGAAAGATTCGTGTTAATTCCATCATCAAGTCATATATACGGTTACCACTTTCAACAACAGCCAGTACTGCTCGCATTACCGAAATTTCACGAATATGCTGAAAGCCTAATCAGAGTCAAAGCAATACTTGCTTTGACTCTTACATCACAAAATCCACGCCGCAGCTTACACTTTGTAAGCTGCCAATTGCTGTTGAATGTCCTCGGATAATTGCGATAGGGCTTCCGATGCGCGCAATGTCTCTTGCGCTCGTGTCTGGCTCTGGTCGCCAGCAGTATTGATGTTGGTAATATTTTTATTGATATCTTCCGCGACATGGCTTTGCTGCACTACGGCGTGTGAAATTTCACTGTTCAGGTCGTTTAGATCAGACACACTGCGCAATACTGCTTTGATGGATTCACCCGAACTTTGCGCACCAGTGACATTCAACCGCATCATTTCATCCGCTAAACGCATTTGTTCAATGGCACGCTCGGAATTGCTTTGAAAACGTTTCACCATGTTATCCACCTCGGCGGTAGAGGCTTGTGTGCGGCTGGCTAATGAGCGCACCTCATCGGCAACCACGGCAAAACCACGGCCTTGCTCCCCAGCCCGGGCAGCTTCAATCGCGGCATTCAAGGCAAGTAAATTAGTCTGCTCGGCAATTGAGCGAATCACATTCAACACTGTGCCAATTTCATTGCTGGTATCAGCCAACTCTGCAATGACTTTTGCGGCGCTATCAATGTTTTCTGCCAGGGTTTCGGTCGACGCAATGGTATCTGACAAAACCTTGTAGCCCTGCTCGGCATCTTTATTGGTCGTTAGTGTTGCAGTTGCGACGCTGGCTGCATTGCGTGCAACTTCCTGCGCGGTGGTGGACATTTCATGTATAGCGGCGGCAATACCGTCTATGTCGCGCGCTTGGGTATTAATTGCTTCAGTGGATTGCACCGCGATTGATTTTAAATGCCGCGCCGCTTGCGATAATTGGTGGGTTGCACTGGCGACTGATTTGATTGTGTTTTGCAGCCGATCAAGCAGTGAATCAAACCCTTTGGCCAACTCGCCGATTTCATCATCGCGCACTACATTAAAACGCAGGGTCAGATCGCCTTCGCCGTCGACAATATCGTGTAGCCGTTTGGTGGTTTGACGTAGCGGCGTTACGACAACTTTTTGAATAAGCAAATAAACGATAACCAAAAACACCAAGCCAATTGCAATAATCAACGCGGTCAAGAGATAGGAAACTTTACGCACCATGGCTTGAATTTCCTGGGTGGAATAGACCGTAATAATTTCATAGCCCCAGGCATCAAAACGGGTAGTTTGCAGATGCCAATCGGTACCGGGATCGGCAAGGATTTTGTCGATAGCGTCTTTGGATAGATTGTCTGAATGGACTCGTGTCGCGCCGGTATTATCGCGAATGACCACAAACCCCTCTTCCAATACGCGACTGGACGCAATAGCTGAAAATAAATCATTCAAGTCCGCTTTGTAGCCCACATACCAAACACCAATAATATCGCCGCTCTGGTTAGTGATAGGTTCATAACCGGTAAGGTATGGGCTGCCGAGAATATCAACCACACCATAAAACGCAGTGCCCTGCTGAATATTTTTAATGGCCGCCCCTTGCGGAGCCAGGATAGTGCCAACGGCGCGTCCGGTTGGTGTCATTACATTGGTGGAAATTCTTACGTACTCATTATTGTCGCGCGCAAATATTGTGGCTGTCCCGCCCATAATTTTGGTGGTTCTATCCACCAGATCAAACTGATTGGCAATGGCCGTGTCGCCGAGCAAAAGATTATTCGTTTCGCGTTCATTAACGACTACCCGTTCACCCAGCTGTGGTTCACCCAGCTCACCGCCGTACTCACGCAACAGCTGCATGCTACTTTTTACACGCTCCATCATTATGTTGTTGGTAACAGTGAGCAGACGTATCGCTTCGCGGCTAATGCTGTTGCTTTCATTGACGGCACGCTGTTGAGCCAACTCGCGCTGATGGTGATATACCAGAAGAACGGCAGACACCACACCCAACAGCAAAATGGCGGTCAGGGCATACATAAATTTTTTAGCAATCGACATATAAAACTCCAATTATTTCAAAGCGTAACGAGCCTTCGTTAGCCCTTGCCAAATTGCTAGCAAGATAGATGCCCAGCACCCTTACTATTGGCGATAGCAACTCACTTATCTTGTTTATGATAGTTGATCTGGAAAAAGCAGCGCGTATTAGCCCTGAAATTCTCCGCTGAGCATAGTGCGCGCTTTGCCGCGTAACAGAACGCGCTCGCCTTGCCAATCGAGAGTTAACAATCCGCCACGCGGCGATGCTTGTTGCGCGCGCAGATGGGTTTTCCCTAGGCGATGTCCCCAGTAACAAGCGAGTAAGCAATGTGCAGAACCAGTGACGGGATCTTCGTTAATGCCGACCTTGGGTGCAAAAAAGCGCGAGACCATATCCAACCCTGAACCTGCATCACCCGGAGCGGTGAGGATTAATCCGCGCGAGGTAAACGAGGCAATCTGCTCCGCATTGGGTACAAAATTACGGACAGCGTCGGCGGAATCCACCACGGCGATAAGATCGTCCCGCCCCTGCCCAAACCACTGCGGTTGATCACCTAATAATTGCAACAGCACGGGAGGAACCTCGGCGATGAACTGCGGGAAGTCGGACGGAAAATCGAGTTGGATTTCATCACCAACTCTGGTCGCCGCGAGGCGGCCACTGAGGGTGTGGAATTCCAAGGTTGCGACGGTTTCTCCGGCGTGCAGCCATAACGCATGGGCGGCAGCGAGCGTTGCATGGCCGCACAGGCTTACCTCTACCTGCGGCGTAAACCAGCGCAGGTCCCAACTGCCATCGGCACGCTTATGTACAAATGCCGTTTCCGCCTGATTCATTTCCAGTGCGACATTTTGCATCCAACCGGCGGGCGGCTCTTTATCCACAATACAAACGCCAGCGGGGTTGCCGCTAAAGGGTTGGTCGACGAAGGCATCAACTAAATACATGGGGTAACTCATAGCGAATCTCCTGCGCGTGAGTATGGAGTAACAAAGCCGAGTGCAGCTTGGTGAGTTTGGCGAGCCTATTGTAAATTTGTTACTCTGAAAACCTCTTCGATATCAAAGCAGTAGACTCCCTATGGAACCCATTATTATTTTGGTCGCTTTTGCCGGCGGCTTGGCAGCGTCGTTTTTGCGATTGCCGCCATTAACCGGCTTTTTAGTGGCCGGTTTTGCCCTGAATTTCATGGGCTATGAATTGAATGACAACATTCAATTTATCGCTGATTTGGGAGTCACCCTGCTGCTGTTCACTATCGGGTTAAAACTGGATGTCCGCTCGCTGTTGAAGGCCGAAATATGGGGTGGTGCCACCCTGCATATGCTGCTCACCACCGCAGGTATTGCGCTACTTTTTATGACGCTAAAAATGCTGGGTTTAACCGCACTCCTCAGCAATATGGAGTGGAGCAGTTTTGTACTGATTGGGTTTGCACTGTCCTTCTCCAGTACCGTATTTGTAGTGAAAATGCTGGAGGAGCGCAGCGAAAGCCAATCCATTTATGGCCGTATCGCCATTGGTGTATTGGTGATGCAAGATATTTTCGCGGTGATTTTTTTAAGCGCCTCTACCGGCAAAATTCCCAGTGTGTGGGCATTTTTACTGCTTGGTTTGATTCCACTGGCACCGATCTTACGCCGCCTGCTGGATCGCCTGGGGCATGGCGAAATGCAGGTGTTGTTTGGCTTTTTATTATCGCTAGTGATTGGCTATGCGCTGTTTGAGGCGCTGGGAGTAAAAGGTGATTTGGGTGCGCTACTGATAGGCATGCTGCTCTCTACCCATCGGGCAGCACCGGGTTTGGCTAAATCCCTCTTTAATATCAAAGAGCTGTTTCTGGTGGCGTTTTTTCTCAGCATCGGCCTGATGGCAGACCCAAGCTGGGATCACCTTGCCTGGGCCTTTGCGTTGCAATTGTTGCTACCGCTGCAAGTCGTGTTATTTATGCTGTTACTGCCGCGCTTTCGCCTGCGGTTGCGCACCAGCTTTCTCACTAGCCTTGGCTTGGGTAATTACTCGGAGTTCAGTTTGATTGTGGCCAGCCTCGCTGTTACTGCCGGTTGGTTAGCCATAGATTGGCTGGTGATTATTGCCCTTGCGGTATCACTGAGTTTTGTGTTTTCGGCCATCGCCAATGCCTACAGCGAGCGCCTGTATCAGTACTTTGTTGCCAAGCGCCCCGACCTGCCAGCAGAAAAACTGCGCCCGCAGGATCGCCCACTGTATTTGGGCGATGCCCAGGCGATTGTGTTTGGTATGGGCCGTATTGGCCGCGGGGCTTACCAGCGGCTGCAGGAGAAATACAACCTGCGAGTGCTGGGCGTGGACAATAATCCATTGCGCATTGAGCACTTACACAAAGTTTCCGACATGTGCCTGGCAGAGGGCGATGCCTCTGACTCGGACTTTTGGGACAAGCTGGTCAATACCGCCCAGATCCAGCTGATTGTATTGGCCATGCCCTATCACCAAGGTAACGTGTTTGCATTGAAACAACTGCAACACCGCCGCTTCAAGGGCAAAATCGCCGCCATAGTGCAATACGAAGAAGAAGTAGAAATACTGCGCAGCCTGGGAGCCAACGCCATTTTTTACGTTTACGATGGCGCAGGCCAAGCACTCGCAGACAGCGCGATGCATGAGTTATTGTCCATGCCACCGGCGAACACTGCTGTAGATCCAGTTACCGTTTAATTAAAAAGAAAGGGATATATGAAACTATGGCCAAACACTATCGCCCCTGCGTACTTTGGTTTACCGGTTTGAGTGGCGCCGGAAAATCCACTACCGCTGCAGCGCTACAAACCCAACTAACCGAATTAGGGTGCAATACGTATTTGCTAGATGGCGATTTGCTTCGTCAGGGGCTTTGCAAAGATTTGGGCTTTAGCGAAGAAGACCGCGCTGAAAACTTACGCCGCATTGGTGAGGTAGCGCGGTTAATGGTGGATGCAGGTTTGCTGGTGATTTGCGCCACCATTTCCCCGTTTGAAAAAACCCGGCGCGAATTGCGGTCGCGTTTGCCCCAGGTGATTTTCTTGAAGTATTTATCGATGCACCTTTAAGTGTATGTGAGGCGCGCGACCCTAAAGGGCTATACCGCAAAGTGCGTGAAGGTAAAATTGCACAATTTACCGGTATAGATTCCGCCTATGATCGGCCAACTGATGCGGATATTCATCTGCACACCGACCAAATGAACCCTGAGCAATGCGTTGCACAAATTGTTCAGTATTTACAAACCAATCACTATCTAGCGGTCAAGTAGCCATAAAAAACGACAAGGATTTTCTTAGTGACACCTTGTCATTCCACTTGGGCAATTTATCTATGCAAAACCCTCTGTTTGATGGTTCAGAGATCGCCACCGTAAAACAGACCACAAAGTCAACCAAAGCGATTGCGCCGGTGAATCCTGATCCAGAATGGATAGCACTTGCAGATACGCTGCCCGCGAAGGTGCGGCTCGGTACATCATCCTGGAATTATCCCGGCTGGAATGGACTAGTGTGGAATGGTGATTACACCGAATCAAACTTATCGCGTTATGGACTGGCAGCTTATGGCCAGCATCCGCTGTTTCGCACAGTCAGTATCGACCGCAGTTTTTATCGCCCACTTAACCTTGCCCAGTTCGCGCAATATGCCTCACAAGTAGGCAATGATTTTCGTTTTGTGGTGAAAGCCCCAAGTTTGGTTACCGATGCGTTGGTGCGCGATGAAAGCGGTCGCGGCAGGCGCGCCAATGCCAATTTCTTAAACGCCGCAGATGCTGTGCAATTATTTGCGGAGCCGGCACTACAAGGTCTGCAACACAAATTAGGTGCACTGGTTTTTCAGATCAGCCCCCTGCCCGCTCACTGGCTCGCACAGATGCCTAAATTAATAGACCGTTTGCACCTATTATTAAAATCCATTCCCGATTTAAAAAGCATCGCCCCTGATGGCGTTGTCGCCGTTGAAGTGCGCGACCCGCAGTGGTTAACACCGCAATTTATGGCGGCATTACGCGATACCGGCGCGACTTATTGCATGGGTTTACATGCAAAAATGCCGCGTATTAGCGAGCAACTTCCCATTTTGCGTGCGCTCTGGCCCGGGCCATTTGTCTGTCGCTGGAATTTAAACCCGGTGCATGGCGCATTTGGTTATGAAGATGCCAAAGATGCCTATGAGCCTTACGACAAAATCATCGACCCGGACATAGAAACACGCATGGCGCTGGCAAAAGTAATTAGCGGAACAGCAAGTGGTGGGCAGAATGTATTTGTCACACTCAGCAATAAAGCAGAAGGCTCCGCGCCCTTATCGGTAATCGAATTGGCGCGGGCCCTTAAAGGAAATAGTTAGTGCAAGTTCAGGCTTATCACCAGCTAAAAGCGGAAACGCCCCGATAACGAATACATGTCCACTACCTGATCCGCCAGGTAAATACGTCTTACACTCAACCCGTAGGACAGGTTTTTGGTCAGCCCTAAATCCAACCGAATACCCGCCAGCGGTGCAACGCCACTGTCACTTTGCAGGGTGATGGGTTGCTGGTTGGTCTCTTTTTCGTCCTGCCAGAAATAGGCGCCCGCTTCCAATGAGATATTCACCGGCTGGTCGCGCAGCAGGGTTAACCCCTGCACTGCTGTCCAGCCGCTGGCGCTGACCGGGTAGGCATTCGCGAAGTCGCGTTTGAATGCCGTCAGGTCGGTGTCGCCGTCGAGGGTCATATCCACTGTTACATCGCCCAGTTCCAGATAGCCCAGTTCGCTGTAGGTGTAGTCGTGCCATTGGTAGCCAAAGGCGATTTGGTAGCCGCGACGGTCGATGTCGTACTTATCAACCGTGAACTCGTGACCGGCGGCGCTCAGGGCTTGAGTGAACGTCGCTTCGCGTTGGTCGCCTTCTACTTTGTAAACATCTACCCGCACATAGGCTTTGCCGTCGGTCAGCGCCTGGCTGGAGGCCGAGGTGACAATCAGGGCCAGGGCGATCAAGCCCCGGCGGTTTGTTCCCGTGATCCATTTCATCATCAATACGCTTCCTAATAACAAGAGCCAGAGTCCATCTATCGCACCACCGCCTTTGGATTTGAGGTTTACATCCGGCGCTGGCGGTGGCGGAGGGGGTGGTTCCACCGGCAGTGCAACACTCACGGCGCCCGGGTCCACAATCGCGGCGTTGATCAGGCCGTCATCGTCGTTCGGCCCTCCGTCTTCAATGGTTAGCTGGACGCAGAGGTTGCCGGCGGTCAGGCCGGGTGTCCAATCCGGGTTGCCCGGTGGCGGGCAGTAACCGGGGTTGCCGGGGGCGGAGAAGATGCTGTTGTTGGCATTGCTGATGAAGTTGACCCAACGGCCATCCTGGTATTTGCGATAGACCGCATTGGCGGGAATCGGCGCTACTTGCGGGATCACTATGCGCACACTTTGACCCAGGGTTGGCAGGTCGTTGATCACGAAGTCAAAGATGCCTCCCACCGGTTCAAAGGTGGGGTCGATGATCAATTCACCGGTAGTGCCCAGCTCTTCGTTAAGGATTTGCACACCGCCAGACTCGCCGACCAACGCAAATTGGCCGAGGCCACAACGCACACCGGGATCACATTCGATCAGGTAGGCGTTCGTGATCGCGCCCTGCTGCGGCAGGATGTTGCTGGTGGGCATGTTGTCCAGATAGTCGGGGATACCGTTGCCGTTGGTGTCGCCAAAGCCTTCGTTGGTGTCAGTAACACCATCGCCGTCGGTGTCGGCATCCGGTACTAGCACTGGCAGGCTCGGTACGACACGGAAGTAGAGTTGTACGTTGGCAGTGGCACCACCGGTGTCGGTGACGGTCACTTGTGCCTGATGACGACCGCTCAAGTTGCTCGGGTCGAACACCAGGGTGTTGTTGACCGGGTTGCCGTCGGTATCGCCCAGCGCTGTGTCACTGGCTGACCAGTTGTAGCTGTGGGTATCGCCGGGGTTCAGGTCGGTGACGGTGACGGTCAGGGTAACCGGGCCACCGGCAGGGGTAATCTGGATGGTGTTTACACCCCCTTGCGTCAACTGCAGGCTCACCATCGGGGCGATATTGCCTTCGCGGATACGGATGGTGTGGCTGTTGGCGACACCGGCATTGATATCGCCATCCAAACGTACCACCAGTTCACTGTCGCTCAAGCCACTGAGGGTGGCCAGTTGCACTGGCACTATCACTTCCAGCTGCCCTGCTTCGGTGAAGTTGGCTACGCCATTGACCAGATTGTGTTCGGTAGTGCCTGCGGTAGTAGCCGCGTCGATCACGTAGGGTATCGCGACAGGGTATTCCGGCGCTTTACCATTAAGCAGCACACGGAATTCCACCGCACTGCCACGGATGGCGATTTGTGACTTGCTCAGGGATACCAGCGGACGGATATCGACCACTTGCGTAGCGGTACCCGTGACATCGGCTCCGTTGGTCGCACTCCAGCTCACTTCATGACGACCCGGTGGCAAGAGCAATACATTGTTGACGTTCAAGCCTTCCGGATTGGTGGTGCAACAGGTATTACCACTCACCCCATCACTGGCCATGCTGTTGAGAATCGCATCCACCTGCTCCTGGGTCGCCGAGGCATTGAGGCTCAACAACTGACGCAGGCTTACCGGTGTGTAAAGCCCGGTGGCGTTGATGGCGATATCTTCCGGTGCAGTAACCACCGGCTGCAATGGGTCGATGGTTTCAATCACTTCCAGATTGAAGGCTGGTAATGATGCACTCAGCACACCATCGCTGACGGTGATGACGATACCGGTGGTGGTACCTACATCATCGTGAACCGGTGTACCGGTTAAGGCACCGGTTGCGGTATCAAACGCGGCCCAGGTCGGTTTGTTGGTGATGCTGTAAGTCAGCACATCGCCCACATCCACATCGCTGGCCGTTGGGGTGAAGCTGTAAGCAACGTCCTGATCAACTGATACCAATGGCGTACCGCTAATCACGGGCGCCTCGTTCACGTTGGTCACAGTCAGGTCAAACGCCGCCAGGCTTGCGCTCAAGGTGCCGTCGCTGACAGTGATCACGATTCCGGTGGTAGTGCCCACATCCGCATTGGTTGGTGTACCGGTCAAGGCGCCAGTGGCGGTATCAAACGCGGCCCAAGTCGGTTTGTTGGTGATGCTGTAAGTCAGCACATCGCCTACATCCACGTCACTTGCGGTTGGTGTGAAGCTGTAAGCAACGTCCTGATCGACTGATACCAATGGTGTACCGCTAATCACGGGCGCTTCGTTCACGTTGGTCACAGTCAGGTCAAACGCCGCCAGGCTTGCGCTCAAGGTGCCGTCGCTGACCGTGATGACGATTCCGGTGGTAGTGCCCACATCCGTATTGGTTGGTGTACCGGTCAGTGCCCCGGTTGCGGTATCAAACGCGGCCCAGGTCGGTTTGTTGGTGATGCTGTAAGTCAGTACATCGCCTACATCCACGTCACTTGCGGTTGGGGTGAAGCTGTAGGCAACATCCTGATCAACCGACGTCGTCGGTGTACCAGTGATAGTGGGAGCGTCATTGACGTTGGCAACCGTAATGCTGAAGCTCTGGTCAACCGTCAAACCATCTGCATCAGTCGCGCGCAGGATAACGGCATGGCTACCGACATTCGCATTGGTCGGTGTACCGCTCAAGAGGCCAGTGGTCGGGTTGAAGCTCAACCAGCTTGGCAAAGTCGCTGCGCTGAGTGTCAACACATCGCCTGCATCGCTATCGGCTGCTGCAAAGGTGTAGCTGTAGGCAACATCTTGCGTGGCGGTTGTGACAGCAGTGGAGCTGATGGTTGGTGCATCGTTGACGTTGGCAACCGTAATGCTGAAGCTCTGATCAACCGTCAAACCATCTGCATCAGTCGCGCGCAGGGTAACCGCATGGCTACCTACATCAGCATTGGTCGGAGTACCGCTCAATACGCCAGTCGCAGGGTTGAAGCTTAACCAGCTCGGCAAGGTCGCGGCGCTGAGTGTCAGCACATCACCCGCATCACCATCGGCTGCCGCAAAGGTGTAGCTGTAGGCGACATCCTGCGTTGCAGTTGTGACGGCGGTGGAGCTAATAGTTGGTGCATCGTTGACGTTGGCAACCGTAATGCTGAAGCTCTGATCAACCGTCAAACCATCTGCATCAGTCGCGCGCAGGGTAACCGCATGGCTACCGACATCCGCATTGGTCGGAGTACCGCTCAATACGCCAGTCGCAGGGTTGAAGCTTAACCAGCTCGGGATAGTCACGGCGCTGAGTGTCAGCACATCACCCACATCACCATCGGCTGCCGCAAAGGTGTAGCTGTAAGCGACATCTTGCGTTGCAGTTGTGACGGCGGTGGAGCTAATGGTTGGGACATCATTAACGTTAACAACCGTCAGGCTAAACGCGGGCAAGCTGGTTAATGTGGTGCCATCACTCACGGTGATCACAATACCGGCAGTAGTACCAACATTCGCATTGCCCGGAGTGCCGCTCAAGGTTCCGGTTATAGGATCAAACGTGGCCCAAGCCGGTTGGTTGGCAATGCTGAAGAGCAATACAACCGAGTCCGCATCGGTTACGCTAGGTGTGAAACTGTAAGCAGCGCCTTGATTGATCGATAGCGCAGGAGTACCAGAGATGATCGGTGTATTGTTAACCGCAGTAACACTGACTGATTTGGTAGTGACAACACTCGTTTCCACGCCATCATTCACTGTGAAACTGATTTCGCGGGTTGCTTCCGAGGGGGTTTCGGAGCTGTTGGTGTAAGTCACTGCAGCCAGAGCGAGTTCCCATTCAGCAAGGGTCGCGGTGGCACCAGTGGAGGTTAAGGTGAGCACACCTGTACTGCTGTTGTAACTTGCACTGATATTACCCATGGTGCTGCCATCATTGGTAAAGGCCAGCACATCTTCAGCAGTCTGGAAGTTAGCAGTAATGCTCGCAGTTGCAGAGGCAAGCGTTGCATTATCCAGATCACTTACTGTGATATCGCCATCAATAACAACTGGCGTGGAGGCAACATTATTACCCTCGGTAAATGCTGTCACACCGGTGCTAGCAGTTACCACAGGGGCGCTGTTAAGCGCCGAGATAGTAACTGTCGCTGACACATTGGGGCTGGAAGTATCCACGCCGCCATCCGTAACACCACCGTCATCTTGCAATGACGTAAGCGTAACCACACGATTTGCTACCGTCGGGTTTACGCTTTGGTTGGCATAGGTCATTCCATCTATCAGCGTCTGTGCAGATGAAAGGCCAGTTGTCTTAACAAGCGTCAAGGTTGCGGTTGAACCTGTGACGGCAACACTGATATCCACGCCATGGATCAATGAAGTACCCGTAAAACCATTGACCAGCGGAATATCGCTACCATCAAAATAGATGACCTCATCACTACCCTCAGTAACGTTGGTGACTGTTACTGTGAGCATGGTGATCAACTGGCCAGATTCCACAGTACTGACACTGGTTCCGCTGAACAAACCAACAGCCGCTCCACCCTCAGTAAAGGTTGGTGTAGCGCCAGTAGCTGTCAAGGTCGGGGCATCGTTGGTCGCGACAACAGCAACGGCAATATCCGCATTACTGCTGGTACCACCATCCCCGTCATTTACAGTTATCCGCACAGTTCGAGCACTGGTGTCCGGTGAGGTGGTATTAGTATTGGTGTAAGTCAGGTTGCGAACCAACGCCTGAATAATTGCGGGGGTAGCAGCGCTGTTAAGAGTGATAACAAGATCATTAATATCGGTGCCGCCATCAGCCGTACGAGTACCAATAAGCGTGCCGCCATAGGTGATATTCAGGCCAGAAGTGCCGATTTGGCCGCCTGCGGTGCCTTCATTCCGGATTGAAAGTACATCTTCAGTAGTGACACGACCACTACTGATAGAAACCGTCACGTTGCCGCCATCAAAATCGATTGAATCGCTGTCAGTGACGGTTGCGTCATTGCTTGCATCCAGCAAAATGAGGTCGCTGTCCTCAATAAAGCTGACACTATCGCCATTCAGGTTAGCGATAACTGGCGCGGCATTCAGCGGTGCAGTCAGGGTGAAATCATTGCCATTGCCATCATCACCCAAATAACTTGCGGTTAGCACCGTGCCATTGCCACTCGCCGTTGTAGTAGCACCTTCCGCTAAACCACTAAACGTACCGGTGATTGCATCTGCTGCATCGTTGACAATGATCGTGTAGCTATCGCCCTGCCCGGCTGTGTAACCATGGCTGGCAGACAGGATAGCCCCCGACACATCCACAGAACCATTCACCAAGATTTGGTCGTACTCGGTACCTACCGCAGTGCCATTGATCTCCACCGCCAGGATACTGCCGGGAGCCATAGTGAGGTTGCCGTTAACAGTTAATGTACCTGGGCTATTACCGGGCGAAAGAGTGCCGCCACTATTGACGGTAATGTTGCTGGAAATACTACCACTGCCTCCTAAGGTAGCCCCGGACGCAACAGCCGTAGCCGAGGTAGCGGACAAGGCGCCATTAACCAGCAGGCTACCGGCATTGACGCTGGTAGCACCGGTATAACTGTCGGTGCCACTCAGGTTCAGCGTGGATGCGCCTGCCTTGATGAGCCCACCCGCGCCGCTGATGGGACCGCTGAGCGTCGCCGCATTGGTGGTCTGCACGGTGGCGTTGCCAGCCAGTGCAATGGCATTGTCGATGGTGGTGGCGCCGGTGACTGCCAGGGTGGAGCCGGTCGCCAGCGTGACGGTGCCGCTGCCGAGGTTGCCGTCGCCCGCCACGGACAGCGTGCCCGCCGATACGTTGGTGCTGCCTGCGTAACTGTTTGTGCCCGACAGCGTCAGCGTATTGGCGCCGGTCTTGGCCAGGCTGCCCGCGCCGCCGATGTTTCCCGACAGCGTTGCGTCGGCAGAGGTATTGACCGTCACCGCGCCAGACAGCGTGACGGCATTGTCGATGGTGGTCGCACCCGTCACGGCCAGCGTTGTGCCTGCTGCCAGCGTCACTCCGCCCGAACCTAGATTGCTGTCGGATGCGGCGCTGAGCGTACCGGCACTGACCGTCGTGTTGTTATAGGTATTGGTGCCGGATAGTGTCAGCGTCGATGCGCCGGACTTGGCGAGGTTGAAGCCGCCGCCAATGACACCGGACAGCGTGGCATTGGCGGAGTTGTTGACGGTGGCATTACCAGTCAGCGTGATGCTGTTGTCGACAGTGGTGGCACCCGTCACCTGCAAAATGGTGCCAGCCGCCAGCGAGATGCCACCGCTGCCTAGATTAGCGTCGCTGGCAACGCTCAGAGTGCCCGCACTGACGGTGGTGCCTGCGTAAGTATTGCTGCCCGACAGTATCAGTGCCGCCGCGCCCGACTTGGCCAGGGTGTGGGCGCCACTGATGACGCCGGACAAGGTGGCGTTTGCCGAGGTGCTGACGGTGGCATCGCCACTCAGCGCGATGGCGTTGTCGATGTTGGTGGCACCAGAGATGTCCAGCGTCGCGCCTGATGCCAGCGTCACGGTGTTGCTGCCAAGATTGCTGTCACTGGCCACAGCCAGGGTGCCGGCCGATACCGTGGTCGTGCCGCTGTAGGTATTGGTGGCCGTCAGCGTCATCGTGCCGCTGCCCTGCTTCACTAGGTTGCCAGTGCCGGACACGACGCCGGCTACGGTCGTGGTGGTGTTGTCGCCCCCGGCGCTCAGCGTGAAGCTGCCGAGGTTGACGGTGGCAGTGGCACTGTTGCTGCCCAGGCTGCCAACCGTTTGGTTCGATAGCAGTGTTATCACGCTATTGCCATTGGCGCGCAAATAGCTGCTGCTGGAGACAGACGCATCGCCATCCAGCCTCAGCGAGCCGAAATTCATCGCAGTCGTGTTGCCGGTGTAGGTATTGGTACCCGACAGAGTCAGCGCGAAAGTCGCCGCCCCACTCTGGTTGACACTCAGGCCACCCGTACCGCTGATGCCGCCGGAGAAGGTGGTATCGGCAGTAATCCAGCTGGTTAGGGTATTGCTGCCCAGAGTGACTGATCCGGCACCGGAAAGATTGCCAATAGTTTCATTGCTGGAGAGCGCAAGAGTCGCGCCACTGGAAACAGAGACACTGCCATTCGTGGAAATTGCATCACCATTGCTGACGGTCAATGTTCCCGCGGAGATACTAGTAACACCGGAGTAGCTGTTGGTTGCGGACAACGTTAATCCACCCGCACCTGTTTTGGTGAGCGCGCCGCTACCGCCAATAGCACTGGAAATCGTCGCCGTATCACCAGTCCCGTTGGTAAAGGTTTGGGTAGTCGCCGCGCCAAGAGTAATGGTTCCGCTGGTCAGCGACATGCTGCTGGCAGCGTCCATATCAAATGTCAGGCTTTCATTTAGGCTTAGGCTATTAATGGTGAGCGCGGTGGCAGCCAGCGTGCCGTTGAATACGATGGTCTGGCTGCCGGTGGCATCGGCCGCCGCAATCGCCACCGCCTCACTAAAACTCACGCCATTGGCGATGTCGATGCTGGCGGTGTCGGTGGTATTGGTGACGTAAATTGAATCGGTGGTGACTGTGACAGTCGCCGTGGTCGCCGTTCCACCATCGCCATCGGTCAGTGCATAGCTGATAGTGGCATCGCCTGCTGGGGTATTATTTTGATAAGTAATTCGTTGGACAACATCATCAACCAGCGCGCTAGTCGCCGTTGTATCACTGCTGGTAAGGGTGATGGTCAACACGCCATTGATATTGGTGTAAGTAGCGAAGGTTTGTCCGCCTGATTGCAGATTACCGCTGGTAGTTCCGGTAACGGTAAATAAAGCACCAGAAGTATTAAAGCCAAAAGTATCGGAGGTAATTGCGGTGCCAGATCGTTGTATGATTAGCGCCGCATCGGCCCAGTTGCCGTTACCGGCGTTAAGTGCATCTAGTTCGGTATCGGCCAGATTGGCATTGCCCCCAGAATCCAACGTGACCGTATTGCCAACGCCCGGCCAAGCAAGGCTATCACTGTTGAGGTTGTTTATAGTTGGAGCTTGGTTGGTACTGCCAATGCTATCAAAAGTGATTTTTCTGATGGCACCCATAAAACCACTATTGGTATTAACAACAAAGGGAGCCCATGAGTTATTGGTAATGGTTATAGATGTAGCACCAGCAGGCAATGAACTTAGGTCGATCATCTGATTCGTATAATTGGTGGCGTACTTATCATTAATAGTTACATTCATACTGCCACCATTATTTGTCGTAATAGTCGCCGAATCGCCAGCAGTAGAATAAATCTCTATTGAACTTGGCTTAAATTCGCTGCCGTCGGTAAAGCTCAGCGTGATGGATTTTTCAGAGAAACCAAAGCCAATTCCATAACCAGGGCTCACACTGATACTGTTATATTCGCCATCAACCGTCAGAGTTTTCCCTCCGAAGCTAACCTGAGCATCGATATTGACGGAATCTGCATTGTTGCTTCCGTTAGGTGTAAATCGTTTGTTATTAAAACCGGGATCAACAACGTCCCATGTCGACATTTGAAAAATGACTGGGGCTAATATTGCAGTAAAATCTCTCAGTGCTTTTTCAGAGAAGGCCAATTCAGTTTCGATATTACCGCGCTGGATCTCCAAATCCCAATCACCGTCCAGCTCGGAATTACCTGTTTTATTATTCGATGCAGCTACATCTACATGAGTGTTACTACGGATAATATCCAGCAGCTCTCCACCATTATAGCCACTCGCCAAATCACAACCATAGAGAACCAAATCAGCTCCATGAATTAAGGCGGCATTTAATGAAGCAAAAGTATCCTTTTCATTTGTAAGCGCTGCAGAATCTACACGGCTGTTACCCAAGAGCATTACGCCCTCTTCCGCATGCGACACAATGTGCAGGCCTTTTAAGCCTTGGTAATTTTTTAATATTGTTTTTAGTTGCGCCAATCCAGGCTGGGAAGAATCTATTTCAACTATATCCACACCGGGTTTAACCGCACGATAAAACACCGCTTTATCCGGCACCGCCGCATCAATAATCACCAACTCTTTTACGGGTGATGTACTGACAATATCCAATTCATCAGCCGTAACACGAACAGCCGCGCGCACGATATGTGTCGCGGCCATGTTAGTAGCGGATAGGTCGGGCGAGCTGTTAATACTCGCACTGAGATAAGAGCGCTGATAACTTGTTGACGATTGCGCAGGCACTCCATAAAGCCCCAGCGGCAACAGCAACGACGATAAGCCCATTAGTAGTTTGTTAGACATGGCGATTTAGTTTCCTTCACTTTTGTTGGAAAGCGTTGCTGTTTTCTTAGCGGCGATGATATTGGCTGAAGTACCGGTATTGTCTTGCCAAAAATCCATCTCTTGATATTTCACAAACAAATCCGGCGGCAAAATACTGCGCCGGGTTTTGAATTCCACTTTCTTTTTAACAGTGTGCAAACCTTTTACGCCCAGATTTTGATCGAACTCACTTTCGGCATAATCGACATTATTAAAATCGTGGTCGAATAAGGGTTCACCAATAAAACGGTAAATCAACTCAATCGTGCGCGCCGGGTGCTGGGTGAGTAAGTCGTAATCCACCAACAGTAAACGATCAGAAAACTCACCATAGTAGGCTTCTTTTAACGCAGTCCAAGCGCTACCCACAGAACCACCTGCACTAATTAATGCTTCGCAGCGGCTATATACCGTCTGACGCGAAGCTGCATTGAACATGCGGCTGTAATCAAAGGGGTTTTTGCGATGGATGGTTTCAAAGCTGTCCATAATCCACGCCGGGTTACGCACACAGCAAATCACTTTGAAATCGTCAAACAGTTCAACGAGTTGATGCAAGCGTCCAGTCCATTGGCGATTGGTATCAAAAATCACTGGTTGTTCTTTATCGGCGTAGTAAGCCTCAAACAGGGATTTGCAAATACGCTTGCGCTTGGTCTCATCAAAAAATGAGTAGGATTCACTGTTAGCGCCCATTTGCTCCAATGCACCATTGAGCAACCCCGCAACTGGGCTACTCATAGCAGCATGAAAATGCGAGTTTTGGCGGAGAATGCCCGCCAACAGAGTTGAGCCAGAACGAGGCAAACCAGAAATAAAATGAAATCGGGAAGTCATTAAACGCCTTTACTAGTCCGTTATGTCGCTGCAACAACATGGAATGAATAAAAAACACAAGATAAATCAGTCAAAACACCGACAAAAACCAATAAGAACAATCAGAAAATAAAACTCAGGCAATTAATTGACACTCAGCCACTGAGCACAAAATTAATTCGCTTCGTGAGCTTAGTCGCCAAGTAATAAAACGCAAATTGCTCATAATAAGTACAACTACTCAGCTTGCAGCGCGATAGCGAGCAATTAAATACTGACACAGGTACGGCTCATTACAATGACAGCACATTACATAGCTGACACCTTGGGCTAATTTTTTAGCGCTAGCGAAACACGAGCAATATCGTTAAAAACAAAAAGGGAAAGGCGCCAAACACCTTTCCCTTTTTCAATACAAGAATACCTGTACTTAAAAGCTAATAATTAAAACCGCAAACGCCCCGATAACGAATACATGTCCACTACCTGATCCGCCAGGTAAATACGTCTTACACTCAACCCGTAGGACAGGTTTTTGGTCAGCCCTAAATCCAACCGAATACCCGCCAGCGGTGCAACGCCACTGTCACTTTGCAGGGTGATGGGTTGCTGGTTGGTCTCTTTTTCGTCCTGCCAGAAATAGGCGCCCGCTTCCAATGAGATATTCACCGGCTGGTCGCGCAGCAGGGTTAACCCCTGCACTGCTGTCCAGCCGCTGGCGCTGACCGGGTAGGCATTCGCGAAGTCGCGTTTGAATGCCGTCAGGTCGGTGTCGCCGTCGAGGGTCATATCCACTGTTACATCGCCCAGTTCCAGATAGCCCAGTTCGCTGTAGGTGTAGTCGTGCCATTGGTAGCCAAAGGCGATTTGGTAGCCGCGACGGTCGATGTCGTACTTATCAACCGTGAACTCGTGACCGGCGGCGCTCAGGGCTTGAGTGAACGTCGCTTCGCGTTGGTCGCCTTCTACTTTGTAAACATCTACCCGCACATAGGCTTTGCCGTCGGTCAGCGCCTGGCTGGAGGCCGAGGTGACAATCAGGGCCAGGGCGATCAAGCCCCGGCGGTTTGTTCCCGTGATCCATTTCATCATCAATACGCTTCCTAATAACAAGAGCCAGAGTCCATCTATCGCACCACCGCCTTTGGATTTGAGGTTTACATCCGGCGCTGGCGGTGGCGGAGGGGGTGGTTCCACCGGCAGTGCAACACTCACGGCGCCCGGGTCCACAATCGCGGCGTTGATCAGGCCGTCATCGTCGTTCGGCCCTCCGTCTTCAATGGTTAGCTGGACGCAGAGGTTGCCGGCGGTCAGGCCGGGTGTCCAATCCGGGTTGCCCGGTGGCGGGCAGTAACCGGGGTTGCCGGGGGCGGAGAAGATGCTGTTGTTGGCATTGCTGATGAAGTTGACCCAACGGCCATCCTGGTATTTGCGATAGACCGCATTGGCGGGAATCGGCGCTACTTGCGGGATCACTATGCGCACACTTTGACCCAGGGTTGGCAGGTCGTTGATCACGAAGTCAAAGATGCCTCCCACCGGTTCAAAGGTGGGGTCGATGATCAATTCACCGGTAGTGCCCAGCTCTTCGTTAAGGATTTGCACACCGCCAGACTCGCCGACCAACGCAAATTGGCCGAGGCCACAACGCACACCGGGATCACATTCGATCAGGTAGGCGTTCGTGATCGCGCCCTGCTGCGGCAGGATGTTGCTGGTGGGCATGTTGTCCAGATAGTCGGGGATACCGTTGCCGTTGGTGTCGCCAAAGCCTTCGTTGGTGTCAGTAACACCATCGCCGTCGGTGTCGGCATCCGGTACTAGCACTGGCAGGCTCGGTACGACACGGAAGTAGAGTTGTACGTTGGCAGTGGCACCACCGGTGTCGGTGACGGTCACTTGTGCCTGATGACGACCGCTCAAGTTGCTCGGGTCGAACACCAGGGTGTTGTTGACCGGGTTGCCGTCGGTATCGCCCAGCGCTGTGTCACTGGCTGACCAGTTGTAGCTGTGGGTATCGCCGGGGTTCAGGTCGGTGACGGTGACGGTCAGGGTAACCGGGCCACCGGCAGGGGTAATCTGGATGGTGTTTACACCCCCTTGCGTCAACTGCAGGCTCACCATCGGGGCGATATTGCCTTCGCGGATACGGATGGTGTGGCTGTTGGCGACACCGGCATTGATATCGCCATCCAAACGTACCACCAGTTCACTGTCGCTCAAGCCACTGAGGGTGGCCAGTTGCACTGGCACTATCACTTCCAGCTGCCCTGCTTCGGTGAAGTTGGCTACGCCATTGACCAGATTGTGTTCGGTAGTGCCTGCGGTAGTAGCCGCGTCGATCACGTAGGGTATCGCGACAGGGTATTCCGGCGCTTTACCATTAAGCAGCACACGGAATTCCACCGCACTGCCACGGATGGCGATTTGTGACTTGCTCAGGGATACCAGCGGACGGATATCGACCACTTGCGTAGCGGTACCCGTGACATCGGCTCCGTTGGTCGCACTCCAGCTCACTTCATGACGACCCGGTGGCAAGAGCAATACATTGTTGACGTTCAAGCCTTCCGGATTGGTGGTGCAACAGGTATTACCACTCACCCCATCACTGGCCATGCTGTTGAGAATCGCATCCACCTGCTCCTGGGTCGCCGAGGCATTGAGGCTCAACAACTGACGCAGGCTTACCGGTGTGTAAAGCCCGGTGGCGTTGATGGCGATATCTTCCGGTGCAGTAACCACCGGCTGCAATGGGTCGATGGTTTCAATCACTTCCAGATTGAAGGCTGGTAATGATGCACTCAGCACACCATCGCTGACGGTGATGACGATACCGGTGGTGGTACCTACATCATCGTGAACCGGTGTACCGGTTAAGGCACCGGTTGCGGTATCAAACGCGGCCCAGGTCGGTTTGTTGGTGATGCTGTAAGTCAGCACATCGCCCACATCCACATCGCTGGCCGTTGGGGTGAAGCTGTAAGCAACGTCCTGATCAACTGATACCAATGGCGTACCGCTAATCACGGGCGCCTCGTTCACGTTGGTCACAGTCAGGTCAAACGCCGCCAGGCTTGCGCTCAAGGTGCCGTCGCTGACAGTGATCACGATTCCGGTGGTAGTGCCCACATCCGCATTGGTTGGTGTACCGGTCAAGGCGCCAGTGGCGGTATCAAACGCGGCCCAAGTCGGTTTGTTGGTGATGCTGTAAGTCAGCACATCGCCCACATCCACGTCACTTGCGGTTGGGGTGAAGCTGTAAGCAACGTCCTGATCGACTGATACCAATGGCGTACCGCTAATCACAGGCGCTTCGTTCACGTTGGTCACAGTCAGGTCAAACGCCGCCAGGCTTGCGCTCAAGGTGCCGTCGCTGACAGTGATGACGATTCCGATGGTAGTGCCCACATCGGTATTGGTTGGTGTGCCGGTCAAGGCACCGGTTGCAGTGTCAAACGCGGCCCAGGTCGGTTTGTTGGTGATGCTGTAAGTCAGCACATCGCCCACATCCACGTCACTTGCGGTTGGGGTGAAGCTGTAGGCAACGTCCTGATCGACTGATACCAATGGCGTACCGCTAATCACGGGCGCCTCGTTCACGTTGGTCACGGTCAGGTCAAACGCTGCCAGGCTTGCGCTCAAGGTGCCGTCGCTGACAGTGATGACGATTCCGGTGGTAGTGCCCACATCGGTATTGGTTGGTGTGCCGGTCAAGGCACCGGTTGCAGTGTCAAACGCGGCCCAGGTCGGTTTGTTGGTGATGCTGTAAGTCAGCACATCGCCCACATCCACGTCACTTGCGGTTGGGGTGAAGCTGTAAGCAACGTCCTGATCGACTGATACCAATGGCGTACCGCTAATCACAGGCGCTTCGTTCACGTTGGTCACAGTCAGGTCAAACGCCGCCAGGCTTGCGCTCAAGGTGCCGTCGCTGACAGTGATGACGATTCCGGTGGTAGTGCCCACATCGGTATTGGTTGGTGTGCCGGTCAAGGCACCGGTTGCAGTGTCAAACGCGGCCCAGGTCGGTTTGTTGGTGATGCTGTAAGTCAGCACATCGCCCACATCCACGTCACTTGCGGTTGGGGTGAAGCTGTAGGCAACATCCTGATCAACCGACGTCGTCGGTGTACCGCTGATTAGAGGTGCATCATTGGTATTCACCACAGTTAGATCAAATGCGGCCAAACTTGAACTCAAGCTGCCATCACTAACGCTGATCACAATAGCGCTAGTAATACCGACATCCGCGTTTATCGGCGTACCCGTCAAGGCGCCAGTAGTAGTGTCAAATGCGGCCCAAGCAGGCTTGTTGGCAATACTGAAAGTCAAAGTATCGCCCATGGTATCTGTTGCACTGGGTACAAAACTGTAAGCGCTGTCCTCATTAACAGTAAGCGCCGGAGTGCCGTTGATAGATGGCGGACCGTTAGGTGTAACCGCAGCAGACGCCGCCGATGCGGAACCAGTCCCCACACTGTTGGTTGCGGTTACGGTAAAGGTATAACTGGTGCCGTTGGTCAGGCCGGTAAAGGTGATTGGTGAACCAGCACCGGTTGCAGTCGCTCCGCCGGGGTTAGCGGTGACGGTATAACCGGTAACCGCTGCACCACCAGTAAAGGCGGGTGCACTGAAACTAACGCTAGCCTGGGTGTCGCCAGCAGTGACACTGCCAATAACCGGTGCACCAGGCACTACCGCATTTACGGTGAAGCTATTGGTCACCTGGGGTGCGGCCAAGTAGCTAGCGTCACCCGCCTGATCAGCATTAATCGTACAGGTACCTACAGTGACGAAAGTCAATGTACCGCCGCTCGTAATCGTACAAACACCGGGAGTTGATGAGGTAAAGGTCGGCGTCAAACCAGTCGCATCCGTAGTTGCAATCAGTGTTGGCGTGGTACCAAAGTTTCGCGGCCCAGGGTTAGCAAAGGTAACCGTCTGGATCGACTTGGGCGTTATCGAGTTGGATGCACTGGACGCAGGGCCAGTACCAGCAACGTTATCCGCCGTCACGGTAAAAGTGTAGGCCTGTCCGTTAGTCAGCCCGGTCACCACAATCGGTGAAGATGCGCCCATCACAGGCGCAACATCCGCTGGGTTTACCGTCACGGTATAACCGGTAATCGCCGAGCCGCCGATATTCACCGGGGCAACAAAGGCAACGCTCGCCTGAGTATCACCGGCGATTGCAGTCCCTATGGTTGGTGCACCGGGAACTACGGGACTAACACTAAAAGACTGGCTCACTTGCGATGCAGCCAGGAAGGATGAATCGCCCGCTTGGTCCGCATTAATCGTACAGATACCCGCCGACAGGAAAGTCAGAGTTGTACCACTAACAGTACAAACACCTGTTGTAGATGATGTGAAGCTGACCGTCAGACTTGAAGTTGAAGTAGCTGACAATGTTGGCGAAGTCCCAAAGTTCTGAGTGCCTGGATTAGCAAAGGTAATGGTTTGCGGTGATGCCGGCGTGATCGAGTTAGATGCACCAGAAGCCGCACCAGTACCCGCCGAGTTAGTGGCCGTTACCGTAAAGGTATAGGCAACACCATTAGTCAGACCGGTCACGGTAATCGGTGAGTTTGCTCCCGTGCCAGTAAAACCACCGGGGTTGGCGGTTACGGTATAACCGGTGATCGCAGCACCGCCAGTGCTCGCTGGCGCGGTAAATGTCACAGTCGCTTGAGTGTTACCTGCAGTTGCAGTACCAATAGTCGGCGCATCCGGCACTATCGCATTGACAGTAAAGGTGCGGCTGACGGTAGGTGCTGCATTGGTAGCCGAGTCACCCGCCTGATCAGCATCAATGGTACAGCTACCGGCCGTTACAAAGGTCAGTGCACCGCCGCTGGTGATGGTACAAACACCAGTGGTGGATGAGCTGAAAGTAACGGTTAGAGGTGAGGTCGTTGTTGCACTCAGGGTCGGTGTGGTACCGAAGTTTTGCGCGCCTGGATTGGTAAAGGTGATGGTCTGGTTGGCTTTGGGGGTAGCAGAGTTGGATGCACCTGACGCAACACTGGTGCCTACGGCATTAGTCGCGGTAACGGTAAAGGTGTAAGCAGTGCCATTGTTTAAACCAGATACTGTCGCAGTACAGGCCGCAGGCCCCGCACAAGTACCAAATGCGCCGCCGGGGTTAGCCGTAGCGGTGTAAGTGGTTATTGCGGAACCGCCATTATTAACTGGTGCAGCAAAGGTGACAGATACTTGTCCATCGCCTGCGGTAGCTGTGCCTATGGTAGGGGCAGTAGGCGCGGTAGGAATGTCAACCGTGTGGGATGATCCCGCCGTAAATGCCGCAACGCTATTGCCTGCATCGTCAGCAATATTGGTTGAACCATTTAAATTCAGCTTGAAGGCGCCGTTGCCGCTAATGCTATTGATGGTGACATCAACACTGGAACCCGATGCTGCCGACACACTGGCAATAGTCCCCGCAGGAGCTCCCGACGTCGTTGCCAAAGCAAAATCATCGGTGGAGATATTACCGACCGATTCATCGAAAGTGACGGTAAATTCCATGCTGGTATCGGTTGTTGCTGGCGTGCCCTTGACTGCAATACTGCTTACACTGGGTGGATTATTGTCCGCCGTCGCATTGGTAGTATCAGCAGTTGTTGTGGCATTGCCCGCGTTATCGGTGGCGCTGAAGGAAATATTCAGGTTGGTAGCATCAATCGCCCCAGCCAAAATGGTGTAGGTTGCAGTCCAGGTTCCCGCACTATTGGTTGCTGCCACTGCAGCACCACCACCAAATTGTGAGAAGTTGACAGTAGCTGAACTGATGATATCGGTGTTGTTATCGCCCCCGGCAGTGTTGTTCCAGGTCGCAGTAACAGTATCGCCAATTTTGTAGACACCGCTGGTGCCCGAAGCGCCACTGATACTGATGTTTGCATTGGTCACCGTTGGGGCGATGCTATCGACGGTGGCATTGGTCGTATCAGCTGTTGTGGTACTGCCATTAGCATTGGTCGCAGTCACACTGATATTGCGACTAGTTGTATCAATCGCACCCGATGTGATGGTGTAGGTGGCTGTCCAGGTACCAGTACCATTATTAGTAGCAGCTACAGCAGCACCACCGCCAAACTGGGAAAAATCAACAGTTACACCGGTAATGCCGGTGTTGTTGTCGCCACCGCCGGTGTTGTTCCAGGTTGCAGTAACGGTGTCACCAATTTTGTAAGCACCGCCAGTACCTGAAGCTCCGGAAATACTAATGCGGCCGTCAGTCACGTTAGGAAGCGGAGCAAGGGCGCCTTGGATCGTAAAAGAGCGGAACTCAAAATAAGGTTTGGTATCGTCTGAACCATTAGTATCAAACACCAATTTAAACGCTTTCAGTTTTACCCCGGAAAAATCTACCAACTGTCCAGCTCCGAAGGTAAATGTGTCAGTTCCCGCTGTTCCATCCAAATCGCTGGATGTAATGGTACTGCCGTCTGGCTTTATTCCCACAATCTGCACATTGGTAAATTGACCAGACAGAACCTCCCCTGCTTCCAATCCAGTTAATTCAAAACTCCCGGTATTGGTTCCATCTGCAGCAACATAGAAATAAGTACCAGTCGTGGAGGTGTCATATCCAAACTGCAAATAGGCAACTACCGGGTGAGGATTAACGTTATAAATACTGAGATCTGTAATTGGGCTACCATTACTATCAAATCCTGTAACAACAAAGTCTGTCGATGTCAGGTTAATATCATTATCAATCCAGCCCGTTTGAAATGTTTTTGTTCCACTCGAAGCCACTAACACATTGGAAAAATCTTTCAGGGATTTTTCTGAAAACGCTAAAGCCGCTTCAACATTCCCGCGTTTAACTTCCAAATCCCAGTCGCCTTGCAACTCGGAATTACCGGTTAAATTATTAGATGCCGCCACATCCAAACCGGTTTTATTGCTGATGATATCCAGCAACTCTTCACCAGCTTTATTAGCCGCGAGGTCACAACCGTAAAATAATAAGTCACCGCCTTCACGCACAGCACCATTCAAAGCAGCGAAAGCCTGAACTTCGCGCTGGATATTTTCAGCGGTAATACGCGAATTACCGAGCAAAATAGCGCCGGCTTCGGCGTGGGAAATAATATGGATTGCCGCAAGATTTTTATGCCCTTCCAGCGCTGCAATCATTTGCGGCAAACCCGCTGCGGCAGAACTGATATGCACCATTTCCACACCTGGCTTTAACGCGCGACGCAACACGGCTTTATCCGTTTCCGCGACCCCGTCATCCACAATCACCAATTCACGCACAGCGTGCGCAACTTGAATATCCAGTTGATCACCGGACAAATCAACCAAGTCACGCGGCAATGCACTAGCGTGCGACAAATCTGCCGTTGATGCATTGATTGATGCACTTAAATAAGTCCGCTGATAGCTCGCCCCGGCTGTTGGCCCTGCATAGGCCCCCATGGGTAACAACAGCGAAGAAAGCCCACTGAATAAAAGATTTCTCATGATGATAAATTCCCGTTTAGAGGCGCACCTGTCGCCGCTGGTTTCTTACTCGCGATAATATTGGCGGAAGTTCCCGCCTGATCCTGCCAAAAATCCATTTCCTGATATTTCACAAATAAATCCGGTGGCAAAATACTGCGCCGACTTTTGAACTCCACCTTTTTCTTCACACTGTGCAAACCTTTTACACCGATATTTTGATCAAACTCATTTTCAGAATAATCAACATTATTAAAATCATGCTCAAACAGAGGTTCATCGATAAAGCGATAAATCAATTCCATAGTTCGTGCCGGATGCTGGGTGAGAAGATCGTAGTCCACTAACAACAAACGCTCGGAAAACTCACCATAATAAGCTTCTTTTAATGCAGTCCATGCAGATCCCACCGCACCACCAGCATTGATTAATGACTCACAGCGGCTGTAAACCGTCTGACGTGACCCAGCATTAAACATGCGGCTATAGTCGAAGGGATTTTTTCGGTAAATCATTTCAAAACTGTCCATAATCCACGCGGGATTACGCACACAGCAAATCACTTTAAAGTCATCCACTAATTCAATTAATTGATGCAGCCGCGCCGTCCAATGACGGTTGGTATCAAAAATTACCGGTTGGTCTTTATCGGCATAATAGGCATCGAGGAGCGCCTTACAAATACGCTTGCGTTTTTGTTCATCAAAAAACGAATAGGATTCACTGCCCGCGCCCATCTGCTCAAGCGCGCCATTTACCAAGCCAGCCACAGGGCTGCTCATAGCGGCATGGAAGCGCGGATTTTGTCGTAGTATTCCTGCCAGGAGAGTTGATCCTGAGCGAGGCAATCCGGAAATAAAATGCAATTTAGTTGGCATTGATGTTTTACTTGATTCAAAAAATATTGAGTGAAAAAGGTATTGGGTTAAAACTTTATGAAAAAATCCCGGCAGTTACGCCGGGAATACACTTATCAATTGCGCGTAGGAAAAACACCAGCCAGCGCAATGCAATAATTTAATGCCAAAAACGGCTGACGATTTTCATGGGCCTGCCCACCACCATTTACACCTATGGTTTGTGGCGCCATAGTCGTATTGGTTGTTCCGGGAGTCAGCATGTAGTTTATTGTCCCACCGCTACCACCACGCACATCTTTTGCCAGATAAGCATCTGCTGCCGGTGTTGATGCATTACCCGGATTGTTCATGGCAGTGATCAAATGATTATGGGCGGGAATTTCAGTCGTGAGTAAGGTCACCCCATTCTCACCCTGCTGCTCTCCCCAACTCCAAGGGCTCAATCCCGGCCCTTGGCCTACACCAGCAACTACTTGGCCTTGCAAATTAGGCAACTGGAAATTGGTGGTGCCGTTACCGCCATAGGTGGTACCAATGATGGAGAACAGCGCCGTATTGGATTGGATTGGTAGTATTTGGCCATTACATAACGCCCAATTTTTGGGAGCAAAGCTAAATGGCAACAAACGGATTTCACCGATAAAAGGTTCCATAGTTCACTCCTTAATTGCGCGATGGGAAAATGCCAGAGACACACATGATGTAGTTAATCGCAGTGGTCGGCATGATGTTATTGTGCGGCAGGGAGCCTCCAGCAGCTTGCACAGTGGCAGCGTTCAACGTCTCTGGCACTGGCCCAGTTGGAGATGAAACATAAATTTTATCGGTATCACTGTGGGCAAATACCGTTCCCGCCGGGCTGGGAGAAGTAGACGGTGCGGTAGTACTCGCATTAAACGTATGGTTGTGCGCAGGGATTTGCGTGGTTAGCAGGGTGACCGACTCAACACCAAACTGTTGGCCGATAACCCGCGGCGTCAACCCCGCTCCATTTCCTTGGCCAACTGGAAGCCGACCGCGCAAATCAGGAACGCCAAACGTACTCACACCATCGCCGCCAAAGGTGGTTCCGACAATTGCAAATAACGCATCATTTTCGCTGATGGCGAGCAAACGACCATCGCACAGCACCCAGCCAGCTGGTGCAAAACTACCCGCAAAAAGGCGGATATCACCGAGATATGGATCCATTGTGATTCTCCTTATGTGAGTCAGTTACGTGAAGGGTAAATGCCTTGGGTGGCAATGCAATAATTGAGTACCAACGAAGGCTGGCAATTTTCGTGAGGCTGGCTGCCGCCGGTATTGGATACCGATGCCGGATTCAATGGTTGCAGGCTGTTTGGAGCTTCATACAAATTAACGTCGCCCGCATTACCCTTACCGCCCGCAATATAATTGTTGGCAAAAGCCAGGTTATCGCCTTGGCTAGTACTAGCAGACACGCCGTGGTTGTGTGCGGGCAAGTTAGCAGTAGTGAGTGTTACATTTTCCACACCCGCTTTGCTGCCTTGGGGCAGACCCGCATTTACATTTGGGTGAACCGGTACGCGGCCACGCAAATCAGGCAATGCAAAGGTAGTGACTCCATCACCACCATAAGTAGTGCCCAGAAGTGAAAAAAGGGCTTGGTTGGAATTGATTGGCAGTAATTGCCCGGCACACAAAGTCCAATACTTGGGTGCCCAGTTGTAAGGGAGAAGCTTAATTTCTCCGAGGAAAAAATCAGACATCAATAACTCCTTGATTCAGAAAACCTGTCCTTAAAGGTCAGGGTTGATTATGAAATGTAATCCTTGAATGATTAAGCGCAGACTCACGCGCCATAACACACTGCTAACAACAGCCATTCTTTCCTGAATAAAAGATCATTCTCCGTGGACACGCCAACTCCAAATTGAAGAGTAAGGTATAGCAGAACTAATTCACATTACGAGCCATAACACAGTTATTTGCACTCCATCGCCTCATGCGTGGCAGTTAATTGACAAACATTAAAACCAATTCGGGTGTAAAGCCGTTTTGCCGCAATATTTTGACGCTCAACTTGCAAGCTCAGACCTAAGGATTGCGCGCTCGCATAGTGCTTTGCTGCATTCAATACCGCTGAACCTATACCCCGGCTGCGCCAACTAAATGCGATAACAAAATCAACAATGTGTATAAAATTTACCAGTTCAGCCAGCATGATCTTGCCAACGACTTGTGACTCACACTCAATAATCCAATTTCTGGCGGTGGGATATTGATTGGCATAACCGCGCTGCTGTAACTGGTATTGCTGAGCCAATAAGGTTTCCACCTGTGCAGGGGGGAGCGGTAAATAGGCTAATTCAGGTCGCGCCTCGCAAAACAGTGAAAATAAAAATGCATCATCTGTAGCATCCGCTAAACGCACACAAATCCCGGCAGGCAAAAAGATATTTTTTTCCATTACAACTCCTTAATAACCCTCTGGCTCAGCCAAGCAGGTGGCCGCTTCACGCAGCAGCTCATAAGTAACGAACAACTGTTGCTCTATATACTGTTTATCCGCGGCAGAAAATAATGATTGTTTACTCAGTGAATCCTGTTTGAACAATACGCCGGGGGTTTTTGAGTGAATACCGAGTCGCTGCATCACCGCTGTCTGTTCTTCCCCTGTTAGCGTCAAGTCAAAATAGCGAAAAATGGTATTTATGCCCGAATATTTCAATTGGCTGTAATCCATACACAAAATAGAATTTTGTGTCTGAATACTGTGCATTTTCTGCTGCAAGCTCCGCAATACATCAGTGCGATACTGCAACAGCGAAAGATGATTAGTCGCCCTTGAAAACACGCTATTAAATTGTGCTAACCCTGGTTCACCCGCCATATGCCGCCCCGCTAGCTTCTGATGGGAAGCCAAAATCTCTACCGGGTTGCGCACTACAAAAACCACTGGTACTTGCGGATAAATTGCGTGAATTAAATCCCAGCAAAAAATATCCCAGGCGTTCCATTTAATAATCACCTGTGGGCGATTGGGAAACACTGCCGCTTGCAAGTTAATAAAAGCACGCAGTAAATTTTGCTGCTCTTGCACTGACAGGTTTTTATCCAACAATAATTCTGTCAACAAAGGCGATTCGGAAAAAACACAAGTGGAATCCAGTTCAGATAAACAACCCGAAATTAACGTAGAACCGCAGCGCGACAAATGAAAAATAAAACCCGCAGGTTGTGCATCGGCAAGCGCTATCGCCTGTTGTTGCGCAACCGCCAAAGTGCTACAAGGCTGGATTATTTGATTAATCAATTGCTGACGGTAGCGGGAAATAGTTTCATCCTGAAATGGCTCGGTGGCATGACCAAAGGGTAAGAGCCAGTACACGCGCTGTTGCCCAGGGCGGTAGCGATAAGGCAACCAATTCTTTGCAAACTGGGCCTGATTTTCAGTTATGGGAAATTGATTGAGTTGCGCGATATCATCCAGCAACTGGTTATCGCTACGCTCGGGGCAATGCCATAGTTTTTTGATAATCGCCAACAAATTCTGCAGCGAATGCGCTCTTTTACATTGTTCAAGCTGCTCGCTGGAGCTAATTAACGCGCAGTATTCCGCATAAAATTCAGGCATTTGGCACACCAGTCGCAATAGCGTTACATAGCCAGTTGTTAGCCACGCAATCGATTACCAAATTAATCCGGTCTTCGCTGCCGTAATTGTAAACTTCGTGAGTTTGATCGGCGTTGAAATACCACAACTCACCCGCGTCCATGGGAACAATTTTATTGTCGACAATAAAACTTACATCCGCACTGGTGTAAATTGGCACATGTAACCGCGCCTCGCCATACGCAATACTCAACCCTTGATCGCGATGGGGTTTTATTTCTGCGCCGGCTTTTAAACGCATTAAACGCGCCGCTTTGATGGGGCATTGCAGCTGATTAAAAATGGCGGCAATTGCCGGGCACTGCTCCAATACCGGTAAGTTTTCCCAGTCATCGCCATTGGCTATGGCAAAACCTTGCAGGATGGGATGTGCACTAAGGTGTTGGCGTTGGCAGCGCAGGGGCAATACATCCCAACCACCGCGATAATCGTTTTTATTGACGTGATCAACCCAGGTCTCAGCTACTTGCGAAAGGTGCAGTAGTGATTCAACTTCCGCCTGTAAAGCAGTCAACCGAATTACACAGGCGAGCCGCGCAAAAGAAACCTCAGGTGAAGAAACAGCAACAGGATTTTCCATTCGCAGCTCTCTTATTAACTGAATAAAATCCCTTTCATATTTTGTTAGAAAATGGCTATAAAAAGACAAATCAAAGCATAGTTACAAAATTGCTATAAGCAAAAACGGCAAGCCGACAAATGCAATTAAGGTTGACACCAACACCATGGCGGCAATCTCTTCCGGTTTTTGGTTGTAACGCAACGCCAATAGATAGTTGAACACTGCCACAGGCATGGCAGATTGCAATAACACGACATTACGCGATATGCCTGTCAGCCCCATTAATTCGCACACAATAAAACCAAATAGCAACCCACCACCCACACGAAGTAGGCTAAAAAACAAACTGCGCTTCCAGAAATGAATTTTTAGCGTCGCGAGGGAAACACCGAGTGCGATGGTCATTAGCGGGATGGCGATGCCGCCGAGGAGATCGAGTGTGTTGCTGATCCAGCGCGGCAACTCTGTACCCGTCACCAGCAATAACACAGCGATTGCCATGGCATAAATCACCGGTTGTTTAGCAATGGCTTCCAGGCGTTTAAAGATCCCACCTTCGCTGCTGGTCACAAGTAATAAGCCCACCGTAAAAGTCGCAATCATCATCACCATAAATGAGCCCAACGCGAGCGCGAGGCCGGTTTGCCCATAGGCAAATAAACACAGCGGCAACCCCATGTTGCCGTTGTTGGGGAAGATAAGTGGCGGGAGATAAGTGCTAATTTCCAGTTTCATCCAGCGCAATAATGCCCAGCCGAATAACCCCATAGCGGTCATGACGATTGCTGTGGCAAGCGCGACCTGCCCCATCACGGATGGTTGCACATCCACTTTCGCCATCACACTGATAATCAAACAAGGCGTGCCGATGTTCATCACTATGCGTGAAATAAAATCCGCGGGGAAATCAGTGCCGGTTTTTCCCCAAATAAAGCCGGCACCGACAGAAATCATAATAGGGGCAAGAATGGCGAGTAGTTCGCTGAGCATGATGGTTACTTTTACATCAGAAGAAAATAAAAAATTGAGCGTGAATTGTAGCAGGCGTGGTTGTTTGGAGGGTGCATGGGATGCTTTTTTGACTGAAAGAATAATGTCACAAAGGCTTGTTAGGCTTGCTTGACTTATTGACTACCTCTTTATGCTGTTAAAAAGCAACTGAATAACCAACGCTATGCGGATACCCCCTATGCAATTCAAGCAGCCTTTCAACCGTTTATTTTCACTTGGCCTGTTGTTGCCTCTCAGCCTGACAATCAGTTTGGTCGGTTGTGATTTATTAAGTGATGGCGAGTTTCCACAAGGCACTAGCGCCACCAAAGCAAAAGATTTACCGAACATTGAACTCGCGGCGCGGACGCCCGTATCCAATGAAGTCATTACCAATTTGGAAGCCCCCATTCCTGCGCAGTGTTATACCAAAACTGAAAATCGCCACAACCCCTGCTACACCTGCCATCAAATGTATGACCGTAGCGCGGGCGAGTTTCGCATGAATGAGTTGGATGATGGCGGCCTGCAAGGCGCTTATATTTTTTCAGAAGACGGCTTGAGTAATCACTGGAAAAATTTATTTGTTGATCGCCGCGAATGGCTAGATGCGGTAAGCGAAGAAACGATTCAACACTATGTAAATAGTGACAACTACAGCGCACTGGCCGAGTCGCTCAAAGCACGCGATTGGAAAGGCTTTATTCCCGACTTGGCAAATTATCAGCGCGCGGCGGCTGCCTTTGATGCGCAGGGTTTTGCCAAAGACGGCAGCCACTGGGTAGCGTTTAATTACAAACCCTTCCCCGGTACTTTTTGGCCAACCAATGGTTCCACTGACGATGTCATCATTCGCCTGCCAGCCGCCCTGCGTGAATTAAATGGGCAATATAATCGCGCGGTGTATTTACTGAATTTGTCGCTGGTGGAACTGAATATCAAACAGCTCGCTGCGATCAGTATTCCTGCACAGGACGAAAACCTGCTGGGTATCGATTTGGATGGCGATGGCACACTCGGCATTGCACAGCAATTGGTAAAACGGGAGAGCTACCTGGGTGATGCCAGCAATATGCCCGTCACCGCACAACAATACCCACTGGATAGCGAATTAATGCACACCGTGCGCTATGTGGGCACAAAATCAGAAGGCAATATTTTTGTGCCTGAGCGCATGAAAGAATTACGTTACATGAAAAAAATTCGTGTGTTGGAACAATATGACGTTGCCAGCCGTTATGCGCGCGAACGTAAAGAAAAAAACCTTGAACTGCTACCCAACTTTAATGATCACGGCGAGCGGGGTATGGAAAACGGTTTTGGCTGGTTATTGCAAGGTTTTATCGAGGATTACGCAGGCGCCCTGCGCCCACAAACCCATGAAGAGACATTGTTCTGCATGGGTTGCCACGCCGCCGTTGGCGCCACCATAGATCACACCTTTGCATTGGCACGTAAGGTTACCGGCGCCGAGGGCTGGGGTTACATTAACCTCAAAGGCATGAAAGATGCGCCCAGTGTGAGCGAAAGTGGCGGCGAGATTTTGCATTATTTACAGCGCGCAGGCGGCGGTAGTGAATTTCGTGAAAATCCTGAAATGCTTACACGCTGGTTCAAAGATAATGGCATGGTGGATGAAGAAAAAGTGAGCGCTGCAAACGTTTATGAGCTAATTACACCTTCGCATCAACGTGCCCTGCAATTAAATAAAGCCTACGCCCATATTGTGCGCACCCAGAGTTTTATTTACGGCCGTGATGCAACTTGGTTACCCGCAAAAAATGTTTTTGATGTAATCAATGACGAGCTGCCACCACTCCCACCCGAACATCGCTTTTACAATTGGGACATCCGCCTGGATTGGTCACAGAACAATCAATAACCCTCAAAAATATTTTACTTCCGCACGTAACGTAATCACTGAAAATATTTTTTTGTCGTGCCCGCGCATGCGGGTATCGACTTAAAACTATCGCGAATTTCTTGTAAAAAAAGCTTCACTGAATTGCCACATTTCCGTTGCGAAACATTCATAAAACTTGCTTAGGCTACAGACTCCGTAGCAAGACCTTCCTAACAATTAATTCTGTACTGTTTACAAGCAACCTTGGGATTTAACATGAATATAACGTTCAACAAAAAATTATTAGCCGTTTTAATTTCATCCACCCTGTTGCTCACCGCCTGTGGTGGTGACGATGGTAAAGACGGTGCAACCGGCCCCGCAGGCTCTGACGGTGTTGCTGGCCCTGCAGGCCCAACTGGCCCAGCAGGAAACAATGGCGCGCCGGGGCAAAATGGTGCCAATGGTCAGGACGGCACTGACGGCGAAGACGGTGTTGATGCAACCGCACCCGCTAAATTAATTCGCTTGGCAACCACGCCCATGGGCTCCGAATTAACCGGTATGTTTAAAACCGATAACGGTGAATTATTTTTTAATATTCAACATCCATCAGACACTCTACCCGGCGATGAAAGCAAAGCGGCGGTGGGCGTTTGGAACGGTGTTGACCTGGACATGCTTGACCCCAAAATTACACCCGTCGCAGTACCCGTAAAAGGCTCTCCTGAATCACAAACCACCCGAGTTGCTGTGGGCAGCTATCAAGCGCTGGGCCGCGAAGGTGATATTTTTGCCGGTGCACTGCCCTTTGGTTTTGGCAATATCACTACCCCTGATGGCAGTGTTAGCGTCAAACAATCCAACAACCCGGACTTTAACGCTTACATTCCAGACAATATCAGCGGTAGCGAAGGTTACTTGTTTAGCGCGTGGGAAGATCGTCCCGGTGGTGTAAGCCGTTTGAGCATCGCGAAACAAAACGATGGCACCTGGCGTGTGAACGATGCGATGAACGTAAATTTTGGCAACGTAAAAGGCACCATGATTAACTGCTTCGGTACCGTTTCACCCTGGGGCACGCCACTCACCTCGGAAGAAAACTACGAAGCCGAAAACACCGTGCGTTGGAACGATGCCACCTACTCCACTGGCTACCCCAATTACGCAGACGTGCTGAAGATTAAGGATTACCTGGGCGGCACTTTCCCCAACCCTTACGACTACGGCTACATTGTTGAAATCACCCAACCTAAAACCGCTGCGCCGGTTCCGGTAAAACATTTCACCATGGGCCGTTATGCGCATGAAAACCCGGTGATTATGCCCGACCACAAAACTGTGTATTTAACGGATGACGGCTCTAACAAAGGCTTTTATAAATTTGTTGCCGATGTTGCAGGTGACATGAGCGCGGGCACACTCTACGCCGCCAAAGTAATGCAAGACGCCACAGTAGATACCGCCAAAGCCGGTTTTGATATTGAATGGATTGAGTTGGCCCATGCCACCAATGCTGACATTGAAAGCTGGGTGCGCTCTTACGATGGTATTGATGAAAGTGATTACGTTGAAGGGGCTACCAGTTACATTTCTGATGCCGAAGTAGCTGATTGGGCTGCAGGTAACGCCGCAGATGATCGCGTCGCATTCCTGGAAACCTTGCGCGCCGCCGAAGCCAAAGGTGCCACGGTTGAGTTCAACAAAATGGAAGGGATCAACATTAATTACGACGGAGCCAAAGACCGCAGCGTACCCTTTATGTACGTAGCGATGGCTGAAGTGCGCGGCGCCATGGCCGACACCACAGGTGACATCCAGGTAACTGAAAACCGCTGTGGCGCGGTGTATCGTTTTGGTTTCGATGAAAGCTACAACGTAAATCGCATGCAACCTGTTGTAGTGGGCGGCGCTTATAACGGCACCAGCACTACCGACAAATGTGACGTTAACGGCATAGCGCAGCCAGACAACATCGAAGTATTGGATGATGGTCGCGTATTAATCGGCGAAGACAGCAGCAACCATGTCAACAACATGCTGTGGGTTTACAACCCGAACGGGATCTAAGTCAGGGCTGTCATCACCCTGTCACCTTGACCACATATCATAAAAACCGAGAGAGTAAGGAAACAGAAACAGCAGGGAAGCAGACAGGAAGTCAGGTAAGAAATCGAAGGGGCCTTGGCCCCTTTTTTTATGCGCGAAAAACGTGAATTAACTGCTTAGAACAGGCTTTTTGCCACCATGCGAATTTCCTGCACATTGGTCATTACCAAGGTCAGGCCGCCCGCTACAACAGAGTTTTCCGGTGCATCCAATTTTTTATAGGCGGTTAATTCAGTAATGGGAGGCAAATTGTTTTTGGCCTGGCTTAATTTCACTGAGTGATACAAACCCAAATTGATAATATCGCTCAAATTAATTGGCCCGGGGCTATCCCCTGACCAATTACCAATATCCTGGATAACTTTCAGGTATTGGCTATCCACCTGCCATTTTTTCAGCGTAATCACACCCAGTGATTTTGCATACTCGCGGCAAAGCCCTACATAAACCGCCAACTCTGGTGTTTGCTCACTCTTTTTAAAAGCGGACAACACTGCCAGGGTTCCCACTTCACTTAACAGCGCAGCCATTAATACCTGATCCGGTACAACCTTACCTACATGTTTGGCAATGAAAGTACTGAGGCTAGCCTTTAATGCCATGCGCCGCCATGCCTCCACAAACAGGCGCTTATGCTTAACCGAATGCACAGAAAATAAGCTTTTAATGGAATGCACCATGGTAATTCGCTCTACCTGATTCATCCCTAACAGGCGCACCACATCCAGTAGGCTTTGCGGCGGGTTTTGGCTCCCTACCAGAGGGCTTGAGGCATATTTCAGCAAAATGGCGGACAGCGAAGGATCTTTAGCGAGCAACTTACTTAACTCAGCCATCGACAAATCCGATTGCTCCAACGCATTGCGAATTTCAAAGGTAATAGCAGGCAGACTGGGCAACTGCTCATTGCCTGCAAGTAATTCGCTAACCAAGCTGCGATAGACTGAATAGTCTGGTTGACCGGATTGCACGTTCAATTCCATAGGCTTTGATATTTGGCTGATCTTGATGGCGGCAAGCCTAGCAGATTTAAACGCCTTAGTAGTAGCGGCCGCCACTTGAGCACCCACAAAAAGACCGACACAACACTCATGATTTGGAGCAAAGAACAATAACTGCTCAAAAAAAAACCTGCTAAAAAAGCCGGGGGTAAACGCGTCAGCTGGCAGCAAAATACAGCCCATAGCGACAACAACCTGACAAGCCACTTTGATGACCATGCGACCACCCCAATCACTCGTCGCTTGACGAGGGGTTACCCCTAACCCGGTAGCTCAACACAGGGCTCACACAAGTAGAAATAAAGATTTAAGCGACACAAATATTTTCACCTGTAAATGTCTTTTTAAGAAATCAAAAACGCCAAATTAAAATCACCAAAACATAATATTTTTTAAGAGCAAATATTTAAAAATTTTTAATTGATTTTTAACTTTTTAAAAATCAATTAAACATCTGTTTTAACTCATATTTTGAGTTTTTATAAATTTTAGAAATCACTTTTTTACAACAAATAAAGCCATTTTTTTCCGAAACAAAACACAAAACACAAAAACTTAATTATTGTTTTTTCATTTTTTTTAAACTACTGTGGCTAAAAATTACCTCCTGGTTATTTATTAAATAATAAAAATAAAACATCGTTTTTCACCTTGAAAATTTTAAGTTACAAAAAATTTATCAACCAAAAAGACAATTTAAGCGCCACCACTCCGACTTGCCTGATTGAACAGAAAGGTGAATTTATGCCGGATACTATCGTGATCCAGCCTGCAGAATTTAATAGTGCCCCGCACTGTGCAGAGTATTTTTATTTCATAAGTGATATTTTTCGCGGCACAAAAATGACAGCGCTGTCCTTTTTGAATTTATGTTTAACACATACTGGGTAGAACGCCCGATAAATAAAAATAACCTTAGAAAATACAAAGTGTTACAGAGAAAAAATAATTCAAACCAAGGCAGATAATCTCGGCCGTTAACAAATTGTCAGGATTGACACCGATTCATCAACACGTGAACCGGCCTACACCGGGAAGTTTAGAAAGTAGAAGTTCCGAGGGTAGAAGTACGAGGTAAAAATCCACCTGCAGTTCATTTTGGAAAACAAACCGGAATGAGAGGTGAGTTACAAAAAAGGCGTACCACGCCTTTCAACATCACGTTCAAGGATAAACATAATGAAAACATCACTACGCAAAACGCTCGGGATAGCCTCGCTGCTAAGCCTGAGCATGGTCGTCGCGAGCCAAACGCACGCAGCGGTCTGCTCTTACACACTCAACAATGAATGGAATACCGGCTTTCAAGGTACTGTCAGTATCACCAACAATGGCACTACCGCCATTAACGGTTGGACTGTGGGCTGGGCTTACACCAACAACCGCATCACCAATTCCTGGAATGCCACCCTCAGTGGCAACAATCCCTACACCGCCAGTGGATTGAACTGGAACAGCACAATTCAACCGGGGCAATCCGTGAGCTTCGGGGTGCAGGGCAACAAGAATGGCGCTACTGCTGAAATCCCGACTATCACCGGTAATGTTTGTGGCACTGCAACAAGCAGCTCAGCACCCAGCAGCACTCCGCCGGCAAGCTCTTCATCCAGCACCGTTTCTATTTCCTCCAGCAGTGTGGCATCACAGTGCGCGGCAGTGTCGCAATGCAATTGGTACGGCACGCTTTACCCCACTTGCACCACTACCGTCAGTGGTTGGGGTTATGAAAATGGCAAGAGTTGTATCTCTACAGCGACCTGTACCAGCCAACCTTCACCTTTTGGAGTAGTGGCCGGCTGCGGTGTAACTTCAAGCTCGTCAACCACTAGCTCATCAACTACCAGCTCTTCTTCGTCAGTAGTGTCGTCCAGTTCTGTCGCCACTACGCCGTCGTCAGCCAGTGTGTCGTCAAGCAGCAGCTTGGTACCACCCAGCTCTAGCTCGGTCAGCTCTAGCAGTTCGTCTGTGATTAGCAGCTCCGTGGCTAGCAGTTCAGTCGTCAGTGTTAGCAGCTCCAGTGCAGCCAGCGCTGGCCCACGTTTGGATAACCCCTTCGTTGGCGCCCAGTGGTACGTAGATCCAATCTGGTCAGCCAAAGCCATGGCAGAAACCGGTGGCTCCAAAGTGGCCAATTACAACACCGCGGTGTGGATGGATCGTATCGGTGCGATTGCCCCAACCGATGGTAGCTGGGGTCTGCGCGACCATTTGGATGCAGCTCTGGATCAAAACGCCAATGTAATCCAGGTGGTGGTCTATGACCTACCTAACCGCGATTGCCACGCGTTAGCGTCCAATGGTGAGTTGAACCAAGGCGTTGAAGGCACTACCCGCTATCGCACCGAATATATCGATGTGTTGGCATCCATCTTCGCTGATCCTAAATACCGCGAACTGCGCATTATTGCGATCATCGAGCCAGACTCATTACCTAACCTGGTCACCAACCTGAGCACACCGGCGTGTCAACAAGCAGCCGATGCGACCCATGGTTATGTCCCTAACACCCGTTACACCCTGAGCAAGTTCTACCCGATTACCAACGTTTATTCTTACGTTGATATCGGCCACTCAGGCTGGTTGGGCTGGACGGACAATTTTGGCAAGGCTGTTACCCTGATTGGCGATGCGATCAAAGGGGCGACTGGCGGGGTGAATTCCGTAGCCGGCTTTGTATCCAACACCTCAGGTTACACCCCACTGTACGAACCCTTCCTGGATTCATTGGCTAACAGCGCCTTCCCGGGCAGTGGTGGCGGCACACAAACCCGTCAAGCCAAGTTCTACGAATGGAACCCGCACTTCAGTGAAGTTTCTTTTGTGACCGCCTGGCGCAATGCCATGATCTCTGCTGGCTTCCCATCCAACATCGGCATGTTGGTGGATACCTCACGCAACGGATGGGGTGGCGCTAACCGTCCAACTGCGCAATCAACCAGCACGGTACTGGATACCTTTGTTGACCAATCGCGCATTGACCGTCGTGCCCATCGCGGTAACTGGTGTAACCAACGCGGTGGCGTGGGCGAACGGCCACAAGTAGCACCGGTTGCAGGTATCGATGCTTATGTATGGGTGAAACCGCCAGGTGAATCAGATGGTGCAGCCTCACTGGAACTGTCTTACGACCCACAAGATCCAGCCAAAGGCTTTGACCGCAACTGTGACCCTACCTTTACCAATGCTGCAGGCACCACCACTGGCGCTATGCCCAATGCGCCGGTTGCTGGCCGCTGGTTCTCGGAAGGGTTCAAGCAACTGGTGGATAACGCTTACCCACCACTGCAATAAGCAGATCAGTACAGCCGGATTTCCGGTGGACTCAAGTCAAAACAGGAGTTGCGACTTGGCTTAGGGATGAGCCGGTACCTTTTATACCGGAGGTGGTGGATTTCAGGACAAGGCCATCACTCCCGCCCCGGTATAAAACCCCTTAATCAATGCAATTATTTACCGGCCTGTTTCGCAGGCCGGTTTTTTTAACGCTGATTACAGCTCCTCTTTTATTTCACGCGAGATATTTCCGATGAAAAAATCCGTCCAGAATAATGATCAAGAATTTGCGCGCGAACTATCCGCCAAACGCACACCGCTGTACCAATTGATTGGTACAGGGCTGCTCGCCCTGTCGGCATTCAATGCCCAGGCCGAGATAGGCAACCCACGGGTAAACCAACTTGGCTACCTGCCCACCGGCGCCAAAACCGCGACCTACAAAACCACCCAAACCAGCGCACAAACCTGGCAGCTGCGACAAAATGGCACAGTGGTCGCGAGCGGCCAAACACTGCCAAGTGGCTCCGATGCGGCCAGCGGCGACAACCTGCATCAGATTGATTTGTCGGCCGTGAGTGCAACCGGAAGCGGTTTTACCCTGACGGTCGGTGGCGACACCAGTTACAGCTTTGCGATTTCCAATACCGCCCTCAAAGGCGCACTCTACGACTCGCTTAAATATTTCTACCACAACCGCAGTGGCATCGCGATTGAGACCCAGTACACCGGTGGCGGCAATGGCTCCTTTGCCAGCAATAGCAAATGGTCGCGCCCGGCGGGTCACTTGAACATCGGTGCCAACAAAGGCGACATCAATGTGCCCTGCTGGAGTGGCACCTGTAACTATTCGCTGAATGTCAGCAAAGGCTGGTATGACGCCGGTGATCACGGCAAATACGTGGTAAATGGCGGCATTTCAGCCTGGACATTATTAAACCTTTACGAGCGCGACCTGTACCTGAGCGACAATGGCAGCTTGGTGGGCGACGGCAAACTGAATATTCCCGAAAGTGCCAATGGTATTTCTGATGTGCTGGACGAAGCGCGCTGGCAAATGGAGTTTTTGTTGGCGATGCAAGTGCCCGTCGGCCAAGCCAAAGCCGGTATGGCGCACCACAAAATGCACGATGTAGGCTGGACCGGATTCCCTCTTGCACCCCATGAAGATCCACAGCAGCGTGCACTGGTTCCACCGTCTACCGCTGCCACACTGAATTTGGCGGCCACCGCTGCCCAGTGTGCACGGATTTGGCAAGACATCGATTCCGGTTTTGCCGCTACCTGCCTGAGTGCTGCAACCCGCGCCTGGGATGCCGCCCAAGCCAACCCCAATGATATTTACAGTGGCAATTACGACAATGGCGGCGGCGGTTATGGCGATGCCAACGTCAGCGATGAGTTTTACTGGGCCGCTGCCGAGTTGTACATCACCACTGGCAATAGCCGATACCTAAGCACATTGAATAACTTTGCTATTACCCGCAACGATTTCGGGTGGGCTGATACCGAACTGGCGGGCTTGATTTCATTGGCGATGGTTCCCACCACTCACACGGCCAGTTTGCGTTCGAGTGCGCGCCAGAAAATTATCAGTATCGCCGACAATAATATCGCCACCCAAAATGCATCTGGCTATCCCGCACCGCTTTCAACCCTTGAGTACTATTGGGGTTCCAACGGCGCCGTGGCGAATAAACTAATCCTGATGGGGCTTGCCTATGATTTCACGGGCAATGAAAACTACGCCAAGGGGGTGGGGAAAGGGCTGAACTATTTCTTCGGTCAAAACACCCTGTCCACCTCATTCGTGACGGGTGCGGGCACCAAAACGACCACCCAACCACATCACCGTTTCTGGGCAAATGCGATCAATGCCAACTACCCTGCCCCACCACCCGGCGCACTCTCTGGCGGCCCCAATGCCGGTCTTGAGGACAGCACATCAGCTTCATTGTTGGGTGGTTGCAAGTCCAGACCTGCCACTTGTTGGGCTGATAACATCAATGCCTATGCGGTTAATGAAATTACCATTAACTGGAACGCTCCCTTGGCTTGGAACCTCGCGTTTTACAACGACTACGCACAGGGCAATGGCGGTGGGCAAAGCTCATCCAGTCTGAGCTCATCGAGCCTCGCTGTCAGTTCATCAAGCCAGGCGATCAGTTCATCGGTTCCAGCCAGTTCTTCCAGCTTGGCAACAACCTCAAGCTCATCCTCTATCGCACCGAGCAGCTCGTCGTCAGTCGCGTCAAGTGTCAGTACTGCGCAGCAATGTAATTGGTATGGCACGCTTTATCCGCTGTGCGCCGTTACCAGTTCCGGTTGGGGGTATGAGAACAACAGAAGCTGTATTTCAGCCAGTACCTGCAGTGCCCAACCCGCGCCTTTTGGCATAGTGGGCGGCGGTACAAGTAGCACTCCAGCCAGTAGCAGGCCCGCAAGCAGCACGCCGGCAAGTAGTACCCCAAGCAGCACGGCGCCCTCTTCCGTTGCCAGCTCGACACCACCGGCAAGTTCATCCAGTTCGGTAGCCAGTGTAGGGGGTGGTAACTGCCAGTATCTGGTGAGCAACGAGTGGAATAATGGTTTTACGGCTACTCTGCGCATTACCAACACCAGCAGCAGCCCTATCAATGGCTGGACGGTAAATTGGTCCTACAGCGATGGCAGCCGTATCACCAACAGCTGGAATGCCGTGTTTAGTGGAAACAACCCCTACAGTGCGAGCAACCTGAATTGGAACGGCACTATTCCGCCAGGGCAGTCGGTGGAGATAGGTTTCCAAGGTACCAAAGGCAACAACACTAGCGCACAAGTTCCAAGAGTGACCGGCAGTGTTTGTAATTGAGGAAAACGTCGCGGGGTAAGGAATAACCCACACTAAAAATCAGGCGGCCAATGGTCGCCTGATTTTTTATTACAGCAAGATTGCGATAAGAGGATTCCCTGGCGAGAAAGAAGCGCAGAGGAATTTCAAAAAAAGAAATGCTTTATAACAAGGGTTTTGAAGTCAGGATTTGCAGCAGGTTTTGTAAATGCACCGTGGATTCATAACCCAAGGGGGTTAAATAACCACCATCGGGCAAGGTGATTAATTGTTTTTCGTGCAGGCGTTTGGTGGCGGCGATCAACTCAGGTGCTGCATCTGAATGAACTTTGAGTCCGGTCTGGCTGGTTGTCGCGTCAAACAGGCGCAGCACTTGCAGTTCAGCAACTAATTCCGAGGACATTGGCATCTTGGACTCCACTATTATTGTCGGTGTAGGTATGGTTGGTAGCCATTTATAAATAGCATAGTCACCGCAGATCACAACTATTTACTCGAACAATCAACCCGCTTCGCGATAAACACGGCGCACTTCATCGGCAATAATCGCCGCACCGCGCGCAACGGTTTCCGGCTCCTGACAATAGGTCACGCGGATACATTCATGGCGATGCGGCCAATCCTCCGCCAAACCGGGGAAAAAATGATGTCCGGATACCACCAATACTCCACGCGCTTTTAAACGCTGGTATAACAACTCACTACTGATCGGCAAATCCTTAAACCACAACCACAAAAAAATCGCGCCTTCAGGCTTGTGGATTAAACAAGGTAAATCGCCCAGTGCCGATTTAAACCTCGCCACCGCCATTTCCATTCGTGTGCGATAAAACGGCGCAACTACTTCGCGACTTAATCGCAATATTTTTCCGTCGCGCAATAAATGTCGTGCCACTGCCGGGCCAAAATTGCCCGTCGCTAAACTGAGAATAGTATTGGCTTTGGCAAAAGCTTGAATGATGGCAGGGTCGGCGATAACGATGCCAGTGCGCGCACCGGGCAAACCAAGTTTGGATAGACTCAATACCAGAATCGTATTGCTATTCCAGTGGGGTTGCGCATCCACAAATAAAATATTGGGAAAGGGTGTGCCGTAAGCGCCATCTACAATAAAAGGAACTTGATGCGCATGTGCAAGCGCATCGAGCTTAGTCAGCTCCTCATCGCTAATCACATTGCCAGTGGGATTGGTGGGGCGCGATACACAGAGCGCGCCCGTTTCGCTAGTGATTTTCAGCTCATCAAAATCCACATGGTATTTAAAAAAACCATCGTCCAATAATTCAATACTGGGGCGTGTCGCGGTAAAAAAATCCTCGCTAATGCCCAGGTCGCTGTAACCCAAATATTCCGGTGTGAGCGGCAACTGGATCTTCTTGTTGCTGCCATCGGCATAGTCGCCAGCAAATAAATTAAACAGTACAAAAAACGCCGCCTGACTGCCGTTGGAAAGCGCAATGTTATCGCGCGCTATCGCCCAACCGTATTCGTGATTAAGCAAATCGGCAATGGCGTCCAGCAATTGTGCATCGCCCTGTGGTGGCTGATATAAGCCAAGCAACTCATGCGCATCGCGCGGGTTGGCGAGTGTTGCATCCAGCGCGCTGGCAAACGCTTGTTCCATCGACGGGATTCGCGCCGGATTACCGCCGCCCATAAAAATCATCTCGGGATTTACCCGCAGCGCCTCGCCCAAATCATCCATCAAGGTGACTATGCCGGCATCGGTACATAATTTTTGCCCGAAACGCGAAAGTTTTAACGATGAAACACTCATTGATAACTACCCATAACAGCAGGAGTACACCCCCTGAAAAGCAAACACCCGTTGATTGATACCGCAAACCAGCGGGCAATCTAACGGGTGCCAAAGAAAAACTCTACCGCAGGAAAACCTGGCAGAAAAGCGTAACTAGATAAGACCAAATTTGCGTAAGGTTTCAGCCAACTTTTCAGGGTTAACCGGTTTATAAATAAAGTCCATAGCACCTAACTGCGTCACGCGCGCTTGGGCGTTAGGCTGAATATCACCCGAGATGACTATTACCATAGCGTCCAACCCTTCGGCTTTAATGGCCTCCAACACTTGATAGCCATCCATTTCCGGCATGGTCAGGTCTAAAAAGACCATTTCACCCTTGCCATCGCGAATAGCCTGCAACCCCTCAGCGCCGTTGGTGGCAAAGGTAATATCGACATCCCAATCGGCAGGTAGGGAGCGCGCCACCTGCTTGCGCGCCATCATCGAATCATCACAAATCAATAGAGGTGTAGCCATGGAGTTGCTGTATCTGTCAGTGGGAAAGTTGTTAGGAGTATAGCCAGTGAATTGGACGTCAGTCACTTTTTTAGCCAAGTTTATCGCACACAAATAACCATTAAGCCTCTCCGTGTTGGCTGAGTTTTGGAGGCACAGCGAGTTGCTCGGCTGGTGCAGGACTGTCAAAAAGCACACCCAGTTTGATCGCAAACAGCGAATTTATTTGCTGCTCCGCCTCGGTAAGTAATTGCAGACCAGCCTCCCCCCAAGGCAACTGGCGCAAGCTATCTTTCTCGGCTGGCAGCTGCCGCGGCAACTCAAGAATATCTGCCAACTGCTGCAAGCTAAGTAAATGAAGGTTCTGACTGAGTAAATAATCGCCCTGGTAGTTAGCCGTAATCACATGATGCCGCACCAATGCTTCGCAGATGCGCTGCCATTGATCAGCTGCCAAACCCTGCCGTAACAAAACCCGCTCGGGCACACTGGCACCCTCTTTGGCGGCATCATAACAACGCCACAGCACCAGTAATGCGGCAATCAGGTCGGGATACTTGCGATGACGCAAACCAATTTGATGGGCATTGATAGTGTGCACAAAGACCGCACCACCCAGCACTACAGTCCAAATCAGGTTTACCCACAACAAAAACAACGGCAGCGCTGCAAATGCGCCATACACCAAGGAAAAAGAAGAGTGACTGACTATCCAACTAAATGCTGCTTTTAAACCCTGGAAACCCAGCGTAGTGAAAAAACCGCCCACCAGGGCATGACGCACTGGCACCTTACAGTTGGGTACCGCCACAAATAGCAAAGTAAAGGCAGCCCAAGTGAGCACCCAGGGCGCAAATTGCAGTACCCACTCCACCAGGCCCAAATTATCGTAAGTGCCAACCAGTAATCGGAACGAGGCCAAATAAGTGCTCATCGCCAAGGCAGCACCGAGCAGCAACGGGCCAAGGCTCAATATCGCCCAATAGAGTAAAAAATTAGCAACCCCGCGACGGCCACGGGCAACACCCCAAATGGCATTAAAGTTTTGCTCGATATTTTTCAACATCAGATACGCTGACACTAACAAAAACACAAAACCGAATGCCGTCAGCTGACGCGCCTGCTGGGAAAACTCCTGCAGATATTTGCCTAAATCCTGCTCACTGTTAGGCAAAAAGTGCTGGAACAACAAGGTTTGCAGTTCTTCGCCCAAATCCTGAAATGCAGGAATCAACGAAAACATCGAGAAAGTCACCGTGAGCATAGGCACGGTGGCAAAGAGGGTAACGTAAGTCAGGGAAGCTGCACTTTTCTGGCAGGCTTTGATGCGATACTGGTGCACCATTAACCCGAAAAATCCCATTAGCCAGTGATAATTTTCAATCGCAAGGCGACGCAGGGTTTGCAACAACGGCATAAGGTTAAATCCTTAAAACAAGTCAGGGCTCAGCCGCTATAATCGCCGCACGGCTGTTCCCGGTGGATAGACGTTTAACAAAAAATTACTGTGGACTGATTAATGAAACATAACACGCTGATTGCACTCTACCACAACCCGCGCTGCTCCAAATCGCGCGAGGCATTGAACTTATTGCGCGAGCAAGGTGTTGAACCGGAAGTTATTCTTTACCTGGAAACGCCACTCAATGCCAAGACGTTGAAATCACTGCTTGCACAATTGGGCATAAGTGCACGCGCACTGTTACGTAAAAGTGAAGATGCCTACAAAGAATTAGGTTTGGCCGATCCAACACTGAGTGAGACAGCCTTGATTAATGCGATGGTTGAAAACCCCAAATTAATCGAGCGCCCGATTGCTATAAAAGACGGCAAAGCCGTGATCGGCCGACCACCAGAAAACGTTTTACAGTTGTTGACCCCCTAATTATTAATCGCCCCTGAAGGCTAATATATGACCGCTTATGTACTCGTGCTTTACTACAGTCGCCAAGGTTCTACCCTGGAAATGGCCAAACACATCGCGCGTGGGGTTGAACAAGTGGCGGGCATAGAAGCACGCCTGCGCACTGTCCCCGCTGTATCACCGGTTACTGAAGCCAGCGCACCCGCAATACCCGAAACTGGCGCTGTCTATTGCAGCGAAGACGACTTAAAACACTGCTCCGGATTAATTCTTGGCAGCCCTACCCGTTTTGGCAATATGGCCGCGCCCATGAAATATTTTTTGGATGGCACCAGCAGCCAATGGTTAAACGGCGATTTAATCAATAAACCGGCCGCTGTTTTTACCTCAACCTCTACCCTACACGGTGGGCAGGAATCCACACTGCTAACCATGATGTTGCCACTCCTGCATCAAGGTATGATTATCGCCGGAATTCCCTACAGCGAAGCGGGCTTATCAACTACCCGCACCGGCGGCACTCCCTACGGCGCATCCCATCTCGCCCCTGGCGATACCCCCAATAAACTTAGTAGTGATGAAATCGCCCTGTGCCAGGCACTGGGGAAACGCATCGCCACCTTAGCGCTTCAATTAAAAGGTTAAACCATGACTCAGGATTCACCGGACAATTCAGCCCAGCAGCCAGCAGCCAATGAAAAGCCCAAAAAAATACTCGTGATTACCGATGCCGATGCGGTGGTGCTGGAAAAAAAATTACGCCGCGGCCAGCTCATCTGCAACGCTAGCTACGTTGCCCTATTATTGATGCTGACAATTAATTATTTACTCAGCGATGACATGAAATTTGTTCATTGGTTGGTAGCCATACTGCCACTCGCGATTTTTATTCCAGGTCTACTCAAACCGCAACATCGCACCTACAGCTGGCTGTGTTTTGTATTGCTAATGTACTTTTTATTTTTGGTACCGCTATTGATGAGCTATTGGTCGCTGACCTACTGGTTAATGACTATTTTAGTGACGGTACTTTTTGTTGCCGCGATGATGACCAGTCGCTGGCTGCAATATTGGAACTATTACCTGTCGACCAAACAATGATTATCCATTCAAATTTTCATCGCTAAATTTCATTTTTCCCAAGGAATATTATTGTGTCTGTGAATTATTACGAACCGCCCTCGGCGCCACAGTCTGCAGCGCAGGCAGCGCCACAACCCACGAATCAACCCACATCGCAAGCGCCCGGCAATGGTGGTTACACTCCAAAGCCTAAACCATCGAATCGCTTGCGCCGTATTTTTGGTGGCATGGGCGCAGCGGTCACCACCCTGCGCAATACTCTCGCCAATATTATTTTTCTTATTATCCTGCTGCTGATTATTGCTGCCATCAGCGGTAAAGCTACACTGCCATTGCCCGATAGCTTTGCACTGCGCATAGCTCCCAGTGGTATTTTAGTAGATCAGCGCAGCTATATAGACCCAACCAGTTTGTTACTGTCCGATGAAAATCCGCAGGAAAGTGAAACGCTGGTCAGTGACATAGTTGCTGCGATTAATTACGCCGAAAAAGACAAGCGTGTCACTTTGTTGGTGCTGGAGCCAGGCCGTTTGCTCGGCGGCGGCATCAGCAAGCTCAACGAAATCGGCCAAGCGCTGGAAAGTTTTAAAGCAAGCGGTAAAAAAATTATCGCTGTGAGCGATAACTACTCCCAAGACCAATATTATCTTGCCAGCTTTGCCGATGAAATTTATTTGCATGAAATGGGCGTGGTAGAAATTACCGGCTATGGCCGCTACATGAACTACTACAAAAGTGCACTGGACAAACTCGGTGTAACTATTCACGCCTTCCGTTCCGGAAAATACAAAGACTATCTGGAACCCTATCTGCGCGACGACATGTCAGCCGAATCGCGCGAACACAACGCCCAGTGGATTAATGAACTCTGGGCTGGTTATACCGGTAATGTAGAGCGCCTGCGTCGTTTACCACCGGGCAGCATCAATGATTATGTCAACAATCTTGATGCACATATGGCGCTTACCGAAGGCGACAGCGCCAAACTCGCACTTGAAAAAGCCTTGGTTGATAAAATTGCACCGCGCCGTGAATTAATCTCAACCCTGATCGCAGAGGCGGGCAAAAATAAAGAAGGCGATAATTACAACGGTATAGATGTTAATTTTTATCTCGGCGACATGCGCAAAAAAGCGATCACTGAATCCGATAAAGTCGGCGTCATAGTCGCTGCCGGATCAATCCTTGATGGCCATCAACCCGATGGCAGCATTGGCAGCGAAAGCATGCTTGAATTACTGCGCCAAGTGCAGGACGACAAGAATATCAAAGCACTGGTGATTCGTATCGATTCCGGCGGGGGCAGCGCTTTTGCATCCGAAATTATTCGCAGTGAAATTATTGCGCTGCGCGACAAAAAAATTCCCATCTATATTTCCATGGGTTCAGTTGCCGCCTCCGGCGGTTATTGGATTGCCACCGCCGCCGATAAAATTTGGGCACAACCAACTACCATCACCGGCTCTATTGGTGTATTCGGCGCATTTCCTACACTGGAAAAATCGCTGGAAAAAATCGGTGTATATACCGACGGCGTAGGCACCACTGAACTGGCAGGCACCATGCGCCTGGATCGCCCGCTGTCAGAAAAAGCGGGCAAAGTGGTACAACAAAGTGTCGATAATATTTATCAGCGTTTTATTACCTTGGTTGCCGATGCGCGTGAGCAAGAAAAAGATGCTATCAATGAAATCGCACAAGGCCATGTCTGGACCGGAACCAAAGCCAAAGAAATCGGCTTAGTGGATGAACTCGGAACACTAAAAGATGTGATCAGAGCAATCGCACAGGAAGCAAAACTGGATACTTACAAAGTTGAATTTGTACAGCGCCCACTTTCACCAAAAGAAGAATTTTTACGCTCATTAACACAGGGGCAAGCGGGCGTACTACTCCCGAAATCACTGGTCAACAATTTTGTATCACTGAGCATTCTGAATGACATAAGCCCGGCGTTAAAACCACTGCAAGATTTGAAAAACATGAACGATCCGCAAGGTATTTATGTGCAATGCTTGGATTGTGTTGCACCCTAACCGATCAAAATTGATGTTTCACAAGGGGAAAAGATTCATGCCAAAGTACGGATTATTATTTGTGTTGTGCCTGCTGGTAGCATGTACGGGCATGCCCGAGAACATCAAACCAGTCGATAACTTTGATGCAAACCGCTACTTGGGTCAGTGGTATGAAATCGCTCGCCTTGATCATTCGTTTGAACGCGGATTAAGCCACATTAGCGCCACCTACAGCCTGCGTGAAGACGGCGGCATTAATGTACTTAACAAAGGATATTCTGTAGAGGAAAAGGCATGGCAATCTGCCGAGGGTAAAGCGTACTTTGTGGATAAAAAAGACCAAGGCTATTTAAAGGTTTCTTTTTTTGGCCCCTTCTATGGTTCTTATGTGGTATTTGAGTTGGACAAACAAGATTATCAATACTCACTGGTGAGTGGCCCGGACAAAAGTTATTTCTGGCTGCTGGCACGCACACCGGTTATTGATAAAGATCTGCAAACTGAATTAATTGCCAAAGCAAAAGCCTTGGGTTTTGCGACAGAACAATTAATTTTTGTGGATCATGACCCCACAAAAGTTCCCGCCGAAAATTAACTCTAAACAGCAATTGGCGCAATAAAAAAATCGGCAACACAGAACCAATAAAGCAGCGCCAATAACATTAATGTAGTAATTTCCAGTCAAAAAAATAGCGCCACAATGGGCGCTATTTTTTTACACGCGAATGAATTATTCCGGGCGCATATGTGGGAACAACAATACATCGCGAATGGACGGCGCATTGGCAAACAGCATAATCAAACGATCAATACCAATACCTTCACCCGCCGTTGGTGGCAAACCGTACTCCAACGCGCGCACAAAGTCAGCATCGTAGTGCATGGCTTCATCATCACCGGCATCTTTTTCACGCACTTGTTGCATGAAACGCTCAGCTTGGTCTTCCGCATCATTCAACTCAGAGAAACCGTTGGCCAATTCACGCCCACCGATAAAAAACTCAAAGCGATCGGTCACCGCCGGGTTGTGATCACTGCGACGTGCAAGCGGTGATATTTCAATCGGATATTCTGTAATGAAAGTTGGCTGATCCAGTTTATGCTCAACCGTTTCTTCAAAAATTTCGGTTTGGATTTTGCCGAGCGCAGTGCCGGGTTTAATTTTTAGCCCCAAGGCTTCTGCCGCTTTGGTGGCACCTTCAACACTGCTTAATTGCTCTGCCGTGATCTGCGGATTGTAGTGCAACACCGAATCAAACATAGACAAACGCACAAATGGCTTACCAAAATCGTATTCGCTGGTTTGGTATTTCAGGGTAGTTCCGCCAGTCACCTCGATGCACAGCTTGCGCAGCAAGTCTTCGGTCAGATCCATCAAGTCTTTGTAATCCGCATAGGCTTGATAGAATTCCATCATGGTGAATTCTGGATTGTGACGAGTAGAAACACCTTCGTTGCGGAAGTTGCGGTTAATTTCAAATACGCGCTCAAATCCACCAACCACCAAACGCTTCAAATACAACTCGGGTGCAATACGCAGGAACATTTCCATGTCGAGTGCATTGTGATGGGTAATAAACGGCTTGGCGGATGCGCCACCGGGAATCACATGCAGCATGGGTGTTTCCACTTCCATAAAACCGCAGCCGCTCATGTAATTGCGGATAAAACTAATGCACTGTGAACGCAACCGGAAAGTGTCACGCACTTCCGGGTTCACAATCAAATCGACATAGCGTTGACGGTAACGAATTTCCTGATCGCTCAGGCCATGGTATTTATCCGGCAGTGGACGCAAGGACTTGGTGAGTAATTGATACTCTTCCAAATTCACATACAAATCGCCTTTGCCCGATTTATGCAGCGCGCCTTTTACACCGACTATATCGCCAATGTCCCACAAACCCCATTTATCTTTAATCACTTCTTGCGCAGCTTTATCCGCATACAATTGGATTGAGCCATCACCGTCTTGTAACACCATAAACGGGCCGCGTTTGGCCATCACACGACCGGCAACACTGACTACATGATTCAGCGCTTCCAATTCTTCCTTGGTCTTTTCACCAAACTGTGCTTGCAAATCAATGCTCTTGTCGCCACGACGGAAATCGTTAGGAAATGCATTGCCCTTTTCGCGAATAGCATCAAGCTTACTGCGGCGTTCAGCGATCAGTTTGTTTTCGTCATGTGCATGCGCATCGGTTTGCGCTGATTGGGTTTCGTTGCTCATAGTCTTCACTGATGTTGAATTAAAAATAGTGGAGTGGGTCTGCAAAAAATTACAGGCCAGCCTTTAAACTTTCGACAATAAATTGATCCAGGTCGCCATCCAGTACCGCTTGGGTATTGGAGGTTTGGGCGCCGGTGCGCAAATCTTTAATGCGCGAGTCGTCCAGCACATAAGAGCGGATCTGACTGCCCCAGCCGATGTCTGACTTGTTGTCTTCCATCGCCTGTTTTTCAGCGTTGCGCTTTTGCATTTCCTGTTCATACATTTTTGCACGCAACATTTTATAGGCCTTGTCGCGGTTCGCATGTTGCGAACGCTCGTTCTGACACTGCACCACAATATTGGTAGGTATATGGGTGATACGCACCGCCGAGTCAGTTTTGTTAATGTGCTGACCGCCGGCACCGCTGGCGCGGTAAGTATCGATCCGCAAATCGGCCGGATTGATTTCAATTTCGATATTGTCATCAATTTCCGGCGAAACAAATACCGAACAAAATGAAGTGTGACGGCGATTGCCCGAATCAAACGGAGATTTACGCACCAGGCGGTGAACACCCGTCTCCGTGCGCAGCCAACCAAACGCATACTCACCTTCAAAATAAATGGTCGCACTTTTAATGCCAGCCACATCACCGGCAGAAACTTCTTCCAACGTGACCTTAAACCCTTTGGCTTCGCCCCAGCGCAAATACATGCGCAGTACTATCTCAGCCCAATCCTGAGCCTCAGTACCGCCAGAGCCGGATTGAATATCCAAGTAAGCATTGTTGGGGTCAGTTTCGCCGGAGAACATGCGGCGAAATTCAAGCTCAGCCAACTGCTTGTCCAAACGATCCAGCTCCGTTTGAACCTCGGCAACCATGGATTCGTCATCCTCTTCCACGGCCATATCCAGCAACTCACGGGAATCACGCACACCCACATCAAGGTCATCGATGGTTTTGACTACCATCTCCAGCGCTGAACGCTCGCGCCCTAACGCCTGAGCACGTTCGGGGTTATCCCACACACTCGGCTCACCAAGATCAAGTTCGACTTCCGCTAAGCGTTCTTTCTTGAGGTCATAGTCAAAGATACCCCCTAAGCACATTGGTGCGCTCAGTAAGGTCTTTAAGGGCATTTAATAAGGGATTAATTTCCATGATAGTGCGCAGTTTGATCCGGGTTTAGGCCTGAACAGGCAGAAAAAGCGAGGCGCGCATTCTACATGAGATGCCACTTCAGGCCAAATTCCACTCCCTCCTTTTTCATGGAATAAACAAAACAGCTCAGGTTCAAAAACGAGTGTTTACTTACCTACCCCCTTGATGACCTAAAACCAGTAATTTTTTAGCAATCCCCCATTTATGACTACCTGTATTTTTTTTAGCTAGGTATACTTCAAACAGTAACCGGTTACATTAGATCAACTGTAAACCGCTTTTTTACAAATAATCATAAGAATCCGGAGAACCCATGAAGCCCTTAGCCCAACTCCCTCTATCGCTCGTTTTGTTATCTATTGCTTTAGTATTAACCGCTTGTGGTGGTGGCGGTGGAGGTAGCGGATCAACACCTTCATCCGCTGCAGCTAGCGTAAATCCTAGCTCTATCGCTACAAGCTCCATCGCGCCCAGCTCTACGCCCGTATCGAGCAGCTCGTCAGTTCAGCCACCCTCATCATCTTCACAACAAATTAGTTCATCAAGCACAGCGCCTGTGGCTAGGTGCACTGTCGATGGAAAACAATGGAATATTTGTGTAACCGATAACAATGAATGGGGTTTTGAAGGGGGAAATTATTGTATCGCCCACAGTTTCTGCCCAGCCAATCGCACCAGCTTTCCTAGCTTGGAAGCACGTGACACGCCGGTTGATGATGCGGCCTCCGCCAAGACCAAGGCTATCTATAACTACCTGAAAAGTATTTGGGGTGAAAAGACACTGGCAGGCCAGCAAGACCTGACCTGGAAAGACGATATTGATATGGCGCAACGGGTGCACAACGATACCGGCAAATACCCTGCACTCATGGGTTATGACTTTATGAACTATGGCATGACCGCAAACTGGGTAGAGGGCTTGGAGCAAACTGAAGAAGCTATTGCCTATGCAAACAAGGGGGGATTGATCACCTTTTCATGGCACTGGCGCGACCCAGCGCTGCTCAATACTAACAGCGTCAATAGCGCAAACTTTTATGCGCGCGAATCTGATGCCAGCAAAAACACCAATTTCTCCATTCCTGTGGTTAACGGCGCACTTGACACCAGCAGCCCTGCCTACAATCAACTCAACGCCGGGATTGACCTGATAGCCGAAGAGCTAAAAAAACTCGCTGACGCGGATGTGCCGGTGCTTTGGCGCCCACTGCACGAAGCATCGGGTTACAACGGCGACGGCTGGTTTTGGTGGGGGCGCACACGTACCGATGGGGTACCACAATCACTGGCGCAGATTTTATTATGGCGCCACATGTATGACCGCTTGGTAAACCATCACGATATTCATAACCTGTTGTGGGTATGGAATGGCCAGAATGCCGCTTGGTACCCAGGGGATGATTATGTCGATATTGTCAGCCATGATATTTATGACAATAGCGACAACAAAACCTATAAATCGCAAATTGCCACTTATGACCAAGCGCGCAAATACCCCGTGGAAACCAAAATGGTTGCGCTGAGCGAGAACAGCTACATTCCCGACCCGGATAACATCACAGCTGATAGCGCGTGGTGGTTGTGGTTTATGACGTGGAACGATGGCAACTTTAATCAGACCACCTTGGTATCCGATACCCACGCCGACAATTTCTGGAGCGGTGAGTATTACAACACCAACGCGCACAAAACCAAGGTTTACACCCATAACAATGTGATTACGCTTGATGAATTACCTGATTTTAATCACGCGGATTAATTGCAATCCAGAACAATAATTCCGCTTAAAAGTAACTCACAATAAATAACTGCCACAAAAAAATGCCCGCTAACAACGGGCATTTACTTTTACCTGACAGATCTGAATGAATAACGATTAGTCATCACTCAATTCTATTGGCGGCAAATCACCACCACTTTCCTGCTGCTGTGCCACGATCACTAACAGTTTGCGTGCAATTTCACGATAGCGATGACTGATTGCTGAATTTGGATCTGCCGCAACTGATGGTTTTCCCGCATCTGCCTGAGTGCAAATAGATAGATCCAGCGGCAGTGAACCCAGTAACTGCGTTTGATAGGCACGTGCAATTCGCTCACCACCACCTTCACCAAAAATATGCTCGGCGTGACCACAATTGGAACAAATATGAACGGCCATATTTTCCACTACACCCAACACCGGCACATTGACTTTGCGAAACATCTCTATGCCTTTTTTAGCATCCAGCAACGCAATATCCTGTGGTGTTGTCACAATAACAGCACCAGTTACCGGCACTTTTTGCGCGAGGGTGATTTGAATATCCCCTGTGCCTGGCGGCATATCGATTATTAAATAATCGAGGTTATCCCATGCGGTTTGCATGAGTAGCTGCTGCAAAGCACCGGTCGCCATTGGCCCGCGCCACAACATAGGGGTTTCCTCTGTGACCAGATAACCCATGGAAATAGATTGAATGCCATGCGCTTCAATCGGCACCATTTTTTGCTGGCCTTGCTCGCCTATAATTTTTGGGCGCTGCTGACCCACTCCAAGCATTTGTGGTTGACTCGGGCCATAGATATCAGCATCCAAAATACCCACGCGCGCGCCCTCCGCGGCAAGCGCCAATGCAAGGTTCACAGCAGTAGTCGACTTGCCTACCCCGCCTTTGCCAGACGCTACGGCAATAATGTTTTTTACACCGGGAATCGATTGATTGTGACTAGCCATGAAATGCCTCCAAAAATAAACAGCCCGACATTAAAAATCGGCACACCCTAACAAAAAAGGGTGCCATGTGGCACCCTTTTTTGGAGCGGGAACTACCACTTGAATCAAGTGGTTTGCACCAACTCATCCAATTGCTCGTGGTCATGCTGGTGATCTTTCGCCAGCAGCATATACACCGAGGGCAATACAAATAACGTAAAGAATGTACCTATCGCCATACCTAGCACCAGAACAATACCAATCGCGTTACGCGCTTCTGCACCTGCACCGGAAGCAAAAATCAACGGTGTATGCCCCGCAATAGTTGCCACGCTGGTCATCATCACCGGGCGCAAACGCAGTGACGAGGCCTCACGAACCGCCTCCAACTTGGCCATACCCTGCTCTTGCAACTTATTGGCAAATTCCACAACCAAAATACCATTACGTGCAATCAACCCCATCAGCGTCACCAGACCCACTTGAGAGTAAATATTCAACGTGGTGGTAAAACCGTCGGTGAAAAATGGAATCGGCATGGGAATCTTCCAAAACGTAAACAACAGCGCACCAAACATCGCCAGCGGTACTGATCCCGCCAAAATAACCAATGGATCGCGGAAACTGTTGTATTGCGCAGACAACACCAAAAAGATCATCACAATTGCCATTAAGAATGCAGGCAAAAATGTATTGCCCTCACGCTTTAACTGACGCGACTCACCGGTGTAATCAATGGTGTAACTCTTGGGCAGAATTTTGCGCACTTCTGTCTCGAGGAAAGCCAGTGCCTCACCCAATGGCACACCGGGGACACCACTGATTTTGACAGCATTTAATTGCTGCATACGGTTGATAGTCCGTGGCTCGGTAGAGTGAGTAATTGTGGCAACCTGATCCAGACGAATAAGATTCCCATCTGGCCCGGTTACATAAAGATTTGCCAGATCATCAGGAGTCAAACGTTCAGCGCGTTTAACTTGTGGAATCACTTTGTAGCTCTGCCCCGCCATATTGAAGCGATTTACATAACCTCCGCCCAGCAAAGTGCCTACGTCGTTAGTTACTGTTTGCAGATCCAAACCAAGATCTGCCACTTTTTCACGATCAATATTCAATTTGTAATCAGGCTGATCCACTTTTACATCCAGTGTTTGGAAATAAAACTTGCCAGATTTCTGCATTATTTCCTGCACTTTTAATGCGTAATCATAAATTTCTTTAATATCTGCAGTTGAAGCCAATACAAATTCAACCGGGAATTGGCCACCACCAGGCAATGCAGGTGGAGTGATAGGTAGAATTCTTACACCGGAGATTTCTGCCAGCTTTTTTTGCACTTCCGGCATGATTTGAAATACATCGCGATCACGCTCCTCCCAAGGCTTAGTCACCATGCCAGAAAAACCGCCAGTGGGCATGGTCAGCTGGAAGGTAAAATCTGTCTCGGGAACACTCATAAACGCTTCATTCACTTGCTTCCCATAATGCGACGATTGGTCAACCGTTGAATTGGCTTGCGCATCCACAATGCCAAAAATAACACCTTGATCCTCAACGGGCGCCAGCTCTTTTGCCGACATCATGTACAGCGGGAAACACAGCAGCGTAATACCAATCCAAAAAATATAGACACCGGTACGATTTTCCAGACTCACTTTAAGTTTTTCTACATACCAAGCGCGGAAACGCTCAAAGGGCTTCTCCAGCGGTGCATTTAAACCCGTGTGAGGCTTTAGCATACGCGAACCCAACATAGGGGACAGCGTGATTGCAACAACCGCCGAGATAGTCACCGCGCCTGCCAGGGTGATGGCAAATTCGCGGAACAATGAGCCTATCAAACCACCTTGCAAACCGATTGGAATATAAACCGAAGCGAGCGTTACGGTCATGGCCAGAATTGGCCCTGCCAATTCACGTGCGGCGGTAATAGCTGCAGGAAAAGGTTTCATCCCTTCCTGGATATGACGCTCAATATTTTCCACCATAACGATGGCATCATCGACCACCAAGCCCACACACAATACGATGGACAGCAAGGTCAATAAATTAAGCGAGAAGCCGCACACCTGCATAATAAATAAGGCGCCGACAAGCGAGAGCGGAATCGCTAGCACCGGAATAATTACCGAGCGGCTAAATCCAAGGAAAAGAAAAATTACCACCACAATAATTAATAGCGTTTCCGTGAGGGTTTTAATAACCTCATTAATCGCTGCATCAATATATTCGGTAGAGTCGTAAGCCACAGTACCGCTCAAGCCAGTTGGCAACTCGGATTTAATGGCCTCCATTTCTTTGTTAACAGCCTTCATCACATCCAGCGCGTTAGCGTTGGGAGCGACCCATACGCCCATGAATACTGCGGTATCGCCTGAGAAATTTACTACTGTGTCATAATTTTCCGCACCCAAAGCGACGTCGGCAATATCGCTTAAGCGGATAATCCCATCGGCAGAATTACGAATAATTAATCGTTTAAATTCATCAACACTTTTCAGGTCGGTGTCTGCCCGCAGGTTTACCTGAGTGTAAGAACCGCGAGTTTGACCAACAGCGGCTTGCACATTATTGGCGGCAAGCGCAGCGCGAACCTGAACCGGTGTTACATTTAACGCCGCCATCCGCTCGGATTTTAGCCAAATACGCATTGCAAAGGTTCTACCACCTAATACATCCGCTTTTTGCACACCATTAATCGCAGTTAAACGCGGCTGAATAGAGCGAGTTAAGAAATCCGTAATTTGGTTTTGCTCAAGAATTTCCGAACTGAAACTCAAATAGGCAGCAGCAAATTGCGAATCGGCTGCTTCAATACGAATTGCAGGCACTTCGGCTTCTGGCGGTAAATAGCCACGCACCTGATTTACCTTGGCGGAAATTTCCGTCATGGCCTTGAGGGGATCGTAATTCAAACGCAAGTGGGCAGTCACGGTGGACATGCCCATTGCACTTTGCGACTCAATGTAATCAATACCGCCCGCTGAAGCGATGGCGCGCTCAATAGGTGTGGTAATAAAACCACGTACCAATTCAGCATTGGCGCCCACATAAACGGTATTAATAATAATTACAGAGATGTCACTGCGAGGATATTGGCGCACAGTCAAATTTGACCCGGCTTGAATCCCTAAAATTAAAATAAGCAGGCTCACCACTATGGCGAGAACCGGGCGCTTAATAAATACATCAGTAAATTTCATAACTTAGGCCCATTGGCGTTGAGGCTTGTGGAGTTGATAAACCATCTAATCACCGATGTGATTAACTATCTGCCGGCGTTGGCTCCAACTTGTATTCCGGTGTGGGTAAATTGCCCACGGTTACTGCTTGGCCATTCAACAATTTGAATGCGCCAGCGCTCGCCACTACTTCACCCGGTTTCAAACCGTCGACGATTTCGACAAAATCGCCTCGGGATTTACCTAAACGAACAAATTGTTGCCGCGCTTTAAAACTGCCCGCCGCTTCGCCTGGCTCAATTACAAATACGGTGTCGCCAAAAGGAGCATAAATAACTGCTGTAGATGGCACCGCGAGCACCTCTTGTGGGTCAGATAAGGTCACTTTGGTTTCCACCGCCATACCCGGAATCAACAAGCTGTTTTCGTTTTGCAAATAAGACTGCACTATGGCGTTGCGAGTAAGCGTGCTTATTTCTGCACCTATTGCGGTAATTTCACCTTTGATAGTTGCATCAGAACCATCGCCAACATTCACCTCAACTGGCAGGCCACGTGTCATTTGCACCAACCAAAATTGCGGTACCGGGAAATTTACCCGCACAGTGTTAGTCGCCTGCAGGGAAACCAATTCCCCACCCACCTGCAAATCCTGACCGAGATCCACTTTGCGGATACCCAGGCGGCCATCAAAAGGAGCACGCACTACTTTTTTCTCAAGGGTGGTTTTCAAATCGTTCACATCGCCTTGCGCTGACTCCATTTGCTGCAAGGCAGCATCTAACTCACTTTGCGATACGGTATTGCGCTTGCGCAATTCCAGCAAACGCTCATGGTTGGATTTAGCCAAACGCAAGCGCGCTTCCGCTGCACTTAATTGTGCTTGTTCGTTGCCGGATTCCTGCACCAGTAGCACTGTTCCTTTTTTAACTTGCTCGCCCGAATTAAAGCGAATTTCTTTTACCTTACCAGCCACTTCAGCGGCAATTACGATACCCTCGGAAGCCTCAACGGTTCCCATGGCGGTATAACTGTTGGGCCAGCGCTGCAGCTCTGCGGTAAACGTACTGACTGTTTCCGTTACTGGTGGTGTATTTTCTCCGGCAGAAACCATTGCCATGATTTGACCGAACTTAACGCCAGCAACAATGAGGAAAATCCCTACAAGACTTGCGGCCGCAATGCCGATTGATTTCGCATTGTTCATAGATGAAGAACCATTAAAAGAAGAGGAGAAAAACGATTTGGAAACGAGCAACATAGGAAGGGAGGTAAATTAACGGCATCCCGACCATCGCTTCACGCATTCATGCGGAAGAATTGTTACACAGTCACCGGTAAAACCAAACTTGGGAGTTGTCAAAAAATGTAGCGCACAACAACCAAAACCGGTCACAAAAAGAATCATCCGACCATCTGGTCGGTGGGCGAATAATATTCCCTTTTGCCTGATTCTCCAATGCGTTGTTAATGATTATCACAAACTAATGACATTCATCACCCACCCCATAACGCACCAAAGAGCCAACTGGATCACTCATAAAAATGAGTTATCTGATTGCCTGGATGACATTGCTTCTTTACTCTTCCCGCTCAATTATTCTCAATTAAGGATTGGTTATGACTTGGGCACCTCATGTAACTGTCGCGACGATTATCGAGCAAGACAATCGCTACCTTATGGTTTATGAGGAAGCGGATGGAAAAAAAGTTTACAACCAACCTGCTGGTCACCTTGACCCTAACGAGACGCTTAAAGAGGCCGCGATTCGCGAGACACTCGAAGAAACAGGCTGGAGCATTGAATTGACGGGCGTAGTTGGCGTTAACCTTTATACCGCGCCCAGCAACGGCATTACTTATTTCCGTACCACATTTATCGCCAAAGCACTCAGTCACGACACCCAGCGACCACTGGACACCGGCATAATCGAGGCAGTCTGGTTGACCTACGAAGAGCTGGTCGCCCGCAAAGATCAGCTGCGCAGCCCCATGACCCTGCAAATTATTGAGGAATATCGCGCCGGCCGCCGTTTTCCGCTCCAGGTTGTTGGCTAAGAGGGGCAAAAGGCGGGTAAAATGCCCGCCTCTTTTTCAACCGCTGTAATTTCCGCTTATGACCCAGTTTTCCAAGCCCTCTATTGCCCCCGGTGCCCGCGTTATTGTGGGAATGTCGGGCGGTGTCGACTCGTCTGTCTCTGCCCTACTGCTAAAACAGCAAGGCTATCAAGTCGAGGGATTGTTTATGAAAAACTGGGATGAAGATGACGGCACCGAATACTGCACCGCCAAAGCAGATTTGGCCGATGCAGAGCGCGTCTGTGAGCGTATTGGCATCAAGCTGCACACCGCCAACTTTGCAGCAGAATACTGGGATAACGTCTTTGAACACTTCCTTGAAGAGTACAAAGCGGGCCGCACGCCCAACCCGGACATCCTCTGCAACCGCGAGATCAAATTCAAAGTCTTTATGGAATATGCGCGCATGCTCGGCGGCGAACTCATCGCCACCGGCCACTATGTGCGCCGCGCCGACCGCGATGGCCATACTTATCTACTCAAAGGGTTAGATCCCAACAAGGATCAAAGCTACTTTTTGCACGCTGTTGGCGAAGCCGAATTCGCCCACTCACTCTTCCCTGTAGGGGAGCTGGAAAAGCCGGAGGTACGTCGTATCGCCGAAGAGCATGGGTTAATCACTCACAACAAAAAGGACAGCACCGGCATCTGTTTTATCGGCGAGCGCCGCTTTAAAGACTTCTTACAACAATACTTACCCGCACAACCGGGTGAAATTCAAACCCCGGATGGAAAAGTCATTGGCGAGCACATGGGCTTGATGTATCACACCATTGGCCAACGTCAGGGCTTGGGTATAGGCGGTGTTAAGGGTGCCAACGAAGAGCCCTGGTTCGTCGCGCAAAAAGATTTAACCCGCAACGTGCTGGTGGTGGTTCAGGGCACAGATCATCCATTATTGTTTACCAATCATTTAATCGCACAACAGGCGCACTGGATCAACAGTACACCACCGGCGGCCGAGTTTGGCTGCAGTGCCAAAACCCGCTACCGCCAAGCCGATCAGGACTGTGTGGTCAAGGTGATGAGCGACGGCACGCTCGATGTACACTTCGATCAACCGCAACGCGCGGTAACACCCGGACAATCAGTGGTTTTCTATCAAGACGACATCTGTCTGGGTGGTGCCGTTATCGAGTCAACCGACAATCGTTAATGAATGTTTTACCTCAACCCAAGTAACAGCATTCAGGCGATTAATAGCCTTCCAACCGATTGATAGTGAGAGAATTCGCGTGAGCAAAAACTGGCAAGACATTACCCTCGCCCTCGCTGGCGTATTTCAAGCCACCGCACTGGTTGATCAAGTTGCCAAAACCGGGCATGTACCTACCGATGCGTTTAAGTGCAGCATGGAATCCATTCTCGACTTGAATCCTGCCAGCACGCTGGATGTCTACGGCGGCAGTATTGAAAACCTGCGTACCGGCCTTGAGGTTATGCGGGAATTACTGCGTCCAAACTCGCAGCAACATCGCGAAGTGCTGCGCTATGGCTTGGGTGTATTACATTTGCAAAAGAAACTCGCCGGCCGCCGCGACATGTTAAATGTCATCGGCAGCCGCATTGAACAAGCCAGCCAACAGGCACAGCATTTTTCATCCACACACGACAATGTGGTCGCCAATTTGGGCACCCTTTATACCGAAACCCTGAGCACCTTCCGTTTTCGCATTCAAGTAAATGGCGACTACAATTATCTGCAACAACAACGCATCGCCAACCAAATTCGCGCCTTGCTGCTCGCTGCGGTGCGATCTGCCATTTTATGGCGTCAGGTAGGTGGCAATCGCTGGCAACTGCTGCTCAATCGCAAGGATATCGCGCGGCAGGTTGATGATTTATTGCGCCGGATTTAACGGCCCCATAACTCGCCTTATCCCAAACGAATAGTTTTATAAAAATTCTGCTTTATCTTCTTTTTATTTTTAATTTCAAACGAGAAACGCAATGGACAATACATTCAACACTCTCACCGCGCTGAACGCCGTGTCTCCGGTAGACGGCCGTTACGGTAGCAAAACTATCGCACTGCGCAATATTTTCAGTGAATTCGGCTTGATTCGCTTTCGTGTAGAAGTGGAAGTGCGCTGGCTGCAGCAATTGAGTCGGATGGCCGGCGTGCCCGAGGTACCTGCCTTTAGCGCGGCGACTAACGCGTTTCTCGACAGCATTGTCACCAACTTTAACAGTGAAGATGCCCAAGCCGTTAAAGATATAGAACGCACCACTAATCACGATGTAAAAGCCGTTGAGTATTTTCTCAAGAATAAATTCGCGGGCAACGCGGAATTAGAAGCCGTCCTGGAATTCGTACACTTTGCTTGTACATCTGAAGATATTAACAACCTGTCCCATGCGCTGATGCTGCGCGAAGGCCGCAAGGTATTTTTGCAGGATGCTGAAGCCATTATTGATGGCATCGCCAAACTCGCACACGACTACGCCGAAGACTCCATGCTCTCACGCACGCACGGCCAAACGGCATCACCTACTACCGTCGGTAAAGAAATGGCCAACGTCGCCGCGCGTTTGCGTCGCCAACTAAAAACCGTTAAAGAAGTAGAATTGCTCGGCAAAATCAATGGCGCCGTGGGCAACTACAATGCGCATTTGTCGGCCTACCCGGATGTTGACTGGCAAGCCAACGCCAAAGAATTTGTCGAAAGTTTAGGCCTGACCTGGAACCCCTACACTACTCAAATTGAACCGCACGACTACATCGCCGAATTGTTTGATGCTATCGCCCGTTTCAACACTATCGTTATCGATTTTGACCGCGATGTATGGGGCTATATTTCACTCGGCTACTTCAAACAAAAAACCATCGCTGGTGAAGTGGGTTCGTCCACCATGCCGCACAAGGTTAACCCGATTGACTTTGAAAACTCCGAAGGCAACTTGGGAATCGCCAATGCCATTTTTACCCACCTCGCACAAAAACTGCCTATTTCCCGCTGGCAGCGCGACCTGACCGACTCAACTGTATTGCGCAATATGGGCGTTGGTTTTGGTTACGGCATGATTGCCTATGCCTCCACCTTAAAAGGTATGGGCAAGCTTGAGATCAATCGCGCACGCCTCGCAGAAGACTTAAATAATTCGTGGGAAGTATTGGCCGAACCAATCCAAACCATTATGCGCCGCTACAACGTCGCCGAACCCTATGAGAAATTAAAAGCGCTGACTCGCGGCCAAACTATCAACCGCGAAGTGTTGGCAGCATTTGTAGAGACGCTGGATATTCCCGAACACGCCAAACAGACCATGCGTGACTTAACGCCCGCCAATTACATTGGTAATGCGGTAGATCAAGCCAAGGCGATCTAAACCGTGAAAAAATAAAGGGCTCTACGGAGCCCTTTATTATTTTAATTCCCATTTTATTTTCAGGTATTAAAGATGACCACACCCCTCACCCATCTTGGCGATATGCCGATTGAAGAATTTTTACGCGATTACTGGCAAAAAAAACCGCTGTTAATTCGCAACGCATTTCCCGGTTTTGAATCACCGTTATCTCCTGACGAACTTGCTGGTCTCGCGCTGGAAGAAGAAGTTGAGTCGCGCATTGTGCTGGAGCAAGGCGAAACGCCCTGGGAATTGCGCAATGGCCCATTCGATGAAAAAACGTTTGCAACCTTGCCAGAAAAACGCTGGACTTTATTGGTGCAAGCCGTTGATCAATTTGTACCAGAAGTAAATCAACTGCTGGACTATTTCCGTTTTATCCCCAGCTGGCGCCTGGACGATGTAATGATCAGCTACGCGCCGGATCAAGGCGGTGTTGGCCCGCACTTTGATTATTACGATGTATTTTTGTTGCAGGGCTTGGGCAAACGCCATTGGAAACTCGGGCAAATGTGCGACAACAATTCACCGCGTGTTGAAGGTACTCGCTTGAAAATCCTCAGTGAATTTCACACTACCGACGAGTGGGTGCTGGAGCCGGGCGACATGCTTTATATCCCACCGGGCATCGCACACTGGGGCAATGCCCAGGGCGATGATTGTATGACCTACTCGATTGGTTTTCGCGCACCCAGCCATGCCGATATTATCGCCGAGGCTGGGCAAGAAATTGCACTCTCGATTGTCGATGACTTGCGCTACTCCGACCCAGACTTGGCCTTGCAAGACAACCCGGGCGAAATTAACAACAAAGCCATCGAACAAGTGCGCAATATTATTTTGCAGCATCTGACCAACGAAAATATCGCCCATTGGTTCGGTAAATTTATGACTGAACGCAAATATATTGAACAGACCGATGAAGAGCCGCTCGATATAGACGCCAGTGAATGGCAATCTGCACTCGCCGACGGCGAATTACTCTGGCGTCATCCCGCTGCGCGCCTCGCCTTCCACAGCGATGAGAAAGGCACTATGTTATTTGCCGATGGCGAAGTGATTTGCTGCTCGCGCGAGCTGGCCGAACTGGTGTGCAAAGAAGTGGAGCTTAGCTGGCGCGAACTCAAAACCTTAGTGCAAGATCCGCAAGACCGCGCCGCCATAACCCAGCTAATTAATCTGGAAACGCTGCTAGTCGACGAATAATTTTCAAACCTGGAATGGGTAGAGCCCACGCACTACCCATCTATTTTTCGACGGAAAAATCATGAGCCGCACAACAATAATTACCGATTGGCGCACCCACAAAACCGAGCTAAGTAATATTCGCACCCGGGTTTTTATCGAAGAACAGGCAGTACCAGAAGCTGATGAATGGGACGAATACGACAGTGACGCCATTCATTTTTTAGTGCAGGAGAGTAATGTTAATGCAATAGGTTGTGCACGGTTGCTCACAGAATCCAATCCACAAGGTGGTTATCTTTACCATATTGGCCGAGTTGCCGTCTTACGCGAATTCCGCGCTCAAGGTATTGGCCATCAGCTCATGCTATTTATTATTAACTATTGCCTAAGCACGGCGCCCGACAGGAAGATTTATTTGCATGCCCAAACCACGCGCCGCAGTTTCTACGAACAGCTAGGGTTTTGCGCCAGGGGTAGTGAATTTATGGATGCAGGTATTCCTCATATCACTATGTGGTTTGAAGCCGGGGAGTTGCAAAATGGCTGAACAATCCGCTGTCAGTACCGAACTCTGGTTACTTGATGGCCTCGAAGACTTTCGCCATTACAGCCTTGAACTTTTACAGCAGAGCAACCGGCAGATTGCTATTCTCAGTCGCGACCTGGATGAGCCAGTGTACGGCACTAACCACTATGTGCAGGCGCTGTCAGAATTTGCACGTTCAAGCCGGCACTGCCAGGTGCAAATACTGATAAAAGACACCAAGCGCGCTATAGAATCGGGCCATCCATTGGTTCGCCTTGCGCAACGACTCTCTTCTAAAATTGAAGTGCGAAAAATGACGCAGGAGCCTAACAATAAAGAAATGGGCTTCATGTTGGGTGATACCACAAAAGTCCTCTACAAAAACGACGACAACACTTACCGCGGTTTCTATAACAGTGCGGCATCACGCGAAGTGAAACAACTGCGCGAGGAATTCAATTACTTGTGGCAATACGCCGAACCGGAACCTGAGTTTCAACAGCTGTATTTGTAATAGTATCCGCTCCTTAGCGATGAATTAACTCGTTAAAACCAAGGCAAAAAGTCACACGCCGTAAAAAAAGCCCTTTTTGCGCTTAATCCACAGTATTTTTTGTTGCCGATTCGTTTTCAATCCTATATATATAGCGTCAATCCGTATTGAGGCGCCATAGAGCCTATAAATACAGGGGTTTTTGTTACACGCGTAATCAAAAAACATCGACTCAACCCAAGGTTGATCACATTTACACAAGGAAAAAAATATGGCCGTTAAGAAACCTGCAGCCGCAAAAGCTGCTCCAGCAAAAAAAGCGCCAGCTGCTAAAGCAGCTCCAAAAGCTGCCCCTAAAGCAGTTGCCAAGAAAGCGCCTGCTGCCAAACCAGCAGCTAAAAAAGCGCCAGTAGCTAAAGCAGCACCTGCTGTTGTTAAGCCAATCGCTGAGCGTCAAAACAAAACCCAAATGCTGCAACAAATTGCTGATGCAACCGAACTGAGCAAAAAGCAAGTACAGGCAGTGTTGGACGAATTGACCAATGTTATTGAAGGTCACATCAAGAAAAAAGGCGTAGGCGAATTTGTTCTGCCTGGCCTGCTGAAAATTACTACCGTGAAAAAGCCTGCCACTAAAGCGCGTAAAGGCATCAACCCCTTCACGAAAGAAGAAGTAACTTTCAAAGCTAAACCAGCGAGCATTTCCGTAAAAGTGCGTCCGCTGAAAAAACTGAAAGAATTCGCTGTTTAATAGACACGATTACTTTTTATAAAAAAACCCGCTTCAGCGGGTTTTTTTATGGCTGCAATCTAGCCATTAACAGTTAACAAACCGTGAACCCTTCACCGATCAGCGCATTTTGTAAGCGCTTGATTCGCTCGGCAAAATCTACCTCACTGTACTCTTTAGCCGGCAGCTTTCCCCAAATAGGCTGCGGCCAGGCTGCATCGTCGGTAAAGCGTGCAATATGGTGAATATGCAGCTGGCGCACCACATTGCCCAGTGCGGCCACATTCATCTTGTCGGCGTCAAACACACTCGTCATGACTTCTGAGAGGCGACAAGATTCGCGGATTAGCTGCAGCTGCTCCTCCTCACTCAAATGGTGAATTTCGTAAACCTCTTCGCGCTTGGGAACCAAAATACACCAAGGGTAGTTTGCGTCGCGACTCAAGAGCAGCAGAGACAAATCAAATTCACCAATCACAACGGAATCTTGTGCAAGACGGGGGTGAAGTTCAAACATAAGTTGTTATCCTTTTATAAGCTAAAGCAATCATCACTGTGGGCGGTAGTGAAGCGCCACAGGGCGCTATACCAATGCCATCAACCACCGTAGAATAGGCAGCTTTGAAACCCATTATAGCCATCAAGAAGCCTTAACTATGCGTTCCAGTCGATTTTTAATTGCCACTCTTAAAGAAACCCCTTCAGATGCAGAAGTCATCAGCCATAAATTGATGTTGCGTGCCGGTATGATCCGCAAGTCCGCATCCGGTTTGTACAACTGGTTGCCGATGGGCCTGCGAGTGCTGCGCAAGGTTGAAAAAATCGTCCGCGAAGAAATGAATAAATCCGGCGCTATGGAAGTTTTGATGCCAGTAGTACAACCTGCGGAACTGTGGGAAGAATCAGGTCGTTGGCAGCAGTATGGCCCCGAGTTGCTGCGCATGAACGATCGTCACGACCGCCCCTTTTGCCTCGGCCCGACCCATGAAGAGGTCATCACTGATTTAATTCGCAATGAAGTAAAAAGTTACAAACAGTTGCCTGCTAATTTCTATCAAATTCAAACCAAATTCCGCGATGAAATTCGCCCGCGTTTTGGCGTGATGCGCTCGCGTGAATTTATTATGAAAGATGCCTACTCTTTCCATAATAGTTTTGAATCACTGCAACAAACCTACGATGTGATGCATGCAACCTACTGCAGCATTTTCACGCGCTTGGGTTTGCAATTCCGCCCCGTATTAGCCGATACCGGCTCTATTGGCGGTGCTTTTTCCCACGAATTCCATGTACTGGCTGACAGCGGTGAAGACGATATCGCCTTCAGCAATGCCAGTGACTACGCTGCCAACATTGAAAAAGCGGAAGCACTGCCGCCAGCCGGTACACGCCCTGCTCCGCAACATCTGCTGCAGGAAGTTGCGACTCCCGGCAAACACAGCATCGAAGAAGTGTGTGCATTCTTGAAGGTCAGCCCCGAGCAAACCGTAAAAACGCTCATTGTATTAGGCGAAATACGCGCCGATAAAACCCAGCCATTGGTAGCATTGGTATTGCGCGGTGACCATGAACTCAATGAGATCAAAGCAGAGAAATTAACCGGTATCGCGGCCCCACTAACGCTGGCACCGGAAAGTCGCATTAAAGAAGAACTGGGTGTGGGTATTGGCTCGATCGGACCGGTAGGTTTACAAATTCCAGTAATTGTTGACCACGCTGCTGCCCACCTTGCCGATTTTGTTTGTGGCGCCAATAAAGACGGTTTCCACCTCACCGGCGTAAACTGGGAGCGCGATGAAAAAGCGCCATTGGTTGCTGATATTCGCAACGTAGTCACAGGTGACCCGAGCCCTTGCGGCAAGGGCACACTGGAAATTAAGCGCGGCATTGAAGTGGGCCACATATTCCAACTCGGCACTAAATATTCCGAAGCGATGAAAGCCAAAGTACTGGATGAAAATGGCAAAGAGCAAACCATGATTATGGGATGTTACGGTATTGGTGTAACTCGTGTGGTTGCAGCTGCCATCGAACAAAACTTCGATGACAATGGGATCATTTGGTCAGATGCAATTGCACCTTTCCATATTGCCATAGTGCCCATCAATATCAGCAAATCCGCAGCAGTCGCCAACAAGAGTGAAGCGCTGTACGCTGAATTAACTAACGCTGGTTTTGATGTATTGTTAATGGACGACGAAAAAGCGCGTCTGGGCGGGATGCTGGCAGATACCGACTTGATGGGTATTCCCCATCGCATTGTGATTGGCGACCGCGGTTTGGAAGCGGGCAATATCGAATACAAAGGCCGTCGCGACGCAGAAAAACAAGAAATTCCAGCAACAGACATTGTTGAGTTCTTGAAAGCAAAAATCCAACTGTAATTTTTTGCTGGAACTTTCTCCGTTAAAAAAAGCCGCTGCTGCAGCAATGCACCAGCGGCTTTTTTTGGTGTCGCAACTCTATTTGGTCAGCGTGAATGCCTCTGGCGGTAATGCTGCTGATGTAATTTTCACCCAGGCAATATCACCATTAAACCAATGCACTTGATTCATGCGCGCACCGATAGAGGTTTTAGCATGCGCAGCAATGGGTAAATATTCCACCTGTCCAGTTAGCTCACGCACGCCATTTACGTAAGACACAAATTCGCCGTTTTTATAAGTCACTGCAGCATGAGCCCACTGCCCTATTGGATGAACCTTACTTGGGTCTATCAAGGTAAACTGGGAAGTTTCAGATTTAATATAGGCATCCAAATACCACTGTTTTTTATCATTCAAACGCAACTCGATGGTAATGCGACGATTCGGATTATCCTCCGCTTCGATGTGAAAAAAACGCGGCTCCAGATTATTGGGATAAGCATCGGCGGGGTTAAAGAAAATTTCAATGGTAAATTCCTGTGCGTCACCTAATGGATTGGCATCCACCAATAAACGATCGCCATCGCCATCAAAACGCACCACCTGATCCTGCCTGCTTTTCACTAACTCAGGATCACCAGAAATACTTACTTTTGCGCCGGCGATAGTTTCTAGCGAATTCACTTGCCACAAGGCAACATTATTATTGGGTGTGATTGACGGTACTGTACTTGTGCAGGCAAATAAAAAAGCAACACAGGGAATTGTTAATAATAAAGAAAATTTCATAGCAATCTGCAGCAATACCATTGCCGCTCCTCATGGTAGGGAGTTGACAAAAAGGGTTAACGAAATTGCCGAAAATAAATCATTTTTATAGTGAGGTGGATACTAACGAATAAGGGCGATACTGACCAGTCAATATCGCCCTTATCGCCTGACGCAATAACTATTTAATCGTCTTCGCCACTGTAATGCGCCTGATCCTGAACTAGCTGACGAGCTACATCACCGGGTGACCCGGTCTTGCGCGCAAGTAAGCTGTAAGCCACAGGCACCAAAAACAAAGTCAAAACAGTGGCAACTATTACCCCCGCGATCACCACCGTGCCGATCACAAAACGCGTTTCTGCACCGGCTCCCGATGAAATAACCAAAGGGATAGCACCAGCAACTGCTGTCAAACTTGTCATCAATATTGGGCGTAAACGTGCAGACGATGCTTCTAACAATGCATCTTGAAATGCCACACCACGATCACGCAATTGGTTAACAAATTCGACAATCAAAATACCGTTTTTAGCAGCGAGCCCCACGAGCATTAACAATCCGATTTGTGAATAGAGATTAAGACTGGAGCCAGTAACATACAGCCCCAACATGCCACCAAAAATAGCCAACGGCACCGTCAGCATAATTACAAAAGGATGCACATAACTTTCAAACTGGGCAGCCAGCACTAGGAAGGTAATTAAAATACCGAGCAGGAAAATAAACATTACCGAGCTGCCTGCAGTTTGAAAATCGCGCGATAAACCTTTGTAATCCACCACCGCAGTTGCCGGTAGATGCTCACGCACCAAACCATTCAAATGAGCCAAGGCATCACCCAACGCGAGGTTGTCAGCCAAATTCGCCTCTATTGTTAATGAGCGCATGCGGTTATAACGATTCAAACGGCTGACATCGGCAACTTCTTTTAGCGTGACCAAATTTGCCAAGGGAATTAATTCCCCGCTGCGTTCAGAGCGCACATACATATTTTGCAAACTGGTAGTGGTGCGCTGCTCATGGCGTTCACCTTGCATAATTACATCGTACTCTTCGCCATCATCGATGTAGGTTGTCGCTCGGCGCGAGCCCAACATCGCCTCCAGTGTACGCCCGATATTATTGACACTAACTCCCAAATCCGCTGCACGATTCGTATCAATCAATACTTCTATTTGTGGTTTGGTTTCTTTGTAGTCCCAATCGATTGCGGTTAAGCCGGGGTTATTTTCCTCTAACTTCTCCAGCAAAATATCGCGCCACTGAGCCAACTCGGTATAAGTACCACCACCCAGCACGAACTGAACCGGTTTTTGCGCTTGCGAGCCAAACCCCTGTCGCATTACCGGCGCCGCGGTCACGCCCGGTAAATCTGCCAACTTTTGCCGGATTTCCTCCATTACCACAAATGCACCGCGCCGCTCGCTCCAATCATTCATAACGGCAATGATCATGCCGGAGTTAAAACTTTCTACGGCACCAAAGCCCCGTGGTGCACGAACCATCAAGCGATTGATTTCACCGGCCTCCACATATTTCATCATGCGGTTCTCAATCTCCGTCATGTACTCTTCCATGTAGGCATAACTGGCACCTTCCGGGCCATTCACCATGACAAAAAAAGTTCCCCTGTCTTCGCGCGGCGCATATTCAGATGGCAAAGTTTTAATTACATAAAACATCGCCAAAATGAGCAGTGCAAAAATAACAATAACTGATTTGGTATGACGCAAACAAAAACGGATGGAATCCTGATAGCGCAAACGCAAACGCAACATTCCCTGATTAACTTTCTCAACCAGATTATTTTTGTTTTCATTGCGGGTGAGTACCTTGGACGCCATCATCGGCGATAAGGTGAGTGCGATCAGCGATGAGAAGGCAACTGCGGCGGCCATGGTGATGGCAAACTCGGAAAACAATCGCCCTATATCGCCCTTGAGAAAAATAATAGGCACAAAAATGGCAATCAACACCAGTGTGGTAGCGATTACCGCAAAACCCACCTCACGTGTTCCATCAACCGCTGCGAGCAGAGGTGTTTTGCCTTTCTCTTCAATATGCCGGACTATATTTTCCAGTACCACAATCGCATCATCTACCACTAATCCAATTGCTAAAACCAACGCAAGCAGCGTGAACATATTGACTGAAAAATCCAAGGCAGCAAGCACGGTAAAGGTAGCAATAATGGATACAGGTACAGCAACCGCAGGCACTAACATGGCACGGACACTGCCTAAAAATAAATAGATAACCAACACCACCAAACCAATCGCAATGGCGAGCGTGATGTACACCTCGTGAATAGCGCGCTCTACAAATACCGAGCTGTCATAACTGTCTTCCAGACTCATGCCTTTAGGTAAAATTGCATTAATCTTGTCGCGCTCGAGTTTTGCACCGCGCGCCACATCAATGGTATTTGCAGTAGATTGTTTAACAATGCCGATCCCGACCTGGGTTACACCGTTGCCGCGAAATAAATTGCGATCTTCTTCGGTGCCCTTTTCTACTTTGGCAATATCCCCCAAACGGGTCAGGTGACCATCTTCACCGCGCCGCACCACAAGGCGACTGAATTCATCGACGGTGCGATAGGAGCGTGCCATGCGCACCGTAAATTGTCGCTCCAGGGATTCAATACTACCCGCCGGCAATTCGACGTTTTCAGCGCGCAGCGCGGCCTCCACATCATTGACGGTAAGATTGCGCGCCGCCAATTCACGGCGATCCAACCAAATGCGCATGGCGTAGCGCTGCTCACCACCAATACGCACACGCGCCACACCATCAATTACCGAAAAGCGATCGACCAAATAGCGCTGGGCGTAATCAGAAAGCTCCGGCATAGTCATATTTTCACCGGCAAAATTAAACCAGAGAATAACGTCTTCATCGGAGCTGACTTTTTGCACTTCGGGTGGGTCGGCCTCATCGGGCAAATTACCCAACGCACGGGCTACACGATCGCGAATATCATTCGCGGCGGCATCCATGTTATGGCCCGTATCAAACTGAACCACAATATTCGAAACACCATTTTCACTGGAGGATTCTATGTAGCGAATCCCTTCCACACCGGAAATACGATCCTCAATAACCTTGGTTACTCTGGTTTCAACAATATTGGCAGCAGCACCGGGGTAATTAGTGCGAATGGAAACAACAGGGGGATCGATATTGGGATACTCGCGCAAGGTCAGCCGCTCAAAGGCAACTATGCCGAACGCGATTAATAAAATTGACAGCACCGAGGCAAATACCGGGCGCTTGATAGCAATATCCGAGGGCATCATGATGGTGGCCCTCAGTTATTTTTGGATTGAATTAAGTCAGACAGGTGTAATGCCTCACCCGTCTGTTCCGCAAAAGGTTTTTCTTCGGCAAGAACTTGCACTTTCTGTCCCGGACGAATTTTTTGTAAACCATGCGTCACAATTTTTTCGCCCGGATTTAATCCACTCAACACTTCCACAGAGCCAGGCAAGCGTTCACCAATGGTAATTTGGCGACGCTCCACCACCGGGCCATTTTCTGCATCCTGCAACACAAATACAAAATTGTTGCTGGCCAAAGGCACCAAAGCGGATTCAGAAATAATCAATGCTGTACGCGATGCCGCTTTTAAATCCACCAGCATTAACATGCCTTGTTTCAATTCATGATTTTTATTGTCCAACAGCGCACGCACTTTGATGGCGCGAGTCACTTCATCAATCTGGTTATCAATACTGACTACCTCACCTTGAAATTCCTTGTTACCCAAATCACGACTCTTCGCCACAATGGGTAGCCCGGTGGCCAAACTGCGCAGGTAAATAGCTGGCACAGTGAAATCCAATTTCATTTTAGAGTCATCGTTCAGGGTGGTAATAATATTACCTGGCGATACCAGTGCACCGACACTGACTTGTCGCAAGCCCACCACACCAGAAAACGGCGCAAGCAAAACCAGATCTTTTAAGCGCGATTCGGTTGCGTTGTAACGTGCACGCGCTGCTTCAAATTCGCGGATGCGCTGATCAAGCTCTGACTGCGAAGCAGCACCACGCTTGGCTAATTCGCGCACACGATCAAGTTGCTTTTTGGCTTCATCGGTATTGAAGCGCGCTTCTTCAAGCAGCGCTGACTCTTCGCGGCTGGTCATTTCAACCAAAATCTGGCCCTTCTCGACACGCTGACCATCATCAAAATTAATACGGGTGATTTTTTTGGTTTCATTGGAGGTGAGAGTAATTGTTTCATTCGCACGCAAATCGCCTAGCGCTTCAATTGTAGTCGTGAGCTGCGCTGTACTTGCTGCTTGCACAATCACTTCCGTCGCAGCGCTCGCCGCTGGTTGGGCGTTAGCAGTGAGCACAAAAGCACTCCACACAACGCAGGTCATTGACATGCACAGTGAAGTTAAAAAAGCACCGCGAGTCCTGCACGGCATAAGGATTCTCATAGATTTCTCCCCGGAGAAAGGTATCGCAGAAGTTTAATTAGTATGGTCGCGACACCCAGTAAAGTAAGTGTTTGAATGCAATGTGACATGCCGATACGTAGCAAGATGAACAAAGGATGTGAAGCGCACAAGGTGAACAGACAAATTTAACATTTGTTTACAAAATCAGACGCTTAGAGACGATTAATCAACAAAATCCAAGGTGTGGAAGAAAAAACAAATCCAGTGCCGGGCGGCACTGGCAATAAATTACGCTGCGCTGGGCACAAAAAAAATCGACGCAGAATTAATACAGTAACGCAAGCCGGTAGGTGCAGGCCCATCGGTAAATACATGCCCCAAATGACAATCGCAATGACGGCAAACCACTTCAGTGCGATGCATACCGTGACTGGTATCCAAGTATTCACGAATCGCCACCTTGTTGACCGGTGCGTAAAAACTGGGCCAGCCGCAACCGGCGTCAAACTTGGTGCCTGCATCAAACAGCAATTCACCGCAGCAGCGGCAGCGATAATCGCCCGCGCTGAATTCCTGCCAATACTCACCAGTAAAGGGGCGCTCGGTGCCCTTTTCACGGCAAATGCGATACTGCTCCGGCGTTAATTTTTCACGCCAATGGTCGTCGTTGTATTTTTCGTTATCAGCCATAAGGATTTCCTTGACAGATCAACTAGTTAAGGTCGATTATTTGGGTGTTTTTCCACCGCAATCACGCACGACCGCATCCAAGGCATCTTACTGCAAATGAACCCGATTAAGAAATCCGACAAACTCAATGGAGTTTGTTATGACATTCGCGGCCCCGTACTGGAGCACGCTTACCGCCTTGAAGAAGAAGGCCACCGCATTCTTAAACTGAATATTGGCAACCCCGCCCCCTTTGGTTTCGCGGCGCCCGACGAAATTATTCAGGACGTTATTTACAACCTGCCCAACGCCGAGGGTTACACCGCTTCCAAAGGCCTGTTTGCCGCGCGCAAAGCGATTATGCAAGAGTGCCAGCGCATTCAAGTGCCGGGCGTGGAAATTGAAGATATTTTCCTCGGCAATGGCGCAAGTGAATTAATTGTGATGGCCATGCAGGCATTGCTTAACAACGGCGATGAAATTCTGGTGCCCGCGCCCGACTACCCCCTCTGGACTGCCGCCGTAAATCTTGCGGGCGGCAAAGCACGTCACTACTTGTGCGATGAACAATCCGACTGGTTCCCCGACCTCGCTGATATCGAGAGCAAAATCACCGATAAAACCCGCGGTATTGTGGTGATTAACCCTAACAACCCCACCGGCTCGGTCTATAGCCAAGCGGTGCTGGAAGCGATTGTAGAACTAGCGCGCCGCCACAACCTGATTATTTTTGCCGACGAAATTTACAGCAAAATTCTTTACGATGACGCCGAGTTTATCCCTATGGGCAGATTGGCCCAAGATGTACTCTGCGTCACCTTTAACGGCCTGTCCAAAGCCTATCGCCTGGCCGGATTCCGCTCCGGCTGGATGGTGATCAGCGGTGCCAAACACCGTGCGCGCAGTTATATTGAAGGCTTGGAAATGCTGGCATCCATGCGCTTGTGCGCTAACGTGCCGGCTATGTACGCTGTGCAAACCGCGCTGGGCGGCTACCAAAGCATCAATGAATTAATTGTGCCCGGTGGTCGTTTGCGCGATCAGCGCGATGCAGCAATGAATGCACTCGCCGATATTCCCGGCGTATCTTGCGTAAAACCACGCGGCGCCATGTACCTCTTTCCAAAAATTGATTTGGATATGTACAAAATCAAAGACGACCAACAGATGGTGTTGGACTTTTTGATTCAGGAAAAAGTATTACTCGTACAAGGCACGGCCTTTAACTGGCCCAATCGCGATCACTTCCGCATAGTGTTCCTGCCGCGTGAAGATGACCTGACCAAAGCCATCCATCGTTTTGGCGATTTCCTGTCGCGCTACTCGCAATAATTGACAGTAAAATCGCAGTCATAAAAAAACCAGCTGCGCGCTGGTTTTTTTATGGCTGCAGTTTACGCAGTGGGAATTTTATAAATCAGTAGTTTCAGTTGCTGCTCTGGGTCAACATCGGGGAAATCTGCATGGGGCTGTAACCGCTCAATAAATACCGCCTGTGGGCACTGCTCATTAAACTGCTGCTTTAAAAACCCCTCACTCAACTCCGGCGCATTTAAACAAGCCAGTACCAAACCACCTTCAGGCATTAATTCCGGCAAGCGGCGAATCACCTTGGCGTAATCTTTTTCCGCTATAAAACTACCTTTTTGGTAAGAGGGCGGATCAATAATCACCAAATCATAAGGCCCAGGCTTTTTAACCCGACTCCAGGATTTAAGAATATTTTCCGCCACAAACTCACTTTTATTTTTTGCCAAGCCATTTAACTGGTGGTTGGCGCGCCCCAAATTTAATGCCGGGCTGCTCATATCCACATTCACGACTTTTTCTGCACCCGCCGCAATAGCCACTACAGAAAAGGCACAGGTATAGGCAAACAAATTCAGTACACGTCGGTTGCTGGCGTATTGTTCCAGCCACAACCTGCCCGGCTCCATATCCAGAAAAAAACCGCTGTTTTGTTGTTGCGCCAAATGCAAATTAAATAGCGAACCACGGCGACGCGCATAAATCACCTCGGGTAACTCACCCGATATAAGTTCACTGGGCGCTTGTGGCAAATAGCGATGCTGGACCAGCAGCACCGTGTGTTTACTATTAAAGAGCGGCTGTATTTGAAGAATGAATTGCTCCAACCAGGCGGCAGGCGGCGCTACAAATAAAGTTATTAAAATAACAGGTTGAAAATAATCCACTGTGACAAATTCCAACCCGGCATAACAGCGGCCACGGCCATGAAATACGCGATGGCTATCTATATCTGTTGCAGTGCGAATTTTTTCTGCAAGCAGTGCAAGGCGATCCACAATAATTTGCATTAACCTGCACCTTCTGTTGTATAACCCACTGGGTAGATAATCGTATCGCGATAACCGGTAATCACGGGCCAATAACCTACCAGCTGTTTATCCAACTGCGGATCATTGGTATCTACTAACAAGGGGCGACCATCGAGCGCCAGAATTTTTCCACGCGCGGCAATAATGTAAATATTGTCTTTGCCGATGCGCCGCACAATCGCCGGCGTAAATTGCTGGTTGCCACGTCCGAGAATATGCCCCTGACCACCAATCGCGGTAATAATTATTTTTACCTGGCCGGTAAAGTTGTCGAGCTGCTGCACTATTTGTGGTGCACTGACATCCAGCGCAATTAATTTATTATTAAGCAATAAATCTACCCCCAGCAAACTACCCTCAAGCCCCAGCTCCTGCAAAAATAAATGGGTAGTTGAACCTGGGCCAACCAAATACAGGGTATCTGGCTGCAATTGATCGATCATTTCCTGGGCCACATCCAGCTGCGCCAATTCATCGCGCTCGGTTCCGGCATTTTTTACTTGCTGTAGATTCTGTGAATCCTCCGGCACCAACAAAGTGCCGTAAAAACGCGCGCGCACCTGGCCGTTGCGAAACGCTTCCTCGTCTATATCTTTTACATCGCGCTCGGCAATATTGACCAGCTTGCCAGTCAACAATTGTTTAAGAATTTCCCCCGCGGCTTCAGGCGAAATTGCATAGACACCTGAGTGCATTTTTACCCCGGAGGGAACCCCTAATACTGGCTGGGCTATCCCCACCACATCGGCAATTAAACGCGCGGTACCATCGCCACCGGCAAACAAAATCAAATCTGCCTGTTCATTCATCAGCGCCTGCGCAGCGGCGCAAGTATCTTCCGCTTCACTTGGGTTATTTTTTGCGACGCCGATAATACGCGGAATAAAACCGGCATTTTTTGCCGCAACTTCACCCATATCGCCCGCAAAACAAATAACTTCGATTTGCTGATTTAATTCACCAATGCTTTCCAGGGTGCGCTGCATACGCGCTGGCGCACGCTGTTCGGCGCCGCGCGCCAAAGCTTCAGAGCGAATTGCCTCACCATCGGAACCCTTTAAACCGACACTACCGCCCAAACCAGCGTAGGGGTTAATAATCACACCGAGTTTAAACACAGTTAAATCCTAACACTTGCAGCCACTGTTTATCGGCAGCACTGATGCCACTGAGGGCAAGCTGGTAATTGTGGAACTCGCGGCGCTTGGGGTAATGCTTACGCAAAGCATCAAAACCCTCGGCAAAATTCGCTTCGCCACAACGCGCTTGTTGGGCAAGATCACGCAGGCGAGCATCATCGGCCGCTATGTCGTAAACCTGTTTAATCAGAGCTTGGGCAATTTGAAAAATATCGCCACGTTGCACCAGTGTTTCATCAACTGTCAGTACATTATTTTCCAGTGGCGGAACTAATTGCGCGAGCGAAGCATCTGGTTTTTTATCGATGTGCTGACACAACGCCTGATAAATCATTTCTGTGCCGTTTAATTTTCCATCGTAGCTGTAGCCCGCAATATGCGGACTGCCCAAGAGCACTTTATCGAGTAATTCCAGTGAAATATCCGGCTCAGGCTCCCACACATCCAGCACAACATTTAAATCGTCACGCTCATTTAATACATCCAACAAGGCTTGATTATCTATCACCGGACCGCGCCCGCAATTAATTAACACCGCCCCGGGTTTTAGTTGCAGCAATTCCGTGCGACCCAACAAATGAAAACTCGGATGAGAGCCGCTAGTTACCAACGGTGTGTGCATACTAATCACATCACATGCCAGCACCGCACCCAGGCTGGTGAGGTCAGGGTTTTGCGCAAGGCTGAGGTTGGGGTCATAACAACGCACCTGAACGCCCTGCGCTTTAAGGCGTTTATACAGCAACCCACCTACGTTACCGCAGCCAATAATGCCGAAAGTCACGGGCAACCAATTGATATTTAAATGACACAAGGCAGCATAAACATACTCAACTACCGAGTTGGCATTGCAGCCCGGTGCACTCGACCATGCAATGGATTGCTCAGCAAAATATTGCTGATCCAAATGATCCACACCGATAGTGCAAGTACCAACAAATGAAATTTTGCTGCTCGCTAGCAGAGCTGAATTTACTTTGGTTACAGAGCGAACTATTAACGCATCTGCATCTTTAACGTCTGCCGCACACATAGTGCGCCCCGGCAAACGAACCACCTCGCCCAAGGGACTAAAAAACGCATCAACCAGCGGGATATTTTCATCCGCAACTATTTTCATAAGAACTCACTTATCGGAAACCGGGGGTTATAAATTCAGAATGCTTAAAAATCAGCCTGACATAAATCGATGGAATAAAATTTTTACCCATAGCGGTTGTGCTTTGGGGATTTAGCATATACCTTATATAGTGATGGTGACCTCAAAACCGTCGTCTGGGCATCGCTGCAAAGCGGTGACTCGCCTCACTTTAGGGGGTGGTATTATGAAGACCTCGCACACAGGCCACAACATGGATAATGTGGTTGATCTCTTCACGAAGAAGACTTACTCCGCGCTGCACGACGAGCGTTTTATCCGCCTCTCTCCTGAATTGGATGGGCTGGAAATGCTCTACTCCAACGATACCAGCTCCGACAAACTCTACAGCCTTAAAATCCTTTGCTGGGGCCTGCGTGCCAATGGTGAAGTGGTTGGGCTTGTGCCTTGGTTAAACGATATTGTTCCCTGCCCCGATCTGTGCGACCCACTTAACGGTCACTGGGAAGGATATTACGATCCGGGTATTGATGAGCTGTTCTTTGAAGCACCAATGCATAAAGTGATTGAGCTTGAGACTGCAGCAGAATACTACGAAGTAGAGTGTGAAAGTGGCGATGACGTTATTCAGGAATTGCCCGACACTATTGGTACTCATGCTGTATTGGCAACTGCGGATAGCAAGCGCTTGACGCTAGTTGAAGTGGTGAGTTGGAGCCTGCATTACGACGGTAGTGTATACGCCATGATCAGTGACCCAACCAAAGTAGTCAGTACACCTGTATTACCAGGCGATGACTCACTTTACGAGGCTCAAGCCAGTGACAATTTCCGTTACTTCTTCCAGCATCAGATAGCAAACAAGATCAAAGCAGAAGATCCCGAAGCAATGGCCGCTATTTCCTTACTGGTAGACGGTTTGCAATAAAAAGATCGATAGCTTGCGACAAAAAATAGTCAATGCATCAAGGCTGTAACTGTTAAAAAAAACGCCGCATTAGCGGCGTTTTTTTATGGCTACCTGTTTTTGATGTGGCGCAATTATAACCAAACACGTAGAAAAAATAGTTTTCTACGCTTTGCGAATATAAAAAATATAATTTTTTTCCGTTTGCTGTTGTTCGATAAGTTCATGACCCAAAAATAAACAAAACTTTGGAATGTCGCGCAGCGTTGAAGGATCGGTGGCAATCACCTCTATCACACGCCCCGAATCAGTTTCGCGCATGGTTTTATGAAGCATCATTACCGGCTCAGGGCAGAGTAAACCGCAGGTATCTAAAGTTTTATCAATTTCTAAATTCATAGTTTTAAATCGTCTATAAATACACAAGCGAAGAACAGTGAAGTTGCTATGCTATCAATAATGGAAAAACGTGTAGGAGAAAATTTCACTACCGAGGAACCAGGTTCGATGTCTCGGAAACCAGCAGTAGATTATATGCCGACAGACTTTTTTAGCCGCCAAGCACTGGAACTTACGTTTCGTTTGCTGCGCAATAACAACCCTCTTTTGGCTCACGCAGTCAAACAAGCAATAGATACAATACCCAATGTTTCCTACGAAGATCTGCAATCTGCCTATACCGGCGAAATGTTACTCAATTCCCAGGTTCTGGATTCGCTCAAAGCACACACTATTGGCAAAATAGTATCGGTATTAACCGAGATTGGCGAGAGCGCGTTGCGTGATAAAAATCTTCCTCCGGGCCACATGACACTGCTGCGAACCCTTATTGAAGATTGGGTACAGCTCACCGAATGGGTTTTGCAAAATACTGCAGCGGATCAAAATGACCGCACCTCTTATCATTAAGTTTTAAGCATCTAACAAAAAACCAGCTAGTGAGTTGGCGATCAACTTATCGCCAACTCACACAAGGATTAATACACTCGCAAATATCCTGTTACTTCTTCACGATCGTGATACAGCTGCTTAAATTGAATATCCAATTTAAACCCTGCCTTTTCCAACTCAGCGCGAATCCGCTCTTCACATTTTTTCACTTCGGCATAACGCTGCTTCATTGGTAGCTTCAAATTAAAAATGGCTTCGCGACAATGTTTTTTAGTGAACCAGCGAATAATCATACTGGTCACTCGCGCGGGTTTATCTACAATATCGCAGACCAACCAGTGCACTGGCTTTTTTGGTTCATATAAAAAACCGTCGGTCAAAATATGCAATACCTGCCCGGTTTCCAGCAGATTTTTATCCATTGGCCCGTTATCTACGGCCTCTACATACATTCCGCGCTGCACCAGCTGCCAGGTCCAGCCACCGGGTGCTGCCCCCAGATCTACCGCCCGCATGCCCGATGCCAAGCGAGTATCCCACTCTTCGGCGGGAATAAAATGATGCCAAGCTTCTTCAAGCTTTAAGGTTGCACGACTAGGCGCCTCTTTGGGTAAACGCAAACGGGCAATCCCCATAGGCCACTGCGATGAATTGTAAATGGGGCTAAACCCCACATAAGCCTGAGTACCGGAAATAAATACCAAATGCAGACGCATTGGGCTTTTGGCATAAACCAATTGGGCAGCACGCAGCGCTTTCTCAAAGGGTGCAGTGATTTTTTTACTTAAACCCGACAGCTCTTTACCTTCGTTGGTATCGACTGTCTCAATGATTAATTCGCAGGTTTTTGGCAAAGCCGCCGCAGCCGCACAGAGGGGAGTCACGCGATCAGTAACCGGTAAATCATCAATTAAACCAGCGCACACAAACCATTGGCGAGCAAAAATCAATTTGCGAAAACCCAACAGCTTCATCAGATTGTCCGCACCATCCGGTTCGTGGGTAATAAAAAGTACATAGGCGCTATTGTCTTTGGTTTTACTGTAACCATAGATACCCAAACCAGCAGCAAGATCGGATATTTCCGCCGCACATTCTTTTTCAAATCCTGCGCGGCAATGCAAAAATAAATGATTCACAATATTCTCATCATAAAGAGTAAAAAATTAATCAGCAGTATTATTCTGCGCGATAAACTCAGCGTCGTGACGAGTAAGCAAACTGGCGGACTCGGTCGAAAAATCAAACACCACCACTACTTCGCGACGCTTTAACAGTTTTTTAACTTGCTCAACTTTAGTTGCGAGCGACACTTCCTCTACACCGTAATCAGTACCGTCACGGGTAATAAACTCTTCTATCAGTCCTTGCAAGGCATCGCTCGATAATTGTTCATAGGGAATAATCATCGGCTTATCTCTGACTTAACAATAGGGGTTCACTCACAGCTTGTTCAGTAACAACAAGCAGAGTAATCTTAAACTGGATAACACAGCGAATTAACCGCTTAGCGAATGGATAAATAATCTAAAAACACCGAATCAATAACCATTAAGGAATTGCCGTGAATACACAACTTGTTTTAACTGTAATTTGTGACGATCGCCCCGGTGTTGTGGAACTGCTTGCACACACTATTAACCAACACCATGGCAATTGGCTTGAAAGCCGTATGGCACACTTGGCTGGTAAGTTCGCGGGTATCCTGCAGGTTGCCGTTGCGGAGTCACATCTGGCGGAGCTGCGTACTGCACTGAATCAATTGGCCGAAAAAGGGCTGAAAATCGTTATCGAAGACGCCGTTACTATTAGCAAACCCGATTGCCGTGAATTTAGCTTTAGCGTCGTGGGCAATGATAGGCCCGGTATTGTACGCGAAATAGCCCAAGCTTTCGCCGCTCGCCATATTAACATGGGCGAACTGGAAACGGCGTGTTCAAGTATGCCTTGGTCCGGCGAACCGCTGTTTGAGGCCACGGGTGTGATTGAGGTGCCTAAATCGGTCGATATGAATGAGCTATATGACTACCTGGATAAAATTGCCGATGAACTGGCAGTTGATATACGCCTGGAATCGTCCACCGAGCGATAACACTGTTAGGCCCCTGCTCTCCTTATGGGCTTTATTGCGCGGACAAAAATGGCAGCCATTCGCTGCCATTCGCTGCCATTTTTATTAACCTTAAAGACCTTGCTGCAGAAGCAATCGCTAGTCGTGTTTGTGTTTTTGCATCACCGCATCAAACTTTTCCAGTTCGATATTGATCGCCTTGGTAGAAATGTTCACTTCGTAAAATGAAAAAAGCAAAGACACCACTAGCAGTATCAAACTCGCCGCAAATAAATACATACCTGCCACCTGAAATGCCAGCAACAGCGAAAACATAGACAGGGTACAAAACACAAACGATAAAACCCCAAACGCCTGCATAAATCGGATCACTGTCATGCGAATACGCAGGTTGTCGATTTGGCGAATCACGATATCTCGGCTAGGGGCATTATCCAAATTACTCAGCTGCCGAATCACATTCGCCAGCGTCACAAAACGATTGGTATAAGCCAGCATTAGTAACGAGATGGCAGGAAACAATAAACTGGGAGTGGTAATAGTCATTTCCATAAAAATACGTTTGTAAAACCTCAATTATTGAAAACGTTCACGCCAATAAATAATGCGGTCATGACCGCGATGGTGGTTACCAAAACCAAAATTTGCTTTTAACCCGCAATCAGTTAATTCCTCTGGAATTCCAACAATGCATTCATCATTCGTCGGTATTTTATTCGTATTATTCCAATCAAAACGAAGCCAAGGATAACTAGTTAAATTGACACTAACGTTAAAGGTTTCTTCTACGCCGGAACCGGGAGCAGAAAAGAAATGGTTTGCATCACCCGCACCAAAACTGATTTGTGTGGAATCAATATCAGCATAATTACCTGTAGTTGAGCCACCAGTTAGCGCTATAGTCAGGTTGGCTGGCGCTAAAATATTTCCTGCTGGATAGGTAATTGCACTGCGTAGAATTTTTGTGCAGCTATCCCCATCATTTTTAATGAAACGATTCCCAAACCAATACTCAGTAATAAAATTCACTGGCAAGTCAGCAATACTTGGGCCAAATGCGTTATCCAATCGCAGACGACCATAGCGTAAATCGAGAGGGGTTGCGTTTAATTGAAAGGCAGTGCAGCTATCATCCTCCGAACAAGCGCCCACATTATTGGCATTCATGTTTCTGGCAGTTAATTCACGGAGGTCAAAACTATCGGTAAGTGTCAAGCCAAAATTCAATTCCGGGTAAGGTCCATCGGGAGCCACAACGCGGTTAAAAACAGCATTGCTACTGACCAACAAGCGTCCGTCTGACCAGTTTTTTGCACTGGTTTCAACCACACGTGGACTCAGCAGCACACCATTACCAGCATTAGCATTTTCTGCCACGTAGCCCAAGTCAGGTAATGTGCCATAAGTCGAGCCATAGTTAGTAACTACAGTACCACCTACCGCTTGCGCTTGTAATTCATAGCTCAGTGGCAACTCAGGCTGGGACATGTATGAAAACGCACCACAATTATTTTCAAGCGAATGCGCGGTAATAACAAATCTATCAGGATAAAAACGCCCGACTGTATTACTGACAATGTAATCAGGAGTGCCCGCACCAAGATAATCATTATCAGCCAATTCGGGGCGCAAGCTTAAGCTACCAACTTGATTCCATATCAAGTTGGTGTTTTCAAAACTACCTTGGGGACTGGTTGCAGCAAAACTCCCTGCTGTGCCGTTGCTAAGGGCTGTGAGCGTAGCGCCAACCGGATGTATAATTTCATATTCTTTTAGCAAAATATTATTTTCACTTTGTATCTCGCGACCAAAATTGGGCGTGGGCTGCTGGTTGGCATTTTGCGCCTGAACAACAACTCTAAATGTCTCCCCTGCTGCGACAAAACCCGCCGCCACTCCTTCCGCAGTAGTTCCTTCGGGGTTACTTTTGCCATCAAATCCTTGAACCTCTGAAACAACCAATCGCTCGGGCCGCACAACAAATTCATCGCTAGCACCCGCCAACGAAATAGTTGAATTATCCGGTCCAGGCAGTGATAGAGACGCATGAAGACGGATACGCCCCACATCGCTGTAATTAAATGAAATCGGCGCTTCGCCGTTAGTATTAAATGTTAGCGATACTGACGTGCGATTCGCACTGGTTGACGAATTGTTCGCAGCAATTCCTGTGCCTTGTAATGTAAAGGTTTCACCAGCCACACAAGTAGTTGGATTGGTACATTCATAACCCAAATTAACGTCGCGAGTTCCGCTAACAGCGGCCTCACAAACACCGGTATTTGTATTTGTTCTTACAGCACGTAAAACCGGTGTTGTTGCGGTAACACCTGCGCGCTGATTTGCAATAGATTGTATAGCGCCAGTTTCATTGTAAAACTTTAAACCCGCATCCAAAAAAGTAATCGATGGATCGAGACTCTGAATCTCTGAAAAACTACCGTCAGTGACATTGATGTTAAGCATCGCGGGTGTTGTTTGTCGCAGAAAGGCTTGAAATGCGTTTTCAGTTCCGGAGAAAGTATAGTTATTTGCAACCCAGGTTCCCGTGGCAGGCACAGTAGAAAGTGTCACTTGTGTTCCCGCATCCGGTGCAACCAATGCACCATTGGCATCGTAGGCGCTAATAATTATTGGTTCCGCAGTACAAGTTAAACCAGTGCCGCTGTGAGATATACCGTAATAACTCACTTTCGCAGGGCACCCTGAAATGGGCAGGAAGCTCGAATCACCCGGGCGGCGCCAGCGTAGCGAAATAACCGCATGGACACCGTTCTCATAAAATTCCAAACGTAAGGGATAAGTCTGACCCGCCGTAAGGTTGATCGTTGGACTAGTGTCTGTAGTAACCGCGTGTACTGTCCAGTTATCAATCATGAGCTGGTTATTAACCCACAGACGTACACCATCATCAGACAATGTTTGAAATTGATAACTTCCGGTAGTGTCAACTTTTAAGGTCGCATTCCAACGCACAGAAAAATTATCGGCGTTTACGCCTGGAACACCTGGCGCCCCCGTTCCCCAGTCAAAATCGATAGCCAGGTCCTGGCGGGTTGCTGCCGCGGTGCCGGATAAATTCATGTTATTAAAATATTGCCCAACGGCAGCACCAATAAAACCATTATTACAATTGGCAACAGGTACCTCGCAATAATTTGCCGTGCTTTGGTTCGGATCCCCTGCTGTACCCAAGGTGGAAAAAGTAGCAGTGCCCGGTGGACTCCATAACAACCTGATTACCGCCTGACCCGTATTTTCATAATATTCCAGGCGAACATCGTAGGCATATCCAGCTTCTAAAGCGATAGTTGCACTGGTATTTGTCGTGGCTGAATGATCATTCCAATTATTAATAATTAATTGATTATTAACCCAAAGCCTCACACCATCATCAGACACTGTTTGGAAACGATAATTACCCGTTGTAGGTGCGCGCAACTTACCGGTCCAGACTACGCCGAACTGATTGCTATTAATATTACTTACACCGGGAGAACCTTCACCCCAATCAAAATTGATGTTGGTATCAAGCCGGGTACCCGCAGGGTTTCCCGCCAAATTAATATTTTTGTAATAGCTCCCCAACAATCCACCTATCAGCCCCGTAGTACAAACAGGTGGTGTGAAATTACAGGCATTGGCGGGCGTGGAATTAGGCAAACAAGAACCATATACAGTACCGTTATTGGTCACGGTTATGGTTGAATAATTAGGGGCCGTTAGACTTCCATAGACAATTGAATTATTAACGGTAATTGCCCCGCTCGTACTAGAAATAGTGATTGATGACGAGGAGGAACCCAGCACGCTACCGTTTTGAATAGTGACTGTACTCGCGCCGGAAATACTGCCCGAGGTCATAGTCACTCCTGAAAAAGTGACAGGGTTGTTGGACGTCATAACAATACTGCCAGCGAGGGTACCACCCGTAAAACTCATCCCTGAACGTGCCTCGGCACCGCCATACAAATTAGTACCATTTGTAGTGATGGTATTACTGCTACTCGTTATCTTTCCTCCAACATTTCCACCGGTTAAATTAATATTTCCACCAGTTGTAATCGTACCCGATACCGTAGTATTTATTAACGTGATAGCACCACTACTACTGGTGATAGAACCATAAACCGTATTGGTATTGCCAGACTGAATAGCACCATAACTTGACACTAAATTAATATTGTTCGCCACCGAACCAATGGTGTTATTACTCAGCACAAATCCGTTATTTGCAGAAATTGTTATTGTAGTGTTTGCGGTAAGTACATCTCCATTCGCAAGGGTTACCCGGCCATCACCATTACAAGTAAAAGTAGTTCCAGATACACTCCATGTAGTATTGCATGGCGGACGATCTCCATTACTCAGATTATAAGTAACGGCATAACTTACATTTGAGCAATAGAAAAATATAACTAAAAGACAAGCTATAAAAATACGAAACTTATTCATAATATTTATGGCCGGAGTAAGTAGATCAATCATCTTCCTGCTCCAAAAACGCGCCAACCTGAATACTACGCTCAGCGCGATATTCTCTTTCACCGCAGGTGCCTACGCTAGTAACTGTATAAAAACTTTTCAGCACATCAGCCGGTGCCAGAGGTGAATAGTTTGTCGCATTTGCAGGCGTACAATCACTCCCATTTTGATAGCGGCAAGTACAATCAACAGCCACAGTACAAGCACTAAGGCCCTCAATTCCGCTGTAATCCGGATTTAAATTCATAGCCAGGCACGCAGCATCTGCCGCTTGACGCCCATTCACATCCAAAAATAATGCTTTCATACCCCGCTGTGCACCACTTTCTGCCGCGTAAAAACTTTGCAGGCTAATAAATTCCTGCACCACCGCCGTTTGGGATTGTGTAGCAGTGCGAGAAATAGTTAATGCCAACACACCCATCACCACAATAATAAACAACGCCAGCGGCAATAAAAATCCGCGCTGGGAATTCACCTGTTTTAAAGAGCGAGAATTAGGGAACATTGCGAATAAGTACCCGCTGGATGTAATTAATAGTTTCTCCACCGCTGGTAAAATCCAATGCTATGGTCACACGGGTATTGCGATTCTCCGAGCCATTGGCAAGTGTAAATGGCTCTGCACCAGCAATACCGCGCGCCAGAATATCGGAGCTATCAGTTAAGGTTACATTCGAAGCTTGTGGATTAATACCACTGTAAAACCGCAATTCATTACCGACTAAACAAAACGCCTGAGCATCATCCAATAAATAAAAACGCTTATTGATGGAATTACGCAGCCATTGTTTTGCAGTGGATAATTGCAAAGCGCTGCTGGTATAACCGGAATATCCCACCAACGAAGTGGGCGATGAACCATAAATTTCTGCTGCGCTCATTGCTCCAATCGCAACATGGTTTGCAGTACCAAAATCCACCGTAACCGGTGAGGCGGGAATAGTTGCAGATGGTGCTGCGCCATTTTGCTGATCAGGCACTGCATTGAAATAATTACCACCCGCCGCGATCGGCATAAACTGCAGACACTGATCAGCGTTGGTTAAACGCACCGAATAAGGCAAGGCGCCGCGCAATTGCCGCGTCATGCGTTCAATAGATTGTCGTGCGGTATTTACCAATAAGGCGCGGGTTTGCGTGCTCTGGTAGGACTCGGTTGCACGCACGACAAAACCCACACCAATGGTGGCGATAATGGATAAAATCACCATCACCGCAATTAACTCCACTAGCGTAAAACCACGCACAGAGGAGTTATGCAGATCAGCCCGCACGTTACGCATTAAAAATTGGCTCGCTCGGCAGATAACAAAAAGGTTTCGCTAGTGGGCGTGGTCACACTGACGGTAATTAATTTGATGTTATTGGCAGTTGTCACACTCACTGAACGCACATAATTTGGATAAGGTGTATCGCTAAAATTATGATAGTCATCGACGTCGTTCATATTGTCATCAGGTAAATTATTACAAGCAATCGCTCCAACAGTTGAGCATGCAGGAACACCACCTGTTGGCGTTGCTTCGTCATATCTAAGGGAAATAATTTCATCGAGCAGGGATTGTGCAGATTCCAGCGCACGCATACGAATAATGGGATCAGCATTATTAATGGTCGTCTGGCGATAAATACCCACTAACGCCAAGAGCGCAATACTGACCACCACAATAAATACAATCAATTCAATCAGGCTCACACCTGACTGATTTTTTTTAGTTGGCGTAAGCATAACCACTTGCCTCCACCTGAATAACTGCCGATGTACCTGCTGTGTTTCCAGAGCCGGTAAGCGTGATACTTGCCGCCGTAGTACGGCCCAGCTTGTCAAAAATAAACACGCCGTCCACATCGGTTGTAGTTGCCGTAACACCTTGAGGTAAAACCAGCGGGTAATAAGTAGATGTCACCGCAATGGGATTATTATTTTCCGTCACACTGACACTGTTACTGGTGATAACCAGTCGAATATTGCCGCCGTTGCTACGCATCATGGCTGTTTGTTGCGCAAAAAATAAGGCCGCGATGATGTCATCGCGGCCTGATTGTACTGCTGCTGTGTTAACGGGGCCTAAGCGTGAAAAAAGCGTGATCGAAAGAATACCGAGCAAAATCATTACGGTAATTAATTCAATGAGCGAAAAGCCTCGTGAATTAGCGATCACGTTTAATGAACACTCAAGTGAACTCGCTAGTTACGGAGTTGGTGCAGTAACAGGAGGAGTTACACCATAAGCAGTAAAACTCGCAGGGGCTGTAGTTATATCATCGTCTGAATAGCCAACAGTACAATCACCAGCATCACCTTCACCTAACCCTGTATCGCCGGCAATAACCATATCAGTAGGCAGTCCACCTTCTAACAAATCTTCAACATCAGTACAATTGACTACACTTCTTATGGTTGAGGTTGTAGTTAATCCTGCATCGCTAGCAATATTGTTAGCGTGATTCAAAGCTGCCGCACTTCCCAAAGCACCCGCAACACCCTGTAAAGCGGATTCACGTGCTGCTTCAGATAAATCCACAAAACGTGGTAATGCAGTTGCCGCCAATATACCCAAAATAACGATAACAGCGATTAACTCGATCAACGTAAAACCGGATTGTTGTTTCATAACCAAACTCCACGACAGTAAAAAAGATAAGTTAACAAAAGCGTTTGTATCCACAAGCATAGCTTATTTATTACTACATCCCTGCTGCCGCAAACCCGGTTGGATTTACGTACTAAACTCAATAGTATTGAGTTTAAATATAGCCAAATAACACAACAAATCCAGTTATTAAGCTAATAATTTATAGTGAATCCCGCTCTCCCCCTGGGCTAAACAATATTCTGCCATCCATGGGGTAATAATCAAAAAATGCATTGCTGTTAACCAACTCAAAACGGCAGACTAAATCGCCAGCGTAGACTTGATATTCAGCACTCTCATTCAGCTGTGTAGAACGGCTCAGTGCGGCGGGGTTTTGCAATAATAGCTCCCATAGTTGCGCACAATCCTCCTCCGTCAAACTAAAACCCTCCACAACCGGGCCGCTCACCGCCACTGGCCAGGCTTGTGACGAAAAATATACCACGCGATTGGCAATGGTAATTTGCCTCTCATCTGCATTGTGCTTGCTCGCCAAACTGCTGACCAAAAACTCAATGCGCGCGTTCGCAGCGGCGGTCACAAAACGATGGGCAAGAATTTCCATGCGCAGAATACGCGCGTCTTCTGCCATAAACCAATAGCGACTGAGCGCAACCACGCTAATTAGGGCGATCACAGTAGCGATCACAAACCATTCAAATCGTCCATTATGGTAGGTTCGGATCACAGCGGCCTCATTTTTGGATGCTATACATATCCCACATGGGCAAGAAAATACCCAGCGCAAGAACCGTGACAAAACCCGCCATGATCACAATCATGATTGGCTCGATTCTATCGCTGAGTTGCTTTACATCGTATTCCACTTCGCTTTCATAAAACGCAGCAACTTCGGCGAGTAGCGCATCTACCTGGCCGCTCTCCTCGCCCACAGAAATCATCTGTAATACCAGCGGCGTAAACATACCGCTCACCAAATGGGTTTGAAATAATCCTTCACCACGTTCCACCCCTGCACGAATACCGCGAATTTTATCGCCCAAGTAAGGGTTATCCACAGCGCGCGCACTTAATTCCAGCGCATTGGATAAGGGCAACCCCGCATTTAACATCAAGCCAAATGAGCGCGCATAACGCGCTAGAGAGGCGCGTTCGATAATATCGCCCACAACAATCAATTTTAATTTTTTACGCCCCCACACCCGGCTACCCTCCGGGGTTTTTATGTAGTGATAAACCCAAGCCACCAAGGCACTAATAATCAGCAACAAATACAACCAGAAATCGACAAAAAAATCGGAAATGCCAATCAAAATACGGGTAGGCAATGGCAAGTCAGCGCCAAAGGTAGCAAATAAATTGGCAAACGCCGGAATAACTTTTACGTTGATAACCACTATCGCAATTGAAATGGCGATTAATACAAAACTGGGATAACGCAATGCCGTTTTGATGCTCTTGATGGTTTCAAGATCACGCTCCATATATTCGCTAAGTTGTTTGAATACCAAATCCAGGCGACCGGAGTTTTCCCCTACGCTGACCAAGCTGACAAATAAATTATCAAAAATTTTGGGGTGCGCGCGCATCGCAGTAGACAGCTCTACACCCGCCTCCAAACGCTCGACCACATCATTTAACGCTTGCTGGAACGCATAGTTACGCAGTGATGCCGACAGACCACGCAACCCTTTTACTAACGGAATACCCGCACGACTGATGGTATGCATCTGTCGGCAAAACATAATCAGCTCTACTTTTTCTACACGGCCACGATTAGTCGCGCGGACAAAACGTTCAGAAAAACTCAGCTGTTCAATAAATTCGCTAATATCAACGGGCGTAATGCCGCGCCCAAGTAATTGGTTTACAGCAGCATCTTGACTGGAGGCATCCACCTGCCCGGTAATTAAACGCCCTTCGGCATTGCGGCCTTTGAATTCATATACCGCCATTAGAGTTTTCTCATGGTTTTAAATTTCACTCACTTGGGCAGAAATAGACATCACTTCATCCAGAGTAGTTAGCCCTTCTATCGCATAACCTAATGCGGCCTCGCTTAAGTTAACAAAATCCGGCACAGCATTAGCGGCCTGCATAAATGCATTGAGGTCATTTACGCGCAGAGCTTCCGCCATGGTTTGATTTAATTCCAACATTTCAAAAATACCAATACGCCCGCGATAACCCGTGTTGTGACAATGGGGGCAGCCAGTCCCTTTTTTGAAAACCACATGACTGTAATCGCGCCCTTTACCTATAGCCGCCAGCAATTGCTGTTCATTGGCATCCGGTGAATAAGGATGAATACAACTGGAGCAAATACGTCGCACCAAGCGCTGGGCAACAATCGCCTTGAGCGCAGTTGCTACCAAATAACCGTCGACTCCCATATCCATTAAGCGCATGGCAGAGGTAACAGCATCATTAGTGTGTAAGGTTGATAACACCATATGGCCGGTCATGGAAGCGCGCAACGCAATTTCGGCGGATTCTGCATCGCGAATCTCACCCACCAATAAAATATCCGGGTCTTGTCGCAACGTAGCGCGCAGCACACTCGCAAACGTTAAACCAATTTTTTCATGCAGCTGTACCTGGCTAATGCGCGGCAAGCGATATTCCACCGGATCTTCCACCGTGATGATTTTTTTCTCCGGCTTATTTAATTCTGACAAGGCGCCATAAAGAGTGGTGGTTTTACCACTGCCCGTTGGGCCGGTCACTAATACCAAGCCGTGGGGGCGAGTAATAATTTTGCGAAAACGCTCTATTAAATGAGGCGGCATACCCACCGCATCTAACGGCCTAACCCCATCAGTTTGATCGAGCAGACGCATAACTACCGATTCACCAAACTGTACCGGCATAGTGGAGATACGCACATCAATATTGTGGTGTTTAACCTTTAAGTTAAAACGACCGTCTTGAGGTAGACGTTTTTCAGAAATATCCATGCCCGACATTAATTTCAAGCGCACCACCAGTGCCGATGCGATACGCTTTTCGTTCATCACCTGCTCTAACAAAACGCCGTCGATACGGGTGCGAATACGCAATACTTTTTCATCCGGCTCTATATGAATATCAGACGCTTTGGTATTGATGGCTTCTTCAAATATTTTTTGCAGCAGTTTCACCACCGGTGCTTCACTGTCGGCAGCGCCCACCGCAAATTCCGCTAGATCCACCGCTGATTCCTGCAGTTCCTCGTCCAATTCACCGGCGAGGGTGGCGATTTCACTGGCACGGGTGTAAGCGATATCCAGAATATCCAGCAGTTCGGATTCACGCACTACTGCCGGTTTAATATTTTTTTGCAGCAAGCGCTGCAATTCATCCAGGCAAAAAATATCGGTTGGATCGGCCATGCCGAGCAACAGGCCATCAAAATCCTCGCGCAATAACATGACGCGATAACGGCGCGCACTGGTTTCCGGCAAACGCTGCACCAAAGTGCGATCAAAACGAAATTGTTTTAGCTCCACGAACGGAATATCCAGCTGTGCCGACAGCAGATTAAGCAATGCATTTTCTTCCACATAACCCAATTCAACCAGCGTGGCGCCCAATTTCCGGCCGGTGAGTTTTTGCTCTTGCAGGGCATGCTGCAATTGGGTTTCCGAAATAATATTCTTTTCAACGAGTAAATCGCCGATACGAATACGTTTTTGCGAAGCGAGATTCATCATAACTGGTTAATCCATTTCACTGCTGTAATGCCACTAAGCGCTGCTCCACATACTGGCGCACTTGTGGTTGCAAATCGGAATATTGATTGACACGTTGGTAGGCTTGTAAAGCCAACTGCGATTGATTGAGTGCATCCTGTGCCAATGCAAACCCCAGCCAATAAGCGGGTTTTTCACCAAACACACTGAGCAGGCGCCGGTAATGACTCGCCGCTTCCTGATTCATACCACTGCGCTGATACAAACCCGCCAGCAATGCGCGATAATTTTCATCATTTTCCGCTTCCACTAATGTCGCTTCGAGAAGTGCAACAGCTTCTTCGAGATTGCCCTCTATTAACCTGATTTTTGCTGCGTAATAGTTTTTTGTTGCCACGGCTAAAAAACTGGATTGGGTTAATACTTGCTGCACCGCAGTATTATTTTCTTGTTCGCAAAAAATATCCAATAGCAAGCGGGTCGATTCCTGCGCCGCCGGGTGACTGGCAATAAAATCCTGTAGGCGGGCAATGCTTTGTTCCTCCTGCCCTGCCTGAAATAATTCACGGGCCTGCAGCGCTAATTGCTGATCCTTCCAAGCAGGATTAGGCGCAATAAACAACGATGGATCACCCTGTGGCTCGCTCGGTGTATTGTTCTCTGTAATAACGGCAAATGGCTCATTAATACTGACTGACTCAGCCGTTTCCGCTCCTGACTCTTGATCAATTGATTTTTGATCGGCTGTTTTTTCATCCAATGGCTTTTCAACAGAAGCAACTTCAGCGGCGACACTTTTCATCGACGAATCAGACTGTAAGGATCCCACCTCTTTTTTTTGTTCTACATTGGTCTGTTCTACAGTGGTCTGTTCTACAGTGGTCTGTTCTGAACTGGTCAGCACATTGGTTAGCGTAGTTACCGCAGACTCCAATGCGGCCAAACGCTCATCCAACTCGGGTGATGCAATTATTGTCGCCGCTGCGCCGGTATTTTCTGGCAAAGCGTCAATTTTCTCAGACTGAACCTGTTCAGGAACACTCACCATTTCGGTGGTAGTAGAGACCGCCGGTTTTTCATCAGAAAAATATCGCCATCCAAAAATACCAGCCAATACCACCACAAATACAACCATGCTCGGCAGCAGACTGCGTGGTAGTGGTTTGGCAGCGCTGGATTGGTAAAATAATTCGCGTTGCTCCTCTTGAGCATGAGAATGCGCAGCAAGATTATGTTCAAGGTTTTGCGATGATGGGCGCGCAACATCTTGCGAGAGGTCGCGCAACATGTCGTTTAACAAACTCATGTTGCACCGCCCAATACGCCCGGAGCCAAGGCAATTGCCGCGGCGGCACCGGCTGCCAGCATTGGCCACAACCAATAATCGCGCCGCGCTAACCAGCGTCCAAAACGGCGGCTTTCGGCGGTATCCATAATGGCTCGCACCATATGTTGGCGATTCACCCGCTCCGCCGCTTGACCATAAGCAGCCAACATGGCTTTGTGAGCGATAACATTGATTAACCGCGGCACGCCGCCGGATGCTTTGTATAACAATTTGATGGCACTGTTAGAAAACAGCGAGGCGCGACTATAGCCTGCGGATGCAAGGCGATAGGCCAGATAATCCGGCAAACTTTTTTGGGGAATAGTTTGTAAATATTCAGAAAATACAATGCGCTGTTTTAACTGGCGCAAATCCGGGCGTTCCAAAAGTTCATCCAACTCAGGCTGACCAAACAGCACGACTTGCAACAACTTACTTTTTTCCGTTTCCAGATTGGTTAACAAACGCAGCGCTTCGATGGTTTCGCGGGGCATGGCCTGCGCTTCATCCACTACCAATACCACCTGCCGCTTTTGTTGCGCCAATTCCACCAAACGTAAATTGATATCCTTGAGCAATTGATAAGAAGGGACATCCGGTGAATAGGCAATGCCAATTTCTTCCGCGAGAAACCACTTTAATTCATCGGGCGTGAGGTAAGGATTGGGAATATACGCAGTGATAAAGGTATCGCCCAAACTGGCCAATAATTTTCTGCTGAGCAATGTTTTACCGGTACCAACCTCACCCACAATTTTAATAAACCCCTCGCTATGGCGCAGCGTAAGCAAAAGAGTGCTCAACACCTCGCGATGGCTCTGGTTATTAAAATAAAATTGGGTATCTGGCGTGAGCGAAAACGGATGCTCACGTAACCCAAAATGTTGACGGTACATGTAAAACCTCGTTGCCTGGTAGATCTGTTAACTACTACTGGCCTCTGTAGGTATCGCCCATATCGCGCATGGAATTTTGCGCTTCAGTCAGCTGTTCATCCCAGGTTCTGTCATCCACTACAATCGGGCGCAACAGGATTACCAGCTCGGTTTTCGTTTTGGCTTTGTTTTTAGTTTTGAATAATGCATTGAGTACCGGAATATCTCCCAGTAGCGGGCGCTTACCATCCACATTATTAGTGGACTCAGTCATCAACCCCCCCAATACAATCACCTGTCCATTAGCAGCTTTCACGATACTGTCTGATTCACGTACACCACGCAGTGCCAGCGGTAATGAAAATTGCTCATTACCAACGGTAAAAACTTTTTGTTGATCAGTAACTTCGCTGACTACGGGATGTATATGCAAAATAACTTCACCGCGCTCAGAAATTTGTGGCGTTACATCCAAAGAAATACCACTAAAAAAAGAGGACAGCTCAATACTCGGGGTAGAGGTAGTAGTTGCTGCATTAGAAGTTTGGTTGTTAGAAATACCAGTTACAAAATATTCATCCGACCCAACGCGAATCATGGCTTTTTGGTTATTCACAGTCGATACACGCGGACTGGAAAGCACTTGGACTGTGCCTTGGGTTTCAAGTAATGAAAGTAATTTTGTGATATCCCCCACTTGAATAAGACCAGCAATAGTTCCCCCTACTCGCTCGCGTACTGGCACTTCAAGATTTTGTAGATTTCCGTCTGAGTCAGTATAAATATTGTTTCTGATTAACTCCCTAAATTCACCAACTTCTGTAGAGCCATCCGTATTTAAATCAAACCCATCCTGAAGGTTTTTTGCAGCAGTAATCTGCCCACTAATTGCCCCCCAGTTCACCCCTGCTTCAAAGCCTTCACTCAAACGCACCTCGATAATTTTTGCTTCCAAAATTACCTGGCGTTTAACACTGAGTTCCGAGCGCTCCAGAAAATCACGCACGGCGCTAAGCTCGTGCGGCATAGCGGTAACAACCACCATTCCCGCTTGCGGTGTAACCATAACTTGTCGGCTTTCAGTTTCACCACCAATAATAGAGGTCACCGTTTTTTCCAGCGATGCCCAAAAATCCGTGCGGTTCATCGTTTGCACACGGGAACCCGGTGTAAGGCCAGACGAGTTGCGATTACTGCGCTGCTGTTGCGCACTTTCAATCATGCCCAACAAGTTAGCGGTATCGTTTGAACCTCCAGAATTACCGCCAGAGTTATTGGAATTGTTGTTGCCGGAGGTTTGCGCGCGGCCAATCATCACACTGGTATCGGAAACCCCTACCCGCTGCACATCCAAATAGTTAATTTGAAATACTTCGGTGCGCAGTGCATTGGCATAAATAGTGTAAATGCCACGATCTTTGCGGTATTCGTAACCATAAATATCCCGAGTCACGCGCAGCACATCATCCACCGTGACATTTTTTAGATCCAGGGTTACGCTGCCAGTGACTTCGGGGTGCACCACCACATTCACCCCGGTGCCATTTACCAGCCCCAGGAAAAAATCCCGCGCCGCAACATTACTCACCGATACATCAAAACGGTCGTAGCTACCTTTTGCACTCGGCGCATTAAGCGACTGATTATCCAACAAAGCTTTGTTAACTTCGGCAGGTACATTATTGGGCTGATTAGTGCGCGCCGCTTGCTGAGAAACTGTTTGGTCGAGTACGTCCTCACCCAGCAGGCGTTTATCCGCATTTTTATTGGTACTACAAGCCGACAAGATTATCGCCAGGGATAAGAGCGAGCACTGGAATAAGCGCTTGGGCGTTTTAGGGTGGGTGAACATGTCACGGCCTCAAATATTTTTAAATCGATTAATGTCTTATCACAACACTGGGTGAGAGTCGTAATGCCCAGGTTTTTGTGTGCTGTTGCAACACCACGGTTTGCGGCGAAATACGTTTTACTATTACCCCATCTGAACCAGGAACAACTTGTCCTTCACGCAGGGTGGCGCCATTAATAACGGCATGTTTACGTTGGGCGCTGATCAACACCGAACTCAAGGTGTAGTTCGTAGTGGCGGCAATACCAGGCGCGACGGCATACCCCAAGGGTGTGGTTGGATCGCGAACCATGTCGCTGGCATTTGCTGCATCGACAACCGGTGTTTGCGCAAAAGATGCAGGCTCGAGAAAAAAAACAGCGTTGAAAATACTTAATAGTAAGAGAAAAGATTTATACACCGAACAAACCCTCCTCTGAACTCAGGGTAAATACCTGAATGTCAATTTCAGCATTAGGGTAGTTTTTTACGGTGTAGTCCAACGACTCCCAATAAAACTTCCATTGCAAGGCTTCAATATCGCGCAAGAGTTTTAGCAACTCTGCATAGCTGCCGGATACACGAATAAATACGCTGTGCTTATAAACACCCGTGCCACTTGGTGCTGGTGTCGCACCTGTAGCGGTAGTATTTGCGGGTGCAGTAACAATGGGGGTCGCCAATTGCAATTCACGCGCAGGTAAAGTGCGCACCGCAAGAAGTTGAATAGTTGCCGTACGCGCCAGTACGTCTTGCAACACTTTTGGTAGCAGTTCGGCGCCGATCAAACCTTGCGATAACCCCGAAAGCTGTGCTTCCACTTGCGCGATATTCGCCTGTAAATTTTCGATAGCTTTGCGTTTGGTAATGGCAGGATCAGTCGCCATGGCTAAGGTGAGAGTGGCAATTTTAGTTTCCAGCTCTTGTTGTTCTTTACTAATTTTTGCGTGCTCGGCATCCAACGCTTTGGTTGTTTTATCGATCTGCGATTGCAACAGTAATTGCCACAATAAAAAAACAACGGCAAGTAAGGTGAGAAAAATTAATACCCGCTCGCGAATCACACGGCCATCAATTTGTTCCATGATTTTTTGCAGTGCAGCTGGCATTAGTTTTGCCCTCTCGCAGCGGAAGCCGCTGCTTTTTCATTTACTTCCAGCAACATTTGTACGGCCGTTTTTTCCGCAACAGCGCTATTGCGCGGATCGTCTTTAGCCAGAGAGAAATCAAACACACCTCCCACGGCAGGTTTAATCTGCAATACACCAAAGGCAGATTCCGCAAAAACTGCCTGGGTACGCAAACGCTGAATATAGAGGGGAACCTGATCTGCCGCGCGCGTTTGGCCGGCAAATTCAACATAACTCCCGCCCTGCTGCAGTGAAAAAGCCTGCAAACTGATGGTGTCCAGTGATTGATTACCCAAAGCATATAAGTGGCCGGAGTAACCCGTGTTATTGCCCAATTTTTTATTAGCGATAATCACTAAAATTTGTTCGCGCCGCTGTAGTTCTTGTTGCAGCCGAAGAACCTCTGCATCCAACTGCGCCAGATTCTGCGACGGGCGTTGCTGCTCCAATTGCAGGAGCTGCTGCTTGCGCTGTTCAAGTTGTTGACGATTGTGCTCCAAAGCCTGCGAGCGTTCATTGTTTGCGTTAACCGAAAATAAACTGAACAGTACCAATAAAATTGCGAACACAATTAAACCCCACAGCATATGTATGCTGCGCATAGGTTCGCGATTAGGCTGAAACTCTGGAAGGTATAAATTGATTTGTTGCATATCAGCCCTGCCCTACTTGATCCTGGCGCAAGGCCGCGCCAATCGCCTGTAAACACAGTGCGAGATTGTGCTCGGCAATGGTAGCGGCGATTTGCAGCCCATCAGCCAAGTCCAACAAGTGAATTGAAACCGCCATGGCATTTTGAATCGCCGGGGTGAGTTTGTCGGCAGTGACATTTTCACCACAAAGATAAATATGGCTGGGCGGCACTTGGCGCATCTGCCGCTCAAAATAATCCAATGAGCGTTGCAACTCTAATACAAGAGCCTCTGCCGGTAAGTCATCTAACAAACCAGCGTTGTAGGAGAGTGAAAACTGGCGCGACAGATACAAATTACCATCGCGGAAAATATGCAAACTACCACCGCCCTGCTGCAGTTTTACCAAAGCAATACCGCGTTTGGTATCACAACAAGTTTCGGCAATATTGCGCAATACCAGCTCGGGGATATCTATATTTTTTAAACTCAAACCCGCCGCATTGGCGTTGGCCACTTGCTGTTCAATAACCTTACGTTGAGCCACTACGGCGTAGGCCATACGGCTGGTGCCACGAGCGCTATCCTCGGGCAGAAAAAAGCCATCCACTATCGCCTCGGCGATGGGAAACTGCACCAAATCTTTTACCCGCCAGCGCAGCGCCTCGGCCAATTCATCTGCCGGCACTTTGGGGGCTTCCCCCAAAATTAATTGATAACTGCCCGCACTCATCACCACATTGACCGGCACAGTTTGCACGCCGAGCTTCAACAACCGCGCACGCAGCAGCTCCGCCAATTCCAGACCGGGTTCGGCAGGGATAAATTCACAATTAATTAACAAGGGTTGCTGGGATGGATGACGTTGAATCTGTGCAAAAGCGACACCATCGGTGCAAAATTCAACACCAATCGTTTGGTTAACGCGGTTGGAGCCAGGCAACAGCCTGTTTATTTTTTCAACAATCGACTTCAAATCGGAGTTCTCGATGCCAGATTTTTATCACGCTAGCGGTGTTATACCGCCAGATAACTACTGCTAAAAAATCCTTTTGAAACCACACTGTTTAACGGGCTACGCAACACACTATTCAAGGACAAACAGATACAAAAACGAAAAAGGGGGATGGCAGCTAATAACTCTTGTTTATAATTAGCGCCAGAAACATAACGTTTAACAAAGAACATAGACTATAAAGGTAAAAAACGCCAAATGCTGCACATAGTTCTATTTGAGCCAGAGATACCCCCGAATACCGGCAACATCATTCGTTTGGCAGCCAATACGGGTTGCAAGCTGCACCTGATTGAACCACTTGGGTTCAAGCTGGACGAAAAAAGTGTCGCACGCGCCGGAATGGATTACGCAGAAACCCAGGATGTGCAGCTCCATAAAAGCTGGGAGGATTTTCTCGCAACTGAAAACCCTGCACGGATTTTTGCCCTAAGCACCAAAGGCACGCGCTGCCATAGCGACGCGCAATTTCAATCGGGCGATTATTTATTGTTCGGCCCAGAAACCCGTGGCTTACCCGCCGCTATTCGCGAATCACTGCCGGCTGATCAGGTCCTGCGCATCCCCATGGCAGCTAATAGTAGAAGCATGAACTTATCCAACGCAGTGGCCGTAATGGTTTATGAAGCCTGGCGCCAGTTGGGGTATGCTGGCGCGCTGTAAAATTCGTTGTTTTTCTGAAGCATAAAGAGCCAAACAAAGAGAGCGAAATAAAAAAAGCGAGCCAGAAAAGGCAAGCCATAGTGAGGAATGAATGAGCAAGATCCAGATTTTTATTGGCAGTGTGTATGGCGGCGCCGAAGAAGTGGCTGAACTGGTGGCCGAGGAACTGCGTTCACTCGGCCACGAGGTCACACTCAATACCTATGCGCGCGCCGAGGATTTAGCGCGCGACGCAAACGAAATTATCCTGCTGTGCCACTCCAATACCGGCTCCGGGGAACTGCCCGACAATATCCAACCACTGTATTTGCATCTGACCCGCGATTACCCGCGTATTAGCGGTCGCCGTTTTGGTGTTATCAACCTGGGGGATAGCAGTTACACCACCTTTAATGAAGCCGGTGTAATGCTCGCGGCCGCGTTTGAAGATTTAGGCGCGCAGCCTATTGGTGAACCGCTGGTACTGGATGCCAGCAGTGGCGATGACGCAGCGACCGAAGCCCGCACCTGGGTAAAACACTGGGCGACCCTGATTTAACAACTTTCAGTTTTTGATTAAAACCCTCTTTATTAAAGAACGTGTTATGAGCGATACCAACACTATCGGCCTGTTTTATGGCAGCTCCACCTGCTACACCGAAATGGCGGGCGAAAAAATCCGCAAAGCGCTTCACCAGATGCAGGGCGAAGAATGCGTGGATTTTTTTAATATCGCCGACACCCCCATTGTTCAAACCCAGTTTTACGATTACCTGATTTTTGGTATTCCCACCTGGGACTACGGCGAACTACAGGAGCACTGGGAAGAAATTTGGGACGAGTTGGACGAGCTGGATTTCAGCGGTAAAAAAATCGCCATTTATGGCTTGGGCGATCAAGTCGGCTACCCCGAATGGTTTTTGGACGCCATGGGTTATTTGCATAGCAAGCTGGTACATCGCGGTGCAACGCCCTGCGGCTATTGGCCGCGCGCTGGTTATGAATTTGAAGGTTCCAAAGCGCTTACACCCGACGGCGACTATTTTGTCGGTTTAGCATTGGATGAAGAAAACGAATTTAACTTGAGCGAACAGCGCATCCAACAGTGGTGTGAACAAGTGTTGCGCGAGTTCGGCCTGTGACCGACACCATTCATCACGCCCAACTGGAATGGGATGAAGAAGGCCAACCGCTGTCGAGCACGTTTGGCGATGTGTATTTCTCCCGCGCTAATGGCCTGGAAGAAACCCGCCATGTTTTTCTGCACCACAACCAACTGACTGAGCGTTGGCAACAATTAACAGCAGGCGATCATTTCACCATCGCTGAAACCGGTTTTGGTTCCGGATTAAATTTTTTAGCCGCTTGGGAGTTGTGGTTGCAAACTGCGCCCACCACGGCGCAATTGCATTTTGTGACGGTGGAAAAGTTCCCCCTCGCCAAACCCGATTTGCAGCGCGCGCTAAGTTTGTGGCCAGAACTGACGGAATTATCCACGCAACTACTCGCGGCCTATCCGGTATTTGTTGGCACAGGTATACATCGCCTGCGTTTTATGGACGGTCGTATCACCCTCTCACTGATCATTAACGATGCCGCCGTGGGTTTTCAGCAGTTACTCGCCACCAGCCACCCATTGTTTGCCAATCGCTGCGCAAAAATAGATGCCTGGTTTCTGGATGGTTTTGCGCCCTCCAAAAATCCGCAAATGTGGAGCGATGAATTATTTACCGCCATAGGGCAATTGAGTAAACCCGGCACTACCGCCGCCACGTTTAGTGCGGCAGGCATTGTGAAACAAGGGCTAAAACTCGCCGGATTTTCCATTCAAAAAGTGCCCGGTTTTGGGCGCAAACGCGAAATGGTTAAGGCGATACAACACGAGCCGTTTGTACTGCCGGTATCTGACTTGGCCTTGGCACGTAGTTATTCGCCATTCCCTGTGCCCTGGACTATCGTCGAAACTCTCACCGAAACTATCCCCGAGGCTATCACCGAAGAACAAACACCTTTGCCAAAAACCGCGCTGATTATTGGCGGCGGTTTGGCAGGTTGCACCAGCGCGCGCGCCTTGGCAGAGCGCGGCTGGCAGGTGACGCTTATCGAACGCCACGCACAACTCGCACAGGAGGCGTCGGGCAATCCGCAAGGTGTGCTGTACGCCAAGCTTTCGCACAAGCAAGAAACGCAGGCAGAATTTAACTTGAGTGCGCTGCAATTTGCGCTGGGGTTTTATCAACCGCGCTGGACACAAATCGGCGCGCAGTGTGGAGTCTTGCAATTAGCGCACAGTGAAGCTGAGCAACAATTGCAGCAGCAACTGCGCGAGCGATTTGCGCAAGCAAGTCCATTGGCTGAGTTTGTTGGCGCCGAACAAGCCAGTGTGATTGCGGGTGTGCCACTGCAACATGCAGGCTTATATTTTCCGCAGGCTGGTTGGATTAACCCACGCCGCTTGTGTGAGAGTTTGGTGGATCACATCGCGATTCGCATACTTAATCAGTCTGAGGCGATGGATCTCACGCGCGGTGAGAACTTGTGGCAGGCACGCGATGCACAGGGTGAACTTATCGCTCAGGCGCCAGTTGCCGTTATCGCCAACGCGCGCGATGCAAAACAATTTTCCTACACCAGCGCCCTGCCGCTAAAAGCCATTCGCGGGCAAGTGACTTATTTGCCACAGGGCAAAAAAAGCCAAGCGTTAAAAACCGTGATTTGTAGCGAGGGTTATATCGCCCCGGCAGAACAGGGCATGCACTGCACTGGCGCGACGTTTAATTTGAATGATGATGAACGCGTGCCGCGTGCGGTGGATCATCAAACCAATCTGGATAATTTGCGTGTGCCTTTGGCAGATGTGTGTGATGACTGGCAGGACCTGACGCTGAACGAATTGCAAGGCCGCGTCGCCTTTCGCTGTACAGTGCCGGACTATTTACCGCTAGTCGGCCCGGTTGCCGACGACCAAGCAATGAGAGAGCGGTTTGCACCGCTACGCAAAAATGCCCGCGCACCGGTGCATTTGCCGGGTTGTTATCACCAAAGTTTATTTATCAATATCGGCCACGGCTCACGCGGTTTGGCTTACACACCACTGTGCGCCGAATTACTTGCCGCACAGATCAATAATGAAGTGCTGCCCCTGCCACGGGAGTTAGCTAACGCGCTCAACCCCGCGCGGTTTTTGATTCGTGACTTGATTAAAAATCGCTGAAGAACTGCCAAAGAAAGAACTGAGGGGGAACGAGCGCCAACCGAATCCCTGTCTATACTCTCTAACATTACATTCAGAGAGGTAAAACCATGCTGACCAACCGCCCCTATATTTTGGCTGATGAAGTGGATTTTCTGCATAACTACTATGAGCGTTTGGTGGTGCAGGAAGTGCACGACCAGAGCGAGCGGGTGCAACAGGGTGACCGGGATTTTCTGGCCGATGTCGCCTGTGTAGCGCTCAACCGTTTGCCGCCGCGCTACATTCGTCACGATGTGGACATGACCTTTTTTATGTCGCCGCAGGACATGGTGGAAATTGCCAATAAAGTATCGCAGGCCGTGACCGACGCTTTGCATTATGTGGAAAGCCGCGAGCGCGGCGAAGAGATTAAACTGCCTTCGGTAGAGGTTTCGTTGATATCTACCCGTGGTGATAAACCCCAAAAAGCTGCTGCCACTAAAACCGATAAACCGACTAAACCCGCTAAAGTACCAACCAAACCTAAAACACCAAAGAAAAAGACCTGATCGCAATCGCCAATATGATTGGTAGGTTGGAAAAACGCAGCGCCTTCCGACACACACAAAAAAACCTACTTTCATATTTATGTCGGAAGGCGCTGCGCTTTTCCAACCTACAGGCGGCCTCGCCAGTATTAGGTCTTATTTTTGACCTTTATCATTTTTTGAGTATTCCAGTTTTGCGGTGCCTTCCGGTATTTCTGAAATAACCTGCGAGCCGCTACCGCAGGCAATGACTGTGCGCATCGCCTCTTCCACACTCACGTGAGGCAAGAAATCTACACATTCAGCAGAGAGGTGATACACAAACCCCGATGTGGGGATAGGCGCGGTAGGTGCGTAAACCGTGAGGTCGCCATTGGCATGTTTGGCAGTCACAATCGCAGTAACCGACACCCCCGCCGCACGCCCCATAATGTAGGCGCGGCATACCTCACCTTTGAGCAGCGAGGTATTTCCCTCCCCACCCAGCAACTGAGACACCACTTCACGAATGGTTTTGTAACCCGGCGCCAGACGTGTCAACCACTCATCAATCAAGTCATGCACCCAACCACCCACGTTGGTTTTGATAAACAACCCAATCAAAAAACAACCGCTCAATAGCAATAAAACGCCCAAACCATCGGCCACATAATTGGTAAAAGCCGTCTGTTCTACAAGCCAATGACTCAAGGGTTTGATGATCTCGCGCACAATTCCCAGCAGCCACTCCACCAGCCAAATAAAAATGGCGATAGGCAGAATGACCATAAAACCGCCAATAAGGGTGATGCTGACAAACGAACGCAAACGCTTCATGATTGAAACCTTTTTAAACAAACTTTTGACTAACTAATAAACCGAGCGGGACACCCGAGTGAAATCATTTTTCTGCGCGCTATTGTGCACCAGCCTGCTGACCATAGCGACTACCCTTCTTGCCACAAGTGCCCCGCTGGCCCACGCAGCACCTGCCCTTGAATTTGAATTGATTGGGGAGCGCAGCCACAAGCCCAGCTTATTTACCCAAGGCTTGTTGGTGGATGGTGATCACTTTTATGAAAGCAGTGGCCTCTATGGCAAATCCCTGTTGGTCACCTACCCCATTGCAGAACCGGCAACCACTTGGGCAAAAATTTCAGCGCCTTTCACCCGTAAACTCGCACTGCCACCACACTATTTTGCCGAGGGTTTAACCCTGCTCGACAACAAACTTTATCTGCTCACCTGGCAGGAACAAACACTGCTGGTATACAACAAAACCAGTTTTGCACTGGAACAGCAACTGGGCTATGACGGAGAAGGCTGGGGCTTGGCGAGCGATGGAAAACAACTGATTCGCAGCGATGGCAGCGATCGGCTTTTTTTTCACAACCCCGGCGACTTTGCGGTAACACGGGAACTGCAGGTGACTGATAACGGCAAACCGGTGAACCAGCTTAATGAACTGGAATATGCCCAAGGCTTTATCTGGGCCAACATCTGGTATCAGGATCGTATCCTGAAAATTGCCCCTGACAGCGGCAAGGTGGTGGGCGAAATTAACCTGCAATCCCTCAAACAATCACTCAAGCTAACTAATGGCGAACAAGTGCTTAACGGTATCGCCTGGGACGACAAACAGCAGGCGTTTTGGATTACCGGCAAACTCTGGCCCAAAATGTTCTTAGTGCGCATCAGCACTGATTAGGCACCACCAGTTCGCAACCCTCCAGACTGAAAACTCACAACACCCGCCGCTAACCCGGTGGGTGTTGTCATTTTGGGCCTTGGATAAATTCTGCTGTATTTATAAAAGTTTGACTTACCTCACATCAAAAACCATAATTGGTAAATAACATACCAAATATGGAATTTAACTGAGCCAACGGGCATCTATAAACGAGGTAACGACCATGAAATACACCAAACTCTCCCCCCTGATGATCAGCTTATTGCTTGCTGCCTGCGGTGGCGGCAGCGGTGGTAGCAACACACCCGCCGCCAATAACGGCAGTAGTAGCGCTCCTGCAGCGGCTAAAACTGAAGTTACCCAAGGCATGGTGACCGGGTTTGGCAGCGTGATTGTTAACGGCGTGCACTACGATGTGGGTAGCGCCAATATCGATGTGGATGGCAAAACACTGGTTGAGTCCGACTTGAAAGTAGGCCAAATAGTGCGCATCACCGGCACAGTTAACGCCGATGGCAAAAGCGGTACAGCGAGCAAACTTGAAGGCGAGACCCAACTGGTTGGCCCAATTTCCAGCATCGACCTGGAAGCCGGCGTCTTGGTAGCACTTGGCCAAACCATCCTGCTCACCGCCGACACTTTTTATGACGACGACATGACTGCCAACCAATTGAAAGTGGGCGACATTATCGAAGTCAGCAGCTACTTGAATAGCGAGGGAGTGATGGTGGCAACGCGTATTGATTGGGAAGATGACGACGACGCATTCCAACTGTCCGGTGTAATCAGCGCATTGGATACAGTGAACAAAACCTTTTTGATCAACGGCACCCTGGTGGACTACAGCAATGCAACCCTCGCTGCACTGCGCGGTGCGGTCTTGGAAGATGGTTTGAAACTGCGGGTAGTAGGCGACTTTGACGGCACCCTATTTATCGCCCGCGGCAATTTGCATCCTAGCCACCTAGGCTTTAAACGCAGCGATGATTTTGATGATGACGACAATATTGAAATCACCCTGAGTGGGCCAGTTGCCGATTTAATTCCCGGTGTCAGTTTCACTATTAACGGCATTCTGGTGCTCATCAATACTAATACCGAATTCGACGATGGTGTTCCTGCGGATTTGGTTGACGGTGTAATGGTAGAAGTAGAAGGCCAACTGGATGCAAACCAAAATCTGGTCGCAGAAGAAATTGAACTGAATTACCGCGCCAAAATCAGCAACAAGGGTTTGCTGGAATCTGTTGACCTGATCGCCAACAGCATTGTGGTGAACGGCATTACCTTTGAGATCAATGAGGACACCAGCTTTAATGATCGCAGCCGTTCAAAAGTGCGCTTCTTTGACCTTGAAGACTTAATGACTGGCGACACGTTGCACGTGCGTGGTTACACCATTGCCGCTACCGCGACTACAGCGGAACGTAATATCGCCAGCCGTATTGAGCGCCACAATCCGCACGCTTTTGGCAACGACGATTGGAAGCTGGAAATTGAAGGCGTAGTTGAAGCCGTAGGTATCAATTCCATCACTGTAGAAGGCCAGGAGATTCAAGTCTCACCGCTCACCCGTATTGAAGGCTTTGCCAACCTTGACCTGTTCCTTGCCGCAGCACTGGGCCTGGAAGTAGAAGTAAGAGCCTTAACACAAAACGGTGTGGCTACCGCCATCAAAATCGAAGTGGAAGACGATGACATCAACGACGATGATGATGACAGTAGTTCCAGCAGCAGTAGTGAGAGCAGTGAGAGCAGTGAGAGCAGTGAGAGTAGCAGCGCAGAAACTAGCAGCGAGAGCAGTAGCTCTGCCAGCAGCGAAGAAGCTAGCAGCGAGAGCAGTAGCTCTGCCAGCAGCGAAGAAGCTAGCAGTGAAAGCAACAGTTCCAGTGATGATGACGATTCAACCAGTAGCGCAAGCAGTAGTAGCGCAGCGTAATTAACCTGGAGTTGTAACGACTACACCTTTCCCTCTGCGTTTGCACCTGCGGCGCAGGGGGTTTTTTCCGTTTAATTCTGGTAGATTTCGCAGCCCTATTCCCAACGATTACCAGCGAAAACTTTATGACCACACCCAAAGACACAGCACTATCCGCTTGTCGGCAACTCATGGAGCCGATTATTGGAATATTGCTGCGCAACGGTGTGACCCACAAAGACCTGGCGTTAATCTGCAAACAACTTTATGTGCAAGTCGCCACCGACGAATTTGGTATTCGCGGGCGCGATACTAACCTCTCCCGTGTCGCTATGCTCACCGGCATAGATCGCAAAGAAGTTGCACGCATTAAAGAAGCCATGCAATCCAACACGCAAAGTGAGCAGAGCCAACAGCACCAAGACCGACTCACCCGCCTGTTATCCGCCTGGCACCAAGACCCGGATTTTTGTACTTCACAGAACCAACCGCAAGCGCTTCAGGTAGAAGGAGAAGAGCAGAGTTTTGCGCTGTTGGTGCGGCGCTATGGTGGCGACTTTCCCGCCAGTGCACTGCTAAAAGAATTAAAACGCGTGGGCGTGGTCGAAACCCTCGCCGATGACAAGGTGATTGCGACCAAGCGCTATTTTGTGCCTGCACAATCTGACCCGGGTGCGCTGCTGCGTGCGGGTAGCGTATTGCAAGATATTGGCAGCACCCTGCATCACAATATTTACAAAGCCAATACTGAAAAATTGTCGGCGCGCGCGCCAGCCCCACTGCGCGCGCAACAGGCGCTGCGCTTTGAACGGCGCGCCAGTAACACCCGTATGCCACTGGATACCGCCGTCGATTTCCAGCAATTCGTAGAACAGGAAGGCCAGGCCTTTTTGGAGCGAATCGACGCCTGGCTCAGCCAGCATGAACAAACTGACCTACCCAGCGACGCGCCCCACTGGCGCCTGGGTGTAGGTGCTTATTTATTTAGCAATCTCATCGAACCCGAAACGCCAGCAGAAGGCGATGCAAACGATGATGGAGAGCAGCAATGATTTTTGTATCCCGTCAACTTATACCCCGACACTTTTTTGCCCTGCTCACTGCCGCACTCTTGGCGAGTTGCGGTGGTTCAGGCGGCTCACAAACCGCCGGTATCGACGGTAGCGGCGCCCCGGTTGCCAGTAGCAATACCAATGGCACCATCGACGGTTTTGGTAGCGTGATTGTCAACGGCGTTAAATATGAATCAGACAATGCCGAGGTGCTGATTAATGGCCAGCGCGCAACGGAAAGTGAACTGCGAGTGGGCTATCGCGTGAGCGTGACTGGCACCACCCGTAACGGCAAAACCAACGCTGACAAAATTGAATTTATCCCCAGCATTGTGGGTGAAATTACCGCGCTCAACCCGGCAGCTAAAACCCTGGTAGTGTTAGGTAAAACCATTCAGGTCACCAATAACACCCTGTTTGATGCCGCCATTAAACCCGCATCACTCGCTGGCCTCACCTTGGGGCAACGCATTCTGGTGAGCGGCGCCGTGGCTGCCGATGGCAGCATCAGCGCTAGCCGCATTGAGTTATCCAGCAGCGAATCACTGCAGCTCACTGGGCAAATTGCCAACTTGACCGGTACTAGTTTTAACCTGAACGGCACCAGTGTGGTTTACAGCGGTGCGCAACTCATCAATTTGGAAGGCAACCGTTTTATCAATGGCGCACGGGTCACTGTTATTGGTGTAATGAACAACAACCAATTACAGGCAAGCCTGGTGATCGGCCTGAACAAAACCCTGTCACGGGATTTGGATAGTGCCGATATAGAAGGTTTTATTACCCGTTTTGCATCCGCCACCGATTTTGATGTGGACGGCATAAGCGCCACCACCACCAATCAAACCCGCTTTGAAAACGGCACCCGCAGTGACCTGCGTTTAGGCGCCAAGGTAGAAGTTGAAGGCACGGTAAATAGCAACGGTGCGCTGGTGGCAAGTGACGTGGAGTTTGAGCAGGACAGCAACAACAAAATTAACGGTACCGTCACTGCTATCAACCTGAGCAGCAGCATAGGCAACAACAACGGTATTATCAGCGGGTTACTCGAGGTGGACGGCATCGCCATCAGCACCAACAAACAAACCCGCTATGAGGATAAACAATTGGACGTGCGTCGTTTTAATCTGGCCAGCCTAAACCTTGGTGACCTAGTGGAGGTTACAGGTTATTCCACTGCCGATGGGTTCATCGCTACCAAAATTGAACGTCGTGACGTGGATGATGATGGCGATGAGGGGCGCGAATTTGAAGGTGTTATCAGCGGCATAGGGGCGGATTATTTCATTCTCTTTGGCCGCAAAATTTACACCACCGCAGACACACAAATTACCGGCGGTGACGGCGAGCCGCTCACGCCAACCGCTTTCTACCTGATCGCCCTCAACCAGCAAATTGAAGTCCGCGGCAATACAATCAGCGGCGAGTTTTACGCCAGTCAAATCGAGTTGGAAGATGAGGATTTAGGGGATGATGATTAGCAGGTAACAGAGCTTTGCTTCCTCACCCAATTATGCCCGCCACTGTGCGGGCTTTTTGTTTTCATCGCCAAGCCCTAGCCCTTGCGACAAAAACCAATCTGCTCGACAATCGCGCCCGTCTTCAGTACCCGATTTGGTATTGAAGAGCGCCCCCATTGGAACTGTGTTTAAAAAGGAATCCTCTAATGAAAGCAACAACCCTGAGCCTCGCAATTTTCACCGGTCTGTTTTTAACAGCCTGTGGTGGTAGCAGCGGCGGAAGCAAAACCCCCGAGCCAAGTTCTAGCAGCCTGAGCAGCTCGGTTAATTCCAGCAGCTTGAGCAGTTCAAGCAGTTTAATCAGCTCCTCCAGCTCACAATCATCAACAACCGTCAGTTACTCGCTAGGCGGGAATGTAACTGGTCTGGATGGAAACCTGACGTTGCAAGCTGGCGGTCAAACGCTTGAAATCGACGAAAATGGTACGTTTAGATTTCCCAATCAACTGCAAGAAGGCACCCAGGTAACGCTCAATTTGAGTGAAACGCCTTTTCGCCAACGCTGCAGTATTGAAAGCGCTAGCCAATTCACACTGGAAAGCGATATCAGCAACATTAGTATTAGCTGCACTCCACTGGGCGTACTGACCGGTAATGTCAGCAGCTATCATACTGGCACCCCCATCAATCAAGCCCAAATTACCGTGACCGCCCTCACTGCTGAAGGCGAGAGTTTGATGACTGCCAGCGCGCAAACCGACGAAACCGGCACCTTTCGTATCGAAGGTTTGGGTATTGCGGAGCGTTTTGTATTGAATGCCTGGGGTGAGGGTTTTGCTACCCGCAGCGAAGTATTCTCCAATTCGGCAGAGCAACCCAACGTAGATCGCTCGGCCTTGGTGCTTGAAGCAAATTACAGCACTGCCTTTTCTGCCAGCTCCGCCGCAAGCCTTGTGGTAGATGGACAAACATTGGTGGAATTGCCTGCAAATGCATTTGTAACGGCCAGTGGCAGCCCAGCCAGTGGCACAATTACCCCCTCGTTAACCATTATCGATCCTTCGGGTGACGCCGGGGTTATGCCCGGTAACTATGAAGTGCGTGATCCCGAAACCGGTGCGATCAACCTCATGGAATCCTTCGGTGCTCTTGATGCCAGTTTTCGCGATGCCGCGGGCAACCTGTTACAACTAGCACCGGGCACCAGCGCCACTATTTCTATTCCCATGGCCAGCCGCATAAATGAAGGGACTGCGCCCGAAACAGTTCCGCTGTTTTATTTTGATGAAGCCAGTGGTTATTGGGTAGAAGAAGGTGAAGCAACACTTGTGGAAGTCGATGGGCAGTACTTCTATCGCGGTACCGTCACTCACTTCACCACCTGGAATGCAGACCGTATTTACGAAACCGTTAATTTGCGTGGCTGCGTGCGCGATACCGATAACAATCCGTTAGCTAACGTGCGCATTGTCGCCAGTGGCCGCGACTACATCGGCCAAAGCACTGGTTATAGCGATGACACAGGGGCATTTGTATTGCCAGTACGGATGAACTCATCGATTCTGCTGACCTCTATCTCCGGCTCGCAAAGCGATACGGTAAATATCTTCTCAACCGGCACAGACACCGTCATCGAAGCCTGTTTGCAATTAGCCGAAAGCTCGGCCACCATTACCCTTACATGGGGTGAAAATCCGTATGATTTGGACTCTCACTGGTTTATCCCCAACATTGAAGGTGACTTGGAGTATCAGGTTTACTTCGGGAATAAAACTGAGGAGGTCAATGGCGTAGTCTTTGATTTGGATGTAGATGACGTAACCAGCTTCGGTCCGGAAGTAGTTACCGTACCCGACTTTCCCCATGCGGGAACCTATCGCTACGTGGTGAGATTGTATGGCGGTACAGGCACCATCGCCGACTCACCAGCTCGGGTAGAGCTAAACCTGCGCGGAAATATTTCTGTGTTCTCGCCCAGCGAAGCCAGCGGTGATCACAGCAAAGAATTCTGGCATGTATTTAATATTAAAGTGGATGCTGAGGGCAATACCAGTGTAGTGGCCGTGCAGGAATTTACTGACAGCCGCTACCCAGAAGAAGCAGTGCTCACAGCATCAACCAGGCGCAGTCTCAAAAGTGGAAGCACGCAAGCTACACCAACGAAACAAGAACCCGCGCTAAAAGAAATGAAACATTACATCAAGTAAAACACGCAAAATCCCCGGTTCACGCCGGGGATTTTTTTAGCATCTCCGCTAAGCCTGCCCCTACCATCGCCGCCCCACCCTGTGCCCAACCGCCATCCACCGGAATGACAGCGCCGCTGATATAGCTGGCAAAATCCGACGCGAGAAATAAACAGGCGTTGGCGATATCATCCGTGCTGCCCATACGCTGTAAAGGCACAGATTTAACCACCGCCGCGCGAATTTTTTCGTTCGGCGCCAAACGGTTCATGCCCTCGGTATTATCGATCGGGCCGGGAATGACCGAGTTAATACGAATGCCCTCTGCGCCCCACTCCAGACACAAAGTGCGGGTAATCATGTCCACGCCCGCTTTGGCGGCGCATACATGGCTCTGCCCTGCCATGGGAATCTCCGCTTGCGGTGCGGAGATATTAATAATGGAAGCCCCCGGTTTTTGCAGGTGCGGATAAACAGCCTGCATCACATGGAAAGTGCCGAGCAGGTCGATTTCAATTACCGAGCGAAAACCATTGGGCGACATCCCCATCGCCAAGGCTGGGAAATTTCCGGCCGCGCCTGAAACCACTACATCCAACTTGCCCCAGTCGGCGGCGATAGCATCGATACCGGATTTAATAGCCTCAACTTCGCGCACGTCAGCGGCAAAACCGCGTGCATCAGCTGCGCCGCAGGCTTTTAGCGATTGAATGGTCGCATCCACTTTTTCTTGTGAGCGGCTCACTACGGCAACGCGTGCGCCCGCTTTGGCAAAGGTTTCAGCAACACCGCGATTAATGCCGCTGGTGCCACCGACTACCAGTACATTTTTATGTTTGAAATCGAATGAAATAGCCATAATTATTTCCAGTGATAAATACCAATTGCATTAAAAACGCGAGAAATCCGGCGCACGCTTTTCAAAAAACGCGGTGACCGATTCTTTACATTCTTCAGAAGCCAAGCCCTCCGCAAAACCGGCATATTCCGCACTAAGCGATGCCTCTACCGCGGCGAGCGTACCGGCACGTAACAAAGCTTTACTGCGCTGCACAGCACTGGGTGGCTGTTGCGCGAGGCGCGCGATTTTCTCGCGGGCGTATTCGGTGAGTTCGTCCCAAGGTACCGCTTTAGTCACTATGCCCATCGCTTCCGCTTCTGCGCCGCTAAAGGCTTCGCCCAGTAAAAAAATCTCCGCCGCTTTTTGCTGGCCGACCAAACGCGGTACCAAATAGCTGCTGGCGTATTCAGGGCACAAGCCCAAATTCACAAATGGCATTTGCAGGCGCGCATCGTCAGCGGCATAAACCAAATCACAGTGCAGCAACATGGTTGTGCCAATACCCACCGCATGGCCGCGCACTACCGCGACTACGGGCTTTTTACACAAGCGCAACGCATCGATAAAACGCACTACCGGGTGATTGGGGTGAATATCCGGCTCATTCATAAAATCCATCAAATCATTACCGGCGGTAAAAAACTCATCGCTGCCCGTAAGCACAATGACGCGCACCTGCGCATTGCTTTGTGCATGAGTGATTAACTCCGCCAGCGCGGAATACATCGCCAGGGTCAGTGCATTTTTTCGTTCAGGGCGATTGAAACTCAGGGTAAGCACCCGCTGGTCAAGCTGGGCCGCAATTTGTGAACAAGAGCTTAGGGGGTCGTTATTGGCTGTCATTATCAGATCCTGTGAAAAACATGTTCGGCAATAGTAATAGGTTCATTACTGGCAATAAGTTCAGGGATGAGTATAGCCAAGGGGGCCGCTCATGCCTCCCCCGGATAAAAGATGGCAAGCCCCAGCACTGGCGGGTACAATTCTCGCCCTTAATTCTTTAGCCTCTAGCGATTCCCCTACTTTATGAATATCCGCGAATTACTGAATCAAAAAGTCCTTGCTGCGATGACTGCCGTGGGCGTTCCCGCTGGTCTGCCCGCACTGATTGCGCCCGGCAAAAAAGCCGGTTTTGGCGATTACCAAGCCAACTGTGCCATGGGCGCCGCCAAAGCGATGGGTACTAACCCGCGTGAGCTGGCCGCTAAAATTGTCGCCGCACTTGAGTTAGACGGCATAGCCGAAAAGCTGGAAATCGCCGGCCCCGGTTTTATCAATATCGACCTCAACCCAGAGTGGTTGGGCGAGCAAATCGCCAAAGCGCAAAGCGACGCGCGCCTGCAGGTTGAGCAGGTCGCGGATGCACAGAACATAGTCATCGATTATTCCGGCCCCAACCTCGCCAAAGAAATGCACGTAGGCCATTTGCGCTCCACGATTATTGGCGACTCACTGGCGCGCCTGCTGGAATTCCAGGGCCACAATGTGATTCGCCAAAATCACGTGGGTGATTGGGGCACCCAATTTGGAATGTTGATTGCCGAGCTTGAAGAGCAATTGGGAGCCAAGGGCGATGAAGCCATGGCACTCAAAGATCTGGAAGTGTTTTACCAGCAAGCCAAAAAACATTTTGATGACGATGAAAACTTTGCCAACAAAGCGCGCGAGTATGTCGTGCGTTTGCAGGGTGGCGACGCGCAGATGTTAAAACTCTGGGAACAATTCAAAACGATTTCCCTGCATCACTCCAGCGAGATTTATCAGCAACTCAACGTCACCTTAAAAGACAGCGATGTGCGCGGTGAAAGTTTTTACAACAACGACTTGGAACCGCTGGTTAATGAATTACAAACGCAAGGTCTTGCAGTAGAAAGCGATGGTGCACAAGTCGTATTCCTGCAAGAACTGGCCGACAAAGAAGGCAACCCATCGCCGGTGATTATTCAAAAACAAGGCGGTGGTTTTTTGTATGCCACTACCGATTTAGCGGCACTGCGTTATCGCGTAAACACGTTAAAAGCAAAGCGCATTATGTATTTTATTGATGCGCGCCAATCGCTGCATATGCAGCAAGTATTTACTCTGTCACGCAAAGCAAAATTTGTAGATGATTCTGTCAGCCTGGAACATTTAGCCTTCGGCACCATGATGGGTAGCGACGGCAAACCCTTTAAAACCCGCACCGGCGGCACAGTAAAACTGGCCGAGTTATTAACCGAAGCCGTTGAGCGTGCGACCGCATTGGTCAGCGAAAAAACAACTGACCTCAGCGCCGATGAAGTGGCCGAGATTGGCCGCAAGGTGGGCATTGGCTCAGTGAAATACGCTGACCTGTGTAAAACCCGCACTAACGATTATGTGTTTAGCTGGGAATCCATGCTCAGCTTTGAAGGCAATACCGCACCCTATTTGCAATACGCCTATACGCGCGTGCAAAGTATTTTCCGCAAAGCGGGGGTGAGCCCGGAGTCGCTGCAAGCGGCGCTGATTATTGGCACCGAGCAAGAAAAAACCCTGGCGATTAAATTGCTGCAATTCAGCGAAGTATTGGATCAAGTTGCGCGCGAAGCTATGCCGCATTTGCTCTGTACTTATCTGTATGACATTGCCAGTTTGTATATGAGTTTTTATGAAGCCTGCCCCATTTTGAAAGATGGCATTGCACCAGAATTGCGCGACAGCCGTTTACGTTTGTGCCATTTGGTTGCAAAAACCATTGCGCAAGGTTTGGATTTGTTGGGCATTGAAGTAATGGAGCGCATGTAATTCGCAGAATTTCCCGCGCAGTAACGAATAACTATTAATATACCGCTCATGAAAACAACGCCAAGGAAGGTAATGTTGTCGTCTAAATTTTCAAAAAAAATTATTTCATTTCAATTGCATCGCAATAGTAAATAAAATTTTGATTACTTCCCCGCCAAAATATTTCCTTCAACACAAAACGCTATACAACGGCAAGACGATCTGCCAGATTGTGACAGGCACGAGCTGCCGCCCACTGAAATAGAAATTGAACACGCTGTATTTTCGACGTACTTAACCTTGCAAAAACCGGAACAGGAATAACCGCTGGTTTTTGTTAACTTTGATGAGTTTGAAGGAGGCGTTTATGTTTGTATCCAAGGCAAAACAATTCACCCAATCGTATCTGTACCCCAAGCTATCATCTGCAATCGCATCTGCGCTGTTGATCATTTCCATGAGTACAATTTCTCATCACGTACATGCGGTCTTTATCGATTTTGATGACATTACTGCGCTCCCAGCAGAACCATTTGATGGTTGTCTTTGTGGCCATGTACTCAGCAATGAATATGCGTCACAGGGATTAATTTTTAATGGTGATAGTAGCTGGTTAATTGGCGGCGTATTACCCGATGGCACTAACCGCAATGGCGTGCAGGGATTTAACGGAATTTCATTGAGTTTTGTGGGAACACTGCCGAACTTCATTAGTTTCAATGCATTTTCCGTAAACGAAGACGCTATTTTTATTGCAGTTTATGGAGAAAATGATTATCTGTTTACTCATGTAGGTTCGGGATGGCAAGGCACTGAAGAAACCAGCACACCTTACATTCCAGGGGAGTTAATATCCTTCACGGCAACCGAAGGAATAAAAAGCCTGCACATTTCCTCTCTTTTTAGCTTACGCACAGGCCCTTATATCGACAACCTGACATTTGAATCCAAAACTGTTTCTGAACCTGTGCCCTTCGTTTTATTTTCACTAGCCTTAACGGGGCTTTTTTGGCGACGAATTGGTCGCCAACCGGTAACGCGATAATTTTCGATTCATCATTCGTCGAGTAAACCCATCGATATTGTTGTGTAGTTTTGTTCGTTAAATTTTCTATACACTTTATCGGTGGGATTTTTTTGATTTTATTGGTAAGTTATACCCAAGCGATAACAAACAGCTCATCACTGATAGCTCGTAGCTAAACAATAATCGCTGCGCTCGGCACTGGTATTTAACAATTCCTTCATCATTAGCACCCCCCAACAACAGTGGCTTTAAATGAGTTTGTTGTGTGAGTGTGCTTTTTCGTTTTTAAAATAAATGAATTTAAACATTATGAAGAGATTGCCTTTTGTATTGCTCGCCCTTTGCGGCGCCCTTTCTGCCTGCCAATCAACCCAGCCCGAAAGCCGTATTAGCGGTATTGCCTTTGAAAAAACACCGCTCGCCAACGCCAAAATCACCCTGATTGATGCGAGGGGAACCCAATTACACACCATCACCGATATGCAGGGTGAATATGAGTTTTCACGTACTGCGTTGCAAGCGCCCTTATTAGTGTCAGTGGTGAGTGGCGGCGATGCAAAATACTGCAACCAAAACGCACAGCTACGCCCCGTTTGTCTGGCAGCGGTAATTGAAAAACTGGCACCAACTCAAATAGCCAATATTAACCCACTGACTGATCGCATAGCGTCGGATGTTGCCGTCGCACAAGGTTTTATTGGCCCGCAACAATGGGTAGATAGCGCCAAAATTAATGCGCTGGATCCAGCCGTTATCGCGCAGGCGCGCAGCAATATGCAGCAGGGTTTTGCTCAGGCTCTGGCGCTTGCCGGTGTAAACAAGACCGCCAACTTTGACCCGGCCACTTACCCTATCCACCGCAATGCACAACTGGTGGAAATGCTCAGCTTGCTCAACCACAACCGCAATTACGACAACAACAGCGGTCAAACCGGGCATACCACGTTGAGCGATGTGGGCTTTCGCCCGCTGGTGGGGTTGATGAATAGCGGCGCTTACGAACCCTTTGATTTTGTCCGCGCTCGCGCTGAGCAGCAGGCCATCCGCAATGCTGCAATCCGTATTTTTGTGGTGGGTGATTCCACCTCCGCCGTGTATGAACAATTGCGTTTCCCGCGCATGGGTTGGGCACAAATGCTGGAGCGGGAATTTAAAACGGAAGCCAATGTGAAAGTAATTGTAGGTTCACGCGCTGGCCGCAGCTCGCGGGATTTTTATAACGGCCGCTGGTTTGCACAGATGGAGCAACTTATCCAACCAGGCGATTATGTATTTATCAACCACGGCCACAATGATCAAAGTTGCAATTCCGCCCGCCCCGAGCGAGGCATTGCCGATGTGCAAAACCTGTGCACCTACCCCAACAATGCTGCGGGGAAAATCCAGCATCCTGCGGGCAAACCAGAATTATCTTTTTATCATTCACTGCAGCGCTACGTGAACATCACCCGCGAGCGCGGTGCGATTCCGGTGTTATTCACCCCTACGGCGCGCATTAAAAATGCCAAGGGTGAACAAACTACTCCCGTAGTCCATAGCCATGTTACCCAGCACAAGCCCGGCAGCAACTACGCATTTGTAGGCGATTACCGCCAAACCATTATGGATTTGGCACGCACCGAACAATTGCCGCTGATTGATTTAGGTACAGCAAGCATCCGGTTTGCCAATCAGGTTGGCGACCCCGGCTGGAAAAGTTATTGGCTGGTGGTGGATAAGCGTGTTAACCCCTATTACACCGAAACCATGGGCGGCAGCCCACAATTGCCGGACGGCACCCACTTCCAAAAAAATGGCGCCGAGGTGATGACCAAACTCAGCGTTGAATTGATTAACAGCAACCCCGCATTAAAAGCATTAGCCGAAAAACTTAAAGCACAATAAACGGGCATTTTTATCCATAGATAAAAAATAGCCCACGTGACACAAGCCCTATTAATAGTGGGCTTGTGTACTTACCCACCAAATACCCCCACCAAAAAAATCACACTTTTGGTGCAAATAAATAATAAGCGCACCAAAATAAATCCATAACCGCCCCATTAAAGAGCCTTAATTATCCGGCAAGTTCGCATAATCACTCGCTTGTAGTCAGATGGCGCATATTCTGCATATGGCACCAAATACCACATCGAATAACCTGCAAGGACAGTGACCGCCTCGAAAGTCAGAGCTGAAAAAGCCAGTAATGGGCGGCGATAAAACCTACTACTACCCAAAGACGAGTGACGCGATTCATGTCCAAACCGACTTTTTTACAAAGCGCTTTAATGCCCCTTTCTGCCGCCGAGCGCGCCTGGCTGCCATGGTTTGGTAAAACCGGCAAGCTGGCCATGGGCTGGGCCTGCTGGTTGAACCGCAGCCGTTACCCCATCATGGAACAGACCTTTGAGAGCATCGCCAGCACGCGGATTAAACTTTTGCAGCAATGGGTAAAACGGCAGTGGGCACAATTGGAATCCTGCAGTGGCCAGCTGCAATTGTTAGATGACAGTTACGACAATATTTTGCGCAAAAGCCTTTCTTCTATGGGCGATTGCATCGAATTATTTGTGATTGACCGGCAGGGCAAAACTCTCGCATCCAGTTATGCCGCGCGGATCGGCGCACAGGATTTGGTGCCCAACGCCGTCAGCGCCGGTTTGTCACAGGCTTTTTTACACGGCCCCTACAAAGACCCGCAAACACTGACCATCGGCAAGCGCAGCTCATCGTTTCATGACCAGGTCACACTGATGTTTTATTTGCCTATCACCCTGAGCGATGGCAATAAAGGCTGTTTGTGCGCGCGCATTCCCAACGATGTATTGGGCGATTTAATCCAACGTGAAGCGGGGCATATTTTTAGCGAGTCCGGCGATAACTATTTGTTTATGGTGAAGTCGGTGTTTGACCCAACCATCAAAAGTGGTACCGCCCTCTCCCGCTCGCGTTTTGAAGACAATACCTTTTCCCATGGTGAAAACCTTCGCTCCGGTATTCACACCAATTGGGGTGCGGTGAAAATCCAACAGCACACCGAATTTGAAATTCGTTTTACCGACCCTGCCACCAACCAACTTCACCCCGGTGTGCGCGAGACCATTCGCAAAGGCAGCAATTTGTTTGTCACCTACCCCGGCTACTCGGACTATCGCCATATTCCGGTGGTAGGCAAAGGTGTGACCTTTAATTTGCAAGGCTCGCCCGACACCTGGGGCATGATGTGTGAAGCGGATTTGGAAGAGACTTATCGCCACCGTTCACTCGGTTTTAAATTGATGAGTATTTACAGCGCCTGTGTGGGTGCCGGTGTCGCCACTAATTTGGCACTGGATTATTTCAGCAACCTGCCCAACAGCCTTATTAACGCGCTGACACTGTTGGTATTAAGCATCGGCGGATTTATTTTTTACCAGCGCGGGCCGCGCAAACTGGCGCGTCGGTTGGGGAAAATGACCGAAGTAATTCACGCCATCGCCGAGGGTGGTGGCAATTTGCAGCAGCGCCTGGACACTAAAAAATTAGCCAACGATGAGAGCGGAGACTTAGGGCGCTGGACCAACAGTTTTATCGACAACCTGGATCATATTGTCGGTGAGGTAATTCGCGCGGCTGATGAGGTCATGAAAAATAGTGACCGGTTGTTAAGCCACAACAATCACGCTAACGAGTCATCCACTTCTGTGTCGGTGGCGATGGATAAAATGTTGTTATTGGTGAGCGAGCAGTTGCAGGAAATCAGTAATGCATCCGGCACCGCGACTGATATGAAAAAGATGATGGAGCAAGTGGTGCAGCAGGCGCGCACCCAATTTGAGTCGGTGCGCACCGGCACCCAGAGTATTCGCGATGTGGTGGATAACTCCGCGCGCACTATTCACACCCTGAATGAACGCACCGCTGAAATTGGCAATATGATTTCGCTGATCAGCGACATTACCAGCCAAACCAATTTGCTTGCACTTAACGCCGCCATTGAAGCGGCGCGGGCCGGTGAGCACGGGCGCGGTTTTTCGGTGGTGGCCGATGAAGTGCGCAGCCTTGCGGCGCGCACGGCGGGGGTAGCGCAAGAAATCGGGGAAAAAATTGAAGCGATTCGCAGTGAATCCCAACGCGCGGCAGCCTATATGGAAACCAGCGTCGCCGGGGTAGATCGCAGCTTGCGTTTGGCGGAGGAGGCATCGAGTGACAATTCACCGCTGCACGCTATTGTCGAACGTATGTTTAACACCATTCACCATATCGACCAAAACAGCCAGCAACACGGCGAACAGGTGCGTGAACTGAGTAGCGCCAACAACACCATGAGCAAAGTGGTGCGCGCCCTGCAAACCAGTTCGGATCGCCTGAAAAATACTGCCACCAAATTACACCAGCTGGCAGGGGAATTTCAGGTCAGCTCGCGATAAACCTCATGCTCAAGCCCCACTACCACCACAGCGCCGGAGTTACTCCGGCTGCACAGGTTGTAAATCGCTCTGGATAAAATGGTTAACCAGATCGGTATAGATTTTTTCAATAATATCCGGATTAACTCCCTCGGCATTCGCCCACTCGCGCCGCTGTTGCAGCATGGTTTTGATTTGTTCAGGCGAACGCACCGTTACATCAGCGGTTTTAAACTTCACCGCCGCCTCCAAATATTTAGAGCGCTGGCCAATCAAACTGATAATACCGCGGTCGAGCACATCAATCTCGGTGCGGATATCGCTCATGGTGGCGCATTCTTCGGGGGTAAATTCGTTAGTAATTTCCATCAGGGAGATCCGGTTTACAGGTTATTGTTAGCGACAAGCAAATAGTCAGGCTTAAACTTACCTAGGCTTGCACAACAAATCGTCCCACTTTGTTGTTTTTATTAATCATCGCTACAAAAACAGTTAAGTGGGAATTCCCCACGGCAAAACAACACTCAAACAACACTAAGTGATAGCTACTCTGCCCCACTTTTTTCACCCATAAAAAAACGGCACGCGGTAAATACCCCGTGCCGCTACATACATTGAATAATCTTTATCGCTTTACCCAGATTACCAGTTAGTCAGTGGATGGCTATTTAACTGGTAAATCCGAACCCAGTCGTACTGGGTAACCATGGGATAAACGTTGCCATACTTGTTACCGCCAAACGCATCCTGAATACCATCGTTAGGAATCCAGAAGTTCATCATCAGTTCGGTCAGGTCGTTGGGAATCGGCGTGTAAGAAACCTGGGGCGGCACGCAGGATGGGTTGCAGTCGATCCAATCCTGATTCAAGGTTTTTACCAGCACGCCATCTACAAACCACTTGATACCTGTAGGTGTCCAATCGATCGCATAAACGCGCCATTGGTCTGCTGGTGCTATATCAATTTTGTGCTCCCACGCGCCCCATTGGCGAGTACCGTTCCAATCCACCACATTCACCCCATAGATCAGGTTGGCCTGGAATTTATCCGGGCGACCACCTTCCAGCTCCACATCAATTTCTTCCCACTCCCGCGGAGAGCCTTCGTGTTTATAAGTAAATAAGGAGGAGATATAACCCGTCGCGGTTGCGCGCGCTGGAGCTTTTATACGAGCCTCGATGCGGCCGTACTTGATACGTTTGGAAGGTACCGTGCGCAATTCTCCGCATGAATAGTTGTAGGGGCCTTTCTCCGATTTGTGATCGTAGGAATAACTGCCGGGCACGTATTCATTGCGCACCACCAACTCCAAATTACCATTTACGATTTGCACACCTTGAGGTTGGAAGCGGCAGATAGATTCACCACCTACAGCGCCATCTCCCTTCGCCCAAATTGCGGTATTGAGGCTATTGAAACGTTCATCCAACTTTAAGGTGTAACCCGAGTAGACCCCGGTATAGCCAGAATAAGCCGTGGGTAAATTGGGGTTATTGGTACCCTCGGCGACAACTTCGATCCAGTTGAAATTCCAATTCGCGGTTTGTGCAAACACGCCCAGGCTGTAAGTGCCGGCATTCAAATTTACCGTGCGGCTAACGGTGGTCCAATTTTGCCAACCACCAGTCGCGGGAATAGCAAAACTGCCCAATTGAATCGTACCGCCATTCAAATCCACTGAAGCAGTGGCACCAGAAGCGGAGGCTACTCGCATACGCACTGTGTAGTTGCCACTGGTGGGAATGGTTAAGTTGTTATAGGCAAGCCACTCGCCCTGGGCGATCCAACCTACGTTATAACCGCCACCGGTATCGCTAGTGGCCTCAATGTCCACTGCATCACCGCGATAGGCACCACCGGTATTGCCCGGTGTGGTGTCGTAAAAAGCGTTGTAATTTTCAGCTTGAAATACTACGGCACCCGCCGAGGTGGACAACCCAAGGCAGGCCAAGGCCACCCAAGCACTTTTTTTCAATAGAGTTACGTTATTCATGATTATTATTACTCGTGAATTAGGAAGGGAATTACTTTCAGTCGCTGCAGCGAGAACCAGTATATAAAGCGCTGCTGCGATTACAATCGGGGGCTTGTCGCTTAAAAAAACCAAAAACCGTAGCAAAAAAATTAAAAAAATAATCGAACCTTTGCCAATAAAAAAATCCCACTTTTGAGGTAACAAAAAAAACCAAGTGATACGCAATTTGTTAAGGGGGGTGACAATTATTTTTTATTTTCTTGCGCAGTAACACCTGCCGTCCCTTAAAGAAACAACACGCAAAAATTCAAATTGGTGCAGACTAAAAAATAAACACAGAGTGCCAGCTTAGGCAAAACTTACATCGGCACTGATTGATCAGCAGAAGCAAGGGCGACAGCATAAAAAAAGGGCGCTCCACAGGGAGCGCCCTTTTCTGTTCACGGGGTTTAAACCACCTTAGTGAAGCACAACCACCTCATTTTGCGACAGATTAAACGTACCGCTACCACTGGTCACGTTCACCACATCGCTACCCACTTTACTGGTGTAAGCAGCGTTTGCCAGACAGAGGTTGGGAACCGTAATAGTAGTAGATACACCACGGTTTACGGCCACCACCGCACAGTCACTGCCCTCCTGACGTTGGAATACCAGTACGTCGGCACTCACCCAACGCTCGGCATAACTACCGCGCTGTATAGCGGGGCTATTTTTACGCAGCTCAGACAAAGCACTGATCATATTGAACGCCGCCGTGGTCTGGCTGAAGGATGGCATCTGCTCGCGGTTGTAAGGGTCGTGTCCTACCTGACCATCGGCGTTTGCAGTAAACCAGGTAACGTTTTGCTCAGAGCCGTAATAAATAGTCGGGATACCGGGTAAGGTCATTACCAAAGCCATGCCCAAATCCTGACGTGCATCGGCAAAGGCTTTACTCATCCCCTTACCTTGACCACGGTTGGTAATGCCCGAGGTTTGCAGGTACACACTGGTACGGGTGGCATCGTGGTTGTCGAGGAAAATGGCTTGCAAGTCTTCAAACCCATTCATCGCACCCGCACGTGAACTGATGTGGCTGCTCAGATTGATCATGGTGCTATTGCCAGCCACTGCATTTTCAATCGCATCGCGCAATTTAAAGTCGAGCAGTTCAGAACCGCGACGCTCATTAAGGAAGCCCATCGAAACTGCATCGCCCGCACCGGCGTTGTACCACTCACCAAAAATATAGGTGTCGGCTTTTTTCGCGCGCACAGCGGCACTGAAACGGTTGATGAAGCTTGGCTCAATATGTTTGATCGCATCGATACGGAAGGCATCCACACCGTGGTCCATCCACTTGAGCGCCGCGTCGATCAAGTACTGATCCGCCAATGAATTGCTGGTTGTGCCGTGTTTGAAATCGGTCAGGTTGAACAGGCTCTTGTTTCGGAACGACCAGGGATCATCCCACTCACCATTACAGGTAGTGGCCGGGTTGGTATCGCCACAATCGGAAATCGCGCCGTTACCGTTGTACCAGGTATTTTTGCCACTGGCGAAATCGGTGATAAATGCACCTTCTTTATAAAGCGCGCCGAATTCGTATTGGTCGTCCTGGTTGGAGTGGTTGAGGGCGATATCCAATACCAGCTTCATACCACGGGCTTCCATTTGGGCATCCAGCTCATCCACTAACGCCCAGTCACCCAGATGCTCATCGACAGAGTAGAAATCCCGCGCCCAGTAGCCGTGGTAGCCACCTTCGTTGCCCACATTGATGTTATCCACCAGCGGCGTTACCCAGATCGCGGTCACACCCAATGCTTGCAAGTAATCGAGCTTGGAGATCAAGCCTTCAATATCGCCGCCCCAATACTTTTTCCACTCGCTTTGAACACCCGCACCCTTCACGGCAGAAGTCGCAACAGGGTTGGTGCCGTTGTCATTGTTGGTATTGCCGTTGGCAAAGCGATCCACAAACACAAAGTACATAGTACGTGCACGGAAATCATCAGCCACGGCTACGCTGCTGCTTGAGCTGCTGGAGGAAGAGGAAGACACAGAGCTGGAACTGCCCGCACCACAATCAGCGGCCATATTCGTGGTAACGCTAACAAGGCTGTTAGTGTTGGTATTGATCACGATGCGCGTCCAACCGCTCGCGCTTTGATCCGCTGCCGGGAAAGCATCTGCACCCCAAGCGCCGTTGCGATCCACCTTGAAACGCGGCCCGCCATTGGCGTCGCCAGAAGTGAAGTTACGGCAAGTTTCCAGCTGGTTTGTGCCCGCTGGTGTTACAAACAGGTCGCCTTCAGCCCAACCATTGTGGGTGCCACGCAAGTGGAACGGGATGAGCGGTGCGCTGGATGAACTGGAAATAGACGAGGATGAACTTGAGGTGGATGTCGAACTCGACGTGGTAGCGCTACCACAATTGGCCGCAAGATTTTGCTGGGTGGTGATTGCCTTTGAACTCGCATTAAAAGTGATTTTTACCCAACCAGCGGCAACTGTGTAATCCGCTGCGGGCACTGCATCGCTGCCCCAACCGCCATTCGGGTCCACCTTAAAACGTGGGCCGCCAGTGGCGTCGCCACTTACAAATTGCTGGCAACTTTCGTACACATCGCTAGTGCCGACGCGGGTTAACAAGGTGCCTTCTGCCCAACCATTGAACGTACCGCGCAAGTGATACGCCGCCGGAGGCGTTACCGCACTGATATTCCAGTTTTTGGTGTCGGTATAAAACTTGATGTTCCAGGTGCCTTGGGCTACGGCAATATTGCTGCCGTTAAGGCCGCCCACTCCATAACTTTCCGCCCAGTTGCCGTAGCGATCAAATTTAATACTGCCTGCTGCGGAAAAAACCACATTCGTGAGTTCCACCGTATTGGTGCCCGCAGGGTTCATTTGGGTTGCTGCCCACGCATTATGCGTGCCGCGCAAAAACCATTCGGCCTGTGCGCTGGCAGTGGTTGCCAACAAAAATGAGAGTAAAACGAGTTTGTGTTTCATAGTGACCTATCCGTTATTAATATTATTGGAGCGGCCATTTGATGGGATATCGCCTGAACAGGCAAATTGCTGCATACGTATTCAAGCATAAGAAATTAGCTGAATACGTATGCACCTTTGCACAAAACTCATCCAAAACAACTTACGACGCCAATGTGTTTTGCGCGAAAACGATTACACATAGCACCGGATTTTTTTAATAAAACCAGTAAAGCTGACTATACTGGGTGGAAACTTGTGCCAATACCTGCTCACCATGCCCGATTTTTTAGTGAACACTTCCATATGCATCCAACCTGCGGAACTACTGCATGCCAGTACTCCGGGTTAACCGCCATTGGCTTCACTCTGCAACACGCTTAGGTCACCCCGTTAAACGGGTGGCGCGCTACTGCTTGGTCATTTTTTTTACCTTCTGCTCCACACTACTGGTAGTCGCTGAACTGCAATCACAAAAAATGCAGACACTGATGCAGAGCCGTTATGGCGATGATGGTGTGGCATTACTCGGTGCCTGGAATCGCATGCTGGATAGCAGTAAACCACTCGCTGATGCGGAAAAAATCGCGCAGGTAAATGATTTTTTTAATCGCCACGTTCGCTACAGCGACGATGTAACCCTCTGGCAGAAATCCGATTACTGGGCCACACCGCTCGAAACCCTGGGCCTGCGCGCCGGTGACTGTGAAGATTTCACTATCGCCAAATACCTGAGCCTGTTGGAATTGGGAATCCCCACCGAACAATTGCGCCTGATTTATGTGCGCGCACAAATTGGTGGGCTGCATAGCAAACGCTTTCAAGCACATATGGTGCTGGGCTATTACAGCAGCCCGAATGCAGAACCGCTGATTTTGGATAATTTAATTACTCGTATTGAACCGGCCAGCAAACGGCCGGATTTAAACCCGGTATTTAGTTTTAACAGTGAAGGATTATGGGTAGGCAATAGTGTGCAATCCCAAGCGGATCCTACCGCGCGTTTATCGCGCTGGCGCGATCTGTTGATGCGTGTACGCGAAGAAGGATTTTAATGAACGCAAACATGAATCTTTTACTAACGGTATTTGAAAAACAAAAGGCATGAGCATGTCATTAATTAAACAATTATGGATCGGGATTTTATCCCTGCTGCTATTAGCACTGGGCGGAAATTTTGTGATTAGCACCCTCACCGCAAAAACTTATTTGCAAGATCAATTGCGACTGAAAAATATCGACAATGCCAACTCGCTCGCGCTGTCGATATCGCAAATGCCAGATAAAGATCCGGTAACCCTGGAGCTATTGATCACTGCGCAATTTGATTCAGGCCACTACGAATACATTATTTTTCAGGACATCAACAAACAGGCGATTGTGGCGCGGCGTTTTGAAAACAATAACACTTCATCAACCACCGAAAATAACGGGAATCCACGGGTACCCGCATGGTTTGCCAAACAAATTAATTTTGACGCAGCACCCGGCATTGCGCAAATTCAGGACGGCTGGCAGCAAGCCGGTACGCTGGTGGTAAAAAGCCATTCCGGTTATGCGCTGGAAGCACTGTGGAAAAATACCCGCGATTTATTGGAGTGGTTTTTATTTGCTACCTTGCTCAGTGGCCTGATTGGCAGCCTGATTTTGAAATATATTTCGCGCCCGCTGGATGTAGTCGTCAGCCAGGCCGAAGCCATTGGTGAGCGCCGTTTTATTGTCTCGGAAGAGCCAAAAACCAAAGAATTTCAGCGCTTGGTACGGGCCATGAACCGCCTCTCTACCAGCGTAAAACAAATGCTGGAAAAAGAGGCGCGGCAATTGGAGCTGCTGCGCCGCGAATCGCAAACCGATGCACTCACCGGCATTGCCAATCGCACCCATTTTTTGCATTTGTTCGACGCACAATTAACGCAAGAAGAGGCACAGGAACACGGCGTAGTAGTGATTGCACGAGTGATGGGGCTGCAACAACTCAACAGTCAATTAGGCCACCATCAGGTGGATCAGTTACTCTGCGCCATTGCCAGTGTATTTAGCGATATTACTCGCCGCTATCCAGCCAGTTATGCCGGGCGCTTGAATGGCAGTGATTTTTGCCTATTAATTCCTACTGATACGCCAATTGATATTGTAAGTGCGGATATTTCCCAACAATTGAATTTTCAATTAATCGCCACCGGTCACGCGCAAATTGGTTTGCCCATGGCGCTATGCAATTTCCAACACGGCGACCTACGCGCCGACCTACTGCATAAATTAGACGGTGCACTCGCGCAGGCAGAAGTAAAAGGCAACCGCGCGGTGGTAATTCGCGATAACGATCACCCCAACTCTGTTTCCAAAAATTTAAGCCAGTGGCGCGACTCTATCGAACACGCGCTAACCAGCCAGCAAATCGCATTAGTGAAATTTCCAGTGCGCAATGCACAGGGCGAATTAATTCACGATGAAACCGCTGTGCGCTTACAACTGGATAACGAGCAAAAACCGGCGGGTTATTTTATCCCCTGGGCGGTGCGCCTTGGCATTATGTCCAATATCGATTTAGCGGTATTACGCATGGCGTTGACACAGTTGACTAACATGGCGCGCACTGCGCCTCAGGCCATGGCAATTAATGTCTCGGCAGCGGCATTGTGCAGTGCGAGCTTCCGTGAACAAGCGCTGGAATTAATTGCACAACACACCGCCATTTCCCAGCAATTATGGTTGGAATTTTCCGAGACTTGTATCCTGCGCCACGCCGATGAGTTACGTATTTTTACCACGCAACTACGTAAATTTGGTTGCCATATTGGCTTGGAACATGTGGGCCTTGAATTTACCCGCTTTGATCAATTACAAGAAATGGGCTTGGCATTCTTGAAAATTGATAGTGCGATTATTCGCAATATTGATAGCCACCTGAGCAATCAAGCTTTTGTACAAAGCCTGTGTGTATTAGGTCACTCTATTGGGTTAACGATGATCGCAGAGGGTGTACAAACCGATGCAGAACAGCAAGCGCTGTTTAATTTGGGGATTGATGCTGTGACAGGGCCGCAGGTGCAATAGCGGCCAGTGCGTTAAGGTATTAAAACGATAAAAATTTACAGTGGCAAATGATCGCCGTCGTCCAGCAAATCAATACCTTGGCGTTTGCCGCGCAGTTCGCGCCGCGCGAGTAGTTTATCTTGCGCGGCAGAGGGTAAATCCGTAAAGCGAATAACACCCTGCTCGACCAGCAGCCCCACCACGTCTTCCAATACCCGCGCCATAGCAGTATCGGTTTGCTCCAGCGCCAACTGCTCGGCGGATTTTGCACTGTGCAAAAAAGCGATGATTTGCGGATCATCTTCTGGTAATTGCTCAGCAAAATCCGGTGCTGCTACTTTACTCAGCGCGACAATCTCACCTTGGTTATTGCGTTTAATATACATAGCAATCCTATAAAAAACCCTGCAACAAATAACCCACTAAAAAAGTGGCTGTGTAAAGAAGTGGCGGTGTAAAGAAGCGCCGCAAAAAAATCCCGCTATCGCTAGCGGGATTTTAGCGCAGGGTTTTAGTCGGTGATCAATTTATTATTGTTGAGCAATTGCGTAATAATTTGCTGATCAGTTGTTGCGCCACTATAAAGCGATTGCAAATCCACACCACTCAATACAATTTGCTGGCTTGTCTGTGCGCTATCAAAACCACCACCGGCATAACCACCTGTGTGACTGATATGCACAATAGTGCTGCCGCCGGTTACTTCAAAATGCAAATAATCCGTGAGGTTACCCGCGCTATTTGATGCACCAACAGACTCGCCCTGTAATAAATCGCGCAGGTCTAATACATCTCCGCCTGTACCATTACTACCCGCCGCAGAGGTCGAAAAATTCTGGATAGTGTCCACCGCCGGTGAACCTGCAGTGCCTTGATCGCCCAAACTCCAGGCAAATATATCCACAAAGTTTTCGCCCGAATTACCGCCACTCATGGTGTCGTTGCCAGCACCGCCAATAAGACGATCATTGCCATTACCGCTATTGATCACATCGTTGCCACTACCGCCGTAGATGATATCCGTGCCGGTACCTGCACTCAGGTTGTCATCACCCGCACCGCCGCGAACAACATTGCTGCCATTGCCTGCGTTAATCGTATTGTTGCCTGCACCGCCCTGAATATGTTCACTGGCAGAGGAGCCTGTAAAGTTACCCGATTCAGTCGTTGTGACATCAACCGTTGTATAAGCCGCTTTCAAATTTACGACACTTGTTGTGCTAGCCGTAAATCCACCATTTGCTTCTGTAGAGGTGACCTGCACTGTCAGGCTGGTTGAGTTAGTGGAGTAACTGCCCGGTAAATTTAACATCAGGTTGGGAAGATCAGCCGCCGCAAACTGCCACACACCGCCGCCCAGGTTAGTGCCAGCATTAAAGCTTAAACCTGTGGGTACACCACTGACTTTGATGGAAAGCGTTTCTGAACCATCGGTATCCACCAACTTGGTAGTAATGGGGAATTTCACGCTGGTTCCGCCAGTGCCCTGTGCAACCACTACCAGCGATTTACTCACCACTACCGATGGCGCACTTGCACTGCCCACGGCAAGGTTCACTGTAGCTGTGGTGGTAATTCCACCGTTGTCGCGCGCGGTATAGGTAAAACTCGCACTGCCTTCAAAGCCGAGAGTCGGGGTAAATAGGATATTGCCTGCACCATTGATAATGGCGGTGCCATTGACCGCGTTATCAACCTCGACAATTTGCAAAATATCACCATCAACGTCTATGTCGTTTGCGCGCAAACTGGTTGGGGTGATGGTGAGTGTGGAGTTACTCGCGGCAACGAGATTATCGTTAACGGCGACCGGCGCATCATTCACCGGAGACACAACAAGATTGACGCTGGCGGTGTCAAAGCCGCCGCGACCATCGCTAATGGTGTAGGTGAAAGACGCTGGCCCCACATAGTTAGCGTTCGGTATAAATACTGCATTGCCGTCAACTATTTTGACTGAACCATTCACGGCGCCCTGCACACTGTGCAAGGTCAAACCGTCATTATTTGCATCCGAATCATTCGCGAGCAAGGTTGCGGCAGTGATGGTAAAGGGAGTGTCCTCTGTGGCCACCAAATTGGCGGTTTTGTAGCTGTTAAAACTGTTGAATGGCTGATAAGTCATGCCGCCGTCATCGCTCAACTCTGCAGTGAAGCGAGCGTAGTAACCCTGATCCCAGTAGACGATCTCGATGGTGTGAATACCACCCGTCGCAATGGTAAATGTCGGGTGAACACGGGTAGTGGCGCTTTGGTTTGCGGCAACTTCAGCAACAGTGACGCCATCAATTTTAATTTGATAACCGTCATCGCCCAAGACCCGAAAATTATATGTACCTGCATCCAATTCGATAAAACCGCTCATACGAATAATCGCATCGCTTGTTGTTGCAGGATCGGCACTCAAGCTCGCCGCATCGGAACCCAGGAAGGTTTGCAAGTTGGTGCCAGCCCCCAGGTTGCTGTCGAATGAATTACCCGGGTTGTAATTAAGGGTAGTGGCGGTAAACGTCGCACTCGGCACTCGGCCATCAATATAGGCTTTTACCTGTTCCAGTGAGGCCAAATTGGAGCCGTCGGTACCTTGGCGATAGCCGAAATATTCAGAATGCAAACCGGTAGCCGTTCCGCCGCCAACAGGATTGTCGTTAACCGCATCTGGCGGTGTATTCACAGCGGTCACATTGATATTAACCTGCGCCGTTGAAGTTCCGCCCTGCCCATCATTAACGGTGTAAGTAAAAGATGCCGGGCCGCTATAGCCCGCGGTGGGGGTAAACACCACATTGCCAGCAACAAAATCGACGTTGCCATTGACTGCACCTTGCACTGAATCGATCGTCAGGGTGTCGCCATCCGGATCAGTATCATTACCCAGTAATTCGGCAGGGGTAAAGGTCAACGCAGTATTGCGCGGGGTTGTGCCAGTATCCGCCACTGCCGTTGGGCCATCGTTAGTACCCGTGACGGTAATCACCACTGAGCTGGTGGTGCCGTCGATACTCTTGACGGTGAATGTCTCGGTTTTGATCTCGCCCTCTTTAAGTTGTTGGACGTTTGCCTTGCTGTTGTCGATGTTATAAGTCCAATCACCGGTGCTGGTAATGGAGAAACTGCCGTAGGTGCCAGCCGTATTGGATTGCACCTCAAAGCCTTCTTCGCCTGCATCCGGATCTGTGATGGAGAGGGTTCCTGCCGCAGTGGATTGGGCTGGAGTATCCTCTTTTACTGTGCCAGCACCGCTGCCTACTACGGCGGCATCTGCTACAGGATTGACGCTAATGTTCACTGTGGCTGGGGTTGAATCGTCCAGGCCCTTGTCGTCGCGCGCAGAATAGTCGAACTGGCTGGAACCGTTCCAGTTAGCATCAGGTTTGAAGTAGACCGGCCCACTTACCAGATCATCAACCGCAATCAGGGTGGTCATAGCGGCGTCGCTATACAGTAGCCCATTCGCTGGTAGAGATTTAATGACATAGCCCGCGACCGAACCATCGCTATCGCTGCCAGCCAGGTTGATGGTAATCAAGGTGTCTTCATCGCCAGAAACATTGAGTGTGTTGGTTTCAGGTGCTTGGTTAGGCGCGGCCACCACGTTGATATTGACCCTGCCTGAGTCAACTCCACCTTTATCATCCGTCACTATGTAGGTAAAACTGGCAACGCCTGTGAAACCCGGTGTAGGCGTAAACACCAGGTTTCCACCAACGACCTGGAGAGTGCCGTTGGCTTCAGAGGTCACTGTGGTAACACGCAATGTATCGTTGTCCACATCTGTGTCATTGGCGACCAGAATCGACAAGGGCATAGGCAGCGACAGCGTGGTGTTCACGGTAATCGTAAAGGTGTCGTCCACCGCCACAGGTGCGTCATTGACTGGCGTCAGGGTGATGTTCAGGTCTGCACTTGCACCGGTATCGGTGGTGTAAGTTACTGTGGGTACTGCGCCGTTGAAATTAATGTCGGCAGGTACAAAGGTGTAGTCGCCATTGGCCAACAGGGTGAAAGTACCCACCCCAGTCAGGTTCACCGATTCATTGGCATTGTAGGCTGTGCCATTGATAACAAAGCTGGCCACTTGGGGAGTAGTGTCCGGGTCAACATCATTAGTCAACACATTTCCAATTGCGTTGCTGCCTTCGGCAACGGTTTTGACGTCATCAATCGCCTGTGTTGGATCATCAACTGCCACCACATTGATGAACACAGTGCCTTTATCCACTCCGCCCTTGTCGTCGGTGATGCGGTAATCAAAGCTCGCTGTGCCGCTAAACTCAGCGGTCGGCGTGAACACCAGATTTCCTGAAACAACACTCAATGTGCCATTAACAGCATTCTCCAGGATGACTACCCGCAATGAATCGCCATCCGGATCGGAGTCATTGGTGACCAGACCCGAAGCCGGTAGAGGCATACTCCAAGCCTCGTCTTCATTGATGGTATAGAAATCGTCCACAGCAACGGGAGCATCATTCACTGGCGTAACGGTGATATCCAAGGTGCTGGAAGAACCAGTGTTGGTTGTGTAGGTCACTTGGGGAACAGCACCATGCCAATTAGCCTCTGGCTCGAACACATATGAGCCATTGGCATTCAACACCAGGTTTCCGACACCAGCGATGACCGCCGTTTGGCCTGCGGTAAAGCTGCCCAATCCGGAGACCTGAAAGCTTGCAACTGTCAGGGTGTCATCTGCGTCCGTGTCGTTGGTGAGCACATTGCCAGTAACATCGTTATCTTCAGGGCCGGAATCGAGGTCTTGCACAAGCACGCTCGGGGCATTGGCTTTGACCACTACATTGACTGTCGCGGTGGCGGTCGCACCCAATGGGTCTTGAACGGTATAAGTGAAGCTGTCATTACCTGAAAAACCGGCGCTCGGGGTGTAGATTGGATTTCCGGTAACCGCGTCGATAACGACTGAGCCATTGGCGCCCTGACTGACAGATACCACCGACAGAATACCGCCCTCGGGATCGGAATCGTTAGTACGCACGGCCACGGCGACCGAGCTACCTTCGTCAACATTGGCTGTGTCATTTACCGCGGTAGGGGCATCATTAACCGGGGTAATCGCGATTTGTACCGTAACAATATTGCCATTGCTGGTGCCATCGTTAGCGCGGTAGGTAAAGCTGTCGCTGGTGGTTTCGCTGCCGTTGTGGGTGTAGCTAAAGGTACCGTTCGCGTTCAACATCAGAGTGCCGTGCGCGGGCCCGGACACGAGGATCGCCGACAGCGGGCTGTTTTCAGCATCCGAATCGTTAGCCAATACACTGCTGGCACCCGACTCTAGCAGCGTCGCAGTACCGCCTTCATTGACAGTGATACTGTCAGCAACGGTGACTGGCGCATCGTTAACCGGAGTTACACCGATAGTCACGGTGCTCGTAGTCGTTCCGCCATTACCATCACTGATGGTCACGACAAACGAATCGCTGCCGTTGTAGTTCGCATTCGGGGTGTAGATGAAACTGCCGGTAGCGGGATTCAGCGTCACCACACCGTTAGTCGGCACACCGGTAACGGCGTAAGCCAAAGTATCGCCATCAAGATCGCTCGCGATGATTTGCCCGGGAACAGCGACGTCTTCGTTGGTAGTCAGGTTCAGATTGCTGGCAGTTGGCGCATCATTTTGTGGAGTTACACCAATCGTTACGGTGCTGGTCGTCGTTCCACCATTGCCATCACTGATGGTGACGACAAACGAATCGCTACCGTTGTAGTTGGCGTTCGGGGTGTAGACGAAACTGCCGGTAGCAGGATTCAGCGTCACCACACCGTTAGTCGGCACACCGGTAACGGCGTAAGCCAAAGTATCGCCATCAAGATCGCTCGCCACGATTTGCCCAGGAACCGCGACATCTTCGTTGGTAGTCAGGTTCAGGTTGCTGGCAGTTGGCGCATCATTTTGTGGAGTTACACCAATCGTTACGGTGCTGGTCGTCGTTCCACCATTGCCATCACTGATGGTCACCACAAACGAATCGCTGCCGTTGTAGTTCGCATTCGGGGTGTAGATGAAACTGCCGGTAGCAGGATTCAGTGTTACCGAACCGTTGGTGGGCAAACCGGAAACGGCGTAAGCCAAAGTATCGCCATCAAGATCGCTCGCCACAATTTGGCCGGGAACCGCGACATCTTCGTTGGTAGTCAGGTTCAGATTGCTGGCAGTTGGCGCATCGTTAACCGGAGTTACACCGATAGTCACGGTGCTCGTAGTCGTTCCGCCATTGCCATCACTGATGGTCACGACAAACGAATCGCTGCCGTTGTAGTTCGCATTCGGGGTGTAGATGAAACTGCCGGTAGCGGGATTCAGCGTCACCACACCGTTAGTCGGCACACCGGTAACGGCGTAAGCCAAAGTATCGCCATCAAGATCGTTTGCCACAATTTGCCCGGGAACAGCGACGTCTTCGTTGGTAGTCAGGTTCAGATTGCTGGCAGTTGGCGCATCATTTTGTGGAGTAACGCCAATCGTCACAGTACTGGTCGTCGTTCCACCATTGCCATCACTGATGGTGACGACAAACGAATCGCTGCCGTTGTAGTTGGCATTCGGGGTGTAGATGAAACTGCCAGTGGCGGGATTCAGTGTTACCGAACCGTTGGCGGGCAAGCCGGAAATGGCGTAAGCCAAAGTATCGCCATCAAGATCGCTCGCCACGATTTGCCCAGGAACAGCGACATCTTCGTTGGTAGTCAGGTTCAGGTTGCTGGCAGTTGGCGCATCGTTAACCGGAGTTACACCGATAGTCACGGTGCTGGTCGTCGCTCCACCATTGCCATCACTGATGGTCACCACAAACGAATCGCTGCCGTTATAGTTCGCATTCGGGGTGTAGATAAAACTGCCGGTAGCAGGATTCAGGGTCAGGGTACCGTTCACCGGGTTGGTAGTAACCGTATAGGACAATGCGTCGCCTTCTATATCACTGGCGACGATTTGACCACTAAGCTGGGTATCTTCATCCACAGTGAGCGTCTGATCGGCAGATACGGGAGCATCGTTAACGGGTGCGATATTCAATGAAATAGTCGCCGTGCTGCTGTTGCCACTACTGTCGGTCACGGTGACGACAAAGCTATCCGCACCGTTGTAATTCGCGTTGGGAGTAAAGGTAAATTGGCCGGTGACAGGATCTAATTGCAGGGTGCCATTGGCAGGCGGAGTCGCAAGCGTATAGGTCAACAGATCACCTTCTACGTCTGTGGCAATAATTTGGCCGGTCAGTAGCGTGTCTTCGTCTGTGCTGAAGAGTTGATCTGCAATTTGTGGAGCACGATTAACATACTCGCCATCAGTAACGACCTGAGCTATTTCAGCTTGACCCGAAATCCCATAATCAAAATCCTGGTCATTAGTTGCTTCAGCAATTCGATCCAAGCGTACAAAACTGCTGGAGCCCCCCCCGGTGGCAGAGTTGTCGCCTGCAGCCGTTTCTTCCAACTCCTCAAGCAAGTCGCCTTCTTGTTCCAAAGCAGCCAAAACTTGTTGCACGCTGGCGTCGTCAAGTAAAGCTTCATCGGCCGATGTCGCGCTTTGCGGGTTCATGTCGCGGCTCATGGCGACTTCCTGCCCACCGTTGATTACCAGCGCTTCTACACCGCCAATATCCAACTCAACGCGCGCGCCCTCCGCCGTTACCAGAATTTCATTGTCGTTAAGTACAGCACCCACGGTTAAGGGGCGGAGGCTACCATCGGGTGACTTGGCCCAGGCTTGTCCTTGAAGAAAGGCTACAGTGGCAACGGCATTGCTCATACTTAACTCCGAATCCATAAAAGTGAACCAGATCACAAAATACTGGTGATATGCGGAGTCTAGCGACAGTTGAAATTAACGCCATTGGACTAAAGGACAATAAACAGTATTTTTTTAGATACCACTTTGGAATAAGGAAGGGAAAGGAGGGCTAAATCAGGCTTTAGCGTTGTTGGAGAAGGCCAACGCCAATTGCAGGCGGTCACGAACACCCAGCTTTTCAAAACTGGCGCCCAAATGTGCTTTTACGGTGCGCTCGGTAATATCCAGTTCACGCGCAACTTCTTTATTGGTTTTTCCTGCCGCCACCAACTCGGCCACGGCACGCTCGCGGCCAGTCAGTAAATTCAAATCGGCACTGGGCAGCGCAACAATAGGCGCTAAACGTTGTGCGCCCAAGATCAATTGACGCATCAAATCAGCACCCATCCACACGCCACCCACCGCGACCGATTGGGCGATTTGCTCCAGCACCGAAGGCACAGCTAAATAATGCACGTAACCACTGGCACCCGCTTCCAGCGCTTTGCGCGCTTCAGCCGTTTGTTCTATCGCGGTCATGGCGATCACTTTAAAACCCTCCGCATTCAGTGTGTGTATCTGTGCAAAACTTTGCATACCACCCAACAGTAACCACACCAAACCGCGTGCATCAACCCCGGCCAAATCATCAACAATCTGCGCATGGGGAAATGCCTGCAACCAGTGCGGCGAACGCATGTGGGCAGGAGCAACAAACAACTGATGCATTATCGTTCCGTCATCGCATTTTGTTGGGCGCGTAAAACCGGTTTGAGCAAATAAGCCAACACCGTTTTCTTGCCAGTGAGAATATCTACCTGCGTCATCATGCCCGGCATGATTGGCAGTGTAGGGTCAAAACCTGCACGCTCAGTGCGCACACGCACAATATAAAACGTACGCTCTTTTTCATCGGTAATGGTATCCGGGCTAATGTGTTCCACTTTGCCTTTTAATCCACCATAAACAACAAAATCGTAAGCGGTGAATTTCACAATCGCTTCCTGCCCTGGGTGCAAAAAAGCAATATCTTTGGGTGATACTTTTGCCTCTACGATGAGCTGGTCATCCAGCGGTACCATCTCGATCACTTCACGCCCCGGTTGCACTACACCACCAACCGTATTGGTAAATACCCGTTGCACCGTACCGCGCACGGGAGAGCGGATTTCCGCGTATTTAATTTTATCGGCAAGGCCAGTGCTAGACTCCGATAAGGAAGCAATTTTGCTCAACACTTCCGATAATTCGTTGCGCCATTTATTACTGGCTAATAATTCTGTTTCACGCAATTTACCGCGCGATTCTTCCACCGCCAGCAATAAACGGGACTCTTGCGATAGCGCCTGTTCACGTTCGCCGCGCGCCATGGAAACTTCACCTTCCAAACGCAAAATTTCCACTTCAGAAATCGCACCGCTCGCCAGCAGCGGTTTGGTAACATTCAATTCTTGTGTGGATAATTCCAACGCGCGAGTCACTTGCGTCAGCTTTGCGCGCACCTCGTTTAATTCTTCCGAGCGCTGATCCAATTGGCTGCGCGCAATTGCAAGTTGTTCATCCAACTCCTTGCGATTGGATTCATACAAACTGCGTTCGTGATTCACAATATCCGGTGCATCTGTCAACAAATCATCGGGAAACACTAGCGGAGTATTGGAGGTCAATGATTGCAAACGTGCCGCGCGTGCTTGTAGCGATAAAAACTCCGCACGATTTTCACGGAAGGTTGAAATGAAACGGGTTGGATCAATACGCAATAATAAATCGCCTTTCTCAACCACCTGCCCTTCACGCACCAACACTTCCTGCACTACACCACCGTCAAAGGATTGAATCACCTGTAGTTGCGACGAGGGAATAACTTTACCTTCACCGCGCGCCACTTCATCCAGCGGCGCAAAGGCAGCCCAAAGCAACAACAGAAAAATAATGAGCGCAATCACACGCAACAATGCGCGCGCTTTTATCGGTTCTTGCTGCAGCCGCGCCCAATCGGAATCTGTTACCCAATCTTTCGGCTGCTCGTGCAATGGATCGAGCCAACGCGAATAAAGTTTGTCGATAAACCGGCTTGCTGGTAAACCTAATTTATCCAACCAGCACCCCACTTTTTCGAACAACATTTTATCGCGCGAAACCGGCGTCACAGTTGTCGGTTGGCTCATTACGACGCCCTCCCGATTCTGCCTTGGCGCAGCGCTTCCACGACTTGCTCTTTAGGACCATCGGCAACAATTTTTCCCGCATCAATCACAATAATGCGATTCGCTAATTCCAGCAGCGAGGTGCGATGGGTAATTACAATTAAGGTTTTGTGCGCAGCAAATTGCAGCAGGTTGCGCTTAAATTCTTCTTCGCTGGTGTGATCCATAGCGCCGGTGGGTTCATCCATTAATAAAATGGGCGCATCGTTTAATAAAGCACGGGCAATGCTCACCGACTGACGTTGCCCACCAGATAATAACTGACCGTGTTCACCCACCGGCATGGCCAAGCCCATAGGGTGCTGATTGACAAAGTCGGTCAACCCGCTCAAACGCACCGCTTCTAAAATAGCTTCATCACTGGCATGAGGTGCACCCATGGCAATATTTTCACGCAAATTGCCAAAAAATAAATTTACATCCTGGGATACATAACCAATATTGCGGCGCAATTCGGCGGGGTCGAGCTGGCGAATATCGATGCCATCAATCAACAAAGTCCCCGCACTCGGCGCATACAATCCGGCAATTAATTTTTCCAGTGTGGTTTTACCGGAACCATTGCGCCCCAAAATCGCCACATGCTCCCCGGCATTAATTCTAAACGAGACATCGCGCAGCACTTCGCGCTCATCTTGCGGGTAATTGAATGCCACTTTTTTAAATTCAATCGCACCTTGTAACCGCGGGCGACTGATCCACTGCGTATCCAATGGTCGCTCAACCGGTTTTTCCATAATTTCATTGAGGGCCGTTAAAGCGGTCGCGGCACTGTGATATTGCATCAGCAAACCGGCCGCTTGCCCCACCGGCGCCATGATGCGCGACGCGAGCATATAGGCGGCAATCAAACCACCTTGCGAGAGGTTACCTTCGATAATTTGATATACACCGACAATAATAATAACGACGGATACTGCTTGTTGAATCCAAAGAGTACTGCTGCCCACCGAACCAGACAGCAAGCGCATTTTCACCCCCACGCGCGATAACACCAGTGTGGATTTTTCCCAAATCACCTGCATGCGCCCTTCTGCGCCCAAGGTTTTTATGGTTTCCAAACCCGACAAACTTTCCACCAAAGTTGCATTGCGTTGCGCCGATGCTTGCATGGAATTTTCGGTGAGTATTTGCATTTTTTTCTGCACGGCAGCGGTGTAAATAATCACCAGCAATACACCCACCACAATAGGTAATATCAGCGGCCATGAAATTAATAACACCACCAATAAAAATAACAAAACGAAAGGTAAATCCACCAAGGCCAAAATAGTGGCGGAAGAAATAAAATTGCGGATGGATTCAAACGACTGCAAGCCAGCAGCAAACGAACCGACCGATGCCGGGCGCTCGGACAATTTCATGCCCAGCACGCGCTCCATAATTGTCGCCGACAAGGTAACATCCACCCGGCTCGCGGCGAGATCCACAAACCAGGCGCGCATCATGCGCAATACAAAATCAGCGCTAATCGCAATCAACATGCCGGCCGATAACACCCAGAGCGTATCCGTCGCGTGATTGGGCACCACACGGTCGTACACATTCATCACAAACAATGGGGAAACCAGCGCAAAAAAATTGATTAGCAGCGCAGTGAGCAAGACATCGCGGTAGAGATATTTGTACTCGCTAATCACACTCCAAAACCAGTGCGCCCCTTTATGTTTGCGTGTGCTGGTTTTGCTGATATCGGCGGCGCGTGCATCAAAGCGCTCTTGCGGGCGCACGTAAATTGCGCGCCCCGTGTAATTCCCTGCCAACTCATCGAGTCCCAGCTCAACAACCGCCTCGCCCAACTCTGGATAAATCACCCGCGCACCCGTTTCACTCAATTCGAGCAACAAGCACGCCTGATTATTATTGAGCAGTAAAATCGCAGGAAATAACGCGCTATTTAACTCAGGGAGTGAGCGCGCCACCAACTTGCTGGTTAAGCCAGCGCGTTTGGCGGCGCGTGCAAACAAGGATGGAGTCAGACCGGACTTATCCAGCGGCAAGCCCGCCAGGAGGGATTCACGCGTACAGCTGATGTGGTGCGCGCGCGCCACCAATAACAAACAGTCAACCAAAGGGCCCACTGGTACGCTCGCAGTATCCGGGGGGAGTTGAACATCAAGGGTCATTGGGGCTCCGGGACATAAAATCGAACAACGCGAGCGGCTGTTTACACAAGCCGCCCTATTCGCTCAAGCCTAGCAAATGATTGCATAGACCAGCAGGCGTTTTTATTGTTTGCGTGTCACGGTGATATCAACACGACGGTTGGCGGCTTTTCCGGCATCAGTATTGTTGTCTGCTACCGGGCGCGACGCGCCATAACCATCAACTGACATAGGAATAGTTTCCAAGCCATTCAACACAAAATAATCGCGCACACGTTGTGCACGGGCTTTGGAAAGCGGGATATTTAATTCGTCGGTACCACTACTATCGCTGTGGCCTTCTATCGCAATTTGCACAACACCAGGCGTTGCTTTGATACTGGCAATGAGTTGATCCAAAGTTACTGATGAACCGGCTTTGAGCTCAGAGCTGCCAAGATCAAACAGCGTATCGCCACTCAAAGGGGTCAGCTGACTGATTAAATCGTCACGGCTCATTGCGACCGGGGCTTCTGCGGGGCAGGCGGACTCGGAAATTTTTAGTGAATCCTCCACGCGGGTGTCATGCAAAATACCCAAACCGTCACGCACTATACCGAGCGCTGGCAACAGGCTCCCCATAGCCGCGAGTGAGCGCGCATAGGCCAACTCCAAATCCACCTGCGCAATGACCAAGGCACGGCTGGCCTGGAAATATTCGTTCTCGGCATCCAACACATCCAACAAGGTGCGTTGACCAATATTAAATTGCTCCGCGTAGGCGCTGCGCACCTTATCACTGGAAAGACGATGCTGCTCCAGGGAGATTAATTGCTCACGTAAACGCAGCGAATCGTTATAGGCAATTTGCGTGTCTTGACGTAAATCGATACAAGCTTGATCGCGTAAATCCTTGGCCTGATTTACCAATTCCAATGAACGACGCACGGCAGCACGATTAGAACCACCGCTGTAAAGGTTGTAGGTAATCGCTAATTCAACTGCGCTTTCATCGCCGAAACTGTTCGGATCAACGCGGTTATCAAAACCATTTTGATTGCGACTAGTAACCTGACGTGCACGCAGTTCCGCTTTGGGGTAGTAACCGGCACGATCCACTTTGACCGCTGCCTGTGCCACACTGATATTTTTAATCGCCGCATGGAAACCCGGATTGCCTTGATACGCCATGGTCAGCGCCGCGCGAATAGAGTCGGGCAGTTTTTGCTCGGCCAGTTGGGTGGGCATTAAGTCTTCCGCAGGCAATTGACCCACTACCCGCAGGTAACGGGCGGTTACATCATGCAGGTTAGCGGCCTCGGTCAACAAATTGGATTCGGCCAGCGCCAAGCGACCAGCGACCTGTTCCAAATCCACACGACGACCAACACCAGAAACGGCGCGCTCTTCAATCTGGGCAAATACATCGCGGTGTTTGGCATAGTTGGAACGCGCCAACTCCACCAATTCGCGATTGCGTTTTACATCTTCAAACGCCCGTACGGCTTCCAGCGCTGTCAATTCGACAACGTTAAGCAATTCGTAGTAGCGCACGAGGCGCGCATTATCAAAACGTTCAACCTGCCCCGAGGTACTAAAACCATCGAATAACATTTGGCTAAGGGTAATTTGCCCCTGTGCCGTGTTGTAAACGCCACGACCGTCGTAATCGCGATTGCTCTTTCCTGCAGATGCGCCTATATCTACGGTCGGTAAATAACCGCCGCGGGCGACTCTCACGTCCTGCGCTGCCGCTTTAAATTCATGCCAGGCTGCTTGTACTTCCGGGTTGGTCTCCAGCGCCTGCAGTGCCACATCCTTAACAGTATTTGGAGCTTCCTGCGCGTTAAGTTGAGTAGAAACCAGTGAAACTGACATCAACAAGAATGATTGAACTACGCGGGACAGATGTCCGGAAAAAAGGAGCGTCATGAAAAATTTCCGTCGTTTATCGCAAGAGCGATGCTTATAGAACTGTATAAAATATGGGATTTAGATCACAAAAAAGCCAGAAACCAAAGGTAATGCTATTGATAGCAAAAATCTAATCATATTTTGTTATAAATCGAAATAGTAAAATCCAATTGATCGGTAAACACTTCTCGCACAATATCCGCCTTTAATTCAGGGGATAAGCGCCACGCAAAGGGCGTCATATCCAGTAGTGCTGAGCGCAATTCCGGCGGCTCTATCACCAACCCAGCCTGGACTTGTTGTCGATCGATGAGTCGAAATCCTTCTGGAACCGGTGTGCACTGATGCGGACGCACTTCGCGGTAAATACGGCGGCGCAACCCAAGCAAATGTTGTTCACCGGGCGCCACTATAACCAACAGACCATTTGATGCCATTACACGATATAACTCTGCATCCTTACTCGGTGCGTAAATGCGGGTAACCACATCCATAGATCCATCTGCCACCGGCAAGTCAAAACTGGAGGCAACGCTATACACCAGCCGAGAATCCAGCCCAACCGATTTGGCTGCTTTGGCGGCAAGCCTTACGCCCGCTTTGGCAATATCCACACCATAGATGCTTGCTGCAGGCAATGCCTCGGCAAAAGCGCCGGTGAAATAGCCTTCACCGCAACCTATATCCAACAGGTTTTTGGTAGACCGGGGTAATAGCATTTGCAAATGGGTTTTGAGCGGCTCAAAAAATCCTGCCTGCAAAAATTGTCGCCGCGCCTGCAATTGTATTTTTGCATCACCCGGCTCCAGCGAATGCTTGTGCTGTACCGGCAATAAATTGAAATAACCTTCTTTAGCACGATCAAATTGATGAAGTTTTTCACACCCTACTCCTTGGCTATTCACAACCAAGGATAGACGGCAAAGCGGACAGGACAAAGCATTCATAGGCGAAATTCAATGAGTATTGATGATCGAAACATCGACCAATCAATAAATGAGTAGTCATCTGATAATAAATAGAGGGGAATACAAACGCGCAGAATGCCGACTCACTCTTCAATAAGCAAGTCACGCAAGAACCACGAAAAATACCGCATCCTATTTAAGAAGATGCGGTATTCAGCAAAGTTAATTTTCGTCAGGTATTTCGTAGCGATCAATAATGTCGCGCACTAAACCACTGCGCACAATATCTTCACGCTCAAACTCATGCAGATACACATTAGGCAAACCTTTCAAGCGCTCTACGGCGTCAGCCAAACCATTGGGGCCGCGAATATCGCTCTGCAAAATATCGCCATTAATAACCACCTTACAATCCTCACCGATACGCGTTAAAAACATTTTCATTTGCGCAGGCGTGGTATTTTGTGCTTCATCGAGAATGACAAAGGTTTTGCTGTTAAAGGTTTTACCGCGCATAAACGCTAGCGGTGCTGCCACTATGCGACCATGGCGCAAGCAATAATCTACCGTACCCGCACCCAAGCGCTCATTCAAAATATCGCGGAAGGCATCAATATAAACCGAGAATTTCTGATCGAGATCGCCCGGTAAAAACCCAAGGTTCTCGCCGGACTCCACGGCTGGGCGAGTTAAAATTATCCGCTCAATCCGGCCCGATTCCAGCGCCTCTGCGGCTAATGCTCCCGCACAATAACTTTTACCGGTACCGGCAGGACCAATACCGAAAGTCAGCATGTGTGAGTTGATAGCGTTGATGTATTGCTGCTGGGATTTTGTTTTGGCGCGGAGTGGTTGCGGAGAGCGAGGAGGAGAGTAAGCGGTTTCGACTTGCTGGGAGCGGGACTTTATTTCGACGATATTGTCATCACTTCGTTGATTCCTTCGCGATTTATGCCGCGAGCCGGAGAAGCTGGTATCGTCATAAGAATGGTGGTTCGCACTACGTCTGGCATGCGTTTTTTTTGCCATAAAAAAATCCCCTTCAGCCTGTGAGTAACACGAAAACTGTCAACAGCTTCGTGATCGATTTTACCCCGGATAAAAAACTTGCTGTGGAATGATGTTATTACCCCCTTGTTACTGGTTTACGAATACCGACTTAAAAAGATCAAGATAAACAGGATCGACTACAAATCGCTACTTCAAAACAATAAAACAAACTGAGTAAAGCAAAAACGTGTGACAGATAGACTACGCTGGCAAAGCCAGTGAATTTTTGATGCGTAACTTGCTAAAGCACACAAGAGCTACTTGCTTTTTCACCCTTGTGACTTTGATATTAATCTTATTATGGAAAAGATCAATCACTTCTTTAAAATAAAATTGAACGCATGATAATTTATTATCAGCGCTCAATTCCCAGCTTATTCATCGTTATCATCGATTTGTTTGGTCACTTTCTTTTTGGGTGGAGCAAAACCATCAACCAATGGCTCACTATGAACCGCACTTGGCACACGTCGTTTGCCAATATTTTTCTGATCGCGATCACGCACCTTGACTTTAGGTTTGCTCTCAGGCTTTTTATCTTTACTAGTGGTTTTCTTTTTAGAGCCAACTGATTTACCGGAAGACTTGGTTTTATCCGGCCCTTGATACTTACCCTTCAAACCAGGAATGCTAATCACCTCAAAGGTCACGCCAAGGTAACGCTCAATACTCTTGGTGAGATTCCACTCTTTGGCGTCCACCAGAGAGACAGCCCTACCCTCTTTTTCGGCGCGCCCGGTACGACCAATGCGATGTAGATACTCATCGCCTGAATAGGCCATATCCACATTCACTACCAGCTCTACACCGGGAATATCCAACCCACGCGCCGCTACATCGGTCGCCACTAAAATACTGGTACGCCCCTGGCGGAAGTGGTCGAGGGTAATTTTGCGCTGATCCTGGGTAATATCGCCATGCAACGCACCCACACGGAATTTGTTGTAGCGTAAAAAATTATCCAATTGGGTAGCGCGCGCTTTGGTATTGGTAAAAATAATCGCCTTTTCAAAATCCGCTTTTTGCAGCAGCGCCAAAAGCAGCTTTTCTTTATGCTTGAATTCATCGGCAATCAACATCTGCTGGGTGATAGCGTTGGGCTTTTCGTCAATATAAATCTCTTCCGCTTCACCCAAAATCACTTGCTTAATAAGATGACGCAAACCTTTCTGTTCCATGGTGGCCGAGAACAACAAGGTTTGGCGTTCGGTGCTGCAGGTATTGGTGATTTTTAATACATCATCGCTCAACCCCATATCGAGCATGCGATCTGCTTCATCCAACACTAAGAATTCCAAGCCGGAAAATTCGGTCGACTTATGGGAAATATGCTCCCCCAAACGGCCAGGCGTGCCGACGATAATTTCCGGGTTCTTGCGCAACATCGCCTTTTGATATTTCAGCTCTTCACCACCGCACACCATGCCAACTTTAAAGCTGGTGAATTTCAGAATCTGCTCTGCGTTTTTAACAATCTGCCGTGCCAGCTCACGCGTGGGAGTCAGAATCAGCATCCGGGTTGAACTGGGATTGGAGGACGGGCGCGCTAACATCGCCTGAATTGCAGGCAATAAAAAGGCGGCTGTTTTGCCACTGCCGGTTTTGGAACTCACAATCAGATTTTTACCGGCGGTCGCAGCGGGAATCGCCGCCAACTGGACTGGCGTTGGGGCTTCGTAGCCCAAAACGTCAATCGCTTTACGCAACTGGGTATCACTAATCAGATCGTGGAAACCGGGCTGAGTCATCAAGAACCTCGAAATTCATTCAATAAAGGCAGGTTTTACCCGCAAAAGGCCGCGCAATCTACGCAGAGCGGCGCCAATTATCAACCAAAACCGCTAAAATGCCGACCTTTATCACCGGCCAGAGTGGATTCATGCGAATTATGTTAGCCCCAATGGAGGGCGTTGTTGAACACCATGTACGCGACATACTGACTCGCATTGGCGGATTGGATGGTTGTGTGACGGAGTTTATCCGCGTTACCGATCAAAAGCTGCCCTATAAAGTCTTTTATAAGTACGCGCAGGAACTGGAGAGCGACTGTAAAACGCCCAACGGGACACCAGTACGCGTGCAGCTGCTAGGCAGCAAACCGGAACCCATGGCGATCAATGCACTGGAGCTGGTTAACTACGGCGCAAAAGCCATCGACCTGAACTTTGGCTGCCCCGCCAAAACCGTCAACTCCCATGAAGGTGGCGCTTGCTTACTGCGCACGCCGGATCGCGTTTATTCCATCATTGAAGCGGTACGCGATGCTGTGCCGCGCGAGATTCCCGTCACTGCAAAAATTCGCTTGGGGTTTGAAGATCGCAGCAGCTATTTGGATAACGCGCGCGCCGTAGAAGCCGCCGGTGCAAATGAACTCACCGTGCATGCCCGCTCCAAAGCCGACGGCTACAAACCACCCGCTTACTGGCACTACATTGCCGATATTCGCGCCGAATTAAAAATTCCGGTGGTAGGCAATGGTGAAATTTGGACAGTGGAAGATTATCTGCGCTGCCGCGAGCAATCGGCAGGCGCCGATGTCATGCTCGGGCGCGGCTTACTCGCCTGCCCCGACCTCGCACGACAAATTAAAGCGCACGTAAAAGGAGAGGATTACATACCGCTCACCTGGCAAGCGATTTGTGAAATGCTGTATGACTACTACAAACTCACCACCCCACTCTACTGCGAGCGCAACTGTGGCAATCGGGTAAAACAATGGTTAATGTATTTAAGTAGGCAATATCCGCAAGCCCAAGTATTTTTTGAAGCAATAAAACGTAAAACCACACCAGTAGAAATTGAGGCCTGTTTTACCAAGGCACTGCATGCAGCGCACACAGACTAACAATCACCAATAAAAAGTACACTTCACAGAAAAGGACTTCTGATGCACTGAGCCACAATCAATACAATCAACAATTTGAATTTTCGACTCAAATATCCCACTCAAAAAACCAAACAACGCAAACGAAAAAAGACTTACCATTTCTGGTAAGCCTTTCTTTATATTGTGCCTCAGGAGGATTCGAACCCCCTCCCCCAGCTTCCCGTTGCTCCACTACTCCCCGCTAAGCCGCAAAAATACTGGGTTTTGTCCTTTTCCATCCCCACTAAAAACTGCTTTACGGCACAATGATTTCGACACTTTTTCGACAGCTTATGGCTGGATGACGGGTTACTGCGGACATTCAGTCAAGCTTCACCGGCTCCGCTGGCATCTGCTTTAACACGGCGGGATCATTATTTTTTAACCCTATTTTGCGCCCTAGCAATACCAAGGCATCACCCATACCGATTCTTGGCTCAGACCTTATTACACTCTCCTATATAGCTAGAACCTCGGCCTCCACACTCCGGCCATGAAGGTCTGCTCCTTTCTTTGAAGTACAGTAGGTATTATCAGGTTTACACATGTCAAAAACTCCTTCTGAAACAATAAAAAAGCATATATATTCAATAACTTAAAGGATTTGAAAGAATGATATTGCGCACAAAAAAGCGAGATAACGCGCACTCACACTTTATTTTTAAAGTAGCCACGTAATGTGCTGTCATTCCTCAATTCAAACAATTAGTTAATAATTAAAACCCAAATAAACCTTAATGTAGATATCGCGCATGCGCGGTATACAAATGTTAGCATTAATTTCTCGGAGAATTATCTTGGATGCAGAAACCTTAAAAACACTAATGCCTCTTGTTACGTTTATATTTGGCATACTTTCCGCACCGCTGGTAGAGCATTTAAAATCAATATATCAAGACAGAAAGCTGATCAGATGTATGAAGGAGGAGTTTCATGACGAAATATGTGAAATAAAAAGCAGAATAGAAAAAATGTCTACCGCACTCAACACACTGAACAACATAAAGGAAAAGACATATGAAGGTGGTGGAGCCTTAAGATATATACCCCGAGAAACCCTGATGCTTTTTCTTGAAAAGTCATTAATTTCCAACTACACAAAAATCCCCCCTCAAATGCGAAACACGCTAAAGTCAATAGCTACACAAATAAATGCAATAAATAGCTTTTCAAATAATTTAAAAGAGCTACAGTCCTCCGACGAAACAATTGATGAAATCATAAAAAACCAGAAGCATTTTATATACACCGCCTGCTGCCTTAGATATTCAATGCAGTTTTACCTAAAACCAAAGACCAAGAAGCACTATAAAGAAATAACAGATCAACAAATGATAGAAGATCAGCTTAGTGAAATTGGAATTACAATAAGCTACAAGGACATAATTATTACAAAAAGCTTATCGTTTAAGTAATGCTAACAAAGCCCTGCAACCCGCGCACTATGTGCGCTGGACAAAATCCACTAGCCCCGGAGATATTATCCAATGAATGCGAATGCAACGGTTAGAACATTTGCACCAGAATTATGGGGGCAGATTGATATCTTCCAAAATTTTTACTCCGGGACTTACACGTTTAGTTCCGATGCAAGAAAGGCTGCACTAGGAGTTAAGAATCATTCCCTTAAGGCTATTACATTAAGAGACGTTGCTTTAAAAATGCTTCCAAATTTAGCTATAGACGAACAAGAATTGAGGGAAAAAGGCTATACTTCTGCGAATAACTCAACAGAATTTTCAGCAGTGATAGAAGAGGTCTTTACGGAGTTATATTCATCTGTTGAGTGTGCAAGAAAAATAATTACCAATATTTATAAGCGCACGCGAAGACTCAAAGATTCTACGAGAAAATTTTTTAGCTTGATAAAAAATGGCCAAATAGGTGAAGACTTTCCAAGTGAATTAAAAGAGGCAATATTATCAGCACCGTGGTTTGAAGAGCTTCTAGCTATTCGTGATGAATTGACTCATTCCGATATCGAAAATTGCCATAGAAACCAAGAAACAGGAAAAATTTCATACTCACACGCAGGACTTAAAAGAAATGGATCTTCGCTAATAATTGAAGATGTTCTACAAAAGTGCTCCGACCTAATAAACGGTGTTAATTTACTGCTTGGAAAAATATTTAATTTCCTCAATTCAAATCTAAAGAAAACTAACATAAACCAACTTTGTGGAGTGTTTTTTGGGCGCGGCTATATGAGAGACTGTTGATTTGCGTTTAAAACTGACCCACCTTTTGCGTTGAATTTTGACCCACCCTTAATGGTTTATTTTACAGGTTTGGGTTGTGGATAAGTTGTCGTCTTTTTCTCCTTTTTCGGTTGTGCTGAACTCTCTTTGAAACGATAGCTATCATTGCCGGTTTCAACAATATGGCAATGATGGGTGACTCGATCCAATAACGCTGTAGTCATCTTTGCATCACCAAATACATTCGACCATTCAGCAAAGCTGAGGTTGGTGGTGATGATCATGCTGGTGCGTTCATACAACTTGCTCATTAAGTGGAACAACAAAGCCCCACCAGTTTGACTGAGGGGTAAATAGCCCATCTCATCCAGAATCACTAAATCGGTATGCATTAAACGTGATGCAATTTGTCCGGCTTTGCCTTGCTGTTTTTCCTTCTCTAATGCATTCACCAATTCAATGGTCGAGAAGAAACGAACGCGGCGATGTAGTTGCTCAATCGCTTGAATGCCGATGGCACTGGCAAGGTGGGTTTTGCCCGTTCCAGGGCCACCGACAAACACGACATTCTGCGCGTTATCCATAAAGTCACCGGCACACAATTGCCGGATCAATGCTTCATTGGCCATGCTGCTCGTAAAATCAAAGCCACTCAGATCCCGGTACGCTGGGAATTTGGCAGTCTTCAGTTGATAAGCCACCGAACGTACTTCGCGCTCGGCCAGTTCTGCTTTGAGTAAATGATCAAGGATGCCGGTGCTCGCCTGGAATGCTGGTGAATCCTGTTCAGCAAGATCGTTCAGTGCATGGGCCATGCCGTAGAGTTTGAGTGACTTCAGTGCGGGGATCATGGGATTAGTGTGCATGGTGTCCTCCTTGAGTACTGATGGTTTGAGCGCGCAGGTTATCGTAGCGAGTGACGTTAGCCAGTGGTTCCACTCTCAGTGCTAATGCAGGCGGTACTTCAATCGGTGGGATGGGTGTTCCCTCTACTAATCGACTCAGGATATTGATCACGATTTGTTTGGAGGGTGAACCGGTTTCCAATGCAAGTTCTACAGCGGTGAGAACATCTTGCTCATCGTGCAGCAGCACGAGTGCAAGAATATCCACCATCTCGCGGTCACCACCGACACGCTTTAACAAAATGGTTTGCAGTGATTGAAAGGCTTTGGGCAATTCTGCGAAGGGAGCACCGTTGCGAATGGCTCCGGGTTTGCGCTGCAACACCGAGAGGTAATGTCGCCAGTCATACACTGTCGTTACCTGCTCATGCCTGCGGTTAAACACGCGGGTATGCACCGCGATGATATTGCCTTCCGCAATCACCTCCAGGTGATCATGATAGGTATGCAAACTCACCGGTCGATTAGCGAAGGAAGACGGTACGCTGTAACGCGTGCGTTCGAAGGTGATTAAACAGGTGGGCGATACGCGCTTGGGCTGCTCGACAAAACCATCGAACGGTTGCCCCACCGGCATCAGGAAAGATCGCTCATGATCCAATGCCGCTTGAATGGTTAATGCTTCAGTGGGATGGGTGGATTCACTCCAGAGTTGAACGCAGCGCTCGTGTAACCAGTCATTCAAAGCAATCAATGAAGGTTGGGCGGGCACCTGTTGCCAAAGCCTTCTTCGCGCATCCTGCACGTTCTTCTCGACCTGACCCTTCTCCCAACCCGCAGCAGGATTGCAGAACTCTGCATCAAATAAGTAGTGACTCACCATCGCTGCAAAGCGCGCATTCACATCACGCTGCTTGCCACGTTTTACCTTATCGACAGCCGTCTTCATGTTGTCGTAAATCCCGCGTTGCGGAATGCCACCCCAAGCCATAAAGGCATGATGGTGCGCATCGAACAACATCTCGTGGGTTTGCAGCAAATAAGCGCGGACAAAGAAAGCTCGGCTGTAACTCAATTTGAAGTGAGCGACTTGCAGCTTTACCCGTTCGCCCGCAATTACCGCCCAGTCTTCACTCCAATCAAACTGGAATGCTTCACCGGGTTTGAATTGCAATGGGATATAGGTGTGCTTGCTCGCACCTTTACTCGATTCCAACTGCTGGCGGCGCCAATCGCGGGCAAAGACAGCAACGCGATCATAGGAGCCTTCAAACCCCAACGCACGTAAATCAGCGTGCATCTGTTTGAGTGAACGACGCTGCTTGCGGGAGGTGCGTGCAGCATCGACCAACCACTGCCGCAACTTATCGGCAAAGGCATCAAGCTTACTGGGTGTTTGTCGCTTGGGATAAACCGGTTCGCTGATCTCATTGCGCAGGTAGCGGCGAACGGTGTTGCGGGAAAATCCGGTACGTCGTGCAATCTCCCGTAACGAGAGTTTGTCACGGAAATACCAACGTCTGATCTTGCTCAAAATGGCCACGTTAATCACTCCTATCTCCCGCTCAAAAAACAAGCAGGATAGTCGGTTACGTGGGTCAATTTTCGACGCAAATATGCGGGTTTAGTGGGTCAGTTTTAAACGCAAATCAACACTGGGTTATCTAAACGCACTTTACGGCTACTTATGGCAAACCGACCAAATTAAATACCAGTCGCCGCTAATCAAGGTAAAACCAATCAGGGTTAAAGAGCGTGAACTCTCCTACCTGACCACTGAACAGTGCCAGGAATTATTGTCAGTGATTCAAGCAGCCAAAAACCCCTGCCTTTATTTGATCGTAAGAGTGTGTTTACAGACTGGTGCTCGCTGGAGTGAAGCGGAAAAATTAACGCCATCGCAAATTGGAAAATCGCGTTTAACGTTTCTGGATACCAAATCAGGAAAAAACCGGACAGTACCAATCACCCAAAAACTGGAAGATGATTTGCGAACTCACTCGACTGGAAATTACAGATTATTCTCTACATCGATCAGCGCATTTCGTAGGCTGCTCGAAAAATGTTCGTTTAAATTACCGAAGGGTCAAGCGGCTCACGCATTGCGTCATACTTACGCGAGTCACTTCATGATGAATGGCGGGGATATTTTAACGCTGCAAAGAATTCTCGGTCACAGCTCAATAAATTTGACCATGCGCTACTCGCATTTATCGCCTGATCATTTATTGGAAGCAGTGAAATTTCGACCGGCTGTCGATGATTAACAATGTCGTCGACACTTCATCGACACTGCAAACCCTAGAAAGCAAAAACCCCTGAAAATCTCTTGGATAATCAGGGGTTTAGCGACTTCTATATGGTGCACTCAGGAGGATTCGAACCTCCGACCGCTCGGTTCGTAGCCGAGTACTCTATCCAGCTGAGCTATGAGTGCGTCTTGTTGGCGCGCATTCTATTGATTGACCTTTAGGTCGTCAAGCGTTTTTTAATTTTTCTTTTGTGAAATTTTAAAATAATGCTTTATAAATCAATGAAGTACAAAAACCGCTCGACTTGAGTGTATATCGAACCACTTGCAAGTCTACGCCCTGTTCAGGCGCTATGTCGTTTTAAAATGGCGGTGAGAGAGGGAGTCGAACCCTCGATACCTTGCGGTATACACACTTTCCAGGCGTGCTCCTTCGGCCACTCGGACACCTCACCGTATTTTACCGCCGACAATTGATGCGGTTCTTCGCCAGACTGACTCTCCATCGTCACCCCTGCGAAGGCGCGCTAATTTACACAAGCAGGCTTGCAAACGCAATCTTATTCTCCCGTCCATGTAGTAAAAAAGGCTGAGGGATTTATTGCGCGTGGAAGATGTGTACTACCGGTAGGTGAGCCTATATAAATGAAGCCGACAATCTGTTCATCAAGCGCTTCATTACTGACTAAACCGAGCGCTTGTTTTATCGCGCCATCATAAGCCATATCACCCGTTCGCCAGATTGCCCCCAAACCCAACGCAAAACTGGCAGTGAGAATATTTTGCGCCGCGGCGCCCGCCGCAATGAGCTGCTCCACTTTTGGTATTTTGGGGTGAACCTGACATTTAGCAATTGCGACAATAATCATTGGGGCACGCAATGGCATTGATTTGAACCTATCCAACTCTGCCTGGCTGATATCCGGCTTTTTTTCGGCAGCAACACGAGCAAACAACTCACCCAACTTTTCCAACCCCACTCCCTCTATCACCAAAAAACGCCATGGCTGGAGATTGCCGTGATCCGCCGCTCGTGTAGCGGCGCGTATCAAAATATCTAACTGTTCGCGATCTGGCGCAGGCGACGCCAGCTTGGATTGTGAAACTCTGTGGTGTAAAACGGTGATTGCGTCCATAAAACTCATCTATTTAATAAAGCATTAACTGGGAAACCGGCAACAATAACGGCCACACGCTCCTAATACGCGAGCGCTATTCGAATATTGGTGAAATTTGTACCATACTTTCAAGTAATTCCCGCCAGTAGAATTAATAAACGGGAACTACCTCCATCATGCGACCAGACAATAAGTCCACTATCGGCAGTTTATATGCAACAAACCAACTTGATTATCGCAATAATCACCCCTTTTTTACTGCTACTTGTTGCCTCCATCGCACTATTGATGAGCGTTGTCAGGCAGAAAAAAATAATGCGGCTGCAGCAACAAAAGTTGCGCGAGTTTATTGATGCCATCCAAAACAGCAACGGCCCCCTACCCACCCCTGCCAAACCTTACAAACAATTTATTTATGAGCAGGTAGAGCTCACCCAGGACAGATTTAACCTGTTGGCACCGCGCAGTGACATCGCAGGCATACAGCCTAGCGATGTACCACTGAATCAGCGGATTGTAGCCTTACGCTATGCTTTTTTGCGTGCAGAAGAGTTAGGTACAACAGCCGTACAAGGCAGTGAAGGCTATTGGGATATATTTCAACAAACACTGGAGCCATTACTTCAGGGGCCTCAGGAATTGCATGAGGGCAGCAATAATGAGGAGCTGGACACCTATAAAAAACGTGTTGAAAATCTGGAAAAATTTAAAAAAATGTTCTTTGACCTTGAAAAGCGCTGGGATGAAACGCAAACAAATGCACAACAGCATTACAACGAACTCTATGCCATGGCAGATGAGATGGCAGATAAAGAGCGCTATGAGTATTTATTAGGCCAATATAACGATAGTTATAACAGCATGAATCAACACATACGCTCAACCAATGCCGCTATCACAGGTCGCCCCATTGAAAACAAGACCATCAATATAGTTCGTCAGGATCCGCGTGCCGCCGAAGAGATAATGAAATTGCGCAATGTGGCAGCAGATCAGTATCGGGTTATCAGCAACTTGCAACGCAAACTGGAAGAAGCAGTCACTGCCGAAGAAAAAGACCTGGTTATTAAAGAACTGGAACAACAACTTCAGCGGCAAATTCGTTTTGTCCAAGAATCAGACACCTGTGTCCAGCTATTGGAGGAAGAACTCACCAAAGCCAACGAAAAAATTGCTATGCAGGAAGGCCAGATCGATAACGACCATCAGCTGGAAGAAGAAAACCTGCGCATCAAAGAAACTCTCCACAGTTTTACCCATGAAAGTAAGAGTCTACTGGAGAATATCGAGGAACTTGAAAAGGAAAACGATCAACTCAAAAACAGCCCCCAAAAACAGAATAAGGAAAGCAACCAACAGCCTGACGACCATTTTCACACGGAGCTTGTCGAACTGCGTAAAGAATATGCAGAACTGGAGGCAAAGTATCTTGAGCTGAAGTTTAAATAATATGACAAAAACCAATCCCGATCGAAATCAACAGGTAGACATTTCGATGGAAAAGCCGTTTAATTCCTTCCGCACCACTAGGGAGTTAATCATTCTGCAGGGAAGACCTTACTGCACAAAACAATAAGGCTTTATCCAATGACCAGTAAGATCGACTCCGAATCGCTGCAAACTGAAACTCCGATCCAACAGTACTACTTTCGCGCACTTATCTGCTTTGCAGCCTCAGGCACCCTCGCCTCATTTGTTAATTGGAACAAACCAAGCCCTGTATATATTGGCGTTATAGTGCTGTTACTGGCCTATGCCTATGGCACGTATTTTTTTACTCGTAAACAAATTCCAGAACTTGTTGCACGCAACAACCGCTGGCTTTCATACATTGATGCCGGACTTATCGGCATTGTATTAAGCCTCACCGACTTCAGTATTCTGCCCTGCGTCATGTTCTTAACAATGATTCAATTTAACGCATTAATCAGCGGCGGCATACGCAAACTACTGGAAGACAACACCGCTTTTGCGGCAGGTGTACTCATTAGTCTTTTTATACACAGCCCACAGCTAATTTTATCGGGCAATATCCAGATTAGCGCAGCCAGCCTTATTGGCGTCGCAACATATTTTTTGGTTTATGCTATTTATATGCATCAACGACTCCACAAACTAATGCTCAGCCAGAAGCAACTGGAGAATGAACAAAAATGGCACAAAATACGCGCTTATAAGTTATCCCGCTATTTACCACCAACCGTATGGCAAGCCATTAACCGCGGTGATGACAAACACCTACAAGCCGAACGCAAACGAATTAGTGTGTTTTTCTCTGATATCAAAGACTTCAGCCAACTTTCGGAAGAAATCGAAGCAGAGGCGCTGACCGAACTCCTTAATCATTACCTTACTGAAATGTCCAAAATTGTTGCCCATTTCGGCGGTACTATCGATAAATTTATGGGTGATGGGATAATGGTTTTGTTTGGTGATAGTGCAAGCAAAGGTGTTAAAGATGATGCAACACGTTGTGTCGCCATGGCAATTGCGATGAAAAAGCGCATTAAAGCCATGCAGGTGGAATGGTTTAATCAGGGGATTAAGAAACCACTGCAGGTACGCATGGGCATCAATACCGGCTACTGCACAGTGGGCACCTTTGGTACATCAAATCATCTGGATTACACCGTACTCGGCACCCAAGTGAACTTGGCAAGCCGATTAGAATCGGCAGCAGAACCCGATGAAATTCTTATCTCACACGAAACCTGGTCACTGGTAAAAGACACCGTAATGTGTCGCGATAAAGGCGAAATAACCGTGAAAGGTTTTTCTATGCCCGTTAAGGTTTATCAAGTTGCTGATTTACGTAAAGAGATGGGCAAAAACCAAAGCTACTTCGAAGATCGGGCCGAAGGTTTTTCCATGTATCTGGATATGGATAAAGTGCGCAATTACGACAAACAAAAAGTTATTGAGACACTGGAAAAGGCAGCCAGTAGGCTAAAAGACAAGGTAATTGTTTAATTCATAAACAGGACATTCTTGCGCATGCCCTGTCATTCCCCAACCATTAACCCACCAAAATTAGTACAACTACTGACGAACTAAACGCAACAGGTTTGGCTTCTCTTCTGCACTGCTAGAGCGAAATGGATTAATGTCCAAGCCACCGCGCCGTGTGTAACGCGCATAGACGGTTAAGAACTCCGGCTTGCAATAGGTTGCGATGTCATTAAAAATCCGCTCCACACAATGCTCATGAAAATCCTGATGTTCACGAAAAGAAATAATGTAACGCAGTAGGTTTTCGTGCTCGATTTTCTTACCGCTATAACGCACAACAATACTGGCCCAATCCGGCTGCCCCGTCACGGGACAATTCGTTTTCAGCAAGTTACTAATCAGCGACTCACTCACCAGCTCCTCGGTAGTAACCAGCAGTTCAGGCTTGGGGTGATAGGCGTCCACAGTGATCGATAATTCATCGAGTAAAACCCCCTCTAACGTCACCGCATTTAATAAATGAGCCGGTTGCGCCCGCCAATGGGAAATCTGCGACGGCAGCAGAGGAAATAAATGCACACGTACCATGGAACCCGCTACAGCTGACAAATCCTTAACCAACAACTCTTCTACTTCCGCCGCACTTTGATAGCGAGTTTGATTGAGCGAATTTAGATACAACTTGAATGATTTGGACTCAATCATAAATTCGCTATCACAGGGAATAAAAAACTCCGCGACCGCGACAACTGGCTTACCTTGAGAGTCAAGCCAAGATAGCTCGTAACCAGTCCAAATATCTTCACCAAAAAAAGGCAGCGCGCGCCCTATTCCCAAAAGCTTGCGCGATTCCGCACGAGGAATAGGAAACAGCAACTGCGGCGAGTAAACCGATACATACTCAGTTTGCTGCCCAAGAGGATTAAGATTCATAAAATCACCTTGGAAATAGTTCAGGCACGCAAGCGTTTGCCATTTTTTAGTAAGTATAAGGCTACTGCAAATAATGTCATAACACACAGTGTCAAACCTGCAAATGCCATTCCCAAATGCACATCAGTAATACCCAACATTCCGTAGCGAAACGCATTCACCATATGCAAGATAGGATTAAATACCGACACTTGCTGCCAAAATTCAGGCAATAAATTGATGGAATAAAAAACACCACCAAAATAAGTAAGTGGCGTTAGGATAAAAGTAGGAACGATGGATATATCATCAAAGGTATTGGCATAGACTGCATTGATAAAACCTGCTAGTGAAAATAATATCGATGTCATTAGCACAATAAACAAAGTGATAAACCAATGCTGCACTTGCAGCTCTGTAAAGCCAAGCGACATCAAGGTGACAATCAAGCCCACTGCCATGCCACGCGCAACACCACCCATCACGAAGCCCAACAAAATAATATAGTTGGGTGTAGGCGATACCAAAATTTCTTCTACACTACGCTGAAATTTTGCACTAAAAAAAGAAGAGGAAACATTTGCATAGGAGTTAGTAATTACCGCCATCATAATCAGGCCGGGCGCGACAAAATCGATATAACTAAAACCCGCCATATCGCCAATGCGACCACCAATTAATTTTCCAAAAATAACAAAATATAAAATCATGGTTATTGCGGGAGGCAATAAGGTTTGCACCCAAATACGAGTGAAACGCTTAACTTCTTTACGCAGGATTGTCATAAACGCAATCCACTGCTCATGTGCTGTCATGCTTACCCCTCTTTTACTACAGATTGTGCGGCATCTTTATTGGCATTAACCATGGAAACGAATAACTCCTCCAAGCGGTTAGCCTTATTGCGCATACTCACTATACGGAATTGTTGTGCAGTTAATTGTTCAAACACTGCATTGAGTGACTGCCCCTTTTCAACATCTACCTCAAATGAATGCTCGTCAATTTTTGCAACCCTATGACCATCAATCGTTGGCAGACCGTTCAAACTACCCTGCACATCGAAAATAAATACCTCTTTATTGAGCTGCTGTAGTAAATTTTTAACGCTGGTGTTTTGCACTATCATCCCTTGATCGATAATCGCTACATTGCGACAAAGACTTTCTGCCTCCTCCAAATAATGAGTAGTTAAAATAATCGTAGTCCCTGCCGCATTTATTTCACGCAAAAAATCCCACATGGAGCGGCGCAACTCGATATCAACCCCTGCAGTAGGCTCATCAAGTATCAATAGCTGAGGCCCATGTACTAAGGCACGTGCAATCATTAAACGGCGCTTCATCCCACCCGACAACATGCGCGCAGGTGTGTCGCGCTTATCCCACAAACTAAGTTGCTTCAAATAACGCTCTGTTTGCTCAAGTGCTTGGCTACGTCCCATGCCGTAATAACCAGCCTGCTGCAGAACAATGTCCTGCACCTTCTCGAACATACTAAAATTAAACTCCTGAGGAACAACGCCAAGATATTTTTTAGCAGCGGAGAAATCGGTATCGATATTTTTACCGAAAACCTCAACCGTACCGGCTGTTTTACGCACCAGTGAACTGATAATACCGATGGTGGTAGATTTACCCGCACCATTGGGGCCGAGCACCGCGAAAAAATCACCGGGCATTACATCCAGTGAAATACCTTTCAGTGCTTCGAACTTTTCGTTGTAAACTTTACGCAGATTTCTGATTGAGAGTGCCGGAGTCATAACCCCTCGCGGAAATAGTGGAAGATCAAAAAACCAAACCTCAACTTAAGGCTAAGTATGTCGATTTCAAGTTTCGAAGAGAACCAATACGATAAAGAGTATTACATATATCATTTGGACTTACTTAATGCGTTTACTGCGCAAATTAAACAGCTTCCCCCCTTTAACCTTGAAGAAGCTACTACAGATGACGCAGAGTTTTTAGCTGCACTCGATGATCTCGCCAACAATCCACATAACTCTGATTGGCTGGACAAGGGTCAACTACTAATGTGCCGCATTGTGGGCGCTTACCCTCACCTGATGCCACTCCTCTATCGCGACCTACTATGGTTTTTTGGTGGAGACTGCCTACATTACATGCCAGACGAAGAGATAAGCATATTCCAACAATTGGATGAGTTACGCGAAATTGCAAAAAGTGAGCAGCGACCCTTTGATTACAAAGAGGCTCGAGCCAAACTCATGGGAATGCACTGAAAAATTAAGCGAACCAAATTTAACACAGGGACGTGAACAACTACTTCACCAAAGGAATAGATCAACAAATACAAATAAAAGGACAATCCAAATAATTAATTATTGAGCATGAGACGTATAAATTTTTTGCAAGGAAAGGAATAGACTGGATCGAGGGTACAAGCAAGAAAGACGCACATTTTTAACTTTAGAATTTCTGCTAGAGAAATTGGAGCGGGAAACGAGACTCGAACTCGCGACCCTAACCTTGGCAAGGTTATGCTCTACCAACTGAGCTATTCCCGCTAAATGTGGCGTCCCCTAGGGGACTCGAACCCCTGTTACCGCCGTGAAAGGGCGGTGTCCTAGGCCACTAGACGAAGGGGACATTTCAATTGCTATCGAGCGATAACAATAAAATACACTTCACTAACAGTTTAAAACTTTTGCTTAATTTCTATTGAACTTAACTTCCAGATGGAAGTTGGAGCGGGAAACGAGACTCGAACTCGCGACCCTAACCTTGGCAAGGTTATGCTCTACCAACTGAGCTATTCCCGCTATATGGCGTCCCCTAGGGGACTCGAACCCCTGTTACCGCCGTGAAAGGGCGGTGTCCTAGGCCACTAGACGAAGGGGACCCCGGACCTTCCAACACTTTTGTTTTCTTTTTCAAGTTAACGTCTGCGTCAGAAGTGGGGCGCATTCTAGGGTCGGATGCAGCAGGTGTCAACACTTTTAATTCTTTTTTTATCATTGCGGAAACAAGCACTTAGCTCATCGCTTCAGGTTCGCCTATTCAAATTCTGACGCCAATTTTATCGGTGCTATACTTGTTGCATGAGTTTGCCCAGCATTTAATCAATAAGGTTCTTAAACCATCATGTCTGCTTATGTAATCGCCGGAATTTTTGTTTTGCTGATTTTATTGGCAGGCTATCTATTTATCTCCCACTCAATAGAAAAGAAACGTATACAGCGACAAAGACTGGTGACCGCTTTGCGCGCGCGCCGCAATTCATTTCGCGACCTGGCCACAGGATTTCCTCAAGGCTTTCTTTCCAATGACTTAACCGGCTTACTTTATCGCGCATTAATTGACTGCTGCGAACAACTCTCGCGCCTTGAACCTAATGACCCTGCCCATGCCGAAAATCTAAGCCTTTACACCAACTTACTGGCTGCACAAAAGGAAGCCAGCGGCCAAAACAAGGTCAGGCTGGACAATCCCCAACAAATAAAAGAAGCCAATCACCTACTGCAAGAGCTGCACAAGTTTGTGCTGCAACAATCCGCGCTAAACCATATCAATCAGGTACAAACCGAGGCTTATACGGATCAAATCAATCGGCTAACGCTACAAATTACTGTGGATGGTCATGTATTTAACGCCCGCCAAGCACAACAAATTGGCAAAGTGCGGCTCGCAATCCATCACTACGGCCTCGCGCGTAAAGCACTGGCCGCGGGTAACGGCAGTCATTTGTTTGATAAACAAATCGCCCAGCTGGATGCTGTCATGGCCAAACTGGAAGAAAAGGCTGATGTTAGTGGAGAAGCAGCCACCGCCAATGGAGCAACTGCCACTCCCAAACGGCAGGTAGATGACAGCACCAGCAGCAAAGAGTGGAAACAGTTTGAGGAAGAAAACGAAAAATGGAAAAAGAAATCCATTTACGATTAAACCCTACTGAATTCCGCCCCCCCAACTCTGCAATAAAAACGCAACATCCTCTGGCTGATAATTAAATCCAAAAAATTATTGTCAGTCAGACCGCCCCCTCCATAATATGCACCTCCTTTTTATACCCTGCCCCTGAGAATGTTTTTGATGTTAGATGTAACCCAGAGTGATGTATCGCTCACAATTAAGTCGCGCGCCGAGGTGGTTCGTCCGTTAGTGGCGATGGGCTTGGGTAGTTTTGCGGTGGGAACCAGTGAATTTGTGATTATGGGGCTCCTGCCGGAAGTATCGGCAGACCTTGCCATTAGCATCCCCCAAGCAGGTCATACTATTAGCGCTTATGCGCTGGGTGTAGTGATAGGCGCTCCCATACTGGCGCTGCTCGGTGCACGGGTGTCGCGTCGTTTGATGCTAATTATTCTGATGGCGCTCTTCACCGCGGGAAACCTTGCCAGTGCATTCGCTGCCGATTATCAGTGGATGATTGCAATGCGCTTCATGAGTGGTTTACCACACGGCACTTATTTTGGTATCGCTGCGCTGGTTGCCGCCTCATTAGTTCCAGTGCACAAACGCGCCCAAGCGGTAGCTATGGCGATGCTGGGGCTGTCGCTTGCGACATTAATTGGTGTACCGCTAGCTGCCGCACTGGGCCAATGGTTGGGATGGCGTTTCGCATTTGTATTTGTGGCGCTAATAGCTCTGTTATCAGCGGTGATGATTTTTTACTGGCTACCCGTCATACCTCGGGATAAATCGGCAAGCCCACGGAGCGAACTGGCAGCCCTGGGCAATAAACAGGTTTGGCTGACGCTCGGAATCGGCGCCATAGGTTTTGGGGGGATGTTTGCCGTGTTCAGCTACGTCAAACCGAGCTTGATGGCGCTGGCGGGGCTCACCGAAGCGGGCGTGCCATTTATCTTGGCTCTGTTCGGCGCAGGCATGGTGGTAGGTAATATTGTGGGCTCCAAAATGGCCGACAAGGATTTGATGGGGTCTGTACGCGCAACCTTAATTTGGTCAGCGTTGGTACTGGGAGCCTTTGTGCTGACTGCCCATGTGCTGTGGATTGCCTGCATTAATGTATTTTTAGTCGGCACAGTGGTGGCAATTGGCCCCGCCCTGCAAATTCGCCTGATGGATGTTGCTGGCAAGGCACAAACCCTGGCAGCAGCACTTAATCACTCCGCATTTAACTTTGCCAACGCCATTGGTGCACTACTCGGTGGCTGGGCAATCGACTTGGGCCTTGGTTGGTCATCTACCGGCTGGGTGGGATTGATACTGTCCATCGCCGGTTTGGGTATTTACGCTCTAGCCAAAAAAGATTCCATCAAAAACGGTTAGGGTGAAATCAATTTTTCAACCAGTGCTACCGGCACGGGAATGACCGTGCCGTGACGCATGCGCACCGGAGTACCTTCATCGGGGAAGTGCATCTGATCTGATACATCTTCCCAGTTGATCATATCGCTTGAGCGCAAGGCGCCGTAACGATGCGTGGTATAAGCATCGTAATAGATCACCGCACTGTCACCAATTTGTACCCCTGTTGGCCCCTCCACCCACAACCCTTCCTTGGTGATAGGAGCACTCAATGTTCCAAAAGGCCCCTGCAAACTGTTAGCGGAGGCGACCTGCAAATATTTTTTGGGCGGGAAACGGGTTTCATCTTTCACAATAAAATGCAATTTGCCATTGAAGCGCAAAAACGTCGCATCAATCACACTGAAACCTGGGTCGTAAAATAATTGGGTGGGAGTGAAGGTTACAAAATCCTGCGTGGTAGTAACGTAAAGGCGATGATTGTAATTATCCTCAGACGCTCCCTCTGTTGCCGGAAATTTACCCGGAATGGTCGATGACCAAAAAATCACAAAATTTTTGCTGACCTCGTCATAAATAATTTCTGGCGCCCAAGTATTACGCACACTGGGTTCATGGGCCATTACCGGAATTTCTTTTTGCGCTGTCCAATTTACAAAATCTTTGGTGGATGCATAACCAATATTGTTTTCATTCCAGCCCGATGTCCACACCATGTGATAAGTGCCATCCGGCCCCTGCACCACACTTGGGTCACGCATCAACCTGGATTTGCCGATAGCTGGTCGCCAATGATTTTCCGCACGCGGAACTTTTTGCCAATGATAACCATCCCTACTCACCGCGAGATTTAAACCGTCCTCCCCATTTTTGGTGAAGTAAGTGAACAAGTATGCAGTTTTGCTTGATGTATTATTTTCAACGATACCTGATACGCAGCCTGAAAGACTCGCGAGCAATCCAACAATCACTAACAGCCGATGCAATCCCGAAGTGAACATGGTCACTACCTCAAACAATTTGCAGAATAAAAAACGCCGGCAATTAAGCCGGCGAAACGACGACGACAACTTGGATATGTAGCATCCAAGGCCTAGCAAAAAACCTTAACCCAGCTGACACATTATGCGGCGGTATTAATTATCGACAATGCAGTAAAACAAGCATTTGCCCAGTTTTTATCCCCCAAAATAACCGGAGTGCGCTGATGTAACTGGGTTAATGGTGTGTCGAGGATTCGCCCTGCCTCGGTGTAACCACAACCACCGGCCGCCTCTACCAATAGCGCCATAGGAAACGCCTCATACAACAAACGCAACTTGGCTGGCTGTGCAACATCGCGCGTATCACTTGGGTAAATAAAAACACCGCCGCGCGTGAGAATACGGTGCACGTCCCCCACCATCGCCCCCTGCCAGCGCATATTAAAACGGGTATTCGCAGGCTGGGGGGCGATCAAGCTGGTTATATAATTCTGAAACGGTTTTGGCCAATAAAACAAATTCGCCATATTGGCGGAAAATTCACGCGTGCCCTGCTGAAAAACAATATCTTTTTTTGATGAAATAAATTCGCCATTACTTTTATTGAGCGTGAATTCATGCACCACCGCTCCTGTAGATATTACCAATGTGGTGTAAGGCCCATAGAGCACATAACCCGCACAAAGCTGATCCCTACCGGTTTGAAAAAATTGCTCGTCGCTATGATCAGGCACATCATCCCGCGCCTTCAAAATAGTAAAAATTGTACCGATTTGGCCATTCACATCGATATTGCTACTACCATCAAGTGGATCAAATGCAACCAAATAGGGCGCACCGGAGCAAGCAAGCCGCGCATGTTCTTCCTCTTCGGAGGCGATTGCTCTTACCGAGCCTTGAGCAGTCAGTGCTTCAATTAATAAATTATTGGCGATTACATCCAATTTTTTTTGTACTTCGCCCTGCACATTTTCCGCGTCGGTTGCACCAAGCGTATTACCCAAGGCACCGTGACCAACTTGTTCAGCAATGTGGTGACAGGTGGATAAAATTACCGCAACCAGATCAATTAATTCCGGAGCCGCATTTTCTTGCGCCAATAATGTTTTAAACGAAATCATTAGTTTGCCTTGTAGCGTCCAACACAATTTAATTGCACAAAAGACTCGGTTAAACGAGCGACCATTGCCTGCTCTGCACTACGCAACCATACGCGCGGGTCATAGAATTTTTTGTTGGGTGCATCCAGGCCTTTGTCATTGCCTAATTGACTGTGCAAACAATTGGCATTGGTGCGATAAAAATTCAACACGCCCTGCCAAAAAGCCCATTGGGTATCGGTATCGATATTCATTTTTACCACACCGTAGTCAATCGCTTCTGCAATATCGCGCGGGGCAGATCCGGAGCCGCCATGAAATACAAAATCCAGTGCATTTTTTGCCAAGCCAAATTCTTTACTAACAAAAGCTTGTGAATCTTTCAAAATCGTTGGCTTTAATTGCACATTACCGGGGTTATAAACACCGTGTACATTGCCAAAGGAAGCGGCGATGGTAAATTTTTTACTGATGGATGCCAGTTGCTGATAGGCGTAAGCCACATCCGCTGGCTGAGTGTAAAGCGCCGATTTATCCATGTGGCTATTATCAACACCATCTTCTTCGCCACCGGTACAACCCAATTCAATTTCCAGCCCCATACCCATGGGCGCCATTTTTTCCAGATAGCGTGCACTAATGGCAATATTTTCAATGAGAGACTCTTCCGACAAGTCAATCATGTGTGAGCTGAATAAAGGTTTGCCAGTCTGTTCGAGATGGCGTTTACCCGCGACTAACAATCCATCAATCCAGGGTAATAATTTTTTGGCTGCATGATCGGTATGCAACACCACTGGCACTTCATAGTAAGCCGCCACCTCATGCACATACTTTGCTGCCGCGACTGCCCCCAACACCGCCGTATCTTGCCCGGAGAGCTTGAGCCCCTTACCGGCAAAAAACGTAGCGCCACCGTGAGACAACTGAATAATAACCGGCGAACCCACATTGCGTGCCGCTTCGAGTGCAGCATTGATGGAATTGGTACCAATGACATTTACGGCGGGTATGGCGTAGTTATTTGTCTTGGCATCGGCATAGACCGTTTGTAAATCACTACCAGTAACAACACCGGGTTGGACAAGTTTTCGCAAGCTAATCATGATTTTGTTCATTACTCCTGTTGCAATACGATCATATTAATTCTTTTTCAATTAATTTCAATCACAAACAACAGCAAAAAGTCGTTTTTCGATCACATAAGATCACAAAATGAATGGGCTTAGTCGAAACATGACCAGCGCACCAACTCTCCACTACAAAATAATGATTCCCCTTGATATAACTCACTGAACGGCTATGGTCAGACAGTAGTAAACATCAGGATTAAAGAGGCACATGCGATGAAAGCAGTCAGAATTCATGCCTATGGCGGGCAAGAAGTATTAACACTGGAAGATGCGCCCATGCCGCAACCAGGAGAAAAGGATGTACTGGTACGCGTAGTAGCCAGTGCAATAAATCCGGTGGATTGGAAAATTCGCGCAGGTTACTTGAAAGACATGCTGCCCTACTCATTTCCGCTTATTTTGGGGTGGGATATTTCAGGTGTGATAGAGGCCGTGGGTAGTGGTGTTACAAAATTTAAACCGGGTGACGCGGTTTATTCACGCCCCAATATTTTACGCGATGGTGGTTATGCCGAATTTATTGCGATTGATGAAAATGAAGTCGCACTCAAACCTAAAACCATTACTCATGCAAGTGCCGCCTCACTGCCACTGGCCGGTATTACCGCATGGGATGTATTAGTTAAAACGGCAGCCATCAAAGCTGGCGACCGCGTACTCATTCACGCGGGTTCCGGCGGTGTAGGCTCACTGGCAGTGCAACTGGCCAAGGCATTTGGCGCTCATGTGGTAGCCACTACTTCCACAAAAAATATTCCGCTAGTGAAATCCCTTGGCGCCGATCAGGTTATCGATTATCGCACCCAGGAATTCGACCATGTGGTCCACGGCATGGACATAGTGTTTGACACTATTGGCGGGGATGTGCAGGAAAAATCCTGGGCTTCACTCAAAGAAGGTGGCATTTTAGTTTCAGTAGTGAGCCCGCCCACAGCAGAAAAGGCAGCAGCACATTCCGCACGCGGCGCATTTGTATTTATTCAACCCGACGCCGCGGTTTTAACAGAATTGGCAGCGCTGGTTGACGCCGGAAAAATTCGCCCGATTATTGCCGCCGAGTTTGCACTGGAAGATATTGTAAAAGCCCATGCGCTCAGTGAATCCGGCCGCGCCGATGGAAAAATTGTTTTGCATATCGGCAAACCCTGATCTGCTTAGCCAATAAGCACGCTAACCCACAAACAAAAAGAGCGCCGCATTGGCGCTCTTTTTTTTGTATCAGCTAATGGCTTAGATAATACCCGAGCCAGTCGCTTTAGGATCGCGCGGACGAACCGGCGCCATCGCATTGCGGTAGTTAGCCGCACGGTAGGTTTTGAGTGGATTAATCGCTGCCCCTTTACGATAGCGCGCCATCGCAAGGATAGGCGCCACATCAAAGTTAAAGGCGCGTTTTAATTCGCCCGAGGCCATGATCGCATCGTTAGCGTCCTGATAGCCGTAAAGCGCTTCGCGGTTCACCAACAATGCTTTGATATAAGAGCGTTGCACTTCAATCGCCGAGGTAACCAAACTTTCAATTGGGTCGGTTACATTATGCGATTGATCGAGCATATAAGCCGGATTAAATTCGGATTCTTTGCGATGCTCAGCGTCCACCAATTCATTAAAAATCAGGAATTGTTGGTAGGGCTGCAATGAACCTGAATCCAAATCGTCATCGCCGTATTTACTGTCGTTAAAATGAAAGCCGCCCAATTTTTTAAATTGGATCAAACGCGCCACAATCATTTCAATATTGGTATTGGGCGCATGGTGCCCCAAATCCACCAGCGATTTACATTTTGGCCCCAAGTGCATGGCAGCCAGAATGCTGCTGCCCCAATCCTGAATCACGGTGGAGTAAAACGCTGGCTCAAACATTTTGTGTTCAAGGTGCATTTCCCAATCCGCCGGCAGGCCTTTATAAATTTGTTCGGCACTGGCCAGATAGCGCTCAAAGGCGCGCTGGAAATGTTGCTGGCCTGGGTGGTTGGAGCCATCGCCCACCCACACAGTTAAACTTTTAGCGCCGAGTTGTTGGCCATAGCTGATGCAATCCAGATTGTGCTGGATGGCTAAATCGCGCGAGGCTTTTTCAGTGTTACTCAGACTGCCGTATTTATAAGAGACCGCTTGGCCGGGTTGATCCTGAAAGGTGTTGGAATTAACCGATACCCATTTCAAACCGTAAGCATCGGCATGTTGTTTTAATTCCGCAAAGTCATCCACCTTGTCCCAGGGAAAATGCGGCGAAATGCTGTCGGTACAACCGGATAATTCGTTAATCACCGCGCAGTCTTCCACTTTTTCAAAAATATTGCGCGGCTCACCCTGACCAGGGAAACGCGCAAAACGAGTGCCGCCGGTGCCAGTTCCCCAGGAAGGTACTGCGATTTGAAAGGCTTCTGCCGCTTTGGTGATGGCTTCTATATCAATGCCATCGCGACTGAGTTTTTCACCCAGTGCATTAAAATCCGTTTGCAGAAATGCAAATTCTTTTTCATTTTGCTCGTGTAATACAGCTGAATCTATGCGTCTCATGATTATTGTCTCTTAACGTAAGAAGGCTTCGTGCAAACCACCATCTACACTGATGACCTGGCCGGTGGTTTTGCTGAGTTGACCGGAGATTAACAGGAAAGCAGCTTCGGCTTGATCGTCCGGGGTGATTGGTTTTTTGGTGAGTGTGCGCTGGGCATAAAATTCTGCCAATTTGCTGCGCAGTGCTTCAGTACTTTCACTTTCATCAAACGGAATATCGTATTTGGCGAGCGATGAAATCACCCGGTCGCGCGGGAACATATTACTGCCCTGCACAACAGTTGCCGGAGCTAATGCGTTTACATTGACCAATGGCGCCAAGGTAACAGCCAACTCGCGCACCAAGTGATTGGCTGCTGCTTTGCTGGTGTCATAAGCCAGCGAACCTTTTTTGGAAACCGCCGCGTTCACGCTGGTGGTTAATACCAATGAGCCGGGCAATTTTTGTTTAACCCAAATAGTTTGCGCCTCTGATGCAACTACATAACCGCCTTTCACATTCACGCCAAAACTCAAATCAAAAATCTTGTCGTTTTGATTCATGTCGGCACCTTCAGCGATAAACACACCGGCAGTAACAATCACATTATCGATACCGCCGTAGGCAAGAATCACCTGGGTAAACATATCGCGCACGGTTTCGCGTCTGGTGATATCCACCGCGAGTGCAATAGCGGGGCCACAGCTGGAAATACCTGTACCGGCCACACCAATACCCTGGCCGTAAATCTTGGTGAGTTCTGCGGCAGTTTGTTCCGCGGCTTCCAAACGTAAATCCGCACAAACGACGTGTGCCCCCTCTTTGGCAACACGATGGGCAACTGCTTTACCAATACCATCGCCCGCGCCAATCACCACCACCACATTGCGCGCTTGATTTGCCTCTTTGGGCATACGTTGCAATTTCGCTTCTTCCAACGCCCAGTATTCAATATCAAAGGCTTCTTGCACCGGCAGCGCCGTGTATTCAGAAATCGCTTCTGCGCCGCGCATCACTTCAATCGCGCAGTTATAAAATTCAGCAGTCACACGCGATTCGGATTTGTTTTTGCCCCAGGCAATCATACCCACACCGGGGATTAATACGACGGTGGGACTTGGGTCGCGCATCGCCGGAGAATCAGCACGTTTGCACGCCTCATAATAAGCCGCGTAATCCGCGCGATATTTTTCCAAACCGGTTTTGAAGCGGCTGATCAAGGTTTCCAAACTGTCGTTCTGCGGATCAAACTCAACATAAAGCGGTTTGATTTTCGTGCGCAGGAAATGGTCCGGGCAGGAAGTGCCTAATTCAGCAAGGCGCGGTGCATCCACACTGTTAACAAAACGCAAGGTGGTTTCATCAGTTTGCACTGTGCCGATAAATTTTACTTTTTCAGAAATCAAACCGCGTGCTACCGGCAAAAACTCGCGCAGTAATTCAGTGCGCGCGGCATCGCTCAGGCTTTGGTACTTTTGACCACCAAAAGTGTTAGCGCCTTTATCGTGTTGTTCGATATAACGCGCGGCAGTTTCAATCACCCAGAGTGAGGTTTCGTAACAGGTTTTACTCTCGGAGGCCCAGTTGGTGTGACCGTGTTGGCCAAGCAAAATACCCCAGATGTCCGGATTTTTTGCATAGGTTTCTTCACAGACTTTGGCGGCTTCCCAACCCGGACGCATCCAGGGCACATAGGCCAACTTGCCCCCCCAAATTTCCCGGGTAAGTTTTTCCTGGTCTTTACAGGAGGCGACAGAAATCACCGCATTGGGGTGCAGATGGTCAACGTGTTTTTCCGCGATCATGGAATGCAACGGCGTATCAATAGATGACGCACGAGGATTCAAACAAAAATTACAGTGGGTAAACATACCCACCATGCGGTCTTCACCGGCAGATTTGTAACCCTTGTCGGCATAGTTTTGGTAGACCTTGTCCAGCGCTTGCAGCTTGCCGCTGTACAACGAAGAGAAATTTTCTTTTTTGGAGGTGCGCAAATCGCCACCGGAACCCTTCACCCACAACACTTCCACTTTCTCGCCGGTGAGCGGGTCTTTTTCAATCAATTTGGCCGAGGTATTACCACCACCGGTATTGGTGATGCGCTGGTCTTCGCCCAACTTATTGGAGCGATACACCAGGTTTTCTACCGGATCCAGCTTGTCGGCAACTGCATCATCCCAGAGGTAATTGACGTGTTTATATTCATCTGGCTGGTAAGACATGGATGATTCCTATGATTTATAGTGGATACAACTGATTGCTTTGTTGCTATGCAATTAACAATGCAGTCAATATAACTACATACGGAAGCATTTACAATCATTTTCAATCATAATTAATCCTCAAAGTCTGATTTCGATCACATTGACATAACAGCAGGGGAAATCGGAACCGGCGGCACAACATAGGCACAACTCATACTAGGCAAATCACCCGGAACAACACGGCACATCAACCACAGAAACAAAGTATAGAGGGAAGAAAAAAGAAAGCAGCGAGAAAATAGCGAAGGGTAAACTGGATAGAAAAAAGGCAAACAGCGGAGGGGAAGATTGGCGTGCAATGAAATTAAAAAAAATTGTCAGACCACAATGAACCTGACAACCCATTACAAGAATATTAAAACTGCAGTAAAAAATTTAACCCAAGCGCACAACAAGTCGCGCATTAATCGCAGGCATCAACCACAATAACCTGAATACCCTGACGCTCAAAATGCTCCAGCGTAGCCTTGTTTGCATTGCTATCGGTAATCACTACATCCACACCCGAAAGTGGGCTAAAAATTAAATTGCCTTTAACACCAATTTTGGTACTGTCCGCAAGCACAATTAATTTGTCTGCACGCTTACGTAATTTTTGCTCCGCCAAAATCAGCAGCGGATCAGTCTCCATTACCCCTACTTCGCTAATGCCCGGGCAGCCCATAAACATCTTGCTACCGTGGTAATTTTGCGTAGTGTCATTTTCAAAGGAGCTGAGAATAATACTCTGCTTGCGATAAACCTCACCACCCGGCAGGGTAATTTGATTTTGGCTGGACTCCAACAATTCGTGTGCCAATACAAACGAATTAGTGAGAATATTCATACGGCGATCTTGCAAAAATTCCGCCATCATAAAGGTAGAAGAACCACCATTGATAATGACCGATTCGCCATCCTCACACAGCTCTACCGCGCGCTTGGCAATCATGCGTTTGGTATCGACATTTTTTTCTTTATCAACCCAAAAGGATTTGCCGGATATTTTTGCCGTGGGCACTACTTTGGATTGAATAACTTCTGCGCCACCGCGAATTTTTTTAATTTTTCCCGATGCGGCCAATTTATTTAAATCGCGACGAATAGTCGCCTCGGAGGAATTGAGTTGATCACAGAGGGCACGGACACTGGCAAATTGTGCCTCTTCCAAAAAATCCAAAATAAGTTGTTGACGCTGCTTCTCCAGCATATGCCTTGCCCCGAAAAATGATGATGAATACCCAGAACCGATTTGTTTAGTAGCTAGTGTTATAAGCTGTCAAGCGATGATACTGAGATAACCAATCATAATCAATCAAATAACATAGTATTTGATTGATTGCGGGGGAAATTGGTGATTATTGGGTAATTAGTGCATACCAATGGGTGCGATATTCCCACAGGCCGTTGAATTGGGCAGGCGCGCAGGCCTCCAACACCAGATTAGCGGAGGGTGATTGACTAGCGGCCGCTGAACCGTCAATACGGGTCAGCAACAATGTGCCCTGTACAGTACCGGTATCGTCGGCAGATAAGTACACCGGCTGCTCGCTGCGCAACTGCGCCACCAACTGACACAGCAGCGGGTTTTTCAGAAACGCACCTTCAATATAAATCGCACCACTGGCCTGTAAATCACTCAGGCGCTGATCAATCATTAATGCGCAGTAAAGAGTAGCAATAGCACCGGCAGAGGGTGCGGGCTGCGGGCACTGCAGCTTAGGTTCAAGCCCGCCATAAGGGCCATTGCCACTGCTAAAATCCGGCGAGACCATCCACAGATTATCCAGTGCACCTTGTATATCCTGCTGCGTTACCGGAGTTTTGATATCCCCCCCCAAACGCTGGCAAATTGCATCGTATTCACGCCCGCCCATAAAACGGGCGCAGGCAATCGGGTCACCATAGACATCACAATTGGCCAGAGTGTCGCGACGGCGATGCAAGCTGCTGAGGTCGCCCTGAGCTTGCATCAGGATTGTCCAGGTGCCGGTAGATACCACGGTAAAACTGGCCGCTTCGGTGCGGTTGGCACACAAATAACGCAGGTAGCTGGCATTACTGTCATGCAGGCCGACATAGACCTTGCAATCTGCCCTTAAGCCCATGCTCTCTGCAACGAGAGGACTGATGATGCCCAAGGTTTCCCAAGCCGATTGCAGCGGCGGCATCAGCCCCTGCCAATGGCATTTTTCTACCAGCGACGAATAGTGATGCGCGCGCGGTGCCCATAAATCCGTATGGCAACCAAGCGATGTCACCTCCCCTGACAATTGGCCGGTTAAGCGCCAGCCCCAATATTGTGGGTACATCAATAAGTGTGTCGCTGTTGCAAATGGCGCGGGGAATTGTTGCTGTAGCCAAAAAATCTGCCGCCCCAAATTCAACCCTGCAGGCAAATCGGGCGAGAGAGTTTCGGCAAAATCCGGGCGCAGCGAGTGGTAGGCCGCATCACAATCATTAATGCCCGCATATTCATAATCCAATACCGGAAGAGCCAAGCCATCTGCCAGTGAAAGCTTATTGTTAACCAGTGCCGCCGTAGCGCCGTGGGTTGTCACAACCAGGGCACTAATTTCGTGAACGCGCGGGTAATTCACCAACGTTTGTTCCAGCCAGTGCCAAATACCCGCGACATCGGCATGGGGGTATGGCGCAGTCTCTATCGGCATATTTCTACGGGAATAGCTGTCACAAAGCTGATCGGAACTGTCCACCAGCTGCAGTTTAACGTTGGTTTTACCTATATCGAGGACAGCTTTCATAGTGATGATTCTGTAATTCAGGCTATATCAGGGTAAGTGCGACCAATCATAGCGACAATACAATCTTTTGCAAGCAAAATTAATCACTTTCAATCTTTTGTGGTCAGATGTAGACTCTAATGCGGCGCCCGAAAACTCCAGGTCGCCACTCAATAACAAAAACTATCCATACATCGTCAACCTTCGGCATGGTCGTAACAGGAACCCAGGTCATATGAACAAGCGCGAAAAAATTATTATCGGCAACTGGAAACTCAATGGCAGCAAGCAACTTATGCAAGACACGCTAGTGGAGTTGGGGCAAGCCATCAACCCGCATCATGCTGCAAATAACTTTACGCTGGCGATTTGTTCGCCCAGTATTTACGTGGGGGAAATGATTCAACTCGCCATGCAAATCAGCAATAAATTATTGATCGGCTGCAAAAATATTAATACTGACCCGCACACGTTTACTGGCGAACTCTCCGCACACACAGCCAAAGCAATGGGCTGCAAACTCTGCCTGGTAGGGCATGCCGAGCGGCGCACGGCGCTCAACGAAGGCAACTACAGTTATCACATTAAAGTGAAACAATTATTGGCCGCAGGTGTTTCCCCCGCGCTGTGTATTGGTGAAACGTTGGAGGAAAAATTAGCCGGTAAAACTTACACGGTTCTGCACCAACAAATAACCCAAGCCCTTGCAGGTATTACCCTGGGCGATAACACACCGCTTTACATTGTTTACGAACCCGCTTATGCCATTAGCAGTAGCCAGGCATTGACACCGGTGTTTGCACAGGCAGTTCATGCCGATATTCGCCGTTTGCTGAGCGATATTCTTGGTGCAACACAGGCCAATAAAATTGCCATTATTTATGGGGGCAGTGTCAATCACGACAACGCATTAAACCTCATCGCCCAGCCCGATGTAGATGGGCTATTAATTGGTTGCGCCAATTCAAACTTGCAGCACTTCCGCGCTATTTGTAATAAGGTTTTTTCACTGGCACCGGTATTTAATTACGCCACCGAACGCAAGGACTACGAAAACTACATGGATGCCAGTTAATTAATGGCTGAATAAAAACTGCATTATTCTTCCGGCAAACCTAAATAACTTGCTGGTAAACCATCAATATCGACAACTATTTTATCCAGCACTACACCGGCATCCACAGCATAAACCTGTAAGGTTTGTGTGCCGGTTTGTGAGGCTGTTGTTACCTCCATGTTGCTGCTCACTACACGTGTAGCATTAAGTACACCCTGTGCCCATTCAGTACTGCCATCGTTTACATCCAGTTCCACCAATTGCGCAGGGCGATTATTGAGCGCCACCGCAAAACGTAATTTATTGCCACTTAATGGATGAGTGGGAATTAAATAAAAATGCAGGGTCACTGTACCAGTCTTGGGAAAGTTGACGTCGTATTCCAAACGCGGCGCTTGCTGTGGCAACTTATCAATATTGCTCGCGGGTGCAGTCACCGGGTAAAGCGCTACTGCACCTTTTCCGGTGCGCCCCAGCCCTGCAACTACTTGCCAACCAGTACCAGAGCGATCCAGTTTGCGGCTAAAGTTTTCAGCTTCCAGTGCAAATGAATAACGCGGTTTTTGTGTTTTTGCTGATGTAACTGATTCGGTATTGGCGGTGTGATGAGGAGGCGCCTTCGGCATTTCCCACGGGGCGATACGGTATTTATCCCATTCGCTGCTGGCGGGTTCCACCGCCATAAAATGTTTCCATTTGCCATCCACCAACCAGTTATTCCACAGTGCAGTTTCTTTATTCAGCTGTGCATCCGCCGCCAAAGCGGCCGTTTTATTGCCGCGTTCGCCTTGCAGAAAGCGAATATTCGCCAGCGCAGAACCATTGATCGGGTAACTTACTAATTGAAAAAACGCATATTGCTTTGCATCGCTTATTTTTTTACGCAGCTGTTCAGTGCGCAAACGTAGTTGCTGAAACGCCTCTATACGCTCACTGCGCTCTGTTGCATTTAAATCGCTCAACCGCGGTGAGCTACGCGGCAACCACCACTGCAAATGCTCAGGTTTGCGCTGGTAGTTGAGTTGATAGTAGTCGCGCATTAAACCCGCAATCTCTGTTGCGTATTTATCGCCAAATTCGCGCGCCGCCCATGTGCGTAAAAAATCTTGCTGGTTATGTAATTGCCAACGATTGATATCCCACGCCATTTGCAAAAATAATTCGGTACCTATTTCCGCCGGTTTTAAATCGCCCACATTGGCAATCCAGATACGATCTGCACCCATGGCATAGGACTTATGCATTTCCTGCCAAATTAATGCAGGTGGTGTGGTGTTCAACCAAAGATGCGCCATAGGCGCCCCCAAATAGGAGAGATGGTAATAAACCCCAAATCCGCCTGCACGATTACGCTCTTCTGCATTGGCAAAATTGCGCATGTAACCAAAATTATCGTCCGGCCAGACGATAGTAATATCGTCCGGTACTTGTAAACCCTGGCGATATAAACCCAATACTTCTTTGTAGGCGCAAAACATTTGCGGTACTTGCTCAACCGGTTGCTGCGTGTATTTTTTTATGAGTGTTCGCTGATCAGTAAATATTTTCTGCAGCAGCTCAATGCGCTCCGCATCGTTTCTGGGGCCCTGCATGTAGGAGTCATGAATACCGCGCATACCCATAGTGTAGATATTTTCAAACTTGCCATTGGTTTGCATCCGCGCTTCCCAATAACCCTGCACCTGTGTGCGATGAGACAGATAATTGTAGTGTTCGTGCGGCAACTTCCACTCGCCCACGTTGTTGCGCAGCATGGGTTCGGCATGGGATGACCCCATCACAATCGCATAGTCGTCAGCGAGCTGTGCATGTTGTGGAAAATCATTGAAGGGTTTGGTCACCGGGTGCATTGCTGGCCAGAGCGTATTCGCTTTCAAGCGCAACATTAATTCAAACATTTTTTGATAGGTTTTTGGCCCTATACCACCGTATTCCGGTTCAAAGGTTTTTGCCGCCCACTGATGAATACCCCAACCTTCATCGTTAATAAAAATACCGCGATATTTTACGGAAGGCGGCCCGAACTGACGTATTCCCGCACTTACATAAAGTGCAGGCTTTTTCTCTGGTACCACATCTGCCCACCAATACCAGGGCGACACACCAATTGCCTGTGAAAGCTCATAAACCCCATAGGCGGTGCCACGCCTATCGCTACCCACAATCACCAGTGCGCGTTTCATTCCTGCATGAGGCTGCTCAACAACAGTGATAAGAAAACTTTCCCACTTGCCGCGCAACTCGCTCACATCCAACTTGCCAGTCGCCGCCAAATTATCGATAAACGGGCTGCGCCCCAAAGTGCCGATAAATACCACCGGGGTTTTTAAATCCTGTAATGCATTTTGGTTTGTGCTTACTATGAGCGGTTTGTGGCCAGTAACCCTGTTGATATCTTGCGCCAAATCCTGTGCGGCAATCTCCACCACCTTAAAATCTTCTGCTGCCACCACAATGGGCGCTGGTTGTTTTTTTGCAACCAAAGGGAAATCGCCACTGTGCGCACGGCTATCAACCCAGTTAAATTTTGTTTGCGTCTGTGCCTGCGCGGTGATTGCAACCAGAAGAAAATACAATAGCCCAATACAGAGCAACAGTCTTTTATACAACATGGTGAGGCGACCTGATTGTTAACACGGAAACATTATTGTCGTGTGCTACCAGGCAGCAGCGACACATAAGTAGGATTATTGCGTTGTGCGACCAACCAACCATCAACATACTGCAATTCCACTACCTGGATTGAACTGCGTTTGACATCCAATGCCGGCTCTTTCTCATAAACACTCTCAGCATTTACTCCGGGGTGCACAAAATAATAAAGAAATGCGCGCTCGCCACTCACAATCACCTCGGGGTGATGGCCGCCATTTTGATCGTCAACACCTGTGCCGGGAATATCCAATAAATTACTGCTTTGGCGCTGCCAATTGAGTGCATCGCTTGATTTATAAACTCCCAAACCGATATTGCCGAGCAAATCATTGATCAACCAGTAATGTCCTTTCCAATAAAAAGCGAGCGGTGCTTCACCGCGATCAGTGGGTAAATTGGCAGAACCTTTATCTTCCCAGTGATAAAGATCTTTACTGTCGGCATAAAATGTTTTTTTACCGGCGAGTTCATCGTTGTACCACAAGCGCCAGCGGCCATCGGGCAATTGCAGTACACTGGCATCAATCACTCTGTCACTGGTTAATGGCAAGGTGCTTTGATAAGCCCAATTTTTTAAATCAGCGCTGGTGAGGTGAACAATAGTGCGCGGGTGATTCCAATCCTCAAATACACCGGGAACTATGGTGAGGTACATGTGATAAATACCTTCATGCTCAAGTACGGCAGGTGCCCAGTAGGTCGCAGTTTCAACGTTGCTAGTGCCGGGAATATCCTTAGGAAAATTGACTGTGCCGCGATAAGACCAGTTCGCTCCATCAACAGATTCCGCAATTCCAATCGGGGTACCGTGTACCCAGCTAACGTTCGTTAGGCCGGGCACATTCGCACGACGATTGGTATAAAACATCAACCATTTTTTTTCAGCTGTACTAAAAATAATGGAAGGATCTGCAGCACCATCGAACACAGGGTCGCGATAAAGCGGTTTGAGGGCGAGCGCACCGATTTGCTGGTTCTGGTTTAGCGATGCAACATCCGCACAGCCAGACAAAAAGAGTGAAAACAGAATAATTAAATAGCGCATTATTGTTATTGGCCTGTGCAGTGGAAAATGATTAAAAGCGAATCCCCCCTTTGAAAAAAGGGGGATTTAAATTACTCAAAATGAAACACCTGCTCCAGCGATTCCACTACCGGGCTGTTGTCAGGATTGGTTTCCATAATATCTGCCATAAACGCCCACCATTTTTTTACCGCCGCCGTCGCTGGTAAATTATCCATCGTGTGATTATCTGTGCGTTTTAATACTGCAAATAACTTTAGCGATTGCGGATGCAAATAAATAGAGTAATCAGAAATGCCGGCGTTTTTTAATTCAACGGCTAAGTCTGGCCACAGTTCGTCGTGACGTTTTTTATATTCCGCTTCAAAGCCGGGTTTTAAGGTCATTACAAAAGCGATTTTTTCCATTGTATCTTCTCACTTGTCTTTTGAATTTACACACTAACTACCCGCCACTCATAGGCACCCAATTGCAACTGCGTAGTTGCGGCAATCTGCCCTGTAATAGCATCACGCGTATTCGCTGGAATACTCACTGTGCCACCTACACCATCCATATTAATAATCACCCATAAATGTTTGCCTTGTTTGTCTACACGTGGGCAGACAACCGTCCCCTGCGTCGCGACAAAGGGTGTGGCGATATTTAATGCTTGTGCATAACCTTGGATTAAATTTTTGATAAATACTTTGCCTTCATCGCCGGTGGGATGTGCCGATAGCAACACAACTTTGCCTTTCCCCAAACGGCGCTCAGTTAAAAATGCAGTGCCAGGAACCAGCGGTGAGTTGAGTGTGCCCAGCACTTTGGTATCGCTAGTTGCCGCCGTGACTGCAGCGCACCAACCGGTGAAATTAAGGGTTTTATCGCCAGCGGTACCGGTAATGCCGGTTGCTGTGAGCGGAAATACATATTGGGTTTCCACGCCAGCCACCGCATCCAAAAGCCCCATGCCACTGTCGGTATGCACTGTGTGTTCGCGGGTGCGGGTACCAGTGCCAGGTGCAATCAACCACACGCCCCCCGCTTTTACAAAAGCGATTACCCGCTGCAAAAATTCTTCGCTCACATAAGGCATAACGGGAGTAATTAATAACTTCAGCCCTTCCAGAGTTGCGCCTTCAAAACGCACATCGCGGTGGTAACCTTGCTCGAATAACAAACCATGCCACAGCTGCACCAGGCCGCCGTAGGTTTCCGGAAAACCAGGCTCTTTATCCATCGCTTCGGTTTCAATCATGGCGCGCGCATGGTCAGACCAGGTCACTGCAATCTCTGGCACCAGCGGTTTACTCGCTATCATTAGCGGCTCTAACTGTTTGCGCGCAGCCTCCACTTGTTTTACTTGTGCGTAACCGGTGGTGGGTTTAAACCAACTGCTCATCACCGCGCTGTGGCTAATTTCCGCACCGCTGCGCTGCTGGCGCCAGAGCCAATAATTAACGCCCTCCCCGCCCAAACCATAAACTAAAACGGCTTCGGCTTTTAAAAAACCGTCCGGGTGCATGGCACTGTGATTGCCAAGCCAACCGTTGTGACTCACGCTGGTTTCCATTAACCAAAACGGACGGCCTGGTTTTGCGGCGCGGTACATATCGCTGCGAAATACCAGTGCCTGCCATTCTTTGCTGGAGGGATAAGCATCGTATGCGGCGAAATCCAGATTTTTAAACAGGCGCTCATGGCTGACATTAAATGCGGGGTTAGTATTGTGAGTAATGGGCGCTTTGGAATATTGGCGAATAATGTCGCACTGGAGATCGGAAAACTCCGCGATACTTTCGCGATTAAATAATCTATACGCCGTGCTTAACGACGCATTGTGCAAAAACGGTGTTTTTAACGGCGCAGGTACTTGCTCAAAAGATTGATAGTGAGTGCTCCACATATGGGTGCCCCAGTCTTCATTCAAACGCTCAATAGTGACATAACGTTTTTGCAACCATTTGTGCCAGGCCGCAATCGCAGCAGGGCTAAAATCCTCTGCGACATGACACTTCAATTCATTATCGATTTGCCAAGCAATGAGCGCCGGGTGATCGCCCAAATCCTTGGCCAGCGCCTCCACTATACGGAAGCAGGCTTTGCGCACTGCCGGATGCTCATAACTAACATGTTGGCGCGCGCCGTGAATTAAACGCTCACCGTCTGCATTCACAAATAAACGATCCGGATGACCGTGGGTTAACCACACCGGCGGTGTTGGCGTGGGAGTACAAAACACCACGGCGATATCGGCAGCGTGAAATTTATCCATCACCTCACGCATAAATTGGGTCGATATTTTTCCTTCGCGGGGCTCCAGTGTGGACCAGGTAAATTCACCGATACGAATGACATTAATGCCCAACTTTTTCATCTCGGCAATATCGCGCGCTATATCCTCCACCGGCCAAAGCTCGGGGTAATAACAGACACCGTGCCAAAGTTTGTTCATGGTGTAGTCAACACTGCTTACAGCATTTGCACCGGCCGCCGCTGTTGCACTGAGGTAGGGAGCCGCTGCAGTAAGGCTGGCAGCGGAGGCCATGAATTTCATGGCATCACGTCGAGTGGTATTCATTGTTATCTCTCGTTTTAATTATCTGGTTTATCCTATATTACGTGAAAATCAGTCATTTCCGACAAGTATTCTTCTAATGGATGCGCATTATTGATTGATTATGACTATTTTGTATCGAATTTTTGTTGACCAATCATGGCGCTTGGTTATTATCACCCCTAAAAATAACAGCAGAGTTAACCTCCAATGATCATTAATCAGCCACTTGTTTCACTGTGTTTCATCCTCTTGGCAGCCATCGGCAACCTGGGGTGTAACGCCCAACCGACAGCAAACAACACTATGAGCCACTCTCCCGCAGCAGAATTGGATTTCACTCAACCGCAAGTTTTCCGGTTTGATAATCACCAAGGAGCCAGTGGTGAACACAAGGTTTCCCCCGATCAGCAGTACACAGAACAAAGCGGTTATGGTTTTGATTTGCAAACCCACCCCACCAATAACAACGATCCTTTTTATTTTTCGGTAGCAGTACCTGAAGGAAATTACCGGGTCACTGTGGAGTTTGGCCATGCCACACTCGCTTCCACCAATACGTTGCGCGCTGAATTGCGCCGCTTGTATGTAAAGGATTTAACAACGGCTGCCGGTGAATTTATCCAGCGTAGTTTTATCGTCAATATTCGCAACGGTTTATTACAAGCGCCGGAATTAAACGCACCAGGTGCTACTCGGGTTACCTTAAAAGAATTAGAGCAACACCGTTTACATTGGGATAATAAATTAACACTGGAATTTAATGGCGCAGCACCGCAGGTGCGCTCGATAAGCCTGCAACAAGTCAATGTGCCCACTGTTTATTTGGTAGGTGATTCCACGGTAACCGATCAACCCTATGAGCCTGCCGCAAGCTGGGGGCAAATGTTGCCCTACTTCTTCACAGCGCCTTTATTTAAAGGGGAAATCGCCATCGCCAACCATGCTGAATCCGGCGAGACGATGAAATCATTTATCACTGCCGGGCGTTTTGCCAAAGTGCTTGAACGCATGAAAGCCGGTGATTATTTATTGATTCAATTCGGCCACAACGATCAGAAAAAAAAATGGCCACAAACCTACGTCGAGGCCACTACCACTTATAAAGATTATTTAAACGTATTTATTGCTGAAGCACGCCTGCGCGGTGCGACCCCCGTATTAATTACCTCAATGCAGCGCCGCACTTTTAATGACCAGGGAAAAATCGTTAATAGCCATGGCTTGTATCCGCAAGCCGTGCGCGAAGTAGCGCGCGAAAAAAATACCACCTTAATCGATTTGGATAAAATGAGCGTGCAGCTTTATGAAGCACTCGGTGTAAATAAGGCACCGCTCGCATTTAATGACAATGGCAAAGATGCCACTCACCACAACAACTATGGTGCCTATCAATTGGCGCGCTGTGTAACAGAGAGCATCCGCCAATCATCACTGGCGTTGGCAGCCCAACTATCCAATCAACCGGCTTACCACCCCGCACAACCAGATCCGGTCGAACACTTTGTTTTGGCACCTAGCCCACAGGCTTCCAGCCTGAGACCGGATGGCAACTAACAAACCACGCTGTTACTGCTACCTAAATACTCAAATTACGTCACCGGTAACGAATGGTATTGGAACTTAATGACCCCTTTAGATTGACATTGATTGAATATGATTGTTTTGCAAAAAAACCTGTATTACGATGCCAAAAAACACAGGGTAACTCCTTAGTGCTTTGTTTTGTCCAACGCTAATTCTAAGAATGGAGAACCAAATGAAACACACCAGCTTTGCAATCAACCCATTGGCAGCAGCCGTTATCACCCTGAGCCTTGCCACGGCAGTACAAGCACAAGGCAATGGCGACGACCAACTCGAAGAAGTGACTGTTACAGGTTTTAGAGCCTCATTGAATACCGCGCTGATGCAAAAACGCGAAAGCGCTGCCGCTGTAGACAGTATTGTTTCTGAAGATATTGGTAAGTTCCCCGACTCTAACCTCGCTGAATCCATGCAGCGTATTCCCGGTGTTGCTTTGTCTCGTGGCGACGGCGGTGAAGGTAAAAACATTTCAGTGCGTGGCCTGGGTGCAGAATTTACCCGTGTACGCATCAACGGCATGGAAGGCACCTCGCAGACAGGTTCTTCCGACATTTATGGCGCAGGTAACGCGGGCCGTAGCTTCGACTTCAACGTATTTCCATCAGAAATTTTCTCTGAATTGACCGTGCGCAAAACCCCGAGTGCCGATATTGAAGAAGGTTCATTGGGTGCAACGGTTGATTTAAAAGCGCCAAAACCGCTGTCGTTTAGCGATGAACTCACCATGACCGGTACACTGCGCGGTGTTTACAATGAAGTGAGTGAATCGACTGACCCACGCATGTCAGGTTTGATTGCCAAAAAATTCGCTGATGACACTTTTGGCGTATTGGTTTCCTTCGCTCACTCCGAACGTAATATTCGTGAAGTGGGTTACTCCGCCGTAAATATTTTACCTAGCTATGTGAACGGTGGTTTCTGTTCACCTGTGGGTTACACCGGTACACAAGTTCCCGCGACTAACGCCGCTAAAGGTGCCGATGCACTTAACTGCAGCACTGGCAACCCGCGTACTGGCAGCATCGAAGCTTATGAATTAATGCGCACTACCACCGGCGTTTCCGGCAGTTTTGGCGGCGGTGTATTTATGCCACGTATTCCGCGCTATTTGAATTCCGAACAGGATGCCGAACGCACCGGTGGCTCTATTACCCTTGAATGGGAACCGAACGAAAACACCAATATTTCTCTGGATAACTTGCACTCAAAATACGACGTAGTGCGTCGCGACAACTATATTGATGCACTCTCCTTTGCACGTAACGCCAACAACAATGGCCAACCAATGGTGTCAGTCAAAGAATTGGAAATCGATGATAAAGGTTCATTGGTTTACGGTTTATTTGATGGTGTAGATTTGCGCTCAGAGAGTTTGGTGGATCGCTTTACCTCTACCTTCCGTCAAACTAATTTGAATGTGACACACAATTTTAGCGATGACTTTGAAATGAATATTTTGCTCGGCAATTCTATGTCCGAGTTTGATAACCCAGAGCGTTTGACAGTTAACCTGGATGCAATCGACACCGACAACTACGTGATGGATTTCCGCAACGGCGGCAATATTCCATTGCTGCAATACGGTGTGGATGTAAACGACCCATCCATTTTCCAATACGGCGCTGGTTTGGCAGACGGCACAGTACTGGGTAACTGGAACACTCGCAACCTGACCCGCACCACAGAAAACACCACCGCTGAAGCAAATTTCACTTGGCAAATAAACGAAACCTACAAACTCAAGTTTGGTGCACAAAGCCGCGAGAGTGACTACAAAACCCGCAGCCGAATCGTTGCACCCGCATTCACTGCAACCCGCAATTTGCCTGCCGGTGTGAGTGTGTCGGACTTCACATTGAGTGTTAATGGTGTAAATGACGTGTTAGGTTCAGGCACACTGGGTGATTACGTGGGTGTCGATCACGAGAAATGGAAAGAAGCAGTAGGCTTTGACGATTTTGTGTGGTGTGGCGCTGAGTGCGGTGCGCAATCACCAGAAGTGAATGAAAAAATTAATAGCGCCTTTGTGATGACCGAGTTCAACTTCGACACACTTGCCATGCCGATACGCGGTGATTTGGGTGTGCGCTACGTAGAAACCGATCAAGAGAGCTTGGGCTTTGTTCCCACTGCAGCACCTGCAGGCTCGGCTTACCCCACCGTTGCCAATCCGGTCACTGTAGACCGTAAATACGATGACTTGTTGCCATCCACCAACATCGTGGTGGAAATTAATCCGTCATTACTCGCACGCTTCTCATTTGCAGAAGTAATGTCGCGTCCGGAATTGGGTTTGTTAATTCCAAGCGGTTCGATGAACCCAACCACACGCACAGCATCAGTGGGCAACCCCTTCCTGGAACCGATTCGCGCCAAAACCTATGACGCGGGATTGGAGTGGTATTTTGATGAAGGTGCATTAGCCTCCGTCGCTTATTTTGAAAAAGATATAGATACCTACATTCAATCTATTTCCAGCTTGGTGCCCTACACCGAACTGGGTCTACCTACCACACTCTTAGAAGGTTCAGCGGCAACGGCAACCGATTTGTTTACGGTTAACCGCTCCACCAATACCGAAGGTGGCCCACTCAAAGGTTACGAATTAAATCTGCAATTGCCATTTACGTTCCTGCCAGGTTTCTGGCAAGACTTTGGTTTATTGGCAAACTATACCCACGTAACTTCAGATATTGATTACGTGTTGCAAAGCGCCAACGGTGTACCCACGCTGACCACGACCAATGACTTGATTGGTTTGTCAAAAGATGCGGCCAGTACCACTATTTACTACGAAAATGACGCCTTCAGTTTCCGTACTACCGGTAGCTATCGCTCAGGTTATTTGCGCGCAATTCCCTCTGGCGGCAACGACAGTGACGTATTGGGCAACAAATCCACCTTCTTCGTGGATGCATCAGCGTCGTACAACCTGACCGACAATGTGAAGCTGATTGTGGAAGCACAAAACCTCACCGACGAACGCAACACCTTGTATATCGACAGTAACCGTCAGGACACACTGTTTGAAACCGTTATTGGCCGCACCCTCACTGTTGGTGTTAGTGCCAAGTTTTAACAAACCATAGCAAGGCCTGTTGGCTGCCGGAATTTTCCGGCAGCCTTTTTTATTCTCTAATTTCTATTCCCTATTTTTATTGCTTGATTTTTATTTCCCACGGAACTCTGAAAATACACTTTCGTCATACCCGCAAATGCGTGGTATCCATAAAAATAAATGGAGATGGTGCAATGAAATGTTTAACCCTTCCCGCTTATATCGTTTTACTCGCAAGCTTCATAACACTTCCCGCGCAGGCCGAACCCAATCCCACAGTGTTAGAGCGCACCGAATTAACAGTCGCCGTACCAAAAAATATTAATGCCCTTGAAATTAACGCCAGCGACTTCGGCGCAAAAGGTGATGGAACAACCGACGATACCATCGCATTACAAAAAGCGATTGATGCAACCGCCGCAAAAAAGGCGACGCTGGTATTACAACCAGGTACTTACCTTACCGGGTCGCTATTCTTAAAATCCAACATGGCGCTGCGCTTGGATAAAGGCGTAACGCTTACCGGCAAACAGAATATTGAATCCTATCCGCGTCAAAAAACCCGCATCGCCGGGATCGAAATTGTATGGCCTTCTGCGCTATTGAATGTATACGAACAAGCTGATGTACACATTTATGGTAAAGGCACCATCGACGGTAATGGCATGGTGTTTTGGCAAACCTTTTGGGATAAACGTAATGTGTATGAAGGTAAGGGCTTGCGCTGGGCGGCCGATTACGACGCTGAGCGCCCGCGTTTAATTCAAGTCTATAATTCAAAACGCATTGAATTGGGTGGCGGCTTGCATATGAAGCGCGCCGGTTTTTGGACGCTACAAATTGTCTATTCCAACGATGTCAAAGTATCCAACGTAGTTATTCGCAACAACTCTGACGGCAAAGGCCCTTCCACCGACGGTATCGATATAGATTCATCCCATCATGTGTTGGTAGAAAAAGCCGATATTGATGTCAACGACGATGCACTCTGTTTAAAAGCCGGGCGCGATGCCGACGGCTTGCGCGTGAACCGCCCCACCGAACACGTCGTAATCCGCGATTCCATTATTCGCCACGCCGAGGCTGGTGTTACTTTTGGCAGCGAGACCTCTGGCAGTATTCGCAATATCGATGTTTACAATCTGGATGTACAAGGCCCGGTGTACAGCGGCATATTTTTTAAATCTGCCCATGTACGCGGTGGCACTGTGTCTGACATTCGCATCCGCGATATGAAAGTACAAAATGCCGAAGCCGCGGTGCGCGTGGATTTAAATTGGTTGCCCGTTTATTCCTACCCGGTCATTCCACCCGGCATTAAAAACGTACCGGAACATTGGAAAATTCTTGCGACCCCGGTACCCAAAGAAAAGGGCATGCCGAAACTGCGTGACATTCATATCAGCAACATAAAAGCCGATGCCAACGCCGCATTTTTGATGCAGGGTTATGCAGAAGCGCCGCTGCAAAATGTTCACTTCAGCAATATGCACATTACCGCCGCTGCTTCCGGTGCAATCACTCATGGGCGCGGATTTAGTTTTGATAATGTAACAATTGAAACGACTGACCCCGATGCCGTTATTTTTGATGATGTCACCAACACCAAAGGCGAAATCACTTACGTAAGAACAGCGGCGCAATAATTATGTCGAATCCACTACTCGGGGTTTTATTTCATTGGCTGGGCGGATTAGCGTCTGCCAGCTTTTATGTTCCCTTTCGCAAAGTGCGCGGTTGGTCTTGGGAAATCTATTGGTTAATGGGCGGATTTTTTTCGTGGATTTTCGCTCCCTGGATTTTTGCTTATTTCCGCACTGAGGATTTATTTGGCGTGATTGCCGCTGCCGATAGCAATACACTGATTCAATGTATTGTGTACGGTCTGCTGTGGGGGCTGGGTGGCTTAACTTTTGGTTTGACTATGCGCTACCTGGGCTTGTCGCTAGGTATGGCAGTTGCACTCGGGCTTTGTGCATTTTTTGGCACCATTATTCCACCTATGCTCAAAGGCATATTTTTTACGGAGGTGTTACCCACCACCCACGGAAAAATTGTGTTGGTCGGATTGGCAATGTGTTTGCTAGGCATTGCGATTGTGGGTGTAGGTGGAATCTGCAAAGAAAAAGAAAGCCCACCCGAAGAGCGGCAGAAAAATATCACTGAATTCGATTTAAAAAAAGGTTTATTAGTCGCGTTATTTTGCGGGCTCATGTCCTCTTGTTTTGCCTTCGGCATTTCCGCTGGTGAACCGCTCGCAGCATTATCAGCCGCCGCAGGAACCAATCCGCTCTTCAAAGGTTTACCGGTTATTTGTATTGTATTGATTGGCGGTGCCACCACTAACTTTTTGTGGTGCGGTTATTTAATTGCAAAGAATAAAACCGCTGCGGAAATCCTCCAACCCAAAATGCGTTCAGCGAATGAGCGCCCCGCTACCAGCGGTATTAATTTACTCTGGTGCGCATTGGCAGGTGTGCTCTGGTATTTCCAATTTTTCTTTTATGTCATGGGTGAAAGCCAAATGGGCGAGTATGGTTTTTCCTCCTGGACGCTGCATATGGCCTCTATCATTATCTTTTCGTCACTTTGGGGGTTTGCACTAAAAGAATGGAAAGGTTCCAGTCGTAAAACCCTGAATTATGTATTCCTTGGCCTCAGTTGTTTAGTGGGTTCCACCATTGTGATCGGCTACGGCAATTCTTTGGTGTAATCGGCGAGCACTTACCTTCTACAGGTTCGTCATTTGCCAGGTTTAACATTTGCCAGCTTTAACATTTGTGAGTTTCGTCATACCCGCGAACGCGGGTATCCATAAAAATGGTTAGGATCAAACCTATGAAACGAAGAGATTTATTAATTTCCTCTGCCATTGGCAGCGCGCTGTTGATGCTGAATAAAAATTCAATGGCTGCAGATTTACCCTCCTCACAATCTACTACTGCACCTATTGCATCTAACACCCAAGGGGTTATTCCCACCGAATGGATTGATCCGGTAAGCAAGAAAAAAATTATCCGCCTGTCGCAAATTGATAATTCAAAATCCCTTTACTTTCACGACAACGCGTTTACTCACGACAGCCATTACATGGTCATGAATACCCCTAAGGGTATAAGCCTGTATGATTTTTCAACCCATAGCCATTCACTGTTAGCCGAAGGCCAGTATGAAGTGATTATGGTTTCCTACACCAAACCTATTTGTTATGCGCGCAAATATACCGGTGAATTCAAAGGTAAAGACAACGCCAATCTATTTGATAATGTCGAATACTACGCAATTGATATACCCAGCGGCAAACAAACGTTTATTGGTATTTTTCCCCAAGGTTTTATCACCTCTATCAATGCCGATGACACCTTAATGGCAGGCGCCTACGCCACTGAATTTGTAGAATTGCAACCCGGCCCTAAAGTCGCCAATACCGACGGTGGCTATAACGCCCTGGGGGAAGACGGCAAACCACTGAACTTCGCTGAAGCTAAAGAACTGCGCATGGCTGAGCGCCTGGCTAAAAATATTCCCATGGAAATTTTTACCATCGACATAAAAACCGGTAAACGCAAAGTGGTTACCCGTTCACGCGATTGGCTAAACCATGTGCAGTTCTCCCCTGCGGACCCGCGCAAAATTATGTATTGCCACGAAGGCCCCTGGCATATGGTGGATAGGATCTGGACGATTGATATCAATGGCAAAAATAAACAAAAAATTCACCAGCGCAGCATGAATATGGAAATTGCAGGCCATGAATTTTTTTCGTTTGATGGCAAAACGGTGTATTACGATCTGCAAACCCCGCGCGGCGAAGTTTTTTGGTTAGCCACTTACAATCTGGAAACCCAACAGCGCCATTGGTATCACCTTGAACGCAACGAGTGGTCAGTGCATTACCAAATATCGCGCGATGGAAAATTATTAGCGGGTGATGGTGGCGACCACGAAATGGTCGCACGCGCCGAGGACGGCAAATATATTTATTTGTTTGAACCGGAAATTATTCAAGACATAGCCGTCAGTGCACCCAATGCCGCACAATTGATTCGCCCGGGCAAATTAAAAAGTACCAAGTTAGTGGATATGCACAATCACGACTACCGTGTAGAACCCAATTTGCAATTCTCACCGGATGGAAAATATTTAGTCTTCCGCTCCAATATGCACGGCCCAATCCACGCCTACGCCGTAGAACTTTAAGTATTTGTTGTACTGCTGGTTTGGCAAAAGTTCAAACCAGTATTTTTCTTGTTAATGTTTATTTTCTCTTTCACTACTCTTTTATTTTTATTGCTTTTTTATTTTTATTTCTCTCTTTCATCTCCCTCTTCTTATTTTCTTTTTATTACCTCTTCTTTTTTGTGTTGTTTTTTCCAACGTCAGCACTCTCGCTCCTCCCTCAGGCTTTGAGGCATTCCGTTTTTAATGATTAATGCGCCATTTTTGAACGCAATTTTCCGTTGGTTACAGCCAGTGTTACCTATGACCACAAATGATTACCAATGACCGATAAAATGATTGGTTATGATTGACCATGAATTAATATGATAATAGTATTCGGTGGTTCGTTCAAAATAATCGTTAAACACAATAATAGAGAGGGAAAAATGACCACCTTCAGTCAAATCAAGTCAACACGAGTAGAAAACACCAACATCCCCTTTTCGCGCAAGCTGCTCGCCAGCGGTATTGCATCCATGTTGGTTGCCAGTGCCGGTTTGGCCGTGCTTAGCCCCGGCGCTTTTGCGCAGCAAGCTGCAACAGTAACCACAGCGGATAAGGATATTGAAGAGGTAGAGGTTTCAGGTATTCGTTTCAGTCAACGCAGCGCACTGGACCGCAAAAAAGCGGCAGTGACCATGACTGACTCATTGGTAGCCGAAGATATTGGCGCCTTCCCGGATAAAAATATCGCTGAAGCGTTACAGCGCATTCCCGGTGTACAAATTGGCCGCGACAACGGTGAAGGTTCATCGGTAAGTGTGCGTGGTGTAGACCCGGACTTATTGCGCGTGGAATTAAACAGCGTTGGCGCTATGGGTATGGGCGGTAGCCGCGGCGTGGACTTCCGCGATATGGCTTCTGAATTAGTTAAATCGTTGGACGTTATTAAAGGCTCCGAAGCGCGTTTAACTGAAGGCGGTCTTGGCGGTACCATTCAAGTGAACACCCGCAAGCCGAATGAGTTTAAAGAAAACTTTTTTTCTGCTAATGGCGAAGTGCAGTACAACGATCTTATTGGCGATGCCATGCCAAAAACCAATTTCATTGGTGTATACAAATTTAATGAAAAACTCGGTGTGTTGGTAAACGTAACCGCTTCTGATAAAGACACCGTAATGCACGGCATCCGCAATACTGAATGGCAGCGTTTTGCGGATTACGACCAATCGGCAGAAAAAACTACAGTAAATCCAAAATACGAAAACATTACTGAAAAATCCGGTTGTGCTGGTATTAGTGTTGTTGCTGACCGAAATACTTGTTTAGCACAATGGGATGAATTTTCACCGAGTTTGCCACGCTATGGTATTTGGGAGCGCGGTGAAAAACGCCTGAGCGCCAATACTATGGTGCAATACGCATTTACCGATAACCTTTCAGCCTATGTGGGTTATACATACAACGAACGAGACAAGACTGCTTATGACACAAACTTACAGTTTGAAACCAACTCGGCTGCACGCGTCAACCCGCAAAGTGTTATTTGGGATGATAGACACAATATAGTTGGCTTCAAAACAGCCAATGCCACCATTAGTAATCGTGTGCTGGATATTGATTGGTATCAAGAAAGCAGCATGGTGGAAACCGGTTTTGAATATAGCCTAGACAAATTCCAAGCATCTGGTGTTATTGCTCGCTCTACCTCGGAGCAGGATATTGATTCGCGCGGCACTACCGTGTGGGCAGGTGGCATTGTTGATTTAGAAGTTAACTTAAACCGCCAAGGCTTACCCGATATTGATTTAAGCAATGCCTATATTAGAAACGCCAATGACTTAACTGACACATCAAATAAATTCAATGTGAATGATCCGGCCAGTTACTCTGGCGGTGCATCCTACAATTATCGTCCGGAGCAAGATGAAACTCAGGAAGATATGACCAAGTTGGATTTTGCCTATTCACCTGATAGTGGCTTTTTTACCAAATTCCAAACCGGTTACCAATACAACAGCCAGGAATTTGTGAATGCTAAATTTGCCTATAACATTATTCGCAACGTCGGTGCCAGCTACAACGATCAAATGTGGACTGTAGCAGACCAAATTGCGTTGATTGAAGGTCGCACAGAAAGCACGCCCGATTTCTTTAAAAATTTCAGCCTCTCGACTTACGCACCTAGCTCTTGGCAAGCTATAGATTCTAAGGCAATTCTGGAAGAACTAAGAGCAATTAGTGCTGATAATACTACGCGCACCGACCTTAATGTGAATCGCGGTAATTTTGATGTAGAGGTTGCAACCAATGCACTCTACGGTCAAGCAAACTTTGAAATGGCCATCGGTAGCTTACCCTTGACAGGTAACTTTGGTGTACGTGTCGTGGACACTAAAACTGCAGCCAATGGTGATGTCACTATCCGCGTGATGGTGGATCAATTAGATGCAAATGGAAATCCGGTAGTTAACCCCGTTACCGGTGCGTTTGCAGCGCCAGTAGAAGATCTGGATCATCCAGATACATTTAATGGTCGCAAAACTATTAAAGAAGACTATACCGAAACACTGCCAAGTTTGAACCTGACTTTAGGTTTAATTCCAAACGAGCTGGAATTGTATTTTGGCCTAGCAAAAGTAATGGCGCATCCACGCATTGCAGATATTAACGTCAATGCTACCTGTATTATTAATGATTACACGCAAGCAGAAATAGATGACCTGCCAGATACCTGTACTGCAGGAAATCCTGCACTAAAACCTTACGTTGCTAATCAAATGGATTTGGCATTAACTTGGTATCCCAATGAGGACTCTATTGTTTCTGCGGTTTTATTCAACAAAGAAATGGATAGTTGGATCGTTGATCCAGACACCACCCGTGATGTGGACTTTTTCAATGATGGCCGCTTGTGGGATGTACGCCAGAAATATAATAGTAGTGGAGCTAAAACAACTGGTTTAGAACTGCAAGCCAGCACTATGTTTACCATGTTGCCTGCCCCATTCGACGGTTTTGGTGGTTCAGTTAACTACACTTATATGGAAGCAGAAGATGTTGGTTTGTTTAACGCCCTTACAGGAGAAGAGTTACCCTTCCCATCTCAATCTGAAGATAGCTATAACATCTCTGCTTTCTACGAAACAGAGGCTTGGGGCATGCGTGTAGCTTATAACTTCCGTAGTGAATATCTGGTAAAAGCTTCTGATCGTTCAGGCAACCCCTTGTTAGTGGATGATGCTGGTTATTTGGATGCAAAATTCAATTACAACATTACCGAAAATTTGAAGTTCTATATTGACGGTCGCAACCTGACGAGTGAAGTGGTGCACATCAATTCCGGCACAGGCCGTATGTCGCAATACGACTACTCCGGAAGAGAATATGCGATAGGTATTACCTATAAAATGTAGGCATTCAGCGCCAAACATTGAGAATATTTTTCAAAAACAATCAAGGATATTAAACCATGTCAAAATATATAATCTTAATTTTCCAGTTATCATTTTTTTTAAGTAACTTTGCTATCGCTTCAGAATCAAACTGCGGACCAGCTCCTTATGAACCTAGACAATACTGTGACAACATAAATGATGCAGTACAAAGAAATGATTGTTTTCTCAATTATGAATTTGCTATGTATGGATATAATATTGATCTGGAGAATTGGAATCACTGCAGAAAAGTTCATAACGAATGGACAGATGGAGAGGTATTATGGGTTACTAAAAAAGAAAGAGTATGTATAAATAAAATATTCCCAATTTATGGTAATAATTGGTTTATTGGCGAGCGTTCAAATATAGGTGGTTACGATTCAGGAAATGCGGGATGGTATTGTGATGAAGTATTTGTTCCTGAAACAATAGAGCAAATGCATTACTATCAAGACTACAATGGATCTGGCCCACTCTGCGAAGCCTACTTGGGAAATCCGATTCGCACAGAGCCAAGACCTGTATGTAGAGAAATGGAAATTCAAGTCTATGTAGGAGGCTAAAGTATCTTAAACCCCGACTAATCCTCGGGGTTTTTTATTATCAACCTTTAAGGAGAATAACCAATAATGAAACTCTCTTATATCAACATATCCCTTAATAGCCTAAAGCAGCCTTGGTTGCGCAAGGCAGTTTTTTCAGTTTGTGCACTCACCGCTTTATCAGTCCCGCTGAGCCAAGCGCATCAACAGCAGGATAAGAAAAAACCCGATTGCCGTGAATCACAAACCTGTGAAGTTAAAAAATCTGTGGAGAATCTGGATCGCGGTTTAGTCGTGATTCCCACCGAAAACGGCAATGCCATTAGCTGGCGTCTGCTGCAAAAAGATCAGGGCAATAAAGGCTTTCATGTATTTCGCAATGGTAAAAAATTAACCAAAAAGCCGCTGGCATCCGCCACTTTTTTTATGGATACCCAAGGCAAAGCGGGCGATAAATATCATGTGATGATTGAAGGTGAACATCACCTGCAAGATAAAAAAGCGAATAGCGCAACGGCATGGAGCAACGCTTATTTAAGTATTCCACTCAACAAACCCAAGAGTGATTCCATTTTGGGTGTGATGCACGATTACAGCGCGAACGATGCAAGTGTTGCCGATTTGGATGGTGATGGCGACTATGAAGTGATTGTGAAATGGAACCCCAGCAACGCCAAGGACAACTCCCAAAGCGGTTATACCGGTAATGTGTTTATCGACGCTTATACCCTGGAAGGCGAACAACTCTGGCGAATTAATTTGGGCAAAAATATTCGCGCCGGTGCGCACTACACCCAATTTATCGCCTACGACTTTGATGGCGATGGCCGCGCTGAAATTGCGATGAAAACTGCAGATGGCACAGTCGATGGTCGCGGTACAGTGATTGGCGATGCAAGTGCCGATTATCGCAACAGCGGCGGTTATATTTTAAATGGTCCAGAATATTTAACCATGTTTGATGGTTTGTCTGGCGAAGCGCTGGACACTATTGCTTATGTTCCGCAGCGCGGCAATGTCTGCAGCTGGGGCGATACCTATGGCAACCGCGTGGATCGTTTTCTGGCGGGCGTCGCTTATTTAAATGGCGAAACACCCAGTTTATTTATGGCCCGTGGTTATTACACCCGCGCCGTGGTTGCTGCATTTGATTGGGTCGATGGAAAATTCAGCGAGCGCTGGGTGTTTGATACCAATAACGCCAATGGCGATGAAATTGTCTATGGTCAGGGTGCACACAGTGTGTCGGTTGCCGACGTGGATAGCGATGGCCGCGATGAAATAATCTACGGTGCCGCCACCATCGACGATAATGGCCATGCACTTTACAGCACAGGTTTAGGCCACGGCGATGCACTGCATGTTTCCGACATAGACCCTACTCGCCCCGGCCAGGAAATTTTTATGGTGCATGAGTGCCCCTCCTGCTACACCAAAGACGGTGTGGAATACGGAGTGGAATTGCACGATGCAGCCACCGGCCAAATTATTTGGAATCGCCCCAGTAATGGTGCCGACGTGGGCCGTGGTGTCAGCATGGATATAGACCCGCGTTTTGTAGGCAATGAGAACTGGGCGTCACGTGGTGGTTTGGTCGCTGCCGACGGCCAATTAATTTCTGAAACGCGTCCACCACAAATGAATTTTGCACTCTGGTGGGACGGCGACTTGTTGCGCGAGATTTTGGATGGCAACAAGGTGTACAAATGGGATTACGAAAACGCTGTGTCCAATGTCATTCTAAATGGTGATTTGTATAGCGCAGTATCTGCCAACGGCACCAAAGCCACACCGGCATTATCGGCAGATATTTTTGGTGATTGGCGCGAAGAAGTTATCTGGTCCAAGGCGGATAGCAGCGAGCTGATGATTTTCTCCAGCGCTATTCCCACCAATCATCGCATTCCCACACTCATGCAAAACCCGCAATACCGCGCTGCAATTGCCTGGCAAAACGTGGGTTATAACCAACCACCTCACCCGAGTTTTTATTTGGGTAGCGATATGCAAACAGTGCCCGACTATGCCACAACCAGTGTTAAAGGTACTCGCTGGGCAAAATTAGTCGCACAAGGCGATACGAACAAAGTGACTGTGCGCCTGTATAGCAACAAAGCAAAATTTAACGGTGCTCATATTTTCCGCAGCACTGAGGACGCACCAGACAATAAAATTCGCATTGGTTATATTCATGGCGATCAAGGTGAACTGATCGATACCAATGTAGTGCCGGATGTAAATTATATTTACTCCGCTGAACTGCGCGGTGGTAAAAAACATCGTCAACTCGATGCTGGAACATCCAAAACCCAATTGTCAGTTAGCTTAATTCCGCAAGTGGAATTAAATATTATCAACAACATGGTACCAGTACAGCTAACCTGGCGCAGCGAAAATATGGAATTACGCAGCATTCATATTTATCGCGCAGAAACGCCAGACAATACACAACCGGCGGATTTTTCCAGCAGTCAATTAATTGGTAACGCAGCAACTGACAGCCTGAGCTGGCAAGATGCTACCGCCACTGCCGGTAAAAATTATTACTACTGGGTTGAGTTTGATAATGCGACAACAAACGAATTGGTGCGCACAGAGCCTGCTTACGTCGACACAATACTCGAACCAAAAACTAATCTCGTAAGCAGTAAGGTTAGCAATGGCATTAATTTGAGCTGGAAGCTGCAAGACTTCCCATCTATTCGCGTAGTTGAGATCTACCGTAATACCCGCAACCAAGCCAGTGGTAGAACCCGTGTTATCGCCAGCGCTCCGCAAGAGGGAACGCTAGTAGATACCGGCGTAGTAGCAGGAACAACCTATTGGTATATGTTCAAACTCACTATGACTGATGGCACCACGGTAAATACCATACCGGAAGCCAGCATTACATACTAAAACTCCGCATCAAAAAAATGCCGACTGTTTTTTACAGCTCGGCATTTTTTTATTGCCCGATCATTTATAACCATAACGAGGATTTATTGTGAAGCTCACACAAACACTCGCCATCGCACTAACGATTAGCAGTAGCTTGATGTTTACGTCACCTCAGGCAGAAACCATTAGCAATAAAATCCCTGAGCGAGAACAAACTATCACCACCGTTAAAAAACTTGCTTCAGCGGAGGTGGCAAGACTAAAAGAAATAGAAACCAAACCTGAATTAAAACGGCGGCACATTAACACCAACTGGATTTCCGCCACATTTTTTGTCGGTACCGCCAAATTAGTGGATGTTGCCAATGTGCCAGATGTGCTCGCGTTTAACATGGAAACTGCACAGCGTTTTAACTACGCCCACCAAGGCCACGGCGCACCGGTACATTTAATTAACGCCGACGATCAAGCCATTGGCGATTTATACCAAGCTATTTACTTACGCACCGGCTTGCCCGGCGTGCTTATGCCGCTGCAACAGCGTCTGGATTACACACTGCCCTATTTAAGCCTTGAACCTGCGCCCAAAAAATTAGTTTGGTGGTGGTGCGATTCATTATTTATGGCGCCGCCGGTATTAACACGCATGTCGGCAATTACCGGCGATGCAAAATATATCGATGCCATGGATAAACAATTCTGGCGCGTATACGAGCGCCTCTACGATAAAGACATTAATTTATTTGCACGCGATGAACGTTTTATCGAGCGCCGCTCCGCCAACGGCAAAAAAATATTCTGGTCGCGCGGACAAGGTTGGGTAGTGGCAGGACTCGCCCGTATTCTGGAAGCCATGCCGGAGAATTATCCAAGCCGACCGCAGTATGTGAAATTATTTCAGGAGATGATGGCTAGTATCGCCAAACTACAACAACCCGACGGACTCTGGCGCGCAAGCTTGTTGGATCTGGAAGCCTACCCGGAACCGGAAACCTCCGGCACTGCATTTTTTACCTATGCAATGGCCTTTGGTATTAATCACGGTTTACTCGAACGCGATAAGTATTTACCGCAAGTGCTGAAAGGCTGGGCGGGTTTAAATAATTATATTTTGCCCAGCGGTATATTGGGTCAGGTGCAATCTGCAGGCGACCAACCCGTGCCCACCAAACGCGAAACAACCGCGCTTTATGCCTCGGGCGCCTTTATTTTAGCGGGCTTGGAAATTGCCAATTTAAATCAACCGATTACTAAACTACCGCTGCCATTACCCAAACCGCCCAAACCGGAATATCACGCCAGCGATATTCCCCCCAGCCCGTTACCCGCCAACCCAACTCCTGAGCAGGTGCGTGAAGATCAACGCCGCAATGCTGAAAAACAAGCGGTAAAGGATTTGATGTTTGATCCCTGGGTGGATTATTCACAGCCATAATATTCAGCCATTTATTTTTCACTTGAGGCTGAAAATGGATACCCGCTAACGCGGGTATCGCAATGATGATTTAAAAATCATCGCCGCCGAAATAATGGCAGCGGCTGAATGACTGAGCGGCCATAGAGCACACTTATACCCGACAACCCTTTGAGCGCATCCGTAACAGATTTGTCGGTGCGAATAGCAAAACTGGTGAAGCCACATTGACGCATATGGCTCAACTGATCGCGCAATACATCACCCACTGCACGCAATTCCCCGGGCCAACCCAAGCGGGTGCGCAATACGTAAGCTTGGGTGTAAGCGCGGCCGTCGCGAAAGCTCGGAAATTGCAGCGCAATCAGCGGCACTACCGCTAACCATTGCTTTACGGGCTCTTCCTCTTCATCGGGTGCGAGCCAAAAACCCTGTTCGCTTTGCTGTTCGCCGCGCAGTACGGCATCCGGCTGATACTTCTGCCACAGGGAAAAGGGCAGAATCAGTTTTTGGTGCGCAGAAAACTCAACCAATTCAGTTTCAGAACTAATAAACACCCAGGGGTCTTGCTCCACAATGTGCGCACCGTCTTGCATAAGTGCAATAATATTATTCATGGCAAAACCTCCACTGGTGGCTGCTGCGGTGATGCTGAGTTTTGGTACAGATTTTCTTTAAAGGGGTCAATACCAATTCGCTGCACCACATCAATGAACGGTTCATCCACTTCGCGATAATGTTTGTAAGTGGTGATGATTTTTTCAATCACATCTGGCATTTCTGCAGCAGAAAATGCCGGGCCAATCACCTTACCTAAACGACTGTCATTGCCCTGAGCGCCACCCAGTGTGACTTGATAAAACTCGCTGCCATTTTTATCCACACCCAATATGCCGATATTGCCAATGTGGTGATGGCCACAGGCATTCATACAGCCGGAAATATTTAAACTAACGTCACCCGCATCGTGCAAATAGTCCAGATCCTCAAAACGCTGTTGAATCGCCTGGGCGATGGGAATAGATTTGGCGTTGGCAAGCGAGCAGTAATCGCCGCCGGGGCAAGCGATAATATCGGTGAGCAACCCGGCGTTGGGTGTTGCCATACCGATCAAATCCAGCGCTTGCCACAAAGCAAATAAATCCGCTTTGCGCACATCAGGCAGCACTAGATTTTGCTCGTGGGCGACACGCACTTCACCAAAACCAAATTGTTCGGCGAGTAAAGCAATCACCTCCATTTGTTCAGCGGTAACATCACCCGGCGGCGCGCTTATGCCCGGCTTGGTGGAAATAATAACCGCCGCATAACCCGTCACTTTATGCGCGATTACACTGCGCGCAACCCAGCGGGAAAATTCCGCATGCTTAAACAACTGGGTGTTGTAATCAAAATTCTGTGCGGGTAAAAATTCATAGGCCGGTGCAACAAACGCGGCGGCAATACGCTGGTATTCCTGATCAGTAATTTCCGCCGGGCCAGCATTAATCGCTTGCCACTCGCGCTGCACTTCCTCTGCAAACGCGGCAATACCCAAGGCCTTTACTAGAATTTTAATGCGCGCTTTGTATTTGTTATCGCGCCGACCATGGCGATTGTATACGCGCAAAATGGCCTCCACGTAGGAGAGCAAATGGCGCCAAGGCAAATCCTCTTTAATCGCCAAACCGATAATCGGCGTGCGCCCCAAGCCGCCGCCTACGTAAACGCGCAGCAGCATTTCACCGTTAGTCGCGCGATACAGATGCAAGCCAATATCATGCACTTTTATCGCGGCGCGATCTTGTTCGGCAGAGGAAATCGCAATTTTAAATTTGCGCGGTAAAAATAAAAATTCCGGATTGATGGTTGACCACTGGCGCAATAATTCGGCCAATGGCCGCGGGTCAATAATTTCATCCGCCGCGACACCGGCAAAAGCTTCTGTGGTGACATTGCGCACACAGTTGCCCGAGGTCTGAATCGCATGCATTTGCGCAGCGGCCAGGCAATCCAGAATATCCGGCGCTTGCTCTAATTGAATCCAATTAAATTGAATATTCTGACGCGTGGTGAAATGGCCGTAACCTTTATCGTAAGTGCGTGCAATGTGCGCCAGCGTGCGCAACTGATTACTGGATAACACGCCGTAAGGAATCGCCACACGCAACATGTAGGCGTGTTTTTGCAGATACAAACCATTTTGCAAGCGCAGCGGTAAAAACTCTTCCTCCGTCAGCTCATCACTCAAACGGCGCGCAACTTGATCCCTGAATTGCTCCACCCGTTCACGCACCAGCGCGTAATCATAATCGTCGTAGCTATACATAACAGAGCACCACACACATAACAGAGCACCACATTGGCAGCCAAGGTTGATCGCTTACCTTAGCCCTGCTCTGTACTGCAAAACAGTTGCAGATAATCAGAATTACTAAAGATCAGATACGCACTACACGAGCCTGAACGGCTGCATCTGCTACGGTGTTTTTCGCTGAAACTGAATCTGTTACCAGTACAGATGGAATCGCATACTGACTGCACAATGACTGACCAAACGAAGAGAAGCACGTCATGAGCGAACATATTCCTGTACAACAGCTGCCCTCCTCTCACAAACCCACACCCGCTGAACGCGGCGGAAAAATTCATACGCGCAGTTTTACCGGGGTTTTTCGCCGCCTGCGCATCAGTATCGCCGGTGTACTGGCACTATTATTTTTTGGTACTGCCTGGATTAACTGGGACGGCCACCAAGCGGTGCTGTGGGATTTAACCGAGCGAAAATTCTATGTGTTTGGCACCACATTTTTACCCGAGGATTTTTTACTGCTCGCGTTTGTAATGAGCATCAGTGCATTTTTATTGCTCGCGGTCACGGTGATAGCCGGGCGAGTCTGGTGCGGCTACGCCTGCCCACAAAGCACTTGGACCTGGGCATTTATGTGGATGGAAAAAATCACCGAGGGCGACAGTTATCAACGGGTGAAACTGGATGCAGCGCCTTGGTCACTGAATAAATTTTTTCGTCGCAGCAGCAAACATTGTTTGTGGCTACTCGCTTCGCTTGCCACCGGCATCGCCTTTATGGGCTACTTTATGCCGGTACGCGATTTGGTGAGTGATTTGGTCACTGTGCAACTGGAAGGCAATTATGCATTTTGGGTATTTTTTATCGCCGGTATGACCTACCTCAATGGCGGCTGGCTGCGCGAAAAAGTCTGCACCCACATGTGCCCTTACGCGCGATTCCAAAGCGTGATGTTTGATAAAGACACATTAATTATCGGTTACGATGCGCAGCGTGGTGAGAGTCGTGGAGCGCGCAGAAAAGATGAAGATCATCACGCAAAAAATTTGGGTGATTGCATCGACTGCCATATGTGCGTGCAGGTTTGTCCAACCGGTATTGATATTCGCAACGGTTTACAAATGGACTGTATCGGTTGTGCCGCCTGTGTGGATGCCTGCGACTCGGTGATGGATAAAATGGGTTATGCGCGCGGTTTGGTGAGTTATACCAGTGAACGCCTATTGGAGCTGCCGCCCACGCAACGCAGCGTGATAAAACCCGGCATTCGCTGGCGCACCAGCCTCATTGCCTATGCAGTCGCGATTGCCGCACTTCTGGCAATTCTTGCGCTGAGCTTAAACGCGCGCGAGCAAATGGCGCTGAGTGCGTATCGCGACCGCAATGTATTGCGCACCAATTCACTCGGTGAAAAAGTGAATGTTTATCGCCTGAAATTAACCAACAAAACCCAACAAATACAGACCTATCAACTCACCTTGGCAAGCGATAAACCGCTGTATTTAACCAAAACTTATCAGCTGACTTTGGCCGCCGGTGAACGCGTAGAATTACCGGTCGCGGTAGCCCTAAAAAACCATGATCCGATCCACAACACGGGTAGCCATATCGATTTTAATTTCCAGATGAGCAATGTAAATCAGCCGGAACAAACCATTGATCAATCCGCCAGTTTTATCTACCAGAGTAAATAGGCAGTTGGGCAACACTATCGGAACACCGGGGGCTGGCTTATCATTCGCTTATGAAACTCTATGAACAATTTGCAGAAAACATCGCCGAACTGATTCGCACCGGTACTTTGAAGCCAGGCGAAAAAATTCCGTCGGTGCGTACCGCCAGCCGCACCCATAGCATCAGTGCCGCCACCGTTTTTCAGGCCTATTACTTGTTAGAGCGGCGCGGGCTTATTGAAGCCCGCGCCCGCTCCGGTTATGTGGTGCGCAACAATGCGGGCAGCCTGCTCGCCGAACCGCAATTAAATGACAACGCGCAAGCGCGGCATGAAATTGCGGCTACCGAGGTGGATGTCAGTGAATTGGTTTTTTCTGTGTTGGATTCCATTAAAGACCCACACACCATTCCCTTGGGTTCCGCCTTTCCCAGCCCGGATTTATTCCCCCTGCCACGGCTGGCGCGCTCCATGAACAAAGCGCTGCGCGATATGTCGCCGCAAGCCATAGTGACCGACATGACCAGCGGCAATGCCAATTTGCGTCGCCAAATTTTGTTGCGTGCCATGACCGCCAACAACAAATACACCGCCGATGAATTGATTATTACCAGCGGCGCCTTGGAAGCGCTGAGTTTATCGCTGCAAACCGTCACTAACCCTGGCGATATGGTGGCAATTGAATCGCCCGCTTTTTACGCCTGTTTGCAAGTGCTGGAACGCTTGAAATTAAAAGCGGTAGAAATTCCGGTTCACCCAAGTGAAGGCATGGACCTGGATATTTTAGCCGACACCCTCACCCGTCTGCCCATAAAAGCCATTTGGGTAATGAGCAGTTATCACAATCCGCTCGGCGCCAGCATGAGTGATGAAAAGAAAAAAGCCTTTTGCGAGTTAATTGCGCAACACCAAATTCCCACAATTGAGGATGATGTTTACGCTGAACTCTATTTTGGCCACCAGCAAGCCAAAGCCTTAAAAAGTTTTGATCAGCATCATTTAATTATGTATTGCAGTTCATTTTCCAAAAGCCTGGCGCCAGGTTATCGCGTTGGTTGGGTAGCCGGTGGCAAGTTCGCCGAAAAAATTTATCGCTTGCAACTCATGAGCACCATCTCCCCGTCGGTGCCTGCACAAGCGGCGATTGCTGATTATTTACAGCACGGCGGTTTTGATCGCCACTTGCGCAAACTGCGCGAAACCTTGGAAGCGCAGCAACAACACATGTTACTGGCAATCGAAAAATATTTCCCCAGCGGCACCCGAGTAACCCAACCGAAAGGTGGATATTTTTTGTGGGTAGAGTTGCCCACGCAGGTAGATTCACTGCAACTCTTCAAACTCGCCCTCGCCCAAGGTATCAGTATTGCCCCCGGCACCATCTTCTCCGCCTCCCGCCGCTTCCGCCACTGTATCCGCTTAAACTATGGCAATACCTGGACACCACACATAGAAGAAGCGATGAAAATCTTAGGGCGATTGATGGCGTCGTTTTGAGGTAAACAATATTTTTTATCAACACCGTTGTTATGTTATCTATCTGAATAACCAAATGTAAAAAATCCCCATGATTTTCGAATCATGGGGATTTTTTTGTCCCAATATGCCCTAAATTCCCGTTAGTCTCATTTACTGGTTTTTACAGGCAACTTCATATCCTCACCCAAATAAAAGCGCGGATGTGGCGGTTGGTTGTAGGCGGTGTTTTGCCAGGCAATCGCAACGCGGTATTGCGGGTCTTGCATAAGTGTCGTCAGGCCGATGTCTGTCGGGATGTTGGTGGAATAAATGCGCAGGGATTTGTTGTCCTCCGCACGCAAAATTAATTCCTCACGCCAATCGCCAAGTATATCGGCAGACAAGGCCGGGTTGGCTTTGGTGCCGTTGTTGGAGCTAGTACCTTCGGTGACTAACAGCGGCACACTGGTATTATTTTTCCAATCCCATTTATAAATGGTTGTGCCATCCAATAATTCACGCAGCAAATCGCCGTCCCACCAGATGGCAAAATTCACCTGTTTTGGTCGCGCGGGTGCCGCAACTTCGCCTTTGGCATTAAATAATTCCGGTGCATTCAATGCCCAGTTTTCTGCACCTGGGTGACGCGGGTCTATATCTGCCGCCAAACCGCGGCCGTTATCTTTTTCAGTAGGTTTACTCCACAACACTTTCCCGTCTGCGGCATTGATTAGCGCAGAACCTATGCCGCCATTACTGCGCGGAGATTCATACACACCAAACACCTCCAAACCGGGATTTTCCAAATTCAAATCTGACACATGTAGCGCATCGCCGTGGCCAAACCTGGTTGTCCATTTGGGTGAACCATCGTGATCAATAGCCATAGCGCCGTAGATAATTTCGTCTTTACCATCGCTGTCGATATCAGTAACGGATAATTGATGATTGCCCTGCCCGCTAAAACCTTCGGGAACATCATGTGCTGCAGAATCAAAAACCCAACGCGTGGAAATTTTCCCCTCGCGAAAATCGTAGGCGGCGACTACGCTGCGAGCATAATAACCACGCGCCATAATGACACTCGGGCGCGCACCATCCAAATAGGCGACACCCGCTAAATAACGCTCGGAGCGATTGCCGTAACCATCGCCCCATACAGCTTTCATTTGCTCGGCGGTTGGATTGTTATTGCCCGGTGCACGCTGGGGAATATAGGGCACGGTATCCAATACTTTTCCTGTTGCGCCCTCAAACACAGAAAAATATTCCGGCCCGGTTAATACGCGGCCGACTAATTGCCCCATATATTTTCCTTCCGGTGTTACTACAGAACCGGTGCGATCATTTACCTCCAATTCGCCCCCATGACTCACCCAGTCCGCCTTGGCGTCACCGATGATTGTTCCCTCGCCATCGGTTGTGCCGTCTGCGGTTTTCAGGGCGACTTCAGCGCGACCATCGCCGTCAAAGTCGTACACCATAAATTGCGTGTAATGCGCACCCGCACGAATATTACTGCCTAAATTAATTCGCCAGAGTTGTTCGCCTTCCAAGGTATAAGCATCGATAAATACCTTGCCGGTGTAACCACCTTGGGAATTATCTTTGGCGTTAGTGGGCTCCCATTTCACAAAAATTTCATAGCGGCCATCGCCATCCACATCCCCAACACTGGCATCATTGGCGGTGTAGGAATAGGTTTTGCCATCGGGTGTTGTATCGTCTGCCGGTGGTGTGATTGGAATATTTAGGTAGGGTTGATCCCAAGCACGCGCAGTTGCAATAACTTGCTCACCTGCACGCAATTCGTAACGCGCACCGGCTTTGCCTTCTGTATCCAAAAAATTACTGCGTTCAGTGATAGCCACAGCAGAAACTTTATTGCCGTCGCGATACACATCCACTGCGAAGCCCGCTGCATCCTCCTGCAATTTTCTCCAGCTAACCAACATACCTTCTGCCGCGGGCACCGCGATCAAACCGCGATCCAGCGCTTCCATTTGCCGCGCAACTTGCCGGGAATCTGTAGCCGCCCCAACTTGTGTCTCTACAGCAGCAACAGATGAGCTGATCACTGTAGATTGCACTGTTTCAGCCGTTTGCTCTGAGCAGCCAACTACAGCCAGTGCCAAGACCATAGGCACTGAAACCAGCTTTAGCCTATTGAAAGTAGTATTAGTGGATAAAAAATGCATTGGAAAACCTCGCTGGTTGATTTTTATAATTGATATTCAGAATAATAATCTTGCCGTCATACTCGCGAACGCGGGTATCTATAATCACAAACCCAACAAGGGTTTTAATTCTGCGGCGACAAACCCTGCATTTAATTCCGCCCCGGCTTTGCTGGTATGGGTATGTTTGTCAGCAAACAATGCATCCACTTTTTTCGCACCTAATTGCTCATATTCAGCAGCGATAACAGTGTTTAAATCGATAAATGCACTACCGCTTTGCAGTGCCACCTGACGTGCCCAATCGGGATAGGAATCTGGTGCGCGAGCGATTTTTTTACCTTCCCATATTTTGCGCGGCACTGGTGAGCAGACCACGGTAATAATGCCGCGGGCACGGGCTTCGCCAATGAATTTGCGCAAATAGCCACCGTAGCTGTATACGGTTTCCGGCTTGCCAGTCAGTTGGTTTACGATTTTTTCATAGTTGTCGGCTACACCCTTGAGCGTACCGCGTGCACGACTGTCGTCGTTGATAGGAGCGTTATCGTTGTGGCCAAATTGCATCACCAATACATCGCCGGGGCGCATCATATTTAAGGTGCGCTGCCAGTAACCGCCAGTATAAAAAGTACGGCTGCTTAAACCACCTACCGCGCGGTTTACGACATTGATTTTTTTAGGGTTTAAATGCGGCTGTAAAAAATCGCCCCAGCCCCATTCGCCATTGCCGCCAATACCGCCACCATTGCGCACGGTTGAGTCGCCAATTAAAAAGACCGAACGCAAATTAGGGTTAGCAGGAATCGGCAAACGCAGCCAGGTCATTTCGTCGGCAGCAACCGCCGCACCTTTTTCATTGAGCAGATCATTAAATAACTGTTCATTAGATAAAAAGGGGCGCAAACCTTTAAATGCAGCGAGTGCGGTTTCCGCATGAAGCTGCGCACCTTGTGGGTTAAAGTGAGTGTGATCTTTTGGATAAAGTGCAGTAGTTTTTTCCGTTCCCAGCGCCTCCAGCTTATCGGCCACCAAATTATTTAAATCCACAAAATGTGTATTCAGTTCCAGCGCCAATTCATACGCCCAGCGCCCATAACTGCCATTGCGTTCCAACTTTCCGGCTTGCCATACATTGCGCTGGGTGAGGGACATTAAAATCGGTGTGGCATTTTTAGCGCGCACATCGTTTACCATCTTGCGAACGTAATGGCCGAAGGTATAAACCGTTTCCTGCTGCTGGGTGAGCAGGTTATTAATGGTGATGGCTTCTGTGCCTATGCCCGGCAGGGTGCCGCGTGCACGGGTTGCATCATTTACCGGGCTGGCATCGTTGTGGCCAAACTGGATGATGACGACATCGCCGGCAGAAACGTCATCGATTAAGGCTTGCCACAAACCTTCCGCGATAAATGTACGACTGCTACGGCCGCCGCGCGCGCGATTAATCACTTCTGCCTTAGTGGTATCCACATACTCACCCAACAATGCGCCCCAGCCTTGTTGATCGGGTTGATTATAGGTTGCAGCAGTGGAGTCACCGGCGATAAAAATTTTCGTTTTACTCGTTTTATTAGGCGCACTGTCATCCGCGCAGGCTCCAGCGCTGATTAACAAGAAAAAGAACCACAAGCCACGCTGTAAAATACAGCGCGTTAGATTTTTTATTTTCATTATTAGCCTCGTTTTGATTGGCGGGATTATTTCACCAAAATATCTGGCGTAATTTCTTTGAGCGATGCGCAGCCAGACAGCGCCATAGCCACGCGCAATTCGTTGCCTAAAATATCCAACACATTACTAACGCCTTGTTTCTTTTGCGCCGCCAAGCCGTAAACCCAGGCGCGACCAATCACCACCGCATCGGCACCTAATGCCATAGCGCGCACAATATCCAGCCCGGTGCGAATACCGCTGTCCAACAAAATTTTGATATCACCCTGCACTGCATCGGCAATCGGTGGCAGCGCACGAATGGAAGACAGCGCACCATCCAACTGGCGGCCGCCATGGTTGGAAACAATCAAACCATCGGCGCCGAGTTTTTTGGCTTCCAGTGCATCTTCCGGGTCCAAAATGCCTTTAATAATTAAATCGCCTTTCCATTTATCGCGAATTTGCTCAAGCGTTTTCCAGGTCACACTCGCGTCAAAATTTTTGCTCATCCAGCTCCAGAATTCATCGATGCCAGCGCCCTTGCCCAATACGTGAGCGACGTTGCCGAGTGAATGCGGGCGTCCACAAATACCCACGTCCCACGCCCAGCGTGGACTCATCATGGATTGCAACATGCGCGCACTTTGACGGCGGAACATACTGCCGCCTGACAAGCCGGAGCGGATATCACGATAGCGCGATGAAGGCACCGGCATGTCCACGGTGAACATTAATGTTTTGGTGCCCGCCTCCACGGCGCGATCCAACATCGCATTTAAAAAGCCGCGATCTTTAATCATGTACAACTGGAACCACAAGGGGTCTTGCGTTTGTGAACGCACCTCTTCAATCGAACAAGCCGACACAGTGGACAAACAAAAGGGCACACCTTTTTCTTGCGCTGCTTGTGCAGCCAATACTTCACCGCGCCGCGCATTTAACCCGGCAATACCCACCGGACCGAGAATAATCGGCAATTTTAAATTCTGGCCGAATAATTCGGTTTCAGTGTTGATAGTGGAAATATCGCGCAGCACCCGCTGACGCAAACCAATGGTTTGTAAATCGGCGCAGTTGTTGCGCAAGGTGGTTTCACTAAAAGAACCACCATCAATATATTCAAACAAGAATTTCGGTAAGCGACGTTTAGCCAGTAAGCGATAGTCTTCAACGTTTGCAGCAATCAAAGGATTCACCTCGGTAAAAATATTGTTAATTAAATTATTTTTTCAGCGCACTACCCGCCAGCGAGCTACCAATCAACGCCAAATTCTGGATTGCCGCCAAACCCCATTGCGCGCTGTCGTTAGTGGAGACCCACGCGGCTTCATCAACCGGGTTTAATACCAGCGGCCCCTCAACCCGCTTAACCTCAGGAACATGATTTGCCTCGCGGAAAAATTCATCCCACGCCCGTTTTGCAAGTGCAGTATCACCAGTTTGCTGCGCAACATAGGCAGTTAAGCGCGAGTGCGCATTGGTGAGATTATTGCCCGTTAAACTCACCCCGAATTCAGCCGCTTGCTGCGCAGCCGGTGCACTATAAAAACGCCCGTAGCGTAACCACGCCGCTTTGAATTCAAGTACATCAATTAATTGATTTAACTCGGCACAGATTTCAATCAAACCAAACACCGCATTGAGGTGCGACACGCGTTTTGGGCGGCCAGATTCTAATGGATCAGCGGGAATAACGGTCATGGCTTTACTATTTATATCAAAGTGGTAACCCTTGGCAAAAAAGCCCAAGTCGTTACCGCCAATTGTGCGCATCGCATTTTCCAGCCAGGTTTTATAGCGTGCATCACCGGTGCGCTCCCAGGCAGTTAACCAATTGGCTGCCGCTGAACCCCAATCCGTACCAATTCCAATATGGGTATTTTTATCGGCCGCCGCCTCCGGGTTTACTTTGCGCGTGGGCAATAAATTCACCAGCTGTTTATCCGCTTCGGCGACTTCCCACAGCACATCGCCGGTGCGTTCATCGCCCGTTAAAAAATAATGGAAGCGACGATAAGCGGCAGTGCTGATGCGCAATTGTTTTGCACTGCAACCCCAGTGCTGCACATTGTGGCGGGTACCCAAACCAGCAAAACGACCAAGGTGATAAATATCCACATCGCGAGTGTGACGGGTCATGGCTTCAGCGATACGAAATGCGCGTGCATCGCCACTGCGCAAGAAGGAATACCAGAGCCATAAATCCGGCGAGAGTTCGGAGTTATCCCATGCAAAACCACCTACGTCGTAGCGCCACACATGGCGATCCGTATCGTAGGTGTGCATCACATCGCCGTAATTCCAAAAGCCATACCAATGGCGTTGGTCGATTTGTTGCTGATAAAAATCAATCGACCAGTCCAACCGGTCTTCCACTATTTTTTTAATCGGTGTTGAACGATCCGGCAGGCTCCACAGACCACCAAATACACCGGCATCCAAATAGGTTTGCGGCGCAGCAATAATTTGTGCGGGAGTGCGAATGGAATCGGCCAGGTCGATGCATTGTTCGCGCGATGGAGTTGCATCCAATGCGTAAAGCATCATGTCCGTTGTGCGCGCAATACCTTGGGGCGATCCAAAACCTGGCTCGTAATCTTCGTAGGTGATTTCCAAACCTTCGATTTGTTTGGCGTAGGTGTCCATGCCCATGCCGTCGTGATAAAAGCGCAAATCCATCGGCGGTGCATCGGGCGACCAGATCCACATTGTCGCTTGTGCTGTTGGTGTGCCCGCATTGCGAATATCTATTTGTGTGGGATGCAATTGCCAAAAATCGCGCATGCCAAACAACACACCACCGCTTGCGCCACCTACATAAGCAACACCGCTCGCGCGTTTGCCTTGATCCACATCGATCCAGGCATGGCCCGCTTTGGTGCGCTTTTTAATGCTGAAGCCATTGGCGTTTACTTGTGAGAGCGAATAATCATTCCACACCGGAATAAATTGCAGGCGTTCGCTCACGCGTTTATCCCAGGTATTCAGTGCAGGAGTAGCGACGCCATTAATTTGTGCCTCGCGCACCGCTTTGCCGGGGTCGCGCCGCAAACCGGTAATGCCTTGCGGCGACTCCGCCCAGAGGCCATTGCCCTCACCCACAAAACGCACATGACGGTTATAGGTTTCATCGCGCTGCAGTACATCAAAACGTAAACCGAGTGCGCGAATAAAATCCTGTTGTTCATCGCCGTCAAAAATAAAGCTGTGGCTAATGCGCACCGCATCGCCACCAGCATGAAAATACAAACGCAATGAAAACGGCAGCCACTCGCGACCATTTGCCGTGCGGTGCATACCCGATAATTTCACCACCGCGCGCAAGGGCCCGCGCTGTTCTATGTCGGCCTGTTGAATCTGCGCCGAAAAATGTTCTACCTGCAGAGGCTGCTCGCCATCCGCTTCCGTTTGATTTTGTCGCTGGCCAATAAATTGCGCGTTTTGCAGCAATGTTTTTTTCGCGCGGGTAATTTCATCAATAATCACCTCGCCTTGGGTGTTCACTACACAGCGAATCACGCCGGTATCAATCAACAATTTTTTGCCGGATTCTCCAATTGTTACGCTGTGTTTGGCCTTAGGCGCGCGGCCTTTTAATTCACTTTTTTCGATATGGAAAGTTTGCCCCAGCGCTTGCCCGGCAGCTGTGGCATGCCCCGTCCATTTCACTGAACCGTCTGGCCAGGTCGCCATTACCCAGGTTTGTAATGGCTGGTATTTACCAGCTTGATCCACTAAATGCAGTGCATCATTTGTTTTGAGCCTACCCTGCGGCCAGGGCTGCCCCCAGGTATAACCGCAGCGTGCGCGTGGTTCGGCGGTATCCAACCAACCCAGCTGATTGGATTTGGTAAGTAGCGGGTTGCTGGTACTGGATTGCGCTGCTGTCAGGCGGGTACCCGCCATTAACGGCAGGCTGGCGGCCATAGCGCTGTATCTGAAAAGTTCTCGGCGGTTCATGGACTCTACTCACTGCATGCACCCTGAAGGGCGCTCTTTTATCGTTTATTGGATACTAAGCTGCACATGAAGCATGTCCTATTTGTATCACACTTGAATCATATTGACTACATATGATTGAATATGATCGACACATTGAAAGATCGCTGTTATGATCACTTCAAGATCCCTGAATCCGGTTTTTGCCAACATTTTTTTGCCAACAATAAATTGTGAGTATTTTATGGTTGCTACAGTAGAAGGTATTGCGCGCACCGAGTTGACGCGCACCATTGATAAGCTGATTGATAATCTGGTTAACATTAAAGACACCAGCGGTGAATTCCTGCTGCGTTTGGATGATGGCCGCGTGATTGATACCAAAGGTTGGAATGACTGGGAGTGGACCCACGGTGTGGGCCTCTACGGTTTGTTAAAGCTGTGGGATATTACCGGCGACGAAAAACCGCTACACATCATGCAGGACTGGTTTAAAAATCGTTTTGAAGCGGGCACGCCTACTAAAAACGTTAATACCGTTTCTCCCTTCCTCACCCTCGCCTATTTGGCCGAGCGTTTGGGCACCCGCAGCTACCTGCCCTATTTGGATGTCTGGGCTGAGTGGGTAATGAATGAAATGCCGCGCACTGAAGAAGGCGGTTTGCAACACATAGTGTTTAACTCGGTGAACTACCAACAAATTTGGGATGACACCTTAATGATGTGTGTGCTCCCGCTCGCCAAAATCGGTTTGCTCATGAATCGCCCGGCCTATGTCGAAGAAGCCAAACGTCAGTTTATGTTGCACACCAAATATCTGGCAGATCGCAAAACCGGTTTGTGGTTTCACGGTTGGACCTTTGATGGTCGCCACAATTTTGCCGATGCACTCTGGGCGCGCGGCAACTGCTGGGTAACTATTGCGATTCCGGAATTTATTGAACTGCTGGATTTACCACCACACGACAGCACCCGGTTATTTTTAATTGAAACCCTGGAAGCGCAAGTAAAAGCGCTGGAGGGTTATCAAGATGAAAGCGGCTTGTGGCATACGCTGATTAATGACAAATCTTCCTACCTGGAAGCCTCTGCCGCCGCTGGTTTTGCCTACGGTATTTTGAAAGCGGTGCGCAAAGGTTATTTGGATTCCAAATACGAAGCCATGGCCGTTAAAGCGATTAAAGCAGTGCTCGCCAACATTAGCGACGACGGCGAATTACAACAGGTTTCGTTTGGTACACCGGTATTTGATGACCTGCAAGGCTATCGCGATATTCCCTTGACCTCCATGCCTTACGGCCAATCCATGGCGATTTTGGCGCTGGTGGAATATATGAATCGCTATATTTAATTGCAAACCTCCTTCCCCGCTGTTGCCACTCGCAGCGCGGGGCTTTTTATAACAGCTTCCTATAACAATAAGAGCGATAATCACCATGACTATACGCGAAATAAAAACCCGAAATTATGTGGCTTATGGCCTCACCGATGTACTGGGTGCCGGTTCCATGGCGGTTATCAGTGGCTGGTTAATTTTTTTCTACACCACTTTTTGTGGTTTATCGGCGATACAAGCTGCCTCTATTTTTGCGATTGCGCGTATTATCGACGCCGTTGCCAGTCCGTTGATTGGCCATATTTCCGACAATTTAAATAAAACCAAACTCGGCCGTCGCTTTGGCCGTCGCCGCATTTTTTTATTAGCGGCTATTCCTTTATTGCCCAGCTTCGCCCTTATGTGGGTTGCCGATCAGCACTATTGGTATTACCTCTTCACTTTTGTATTTTTTGAATTGGTTTATGCCTCGGTATTAATTCCCTACGAAACCCTTGCTGCCGAAATGACCGACGACTACGCCAAAAAAGCCAAGTTTGCCGGCGCGCGAATTTTAACCGGGCAAGTCTCTGCTATTTTCGCCGGTATTTTGCCCAACTGGATTGTTAACTATGTAGGTGGCAAAGAAAATTCAGATACCTTCCTGATTATGGGAATTATTTTTGCGCTGGCATTTATGCTGGTCATTACTGTGACCTATTTATTTACTTGGGAACGCGCGCCGGTAGTAGAAGCAGAAGAGCCGGACAAACCCAAAACCTCCGCGTTTAATGCACTCAAAATGGTATTTGTGAACCTATCCTCCACGTTACGGATTCGCGCCTTCCGTTTGCATTTGGGCATGTATTTGGGTGGTTATATTAGCCAGGATATTTTTAACGCGGCCTTCACTTATTTTATTGTGTTTGCATTAGGTGGTTCGGTGGCGATTGCTTCATCGCTTATCGCAAATACTTACATTGCACAATTGCTTGCCGTTGCGTTGGCGATTGCACTGGTCATTCGCATAGGCCCGTCCTATACCTATCGCTTAGCGGTATCGTTTTATATCGCCGGTATTGTTGCGCTACTGATTTTATTTTTAACCTTTACTGAATTGCCGCCGCTGTATTTATTACTCGGTGCGGTAGTGCTGGCTGGTTTGGGGCGCGGCGCACTCAACTATATTCCCTGGAACGTGTACAACTATATTGCCGACGTGGATCAAATTGTTACTGCCAAACGCCGCGAAGGTAGTTTTGCCGGGGTGATGACCTTTATCCGCAAAGCAGCGCAAGCCGTGGCGGTGATGTTTGTGGGCATAGTGATTGAATGGGGTGGCTTTATGTCGGGCAGTGAAACCCAGACTACCGAGGCGATTAATACCATCGTACTGGTCATGGTAATTGGCCCGATTCTGTTATTACTGTTCGGATTTTTTGTGGCGAGCCGTTTTAAATTAAATAAAGACACCCACGAATTATTGATGAACGAAATCGCCCATTTAAAATCCGGCGCCACCGAACCTTCCAGCGCACAGAGCCGCGCCGTAGTGGAAGATTTATCCGGCTGGCCTTATGAGAAATTGTGGGGCAAGAATAATGTGGGCAAATAGCCATATAGGAAAATAGCCAATTGGAGCGATAATTTTTACCAATTATTTTCCATTCGATTATGCACAAACAATTAACCCCCGGTTCGCTCCTGTAATACAACAGACTCGCACCGGGGGTTATTTTTTTCAGAGTTTTCCTAATATTATTTACCGGTGATTAAACCTCAAGCTCCTTTACTGCCTGATCCCACGCGCGCTGTAAATAAGCAAATGAATCCACCGCGTGGGCGGGGCTGGTGTCTTCCAATAAAATCGGCACCTGGTGTTTACCTGCGGCGATCAGCCGTTTAAATACACCCACCCAATCCATCATACCGGTAGTGCCTACGGGTAAATCACCGAGTTTCACCAAACCCCTTTCGCTGGGAACCATTTGGTAATCTTTCGCGTGAATCGCCACTATACGCTCACCAAAGGTGGCAAAACATTCATCCAAAAATGCATCCATATCCGCCACTCCCACCAGCGGAATTAAATTCACTGGATCAAAAATAATACCCAATGCCGGGGAATTAAATTCTTCAATCATAATGCGGATATGTTCGATGGTGGATAGCGCGTGGTATTCCGCTACCGCCTCCACCCCCACGCGAATTCCTTTTTGCTCCGCCGCTTTTACCAAACGATGCAAACCTTGTAGCGCAATACGAAAGGCGATGTCGCGCCCGTCAGGTTGTTCAAGATAAGGCATAGGTGAACCGGTTTCAGTGCCAATGACATTGCAACCCAGTGCGGCGGCAGCATCGATATGCGCCTCAAAACGTTTGAACGAAAATTCACGTGCGCTTTCATCCAGCGCGACTGTATCTATGTAACAACCAATCACCGCGACACTAATGCCATTCGCCGCAAACGCAGTGCGAATTTCCGCCAAGCCGGCATCGCCAAATTCTGCTGGCATTAAATGCCCACCGGGAAATGCCTTGGCCAAGGCCAGTTGCACACAAGTTGCGCCGGAGCTGGCAATACGCGCTGCGAGTTCTTGTGGTGGAAAAGTGCCAAAATCATGTGCCCGCAGGCCAAAAAGAGGTTTCATTCTGTTATACCGCTCAGCTGGTTGTTAATTAGATAATTTGACTGAATGTGATATTAACTGATTGAATTTGACCGATCAAACAATTGGCGATAACACTGAAAATTAAAAACCCCAAGGCAATAACATCGCCTTGGGGTTTTAGCTGCACAATTTACGAAACTATTTACGAAACTATTTACGAAACTATTTACGAAACTATTTACGAAACTATTTACGAAACTATTTACGAAACTATGGTTAATCGTCGGCTTTTACAATCGCTTGAATTAACGCGGGCTCAAGTTGCGCACCGGTGTTGCGATTAAACAAGGCAAAACCGCCATCACCTGAGTAACCGTTGTCCCAATAAATTGGCACCAAACCACGGTCATAGGCTGACTGGGTGATGTACTCGTTCCAGTAGTTGCGATAGGTGGCATGGCCCGACACATTCAACCGCGACACTACACCGTATTCACCCAAAATCACGCCGATGCCTTGATCCACAAAATGGGTTTTCATTTTTTGGAATTGTGCGTCGGTATAAGCTTCGTTCGCCCAGGTTTCGGTGACATTTGGGTTGGTGGCGATTGAACCCCACTGGGTAATATTGCTGTTGGTATTCAAGGTGAAGTTGTAGGGGTCGTAATAATGCACTTCCATCATCAGGCGATCATTCACGGTATCCACTGGAATCACCGCAAAATTGACCGTGTGATCAATGTTGGTATTAAAGCCCTGTACTACCAAATGCCGCGTTGCATTTTTGCCGCCAGTCGCACGCACGGTATCCACAAAAGTTTGGTTGAAACTATTTTGCACCGTGTAGTACTCCACCGTTGGCGTGCCGTAATCGCCATCCACCATCACTTCGTTAGTACCGGCAAATAACAAACGATCATCGTAATTTTTAAAACGATTGGCGATTTGCGTCCACATAATATTGAGACGATTGTTTACATAAGTTTGCTGCGCATAAGTGGGTTGCATCCAGCCGCCGTCCCAGTGAATGTTCATCACCACATACATGTCGGCATTGAGCGCGTAATTCACTACTTGCTCAACACGATCCATCCACGCCGTTTGAATCACAAAATTTTGCGGGTCAGAAAATTTACTCCAGGCCACAGGCAGGCGAATGGTTTTAAAGCCGGCGGCTTTTACCGAATTAATTAATTGCTGGGTAATGAGCGGGTTACCCCAATTGGTTTCACCGCCCACGGCGTCTAATGTATTTCCCACATTCCAACCAATACCCATTAATTGCGTGAGTTCAACACTGGTCACACCGGAACTGACCGAGCTGCTGGAACTGCTTGAACTCATCGAACGGCTGGAGGAGCTTCTGATACAAATACCTGGGTGCATCGCACAGTATTCATCGCTCCAGGTATGTGGCGGGCAATCAGGCCAGCTATTACCTTGCGGGCAACTCAGACCTGAACTGAAGGATGAACTGCTTCTGGAACTCATGGATGAACTGGAGAGTGACACACTGCTGGATGAGCGCGATGACGAACTCACGCTGGATGAACTAATACTTGATGAACTAACACTTGATAGAGAAGATGAACCACAAATCGCGCCGGTTACTACCGGCGTTTCTATCGCGCCATTTGCATTGACTTGCATACCAAAGGTGATGGTTTGCCCCGGTTGTAAGGTGCTATTCCAACTCAAGTTGGATGCACTGTAGGGGTTGGCCCCACTCAGGTTGGCGTTCCATAAATTGCTAATACGGTTGTTGGTATAACTCCAATTCACACTCCAACCATTGAGCACTGTTGAACCGGTATTGGTAATTTCAATATTCGCCGTTGCACCGCTGCCCCAGCTATTGGTCACCACATATTTACAGCTGGCGCTCTGCGCTAGCGATACTTGGGATGTGAATAAACCCATGCCCAGGAGCGCGGCGGCGCCCCACAATTTAAGTCGTGAAATATTCATCCAGTTGTACTCCTGTCGTTATTTGTTATTGACCCGCTACAAGAAATACCTGCGCCTGCACGGGAGGATCTGCCTTGAACTACCTACTGCGCTCACAAAATAGTCAGCAGAACCATATGCTATGCCAGTAATGGATTGAATAAGACTTGGGGTTACGTGGGATAAGATGCCTGAGGCGACAAAAACTGTATTATGCGAAACGAATCACAAACAAAATTGTTTTTATAGATAAAAGCAGATCGATGCATGTGAACAACCCCTGGTAAAACACGCGCTGCAGCAACAAAACAGCGCAGAACTCCTTTATCCTGCACACCAATACTAGCCCCCAACGACTTCTCTTTATTTAAAGCGAGAGCCAATCATGAGCAGCCCCCAACGCGATATCACCCTTCGTTTTCTGGCCGAACCACAAGACGTAAATTTTGGTGGCAAGGTGCACGGTGGCGCGGTAATGAAGTGGATCGACCTCGCCGCCTACGCCTGCGCCGCCGGTTGGAGCAGCCGCTATTGCATCACCGTGTATGCCGGTGGAATTCGTTTTGTATCGCCCATTCATGTGGGCAATTTGGTTGAAGTGAGCGCAAAAATTATTTACACCGGCAACACGTCCATGCACATCGCCATAGAAGTAAATGCCTGCGACCCTAAATCACTTAACCGTCGCCTTACCACCCACTGCATCGTGATCATGGTCGCCGTGGACGAAAGCGGCCAGCCAGTTAAAGTCCCGGTATGGATTCCGCAAACCGAAGCAGACAAACAACAACACGCCACGGCCATCAAACTGATGGAAATGCGCAAAAAAATTGGCGACGAAATGCAGATTTTTGTTTGATTTATTTTTCCAACGCCCAGCTGAGATTCACGCTATGACACACGCATCACCTGCATCATCCACCTTAAAAACCAAACAGAAAAAAGACGCGCGCGATATTCGCGCCGACGCATTAAAAATTGCCAACAGTATAAAAATAGAAGGCCAATCGCCGGTGGAAACCAAAGCGATTGCGACAGGAATTCAACGCGGCATGGAAATGTTTTTACGGCAACAAAGTGAGAAAACGCGAGAATTGGATAAGCGGGTTAAAAAAGTAAAACAATTATCAACTCAACTAACACAACAAAAAAATCCAGAGAACCACACAGAAACCGCAGCCGTACAAAACCCTTCGCGCTTACCTTGGGTGCTGCTTGCGCTGTCATGGGGATTATTTTTAGCAGTGGGCCTGGTAATAACACTGCGATAAATAATTTTTAACTGCCTGCAAAAGTGAAATTGCAAACTTAAACGACAGCTTTTAAGGTTTTGTGTTTTTTGGCGCTTCACTCCTCCGCGAACAAATGGTCAATGAGACCTAGTCAACAGATGTACTAGTATTTTTCCCGTATAAATATCAATTGTCCTGCACAGCGGTCATAAAGCGCGTTTCAGCGCTTGCATAATAAAGGGTGCCGCTACTCCCCCGGTTATCATATTTTCAACCAACGGATTCTATGATCGGGTGAGCCATTATCAATACAACAATGTGGTGACGAAGGAGAACGTGAGAAGAAGTTTTGGGCCGGGGTGACGAGGTGTCTACCCAGTCCAGATACTGGAGACCGCAAATTTATTGCGATCTTTTTCTCGGCTGTTTTTACGCTAGCTTGCGCTTGGCGGGCTACGCATTGGCAGTCACCATAATAAATTGAGGATTGAATAATGGGACATAGAGTATCTCCTTCCACTCGCATGCCTGCTCCGGTGAAACGAGCGGTAAGCCTTCTCGGCGTCAGCATTGCGCTGGCCGCATTTTCGAATGCCGCCGCTGCTGGCTGTGAATATGTTGTGACCAACAGCTGGGGTTCGGGTTTTACTGCGGCGATCCGTATTTCGAACACCAGTTCGACCGCCATCAATGGCTGGAATGTTAGCTGGCAATACAACACTAACCGCGTGACGAATTTATGGAATGCCAACCTGTCGGGTAGCAATCCCTATGCGGCGACCAACCTGGGTTGGAACGGCACTATACCGCCGGGCCAAACCGTCGAGTTTGGTTTCCAGGGTGTTACCAATGGCGGTGCGGTTGAGCGCCCCACTGTAAATGGCGCTGCTTGTACTGGTGGCACGCCTTCTTCCAGTTCATCCAGCGTTGCTAGCTCGGCGCCTTCATCCAGCAGCGTACCCCCCGTTTCCAGCAGCTCCAGCGTTGTCAGTTCGTCGTCCATTGCCAATGGGGCGCAATGTAACTGGTACGGCACCCTTTACCCCATGTGTACCAGCACTGCCTCGGGTTGGGGTTATGAGAACAACAGAAGCTGTATCTCTTTCTCAACCTGCGATGCCCAGCCAGACCCATGGGGCCCGGTCAATCCCGGTTCGTCCAGTTCATCCAGCATTGCGCCCAGCAGTTCATCTGTACCTAGCAGCTCATTAGCACCAAGCAGTTCATCAGTGCCGAGCAGCTCATCCAGTTCTGTTGTCAGCTCCAGCTCGGTTATTAGCAGCTCAAGCCTGAGCTCTATGTCATCCAGCTCATCGTCATCAGTAACACCTCCGGGTAGCGGTGTGTTCCGCATCAATACCCAAGGTAACCTGACAAAAGATGGCGAATTGGTGCCAGCGCGTTGCGGTAACTGGTTCGGCCTTGAAGGTCGCCATGAGCCATCGAATGACGCCAACAACCCCAGCGGTGCACCAATGGAGTTGTATGTGGGCAATATGTGGTGGGTCAACAACAGCCAGGGTTCAGGTCGTACCATCCAGCAGACTATGACCGAACTGAAACAGCAAGGTATTACCATGCTGCGCCTGCCTATTGCACCCCAGACATTGGAAGCAAACAACCCACAAGGTATGGACCCCAACCTGAAAAACCATCAGTCGGTACGTCAAACTACCGCACGTCAGGCATTGGAGGATTTCATCAAACTGGCTGACCAGAATGACATCCAATTGTTCGTCGATATCCACTCCTGCTCTAACTATGTTGGCTGGCGCGCAGGCCGTTTGGATGCACGTCCACCCTATGTGGATGCCACCCGCGTAGGTTATGACTTTACCCGCGAAGAGTATTCATGCTCTGCCACCGGCAACCCAAGTTCAGTCACCAAAATCCATGCCTATGACAAGGAAAAATGGCTGGCTAACCTGAGAGAGATTGCAGGTCTGTCCGAGCAGTTGGGTGTAGATAACATCATCGGTATCGATGTATTCAACGAGCCCTATGATTACACTTGGGCCGAGTGGAAAGGTCTGGTTGAGGATGCCTATGAGGCGATTAACGAAGTGAACCCCAACATGATCATTATTGTTGAAGGTCTCTCCGCTAACGCCAACACCCAGGACGGAACACCGGATACCAAAGTTCCTGTTCCGCACGGCAGCCTTGATTTGAACCCTAACTGGGGTGAAAACCTCTACGAAGCTGGTACCAACCCGCTGAATATTCCTAAAGATCGCCTCTTGTTCTCACCTCACACCTACGGGCCTTCCGTGTTTGTACAAAAACAATTCATGGACCCAACGCAAACCGAGTGTGAAGATTTGGAAGGTGATGAAGCGGGCCACGCCGACTGCCGTATCGTGATCAACCCCGAGCTGTTGGAACAAGGCTGGGAAGAGCACTTTGGTTACCTGCGTGAGTTGGGTTACGGCATTTTGATTGGTGAGTTCGGCGGCAACATGGATTGGCCAGCTGCAAAAGCCAGCCCGGCAGACCGTGCCCTGTGGAGCCACATCACCACCAATGTGGATCAACAATGGCAGCAAACAGCGGCTAACTACTTCAAGAAAAAGGGTATCAATGCCTGCTACTGGTCGATCAACCCCGAGTCAGCAGACACCATGGGCTGGTACTTAACCCCTTGGGACCCTGTCTCCGCCAACACCAGTTGGGGGCAATGGACTGGTTTCGACCCACGTAAAACCGAGCTGTTGAATGACCTATGGGGACTGTAATTTCCTGCTCGCAGGAATAACCACAATTCCCAACGCGTAAAAACAAAACCCGAGGCCGCAAGGTCTCGGGTTTTGTTTTACTGGATTTAAAAGATCAAACCACTCGCCTCACCAACTCCCCCGGGTTTACCCCAAGGGTTGCAATACCGCTCTGGCGTAAGCAATAAACGCACACAGCGCCGCAACAACCAACCAATAAATCGGTGAACCCAAGCCTGTATTTCCCGCGAGAAAATGTATCGCGCAGAAGGACAACATAATCACCGCAATACAGGTTGCCGCAACAGGCACTAACACTGCCGCAGGTTTGTAGAGCGCAGGCAAAATCAAGCACAGCGCGCACAACAGCTCAACACCTGCGAGCGCCCACCAAACACCTGACGGAATGGCTTTCAGCGACGGCATGGTTTGTTCAGCGCTGTGGGAGAATTTCCACACCGCGCCCATCACGGTATGCAGCGCGAGCAGAATTTGCAAAATCCATAAAAAAATATTCATGCGTTAACCCCACTGTTATTGTCGATGAGTTGAATATCAAAATTTTCAAGAACCTGTTTGTCCATAACGATATCAATGGCTGTGATTTTTCCATCGCTAACCACAAAGCAAAACGCCACCACCGTTTTTCCATTCATCCCCCAGGTCGCGCCAGCAAACCCATTCACTAATGCCAACTGCGCACCCTGCGCACTGCCATTCAAGGTATCTGCCACCGCCTTGGCGCCCGCGATCTCCGCTGCAAATTGCGGCGCGCCGCGCGCTTTATTCGCCGTAGAAACTTTAATCGCCGTTTCATCAGCACGCAGCACAACCTCAGGGTGTAACAGGCGGATCAGCGCCTCAAAATTACCTTGCCGCGACGCCTGCATAAACGCAGCAACCACTTGCTGCTGGCGCTGCACATCTTTGCGCGGCATGGCCGCACCGCGAACACATCGGCGCGCACGGCTAGCCAATTGTCGTGTTGCCGATTCCGAGCGTTCAATAATCGGCGCGATTTCATCAAACGGTAAATCAAATAAATCATGCAGCACAAACGCGATACGCTCCGCGGCCGTGAGTTTATCCAACACCAACAACAACGCAGGCCCAATTGAATCGGCGATCAATAATTTCTCCTCCAAATCGCCCTCACCTTCCTCCGGCAGATCAACCAACATTTCCTCAAGCGATTCCTCACGCCCCGCCTTGCGCGCACGCAACATATCCAAGCAGACTCTGGCTACCACGGTAGTGAGCCAGCCGCCAAGGTTCTCGATACTTTCCGAATCAGACCGATTCAACCTGATCCACGCCTCCTGCACCGCATCCTCCGCCTCACTGCGCGAACCCAACATGCGATAAGCCACCGCCTGTAAATGGTGTCGCGTTGTTTCAAATTGTGTTGTCAACCAATCGCTCTTTTCCATCCTACCCTCAAGAATTACCTGTCATTTTGATGTTTTTGGGTGCTACACAACCATGACGAATCTGTAGTGCAAAGTGTGACAATAAATTAAAAAAATTTAATGGGTACTATTGCACGCCTATTATCAGGAACTGAAATGCAATATTGACCTTGACGCTGTCACTTTATGGAGAAAGTATGAAGATTGAACTTGTTTATGATGGACAGATTTTAAAATGGCCAGAGAAAGGATTAGCCTTTAAAGCAACTTCTGGCATGCCCGGCCATCAAATGCCTGGCGAGCAATGCACCCCGGACGCAGGCCCAGTTCCTGAAGGTCTATACAAAGTGTTTATCACCGACCAAGGCATGGCAAAAGATGATGGTCGTGGAATATGTGCAATTGCACCCTCATGGGGGATTCAGGAAATTCCTAGAGGTATTAAGGCCGGAGCCTGCGAGCCATACTGGGCTAATTGGGGAAAAAACAGAGCTCGTATGGAACCCGCAGATAACGAGACCAAAAAACATTGTGCTCCAATCACTCGTGGTGGCTTTTATTTACATGACTCAGTAAAAGGTTTTAGTCACGGATGTATAGAGGTAGAAACCAAACTTTTTAAACATCTACGCGATTATTCTTCTTCATCTAAAAAGCAATCGATAATTCTGAAAGTTAAATATGTAACAGGGAGAACAACAAATGGCGGCACCAAGATTTAGCGTTTTAGCTGCATTGCTCTTATGTGCTTGCGCGCATTCACAAGCGGAAAAAAACATAAAAGTGGAAAGTCAGGTCGAAGGCTGCTTTACCTTGCAAAACATTGCCTTGGATACAAGCAAGGAACCTGTGCTGGCAACTGCTTTAATCAATATCAACACTGCAACTACAGACTGCCCCTGTAAGTCAGCAGTCATGAAATACATGGCATATCAAAAGAAAGACGGAAACAACTTTGACTTATTATCTGGTCAGTTTTCCATATTAGGCAAAGAAAGCGTTGCATTACCGATTGCCGTTCAAAAACAACTTATTTTTCCAGATATCCCGATCTATTTATTTTTGTCCTGTTCAAACAATTAAGATTAAATAAACCGCTTTCTAGCAGAGACATACAGAAGCTGAGGTGCTTATTAATCCATCCTCAGCTTCTATAACCTGCGAAAAATATCGTTTACCTATTTTATAACAACCCAGATTCAAACTTTGGTTTGTTAAAACTCATCGCTAACCCGATCCCAAACCCCATCATAACCAATACTGCTGAGGTAGCCGCTTATTATGTTCATGCTGCGCCCCATCCAATGTTGCAAGTCACTTTCGCCTAACACCTCGATTCCTTTATCACGATCCCCAGCAGAGGCTTCCAACATCATCCAAAAGAAACGCGATAGTGCTTCAGCTTCTTCTTTGGATGTAATTGAATCTTTGCATTCAATGATCGGAATTAAGTTATCGGCTCGAAGTTGCTTGGCGTAATACAAGCAAACTTGCTGGGCTTTTTGGTCTTTTCCACTGAAATCTAACATGTTGGGCTCCTTAAAGAGTCAGATCTTTCATAATAGTCATCCCATGACCAATTAATTTTAAATTGGTTACCAAGGTTGAAATGTGCATTCTCTTTGTTACAGTCAGGAAATAATGGTTATTATTTTTGGGATCTTTCATGAAAGCCATGCCATCCGGGATGGATCGGCTTTCCAATATCCATGAAGCTATATTTGCCGGGCCAGGTTGATTCTTTCCTTTCGCATGATTGCGCAACATTTTCCATGTGCTTTTTAAATGACTAAATGATTTAGAAAACGATAGACCCGCAGATGGATCTGGCAGTACCCATTCCAAAGTTGTATCGAAGGTGTAATCGCCAACGCGCACCCCATGCATTAATTGATACGGACCTTGGCTTCCCTCCTCATAAATAGTTGCTGTATTCGGCGGTACAACCACCCGAAACATCACACCAAGTTCTTTTTTTTTAGCAATGCGGTGCTCAGCAATCAATCTATCGATTGCCTCCTGTAAGTCACCTACAGTTTTGAATTGTTCTACGTATCCCTCTTTACTCATATGATCTCCAGATAACAATTAAAATATGATCGAGCCTACTCATTATATTTCTATTGCAATACGCATTTTCCTACTAATGCCAAGCTGGCCAGTTATTGTGCTTTTAAATAACAATTAACTCTACCGTGAACGTTACAATAAAACAGAGAATGGTTTAGAAAAAACCGAACTCACTTTAATTGAGCTGAAAGAACTGACCGAATTCTTGGTTCAATTAAACCACATTCACAGCCTACACCCCTTCCACGAACCTGCCCCTGCAGCGGCAAATCCGCTGCAGGGATTCTCAACCCACTACTCCAAATCGGCACAAGGCGCGTGTTTTTTGCGCAGCTCTGTGTCCTCACACAGCTACGCCTCTGTTATGGCGGCGGGGCGGGGCCACCTTCGGGCGGGTCGGATTGGTTCAGGCCGGTGTTGAGAACCCCGTTCAGTCGCCTCCATGACTTTCAACTCGTGGCGGCAGTTTAATAACCCAAGCTGTGAGGCTGTGTTATGGATAATATTACCCACCTGGTGCCCGTCACCTGCCAATGCGTTATCAAGCTCGATCCATTCCAATTCAATTACTATGAACAAAGCTGCATAGAAATCCACTCCCCCGATGGCGATCACCTTGAAAGCATCGGCTATGACACCCAAAAACAAATACAAGAAGAACAAACGACTCAGCTGCAAGAACAGATTGTTTTGCTGCAATCACTGTGCGAGAAAATTACTCAAGAAGTGGAATTGCCTGCACAGGCAATTGCGGGATTGGGGGATTTGTTGTTTCGGGTTAGGGGGATTTTTGAAAAGCAGGATAGATAAAAGTGAGGCGGCTTTTTGGCCGCCTCTTTGCTCTCGCTTTATTCACTTATTTTTTCTAACAACGCATTCGTTGCCTGCAATAATTCTGCTAAAAGTTTTTCGTCCACATCCAGATAGCCTTCATATTCAGCCAGGTTTCTGCGCTCATGGCAAAGCACAAAAATTCTTATCTGAGTTTTGCTAACATCCGCAGTGTACGTCAGGCACTGAAACACCAGATAACGCTTATCTGATCGATACCCCATTTGGCGCAATGCATATAAAGCGAGTGCATGTGCAGAGTTGTAGGCCAAATCGAAACGGCTAGCAAAACTTAATGCGGAATTGTGGGCATCTTTCAGACGGTCAACCGCACTGCGCAATAAGCCAGCCGATTCATTGGCATCGGGTGGTTCTGCCTTTAAGCCTCCCGTGCGAACTAAATTTTCCAGTTGTTCAATCATGCATGCCTCCTTTCATTTTTTATTTAAACCTTATGCAACACTTTCATCCCATAGCGGAATACGAGCCTGCTCTATCACTCGCTGCAAGAAATGGTTTCCGGCCTTAAGTTTGACCTCAAAATCTTGCACAGTATAAAGCGTTGGATTTATGGTGCGCCCCAGTATTTCTTCTGCTGGCGCAAGCAATTCCATAACCTTGGTATAACTTAAGTCATCGCCTACTAACATCAGGTCTATGTCGCTACTTGCAGTAGCCTCACCTTTCGCAATAGAACCATAAATAAACCCCTGTGTTATCTGCGATGCCAGCGGCGCCAATGCAACCTTGAGCGTATCGCCAATACCAAAGGTTTTGCGAACTATGGCCGCTAGATCGGCGTAAATAGGGCAGCTCTGATCTGCCTGGTAATGGCTTTGGTTGCCAATTTGAACGCGACTAATAAGGCCTACGGCATGCAACTTTTCCAATTCACGCATTACCGTACCTTTACCAAGACCAGCCCAGCGTACAATCTCATTGGCAAAGAAACTCTGGTCAGGTTTGGTAAATAACAAACCCAGCACTTTTTGCTGGGTTTTACTGAAAAGGGCGTCGCCCAAACCTAGGGTTTTTAGGGTATTCATAGCAACAAAACTCAAAAGTCCCAATTTGGGTATGATAAGTCCCTTTTTGGGGGTCTTCAACCCCATCAGCTATTACAGCCAACCCCATCCCATACACCTACTACCAGCAAAGCTGCCTAGATATCCAATCACCTGATAGTGAATACATGGAAAGCATCGGTTACGAAATTTAAAAACAAACCCAGGAAGAACAAGCGACTCAACTGCAAGAGAAGATTGTTTTGCTGCGATCACTTTGCGAGAAAATTACTCAAGAAGTTGAATTGCCTGCGCAGGCAATTGCGGGATTGGGTGACTTGTTGTTTTGGGTTAGGGGGATTGTTGATAGGCAGGACAAGTAAGTTTAGAACATGACTGTCGCGGAACAGTTGCGACAGTCATGAATACGCATATACGATTAATGCCCCGCTCTCCAAAGCCGAGGAATCGCGACCAAGCCGAGAACTACCACAACAAATGAAATACCTATAAAAAATAAAGTTTTCCCTGAATCACTCACAGGATTCCACCAACCAAGTAAAGACCATGCTGGTTCAAGCACATCTTCTGCCAAAGATGGGACAGTTATTACGCCGAATAGTATTGTGAGCCATCGATTATTTTTTTCATTCAGTGTTTCCTCTCTTAAGGAGGCCTGTTCCGACCTAATAGAAAGAGCCTCAGATATATTTCCATGTAAGTCGTTAATACCAAACTCATTCCAACCAAAACGCAAAAGTTCCTGAATCTCGCCGAAATTTGTCTGTTCGTAAATGGATATTTTAAGATTGTTTATCGACCAACGAAGTTCATAAGCTTCTTTAACTTCCGATATTTTATCAACCTTTGATAAAAGTGCTCGGTGTAACATATATCCATACTCAAGCATTTCCACGGTTACCTGTTGCTCATAAATAAGATGCCCTCGATTTGCATCTGCTTGTATTTTTTGCTGTTTTTTCCCATTTTTTGACCAAACCCATAAAGTTCCTGTTTTAGCGATCAGGGCGGAATAGTCATCAAAAGGCCTTACATCTTTAGGCAAATATTTTATACTGGCATCTGCCCCAATAGCCGCATGCCGACCAATAATTGATCCAAACTTATCTCCATATGCATTAATATTTTCCCTAGATGTATTTTTCTGTCCATAGAAGGTTAATAAATAGATATGGGGGCGCCCATTCCAGAAATTTCCAACACCAATAATCTTTCGCTGCCCGAACAAAACATACGCCAATCCATTTCTTGGATTACTAGCAAGAAAAGCTAATATTGAAAAAATTGATTTTGCTACGGTGGAAAGGGTTTCCTTAAAACCATCTTGTCTTGGTAAAGAACAAAGAGAGGCTGAAAAATCGCCACTTTTAATTGTTTCTACCATTTTTAACACAGTTTGGTTATGCAATTTTTCAGAAAATAAAATTCTTATTCTCGAAATGAAATTAAATTTATATAGTGCATGATGATAAGCAGGGGCAGCTAATTGAGCAATTGCCGGACCAACTTTTATATCATCAAAAGGGATTTGAGAAAGATTGACGTATCTGTTTATAAAATCATTTATTAATGTATTTTTCCCATTAGAAATAGAGCGAAACTGAACCAAAACAATCCCATTCTCATACAGCTTAATAACAGGATAAAGGACAACACCTATTTCATATTCTTTAGATGTCAAATGAAACTCACTTAGAACAAGACGAATATACTCTGGAGAATTAGCCTCCTCATTGCATAGCTTCATCTCGGAGAATCTAAAATAACTCGCTTGATACCAAGCTTCGAGGGTGTAAGCATCAAGTTCCTCACCTTCATTTAACTGCATTTCTTTCTTAATGCACGCGCCTGTGCTTTGTGAGTTCATTTCAATTTTAGTGAACCCTACTTTGACACCCTGATTTGTTTGCCACCACGTCTCGCCATCTCGATGAAGAGCACAAACTGCCAGCTTAGATTTCACTGCTTTATATGCAATATTATGCAAACTCAAATTGGTAACATCTAAGAAACTTGAATACACATGCCAGATATCCCAATCTTTTATTTTCATTTTATTAAATGCTCTTAGGATTAAAATTCTAGGACCTTCGGAGTAAATGTAGCACCTGCTGTAACCCCCTCCAATTACATCAAATTTCACACTAACAACACAAACGGGAGAAAACAAAAACCCGCTTATCTTGCGATAAGCGGGTTTTTCATTTGGCGGAGCTAAATGTGCTCCGCCCCAGAATCCTGCCAATCCATGGACTTAGCTTATACCATCACCACCGCTGGATGCACTCGTGCCGTTTTTTGAACAGCATCAACGCTTCTCACCCACTTAGCTCCACATCGAACATTTATTTTCGCGCAAATAAAAAACCCGCGTTTCGTGAGAAACGCGGGTTTAGTATTTGGTGGAGCTAAGCGGGATCGAACCGCTGACCTCAACACTGCCAGTGCAGGGGACAACTTTTGGCAATGTTCTCTAACATCAGAAATCTGACGTTGGAGGTTCCAAAATGTCTGCAAAATCAAAGATTTACGGTATTGTCTGCACCAAAGGAGGCGTGGGTAAAACCACTAAAGCCGCGAACTTTGGCGCCATATTAGCCGATATGGGCCAGCGAGTTCTACTGGTAGATGCAGATCCACAACAATCACTGTCTCGCTTCTATCCAGTCACCCAAGCAGCCGCTTATGGTCTGAGCCATGTGTACCGCACCGCAAGTGTCGCCGAGTGCATCTCGAAGACTGCCATCGCTAATCTGGACATCATTTTAAATGACGACAAAGGTAGCGAGGGGAAAATACCCAACTTTTTGCGAGAATCCGTCCTCCATTTCCAGCACCTAAGGCATGCCTTGGAACAACTGGATTATGACTACATTTTGATCGACACCCAAGGTGCAAGCGGTATCGTCCAAGAGTCGGTCATCCTGGCTGCAGATGTGCTTTTGTCCCCTATCAAACCCCAAGTGCTGGATTCGAGAGAGTTCATATACGGCACCACTGAACTGGTGAATAAATTTCGACCTAAGCCCGGCTTTTACAGCATTACTGGCCGACCAATGCCACCAGTCAAGGTTTTGATAAATCTATGGGATCGCACCTCAACGGCGGCCGAGGTTTCCAATTATCTACGCTGTGAATTCGACAAGGAAACTGATGGTCACGTCACTGTGCTGAACACGGTGATTCCCTCTCTTAAAGCCTATTCAGAAGCGGCTGGCTTAGGTATTCCCGTTCATCGCTTCGAGAAAAGCCGAAGCGGCCCCACTCGCTCTGCCTTGGAAACCATGGTTGATCTGGCCTACGAGTTAGAGCCAAAACTTTTTGGCATCAAGCCTCAATGGTCTGTGTGAGGCTGCGTCATGGAAAACACAACTATCGCAAACCTCGGTAGACCTACCGAGGAAGAACAATTGGATTGGGTAGACCAACTAAGCACCCCTCGCCTAGTTTGCGGTTCCACCCGAACTGGTAAAACGCGGCTCGCTGAGGTGCAGGTCATGCCTGCACACGGCTGTCAAAAATTAGAAGCAACAGGAGGACTGAACAATGAGTAAGTCCTCTATTGCTGATCGCCTTAACAAACCTCATTTGAGTGCTTCGCCGTCTGATGGGTCCCCATTACCACCGGATCCAGTCGTAAAAACACGTGTCAGGGTTAACCTGGATAACACCATTGCTTATCGTCGCAACCCGAGAAGAACCAGAAACCCGAGATACGACGAGATTAAGGAATCTATTCGCAACGCGGGCCTTGACCACCCACCGGTAGTTACTCGTGAGTCCCCCGCGGATCCTTACATGATTAAGAAAGGTGGGAACACTCGCCTAAGTATTTTGCGTGAACTTTGGCAGGAAACTGGTGACCGCAAATACTATGAGTTTGATTGCGATTTTGAACCATGGACAAGTGACTTCAAAAACCTGATCAGTCATATGATCGAGAACGAAATGAAGGGGGATACTCTTTTCATTGAACGTGCTCTTGCTGCCTATGACCTGAAGCTTGAACTGGAAGCAGAAAAAGGTGAACTCTCAACAAGAGAGCTCGCAAGGTTAATCACTGCTGAAGGCTGGACTCTTAAGGACACCAGCCTCAATCAGATGTTGTATGCCCATGAAAACCTATTCCCAATTATCCCAGAAGCATTTTGGTCAGGCATCGGAATTGACCGTGTTAAAAAAATCCGGAAGCTGCTCGAAACCTGTAAAACATTTTGGGAATCTGTTGCACAAGAACATGAAGGAACCTTTGATGACATTTGGAAACCTGTTTTCACTGCAATGGATGGTGACGGGTTTGATATAGACAAAGCGGAGCATGAGCTGTGCTCCGCCATGTCCGCAAAGCTTGACTCACCCGTGCTGCAACTACGCGCAGAAGTGCAAGCCATTGGTGTAGGTATATCCAAAGGTGGGAATCGCCCGAGGGATATCATCGCCGAAGCCAACGCCCAGGAGCAGCTGCAAAAACAAACGGGAACCAATACAACTAAGGCACCCCAACCACCCAAGCGCCCCCCTGAGTTAAGCCCATCGAACCCGGGCAGCAGTCAGGAAACTGATTCGTCACTCCAGACGGAGCATGAGCAAGAAAATCAGGAACCTGTAAATAATTCGCCTGCAGTAGTTCGTCATGTCTACGGCGACTTGTCGTCACTGCAGTACTTATTGGATTACGAGGTATCCTCTCTCAAAGAGCTGGCTTACCAAGCCGCCGTCGATTATGCCGATACCGTGGGATTATCGGAGTATGTGGATTACCTTGAGGAGGATGGATGGCACACCGGCTATCGTATGCTGCCGCCCTCACAGATTGATTCAGAGCTGATTCTTTATTGGGTAACGTTGTGGGCGCAATCACATGCGTTAACAGCACCCATTTCATTATTTAATGCAATGAATGAGTTATTAGAGGTTTGCCCCTCCATCAGCAAAGATAATTTATTGACCCTGCTCGCTCTCGGCTCTGCATTTAAAGGCCGCCTCATGGGGCGTCAAATCAGTGATCCGGATGCGAACCCTATTCAATGGCAAGCATTAACTGAATTGGAAGCCATTGTCAGCCTGTTAGTGGACTACCGTACGCATTCACCTCATAAGCTCAACAGCACTGTTGAAGTGGGAGGTGAATGATATGCAGAACTACTACATCACCTCTTTAAATCACCAGGCATTACTCGCAGTGGCCGAAGCGTTACGCAATGGCGATAGCCAGTTGCTACACCAGTTGGGGTTAGGTGCATTGGATCAAGGCGTTGCTGCGCAGCTAAAAGCGTTATCAGCTGATCGTATTGCATGCCTGCCCAATTTTAAAGGCTCCCTGTTCCAGCTACGCATTGATCAACACACCCTGCGCCTGTACCTCGGCTTTGCGGATAGCAAAGTTACCGAAGACGATTTGGTAAATCGCGCAATTCGCGCTGGCTTACGTCAGCCTATGCTCGAAGAACTTAAAGGGATTACCCGCCGTGATTTTGCAGCGCGACGGGCGCGTATGAGCCTGCCTGAACACAGTCGTGGACGGATCGAAGTATTGAGTGAAGAGGAAGAAATCACAGTGCTGCGAGTATGGGAAAAGCTGCGTGATATTGAAGACCCCTTGGTGAGACTGATAGCGCTATATGAGGAAACTGATATCGCCCTGGATCAAGCCTACATAACGATAAAGCAACTGCAATAAGGCAACGAGCATGAGTAAAGAACTCGACATTATTGCGCGGCAAATCGATAAGGCGGAACGAGACTTGATTAGCCAACGCGCCTTTGGTGACGAAGATGATGGTATGGCGGTGTTGTTCACCGGCAACCATCATGATTCCTTTCCGCGCTATTTAGTCCTCAATCGCGAGCTGAATGCCACGGACAAAGTAACGTGGCAGATCATCCGATTGACGATCACCGATCCAACGCGCCCAGGATCAACACCGAAACGCAATGAGCTGGCGGCAATGGTCGGCTGCTCGGCACCGACGCTGACCGCCAGTCGCAACATGTTGAGGATTTCCCGCTGGATGACGTTGTGCAAGACCGTGCGTAAGCAAGGTCGCTTTGTTGGCGATATTTACCTGTTGAACGACGAACCGCTCTCACTGATCAGTACGCTGGACTTTGATCCAACCTATGTACAGTTTTTGGAAAACCAGTGTCAGTCAGAAAATAAACGCATACGGTTAGCAGCGGCAAAAGCCCTGCAAGAAATCGGCGCGTTGGAAACGTCTGCCCCTCCCACAGAGGGTGACGTATTTTTAAACCGCTTGAATCGTATGTTTGCCATGGATGGTGAAGCCAACACTGAATCCAATACTTCGGATAGCCACCAGAGAAAGAATCTTTCTCCGGTGAATGAGAGTGCCGAAACAGGTCAAAATAGCAAAACCCATGCGGAATCAGGACTTACGAATCACCAGAGTAAGAATTCTTCCATGGTGGAAACCGACCAGAGAAAGAATCTTTCTCTGGCGGAAAATGACCAGAGTAAAAATTTTTCTCTGGCTGAGAAAAAAAATTCTTTCCCCGGCGGTAGTAGTAGTAGTTTTATAAATAATAAATATATATCTACTGCGCGCGCGATAGAGAGCGAACAGGATCAGCAAAGTCTGGCGAATTACCTCGACATCACCCGTCGAGGTCGTTGGGGAGCAAATACTGATCACGAGGATGCCTGGATAACTCGCTATTTACCGTGGCTCAAACACCCAACCTTCGAACGCTATGCGCTGATCCTGACAGCAGGTCGTGACAGCTGTTTGCCAGCCATCTACCGGAAAATTAAACCCTTGCCGAATCACGGCCAAGAGCTGGTGCTCATGCAACTGCTCGGGCACACAGCCGCTGCATCACATGGCTGGCGCGAACACATTCGTGACCCCATCGCCTACACCCACAAACTCGTTTCACTGCAAACGGCTAACGAGCTTGTACCTGACGAATGGGCGCTGGAATTGATGCGTTGCTATCACGACAAAGCCAGTTCTCAGCCACCGGCGTTTACTGATAACCCGGATCGAATTTGGTAGTTCGAAAGGCTTTCGAACTTTTTGAGTAACGAAGATAGCGTAATTGAATTCGAAAGGCTTTCGAACTTTCAAGCAACTTGGGAATGTATTGGAGTTCGAGCAGCGATCAAAGCATAGGTAATACATTAAATTCGAAAGGCTTTCGAACTTTGGAAGTGTGGGAGCCTACCACAATTTGAAGTGACGCAGAGATTGCAGGTAATTCGTGTCCCGAGACACGCTTTTGTACAAGAGACAGCACGTTTTTAATCGTTATTAAATTTTTCACACAACACGAACGGAGTTTTTATGCCAAGCAATGATTCTCATCTTGCAGATGCGGTTGAAGGAGCAAGCGCTACCGCACAAGCATCAGGCGCGGGCACCCTGGATATGGGTAAGCTCGATAAGATGTTCACAGCCGATGCGGGCACACAGAAAAGTACACCCAAGGGGCGGGCAGCACGGCGTAATCAGCCAGGGCTTTCTGGTGAGCCAACAGAGCGCACTGTGAACCTACCACCATCGATGCAGATGGGTGCCACGCTGAAATTACACACGCATCTTGCGATCAATTTGTTTCGTGGTCGCCGTGGTGATCGCCATAAAAATATTCGCCAGATTGTGGGCATGTCCCTCTTTGCCCGTCAGGCCGGTTTGATTTGGACAGCGGCAAAGAATGACGATCCTTATGCGGATCAATGTCTGGTTGAAATTGAAGCCGCTCATAAGCGCACCAAAGCGTTGCTGGATGAACGTGAAAAATCGTTGTCGGATTTAATCGTAGGCTTGGAAGACTTCGATGTGAGTGTGCAAGCCTGTGCAGAGCCGTTAGAAATTCCCCTCAACTTTCATTCGCCTTGGGCGTACCGTTCGGTGTTACTCCTTCTGCAATATGACCGCATCGTGAGACTTGGGCTTACAGCCCATCATGTGGGATTTATCGGTGATGCCGAGTGGAATGATGTTGTGACGGACTCTGGTAGAGCTATGCGGAATCTGTTTGAAGAAGTGAATCGCTGGATATTCACCAATGTGACTCGCGACGATATCCGTAAAAACACCAAGGTCGCCAAACGTGCGCAAGGCCAATACCTTGAGAAGAAAAATAACCGTTTGGAAATTGAGACTGACGTGATGGAAGGCACCAAGCGCGCTTCAATCGCGCCACGCAGTCTGGAATTGGAAAAATATCTGGCAAACAAACGTGCGCTTGAAGAGCGTGCGCAAAGATCGCAGAACACAGAACAAGAACCATCAGAAAACACACACACAAATTGAGCATTTTTTAGACTAATAAAATGCTGATTTGATGAATGCCTGTAATGACAATGAATACTTTAAAACGCAGCAAGGTGTGAATATGGCTTCTTCGCAACATGTGAATACTCAATTGGCGGAACGTCCTTTAAAAGGCCTTTTAATGGGTAAGGGGGCGGCGGGACTTTCTGACAAGATTCGCACAGTGCTGCGCAAAATGCAGCTGGTGCAACAAGCAATGAAAGATCTGGAAACGCAACAACGCCTCAGTCGGGAAACTGCCGGGTCGGAATGCATTGAGCTGTATCTGGCAACCAACCTGCGCACGCAGCTGTTGAATGACGATATTGATACCGTCAAACATTTATCGGCCGCTGAATTATCGTTTGAGCATACCAAGCGCCCTATGGCACTGGAATGGCGAGCCAGACGGGAATTTGCACTGGCATACGGTTACGGCAACACAGCACGCATTCATGCGTTTAATCCACAGCACGACCACTATTGCACTGTGCGGGAGTATGTGAGCAAACAATCCCCCGAGTATTACGAAGTGCTTGCAGGTTACGATGTCGTCCGCGTGACATTAAACAACTCTGTGAAATCTCTTCGCAAAACCATTCTGGATCTGAACTCAGTGAGTGAGGAATCGCGATACCCAGACGATGTGGCCAAAGAGGCTGAAAAGCTCTCCCGTCGGTTGTTCAAAACACTACCAGGCTTTCAAGAGCTGACCGATGTGTTGAACCAGTTGTACGCATGAAATTTGATAACGCAAATTGGAATTAATCGCCGAGGTAGTTATGACAAAGACTGTTGAGATACATCCGGAAGTACTTAAGGAATTGGAGTACATCGTGGCGTTACACAAAGAACATAGTGCACCAAACCCAATGGCTACGGTTGAAGATTTGGTGAGTTTTGTACTGGCGTCAGTTGCGGATGGCAGTCGCCGCCCTGGAGCATGGGAGCGTCAATTACTCACCATGATGGGGTTGGTTGCTGATTGCGCTGAGCATGAACAATACCGCTCCAGTTATGGGATGCCCGAAGACAAATAACCGGCGATTCATGTCTCGGAACACGAATTATGCAAATAGCTAAAGGCAGCAAAAGAAATGAATGAATTAAAACTTCTAGCAGTTAGCGTAGCGGCGTTAATGATTGGCATTTTTATAGGTGTTAAATACAAACAATCCTACATCGATAAGCTGAAAGCAGACCACAAATTAGCGTTTCAATACTGGGATCAAAAAGTAGGAGGAACAACGCTATGGAATGGAGAAATGGTCAATTATAACTTGCGCACCTTTGACGGTGGCAGAACCTGGTATCAGGTTGAATTCGATGATGAGTGGAGAATGAAAATTCTTGGCAATGTAGATGATCTTTTTCCGGGCCTTATCGAAACCCTTGATGGAATTGATGCGTTAACCGATCACGCAAGAGAGAACGGCGCTATTACGCTCAAAGATGGCCTGCATGGACAAGAGGCTCAATTACTGAGAAGCGCCGGATTTGATGTGGTGGCCAAGTAAGCCGTGATTGAATCGGAAATATCCGCCATGAGTCGAATTATTTGTATTACGAGTTGGTTCGATATCTATAACCGACAAGGTACTAAGACAGGAGAAAAAGAATTCACCGTATCCCATAGAATCGATGAAGACACTGGTGATGCAGTAGTACTGCCTTGCGAACATCCAGACAAATTGGGTGCGGTATGGGATGAAGGTATACGGGAGTATGTTCTTCTTATAAACAAAATCGTGTCTCGGGACACGGATTGAAACTGTCATTATCTATGACACACCGGCACCATTGTTTCATTATCTTTTTGGTCAGCGAAAGTCTAAAAAATTATTGGGACTCCACACACATGACTAACAAATATCTTCAAAAATATTCATTGCACAATTTGGCATCGAAAATCTATGCTCTTCTACAGCTCGCACATCAACCAGCCACACCATTACTAACTGCAAATGCTACCGAGCCTAAGACAATCATGAGTTTGTGGCTAGGCACTGGAGATGCCCCGCTACCAATGGATCCCGTTGAAAGGCGGGAGTATTTATTGAAAGGCGAGGTATTTCTAAGCTGGTTAGTGACTCGATTGAACAATCAAGTACTGTCCGTTAATCATTCGACTGCGGCAGTCCATATTGTAGATCAAGGCGTGTTTTTATTAGCGCCTCGTATCTTCAGGCTATATCTTCATCTGCACCAGCTGGATGAGTGTTTGCATAGAAAGCTGTCCAGAAATTTTTCCCGTTTGCAAATTCACAAACGTAAAGGCGACATAAATCTGCACCAATACCACCTCAAGCGTGCACCCCATAAGGTATTGAATGGCTGGTTAATTCCATTTAAAGAAATATACGCACCTGATATCCCGGCAATCAATCCCTATCTAGCGCGCACATCATCGGGTGATTCTGAATGAATACCTTTTCAGATAAATGGCAACCAGACAATGCATTGATTCAACGCATTTGTTCATTCGCAATCCCTGAACATTACATCAAAGAACAGGTTCAGCTTTTCAATCAAGAAGTACCACAACTTTCAACAAATCAGCCTGATGTTTTTTTAAAGTTTGTCATGGCTCGTTGGCGGTGCCGACCAGCTACAACGAACCCAGCTGTAAGTGATGAGTCATATTCAGCGGCCGCCCTACCCCAAGCAACCCGAATGACCAACACATGGCGCCCAAGCGAAGACACCATGGCCTTGATCACCGGCATATTAGGGATCAATCAGGCTTTTGCTGAAGATGCAGTGCCAGAATTTGTCATTTACTGGATGGAACGCGGAACCATAGAAGCATCCTGGAATGGCAAATTTATACAGCACGTAAAAAACCAATGGAGCAGGTTTAACAACTTGCCCCAATCAGGTGTAACCGCCACTCCAATTAGCAGTGATTGGCAGCCATGCAATGAGGCAGTTGAAATATTGCGTCACGCAAACATGGATGATGATTTTATCCATAAGCTGGTACCGGAATTCATTTTGTACTGGAAGGAAACGCAGCGCTGCTATCCCTCCTGGAATACCAAGTTTATCCAGCATGCAAAATTCAAATGGGCCAAGCAATTTGCGTTTGCCAAAATTAAACGCGGCAATCGCCATGTCGATTCAAACCGCCCACGCAGTACTCGCGACATCCCGCTGTTGGAAAACCTGCTCGACAAGAGTTGGGCGGATGGATTAATGCTCAACGGATCGGCATTCAAATAACCAAAATTATTGAGGAACCATGATGATTAAAATATTGACTGCAAAAGACCTGACATACTTGCCGGACAGGGGAAAGCAATTATTGTTTGAGTACATGAACGATCTGGAACGCCGCCATGAAACATTATTAGGAATGGCTTATATTTTTGTGTGGATCTCCATGATCACCTTGTTGGTAGTATTCTCAGAAACAACACCGAACAACGTACCTTTTACTTCAGTCACTAACATTGTGATTACGGTTGTTGCGGCCATCATCTTCTCCTTGTCTGTTTCCTTTTTAGTCTATCTACGGAAGCCTTGGAAATATTCTTTCTATAACAAGCGAGTACTCTCAGCCCGACTGTTTTTCCTGCAGCATTTCAACATGGACGTTAGCAAATTAACGCCAAGCGACATCTGGCACGGTGTTGTTGTAGATCGTGCAAATCAAGCAAAAGTAAATGGTAGCTATTTGACGTTTGTACAGCAGTCTGGAGATGCGTCTGAAAAAACTCCGAATCAAAATTGATTCATGAATAGCTAATCTCGGAGAATGATAATGAGCTCAGGAAATGATCACAATAATTCCGAATACACTCACTTTGTGGATAAGATTCCGGTACAAAAAATATTTATAGCAATATTTTCAGCTTTATTCATCATTACTTGTTTCGATGAATGGAGGCGAATACAGCATGAGCACTTCGCGAAGGATCAATGGGAAACCCTCATGGACAAAGGGTACGCGCATCAAACACTGGTGACCACCTATCGTGACTGCGGAAAATCCACATCAAAAATGGTTGAGGAATGCCTGATCATTACCAATGACTACGCTAAGTCAGTTGGCTTACGGGATGAATCCGTTTGGGTCATTCGCGATATAAAATTGACATCTGACACCATCAAGGCAGGACACTTTTTTACTCAACGAAAAGTGCATTAAATGGAAACGCAAGATTGGTTAAATACGCTAAAGCACAGCACCGACTGTCGGGTAAAAGTTAACCTGATCGGCCAGCTGGCCGACGCGGGCATCAAAAATGCTGTCATTTCCAAACAATCAAAACTCCCGGATTATCAGGTACGGCATTACCTTCGGGTATACCGCAATCTGGTACCGGAAGTAATGAGTTTATTTCAGGCTGGAAAAATTACCTTTTCAATGGTGAGAGCCATTGCCTCCCTTGCACCCAAGAAGCAGGAAAAAGCAGCGCGGGACGCGATTGCCAAGTGCACAAGTGTAAGTAAATTTCGCAACAAGCTGAAAGGCAGTAGCGATCAAAAACTGACTGCAGAGCTTGAACGCCAGAGTGAGCATTACTCAGGTGTAACAGGCCTGGATATCACTATCAAAGCGGACAAACATAATCCCAACGCAGGCCTATGGGTGATTCGATATTCAGATCTCAATATGTACGACGTGATCGCTGAAAAGTTAGCCCCGGGAAAAAGCTATAACGATTTTTGAGAAAAACACACCATGCATGTTGCACAAGCCGCTTACGATTTGATTGCGGTTTTCAGTGACGTCTCCCCCTACAATGATCGTGTTGCTGGAACCTTCAACGTATCCCAAGCGACACACGAAACATCATACTTTGGCGCTCGTTGAGCGCCTTTTTTATTTGTACAGGCGTAGCACATTTTCTGACTGTTTTACTGTTTTCATTTAAGGAATGATGCAGCCGCTTTTCAGTCACGAATCCACTGATCAACGAGGCATACCCTATGGGAAATTATTTTGCGGGTGAAGGTAATTTAGGAAGCGCACCAACACTATCGTATGTACCGATAAAAAACGGTACAGAACAAAAAGCGGTTTTGAAATTTTCAGCACGCTTCAACGTGGACAAATTAAATCAAGCCACAGGTGAGTATGAAGATTCAGGCGGCTTTTGGGGCAAGGTAGAAATTTGGGGCAAGCGCGCCGAAATATTTAATGACCACTTGGTGAAAGGATGCCGCGTATATGTGGCCGGTTCAATGAGCCAAGAAACTTACACAGCAACCAAAGGTGTACATGCAGGGCAAGAACAAACCGCAAATGTAATTTCTGCAGACGTAGTGGCCATCGTTCCATTAGGTATTGAGAAAATCATCTACGCCGAGCGTAAAGGTCAATCCAACGGGAATGCTGGCGGCGATAGTTTTGATTATGCGAACCAAAACATACCGCATAACTACGAAGACGAAATTCCCGAATAACCACGGATAAGGACGCCCAGGATGTCTACCTTACTGATCGTTGAGAGTCCGGCGAAAGCCAAGAAAATGCGGGAGTATTTTCCCACGTTTAAAATCCTGGCTACGCTGGGCCATATCAAGGATTTGCCGGTAGACACCATGGGTGTCGAACCACCGCATCACAAACCGCAATGGCAAACCATTCACGGCAAAGGCAAGGTTGTTAAAGACATTACCGATGCCGCCAAAAAAGCCACCACTATCTATGTAGCCACTGACCTTGATCGCGAGGGTGAAGCGATTGCAGGACACGTGGTCAACGAATTGGGCAATACCCATAAAACCAAGATATCCCGCATTACCTTTGATGAGATTTCCAAGAAAGCACTTGAAATAGCGATTGCCAACAAACGCCAAATCAATTGGGCGTTGGTCAGGGCACAAGAAGCACGCCGTGTGCTGGATCGCTATGTTGGGTACCTGATCACCCGGGAACTCAATGCCAAATTTAAATCCCTGGGTATCAATCATTTTTTTACCGGTGGACGCGTTCAGTCCGTTGTATTGCGGCTGATCGTTGAACGCCATCTCGCTATCCAGGCATTTAAACCTGTTGAGCACTTTGGTGTAACAGCAACGCTTAAACATGCGGGTATAAGCTTTACTGCCACTTGGGTGAACGGATTACCCCCCGGTCAATTGATGACTGATCGTGCGCGGGCAGAAATGATCGAAAAGCGCACCAAGGCATTAATTGTCGATGCGGTTAATCAAAAACCCAAGCAAATCTCACCACCCGTACCATTGACCTCCAGCGCCTTTGTGCAGCTGATGGCAACAAAACTCAAGCTAACCACTAAACAATCCATGGCGGCCGCGCAGAAGCTGTTTGAGGCCGGTTTAATTACCTATCACCGCACTGATAGCCCCAACATATCAAAAGACTTTATTGAGCAGATACGGACATTCGCCCGAGGCAAGCAATTACCCCTACCGTTACAGGCACCGTTTCACAAAGCCAAAGACAGCGCACAGCAAGCGCATGAATGTATACGGGTCACTGATATTAACTTGCTGGTATTGGGCCCCGAGATTGACGATAAGACCATGCGCGACGTGTATTCCTGGATATGGAAAGTTACCCTGGAATCGCAATTGAGCGCGGGTGAAGACATTCTGACAACCGTGCAATTTCACAATGAGGCAATGGATTTTTTCAAAACCAATGCCACCCGCATGAAGACTGCAGGCTGGCGAAATGCTGCTGAAAAGTGCATACCCATTACGTCACTGTCCACCAGTGAGGACGAAGAGGAAGAACCTCCTGTTTCACTACCGGATTTAAAAATTGGTGAACGTATTGCCTGTGAATCCGTGAAGCTCGATATCAAACACACAGAACCACCGTTGGTATACACCGAAAAATCCCTGGTAAAAGAATTGGATCGCCTGGGAATTGGTAGACCATCTACCTATGCCACCATTATTGAGCGCATCGTCACGCTGGATTATGTGACACGGCATAAAACACTGAAATTTACACCCACATCCAAAGGCATCGCGGTTATCCATTTATTGAAAAATTATTTTTCATTTATGGAATACCTATACACCGCCGACATTGAAGAGTCGTTCGACAAAATTGCCTCACGAAAAGCAGACTACTTACCTGTGATAAGTCATGCCCATGATGCATTGCTGCAGGAGATTGAAAAATTCCGTGCTGCAGCAATCCCTGATCAGGTTAAAGCCCTGATTTCCCAATTCGCAAACGACCAAAGCGCATCAAAAACACCCGAGAAAACATCAACTAAAAAAACTGCCACTCAAACCACTGCTAAACCAGCCAGTAATAAATCGCCCACAATAGGCACCGTAAAAGTGGGCGACAAATGCCCGGAGTGCCAGAAAGGAACAATGGTGTTACGCACCATTAACAGTGGAAAAAATCAAGGCAAAGAATTCAAGGGCTGCACCAGCTTCCCTACGTGTCGCTTCTTTTCCTGGGCACAAGGTAGCAATGCATGAATGATCAAATTTCACGAGACGTCATTGAACGAGCAATGAAACAACTATCAGCGCGAGCAGATGAGATTCGAAGAATTATTTATCTGCATCCTGCTGCAGAACTCCATTCGCTGCATCAGGAAGTCCGTGCGCGCATGAGTGCATCACAGGGCGTTCTCAATTCTGATTTAAATCAATTTCTTGAAGGCGCAGTTATTCGCGAACGTGAATTGAAAAAACTGATTTCCTTACAACGCAAGACAGCAGCACTTAGCCTCGAATTGCTCAGTATTGAGCAGCAATTAGAACACCTCAATCAGGAGCTAATCCTGGTTGAATCTTCTGCTTCATCAACAACACAGGAAACCTTCACTCAGGAGATTACACCATGCAAATCCGCCGCAAATTAGTCTTACTCGCCTTGCTGTGCAGCAGTACGGCCGTACAAGCAGAACAACGTGAGAACCAGGTTCGAACTGACCGCTACACACTGGTAACGGCTGAGGCACGAGCTGACCAAAAATCACCTCTCAAATCCATTGTGAATTTGTCGCTAGGCAAAGATGTATTGATGGTGGGTGATGCCTTGCGAGAAGCATTAAAAGGATCCGGCTATCGCTGGCAGAGCCCGGATGGCCAAGACCAACTGCTCAACACATTACCGTTACCGTCGGTGATCCGGGAATTAGGCCCGGTGACATTGAATGATGCTCTACAGACGATTGCGGGCGAAGCCTGGCAATTGCGTAGCGACACACTCCATCGAGTGATCTGGTTCGACGTGAAAGAAGCCCAACATTTCCTGTCGCTGCAGGAGTAAGCCATGTTGATTCTGACTCGCCGGATTGGTGAAACGCTCATGATTGGTGATGAAGTCACCGTCACTGTACTTGGCAACAAAGGTAACCAGGTGCGCCTGGGAATTAACGCTCCAGAAGACGTCGCTGTTGATCGCGAAGAAATCTACCAGCGCAAGCAACGAGAGCGTGTAACGCAATACAAACCACGATAACTAAGCATTAATTTTTCTACCACAAACCTAGCAACAGGAGTTGACTATGACCTCGTTCGTTAAACGCATGACCTTAACTGTTATCACTGCCGGAGTCTTTATTTTATCAGGGTGCGCCGCTACCAATACTGCGCTATCCAAAAAAGACCTGGATGTCCAAACCAAAACCAGTACCGCTATTTTTATTGATCCCGTTGCACCGGCAAAACGCACGGTATACGTGGACGTAAAAAGCAGTGTGCAGGAATTTGATCGCGCAATATTTAAAAAACTGCTGAAAGACAGCTTTGCCATTAATGATAATAACTACCGTCTTATTGATGATCCGGAGCAAGCGCAATTTATTCTGTCTGCGTTTGTGCTGAACCTGGAGAAGGCTTCACCCAGTGCATCCGAACAGGCGCTAAACCAGGGTTATGAAGGCGGCATTTTAGCCGGTGCAGCCATTGGAGGCGCAGCGCGTGGTGATTGGAAAGGTGCCGTTGCCGGTGGTGTCGTTGGTGCCGGTGTCGATTTGGTCAGTGGTGCGTTAGTAAAAGATGTCACTTACATGTTGGTGTGCGATGTGCAAATCAAGGAGCGCACCAAGAATGGTGCCGTCGTAAAACGCGCAACGGATATTGACACCAAAGTATCTGATCACGGCTACACAAAACAAACCGTTGATGAAATCAGCAATATGAAAGAGTACCGCACACGTATTGTCACCACGGCCAATAAAGCGAACTTAAAACTGGAAGAAGCAGCTGAGCCTATTTACTCAAAAACAGCTGCAGCAATGAGTGGATTTTTCTAATCGCGCTAGCGCGGTCTGTCGTTGCCGTCCTTCGGGGCGGCTTTTTTAAATTCCGCAATATCGACATGAGTCATTACTATCAGGAGATTTTTTGTGAAGCTACGATTTGTCTATCTCATTAAATTTTTGTTGCTTGGCCTTTCCGTATATTTCGCGTCTTATCTTATATTTTTATCCTGGAACATTCTCGAATGGCCCGTTTGGTATCGGTCAGTATTGGCTGTTGCATTTGTGTTAGGTGTGGCCGGATATATTGCAAGTGATGACAATGAAGATGAAGGATATTCGCGGAAGTTTTGGAAAGATAATTTGCCAATTATTACTGCCTACGCCAATGGCGAAGAAATTAATTTTCAGCCAAAAGAAAATCCTGATTGGTGGTACGCCACCGAAGAAGAACATCTTTTTAAAAGCGACTATAAATATAAAGTTATCACCCCAGCAACTACCGATATCAAAAAAAATAGCACTCAACAGGATAACCGTGACACCGCAGGAGAACAACAATGAACAGTTCTTTTGTGATGATATTGGTGTGTATTCTGATTGTGGCAGTAACGTTTTGGCAGAACAGCCCCGCATCCAGTAGCGAATTGGAAAGTCTGGTTTCACGAGTCAATCAGTCTTCATCGGAAGAAGTGAAATCCAAACTAGTTATTTTCTTGAAAGAAATACCGAACCCAAGTCGCCAAGAATTATCAGCGTTTGAAGCTGAAGTAGACCAAATTTTGGTTATTGATTTATCCAGGAAAACTACAGGTGATAACACACTGGTAGCAAAAGAACCTGAAATATCAGAGCCACCCAAAAACCAAACATTTATTGAGCGCCTTGTAATTTGGTTCTTTTCACTTTTCATTGGCACTTACGCTATTTGGTCGCTCTATCGTGTTTTCCGCCGCAAGAAGGAAGACCAACTATGATCAGTCAACCTATAAAAAACCGGACAATAGATTTCCTCTTTAATGGTGTCATCGCTGTAGTCGTCGTTTCATTTTTTGGTGCCTTTGTCTATTACGGATTTATTCATGATGATCGCGTGAGGGATGAGAGTGTAGAAACCAGCAACACGGCCATTCGACAATACATTGCCAATCAAACAATGGACAACGCCAAATTTGCACTGGATAAGCTAGCCGAATGCTATGCCTTGGCTAATACATGGGTTTGCAGCAGTGAGAACGAGCGAGCATTCATTAAAGCACTTGCTACAACCAGCCATATTGATCTTTTGTTTTCTCACGGGTTGTCTACAGCATCCGATTTGAAGCATGGCTTGGATATAAATCAATCTTCTGCAATGGCTCTTTACACGGGAAAAGTGCCTGAAGTTTTATTTCTCAAGGCCAATGCAATGATCAGGCATGGGAATATCCAAGAAGCGCTTCCAATTTATAAAGCTTTATTTTTGCAGGGCGAGCAATGGTCGGTCGCGACCAGCTTACGGAGTGTGTTTAAACATTATGGATGTATTGATGATGTTGAAATCTGGGGCGAGTTTACCGCTGCAGACGTATCACGAGATACCAGACCACCTGGATCTGCTTACCCGGAACAACCCAGAATCTACTCTGTGGATGAAATAGTGGATCGTCGAATTCGGTTACGCAATGGCGAATTCATCACCCCATCCCCAAATTGCCCAATAAATCTATTGATGAAAAGAAAGGCTAGCGATCCAGAGGCATCGGCCCCATGAAGAACACAATTAAAATACTGCATCCAACGTTAAACCTATTTTCAGTACTGCTTTTAATAGCTGCAATCGTCATGCATTTTTCGCCTCTTAATCAAGGAATGCGTGACACTGCCCCTGCCACATCACTTCTTGCAACGGGATTTGCATTGCTAGGAATAATAACTGGAAGATTATTGGACACTCAGAAATTCCGCTCTGCAGAACAGCGGCTTGGCGACATCGATGATCAATCAAAACAACAGACCAATGAGCTGGAAGCCTTAAGACAATTTTATCTGCGCATATACACCTATCTGGGCAATTACCCCAACTGGAAAGTTCAGCAGGAATACAGGCACTTACTCACAACATTGGTTTCAAGTCAGACCTGTGAATTTTCTACTCCCTATCATTTGCACAATATTGATCACTATCTTTCACGGCTGGTGGATGAAACAAATGCAATAGCGCATTACTTTCCCGAACTCGGAAAAGCATTAACTGATGAAAATCTGGCAGAAGCACGGGGCGATTATTATTTATCGGACATTCAAAATAATCATCCAGATGCGAAGAAGGAACCGTATTTGATTGATCGCCAGAATAAACAATCAGGTAAGGAATAATGACACCTTCACATCATTCCATAGACAGAATTAAACCCATGCGAACCGCTCATGCGGTTGAACATGGTTGGCCAGCTGATCGACGCAAAAGACGCAGAGCTCACAGGCGCAAGGCTAAATATCTACTTTCAAATGGTGGTTTTTTTAATAACTATTCCGCACCAGGAAGTAGTTGCTGGGAAGTTGCGCAATGGCATTTAGCCTGCGCTCGGTATTTATAAAATTTCACTTAAAAACGGTGGAGTTATTCATGGTCAGATTGATTGAAACCAACACCAAAAGCTTTCCTTTTGACCCGAAAGGCGACCCCAAATTACGTGAAGTGTTTTTATTTCATGTAAATGGCCAAGTTGCCTATGGCGAGTGGTTTAAGCGGCTTGGTTTAAAGGATAAGCCGCCTCGCGGTGCGTGCAGACGATTTTTCGTGCAACACAAGCATTGCAGAAATGAATCTGTTTACCTGAGGAAAATGAAACGTGCCGAGAAGCACGCACACACACGATTAATGCAGCGGCTTCGGCAGAACATGATTGATGAAGTTTGGCGCTTGAATTAAGTAATTCCTTGTAATTCGATAGTTTAATTAACGTAGCTATAGTGTATTCAGTGTGAGAAATAAATATGAGCGATGAGCGTATTCTGGAAAGAATCAAAAAGTGTCTGGCAATGGCAGGTTCATCCAATCCTCATGAGGCGGAGATTGCCTGGAGGCAAGCTCAAAAGCTGATGCAAGAACACCGTCTGGACATGCAGGACATCGATGCTTCAGAAGCCAATACAGTAAAGCACCCAGCGGGCAAGCGCCCACCCGTGTGGATGCTCACATTAGCACAGACCTGCGCTAAGGCATTCAATTGTCGTGTCATTACAGAATCATCCATACAAGGCTCTAAAGTGGTATTCATTGGATTGGACAATAGTCCGCAATTTTGTGAATACGCATTTGTCGCACTTCAAAATCAATTAACTGCTGCAAGAAAAAAATATGTAGCAACTCTTTACCGTTGCAAATTAACTACCAAACGCCGACGCGGTGAAATTTTTTCCGAGAATTGGGTGAATGGCGTTTGGAGTACTGTCATGCGATTTGCTGAGGCAGATGAAACGGCCGAGAAAGTCATCAAGGCGTATTTTGATAAAAACCTTCCTGCTATTCCCACCAGAGAACTTGAGACACGAAAAGTGATCAAACGTGATTTCCACGCAGCCTATGCTGGATACGAAGCAGGACAAAATACCAAGCTCCATAAAGCTGTTAATCGAGACAGACGCACAGGATTAAATCATTTGCATTGATTTAATAGCCAATGAGGAATTTTCCCATGAGTGAAAACCAAACAGTATTTATTGAATACATTGATGAAATCGTAAAAGAGCTTGTCGCGGCTCATGCGGAAGCTCAATTGCAGCAGGATATCAAAAGCTATATTGGCAACCTCGATCAGCTGACTCGGTTTACTCAACAACTGTCATCAAAAATTAAACTGTATCAAACTCTTAATTTGTTGAGTATCGATAATGAACTGTATATGGATCTCATACAGCCTGCGCTGTTTAAGCGATTAAGCAATACTATTCAGTAGGTATTTCAATGGCACGAAGCTTATTAACAGATGAGGACATAAAATACCTTGATGAACTTCAGGTGTGGATCCGAAATTCAATGGAGTTTTCGATTTTACAATACCCTCCTTCTGATAACGATTTGGTATTTATTAAGAATTCGTCAATACCTTATTTACGATTATCAGTGGGAAAATTGAAATTCGTAAGTCTGGGCACGTTGCGTGACTTATGTGAAAGCCTTGTTCAACAATCTTGTATTTATGAAGTGTGGCTGCATCACGCATTAAACAATGCCTATCGATTTTCCAGAGCCCTTTGTGTGGAAGACGCCAGTCGTTTCATACATTATTTCAAGTCTTATCATGAGATAGTCGATGAAGATGCCTTGGTGCACGAAGCTGAAACTGCGATTCGTGAAGCCCGCCAGGTATTATTTGGACTGGATGAGTAAGCCTGCTAATTGAGACCACCACATGAATAAGCGTGACAACTCCCAAGTTAAAAATCTCGAAACCTCTCTCAATCTCGTTCCAACCTATTTTCCATTCAAGAGGATTAATAGCAAAGACGGAATAAAATTTCGCGGTGAACGACGTCGTCCCGACTCCATGGAGGGGGAATGTGTGGATATCACTCACAATGGCCATGATCACCTGGTTTTTGATTTCCGGGATCTTTATAAAACGGAATCCGGGAAACAAGGCAACCGCCGCAGAATGTTATGGAGTCTCGATACGGGATCGACCGTACAACTTGCTTCGATATTATTTTTTCTTGCCGATGAGCATATGCGCGGTAGCGATGAGCAACCTTACTATTCCATTGTTACCTCCAAAGACAAAGCGTCTATGGGGCCTAATTGGATCAACGAAGATTTTCAGACGGCCGCCAAACGGACAGCGCTGAGGAAGTCCAGAAGCCATCTGTTTTCATTGATGAAGCGATTCGTCGAATGCTGTGAATCCGAGCAAATTATAAACACCTTCGCGCAGCAACTTATCTATTGGGCGGACAATCACTCAGAGGATGCATTTGCCCAGCAAATTGCACGACGGGTTGAATCACAGTTATCTCTCGTTCCAAATATTTCCGAAATGGCATAGCAATAGCCGAAGGTAAATACATGCTTGCGCAAGACACATCTCATATAAGCACAGATACAGATTTGGTTTCGCCAATAACACAGTTGGAATTAGTGATTCATAAATCACCCAAGTGTCTTCAGGTCGGAAAGTTCTATAATTGCTACCCTGACCTGTATATTTACTCCGATAATCAACAGACGCGCAAAGACACCATATTGAGGCATAACAATGTCAGCTTTCCGCAAAAGAGTACGTTTGAACAATATGCATTATTCTATCGCACCCATCTCGGTGGGAAATTTAATCGCCGTTATCAAAAGCTCAGTTATGCGCTATGGGTGGGTGAGGATAGCAAATTAATTCATCGGTTCTGCCGCAAAGGAAAGCACTTGGATAATGAACTTGTGTATCGGTTTCACCGTTTCCGCGATTTGATTATGGAAGCCGTCAAGAACGAAGAGTTACATCTTATTCCTGCTATTTTATTTTTCGGGGTTAATATCAACACCATTAAAGCTGGTCTTGGCGCATCTCTTTGGAAATCACTTTGTAAAAACTCAGTAACCCGAAACAAACTAATCTTTAAGCTTGCGTCATTCACCACAACGCTTCATCGGCTTATGAGGACAAATATCTCATTTAATGAGTTAAAATCACCTGCATTACAAACGATCCCAATCTCTGTCACAAAACCAATCCTGGAACGACTCAATGCAATTCCATCGGGCATCCTGCAATCTACATCTTTTCTTCGCACAATAGACGGCAATGACTACGATTATGACTATCTGGATAATGGTGATTTTGAAATTATCGACACCGGGCTAACTGAAGCCCAGATTTTTCAATATTCATTTACTATTGCGGTTGCTGCAAAGCAATGCAAAAAAGTAACCGATCCTCATTTTTTTCGAGACGCTATGCAGACCATTAAGGACTGCCGTCGCATGGCAAATAGACTGAACGAGCCATTCAACGATCACTGGTCATTCAATCGTATTGAGCGTGAACATAAAGCGCTAACAAAGTTATTAAACACAACGATTCATGAACATTATTATCAGGAATATTCCTTTGAAATTCCCTGGATAAAAGAGCTGCAGTATCGAGGTGTTACGGCAACGCTGCTTTCCAGTCGTGCAGCCCTGATAATCGAAGGAAGGGAATTAACTCATTGTGTAGCGTCATACCACGAACAAGTCTATTTTGGACGTTCGATTATTTTTTCTCTTCGAACACAAGACGGCCAACGAAGCACACTTGAATTAGGTGTTAGGCGTGGCCATGACAGTCTAAAGCTGGTCATACAACAACATAAAACGAATTATGATGACCCCGTGGAAAATGAACAGTTAAATGCGGCAGCAAAATATGTATTCAATGCCCAAAGACAGTTGCTGATAGATGCGACAGACAACGACGACTCAATGGTGGTGATACACAATTTTCAGTTTTTGTCCGATGACAGCCATACCCAGCTATCCAGGTAAGCGGATTGCTATTTGCGCGGATACCTGGGTTATTTTATACTCACAAAGCATTTAGCCTACGGCTAGATCCTTTCCAGAACCACCACAGGCACATCAAGTGGTTGCGTCGAAAGACGGTGCCTAATATTCCTTCACGGCTCATGCCTTTTCATACCCACCTTCGGGAGAACATTCCCGCAAGGTAATGCATCTCCTGTTTTACTATCTAACCAGGAGACTAGCTATGTGTTTTTTATCAAAACAAGCCTTTTTGGCATTAGAACGCGAAGCCTATTCGCTTGAACTCGCTATTGCCAAAGGTGAAGAAACTGACCTCACGGATGCTCGATTAGCAGAGATTGATCAGCTAATGACACAGAGCGACTGGATGCTGTCGATTGACTACGGTGTTATCAAGAAATCAGTTAATGGTATTCCATTAAAAGTCTTGAAATCCGCTCGCGGTTTTTACATCGGTACGTGCGATGAACAACAAGGCCCTCTGTCTCGTGAATCCAATGAATATTGGACTCGCGAGAATGACGCAAGCCACGCACTTGAATCAGGTCAATGGACTCAATTCAATTATGAGATCTAATCATCCATCCTGCTAAGGAGAATACAAATGGCTGAACTGTCTACTTCCGGTTTAGGTTTATTCGCGCCCCAGGATCTTGATTATTATCGAGAATTGACCCGGGATTTACCTTGCTCAGTAGATCTTACCCGCGATGAATGTGCTGCTGTACTTAAAGCATATGATCGTGGTGTGAATGTGTTGAATCTAGAGGAATTACCTCTGCTGAACGCAGTTATTTCGAAACTGAAAGATTGTATTCATCCATGAGGATATTCCGATGACGCGCTTCCCAGATCATTATGCCGGTTGTATTACGCGAATCGATAAATCGTTTGATGGCTCACTCTCGCTTTACTTTTGGGCAAAACGAGAAGGTGTTATGGCAGAAGTGTTGTATGCCTCACCCGAAGCATATCTAGCAGAGTTTCCAGGGAGAGAGATTGTAGTAACTCCTTGGCCTTTTCCAACTGAAACACAACCCACTTAATGAGTAGGTTTTAGTTGTTCTTCAATTTGCCACTGGGAAAACAATTTCCCGGTGGGAATTGTTTTTTTATTGGCATTATTATCTTAAAAAATATGGAGAAATCCCTTATGAAGTCATATGCCAATATCAATAAATTCAGTAAGTATTTTGCATCGCAAGATCAACAAGAACCTTTTGAAGTTTCACTTATGGATATTTCAGATGAATTTTGTTGGCGCGGAAACGGCAATCAATATCGAACGTCGGATCTGGACTTTTATACCAAAAACATTGAGGGGACATTTTTGCCTCACGGTTTATTGGCATCCGACTTTCCACTCTGGAATTGATATCCGTCGCCCTGCAGCAGAATAGAGCTTACCTCGTTCCCTATATTCTGGACGCCACTATCGGTAACCTGGTGAACCTGTTGGACTTGGAAAAGGATCTTCGCCGCCGCCCACCAACGCTTTCAGGCAAAATGACCTTTAGCTCCCCCCTGAGTGAGGCAACCCCCCCAAAATCTCGCCCAAAATAACCGGGTTAAGTTGTACGCCTAAGCGGTTTGTGCTAATAATACTAATGCCAAGTTTCGATGACTTTCATCGAGCCCTTAGCCGATCACCACAGGTATTTTAGTGATCAAGCTTTTCAAGCTTACCTAACCTTTCAGACACGGCATCTGCCAACCTCACCCCGCTGGGATAATCACTCCCATCGGGCGTGGTCTCTCCTTAGCGGGTTTTCTTTTTTCAGCCCCAGGAGAAATACCATGTCAATCTCTAATGTAAATTCTGCAGTTGTGAATAATGTTCGCTGGTTTAACGCTCATACTGAAGCATGCGGTTATCTGAATGGCTTGAAGGAGATTACCCCTAAGCCTGGACAGGATTTCAAACCGTTTTGGGTGAGCACCTTCTGTATGTATGAAGGTAATCCACAAAAACCACGTAAAACATTTATCAGTGTCAACATCGTCAATTTAAAACTTGTCGATATTCTCAAACCTTACGCTAATCAGCTCAATACTGACCAGTCCAAGGTATGGGTGACTGCACGTATATCGGATGTAACTGTTGAGCCATTTATTTATGGCAATAACAGCAATCTCGCGGGTCAGTTAGGTGTTAATTGGCAAGCCAATTTAATCTCACTCATAGCGTTAAAAGTGGGTGATATGGCAATTGACTTGAAACAAGTCACCACGACTGATTTTGGTGTACCTGCGCAACAGCCAGCTGCTGCACAAAGCAATCCACCATCACTTCAATCATCCAACAGCCAAAACCTGTTCGGATTACCATTGTTGGTAACGTTGCAAAAAAATGATCCTAATTTCAGTGCAGCAAAGGATCGTTTGAAACAGCAAGGTTATCGTTGGAACAATGATAAAATCGCCTGGTGTTTGGCGAATATCAAACTGGAAAAATCAGACCCAGCATTCAATGAGAAATACCATGCATTGAAAAATGCCGGTTATGTCTTCTCTAAAGCCAACGCAGTATGGAACTTGCCATCTGTCCCAAAGCCGTTAACGGGCAATTACCAGAACACCGGCAATTGTCAGCAAAGCGGGTTTCAGCAGTAACGAAACCAGCCAAGCAGAGCGGCGCTTTATCAGCCATCGGCTGGTTATTCTTGATACTTTTAGGAATGGGTTAACCATTCCTGAAGGTGTCATACCACAGCACTTGATCAAGATTCCGAGTGCTATGGTATGATTGCTCCACCAGTTCTCCAGACGCAGCTGTCTCTGCGACCCTTAGCCCTCACGGGTTTGACGGACCACACAGGGTTAAATGTCCGTAGGTATTCGATCTACCTCCTTGTATCCTCCCGCTGAGCGAGAAACCAATGTTGTAACACCGTTAGGTGTCCTCCAACGTCAGAAATTGGTGACTCAAGCCACCTCGGCCATCACGTCGCAATGAGATGCGACACGCTCCATCAAAGAAACGGCCTTGGTACTGTGTACCCAGGCCGTTTTCGTTCCGGATATGCAGTACTCTGACAAAGCACCATCGTATACAACTGTGGTGCACTCTCAGAGCACTGCTCATTATCCCTTCAAATTCGCGCCCGTCCGCGAGAAATAGACGTGAATCGTTGTGCAGAATTGACTGTGCGCGAATGTAGTTTGTTGCGATCCACACCCATCAAGACAAACACCCCAAGACACATGGATGTGTCACTGTTATGCAGAAGTAATTAATTTATTTTTGATACCGTATCGAAAACAAATTCATTATTTTTGAAATTTAAGATCAGCGAAAGCTGCCCTTAATAACGATCATCCATTGGCGTGGAGATACCTTGGTATCAGCGATGATCTCACTGCAAAGTGACGCCAAAGGTTAAAACCTTTTATCTACTCCCGTGGGAAAACTATTCCTTCGGGAATGGTTCACTCGCGGTACTTTACTTTTCTCACCCATCGGGAATTTCATCATTCCCCAGGGGCTGATGATTTTTCCCCATTTATTCACTTAGGAGAATCATCATGAGTACTGCTACTGCAATTACACCTTCCATCACCGCAACTACTGTTCCTGGGCACTTGCGCTTACGAACATTACCCACACGATTCCCCGGGCTCTTCCTGGTATTTGAAATGAGCGTATTCAATTACATGGATAAGTTTGTCAAATCCTATAACGGAGGCTATTGGGAATACATCGAGCTTAGCAATGGCGGATTTTATATGTCATTGAGCTCCGATAAATCGTTCGACCTGGAGGTCGATAGCAACGGTTTTGAGGGATCAATGTCTTCAGATGCCGCAAGCCTGGTGGTAAATCTATTCGTCTATTGCCAATTAGCGAATCAACATGAACTTGATTATTTGATCGAGGGATTTCACGCACTGCGCGAGTTTGCCTGTCTACACCCGGAGGCAAATCTCATCCTCGCAGCGATTGATTAAAAATTTATCAAACTCCTGGAAATTAACCATTTTTAGTAACAGGTTAATTTCCAAATATTCATCAACTCTGGAGAACATGATGAACGAAGAAATATTGGAAATAGAAGTCCGGGCTTGTTTTATCAATGCTGATACAGGTGATATCTACGAGACCTTACCTGTTTCTGCAGTGGAAAAGGCGCATCTATTTGGCGTGTATACCGGTAAGTCAGATGAGCTGATGTGGTGTGCCGATTTTCAGGAATTGAATCACGCCAAATTATTCGCGGACGCACTGACAAAACATCTTGCTGATCAAGGCATTCAAACAATCAATCACGGCTTTCGCTAAGCCATACCGAGGAAATTTTATGTCTCGTCACTATTTCAAAACAACCTACACCGGAAAACCCATTGAAGTACTGATGGGATTTGATCGCCCATTGAATGGTTTTTTCATGGTAATTGATTATCAGGAAGAGCCAGAAGATGACGACGAGGGTGAAGGTTTAATTTATTCCAACTTATGGGAACGGAACCCACATCCTGACTCATTAACACCTTATCTCGAAAAATTGACTGAGCTGAATATTTCTGTCCCCGCGGAAATGCTTCAAGAAATTGAGAAAGATGGAGAAGTCAAAATGGGCAATAAAAATGTTCGCCATGCAATGGTGGACGGAACTTATACCCGAACCTTCATTGGGTAACACCGTAATTAACTATCCATTGGGAAGCACTTCCCAATGGGTGCTTTCCCACTGGAATAATTATTTCAGGAGAATATATGTGTGTTGCTTCAGAAGATCCAATGCTTGTATTAGTGAATGATCATTATGCAGAAAGCATCATTAAAGGTGTTCCCACCTGGTACGACGCCATTGAAGTTCATGGTGTGGTTAATCTCAATGAAGAGGATGACCCTGAAGGTACCTACTATGTGATTGATGATGAAAATCCCGAACTTTACAGTGTTTATTTGCACTGTACCGAGGGCGGGATTGAGTCTGTAGGCGATTTTTCAAAACATGCTATGGCCATGGAATATGCGGAGGAACTGTCGTCGCAGTATCAATGGCCTGTTTCAAATTGTTGCAGTTGTGAAGACTGAATAACTGATTGCCCATTCTCTTGAATGGGCCTTATTTCAGAATCCTTTTTGTGAAGAGGATTGCGAAATAAAGATTTAAGCGTGGCGATATTTACCACCCTTAAAAAGTTGCCCACGGGATCTGAAAGGCAACGCGGCTCAGGCCGGATCCTAACCTCAAACATGGGCGAAAGCCTATCCTTAAACCCTGACGGGAATTCCCCGTCAGGAGGATGCCCCGTCACTATCAAGGAGCATCTTATGACGCACCCTTATTTTCATGCTGAATCGTCAGCTCGTAAGTTTGGCGGTATCCCTGATGACTACCTGGCCATTCATCGATGGTTTGATGAAACCAAGGAATCATTTTGTGATTATCGGCACCGCGCACTTCGGCATCACGCCGAGGGGATTTTTGAAGCGGAGCGGTTGTTCGGTACCACTATCATCAATTCGGAAGGCAACCCCGTTCCTGTTCGCTATATTGGCGAACAGCACGTAATGGAGGACTGCGGTGGCCGGGTTCCCAATCTGGCAGATTGGCTGTCTAAAATCGTTCCGGAGGTGTGGATGTCTCGCGGCACCTTTTTGGGCAGCCTCTCTAAAACGGAGGTGCAATCATGAGCGCTGCCACTGTGGATCCAATCGTAGAACGTTTATCCGAGTTACCCGCAAAAGTAGGGAAAAAACTCCTGGGGCAATTCTCCCTGGGGCATGTTGATGCTCCTACTTTGCATACGGTACTTGATGCAGCTCAGCTCGCCGGTGATATCAGCAAAAGCTTATGGTTTACCGGCAGCTATTTGTTCTTGCGCAGTAAAGGCGTACCGGTCGGAGATGTTGTGGCCATGGCCAAACAACACCAACGTAAAATTCGCCTTGAGTGGTCGGAGCAACGTTGGCGCAATGAGCACAACAAGCTCTCACGTTTGGCAACGCTGAAAATGTTGGCAGCAAAAAATGTAACTTATGATGTAACATTTTTTGAAAAACACATTGCATCAAGCTATCCCGGATATCTGATCAAATCATCACGTCGCTTGGGAATGGAAGGCTTACGCCAGCAACATTGTGTAGCCAGTTATCACGAGCGGTTAGCGTCACAGCAAACTGCAATTCTCTGTCTATTTCTGGATCACAACCGATGGACTGTCGAATTAATCCGAACAAACCATAGCGAAACTCCGGTTCGCATTGGCCAAATAAAAACACGGTTAAACGCTGTTGCATCGAATGACGTTCGCAGACAGGTGTATAACTACCTGGGTTTGGATTTCCCTCGACTTGAAACCAGCTCACCTGATGGAAGCCGGGCGTTGCACCAGATTAATCTCACGGCGCTTTTGCCAGTGCTGATAAAACTGGACATTCAAGAAATCTATGTGGGCTTTTCCGGATCCGGTGATGATGGCCATATTGATTACGTCGAGATGCAGCCGCCTGCGACAATGCCTGTGGTTCACATTCTAGATCAAACCCGGGACTATCAGGACGGGCAATGGATTCATCGTGAATGCGGTCGCGACTTGCCACTAGATAAAGCCATTGAAGATATCGTATATGGCTATCTCGAAATGACAGGTGTTGACTGGTATAACAATGACGGTGGACAAGGACATTTTTCAATTAATTTCCAAACTGGTAACATCGAGTTTGAAGTTAATCAAAACTATGTTGAATCAGTAACGGAATATGCTAACGAATGGAACGTTGAAGAATTTATGGAGCAACTTGTTGCACCTGCATTAACTGAATCGACATAACTCACGTTACACTCCCAGCCGGTTTTCCGGTTGGGTTTTATTCGTGAATATTTTTAATCGCGTTACTGAAAATATTCACGAATAAAATTTAAGCCAGCAAAATGCTGTCCTTAAAAAGCTATCCATGGGTTCTGCAAGATAGCGCGGTTTTTATACCTGAACCTACCCCCATCGGGATTACCTACCCGATGGGAAAGGTATTTCTGTTGGGGTTTTATCATCTAACTCCAAGAGGAAAATATCATGCAACTTTCATCTCGATTCAAATCAGGCGCACCCGCTTTACGATCTGATTATCCACTGTCAGATGATCAAATTCGTAGGGTAGCACCATCAATCTTTGCAGAAATGCCACATACAAGTCGCTCGGAACGATACAGTTACATTCCAACCTGTGCTGTGTTGAATGAGTTACGAACTGAAGGATTTCAACCCTTTATGGTGTGTCAGACAAGAGTCAGAAATGATGATCGTCGCGAATTCACCAAGCATATGATTCGTTTGCGCCACGCCAGTCAAATTAACGGGGCAGAGGCAAACGAAATAATATTGCTAAATTCTCATGACGGTACCAGCAGCTATCAAATGTTAGCGGGTATGTTTCGCTTTGTATGTCAGAATGGTTTGGTCTATGGCGATACTCTGATGGACGTTCGCATACCACACAAAGGTGACGTCACTGGGCATGTAATTGAAGGTGCCTATGAAGTCCTGGGTGGTTTTGAACGCGTCGCAGAATCACAGGAAGCCATGCAAGCAATTAGCCTGGATTCAGGTGAAGCCGAAGTGTTTGCCTCTGCTGCACTCACATTAAAATACGATGATCCGGAAAGGCCTGCGCCGATTACAGAAAGTCAAATTTTAATGCCGCGTCGCAGAGACGATCGGAATTCAGATTTATGGAGCGTGTTTAATCGCACACAAGAAAATCTTATCAAAGGAGGCCTGCCTGGACGAACCGCTACTGGCAACCGCCAACGAACTCGAGCAGTAGCAGGTATCGATCAAAATATTAAATTAAATCGAGCATTGTGGTTATTGGCCGATGGTCTACGCAAACTCAAATCGTAATTATTATTTTTATTAAACGCCCTCAATCATGAGGGCTTTTTTTCAGGCACAAAAATAAAACCCCGGAGCAATAGCTCAGGGGTTTTAAGGGTCTAACAGGTACTTAGGCTGCAGCGCTATTATCGGTCTGGGGTAATTCGGTTTGAGCAAAATACGCATCGACTTTAGCAGCCACAGCGCTCATCAACTCAACATGAAACTCCAATTCAATTTTAGCGCGACGTGCTGCAAGCGTTTCCTTATCGGTAATGCCTGCGGCCTGTAGCTTTTCTTTGTCGGCATCAATCCTGGGAGCAAGATGCTCTTTAGGACTAACAGACTTGATCTCACTACCACCTTGACGCAAGCTGGCACCATGGTCGGCGTAAGCGCGATTAGCACCTTCGCGTTGGCCATAGGTAGCAAACATACGCAGGTCGGTGTGAACACCAAACTCAGCGTTGATCAGTTTACGCACCAACATTTGAGCAGCTTCTTGTGCGAGATTGACGGACACGTAATAGCGCTCATCTCCCTCTCTCAAGCCGATATGAAGGTATGGCGTTGGTCTACCTTCCACATCACGCTCAATAATACGAGCACTGTTGAGGATGCCTGACACACTGACCGGTGTAACGCCTTTCTGACGCAGGAAGTCCAGGGCCTTTGCAGACGCTGAATCACCTTTGCTACCTTTAAAACCTTTCTTTGCCTCTTCCACACCAACGAGCGATTTAGCCTCACTAATTAAGGCCTCAGACTCATCATTGGAAAGATACATCATGCCCAAAAAGGCACTGTAGCGCAGGTTAAAAACAGATTGATTGGATTGGTTAGATTGAATAGCCATGATGTTTTCTCCGGATTTAGAAAATAAAAAAGCCCGGAGGAAAACACACCCCGATGGGAGTAGTTTTCCCACCGGGCGGTCATGAAGCTTAACGCTTCGGATAGAGGTTAAAACGCAGCTGTATAACTTGATCCCGTTGCAGCGTTCGTGGGGATCTCTTTAAGAGTCAACGTATGGACGTTGATGCCTTAACGGGTTACATATTAGCCACTATTTCAGAGCGCTTCAAGCCTAGTTACTATAAAAGGCAATTGCTGCTTTCTTAAAGAGCACAATGTTAATCGCCCATAGTTTCTGTAAATATCCTAAACCTTTGAATATCAGATAGCGTTAGTTTATAGCTGTCAGCAAAGCTCACGCGTTTACTTAATGCCAAAAACTCCAAATGAGCATCCTTATCGGGATTGTCCTCCCGATCCAATAAAGATTTAAAAATAAAAGAATTCATAAAACCTGAACTCAAAGGCACATTACAAATACACAGGGATACATTTACTCCGGCACTATGAGTTGCAATTTTATAGCTTTGACCTATTGCAATTCTCTTATTACTGGCTAAAAGTAAGTAATTACACGCAGAATCACATTTTGTGTTGATTAGCTGCCGAGGCTTATCATTTTTGTCTTTAATAAAATATGTTTCTGCCATGCAAGTAGAAAGTCCATTTTTCAAAATCCACTGTCCGAGTGAGCTTGCATCATGAATATTTCCTCCCTGAGTATCAAAACAGACAGTAGTTATTCCTTTGTCGCGCCATGTTTCCAGCAATTTATTTACATCTGATACTGTGCTATCTGAAATTTCCCCCACTACAAGCACGACGTTATCCAGACAATATGTCTCATCACGATTACAGGCTTTCGCAATGGCTGCTTTTGGTAAGTGAATATCTTCATGCAATGTTTTTACAATAAGCTTTTCTTTTTTGTACTCTTGATAACCAGTGCAAATCAGCACCGCCACTAGTCCTGTAATTCCGCAAAATAAGATTACTTTTTTTAAATATGCTTTCACAAATCAACCCTTTTATTCGATACCAGACTATTGATAGAAGCCCTAAGCTAGGCTCAATGTTTTTGACGCCATAAACCGCATGAGTCATTGACCATGCAGATAGGCATTGTGGGTATATTTTGGCAATAATTGCCATTTAAAATAGCCAAAAAAGCCACTTTTCCTTGTGGCTGCAGGCGTAAGACGCCTATATATGACGTAGAAATGAGCAGTGATTGCACCTGGGCACAACAGAGGCTATAGTAAAGATGCTAATGCCCAGCGACATTCTTCGCTGACCCTTAATTTGCTGCACACAGGGCCTCATGCAGCTAAGCGAAAGCTTGCCCTCTACCTGCATCACCGCCACCCACCCGGGGAGTTCAATCCTCCCCTCTAGGGTCGGCCTGACTCCTACTGTTTTTTTACCTTAGGAGTCCATCATGGAACACACGTTCAACGTAAGTAAATTCCGCACTATCAAAGCAACGTTTGGCGAAACCATCAAAATGCATGTTACGGACTCTCGAGTTCCTGATAATGATTTTGAGGGTGAATTTCCTTTGCTGACTTACAATGAGATTGTGGAGTTTTTTAAGGAGCATGAGCACATCTATGCCATGAATATGGCAAAAGAGCGCTTCAAGCGATAAGTACGATCCCTAATTGGCTTTAGCCGGTTAGGGGTTCTCCCCAAGATGCCTGGCAACAGGATGCTTCGGGAGAACCCCTAACTACCCCTGGAGACAATTATGGCCAATCAAATGTGCTTCTCAGCTAATGCTCGTCATGAAGTAAATCTTACCTTGAACAGTGACACTGGATTATGTGATGTGAAGGTGAGCGATAAGCTCTCAGACAAAACATTTTCAAAATCCATGATGCTTGCGCAATACAACAAACTGGTTGATTGGCTGAAAGATAACGATCACGGATTTGCAATGAATTCAATTCATTCACTTTTTTGATTGCCGAGGCTACGATGTCAGTAAAAAGAAAAGCCCCCTCATTCTGTGTAGGGGGCTTTTTCATATTTCATCATAAAAATTTACAAAGGAATAACCATGAGTGACGGATTTAAAGGTTTAACCCTCTTATTAAGTAGCTTATTGTTAGCTTGGACACTAACCGGACCTGCAATGAATTATGGTGGCATTTGGGAGTTGCGCGTTCATCCTCATAGAAATGTTGAGGTACATCTTAGTAACACAACTATATTAATCGGCACACTTTCCAGAAGCTGGGATGGTGATTTCACTCTTCATACAACAGATGGAATCCGTCAGTTTTCCAGAGAGAAAATTAGGTTTATGAGCATTCCATTTAATGAGGAGCTGGCAAAGAAACGTAATGAATCATTTTTCTACAGCTGGCGAAGCTTTTTCCCGGCCGCAGTCGTTCTTTCTATATACACCAGCTTTCTTTTGTATTCGTTTAAGTTTTTGAGAAGATGGGATTCAAAAGTCGATTAAAAACACAATACCAAGAATTGCCAAAACGACAATAAGACCTTCTAATAACCAGGCACCGTATCGACTCCATAGCTGTTGCATCACCCATTTTACAGGTGAAGACTCTGCATCATTTATAGATTGGCGCAACGATTTAATAACATTGTCTTTGCGTATCAGCTCCCAACCATCAGAATTTTCTTTATCTAGGAGTTGACCAATATAATTAGAGATAGAAATCTCTCTAATATTTTCTTTCCATGTATCCACTGGGGTTAGTTCGCGGACCAACATTTTTTTGGACTTTCCTGAAAGGTTTTCAGGAGTGTGAAAGTCAAATTTGATATTGTAATTATCATAAAACCTGTTTCGTCTATCCTTGTTGAACTCATCAGCTTGAAGACTAGACAGGGTAAACCGTGCAAGCTCAGCACTTGGCCACCGCATTGCCCATTCCACCAATGCGCTCATCAGGTATGTTCCAATTCTCTGCCCCTCTAAACCTGGCAAATCCAAGAACACCGCTCCCTCACTAATTGATTTAGACGTTAGTGAAACATATTCCCTTTCAAAGCCTTTACTGTACCCTGCACAAAAGTTACCTGTATCAGGGCTGGAGCCATTGAAGTTATCTGAATTTTTTCTTATCCGCTGATATTTAATTTCAATATGAGCACCTGTAATACGTCCTTCATCATATCGGTACTGTTCATATCGATCCAATAACAAGCAAGCCAAGGGGTTACTATCCATTCCTGCTTTCTTGTCACGAATTTCAAGTATATAAATAGAATTTTTTTTGCTCACCAATTCTGGCGATGTGTGCAACATTATCAATTCATCCAATACTAATAAAATTTACTTGTAAATATTAATATCGATTATGCGACCGCTGGTGAAAAGGAACAACACCAACGTAAGCTCTGCTTTGCGTGGTGTTATGTTGAGAAGTGCTCTCATGCACAAGTTTTACATTTTTGGCAATCAAGCCTTTCTCATTAAAATAGCATTCAAACTCCACAATACGCCCAGGCTTTAGATACTCGCAATTCCGTAACTCGGTAGAGTGAACCATAATATCCGGGGCATTTGGGCTGCCATTGTTCAAAAAAACCATAACCTTTTTCTGAAAACCAGCTTTTAACTGTAGTTCGCATTTACGTTAGTTTACTCCAAGATTTTTTTGATTTTTACCCGATAGCCCGATACATCTAATACCCAACATTTCCCTCTTCCAATCAGCTATCAGAATTACTTCAATTCAACCTTTGTGAGACACCATACTCCTTTGCCATCTTTTGAATTTCATCAAGTGTGATTTCTGATACCCGTCCTTTTTTTGAGGCCAAATCAAATATAGCATGTATCACCGCCTCATCATCGGGCACATCAATTGCAGAATACAGCCATATAGGGAGCCGCGCTCTTTGCCCAGGGCTAATCTGTCTTACGAGAATATCTAATCGATATTCATTCGACATTTCTCTTTGAGTAATATCTTTCGGAAGTGCGCTCAATTCATCAACAAATACTCTTCGCAATCTATGAGACCTTGATGGATTATTCTTGAACCATTCAGCGTCATCAGATTTCCAAGCGTTATCCGATACGCAAACTTCATGTCTGGACGAGGTTACTCCTGCCCTAGCCATTAGGTTTTCAGCAACACCTTCCAGCTTATCGAAATATGCTTGTATGGAATTTACTATTTCTGAGGGATTTTCCACATCTAAAACTTTGTGAGATTGCGGGGGGAAATTTGGAATGCTATCGAAATTTTTTGTCAGGTAAACGCCTTCTCGCAGAATACTGACAAGCTTTTCCTTGCAACAGTCTGCCGTCAGTGCAGTTTTATTTTCTATCGTCACACCACCGAAAGTTTTAACATTGTGCTGCAAGGGCATTTTGCAAATAGAACAATTGTCGCCGAATTTCTTCAGTATAGTTTTGAATTCACTTTCAAATCGTCTTCTGTCGGATCGTTTCATCACATCACCACACTCGAATCCTTTTTCTGATTCACATTAAAATCGTGCTACTTGAACCCTTATTCTATCGAGTGTCTGTCCGATTTCATCTATCGTAGGAAGTTGCCCATAGACTAACTCAGAAAAGGCACCATTATATGTACCCTCTAATGAACCCTTCCATTCGGGAAAGCCCATAAAAATCGGGGCTTTTATCAACGGTTCACGTAAATATACAGCATTCTCATATTGACCTGTCATCTCATCCTCAATGCACTTTGTACAAGTCTCCTGAAACGCCACTGATTGAAGGAACTGATCATGATCACCAACCCTCAGTATCAAACAAATATCATAAAGGTGACGAATTCGAATTGTTAATCGGCTTACCGGATCTTCATGGTAACTATCTTTTACAACACCCAATAATTTTTCCACAAGTGTTCTCTCAACCGAAAGAACATTGATGTCAAACGGTTCCAAGCCGAATTCATCTATAAGGTCTTGACGATCAGCCTTATCTAAGGCAATTCCAATAAATGACTGAATAGTTTTCTTTGCGTAAGGCTCGGGCTTCGTAAAGGAATTTACTTCGACAATCAACTCAGGCGAAGCCTGCCCAAAATTATCTCCATCGATACACCTAGGGTATTGATGTACGGTCTTCCTAAACGATGAATTTTTTGACGCTCGAGGGTCACACTCTATTTCCGGTAAATCTTTTGTTACAGTTCTTTGTACTTTTTCTATCAAACGACGACACTGATTATTCGAAAGCCCTTCTCTCAACACAGCCAAATCAACATCTTCAGAAAAACGGTGAATTAATCCATAAGCTTTTGACAGGGATGTTCCCCCTTTAAATACTACGGACTCCACATAGTTCGAATAGGCTAGATTTTTGAGAACTTGTGTCACCCAATAATCTTTTTCTACGTACACCTCTGGTAGTTTCACTTCCTGTGCAGCTCCTGCTATCAAATCAGAAAAGAGCGCTTGATTATTATGCAAATTCATTTAATTAATATTCCAATCCCTTGCTGAGGGCCACAATTTTGAATTTAGGTCTAATTTATATTTTGTTGTTGGATTTAGAGTGTTCTTTAACTCTGAATTGTTGCTTCCTTTAATCGCCGTATACAGCAATCCGAGAAGCGCCCGCACTTGCGGACTATAAAATTCTACCGCCAATTTTACTAATCTCTGAACCTCTTCCGCATGCAATGCTTCTAATTTATTTTTTATAATTTTAAGTGCATCATTTACATCTGCATCTGGAATTTTCTTAACATCTTTAAGCACATCCAGATATTGAATGAACTCTATGTTTTCCTCGTTGATTGGTATACGAGTAATAACTGTTTTTATGCGGATAGAACCAAAGTCCTTCAATTGCCGACCACCATTTATTGCGATCGTGATGGTTCTAGGCACTTGTGTTGTTAAGCCTAATCTATTGAATAACGCTAGACCCGTAATGTATCCACGAACATGGCCATCCTTATAAATCACGGAGCGGATTAATTCACTATCAGAAGGTTTTCTCAAACCTAAAACTCCAACTTTAGGGATGTAAAACTTCCCCTTAGATAATCGCTGAATTTTTTTATCAGCAACTAAACGGTTGACCGCCTTAACGACGGCATCCGGGGATTGCCCATATTCCGGAAGCTCTTGATACCCGAACACCTGTCCTGCAGGAATGTCTTTAATGCGTTCTTGAATAGCCTGGTTAATGCTCATAGCTCTACCCTCATTTGGATATACAGTAAGACAATCAGCCCCAACTGACAAGTTTTTATCGCTAAAAACATGACAAGCGTTCATTTTGTTAAGTACCATAATGTGCACCTTTTGGGACACCCTCTATTGACCGTCCCAAAAGTAGTGCCATAATATGATTTCCATAACCTATTAGCGACTTCTGGAACCTATGGCAAGAATCGGATATGCGCGTGTGAGCTCTATTGGCCAGAGTCTGGAGATCCAACTGGACAAATTGACCGCCGCCGGTTGTGAGCGCGTTTATCGGGAAAAGCTCAGTGGCACCAAAAAAGCACGGCCGGAATATAAGGCTTGCATGAGCTTTCTCCGGGAGGGAGATACATTGGTCATTACCCGTTTGGATCGTCTGGCCAGGTCAGTACATGAACTGGTCAACATTTCCCAACGATTTGAGGATGAAGGTATTCACTTACACGTCCTGGATCAGCATATTGATACCTCAACACCCACGGGAAAACTGACCTTTACGCTATTGGCCGCCATCGCGGAATTTGAAACACAACTTCGTGCAGAGCGGCAAAGGGAGGGTATCGAGAAGGCCAAATGTAATAAGGTGAAATTTGGAAGGCCTAAACTGTCTGACTATGCTAAAGAGGAACTTATTCGACAAGAGCGAGCCCAGGGCAAACCAATAAGCGAATTGATGAAAACGCATAAATTAGGGCGTACCACCATCTATCGCATACTGAACGCTTCCCAGGGTGCAGCAACTCCCGAATAAAGCCAATGGATCCGAAGGAGCAAACAGTGCCGGTATTAAATGTATTTACCGATCAGGAAATAACGCTTTTGTTTTTTCTGGCAATGATCATCGTTATCTGGGTTGTTATGGTGTGGGCCTACATCAAGTTAATTAGGCAGGACAATAGCGACCAATGCAAACGACTGCAGAGTGAGGACACCAAATATGCCGTACAGACCTTTGAACCACAATGAGTACGCTATTGTTCAACGCACCCTTTATGACGTTCGCGGCCTGAATGAAGGCTTTGCTGAAAGCTTGTTTATGGCCTACAAAGCCAAAGCCTTGCATGATGATGTACCCGAGTTTGATATCTTCACCAGCAGCGAGCATGAACGACTTTCCTCAAAAGGTATTGATACCGAAAAGTTCAAAGGACTCGTTGGCACTGACTTTTTTATTGCATTGGATAATGCAATAGCCGACAGCGATGGAAAATCAGAAAAAATTCCAAAAAACACTTTCACTTGGTTATTTGGTGATGAATCACTCCTGGATGTGAAACATAAGCGGCTACGTGTTTTATTTTTCAATAGTGCCCGATATAGAAAACAAGCTCTTAGATATTACATTGAAGAAAATATCATTCAAGACACCGATGATATAAGCCATATCCGCAATCAATTAGAATGTTTTGCCAAAAAATACCCCGGCCTACGGCAAGGGGTTATCAGCAACTATGAGCTTTATTTTGGCGATCCGTCACAGTTTTCTTATGAGCAGGTCAAACGTCGAAAAACATTTTTAACCAATCAAGAAGCGCGAAATTTATTTTTGACCTTTTACAATCTTCCAATTAATTGGGGCATTACAGATATCAAGGATTATTTGCGCAAAGTAGGCCTTGAATCAGGCTCATTGAGCCCGGATCAGGTTGAGCAATGGAACAATAAAGAATTCGCACTTGAGCTCTAGGCATGACCTCGAAGAAAAAACAACAAAGCCATCATTTTTACCAGCGTCAGAAGCAGCGTTTGCCTACCGATACAACTATTGATGAAGTCGTCAAACTGATAAATAACCAACTAGGTGTTGTAGTACGCAAACAGTCTCATCGAGTGACGTTATGGGCAGTGTACTTGCATGATGATTTCTATATTTTTCCATTTGACAAAAACACCAAGCAAGTCATGACGGTTTTACCGCAATCATCCGAATATTTAGCATCACAACGAGACAGATCAGAATCACGAGCGTATTTCTGAACTCTCAGCAACCTGATCGTCAATTTCCTCTCGAACAATATCGACACTGTCTGGTGCGACAAAGCCAATTTTGGCGTGATGATGATTACAATCGTTAAGATAAATCTCAATGACATCATCACTGGTGTATAGCCTTACCATTTCCCCTGGGCGGCGCGTCAGCACAAGCATAACAAACTCCTTTTACCGCTATTGTTTTAAAAATTGATGTGTGTTGCGAATCATAATCTACCAAAAAGAGCCAGGTCTGCAGCCAGGTATTGCCTTCGATTTTTCCTTGGTCGCTTCATTCAGCGCCTTACGCTTTTCATTCCTTTCTTTATAGCCCATATCAGTTTGGGAAAGCATGGCAGTGGCTTCTTTGTACTCGCTAGACAATGCATCACATAGGGTTTTGTTTTTTTCTTTGTCTTTTTTCTCTCGAGCAATTTTTTCAAGAATAGACGATATCTCGCCTTCAGATATTTTTACAAAAGTATGGCTTGCAGCATGAAGTGTATTTCCGTCTTCAGAAAGCCCTAATACAATTGATCCAAATCCATTTTCTACTGAAAACTGACCTTCCGATTTTTTTAACACCGTTGCATTTTTCTTACGTCCAAATGCATCAGTTTCACGAAAGATATTGTCATTCATTAAGTAGGTTTCGCCATCCTTGTTAATCTGTAGAACTTCATAATGTTTAACATCCTTTTTTTGCCAATAACCGACATATTTATCGTAAGGATCACCTGAGCATCCAAGTAAAACAATTGAAATTAATATAATAAAGAAAGCGTTTGATTTCATGATGATTCCAACAGTCAATGTAATTGTAGAAATATATTGTTGACCGGCTAAAAATTAGCGCTGTGGTCTCTATTTTTGGGCTCGTAAGGCTTTTTACTTGAATCTTTTTTTATTTTTTCACATTGCGAAATCGCAGCTTTGACTTTTCCTTTTAAGCGTAAAGCATCAATAGAACGACTTACGGTGTGATCTGGATAGGCGTTGAATAACTCGTTGAGCTTTTGTTGCGCTTCATTGCCTTTTTCAAGGCACTTAGCGAGATTGGGTTCAGTCACTTCGCCGTAAGGGAGTTTTGCCACCATGTACAGGTCGCTTGCTTCCCGGAGCAATGATTCCGGGGCGGGGGTTGCAAATGCGTGCAGGGGGAATAAAAAGGCAATCAACAGGTATCGCATAACGCTTCCTTGGGTTGGGGTGTCATTCGTGAATGGGGCATTTTCCTATTTCCGGTCAGGCAAATACAAGCGTCCCCTATCAAAATGCTCGCAAGGTCACATTTTCAATCCTATGGAACACTGTCAACCTCCCATTAGGGAATGCCTTACCCCTTAAAGGATAACCACACCCTGAATGCGACCATGTATGAAATTAATGAATATGGGAAAAGCAGTTACCGACTTTTCAATACCCTGCATCATAATGTGAAAAACCCATTTTTACTAAATCTGCTACTGAGCAACTCCAGTCTTTCGACCAACCATCGTCCTCATCAAATAATTTTTGCTGAGGATGATTTATAAAATTGTATTTCTTAACAAATTGCTTCATTGGCTCAGTGCATACACTGATGAACTCGATTCTCTCATACCCATATTTTTTACTAAGCGAAACTAACAAAGTGAGAAACGCTGTTCCATGGCCAGCATGAGTCTGTGTAAATGAGATAGAAGTAATTGCAATTTTATTATCATAGTCCTGCCAAGAAAGACACAGCCTATATTTAGGAGTTTTCACATCTATTTTATTGGCCCAGACATGGCAACGATACCTTCTATAGTTGGGGTTATATTTAAAGCGCTCACGATAGAACTCATTTAATTCTTTACAAAACTCATGAATATCCGCCGCGTTCATATTTGCGATCCAGTTTGCACAATGTTAATAAACCTTAACTGTTAAGTTCCCATTCAGTCCGAACTGCTTACGTTCTCATTTTAATCATCTCAAAAGGAGCAATTCGAAATGCATAACAAATTATGGCTAGCTTTAATTTCACTTACCATCCTTTCCATCTTGGGATGCTCAGGATTGCCAAACCTGGCATCAAACACTCCACCCAAACAAAAGCCACCCGCAAAGACAGACCTTATTAAAGAGACGTTCACTGTTCCTTATCCAATTTCGACGGTATACAAAAAATGGGCAGCAATAAAAGATCCGAATACTAGTAAAGTTGTGCGCCCTACCGGCAATTGGGTGCCTGATAGTTATGGCCCTTTTGGTCAAGAGTCTGTTAATTTCGGCAATTCGATTTATCGAGCGTATTACCCTGACAAGGAGCATTTCACTTATTGCCCTAGTTCATGCAGCGTTTCGATTGGACTTGTTGAACTTGAAGAAAATGTCACCCAAGTCACTATAAAGTATTTTAACTATCGAGCTGATGTGAATCCTTTTGTTGAGGAAATGCGTCCAACACTTCAATATCTGCTTGAAAAGAAATAACAGCGATGTCACTGAAAAAAAACGCTTCATGCGGATTTTTCTTCGTCATAAAAAATAACCGCGAACAATGTCGCGGTTATTTTGATTTGCGCTTACATTTTATTGGGCAGTATCACACTACCCAACTAACGAAGTACTGCCATCTTTCACTGCTCTTACTCTAAATGAATGAATTCCAAGAGCCAATAAAGTAATTAGTAATAATGACCAAGTTGATGGTTCCGGTACTGGAGCAGCAGCCTCTTGAGCTATAGCGGAGTACGCAGCAACAACCTCTTCGGCTGAAGAAATAAATACACCACCCAGTAACGGATCATTTGTGTAAAAGTCAGAGCTTAAGAAAAATAGACCTGAGTTTACAAACCCTAAAGGAGCATCTATATCCCACAATAATTGGAACAAACCAGATGTATCAACAGCAAATGCTTCCAGAATGGTATCTCCAGGAGCGATTACAGGAAAGTCGAAAATCGCCAATGGCATGCCGTGTTGGAATAAATCAGCATTGATTGCTGTTGTTACAAGATAGTTCGACGAATTATTAGTAATTGAGTATCCCCACCCAACAGTAGTTCCAGGAGCACCTGCTACATCACCACTATTTGGAAAAACGCTAAACTCTATTAGAGCCGCATGCGAAGCACTAGCAATCACAGACATGCAAACGACAAAAATTCCAAATGTTCTTTTTAAAGCCCTTTTCATACGCTAATTTCCTATTGTTTTGTATATGCCACTTGAGAGCCAGAGAATGCGAGTTTAACTCCATTTGCGTTGACGCTACCTTGCTCTGCAATTGAAAATTTAGAAATACCTTGAGGGGCGTTTACTAAAAGCGAAATTGTTGTTTTACCGCCAGCAGGAACATTTCCTACCGTCAACGGGAGCGAAGGCGATACCAAAGTAACATCCCCACTTCCAGCCAGAGTTTTCAAGATAATATTGGATACTGTTACATTTCCAACGGCAGAGCCATTATTTGCCACTGTAATCTTAACGTTAAACATGTTCGAACCTTGCGGCAATATCGACTCTAGAGATAATGCAATACGCGGCAAACCTATCTGAGTTAATAATCCAGATGCAGCAGTAGCATTACCAAAAACCACAGTCCAATGTGAATTTAAATATTGGTTGCTTTGTCCTTGGAGAGTGACTGCAAAACCTGTGGCAGTCTGACCCGGCAATATATCTCCCGAAGGATCATTGTTGCTCCATTGAATCTCTACTGCTGCACTTCCTTCCGTTGTTAAAACTAATGCATCCCATTTGGTTGGAGATAATATAGAGCCAGGCTTAATACCATTATCAACAGACCAGCTATCAGGATAAGAAGTTAATTCAGATACTCCGTGAGCATAATCGCTCCCAAGAGAAAAACTAACTATGCGCTGAGAGCTATTGTTAACAACTGTATATTGATAAATGGTCTTGCCGCCAGATAAGGAAGTTTTTGAAACATTCACAGATACATTATTCGCTGGCAATTGAGCAAAGCTTTTTGTAGTGATAAACGTCACAAAGAAAATTACTGTCGTAATGCTGTAAAAAAATATTTTCAGTTTTCTGTTCATAAATTAATTCCGTTTACTGGTGTTCGAAGTGGACAGGATCGGTAACAGGCAGCCTTCTGTAAAGACTACATTGACCAGTTATTTCTAAGAATCGAGCAGTCGTTAAACTGGATCTCATATCAATTGCTCGCCCTTCAGTATGAGGCCCTGTACCAGTAGCTGGCCTTTGAGTTAATAACAAGCCGTGCCGTTGAAACTCAGCTTGAATTTCATCTCTTAAATCAGAGCATTCTGGCTCACGCATATTTCGCAATAGATTCCACTTATCCCATACTGCGCGCAAATGATTTTGGTATTCCGGAGGACGGTAAGCCGAGTTAACCCTTACTGTCCCACCTTCCTCTGCCACCGCTGTTTGAACACAGCTCAAAGCTGTCTGCATTTCCGCTGTTAAGTTGGCGGTATCAACTGTTTGGCCACCTTCAAAGGCAAGCGCGGCAGCATCTGTTAGGGGTGTTAATGGCGCAACGGTACATGAGCGCAATCCAAAGCCAATTACTGCACCTTGACTTTGGTCTCCCCAACCATCTTGCTGAACTAAAAAGACAAATCTTACTTGCTGATCTCTCCACTCATCTAAACTTACAGACAGTGCGACTTCCGAGCTAGAAAAAAACGTTCCGTAATTGCTTCCAGGTTGACCTAACTTATTTACCAAGTTAACAACCCCAGTGGGCGTTTCGACATAGACATCATACCAATTATAAACGCCACTATCCCACGTTTTATAGGAATAGCTAAAGGATGCTCTGCCACCATCATTTACATCTACGTCGATATAAAAAATACTAGGGCCATTTGGCTCAAGGCCAGGAACTCTCGGGCCATTTAATCCGTAGGGGTAGGGAGTGTCCCACCTACCGATTGTAGCGTTAATGCCGGTTGCATCTGACGACACATCAACATACCCGACACCACTTACTGAGGTTCCTGTAACCGCCGCTGGGGTAGCCTCTTCTTGTGAAGAAGCTAAGTGAGGGAAAAAAATAAATATCAAACAGGCAAAGAACTTAATTTGTTTTCGCATCTATGAACTTCCATATTAAATATTACTATTAAGGCTTAAACATGAAGTAAACCCAGATAACAGTGATCATTAGAAAAACATCTTTTAAAAGCATGAGCATTCTGGTGAGCAGCTACGCTCCGGTCAAGCTCCTGCAAGCGATTATTGACGTGTTCTGCGCCAAAAATATGCGAGGTACACCTATGAAAAATTACCTGTTGATCTCTATTGTTTTAAATAAATCAATTACACGATATTACATGGCATCACACTCAACGCTTTTAATCCTCCGTTTAAGGTTTATTGATACCACACTCAAATGCGGCAATAATAAGCGACAAAACCAATAGAATTGCTGGCGATGGCAGTTACAGAAAATAGCGCTTAGAGCAGGATGTCATTATGGAACTTGGGGTTGTTATCGGTATTCTCGTTATTCTATTAGTAGCTCTTTTCTTTAAATTGTTACCCGCCAAACGTAACAAAGAACCCACCCTCTTCAACTGCGCCCGATGTGGTGGCCAATCAGTCCATACCGAGCGCACGTTGACGGCTTGGCGCAATAATAAAAAGCCCTACTGCAATGACTGCCACAAAAGATGGTTAGAATCCAACGCAGGCAAGCCTGTATTTAGACATAAAAATAATGCAGGATGCTTGGGGTTCGTATTGGTATTGATCTTGATCCCAAGCAGTTATTTTATTGTTCAAGTTATTTATCCTGGATAACACGCATGAGAAAGAGGCTTTCCTGGAATTGGTTTATTTTCAAGTTATGGATATTCGGTTCAAAATATCGAGAAATTAAAATTCAACCTGTATCGATTAAAAAAAATTTGGTTTTCAAAACCCCATCAAAAAATGACATCGATAGCTTTATAAAATTAGCATCCCTACATGCCGACAAGGGACACTACCACCTGCCCAATATTGAAATAGATGTACGCATATCAGACAGCCTCAAGGAACAATTCGCCCACTCCATTTATCTGCAGCTAATGAGATTTCCTAGCGGTGTATCCAGGGCGTATGTGATTGCAGCTTACGCTGGCAGCGAACCAGTCGCATACTGCTGGATGAGAAGTATCACGGAATCAGACCATGATGCTTGGGAGATTTTTATGCTGTCAGTTCAGCCCGGCTACCAACGAGAAGGCATCGCAGAACAACTTAGCCAGTTTTGCTTAAGTCACCTACCTGACAAAACGGCGATTTATGCAAGAGTATTTAAAAGCCCTCATAGCGTGGGAATTAGAAAACTACTGAAAAAACTTGGCTTTAGTATGATGCGCGAAATAAAAGCTGCAAAAACGGATACATTTATCAAAGCGGGCTAATTACACGGGGACTCACCAGAATGAATCTACTAACCAAACTATTAAGAATCAGAACAAAAAAAGAAGAACTTCTCAATATTGAACCTCAGGGTGTTTATGCTAACAACTTTTTGCAAGCATTAAATACCACGCGTGAATTGAAATTAGATACCCCTGTTGTGCAATTTCAGTCAAAAAAAATAATTACAGACGACCTTTGCAAAAAAATTCCATCATGGATAGAAAAACAGGTTGGTCGATTAGCAATAGAAGAAGTAGCCGGACAATGCATCGCCATTCATTACAGAATCAAAAAACCGCTCGAAGATCTATTCAAAACTGAATTGTATTACACAGTAGGATATGTGGAGAACCAATTCGATAAGCGTTTTTACCATGACAAAAACGATCTTATTAAATTACTGGAATCCAGCAAGACAAAGCCAAAATTACATGTTCATACATGGCTCACACTTCCCTCTATGGAGATCATCGATTACTCCCTGCCTTCCACATATGCAGTGGCGCACAATAGGCCAGACCACTATTTCGATGTACTTGCGGATCATGCTGATGAGTTGAGAAATAGTATAACTTATCATCCAACCATTATTGGAGAAGATTTTTTATGCAGAATTGGAGCAATTCAGGTTAATAATTTTTGAATATTAACGTTGCTGCTCTGGAATATCAGAAAGCCATTCCTGAGTGGAAACCTCAACACAATCGGCACCCTCGAAAATTGAGTCACTTCTCGCCAGGTCAATTCGCTTGCACCGTTTTATGACGTGCATGTTGTTTGTTCCATCCAACATCACGTCATAGTGAACGATCCAATATTTCTTTGTAGGCGTATAGACCAACGTTTCAAATAAATATGAATCCAGTGGGATCCGCACTGTACCGTATTTGAAGGGCCTCCCACTTACGACACTTTTGTCAACGCATGCGCGAGCCTTCTTAATGGAATTACCTTTGTTTACCGGATCGGCTTTATTGACTTGGTTGATAACCCCACAATCGATTGCATCGACTCCCGCAAGCCGCTCCACTTTTGCACCAAATCCTTCATAAGCAAAAGAGGCCCACGCGTTCCCGTCTGGCGTAGTTCGTTGAGTAGTAGCGCACGACAATAAAAGCAGCGCAAATGGAGTTAAAAAAAATACTTTCATTTGAAAGCCTATTTGTAGAGGTCAATAATTCGCTGACGTTCACTAGGTAAGAATTTGCGCCGATCCGGCTTATTGGGATCAATATAATCCATTATCCCTCCTAGCCTGCGATGCTTCAAACCAAGCTTATGAAAAAACTCATGAACGGTTTCAATCTTCCAGGATGACCGTGGCGAGGTTGAGCTTAATAACAATGCATTCCCCCAGGTCGGATGGTCTGGATTAGGAGCCCAACCTCCGATATACAAACCCTCTTCACATGTACAAATCTTGAGCCCAATAACAATATCAGTCAGGGATGCTCCATGAATACGCAAATCAGGTTTTATTGGATTGGCAGTAAAATTGGCAACTATCCCATGGTCTCTAAAAAAGGATCGAAGATCTTTTAATCCAATATCAGCTCGATTGATGTTGCCGGTAAGAACGTAGGTAAGATTGATGTGAATGACACCAGCCCGGATCGCAACTTTGCCACGGTAATATGGATTAACCACATCTGGTTTTTCTGTTCCGGCCGGGTTATTGACTAATTTTTGTAGATCCTTGAGCTGGCAGGCCGACATAGGTTGTCGTTTACATTCACGCACTTCTGCTCGCTGAGTCCTGGACAAATTCATTTGTAATCCCTCGATTTATAATCCGAGGGTACTATAGGGTAAACAACAGCCTATTCATAATTGGTCATCCCCAATTTATAACCAGTCCACAATTTACCATTGATGTATTGATAAATGTGTCATTGGATATCTTTCTGATGATCTTTATAATTACATCAAATCACGATACTCAATATGTGGTTAAAATCATGACCTCATATATATTTATTAGCAATTTAACGCATGAAAATTAGGAGTTCCGATGACAAAAAAAGGGGCTGTGAAGTGGTTTTCTTATGAAAAAGGCTATGGCTTTATTGCGAGTGAAGGGGTTGATTATTATTTTAATGTAAAAGGAATTTCAGGAGTTGAATTACCAGGATCAGGTGATCAAGTTGTTTTTGATGTCACAACCGGCTCAAAAGGACTTGCGGCAACAAGAGTTATCATTTTGTCAAAACAAGCTGCTGCCCCTAAAGCTGGCCAAGTTCCATGCCCGCATTGCAAGAATAACGTCTATCCGCGCTTGGTAACTGATCACGGTTCTGCTGCACACAGTTTATGTCCAATATGCGGCAAAATCATCAAAGATTTCGGTAGTGTTAAAAGGGGCGTTATTGGAACATTATTGATTACGCTGCTCGGCCTTGGATAAGTTGTCTCAAAGAGTTATACCCTATAAAGCCGCTAAATTTTCTTCGAGGTGCCGTTTCACCTGCTCATTAAGTTCCAGGCACACATTGGTCAGTTTGTCTAATGACTCCTGATTACCCGTTTTAGCCAACTTATAAGTATCACGTATTTTCTGATCGAGAGATTCATGCTCTCGCATTAACTTGAGCAACGTTTCGGCCTTTTCAGCGATATCTCGTTTCATCACCGTTAATTCCTGCAGTATTGATCCATAGACGCAACATCATGTGCCAAAAGAACATCAGTTGTGAGCTGTTCACTTTCCATTCACCCCGAACCTGCTATATATTGCTTAAGCACCCATGCCTTGAGGATTAAGCCATGATCACCAAAGACACCCGCAGCATCGATTGGAACAAAACTGCCCAGATTACTGGTGTGGTGCTGTTGGCTTTGGCCAAAGGCACCTGGTGGTTAACCAAACATGCTGGCTTGCTCCTGCTTACGGTATTGACCGTTTTAGCAAAAGTGTTTGTGGCTCTCGTTTCAGTGTGGGCTTCTTTGCCTGACGACAAAGCAGCCACCAACACTGAATACGCAAAAGATGGCGAAGCTGGTTATGACTCTCATGGTCGTTTGGGTTATGGCCCAGATAATATCTACCGATAAAAATCGGTAGATATTATTTTCATCCTTTAGCCTTTGTAATAACTTTCTTAGCAAGATCAACTCCCCCACCTGAAGCATTTCCCACGTTCCCTGACTCTCTATTTACTATTGCTGCCACTTGATCACCAGCCCTCACTCCTACAATCCCCAAACAATATGTGAATGCTAACGGAGCCAATGTGTAGAGCATCCAGGTCACCCAACTAATTGCCAGAATTTGGGTACCAACACCGCTGGTATTTGGCATTAATGTATCCATGAGCATGTTTGCATTTTTATCAGCACCCGACCAAAGCCCTGACAATAAGAAGTTGTCCAGCCACGCCGCCAATGCAAATAAGAATGCCCAAAAAATGATGCTGAACTGGAGAAGCGTCAGCGCCATCATGGTTTTGAGGGAAAATGATCCCATGGCCAAAAACAGCGGCAATCCAACGGTAAAGATGAGCAGAACCATCGACTGCACCATCGGTGCAACCTGGCGAACCATTTCAACCTCTACAGCTTTCTTGACTCCCCCGATCAATAAGCCTGCACCGCCAATCAAGGATCGCATTCCTCGTTGAAATTGATCCACTGTTGACCCTGTCATACCGCCATAGTCAGTCGCTCCATTGGTAAGCTCTAACTGGATATCTTCGCTTTCCGCATTAAGCGTTGTTTTGATGAGGGCATCGTCAGCATCTGCCGTCGTTGCAAACTTATCCTCGGCCCAGAACTTCCACCAGGCGCCGGTACTGTCTTCGGAATCATCTGGTAAGGCGTCATTCTTGATGTAGGTCAGTAAGCGTTCCCGCAGACCTTTATCGCTGTCAAAACTAACCCCATCGGAGGCATACCCTAGCCACCACTCATGACAGGTCGGAAAGCCGCCCATTTCAACGCCTAAAGGTGGCTCAGGGAATTTCACACTGTCTCGTGACGGGCTGTAAGGAAATGCCGGTACCGCCTTTGTTGCTCGCAAGGTGTCGTAGTAGCCAGCACGGTTTATAAAGAACTCGCTGCCAGGCCAAGTGATGTCGTCATAGATTGCGCCATCCTTAAATTTCGCGGGTAATTCAGTCTCCGGAAGACGCTCCCGGGCAAACTGGTTAGCTGCCGGTTGCCAGCAATCCTTATAAAAATCCTTCAACTCATCCTTGAGTGCTTTATCGGCAATGTTCAATTTGGACAAACCAGCACCCATCGTCCGCAGATCCGCCTGGCATGGAAGCTCCTGCCGTGCGGTTTGAGCGATAGCATGGTTTAACTTGGTAGTCAGGTACCACCAAATCGGTGCACGCGGTGTACGCCCATCCAACATGACCCCAAAGGTGCCCGTAGATTTGTCCAAAGTACTCTTACTATCCCCATACGCTAATTCCGTCATGGTTTTCGTAAGGCTTTTGGATGCCGTAACACCACAACGATATTGCGTGTAGGTAGTCTTTGATGGATTCACATTGATAAGGGGCTGTGCTGCAAACATCACCACCCCAATCATAATGTAAATCCGTGTCTCCAGGATGCGAATTAAACCTTTTGCCGATATCTCCTGGGCAGAGTCCCGGGTATCGATCACGACATTCACAATAGTGATGATGAACGGCACCAGGACTAACCCGGTGTAGGCCAATATTCCCCAGATTGCATCGTAAAGAATCCACCCCAAGATGGTGGTATAGAGCTCAATCGTACTGCCAACAGGCATAGTGTTCTCCTTATGCTATCCAGCTTGAAATCAAGCGAATCACATCCCTTGCGATAAAAATCTCATACATGAGGATGAGCGCAATTACCGGCCGCCGACTGGCACTGATAAATTCCTCAGGCAATTTCGAATTGAGCTGCAGCAATAACGGCCTCCAGCCAAACCACAACAACGCATAAAGTGCATAGCGGATCCACACCAACCATGCAGAATGTTTCACACGATTAAGCGTTTCAATTTGTTCTGCTTCCGTCCCCATCAAACTCAATCCCATTTTCACAAAAACGAATAACAGGATGAACGATAAAATGAACCACAAAAGATGTTTAAAACTACGCTTGGCCAGAGAAGGTTTATTCATCACTGATCGCTCCATCCATCATGCGCGGTTCTTTGCTCTTGGTGCGCATGTATTCCGTTGCTCCGGCATCTCTATTTCGTTGAGTTCCCATTCTGGCAATACTACCGGCCGCGTTGGTAATTACTTTTTGACGCACTTCAGTTTCAAATAAAATATTGTCAATTTCCGATTGCAAACGTTTACGCGAGTAATCAATTTCTACCGCCGCTGCATCACCCACCGATGAAATATTGGGTTCTTGTGCACCCGCATTTAAAAGATCACGCACAATCAATGCTTTCTCCATTGCACGCGCTAGTGCAATTTCGCCAACCAGTTTGTTGCTAAGAATGGCTTGTTGATCAAGTGGTGCACGCTTTAAATCCTGAATCGTCAAATCATTAATCACGAGCCCCATCGCAGGAACCGATAATTTATCCAATTCAGCAGCCGACATTTTGTAGTTGAGCGGTTTACTCATGAGCGCATCCAAATCAGCACTCACTTTTTCGCGCTCTTTGCGATATTGGAAGCGTAAGCCTTGCCCCACCTTTGTCCGTAATTTTTCACAGGGTGGATTGCATGTCCTCACTTCACGCTCGCCTACCACGGCTGTGGCCCAGGTTGTTGCACTGGTCGCCGTTGGAAATACCCGGGCAATATTTGAATCACCGGTAACGCTATCCGGATCCTCCGGCGTCAGTGAACCTACCGAGTGTTCATAACCAGCGCCGACAGTATCTTCAACGATCCGAATGGGCGGTTGCCCAATGCCACCTTTTTTAACGCCACCCGCAAAAGTAACACCGCTATTTCCTGCAGAAGCTTCGATGCTTTCTTCCGCCTCCACCGGGTTCTCCCCTGCTTTGGACGCTTTGTCCCATGAGCTTTTACGCGTAACCGCAATCCATCCCTCGACAGGATCCCGACCAGCACGAAGATCTGCTTTTGCATCACGACAGGTTTTCAAAGACAAGGTGTAAGTTTCTTTTGCGTCTTTAAGGCCTTTCGTCAAGGTGTCGTATAAGCCTGGCCAATTCTCCTGGATCTTTTGTAAACCCCATGCGCTAAAAACTGCGGTCGCAGCACCCAGCACATCTTCAGTAAGACCGTACACGTTGTGTTCCATATCGGAGAATGTTTCAGAGATTCCAAAGCTCGGATCAAAGCTGCATCCGCGAAACATATTCCACTCTGCACCTGCAGACAGATTGAGTGTGGTTTTATTGGACTGGTGGTAATACATCATTGGGTCACCACCTCCGATCGCGTAATACCAGGAACCATCACCCGTCGGACGAACAATGTCTCCAGCCTTCGCCAATGGAGCCATAGACATGAGAAATCCGAGTACGAGTTTTTTTGCAATTGGTGATAGGAATTTGTTCATAGGATTAACTCTTAAAGTCAATTTTAAAGAGGAATGCTTGGCCTTTTTTCTCGCAGCAGGAGTAACGCCGCCACAACGTCCACATATAACTTTCACGTGTACGGTTTTTTCCATTTGCCCACGCTGCCGAGCCGTTCAAAATGCGCGTGGAGTCTTCCACCCAAGGCACCAGCATTTGAAAGCGATTGTCGGTGCCGTTGTTGACGTTTACGGCCCCAGGCTTCCAGCAACGGTTGTCACAATTACCCGTTAATGGCATGTAGATATGAGGTTGTGCATTGCGTGTCACAATTTCTGCCGCTCGATGCGCAGCAACAGCAGCATTAATAGGATCGTAAGGATGTGCACCCCATCCACAACGGGGATACAAAGGCGCCCAAGAGCCTTCAAGCAGTCCCATCCAGGAGCCGGTACCGGTTCTGAACCGGGGCCAGCCCAGAATTGATTGCGGGTACAGCTGCTCGATGCCAGGCTCATTCCAGGAAGGATCATGACTACTGAGAAAATGCGGCATCATTGGAACATCGAGCATTGATTCGCAGAAATATTCCTCACCACCCAAGCTGTTATAAATAGGTAACGCCGGATGGGAAATCACATCGACACTTTTGAAATCGAGTGCGGTCGCTTGATCCTGGATGCTCTCGGTTTGCCCAATCGCACCGCTCGGATTGTGATTCCAATCTTTGGTGTCTTCCCACTCTGATTGGTAGGTATAACTGGACACCACCAGGTCAGGAATAAAATGACGAACACGCATTGATGTTTCGACACTGCATGAAAATAATTTGCACTTTAACCAAAAGCACATGCCAATTAGTTCCCAATCAAAACAGTCGGTGCACTCAACGGCGGACTCTACAATATCCATCGTCTCAAACTTGCCGTTCTTTTTTCCTGTCTTCACTGTTTGTGCAGTTGCCGATACGGACAATACGGCAACAATTACCAAGAGTATCCATCGCGTCATGGCGTAACCTCTTGGCTAAGGTGGGCTTTGTACAACATTACTGCCTTTGAAATATCAGTGATGCCGTAGACTGCATATTTACCTTCATCGAAAACTATCGCTGGAATTTTTTCCAATTGATAACGCACCATTTTTTCATGGCCACGATAAGCTTCGCGAATTGCTACTTGAAACTCCTTTCCTTGGGGAGAGGCTAAGTAGTCCTTCATGATCTGCGTAGCGCGATTAACATCTCCTGGAAGTGCCGGTAAATATTTTTCCTTTATCTTTTCTGGTGCACTCAGATCATAGTGAATGACTTCAGTACCAGGCAGGTTACCCAACTGGGTTGGCGTATCTGTAAACACTTCAATCAGTGTTTGCGCGTGAACACTAATCGAGATGCTTAAAAGCAATGGCAAATAAAATAGATGATTTACTTTATGCATGAATTTCATGAGGCACACTCCATATTGTTTGACCATTCACATCCGATTGAAACGCGTTATCCGTTGCAATAAGCAATTCACTTTTTTTGCTCGCCTGCACCAGATAAAAAAGATCATCCTTTTTCAATTCACTCAGATGGCACGGAATTTCTTTGTCATTGGGTATAACTTTCAATGCATAGGTTATCGATTCATTCATACCAACCTCCTCGGTTACGCGGCTTTACGGCGGCCGCTGGCGATCATTTCTCCGATCATCGTTGCGGCTTCAAGCTCGGTGATATTGTGCTCATCCATCAATTTCGCTCGCGCCGTTTTTTCCTCTTTCTCCGACTGCCCTAAGGCCAGACATAAACCAGGAGGCACAATCCGGAACAAGCCTTGTACTGTATCGCTCATGATGACGCCTTCGGTGTATTTGCGTGGTGCTTTGGTTGTCGAGAGCAGCATGGTGCGTTGATCCGGATTCAATGCTCTAAAACGTTCGATATTGGCGAGCTCACCTTGATCCACAAATAAGCACATCCACCACTCGAACATGGCCAACATTTTTTCCGCGTCATCGGGATAATCTTTCATATTTTGCGTGGCTTGCCAGAGCCACAATCCCATGCGCCGTCCAAGCAATTTGGAAAGCACAACCAGGTATGCCGCCAACAACTTATCAGTAGTGATTACGTGCGCTTCGTCGGTGAGATTTATCGTTGGCCGTCCATCACGCTGCGTGCGCTGCGCCCGTGCAACGATTTGATTGACAATGGAGATATAGGCAACAGAAAGTTTATCTTTGTTGGAACCACCGGATGCCAAGGTACCCATTTCAATACGGATAAAATCAGCATCAGGTAATTCATCACCAGGACGGTTAAACAGTTCGCCCGCAAAACCATCGATAAATAAACCCATCGCTTCCACCATCTCATCGATGCGTCCAGCGCGTTCAGGCTTATGCGCCTTCAGGTCTGCAAGTGCGTTAATAACATCCTCTGTGAGCAGGTCTTTTTTCTTGGCAATTTTTGCTGCTTTTGCGGCATTCAGAATGGCATTTTTCAATAGACCTACATCAGAACGACTCATGCGAGCCTCTTCCATGGTTTCACCACCAGTAACCATCAGGCGCGCAATAATGAGCATTTCTCCCAGGATATCGCGTTGGGAGTTATCTAATTCGTCGGTCTCTTTGGTAGCGGATTCCAGCTCGGCGGATCCATCCATCACTTCTTCAATGACAGAGTGGTTTTGTTTCAGATTACCGTTATCGTCAACCAGATCGAGTGCGGGCTTAAACGGAGGAATAGACGGGGCCTGTCCAGGACGCAGGACAACATCAACAACACTTTTACCCCAGAGTTTGAAAAATTCGGAAAGCAAATTAAAACTGTTACCGGCTTCAATCACGACCCATCGAGGATTGTGTACAGCGGTGATTAACATTTGTAGCCATACCAATGTGGCCGATTTACCGGCACCGGTAGGGCCAAACAAAAATAAATGGCCATTCTTGGTACGGTCTCCCTGGTATAACGGATCGCAGGTAAAGGCTTCGCCACCACGATTAAAACCAAGAATGCCGGGATTACCAGTACCAACGCTGCGACCATAAACAGGCAGCAAGTTCGCCAGGTGGTGGGCGTACACCAGGCGCTGGCGAATCTCGACTTGCGCTAATGCAGGATCATAGGCACCCGGGATAAAACGAATGTAGCGATCAAGCCGTACCTCATCATATTCCGGATCAATCAGTTGTAAGCCGTTTGCACTGAGTTTGGTATCCACCTGCATAATCACGTTATCCATTTCGTCATCATCTGCAGCGCGAACAGCAATTCCAATGCTGTAAGGATAAAGTTTATTGCCGCGGGCGATCTGTGCCCGGGCATGCGCAACATCTTCCCGCGTTGCAGTAGCTTCAGGTGTATCCCCCTTTGAATTTTTCGCCAATTTTTCCAAATGCTTTCGTACAGCACTTTGCGGCTTCACCACAAAATTGGTGATAACCATGGAGCCTTCCGGAAGCTCATCGATCAAGCAGGTGATACGTGCGTTAGCGCCGCTCACCTCCTCTTCGCTGATGTAACGCTCTGCTGAGAGCTGTCCAATTTTAGGAACCTGACTCATTTGTTCAACGGATAAGACCGTGTGCGGCATGCCATCAAAGTACCAACAGTTGGTGGATTTGTCGGAACGTACATCGCGGGTCATGATGTCATTCGACAAATCGTATTCAGCCGTTTTTTCATCCTCGGTGTGGGCATAAGGATTCATGTTCAACCAGGCTTCAACATCCCCCTGGGTTTGTTTCGGATTGGGATTAAACCAACGAAACAACCAATCGCGGATAGCTTTACCTTTTAACCGCCGACCGTTCAAACCCGCTGCGCGTAACATCTGATGAACACGTTCACATTGGGTGTCCAATTCTTTTTCTGGTGTCATGCCTTTACGGCGCGTGCTGGCTCCCGTATGGCGGCGATAGAACACCACATAGGATTTACGCTTTGATCCACCCCAAGGACGATCATTGGCCAGGGGATCTGTGAACAATCCACCTTTGCGAGACATATCCTCAACATGAGGCCGCAGAATATTTTCAATAAAGTGATCCGTGTATTTATCGATCACAACACCACGCTGCGCGTGCACATTAATGGCATGGGCTTTCACCGCGTCTGCTAGCGACGTAAATGCAGCAGTATCCAACCAGGAATAGGTTGAAACGACCCAAGGTGATGCGGTGTGTTCTTCAAATGCGCCGGTAATAAAATCACGGATCTGGTTGCGTTGCTGCAATAGAAACTCTTTCGAGCGCGCCTCTGTAGGTACCGGTTGCAGCTCAAATACGGCCGCAACGCTACGGCCATCTTCCAACAAGAGCTTGTCGTCATCAATGATATCCAACCAGGGCAAATACCCTGCAATCGGTGAGCGGTAGCTGTAGGCACGCTTGATATCCGCCGTGGTTACCGGCTTGCCATTCAAGGGCGATCCACGCAATAGGAAATCGCGAATGCCCTCAGAAACTTTTTGAAATGGATCTGAAGTCATTCGTGAAATAACTCCCGTGGTTGTGATTTATTCTTTTCTTTTTTCTGTGCGTCTTCGCGCTCTTTTATTTTTTTCACGCGATAATCAGTCACGATTTTTGCGGCATCCAAGGTTTCACCCGGCAGTGCATATGGCTGACGTTCGTACATCGAAAAGCGTGTGATGTACGCTGGAATTGGAGCACCCGTTGCACCCACAGCATGTGGGCGCACATACATAAATAAATCCGGATTGGGCAGTCGCGGATACAGGTGATCCAACCGCGCCGGGTATGGTGGTAGTTCCAATTGCAAATCATCGTCATGTAAAGCCGGACGCTGGAGCAATTCAGCCTGACGCTTATCAAGCTGCTCAGTATTAGTACCGGTGTAATCTTCATACACCTGTTTCATGTTGGGGGCATCCGGGTTTGTTACGCCATCCAATGACGACGCACACCCGGTACAGAGCGCGATAAAGACGATAACGAGAATGCGATTAATCCATGCGATTAACATGATTGCCTCCTTGGGAATAGGCGAGCTTGCGTGCATCGCTGTGATAGTCGATGTACAGATCCTGGGTAATGTTGAGTGAGACTTTTGCAGAGGGATCGACGTAGATAGCGTCGAAAGAATCACGCATACGTTTGTCATAAAACTCCATAACCGTCGTCATGGAATCTGCATAGGTTTGATTGTTGATAAACGCGGATTTGTCACCGGTGACAGAGGTAGAGCCACCACCCAATGGATTGTCCGTTGTGGTTGTCTCAGCGGCCGCTTTCGCATCGAAATACGATTTTGCTGCCCCTAACATACCCATGGTGAATAATTGCTTGTGCGCGTCAGTAACACGCTTCCCGGGAATGCACGGAATGCCTTGAGGGTTGGTGACATAACCAATACTTGCAGAAGCTTCACCCTCAGCAAATGGCGATTGGGATTTACCGGATTTCGATCCTCCGCCACCTTGTTCCTGGTCATACCCCATGTGCTGAATACGTCCGTCGGTGAACGTGTAAGTTGCTTTGGTTAAACTCACGGCAGCGCACGACAAATTCCAATTGCCGCGTACAATGCCCTCAAACACAATGCCTTTTAATCCTGGGATGCGTAATCCATTGGTCGCAAGGTTTTCTTCACCCACAATAAACTTGGCGGGAAATGGGTCATTCACTTTTCCACCCAGCGGCACAGTACCAATTAAAGCCGTCATGGCCACGGCTTCAAAAATAGTGCCCCGGGCAGGAATCGTGTAATAGGGTGTAACCTCTGCCAGTGCTTTCCCACCGGATTTTTTCAAGGTGTTCGTTAATTCAGTTTTACCGGCTTGTTGGGTCATCGCACCTGCAGCGGATTGCGCACCCGCCAATCCATTACCCAGTTTTTCGCGAAGCAATTTTTCGGCGAGTTTAGGATCCGTTGTGAGCAGCTGTGTTCTCGTCATTGGACGAACAACAACATACCCGGGCATTACTTGCGGGCCTACGGCATAATTATTTTTGTTCTTTTTATTTCCAGCGGCGCCACTACCGTCATCACCGTAACCCAAATCATATGACGTCACTTCATACCCGTTACTTTCTGCCGTCACGTCATCTTTTTGTTGCACCACATTTTTGGCCAATGTTTGCACCGTATCTTGTAGCGACGAAAATTGGTTTAGAACATCATTCACTCGCGGATCCGTGACAGTGCTTTGCGTTCCTCCAGTGCCTTTACTTTGCATCAAATTCAATTGACGTTTTATTTCATCAATATCCTTTGCCATTTTGTCGTCTTTCGATTCGGACTCCACAAAGCGCGCTTGTACTTCACGGATAGTTTCAGCCACAGTGTCACCGTCCTCACTGGTGGACGAAGATTTGGGCTTTCCTTTTGATGTATCGTTTTTAGCCGCCGTTTGTTCCGTAGACTGTCCGGACGTTTTACTACCGGTAGGCTCACTGTCGGAATTCACTACCGCCACGATCACAATAGCTGCCAGTGCGACAACACCAAGCCACACCAGTTTGTTGCTGCTCATGCTAGTAGCCATAACCATCCTCCTGGATTGCCGCACTGAAAGGAGCGTCAGACACCAAATACAAGGTTGTCCGATCTTCAAGACTACCTTTTGGGCCAAGCTGTAAATGCTGAGGGGTGATATGAGTAAAGTTTCCCTGTACCAAGCCAGGATTAACAGGCAGCGTTAACTGACTTTCATTGATCAGTAAGATGGCCGTTATATGCAGTCCGTATCCTGACCAGGCACCCACCACACTAAAACGGTATTGCTCGCCTTGCTGGCTGCGCATCAGTGGAAAATTGGATGGCATTTGCACCACTGGCATAGCGGCAATATCAGGATTTACTGGCATTAATCGACGTGGTGCATAAAGCGATTGCGATGCGAAGCGCGTAAGAACAATTTCAGGTGGATCCGACAGTTCGGCAGTAGAAATATCAATGGTGCCATCTGCAGATGCAATGTCATTGTTGTGCTGCGCAACAACTCTGCTCGGGTCTTCGATAACTATCGATTCGGCAATCGCGTTGTCCTGCGCCACCAGGTCAATCAGATAAACCGTTTCATTGTCTGTACTCGGCGCGATGACACGTGCTTTATCAAAGGATTCTTTCGCTTTCCAGTAAACAATTTGCTGATTGGGCGCAAGCGATTCCAATGACTGAACCAGTGCTGCAGGAATTTGCAATGACACATCAGTTGGAAACGTAATTCTCACTTCTTCACCCACAGGGAGAATGATCGTGATGGGATTGTTATTCCAAACTTGCGTCCGGTCTGCCTGCGCGACTAACGAATAACTGAACAGGAAAAACAGTGTTAGCAATTTCTTCATGACTTGTTCGCCCTCTCTTTTTTACTCTTTTCTTCGGCCTCATTTTCAGCGCGGGTCGGGTCTACCATAAAACCATCGACCGCCATGCCCATTTCATTGCAGCGTCGCAAATCGGGCACTATGCGGAGTGAGTAATTCATGGTGACGTTCTTGATCCTCATCGCTCCGACACGTTCCTGAAGCTTCATAACCATAGCCACACTGACCACATTCGCGCCTACATCACTGACAAATCCTTCCTGATAAAACAATTCCTCGGTTAACGACCGCGTGCGATCAAGCTCGCCACCTTTATTTTTGTGTGCCAAATTTCGTTTTAGCCAAGTTTCAAATTCAGGTGTAATTAAACATTTATATTTTTCGATATTTTTTTTGTAATCCGTTTTTCCCGATTCAGGCCAGTCGTTCAATCCGCTCCACACGTAATGAGCAAAGGAATATGCATTAGGCTTCTGTAGTGCACCGGGCTTTAACGTGGCCCCCTTCGACAAATCAGGCGGAACATGTACCGTAATTTCGTTTTGTCGCTGGTAATTTACATACGACTGGAACAACGCCAGCGCAAATGCCAAAACCAAAGCAATACGAAGCGTCCAAATATGTGAGTCGCGCGAATGAAGCGCGTTGCGTGCATCACCCACGGCGCGCTCCTTTTCCAAAACGTTTTGAATCACCGATATACTTGGTGTTAACCAAGCCGAAATTGATCTTCATCAACAACACCTTTTCCTTAAACCAGGTGAGGTAGTATTTCTGGCGAATGTATTTCAGCCATTCCAACAAACCCCACGAAATACCCAGACCGATAATCAAACCAATCACGATGCCGAACATGATGATTCCGATAGCGATGCCGAGAATCACACCGATAATTAATCCAGCCACCGCACCAATCAAAATTGAAGTCATCAACTCGGTTTGCGTGCAGTCGTAATAAACAATGGGTTCCTGGTTAACCGCATCTGCTAACGGATCATCATGTTCTGACATAGTGGCCTCCCGGCTTAACTCATAAAACGTAAAACCCAAGTGCCAACGGCAATCACGAAAATCACCATCACCACACTGCCCAGGGAGTCGCCAATCACAGCACCCCAACGGCCTTGGTCATTCGATTTTTGTTCGTTCCAGGATTTCAAAATGGTCTTGAGCGCAACGAATCCGGCGTACAGCATTGCTCCCCAAATGGCGATTTTTCCGAGGAATTTAAGAATGATGATCAGAATGTCTGCACCGTCAGAATCCTCATCAATGCCATCGATATCAATTTCCGGCATGGTGATGTCCTGAGCATGTACAGCGTTGATACTGAACAAACCAATGAGTATTAATAAAGGAAGGTTTTTTAGAGATACCCAACGTTTAAATTGGGCGTGCAGGCGAGCCATCACCATCCGTGAGGGCGGAACTAGTTGTAACATAATTAACTCCGATGATTTTAAGAAGACATAAAAATGGCTACCAGAAACAGCAGCATCACCAGTCCTCTCAACACCACCCCGAACACACTCAACTCATCATCATTGTCTTCGCTTCGATCCTTGAAGGCTTTAATCGTTATATAAATCCACACCAACGCGGCCAGTACAAACAACGCTACGGCCAACCCCAAATGCAATCTATCGACTGCACCGAAATAACTTAAAAATACTTCCTTCGCATCAGAATTCATTGCGCGGTGTGACCTGCAAAAGCTAATTCATCAATGCGACGCGGACTGCGCGAAGGCTTTTGCAAATGCACCTCCAACGCTCTACGCATTTCCTGCAAATCTTTTCGCAATGCAACATAATCCAGCGTTACTCGCGCATCGGGATCCGCATTGCTAGCTGCTTTCGCCGCCAGCTCATCAAGGTGTTTTAATTCTTGAGCCACCTTTATCAAATAACGCTTTTCCGCCTCTGTTGTGGTATCAACTTCTGCGAATACCGAGTTACTGAATATGAGTGCAACACCCATCAACACCGCTAACATATTTTTCATTGCTTGATATCCTCTTTATCAATCAATACAGGGTAATGCTGTACGCCGTAAATGCGTGCAATGTCATCAACAGGAACCGCACTCAGGGTTAAGTCCGGTGCGCGTGCACGCAAAAAATTCATTTGCTCTTGTGACGATACATTCGTGATTATGCCTTGTGCACCAATGGCTTTCAGGTGTGCTTTATTGGCAATCAGCCATTCAATAGACAGGCTATCGACACCTACAATAAATATCGGCCGAGTCACTTGATAGGAATGCTTCATCGATTCAACAATCCCAACCGTCAAAGTCGATCTAACTGGAAAATGATCCGGTGCTTTGACTAGTGTTACGTTGTTCGCCAATGATTTTCGTTCCAGCAATTGCTGCTTGAGTTGTGACTTTTTTGGAAATTCAGTTTCTCGACCGCCAAAATCGGCAATGACTTCCGGTTGAGCCATTACCCAGGGAGAAACAATCGTCAACAGACATACCAAAAGTAATAATCGAATCATCCTGCACCGCCTTCACGCTCAGGCAGCATGGACTGGCCGTATTCATAACAACGCTCACTAAAACGTAAGCAACGATTAAAAACTAATTGGCGATAGGACTTCGCTTGGGCTTTACCTTTGGGGCCGTTGCCCGGGCTGTAGTATTTTCCGACGGCAATCCACCAATCCGGATCACCTTGCTCAACTGTCCATACATAGTGCTTTACCAGCAGTCGTGCGGCATAATTCAAATTGATAGTAGGATCTAACGCTTGCAGCGGTGATTTAAAGTTGTTGGCATGTGAGGGCATGTAAATTTGCCCCAAACCCACAGCCACTTTTCCCACACGACCTTCACGCGCTGCGCGTGTCATTGCGCTGATTAATGCCGCTTCGGCCTCTTCACGTGTATCAAAATAAAATGGTTTCTCATCAATGTTGAGTGTCCATGGCCAAGGTAAAGTCTTTCCATTTCCTGCCTTGCTGCTTTCTTGTAGCGTGACTGCAAAAAATACATCAGCAGGCATACCATAATGATCTGCAATGATGCGATAGGCACGAGGTATTTCTGCATGACAAGCCGATGAAATAAAACTCACCGCTAGAAACATAATCACCATGCAACGACGTGTCATATCGCCACCACCTGATTACCGCCACCCGCCGTTTGTTTAAAGAGTGCAGGCAGCTTTGGAACGGTCATTACGCCGTTGGTTGAAATTATTTTGAACAATCCATTGTCGTGGTTCAGCGTGACTTCTTTTGTTTTTACACGCTCAACTGGAATACCAGCACTCTCTGCCCATTTAAAAATCACTTGATCGTCATTGGCACCCACCACAAACACATCAACTTTGGCTTGGGTTTTCAATACCCGACTAACCAGTGATCGGCAGTGGGTATTACATTCACCCGCCTCGACAAATAATCTCAACTTGTCATAAGGCCTTAAGGTGCCCAACGTGGGCATGCGCTTTTCCATGTATTCAACGTAACGCTCCTGCACAATTTTGCGTTCTTTGTCATACAGGAGTTGGAATTCCGTTACGGAAAACTGACGCCATACATCCAGCTCTGCTTCAATACGCGCATAGCGTCGTTTTTCTTCGATGGAAGGCGCGTAGTAGGCAAGCATCGACAAGGGCGTTGCATGATTTTCCCAGACAGACCACGGCGATTTTTCTTTCAATGCCTGATACTTCGCCCACTCTTCATCCGTCAATTGCCAATACGCATTTGGCTTGGAATGCATTTGTGAGTAACGAGACAGCAAAGACTCTGTTGTCGTTGTGGGTGTGTAGACGATAGGCGTTTGCGGTAGCAGCTGAGCTGATACGGCAAACGCGTACAACATTGCACCCGCTGAAATGATGCTAGCCATCACACAACGCTTAACCGATAGCGGTCTCACAGGCGGAGCTCCTGTGGCTTGCCTGCCACAGTAAAGCTAGCGGTTTTGCTGGATGGATCTGCAGCAACCAATGTCCATCCACGCCAGCTATCACCCGGCATCAGCAAATCTGAATCATCCAAACCGTCACGTAGCGACACATAAGAAGTGCCCGCAATATTACGGATTGACACCAATACCACCGGAATAACAGGCGCTGGTTTCGGCACCGGTTTGGCGATAGGTTTAGCAGCGGCTACTTGTTGGATTTTTTTCTGCTCTGCAATTTTTTTCTCTAAATCCGATGAAAAGCGCTCGAGCGTTGTTAAACGTTGTGAAGCTCTTTCAGCTGTAAAGCTGGCGGTATTAATGGACTCCTGCAGCTCCGATTGCTTTGATTTAAGCGCATCCACATCATCAGCCAGGATTTGTACCATCCCTTTCACATCGTCAATTGCTACCAGATAGGGATCCGGTTTTTTGGATTCCGCTGACACACCAAATAATTCAAGAATGGCTTGCTTGCCGATAAGCAAGCCACTGAGCGTCACTACGCCTGAAAACAGGACTGACAATACGACACTGGCAATGATGGCCGTACGCGATGAACCGGTACGCTCTTTTTTTACACTACGTTCATCACGATCACTCGACCGCTGATCTGGCTCTGCATGTAATCCGGGAACATCTGGCAACTCGTTCATGGCATCCTCTGAATAAATAATGTTGCTTACAAAAATTTCTTGAAACTTCTTGCCGTCACAAAAACAGCAATCGCAAATACCGCCATCACCGGCAGGAATACCAGTGTTGGATGAATTGAAATAGGCGCGGTGAGATAACCACCAAAAGATAAAAACAAGATCGGTATCAGTATTCGTTTTGCGCGATGGTACAACATGGCCGATTCAATTCCTCCACACGCTTTGCGTATATCGCGCTCCACCAAACCATCGATAAAGGACACCAGTCCCACCAGCACAAATCCCGACATCGCGCTGACACAAATCGCACTACGTACTGCAAAAATAAAAATCGTGTTAATCATTGCATCAAGCCCATAAGCAATGATCATCATGAAGCTACTTACATCGGCGGCAAACCAGTTTGAAATCTCACGCAAATGCAAAATGGATACAGCTTTATCTGCCCAACCCATAAAAGTGGTAGCAACATCTTGGGGATAAAGCCCTGTAATAAAATTACGGTTGTACGCACCAAGATAAGTTATTTCCAGTTCGAGAATTTTTCGGGAATGGTCTGGCTCCCAAAATTTAATCATGCCTACCCATTCAATAAGCACCGATACACAAATAGCGGCCAACGACCAGCCAGCCAAACGAAACACATTGCCTATGGTGGTTTGCGCTAACCAAGCCCATACACCCGGCCGCTTCGGCCGAGCTGGACGTTCAGTGCGTTGGACGGTCATGCAGCCACCTTGATGTCAGCAACGTTAAACCATTCATCATTTGCACTTCCGTTGTCGTAGGTCTCACGCATTTTGGTGTACAAGAAATCAAGATCATCCGGCAATTCGCCAGTGGCTTTGAATTGAGGGATACGCAACTTATAAAGTTTTCCACCGAGCATCGCGTAGGCATGACCTTTCGGTAAGCGCGTCAAATCACCGGTAGCAACCAGTGGGATTTCCTTGGTGGAAATACGTTGTTGTGTATTGGAGGTAAAATCATTCGGGCTATCAGGGTTCGTGTCATCCGAGGTACCCGACACCAACGTCAGATGATTTACTTCGACATTCGGTAATAGTTTTGTCAGCAACTCCGCCGTTGCATGCTCCTTCACACGCAACATAATCAGGTTGCCCAAGTTACCGATAACTTGGCCTGCTTTCGCATCATCACCAAAGCGCGCTTTGATATCCGATAAGGTTTGTGTGTAAACCGTCAGCTGGAATCCGGCACCACCGGCTTTGTTCGCCATCGGGACAAACTCTTTGCCCACAAGCTCGTTAAACTCATCAGCGTGAATACAAATTTTGCGTTTCGTTTGAAGTGAAGCTAATTCGGCAGACAAGCCTTGTGTTTGGCCAAATTTATAAATTGAACCCGCTGTTGATGTGAGGTCAGCAAACATGGAGCTACTGACCGCTTGTGCAACTTCTGCATCTGTCAATGCATCAAAGCCACAATAAACAATTCCACCGGTGCGAATAATTTCGCTCCAATCAAAAATTGGGCGCGGATCATTCAAATCGTCGTAATTCGGTGAAAGCAATTCAGCAGTGGGGCCTGAGGTTAATTTTTCCAACAGAGGGAAAAGTGACGCAACCAGTTTGTCGTAGAATGTTTTTTCGTATTCGAAGGTTTTGATTAGCGCATGCGCAACCGGATCAACAATTTTGGCTTCTTTGTAAATCTCAACCGCTGCCCATGTCTTACGATCACGTGATGCTTGTGCCTTATCGGAAGGTTTGCGATCAGACTCAGCAATGGCTTTAATGGCTTTATTCCAATCACCGCATCCTGCGCGATGCAATGCACTCTCGGATTGTGGTTGTGCAAATACGAATGACAAATATTCCAGCAACAATGGATCGATATCGGAACCATAGGCCAGCAAGGTTTCGTAGGAAATTGGTTTGCCCAGTGCTGTGATCGCTTTGGAAATAACATTCACATAACGCCAGGCAAATTCGCGGAATGCCGCCGAGTTACCTTCACCGGGTAATTGCCCTGCGATACGGGATGCAGGTTCAGTAATACGACTGAATGAACCGACAGGGTTATAGCGCGCAGAAATTTCTGGATATCCCAGATGGAAACAATAAAACTGATGTGCACGACCCGCTTTAACCGCTTCAATGTAAGTTCGTTTAAGTAAGTCAGGATCGCCTTTAGGATCAAAGATAATCACGATTTCATTGTTGTGAATATCTTGTGTTATGAGAACTTCGGCAAGCCTCGTTTTTCCGACGCGGGTCGTTCCTACAACAAACGTGTGTGCAACACGTTCCGCTTGACGCTCATAAATGGGAACTTCACCTTCCCATAAACCTACAGCGTGAATTTCGGGATTGCCTTCGACGTAAGGAATTGGAGCGACAGGGTTATACCAGGCTTGCGTTGAACTTGCCCATGCCATCCATGCAGTGATCGCCGAACGACGCAATACTTTTTCCAAAGTGCGTGCTGCTTTGTATTGCCATGTTTGGTGACGGTAACGATGCCAATCAAATTCCTGTCGATCAAAATCAACACGGCGCTGCGTATGCCGCGCTGTCCATTCAAATCCCAGACCTAAATATAAATTTTCTTTTGAAATCGGAATGTCATTACTGTCGATGGTGAATCCCGGCAGTACGTGCATTTCGTATTGGTACTTCAACAATTTTCGCGCTTGCAAAAAGCGCTGGCCACAACGCGCAAATAATCCTGCCGCAATTCCATACGTCAGTGATGGTGTGCTCAACGCACCCATAAGCACCGCCGGCGACACTAATGTAAGTGTGCCAGCAAGTCCGTATGCCATGGCCGACATCGTTTCATATGCCGGACGCAATAAATTTTCAACAGGGTGCTTAGTGCTCATGGGCGCGAATCATAACGATCAAAACAACATCGTCAGTTATCAATTCGAACTCGCCACGTGCAATTTGATTGCTGCACCCAAAAGGCAAAACCTTTACAAAGCGCGCAAGCAGGGTCAAGGGGCTTACCCAAGGAAAAAAGCCCGCGCCTCCTCCTCGTTTAATCGTCCGGAGGCGCGGGCGCGAAAGCGCTAGGGCTAAAGGATGAGAAGGGTTAACTGCTGAAAGGGAAAAAGCCGTAAAGGGTTAAAAAACCAAACCGCAAAAAGGCCAAAAATGTAATGACTGAATCCACTTCTTTTGAAACTTCCCTTTCAATCATTCTCGAACTGTTAGACAAAAAGGAATGGGCGAGCCCATTAAAGGGTTTGGAGCAAAAATTTCGCCAGCTTCCAGAAGATGAAACAAGTTTCAGCGCCGACATACTTAACATACTCCATTCACTACATCAGGCTATTGGCATCGATGCCAGCCTGCCACTTAGCCAAATGATGGCCATTCGATTGTCCAGCCTCAATTGTTGGACGTATCGCTTTTTTCGCAACATCTCAGGCCATCATCGCTATCTGGATCCGCTGACCAATAGCAGTGCGGATTTTGAAAGTGATATCACTATCCAACAAAGCACATCCCCCTACCCCTCGACTGACATTATCAAACGCTGGGCTCGGGAGAATTTACGTTGAGCCAGCTGTTACCGATTTTGAATGCCGCGAAGTTATTTGAACTTTGCAAAATTGATAGTCACTTTTCCGAGCTTCGAACCATTGCTGGTTTTGACGCTGCCATTTTCAATGTCCTGATTGGTGAACCGCTAAACGATTACGCTGAACTTGTCCAACTGGCACCTGCCAGTGAGGCTCATCACCACAGTGGGCCAGGCGGATTGCTAAAGCACACTCTGGATGTTGCCACGCTTGCCCTTAAAAAACGCAAAGGGTATCAATTGCCATTAGGGGGAAGCCTTACAGATATAGGCAAGCAACGCTTGTTGTGGACGTATGCTGTATTTGTCGGTTGCTTACTCCACGACATTGGAAAACTCAGTGCGAACACCCGTCTGATCGCCATCCATAAATCGGGCAAGGAATTATCCTGGACACCCAGCAGCGGCCCACTAACCACGCTCGTCGATAAAGACAATGTGCGCGTACCACTGCAAGGTTATCGAATTGAATTTCGCAAAACGCCCTATCGATACCACGAACATCTTGCATTAATTCACTGGAACCTGCTGCCACGCTCAGGTAGAGCCTGGCTGATTGAAGCACCGCATATCATGGCAGAGCTGACCGCATGGTTATGGGGAGACAAATTTGAGTCAGGAACCATTGGACAAATTATTGAGTATGCAGACCGGGAGTCTACGGCCAAGAATCTCCAGGTTCCTCCGGATCATCGTTTCAGTAACGTTATTCCTGCCATCGAGCGCTACCTGAAATTGTTACGGCAGTGGATACAGGACGGTGCCATTCGTATCAATACCAATGGCGGGATGGGCTGGGTTGATGAACATGGCCATCTGTATTTGGTATGCCGATCGCTCGCTGAAAAGTTAATCCAGGAGTGCAATTCTCTCGGGCTGAAAAATTTGCCTCAGGATCCTGTACGTGTCTACGACATCCTTCAGGAACATGGATACGCATTATCAACGGACGACGGTAAAGCGATCTGGACTATCGCTGTGGAAACTGAAACGTACCATCACCAATTCACCTGCCTGAAATTTGAATCGCGCCGACTCATCCCTTCTTCACGCGAATTAAAACCACTGGACGGTGTTATCCGCATTCAGGAACCTGGATCACAAGAACCTGCAAAATCAGTTACCGAATCTGCGCCGCAAGAGAATGGACAGCCACTGCAGAGCATGGCTACTGAGGGAGACGGAGAAACTGCGGAATACATTCAGGACGCTGGCAGCGACCAGGAAACTGCCTCAACCATTTCAACGCAAGACACGATCAATGAGGCAACTGATAGCACCGTTTTGGAAACTGAATCATCGACGGGGAATGACGAAGTCATTCAGGAAACTGCCACCGCTTCGGATACTGTTGCAGACACTCAGGAGAATGCAGGGCCGGTAAAAACCTCGGTCAGTATTATCAAAAATCTGGAATTTGAAGCGCCGGATACCGCGCAAAAATTCCTGTCATGGCTGCAGCGAGGCTTACTCGAAAAAACTATCCTCATCAATAACCCGGTAGCAGAGGTTCATATTGTCGAGGAAGGCATCCTCCTATTGGCTCCAGCCATATTCAAAACGTTTTTACGATTGCACGACATCCCTGAAGAAAAGCATAAAAATTTGAGCAGACGTTTCGCCAATCTTCGTAAAAATATCCGTTTTAATGACCTGAATATTCACCCCTACTGGGTGAGTTCTACAAACCGAGCCACGAAGATTAATGGCTGGTTACTGCCGTTCAATGTCATTTACGAAAACGACTACCCCATTCCCAAACCCAACAAATACATCAAGAAAAACCTCGGAGGTGACCATGGCCAATAAATGACTTATTCCCAAATATTATGAGACAAAGATCACACCATTTGGCGGTGAAAGCTGCATTAGGAATGCAACTGGGTAAGATTGCGCCGCCTAAATGAACACCTAGGTATGCGGTAGCGCATACGGATTTATTGCATCACGGAGTGAAGAAATATGATGTTTTTAGACTTAGCAGCAGAATATGCGGGTATGAGGCTGGTTAACTCATACACCCAACAACAAGTGCTGACCATTGCAAAACTGTTCACGAAGCGATCTGCGGTATTAAAGACCGCCGATATCAATCGCCTGGCACTGATGCGATTCAAAAACGAATCGTTAAAAGTGGTTCAACCTGTCACCTACAACGGCTATCTCAAATACCTGCGGCTAATTGGCAGCTATGGTGTAGAAGTTGGCTATCTAACAACCAACCCTTTTGAAGAATTAAAGCTAATTCCAGTAGGCACAATCCCTCCTAAAACAATTGAGCTGGAGGATATTGGCACATTGGACTATGCCCTGATGCTGGAAGAAGACCTTTACCAAACGGGGTGGTTTTGGGCCGCTGTTCTTCGATGCCTCTATTACACAGGCATGCGACGACGACAACTAGTCAATCTGCGCTTGGACGATATCGATTTTAACCGGGAGACAATTCGCTTGAGTTATCAGGGCTCGAAGACGCGCCGAGAATGGACTGTGCCGATGCATAGTGAGCTAAAAGAAACTTTGCTTCGGTTGATTCGAAAAACCGAACTACGCAGAGGTAAAAAACTCGCTCGACGCGATTATCTTTTTAGGGCATTTGAGCTATTTCCGCGCTTCAAAAAAGATAGTCATGGACGAATGCTACCTGAGTCAATTACAGGCTATTTCAAGCGACTAAGCAAAAAGTTTGATATCCGCGTAGGCGCGCATCGATTTAGGCACACCTTTGCCACTGCGCTTTGTAATCCTGAGGATGACTCTCCGCCAGATGTTTTTGCGGTGCAACAATTGCTGGGACACACGGACTTAAAAACAACCAGGATCTATGTCCAACCCCGAGTCCATCACCTTGGGAAGGTTGTAAATCGATTGAGCAAATTGGGAAGAAAACAAGAAGGGTCAAGCCAGAAAATACGGATTGCTTGACAAAACAAAGAAAAATACACGAAACTCATAGAGTTATTCGCGCATTGCTGCGCGACTAACCCCTAAGTTTCGTGGCTAAACTGAGAGCATTGCCTCAAGTTTCCTCTTCATTTTGTAACAGAGACTGCATCTAAGCAGTCCGGTAGTGATTGGTGGAGCTAAGCGGGATCGAACCGCTGACCTCAACACTGCCAGTGTTGCGCTCTCCCAGCTGAGCTATAGCCCCAGAATCTTCGACATCCTGTCTCTGAGTGGCGCGCATTTTATGCAGCCGGTTCCGGAGTGTCAAGCAAAAGTTTTGGGCTTGTACTCCGGTTTTTTATTGGGAAATCAAGCGGTTAACTATTAACCGCTGGCTCCTCTTGGGCTGTGCCTAACTTGTCGAAGATTTTCTCCAAGTCTTTCTGTTTGTTTTTACCGAAGCCACCCAAGGCGTTGATTGCGTGGCGGATGCGGGCGCGGCTCATGTCGGGGCCGATGATCTGCATGGAGTCCACTACCGAGAAGCTCGCGGTGGTGCCTGCGATGGCGACGAAGACCGGCGCGAGGGCGTCTTTGATCTTGATGCCCATTTGATCCGCAAGCAGTTTGAGTTCGGCAAACAGGTTGTCGCGCTCCCAGGTGCGCAGGGCTTCCAAGCGCCAGAGGGCGAATTGCAGATATTCTTTTTGCTTTTCGATATCCAGCTTATTGCCCGCGAAACTCGCTTCGTTCACCGGCATCATGCCACTGACTAAAAAGCCGGCCAGTGGGGCGAAATCGCTCAGGGTGGTCATGCGCGATTGGGCGTGTGGCAGTGCTTGCAGCAAGGTTTCTTGGTTGAGCGCCCAGCCGTGCAAACGCTCGGCGAGTTGTTCGACGGTGAAGTTCTCGCGAATCCATAGGCTGCTGAGCCAGTTGAGTTTTTCCACATCGAAAATCGGGCCGCCTAAGGACACGCGCAGCAGATCAAAGTGTTCCTGCATTTCGGCGAGGGTGAATTTCTCGCGCTCGTCCGGCATTGACCAGCCCATGCGGCCGAGGTAGTTGAGCATGGCTTCTGGCAAATAACCCATGCGCTTGTAATAAAGAATGCTGGTGGGGTTTTTGCGTTTGCTGAGTTTGGATTTATCCGGGTTGCGCAGCAGCGGCAAATGGCACAACACGGGCGCTTGCCAACCGAAATATTCGTAGAGTTTTAAATGCTTGGGCGCGGAGTTGATCCACTCTTCGCCGCGAATCACGTGGGTGATTTGCATCAGGTGATCGTCCACCACGTTGGCGAGGTGATAGGTGGGCATGCCGTCGCCTTTGAGCAGCACTTGCATATCCACTTGTGACCATTCGATTTCGATCTTGCCGCGCAGCATATCGTCGATTTCACACACGCCCTCTTCCGGGATTTTCATGCGGATCACGTAAGGCTCGCCTGCATCGAGTTTCGCTTGCACTTCTGCTTGCGAGAGCAGCAAACCACGGCCGTCGTACTTGGGCGTTTCACCGCGCGCTTGTTGTTCGCGGCGCATTTCGTCCAACTCTTCCGCAGTCGCGAAGCAATAAAAGGCATGGCCTTTCTCGACCAGTTCAAACGCGTATTTACCGTAGATATCCATCCGCTCGCTTTGGCGATACGGGCCGTGCGGGCCGCCCACGTCCGGGCCTTCGTCCCACTCCAAACCCAGCCAGCGCAGGCTGTCCAGAATCGCTTGTTCGGATTCAGGGGTGCTGCGGGTTTGGTCGGTATCTTCAATGCGCAACAGGAATTTGCCACCGTGTTGACGGGCAAAACACAGGTTGAACAGAGCAATATAGGCGGTGCCTACGTGGGGGTCGCCGGTGGGCGATGGGGCAATACGGGTGCGGACTTCAGACATGAAACGGCCTTTTGTGCGAATCGATAAAGGGGAAAAGGCGCGCATTATACGTGAATACAACCGTATCAGGGAGCAGTCACGGCCACCGGTTTGAGCGCATCAAGGAAATCCGTATCTTGCCAATAATGCGAAAAGTCGCTGTCTTTTAAAAAAGTCTGCGGATCTCGCCCCAAGGCTATTGCCCTGTTAATAATTTTTAACATTCGGTCCTTGACATGATTGCGGGCGTAGTAGCAGGCAACATTAAATAAAAAGGCACGATCAGTTTCCTTCTCCAAATCAAAATCCTGCTCCACGAATGTATTGATTGCCTTTTCTGTTAACACAGGGTTATTTGTATTTGACCCTGTATAGATGACTTGTGATGCAAACACTATAAGATTCTTGTGTTGCAATTCCTCCCGTTGATTGTAATTAATCAGCGAGTGTATTTTTTCGAAATAAAAATCCATCAACACAGTATTTTCATCTAATGCATTATTAATACTGAACTGATAACTCAACTGTGCGAAGTAATAACTCACCTGAGGGGCGAACTGCGATAACTCCCCTTTCTCAATTAACTCTTGGGTTTTCTCTAAAAAATCGTTGGGTTCAGACGTAAGTAATGAATCCTCATATGCAGCAAACAACTCAAGTTGACCATCACTTTGCGTTAGATGGGGGGACTTCGGCGTGTAGGCTTGCTCTTGATAATCGAAGTGAAACTTTTTCAAGGGAACTTGTGTGCTTGAATTTTGTAAGTACACCTTTAGTTCGGCCCCGTAAGGCTTTTCAACCATGTGCAAAGTTAACTGGCTAAGTCCCGGCATTTTCTCAAGTTTCTGGAATGCCTGCTCCATTTCAGCAGAATCAAATTCCAGCTTTACTGCCACCAGAGTATCTTCAGGATTATAAAACAATGCATCGCGGCTGTTGATTACCAAACGGAAGCTGCGATCTTTAAAATCCACCCAATTGAAGGTCAATGATTTTGGCAATGCTTTTAAGATAGGACTTACGATATCGGCACGGCGCCCATAATCACCCATTATTGCGGAGGACGGGAGAGGCCGGCTTTTGCGAAACCAATAGTAAGCGGGAGCCAAATCGGTTTGTACAAACTTCAAATAACCCCAAATCGGATTATAGGAATACAGGCCGCTATAACTTAATTGCCACGCCGTCTGTGCAAATTGATTATGCGGGGTTTTCGCCCGCAACACATAAAGCCCGATGTCATTTTCATAATAGGGGAGCAAACTTCTTTCGTTAAGCTCTGCCAGGTTCTTTCGACGGTAATTCACCGCCATAAATTTTAATCCCGTTGGATCAGCCGAATCCGGATCTAACCAGTTTATGTCGTGGCTTCGCCCCGAGCTATATTGCTCGTCGCTTAAAACCGAAAACTTTAAAACTTGGTCTTTGATTTTCAGTTCCATATGGCTATAACCAACTTCATAGCCAAACTCTCTAGTTCGGTGATTGCTTACAAATATTGCACCTAAAATGTTTTCGAGCAAAGTATTTGCAATGCTATATGGCCGGTGATAGGCAATTTTTTCGTAACCTGTGATTGCTGCATAACGAGGCAAGGATGACTGCGATTTGATAAATGCAAATAACGGCGGTTTTTTATTATAGTTCTCGAAGCGATTGCCGTTGATTTCGGTTTCATCCTGATGAATATTATATTCACGTCGAATGTTGTGAGACATATAAACCAGATCAGTAATTTTCTCGCGCTGGTTTGAGATATCTAATAAATTTACCTTCCCGTTTTGATAGAGATAGGCCGAGCCTTGGTCATTCTTGTCTAGAAATTCCACTATCTCAGCATCGTTAAATGCATCCAGCAATTGCTGCTCGGAATAACCGGAAGCATCAATCTTTTCTCCGTAGTTTTTTTGCTGTTTGTCTCTGGTAAAAACCCAATCTATAAACCCTTCTTCCTCCAATATCAGTCCAGATGAATATAAATCGCTGGTACTGAAATGGTCTATCACCTCTCCAGCGGCATTGATCTTCCATAGGTCATGATTACTCTGCGCAATAAACAGGGATTGGTTATTAATTTGGTAAAGCGCATCGATAGGACCGTCAATCAATTTGACGATCTCATAATCCTGTGATGTCGACTCGTTTGCCGAAAGCCGGGGATATTCTTCTGCAGGATCTGCCAATACTGAATTGATTAAAAAGCCCAACATACATACCGCTCCCCATTTATAAATTGATCTCATTTTTTACACCCGACCTTAGGTAATCCATTGATGGGGCGCATTATAGGGGACTGTACGGGGCTTCGGGTTAACAAAGTTTCAAATTGCTGTTGAAACCAAGCAGAGGCAAATGTTTAAGGCGATGGTACTGCAAGGCGAGACTGATGCAGTGTTTTAGCTGTTTAACGGGAACGAGTTCAAGGCGGGCAAAGATGATCGCCCTATTCCCTTCATAGCAAAATAAATTACCGTAAAGTGCTTCAAAGGTTTCGGCGAGTGTGGTTTTGCAATTGAAATAGAGTGCGTAGTGTTCGGGCGCGCGCGGTTTCCAATCCATGCGAATGGCGCTGCCTTGTTTGGTGATGTAACTCGGCTCGCTACATTATTGATCATGCGTGCAAATATTTATCGCGGAAAATCACACCTGCAAAAAATTAATTACCCGCGAGTATTTCTGCAAGCGCCTCACCCCAAAACGCGGCTTCAATTTTGTGGCCTTCCAGGTCGCGCACGAAACAGCCGTAATAGGGTTCACCGTACAGCGGGCGCGGGCCGGGTGGGCCATCGCAAGTGGCGCCTGCGGCGATGGCTGCATCGTAAAAATCGTGCACTTGTTGTTTGGTTTGGGCGATAAACCCCATATGGAAGCCGTTGCCGACGGTGGCGGGTTTGCCGTCGTGTGGCAGTTGCACCCAAAACTCGGGGTAGAGTCGCCCATAAGCGACAGCGCCGGGGTGCTCCATAATCACCTGAATGCCGAGTGATGGCAGCACTGCATCGTAAAACGCGCGTGCGCTTTCGTAATCGTTAGTGCCTATGGATAGATGCGAAATGATGCTGGGGTTCTCAGTACTCATGATCTCTCTCCGTGATTTAGGGTGAAAACAACTTACCACCTCAGCCTAGCAAAACATGAGTGACAGAAATCACCGATAGCGGCGGATAAATGTAACAAAGCTAATCAGACAGATAAAAAAGCCCCGGCAAGCCGGGGCACAAGGGAGAAAATCACTAGCAGAAAATTTACAGCGATTGCAGGAAGCGCAGCAGATCCTGTTTTTGGCTGGCGGATAAGGCCGAATAATTGTTTTTGGCGTTTTGACCTTCACCGCCGTGCCAAAGGATGGCCTCTTCAATCGTGCGGGCGCGGCCGTCGTGCAAGTAGCTGGCTTTAGGTACGCAAACTTCGTTGCCATCCACTCCAAAAGGTACACCGCCCGGTTGACCAGTCACACCGCCGGTGACGCAGGCAGAAACACCCAAGCCCCAAAGCGGCGCGGTACGCCATTCAGCGCCGCTGGCTTGGCCTTCGCCCAAATTATCGGCAAGGCCGGGGCCCATGTCGTGCAACAGCATGTCGGTATAGGGGCGAATGGTTTGCGAGCGCAGTTCCGCGAAGGGGTGGTATTGGCTGGTGGTCATGCTCTCCACATGGCAGCCAGCGCAGCCGATATTGTTAAACACGGTGCGACCATTAATGACCTGCGCGTTGTTGTAGTCGCGCTGTGGGCGAACCCCGAGCAAGGCAACGTATTTGACCAAATTATCCAAATGTTGGTTGGCCAGTTCCGAACCGCTCGGGCCACAGTTGGTTTGGCTGCTGCCGCAATCGGGGTTCGGCAATACGCTAGTCATCACCCCCATGTCGGTATTAAACGCCGATGCCACTTGATGCTTCACGCTGGTAGTGCCGGCTTTGTAACCAAAGCGACCCAAACGGGTTTGCCCGGTGACCGGATCGGCAATGCGCTGGGCGCGACCAGAAATACCATCACCATTGGCGTCGTTAATATCTTCACGGGCGAGAATAGTGGATTCGGGAATTGCCTCCAGCAGGCCGATACCCACTAACTGTGGCGCCAAACGGGCGGAGAAAGTCTCGGGGCGCAAGCCGGTGAACTGGTAGTTGGGTGAACGCAAACCGCCTGACTCAGTCCAGAAAGCGATGGACGGAGTACCTTCGCTGGTCGCGCCGCCATTGGCTTGGGGCTGTAATACACGGCCCATTTGTGGATGCGGATTACCCTGCGCATTGCCGACTTTAAATACCCAGCGATCCAGCGCCTCACCTACCGCCGCTACGGGTGCGCGGCCATTGCGTTCATGGCAGTGCGAGCAGCGATCACTCACATAACGGGTGCCGGATTTACCCACCATCTCACTGAAAACACCGTTTTCCGGATTCTCGTCGTGACCACCATTAATAAAGGAGGTGTGATGTACACGACGACCGAGCACAAACGCCTGACCATTCACCGCACTCAGGTTGGTTGCCATCTGCTGGAAGTGGCCGTCGGGTTCGGCGGTCATTTGTACGTGCAGGCTGGTATCGCCACCCAAACGGGCATTGACCGGCATGGGCATGGAATCGCGTTGCTTATAAACACCGCCCACAAACGGAACCTTGTCGGTCACATCCCAGGGCACTATGCCCTGCCCGACTATGTACAAATAGGTGGTGCCGTAATAGTTGTCGCGGCCGCGAATCACGCTGTTTTTGTCGAGGAATTGGCTGAGTTCAAATTCCAAACGGTCGCCAATTTGAATGGGGCGATTCTCGCGGCAGTTCCAGCTGGCTTCCTTCCAGTAGTTGAAGTCGTTGATCCGGTTCATCACCCCGTTGCCACAGTATTCGGCGAGGGTATTCATGCCGATGTAGAACCAGCGGTTCTCCGCTTGCAGGTCATCCAAACGGCCTTGGGTGACTACGTTCATGCGCACTGTGGTACCGCCTTTGGCGACGTAATCCACAATCTCAATAGCTGCCGTGCGCTGCTCCCAATAAAAGGTGAGGTAGTGATCGTAAGCCTGGAAATGGTTTTCCTTGGCGTGGCGATCGCGCGCGCGGTCGGCAATACGGGTGACCAGTGCATCACCGCGATCAAACTTGATCACCGGTTCCAGCGCCGTGGTGTTGTTATACAGCGGCACTATATTGCCCAGTGGTGTACTGCTGGCTACCGAACTGGAACTGGGCGGGGCGACAGAACTGCTGCTGGGGCGCGATGAACTGGGCGCGACACTGGAGGGAACAGAACTGCTGGAACGCGATGAACTGGGTAGGCTGGAAGAACCGGCGCCCAGGGTGTAATTCTTCCATTCGGTATCCTGCCCCGCACCATTTTTGATAATGGTGAAGTTGGCGCGCACTACAGCGCCCGCCGGCAAGCCGCCGATGTCGTAAGTCCATACACCGTTGGCAAGGTTCATCCGCACGTTTTGCTGGGCGCCGCCGTTGACGGTGTAATGGATATCCACCACATCGCCGCCGGTAACTGTCGCGCGCATGGTGGTGCTATTCAGGGTGGTCACGCAGCCGAGCGCGCAACTGCCGGATGAGCTGGGCGCGGCAGATGAACTGGATGAAGCGACCGGAACGGCGCCAAATACATCCATCTCAAAAATCGAGTAGCCCCAATTATTGCCAGCGCTACGGGTAATGGCGTTCATCCGCACATAGCGATAACTGCCCGCAAGCAGCACTGTGTCGGTGCGGTTACCAAAGGTGCCGCCGGTACGCAGGGCCAGTTGCGTCCAGGTAGAGTTGTTATTGGAGCCGAGAATTTCATAGCGCTCGGCATTGGCGGCCTCCCACAAAATCACCACCTGCGACAGGTTGTAGACCTGGCCTAAATCCAGAGTGAGCGAGCTGGGTGATACACCGTGATTGGATTCCCAGCGCGTGGTGCCGATGTTGTCGATGGCATAGCTGGCCGGTTGCAGGCTGGTGCTGCCAGTGGCCGATACGGGGTTGATATTGATGGTTTGCGCTATGGCGGAGACGCTGCTGAGCGCGACTAGCGCCAATAGCATCCGCCGACCGAATTGCATAATTCGCATCTGATGTTTCCTCGTTGTCTGTCGTTATTGTTAGATAGCGGCTGGCAGGCCCGAAACGGCGTGGAGTTGCCAGTCGGAAAGGAGTTTACGAGGGGTAAAAGTGGCTGTCGTCCCACTCTGATGGGTTTAAAAAGTGAACAGCGGAAGGTGTTTTAATCTGCAAAGGGAGAGAAAAGTCGAACCTTTGGCCGCCGCTAAACAGTGGCCACGAGCAAAACCTTCAATAGATACCGGCACTTGAAGCCCTTGTGCCAAAAGGGTTTGGATAAAAATGGGACGTATGACTAAACCATCGCCAGGCGAACCTGGCGCACCAATAAACCTGCGAAAAATAAATCTGCACACAACGCGAAGCCGATCACATCAGCTCCAGCTGCAACTCACCACCCGCCTCCATCGATAGTTTGCGGATACGCTGGGCAGCGCGGATCAGGTTGCGGCTATTGGTGCCGGATGCCGGGTACTCACTGTAACCAAAACCCCAATTACAAATAGTTGGCTGGCCATTGATGGTGACAGTGGCACTGAAACGCCTGGATACACGTTGTAACAATGTCTGGATCATCTGCCGGTTGTTGGAGGGCAGAATCGCCATGTAACTGTTGCCACTGTAACGGGCGATAAGTTCAGCAGTGGGCAATTGCGCTTGTAACTCGGCCACTACGTATTGGGTAAGTGCCTGGGCATAGGGTTCACCGTAACGCTGCCACAACTCGCGATAATCGGTCAGCTCAAAATAGACCAACATGAATGGCGCGGGTGTGGTGTCAGCAGTGGTTACTGTGAGTTTTTCCAATACCTTGGCCTCCAAAAAAGAGCGGTTAGCCAAACCGGTGATGGAATCATAAAAGGCGGTTTGACGCGCCGCCTCGTTGCGCGTGCGCTCCTCCTGGCGGGCGCGCTCCATGGCGCGGAAATCGGTGTAGGCGGAGTAAATCGCCAACAGCAACAAAATACTCGCCGCAATCGCCGTGGGAACGCCCATCCAATCGCCGCGCAGCAAATTATCCGGGTGTGACGTTGCACCTTCGGGATAAGTCGCCGCCGCCATGCCGGTGTAGTGCATACCGCAGATTGCCGCGCCCATCACCAGCGCTGCCACCACTTTGGTCAGCAGAGCATACTGCGGGGGAACATCGCGCACCTTGCGGCAAATCACCAGCGCTGCGCCGGAAGCGACAACCGCAATCACTCCCGAAAGGATCACCAACAAGGTGTTGTATTCAATACCGGGGTGCATTTGCATGGCGTACATGCCGCCATAATGCATGGCAAAAATACCCGCGCCCATAATCAAAGCGCTGGAGGCGATAGTTTTTAGGGAGACCTTGGAAAGGGTAATAACATAAAGAGCGAGGGCCGAGGCCAGCACGGCGGGAATCCAGGAGAGCAGGGTTAAAGTCGCACTGAACGTCATGTGCATATGCATCGGCATGGTGTAAGCGCTCATGCCCACAAAATGCATAGACCAAATACCGCTACCCAAACACAGAGCCCCCGTGCCCAACCAGAAACGGCGCGAACCACCGCTCAAGCTGAATACCCGGGTACCAAAATAAATAGCGGTGTAAGAGGCGATGACCGCCACACAGTAGGAGGCGAAGACTAAAACCACGTTATAAGAACCAGCCATGATCATTACCTGTTGTAATAGATAGGTGGTTCTACGCGCCAAAGAAACTCACGGATCAACGCCGTCCGGCAAGCTTTACATTTCTTTCAGGGGAGTTGATGGAGGCAATTCAGCTACCCCGCCCAACGCGCGGGGCAAGGTGACATAAAAGCAGGTGCCTTCGCCCGGCTCGCTGACAAAATGAATACTGCCCTGCTGCCGTTCAATCAGGTCTTTGGTGATGGCCAAGCCCAAGCCGGTGCCCCCTTTATTGCGCTTGCTGGAGGTATCGGCCTGACTAAAAGGTTCAAAAATATGGGCTTTGAAATCTTCCGGTATACCCAGCCCCTGATCGCGCACTGAAATACACAGGTGCGCATCATCGGTCAGCCTCACCGCCAGGGTAACGCTGGCGCCGGGCGGTGAAAACTTGGCGGCATTGGACATTAAATTACCCAGTGCCTGAATGAGCCGGTTCTCATCCCCCAACACCGCTTCCTGTTCTGCCACGCCTTCACTAATAAAATAGCTAACGCCAAACTGATGGGCATAAGCGCTCAACTCATCCTTTAAACGCATCAGCAAAGGCATGATTTTGACGGGCGCTATGCTAAAGCTCATATGCCCTGTGGCGATTTTCTGCATATCCAGAATGTCATTAATCAACAGCAGTAAACGGTCAGTATTGGTGCTGGCGATATTCACTACCGACTGCATTTTCTCCGGCAGTTCACCCAGCGCGTTGGATTTCAACAACCCCAACGAACCGCGAATAGAGGTAAGCGGTGTACGCAATTCGTGACTGACCGTGGCCACAAACTCACTTTTCATGGTTTCCGCACGGCGGCGCTCGGTAATATCCTCCAGCGTGGTAATGGCAAAACGGGTATTGCCGCGCCAATCCACACCGGGTTTACCCCATATCTGCAAACTGGTGCGGCGGCCATCAACCACCAGATCCACATCGTCAACCATCGCCGGCTCCCCCTTGAGCGCGCGGATTGGTGGCAGTTCGTCCAGGGGATAAGGCGTATCGGTGCCCGCGCGATAAAAATGCCCCAAGTGGTTCAGCACTATGCGTTCTGAGTAGTTCAAGCTACTGGAGTAACCCAGGATGTCGCGCGCGCGACTATTGGCAAAAGACACCTGTGCATCGCTATCCAGCACCAGCATAGCGGTGGGCATGTCCTCCACCCATTGCTGAAAACGATGCTCCGTTTCGCGCACCAGTGAATGGTGATAAAGAACAATTGAGCGCACCACCACCGCAATACACAGGGCCGTGCCCACAACCATATTTACCCAGGCAGCCGGGTGAGCGTTGTAGCGATTGAGGTCGGCCCGTGGCTCCAACAGCCCTGTCGCAAACGCAAGCATAAATAACAGCAGCACCAACAACACGGCGATGCCCATCACAATACCGTGACGCAGGGAATAGACCGCACCACTCACCACCGCGCCCATCATCAACCACCAGAGCCCGGCAGAGGCCAAACCAAAATTGAATACCCCGCTCACCCCTACCATCCAAAACACCCCGATCAACAGAGGAGCTTTGTAGCGAATGGGTAAGCGCTGGCGATAAAACGCAATCAACACCACCGCCGTGGCAAGCCCAAGGTGCACCCCGTAGAGCGGTAACCAGCCAGTAAACTTGATACGAAATAACGACAGGGGGATCAGGATGAGAGTCAACCAAGCGAGGTGGCGCCAAATTTGATCAAGGAACTCATGGCGCAAGCGCCCAAGCCCATGAATTTTTTTCCACCGCTCCACAGCTACCCCACTTTTGTTCAAGCCCAGTTTTGTACTCTCAGCCTAGCCCAGAATGGCGCAGTTGCGCTGTCATCAAAAACAACATTTCTCTTTTTTGATCCAGCACAAGCCAAACCCATGTGTTGGTCGAATGCGTTATCCCAAAGCTGCGACTCAACCTCCTGCAGCAAAATCAGGCAGCAAAATTAAAAATAACTAAATTAGATATTGCTAATTTAATAAATACTAATAAACTATTTTCATGACAACCGAGGATCTCCCATGAACACACCCCAGATCAACCTAAGCCGCCTTTCCGATATGCAAAGCCACGCCCAAGCGGCAGCGGGCCTGCTCAAAGCGCTGGCCAATGAAAACCGCTTGATGATTATGTGCACATTGATCGGCGGTGAAATGTCTGTCGGCGAATTAAACGAAAGAGTGCCCTTGAGCCAATCTGCCCTCTCGCAACATTTAGCCAGTTTGCGCGAAGCCGGATTGGTCAGCACACGCAAAGAGGCGCAGACCGTTTACTACCGGCTGGAGGGCAACGAAGCGACACAAGTTATCGCCGTGCTGCAATCCATTTACTGCCCTACTGATCCATCTTGATTCATTACAGCCACGAGGTATGACCATGAGCCACAAACGTATTCACCCGGTAGATTTAATGGCCAACAAAACCGCCGATCTGTGCATTTTGGATGTGCGCACCGCCGCCGAGGTAAAAGCGGCTGGCCTGCCCGACTGCCTGCATATTCCCCTGCATGATTTAACCCCCGAACGCCTGCAAGCCGAGATCGCCAAAAGCGGTAAAGATGGCAAGGTCGTCTATCTACTCTGCCAGGGTGGCAAACGCGCCGAAATGGCGGCGGATCAGTTAAAAGGCAAGCTCGACGCCGAACTGGTGGTTATTGAAGGCGGCATGAATGCGGTCAAACAATCCAATATTCCGCTGGCCGCACAGGGGAAAAAAGTGATTCCACTGGAGCGTCAGGTGCGTATCGCCGCCGGTTTATTAGTGATCACCGGCGCGGTATTGGGCACCTGGTTTAACCCGGCGTTTTATGGAATGTCGGCGTTTGTCGGCGCGGGTCTGGTGTTTGCCGGTGTAACCGATATTTGTCCGATGGGTATGTTGATCGCCAAAGCGCCCTGGAATAAATAAACACCGGAAACACATAACGCGAGCTATTTATGACCTCATGCGAGGAATAAAAACGTGTTGCTGCTGATTGGGTTATTAATTGGGTTAATTCTCGGCCTCACCGGCGCTGGCGGCTCGGTATTTGCCGTGCCGCTGCTGTTATTGCTGGGCGGCATGTCCATGGTCGATGCCACGGGTATTTCGTTAGGTGCGGTTGCCGTCAGCACACTCTACGCCAGCTTGCGCAATTCACTGGCGCGCAACCAAGCCCCCATTCTCTGGCAGCCGGGGCTGATTTTGGCGATTAGCGGCGCACTCAGTGCACCCGCCGGAAAATGGCTGGGCCTGCAACTCAGTGAGCTATGGTTAATTAGCGGCTTCAGCTTACTCGCTGCCATTATTGCGCTGCGCATGTGGATAAATGCGCAAAAAAATCCACAGGCGGCATTGGTCGTTCGCGCTGGCAATTTTGCCAACACACCCAGCCCGGATCACCTGTGCAATCTCAATCCCACCGGCCAATTTGAATTGCGGCCACGATGTGTGAGTGGTTTGCTGATCGGCGGTTTAGTGGTTGGAGTTTTATCGGGTCTGTTTGGTGTGGGCGGCGGGTTTTTAATTGTGCCGCTGCTGCTGGCACTGAGTGCGGTGAGCATGGCGCAGGCGGTGAGTACATCGCTACTAATTATTGCGCTGATCAGCAGCTCAGGTTTTATCAGCCACTTGGCGATGAGTGAAGCACAACACTGGGGCTGGTTGATTATGGCAGCGGCTGGGGGCGTGGTTGGCATGATGCTTGGGCAAGCGGTCAGCCACAAAATTGCGAATGTGTTGCTGCAAAAGCTATTTGCGGTGAGTTTGTTAGTGGTTGCACTGATTACTCTTGCGAGGTACTTATGATTTTCCGTCAACTGTTTGAGCGCGAATCCAGCACTTACACTTATCTCATCGCCTGCGAAAAAACGCGCAAAGCGGCATTGATTGATACGGTAAAAGAAGAGTTGCCAAAATATGTGCAGCTGCTGCAGGAATTGGATTTAACCCTGGTTTATGCACTGGATACCCATACCCACGCCGATCACATTACCGCGGCTGGCGCCCTGCGCGATTTAACCGACTGCACTACCCTGCTCGGCGAAGAGGCGCACTCAGCCTGTGTTTCCCACGCATTGCGCGATGGCGAAAAAGTTCCTGTCGGTGAATTGACCTTAACCGCACTGCACACGCCCGGTCATACCGACGACTCTTACACCTATCATCTCATTGATGGTTCAGAGCAATATCTATTTACCGGCGATACGCTCTTAATTCGCGGCACTGGCCGCACCGATTTTCAAAATGGTAATGCACAGGATCAATACGAAAGCATTTTTCAAAAACTATTAGTCATGCCGGAAAATACCTGGGTCTACCCAGGCCATGATTACAAAGGCTGGACACGTAGCACCATCGGCGAAGAAAAAACGCACAACCCACGCTTGCAAGTAAAGGATGTAGCCGCTTACGTGGAATTAATGAACAACCTGAAATTACCCAACCCAAAAATGATGGACGTAGCCGTACCCGCGAATCGCGCCTGCGGTAAAAACTAATACGGATTTTTAAGGAGTCGCTATGAATAGCACGCGCATGAGTTTCGCATTAATACTTGCACTAACTGGTGTTATCTTTTTATCCGCCTGCAGCAAAGAATCTTCTGTAACTGCCGCGCCGAAAAAAATACCAGAACTCGCCAGCATTCAGCTGCAACTACAAACTACTGCACAGGAAGTGAAATACGATGGTGTGATTGAGGCGATCAATCATGCGACTGTGTCGGCACAAACCTCTGGCCGCATTGTCGAGATTCCCGTAGATGTGGGCGATTATGTAGCCAAAGGCGATTTGATTATTCGTTTTACCGACACCGAACAACAAGCGCGTGCCGCCAGCGCCAAAGCACAATTTACCGAAGCTCAGGCGCAGTTCACCCGCATGCAGGAAATGCTCGCGAAAAAATTAATCGCAAAAGCAGATTTTGATAAAAGCGAAGCCGCGTTTAAATCCGCTGAAGCCAATCTGCGTGAAGCAGAACAAAACCTCGCTTACACAGTTATCAACGCTCCCTATGCAGGAATCGTCGTAAGCCGTGCCGTCAATGTGGGTGAAACGGTTGTTCCGGGTAAAGCATTGATGACGGGTTTATCGCTGGAGCAATTGCGCGCGCAAGTGGATATTCCCCAGCAACACATAGGCCCGGTACGCAAATATAAAAAAGCGCGTATTTACTTGCTGGATGGAAATATTCTGGAGAGCAGCGACCTGCGGATTCCCCCCAGTGCTGATCCACAAACCCACTCGTTTAAAGTATTGGTGAATCTACCCGAAGGCGATCATCAACTATTCCCTGGCACCTTTGTGAAAATTGGATTTGTCACTGGCGAGCAAGAACAGTTATTAATTCCGGCGAGCGCCATTAGCAAACGCGGCGAAGTGAGCGGCGTTTATGTGATAAAAGAAAAAGGGCTGGAATTTCGTCAACTCAACTTGGGATCGCTTACCAGCAATAAAGACTATCCCATCCTCGCTGGTGCAAACGCTGGTGAAACAATTGCCGCCGATCCAATCGCTGCTGCGAATGCTTATAAAAATCTGCACAGTGCGGAGCAATAACTTATGGAGCCCCAATTTATTGAACAGAAAGGCACTCAGCAATCACTCGGAATTTCCGGTCGCATTGCACGTGCATTTTTAACCACGGAAATTACCCCGCTATTGGCACTCACCGGTTTATTGCTCGGCATTTTTGCCGTGCTGGTAACACCGCGCGAAGAAGAGCCGCAAATTAACGTGACCTTCGCTAATGTGTTTATCCCCTTCCCTGGCGCGACACCGGAAGAAGTGGAAGCGCTGGTGACTAATCCCGCCGAGCAAATCGTTTCAGAAATTGAAGGCGTCGAACATATTTATTCCAATTCTTCACTCGGCATGGCGAGCCTCACCGTACGTTTTGAAGTCGGCCAGCCGCGCACCGATGCAATAGTGCGTTTATACAATGCGTTTTATGCCAACAGCGATTGGCTGCCGCGCAACCTGGGTGTAGGCCAACCGCTGATTAAACCCAAAGGCATTGATGATGTACCCATAGTCGCGCTGACCCTATGGAGCCAAAATGAAACAACTACCAATAGCGATTTACTGAGTGTTGCACGCGAATTACAAACCCAATTGCAGCGTGTACCCGGCACGCGCGATATCGATATTCTCGGCGGCTCCGATAAAATCGTGCGGGTATTATTTGACCCGGAGCGTATGGCCACGTTTGGTTTAGCGCTGGATGATTTACGCCATGCACTCGGCGCCGCTAACACATCCCAAGCAGCCGGTTCGTTGGTAAGCGATAACCGCGAAATGCTGGTGCAAGCCGGGGATTTTTTATTAACTCCAGAAGAAGTGGCAGATCTTGTGGTGGGTGTTTACCAAGGTGCGCCCGTATTTTTGCGTGATGTGACACAGGTGAGTTTAGATGCTGATCAACCTACCCAATATGTCACTCATGGTTTTGGTTCTGCATCGATTAATGCAGACGGAAAAAACAGCGGTCGCTATACGGCAATTACCTTATCCATTGCCAAAAAGCCCGGCGAAAATGCAGTAGATGTAGCCGGGCAAGTGATTGAACGTGTTGAGCAGTTACGCGGTGTGAGTGTGCCGGATGCAATCAATGTGAATGTAACGCGCAACTATGGCGCAACGGCAGAAGACAAAGCGCAAACGCTGATTAAAAAATTAATTTTCGCAACGCTCTCCGTGATTATTCTGGTGCTGATTGCCTTGGGCAAACGCGAAGCTGTCGTTGTGGGCGCGGCTGTCATAGTTACACTTGCGATAACACTATTTGCTTCATGGGCCTGGGGCTTCACGCTCAACCGTGTATCACTTTTTGCCTTAATTTTTTCCATCGGCATTTTGGTGGATGACGCGATTGTGGTGGTGGAAAATATTCATCGCCATATGAGCCAGGGGAAATTATCGCTCAATGAAGCCATTCCACTTGCAGTCGATGAAGTGGGCGGCCCGACTATTTTGGCAACCTTCACCGTTATCGCCGCCCTACTGCCTATGGCATTTGTGACAGGATTGATGGGTCCTTATATGTTGCCCATACCGATTAACGCGTCCACCGGCATGCTAATTTCCCTTGCCGTCGCCTTTATGTTTACGCCCTGGTTGTATCGCCGTTTATTTGCGCATGTTGATCACGGCAGTGTTAACGCCAGTGCGAATGAGCATGAATCCCACGGCAACAAATTCCTGCCATTTTTTACACGTATTATGAGCCCGCTATTAAAACGCGAGGCCGGGAAAAAAGCGCGCCTGTGGTTGCTGGGTGGGATTCTCGCATTAATTGCGGCATCGATTGGTTTAGTGGTCGTGCAAGCGGTGATGTTAAAAATGCTGCCCTTTGATAACAAAAGTGAATTCCAGATTGTGGTGGATATGCCTGAAGGCACACCGTTGGAAAATACCCAGAAAGTGTTACAAGCACTCGCGGATAAACTGGAAACCATTCCCGAAGTCACTGACTATCAATTGTATGCAGGCACCTCGGCGCCGATTAATTTTAATGGCTTGGTGCGGCAAAATTATTTGCGCCGCGCGCCGCACATGGGTGAGATTCAAGTCAATTTAGTGGACAAACATTTACGCCACCGCAAGAGCCACGAGATTGCCCTCGCCGCGCGCGAATTAATTGCGGATATTGGCAAAACCATGAACGCGAATATCAAAGTAGTTGAAGTTCCGCCCGGGCCGCCCGTGTTATCGCCACTGGTAGCGGAAGTCTACGGTATGAATTACCAACGCCAGCTTGATGTCGCAAAACAAGTGCGCGCCGCCTTTGAAGCAACGCCCGATGTTGTCGATGTGGACGATACGATTGAAGCACCACAAACCCGTTGGTTAATTGCGGTGGATCGCGCCCGCGCCGCGCGTTTGGGTGTGGATCAAACCAGCATCGCCAATGCCATCAGCACTGCACTCGCGGGTGAAGATGCTTCTTACCTACACACTGCTAATGCAAAAGTTGCCCTGCCCGTTCGGCTCGAATTGCCTGCAGGTGAGAAAGACAGTCTCGAACGCGTGTTGGCAATAAAAATCCGTGCGCGCGACGGCAATTTAATCGCACTTAGCGAGGTCACTCAGGTCATCGAAAGCCAACGCCAACAAACCATTCACCACAAAGATTTGTTGCCGGTGGTTTATGTACTGGGCGATGTCGCCGGTGAAACCGACAGCCCACTCTACGGTTTAGCCGCGATTTATAAACGCATCGAAGAGACACCAGTAGATGGGCAAGTTATCGACCAATTTTTAAATTCACAGCCAGACAATCCGGTCAATTGGAGCCTGAAATGGGACGGCGAGCTGCAGGTGACGCTGGATACTTTTCGCGATATGGGCATCGCCTACTCTGTCGGCCTGATCATGATTTATTTGCTGGTGGTGGGCATGTTCAAAAGTTACTCAGTGCCGCTGATCATCATGGCACCAATTCCGCTCACCATTATCGGCATCATGCCCGGCCACGCCCTGCTCGGCCAGCAATTCACCGCGCCCAGTATGATCGGCATGATTGCGCTGGCGGGCATTATTGTGCGCAACTCAATCCTGCTGGTGGACTTTATCCAGCAAGAGATACGCAGCGGTAAATCGCTGGAGGACGCGACCATCAGTGCCGCTGCTGTACGCGCCCTGCCCATTGGCCTGACCGCTCTGGCAGCCATGATGGGCGGCTTCTTTATAGTGGATGACCCGATTTTTGGCGGTTTGGCGGTATCGCTGATTTTCGGTTTACTGGTATCGACTGTGCTGACCCTGGTGGTAATTCCGGTGGTTTATTACGCGTATCACTACCAAAAGAACTAACGCCCCTCCCGAATGCCCTAATCCCCCTCCCTGCCTCTCCCTTTCTTAAAAGAAAGGAGGAACTAAACCCCTTCCCTTATTAAAAGAAGGGCTGGGGAGGGATTTGTTCATTCGCCACAGCCGCCGTGATTTGCTAGAATCCCCGCCACAAAAAATTACCCTCAGAGAACGCAACCATGCTGATTGAAGCCCCTATTTCCCTTGGCGAACTAATCGACAAAATCACCATTCTGGAAATCAAAGCCGTGAACATCGGCGATGCCACCAAACTGAAAAATGTGACTCATGAGTTGAACATTCTTAACGCCAAGGTGAACCAACTGCTCGATGCAGCCGGCCAAGCTAAACTGGCACCGCTTAAACAAGCACTGAAAGATATCAATCAGGAACTCTGGGTAATTGAAGACGATATTCGCGATTGTGAATATGCAAAAGACTTCAGTGATAAATTTATCCAACTCGCCCGCGCCGTTTATGTCACCAACGACAAACGCGCCAAGGTGAAAAAAGATATTAATCTTGCCTTTGGTTCGGAATTAGTCGAAGAAAAATCCTACAAAGACTATCAATAAATTGCCCTTGTTTTAATTATTGAATGAAGAATTCGCCCATGCGCATACTGCTCGTCAAAATGTCCTCCATGGGCGATATCTTCCACACCTTCCCTGCGATCAGCGACATTAACAAACAGTTCCCCAACGCCGAAATTGATTGGGTGGTGGAAGACAGTTTTAAAGAAATTGTGGAATGGCATCCGCAGGTACGCAAGGCTATTCCCATTCATTTACGCCGCTGGGTTAAACAGCGTGACAAACAAAGCTGGCAGGAATTTAAAGCCTGGCGCAAAACCTTGCGCAGCGAAAATTACGACTATGTCATCGACGCACAGGGTTTATTAAAAAGTGCAGTCATCGCCAAATGTGCCCTGGGAAAAGGTATTGACGGCTACGATAAAGATTCGGCGCGCGAGCCCATCACCCACTGGTTTTATAAACGAACTCATGTAGTCGATAAAAACCAACACGCGGTAGAGCGAACTCGCCAATTGGTTGGCAAGGCATTAGGTTATACGCCCGAGCCACAATTAAACTTTGGCATTAACCAAAATTTTACGCACATTCAAAAGAACCCGCGTAAATTGATTTTTATTATCGGCACCAGTTGGGTTACTAAACTTTGGGCCACCAGTGAATGGCAAGCGCTGACACAGATCGCCATTGATGCAGGTTTTTCGGTGGAAATTATTTGGGGTAGCAGCGATGAGCAGGCGATCGCCGATGAAATTATTAACGCCTGTCCAAAAGCCACACGCCCACCTCAACGCTTGTCGATTACGACTATCGCAGAAAAGTTAGTGGAGGCTGCCGGCGTAATTGGTCTGGATACTGGGTTTTCACATTTAGCGGGCGCACTGGAAACCCCCACCATCGCACTCTACGGGGCAACATCGCCAACGAAGGTGGGCTTAATCGGCGACCACACACACAATCTGCAATTAAGCGAAGCTCTGGACTGCATGCCTTGCCATAAACGCCAATGTAAATGGCTGCCGGAAAATAGCCGCAATACCCCCGCATGTATGGCGGGAATAAACGCTGGGCAAGTCTGGCTAGCACTGCAAAAAAAATTACCACCTTGTTAATTCTGCACTAATTAATTCTGCATTAAGAGAACACACCATGTATTTGTCTCACCCTGAGGGCACTGTAACTTATCGAAACTCCCGTCGCTGGCTAGCAGCATTCGCCATACTGAATGCACTGGTTATGACCGGCATCACCCTGACCCATAGCCAATGGCCCAATTCCCTGAGCAGCCAACTTTACCTTGTGCTGGGTATGCTACTTCAATTTTCAGTGCTTTCTTTTTTAGTTGTCCTGCTTACCATTGCGCTCGCTTATGTTCTGCGTTCGCAAAAATATTATGCTGCATTTGCAATGACACTATTTACCATTGCACAGTTAATTATCATCACCAATGTAAAGGTGTTTAGCCTTTATCATTTCCATTTAAACGGAATGGTGCTGAATTTACTGTTCAGCGGCGCACTGCTGGAAAATATCGCGTTCTCCTGGTCCATGTGGTTATCGGTAGGTGCACTACTATTGGGCCTCATTTTTGGACAAACACTGCTACTACTACTGAGCCGTAAACTTTCACAGTTTCATCAGTTCACCAATCGTCACCATGTTGGTTTTTTTCTAACAAGTTATATTGTGCTGCAATTACTGAGTGGCTGCGCGGATGCGTTTGGCTGGAATCAGATTACGGCACAAAACCGTTATATCCCCTGGATGCCAACAACGACCATGCGCTCATCCTTGGAAAAAATGGGTTTTGAAGTTGTGCAAAGTACGGAAGGCCACAATCTGCCCGACACCGCAGACGGATTGCAATATCCACGCAACCCCCTGCAGTGCAATACGCAAAAGCCCTTGAATATTCTTATGCTGGTGGTGGACTCACTGCGCGCTGACCAACTCACTGCCGAAGTAATGCCAAACAGTTTCAAGTTGCGTAATCAAGCGCAAGTATTTGATAACCATTACAGCACGAGCAATGCAACCCGCTACGGGTTGTTCAGTATGATGTACGGCATTTCCGGGAGCTATTGGAAGCCCATTCTGGCGGCAGAAAAAGGCAGCGCATTATTCGACCTGACCACTGAAAATGGTTATCAGCATTTTATTTATGGAAGTAGTACGCTCACATTCCCCGAATTTGATCGCACTATTTTTTCATCGCTACGCAATCAGTTACAGCAGGGAAATAGTAAATCCAGCGCGGCGAATGATCTGGATATTACCCAGCGATTCATCACGGATTTACAACAACTACCATCCAACAAACCCTTTTTTGGTTTTTTATTTTTTGATGCGCCGCATGGTTTTTCTATTCCTGAAAACTATCCACATCGTATTGAGCCAATGCTTGAGCAAGTAAACTACCTGGAACTGAATAACGATTATGACCCCGTTCCCTTCCTGAATCTGTATAAAACAACGGCGCATTATGTTGATAGCCTGATTCAAAGCATCATGGAAGAACTGGCCCGAACACAACGCCTGGACAATACCTTGGTCATTATCACCAGTGACCACGGTCAGGAATTTAATGAAATGGGCAAGAACTACTGGGGCCATAACAGTAACTTTAGCCTGTGGCAAACCAAGGTTCCGTTGATGCTACTCTGGCCAGGGCGCGAACCCATGGCTACGAATACGTTAAGCTCTCATGAAGACCTGATACCGACGCTGCTAACGGAAGCTTTTGGCTGTGCAAATCCAACCACTGACTACTCAACAGGTTATTCATTGTTTAACTTACCCGGCAATGATCGTGGATTATTAATGGAGTCATGGACAGATAGAGCAATACTGTATGATGGCCACCTGTTCCTGATTAATCCGCTGGGTGGAATAGATGCGGTTGATCAAAATTATGACTCGATCGATGATCGGGAATTACCGCCGGAAGTATTAGCAGGTACGATTGAACACATGTCGCGCTTTCTGAAAGTTAAATAGGCGCATACATCAAAGCACCGGAACATCCAATGAAACCGAAAAAAATTGGCGTAGTCATCACCACCTACAACCAACCCAAATGGCTTAAAAATGTACTGTTTGGCTATGAAGCCCAACGTCACAGTGATTTCACGGTAATTATCGCCGATGATGGATCAGGGCAACCTACGCGTGATGTTATCGAGTTTTTTAAAGCGCGCGGCAAATTGCGTATTGAGCATGTGTGGCATGAAGACAAAGGTTTTCAAAAATGCCAAATACTTAATAAAGCCATAGCAAAAACCGAATGTGATTATTTAATTTTCACCGATGGCGATTGCATACCCGAACCAGACTTTATCAGCCTGCATGAATCGCTGGCGCAACCGGGTTATTTTTTATCAGGTGGCTACGTCAAACTCACCACCCCCGTCTCGGAAAAAATTAGCGAAGCAGACATTGCGAGCGGCGTTATTTTTAATCTCGACTGGCTCAAAACCGCAGGTCAACCCAGCAGTCATAAACTATGGAAACTGATAAAAAATAAAACCCTGAAAGCCATTCTCAATGCCATCACCCCAACCAAAGCCACCTGGAATGGCATGAACAGTTCCACGTGGACCGCCGATATAAAAGCCTGTAATGGTTTTAATGAAGATATGCAGTACGGCGGACTGGATCGCGAACTGGGTGAACGCTTGTACAACCATGGCCTCAAAGGCAAACAAGTACGTTACAGCGTGAACTGTCTACACCTGGATCACCCGCGTGCTTACGATAATCCTGAAACCTGGAAAAAAAATTATGCGATCCGTAATGAAGTAAAACGTACGGGGCGGTTTTGGGCGGAGAATGGCATAGCGAAAACAGCGGTAACGGAGAACAGCACAAAATGAAGCTCAAGGAACTGCCAGGTTCACTCTGGACAGCGTGGAAACTCAAACGTTTGCCAAAAAAACAGCTGGTCAGCCCACAACAGCCTAGAATACCGGTAATTGTTTCATTAACGTCAATTCCTTCACGCCTTGATACTCTTCACCTCGTTATCCGCAGTCTGTTAGCCCAGACCCATCTGGCCGAAAAAATTCTGCTGTGGCTGCACAAGGATTTGGAATCAAAAATTCCATCCAGTTTAACTATGCTTGTCAGCGATATTTTTGAAATTCACTACGTGGATATGACTTGCTCGCATCGCAAATTAGTCCACAGCTTGACGCTGTATCCCGAAAAAATTATTGTCACCTGCGATGATGACCTGATGTACAACCCCAGTTGGCTGCAGCGACTCTATAAAGATCACTTAATCTACCCTGATCGAATTATTGCGCATGAATGCAGAGTGATCGCCTATGACAATCAGGGTGCACTATTAAATTATGATCAATGGAAAACCCAGATAGAGCCAGGTGTAAGCTCGCCCTGGATGATGCCTATTGGTTATGGCGGAGTGCTCTACCCACCCGGAGTATTACACCCCGATGTTACACGTGCAGATCTCTATTTGGCTTTGGCACCACGCGCCGATGATCTGTGGTTTAAAGCCATGTCATATTTAAACGGCACTATTACACAGCGATCACAACAACCAGGGCAAAAACCTACGCCGATTGCTGGCTCGCAAAAAGTATCACTCAAACACACCAATGTGCGCGAAAATGGTAACTATGAACAATGGCAAGCCATTTGCGATCACTATCAAATTCAAGGCCGATAATTTCAGCCAATACCAAAATAAAATTTTATGACAGAACCTATTGGCAGTTACCAAAGCGAACTAACAACCGCATTTCAGTCACCCGAGGTAATTGCACAGCTCAGCAATATTTCTGCACTCTTAAATAATCCACTGACACAACGCCTCTCCAATGGCCCGGATTATGTTGTAAAAACCCAGCTGTTTGTTAATACACAACCCATCGACATCACTATCAAAATATTCAAACGCCAAAACTGGCTTAAGGACTGGCATGATTGGCACAAGGGCTCCAAGGCAAAACGCTCCTATGATGCAGCGCGTTTTTTGCAAAGCAATGGAATAAATACACCGGCCCCCATTGCCTGGCTTGAGCGCTGGGATGGCAAGCGTTTGCTTGAAAGTTATTATGTTTGTTTATTCGAACCAGGCATTAGTTTCCGCGATGCCCTTTCCGATATTTATTACAACCAACGCAATAACGCACCATTGATGGATTTACTCCATGTAGTAGCACCCGCTATTCGCGCTATGCACGATGCTGGTTTTATGCACGGTGATATGGGGAATCAGAATATTTTGTTGCCTCGCAGTGAGTGCGACGCATGGCTTCAGCCACAGTTTATTGATTTGAATAGAGCTAAATATTCAAATACACCGCTAACACTTCAACAACGCGCATTTGATTTAGCCCGTATCGCCCTACCCGGCGCTTACCTGAAAATATTTAAAACCATTTATAACAATCATCAGGATTTCCCTGCTGATTTTGATAAGTTGGAACAAAAAGCACGGGATCGTTTTTGGAACCACCGCCGCAGCGGAAAATGGCGGCACCCTATTCGTCATTGGAAAAGTAAAAAACTACCCAAGAGCAACCCCATTTATCCACCCGTGCAAGACATTTGGTTATGGGATGAAAAGTCCGCGCAGCCCATGATTGTGCCCGGCCGAAAAGAAAAACATGCCTATCGCAACTGGCGCTATATGTTCTCCATGATGTGGCAAGGTTTGTGCGCCGCACCAAGCATATATAAGCGATATCAAAAATTATTAGCAGAAAGCTATAACGCACCAGTTGATATGAAGGGGCGAATTGGTATCGCCCTGCATCCGCACCCTGACTATATAGAGACAGAACTTGCACTGCTTGAGCAAATGGGTAATCCACCAGTGCTACTTCGCTTTTGTCACCACGAAACCACTATCGAATGGAACCGCACCATTGCCTTAGTGAAACAACTGCACGGCAAAGGTGTTGAGGTTATGCTCGCGGTATTACAAGACCGACAAGCATTATTGCAGCCCGATTCATGGAAAGCATTTTTAACGCTAATTATTGAAAGTGTTGGCGATAAGGTTGCGCATATTGAAATTACCCATGCAAGTAATCGTGTGAAATGGGGCATTTGGAGCAGTGATGAATATCAACAATTAATGGAACCCGCACTGGAACTACAGCAGCGTTTTCCACATATTCACCTTGTAGGGCCAGCGTGTATCGATTTTGAATATTTACCGGTTATTGCTGCACTAGGCACTCATCCGAAAGGTCAACCACTGGCAGCACTTTCACATTTACTTTATGTTGATAGACGCGGCGCACCCGAAAGTACACAGGGACATAAATTTTCAACGCTGGAAAAATCAGCACTACTCAAGGCATTGGCACAATGGTCAGACCGCTGCGTAGATAAAATAATCGTGTCGGAAGTAAACTGGCCGGTAAAACATACTGGAATTTGGTCGCCAATTGGCTGTCCCTATGAAACGCCCAAATGGCGGCGCGAACAACCGGGGGAGAATGATGATGACTACGCAAATTACATGCTACGTTATTATTTAATTACTCTATGCTCTGGACACGTTGAACAAGTGTTTTGGTGGAGACTTTCTGCGCACGGCTACGGGTTGGTTGATGATCGCGACAATTTCACTCCTCGCCCAGCATTTCACGCACTAGTACAACTTTTGAAACTTATTGGTAACGCAACTTTCACTAGAAAGTTAACGACCCCCCATAATATATATGCACTTGAATTTGATGCTGACGACAAAAAAATTGTTGTGGCTTGGACATCTGACAACACTACAACAAAGATCCCGAGCAACATTGACTATGAAAAAATATTGGATCGCAATGGTAAGCCATTAACAACGGCTACCATTTCTGCCGCACCAATTTATTTATGCAAAAACCTAAAACATCCGTGATGGATAGCAATTAGACGAGATGCTTGTCTGGTGTGGCCGGGCTCTTCCTTACCACACCAAAAAATTTTCAACCAAAACACTAAAACTACAACAACAACAAATCCTCTAGTTTTCCCACCCGTCTATCCAGCCAATCAAAAATTAACTGCTGCTTTTCTTCTGAAGCAGTTTCAATGCTTTGCACACATGCGAAAACAATATTTTGGTTGCGCTCCGCGCCATGTAACTTCATCTTGATTCGCCACAGGGATTGATCGGAAGGCTTAAGTTGCATATTTGCAGCTGAGCTTTTAACCTCAGCAAGACTATTTTTCAAATGAAAATGGGAACACAATCCCTCCGGAACAAACTGATCCGGCACGCGCAGATGCGCTTTAATATTTTTCAACATAGCGTCGGGAAATTGTAAAAACAACTGTTCCCAACTCGACTTTTTCCATGGGTGGGGTACATGAGGAAGACGGAAGTAGTGTTTTTTAAAACCAATAAGCTCAGCACACTGCTGCTGTAACCCCCAAAAACTAATACGATTTTTTTTACGGTTCGCGCCCAACAAATTACGCAGTGTTTTGAAGATCTGATTCCCCGGAATAGAAGCACTTAATCTTTTCCAGCGCCCACGAAGAACTACCTTACCATTCTTAAAGAAATCACCAGGAGTCACAGGGCGGACAATTACAAAATCATCATTAAAATAAATAAATTGCTCAGCCAAGCCTGGAATGCGCCACAGCAAACTGCTAATCGCCATGCTATTGAAGCTCGGCAAACAGTCCTCATGACCAGCAAATATTACTGAGTGATCGATAACTTTTACCTTATGCTCAAAAATACTCCCTTTAATTTTATCCATAAGCGCTGGCCGCTGATTGTCAGTGACTATATAAATAGTCTGCAACCAAGGGGCAAATTTCAGTAACGATGTAACGCAATAATCTATCTCGCCCGCATTGTGAAAGCGCGTTTTGCTCGCAGCGGCAGGTCTGGTACTACCAACGGACGCCAGGTAATTATTCAGCTTTTCAGCGTGGATTGGATCAGCGCCATCGACCCACATAATGACCGCGTCTATTGCTTCATTAACAATTGTTTCTGCCATAAATTTATCCGCATCGAGCTGTAAAAGTGCGCGCCATATTACACCATCACTGCTCTGGGTATCCGCCAAATAAACCGGGTTTTGGTGGGACTCAGGCAGCTAAAAGGCTATAATCGCAGCCAAATTTTTAGCCATTTTCGTTGACATAAACGTGTTAGCGACAGACCGAGAGAGCCAATATCGCTATGGAAAAGACCTACGAACCCCATGCTATTGAACGCCAGTGGTATCAAACCTGGGAAGAGCAAGGCTGTTTCAAACCAGCCGGCGAAGGCAACCCCTACTGCATTATGATCCCACCGCCAAATGTGACCGGTAGCTTGCATATGGGCCATGGTTTTAATAACGCAGTGATGGATGCATTGATTCGCTATCGCCGCATGAAGGGCGATGACACCCTGTGGCAAGTGGGTACTGACCACGCCGGTATTGCCACCCAAATGGTGGTTGAGCGTCAACTGGCTGCACAAGGTGTAAGCCGTCACGATTTGGGACGCGAAAAATTTCTGGAAAAAGTCTGGGAGTGGAAAGAACAATCTGGCGGCACTATCACCCGTCAAATTCGCCGTTTGGGTTCATCAGTGGATTGGAGCCGCGAGCGCTTTACTATGGATGATGGACTATCGACCGCAGTACAGGAAGCCTTTGTGCGCTTGTTTGAAGACGGCCTAATTTATCGCGGCAAACGCTTGGTCAATTGGGACCCTAAACTGCACACCGCTATTTCTGATCTGGAAGTGGAAAACCACGATGAAAAAGGTTCGTTGTGGAATCTGCGTTATCCGTTAGCCGATGGTGCAACCACGGCGGATGGTAAAAACTATTTAGTCGTCGCTACCACTCGCCCTGAAACCATGTTGGGCGACAGCGCTGTTGCGGTTCACCCTGAAGATGAGCGCTATAAATCGCTGATCGGCAAATTTGTCCTACTGCCATTAGTTAATCGTTTGATTCCAATTGTGGCCGATGATTACGTTGACCGCGAATTTGGTACCGGCTGCGTAAAAATTACTCCCGCACACGATTTTAACGACTATGAAGTAGGTAAGCGCCACAATTTGCCATTGATTAATGTGCTCGATAAAAATGCTGCCGTTTTAGCGACTGCACAAATTTTTAATTTAGATGGCACGCTCAACACCCAACTCAACAGCATCCTGCCCGCTCAATACGCCGGGCTTGATCGCTACGAAGCGCGCAAGCAAATTGTCGCTGCATTTGAAGCAGCTGAATTGCTGGAAAAAATTGACGATCACGGTTTGAAAGTACCACGCGGTGATCGCTCTGGCGTGGTGATCGAGCCTTGGCTGACTGACCAATGGTACGTGAGCACAAAGCCATTGGCAGAACCTGCAATCGCAGCCGTTGAAGATGGTCGCATCCAGTTTGTACCCAAACAATACGAAAACATGTACTTCTCCTGGATGCGCGATATTCAGGATTGGTGTATCAGTCGGCAATTGTGGTGGGGCCACCGTATCCCCGCATGGTATGACGCAAGCGGCAAAGTTTACGTTGGTCGCAATGAAGCTGAAGTACGTAGCAAATATAATCTTGGTGCTGATGTAACACTGAATCAGGACGAAGATGTATTGGATACCTGGTTCAGTTCAGGCTTATGGACTTTCTCAACACTCGGCTGGCCAGAGCAAACGGAATTTTTGAAAAAATTCCATCCGACTGATTTGTTGGTGACCGGTTTCGATATTATTTTCTTCTGGGTTGCGCGCATGATTATGCTCACCATGCATTTGGTGAAACATGAAGACGGCACGCCGCAAATTCCGTTCAAAACCGTTTATGTGCACGGTTTAGTGCGCGATGGCCAAGGCCAAAAAATGTCCAAGTCCAAGGGCAACGTGCTCGATCCACTCGACATTATTGATGGCATTGATTTGGAAACCCTGGTGCAAAAACGCACTACTGGTTTGATGAACCCCAAAGATGCCGCCAAAATCGATAAACAAACCCGCAAAGAATTTCCGGAGGGTATTCAAGCTTACGGCACCGATGCGTTGCGTTTTACCTTCTGCTCACTTGCATCAACCGGCCGCGATATTAAATTTGATATGGGTCGTGTAGAAGGCTATCGCAACTTCTGCAACAAAATATGGAATGCCACCCGCTATGTACTAATGCACTGCGATGAACAAGATTGCGGGCAAGATGGCGCAACTGATTTCGAATTATCAGTTGCCGATCGCTGGATTATTAGCAAATTACAATTAGCAGAAAAATCCGTTGCGGAGCATCTGGATAACTATCGCCTGGATTTGGCTGCACAGGCCATTTATGAATTTATCTGGAATGAATACTGCGATTGGTATCTCGAATTATCCAAACCGGTAATCTGGAACGCGGATGCTTCTGCGGAGCAGAAAAAAGGCACACGCCGCACCTTGATTCGTGTGCTCGAAACCATTCTGCGCTTAGCGCATCCGCTTATGCCATTTATCACCGAAGAAATTTGGCAAAAAATAAAACCGCTTGCTGGTGTTACGGGCGATTTCATTATGCATGCCCCCTACCCCCAAGCCGATGACAGCAAAATCGATCAACAGGCACTGAATGATGTTGAGTGGCTGCAAGCCGTGATTTTAGGTGTGCGCAACATTCGCGGCGAAATGAATATTTCCCCCGCAAAAGATTTGCCTGTGCTGTTTAAAAATGGCACCAATGAAGATCAACAGCGCCTGCAGAACAACCAGCAGTTCCTCAAAAAACTGGCATCACTGGAAAGCGTTACCTGGCTAAATGCGGGTGATGCCGAACCCATGTCTGCCACTACATTGGTAGGGCAAATGGAAATACTGGTGCCCATGGCAGGACTGATTGATAAAGATGCTGAAATCGCTCGCCTCACCAAAGAAAGTACCAAGTTGATTCAGGATATAGAACGAACTGAAATCAAACTGAACAATGAGGCGTTTGTAGCAAAAGCACCCGCTGACGTGGTTGCGAATGAGCGCAACCGTGTTGCAGAACATAAAATTGCGGTGGAAAAATTGCGCGAACAAATCCAAAAAATCAGTGCGCTATAAAAAGTACCAGCGTAAACAAACAAAAAAGCCGATGGAAAAACATCGGCTTTTTTGTTGGAACTTTTTTGTGTTGTCTTAAGTCACGCTGGGCATCGCTGCATTGAACAACAACCTACAAAATAATTTTTAAACCGTAGAAAAACAAAAAGCCCAATCTTTTAATTGGGCTTTTTGTTTGAATTCAATGGCGGAGAAGGGGGGAGTCGAACCCCCGATACCCTTTTGAGGTATGCTCCCTTAGCAGGGGAGTGCCTTCGGCCACTCGGCCACTTCTCCACATCTACTGAAGCGAAGCAGGCTCCGTCTCAGCAGGTGCGGCATAATACCATAAATCTCTAAAAATCAAAGTCTTGAATTAAAAATTACGAAATAAAATAGTGTTTTCTTTGTCTTCAAACGCGGCGTAAACATTCCATAGAATAAAAAACGAAACACCATAAACAGCTACGCGGCGGATGATATCTCATGCCGCCGCGTAATTGAAAAGCGCCAAACAACAAAACGAAACTAAAATTTTAATCGTCTTGTTCTTCTTGATTTTGCTTTTCGCGCTGAATACGCTGATAAATTTCTTCGCGATGAACTGCAATATCTTTAGGAGCGTTGACACCAATACGAACCTGGTTGCCCTTTACACCTAAAACAGTAACGGTAACTTCGTCACCTACCATCAAGGTTTCGCCAATACGGCGAGTTAAAATTAACATCTTTAATCTCCTTCACTCATCCTGTAAGAGTACGATTTAGGCACCCCTTGCCACCATCGCCCCCCGAACACCCCCTGTCGCGTCCTGACAACCAAGTGCCTGGATCTAAGTATCGTCTACTTTTCACGAAAGGGAAGAAAACCCTAACATTTTTCTATTTGCTACAATCACAAACAGAAACACAACGCACACACCTTAACTAAACCGTCGCAATTAGAAGACTTAGCCCCTTACACGGCCTTCTGACGGTTCGGCATCCAAACCAAAAGCGGTGTGCAAACTACGCACAGCCAACTCCAAGTAACGCTCATCAATGATCACAGAAATTTTAATTTCAGATGTTGTGATCATTTGAATATTAATACGATCTTCCGCTAAAGCCGTAAACATTTTCGATGCAACGCCAGCATGAGAACGCATACCTACACCAACAATTGACACTTTAGCAACCTGATCATCACTGCGAACTTCACGGGCACCTATATCTTTGGCAACCGCTTCTAACACAGAGACTGCTTTATTCATGTCATTTTTATGGACAGTAAAAGTCAAATCAGTGGTGCCATCCGCAGACACATTCTGCACAATAACATCAACTTCTATATTTGCGGCACCGATTGGTGCAAGAATTTTTGCCGCTACGCCCGGAGTATCAGGTACACCAGCAACAGTTACTTTAGCTTCATCACGGTTAAATGCGATACCGGAAACAATAGGTTGTTCCATAGTTGAATCTTCCTCGTCGAGGGTAATCAGGGTTCCAGGGCCTTCTTTGAAACTGTGCAGCACGCGCAGTGGCACTTTATATTTACCAGCAAACTCTACAGAGCGGATTTGCAGCACTTTAGAGCCTTGACTAGCCATTTCCAGCATTTCTTCAAAGGTAATTTTTTCCAAGCGACGCGCGCGCTCACAAACACGAGGGTCGGTAGTGTATACGCCGTCCACATCGGTATAGATTTGACATTCGTCGGCTTTAAGTGCTGCAGCCAAAGCTACGCCAGTCGTGTCTGAGCCTCCACGACCCAAGGTTGTGATATTGCCCTGCTCATCTACCCCCTGGAATCCAGCAACTACCACTACACGACCAGCACTGAGGTCAGCACGCATGTTTTCTTCATCAATTGACTGAATTCGCGCCTTGGTGTGGGCATTGTCGGTAAGAATTCTAACCTGTGAACCAGTGTATGAACGAGCATCAACTCCACGCTTTTTGAGTGCCATACAAAGCAGAGCAATAGTCACCTGCTCCCCGGTTGAGACCAACACATCCAACTCCCGCGGATCGGGTGTTGCTTGCACTTGCTGAGCCAAACCAATCAAACGATTGGTTTCGCCACTCATTGCAGACAGCACCACTACCATATCGTGCCCCTGCGCACGGAAACCAGCTACTTTGTCAGCAACTTGCTCAATACGCTCAATGGAGCCAACAGAGGTGCCACCGTATTTCTGAACCAATAAGCTCATTACAGCCTATCCTTCTATCAATTGACGATTGCTAATATTTACTAACTAAATCACGAAAAAGGCGCCAATTAAACACCAGATTGCGACAAAAGTTAACCCAAATGGGTGATAAAAACCGATTAATAGCCTTTCCACACCCGTACCGTACAAGTATTAAACAAGTCGGCCACTAACCCATGGCACTACCGAAGCTAATGCAGCATCGAGTGCGGCAACATCAGTGCCACCACCTTGGGCCATATCCGGTCGGCCGCCACCCTTGCCACCTATTTGGCCAGCCACATAGCCCATCAGATCCCCCGCTTTTACTTTTGCGGTTATGTCCTGGGTTACACCGGCAATCAGTGAAACCTTGCCATCCTCAACAGCAGCTAAAAGCACCACCGCAGAGCCCAACTTATTTTTAAACTGATCCGCCGTGTCACGAAGAGATTTGGCATCAGCACCATCAAGATTCAAGGCAAGTACTTTAATACCTGCAACATCTATCGCTTGCGTGAGTACATCACCACTGCCAGCGGTCGCCAATTTGGTTTTAAGACCTGCTAAGTCTTTTTCCAATTTGCGGTTTTGCGCAACCAGTGCTTCAAGCTTTTCAATTAACGAGTCGCGATTCGCCTTAAGGCTGCGGCCTGCGCTATCCACCAGAGCTTCAACCTGGTCAAACAACGTCAGCGCCTTGGCACCGGTGATCGCTTCAATACGACGCACACCTGCCGCTACACCAGACTCAGAGGTAATGCGAAACAAACCTATATCACCAGTGCGATTGACGTGGGTACCGCCGCACAACTCAACAGAGAAACCATCTCCCATAGTCAGTACACGCACAGTATCGCCGTATTTTTCGCCAAACAGCGCCATAGCGCCTCTGGCTTTGGCAGCTTCCATATCGCAAAGATCAGTGGCAACTACAGAATTGGCTCGAATTTGATCATTTACCAAGGTTTCAATGGCTTTTAATTGATCAGCAGTCACAGCTTCAAAATGTGAAAAGTCAAATCGTAGGCGTTCAGAATCTACCAATGAACCTTTTTGCGTCACATGCTCGCCCAACACCTTACGTAAAGCAGCATGCATGAGATGTGTTGCCGAGTGATTCAATGCGGTCGCTTGGCGCACACTGGCATCAACTTTGGCAACAACGCTGTCGCCAACCGATATTGCCCCCTGTAGCACACGGACCAGATGTAAATGCGATACACCCTGTTTTTGACAGTCGCGCACTTCAAGGCGATTAGTTCCCAGCTCCAAATAACCGCAATCACCTGCTTGACCACCAGATTCAGCGTAGAAAGGTGTACGATCAAGCACTACCGCACCATCGTCACCTTCAACCAACCGCTCAACTTTTTTCCCATCTTTGACCAGTGCGAGCACCTTGCCTTGCTCTGCCAAAGAGCTGTAGCCGAGGAATTCACTCGCTGGTAAATCAAGGCCGGCAGCGTTGTAATCCACTTTGAAACTACCCGCTGCGCGAGCGCGAGCGCGCTGTTCAGCCATAGCGGCCTCATAGCCTTCCTGATCGATGGTCAAGCCGCGTTCGCGGGCAATGTCAGCCGTCAAATCAACTGGAAAACCATAGGTGTCATAAAGGGTAAAAACGATTTTGCCGGGGACTTCAGTACCAGAGAGCTTGCCCAAGGCATCCTCAAGGACGGCGATTCCTTTATCGAGCGTCTTTTCAAACTGTTCTTCTTCTTGCAGCAACACACGCTCGATTTGTGCCTGATTTTTATACAACTCGGGGTATGCATCACCCATTACTTCCGCTAATGCCTTGGCCAGCTTATGGAAGAAAGGTTGCTTTTGGCCGAGTTGGTTGCCGTGGCGAATAGCACGGCGAATGATGCGACGCAGGACATAACCGCGGCCTTCATTAGAGGGCACAACACCATCGCTGATCAGGAATGAGCAGGAGCGTATATGGTCAGCAATTACACGCAGGGATTTGTTTTCCATGTCGTGGTTGCCGGTGACATCGGCCGCTGCTTGTAACAGATGTTGAAACAGGTCGATTTCGTAGTTGGAATGCACATGCTGCATCACCGCTGAAATACGTTCCAAGCCCATACCGGTATCGACCGATGGCGCTGGCAGCGGATGCAAAACACCGTCCGCAGTGCGGTTAAACTGCATGAACACATTGTTCCAGATTTCAATGTAGCGATCGCCGTCCTCCTCAGGTGAACCCGGTGGACCACCCCAGATATCCGCGCCATGATCGTAGAAAATTTCAGTGCAAGGACCACAAGGACCGGTATCACCCATCGCCCAGAAGTTATCAGATGCGTAGGGCGCGCCTTTATTATCACCAATGCGAATGATGCGCTCTGCGGGTACACCAACGTCTTTATTCCAAATATCGTAAGCTTCATCGTCTGAAGCATAGACAGTTACCCAGAGTTTTTCGGCGGGGATATTGAGCCAATCTTTTGCGGTGAGGAATTCCCATGCGTAGCGAATAGCATCGTGTTTGAAGTAATCGCCAAAGCTGAAATTACCTAGCATTTCAAAGAAAGTGTGGTGACGTGCGGTATAGCCAACATTTTCCAGGTCGTTGTGTTTACCACCTGCGCGTACACAGCGCTGGGAACTGGTAGCGCGATTGTAAGAGCGCTTGTCGCCCCCAAGGAATACGTCTTTGAATTGATTCATACCCGCATTGGTAAACAACAGCGTAGGGTCGTTTTCAGGAACCAGCGAACTGCTAGCAACAATAGTGTGACCTTTACTTTCAAAGTACTTCAAAAAGGCGTTGCGAATTTCAGCGCTCTTCATAATGCATCCACTAGATGTTCAAATTTCTAAGATCGCGCCTGCTTAATCAAGCGCGATGCTGTTCAATCTCTTCCGCGCCTAACTTGCGCGCTTCATGCTCCAGCATCACAGGGATACCATCGCGAATGGGGTATGCCAACCCGCTCTGCCAACAAATCAACTCCTGCTGTTCCGGCTTATACTCAAGCTCGCCTTTACTCACAGGACACACCAAAATACTGAGTAATTTTTTATCTATCATGATCTTAGGCCGCGATTAGAACTGCAGGGGGCGGTATCTTACACTGCCTTTTGCAGCCCTGTCTCTAGAGCCTCTTGGCTATCGCGGGAATTTGGGATTTAAATAACCAGACAACTACTGGCTCGGCATCGCGCCAACCAACAACTGTGGATCAACACGCTCCTCAAACCAATTCATCCGCCAATCCAAATGCGGACCTGTTGCGCGGCCAGTTTTACCTACCTTGGCGATGGCTTGACCTTGAACTATTTCATCACCCTTTTTTACCAAAATTTCGCTCAAGTGAATAAAGGTGGAGGACAAGCCATGCCCATGATCGATAATCAGAGTCCCGCCTGAAAAAAACATATCCGGATGTACAAGTGTGACTACACCGCCTGCAGGCGCATTTACGACAGTCCCGACTGGACGCGCGATGTCCACACCGTAATGGGGGGTGTTGGGGACGCCATTGTAAACACGCTGACTACCGTATACGCCGGTGATGGGGCCAACCAAAGGCCATACAAATTCCTGAGCAAAAAACCGCAATGGCAAATTACCTTTGCGTGCATCAGCAGCCATTTGTGCTTCGCGGCGCGCGCGCGCGACTTGTTCGGGATCAGGCTCCACCGTCTGTTGCGGTACTCCTGTCACCCTCTGAATGTTGTAACTACGCTGCTTTACGGCAAACCTATGCTCAGTGCGGCCGCCTTGTGCATCAATTACTACTAGCGTTGCATGATCGGGTGCATCCCGTCCCAAACCAATGACAAACTCCCGCAGGGAAGAAAGTTGCAATTTCTTTCCGCGATATTCAATCTGACTACCATCCGGCACCTTACCGACAATAACCCCACCCTGTTGCCAGCTGCCACGCAACTCGAGCCCAAAGGCATGAATGCTCACCAGGGAAAACAACAAAAACACAAAAAACCTGCGCTTCATGGCAACTACTCATAACAACAAATAACGGACAAAAAAAACGGCAGCCAGGCTGCCGTTTTTAAGAGACCACTGTTTTAGACAGACTTGTCTTCTACACGCAGGATCTTCATCGTGTTGGTACCGCCCAGCAAGTTAGTATCACCGCTGGAGACTATCACCAAATCACCGTTCACCAATTCTCCTTGCGCCTTAAGCAGACCAATGGCGCGAGCAAAATCTTGCGCACAAGGGGTACTGTCCGTATCGAAAGCGATTGGTTGAACACCACGATATAACGCCATTTTACGCTGAGTCCCCACATGACGAGAGAAAGCAAAAATTGGCAGCTGTGAACCTACACGAGACATCAAACGCGGGGTACTACCTGATTCGGTGAAAGAGATAATCGCTTTCACGCCATCAAGGTGGTTGGCGGTAAACATTGAAGCCAAGGCAATTGATTCATCAACAGTGCTAAAAGCCTGATCCATACGATAGTTGTCAAAACTCGCCGTTGGATGCTTCTCGGCGCCGAGAATGATACGCACCATTGCCTCTACAGTTTCCACTGGAAAACTACCAGCAGCAGTTTCAGCAGACAACATTACTGCGTCAGTGCCATCAAGCACAGCGTTGGCAACGTCGAATACTTCTGCACGGGTAGGCAATGGGCTGTTGATCATTGACTCCATCATCTGAGTCGCCGTGATTACCACTTTATTCAACGCACGTGAGCGGGCGATGATGCGTTTTTGCACACCAATCAAGGCAGCATCACCAATTTCAACACCCAAGTCGCCACGCGCGACCATCACTGCATCGCTCGCCATGATAATGCCATCGAGGGTTTCATCATCGGCAACTGCTTCTGCACGCTCAACTTTGGAAACCAATCCCGCACGACCACCGGCCTCAAGCATCAGCTTACGCGCGAAATGCATATCTTCAGCGGAACGTGGAAAAGATACCGCCAAATAATCCACATCAATTTCAGCGGCAGTCTTGATATCGGCAATGTCTTTTTCTGTCAGCGCCGGCGCAGTTAAACCACCACCTTGACGGTTAATACCTTTATTGTTCGATAAAGGACCGGCCACTTTGGTGGTGGTATAAATACGCGGGCCTTCGATTTTGTCGACCTGCAGCACTACACGACCATCATCCAACAAGAGCACATCACCAGGCTTACAGTCGTTGGGCAACTCTTTATAGTCGATACCAACTTGATCCTGATTGCCAGCATCGCGCTCAAGCGTTGCATCCAGAACAAACTTATCACCCACTTTCAGATAAATTTTACCTTCTGCAAAACGCGCAACGCGAATTTTGGGGCCTTGCAGATCACCCAATACGGCCACAAAACGATTGTGTTTCGCCGCCAATGCACGAACAGTTTCCGCGCGACGCTTATGATCCTCTGGAGAGCCGTGTGAAAAGTTCAACCGCACAACATTCACACCCGCCAGAATAAGCTTCTCAAGTACTTCCGGCGATTCAGAGGCCGGGCCGAGGGTACTGACAATCTTGGTACGTCTTAACATAACTGACTCTCTTATTTGGCGTTCATCAATGCAATGGTGTTATCCAACATGCGGTTTGAAAAACCCCATTCGTTATCGTACCAAGCCAATACTTTCACCCACTTGCCATACACTTTGGTTTGCAGTGAGTCATAGTTGGAAGAGTGCGGATTGTGGTTAAAATCGATTGAAACCAGCGGCTCATCAACGAATGCCAAAACACCTGGCATTTCTGTTTCAGCAGCTTTTTTCATCGCAGCGTTAATGGCTTCAACGCTTACGTCTTTTTCTACCAATACGTTCAGGTCAACCAAGGATACGTTGATGGTAGGAACGCGCACTGAAATACCATCCATTTTGCCTTTCAATTCCGGCAATACCAAACCAACCGCTTTTGCAGCGCCAGTGGTAGTGGGGATCATTGATTGGGTAGCTGAACGCGCACGATAGATATCTTTGTGGAATACGTCAGACAACACCTGATCATTGGTATAAGAGTGAATGGTGGTCATAGAGCCTTGCACGATTGTGAAGTTATCGTTCAACACTTTAGCAACCGGTGCCAAGCAGTTAGTCGTGCAAGAGGCGTTAGAGATAATGGTGTCAGTGGCTTTTAATACTTTGTCGTTTACACCGAATACCACGGTTGCATCAACATCGGTACCAGGAGCAGAGATGATGACTTTCTTGGCGCCAGCAGCCAAATGCAAACCGGCTTTTTCTTTGCTGGTGAAAATACCGGTACATTCGTACACCACATCCACATTCAATTCGCCCCAGGGCAACTTGGCAGGATCGCGCTCGGAAGTAATACGGATAGCATCGCCGTTAACGAACATGGTATCGCCTTCAAATTTAACGGTGCCGTTAAATCCGCCATGAACAGAATCGTATTTGGTGAGATGGGCATTGAGGTGAGCATCACCCAAGTCGTTGATACCAACGATCTGGATTTGGCTGCGCTTGCCTGATTCATACAAGGCACGCAGTACATTGCGACCGATACGACCGTAACCGTTAATTGCCACTCTAATCATTACATTCTCCTGAATAATTTGTTCATTGATTTTTGCTGTAGAGGCGCCGTTTGCTGCGCCCTTTTCCGGCGCTTAATACGCCCGTTTCTTGTATTCATTAGGCGCAGCAAGCACAAGCAGCTGCCTCCAGGTTTTAACCACGTGGCAGGCTTGCTGCTTCACGCGCAAGGCGCTCGATTTCATCCCAGCGTCCGGCTTTCATCAATTCTTTAGGCGCCATCCAAGTACCGCCTACGCAATGCACGTTGGGCAGGGCCAGATAGCTTGGTGCTTTAGCCAAATCAATACCACCCGTTGGGCAGAAAGTAATTTGCGGCAAAGGACCGGCAATTGACTTCAACATCGGCACACCGCCCGCTGCTTCAGCCGGAAAGAACTTTTGATGGGTAAAACCTTGTACGTAGAGATTCATTGCTTCCGTTGGTGTTGCAACACCGGCCAACAGCGGAACCGGACAAGCTTTAGCCGCTTCGATCAGCGCCGGTGTAGTGCCAGGGCTCACCAAAAAGGTTGAACCGGCTTTTACCGCTTTTTCTAAGTCTGCCGGGGTAATAATAGTGCCAGCACCAATTACCGCGTCATCGGGCAAGTCTTCCACCATGGCGCTGATGGCATCCAGTGCACAGGGGGTACGCAGGGTAATTTCCAACACTTTCAAGCCACCGTTATAAAGCGCTCTGGCCAAGGGCACAGCATCTTCAATGCGCTCTACCACCATAACGGGTACGACTGGCGCTACTCTGACAATTTGATCGATAGTTAAAGCCACTGTATGTCCCTCGTTGTTCAAAAAAGTTCGAAAGAATAATCTGCCCTAAAAAAACCTACTGCAGATCAGTTCGGAATTCGGTAAAAATCAAGGCGCCCAATAAACCACAACCGGCACTTTTTGCTGTTGCAACACAGCGCGAATCGGCATTTCTTTTATATCGGTACCCGCCTGGGCTGCACGCAATACTGCCAATTTTTCATCGCCAGTCAGCAACAACACCAAGGTTTTGGAGCGCAGCAACCCAGCCAACGTCAAGGTCATGCGCTCGGTAATTGCACCGGTTACTTCGCTTTGCTTGGCGATAATCGCCGCACACAGCTGCTCAGATTCCAGATTCAATGCCTCATCCAATCCCTGTGCATGCGGGAACAATGAAGCGGTATGGCCGTCAGAACCCATCCCCAAAATAGTCACATCAAAGGGTTGCGCCAATTGCTGATACGCGCTTTCGCAGTCATCCAAACCCTCAGCAGCAGTTTCCGCTGAATTTTTCATACCGACCAGATTGGCCGCGGCGGCTTTATTCTGGATCAGGTGTTTTACGGTAAAAGCTTCATTGCTTTTATCGTGCGCAAAATCCACCCAGCGCTCATCAACCAAGGCGACGTAAACAGATTCCCAATCCAGATCGGAATTGCTCAAGGCTTTGTACAGCGGTTCAGGCGTACTGCCACCGGACACCATAAAAGTTGCTTCACCGCGATCTTCAATCGCGTCGCGCAGTGCAGTTTCACATTCTGCCTGCAGCGCAGCGATCATCTCTGCGCGACTGTCAAATAAACGCTCGCTTACCATTCCTGATCTGCTCCCGAGAGAACTTCATCTATCGAGAACCAGCGACGACGATCACTGGCCATTAACTGTGCAGAGGCTTGTGGTCCCCAGCTGCCAGCCATATAGCCATGTGGTTTATTCTCAGGGCGCTGCCAGGCTTCAATTATTGGATCAATCCACGACCAGGCTGCATCGACTTCGGCACGGTGAATAAACAAGCTGGCATCACCAGCCGCCGCATCAAGCATCAAGCGCTTGTAAGCATCTGAATAGAAGTCTTTATAGGTATCAGCAAAGTTCAGGTTGAGCACGACGGGGCGCAGATGCGTCTCATGTTTTTCCAGATCTTTGGACACCATGATGATCTTGATGCTCTCCTCCGGCTGAAGACGAATAATCAAGCGGTTTGGTGTTGCCGCACCGGCAGACTCTGGGTATACGCGGTGAGCGACATCTTTATACTGGATGACAATTTCCGCGAAACGCTGCTTCATGCGTTTACCAGTACGCAGGTAAAAAGGTACGTTGGCCCAGCGTGAGTTATCGATATAAGCACGAATAGCGACAAAGGTTTCGGTATTGCTTGGCTGACCCAACTCTTCAAGATAGCCGGGAACCATCTTGCCGGCCATCTCACCCGCCACATACTGACCGCGCACGGTATTGTATTTAACGGTATTGCCAGTAAGTGGACGCAAGCTTTCCAACACTTTGAGTTTTTCAGCGCGAATACGCTCAGCAGTCATTTTATTAGGTGACTCCATAGCCACCAAACACAGCAATTGAAGGATATGGTTTTGCACCATATCGCGCAGCGCGCCCGCGCCGTCGTAAAAACTTGCGCGCCCTTCCAGACCTACAGTCTCAGAAATACTGATCTGTACATGATCAATCGATTTTGCATCCCACAAATGCTCAAACATTCCGTTAGCAAAACGCAGTGCCAACAGATTTTGAACTGTCTCTTTGCCGAGATAGTGATCGATACGGAAAATAGCATCTTCACTGAAGTATTCTGCGATCTGGCTGTTAATTTCTTCAGCTGTTTTAGCGTCGTAGCCCAAGGGTTTTTCAACCACAACACGCGCATTAGCAGTGATCAGGCCAGACTCATGCAAATGCTTGCAGCAAATACTGAATACTGATGGCGGGGTAGAAAGATAAAACACGCGCGCAGCATTACCGCCGCTGTTTAACAACTGAGCCAGTGCGTCCCAATGCTCATCTTTGGTACCAATATCGACAAACACAGGGAAAAGACGCTGTGCGAAATCATCCCAATCGGCAGCGACAAACTCATCGGCATTCAAGTGTTTTTCTGCGGCCGCGCGCACTTTGTCTTTGTACTCAGCAACCATCTGGGTATTGCGGCAAGTGGGGATGATGCGCGCATTGGCAGGCAAAGAGCCTTCGCGATGAGCGCGGTACAACCCAGGGATCAACTTGCGCAGAGCCAAGTCGCCAGCGCCTCCAAAAATAACAAAATCAAACGCTTCGAGCATGAGGGGTAATCCTGTTTGTGAAACTTGACAGTGGATTTACTTTCTAAAAACGAAGACCCCGAACGACAGTTCGGGGTCCGGAATTTAACTACTTACCAGTTAAATACAGTAGCTCCTTCTTCAGCGAGGCCCACTGTGGCACGCAACGGCGCAAATAACTCGCGCCCCATACCATAGTGAACTGCTGACAAATCACATTGGGCAGGCTGACGGGAATTCAACTCTTCCTCGCTGACCAGCAACTGCAAGGTGCCTGTCTCAGCATCCAACTCAATCATATCCCCATCGCGAATCAGCGCAATTGGGCCATTATCCAAGGCCTCTGGGGTCATGTGTATCGCAGCCGGAATTTTACCAGACGCCCCGGACATGCGACCATCGGTCAACAATGCTACTTTGAAACCACGATCCTGCAACACACCTAACGGTGGAGTGAGCTTGTGAAGTTCTGGCATACCACAAGCTTTTGGCCCTTGGAAACGCACAACGGCGATAAAATCTTTTTCCAAGTCACCACGTTTGAAAGCCGACTGCAATTCATCCTGACTGTGAAACACAATTGCCGGAGCAACTACTTTGCGATGATCCGGCTTAACCGCTGAGATTTTAATCACTGAACGGCCAATATTACCCTTCAACAATCTCATGCCACCCTCAGGAGCAAAAGGCTTGCTAACCGGGCGCAAAACCGAATCATCCAGGCTTTCAGAAACTGCATCACGCCACACAATTTCACCATTCTCCAGGAATGGTTCTTTGGTGTAGGCCGCTAAGCCGCCCTCACCCATGATGGTTTTAACATCGTCATGCAGTAGGCCCGCAGCACGCAGCTCACGGATTAAATAACCCATACCGCCAACAGCCTGAAAGCGGTTTACATCAGCCAAACCATTAGGGTAAATCCGACATAGGAGTGGAATTATATCCGAAATGTCAGACAAATCCTGCCAGTTAATTTGTACACCAGCAGCTCGGGCGATGGCAACTATGTGCATCGCATGATTGGTGGAGCCGCCAGTAGCCATGAGACCGACAATGCCATTAACAATCGATTTTTCGGTGACAATTTCAGCCAAAGTTACTGGGGTATCGCGGGTAATTCTTGCTAACTGATGGACTGACGCACGCGTCAATGCATCGCGCAATGGCGTATAAGGGTTGATGAAAGTACTGCCGGGTAAATGCATACCCATAATTTCCATCAACATTTGATTCGTATTGGCAGTACCATAAAAAGTACAGGTACCCGCACTGTGATAAGAGGCGCTCTCGGCGGCCAGCAACTCTTTACGGCCAACCTTGCCCTCAGCAAACAATTGACGCGCCTTGGCTTTTTCGGCGTTGGACAAGCCGGGAGTCATTGGCCCGGCAGGGATAAAAATAATTGGCAATTGGCCAAACGACAGTGCGCCAATCATCAAACCGGGAACAATTTTATCGCACACCCCAAGGCAAACAGCGGCATCAAACATGTCGTGCGATAGGGCAATGGCCGTACTCATTGCGATCACATCACGGCTAAAGAGCGACATCTCCATACCAGGAAAGCCTTGGGTGACGCCATCGCACATGGCGGGAACACCGCCTGCCATTTGCGCCGTCATACCCATTTCTTTGGCGGCAGCTTTTATCGGCTCAAGGTACTCACCATAGGGAACGTGGGCAGAGAGCATCTCGTTGTAGGAATTCACCACACCAATATTCGCCGCCTGCCCTTCCGCCAAGGCAACTTTATCGTCGGTATTACAGGCCGCAAAACCATGGGCAAGATTCGCACAACCCAGGTGATGCCGCGCAGGACCTTTATTGCGGAATTTATTTACGCGGGCCAGATAGGCGGCGCGGGTATCCCGGCTTCTGGCGATGATACGCTCGGTGATTTCGACAAGTCGCGGGTCTGTGCTTAACACTTCAGTCATGTGAATACCATTGCTCTATGGGGCCGTACCTATTGCAAACATTGTGGTTTGCCTATGGATGCGCCGGGTACATAGCCCGGCGTGTCTGTATTTTTTCCGCACCCAGCTTATTTAGCTGTTTTAGCGCGCTTGTAACAGTCAATCAGATTGCGGGTAGAGGCATCGTGCGCCGCATTGGTTGCTTTATTGAGATCCAACTCCGGTTGAATCGCTGCCGCCAACACTTTGCCCAGCTCAACTCCCCACTGATCAAAGGAGTGAATGCGCCAGATAATACCTTGAACGAAGATTTTATGCTCATAAAGCGCGATCAAGGCACCCAGTGAGCGAGCATCAACTTTGTTCAATAACAGGGTATTGCTGGGGCGATTACCGCGATGCACCTTGTGCTCCACGATTTCTTCAATACGCTCAGCACTCACGCCTTTTGCTGCCAACTCACGGCGAACCTGATCGGCGTCAATCCCCAGCATTAAGGCTTGGGTTTGGGCGAAGAAGTTGGCCATTAATGCATCGTGATGACCTTCAACCGCAACGGTTGGCGCGATCGAACCGATAAAGTCGGCCGGGATAATATCGGTGCCCTGGTGAAGCATTTGATAGAACGCATGCTGACCATTAATGCCCACCTCGCCCCACACCAGTGGCACACTGCCGTAGGTAATTTGTTCGCCCGCCCAGTTGACTGACTTGCCATTACTTTCCATCTCCGCCTGCTGCATATAGGCAGGGAAGCGATGCAGACATTGATCGTAAGGCAATAGCGCATGCGCAGGATAGCCAAGGAAATTGCGATTCCAGATTCCCACTAACGCCAACATAACCGGCGCGTTTTCTGCCAAAGGTGCGTTTTGGAAATGCTGATCCATTTCATAAGCGCCTTGCAGCAGCTCATCAAATACTTCGTAACCAAGGGACAATACTATCGGTAAACCGATTGCTGACCAGAGTGAGAAACGTCCGCCAACCCAATCCCACATATCAAAAATATTTTCTTCGGCGATACCGAAGGCGGTGACTAATTTGCGGTTGGTCGAAACCGCTACAAAATGCTTGGCAATCGCCGCTTTGTCGCCCGCTGCAGCCATAAACCATTGCTCGGCAGTACGTGCATTAGTCATGGTCTCCTGGGTGGTAAAGGTCTTGGAGGAGATAACAAATAACGTGGTTTCCGGGTTCAAACCCTCCAACACTTCTGCGATCTGAACACCATCAATATTGGACACGAAGTGCATATTGAATTGTTTATCGCTATAAGCTTTCAGCGCTTCACATACCATCAGCGGACCGAGGTTTGAGCCACCAATACCGATACTCACGATATCGGTAATGGTTTTACCGGTATAACCAACCCACCCGCCTGAACGCAGCTTTTCACTCAGCTTACGCATACGCTCCAATTCCGCATTTACCGCCGGGCGCGCATCAGCACCATCAATAAGGATTGGAGTCGACGACTTATCACGCAAGGCGACATGCATAACGGCGCGATCTTCAGTGGCATTGATATGCTCTGCAGCAAACATCTTGCTGCGCCAACTTTCAACGTCAGACTCCTGTGCCAAAGCCAGAAGTGCCGCTTTGGTTTCATCGGTAATCAGGTTTTTGGAGTAATCGAACAGGAAGGGAGAGAGCTGCAGGGAGAATTTTTCAAAACGCTGGTCATCAACGGCAAATAATTCTTTCAGGTGGCGACTTTTCATTTGCGCCGCATGGGCTTCAAGCACTTTCCAGGAAGGCAATTCGGTAGGACGCACGTCAGGCTTGGTCATTTCTACTCCACAAACTATGTTGTATAGGTGATGCACCTAAAAATACAGGTGGTTGATTTCTAATCTGGTTCCAGTTCTAGTAGTGAGAAGCAACGGACAACTTGCCGTTTTACCTCTATAGCGGAGGAACCTTCCGCATAACTGCGATTACCGATTTTGCTATCCGAGTGCGACGTTGAGGTGCGGGATTAAAGTGATACGCTTCCTACTATTCACCCGTCGGCACGCAGGTCATCCTAGAGATGTATGCTAAAAAGCAATTCAAATATGAAAGCAACAGTCCGCGAGAAATATTCGCCGATATTTCGTAACAGGATAGCGATGAAATTACGCTAATTACCGTTGGAAAACCGTAAAATTGCCCAGCGCAAAAAGGCAGCTATGATAGGCAGATGGACCTTGAGTGTCAATTGACGCCACTGTGAGCACAGCGCCAACTATCAATCGAAAAATACACTTATGTAGTAAAAAAAGAGAGGAACAGTTACAGCTCCCCGCCAGCGATTGGCATTATAAAAATGCAGCAAAAAATCACAGTCACGCTACACGAAAGATTTGTATAAGTTCACAACGGCAACACGATTACCACCAGCAACCAGGCCAACACCGATGCAGACAAATAAAAAACACACCACCCCACTCGGTATTATCGAAGGCTTTTTTGGGCGCGAATGGCACTGGGAAGATCGAAAAAACTACGCGGAGTTTCTTGCCCAACACCACTACCAGTTTTATATTTATGCACCAAAAAGTGACAAACATTTGCGCATGCAATGGCAACAAGACTGGCCTGTAGAATCAAAAGAAAAACTAATCGCGCTGCGCAACACTTATGGCGATGCAGGGATTAAGTTTGGTGTGGGGCTCAGCCCTCATGAAATTTATCTGGATAACGCGCGCGATCAACGACAGCACCTCAAACGACGCATTCAACAACTCAACGATCTGCAGCCGGATATCCTCTGTATTTTATTTGATGATATGCGCGGCGACATTCCCGGATTAGCGGAAATTCAAATTGATATTGCTCATGAAGCAGCCGCGCTCAGTAGCGCCAAGCGCATTATCTTTTGCCCCACCTACTACAGTTTTGATCCGGTACTGGAAAAAGTCTTTGGTAAAATGCCCACCGATTATTGGCAGACATTTGCCCGGCAACTCGATAGCAATATTGATATGTTTTGGACAGGAGAAAAGGTTTGCTCGCCCAGCTATACCCGCGAGCATCTATTGCAAGTAGAGGAGCTGATCGGTCGCAAACCCTTTTTATGGGATAACTACCCAGTGAATGACGGCGCTGTGAAATCCAATTTATTACAACTGCGCGCATTCGACCAATCACACAGCCAGCTTGACGGAAAGTTATCCGGTCACGCAGTCAACCCGATGAATCAAGCTTGGCTGTCAAAAATTCCGTTAGCCAGCCTGCCGCTCGCATATCAACAAGCACAAAACTATTGCGCACAAAATGCATTCCATGTTGTTTGTGAGCAACTCTGCGGTGTTGAGTTAGCACAACTACTGACACAGGACGTTCCCGCACTGCAAGAGCGCGGATTAAAAAATTTGGATCAACACGAAAGATTGATATTGCGCGAACGCTATAGCCAATTTCTTCGCAACCCATTCGCCCAGGAAATTATCGATTGGCTGGATGGTGTTTATACCTTTGATCCAGCCTGCTTAACGGAATAATTATTGGCGAAGTAAAAACTGCAACCAGTTTGAAATGGAGAGTACTTGCTCGGCGCAAAGCGTATGCTCCATCGCATAAGACTCATAACTCGCTCTGCAACCCTGATCGCTAAGAAAGCGATAGGCGCGCTGCCCCAATAGCTCTGGCACGACACCATCGCGACTGCCGTGCTGAATCATGATTGGCGTCGCTTGGTTGGCGGCCGCTATTTGCAAACTTGCCTGGGTAGCAAGGTAACTGGACATAACTAACAGGCCAGCCAGAGGCTGATCAAAACTTAACCCCGCCTGATACACTACCGCCCCACCCTGTGAAAAACCGGCCAGAACAATGCGCTTTGATTCAATGCCTCGTGCCTGCTCGCGTGCAATTAATGCCTGCACAGCCGTTGCGCTAATTAATAACTGTTGCTCGTCAATTTTGCGCTCCAAATTCATTTCCAGAATATCGTACCAAGCCGGCATGACATAACCACCATTAATGGTTACTGGAATTTCGGGCGCATGAGGAAAGATAAAACGAATCGAGAGACTCTCTGGCAAATTCAATTCAGGCACCAAAGGCGCAAAATCATTACCATCCGCGCCCAATCCGTGCAACCAAATGACACTTGCCACTACCGGCGCTGTACCGGTTTCGATTTCTACACAGGGTAAATAATCCATAGTCATCTCTTTAATTAAAAAAATAGATCAAAAAATACACACAAAGCGCCGTGGTAATAATTATTGATTGGGCATACAAGACCAAGTCAATACAATCCTCGTAAATTAGCACTACACTTAAAACACGAATGACAAAAAACAACAGTACTCAATTACTGCGAGCAACTGCATCACCGATGCTAAGGAACACTATGAGCAACCTCAATCCCAATCAACCTATTTTGACAGAACCCGGCGTTTATAAAACTGTTGACGCATTGATATCTCCCATTGATCAACTGAACGTACTATCTAAAGTGGAAGTCGCCAAATTATTAGATTCCAGTCAAAGCGGCCTCTACAAATTATTCCGCAACTGCTCACTTGCAGTTCTCAATACCGGTAATGACCTTGATGATGGCAAAGAATTGTTAGAGCGCTACAAAGACTTTGAAATCAGTATTGTGCAGCAGGAGCGCGGCATCAAACTCGCCGTTAAAAATGCACCTGCCAATGCGTTTGTGGATGACAAAATGATTCGCGGTATTAGCGAACACTTGTTTACCGTATTGCGTGATGTGATTTACACCAACGATGAAATTAATGGCAATTCAAAATTCAATTTGGAAAGTTCCGAAGGTATCACTGACGCAGTTTTTCATATGCTGCGTAACGCCAATTTACTAAAACCCGGTTTGGATCCAAATTTAGTCGTATGCTGGGGCGGCCACTCCATCAACCGGATTGAATATGATTACACCAAAGAGATCGGATACCAACTAGGCTTGCGCAGCCTGGATATTTGCACCGGCTGCGGTCCTGGTGCCATGAAAGGCCCGATGAAAGGCGCCACCATTGGTCACGCCAAACAACGCATGCCCAATGGTCGTTACATTGGTATTACCGAGCCTGGAATTATCGCCGCTGAAGCGCCCAATCCAATTGTTAATCAACTGACCATCATGCCGGATATTGAAAAACGGCTTGAGGCATTTGTGCGTCTTGGCCATGGCATTATTGTGTTCCCTGGTGGCGCAGGAACTACAGAAGAAATCCTCTATATTCTGGGCATTCTTTTGCATCCCGACAATAAGGATATCCCCTTTCCGCTGGTATTTACCGGCCCGGCAAGCTCGGCAGATTATTTTGCACATATCGACCGCTTTATTGGTGACGCCTTGGGCACTGAAGCGCAATCCCACTACAAAATTATCGTAAATGACCCGGAAGCAGTCGCACGTGAAATGAAAGAGGGTATTAAAAAAGTGCGCGAGTTCCGCAAGCAAAGTGATGATGCCTACTATTTTAATTGGCAACTCAAAATAAGCCCCGATTTACAGCAGCCGTTTATTCCCACTCACGAGAACATGCGTAATCTGGAACTTCACAAAAATCAACCGGTAAACCAATTGGCTGCAAACTTACGCCGGGCGTTTTCGGGCATAGTAGCGGGCAATGTGAAAGAGGAAGGCATTTGTGCGATTGAGAAGTTCGGCCATTTTGAGCTTCATGGCGACCCGGAAATTATGCACCCTGTGGATGAGCTACTAGATTCTTTTGCACGGGATAGCCGGATGAAACTACCCGGTAGAGCCTATATTCCCTGCTATAAAGTTATTAAGTAATGAGTCAACAGCGATTTTAGTTATACCCTGTAGTCAATGTCTCACAAAAGATACGGAGTTTAGCGACTATTCTGCCAGCCCGCGCGCAAGCATAATGATCACATCAAGGAAGTAGACAATGATGTGATCTGGCCAGGAAAGGTCAATGGATGCGCCCACCTGTTAGGGACGCGATGTCAGGAGACATCAAAGGATTGCGCTAGCGCAGGAGGAAAGGCGGTCAGGGAATCGAAGGGAATGTCGAGCAAATTGACTACTTCTACTAAGGGATAGTATCTGTACGGGGCCGCTTGCGGCCCCTACTTATTTTTACAGACTAAATTTTTACACTTTGCGTTTTATTTCCAATCCTACCGTTTATTTCCAAATCCTACTTTTTCAACTACGCGTGTTTTTCTTGCTCGCCCTGCGCTTCTTGCCGCTTCAATTTTTCTTGTCGCTTCTGCTCGCGACGCAGCGCAAAAAATTCACTTAATTGATGCTGACATTCTTGCGCCATTAACCCGCCAGCATAATTCACGCGATGGTTAAAATAATCGTTATCCAGCAATTGTGACTTACTGACTACCGCCCCCGCTTTTGGCTCTGTGGTACCAAACACCAATCGCGCAATACGCGCATGTACCAACGCGCCAACGCACATAGTGCACGGCTCCAAGGTGACGTAAATACTCGCACCAACCAAACGGTAATTCTGCACCTGTTGTGCCGCTTGACGCAGGGCAATTATTTCCGCATGAGCAGTGGGGTCGTGACTGGTGATAGGTTGATTAAACCCCTCTCCCAATATTTGTTCGTCACACACGATAACAGCACCCACAGGCACCTCACCTAATTTTTCGCCTTGCGCAGCGAGTTGAAAAGCATAATCCATCCAATGCTTGTCCTGCTCCGAAAAAATGGATGCTGCACTTTCCACCGAATCAGGATTATTCACGATTGCTCATATTCCATTTGCGGGGCTAAAAAATGTGCCATTTCAGATTCACCCAGCACACGCAAAAAACGAAAGCGAGGAATTGTCTCACCCGCCAACTCAACTGTTTCTGTAAACATCGCAAGGGGACGAACCCACCACGAATAGTCACCATAGAGACAGCGATAAAAAACTAACGGCTCGCGCGTTTCACTGTGATGCGCCACTTGAAATACAAAATAATCCTTACCTTTGTAATGGCGATACAAACCTGATTGCAGTGACATAAATTTACCTTTGGCCTTGCGGCAATCTCAAATAACGCCAGTCGATTTTAATTGTGCGATTCGTTCCGGCGAAAAACCCAACAGTGTTTGCAAAATATCCTGGGTGTGGCTGCCAATCTCCCCACCCGGCCAATCGGTAGCGCCCGGTGTTTGCGCAAGTCGCGGCGCAATGGCAGGCAACTGCAAAGGTTTACCATTAATCTCCACCTGTTCGAACATACCGCGCGCCACAAAATGTGGATCAGCAAACATATCTTTCACATTATAAATCGGGCCCGCCGGTACACGCGCTTGCTCAAGCAGTTGCAAAATCTCATCGGCATCCTTACTCATACACCAAGCGGCAAGCGCATTGTCAATTTCCAATTCATGTTGCACGCGCCCGGCATTATTGGCCATACGTGGATCACTGGCCATTTCCGGATGCCCTGCTACCTGCATCAAGCGCTGGAAAATAGAATCGCCATTACCGCCAATCACCACATATTTTCCATTTTTGCAGCGATAGGTATTGGTCGGGACTATGCCTGTAACTGTAGTGCCCGAAGGTTCGCGAATCACACCCGCCCCCGAAAATTCTGGCACTACTGCCTCCATCAAATTAAACATGGATTCATAGAGCGCCACATCCACCACTTGCCCCTCGCCACTGTTATTGCGCTCCAGCAGTGCGAGTGCAATACCGAGCGCAGCGTGAATACCAGAAATGGTATCGCCAATGCTTAAATTGGGGCGTACTGGCGCTTGATCGGGGAAACCATTCACATAACGAAAGCCACTCATGCCTTCGCACACGGATGCAAAACCAGGTTTTGTGGCATAAGGTCCGGTTTGACCGTAACCGGAGATACGCGCGTAAATTAAACGGGGATTGGATTGCTTCAACACCTCCGGCCCAAGCCCCCAGGATTCCATCACCCCCGGGCGAAAATTTTCGATAACCACATCGGCACTATCCATTAATTGGCGTGCAATTTTTTGACCTTCGACGTGTTTTAAATCGAGCGTGATACTTTTTTTATTGCGGCCGATACTGCGCCACCAAAACGACGTACCATTATCCAGCACACGCCAATTGCGAATCGCATCGCCCTCCGGCGGTTCGATTTTAATAACTTCCGCACCAAAATAACCGAGCATGCAGCCCGCAAAAGGGCCCGCAATTAATTGGCCAACTTCAATAATGCGCACGCCATCGAGTGGGCGTTTTTTATTGGCTGTGCTATTGAGTGGGTTATTTCCGGAGTTAATTGTTGAGCTATTTATAGATTCAGTCATTGATCGGTGCCATGTCCAAAATAATTTTGCCGATGTGCTGATTGGATTCCATATGGCAATGCGCTGCCGCAACATCACTCAATCCAAATACAGAATCAATCAATGGAGTGATGGTTTTAGCTTCCAACAGCGGCCAAACTTTCAATTCCAATTCAGCGGCGATATTTGCTTTTACTGCAGCAGGTTGCGCGCGCAACGTGGAGCCAGTGAGCGTTAAGCGTTTGAGCATAAGCGGCATAAAATCGACCATTGTTTTACTGCCATTTAAAAAAGCAATGTTCACAATGCGCCCATCCTTAGCAGCCGCTGAAAAATTGCGCTGGATATAATCACCACCTACCATATCCAAAATTACATTGGCGCCCAACCCCTGCGTGAGCTGTTTAACCTCGGCAACAAAATCCCGCTCGCGATAATTAATCGCTTGTGCGCCTAACCGCTCAACTGCCGCACATTTTGCAGCCGACCCCGCTGTCGCAATGATGTTAATTCCAAACGCACGCGCGATTTGGATTGCAGCAACACCGATACCGCTGGCACCGCCATGAATTAACAAGGTTTCGCCCGCTTGCAAATGTGCACGCTGAAAAAGGTTATGCCATACGGTAAAAAATGTTTCCGGTAGAGCCGCTGCCTGAACGTATGAATAACCTGCGGGCATAGGCAAACATTGCGCGGCGGGTGCGAGCGCGTAGTCAGCATAACCGCCACCATCCACCAAGGCGCAAACGTTATCGCCTAACTGCCAACGTTTCACATTCACTCCACACGCGACAATTTCGCCAGCCACTTCCAGCCCTAATATTGGTGACGCGTTTTCGGGCGCAGGGTACAAGCCTTGGCGCTGCAAAATATCCGGGCGATTAACTCCCGCTGCATAAACCTTTATCAAGACCTCGTCAGGTTTCGGTTCGGGTATAGCCATCTGCGTCAATTGCAAATTACTGGCATCGCCAAATGCTGTTAATGCTACGTAGCGCATTTCCACCTAAGGCTCCAGGCGATCAATCGACCAAGTACCATCTGCCTGCAAAGTGTATTGAAATCGGTCGTGTAACCGATGCGATCCACCTTGCCAGAATTCGATCTGATGTGGCTTGACTCTGAACCCACCCCAGAAATCCGGCACGGGAATTTCGCCTTTGGCAAACTTGTTCTTCATCGACTCAAACTGCTGCATTAACAACGCGCGCGATGAAATTGGGCGGCTTTGCTGTGATGCCCAAGCCCCTAACTGGCTTTCGCGCGGGCGCGAGACAAAATACTTGAGCACCTCAGCAGTTGATAATGGCTCAGCAGTGCCGCACACCTTCACTTGTCGCTCCAAAAAGAACCAAGGGAAATGCAGGCTAACTTTGGGATTTTGTTTCAATTCTTGCGCTTTACGGCTGTTGAGATTGGTATAAAACACAAACCCTTTTTCATCCAAATGTTTAAGCAACACAATGCGCTGTGACGGTTGACCACTGGCATCAACTGTTGCAACTGTCATGGCGTTAGGATCAGGGATACCGGATTTAATAGTTTGCTCCATCCACCGCCCGAATTGCTCCAGCGGGTTGTCAGTCAAATCAGCCCTGTCCAAACCACCTTGTGTATATTCGCGACGAAAGTCTTCGAGTTTAAGTTCCATACAGCCCCCTATAAACATAATGGGTGTGCATACTACTTTGCACACCGAGAAAAGCAATTTTGCTCAGAACTACTTGGTACGAACAGGCTGGCAGTTTGGGTAAAGCCACGCGTTCGAAATACAACTCACAACAAAAGCAATATATAAAACCAAGCATAATTACCAAATGAATTGCCATAAAAATGCCTGTTACTGTAAAAATCGTGGTGATGGCTCGGGGCAGCAGCTACACTATGGGATAGGCAACAATGATGATTAATGCGCCAAAAGCGCTCCGCCCCTAGCTAATCCAACATAGAGATTCTGAAGCAGTAAAAACCTTATGAGTAATATTGAGTCGGTTGTAGGTGTGATTCTGGCAGGAGGCTTGGCCCGCCGTATGGGCGGTGGCGACAAATGCCTGCTCCCTCTGGCAGGTAAAACCCTATTGCAGCGCACCATTGAAAGAGCACAACCACAAGTTAAAAAATTACTGCTCAATGCCAACGGCAATAGCTTGCGCTTTGCCCGCACTCGCCTGCCCGTAGTGCCGGACGTATTTCCAAACAATCGCGGTCCCCTGGCGGGTATTCATGCAGCCCTCCAATGGATGCATAAAGATAATCCCGATGCAGAATGGCTGGTCAGTTTCGCTTCCGATACGCCGTTTTTCCCCTCCGATTTGGTATCAACGCTATTAGAAGCCGTCAATCAGTCTCATTCACAGTTAGCAATAGCCTCCTCACTCGCACGCAGGCACCCCACCTTTGCACTATGGCACGCTTCATTAATCAAGCCCATGGAGCAACAACTACAAAGCGATGAAATGCCTCGTTTGCAAGATTGGATGAGCGCACAAAATCCCGTAGAAGTCTCGTTTAGTGCGATTGACTACGACCCATTTTTCAATATCAATACTCCACAAGACTTGTACGCTGCCGAACCCATGGTACCGCTCATTAAGTAATACCAAACAGCGATTGGCGCGAGCAATCGCTCCATAAAAAACAACCTGTTATGCTCATGGCCTTCCGCGGCGAATAAATGGTGCAAGAGATGGCGTGGCGTTTTTTATGTGTTATTCAGTTTTATCTTCTTTTGGTGATCTATACCTATCTTGGGTTAACCCCTCACCCTGAAAATTCCGTTCCGGTATTCAATGATTTGTTGATGCACTTTGCAGGCTATGCTGTTGCAGCAATCTCTATTAATTTTGCCCGCCCTTACTGGCCAGGGTGGCAACAAGCAGTGGTACTAATTCTTTATTCCATCGCCATAGAAATTGCACAGCATTTTAATCCACCGCGCACATTTAGCATTGCAGACATTATCGCCAACACCACCGGTGTAGCTTTAGGTCTCGCAATAATATTTATACTGACAAGATATTGCTCTTGGTTTTCCAGTTTACTTTTCTGGAAAATAAAAGCGCGAGGCAACACCAGTAATAACAATAGTTAAAAATAAAGGACTAGATCATGACCAAATTATCACTCTCAATCCTGAGCTTGGTAATTTTTTGCATAGCAGAATATTGCCTCGCAGAAAACATTATCGATCCAAAGAGCAACACCCGTAAATTAATCGATGCAGCACTTGCGCAAACGGCGACAGCCGTTACTTACAATGGCACCTATTTTAAAATCGCTTACCCGATGGGCGATGTGCCTGCAGAATTTGGGGTCTGCACTGATGTAATCATTCGCGCTTATCGAAAGCTCGGCATAGACCTGCAACAATTCGTGCATGAAGATATGCGCAGTAATTTTTCGCTTTACCCTGCAAGACGCAATTGGAATCAAACCAAAACTGATACCAATATTGATCATCGCCGCGTGCCCAACCTGCAAACTTTCTTTACGCGACATGGCAAAAAATTAGCTATATCACTTAAACCGCTCGATTATCAGGCGGGCGATCTGGTTACCTGGATGCTACCCGGGAACTTGCCGCATATTGGCATTGTGACAGACCAACATTCCAGCGATGGCCTTCGCCCCCTAATTGTCCACAACATAGGTGCAGGCCCTGAACTGGAAGACATGTTATTAGACTACACAATTACCGGGCACTATCGCTACGCCTTATTTTGAACTGCTGATTCAAAAACTGCTCGGCAATGTTTATAGATGGCTGTAACCATGGGTCGAACAACCAGAAGGAGTGTGGTGAGTCTGGAATTTTTGAAACCTGATAAGCAATTCCAAACGGTTTCATTTTTTCGATCATCTCTTCATGCCCAACACTAAACCGTGGTTGTGCGCTGATTAAAAATAAAATCGGTGGTGTATTTTTGTTGACATAAAATGTAGGCGAAGCCTCATGCCACAAGTCTGTTTTTTCTGCGTAGCGCCCACCAAACCAAAAACCTGCCGCTGAAGGATTTTTACGCGGATCATCCTCATGCAGTCGTGCCGCTTCCGAGGTAAAGTCAGAGAGACCATCGATATTAATAATTGCCTGAACATCACTTGATATGCGCGAGCGATGCAATTGCGGATCAAATTTTTCAAGTCCGTTGGTCACGCCCGTTAAACTGGCAATTTGCCCACCAGCAGAACCGCCGGCCACCGCAATCTGCTGAGGATTGACACCATATTTTTTGGCATTACTGCGCAACCAACGAATGGCAGCTTTTACATCGTGGATTGCGGCAGGATATTTTGCCTCACCTGCCAAACGGTAACTTATTGTCGCCGTCACATAACCACGCTGTGCAAGGCCAATTGCCATAGGTGTGAAATTAGTACGATAGCCTGAGCGCCAGCCACCACCATGAACAAATACAACACCAGGTTTTAAATGAGTAATAGAAGATTCAGGTAAATATAAATCCAGCTGCAAGGCGCGCTTGCCATAGCGAACATAGGTTATGTTTTTTATTTCAACGACAGAATCAGGCACATCCCGGCGGGCAATGGTGATAAAAGGATAATCAGCGGCGAGCTTTTGATAGGTGGTTTCAGGGGTGTAAGTATTGCTCGGGTCATCAACTTGAGTAATCGTTTGACAGCCTAAAAACACAAATAGAACAGCACAACTAATCATTTTCAGGAATTGGTTCATCGTATTATCGCTCGCAAGAGGAAATTAAATGACCGAAAAATGCCGACTTTTTATATTTTTTAAATCACAACATTAAAACAAAAAGGGTCAGCAATTGCTGACCCTTTTTGTAAACCATCTATATTGATGATTACAACAACAAACGTCTTACATCCGCTATTACAGCTGTCAAATAAGTAAAGAAGCGGCCGGCATCTGCACCATTAATCGCACGGTGGTCATAAGACAGGGACAGCGGCAGCATATTACGTGGAATAAACTCTTTACCATTCCACACTGGTTTCATTTGCGCGCGAGACACACCAAGAATAGCAACTTCAGGCGCGTTCACAATCGGGGTAAAACCATTACCACCCGCAGCACCAAGGCTGGAAATAGTGAAACAACCACCTTGCATATCAGCGGGCAACAACTTGCCATCACGGGCTTTTTTCGCAATCGCATTGATTTCGTCAGTTAATTCCCACAGCCCTTTTTTGTCTACGTTACGGATAACAGGAACCATCAGGCCGTTAGGGGTATCTACCGCGATACCAATGTGCACGTATTTTTTCTGCACGATACTTTCGCCATCGTGATGCAAAGATACATTGAAACTTGGCTCTGCAACCAACGCGGCAGCACAAGCTTTCATAATGAAAGGCAATGGAGTCAGTTTGCTGCCGCGTTTTTCCGCTTCAGCTTTCAAACCATTGCGGAAAGCTTCCAAGTCAGTGATGTCCGCATCGTCCCACTGGGTAACATGAGGAACGTTTAACCAGTTGCGGGTCATATTGTCCGCAGTGATTTTTTTCACTTTACTCATTTTGATGGTTTCGATTTCGCCAAATTTGGAGAAATCAACCGCTGGAACACGCGGAATACCTGAACCACCACCCATTGGAGCGCCAGATTGAGCGGCAACAACAATCGGTTTTACGTAAGCGCGAACGTCATCTTTCAATAAACGACCACGAGGACCAGTGCCAGACACTTTGCCCATATCGACACCCAGTTGGCGAGCCAACTTGCGCACAGCGGGACCGGCGTACACATCACCGGTTTGCTCAACATCAATAGCCGGTGCAACAGCCTTCGCCACTTCTGCTTTAGGAGCAGGGGCAGCCGCCGCGACAGGGGCAGGCTCAGCCTTTACGGGCGCAGCAGCCACAGCAGGTGCACCACCAGTAGCAGCCAACACACCAATCACAGCACCTTGAGATACTTTATCGCCAACCTTGACGGCAAGACTCACAATTTTACCAGCGGCTTCAGCCGGTATTTCCATCGAAGCTTTGTCAGTCTCAAGCACGATCAATGAATCGCCTGCAGCAACCTCATCACCCACTTTTACAGAAATTTCGATAACTTCCACGCCTTCGGCACCACCGATATCAGGCACAACCATTGGCACTTCGGCGCTGGTTGCTGCCGCAACAGGTGCTGATACTGGCGCTACTGCAGCGGCAACAGGAGCAGCTTGCGGAGCTGGCGCCGCTTCACTGGCACCTTCCGCTTCTACTTCGAGCAATAAACTATCTTGCGATACTTTATCGCCAAGATTCACTTTAATAGCGACAACCTTGCCTGCTTTATCGGCCGGGATTTCCATTGAAGCCTTGTCGGTTTCAAGCACGACAATTGAATCACCTTCGGCGATAACATCACCCACCTTTACGGAGATTTCAATTACTTCAACGCCTTCTGCGCCGCCAATATCAGGCACTTTAATAGTTTGAATTGCCACTGTAGTTCCTCACTAATCGGTTATTTCTACATTCGATAAAATGTTTTTGACGAATACAAACAACATCGCCCTCTTTGTGAGAGGGCGATGGTTTTATACGCTCATCGGATCCGCTTTTTCTGGATCAATACCAAACTTCTTGATGGCTTTAGCAACAACATCAGCCTTAATCTTGCCTTGGTCAGCCAAGGACTTGAGTGCAGCAATCACCACAAAATAACGGTTAACTTCAAAGAAGTGACGTAATTGAGTGCGAGTATCACTGCGACCAAAACCTTCAGTGCCCAGCACGGTGTAGTGACCTGGAATGTAGGCACGCAGCTGCTCGGAGTAGGTTTTCAAGTTGTCGGTAGAGATAATGAATGGGCCTTCAGCGCCTTCCAATACCTGGGTGATATAGGGTTTACGCTGTGCAGCTGCTGGGTTCAGCATATTCCAGCGAGTCGCGCGCTGACCATCGCGGGTCAGTTCATTCACACTGGTTACACTCCACACATCCGCTTCCACATCAAATTCGCTACGCAGGATTTCTGCAGCAAAACGCACTTCACGCAAAATGGTACCAGCACCCATCAATTGAACGCGGTTTTTGGCTTTACCAACGCCCTTCTCCAATTGATAAATACCTTTAATGATGCCGTCTTCCGCACCTTCGGGCATATCGGGGTGTTGATAGTTTTCATTCATCAACGAAATGTAATAGAAGACATTTTCATTGTCGTGATACATGCGTTTCATACCATCCTGAATGATCACCGCTAATTCATAAGCGTAGGTAGGATCATAAGAACGGCAGTTAGGGATGGTGTTAGCAAATACATGGCTATGACCATCCTGATGCTGTAAACCTTCACCATTCAAAGTAGTACGACCAGCAGTAGCGCCCATCAAGAAGCCGCGCGCCTGAGAATCACCAGCAGCCCACGCCAAGTCACCAATACGTTGGAAACCAAACATGGAGTAATAAATATAGAATGGAATCATCGGCTTTTTGTAGTTACTGTAAGCCGTTGCTGCAGCAATCCAGGAAGCCATAGAACCTGCTTCGTTAATGCCCTCTTCCAGAATTTGACCGGTAGCCGATTCGTGATAGGACATCATTTGGCCAGCATCATGTGGGGTGTATTTTTGACCTTCGGATGAATAAATACCGATGGTTTTAAACATCCCTTCCATACCAAAAGTACGCGCTTCGTCCGGTACTATAGGTACGATTTGTTTGCCAATATTTTTGTCTTTCACCAGCGATGAAAGAATACGCACAAAGCTCATGGTGGTGGAAATTTCACGCTCGCCAGTAGACTTCAACTGGGCAGCAAAGGCATCCAACGCTGGCACCAGCAAGGGGTCAAAACTGGCATTACGTGAAGGCACAAAACCTTTAAGTTCTTTGCGGCGGCTCTTCATGTATTGCATTTCAGGACTGTCTTCTGCCGGGCGATAGTACGGCAACTTCGGCAGATCTTCGTCGCTAATGGGCAATTCAAAACGGTCACGGAATTTTTTCAGGCTTTCAATATCAAGTGCTTTTACCGAGTGAGTTTTATTAATCGCCTCACCGGAAGTACCCATACCGTAGCCTTTTACGGTTTGAGCCAGAATAACGGTTGGTTTGCCTTTGGTATTAATTGCTTGATGGTAAGCGTTGTATACCTTATGACTATCATGACCACCACGAGCCAAAGCCATAATCTGGTCATCGGTCATGTCTTTGACCAACTCCAGCAATTCAGGATACTTACCAAAGAAATGTTCACGAGTGTAAGCGCCGCCGTTGGCTTTGTAGTTTTGCATTTCGCCATCGACAACTTCGTCCATGCGTTTCTGCAACAAACCAGTTTTGTCTTTAGCAAGCAGTTCGTCCCAACCACGTCCCCACAGAACCTTGATTACGTTCCAGCCAGCGCCGCGGAAAACACCTTCCAATTCTTGTACGATTTTACTGTTACCGCGCACGGGGCCATCCAAGCGCTGCAGGTTACAGTTGATGACAAAAATCAGATTGTCCAGTTTCTCACGTGTTGCCAGTGAGATAGCGCCCAAGCTTTCCGGCTCATCACATTCGCCATCACCCAGGAATGCCCATACCTTGCGATCAGTAACAGGAATTAAACTGCGCGCTTCCATGTAGCGGTTAAAGCGAGCTTGATAAATCGCTTTGATTGGGCCAAGGCCCATAGATACAGTAGGGAACTGCCAGTAATCCGGCATCAGCCATGGGTGGGGATAAGAAGATAAACCGCCACCATTCACTTCACGGCGGAAGTTATCCAGATGACTCTCGCTCAAACGGCCTTCAACAAAAGAGCGAGCATACATACCCGGGGAAACATGCCCCTGAAAGTAAATCAAATCGCCCGGAGTATCGCCATCGTTACCGCGGAAAAAATGATTGAAACCTACGTCATATAAGGTTGCAGAGGATGCAAAGGATGCAATGTGACCACCCAAGCCTTCATCGTTATCGTTCGCTTTCATCACCATCGCCATGGCATTCCAGCGAATAATTGAACGAATTTTACGCTCCATGGCGTAATCACCCGGAGACTTAATTTCTTTCTCTACAGGGATAGTATTTATATAGGGGGTTTTGATGGAAGAAGGCTGCTCAATGCCATGACTGACAGCAGACTCGGACAGGGATTTTAATATTTCTGCGGCGCGATCTTTTCCCGCATGACGAACAACTGACCGAAGGGCGTCTAGCCACTCTTTTGTTTCAATGGCATTGATATCTTGTTGCATTCAAATCTCCTCAGCTATGCGCAATAACGCACATCATGTAGCAGTAGTATCTAATACAGGAATTTGGATCTGGGCTTCATGCAAAAACAGGCACAAAGTAAAAAGTGCTGTAATATCATGGAGTTACAGGAGGAACATTCCTTTTACTTGTGTAAAAAATCCACGAATTCTTGCATAAGTGTGAATTTTTTACCAGCCCTAGCCAACACGGTAACACTCTGGAGGGGCACAACTTTAGTGCACAGATCGCTGCACCGAGCGCTGTTCATAACTCAAAGCCATGAAAAACACGCACTCAAAACAGGGAACGCATTATTACCTAAGGTTTGTATTTCACCAAGCAATAAACAGTAAAAAAAATGATAATTTTTAGGGCTAAAAGCACAACAAATAACGCACAAAAATGCAGCACATTCGCCATTGAGCGCCCCAAAAAATAACATTCCCGATTATGGCATCACTGTTCTATTCATTTGTTTTTTGTAAGCAGGCAGACTCTGAATTTCAGAAAAATTATCGCGCTGGTCAAATGCTATTGAGGTGAGCCAGAGGCGTCTGTTTTTATTCAGAAAGACTCTTGCGTAAAATCCATTAAGCGAATCAACAGTGATTGCAGCGACAGCTTCTGCCAATAAATCGCGGCGCATAAAAGTTTCGTCATAGGATGTAATCGAAGCCCAGTAACGCTCAGATTGCTCCTTGAGTGAACGCGCAGGCTCTTGCAACTTTTTAATTAAAGACTGCTGATTCATCGCAAAATTATCAGCCAGCATAGAAGCCTGTTCATCTAAAAACAGATCTATCTGCGCCATAATCTCCGCTTCATTCGAAGAGGGCGATTGCACAACGAACAAACTATTTTCAAGATCCAGCAATGGGGCGGGAAGCACACCCACGATATAACCTAATTGTTTTTCAGTTCTTAATTGATGATAAAACGCTGGCTGAAGCAACTGCCGGATTAACATCATATGCGCGGCATCCACCGCTGAGGCAGAAGGACTTTGAATAAATAACTCAACAACACGATCGCTGTGATCAAGCGAGTGAGTGTAGAGCCATGGTTTTGCGGAATCCTCCGGCAGCATCAACTGAACCACTGGCGACACTTCTCGCCCAGCGCGACGGTTTAATAACTCATGCTCAACCAATACGGCCAGCTTCAAGGCTTCCGCACGGAAATAATTGCCATAAAATAATCCATCTGCCGTTGCATCAATTAATTGCCGAGCGACAAATTGATTAAATTGCTCAAAGCTTTTACGCTCCAACGCATCAATAAGCTCAGCATTAGACCAGGATGGTTCCAGTTGCAGCGCGGCAATTTGCTGCGCAAGAACTTGATAAGGCATGTCTTTATTTTTGTTGCGCCAACTGCGTAGCAAATTTTCTTTCAGCAATAGAAAACGCTCTTCTTTAAATCGCCCTGCATTTATCGCCGTTATAATTTTATTCATCAACATACCCTGCCGACCTGAATAACCGAATATACCCAAGTCATAGCCGCGCCCGTTGGCAGTGAGCGTAAAATCAATACCCGCCAAACTAGCGGGATAAGCAAACTCATTTAATTGATCAACAATTAATGCTGCAAACAATTGTGCTTGTGCCGCCCCCTCTGCATTGGCAGCCACTAATGGTGACTTAATACGCAGGTTAATTTGCGCGCGCGGCTGTTTAAATTCCCGGTCCTGTGAAAACCAGACACGCATATTGGAATTGCGATAAATAATCTTGGGACGCACATCTTGAACTGCACCGCGCTGCTCAAGCATTGAGCCCGCTTTTACTGAAAGGCGCTTGGGTATAAACAGGTTTTTTTCCGGCAGGAATAATTCTTGCCGTACGGTAGGCTTTAATTCAAGAATTTCGGGGATTTGCGCCCGCAATGAGAATGGCGCTGAATAGAGTTTTGAAACACGATAGGGTTCGACATCAGGAGCTACCAAGACCAATAGTAGATTTTGGCTATTTAAAAATGACAGGCTTTTTTCAATTAAATTTGCATCAAAATCAGCGTAGATATAATCGCCACGCAAAATATCACGCGGCTCGTACTGACTCATCTTTTGAGCGAATGCACTAACAGTCTCCATTGGCGCCCGCTTTTCCTGATAATGGAAATCCAAATCAGCCAGCTGTTGTAATTCACCGTAGCGCCAGGAGGATGCACCGCGCACTTTGAGTTGTTCGATGGAATGAAAAACCAGTGACACTATCTGATCACGCGCGCGAACACCTTGTGGTGTTAATTGAATACTCAATTGAAAGACGGCATCGCTGCGGCTATGCAAACTGGTTCCTGCATACACACCCTCTGCCCAGCCCAAGCGTTTTAATAACGACAACAAACTGCCACGACCTTCATGGCCAAGCAGATGCGCTATGTAGGCATAAGGTTTTTTGCGATAAAACTGGTCGGGATTGGGAATAGGAAAATTAAAGGTGAGTTGGCGTAGTTCTTTTTCCGGTTTGATTTCAAGGCTTGCAGGCAAGCCTGATGGATCAAATAATGGTGGATACGCTGCTTCAATACTGATATCGCGTTTGGCAACACTACTGAATCTATCGCGCACCATTGCCTCAAGGTTATTGAGGGGCTCCGGGCCAAGCACCACCAAACTCATCAAATGCGACGAATAGTGTTGCTCGTAAAAACGGATCATGTCATCGCGCACCGGATTATTTTCGCGATCAGCCAATGTTGTCAAATTACCTACCGAAAACTTCGCACCTGGGTGCGCAGGATTCATCAATTCGCGATAAACATCCCATTCACGGCGCGCATCATCTTTCAACTTGGCCATGTATTCCGAATGCACGGCATTGCGCTCGCGCTCTACGTATTCGACGGAAAATAACGGCGCTACGAAAAACTGGGAAAATCGATCCAGCGCTGGCGCTAACTGATCTTTGTCGATTTCAAAAAAATAGTTGGTATTTTCGGCCGCCGTAAATGCGTTATAGCGGCCACCATGTTGCGAGATAAACTCTTGGTACTCACCGGCTTGGGGATACTTTTCAGTCCCCAGAAACAGCATGTGCTCAAGAAAGTGTGCAAGTCCTGTGCGGTCAACCGGGTTTTGATTGGCTCCCACTTGAATATCGAGGGCCGCCGCAGCTTTTTCAGTGGTGGGGTCAGAAATCAATAGCACCCGCAATTGGTTTTCCAATATCAGGTAACGATAGTCGCGCTTGTCATTTTCGCTTTTAACTATGGCAAGCGGACTATAGCCAGCTTTGGGTAGATCCTCTTGCTGCGCAAGGAGCAACGAGCTTGCCAAAGCAAAGGCAAGCGCCGTTAGCAGCACCAGGCACGTTCGCGCATTCATTTGATAAGGCAATATCGGCATAACAAACTCACTTCAGCATTCGTAGGCAGCCAGATTTCTGGGTGCCGTACCATGATCGCTCCAGCAAGACAATGCGGACGGATCATATGTGATTAACTCATCCACTTGGCTTTCAAGGCGGTGATACAAGTGGTTTTCTCAGCAAATAACAGTAGACACCATCGCGCGCCTCATGCCCCAGCAACTCAATGCCACTGATATTGGCATAGGCCTGAAAGTCGCGCACTGAGCCAGCATCGGTAGCCAACACTCTCAACACTTCTGCGGGTTTCAAGTCGCGTAGTGCCTGCTTGGCTTTTAATAACGGCATGGGGCAACGCAGCCCCTTGGCATCCAATTCAACATTTACCGGCAGAATAAAACAATCAAGTGAGTCATTCAAAGTGAGTTACTCATATTCGGAGCATCCCCATACACATCAAAGATGGCCAAGACAAATTCAGGAATGTCGCATTAAAAACGGCGTTTCAAACAACAATTTCTACCCAACAACGAACCAGCCGCCCTAAAGAAGGTCTCAAAGGGTTGCTAACCTATTCTTTACGCGCCAAAAAGGCTAGAGTTGCGCCCTATTTTTTGTCTGCTTCAAACACTCATGCCATCGACTTCGGGAGCCGATATTTACCGTGTCCACGCTTTTAAAACGCATCCTTACCTTGACTGCCAAGCGCTTGCTCGCGCCGCTTGGAGTGGCATCCTTACTGGTTTCCAGCCTGCTTATTAATCCTTTTGCGAGCCATGCCGAGATTGAACTACCGAATCTGGGTGATACCAGTTCAATCATGATCTCACCGGTGCAAGAGAAGATTCTTGGTCAACGCTGGCTCAGAGCTTATCGCAGCCAGGTACCTACTTCATCGGACCCGCTGATTATTGATTACCTTGAGCAACTTTTTGCTCGCCTCCTCCCACATAGCCAGTTGGATGATAAACGCATTGATCTGGTTGTGGCACAAAACAACACACTCAATGCATTTGCAGTGCCCGGTAACATCATTGGGGTACATACGGGGCTACTCAACTATGCCAAAACCGAAAACCAGTTAGCGGCGGTACTTGCCCATGAAATGGGACACCTAAGCCAGCGCCACTATGCACGCCGCCTGGAACAACAAAAAAATATGATGATGCCAATGCTGGCAGGCATGCTCGCGGGCTTAGTGCTCGCCGCGAACAGTAATAGCGATGCTGGCGTAGCCGCGATTATGGGCACCCAGGCTGCAGCACAGCAGGCATCGCTCGCATTTAGCCGTCAAAATGAGCAAGAGGCAGACCGCATAGGCATGCAAACCATGATTCAAGCCGGCCTCGACCCCCATGCAGCAGCGGATATGTTTGAAGAAATGGTGCGTGCCAACCGTCTTAATCGCCGCCCCCCCGAATACCTGCTAACTCACCCGGTGAGTGAAACCCGGGTGGCCGACGCCCGCAACCGCGCCATGCAATACGCACGCAAGCCTGCGGAGGATGACTTGGAGTTCCAACTTATGCGCAGCCGGGTACGTGTAGATGCAGAGGAAACTCCCCAAATTGCCGCGCGGATGTTTAAAAGTGAATTGGATAGGGAATCAACTTATCCCGATGCCAGCCGTTATGGCTGGGCACTGGCACTGACCAGATCGAGCCAGTTTGATGCAGCGCGCGAAGCCCTGGCACCACTGCTGCAAAAAGAACCGGAACGCATCACTTATCAAATCATGCGCGCCGATATCGAAGTCGCAGCAGAGCGCTACAAAGCAGGACTGGAAATCATTGAGAACCAGCTACAGAAACATCCCAACAGCCATCCACTGATTATTCGCCACGCCGAAGCCTTGATGAAAGCGGGAATTTACCAACAGTGTGCCGACATTCTTGATCGCTATTCGCGCAAGCGCAGCAACGATGACTATGTGTGGTATTTGTTGGCAGAAGTGAACGGTTTAGCAGGCAATATTTTAGGTGTGCATGAAGCGCGCGCTGAATATTTTATTTTGAATGGAGTTTATGATCGAGCCCAAATCCAATTGCGCAATGCCTTAAAACTAACGCAAGGAAATGGCTACCGCACTGCACTGCTTGAAGAGCGGCTGAAATATGTTGAAGCGCAAATGCAGCAGCAAGGCTTCTAAATTAACACTTAGGTTTTTTATCGTTGATTGCAAAACAGCCGCAATTATTGCGGCTGCTTAACCCAACCCGATTCGACCAGCCATTCATTTGTATTGATGACTGACATGGGCTTACCGATAAAAAACCCCTGAGCTTCGTCGCACCCCATTTCACTTAAGCGATTCAACAGCGCCTCGTTCTCAACTCCCTCAGCCACAACCATTAGCCCCAAATTGTGGGCCAAGTGAATAGTTGAATTAACGATTAACTCATCTTGTAAATCTTCAAGCATGCTGCGCACAAACGAACTATCAATTTTCAGGGTCTGTACCGGTAGCCGTTTCAAATAAGCCAACGACGAATAACCCGTACCAAAATCATCAATAGCTAAATGCACACCGAGCGCATGCAAAGCATCCAAATTGCGCAATGCCCGCGTAGGATCGATCAGTCATGATCGAACTTTCAGTGATTTCCAATTCCAAACGCGCGGCAGGCAGCTGATATTTAATCAACAGCCGCTCCACCAACTTGGGAATATTGTCATCCATTAGATTACGTGCCGAGAGATTCACTGCAATACTCAGCGACATTCCTTGATCCTGCCAAGTGCGGCACTGGGATATTGCCTTTTCTAATACCCATGCAGTGAGCTGATGGATCAAAGTGGTCAACTCTGCCATGGGAATAAAATCTGCTGGCGGCACAAACCCCAGCTCAGGGTGAATCCAACGAATCAACGCTTCAAAGCCGTAACAGCGTTTTTCATCCAACAGAATTTTTGGTTGATAATACAAACACAGTTGATTTTCGCGAATAGCTCGCCCCAATTCGCTGATAATTGACAGACGCTTGGTTGAATGGGGATCGTATTCCGCACTGTAAATTGCCAAGCCGAGCATTTGGCTTTTGGCGTAATACATAGCGATATCGGCATAGCGCATCAGCGTATGTTGATCTTGTGCCTGCTGGGGCGATATTGCGATGCCAATACTCGCCGAGATCTGCGCGGTAAAACCCTCCAGATCAAACTCTTGCGAAAGCGCATCCAATAATCTGTGCCCAAACACCACCGCTTGATGCGTGCTGCGAATACGGGGCAAAAACACCGCAAATTCATCGCCCCCCAGGCGCGCTACGGTGCCGGGAATTTCCGCCATTTCATTGGCCAGGCGCGGACCAATTAACTGCAATAAATGATCGCCCACATTGTGGCCCAAGGTATCGTTAATTTCCTTGAATCGATCCAGATCAATTAATAATAGCGCGCTGATTTGTTCAGCACTGCGCTGCTCAAAACAGGCTTGCATATCAGCATAAAGTTTTTCGCGATTGGGCAATGCAGTGAGAGAATCATGGTAGGACTGATAGCGCAGTTTTTCTTCATAGCGGCGGCGGGCGGTAATATCTTTAGTGGTTCCCCATACTCGCTTTAACTGACCGCGTTCAACAATGCCAGTACAGCAAATTTGAAAATAAAAACTTTTACCGCGTGTATCCTGGCGAATAAAGTCGTGATCCACCATCACGTAATTATTTTTTACAAAAAAATGAATATCAAACACATAGTTTGTTGAGCCACTGTCAATCAAGCCTGTGCCGAGAATATCGTCGAGCGAATCCACACCGAGCATGTTGACTAATACCTTATTAGCCTCTACCAAACGTGCGTTGTGTGCGATTTGTTTTACTTGCTGTTCATATTCGGTATCAATCGCCACAGGCGGCTGCATGTCGTAACACCAAATGGCCTCAGAGCTATTGGTGATAAAGGCTTTGTAACTCGCTTCACTCTCCTGCAAAGCATCGCGCGCACTTTTCTCACGGGACAAGTCCTGCAGTTGCACTAACACTTGGGCAACCTTGCCTTGGCGATCTGGAATAGGCACAAAACTCACACGAAAATGAATCTGCTTATCACAAATAAAACGGCTGCGATGAATATTCCCCAGAGAGTAGCTCATCTCCAACGTTTGTGGTTTGCCTTGGTGGTATACCGCCTGCACCGCAGCAGCAAGTTCAGGGTCGCTGTTTAATTGTTTGTCACGAAGGATTGAATAGAAGCCAGCAGCCTGCTCAGCCTGACGATGGGACAGATGAAACAGTCGCTCACAGGATTCATTGATATTAACAATCACACCCTGCTTATCGGTGATAAAACTGGGAATGGGGCTATCGGCAAACAAGCTTGATAAAAATTGCAGTGCATATTCATCGCTGGGTTTGGCCAACCAGTGTTGCGCCGCAACAATTACGCCCTCAAAAAACCGCCCCTGTTCTTTTGCGTCGGGGGCTTCGAAGTCAGGTTGACGCAGGCGCCCCACAAAACGCACTAGCGGTTCACCACTTATACCGAAAAGACGCACATCGCACGAACGCAACCGATCATAGTCTTGATCCAGCGGGTCGGCATTAAACGCTTGCAGAAAAAGATACCGGTCGGCTTTGCGAAAGTGGTTTAACAGGTCAGTTACGCGATGAAGGGGTGAAAAAAAAGCGGCGAGCGAATCAACTTTTTGCGCGCTAACACGCAACTCACCACTCGCCACATTCATACTCCAGGGAGCACTTGTGGCGACATCCAGGCCGTTATCAAGTGCGGGATGCGCCGACAAAAAAAGCGCCGGATTACCCGATGGAGTGGAATGGTGGTGCATGGTGAATGAATTCGCCCCTGTTATCTAAAAAACACCTATCGACAGCAAAGTGTAGACAACTATTTTTTAGCTCGTACAGGAAACAAAGCGTCAAATCACACTTATTAACAATAATGAGAAGTTGCGCGACATTAAGATGATTTTAGCGCCAAACTTCTATCAAGTTTTCCTGCGGGCAACCACTCACAAGATCAAATCTGTTTGGGATTAATAATGCGGTGGTCGCTCATCTGCCATTTCTGTATCGCCTTGCGCCGGGTTAGTGCTCAGCTCATCGAGGCGTTGTGCAATCAAACGCAACTGCTGTTTAAGCTGGATTATTTCAGCGTCCTGGCGCGTAATCACTTCATTCAACTGCACCAAGGTATCTTCCTGGTAGGCGACACGGGTTTGAACGTCAATTAATTGTTCTTCAAGGTCAGACATTGTTGTGCTCCAGCAGTTGATAGGCGGCATCGATCAACGACACCGCGCGCTCATCGATCAATAAACTCTGCCCCATACGATGGGTAACATAGCCAAAACCCAGTTGGTAATCCGGGTCGGCAAAACCCACACAACCACCTGCCCCCGGGTGCCCAAAGGCGCGGGAACCACGCCCGTAGCGACAGTCAGGGCGATCATGCTGCGACAGCATAAACCCATGGCTGAAACGCAGGGGCAAACCCAGGACCTGATCCTGCGCAAAGGTCTGCTCCGCCCAACACAAAGGCAAGGCTGTATCACCAAGCAGGCTACCGCCATTGGCTAAAGCACCATAAATACGCGCCAACGCAGGGGCATTGGCGTGGGCACCGGCCGCCGGAATTTGTGCACTGCGCCAGTCGCGCGAATTGGTAGCGGTCATCAAACTGATCGGATTGGAAAAAGCGCGATTGGTGACTCCACGCGGGTCAGCCTTCATGATTTTGCCGAGCATAATGCTATCGGCGCCGCTTGCGGTGGCAGGGGAACCCAATGGGCGCTTGAGCGGGCCGGTATCGGCGATCTTATCCAGTTGGTTTTCGGGCACACCAAAATGACAGCTGATCCCCAAGGGTTCAGCCACCTGCGCCTGAAAATACGAGTTAAAACTGGCATAACCACTCACCCGGCGCACCAGCTCACCCAAAATCCAACCGTAGATAAACGGCGAGTAACCCTGGGCACTGCCCGGCTCCCACCAGCTGGATTCGGCGACAATGGCTTGGGTCATTTGCGCCCAGTCAAAAATTTGCTCATTGGCAATATGCTGATGGAAAGCCGACAGCCCGGTGCGATGACTAATTACTTGCCGAATGGTGATGTGCTCTTTACCAGCCTGGGCAAATTCGGGCCAGTAATCTGCCACCTGGGCATCCAGTGCTAATTTACCCTGGGCGACCAGCTGCAAAATACACAATGCCACCAAGCCCTTACCGGCTGAAAAGATATTGACCAGGGTGTCCTCTTGCCATGGCTGGGCCACCACGCCTGCCAGCTTATTGCTGTGTTGGCCGGCCCAGATATTTACCACTAACTCGCCGCGGTGCACCAACGCTAGGCCTGCTCCCTCCTCGCCCCGGGTAAAGTTGGCGGCAAAAGCATGCACCAGTGGCTGCCAAGGTTCAGCCCATTGACCCTGAATCTGCATAGTCACTCTCTGTTTATAAATAGGTTGTACGCTCAATATGGCGCGCATTCTAGCAGCCGGTGGCGTTAGAATTGCCAGACTCTTGTCCAGGAATCACCATCGCCATGACTAAAGACAAAAACTCCCGCCTCGTCTATTCCACCGAGACCGGCCGCATCAAAGAAGAAAAACCTGTCGCCAAGATCCCACAAGGTGACGGCATAGTACGTATTCGCCGCGAAACAGCCGGGCGCAATGGCAAAGGGGTTACCACCATCACCGGTGTTCCGCTGGATGAAAACAAACTCAAAGACTTGGCAAAAGCCTTAAAAGTCACCTGTGGTGTGGGCGGCTCATTAAAAGATGGCGTCATTGAAATCCAAGGCGACCAGCGCGACAAACTCAAAGCCGAATTGGAAAAACGCGGCTTTACTGTGAAGCTGGCCGGTGGTTGAGATGGATGAATTCCCTTTTGACCCGCAGCTGCTCAAAGAGCTGGTGACAACTCCCATGCCCTACGGCAAATACGCTGGTCATGTGATTGCTGACATCCCGGAACACTATCTTATGTGGATGGCACGGGAGGGCATGCCCAAAGGCAAACTCGGCCAACTACTGGGCTTGATGTATGAAATCCGCCTCAATGGCCTGGAGCCGCTGCTAAAACCCCTGCGATAAATCAATAACGCGCTGGCCTACATATTGCAATTCCTCTGCTAACGAACCAAAACCGTCGATTTTCTGACAGAGGGGCACTGCACTATGGATAATGAACTGTTTTTACAAATCACTGATACTTCCTTAAAAATCGGCTTGGGCGCATTGATTGCCGCGGTGACCGCTTGGGTGGTGCTGCGCAAAACCAATCACCAGACCATGAATAACCCACGCGACAATCGTCGCCTGCAAATTCTGGAAGAAGTGTCCACTCAAGTGGGCACGGTGACGCACATATTCGCCAAATATTCGTCACTGGTAGTGGAGTCCATCCAGTTTGGCGAGCGCTGGCCCCAAACACGTCGCGCCGAGTTGGAAGCCGTGAATAGCGAATTGGTGGATGAATTTAAAAAGCTGGCGGAAGCCGAAGCCAAGTTATTGATGTTGGGCGAGAAAAATCTGGAGCGCAGCCTGCGTTTGTACGGTGCCAAGATCGCCGTCTACCGTAAACAAGTCTATATGGGCCGCAAGGATATCTCTCTGGAGCAAATCACCGCTCTCAAAAACACTATAGTGCAGGTGCGCGAACAGTTTTATGACATGCTCAGCCGAAAATATGACAGATTATTGGCGAACGCTTGATAATCTAGACTTTGCGTCAAATTATTGAACACACCCCACAAATGACCTGCGCCCGCTGTGCGGGCGTAATCATTTGTGGCCTAGGCTAATAACAGTCACTAGTGGCAGATTGCGCGGAGAGCTTGTTATGCTGCAACACCTTTTTCGTTTATTTAGCACAGGTTTACTACTGATTATGTCCAACCAAATTCTTGCCAATGACTTCTGGATTGACGTGCGCACCGCAGAGGAGTTTCACTCCGGCCACGTGCAGGGCGCTGCCCATATACCGTTTGAAGAAATTGCGGCGCGTATTAGCGAAGTGACTACCGATAAAGATGCCACCCTGCGCCTCTACTGTCGCACCGGTCGCCGCTCCGGCATCGCTCTTGAAACCCTGCAGGCCATGGGCTTTCGCAATGCCACCAATGAAGGCGGCTACGAAGAAGTACAGCAAAAACTCGCCACTCAATAAACGATCAAAATTAATGCTGTCTCGCCAGCCGCGATTCTGGGACAATAGCGGCTGGTTTAATTCCCCCCTTGTTGCATCCCTATGAATACCGCTAAACACCTGTTCTCCTACCCCAAACCCAATATCCACGCCCAGGCCAAAACCTATAAGCCCGCGCCATTTTTGCCGATGAGCCGCGCCGAAATGGACAAGCTCGGCTGGGACAGCTGCGACATTATTATTGTGTGTGGCGATGCTTATGTGGATCACCCCAGTTTTGGTATGGCGGTGATTGGGCGGTTTTTGGAATCCCAGGGATTTCGCGTGGGCATCATCGCCCAGCCCGATTGGAAAAGCGCCGAACCCTTTAAAGCGCTGGGTAAACCCAGGCTGTTTTTTGGTGTGAGCGCGGGCAACATGGACTCCATGATCAACCGCTATACCTCAGATTTACGCCTGCGTTCGGACGATGCCTACACCCCCGGTGGTATGGGTGGCAAACGCCCCGACCGCGCCGTCACTGTGTATAGCCAGCGCTGCAAAGAAGCCTACAAAGATGTGCCGATTGTGCTCGGCGGCATAGAGGCCAGTTTGCGTCGTATCGCCCAGTATGATTACTGGAGCAATGAAGTGCGCCGCTCGGTATTGATTGATGCCACTGCCGATATTCTGCTCTATGGCAACGCCGAACGTGCACTCGCCGAAGTTGCCCACTCGCTCGCGGCAGGCAAAAGCATTAAAGAATTGGATAGTATTCGCGGCACCGTGGTTATCAAAAAAGAACCACCGGCGGGCTGGACAGAAATTGATTCCACACGCATCGACTGGCCGGGCAATATCGATAAATTGCCCAACCCCTATGAGTATCAACACAACAGCAAGTCGGTTGTGGATGCCGCACAAACTGATATCAACAATTCACAAGTCGGTTTACGCCAGCTCGATCCGGACAAAATGGCAGAACAAATTGCCGCGTTAAATCCGGAAGCTGCAGAGCAATTGAAAACGATTGGCTGCCCGGCACAGGGAATCGAAAGCGAAAAAGCACTCGACCCGAATGAACCACAACCGATTCGCATTATTCCCATGCCGCTGCAAAACCGCAGTGAAATGATGGATGCGGAAAAAGTCTACGTGCGCCTGCCCTCCTTCGACAAAGTGCGCAAAGATCCAACCCTCTATGCACACGCCTCGCGGGTTTTGCACCAGGAAGCCAACCCCTACAACGCGCGCCCGATGATTCAAAAACACGAAAACCGCGAAGTCTGGATTAACCCCCCACCAATTCCGCTAGAAACCGACGAGCTCGACGGTGTATTTGATTTGCCCTATGCGCGCGTACCCCACCCGGTTTACGGCAAACAAAAAATCCCCGCTTACGACATGATTAAAACCTCGGTCAATATCATGCGCGGTTGTTTTGGTGGCTGTACCTTTTGTTCGATCACCGAACATGAAGGGCGCATTATCCAGAGCCGTTCGCAGGAATCTATCCTCAAAGAAATTGAAGATATCCGCGATAAGGTGCCGGGTTTTACCGGCCATATTTCTGACTTGGGTGGCCCCACCGCAAATATGTATCGCCTTACTTGTAAAGATATGCCGACGCTCTCCAAATGCCGTCGCCTGTCCTGTGTGTACCCCACTATTTGTAAAAATTTAACCACCAGTCATAAACACACTACGAATTTGTACCGCGAGGCGCGCAAAATTCGCGGCGTCAACAAAGTCTCTGTCGCTTCTGGTTTACGTTATGACCTGGCGGTGCTCGACCCGGAATATGTAAAAGAATTGGTGACACATCACGTGGGCGGTTATTTAAAAATCGCACCAGAACACACCGAAGACGGTGTGCTCGCACAGATGATGAAACCGAAGATGAGCAGCTACTACGAGTTCAAACGTATGTTTGATAAATTCTCGAAGGAAGCAGGCAAAGAACAGTTTTTGATTCCCTACTTTATCGCCGCCCACCCTGGTACCCGCGATGAAGATATGCTCAACCTGGCGCTCTGGCTAAAGAAAAATAATTTTGAAGTGGATCAGGTGCAAACTTTTTATCCATCGCCCATGTCATTGGCGACAGCCATGTATGTGAGCGAGCGCAATCCACTCAAAAAACTGACCTATAAGAGTGGCAAAATTAATATCCCGCGGGGATTGGAACAGCGTCGTCTGCAAAAAGCCTTGTTGCGCTACCACGATCCGGCCAACTGGCCGATCATTCGCGAAGCCCTGCGCGCCATGCGCAAGCCGCACCTGATTGGCAGCAGTTCATCAGCCCTGATTCCCGATGAACAAACCGAAGCACGCAACAAACCGCGCAGCGGCAATAACCCCCATGCGCGTGCACAGCAACAAAAACCGCGTGCGGGTACCAGTACTAAGGCTCAGGTGAAACCCTCGGCAAAAGCCTTTGGCGATAAATTTGAAAGTGCGAAAAAATTTAATAGCCAAATAGCAGCACAACCCAAACCTAGAACCAAGCCGGTTGATGGACGCAGCACAGCCAAGGCGCCCTCAGCAGCACCTAAAACAAAACCTGCCGGTAAAACTTTCAGCAACAACAATCGCCCGGGCAAACCCAATAAACCGCGCTAATATTCAAGCGCCTTAAAGGTTTGGCTAACAATAAAAAAACCGCTGACTCTCATCAGCGGTTTTTTTATTTCCAGCGAGTTTTTTATCGGCGTTTTAGTTGCCGTAACTCATCAAGCGTTGGTAGCGGCGCTCCAATAGTGCATCAATTGGCTCTTTACTCAAACGATCCACCTGCGCAACCAAACGCTCCTGCAGCTTTCTGGCCATCTCGTCCATATTGCGATGCGCACCGCCCAATGGCTCAGGGATGGTTTCATCCACAATACCCAAGTCTTGCAAAATTTTAGAGGTAACACCCATCGCCTGGGCTGCTTCCGGTGCCTTGGCAACAGTTTTCCAAATAATATTGGCGCAACCTTCAGGAGAGATAACAAAATAAGTGGAGTATTGCAGCATGTTGAGCTGGTCACCCACACCAATTGCCAAGGCGCCACCGGATGAACCTTCACCGATCACGGTACAAATAATGGGCGTACGCAGGCGCGACATGACGGCGAGGTTTTGCGCGATGGATTCAGAAATACCACGCTCTTCCGAGTCAATACCTGGGTAGGCGCCGGGAGTATCAATCAGGGTCAGCACCGGCAGCTTGAAGCGCTCAGCCATTTCCATCAAACGCAGGGCTTTGCGGTAGCCTTCCGGGCGCGGCATACCAAAGTTGCGCATCACTTTTTCATGTACGGTGCGGCCCTTTTCTTCGCCTATCACCATAACCGGCTTGCCGTCCAAACGGGCCACACCGCCAATAATAGCCGCGTCATCGCCAAAATGACGATCGCCGTGCAGCTCATCAAACTCGGTAAACACGCGGGAAATATAATCGGAGGTGTAGGGGCGCAATGGATGGCGCGCAACTTTTACAATATCCCATGCTGTTAGCTTGGAATAAATGGTCTCGGTGAGTTTGGTGCTCTTCTCGCGCAGTTTTGCAATCTCATCGGCGATGTTCACATCAGAACTATTGCCAACCAGTTGTAACTCTTCAATTTTGCCTTCGAGTTCGGCGATGGGCTGTTCAAAATCCAGATAATTCAGATTCATAGCAAGCTCTTGTTCCGGGTAGGAAACTACCATTTTGACGTGTAGAGGGAGTGCAACTACCTGAGATTGTTGGCTTTTTAACCATAACCCAAGCAGGCACAATTGGGGCGCTACCTTACGCGAAATAGGCGCTTTAGTCGATCTTTTCAGACTAAATTGCAGCGATATTCGCGCCACCAACGGCACGACTACTGCGCACTTTTGAAAGGCATCATCACCAAATTAATAAAGGATTCACTGCGTCATAAAAACAACTCGGGCGGGTTCAATGCCCGCCCGTGCTGTTTATTGAATATCGCTGGAATTGACCGCGAACTCGGGGGATCCGCGTCTGGGAGAAAAATAGCTGCCGTTATTATCAGTCAATGCCTGCAAGATCTGACGACGATTGATTAATCCCACTAATTTGCCATGCTCTACAACCGGGTAGTTTTTAGGTTTATTACCCAGCATAGTTTCCGCGATCTCCAGAATACTGGCATCCGGTGTCACACTGAGGACATCGCGCCGCATAATGCGCGTCACGCTGTCAGAGTCCTCGGCATAGAAAGCACTATTTAACATATCCTTAATGCAATCTTGCTCAGAAACAAAACCAATAACCCGCCGCTGTTGGTCAACGACCGGCGCACCAGTTACGTTCCACTTCAATAAATGCTCAACAACGTCGCGCACACTGGCATCTGCCGGTATAGCTTGGGCATTCGACTGCATGTAATCTTTCACGAGGATTGATGACATAGTATTTCCCTCCAGACTCTGGTTAACACAGATTTTTTGTTATCTCTGTTGTTAGTCTAGTTCGATCATCGCAGGCTGAAAGACATAAATAACTTAGCAAGCCTCGTTTTAAGAACTTGCTAAGCTAAGGGATTAATACACCAACTTCACTTTGGCACTGCCGTAAGCATCGCGTAGATGCTGTAACAATTCATCCTCAGGACGTATGTTCCACTCATTGCCAAAACGCAACTGGGCTCGCGCATCGCTGCGAATATAATCGACAACAATTGCGCACCGCGCATCCTGCTGGGGTGACTGGCGATAAGGGTCGAGAATATCGTTTAGGTCGCGACTAAAATTTGCCGGCAGAAGACCCGATTCCAATTCCAGCCACAACTCACGCACTTTTTCCTGACGCACGTCGGACAACAAACGAATATTGTCCGCACTCATTTTTAGCATGCCGCTAAAGTCGTCGTAACGAACCTGCCCGCTCACCACTAAAAGACCATCTTTTAACAATACATCACGCGCGGCATTAAACACTTCCGCAAATAAGGTGACATCCATACGCCCGGTACGATCATCGAGTGTCACTATCGCCATATTATCGCCGCGCTTGGTTTTCACCACACGCTGGGAAATCACCAAGCCAGAAATAGTTTGGCTGCCCTTTTCCGGTTTGAGATTAGAAATACGCGAACTCACCAAGTGAGTTAATTCACTTTCATATTCATCGATGGGGTGACCAGTAAGATACAACCCCAGCGTTTCTTTTTCTGCGTGTAACCGCTCCTTCATAGTCCAGGTACGCACGCGACGAAAATCCGCATAAACATCGGAGTTACTTTCATCACTCGCCATCACTGCGCCAAATAAATCCATCATGCCAGCATTGGTATTGGCCATCGCCTGCTCCGCAGTTTTTACCGCTTCGCTCATTGCCGCAAACATTACCGCACGATCATGATCAATATTATGTTGGGGAGTATTGGCTGTCGGCCCAAGATTATCCGCAGCACCGGAACGAATAATGGCTTCCAAGGCACGCTTGTTTACTTTGCGTGGATCAACACGCGCACAAAAATCGAATAAATCTTTAAACGGACCACCTTCATTACGCGCTGCAATAATGGATTCAACCGGGCCTTCGCCCAAGCCTTTGATTGCACCCAAACCGTAAATAATTCGACCTGCATCATCCACCGTAAAATGAAACTCACCGGAGTTTACATCCGGCGGCAACAATTTTAATTTCATGGTGCGACATTCTTCGATAAAGGTAACGACCTTATCGGTTTTATCCATGTCCGACGACATAGTCGCCGCCATAAAATGTGCAGGGTAATGAGCTTTTAACCACGCAGTTTGATAAGACACAATCGCGTAAGCCGCAGAGTGGGATTTGTTAAATCCATAACCCGCAAATTTTTCCACCAAATCAAAAATTTTAATTGCGAGCTCTGGGTCAACACCCTGATTTTTTGCACCACTTTCAAATACTTCGCGCTGTTTGGCCATTTCTTCCGGTTTTTTCTTACCCATTGCACGGCGCAACATGTCCGCACCACCGAGTGTATAACCCGCAAGTACCTGCGCAATTTGCATTACCTGTTCCTGGTAAACAATAACGCCATAAGTTGGTTCAAGAACCGGTTTTAAACTCTGGTGCTGGAATTTTGCATCGGGATAGGCCACTTGCGCGCGACCGTGTTTACGGTTGATAAAGTCATCTACCATGCCCGACTCCAGGGGGCCGGGACGAAATAGCGCCACCAGTGCAATTAAATCTTCAATATTATCTGGCTGCAAACGCTTGATCAGATCTTTCATGCCGCGCGATTCCAACTGGAACACCGCTGTGGTTTCCGCGCGTTTTAATAAACCAAAGGTTTTAGGATCATCGAGTGGAATAGCGCTGATATCGAGTGGCGCTTCGCCTTTTTTGATGCGCTGCTTATCGATCATAATGCGCGCCCAATCGATAATGGTGAGCGTGCGCAGCCCGAGGAAGTCGAACTTCACCAAGCCCGCTTCTTCTACGTCACCTTTGTCGAATTGGGTTACCAAACCACCGCCGGTTTCATCGCAATAAAGCGGTGAAAAATCGGTGAGTTTAGTGGGCGCAATAACTACACCACCGGCATGTTTACCGACGTTGCGCGTAAGGCCTTCAAGCTGTACTGCCATCTCCCAAATTTCACCGGCATCACCGTCAACCGCAATAAATTCTTTTAGCTGCGGCTCTTCCTCCAATGCCTGTGCGAGAGTCATACCCGGTGTGGGCGGAATCATTTTGGAAAGTTTATCGGCAAGGCCGTAAGATTTACCCTGCACCCGCGCCACATCGCGCACTACCGCTTTTGCAGCCATGGTACCGAAGGTAATGATTTGGCTTACAGCATCGCGACCGTAATTATCGGCCACGTAAGAAATAACCTTATCGCGATTGTCCATGCAAAAATCGATATCGAAGTCCGGCATGGAAACCCGCTCAGGGTTTAGAAACCGCTCGAACAGCAAATCGTATTCAAGTGGGTCGAGATCAGTAATTTTTAATGAGTAGGCAACCAGCGATCCCGCACCCGAACCACGGCCAGGTCCAACCGGGATATCGTGATCCTTCGCCCACTGGATAAAGTCCATTACTATCAGAAAATAACCAGGGAATCCCATCTGGTTAATAATATCCAATTCAAAATTCAAACGATCTTCATAGACTTTACGCCGCTCAGCATAATCTGCGGTGCTCTTATCCAGAATGCGCTCCAACCGCTGATCCAATCCTTCGTGGGAAATTTTGCGGAAAAACTCTGCTTCCGTCATGCCTTCCGGCACTGGGTATTCCGGTAAAAAGTATTTACCCATTTGGATGGTAATGGTGCAACGTTTGGCAATTTCAATTGTATTGGCGATTGCCTCAGGAATATCACTGAATAACTCAGCCATTTCTTCGGCTGAACGCAAATACTGCTGATCGCTATACCGGCGCTCACGCCGAGGGTCATCAAGCGTGCGACCTTCACTGATGCACACTCGCGCCTCATGCACTTCAAATTCGCTGGCCTTTAAAAAACGAACATCATTCGTCGCAACAACGGGGCAATTCATCTCGGCAGCAAGGGCGACTGCCGCATGCAAATGATTTTCATCATTCTCACGACCTGTGCGCTGTAACTCCAAATAAAAACGCCCGGGAAAATCCTGCATCCATCCCTGTAATAACTCCTGCGCCTGCGCTGCACGCCCACCGAGCAGCGCCATGCCCACATCACCTAACTTGCCACCGGATAATGCAATTACACCATCACTAAACTCACTCAGCCATTCGCGCTGTAAATAAGCTACACCCTGCTGCTGGCCTTGACGCCAGGCACGTGAAATTAATTCAATAATATTTTTATAACCCTGATCATTCATGGCGAGCAGAGTAATTAATGTCGGTTTCCCTTCACTGTCAGTACTGGCGATCCAAAAATCGCTACCGGCAATCGGTTTTACACCTGCACTTTGGGCGGCCTTATAAAACTTGATTAGACCGTAAAAATTGGTTTGATCGGTAATAGCACAGGCAGGCATGTTTAGTTCTGCCACACGCTTAACCAACGCTTTAATGCGCACCAAACTATCGCTTAGCGAAAACTCTGTGTGTAAACGCAAGTGAACAAAATTTGCTGCAGGCATAATATTTTCTTAGGCGAGTAAAAGAGAGAAAATTAAAATAACGCTATTTGTTCAATCTTGGCTCTGACCGGAGCATAAGATACGCGATGAATAGGTGTAACCCCCAAACGCTCCAGCGCATCCATATGAACTTTGGTGGGATAGCCTTTGTGGTCAGCAAAACCGTAGCCGGGATAAAGTTTATCCAGCACAATCATTTCACGATCACGTGTCACTTTGGCCAGTATCGATGCAGCACTGATTGCAGCAACACGACTATCCCCCTTAACAACAGCTTCTGCCGCATATTTCCATTTAGGTAATTTATTTCCATCGACTAATACATGCTCCGGCTCTATGTGTAACCCTTGCACAGCACGAGTCATCGCCAGCAAGCTCGCTTGGAGGATATTCAAGCTGTCGATCTCTGCAACTGACGCGCGCGCAATGCACCAGCTTTTTGCGTTTGCTTGAATTTCCCCAAACAATAACTCACGTTTTTTTTCCGTCAGCTTTTTAGAATCGTCCAAACCAGCAATCGGTTTAGCGGGATCAAGAATAACAGCAGCGGCAACGACATCCCCAGCCAGCGGACCGCGCCCTACCTCATCGCAACCCGCGTAAAGATATCCTTTATAAATACTGATAAATGGCTCAATCACAGCTAGACCTTTTAAATTATCGGTGTGCGAATTAATCTGGCAATCGCCTCAGCAGCTCGTGCACTGGCATCGCGTTTGAGTTCAATATGCATTTGTGCAAACGTTTCGCTAAGTGCTATCGCCTGCTCCGGGTTGTCAAAATAATTCATTACCGCTGCGGACAGGGTTTCGGGAGTTGCTTTATCCTGCAGCAACTCGGGAACTAAAAGTTTTTGTGCTAGCAAATTGGGCAACGAAATCCACGGTGTTTTAACTAACCAGGACAATATCTTAAAAGTTAGTGGCGCCAACCGATAGGCAACCACCATCGGTTTTTTCAGCAACAACGCTTCCAGTGCAACAGTCCCTGATGCCAACAACAGAACATCCGCAGCGGCCATCACTTCATGTGAATGCCCATTAATTAATTGAATCGGATAATCAACAAAATCATTCAGCGCTATATGCAATTGACGATAGCGATCCGGGCTTGCAGAAGGAATTACAAATAATAAGCCGGGATCCTGCTCCAGACATTTGACCGCCGACTCCATAAATAGACTGCCCATACGCTCTACTTCACTCGCACGGCTTCCCGGTAAGAGCGCAACAATACGCCCCTGCTCAGGCAAACCAAGCGATTTACGCGCAGCAAACTTATCAATCACAAATGGGATTTCATCAGCCAAATGATGGCCCACAAATTCTACCGGGACATTGTGCTCTTGATAAAACTTGGCCTCAAAAGGCAGTAGCGTCAACATTAAGTCAACAGAGCGCGCAATTTTAAAGATCCGCTTTTGTCGCCAGGCCCACACTGAGGGGCTGACATAGTGAACTGTTTTAATGCCATTTTCTTTTAACGATGCTTCGAGTGGAATCGTAAAGTCGGGGGAGTCTATGCCAATAAATACGGCCGGCGGATTCTTGATAAAATGTTCACGCAAAAATTTACGTATGCGCAATAGTTCGGGCAATCGCTTCAAGGGCTCAATTAGCCCCATCACCGCCAGGCGATCCTGCGGAAAATAGGAGTGAAAACCCAGCGCCAACATCCGTGGGCCGCCAATGCCAGAAAACTCTGCACTGGGGAAATGTTTACGCAACTCTTGCATCAAAGCCGCGCCAAGAATATCTCCGGAGGCTTCTCCGACAACAATACCTATGTGTATGTGATCAGACACCCAGCCCTCCGGTTTGTAGAAACTTGATGCGATGGAAATCGCGAAGAGGAAATGCTAGCGAACTATGCCGCGTGTTGAAGCATTCAATGAATCGATTAACACTTGTAATGCAGGTGAAGAAACTGCTAACGGATTAAGCTCAGCCAAAGCTTCATCAAGCGTTAAACCTCGACGATAAATAGTTTTGTATGCCTTGGTTAGTAGTGCAATATCGTCTTTGGTAAAACCGCGACGACGCAACCCCTCGACATTAATATTTTTTGCTTCTGCGGGGCTTCCGTTCACCATGACATACGCTGGAACATCCTTGCCAATTGCACTTCCCATCCCAGCGAAGCTATGTGCACCAATCTTGCAAAATTGATGAACCAGGGTAAACCCACTGAGAATAGCCCAATCACCAATATGCACGTGACCGGCAAGCGCCGCATTATTCACCAAAATACAATGATTACCAATCACACTGTCGTGACCAACATGAACGTATGCCATGAGCAAATTATGACTACCAATGGTAGTTTCACCGCGATCCTGAATGGTACCGCGATGAATAGTGACACCTTCGCGGATCACATTGTGATCGCCAACTACTAAACGCGTAGGTTCACCTTTGTATTTTAAATCAGGCGTATCTTCGCCTATCGAGGAAAATTGGTAGATACGATTATGCTTACCAATTTTTGTTGGCCCTTTTAGAACAACGTGAGAGGCAATTACAGTACCTTCATCAATTTCTACGTCGGGGCCAATAATTGTCCATGGACCAACTTGCACATCGGGTGCAAGCTTGGCATTAGGATGAATGATTGCTGAGGGATCTATCAAAATACTTTCTCGCTAAATTCAATAGTAGTCGCTCTAGACTTTACGATCTGCGCACAAAATAGTTGCCGATGCAGCCAGTACACCATCAACGCTTGCCTTACATTCAAATTTCCATATACCACGCTTTTCGGAAATAACGCGTGATTCAAGTTGTAAACGATCACCCGGAACAACCTGTCTCTTAAAGCGCACATCATCAACGCCAGCAAACAAATAAATAGATCCATCCTCAGGCTTTTTATTCATGGTTTTAAAACCGAGAATGCCTGATGCTTGTGCCATGGCTTCCAGAATCATCACGCCTGGAAAAACTGGATTTTGAGGGAAGTGACCATTAAAGACTTCTTCGTTAACGGTAATGTTTTTGTAGGCAATAATTGATTCACCTTCAATCAACTCTACAACACGGTCCACAAGCAAAAATGGATAGCGATGAGGAAGATATTCACGGATTTCGTTAACATCCATCATGGTTAGACCCCAAGGAATAAATAGAAATTATATGTACGCTATTTGCGTTCAAGTTTTATTAAGCGTGTTGCTAATGAATCCAACTGACGAAAGCGGGCCGCATTTTTACGCCAGTCTTTAGTTTGCGCAAGCGGAGTGCCAGAGGAATAAGAACCAGCTTCACTGATCGAAGCGGACACTAAACTTCTGGCCGTTATATGTACCTTATCGGCCAGAGTTATATGCCCGACAATTGCTACTGCACCGGAAATAGTGCAATTAGCGCCTATTATAGTGCTTCCTGCAATCGCCGAATGACCTGCAATTGCAGTATTTTTGCCAATACGGACATTGTGAGCAATTTGTACCTGATTATCGATAATCACTCCATCGCCAATACAAGTATTATCCAAAGCTCCGCGATCAATACAGGTACAAGCACCAATCTCGACATTATTGCCAATAACTACGCCACCCAGCTGGTGAATTTTAAGCCACCCGCCTGACTGGGGTGCGAAACCGAAACCATCAGCACCGATCACACAACCGCTGTGCAAAATACAGTCGTCACCAATCACAACTCCGTGATAAATGCTAACGTTAGCCGCCAGGCGGGTATTCTTACCGATAGAGGTGTCATCACCTACATAGCACCCAGGACCGATAACAGCCCCTTGGGACAAGGTCACAGCATCACCAATGACAGCATTGGCACCGATTGAAACATCGGCGGCAATAACACAATCCCGGCCAATCACAGCTGATGGATGCACTCCCACGGCAGGAGCACGCAAAGGTGAAAATAGTGACGACGCGCGAGCATAATCAATGTAGGGGTTAGCAGTAACTAACTTATTGCCCGCGAACTCGTCTTGCAAATCAGGGTGAATTAACACCGCGCCGGCTTTAGTCGAGCTCAAATATTTCTTGTAAGCTGGATTGGCAAGAAAACTAAGGCTATGTGCATCGGCATTTTGTAATGTAGCCAAGGCTCTTATCTCATGCTTTGGATCACCAACCAAAACAGCGCCCAAGCGCTGTGCAAGTTCAAGCAATTGATAAGAGCGTTTCAACATATGCTCGTGATACTTACTTGGCTTTGTTCAAGAGTTCAGTGACTTTTGGAGTCAAATCATTTTCTGGTTTGGCCATCATTACTGACTTTGCATCAACAATCATGCTGATGTTTTCAGACTCAACAAGTTGTTTTACTACGGCTTCCATTTTCGGACCCAGTTCTTGCATGATTTGCTGCATTAAAGCCTGCTGCTCACCCTGAAGTTTCTTACCCTGAAATTGATAATCCTGACCCAAGCTTTGCAATTTCTTTTCACTTTCAGCGCGTTTTTCAGCACTCCATGTCATGCCGTCTTTTTGATACTCGGTTTGCAATGCTTTGATATCGGCCGCAAGACCATCAAGCTTTGCTTTTGCTGCAGCAAAATCAGCACTTTTTTGCAGTTTATCAAACTTAGCTTTTGCAGCAGTGGTTCCCATTACTGCGCCCGTTGGATCCAAAACAACTACTTTGCCTTGTGCAAATGAAACGGATGAAACCAAAGACAAAGCAATAACAGCAAACATTTTCTGTGTAACAGTCACAATTTATTCCTCTAGATTATTAGCCCAAACAATTATTATTAAAACGTTTGTCCCAATGAAAACTGGAACACTTCTGTACGATCATAATCATTTTCCTTAAATGGCTCCGCAATACTGAATGTCATTGGGCCAAATCCTGAAATCCAAGTTAAACCAAGACCTACGGAGGCATTAATGTGGTCAAGATCCACATCATAGCAGTTGAGTTGTGTCGCACCACAATGAGTATCAAACACATTTCCTGCATCAACAAAGAACGTAGTTTGCAGTGAGCGTTGATCTTTAATAAATGGAAGCGGGAAAAGTATTTCCGCACCGCCTTGAATTAAAACATTGCCACCGAAAGCTCCACGAGTCCTGCCGACCAGATTATTATTATTGGCATTTGATAACAAAATACCCTCATCACATGCCACATTGGCAACGTAGTTGCCGGCATCGGGGTCGCTGCAAAGAACATATGCAGGAGCACCTTGCTCATTAGCTTGAGCTATACCGTCACCGTTTAAATCATCCCATACAGTATTCGCGACTATAGCCTCGCGGATAAAAGTACTACGGGGACCAAGCGTATTGCGCTCGAAACCACGCACCGAACCAAACCCACCAGCGTAATAATGTTCAAAGAACGGCAACTCATCCAGATCACCATAAGCAGCGGCATAACCAATACGGGTATGCAGACGTAAGGTAAGGGATCTAGTCAGGGGTTGGAATATCTGGCCGGTGTAATTAACTTTGTAATATTGCAAATCACCGCCCGGTAAAGAGACTTCCACGCCCAGTTGCTGCGAGGCACCACGGTTAGCAAGAATACCTCGGTTAAGCGTAGACCTCAGCCAATACATACTAACTTGAGCATCGTTAAATGTATCGCCATAAACATCCAGAAAGCCGGGTGTACCCAACATACTTTCATCAACTGACTTAATTTCAAAACTACCCGTTGGGTAATCCAAACCCAATTGCTCACGCACCATAAGTTCGTAGTTTTCATCTTGCGTTATATAACCCAAGTTAGGATTCCAAATAGGACTACGAATAATTTCTTGCGATGAATAGCTGGTAGGCTCCACTTCCAGGCTACGCAAACCTATGTCGAAACCGATGCGCTCGATATCAGAAATGGGGTAACCGAAATTGATCTTACCGCCATAAACGTTAGTGCTGTAGGGAGTAATGTTGTATGAACCGTAATCACTTTTTGTGTAATACAAACTCAAACCACGACTTACGCCATCAGGTGTAAAATAAGGGTCGTTGTAATTAAAGTTGTACGCAGTTTGATAGCGGTTATGGCTAAAACTGAAGCCAACTTGTTTACCCGTACCGAACCAGTTGTTTTGCTGAATACTGGCGGAGAACAATAAACCTGAATATTGAGCATAACCTACCTGCAGTCCCATACTACCGGACGGCTGTTCTTCGACAGTGTATTCAACATCAATCTGGTCGGACGTTCCTGGAACTTCTTTATTCTCTACCTTTACCTCTTTAAAGAAGCCCAACCGCTCCAGACGCACTTTTGAGTGCTCGATTTGCGCGGAGTTTGCGGAGCCACCTTCCATCTGCCGCATTTCACGGCGCAATACTTCATCAACAGTTTTTGTGTTGCCACGGAAGTTAATACGATTAACGTAGGCGCGCTTACCAGGCTCTATAAAAAACGTGATTTTTACCGTTTTATCCGCATCATTTCGCTCCGGCATACCTTCAACTTTGGCAAAGGTGTAGCCCTCATTACCCAAACGTTTGGTTACATACTCTTCCGAAGTCGTCATTAGAATTTGAGAGAATATCTGATCTTTCTTGACCAGAATCATGCTGCGAATAATGTTTTCATCAATAGCAGGATCACCAGCGAGATCAATACCGCTCACTCTGTAAATATCGCCTTCGGTTATATTTACAGTAATAAAAATTTTGGCCTTGTCGGTGCTCAACGAAATTTGTGATGAATCAATTTTAAAGTTGAGATATCCGCGATCCAAATACCACGACTCCAATCGCTCCAAATCGCCCTTTAATTTTTCTTTATTGTATTTATCGTTACCCGATATCCACGACCACATACCAGTGGTTTTTAATTCAAACAGATCAATCAGATCTTCTTCACTGTAACTATGATTACCCACGATATTGATTTGTTTGATACGCGAGGGGCTGCCTTCGTCGATATTTACCAGCACCTTAACTTGATTACGCGGCATATCTTCAATTTCAATGTTCACGCTGGCGCCATAGCGACCTTGGTTCACATACTCGCGCTGCAATGCTTGTGTAATTCCTTCGAGCGTAGCGCGTTGAAAAATTTGTCCTTCGGAGAGGTTGTTATCCTTAAGGCTATCCATCAAATTTTCAGTTTTGATGGCCTTGTTACCTTTAAGCTCAATTTTATTGATTGCGGGACGCTCTTTAATCACCAACACCAGCACATCGCCATCGCGCTTGATCTCTACATCCGAGAAGTAGCCAACCTTGAATAACTCACGAGTTGCACTTTGAATATCGGCTTGAGTCAGTACATCACCCACACGAATCGGCAGTACACTGAAGACAGAGCCTGCAGACACACGCTGCAACCCCTCCACACGGATATCACTTACACGGAAGGTCTGTGCATAAACAGTGCATGACAAAAAGAGTGCCAGAAAACAGCCAAAAACTCGCATTGAAACTCGCATCATAGAATCTGTTCTAATCGTAAATGAATGTTGGTTACGGCCCGGCACACTGCCAGATTAAAGCCGCATGATGTCGTTATACAGCGCTAGCACGCTTAGACTGATGACCAAGAAGAGTCCAACCTGATACCCCAGCATCTGCACTCTGTCGGACACCGGTTTTCCCTTAATTACTTCAATAAAGTAATAAAATAAGTGGCCGCCATCCAATACTGGGATAGGTAAAAGGTTAAATACCGCGAGGAATACACTCAGCAGAGCGACAAAACCAATAAAACTCCTCAAACCGCTCTCGGCTGAAGAGCCCGCCACCTTAGCAATGGTTATCGGTCCACTCAAGTTTTTCGTGGAAATTTCGCCAAGAATCAATTTTTTGACTGATAAAAGTACAAAGCCTGAGGTTTCCCAGGTTTTATTCACTCCGGCAACAAATGCACCGAACACGGAATACTCATAAGAGCGAATCATCGACTCAGGAATTGAGCCCGCCCGAGCACCCAGCCCGACCCGCCCAACAACTGCACCTGACTCATTGATTGATTCAGGAACAAGCTGAAGCGCCAGCTCTCTGGTATCGCGCTCAATCACGACGGAAATTGTCTTACCAGGATGACGCCGGACGTAATCCACCCATAACTGCCAATCATCAATAACAATATCATCGGCAGAAATCAGCTTATCACCCGGCAGAAAACCCGCAGCCTCAGCTACCCCCCCAGCCACTACTTCGCCAACAATTGGAGTAATTTTGGGCAGATACAGCGTAATTCCCAAACCTGCAACCGGATCGGGATCCGCTGAATCCCTCAGCCAATCAACCAAACGCCCTTCGGACTCATAAGTAAAGTGCGAGTCAGGGTAAGCCACCTTGAAACGAATAGATCCTGTTTCCCCCAACCGATTGAGCAGCGCCTTGTTGAGAGCCTGCCACGTGGGCGTGGGAATATTATCGATAGCAATAATCTCCTGGCCTGCTTCAAGCCCTGCCTGCTCGGCGATTGAACCGCGCTCTACAGCCCCAATTTGGGGAATTAAATCGCGCTGACCTTGCAGCAAAAGCACCCAAAACAAGAGTATGGCCAACAGAAAGTTAGCCCCAGGGCCTGCCGCAACAATAGCGATGCGCTGCCAGACACTTTTATTATTAAACGCCATGGAACGCTCTTCCGCCGATACTGGCGCTTCGCGCTCATCGAGCATTTTTACGTATCCACCCAGAGGCAATGCGGCCAACGCATACTCTGCGCCCTGCTTATCGCGCCATGACCAAAGTACTTTGCCAAAACCAATGGAAAAACGCAGAACTTTCACACCGCAACGACGAGCCACATAAAAGTGCCCAAACTCATGGATAGAAACCAGAATCAACAAGGCGACAACGAATGAAATTATTGTCTGAATCAACGACATAAGCACTGCCCCGGATTAATCATTACCAGCTCTTGATCAATTGATTAGCCAAAGCGCGAGCCTCGGCATCTGCATTTTGAACCTGTTCCAAGCTGGTTGGTTCAACCACTGCGAGGCGCGCAAGCACATGATCTATAACTTGAGCGATTTGATCAAAGCGAATTTGGCGGGCAAGAAATGCCGCTACAGCAATTTCATTCGCAGCATTTAACAGTGCAGGTGCCGTACCCGAAACATCGGCAGCATCCTGCGCCAAACGCAAACAAGGAAAACGCTGAAGGTCAGGCGCACTAAAATCAAGGCGCGCCGTTGCGATAATATCGAGACTTGTCACGCCGGACTCTATACGCTCCGGCCAAGCCAAGGCATGAGCTATAGGGGTACGCATATCCGGATTGCCCAATTGGGCGAGCACGGAACCATCAATATACTCAACCATCGAGTGAATCACACTCTGTGGATGGATAACCACTTGCACCTGTTGAGGGCGAGCATTGAAAAGCCAACAGGCCTCAATCAGCTCAAGCCCTTTATTCATCATACTGGCTGAATCCACCGAAATTTTTTGCCCCATGCTCCAATTTGGATGAGCGCAGGCCTGTTCTGGAGTTACTTTTGGTAGATCGCCAAGCGGGGTATTACGGAAGGGGCCACCAGAGGCGGTGAGCAGAATTTTACGAACACCACTGGAAGCCAGACCGCCAGCAAGATAATCGCTGCGATGATTTGGCAAGCACTGAAAGATCGCATTATGCTCACTATCAATGGGCAACAATACCGCCCCACTTTTACTAACGGCTTGGGTAAACAAACCGCCAGCCATTACTAATGCTTCTTTATTGGCAAGCAACACTTTTTTGCCTGCTTTCACGGCCGCCAATGTTGGTAACAAACCTGCCGCACCAACAATAGCCGCCATAACTGCATCAACCTGTTCATGGGCAGCAACCGCCTCCAACGCTGCCAACCCCTGTAAGACTTCTGTCTTGCAGCCCTGATGACGCAGTTCACGAGCCAGCTCAGCGGCAGCATCTACATCATTTAATACGGCATAACGCGGCTGATGCTGCAAACATTGGGTAGCGAGTAACTGCCAACGTCGATCTGCCGTTAATGCAAAAACTTTATAGCGCTCCGGGTGGCGTGCAATAACATCCAAGGTGCTAACACCAATAGAGCCGGTCGCGCCCAAAACAGTAATCTGTTGAACCGCCAACTGCATAACCTAGAGCCCCGCCGTCGCAGAAAAAGCGCCGCTTGCAAGCAGTGCCAGAGCAAATACCGGAGCAGCTGCCGTGACACCATCTACGCGATCAAGAATGCCACCGTGTCCAGGCAAAATGGTGCCGCTGTCTTTGATGCCGGCATGGCGCTTTAACATGCTCTCCAAAAGATCGCCCAACACAGAAACCAGACTGGTAGGAACCACAATCACCAACATCAACAACAGGCTTAGCTCCAGAGTTAAACTCAGTATCAGAGCCAAAACACAATTAGCGATAAATCCCCCGGCAAAGCCTTCCCAGGTTTTGCCGGGGCTAACGGCAGAGGCCAACTTATGCTTACCAAAACGCTTTCCAGCAAAATAACCGCCACTATCAGCCATGGCGACAATGAGCATTAACAACAAGACCAGCCAGGCACCAGCCTCTTGTTGGCGTACATATACCAAAGCCACCCAAGTGGGAATAAGCACCAATAACCCCATCAACAGGCGTAAAATTTTGTGCCCCCATAACAAAGCACTGGAGGGATAACCCTGCACCAGCAAAAGTGCGATTGCCCACCAAATACAACCAGCAATCAGTAATTCACGGATGGCATCTGCATTCAGGTTGGGACTAGCCTCGCCCTCAAACCCCAGATAAAAAGAAGCTAGCAACAGAACGACTAAAATAAAGAGTGCGTACAACGCGCGCTGCCAGCGCGCGGGGAACCCAGCGAGACAGGCCCATTCCCAAGCACCAATCAATACAATAGCGCCAACAAAAAAGTAAAAATAACCAGCAGGCAAACCAAACAAGGCGACTATAAAAATTATCGCCAAAACTAACGCTGTGATTACCCGCTGCTTAAGCATTAAGTGCACCCGCCTCAATCTGATCGCCGGTCATACCAAAACGACGCTGACGTTCGTAGAAATTTGCAATCGCTTTCTTTAACTCATCGCCGTCAAAATCAGGCCAAAGCTTGTCGCTGAAATAAAGTTCTGCATAGGCACATTGCCACAGAAGGAAATTGCTAATACGCACCTCCCCTCCTGTGCGAATCAACAAATCCAAGGGCGGCAACTCGGCAAGACAGGTTTGGGCACCTAATGCCGACTCATCGATAGATGCCACATCCAACTGTCCATTAACTGCCTGTTGCGCCAGTTTTTGCGCTGCCTGGGCGATATCCCAACGACCACCATAGTCAGCGGCGATAACCAGTGTTGTTTTACCACCAGCAGTAAGCTCCTCAGCGGCAGCGATAGCTTTTTGAATGGCAGGACTAAAGCGCTCCCGATTGCCAATGACACGCAAGGCAACCCCTTTTTTCTTAAGTGCTTTGGCTTCATTTTTTAAATAGAGATGGAAGAGCGACATAAGCGCCTCTACTTCCAGCGGTGGGCGGCGCCAATTTTCACTGCTAAATGCAAATACGGTGAGCACTTCAACGCCCTGATCCTGACAGGCGGCCATAACATCGCGAATACGCTCAACTCCCACTTTATGGCCAGAAACTCCCGCCATACCGCGCTGTTTTGCCCAGCGGTTATTGCCATCCATAATAATCGCCACGTGGCGAAGACTATTATCAGTCACGCGTACTCTCCCAGCGACAGGCCAGCATCGGATTCTCACCGACAACCCGTTTTTAGTTTTTTTAATGAAATTATCTAGTAGTAGTGCGGGAGGCAAAGCCACTCCCTTGCGAAAGTGACTTGCCGGATGATGCAGATTACACAGCCATCAAATCAACTTCTTTGGCTGCCAGCGCTTTATCAACTTCAGCGATGTATTTGTCGGTAATTTTCTGAATTTCATCCTGTGCGCGACGATCATCATCCTCACCAATCGCCTTGTCTTTCAGCAAAGCTTTCACATCACCCAATACATCGCGGCGCACATTGCGCACAGCAACGCGGCCATTCTCGGCCTCGGCACGCGCCTGCTTGATAAAGTTTTTGCGTGTTTCTTCAGTCAACATCGGCAAAGGAATACGAATCAGGCCATTGTTCGTCGATGGATTCAAACCTAAATCCGATTTCATAATCGCTTTTTCAATGGCAGGGACTAAATTGCGCTCCCACGGACTCACCGACAAGGTGCGCGCATCGTCAATATTGATATTTGCTACTTGGCTCAAAGGGGTAGGCGTACCGTAATAATCCACAGTAATACCATCCAACAAGCTTGGGTGTGCACGGCCAGTGCGAATCTTGTTGAAGTTGTTCGACAATGCTTCAACCGCTTTTTTCATACGCGCTTCGGCGTCTTTTTTAATATCATTAATCATGATTTATCCTCTTCAATCAAAGTACCTTCGTTGCTGCCAACCACAATATTCAACAACGCACCTGCTTTATTCATACGGAATACGCGCACCGGCATGTCGTGCTCGCGGCACAAACAAATCGCCGTCAAATCCATTACACCCAATTTTTTGTCGAGCACCTCGTCATAAGAGAGACGGTCATACTTGGTCGCGGTCGGATCTTTTTTAGGATCTGCAGAGTAGACGCCATCAACTTTGGTTGCCTTGAGCACTATATCTGCATCAACTTCAATACCGCGCAAACAGGCAGCAGAATCAGTAGTAAAAAAGGGATTGCCAGTACCGGCAGAGAAAATAACGACTTCGCCCGAATTCAAGAAACGAACTGCGCGACGGCGGTCATAGTGTTCAACTACTCCACTCATTGGAATCGCTGACATAACGCGGGAAGATATATTTGAACGCTCAAGCGCATCGCGCATGGCTAATGCATTCATCACTGTAGCCAGCATACCCATGTGATCGCCCGTTACTCGATCGAGACCGGCAGCACTTAAGGCAGCGCCGCGAAACAGATTGCCACCACCAATCACTAAGCCTACCTGTACACCTATGCCGACCAGCTGGCCAATTTCCAGGGCCATCTTGTCGAGCACTTTAGGATCGATACCAAACCCTTCTGTACCCATCAGCTCTTCACCGCTGAGCTTCAATAAAATACGCTTGTACTTTTTATCTCTGGGGCTGGACATAAATGCTCTCCAAAACAATGAGTTAGCCGCGAATGCCCACACCTGTCGGAGGGCCGAAAAATTGGTGCAGTGTAACAGAAAAAAAGAGGCCGGGTGTTGCCACCCGGCCTCTTTTTCGTGTCACCCAGCACCTTATCAGGCGATGAATTACGCCTTGCTAGCAGCTACTTGAGCAGCAACTTCAGCAGCAAAGTCTACAACAGCAACTTCGATACCCTCGCCCACTTCCAGACGCACAAAGCTCTTAACAGTTGCACCAGCTGCCTTAGCGAACTGAGCAATAGTTTGCTCAGGATTCTTAACAAAAGCCTGATCAACCAAGCTAGCTTCTTTCAGGAACTTGCTGATACGACCAACAATCATTTTCTCAACGATTTCAGCTGGCTTGCCAGCCATATCTGGCTGAGCGCGGATGATTTCTTTTTCTTTCTCCACCACGTCAGCTGGCATTTGGTCAGAGCTAACCACTTGCGGATTAACAGCAGCCACGTGCATAGCAACGTCTTTAGCGGTCTCTTCATTGCCACCTTCCAACTGAACCAACACCGCAATACGGTTGTTCAAGTGCAGGTAACCACCAACAACACCACCTTCAACCAAACTAATGCGACGAACGCTGATTTTTTCGCCGATTTTTTGCACCAAAGCTTCACGCGCAGACTCCAACTCACCCGCCATAACAACCGCTACATCGGTTTGCTTGGTGGTGAATGCCTTATCCAATACGCTATTCACGAAAGCCAGGAAGCCAGCATCACGCGCCACAAAGTCAGTCTCAGAGTTAACTTCAATAACAACACCGTAGCTGTTATCCGGAGCCACTTTCACAGCAACAACGCCATCTGCCGCCGTGCGACCTTCTTTTTTGGCCGCCTTCAAACCAGAAACCTTACGCAGGTTTTCAATGGCCAACTCAATATCACCATTGGCTTCGCCCAACGCTTTTTTACATTCCATCATGCCCAAACCAGTGCGGTCGCGCAGTTCTTTTACCAAAGCAGGAGTAACAGCTGTCATGGATGTGTCCTCAATAAATGTTCGAATTCAAATTTGAAAAAAGGGGGCAAAGCCCCCTCTTCCGACAACTCTGCGCTTGAATGCAAGCTAACAGAGTTTTATGGTCGTTTGATTACTTCGCGAGATTACTCAGCAGCACCTTCGGCAGCTACGTATTCATCTTTGTTTGGCACTGCAGAAGCAGATTTAGCACCATCCAAACAAGCGTCAGCAATTGCAGATACATACAACTTGATCGCGCGAATGGCGTCGTCGTTACCTGGAATTACGTAGTCAACACCTTCAGGGTTGCTGTTGGTATCCACGATACCGATAACAGGGATGCCCAACTTGTTGGCTTCCTGAATTGCAATACGCTCGTGATCCACATCGATTACAAACATGGCATCAGGCAAACCAGCGATGTTTTTAATACCGCCAATTGAACGCTCAAGCTTCTCCATGTCACGGGTGCGCATCAGAGCTTCTTTTTTGGTCAATTTGGCAAAAGTACCGTCTTCGCTCTGGGTAGTCAGCTCTTGCAAGCGACGGATAGATGCGCGGATGGTTTTGTAGTTGGTGAGCATACCACCCAACCAGCGATGACTAACAAACGGCTGGCCAGCACGGATTGCTTCTTCTTTGATGGTCTTTTGCGCCGCGCGCTTGGTACCAACAAACAGAATCTTTTTCTTTTGAGAGGCCATTTGTTGAATCAAAGCCAAAGCTTCGTTGAACGCAGGCACAGTGTGCTCAAGGTTAATAATGTGAATCTTGTTACGCGCACCGAAGATGTATTTGCCCATCTTTGGGTTCCAGTAACGGGTTTGGTGACCGAAGTGGACACCTGCAGATAACATATCGCGCATGCTTACTTGTGGCATTTTAGTATTCCTACTGGGTTAGGCCTCTATATACCCCGCTAACCAACCATCATGAACGCTATAAAACGAACATTGGGCACCCAGGTTTTGCGTGTCGGTATATATGTGACGTTGGTAAATTACATTTAAAAACGGATTTTCTTTGTGCTTGAGACTATTCCCAGCAAAAAGAGGCGCGCTTTATATCACAAACAACAGACATAATAAACCAGAAAGTAAATCGAACTTCAGAGCGCACCCTGTCGAGAAAATCTGGCAAATCCACTAGGCCAAGCATTATCCAACTTGTATACTAGTCGCATTAATCTTAGATGAACCCACTCTAGTAGCGAGACCACCATGAAAGAGACTTGGCGCTGGTTCGGCCCCAAAGATACCGTAAGCCTGCAAAGCATTGCACAAGCAGGCGCAACCGGCATTGTCACCTCCTTACACCACATCCCCACAGGTGCCGCATGGCCCCTTGAGGAAGTTTTAGAACGCAAAAAAATCATTGAGGATCAAGGGCTTGAATGGGCTGTTATCGAAAGCATCCCCCTCCACAACGATATCAAGACCCGCACTGGTAACTACCAGCAATACATCGACAACTACAAGCAGTCCATTCGCAATGTGGGTGCAGCCGGTGTTTACGATGTTTGCTACAACTTTATGCCGGTCGTCGATTGGACCCGCACCAACCTCAACTACACCCTGCCCAACAACGCCCGCGCACTGCGTTTTGAGATGAGCGATTTCGCAGCCTATGATGTTTATATCCTACAGCGCCCCGGTGCCGAACAGGACTATCAGCCCGAGGTACTCACCAAAGCCAAAGCTCGCCTTGATGCCATGAGCAGCGAAGAGCAAGCACTGCTGGAAAAAAATATCATTGCCGGCTTGCCGGGTGGTGAAGGCTCTTATGATCGAGATGGGATTCGCGCCGCTATCGATCTCTTCATCAAGATGGGCGATGAAGGTATGCGCGCCAACCTGTTTGCCTTCCTGCGCGAGATTATCCCCGTCGCTGAAGAAGCGGGCGTGCGTATGTGCATCCACCCGGATGACCCACCATTTTCGCTGTTCGGATTACCCCGGGTTGTCTCTACCGCCGATGACGCTCGCGCCTTGCTCAAGGCCGTGCCCAGCCCATCGAATGGCTTAACACTCTGCGCCGGCTCTTATGGTGCACGCTGCGATAATGATCTGGTCTCCATGGCGCAGGAGTTTGGCGAGCGCATCTACTTTGTACACTTGCGCAACATTAAACGTGAAGACGATGGCTCCTTCTATGAGTCTGATCATTTGGATGGCGATAACGATATGGTCGGCCTGATAGATGCTCTCTTAGAAGAGGAAAGCCGTCGCCAACAGCAAGGTAGCAAACTCCCTGCAATCGCCATGCGCCCAGACCACGGCCATCTAATGGGCGATGAAATTGGCAAGCCTGGTATCAATCCCGGTTACTCTTACGCCGGGCGAATGAAAGGCTTGGCAGAGTTGCGCGGTGTCATTCACGCACTGACCCAGGTTCGCGCTCGCAGCCTCCATCACCTCACCAAATAGCCCACCTCTGCAGGGCGGTTTTACACCGCCCAACTTTACTTTTCAGTTGCTATACCCGGTACGCGCATAATAGAAGCAGCAGCTATAGAGCCAATAAAGGATTGATCTTGGTCAAAGCGGTTCAGAATCGTTTAGAATGCCGCAACTTTTATTCACCCGCCGGGATACCCTGAATTCATGTCAGTTACTATCAAAACCCCCGAAGAAATCGCCAAAATGCGCATTGCTGGTCGCATGGCCGCCGAAGTATTGGAAATGATTGGCCAGTACGTACAACCCGGCGTAACTACCGCCGAGCTGGACAAGATCTGTCACGACCACATAGTGAATGTACAAAAAGCTATTCCCGCTTGCCTTGGCTACCGCGGCTTTCCCAAATCCATTTGCACCTCTGTCAATCAGGTGATTTGCCACGGCATTCCCTCTGAGAAAAAAGTGCTCAAGTCAGGCGATATCATCAATATCGATGTGACAGTGATCCACGAGGGCTATCACGGCGATACCAGTGCCATGTATTTTGTGGGCACTCCCGCCCCCCACGCGGAGCGGTTGGTACAAGTCACCCAGGAATGCATGTACAAAGCCATTAAACTGGTTAAGCCTGGCTGCCGTTTGGGCGATATTGGGCACGTTATCCAACAGCATGCTGAAGCGAATTATTATTCCGTAGTACGCGAATACTGTGGCCATGGCATAGGCAAGGTTTTTCATGAAGATCCGCAAATCCTGCACTATGGTCGCCCTGATACCGGTATGGAATTAAAAGAAGGCATGTGCTTCACCATCGAACCCATGATTAACGCGGGCAAACCCCACACCAAATTAAAAAGCGATGGCTGGACAGTGGAAACAAAAGACGGCCGACTCTCGGCGCAGTGGGAACACACCATGGTAGTCACCAGCAATGGTGTCGAGGTTTTTACCGCACGTACCGGCGAAGTATTTTAATTTATGAGCATTTCTGATTTTATCGCGCGCGTTTTTAACAAATCTCCCCAAACGGATACCTCTGGCAGCGATAGTGCAGAATCCATCCCGATGGATACCCCGGTATCCATGGAGGAAGTCCCCTACTTCGAGCGGCCGCTATTCTTTTTTGACCAGAGCCGCTTTCGCCGCGCGTTAACAGAAAAACCTATCATTGGCGTCTTCAAGGACGCAATTAATGCAGCAAGCACCCAAGCCAACCGCCGTTTTATTGAGGGCGAAGATATTCGCAGTTTGGTGTATGAACGCGCACTGTTTATTGATTGCGTATTGCACTACGCCTGGCACCAATTCCGCTGGCCCGCGCGTATCAGCCTGGAAGCAGTTGGCGGTTATGGCCGTGGTGAACTGCACCCAGGTTCCGATATCGATCTATTGATTTTGCATCACCCGGATGTATTTGAAAGCTGCAAAGAAAATATCGAAAAATTTCTCACACTGCTGTGGGATATAGGCTTGGAAATTGGCAGCAGCGTGCGCACTGTCAAACAAACGATTGATATAGCTCGCACCGACATTACCGTCGCCACCAACATCATGGAGTCGCGTACGCTGGTGGGAGATGCATCACTGCGTCACGAATTAATGAAAGAAGCCGCGCCCGATAAAATCTGGCCGATTGAAGATTTTTTCAGTGCAAAATATCAAGAACAACTGGATCGCCACAAGAAATATAACGACACCGAATACAACCTGGAACCCAATATCAAAAATGCGCCCGGTGGGCTGCGCGACATCCAAACTATTAATTGGGTGACCAAACGTTACTTTGGTGTACGCACCATCAAACAACTGGAAGGTAAAGGTTTTTTTACCGACGAAGAATTTTCACTTATCAATTCCGGCGAAGAATATTTATGGCGCGTGCGTTATGCATTGCATATGGTAGCGAAACGCCCGGAAGAGCGACTGCTATTTGATTACCAACGGGAAATTGCCAAACTGTTTGGCTACACCGACAACCACGAAGGGCTGGCAGTAGAACAGTTCATGCACAAGTACTATCGCACTGTACTTGCCCTGCGCGAATTAAATGACGTAGTGCTGCAATTTTTGTCGGAAGCGATTCTACAAAAAGGCAAAACCAAAAATGTTGTTTCTATCAATGAACGCTTTCAATTGCGCGATAATTTCATCGAGGCAACGCACACCTACGTATTTGAAGAAAACCCGTCTGCCTTATTAGAAATATTTGTGCTCATGGCACAAAACCCACAGATTCAGGGGGTGCGCGCCTCTACTATTCGCTGGATTCGCGAGAGTCGCTATCTTATTGATGACCAATTCCGCAGCAACCCCAAAAACACCCAATTATTTATCAAACTATTGCAACACCCTGCAGGTTTGGTTGAACAACTAAAGCGGATGTCGCGCTACGGCATTCTCGGTTTGTATTTACCGGAGTTTGGTCAAGTAACCGGTCAAATGCAGCACGATTTATTTCATATCTACACAGTGGATGCACACACGCTAAAAGTAGTGCAAAACATGTGTAACTTTTTATTGCCATCCGCGAAAGAAGATTTTCCGGTTGCCGCAACGATTATGACGCGCCTGCCAAAATTGGAGCTGCTGTATATTGCAGGCTTGTATCACGATATTGGCAAAGGCCGCGGTGGCGATCACTCCACACTGGGTGCGGTGGATGCAGAAGAGTTCTGTACCCGCCACGGTATTTCACCGCGCGAAACCCGCTTGATCTGCTGGCTGGTAGAAAAACATTTGCTGATGTCGCAAGTGTCACAAAAGCAGGACATTTCAGACCCGGATATTATTCATAATTTTGCCCTCACCGTAGGCGATCAGTTACACCTTGATTACCTTTATTGCCTCACTGTGGCTGACATTAACGGCACCAACAAAGAATTGTGGAATACCTGGCGCGCGAGTTTAATGCGCAATTTGTATCTGGATACCCGCCGCGCCTTGCGTCGCGGTTTGGAAAACACTGTCGATAAACACGATTTGATTGAGGAAACCCAGCAGGCCGCGATTCGTAAACTGGCGCGCAAGGGCTTAAGCAAAGAACAAGTCATTGCCCTGTGGGGCGATATGGATGAGGACTATTTTCTACGCGAAAACTTTACCGATATTGCCTGGCATACCGAGGCGATTGCGGCACGCACCGATGACAAGCCTTTAATTTTGATTAAAAAAACCACCAGCAAAGAGTTGGCTGGTGCCACACAAATTTTTGTGTACAGCAAAAACCAGAAAAATGTATTTGTCGCAGCTGCAACGGCGCTGAGCTTATTAAACCTCAGCATTCAAGACGCCAAGATTTACAGCTCAAAATCCGGCTACACCATAGATACCTTTTTTGTGCTCAATGAAAACGGCGAACCACTCGGTAACAATCAAACCCTACTTAAAAAAATCCAGCAGGGGTTGATGGAAGAATTGAGTTTGGTGGATAACTACCGCGATGTTATTGGCCGCCGCACACCGCGCCGCCTGAAATACTTTGCATCACCCACCCGCACTTCACTCAGTACCGATACCATTCGCAATTGCAGCGTATTGGAAGTTATAAGCCCCGACAGACCGGGCTTGCTTGCGTGCATAGGGCGAATCTTTATGGATTACGACATTCAACTGCTCAATGCCAAAATCGCCACCCTGGGTGAGCGAGTAGAGGACATTTTTTTCATTGCTGATAACGATGGAAAACCCTTGGGCGATGTTGCACTGTGCGAAAAACTGCAGCAAGAAATTCGCGAGCAACTCGATAAGCGCGTTGATAAACACTAATTATTGTTGATCTAACTATGAACCCGGATTTAAACCAGCTTCATCCATACCCTTTTGAAAAACTGGCCGCGCTCAAAGCAGCCGTTTCTGCTCCGCCCGGGTTAACCGACATTATGCTGTCCATCGGTGAGCCCAAACACGAACCACCAGTGTTTGTATTGGATACTCTCGTTAATAATTTACATAAATTATCGAATTACCCAACCACCAAAGGCTTGCCAGAACTACGCACGGCAATCGCCACTTGGGCGACCAAACGTTTTCAACTTAACGCTGGTAGTTTTACTGCAGAGAACCATGTATTGCCGGTAAACGGTACACGGGAAGCGTTATTTGCCTTTGCACAAGCGATTATTGATCGCAGCAAAACCAATCCGTTAATAGTATCGCCCAACCCTTTCTATCAAATTTACGAAGGTGCAGCGATTCTCTCCGGTGCAGAACCTTATTTTTTAAACTGCACGCCAGACAATAACTTTATTCCGGATTTTTCTGCAGTCCCCGCATCGATATGGGAGCGCTGCCAATTATTATTTATTTGTTCACCGGGTAACCCGACGGGCGCGGTAATGAGCGCTGCGCAATTCAAAGAATTGATTGCACTTGCCGACCAGTATGATTTTGTAATCGCCTCCGACGAATGTTACTCAGAATTGTATTTTGATGAACAGAATCCACCCGTTGGATTACTGCAAGCCTGTGCAGAGCTAGGCCGCGATGATTTTGCCCGTTGCGTGGTTTTTCACAGCCTATCCAAACGCTCTAACCTGCCGGGGTTGCGCTCTGGTTTTGTGGGTGGCGATGCCAAAATTCTGGAAAAGTTTTTGCTCTATCGCACCTACCACGGTTGCGCTATGCCAGTGCCAACACAACTTGCCAGTGTGGCCGCATGGCAGGATGAGCAACACGTGATCGCCAACCGGGATGCATACCGCGCAAAATTTGATGCGGTATTAAAAGTGCTTGATGGTTGCCTGGAAGTACAAAAACCGGATGCAAGTTTTTACCTCTGGCCAAAAACGCCCATTAAAGGTGAATTGTTTGCACAACAATTGTATGCCCAACAAAAGGTAACTACCTTGCCCGGCAGTTATTTAGCGCGTGAAACCGATGGCATGAACCCCGGCGAATATTATGTGCGCCTCGCATTGGTTGCGCCTTTAGCGGAATGCATTGAAGCGGCCGAACGAATCAAAGCTTTTGTAAAATCGCTATGAGTGAAGCGTTAAAAAACTTAAGCAAAAGCGCGCGGGTTGAGTTTATTTTGCAGCGATTGCAAAGCCTTTATCCTAACCCGCCAATACCTTTGCATCACAAAGATGCCTATACATTGCTCATCGCAGTTCTTCTGTCCGCCCAGTGCACAGACGAACGAGTTAATACCGTTACGCCCGCCTTGTTTGAGTTGGCAGACAATCCTTTCGATATGGCCAAAGTGCCCGTTGAAAAAATTCAGGAAATTATTCGCCCCTGTGGATTATCACCACAAAAATCCAAAGCGATTTCGGTGTTATCCAAAATGCTGGTGGAAGAACATAATGGTCAGGTGCCACAGGATTGGGCGGCACTGGAGCGCTTGCCAGGTGTAGGCCATAAAACGGCGAGCGTAGTGATGAGCCAGGCATTTGGTGTACCCGCATTTGCGGTAGATACCCACATTCACCGCCTCGCGCAGCGTTGGGGTTTAACCAACGGTAAAAATGTGGTGCAAACCGAAAAAGATTTAAAACGTCTTTTTCCCCAAAGCAGCTGGAACGCATTGCATTTACAAATCATTTATTACGGGCGCGAGTTTTGCTCCGCACGCGGTTGTGATGGCACAGTATGCGATATTTGCAGAACCTGTTATCCGCAACGCAAGAAACCAAAAATTGTTTTGAAACCATAACCTTCTTCACACGACGAAAGAATATGACCACCTTATACGGCATTAAAAACTGCGACACCGTCAAAAAAGCCCGTAGCTGGCTTGAACAACATAAAGTAGATTACCGCTTTCACGACTTCCGTGCCGATGGTTTAACCAGCGCACAAGTAGAAACCTGGATTGCTGAAATCGGTTTGGATGCACTGGTGAATAAACGCAGTACTACGTGGAAAGAATTAGACGATGCAATCAAAAATAATTTTAGTGAAGCCACTGCAGCAAAGGTGATCAGTGCCAACCCGACATTGATAAAACGCCCATTGCTCGATACCGGCAAACAAAAACACGTCGGTTTTAAAGACACCGAATACAGCGCCATTTTTAATTAATTATTTGCACTATTGTCAGGAAAAAAACATGACTCAACTCTACGCACTCGGTTTAGGTATAGGCACACAGAACGCAAAAGGTGAATGGCTGGAAGTGTTTTATGCACAGCCAGTACTCGCACCGTCAGAAGCAGTTGCGCGCGCGATTGCCACCATTGTGGGTTATACCGATGGCAATCAAGCGATTGCACTGTCCACCAATCAAGCCAATGAAATCGCCCAAGCACTCACCATTGCTGGCGACAGCGCGCAAGCCGAGTTGGCAAAATCACTGGCGACAAGCAAACGTCCATTGGTCGCCACACTGCTCGCAACCGATACCAACCCCACATCGATTCCTGAAGGCTATTTGAAATTGCATTTGTTGTCGCACCGATTGGTGAAACCACACAACACCGTACTCGCCGGAATTTTTGGCGTACTGCCCAATGTTGCCTGGACTAATCAAGGTGCGATCGATGTAAACGAATTACCTGCACGTCAATTACAGGCGCGTTTAAATGGCGAAGAACTGGAAGTATCCTGCGTGGATAAATTCCCCAAAATGACCAACTACGTAGTGCCTAAAGGTGTACGTGTTGCGCACACGGCGCGGGTACGTTTAGGCGCATACTTGGGCGAAGGCACCACCATCATGCACGAAGGTTTCGTTAACTTTAATGCGGGCACTGAAGGCCCGGCGATGATTGAAGGCCGTATTTCTGCCGGTGTATTTGTCGGTGCCGGTTCGGATTTGGGCGGCGGTAGCTCCACCATGGGCACCTTGTCGGGCGGCGGGAACATTGTCATTTCTGTTGGTAAAGAGTCATTGATTGGCGCTAACGCCGGTATTGGTATTCCACTGGGCGACCGCTGCAAAGTAGAATCTGGCCTTTATATTACCGCTGGAACTAAAGTGGTGGTATTGGACGATGCGGGCAACGAAGTAAAAACTATCAAAGCGCGTGAACTTGCCGGTGTGAGTGATTTGGTATTCCGTCGCAATTCCATCACGGGCCGCGTGGAAGTGGTTACCAATAAAAGTGCACTGCAATTAAATACTGCATTGCACGCGAATTAATTTGATTTGTTCGGGCGCAATTTATTGTGCCCTGATGAATACAAAATAATTTACATACAACGGGCGCAGCAAGCAGCTGCCCCTACCGATAAACCAGGCACAATGGGTTTGTGCAAACAACGAGGCGATAATCATGGGCGCACAATGGAAAGCAAAACATAAAGAAGAAGCTGCGAGCGCAAAAGGTAAAATTTTTACCAAACTCACCAAAGAAATTATGATCGCAGCACGCTCGGGTGCAGACCCGGATATGAACCCGCGCCTACGCCTCGCTATCGTTCAAGCCAAAAAAGCCTCAATGACACGCGAGACATTGGAGCGCGCCATTAAAAAAGGCTCGGGGCAACTCGACGGCGCCGCCAGCTACGAAAAAGTCACCTATGAAGGTTACGCACCGCATCAGGTTCCCGTGATCGTTGAATGCCTTACCGACAACGTCAACCGCACCATCTCCAATATTCGCGGTTTATTCCGCAAAGGCCAGTTGGGTACTTCCGGTTCTGTGTCCTGGGATTTTGATCACCTGGGCATTATCGAAGCCACAGCTGCCAACGCCGATGCCGACGCAGAAATGGCGGCGATTGAAGCAGGCGCACAGGATTTTGAATTGGATGATGACGGCACAGTCACTTTTTACACCGATTTAACCGATTTGGATTTAGTGCAAAAAGCGCTGCCCGACCACGGTTTTACGGTGGTATCTGCCAAGCTGGGTTACAAACCTAAAAACCCCGTCAGCTTGAGCGATGAAGCCTTGGCAGAAGTTGAAGCATTCCTCGCCGCGATTGATAACGACGACGATGTGCATGAAGTTTATGTTGGTTTGGCGGGTTAAGCACCGCTGAACAAAAAGCAAATAGCGATAGCTAGAAATATAGATACAAATAACAACAGCCCGGCATATGCCGGGCTGTTTGTTTTTAGTTAGGTCAATTTCCTAACAAACCTTTGGTAGCTTCTTGCACAACAGCCTCTACCGGGTTGGTCGCCGCAGAGTTTGATGTTGTCGGACTTGTCTGCGTAGTCGCCGGCGCCAATAGATTTTCACGCACGACCTGAGCGATACGTTCATACTCATACTGACTCAGTGAAAAGTACTGTTCGCGATCACTGCGTTTGACAACATGCCCAGCGTCGGTCTTGATAAATTCATACTGCCAATTGCCTTCTGCACTTTTTACCGCAAGAGTAATGGGCTCGCCCTTCGGTGCTTCTTGCACCACAGACTGCACCTGCAAACTAGCCAGCGCCTTCACCAAGGCTGTCACATTTTCGGTGTTTAATGACGCACCGGTTTCATCAACTAATTGCCAGTTTTCACCTTGCCTTTGCAGCTCGTAATCGCGCCCTTTGATGTTGACTGGATTGTTAGTAGTGAGCAGTTGTTTATTCAACCAATCATCACCGCTGGTGGCTGCATCCATAGTGCTGAGTGCAACGCTGTAGACCTGATTATCACCCGCACGGCGCAAATGCACTTTTTTGAAACCAGGTGAACTGCCTAAATAAAATTCCGCCTGCAATTTATCACCTTCATAAAGGCGCAATTTGCGCTGGAATTTTTGTTCGCCTACTTCAAACCGCTCGTGGCTGGATGCGGTATTGGCAACCGGCCAAGTCAACCGCAATCCGTTTAACTTCTCCAACAATGCGGTGATTTTTTCATTATCTACCGGTAAGGACGACTGCGTGAGTTGCCAGCGATTCGCTTGTTTATTCAGGTGCACACTAGTTGTCGCATCAGCGATTTCAATGCGATCAATCACGTTGGTGGACACTGGCAACAAGGGTACCGCCGTTGGTGTTGCACGGGAGTTCTGTTGATAGGCATAAACTCCCACCACCAATAACACTTGAATCACCAACAAGAGCCACAGGCGTTGTTGCCAGCGCCCCATATCCCGCATGGTTTCTACCCTATTACTCCGGGCAACATTAATGGTTACTGCTTGGTTCATTATTCACCTCTTTCTGGTCAATAGTGAGTGTGATTAGTTCGCCAGCCACTGCTGGTACTGTTGTTCGCGACGACGTTTAAACTGACGCTGCACCAGCCCCACCAACAACAGCGCACCCAGCGCTAATGCGTAATTTAAATACTCCCAAAAAACTTGGCTTGTTTGTTCCATAGCGGGCAGAGTGCGGTTGAAATTGCCGCGCGCGCGAATACTTACCAGCCCTTCATCCTCTAGCGCCCAATCCACCGTGTTGGCAAGCAATTGCACCGAATTAAGATACTGCCCACCGGTGGCCATACCGGTCATATTGATGACGGCATCGCTCAGGAAATCGTTGGAGCTGAATAAAATAATGCGTGCAGATTCCGGAGAGTGTTGAATAACACTGCTCACTGTTTGTGTAGTAGATAAAGCCGCATCGCCATTATCTGCCTCAGCCTCGGAAGCTCCTGCCGCGGTTGTATCGGCGTTTGTGTTTGCGTTTGTATTGACCAGCAAGGGCGAATTTTTTCCGGCAAAAAAAGAATCAAAACGGCCCTGACTAATCACACCCAACAAATGGGATTTTTGTTCGCCCACAGGAATAAAGCGTGACAAACCATCGCTGTTGACTTGCGGCACTATATTCATATCGCCACTCAGCCATGCGCTGTCCGAACTGCGTAGCAATTCGGTAATTCGGCGCTGCTGATTTTTGTCAGCATCCAGCGCGATAGGTGAAGCCCATGCAAGACTCGCCTGTGGCAAACCGCTGGTGATAGGGTTCTCCGCATTCAAACCTTGCCCACGCACATCCACAAAATAAGGGTAATCCACCATGCGCATTTCCTGCACACTGAAACCACCCAGATTGCGGCTCACGGGAATTGGGAAAGGCAAGTTTTGTTTATCCATCACCAACTTTTCTTCCATGCGAATACCGTGATGGGCAAGCCATTGCTGCACACCACTGTTGTGTTTTTGCAAACTCAAACTGCGCTGGCTGACCGAGGCGCTGTAGGGCGAGCTGGCCATAATTACCGTGCCACCTTGCATAAGGAATTGATCCACCGCGAACAATTCTTTTTCGCCCAATTCTTTGGGGGCTGCGAGCAATAATACATCCGCCTCACCGCTCACACTGCCGTCGGACAAATCCTCGCGTTGCACATTTAATTCTGCACCGAGAAATTCCTGCAGCTGATTAAATTGCGGCCCCGCCGGAGCACCATAGTAGCCGCCCATATCCGCCGCTGGAGTCACCAGCGCTACCGTTTTGGTGAAACCTGAAGCGAATCGTTTCAGGGCGGCGTTAAAGTTGCGCTCAAAACTTGCCGCACTCATATCATCCAGCGGGATCTGCACCAACTGCTCACCCTGCGCCAAGGTCATGTAAAAATAAAAACGTTCATTGCTGAGCAAACTGGTCGCCAGAGGATTAAAACCATAATCCTGAGCGATGCGCTGCCCCAATTCACCGCCATTAGCATCCGGGTCGAGAAACTCCAACTGCAAACGCTCGCCCGATTTTTCGCGTTGTTTATTCACCTCAGCACTAACCAGATCCTTAAAGTTTTTAAGCGCCTCAGGCAGGCGATTATCCGCTGACACATAGGCAGTAAAACGCAGCTCGCCTTTTACTGTGTCAAACAAATTGCCGCCCGCTTGATAAGAATGCAGCACTTTTTTAATCGCGCGGGTTAAATCGTGTTCGGGGTTGCGCAGTTGCACATCCAAATCGGTTTCGCCGGCACTTTTTACTTCAATTAAATCGCGAAAGCCCAGCACTTGATATTCATCGCCATACTGAACCAACACGTTGAAATAGGAATTCACCAGCGAAGCTTGGTAGCGATCCGAAATTTGGAAGGGCACGGGTTGAATGGCATATTTCTGATTTGCCTCTTGCTCCAACTCCGGGTCAGTTACCGGATCCACAAATTCCACGCGCACTAAACCCTTGCCTTCCACTTCATATTCTTTCATCAAGTCGCGCAGCTGCGGCACCAGCGGTGATAACAGCGGATGGGTTTTGCCGCTGAAATATCCGCGCAGTAACAAGGGTTCTTGCAGTTGCTGCAAATAGTGTTCGGTTGCAGTAGAAATGGAATATTGATTGCCTCGAGTGGTGTCAATACGCAGGCTATTAATTTGGCCGAGCCAGAGATTGGCTGCCAAGGCATTAATCAACAACAGCGCGGTAACAGAACGCCAGCGACCATGATGGGTTTTGTTGCCGGTGGCTGCCCAGCGTTCGCGCTCCAAAGCGTAGGTATTTAAGGCGAGAAACACCAACACCAGGCTGATATAAAAATACAAATCGCGCAGATCAATCACCCCACGGGCGATAGAATCAAAACGCGCACCGGTAGCCAGCAAACGTAAATATTCGGCGGCGCTATTGCCCATCAAATTGGTAATTGCACTGCTGCCCAACAAATAAAAAACCCCGCAGAGTGCCACGGCACTAATCAAACTGACTATTTGATTATCGCTGCGCGCAGATACAAACAACCCCATACTCAAGTAAGCAGCACCCAACAATAAGGTTGCCACATAACCCGCTGCTACCGGCCCCCAATCCAAATCGCCCAGCACTGCAACAGTAATGGGGAGCGGCAAAGTGATCGCCAGTGCAATCACCAACAACACCATGCAGCCCAAAAATTTACCCACCACAAAATGCCACAGCGGCACGGGTTGGGTAAGTACATGCTCAAGCGTGCCGCTGCGGCGTTCCTCACTCCATAAACGCATGGTGATAGTGCTGCACAAAAAAATCAGCAGCAGCGGCATCCATTCGAACAGCGGGCGTACATCGGCAATATTGCGGGCAAAAAAAGCTTCTCCCCAAAAAAACGCAAATAAACTGACAGCCGCAAAAGCGGCTAAAAATAAATAGGCGATCGGCGAGGAAAAAAATAAACCGATTTCTTTTTTGGCAATTTTTGTAATCGTAGTGTTAGGCAGCACGATCAACCTCCAGCGTTTCTTTCGCGCTCAGCGTGGCATTGTTGATATCGCGGAACAGGCTTTCCAGGTCGCGGGTTTCGGGTTGCAGCTGGTATAACTCCGCGTTGTTTTCCAACACTAAACGCGCCAGCGCAGCCGTAGTGGCTTGCACGTCAGCGGCATCGCCCAAGTGAATACGCAGTTGCTCGCCATGTGCATTTTTACCGAGAGTTTCAATTGTTTTTACGCCAGTTACACAGCGCAGCACTGGCTCCAGTTCAGCATGGGATTGATTGGTGGTGAGTAACAAGGAGTGGGCGCGGCGCAACTCCGACAATTTTTCATCCAATACCAAGCGCCCCGCGCGCATCATCAATACGCGGTCACACAAGGCATCCACTTCTTGCATAATGTGGGTGGATAAAATAACTGTCGCCTCCTGCGCAATAGTGCGAATTAACTCACGCATTTGCAGGGTTTGCTGTGGGTCCAGGCCGTTGGTGGGTTCATCCAGAATTAACAGTGCGGGGCGACCGAGCAATGCTTGTGCTACCCCCACGCGCTGTTTGTAACCGCGCGACAAACTGGCAATGGGCGCCAGCAATTTATTTTTTATGTCAGTCGCGTCAATCACACGCTTTATGTCGCGCTGTTTTTCCGCGCCCTGCAAACCTTTAAGCTCGGCCGCGTAATCCAAATAAGCGGCCACCGACATTTCAGGGTAAATCGGTAAATTTTCTGGCAAATAACCAATTTTACGCTGCAAGGTTTTGAGATTATCCGCCAGAGCCAGCCCCTGAAACTGAATGGTTCCTGCACTGGGCTCCAAATAACCGCTTAACATTTTCATGACGGTAGTTTTGCCTGCCCCATTGTGGCCAAGCAAACCTACGATTTCACCTTTGGCGATAATAAAACTGACCTCATCGGCCGCCACAAAATCGCCGTAGGCTCGCTTGAGTTTTGACACTGCCAGCATAAAAGCCTCCAGATTAATGGACGAAAGATAACAACAAGAATTCAGTTAGAAATACAGTGCGTTAAACCGCAAGAAATATGGGCGGGGGGCGCCAGAAGCGCGCAAAAAACAAGAGCGAGAATTGGATAACCGCGTTATGAATAAGGTTCGCGTTATACATTGTTTTTTCCTCAGTAACGGGATTATTCCCACAAAACAATCGTAGCTAACGAAGCTGCGGCCTTAGATAAGGACACCATAAATAAAGTTCAAGGCACCAGATAAAAAAATTTAATGACCATGAAAAACCCGTGAAAAAGGATAGGCACAGATTAATAAAACAAATTTATGTTGGCATTTGTTTTTATAGAAAAAGCATCTAGCAACATGGCTTGAAGTCAGGCAATTCCAGCCTTAGTTAATAATTAACCGCGCTATTTGATCCAACACAAATGTGCAGCGGGTCATTGGCGCTAGGCTGTTATTGACAGTTATGTCAGCCACACTTAACTACCGATGATTCACCACAACAGGAGGTGCTTATGAACAGATTGCAACTCAACCCCTGGAACTGGTTTAAACATGAAGATGCCGGGCAACAAGCGCCCACTACAACCAGTGCCAGCAAGGAAGAAAAAGACAACACCACCGGCAGTCACCCCATGCTGCGTTTGCAGCGGGATATTGATCGGTTATTTGATGCAACCTTTCGCGATTTCAATATGCCATCGCTCAACAACCGCTGGCCAAAAGACGGGCTATTCAACATCACCGGTTTTCAGGCCAAATTAAATGTTGCAAGCGATGACAAGAGTTACCAGATCAGCCTGGAGGCACCCGGCTTGACCGAGAAGGACATCAATCTGGAAATCAACAAAGGTGTACTTACTATTCGCGGTGAGAAAAAAGAGGAAAAAGAATCCAGCGATAAACACTACTACCGGATGGAGCGTTCTTTTGGCAGTTTTCAGCGTGTACTCACCCTGCCAGAGGATTGCAACCAGGACGAGATAAGCGCGTCCATGAATCACGGTTTGCTGGAGATCACTATTCCGCGCAAAGCGTTACCACCAAGTGAAAGCAAACGCATCAGCATCAATAACAAAGCCAGTTAAACCCGCACAGCCCTCCGCCGGAGGGCTTTTTTCTGCCCGCAATCAAACCTGCCTTGCTAGAGCCACCCGTCGCAAACCTGTAGAATCGGCGCCATCTTTAATCGCATCTTATTTTGCGGCCTCTTCTTTCTGGATATCGCCATGACTTCTGCCTTAACACCCACATTGCAACTTGCTACTGATTTAATTCGCTGCCGCTCGGTAACACCAGAGGACGATGGCTGCCAGGAAATGATGATTCAACGCCTTGAAGCGATTGGCTTTAAAACCGAGCGTTTGCGTTTTGGTGAGGTGGATAATTTTTGGAGTATTCGCGAGGGCAGCGACGACGCGAACGGCCCGATTTTGGCGTTTGCAGGCCATACCGATGTAGTGCCTACCGGCCCCGAAACAAACTGGAATAATCCACCCTTTGAACCACAAATTATCGACGGCATGCTGCACGGGCGCGGCGCGGCAGATATGAAAGGTTCACTCGCCTGTATGGTGGTCGCCTGCGAAAACTTCATCGCCAAATACCCCGATCACAAAGGCCGTATCGCCTTTTTAATTACCAGCGACGAAGAAGGTCCCTCCATTAACGGCACGGTAAAAGTGGTGGAGTGGCTGGAAGCGCGCAATACCAAAATGACCTGGTGCATTGTGGGCGAGCCCTCAAGTACCGCACAAGTTGGTGACGTGATTAAAAATGGCCGACGCGGTTCGCTCGGCGCGATCTTAAAAGTGAGAGGCATTCAGGGGCATGTGGCCTACCCGCACCTGGCCGATAACCCGATTCATAAACTTGCCCCTGCACTGGCAGAATTAGCTGCAGCCCACTGGGATAACGGCAACGAATTTTTCCCCGCCACCAGTTTTCAAGTTTCCAATATAAATGGCGGCACTGGCGCTACCAATGTGATTCCCGGTGAAGTGGAAGTGGTATTCAATTTCCGTTTTTCTACCGAACTCACCGATCAAATACTGCGCGAGCGCACGGAGATGATTTTAAATAAACACCAGCTTACCTATGACCTGCAATGGATACTGAGCGGCCAGCCGTTCCTGACACCGCGCGGTGATTTGGTAAATGCGGTTGTGGATGCGATCAAAATCGAAACCGGTTTGGATGCAGAACTCTCAACCTCCGGTGGCACCTCCGATGGCCGTTTTATCGCCCCTACCGGCGCGCAAGTAGTGGAGCTGGGGCCAATCAACGCCACTATCCACAAAGTGAACGAATGTATTAGCGCCGATGATTTAAATAAACTTACCGGGATTTATGAGCGCACACTGGAAAAATTGTTGACCTGATAGCACCTGTGTTTTACAAAAATAGTCTCTGTGTTTTACAAAAAATAGTCCCTGTGTTTTACAAAAACCGGATGCGTAAATAGATGAAACACCTACAACACTTTTTATTGTGGCCGCTATTTTTTACCTGCCAGTTAATCGTGCTGGCGCTAGTCAGTTGGCACCTGCTGGCGCAGTTTCATTTTGCTTACCCGACGGGCTACAAGTTATTAAATCTGGATCAACATATTGCCGAATATGCTCCGCAGAATCGCTACAAACAGCAGTTTGAATTCACCACGCCCGCAGACCACTGGCGCCTGTTTGGTGAAATTACTGATGCAGTGCAAAACAGCGGTAAAGGCTTGGGAGATATTCGCTACCCATTGCCGAGCGGGCAAACAACGCCACTGATGCACGAGGCAGAAATTGTGCACCTGCAAGATGTCGCCAATTTAATTGATGTGTTTTATGCAACCGGCGTGAGCTGTCTGTTTATGTGGCTGGGGTTAATCGCACTGACCTATTGGCAGAGACTGGTGCCACCTGCCAGCAAACATATCCTGTTAGGTTTTTTAGCGGCCACCTTGGTAATTGCACTGGCAATAGTGCTGATCGGCCCCACCGCCGTGTTCTATTGGCTGCATGTGCAAGTTTTTCCCGAAGGCCACCAGTGGTTTTTTTATTATGAAGAATCGCTGATGACTACCTTGATGAAAGCACCGGATATTTTTGCTTTTATCGCCCTGCTGTTGGTAGCCCTGCTGATTACACTGTGGAGTGCAAGTGTTTACGGGTTGAACAAACTGCTGCAATCCCGCCGCTAATCTGAAATCACTAAATTCAGCGCAAAAAAAAACCGCAGCGGTAACTGCGGTTTTTTTACTTCCGGTTTAATTACACGCGACGACGTGCAACAAACATAGACAGTAAACCCAACATCAACAATACGCCGATGTTTGCTTCTGATACTTGTATCGCAGGCTCGCCTGAACCCCACAAATGCATATTCGACAAACCACCGCCATTACCACTGAGCTTTTCATAAGACCAGGTACCGGAGGTATTACCTTCACTGATTGACCAGGCAAAATGGTCTGGATCGTATTTACCATTACCGACATGAATAGACAGCGCCGCTTTGCCGTACACAGTCCAGAAATCTTCATCGATAGCCCAAGTACCAGAGATTGGGCCACCACTGCCCCAAGTACCTGACAGCAGGGTCACCGTTAAAAAACCAGAATTCAAGCTGCCGCCAGTACCGTTTGCACCGGCAACACCACCCAAGTGATCCCAGTCACCGCCAAAATAACTCTCAATATCAGATTCTTTGGTATTGCCGGAACCCACTTCGCACAATTCGGCCGAGGTCAGGGTAGCGGTACGATATTGATTACCGCAGGTAATGCTTCCCGCTGAAGCTACCAGGCTCCACAAACTTGCTACTGCAACAACAACTCCAGACTTGATCAATGACTGCAACACGGCGGTCTCCTTAAAATTTGATTTTAAAATGTGACACGATCCACACTTGTTACAACCAAAGCATGAAATATGCCAAAATAAATATCAAACACAACACAATGATTCTTAAAGAATTTCAGTTTTAACTTGGCACGCAAATCATCATAAATGTAAATTTATCCGACACCTTAATGATTTTTACGCCAAAAGTTTCGGGGATTAACGATCATCACCCCGTAAACCTGGCTTGGCGCGTAGGCGATAAAAGGCCCAAATCAACAGGGCTCCAATGAGCAGCGCAAAGAGTGGCGCCTGCCATAACAGCGCATTGCGCAGTGCCATTCCCTCAGGTGTAGCAGGGAAACTGGCAAGCAGCAATGAAAAACCCAGGCTAAACAAACCATACCCCAGGTTAAAAATCAGCCCTTTTACCGACAGTACTGTTGCACGGCGCGCAGAGTCAGCCTCCTGATGCAATACACGGCTGACAGTAAACCCATGCAAGCCCATTGTGGTCATCAGCAACAGCGCCGGAACCACCCCATAAATACGCCATGCAGGCACCAATGCCAGCAAACCAATTAGCGTCAGCAGTGCAATAAGCCCCAAATTGGTGAGCAGGGAAAAACGCGCATTTAACCGCTTGGCAATGCCCGGTACAAACCAACCCAGCACACCTAAAGCTGCACCAAAAAAACCGTAGGTCCATTCAGGTAATTCAATCAGACGATAGTAGCTGCTGTTGATGGTCGCAAAATTGCGCACAATGGAATCAAGCGCTACGCCCACTAAAATCACCACCAGAGTTTTGGGATTAGTAAAAACCCAACGCGCGGTATCTACCGTGAGTTTAAACGCATGAGCGAGCGGTGAACCCGCCGCAGAGTGGTGAGGTTCCACCATGCGCAGGGTAATAACCAAACATACCAGCGCCTGTAACAACACCAAAATAACCGGCAGGCGGTGCGCGATGGTTGAATCTATATGCCATGCCGCTGGTAGCAGTAAATTTACTGCTTGGGCATCGTAGAGCAAACCACCCACAATCATCGCTACCACAAAACCCAGCGAACGCCAGCGCATTACTTTAGCCAATAAGTAATCCCAGGCATGAGCACGATTTTCTGCCGGTAACGAATCGTAAGCCAGCGCCTCATCTGCCCCGCTCGCGCAAGCTTCCGACAACCCGGAGCAAATGCGATTGATAATGCAAAACACCAATAGCAGCAGCCCTGCATCGCGCGGCGCGAACAACAAACAAAGCATCTCCACAATCATTAACACTGAAGCGGCAATTAATAACCTGCGCCGCCCAATCGTATCTGCCAATGCGCCAGAGGGAACTTCAAATAAAAAAATCGTCAGCGCCCAAATTAAATTGAGCATTACAAATTGATCGAGCGTTAAACCCAGGTCGATAAATAAAATCGCCAATACCGGGTAATAGGCACGCGCCGAAAAAAAGACACTGAAAATAACAAACCGATTGGCGTTACGGGAGATATCTTGGGTCATAACTTTTTCTCTGCTGAGAGTCGCTGGTCAAATAAATAAGCACCCCGTTGCGCGCGCTTTCCTCCCCCGCCAACAACAGCTCCACACCGAGCAATGATTGCTCCGGTAAAAACAGCAGCGGCGCCTTATCTAAAATCGCCTCCACAATATTTCTATAATATTTTTCATAACAGCCGCGCTCACCCGCTACAACCTGGCGTTTTGTTTCGCCGTGGTGATGGGTATGTTGCACACTGTAGTTATCATCACCGGGTTGTGCCCAACCAGACTTTCCGGGAATAACACCCTGCATGAGCTGACCTTCTTGCACATCCTGCCCGAACTTCAGGAATGAACCTTTATCGCCATGAATGGAAACGGTTGCGCCTTTTTCGCTAACAAAAGTATTGGAGCGCAGCAGTACACGCATGTCGTCGTAGTGAAAACACACATTAAAATAATCGGTAGAACCTTCCGCGCGGCGCAAGCTGCGCATGTCCGCATACACGGCGCCTGGCTTGCCAAACAAGCAAAGCATGGAATCTACCATGTGGATACCTAAATCGAACCAGGTACCGGAACCTGGCAGTTTGTCTTCTTTCCATTTTTTGTGGGTGATGTTGGTGCGGTAGCGATCGTAATGCCATTCCACTTCCACAATGCGGCCCAGCACACCCGACGCGACAATTTTCTGCGCATCCAGGTGATCGCTTTCCAAACGTTTATTTTGAAACACCGAGAGAATTTTTTGCTGTTGCTGTGCCAATGCAATTAATTCATTGCCTTCATCCAAACTCAGGGTAAAGGGTTTTTCCACCACTACATGTTTACCGGCAAGCAGCGCGGCTTTGGTCATTGGGTAGTGCAATTCATTGGGAGTATTCACTACTACTAAATCAATAACGGGATTGGCGATTATTTCTTCAAAGGTTTTGGCGACATGAACCTGTGGGTAGTCTGCCAGTGCGGTAGGTTCACTGCGCTGCAAAATCGTGTGCAGGTTCAAGCCTGGTTCGGCGGCGATAAGCGGCGCGTGGAAAACCTTGCCTGACATACCATAAGAACAAAGTGCGACATTGAGCATAAGAATTACCACATAAAAGGGAAATGAACGGGATCGTTTGCTGGGCGTGTGAACAGGGTTTTAATTCGCGCGCGCACGCGGTTTTAACTTTATGTAGACGCGGCGTTTAACACGGGCGACGAGTTTGTCGTGATCGTCGAGAATATCCACACTGAACTCAGGAATATATTTTTCACCATTGGCCGTTTTTTCACGAATCTCCGCCAGAGTTTCGTCGCTGATTTTAAAATGGGCGTGCACATGGGTTTTACCCGGGGCGACGTAATCTATTTCCGCGTGTTTGTCCCACACAAAATAATCGCTACCCAGATTGTGCATCAACAGCAACATATACCAGGGATCAGTCATGGACATTAAGCTACCGCCATATTGCACGCCCACATAATTGCGGTTGTACCAGCGCAATTTTAACGTGACGTGAGCTTCGCGGTAATCAGCCGCGAGGTAGGTGACTTTAATGCCGGCAAAAAATAATGGCGGCCAAGCATTTACCATCCATCTGAACAGGTTTGCTTTCATTTAAATCACCCGTTTACGCGGAATAATCACTACACCATCTTCACGGCAATCCACATAGGCGCTAATGCCATACACCTGTTGCAAATTTTCTGTGGTAAGCACTTGAATCGGTTCGCCGTCCGCAACAATTTTTCCGTGGTGCATGAGCACCAGGCGCGAGCAAAAACGTGCCGCTAAACTTAAGTCATGGAGTGCGGCAAACACCGTACCGCCCTGCTGTGAATGCTCGGCCAGTAATTCCATCATATGCAACTGGTGATAAGGGTCGAGCGCCGCGATAGGTTCATCGGCCAAAATAATTTTTGGCTCACCGGCAAATACACGCGCAAGCAACGTGCGCTGCAATTCACCACCAGACAATGTGGTGACGATACGCTGACGAAAATCCGTCAATTCTGTTATATGCAACGCATGCTCAATGGCGCTTTTATCGCGCGCCGATTTACCACTCATAGGTTTATGCCAGGGCGCGCGCCCGAGCCCTACCAAATGCTCTACCTGCAGTGGCCAAGCTGGTGTTTCCTGTTGCGGCAAATAGGCAAGAATTTGTGCGCGCTCACGCGCGGGAATTTTCGCGAGCAGTTGTAGTGCGGTTTCAGCAGTTACAGCCAAACTCACTGTACCGGTGTCTGGCGGCTGCAAACCAGCCATTACCCGCAGCAGTGAGCTTTTACCGGCGCCATTGGGGCCAATTAAACCGACAAATTCACCCGCATGAAGTTGCACACTGGAATCCACCAAAATTGAATTGCCATCGCGTTTGAGGCAGACCTGTTGTGTACCGAGTTGTGCCGCGGGCTGCATGTTGGAACTAGTGCTCATATCAGGCCCACCGTGAACGGGTTTTTAAAATTAAAATCAGGAAAAATGGTGCACCAATTAGCGACGTAACCACCCCAATTTTTAATTCGCGTGCACTGTCAAACTGACGCACCAGAATATCGGCCAGCACTAATAACAAAGCACCACCGAGAGCACTGGCCAGCATTAAGCGGCCGGGGCGATAACCTACAAAGGGTCGCAACAAGTGCGGAATCACCAAGCCAATAAAACCAATCGCGCCACTCACTGCTACACAGGCTCCGACCGCGATAGAAATACCCAACAATAAAATGCCCCGCTCGCGATGATTATTAAAACCGAGCGAACGCGCGCTGTCTTCACCCAAACTAAGCGCATCTAAAAAACGGCTACGGCTGAGCATCATCACCCAACCAATCAGCGCGAGTGGCAAGGCGATACTCACGTGATCAAAATGGCGATTCGCAAGCGAACCCAACAACCAAAATACAATTTCCTGCATGGCGTACAAACTGGGCGCAAAATTTAAAGTCACCGCAATTAAAGCCACCATAATCGAACTCATCGCCGTGCCCGCCAGAATTAACGCGAGCATACTGCTGTGCAAACCGGCGAGCACATACACCATAAATAAGGTAAATAACGCACCGACAATCGCCGCGCCCGGCAACCAATACCACGCACTGGCCGCTACACCAAAATACAAGGTGCAAATAGCACCAAAAGCAGCGCCACTGCTCACCCCCAATACGCCAGGGTCAGCCAGTGGGTTGCGCAACAAACCCTGCATAGCAGCGCCCGACATTCCTAGCGTTGCACCAATCACCAACGCGAGAATTAGACGCGGCAAGCGAATTTGACCAATCACGTTCGCCGCGAGGGTTTGTTCGCCGTTTAAAAAATCCTGCAAGCCTTTGATGACTTCAATATCGGCAAGGCCCGTGTTGAGCGCCATTACCGATGCAATTGCAATAGCCAGTACCAGCAAGCAGGTTAAGGTTGTAAATGAGATTTTGGTCTGCAAAGGTGAATACCTGTTAAGTAATTTATTTCGCCAGAGAATTTTTTAATTGGGCGGCCACATCACTGATCACCGTGGCCGCGCACCCCGATAACCCTGCCGGCAAGGTGACCACGTTAAAATCAGCATGCTGCAATGCAGGGTGTGAAAGATATTCACGCGCAAGTGAATAAGCATCGTCACTGCCGCGTTCCACAATTAAAATTTGCGGTTTGGCACTGAGCAGTAATTCCAGATCAAGCTGATTAAAACCAAACATGCCGCGCTCTGCGGCCAGGTTACGCAAACCGGCGAGTTGCATTAATTCGTGCTCCAAAGTGCCGTCGCCAATCACAACACCATTAGCCGAATACCAAAAAGCCGTGAGTGGTGTTTTATCTTGATTAGCTGCTTGTAGCTCGGCAATCTGCGTACTGATTTCTTTTACCATCAACTCAGCTTTTTCGCGTTCACCTACCATATCAGCCAATTGTAAAATTTGGTCGTTAATATCTTTCAGCGTGCGCGGTAATGGTAAACGCTCTACTCGTTTTCCGAGTTTTTGTAGCAGTTCAATAGGGCTGCGCTGATCAAACTCGCCAGCAAAAATAACATCAGGTTTAAGCGGGACAATTTCTTCAGCCAAACCGTGATTCACTGGCATGCCTTTAACTTGTTCGGCAATGGGCGACCAGATGGGGTCGGCCGTGAGATAGCTGATCGATACCAATCGTTCACGGGGTACCAGCTCCCAGAGTAATTGATCGATGCAAATGTTGAGTGAAGCAATTCGCTGCGGTGCTATTGGGGTTGTGAGTGCGGTGAGCGTTGTTTGTGAATAAACCAGGCTCGATAAAATCGACAACAAAAAGCCCATCGCAAACTGGATGGGCTTTTTAGACGCAACTTTTTCGCACAGCGCGCTTTTAAAACCGGCAAGAGGAAAATCAATCAGTTGAAACACTGCAAATAGTTTCATCTTAAAGTGGATTCAACCAAGCAGCACCGCGCACACCGCTAGAATCACCGTGGATTGCAGCTACTAAAGGTGTATCGCATTCACCGCCAAATACGTATTTCGGCAATCGCTTGGGTACTTCGGTATAAATTGCTGCGATATTGGATGCCCCGCCACCGAGCACAATCACATCCGGATCAAGCGTATTGATAATGGTTGCCAAGCCGCGTGCAAGTTGATCGTAATAATTTGCCAATACCTGCTGCGCCATGGTTTCACCTTGCGCCGCGCGCTCGACAATTTCATGGCCTTTGATTTTTTCTCCACCCGCAACATGATAAGAGCGACATAAACCGGTGCCGGATAAAAACGTCTCCATACAACCCGCCTTACCGCAATAACAGGAGCGTGCATTTAATTCGGCCTCGCTAGTCCAGGACAAGGGGTTGTGCCCCCACTCACCAGCAACGCCGTTGGGGCCGACAATCGGAGCCCCCTTAAAGGCGAGACCGGCACCACAACCCGTGCCGAGAATACCGGCAAATACCAGATCGTAACCACGCCCGGCGCCGTCAGTCGCCTCGGATACTGCAAGACAGTTTGCATCGTTAGTGACTTTGACATCGCGCTGTAAAAAAGCAGACAGGTCTTTTTGGAACGGCTTACCATTGAGCCAGGTGGAGTTGGCATTTTTGACAAAACCGGTTTTACGCGAAACAGTGCCGGGAATACCAATGCCCACCGGCAAATGGTTCTGACCTGCGGCTGCTTCAGCTTGCGCCACTAAACCGGCTATATCGCGCAGGGTCGCGGGGTAATCATCGCGCACTGTGGGGATGCGTGTACGAAACAGCTCCTGACTATCCCCATTGAGCAGGATCACTTCTGTTTTAGTCCCGCCCAAGTCGATACCAATGCGAAATTCAGTCATAAAAATCAATCCGTTATCTATTTGTTGGTTATTGCTGCGAAATTATAGGTGGCGCTTGGCAAGCGAAGCAATTGAGTACAGAAATTAACAATTAGCAGCGACAAAAAAATGGCGATTTGGCGAACGGGAGCTAGACTCTAGTGCATATCCATGCCCTGCCGATTAATTATTTATGAACGATCAACCAAGCTCTAACATACAATCAACACCCACCTCTGCCAGTGAACGCCGAAAATTCAGTCGTATTCTATTTGATGCCCATGTCGAATTAGCGCAAGGCGATTTCCACTGGCGCGCCACCTTGCTGGATATTTCACTCAAAGGATTATTGCTGCAGCAACCACTCCCCAAGGAAGTATCCATCAGTGAACCGGCGCTGGTAAAAATATTGCTGTCCGACAATACAACCATTGCTATGTCGGTCACTGTAGCGCATCAACATCACCAGCAGACAGGGTTGGTCTGCAGTTCGATTGACATCGACAGCGTAAGCCACTTGCGCCGCCTGATCGAACTGAATTTGGGTGACGCAACAGCTGCCGAGCGCGAGCTGTCTGAATTAATCAGCGATTATTAATTCTGCGCCCCGTTAACTATGACTGAAGGAAATCATAACCATGATGCCTAATGACCTGGAAACCAGCGATTTAACTGACGAGGACAAACGCCGATTCCCGCGCTTTCCCTTGCGTGCCTATGCTGACTTGCAGTACTCCACCAAAACCTGGGAAGCCCATGTGTTGGACTTATCCGAAAGCGGAGCACGCCTTGCGCTGCTGGATGAACACCTTTTGCAAAAAGGCGATGCACTGCGTGTACATATTGATTTGGAAAATTTGAATCTGGTTACGTCAAATAAAAAGCGATTGGATTTGCATGGCCGCATAGTACATGTGCGCGAACATATTCTCGGCTTTGAATTTCAGCCGGATACGCCGGCCGATAAGACATTGTTATACGAACTCATCACCTTAATTGAAAACGGCCACGAGTAATAAGGCGCGCGCTGTAGCCTTAAAGCGCCGCTAAAGCTTCCTGCAAATTTTTTACCGCCACCACCTCTATCCCCAACTGTTTATCGCGCGGGGCGTTTGCAAACGGGACTATGGCGCGTTTGAAACCGTGTTTGGCCGCCTCGCGCAAACGCTCGTGACCACTGGGTACCGGGCGAATCTCTCCCGATAAACCCACTTCGCCAAACACAATTAAATCCTGCGGCAATACCCGGTCGCGAAAGCTGGAGACTACCGCGAGCAACAGCGCTAAATCTGCACTGGTCTCCATTACCTTCACGCCACCTACCACGTTCACAAATACATCCTGATCGCCCACCATAATGCCGCCGTGACGATGCAACACGGCCAACAGCATGGCGAGGCGATTTTGATCCATACCTACCGCAACACGGCGCGGGTTGCCGAGGTGACTGTCATCTACCAGTGCTTGGATTTCTATCAATAGCGGGCGCGTCCCCTCCCACATCACCATCACTACCGAACCGGATGATGCATCCTCTGCGCGCTGCAAAAAAATCGCCGAGGGGTTGCTCACTTCGCGCATGCCCTGCTCGGTCATGGCAAACACCCCCAATTCGTTTACCGCACCAAAACGGTTTTTATTGCCGCGTAACGTGCGGAAGCGCGAGTCGTTATCGCCCTCTAACAAAATCGAACAATCGATCATATGCTCCAGCACTTTGGGGCCGGCGAGTGAGCCGTCTTTGGTGACGTGGCCCACCAAAATTAATACTGTGCCAGTCTGTTTCGCAAACCGCGTGAGATAAGCCGCACTCTCGCGCACTTGCGATACCGAACCGGGGGCGGAGGCAATATCCTCCATGTGCATCACTTGAATCGAGTCGATCACCATCACCTTGGGCGCAACTTTTTGCGCAATCGCACAAATGGCTTCCACGCTGGTTTCGCTCAGCATTTGTAATTGATCGGTCGGCAACCCTAAACGCTGGGCGCGCATAGCCACTTGCTGCAGTGACTCCTCACCGGTGATGTACAGCGCAGGCATAGTGCGCGCTAAATTGCACAGGGTTTGCAATAGCAAGGTGGATTTACCCGCGCCCGGGTTACCGCCAATTAACACTACCGAACCCGGTACAAAACCACCGCCGAGCACCCGGTCAAACTCACCTGCACCACTGCTAAAACGCGGCACATCATTGAGCGATATTTCAGCAAGGGTTTGGATTTTATTCCCCGTGGCACCACCGGCGTAACCTTCAAATTTCGCTGCGCGATTGGTGGGTGTTGGCCCCAAGCGCACTTCACTCAAACTATTCCAGGCACCGCACTCCGTGCACTGCCCTTGCCACTTTTTATAATCCGCACCACATTCGTTGCAGACAAACGCGCTTTTGGTTTTTGTACTCACGAGCGTTCCTTATTCCTGATCTTTGGTGAGCCGGAGGTAAGCACCTAAACCCACCAGCAGCGCTACCGCGGCGATCAACATAAATACCGCGGAATTGAGATGTGTGGCATCGCCCAGCAGGGATTTAAACATCAACAACAGCGATTCAATGGACACCGCAATGACAATCGCCGACATAAACCGACTGATGGTGCGGCGTGTTGATCCGGTGTGATGAATGTCTTTGTGCAGCAGCACTTCCTCTTCCAGAATCGTTTTACCCAAATCAAAAATCGCCAAGCCCAAGGTCACCAGAATTACCGATTGGAATGCTTGGGTGGCGGTATTGGTGTGTTCATAAACCATATCAAATAACGATGTGCCCGCTGAATAGAGCAGTAGAGAGGAAACGATTACCAACATCACACCGATAATGCCGTAAACCACCTGAAAGAAAGGGTGCACAACGCGGCGCAAACTATCGCCATTCAAAAAGGTGATGAGTTTTTCCAAATTAAAATTAATCACCAAATAACAGGTATTGCCATTGTTATCGATAAACCGTTGTACCGCCGAAATGGCGAGCTGATGAGTGGCGCTGGAAAGATAGGGTTGGGTAACCGTTGCCGCCGCAACATTTTCACTGGCGCGGGTGTAATACACACGATTGCTGCGATCCGACCCCAAACCGGGCTCACGTCGTTTGGGGTCCGGCACGGTGGGTGACGCGGCGGATTCGGTAATTTGCGCGCCCTTATCGTTAATACAATAAAGCAACTCAACAAATGGATAAGACTCATGCAACCGTTTTACCACGGTGTTGAGATGTTCATGGGAGGTATCCATTTTGGCTGGAGCCAGTGAAGTCACAATCGACTCCAACAGCCGCTCAATTTGCGCTTGGTATTCGTCGTACTTTTTTAACAGATAGAGGTAATTGCGTGGGGTCATGAATACTTCTCAGGCGGGAATGATAGAAAACATGGCGGCATCATTGCCAAAAAGCCTGCCGAGTACAAGATTTTCTCCCGTTAAAACAAAAAAGCCCGAAGGCAGGCATCGGGCTTGTTGTGATTTAACCAAAAGTCGCACCAGTATCAGGCTTTTAAATGCCCCACATACTGCAGCGGATGGGTGATGGTAAAGGCGGGTACTGCATCCTCCCTCATACGAGCCAAGTCGCCGGGGCTCACCCAACGCGGGTCGGCAGAAGTCAGGGGCACACCGGCATGTTGGTAGGCCGCGACCACTAACTGTGAACAGAAGAAGCGATCTGTATCCCCGCGCCCGAGAAAGATGCGTGCCATACCGCTGGTGCAGCGCTGGCGCATACCATCAGGCAGCCGCTCACAAATACGGCGATCAACACTGAATGGCGCCTGACGGACTATGCCCCAGTAGTTATAGCCAGTACCCAAATGCTGGCCGACAAAATCGCGAATGCGCAACTCTTGCTCGCTGGTGAGGTTGGGGTAGCGGAAGGCCACCACAACTTCGTTGGAACCAACAGAATCTTCCAACTGGTTGAGCACCACACCATTCGCCAGCGCTTCTACCACCTGCCCACCGCCAATATAAACCGAGGCATGGCTGACCGGTGCATCGCTTACTGTGCGGATAGCACGCGAGACCACGCCACTGGCCCGCGACAACAAAATATCGCCAATCCGTAAGGCACTGGCATCAATAGACTGGCCCCCATTGGCAGGCGAGAGTGGGATTTCCTCGGCAAAGGCATAGGCCTGCCGCGCCAGCGCCATACTGGTCGCGGTGTACTGAAATTGGGCGTAGGCCTCAATGGGCGATAGGCCAGCAGAAACACCCAGCTCGAACGTCACCCCAATAAAACGGCCGCCACTCATCAAAGCGTGCACACCACCGGTAGGGCCAACCGGTGCATCCACCCCGGCAGTCATTCCCACGGCGACTGCAGCACCGCTAAACAGGCTGGGGCCGCCGTGAATAATGGTCACCTGCATAGTGGCGCTAATGGAAACAATCGCACCAACCACACCGGACAGGGTGCCGTAAAAGCCCACCTGATTACCGGGCGCAAACATGATGCCGTAGCCAAAGCCAGCACCCACAGCCACACCACCAGTCACTGCTGGCCCTAAACCTATAGTGACGTTGTAGCGGTTGGCAGCAGCACGCAGCAACGGGATAAGCGCTGCCAACGCGGTACCAGCGACGGGCACTGAGGCAAGCCCCACCATGATCGCGGCCACCAGTAACTCACCTTTCCACCCCGACAGGCTATAACCGCCGGGCAGGTGAACCTCGGTGCGTCCACCACTCATGGCACCAGGGTAGGCTTGGGCACGGGTTAAATTAAGCTGGCCGAGGAAGGCTTGTATTTCGGCTTCGGGAACCCCTTGGGTACGCAGCTCCTGCAGCTTGGCGGTAAAATCGGGGGCCGTGCTGAGCGCCCGGCCTAGAGCCAAACTTTTGGCAACTGGAGCATCACTGGCCGAGGCACGGTTGCGATAGCTATGCGCTAGGGAGCGCTGTTCACTCACCGCGTCAGCGCGCCAATGCACTACTTGCACCCGCATATACCCGGTGCGGCGTACTTCTTCTTCGTACTTGGGAACAAATACCGCAATGGATTCCTCGTAGCGGCGCCCGCCCGCCGGATCGACTATCTTGAATTTAGTGTTTTCCGGGGTGCCGTCGCCGTGAATACCGGTGATGATGCGCGCATGAATTGCCGCACGTTGCCCTGGGTCTTCATCGGTGGTAACCCAAATAGGGCCGTAATTGCGCAGCAGGTTTTCCCAGCCCTGCACGCTGTAACTCTGCGGTGGCTGCGGGTGCAGACCGGCAGCGGCCAGAAATTCGGGTTTGTCATCGCCCAGCAAACCGGTGTCCGCCTTGTAAATGTCCACCCAGCGCTGGCCGACCGTGGCTAGCGCCTGCTCAATATTTTTTTGCTGCTGCACCCGCCAGCTTTTGAGCATGGTAAATACCGTTGCCCAACACGCCATGCCCGAGGGCTGGGCCAGTACCCAGAAATTGCCCGGCACCGAATAGTTGACCGCCTCAAAGGCACGTGCGCTGTAGGACTGGGCGCTGCTACGCGACCAGGAGGAGACTTTGGCGCTCAAGCCCTGCGCCACAGGTGCAGCACCTGGCGGCGTTAGTGGCGCACGGCGCGGGTGAATGGTTTTGGCAGCCTTTTTAGGTGCCGTTGTCGACTGCCGTGCAGGGCGCCGAACCAGGGTATTTTCCAGCTCTGAAAATCGATTACTCATGCTTGTCACCTGCTAGTTCCATGCGATTGATGGGATTGGGAAGGGTTGAACTGTCAGTAAGGTCACCAACCGAAGTGCTAGTGCCGGAATTGCTAATATCGGAATTGCTAATATCGGAATTGCTAATATCGGAATTGCTAATATCGGAATTGTTAGTACCGGAATTGTTGCCCTGTTGATCTGTCGCGGGCTTTGCTGGCGCTTCCGCGCCAATTTCAGCCAGCTCCGCCACCAGATCAAATTCATCCAGACTCATCGGGTCCACAAACGGCGACTCCAGCTCCCTGATGCCGGGTGAATGGGTGGTTTCCGGCGGGGTGATTGGCTGCGCTGGAACAGGTGTCGGGCTGGCCACAGCCAGCTCCCGCTCCAGTTGATCCAGGCGTTTGGCGATGGAGACATTGCCCAGGTCAAAACTGTTGGCGTAACTCATGCCCAACCCCATCTGGTCAAAGATATTGTGGTTGGGATGAGCAGTGGCCGGGGTGGGCACTGCCGCTGCACTGCCACCCACACCCGCCGGGGTACTCGTTGGGGTACTGCCCGGTGCAACCGGCTGATTGGCGTCAGCGGGCGCTTGGTTTTGCCCCAGAATAGCGGCCAGCTCTTTCTCAAAATCGTCTTTCGCCAGCGCCAAACCGGGGTTGAGCGACTGCTGGCTGGCGGCGGTGATAGTGGTTGGCCGCTCCGCCTCGGCCAACCAATTCTCCTCAGCGGGCAGGACAATCGATGGACTGGACGACTCTCGCCCATGCACTGGAGGAAGACTGGGCTGGGGATGACCAAACTGGGGGGGACTCGATGGGCGAGCAATGGCAGGCGCCGGTGCCAAACTGACGCCCGCAGGCGCAGCGCTGTAGGCCGCTGAAATTTGCGCCTCTGGTGACCATTGATCTGCATGGGTAAAGGCCTCGACCTGAAAGCGGCCAGTATCGGGGGCCGATAATTCCGGGCTGTAGCTGCCATCTACCCACTCCTGGGCGGCAAAGGTCGAAAACATAAAACCCTGCGCCGGTGGGACCAGTGACGGTGTCAGCCACAGCGGATTAACTTGCTCCTGGGCAAGGCGATGCTGCTCAATAACCGGAGGGGCTAAAGGCTCAGGTGCGGTGCGCGCGGGCGTGGCACCCAGTACCCGCTCCTCTAGCGCCCGCAATTGGCTGCTTGGCCGGTGATACTGCTGGCCGCGCACCAATGCAATTTCGCTCGATAGTCCCACCGCCAAACCGCCCCCCCTGGTTTTACCTGTGCCGCTACGACTGCTTTGCAGGGATTGCTCCAGCGAACGCAAACCTGATCCTGTAGCTCCCGGGCGGGTTGTTCCTGGTTTTGGTATTCCTGCTCTTGTCATCTAGGCCACCTGTCTGTTGATCCTTCTCAAACCTCAGGACTGTAAATTCAGCTGCACCAGCGCATAGGGGTCGAGTGCGATTGCCAGGGCGTTATTACCCGCCTGCAACTGTGCACGCGGCACTTTCAAACGCAGCTCTGCCGCATCGGCATGCACTATTTCCGCCAGCTGGTTGTTGACCAGCGCCCGCGGAAAATCGGCGCTTTGCTGCACCACAAAATTGCGCCCGCGCAGGGTCAGTTCCACACTATCGCCCTCCTCCCTGGCACTCATTTGCGCCAGCTGGGGTGAGAGTTTTTTGCGCCGGACTTTGTTAATCATGTTGGCCAGATCCTGATAATTCAGGTTCTTTTCGCCACCGGTTTTTTCCTTGATCACCTTTTCCAGATTCACATTGCGTTTGTCCATCTGCTCCAGGTCGCGGGTTGAACTCACCCCCACCTTGCGCAAACTGGCTTTCACCTCCTCGTCCATGCCCTCCAGCAAGTCCAGCTCCAGGTCATCCTTGTTGGGCGGTTCATTAGCGTTTTCGCGAATTTGCCGGTCGGTGATAGAACCCAGTTGGAAGGAGATGCGCGAACCACCGGCTTCACCCGGTTTCACCATTTGAAATTGCACCTTGCCATCGGCCATCACCGGAAAAACATTCAGGTCCAGCGCCACATCCTTGACTGTATAAGTCAATTTGCGCGTCAGCCCCTTGAGCGCGAGGGTGTCTTGCGCCTTATCCAGCTCCAGGATGAGCGAATCCAGAAACTGCTCAAGATTCCACGGTTTGGTCTCGCGAATGGTCATCGCCCGGCTCCGGATCTAACTCAAAGGTAAGTGCCAAACGGTGCAGCACCGGCTCCACCGAGGTCGCGATCCACTGACTCGGCGGCGTGGCGCCAATAAACGCTTCACCACTGCTGGCACGCAGCAGCTGCAGTTCAATCGGCAGCTCAATGTGTAACCGCTCCACTACCAGCCCCAAGTAGCTATCCGGCTGGAAGGGGTCGGGCACCAGCTCAATTTGAGGCGACAAAAAATCCTCCAACATACCGGCCAGACCGGGGAAGTAATCCTCCGGATGAATCTCATCCCCGCCAAGTGGAGCGAGGGTGGTAGCTGAGGGATCTGGCGCGCTCATCGGGCTTTCCCTGCGGGATGGCAGCGGCAAGTTTCGGGCTGCACCAGTCGCAATGCCCCTGCGCGCCGCGCGGGTTCAGCGTTTTCCAACGCCACCGGAAAGAATGCCTGCTTGTCGCTAAACACTATTTCCAAACCCTCAAATTGGGCGCTTATGTCCACGTCGCTCAAAGCGCGGGCGAGTATCTCTGCTGTTGGGTTCATGACTGCTTCACTCCGACAAAATGCAGCATGGCGGGAATAGGAAATACCACTGACTCCTCATTCAAAGTCTCCACTGCACCGTTTTCGTCAACTGCTCCGGCGCGCACCAGAATCAGGGTTTGCAGTTTCATCACCGGAAATACCCAGAGCGATGCCCGCTCACCCGGCCGACCGCGCAGCTGGGCTTGATGTTGCGCAGCCTGATTAAAGCGCTCGCCAAATTCGCTGCTAGCGATAGCGGTCAGATACTCGTCATTGAGTGGCGGCTGGTCCGGCGCCAAGCGCACCAGCAGGTGGTTCAAGGCAAATACACTGAATTCATAACCAGCGCGCAGGTTAATTGTCTGGCGTGTGCCCTCCTGGCGGCGTTTGAGCTGGGTATCGGTGCGGGCATTGCGCTGACGCTCGGGGCTGAGCTTGAGGTAATAGCGGCTGTGCAGATCTACGCGGCGGCTGTCGCCGGTAAAATCATGGTTCCAGACTTCGTGCCAGTAGTCGCGGAATAACTCGCGGTCAGCCAGTGGGATAAGTTCGCTGGACTCTTCAATGCGATCAAACTGGCAGGTGCCCATCACCACGATGCTCTGCTGCACCGAGGTGCCGCGCAGCTGGCCTTTGCGATTGCGCCACAGCAGGCTGACAACCACTATGTGTTCCTTGCCCGCCTGCAATTTGGCGCCCTCGGCGGCGCTGATCTGCGGGGTTAGCTCCAGTGGGCCGCTGCCAGCGCTGGCAATCCGCTCCGAAGTTTCATGCACCACCCGCAGGTTATCCGCCTGTTTGACCTGCACTAGCAGTTCCGCCTCATTCAGGGTTTCCGGTGTTTCCAGCTGGGTGGGGAAGAGCCAATCGCGGCCCTGTTGATAGAGCACCTGGGTGCGCCCCACCAGTACTTGGGTGGGTGCACTGGCCAAACTCAAGCGCACACTGGCCACCCGTTTGTAATTGCGCTGGCGCGCGCTACTCAGCCCCAGGCTCATACCCGCCAGCAGCTGATGCAAAGCGGGGTCGTCCACCCCCGGGTTCAGTGCCCGCAGGTGGTCATTCAACTGCTGGTCGGCCTGCAGCCCGAGCCGGGCAAAATCGGTAATGCCGTTAATAATCTGCCCGGTCATACGCTGGGGCGCCTCGACAATACTCTGCACGGTTTGCGGCGAGAGCACCTGTTGCAGCAGTGGCATAAGGGCTGGCAGTGCCGCCAGCAAAGCTGGTGCCACCTTAGCTTCGCTGTAGCGGGAACTGGCACGGGCATAAGATAAACTCGCCGCGCGCGCACCACTTGCAGCAACCGCAGGCGCGGCCCCCGTGGTGGCAGCCCCGCCGGTGGCGGCAGTAATTAATTGCATCAACTGGCGAATATTGTCCGGTGTAAGCAACTGGCTGGTGACCTGCCCTACCGCTGGGGCCACACCGCTAATCAAGCTGTTAATCGCCGGAGCCAGGGAGGGCAGCATGGGCATAAGCACACGCACTATGTCCGCGCCGGAAAACAGTGCGCCGCTCAAGGGACGCTCGCGCAGGCTAAAAGGTACTGAATCTACCTGGCTCAGGGCCGGCGAAAATGCAGAAGCAGAAAAGGCTGAAGCAGTCATGGTTGAATCCTTTTTAACAAGCTGGCTCATAGCGGCAAGAGGCAATCGCTGTACGGGTGAAGACAACGGCAAAAGCGGTGGCGGTAGATCCTCACCCGGTTCATCTGAGCGATCGATTTGCCCAGACGACCGGCTGAGCGGCAGCTCTACCACCGCCGACAACGCCGGCCCCATGCCCTCTTCGGTGCGATAACTCAGCAGCTGCATAAAACGTCGCTCGCGCCCGAGTTGCGCCGACGGCAGCAGGAATTCCCCGCGCCCAAAGTTCTGCGGTGGCAGTGGCCCCTGCAGCGACGCGCGTAACACCCCGCTATCGCCCGCACTACCGACACTGGCCAAGCCACTGCCGGTGGTAACCGGTTCGGCACCTAACTGCCAGCGCCAATAGCGGTTTTTACCTATATCGAAACTCACGCGCAGCCCCTCTGGCTCGGGTGTTATAGCCAGAACCAATGCCAGCGCCATAAGCCTTACCTACCGGCAAGGGCGGGCGCGGCGGCAGGTGCTGCAGCGGGCGCAGGTTGCACTACCTGCTGACCTGGTCCCAACTGGGCACCGCCATCGGCGCCGTTTTGGTAGAGGGTTGCAAAGTTGTCCAGTTTGAAATAATCCGACTTGAAGGTGATATCCACCGAGCCCGTGACCTTAGCTGCCAATTCGGTACTGGCGACACTCTTGGCGCTCGACACCGAAATTTTGCTGGTGCGCCGACTGGAAGTGTGACCACCTTTGGGGCCGCCAAAAATGGAGCCGATCAAACCGCCACTGGCGCTGACACTGTTGCTCGATGATTTCAGATCCTGGATTGCCGCCTTGTCGGATTTTTGCACCTGTTCCGAGGCTTTAATGTCGAATAACACCGAAGCCTTGACGTTGCCTTTTTCCACCACCAAGCGGGTGATGCCCATCAAAATGGTTTCGCGCAACATGGCGCGCTGCTCTTTGGCCATTTGGATTTTGGCATCCATGATTTTGGCTTTAACCTGGTTGTCCCCCAAATCCATGGGCTGGCCACTGGCATCGGTCAACTGCAATTTGCGCGAGCCGTCTTCATTTTCCTCATCGCTAAATGCCAGCCCGAATTCATCGCTATTATTTTCCGCGAGGTAGCCAAAGGAGGCGGCGTCATCAATGGAATTAATAAATTTGGATATGGATTGGGTGGCCGCTTTCAGTAACTTTTGATAGGACTCCATTTGCGCCAGAGTCACTTCCAGGTTGGCGTCGAACACCCCTTTGAGCAGGTCTTTTACAAAGCCGGGGAAATCCACCTCATCGATAAAACCGCCCGCCAGATCCCCCGCCTGGTCAATGCGCTGGTTGGTGTGGCGTTTATCATTGATCATGTCGCCCGCTTTGGGGTCGGCCATTGCCACTGGCAAGTTTTTGGCCTGCACATAATCAGCCGTGTTGTGCGCGAGGTTTTGGTAATTTTGGCGATACACATCCAGGTAGAGGGACTTTTGATCCTCCACCCCCAATTGATGAAATGTCGCCGATTGGGCGAGTGTGCGACGGGTGTATTCGCGGGCAAGATCTTTGATGGCTTGTTCACTCATGCGACTGAACTCCTTTCTCGGTTACAGGCATTTTGGGTTAGCAATTTTGTGTGTGGCGACGATTAAAAATCGTCGCTGTCATCATCGGCAAATTCCAACTCTTCCTCGTCGCCGCTGGCGTCCATTCCCGCCTCGTCACCCACGCTGGTGAAATTCAAAATATAAGCTTCGGCCGCTTGCACAAATGCCAGAAAATCTTCATGGCGCACCGAGGCCTCATTAAAATTGGCGACCCATTGGAAAATTTTGTTGCCATCCACCGCCAGTGAACGATGGGCGCCAATATTCGGCGCCGCGCCAAATTCCTCTTTGGATAAACGCTCGATCACCGTCCACAAACTTTTGCGGCGGTTGCCACCAAAATAGGCGGTGATATCCGGGTCTTTTAAAATCTCCATGCACTCTTGCAGCTGCGCATAAAATTCACGGGTTTGCACATGGGCCATGCCGGTACAAAATTCTGTGAGGTTGTATTGCAGCTCACGGGTCGCCTGATACAAACGCGAGCGCGATACCGGTGAGGTCTCGCTAAAACCATCATCCACCCGCTCGGTTTTATCTATGTACTCGGCCACTTCCGCCATCAGGTTGTGCCACAAATTGGGAAAGTGTTCATTCACCACCATGCGCGCCAGCACTTCGGTTTCGCTTTTATTCAACACCCGGCGATAAACCATGCCGCGCTCCTCTTCCGAAGCGCGATCATCGCGGCGTTTCCAATAGCGATACAAGCGCGCGGCTACCGGGCCATCCACCACATCAATGGAGCCTGCGGCCCAATTGAGCACCAGCGCATCCACCAATTTAAATATTCCCAACCGCTCGCCCAATTCGTAAATGTAATCCAGTGCCCCGGCCGCAAGGATGTTGTCTTTAACTATGCCCTGCTCTTCAATGCCTTCAAAATCGTCAACTGAAAAATCCCACTGGCTAGTATTTTGTGCACCACCTTTCCGCCAGGCGGCATCGAGCGGGTCATCTTCACCGCTAGCGATTTCAATTGCATGGTTGTACGCCAAGGCAAAATGCTCGTCGTAACCACCGTCCTTGAGCTTTTCAATATCATCAATTTGAATGCCGCGATCGAGTAAATAATCGATCATCGCCATCTTTACCGCGTCAGTGAAACGGGATTTTTCAATCTCGCTCTGGTCGATATAAATTTCCAATAGCGCCGGTAGCTGGCCTTTTTCATTGACCTGACTGATCAGCTTTAATATGACCGGTTCAAGCGCACCCGGCGCCAAATTAATTTTTACGTTGTTAGGCATGATTTGACTTCCTTTCGCAACGGCATGGTTGGCGAGAATGTGAAAATTAACTGCCGCCAGTTACAAACTGACACGCACCTGATGCGCAATTAAATCGCGCAGCACATTGTCTTCAGTGATATTGATGCGATGTTTTGCGCCCACCAATTTCACTAACTCCTGGGAGAAAATATCCAGCGGCCCATCTTTGCGTTCCAGCTCAAATAAAATCGCATTCACAAAGCCTTTATCGTCCTTGATCTCCTCCACACTCATGTCATCGCCTTCCAATAATCTGGCCAGCAACGCGGGGTAAACTGCCGCTAATACCAGGCGTTTATTCTCGCTAATACGCAAACCATTCAGGCGTTTCAACACGCGATCCAACTCTGTGGTAATACCGCGGTTTGCAATAATCTTGCGCACATTACTGCTGGTGTAGGGAAATTTTTTGCGCATTTTTGCCAGCGCTTGCTGCGCTAATGGATCCAGCGAACCCACCCGCGCGGTCACCTTTAACAAACCGGTTTCGGCATCCGGGCGATTGCTGTCGAGCATCTTGTTCCACACCGGTTTTAAATCGCCAAAATCCAAATTTTTAATAGCCACCGTTTTGGCAGTTTTACGCGGTTCGGCCACGGCCTCTTTTTCAATTACAACTTCGGTTTCTTTCTTTTCATTAGCGGTAGTCATGACGCAGTCTCCCTTCACTGAGCTTAAAATCGAGGTAACGCATTGCATCGGCGAGATTTAAACAGCCATAACCCGCTTTGCGATGTTTGAACGAGCGATCCAGCTTATCGCTGGTGTGTTTGAGCAGATGTTTAACTTGATTGTCACTAAGTCTTTTGCCGCGCCCGCGCGCGTAAGATTTCAATAGCGCCACCGCACCCGCCACAAAGGGGGCAGCGTGTGAGGTGCCAGTGGAAAAGGCGTAGCCCTTATCCAAATAACTGCTGTACACATCCACCCCGGGGGCAATTAGCGATACCTGCTCGCCGTAAGTGGAAAAGTCGGCCACCTCGCGCTGTGCATCCATGGCGCCCACGGCAATTACCGAGTCAAAGGCACCGGGGTAATACATCTCCTGCTGACCGTCATTGCCCGAAGCGGCAACAATAGTGACGCCCTTGCGCCGGGCATAATCAATGACTTCCTGGTGGGGCAAACCGCCACCACTGTGTTTTACCCCGAGCGACATATTGATCACATCGGCGCCCTGATCCACAGCGAATTTCACTCCGGCATTAATATTCTCCAGCAGACCCGCGCCCATTTTTTTGCCGTTCTTTTCCATCGCCGCGAGCACCCGCACGGGAATAATTTGGCATTCAGGCGCAACCCCCACCGGCATAGCGCGCCCCTTGCCCGCGATAATTCCGGCCACATGAGTGCCGTGCCCCACTTCGTCGGTGGCCACTTCATCGGCTTCAAGAAAATCGCCAATAAATTCGGCAGCACCATCGAGAATATTCACAAAATCAAACCCGGGTTGCAGGCGCTCCACCAGCTCGGGGTGTTGCAAGTCCACACCGGTATCCAACACCGCAATTTTTATTTGCCCGTGGCCGCGCGAGTAGCGGTGTGCTTCATCCAAATAAATTAATTCGCGCGAGGTTTTATCGGTATTAACACTCAGCGCCGCCGTGGGTGGATTCAATTCCATTTCGCCGACATCAGTAGCGCTGGCCTGTTCCACCGCAGGCAACAAACGCAAGCGCTGGATTAACGCTTGAGGCACACGCCCGGAGCGGGTTAATACCAGGCGATAAATGCGATTCAAACCTGCAGCAATTTCATCGGCCGACCATTCGCCCTGAGCGGCGGCGTATTCGCGGGTGGCAAGAAAGGGAAGATTAAATTCACGAAACAGGCGATCGATATCAGGGTGGAAGGTCTCGCGTTCCAAACGGCGATCGGCCAGCAACATTTGCCAGTGAGGCAATTGCTCTATTGGCAAGGCCGCGCGCAATTTGATACGGACATGATCTTTCATAGCATTCCCTGAATATTTTTTTAGTTGTGCAACAGCAATCGACACCCGCTTTGCGCGTCATGGAAAACGACATTGCAATGCCCATACCAGCGTTTTCAATAGGTGACTCAAGATCACGGCTGGCGCGTGTTGCAGCGCAATCCATAAAAAAATACCGAGGCGACGGCGGGTAATTTTTTACCCGGATTATTTTTTATTTATCCGCCATAACAAAAATTACGGCGCCAATTGACGCGTAAATTTTCCAAATCTGGCGGGTAATCTATACCCCACTCGGGACAGCTCTGACCCACCCGAACAAGCAGAGGGGAGCGTGGTTTTTTGCGCACATAAAAAACAGCGCGCGCCAGTAACAAGCGCGCGAGCAGAACAAAACGCAGAGAGGAATTAAACCAGATTGTGTTTGCGCGCGAGGCGGCCAAAAGCGCGGCGCTCTTTGCCCGCCTTGAGGGCAGCCTGGGTGATATTGCCTTTGGTAATGGCGAGGATGGATGCTATGTAGTGTTTTTCAAATTGGCTGATTACCAGCTCTTTCGCCTGACTGAAGGTCAGCGCCAAGGTACCGGCAGCCGACCCATAATAGGGTTGCAAATAATCAACACCTAGGTCGCTGGCGCTGGTCATGGAGGCAGGCTTTTGTCCAAACACCCAGCGGGTAATTACATTTTCCAGCTCACGCACATTGCCCGGCCAGTGATAAGCCTGCAGCCAGTGCTCAAATGCGGGGGTGAGCGGGTTAGCGTAAAGCTGATGCTGTTCAGCTACCTTGCGCCAGTAGCTATGGGCAAGCGGCAGAATGTCCTCACAGCGCTCGCGCAGCGGCGGCAGCTGGATGCGCAATACATCAAGGCGGTAAAACAAATCGTCGCGAAAACGACCCTCGCTTATACGCTCCTGCAAATCGCAGTGAGTGGCGGCAATGATGCGCACATCGGCATGGCATTCACGACCGGAGCCGAGCGGGCGAAAACAGCGCTCCTGGATAAACCTGAGCAGCAAAACCTGCGCCCCAGGTGACAGGCTGTCGATCTCATCCAGAAACAAAGTGCCGCCTTGCGCTTGGCTAATCAGCCCCTCTTGCCGCGCTTGGGCACCGGTAAATGCGCCGCGTTCGTGGCCGAAGAGTTCATTCAAAATCAATTCATTGGGGTAGGCGCCGCAATTAATGGCAACAAAGGGGCGTTGCGCCCTGCGGCTTAACGCGTACAGCGCGCGCGCCACCAATTCCTTGCCTGTGCCAGTTTCACCGTAGACCAGCACCGAGGTATCCGCCGCCGCACAGAGCCTGATCTGCTGGCGCACCTCCACTATGGCAGATGAGTGACCACAAATACGGGCCAAAGGTTGATCATCGGTGTAATAGTTATCCCCTACCCCTGAACAGCGGGTCAGAGAATCCAGCATAGATTCCATGACTGATTCCTTCCAACAGTGTTGAGAGATTGTTGAATGACAGAGGGTTATGACGCTGTAAAAAAAGCCCGCGTGGCAGCGGGCTTTTTTCACTGGAATGTTTGTTAGTTTGCAGGCAACTCGATATTACCGGGCGCACCTCCGCCGACCGCCACACCACCATTATTTAACACAAAGGTGACAACCTGGGTTTGCAGCTCAGCAGTAACCTGTGGTGCACCTCCCTCCGGACGCAGTAATGATGCATGGCCACCAGCAGTGTGTTTAACATAACCGCGCCCCAGTTGAGTTGAGCCTAGCCCCAGCTGCGTGGTATTGAGTAGCGATGCCATGGCCTGGGTTCCCGCAAGCGGCGCACCGGCTGCATTGTTGGGAATCACCAGGTCATTATTGATTTGCTGCACCAATACCGGTACACCTAGCTGGGCCAGAGTTTCCATGTAGTTGACTGGATCACCCGCATCCATCGCACTTTGTGCGGCATACAAGAACCGCTCATAGTTAGTGGTTCCCACCATCACCCCACTCGCCCCCAGGCCACCATTAATCACAGGGGCAAAAGTAGCGGAGTTCACTAAAATTTGCGCCACTTGCGTGCCGGCAGCACTGGTGATCAAACCGCGAATCGGGTTGAGGTTGGAAGCGAGCCCTACCTGTGCATCATTGGCAATCGCCAACTGATTCACGGTGGTAAATACGCTACCCAGTATTCCTCCCAATGAAACGCCTACAACATAAACACGATTCAAATCCAGACCGGTACTGACTGTTTTGAGCATCTCCGTATTTACGCTCGCAAGGCTGGCGTTGAGGTTGAGTAAATCCATTACCGCTTGGCGATTGTTGTCGCGGGTATTGGTTAGGAAACCGAGGTTGATAAATTGCGCGCCCGAACCGTCACTTGCACCCGGCGTTTCAAAATTCATCGGCGCGGGAGCACCACCGGAACCGGCCACATTAAAGTGACGCTCATGGGGTGCGTTGTCGCCATAGAGTGTGGCAAAGGGGATAACCGCACTCTTTTCCACGTTCAGTACATTCACAAAAGCGCTGTTGGCGGGAATGCCGTGCACCGGTAAATCGATGGCTACTGTGGCTACGCAGCGACTGGCCAAGGTATGCCCCAAAGCGACAACCGATGCCCGATCGCTGGTAATGCCGTGCACATAAATCACCGTGGGGTAACCGGTCGCCGCATAGATTTGGCCACAGTTAGCAGCACCGGCATAACCGGGCACCCAGTTGTCTTGCGGCATGGTGACTTGCAAAGGTACAGATTCATCGCCTGTTTTTGCCGCAAACGGATAGCGGTAGGTGACGTTATAGCTGCCATCCACATCGGTCGGTATGGTCCGCCCCAAGGCACCGGCAAGGGTTAAATCCGGTTTCCAGTTGCGCTTTAAATACTCACCAAAAGGCAAACCCGTCGCCGCAGTTTGGTAATAAGGCAGCTTGATATAACCGGTATACAGCTTGCCAACATTAGCCGCCAACTGGCTGCTAAAAGCTGAGAAATCAACTCCCGTAACACCGGCAATGCCAAGGCTGCGGGCTTTGGGTGTAGGCAAAAGCCCAAAAGACTCTAATTGTTGGACATTGGCCACAGCGGTGGATGGTGAAGCACCCGCCGCAATTTGTAACCCGGCGATGGCGGCACGGGGTGACGCCATCGCAATCAGGGGCGATATGGGGTCGGTTGTGGTGAAGGTATAGGTTAGCACCAGCTTTTCTTTTGCCGCTGCCACACTCAATGCCCCACCGCTGGCCGCTGCCAGAAAACCACTGCCCAGCGTTTCCCAGCCTACTATCGCGTTGCGTACTGGCACCAAGGCTTCCAAGGTTGTGTAAGTTGGGTCGCGCAGCGCGTTGTAGGTCCAGGAACGGGTTAGTGGTGCGCCGCTACTGTCGCGCAGGTCATTGGTTAATACCACCAGATATTTGGTTTTGGCTTTCAGTGGTTTAGTAGGACGAATACGAATGGTGTTGTTGCTACCACCATCCAATGACACCACCTGAACATCGTAATTAGCAAGGCCAGCAATGCCGGTGATATTGGCAGGATTCAGCGCATCACCCGTCGCACTTAACTCAATCAAAAATACTGTTTGCGACGCCAGTGCGCTCGCCGGGTTTAGGCTACCGCTTAGCTGAATATCAAAAAAAGCTGAGGTGGAGAATCCATCCAACTGATTCATGGTTGCCCGCACAGGGTCTGTCGGCGCACCCAGATTAGCCGTGCCATCGCTGGTCGCTGCCGCCGCAAAAATCAGATCGGTATTGAATGGTAAATCGGAAATGACAGGGTCAAAACGTGGATGGGTGCCCACCACATAGGCATCTGGGCCCGAGGGCGGTGGAGCTTTTTCGGTATCACTTCCGCCGCAGCCCTGCAGGGCAAAGGTGGACAGTACGAGCGTAGATAACAGGAACAAGTGTATTTTATTCTTCATAATAGATCCCTGAGCAAGACGGTTAGTGCCACAACAATTGAGTCTAGTCTCATTTTCAAAAGCTGCGAGCCTGTCAATTACAAACCATTACCGCAATTCGATGAGTGTGATCTATTGCCAAAAAAAAAGGCAAACCCCGGAAGGCTTGCCTTTTGCTTATGACACGATAAGTTACGCTCGCTGCAATTTATAACTACACATGCGGATTATGGGATAAGTCTATAAATCCGGCGCGGAACCATCTAGGTTATGGACGATTTATAGGAATTGCTTCGCTACAAATTTATAGGAATAGTTTATAAAAAATTCCATGCCGCGATTCTAAATCACCAAATCTCAACTGCCGCAGCAAAAAGGAGAAATAGGCACTGCTAACCCCGAGGGAAAATCTATATAGAAGCTCAGGGCGTCGTATTCTTTGATAGCATGGATTTGAGGGTTGAGTGATCCTACGTAGTTGCTAAAAAGAATATTATATAAAGCAAGGCTTCGCAGCCCGACAGTACAGTAAGATCCTCACGGACTTGTTTGGAAACCGTTATCAATAATGAGGCTTCCTGATGGGTTTTTTTCTGGTTGCTCTCGTCATAGGTAACTGGCTTGAAGCGATCTCATCATTTTAAACGACACCACGCGCCCAATCAGTTAAAACACCCAGTGGTTATTTCCCGGGCGGCGCACTGTGCCTTGGGGGCGCTCACCAATGGGCAACACGACGCCGATCTGAACCTGGTTACCATAGTCTTCTCTGATGGCCATGAGGGCTGGTTCAAGGTCGGTGTCATTTGAAATAAAGACTAGCTGCTCAGCATTGCCCTTTTGAGCACCCCAGTAAGCGGTAAGCGCCGTAGCAACTTCAGTTTGTTTTTCCTCAAGCTTCCAAACCTCCACACGATCGGTTTTGTCTGGCGGAGATTTGTAAACTACGGCATGAGCCTTATCCATTGAGTAGTACCCCTTCCCGCTGGTTGATGTCGAAATCAACCTTTCGATGTTTGACTTTGGCTGTTGCTCGGGAGGATGATCCATGTCTGTAGAGCCGACCATGCTTGGGTGCTCCCTCAGGAATGGAGCGTGTACATTTCATGGAAAAAGGGATTTGGTATTCAATGTGTCGGTGTTGAGATAATCGGCTATTGAAGTCTGGAATGCTGTTCATTCTGATATCACTATCCTTAAGGTGAAACCTGTGTCCGATATGAAAGACCAACTTGATGCTCTGCTAGCACGTATTCGTTCTCCAAATACCCGCAAAGCAGGCGACGCTTTTTTCTCTGCCGATCCATTGGATTTATCTGTTACATATTCACCAGACAATTTCGTTAGGCTTGATGCTCAGCCCGACCCCAAGCCGACTGACCCTCCCAGTAAGAAATCGTAACCTTTAGCAGAGTATTCTCTTGAGCAGGTCACTGACGTAATTTTTCCCCTAACCCTCGCTCAACACCGTATGCTTCTATATCCGAGAAATCTTGTCGGTCTACACTCGGAGCCCCAAGGTTAGCGCGGCACTTGGTGTAGGCATGAGCCAAAACATCTTGTCGATACAATTTGTCATAGAGGGAGTAGAAACGGTAGCTATCTTCAGTCTTCGCTTTTACGTGTAATGTTCTCTGTAGTTTCCGAACGCTAATTGGAGTTGCTAGGTTGCCCAATCTCCTGATCCTTTCCTACTTTAAACATTGGTTTTGAACTGAGGCCCCTTTCCTCCACTGGCATTACCCGGCTTCTACGGTACTACGAGCCTCTCCGCCACCCCAATGCGCCCGAACGCTCCCTCGCGGGTGTTCGGTTGATCTCCCCAGATCACGCAGAGGGGCTTCCCGTGTTGCGCGCGCCTCCCTTGTGTACATGCTGTCGCCACTACCCCGGCACAGCAACTGGGATCAGCCTTGCTCAAGTCCCCCAGTTGTATCAGCCTTCCCCGATATGACGGTCAGGTCGGCCTGTGCAACGTCCTTTTCGAGGATTGCTCGGCGCTCACTCGCGTTACGGCCTGCACACTCGCGCTGCCACCGTATTTTGTGGCACGCTTCACCGGAGGCTTCAACCATTTCGTTGCCTCCATAGTTGCTCCGGTTGCTTTCGGCTGGAGCGATAGCCGAGTGGGATTTTCACCCACGGGGAAAGCGCCGCCTTATCACGGCGCACGCCAATACCGGAAGTTGGCAAGTCACGCGCGCCCAACCAAAAGTGGACATTGGTGACATGTCAGCGGCCAAATTGGTAAGTAAGCCTATAATATTAAAATTGCGCTGAAGATAACTTTTATTTCATCTTTTTTTGCAAATATCTACCACCGAACTGACACCTTATTAAACCTCTTCGTATAGTCAATTTCTTGCCTCTAATTCAAGTTGGTCACACAAAAGACTTTTGTTCGTCATTATTCTGTCAATAAACCCCTTTAGATTATCGAGATGACACTTTCGTCTCAATCCAAGAGGTGCTATTTCATGAATAACATTAAGACCTTCGCTTCGAGCGCATTAGCCCTTGCCATAGCCATGGCTGCTCCCTTGGCCGCTGCCCACAAGAACCCTCACAACCCCGATAAACCTCAAGCTGAATTTAATACCCCTGCCTACTGGTACGAGTCTGGGCAGGAAGCGTTAGCTGAAGCCAAGCGGAAGGCGTATGCCGGTACCAACGCCAAGAATGTCATTCTGATTGTGGGCGATGGCATGGGTGTATCCACCGTCACCGCCGCCCGTATTCTTGAGGGACAGTTGAACAATCGTGACGGTGAGAGCAATCGATTGGCTTTCGAACAACTCCCGCATTTTGCGCTAAGTGTCACTGCCAGTGCTAACCAACAAACATCCGATTCAGCACCAACCGCGACGGCGATGGTTGCTGGCATTAAAGCCAATGACGGTGCTATTTCGGTTAATCAAACCGTGTCACGCAGTGAAAAAGATGCCAGTGTTGTGGCTGCGGCCAGCGTGAAAACGATTCTTGAGCAAGCGGAAGAGCGCGGTATGTCTACCGGTGTAGTGAGCACCGCACGCGTTACCCATGCGACTCCAGCCGTTAACTTCGCACATACGCCCAATCGTGACTGGGAAGCCGATGCCAATTTGCCAGCTGGTGCAACAGTGAAGGATATCGCCCGCCAGCTGCTTGAATTCCCTTACGGCAATGGCCTGGAAGTCGTGTTAGGTGGCGGACGCCGTTATTTCTCGGCAGAAACTGAAGCTGACCCTGAATACACCGGTCGCACCGGTATTCGCCGCGACGGGCGCAACCTGCATCAAGAGTGGGTAAGCAAATATTCGAAAGCAGCTTATGTGTGGGATAAAAAAGGGTTTGATGCCATCGATCCTCGCAAGACAAACCACCTGCTGGGACTGTTCGAGCCTTCCCACATGCGTTATGAAGCTGATCGTGCGCAGGATATTGCCGGTGAGCCATCGCTGGCAGAAATGACGACTAAAGCGATCAAGATGCTGGAGAAAAACAAAAAAGGGTTCTACCTGATGATTGAAGCAGGTCGTATCGATCATGCCCATCACTCGGGGAATGCCTTCCGCGCACTGACCGATACTATCGCCCTGTCTGATGCGGTCAAAGCCGCTGTGGCGATGACTGATCCGCGCGAAACCTTGATCGTGGTAACAGCAGACCACAGCCATGTGTTCACTATTGCCGGTTACCCGGAGCGCGGCAACCCTATTCTGGGTAAAGCAGCGGTTAATGGTGTAGCCGCCAAGGATAGTTTGGGGCTGCCTTACACCACAGTGTCCTACGCTAACGGCCCTGGCTTTACAGGCGGATTTACTCGCCGTGAGTTCAATGGCACCAACGAGAGCCCGGTACCAGCCATTTATGAAGGTGGTGCAGCTCGCCCGGATCTGACTTATGTGGACACTACCAGCCCCGCCTATATGCAAGAAGCAACCGTTCCGCTTGGCTCGGAAACTCATGCCGGTGAAGACGTAGGCTTGTATGCACAAGGTCCGAACGCGCACCTGTTCCGTGGTGTGCAAGAACAGCATGTGATTTACCACATCATGGCTGATGCTTTGGGTCTCAATAAGCGTGGTCGCTAACGCCGGATAAGAACACGCCTTACCAACCCTACAACACCGTTGCCTATTGGCAGCGGTGTTTTCCTGTTAAAAGAGTGTATTTTCAAATGAAGAAACAATTGCTGTTTTTGCTATTCGTATTGATGCCCCTGGCAGGATGCACAACTCATCAAACGTCCCCGCCCAGTGTCACGCAAAATTCCATCGCAACAAGTCTCTCAACGGTCAATGCGGAATTCACTACACGCGTTTACGGTACTGGAAGTGACGCCCTAACTCACGGGCACCTGTGGCGATCCCCGACACGGGTTGAGTGGCTGGACATCACCACGAATACCAGTGAGATATGGACAAAAACCAGTCAAAACCTGTGGTTCTACAGCAAAGCATTTCATGCTGATCAACAGGTCATCGAATATTCCCCAGTGGATTTGAATTTGCTTCAGGTTGCCCCGGCATGGCAATCCTTTGCAGCTGCAATCAATCCTGCGCTGCTACAAAAATTACCCAAAACTCGTGAAATCAGTCCATTGGGCGACATGAATCGAATTCAGTATCGCGGCACCATTGATCAGGTCACTTATGAAGTAGATTGGTTGCCCGAACTTGCGCTGGCCACACGGGTCAAGACGGTAGAAAAAGGAGTAACCCGCGTGACCGAATTAAAACAACCCTTGCTCACGTCAGATGATTCAAAAGCCCCTCAAAACATTAGTCGCTACCGGTTTATTGAGTATTCTGATTTGGGTGATATGGAGCGCGATCCCTTCGTAATGAAAGTCCAGCATTCCCTGTTGGGCGCGCACGAACATTCCCATTGATACTACTCACTATCCCAGGTGTTCCTTTGCACTTGGGATAGCGCTTTATTTCCAACGGTTTTCCCTTTTTATTTCGACTTAATCCCGATCTACGAGTTAAATATTTGCACGCCGAGGATTGTTGCGTGCGTTTGTCACTTGGGTTCTTGCCTTAAAAGTTACATGGTTCAGTGAATAAGGAGCGCGGGTTCATAACATACCAGCAGCTTCGGCGGTGGCTATAGCAGGCAAATTGTTTTATCCTCAATCGCTTAACTAGCTAGGTGCTTCTCAGGTGAGAATTAGTTCCCGTTATAAAACGTTTGCGCTTCTGGCATTGCTGTTTTGGCTGATGATCAGCTGGAGCGGTGTGCACGGGCACTTTTGTTTTGACGGACAGGAGCCACCAATCTCCCTTCATGTTGACGTAGTAGATGGGCACGAGGTCCATTCAGCAGATGAATCGCATCAGGATATCGATGTAGACTTATCTCAATCGGTTATCACGAAAGTTTTGAAATTTGATACGCCATTGGCGTTGTTGCTCGTTGCGACCTTTTTGCTTCAGGTATTGCCTCGATCCGCAATATTCTTCCCGGCTTCTCAAACCGCTCACCCACGCCGTATTGTCGGTTTACGTCCACCATCGCGCGCACCTCCCGTCACTCCAGCCTGATTACCCATAACGCCCCTTTTTTTGACAGGGGTAATTCGTGTATTTCCATTGTGCTTCCACGTGCTGCGCCGGGAAATACCTATATGGCTGGAGCTTTCTATGCAATTTATCCATCGGGCATTAACCGTCTCGGTTATTGCCATTACTTGTAGTGCCTATGCGGCGTCCTCAGCTGCACAATCAACACTCACGTTGAGTGAGGCAGTCCGGGCAACACTGCAACAAAATCCTCAACTGGCGGGCTATACCTTTAAGGCCAATGCCTTGGCAGGAGAAAAGCAAACTGCCGCGCTGCGGCCCGAGTACCGCATCAGCGCTGACCTTGAGAATGTCGCAGGTTCCGGTGAATTTAGCGGTACCGAAGCCAGCGAACTGACCATTTCATTGTCATCCGCTATTGAGTTGGGTGGTCAGCGCGATGCGCGCATGAATGTCGTGACCGCCCGCCAACAGCAATTGCAATCCACCCAGCGCCTACTGACGTTGGATGTGATTACAGCGGTGACTCATCAATTCATTCAATTACTGGCCGCGCAGGAACAACTGGCATTGCAGGAAGAGTCGCATCAGTTAATCCAACAAACCCTCAACTCACTGACCAGGCAGGTTCAGGCAGGCGGTACGGCGGACAGTGAACTCTTGCGCGGAAACGCCGCATTGGCGCGTTCCAAAATTGCCTTGCAACAAGCCCGACAAATCGTGAGTAGCGAGCGAGTCAAACTCAGCGCTTATTGGGCAGATTCCTCGCCGGATTTTACAGCGGTAAAAGCCGATCTTTATGCGGTTCCAACGGCAATGCCTTTACCGACGTTGTTGGACAAGTTGTCAGGCAATCCGGATTTGGAGCAATTAACTAAAGAAGTCGATGTTCGCATTGCTGAAGTGCAACAAGCGCGTAGCGAACGACGCCCCTCGCTGGAATGGAATGCGGGCGTTCGTCGTCTTCAGGCTTCCGAGGATTCTGCTGTCGTTCTTGGCTTGAGCATGCCTTTAGGCGCAGGCAGTAGAGCCGGTGGCGCAATCACAACCGCTAATGCCAATCAACAAAGTGCTGAACTCGAACGAGACAGCGCGCGAGTGCAATTAGAAGCTCAACTGATCTCCACTTATGAGGCTCATCGGCAAGCGATTGATGAAGTGGATGTGTTGCGTGACGAGGTCCTTCCTTCGCTAAAAAAAGCCATGCGCAGTACTGCCAATGCATTTGACCGGGGGCGTTACAGCTATCTGGAATTAAACCTTGCGCAAAGCCAATTGGTGGATGCCCAGCAAGCCTTGGTAGGGGCCGCTGCCCGCATGCAGGAAACTCGAATTGAGCTGGAGCGAATGATTGGCTCCCCCCTGAACGAACAGAATTTTGAGGTTAACCCATGAAAACATCGAACAAACATTTAGCGAAACCTTCATCGAAAAATTTGCTGAAATCCGCTCCGGGCGTGGTTTTAATTTTGGCGCTGTTACTGGTGATGTTTTTGGCCGATATTTATATGGCCAGTGCAGCAACGACTAGCGATGATCACCAACATCAAGAAGATGAACATACTGAAGAAGCAGGCTCCCATGAACATGACCATGGGGACGGCGAGAAGCATGAAGGGAAACACGAAGACGAAGAGCATGGAGATGAAGGGAAGCACGAAGAGCACGGAGATGAAAGCAAACAGGAAAGTGAAGATGGGCATGGTCATGTGGAGAGTGGCGGACACGGTCATGAAGATGAAGAGGGAACCACTCAAATTGAAGACCCCATGGCACAAACTGTGGGTATTGTGACGGAACGCTCTGGTGAACAAACACTTCATCAAACCGTTCTTACCTATGGGCGATTAACCACAGCTCCCGAGCAAACCAGCCATGTGCGCGCACGATTTTCAGGTGTTATAACGTCGGTACAGGTCACTATTGGTGAGACAGTGGCAGCCGGTGATCTTCTGGCTGAAGTTGAAGCCAACGAGAGTTTGAGAAAATACAGTATCCGCGCACCCATTGCCGGAATGATCGTGCAACGGCACGCTAATTCGGGCGAGGTTACAGGAGATCAAACACTGTTTTCAATTTCGAGCTTTGATAACTTGTGGGCCGAGTTGCGTATTTTTCCCGCTCAACGCTCCTCTGTTGCTATCGGGCAAGAAGTTTTTCTGAGTATGGGCGAGCAAAAAGTTGAAACAAAAATTGAGCACCTCCTCCCAGCCAGTGATGAGCAGCCATATCTCATTGCGCGCGCAAAACTAAACAACCATGAGTCAATGCTCTCTCCAGGCGCAATGGCTGAAGGACGTATTGTTATCGATGAATTTAACGTAGACGTAGCGGTAAAAATAGATGCACTGCAAACCCTGGGAGGGCGCACCGGGGTTTTTGTCAAACATGGTAATAAATACGAATTTATTCCTTTGGTCGTGGGGCGAAAAGATGACAGCTATGCCGAGGTCATATCTGGCCTGAAACCCGATACAGAATACGTAACCCGAAATAGCTATCTCATTAAAGCCGATATCGAAAAATCCGAAGCCGAGCACGAACACTAAGGGGTGTAGCATGATTGATTCACTACTACGCTTAGCCATCGAGCGGCGTTATCTATTTTTAAGTTTTGTTTTATTAATCGTCGGCATCGGATTTTGGAGTTATCAAAAACTCCCTATTGATGCGGTGCCCGACATCACCAATGTCCAGGTGCAAATTAATACCGCCGCACCAGGTTATTCGCCGTTAGAAGCCGAACAGCGGATTACTTACCCGATAGAAACCGCGTTGGCAGGGTTACCCAACCTATCCTATACGCGGTCGTTGTCTCGCTATGGTTTATCACAGGTTACTGTGGTGTTTGACGAAGGTACCGATATCTATTTTGCCCGGAATCTTATCAACACCAAACTGGGATCGATGAAAAGTGTGCTGCCTACCGGTATGGAACCTGAAATGGGACCCATCTCGACAGGATTGGGTGAAATATTTATGTATACCGTTCAAGCGACTCCCGAGGCGCGAACGCAAGACGGTAAACCATACGATTCTACTGCCCTTCGTGAAATTCAAGACTGGATAATCAAACCCCAGTTGGCGCAGGTAAAGGGTGTGGTAGAGGTAAACAGTATTGGTGGCTATAACAAGCAATACCACATTACGCCAGATGTACAGAAACTCCTGCACTTCGGGGTGTCGATGGAAGACCTGGTTGATGCGCTTGAATCCAATAATGATAACCGTGGTGCAGGTTACATCGAGCGCAATGGGCAACAATTACTAGTGCGCTCGCCCGGCCAACTGCAAACCTTGGATGACATCGCCAACGTCATTGTTGCGCAGCAGGATTCTGTTCCCGTCAAAATCAGTGATGTTGCCGATATTGCCATCGGGAAAGAGCTTCGAACCGGTGCGGCAACCCAGGATGGTGTTGAAACGGTGCTGGGTACGGCCATGATGCTCATCGGAGAAAACTCACGCACCGTAGCGCGAGACGTAGCGGCAAGGCTGATTGATATTCAAGCTTCACTCCCCGAAGGCATTGTTGCGACACCCGTTTATGATCGTACAGCGTTAGTCGATAAAGCCATTGCAACGGTCAGTAAAAACCTTTTGGAAGGCGCCTTATTGGTGATTGTGGTGCTTTTCCTGTTACTCGGGAATTTGCGTGCAGCACTGATTACGGCGGCAGTAATCCCACTATCGATGCTTGCCACCATAACCGGCATGGTACACACCGGGGTGTCCGCAAACTTAATGAGCCTTGGGGCATTGGATTTCGGGATCATCGTCGATGGCACTGTGATTATCGTGGAAAACGCTATCCGGCGTTTATCCCATGCTCAACGTGAAGGCGCTCTTGGCCTGCGCGAACGCTTGAACGTGGTTTTTGAGGCAACCTCTGAAGTTATTCGGCCCAGTCTGTTTGGTGTCGCGATCATCACCGTTGTGTATATCCCGATTTTTTCCCTCACCGGCGTGGAAGGCAAAATGTTTCACCCCATGGCCGCAACGGTCGTGATGGCACTTGTCGCCGCAATGGTTTTATCCCTCACTGTTGTGCCGGCTGCGGTCGCGGTTTTTTTAAGCGGGAAAATCAGTGAACAAGAAGGCGTTGCCATTCGCAGTGCGAAGCAAATCTATAAGCCTTTATTGTTGCTGGCATTTAAATTCCGTTGGTTTGTGATTGGCGGTGCTACCGGTCTTGTCATCATTTGCACGTGGCTTGCCACAACACTGGGATCTGAATTTATTCCGCAACTTAACGAAGGCGATATCGCGTTACATGCCATGCGAATCCCCGGTACCGGCCTCGAACAAGCGGTCGAAATGCAGGAAGTTCTCGAACAGCGCATCAAGTCGTTTCCCGAAGTAGATAAAGTCTTTGCACGCATAGGTACTGCCGAAGTTGCGACCGATCCAATGCCCCCGAATGTTGCCGATAATTTCGTTATCTTAAAGCCTCGATCCGAATGGCCCAATCCCGATAAGACCAAAGAGCAGTTGGTGGAGGAAATGGAAAAATCGCTTGAGGAACTACCCGGTAATAATTATGAGTTCACCCAACCCATCCAAATGCGGTTCAACGAACTCATTTCAGGTGTCAGAGCCGACCTGGGTATCAAGGTGTTTGGCGATGACCTTGATCAACTGGTGTTGACCGCTAACGACATACTCGAAGCCTTGAATCAGGTAGAAGGTGTGGCCGATGCACGCGTTGAACAGGTGACAGGGTTGCCGACACTTTCAATTATTCCGAAGCGAAGCGCGTTGGGCCGCTATGGATTGAATGTGTCAACACTTCAAAATTGGGTCGCCGCTGCCGTTGGCGGTGAAAGTGCGGGCATATTGTATGAGGGTGATCGGCGCTTTGAACTCATCGTGCGATTACCGGAAGCTGTGCGGCGCGATGTCGAGAAGCTCAAGTTTTTACCGGTGCCACTGCCTAACGGCGATTACGTTCCGCTCGCTGAAGTAGCAACTATCGACATTTCTCCGGCACCTGCACAAATTAGCCGGGAAAATGGCAAGCGCCGGGTGGTTGTGACCGCAAATGTAAGGGGACGCGATCTGGGCGGCTTTGTGCAAGATGTTAAAGCGCAAATTGCCGACAAGGTGGATATGCCCGCAGGGTATTGGCTGGATTACGGCGGAACATTTGAGCAACTCGAATCGGCCAGTAAGCGCCTGTCTCTTGTGGTGCCACTGACGCTGCTGCTGATCATCGGCATTCTTGTTATGGCGTTTGGCTCGCTAAAAGACGCGTTAATTATTTTTAGTGGCGTGCCTTTGGCGCTCACGGGTGGAGTGCTGGCGCTAGCCATTCGAGATATGCCCATGTCCATATCGGCAGGTATTGGTTTTATTGCGCTTTCCGGTGTTGCCGTACTCAACGGCCTCGTCATGCTCGCTTTTATTCGTGATCTCTGGCACGAAAAAGGGGATTTGATGTTGGCTGTGACCGAAGGCGCACTTGTTCGCTTACGACCGGTTCTGATGACCGCATTGGTAGCAAGTCTTGGTTTTGTACCAATGGCACTGAACACGGGAACCGGTGCAGAAGTCCAACGTCCATTGGCAACCGTTGTTATCGGCGGGATTATTTCCTCGACGCTGCTGACGTTGTTTGTGTTACCCGTTTTATATCACTGGCTTCATAGCAAATTTGGGGCGACCAGGCCAAAGAATTAATTTCCTTCGAAGGCTCAACGTTTGGCGCTGATTGTACCGATTTGATGAAAACCGATGACCGGGGCACAGAGTGCCCGGTCATCAACCGGTTTTTTCACAGGAGCATTGACTATGACCACCTTTAAAAAATTAATTATTTTGCTATCGATTGGGATATTACTAAATGCCTGCCAATCACCATCAATGACTCAGCCCCAAGTCGCGTTTGAGGATGGTGAACTTCGGCAACATCACTTGAGTCTTGTGAAAGCGGCGGCCAAATTTGATAAGGGAACCCTGACCTTGAGCGGTGGTGTTTGGCCCGAACACAAGCAAGTGCATGTGAAGTGCGGTCAAATACAATTGCAGCTATTCGACACTCAAGGCGTGTTATTAAAAACCATCGCCACTGATTATTCTCCCTGCCATCTTCACTTCAAGCCGAATACCCGACGCACGGGTTATTTTTCAATAGTGATCAATAATATCCACCCGCAGACATTGATTATTAAAGCCAGCTATCAAAAAAAGCCGCATGAGCCTCATTGATTTTTTGTGATATGACTCTTCATTTTCCATCACTATTTTCAAGTAAAGGATACGCTATGGAACATACACACCAATATGATGAACAGGGCAAACAACTGTGTTGCACAGAAGAAGCAAAAATCAATAACACAGCAAATGCGCTAATAAAAAATAGCCCCATGAAAAGCTGTAGTTGTTCCGGTGACGATCAAGATCAGCATACCAATGATGATAGTCATGACCACGATCATGCCAGTGAGGATGGTAACAATATCAGGCTATTTCTACCTGCCGCACTGAGTTTCGTTGCACTGCTGATTGCAATAGCACTGGATAATTATTTTCCACAAACCTGGTTTACGGGCTGGGTACGTATTGGCTGGTATGTTGCCGCCTATTTACCTGTCGGCCTGCCCGTGTTGAAAGAGGCCGTTGAGAGCATCGTCAAAGGTGAAGTGTTTTCTGAATTTTTATTGATGGGTATTGCCACCATCGGCGCTTTTGCTATTGGTGAATATCCGGAAGGTGTTGCCGTGATGTTGTTTTATTCTGTCGGTGAAGTATTCCAGACCCTCGCCGTGAAAAGAGCAAAAACCAATATTAAAACCCTGCTTGATCAACGCCCCGACGAAGTAACCGTGTTACGCAATAATCAAGCGATGACTCTCAAAGCAGAGACCGTCAGCATTGGCGATATTATCCAACTCAAAGCAGGTGAGAAATTAGGATTGGATGGTGAACTCTTATCTGAAACCGCCTCATTTAATACCGCTGCGCTGACCGGCGAGAGCAAACCTGACACAAAAACCAAAGGTGATAGTGTTTTGGCGGGCATGATTAATCTCAATGCAGTGTCTCAAGTCAGAGTAACCACTGCCTACACCGACAGCAAACTGTCCCGAATTTTAGAGTTAGTACAAAACGCTGCTGCGCAAAAAGCGCCTACCGAATTATTTATCCGAAAATTCGCCAAAATATACACACCTATTGTAGTTGCGTTGGCCGTTGCGATTTGTGTGGTGCCATACGTATTTGTGGAGACTTATGTATTCAGTGAGTGGTTGTACCGTGCGTTGATTTTCCTGGTGATCTCCTGTCCGTGTGCACTGGTCATTAGCATTCCACTGGGCTATTTCGGCGGCATAGGCGCAGCCAGTCGAAACGGTATTTTATTCAAAGGCAGTAACTTTTTGGACACCATTTCTACCATTCAAAACGTGGTGATGGATAAAACCGGTACCATGACGGAAGGTGTTTTTAAAGTACAAGAGGTCAACCTGAAGCCCGAGTTCAATCGCGATGAAATCCTGAAAATGGTTAATGCGCTGGAAAGCCAGAGTACGCATCCGGTAGCGACCGCTATTCATCAATATGTAGGCGATATCGATAGCAGCATTACATTGAACAATGTTGAAGAAATATCGGGTCATGGATTGAAAGCCGACGTGAATGGCAAAGTGTTACTGGTCGGTAATTTCAGGCTGCTCGATAAATTCGCCGTCGCCTACGATATTGATCCGGCCTCGATTGTGTATACCGTCATTGCGATTGCCTACGACCATAAATTCGCGGGTTACATCACCATTGCTGACAGCATAAAAGAGGATGCGCAATTAACGATAGACACGCTGAAACAACTCGGTGTCAACATTACCATGCTTAGCGGTGACAAAAATTCCGTGGTGCAATTTGTCGCACAGAAATTAGGTATCGCGAATGCCTTTGGTGATCTGCTGCCAGAAGATAAAGTTAACAAGGTAAAAGAAATCAAAGCGCGCAATGAAACCGTTGCATTCGTAGGTGATGGTGTTAATGACGCACCGGTCGTTGCCCTGAGCGATGTCGGTATAGCGATGGGCGGCCTTGGCAGCGATGCAACAATCGAAACAGCCGATGTTGTTATTCAAGATGATAAACCCAGCAAAATTCCCACTGCCATCGCCATCGGTAAACAAACCAAACGCATTGTTTGGCAAAACATTTCCCTCGCGTTCGGTGTAAAAGCCATCGTATTAATACTGGGTGCTGGAGGCTTAGCCACAATGTGGGAAGCGGTTTTTGCGGATGTTGGCGTAGCGCTGCTGGCGATTTTGAACGCGGTGCGAATTCAGCGAATGAAATTTTGAGAGAAGATCGACATAGCGCCAGCCATCGGAATAATTTAGCGTTACTCTGCATTTTTTATGCTGGAGGTGCTGCACTGATTCTTACCGCATTCATCGGAAGGTTCAGGGCAGCACTGTTTTTTACGACGAGTCGCCATATAAATAATACCAAGGATTGCTACAGGCAGGAGGCATAGAAGTAGATCTACACTTTTCGGCCCAGTTACTATTGCCATCAAGCTTGCTGAAGACGCGCCAGCAATGACTAAATACAGCGGGACTGCACAACAGCCGATACACGCAATAGCCGCTGTAAATACTAACCATACTGATTTACGGTTGTTCATGAAAACTCCAAAATTGAATGAAGGCACAGGAGTCTTTAGCGTAAAATCTGGAGTAACTACAGATTCAAGTGTTTTATCAAGGATTAACTATGTTTGGGATTGGCGCACTTTCACATGCCACCGGCTGCCCGATTGATACCATCCGTTATTATGAAAAGCTTGGGCTATTGGAAAAACCTTTCAGGTCTGAAGGCGGCCATCGCCTCTACAACTCTGTCCATCAAAAACGTCTCTCATTTATTCTGAAAACCCGTGGCTTGGGATTCAATCTGGAGCGAACTCGCGAGATGTTGAGCCTTGCGGAAAACACGGAACGATCCTGTGCAGATGCACTAGCCTTGGTGAATAATAATTTATGCGAAGTGAGCGAAAAAATTGTCGAGCTTCAGCGTATCCAAAAGGCGTTGGAGCAAATGGCAAAGGATTGCCAATGTTGTTGTCCAGGTGCCCGAGCGCCTGAATGTACTATTGTTGATGCCTTATCCAATCTGAAAAACTAAGTATCGCATAGATCGCTAATCACTCGGACGGCCTTCGCATTTGGCAAAGAGTTCAATTGCTCTATCGCAATATTTGCAATGACCCTGACAGCAGTCGTGCATTAAGAATGCAACCAGATCCGACAATGTTGAAAAAATCACGCTGTAAATAATTGATCGCCCATCGCGTCTGCTCTCAATAAGACCCGCCTGCTCAAGCTGATTCAAATGGAATGAGATACGAGACGGCGCTTCCCCTCCTAATTGCTCTGCAATAGTTCCCGCCGCCATGCCGTCTGCACCTGCCACAACAAGCATGCGAATAATACGCAGCCGGGTTTCCTGCGCGATGGCAGCGAAGCTGGCAAGTGCTTGCTGCTCAGCCATCATACGAGATGGTTCCATATAACAATGCTCACTAGGTAAATAGGGTGATCCCAAAAAGATTCACCAGTATTTTAATACTTCAACAAATATAGAAATGATAAACAGTCTCATTTATTATAACCGCGCTTTGGCACAAGCCATCCTCCTGAAGGGTGCGCCCTCCTGCAAACGCCGGGTATTTGATAACAATGGAATCAAGCTATGCAACACATTCGTGAAAAACTGGAAAATCAGCAGGTCATAATTTACTTTGTTGCGGTCATCGTTGCCGCAGTAATTGCACTAATGGTACCGGGCATGAGCATGCTGGAACGCGCAATCAATCCTGCTTTAGCGTTAATGCTTTTTGTCACTTTTCTTCAAGTTCCTGTGGCCGATTTAGGTCGCGCCTTCACTCGAATTCGCTTCCTGAGCGCATTGCTGATCACTAATTTTCTTATTGTTCCATTGCTCGTTGCGGGCTTGATTCAGTTTTTACCCAATGATCCGATGATTAGACTAGGCGTCCTGTTTGTATTGCTCACGCCCTGTATCGATTACGTTGTTACCTTCTCACATTTGGGGCGTGCTGACGCCCGTTTATTATTGGCAGCAACTCCGGCGCTACTCATTACTCAAATGCTTTTATTGCCCGCTTATCTCAAGATGTTTTTGGGAGAGGCAGCGGCAGATCTCGTACAAATCGGCCCATTTGTGCACGCCTTCATTTGGTTAATTGCCGTCCCACTCGGATTAGCAGCGCTAGTGCAATTATGGGCCACACGAACCTCCGTTGGTGAACGTGTTTCCAATGCACTCGGCTTATTACCAGTGCCAGCAACCGCGCTGGTTTTATTCATTGTTATCGCAGCATTGATACCCCAACTTGAAACCGCTATCGATGCAACATTAAAAGTTATACCGGTGTACGTCGCATTTGCAGTAATTGCTCCGCTACTCGGATGGATTGTTGCTCGCCTGTTGCGGCTTGAAGCAGCTGCTGGCAGAGCCGTCGCATTCAGCGCGGGCACCCGTAATTCACTGGTCATACTGCCGCTGGCATTGGCCGTACCCGGTGCTATTCCCGTATTGCCCGCCATTATCGTGACGCAAACGATGGTCGAGCTTATTAGCGAGCTGATTTATATCCGCTTGATCCCGAAACTTGGAGGCAATAATAAAAGTGAATAATCAAAAACGTTTTCTTACGCGGATCGCCAGTGTTGTTGCTATTTGGTTTCTTATTTCAGGCACTGCATTCGCACAAACTGGAGCATCGGGCGATGCAAAGCAGCTATGGCAGCTGCTTGATTATGTTGCGGTAGATTACAGCGGGGCTGTCGCCGATGGTGTCATCATCAGCGAGGCGGAATACGCTGAGATGCTGGATTTTACAGAGAATGCGGGCTCGTTATTACAGTCTCTCCCGGAGCACGTATCCAAACCCGCTATTGCCCAAAAAATTGCCGAGTTGCGCGCAGCTGTCCTGCGTAAAGAGGCAAGCGCCGAAGTCAGCCGACTAGCAAATCAGGCAAATTCATCACTGATAACTGCCTATCCCTTTCCAGTAGCTCCTGCAACAGTCCCCGAGCTTGCTCGCGGACAAACTCTTTATGCGGCGCAATGTGCTGCATGCCATGGTGTGGATGGAAAAGGTGATGGTCCGCTTGCTGAAAGCCTGGAACCCAAGCCGATTGCATTTACGGATGCAGAGCGTGCCCGCACACGCAGCCTGATGGCTTTATATCAGGTGATTTCGCAAGGAGTGGAAGGCACATCGATGGCGAGTTTTGAAGCACTCCCAGAAGCAGATCGATGGGCGCTCGCATTTTATATCGGTACGCTTTCTTACGATGAATCCATGCGCGAAGAAGGTAAGCAATTCTGGAATAACGATGGACAAATAAAGAGCCACTTCGCTGATTTGACCATGCTTACGACAATCACCGAAGCAGCACTGGCCGAAACCATACAAGAACATAAAGCTCGCGCTGTCACCGCTTACTTACGAAACAACCCCGATGTTGTAGAAAAAAATAAACCTGTTGGTTTGGCGCTATCCCGATTGCGTCTTGCGGAAAGTCTGGCCGCTGCACGAGCCGGAGATCGAAACCTCGCGACACGTTTGAGCTTGTCAGCATACCTGGATGGATTCGAACCACTGGAGCCTATAGTGGCCACTCGTGACGGTGCTTTGATGATTGCCGTTGAAACCGCGATGCTCACCTATCGCTCAGCAATTACAAAAGGAACCATTGAACAAGCTGAGACTGCGGCAGTTCAATTGGAACAACTTTTTGTACAAGTCGATGCGCTAATGCAAGAAGCGAAAGCTGACCCTACAACAACGTTTGTTGGAGCACTCACGATTCTTTTACGCGAAGGTATCGAAGCGTTGTTGATTGTGATCGGCATGATTACATTCTTGAAAAAAACAGATAGACCTGAGGTACTCCGCCATGTCCATAGAGGGTGGATAAGCGCCTTGCTCGCTGGCGTGCTGACGTGGGTCGTAGCAACTTATCTAATCGGCATTAGCGGTGCTAATCGTGAGGTGACGGAGGGAATTGGCTCAGTACTCGCAGCAGTTGTTTTACTTAGTGTTGGATTGTGGATGCACCAGAAAAGCAGCGCTGGCAAGTGGCAAGATTATTTGAAAGGGAAAATGTCAAAGGCAGTGTCGCAGGGTTCAGCGTGGGCATTGTTCGCGCTGGCATTCATCGCAGTGTATCGAGAGGTTTTTGAGACTGTGTTGTTTTATTCCGCACTGGCAGCAGATGGAAATGGCGGCGCGTTGATGGCCGGTTTTTTCACAGCGTTAGTGTTATTGATAATAATCGCGTGGGCATTGCTGCGCACAAGCGCACGTATGCCGCTTGGAACATTCTTCTCTTTTACCTCCATTTTGGTGGTTGTACTTGCGGTAGTGTTAATTGGCAAGGGCGTATCCGCTTTGCAAGAGGCAGGATGGATAGGCGTAACGCTCATTACGATCCCACGTATCGAATGGCTCGGACTTTATCCCACACTGGAGACATTTATCTCACAAATAATCGTAGCCTTTGTTGCAGCAGGTGGCTTCGGTTGGAGTTGGTTTAAAACTCGCAACAATACGATCAAATAATTCAAATGAATGGCTTTGGTTAAATTAGCGCTATCCTGTCATGTGAAATTACGGGCATAGCGCTAATGCTTTCTTGATGAGTTTGGATAAAGGATCTTCGTTGTAATGGAAACAATGGTTGATGTCGTTATTATCGGCGGCGGTCAGGCCGCACTCTCTGTAGCTTACTATCTGCGTCGCACGGATTACTCCTTCGTTATTCTGGATGCAGAGACTTCCCCCGGCGGTGCCTGGCAACATGGCTGGGACAGTTTGCGTCTTTTCTGAGGTCCGGCCGGTAAAAGCGTTGAATTTAGCCACTTCTAACGTAACCGATTGAATATTATGAATTAATCAACCAGCAGTTCAAAAGTCATGGGCTTAACCTGCTTGGTTAGATCCAGCCCAAAACTTCCTAGCCGCCCCAAATGCTCGGTATGATACGGTGAGAATTCGGCCATAATGTCGCGGGTAATATTGTACCCTTCCGACTTCAATTGATTGAACACTTCGGTCATCGCGTTTACGTTGTATAAGATCGCGAAGTTGGCCAGCAAATGATTGTATTTAACGATTTTGCTTTGTTCGTGTCTCAAGTTTGCAGGAATTTTCCCGCCATTAGCAAAAAACAACCACCGGGCAAACTCATTGAACTCTTCGCTCTTACAGGTCGCTGCCTGGATTGTTTTGCGCAGATCAACGTCGGTAATGTATTCCAGCAAAAACATGGTTCTGACCACGCGCCCGAGTTCACGGAACGCAAAGTACAGCTTGTTTTTCCGGTTCTTGGTGCCGAACCGGCGCAGGATTGTCGAAGCGGTGATTTTCCCTGCTTTAACTGACATGGCCGTTCGCATCATATCCGCATAGTGCTTTTCAATGAGATCCCACTTGATCGGCTCCTTGAACAAAGACTGAATATGCTTGAGTACCATGGAGCGATCAGGCTTATAAAAGCTGAGATCTTTGATATTTCGGATACGGGGCATGAGCTTTATGCCCAGCAAGTACGCCAGGCCAAAGACGGGTGTGGATTGCGCCTGTGTATCGCCGTGAACGGTGTCCGGATTAAAATCAGATTCATCGTTGAGTAGGCCGTCCAAGATATAAATCGCCTCGTAGACACCGCAGGGAATAAACCGGCTGAACAATGCAATATAGGTGTCCGAGACGTGGTAATAGGCAATGCCGCCATAGCTGCCATACCGAATATGGTATTCAGATAGCAAATTATCTTCGTAGAGATCCCAAAGCTTTCCATCAGCGGACACACTGCTGCCTGATCCCCAACACTCAATGAGCCGGTATTTCTTATACTCGCTATTGATCTTCGCAATAGCTTTATCGAGACGCGCTTCCGTCGTGCGTTTTAAGTTAAGCCAGGCGACTTGCTTGCGAGAAACGCCCTGCACAGATCGCACGGTTTCGGTGGGACCAATGTTGGTACCGTAACAAAACACGGTCAGGACAAAACGTAACTCCGGGTCGCTGATACGTGATTCGAAGCCCGACAACGGGCCAAAATGTTTATTCAGGTTCAGCCACTTTTCGACATTGATAATCACATCAAGCAGGTTGATTTTGTCCAACCGATCGCGCAAAAGCGCTCCAATTTCTTCGACTTCAGGTAAGGGTTGATCAGGCTTTGGTTTACCGATAATCAGATTCCCGTTTTCAATACGAACCAGTTCGTCCTCCGGGAATTGGCTGTCAGCTTTCCGGCAGCTCGTTTCCATGGACTTCTTCAGCGTTGTTGTAAATTCAGTATCACCGGCGACGAGCCCTACCTCCTCGCAATAGGTAGGCAACTGCGCTTCGTATTCTTCCCAGGTGATCATCTGCTCCCGGTAATCATCGAAGGTTTCACTGTAGGGAATGAACAAGTCACCGGTACTTAGTTCTTCAGCGATCCGTTCAAACACACACAGCTCAAAACAGGTTTTATTAACCTCCGACACCTGTGCTGATTTGGTTGATTTTCCCGTGACTAATTTCCACCAGCTTTCGCGAATCCAGCGAATATTAATGACATTTCTGGAAGAGGGATCGTTCGGATCGCTTTGAATTGACAGGAACTCCGTGCGACGCTTTTTGTGCGTCAAAATAAACTGGAACGCATTGAGCAAGTCCTTGTCTTCCGTGGCCGATGCCAGGTTGAGTATTTCAATCGTACGAAACAAGGTGGATCGTTGCTTTTTATAGAGTCGAACCATAAACGGCAAATAGTTGTTGCCTGCGAATGCCATATATTGTTCGCACATTTGCATTAGCTGATCACTGTTCTTTCCCAGTATCGGATCAAAAGCTGCCACCGAATCGGGTTTATCAAGATACACCTTGACCGTCCCAGACAACACAGAAATCAAATGATCGGTTTGCTTTTGATGGTCTGCAAGGTACTTCTCCAACAGCTTCTGCGCCGAGCGATCCATTTTTAACAACATCTTGATAAAAATATCGGCGGCGTTATCCAGTGTTTGTGCGTATTGGTGCCGGATTAAAACGATGACGAGTGCGAGTCGCTTGTTCAGCTTTAGTTTCATCAATTCGGCGTAATCCAGGGCCTTGGCCTCGTTGATAAACTGCTGGTGTTTAACTGGCGGCAACCCCAAATCCGTGGGCAAAAGTGTTTGCAGGGATGTAAGCCATTCCAGGTATTGGATGTACGCATGGATATTGCGAGGGGTCGGGCGTTTGGGTTCATTTTTCAGCGTGCTCCAACCAAAACCATTCAGTCCTGTGCTAGATCGAAGAATATCGTTGATGCATTGGCGACTTTCAGACTCTAAAAAGCCACACAATTGATCGTAATACCGAGTGTTGACTTCGGCCCTGGCCGCCTGACATATCCGCTCAAGTACACTGAACGCCGGTAACTCGTATCGCTCTTTGACCAAATATTCCAACGTGACATTGATGATATCCGGTAATGCTTCTTTGGTAGTCGCTGCCTCAAGTGCCCAAATCTGTGCCAATTCAGAGGTCTTGGCCGCATCGTAGGCTTTTATATTAAGATGGCGCCGAATCAGCTTTACGTGACGATCCTTCGCGCCCGATGTGTAATAGGTTTGGAGATCCTTCAGTGTCACCCGCGAACGGCACTGATTTTTAATGTGCGTGATGATCACCTTTGGTATTTCACCCAGGTTTACGAACCGGCCCAATCGCTGCGTGATTTTTAGCTGAATCAGGAGCCCCAAAAAGGATGCGCTGGTTCGTTTACAGTGACGCAGTGCAAACTTCTGATCTTCCGGCGTAGGTGTATAGACATCCCCTAACTCATCTTCGGTGATATCAGATTTAATTCGTGGATAAGCTGTCTGATAGATAGCGGCCATCGACTTAAATTTTCTCTGATAGATGCATTATTGTGTAAAAGCATCGCGTTATAGTTATCAGGTTTCTAGTCGTCATTTGGATATGCCTAGATTAGTCGCAAGTGGCTTTCATTGCTTTATTCCTTGTGATGGCCTGCCATTACGTCGCCTGAATTGAGATGCCAAGCATTTTGAACAATCGCAAACAACAGTAATACCAACGCCAACAGCAACAGTTCGGTTTGATACACATTGACCGCATACTGAATTTTGAGACCCATACCAGAAACAGCGGAAGGAAACAAAATGGCGATAAAACTTAAGATGGTCGGCAGCAGCGGGGTACAACACAACAGGGGGCTTACAATCCCGATAACTATGCCGCCCGCCGCTGGTGCCGTTCTGCAATGGGTCTTCTTGCGTATCAGTTGAACCCATAAATTGATGAGAACGCTCTCCAGCGTTGCGAACAAAAACGCAAATAGCGCGATTCTCAGATTAAGATGTGCAAAAGAACGCAAGCCAATATCGGAACCCAGTTCATGCGCTGGCAGGACAACCAAGTGGACGACCAGCACCAGACTAAAGAGGATCGCGGTACGCCGTTTTGAGTGAGAATCCTGAACCGGCGATTGAAATGCATACACTACAAGTGACCAGAGGCGTTTTATAGAGTTTGTAGCGCGCTTCACTATCGCATTCATTCTTCTTTGCCGTTTGTCGCAACTTTGTAAGTTCCCCAGAACATCTCCGGTAACACGCAAACCAGTGGTGTACCGATCAGTAAAAAGAGTCCTAATCCGTTAAAGGTGAGCCATTGTATCCACTGCATCCCAATGCCTAATGCCAACATGGCGGAACCCAGAAAAAATGGCCCGCTGAAAAAACAATGCATTCGCCCACATTGACGCGCATTTCTTAAACAGGCATATCCCATCCAACTTAAAGCGATCGCCCAGATACTGCCGGTCATCCACGGTGCAAGTTGCATCATGCCGGTAATCACTATGAGTATCGCTGGCAATACCCAGGTGAGAATAAATCGGCCTTTATTGGCTACCCAGTCGTGGGGGCCGGTTTCACATTTTTCTGACATCGTATACTCCTTTGTTATGGCGATCAGGCCAGTTGGCGCAGCTCCGACAGCTGTGAATCCAATGCCTGCAAGTAAGCCTGGCGTTCATCAATTTTGGTTTGCAGTTCGCGCATGGCGGCTTCACAGGCTTGCTGGTCGCCTTCGTTGATGGCGTAGAGCAAGGGTTTTATATCCAGGATCAGCAGGCCCGCCGCACGCGCTGCGCGAATGAAGCGCAGCCGGTTTAAAGCGCATTGATTGTATAAACCGAAACCACCCGCGGAATGCTCTGGGCAAAGTACCAAATTTTCCAAGACGTAATTCCTGACGGTATGCACTGTGGTTTGCGCGGGTTTCGCCAGTTGCGAGATCGTCAGGGGAAATTCGAGTGTCTGCCCATCGGCATCCATGAATGCCGCAAAGTCGGGGATCACCTCAAAGTATCGTGACACATCTTTTGACACGGCGGCTTTTGACATGGGTTTGTCTCCGTTCGTTTCAAACACTGCGGCCTGGCCACAACGCTTCAGTCGTTTCGGCATCGGCTGGCCGCGCCAGCCGATAGCCCTGTAATACATCACAGCCAAGCTTCTCTAAAAGTTGTTGTTGAGTGGCCGTCTCAACCCCTTCCGCGACGATGGATAAATTCAGGTTATGGCCAAGGGTGATGACGCTTTCGGTAATGGCGCGATCCTTTGGCTCGGTTGTCATATGCGTGACAAAGGTTTTGTCGATTTTTAGGCGGGTCACTGGGCAGCATTGCAAGCGTGCCAGCGACGAACTCCCGGTACCAAAATCGTCGATGGACAGGCGAATGCCCAGCGCCTGGCAGCGATGCAGGTTTTCGATCAGGATTGGCGTATCCTCCAGGGCCAGTGTTTCGGTTAATTCCAGTTCCAATGCCGGAGCAGGCAGTCCCGTATCACGCAATATCCTGGCAAGGTCTTCGACAAAGTCAGGTTGGTGGATTTGTAAGGCAGAGACGTTGACCGCGATGATACCCTCGGGTAAACCGCGTTGACGCCAATGCATCATCTGTTGACAGGCCGCCCGTAAGACAAACGCGCCCAGTTCCAGAATTAATCCGCTTTGTTCGGCAACGGGAATAAAGGTGTCTGACTGGATCAATCCTTCAGTTGGATGTTGCCAGCGAATGAGCGTTTCAGCGCCTTCCCAGCATTGGTGTTGAACATCCCATAGAGGCTGGTAAAAAGGAACGAATTCACCCTTGTTCAATCCATCCGCCAACGCATTGACCGTTGGGGCTGTCAGTGAATGCGTGGCGGGTGCCGTTCCCATACTGCCCTCTCTTATCCTGCACAACAGGACAGTTCTTTGACATCCTTGTTAAAGGTTTGCGCGCAGAGCTTCAAACCTTCCACCATGGTGAGGTAAGGGAAAAGCTGGTCGGCTAATTCCGTCACCGTCATACGGTTGCGGATGGCTAAAGCCGCACTCTGGATCAGTTCGCCGCCTTCGTGAGCCAGGATCTGCGCGCCTAGCAACAACCCCGTTTCCTTCTCTGTGACCAGTTTGATAAAACCGTCGGTTTCAAAGTTGGCTAACGCACGTGGGACATTTTCCATACCCAGTACGCGGCTGTCGGTCTCAATATCCTGAGCCCTGGCTTGCTCCTCGGTCAGTCCGACGGTAGCCACCTGTGGATCGGTAAAGATCACGGCGGGCATGGTGGACAGATCCAGTTTGGCGTCGCCGCCCGTCATATTGATACCAGCACGGCTACCGGCGGCCGCGGCGACATAGACAAATTGCGGCATGTTAGAGCAGTCACCGGCAGCGTAAATACCAGCAACATTGGTTTCCATGCGTTCGTTAACAACGATTTCGCCCTTTTTGTTGGTGGTGACACCCACCGCGTCCAGATTGAGTTGGCTGGTATTGGCGTGTCGCCCGGTGCTTACCAGCAAACGATCACAACTGAGCTCGCCTGCATTAGTGTTCAGGGTGAATTGATTTCCATCGTGGGTCACTTGGGTGGCTTGCGTGTTGTTTAAAACTCGAATGCCTTCTTTTTCAAAACAGCCTGCCAGTTTTTCACCGATTATGGGGTCTTCACTGTAAAGTAGTGAGTGTCTTGCCAACACGGTGACTTCACTGCCCAATCGTCGGTAAGCCTGGGCAATTTCTAGCGCCACGACCGATGAACCAATCACCACCAGGTGCTGCGGCAATTCCTCGGCAAACAGCGCTTCGGTAGAGGTCCAGTAAGGCGTTTCGGCCAGCCCCTCGATGGGAGGAATGGTTGGCGTGGAGCCAGTGGCGATCAGGATTTTATCAGCAAAGATTTCCTGCTCAGTGCCATCATTTTTTCTGACTATCAGGGTGTTTGCATTTTTAAATTGCGCCCAACCTTTAAGTAAACTAAGCGCAGGATTTGTCTCTAGAATATTCTGATACTTTGCAGCGCGCAGCTCTTCGACTCGAGCGGTCTGCTGCTGAGCCAACAAGGCTCGACTCAATTGGGGCGCATGATTTTCCAGTCCGGCAAAGGGATTATTGCGTTGCTGCTGTGCCAATTGAGCGGCGCGGATCAAAATTTTTGAGGGTACGCAGCCGACATTCACGCAACAGCCGCCAATCACATCGGCTCCCTCAATAAGAGTGACCTTGGCACCACCTTCAGCGGCTTTGATAGCACAGGCAAAAGCGCCGGAACCCGTACCGATAATCGCCACATGTTGAGTTCGGTTGCTTTCTGTGTTGCTGGTATTTTCGTTGTCACAGTAGGCGTTCGGTGCTGTGTTTTCCGCTAAGGGGTTTTCTTTTGCGGTATAACCCAGGGCTTCAATCGCTCCAATGAGATCGGTTACGCTGACCCCACCGTTTGTGGTGATCGTTGCGCTGGCGTTTTCATAAGATATTTCAACCTTATTCACGCCTTCGATCGCATCGAGCGCTTCTTTAACGTGAGCGACGCAACTTGGACAGGTCATCCCTTCTATCGATAGTAAGATCATTCGTTTTCCTCAAATAGTAGTCAGGCATTGCGTCGTGTTAAACAGCACAGCTGTCATCATCACAGCGTTTATTCGCGGGTGAAAAAATATCCCAAAGCGATACGGCAACCATCAGGCCTAACGCTGAATAGGTGACATAGCTGCTCCAGCCGTATTGGAAAAACGGATAGAGCGATAACAGCAATAAAATGGGGCCGACCACACCCAGCGCACTACGGTGCCATTGCCGGTGGCTGAACCAGCCAAGTCCGTTGAGTACCAGGGCAATCCAGGCAAACAACGGTAACAGGGTATTAACAAACAAACCTTCCCATTGGCTGAGAAAACCCAACCCGACCGCAGCGCCCAGGCTGGCGATGGCCGGGAAACACATGGCGCATCCCATAGCAGAAACCAGCGCGCCCAATGAGCTAATCTTATCGCCGAAACGGGTCAGTAACTGTATTAGCATTTCCATGCTTTACTCCTTGAGCGTTGATGGATAACCCGCATTAGTGGTGGCTTCGGTCAGTGCTTTTACTGTGGTTTTTTCGTCGTCGAATGTGACAACTGCCAATTTGGTTTCAAAGGTGACTTCAGCTTTACTCACACCCTCAACATTTTTTAAGGCATTTTTGACCGTAAAGGGGCAGGTCACACAGTTCATGGTTGGAACTTCCAAAGTAACTGTTTTCGGCGCAGCAAAAGCGGTCAGGCTGGTCAAGGCTAGCAAAGACAACAAGGCAATTTTCTTCATCATTTTCTCCAGTAACGTATTAAGTCATTAATAAAAGTGAGCGGTAAGAAAGTATTCAGGCAAACCAGACAATCCAATAATTGCTGGTGACTAGCACCAACGCAGTCAGTGCCGTTAACCAAAAGATCACCTGCCGGCGTTTTCGCACTTGAGGAACTGCACAGGCGGTGCCTGGCTCACAGTCCTCAACGGGGCGATAGACCTTCCAGCCTGCGAAGCCAAATAAGGCTAAAACCAGCAGGATAAAAATGGGACGATAAGGTTCTAACAAGGTTAAATTACCAATCCAGGAGCCACTCACGCCTAGCAGCAACAACACGAAAGGACCAGCGCAGCACAGGCCAGCGCCAACAGCCGCGATAACGCCGCCAATAATAGGTAGATTGGATTCTTTCTGTGACACGACTTACTCCTCTGATTTCAGTGTATGGAGCAAGTGTAATCTCCGTACCGATGTACGGAGTCAAACGTTTTTGTGATGCCCGTGTAAAACTAATTAAGGTTGCAGGGAGTCGATAATGGGACAATGTGAGTCATCGTTATTACTCTGACATTGCGTCAATAATGCCTTGAGTGCGCTTTCGAGCCGCTTCAGATCGGCAATTTTTTCCATGACGGCGCTGAGTTTATACTCGGCCAGCTCCTGCACCTGAGCACATGGGCGGTCATTCAAGCTTAGCAGGTTGGCGATCTCTTCCAGGGTAAACCCCAATTCTTGCGCCCGCTTAATGAACCGGATGCGATTAACCGTTTCATCGGGATAATGGCGGTAGCCCAACTCGGGTTTTGGCGGTTGCTCTATTAATCCACGACGCTCATAGAAGCGAACGGTTTCTATATTGATAGCCAGTTCTTTGGCAACTTTACTGATAGTTCTTGTCATGTTCATATCTCTTTTACCCGAACGGTATCTATAAGAACCGCCATTTTCTCCATCAATATATGGGTAGCGTTATTGGAGAGCTGCTGTCCTTCTTCAATGTACTCCCAGACGGTGGCATCGCTCTTCCATCCGCCTTGCTTTTTAATCAACTCAAAATCAACTCGTTCTCGGGCTGCCGATGTAGAGAGGCCGCGCCGGAAGCTATGGCTGCTCAATTCCGGTACAAAATCGAACTGGCAGGCGTTACCCAAAGTCTTGAGTAATTCATTAATGGCACTGGGATTCAACGCTTTAGGCTGAATCTTATCCCACCGGTTAATGGGGCGAAAAACCGGACCTTCATTAATGCCACCCAGTTCTATCCAGTTTTTCATGGCCGTAGCAGGACAGCAGTCTGGTGCACCGAAAGGTAATGCTCGCACTAAGCCGGAGGCTTGTTGATCGGTCTTGGAACTAGACAGCCGGATGAGAAGTCCTTCAGGTTCCCACACCAGATCACCGTAGCGAATGGCCACCAATTCGCTACGGCGAAAGGCACCGAAAAAGCCGGTCAACACCAGCGCGATATCCCTCAGTTTCTTTTTGGTGGTTGGTAGTTGCCGCAAATGATTCACCATTTGGGCGACGTGCTCCAAGCGCAATGCCTTGGCTTTGCGCTTGGGTTGGCCATGGGTACGACGAACGCCTTCCATGGTTTTGCGGACCAACGGATCACTTACTGGATCGATGAGCCCTTGATAATGGTGCCATTGGCTAATAGCGGTCAGGTGCAGATCCAGGGTTCGGGGATTAAGCGATTCGGCTCTGGCCAGCAGGTAACGCACGACAGTATCCCGATCCGAGGGCAGGCGACCACCCCATTTTTCAAATTGTCGAATGGCCGAACGGTAGGCTTTACGTGTGTTGTCGGATGTCGCTGCCTGGAGGTATTGCCGTAGTGGTTCGGGCCCCTGGCGTTCAACCAGGGTCGCATCCTTATTACGTAACGACAAGTTGCTAGCCTGTATTGGCGGTTTGTTGTTCATGAATAGGATTTCCTTCGATGTCGCTCAAAAGGCGGCTATGTACCGGCGTTACAAGTCGAAAATTTACGTCAAGATCAACTAGCCCACGATAAGGATGATTATCAGTGGTTAGTATCATGAATTCAAGCGATCTTGAAACGAACCAATATAATGTTATATTACGTGTTATGTAATATGTTACTAAATAATCCGAGAGGAATCACCATGGCCCGTGCCGGAGTCACTTATCACGATATCGCTAAAGCCGCTGAAGCCATTAAAACGCAAGGCCAGGAACCCACGGTGGATCGGGTGCGCGAACACCTGGGCACCGGCAGCAAAAGCACCATCGCGCCATTGCTCAAGCGTTGGCGGTCAGACAATGGGGAGGCGGCCGATGTCAGTGGGCTGCCGAACGACCTCGTCGAGGTGGTAAAGTCCCTGCATGAGCGGGTACAGCAGATGGCCGACCACCGTATCGAACAAGCTCGCCAGGAATTCGAGACTTTAAAGGAAGAACTCCGCAAAGAGTTGACCCATGCCGACAACACCATGGCGCAACTAACTGCCCGACAACGGGACCTGGAGAACCAGACCGAACGGCTGAGCAAAGAAAAAAGCGAGCAAAGTCGGTCCCTGGAAGACGCGCGTGTCAGCCTGGCCAAGGCCGAGTCCCAGCGGGACGAAGCTGCTGCACGGATTGTTGAATTGAAGGAGAGCGTTGCGGAACTCAAACAAGAAAATAAGGATATCCGCGATCATTTCGAACATTACCAGCAGCGTACTGCCGAAGACCGCCAGCAGGAGCGCGAACAATTCCGTTCAGTTAACCAGGGGCTGAACGATCAGATCCAGGATCTGCAACACCGGCTCGCCCAGGCTGAGTCGAGAGCGTCAGAGCTGTTTGACGCCAATGTGCAGTTACAACGACATGCCGATGAATTAAAACGGGCCAATGGGGCGCTAAATAGCGACGTGAAGGGAAAGATAGAAGATGTCCAGAACCTGAAACACGAGCTTGAAGAAGCCGTGGCAAAGTGCCGGGAATACCAGCATCAAAATGATCATTTGGCGCAAAACATGGCCGTGCTCACCACTCAGAAAGCTGATGTTGATAAGCAAGTGGCCGTCTTATCCCAAACACTGGAGACCACAAAAACCGAATTGAAAACCACCCAGGATAAAGCGGCGCTTCTGATCGACGAGAATAAAGTCATTCTTCAGGAAAAAGCCGTGATCCAAGGTCAATTTAAACAGCTCCAAAGTTCGCTGTAGCCGGATGGATGTATTTTGAGCGCCCGGCAGCTTAATGGTGGAATCGTCGTAGCTCATCAAATTTGTCGGTTCTTCCACTTGAAGCTTCTGTGCTTCTTCACATCAAGGATCTTTTGCCAATGAATCTGCTGTCAATTTTCACAATATTTGTAATTACTGCGGTTGCCGAAATTGTAGGTTGTTATCTGCCGTGGCTGGTACTGAAACAGAACAAGTCGGTATGGTTGTTAATTCCTGCTGCGCTTTCGCTGGCGTTATTTGCGTGGCTGTTGACGCTTCACCCAACGGCGGCAGGTCGCACTTATGCTGCCTATGCGGGCATATATCTGGGCGTTGCTCTCCTCTGGTTGCGTATTGTTGACGGAGTGGCGCTCACCCGTTGGGACATCGCGGGGGCTTTGGTCGCATTGGTAGGGGTTACCATCATCGTTATACAGCCAACGGCCGGTTAGGCAAGGCGCCATAATGTTGAATAATATCAGCCGCTTATGCTCAAAGTGGCTAAATCCAACGCTTTTACCGGCCGGACCTCTTTCTCGCCCTCCACCTGGAGTTCGTTATCGGGCTGGCAAATGCCACCCACGCAGGAAACTTACCCAAGTCGCGATCAAGTAATTCGGTATCTGGCCAACTATGAATCCCGGTACGAATTTCCGGTGCAGCGTCCGCTGTTAGTCAATGCCGTGAATAACCATGGCGATCATCTGGAAGTTGTCAGCCAACACCAGACTTGGCATGCGCGTGTCGTGGTCAGTGCCACCGGTACCTGGCGAAATCCGTTCATACCACCTTATCCCGGTATCAATCTATTCCAAGGGCTTCAGCTCCACTCGGCTCACTACCAATCCCCTATACCTTTCCAAAATAAAAAAGTGCTGGTCGTAGGCGGCGGCAATTCCGGGGCGCAAATTCTCGCGGAAGTATCGCGCCTTGCTGATAGCACCTGGGTTACTCCGAGTGAACCGCTGTTTTTGCCCGATGATGTGGATGGGCGCGTGTTATTCCAGCGCGCTACGGATCGCTGGAAAGCGCATCTTGAAGGGCGAGAGGTCGATCAACCCGTGGGTGGTTTGGGCGATGTGGTCATGGTGCCACCCGTTAAAGAGGCGCGCGAACGTGGCGTGCTGCATTCCGTGCGGCCGTTCAAACAGTTCACGGCGACCAGTGTTATCTGGGAAGATAGTTCCGAGACTTCGGTAGATGCCGTGATCTGGTGTACCGGATTTCGCCCCGCACTTTCGCATTTGCATTCATTGGGCGTAATCAATTCTGAAGGCAAAGTTGATGTGGAGGGTACCCGCTCAGTACAGGAACCACGCTTGTGGTTAGTCGGTTACGGCGAGTGGACGGGATTGGCCTCTGCCACGCTGATTGGCGTGGGGCGAACGGCACGAACTACAGCAGAGGAAATCGAGCATTATCTGGCTAAATCTTAACGGAAATGTTACAGCTGTCATAAAACCGTAACCTGCCGCTGTTGAAATTGTTCCCGGTAAATTTAAACACTGCGAGGATAATTTCATGAAAAAATCATTGGCAATTGCCGCGTTGACTGCGTTTGTTTCGATGTCTGTATTCGCTGGCCCTTACGATAAACCAGGTTTCGTCACCTTTGAAAAAGATGGCCGTGTGTGGGTATTTAAAACGGATTCTGAAGCCTTGAAACAATTTCAGGAGCATGGCGAGCCAGCAAAACAAGTCACGTTGATTGGTAAAGGCCCTGAAGGAAAAACCCTCAAGACCGATGATATGAAAACCGCAGAAGAGTATTTGAAGTTGCTTGCAAAAGCAGAGTAAATCCGGAACGTAAAAAGCCCGACTATTTGCAAAAATAGTCGGGCTTTTTTGTTCGGCTTAACACAGAAAAAAATTACGTGGGTGCAACGTGCTTTGGTAAGGCCAATGAAATTAACGCTGCTAACGCAATAAAACCAGTCGATACCCACAAACACGCTTCCAGCCCGGCGACCTGATAGACCCAGCCAGACAATAGCGTACCTATCAAGCGCCCCAAGGCATTTGCCATGTAGTAAAAACCGACATCCAGTGAAACGCCATCGGACTTCGCGTAATTCACAATCAAATAACTGTGCAGCGATGAATTGATCGCAAACACGGCGCCGAATACCAACAAACCACCAATCAATACCTGAGTTACCGGCAAGCTAGTGAAACTCATGCCCAGTGCAATAGCCGCTGGAATACCCGTCAGGATGAGTGCCCACAGGAAGGCGTGACCACCACCAGGAACCTTGCCTTGTGCTTTGCCGATAATCAGTGGAGCGATAGATTGGACAATGCCGTAACCAATCACCCAGGCCGCCAGAAAGCCGCCCACCCACCAAAAATCCCAGCCGAGCTGGCTGCTTAAAAATACCGGCAAGGCCACCACAAACCACACATCGCGCGCGCCGAATAAAAACAGGCGCGCTGCCGACAAAATATTGATTGCACGGCTTTTGGAAAACAATTCACTGAACTTGGGTTTGTTTTTGGCTTTGCCTAAATCTTTTTTCAGGAGAAGTAAACTTGCCAGCCAAATCACACCCAGGACAGCGGCCATCGCGATCACGGCATTGGTAAATCCCATCAGCGCCAACAATGCGCCACCGAGAAAAAAGCCAACACCTTTCAACGCATTTTTGGAGCCGGTCAGCAGTGCAACCCATTTAAATAATTTGCCCTGTTGATCGCCTGGTACCAATAATTTGATTGAGCTTTTTGCACTCATTTTATTGAGGTCTTTGGCGATACCCGAGATCGCCTGTGCACCCATGACCCACAGTGGACTGAGCATGATCGTGGGCACTGCAAGCATCAACAATGCAATAACTTGTAGTGCGAGGCCGATATTCATGGTGCGGTTAAGGCCGATGCGGGCACCGAGATAACCGCCCACCAAGTTGGTGATCACTCCAAAAATTTCATAAAACAAAAACAGGGCAGCAATTCGCAGCGGGCTATAACCCAATTGGTGAAAGTGCAGCACCACCAACATACGCAAAGCGCCGTCGGTTAAGGTAAATGCCCAATAATTGCCGGTGACAACAAAGTATTGTTTTATCTCTGCGCTCAGCTTGCCAGCCCCGGTAGTTGCCATGTTTATGCTCCTGCGTCCGCAAGGCCAACCAGTTTTGCTAATTCAACCGTGCGATTGGAATAGCCCCACTCGTTGTCGTACCAGGCATAGATTTTCACTTGGGTGCCGTTGATTACCATGGTGGATAAAGCATCCACAATTGACGAGCGTGGATCACCGCAGTAATCGGTAGACACCAGGGGGCGTTCTTCATAGCCCAAAATATTCAGCAGTTCGTTTTCGCTGGCTGTTTTTAACAAGCCATTCACTTCTTCAACGGTGGTAGCGCGTTCCACTTCAAAGACACAGTCCGTCAATGACGCATTGGCCAAGGGGACACGTACCGCGTGACCATTCAATCGGCCGCGCAATTCCGGAAATATTTCAGCAATCGCTGTCGCCGATCCGGTTGTGGTCGGAATTAAATTGGAACCGGATGCGCGTGCACGGCGCAAATCTTTATGCGGTTGATCCAGAATGGATTGGGTGTTGGTGAGATTGTGAATAGTCGTAATAGAACCGTGTTTGATTCCCAGCTTTTCATGAATCACTTTCACTACTGGCGCAAGGCAATTGGTAGTGCAGGATGCAGCGGTGACGATGTGATGCTCGGCGGGATTAAACAGGTGCTGGTTTACACCCATCACAATATTCAGTGCGCCGGTTTCTTTTACTGGCGCGCTCACGACAACGCGCTTAACGCCTTGGTCAAGATAAGCTTGCAATACAGCAACGGTTTTCATCTTGCCACTGGCTTCAATCACCAGATCACAACCCGACCAGTCGGTGTCGGCAATGGCCTTGTTGGTGGTGATGCGAATCGATTTTCCGTTAATGATCAGTGCACCATTTTCTGCACTAACCGCTTCCGGCCAGGTGCCTTGCACTGAATCATATTTCAGCAAATGCGCATAAGTTTCCGCATCGGCAGCAAGGTCATTGATTTGCACAAATTCAAACTCTGGCCAATGCCAGGATGCGCGCAATGCCAAACGACCAATACGGCCAAAACCGTTAATACCAACTTTGATTTTTTTCATAATCCAATCCTTTATTCACGTTATTAAGCAGAGATTTGTTGTGCGAGTGTAGCGATATACTCCTGATGCGCAGGAATCTGTAGCGCATTGGGGCGAATCGCGCGAACGCGTGTGATCACATCATCCAGTGGAATGCCGCGCTCCAATAAGATTTGCGCTGCAACTAGACCTGTGCGCCCTGAGCCACCTTTGCAGTGAATTGCAATGCTTTTACCGGCATTGACCAATGCATGAATTTTCTCTCTCGCATTCTGCCAGGCATCCTGAAAAAGTTGTTCAGGTGCATGATCATCCTCAATCGGCAAGTGAAACCATTCCAACTCCAACTTTGCACAGAGTTCGGGTAAATCAATCACCGCATTGCGTTGCATTTCGTCATTTGGCATAAGCGTGAGAATCGCGTTTGCACCCGCAGCGGCTAACTGTTCCAGCGACTGCTGTAAACCCACCTCTTTGGTGCCGGGGCACGGCGTAAACAATAATTGTCCCACTTCATCGTTAATCATAAGCGGCGTGAAGGGATGAGCTAGCGACATAAGGTTTCCTTAAAAATAGATAACAATAAAAATTAAATTTAGGGTCGAGCAAACCAGTGTTGCGTGCGATTACAAAACGCGACCAGCGATAACATCACTGGCACTTCAACCAGAACACCCACCACCGTGGCCAGCGCTGCACCCGAGTGCAAACCAAACAATGAAATAGCTACGGCCACTGCCAACTCAAAAAAGTTAGAAGTACCGATCATGCAGGCGGGTGCGGCGATGTTGTACGGTAGTTTCATCGCCTTGGCCGCCACAAAACTGATCGCAAAAATGCCGTAGGTTTGAATCAGAAGTGGGATAGCAATTAAAAAGATGGCTTGCGGTTTGGTCAGAATAGTCTGCGCTTGAAAGGCAAATAGCAGCACTACTGTTGCGAGTAAACCAATCACTGACCAAGGTTTGCAGGCAGCGAGGAATTGTTGCAATTGCTGGCTGGCGTTGATGCCGGATTTGGATTCCAGCCAGCGACGAGTCATTACGCCTGCAATCAGTGGTAGCAGCACATAAAGCACAACAGAAATAATCAGCGTTTCCCAGGGCACATGGATATCGCTGACGCCTAACAAAAATGCACAGATAGGCGCGTAGGCAAAAATCATAATCACATCATTAAGCGACACTTGCACCAATGTGTAATTGGGATCGCCCTTGGTCAGTTGGCTCCACACAAATACCATCGCGGTACAGGGCGCAACGCCGAGCAAAATCATGCCCGCGATATATTCCTGCGCGGTTTGTGGATCAACCCAGTCAACAAAAAGTACTTTAAAAAATAACCAACCCAAGGCGGCCATAGTGAAGGGTTTTATTAACCAGTTGATAACGACAGTTAAGATCAATCCCTGCGGGCGCTGGCCGATATTTTTTATTGCGCTGAAGTCAATTTGCACCATCATGGGGTAAATCATCACCCAAATTAAAACCGCAACAACAATATTCACATGGGCAAATTCCAGTGCAGCGATCTGCGCAAATACCGCCGGAAAATAATTGCCGAGAATCACACCGGCAGCGATGGACAATGCAACCCAGAGCGATAAATAGCGTTCAAATAAACCCATATTTTTTGCCTACTTATAAATTTTGCATTAAATAGCCGATTGATTTACACGTGTACTCAAGGCTTCCGCTGACTCAACACGCTCGGAATAGCGATCTACTAAATAATCGCTGCGGTCGCGCAGGAGCAAGGTGAATTTCACCAGCTCTTCCATGACATCTACTACGCGGTCGTAATAGGCAGATGGTTTCATGCGATCCTGTTCGTCAAATTCCAGAAATGCTTTGGCAACAGACGATTGATTGGGAATGGTGAACATGCGCATCCAGCGGCCGAGCACTCGCAGTTGATTGACCACGTTAAACGATTGCGAGCCACCACAGACTTGCATGACGGCGAGTGTTTTCCCTTGTGTGGGGCGAACAGCGCCCATGGTTAACGGAATCCAATCAATTTGCGCTTTAAATACGCCGCTCATTGCACCGTGACGCTCGGGTGAGCACCAGACTTGACCTTCCGACCACAGCACCAACTCGCGCAATTCCTGCACCTTGGGGTGGGTATCCGGTGCATCGTCGGGCAATGGCAATCCACTGGGATTAAATACTCGCGTTTCTGCGCCCAGGTGTTGCAACAGGCGCTCAGCTTCCTCCACCAACAAACGGCTAAAGGAGCGTGGGCGGTTAGAGCCGTAGAGCAACAAAATGCGCGGTTTGTGGGTGGACATCTTCTCCTGCCCTAAAGACAGGGACTCGGGAATATCCATCAAATCCGTATTGAGATTGGGTAGCGTCAAATCAGTCATCGTCAATTCACCACAGCAAAAGTCAGGGGGTTACTGTCGCATCGAAAAATTACAATTCACCGATGCCATTTAACGCGGCTTGGAGTTGATCCCGATTAAGGGCAAGCACCTCCAGCGGTAAAGCCAACATCGTATCGATCCGCTGCCGGATGATTGCCATGCACTCGTCAAAGGCAGCAGCAACCTGGTCGGTTTTGAGTGCAGCAGCACCTCGTGCAAGCTCGGAGGGATCATTCAACCCCCAGTGCGCGCGTACCGCACGCCCGAGATACAGTGGGCAGGCCTCACCAGCGGCTTTGTCGCACACGGTAATCACGATGTCCGGTTCCAGATGTTCGAATTCATCGGATGATTTGCTGCGCAAGCCAGCGGTGGATACCCCGGCGCGAACCAATGCCTCAAGGGTTAGTGGATTTACTTCACCGCTGGGGAAACTGCCTGCGCTATAGGCCGTCCAGCCTTTGGGTGCTATATGGTTAAACAGCGCTTCACTGAGAATGCTGCGGCAACTGTTGTGGGTGCAGAGGAATAAAATTTTCATGTAATCGCCTCCGGAATACCGGTCTGGGAACGGGGTTAGCAGCAACGCTGGGGACGATCTTCCATGCCACACAAGCGGCTCACGTTGGGCGCGAGCCAGTCACTGTGCGCTTCGCGCATCAGCTTCAAAGTCTTGACCGCCCATGTGGGGAGATCCGGGTGTAAGCGGTAATACACCCATTGGCCCTGACGGCGATCTGCCAACACACCACCGGTGCGCAGTTGCGCTAAATGGCGGGAGATTTTGGGCTGAATTTCATCCAGGGCGCAGGTCAGCTCACACACACAAAGCTCTTTCTCACCCGCAACCAGCAGGGCGATCCGGGCGCGGGTTTCATCCGCAAGGCATTTACTGAATTGATCCGGGGTCAAGGGCATAACTTAGTTCCGTTTGGTTTTTACCAGCACGAACAACTTGATGCGTTCGTGAATCGCTTGCAGGATATGTTCGAATGCTTTGGGATCGCTGCTTGCCGAAGGATCTTCAAAGTTCCACGCCAACACCTCAGCAGGATTTGCCAGCAATTGGCACTCTTGGGCGGCTTTGTCACACAGGGTAATCACGACATCGAAGCGTCGATCAGAAAGCGTCTCCAGTGATTTACTGTAAAGCCCTTCGGTTGAAACTCCGGCTTTTTCCAGTACCTCCAATGCCTTGGGGTTGATCGGTTTGGGGTTGGTACCGGCACTGGCCGCTTCAAAATTCTGGCTATCCGTATGGCGAAGCAAAGCCTCGGCAATCTGGGAGCGGGCGGAATTGCCGGTGCAAACAAAGAGAACGGGGATTTTGTAGGACATGATGGTTCAACCCTGTACATATGGAGATCCAAATATACGGATAAACGAATATGATGGCAAGTATGGGTAGGCTTGTCGGCACCAGATCTAACGCCTCAACGAAGTCCAGCCAGACCACCTCCGTGACACAGGCGCATAATAGAAGCCCCCTCATCTCAGGAGGTATTTCATTATGTTTACATCCAGCATTGATAAACACTTACTCAAAGAACCCTGGAATAAAGGAAAACTTATAGGTCAAAAAGCGCCACTAAAAGTCAGTGACGTATGGGCAATCCGGGTGCGTTTACAGATTTCTCATCGAATCCGTGAGCTCGCGATGTTTAACCTTGCTGTTGATTTGCGTTTAAAACTGACCCACCTTTTGCGTTGAATTTTGACCCACCCTTAATGGTTTATTTTACAGGTTTGGGTTGTGGATAAGTTGTCGTCTTTTTCTCCTTTTTCGGTTGTGCTGAACTCTCTTTGAAACGATAGCTATCATTGCCGGTTTCAACAATATGGCAATGATGGGTGACTCGATCCAATAACGCTGTAGTCATCTTTGCATCACCAAATACATTCGACCATTCAGCAAAGCTGAGGTTGGTGGTGATGATCATGCTGGTGCGTTCATACAACTTGCTCATTAAGTGGAACAACAAAGCCCCACCAGTTTGACTGAGGGGTAAATAGCCCATCTCATCCAGAATCACTAAATCGGTATGCATTAAACGTGATGCAATTTGTCCGGCTTTGCCTTGCTGTTTTTCCTTCTCTAATGCATTCACCAATTCAATGGTCGAGAAGAAACGAACGCGGCGATGTAGTTGCTCAATCGCTTGAATGCCGATGGCACTGGCAAGGTGGGTTTTGCCCGTTCCAGGGCCACCGACAAACACGACATTCTGCGCGTTATCCATAAAGTCACCGGCACACAATTGCCGGATCAATGCTTCATTGGCCATGCTGCTCGTAAAATCAAAGCCACTCAGATCCCGGTACGCTGGGAATTTGGCAGTCTTCAGTTGATAAGCCACCGAACGTACTTCGCGCTCGGCCAGTTCTGCTTTGAGTAAATGATCAAGGATGCCGGTGCTCGCCTGGAATGCTGGTGAATCCTGTTCAGCAAGATCGTTCAGTGCATGGGCCATGCCGTAGAGTTTGAGTGACTTCAGTGCGGGGATCATGGGATTAGTGTGCATGGTGTCCTCCTTGAGTACTGATGGTTTGAGCGCGCAGGTTATCGTAGCGAGTGACGTTAGCCAGTGGTTCCACTCTCAGTGCTAATGCAGGCGGTACTTCAATCGGTGGGATGGGTGTTCCCTCTACTAATCGACTCAGGATATTGATCACGATTTGTTTGGAGGGTGAACCGGTTTCCAATGCAAGTTCTACAGCGGTGAGAACATCTTGCTCATCGTGCAGCAGCACGAGTGCAAGAATATCCACCATCTCGCGGTCACCACCGACACGCTTTAACAAAATGGTTTGCAGTGATTGAAAGGCTTTGGGCAATTCTGCGAAGGGAGCACCGTTGCGAATGGCTCCGGGTTTGCGCTGCAACACCGAGAGGTAATGTCGCCAGTCATACACTGTCGTTACCTGCTCATGCCTGCGGTTAAACACGCGGGTATGCACCGCGATGATATTGCCTTCCGCAATCACCTCCAGGTGATCATGATAGGTATGCAAACTCACCGGTCGATTAGCGAAGGAAGACGGTACGCTGTAACGCGTGCGTTCGAAGGTGATTAAACAGGTGGGCGATACGCGCTTGGGCTGCTCGACAAAACCATCGAACGGTTGCCCCACCGGCATCAGGAAAGATCGCTCATGATCCAATGCCGCTTGAATGGTTAATGCTTCAGTGGGATGGGTGGATTCACTCCAGAGTTGAACGCAGCGCTCGTGTAACCAGTCATTCAAAGCAATCAATGAAGGTTGGGCGGGCACCTGTTGCCAAAGCCTTCTTCGCGCATCCTGCACGTTCTTCTCGACCTGACCCTTCTCCCAACCCGCAGCAGGATTGCAGAACTCTGCATCAAATAAGTAGTGACTCACCATCGCTGCAAAGCGCGCATTCACATCACGCTGCTTGCCACGTTTTACCTTATCGACAGCCGTCTTCATGTTGTCGTAAATCCCGCGTTGCGGAATGCCACCCCAAGCCATAAAGGCATGATGGTGCGCATCGAACAACATCTCGTGGGTTTGCAGCAAATAAGCGCGGACAAAGAAAGCTCGGCTGTAACTCAATTTGAAGTGAGCGACTTGCAGCTTTACCCGTTCGCCCGCAATTACCGCCCAGTCTTCACTCCAATCAAACTGGAATGCTTCACCGGGTTTGAATTGCAATGGGATATAGGTGTGCTTGCTCGCACCTTTACTCGATTCCAACTGCTGGCGGCGCCAATCGCGGGCAAAGACAGCAACGCGATCATAGGAGCCTTCAAACCCCAACGCACGTAAATCAGCGTGCATCTGTTTGAGTGAACGACGCTGCTTGCGGGAGGTGCGTGCAGCATCGACCAACCACTGCCGCAACTTATCGGCAAAGGCATCAAGCTTACTGGGTGTTTGTCGCTTGGGATAAACCGGTTCGCTGATCTCATTGCGCAGGTAGCGGCGAACGGTGTTGCGGGAAAATCCGGTACGTCGTGCAATCTCCCGTAACGAGAGTTTGTCACGGAAATACCAACGTCTGATCTTGCTCAAAATGGCCACGTTAATCACTCCTATCTCCCGCTCAAAAAACAAGCAGGATAGTCGGTTACGTGGGTCAATTTTCGACGCAAATATGCGGGTTTAGTGGGTCAGTTTTAAACGCAAATCAACATCGTAGGGATTCCGTGAGCCGGCCAATCAGCTTCAATCGCCAAATTTTTCATCATCGAATCTTTCGGTAGGAACGCATTCATGCAAGCCATGCATACGGATGCAAATGACGGCTTTTCAAAAGAGAGCTGGCAACCAAGGACCATGTGAGAATAATGATCGATCAGAACCGTAATACTTGGTCGACCTAAAAGCGTCTTGAGTTCATCATGAAGTACATGAATATCTAGTAAGGTATGGTCTATTTCGACCCGTTCTAAAACTCGACTTGTTTCAATTCCGCTATGTGCACCAGCAAGTTCGGCTTGAAGTGCACGGCTCCCGCGTCTCGACTTTGTTTTATGTTGGTAGGACACATCGAGAATTCGTGACTGTACGGCGCAGTAGGTGGGGGCAATTAGAAGATCATTCGGGTTATCCAAGTTGTGAGCAATCACCTTCTCTACAACATTTCGGTGGATGGATGCCATTGTCGGCCTGCTTGGACGATGATAGCGTTTAGCAGCTTCATTGATGATCTCCAATACTTTTTCACTCAGTTTAGGTCCGAAAAAACCTTTTGATCGATGATTAGGATAAAGCCCTCGCATTTTCATCCCAGCCTCGACAAAGCTGTTGTACCAGGACCTGACGGATTGCCAATGAGGTGGTTTTTCACCTAGCTCCTGCGCAACAGCCAAAATAGTTTTGACAGCACGCTTTTCCGTAATTTTATTAATTTTTTGTTCTTGCAATTTTTGTATATATTTAAGCTTTCGATTTGTTTCGAGCTGTTCTTTTTCGGTGAGATCCGAAAATTTCAAGTCACCTAAATATCGTGAGTCTGCTAGAAATTTCACGCCTCCAGCTGCGTGAATTGCATCTAGTTCTGAACGATCGAGCCGAAGTGTTGAACCGTTGACTATATCGGCCATCACGATTTCATTTCTGCCTACCGCACGTACAATAGCCCTACTGAAAGGAGTTCCATCTTTGAATTCGGCGATAACACCTTCGATCCATAATTCAACAGACATCGAATTTCACCTCCGTCATCATGCTTAAGTGTTCTGAATGTATGTCGAACCGTAAGTACCCTAAGGCAAGCCAAGTATAAATTTCTCTAAGGCTAATTTGATTTCCTAGTTCACTTATCAAACGGGACAATGGCATCGAAATATGGTGAATTTCGGCAAATTGATGCAAGTTCCTCATATCGATCGTGGGACGTTTCCTGTACTGGTACAGTTTTTCGTAATTAGATAGGAGTGGCTGCCTAAGAATTTCAGCCTCATTTACAAGCAGGAACTTAGTAAGAGTTTTTTCGAGTGACAATTCGAAACGGGAGAAGAGGAGTTGATAATGCTCTGAACTTGCGCGATTAAACGGTTTAACTTCTACATATTTTCGCTGACCACACGTGTAATGAACTTCAAAGTCCGGGGTATACCTGTTTTGCTCACTCTCACCAGGGATAGCGAAAGTCTTAGGCTGGGGGAAATAGGTTTCGACCGTAGAATCAAATTCGAGGTGAAGACAATATTTAGACTCTAAGACCGATTCCACCAGGATGGTTTTACCGCCATTTGCCTTGATCGCAGGGAAGCGAACAATATTTTTGACGGCTGACATTTTGAGCTTGCGGGCGGGAATATTCATTTTCGAGCATTTCCTGAGCATCCTTGCTCAAAATATACTCTACTTTATAAATTTATCCTATGAAATTTATAACCTTATCCTATAAATTTATAAACTTTACCTGTGATTTACAACACAGCGATTTCGGCCAGGTTCCCTTTTTCCTCCAGCCAGGTTTTGCGATCACCCGCTCGTTTTTTAGCGAGCATCATATCCATGATTTGCATGGTGCCGTCGTCCTCACCAATCGTGAGTTGTACCAAACGACGGGTATCGCGCGCCATAGTAGTTTCACGCAGCTGTAACGGGTTCATCTCACCCAAACCTTTAAAGCGTTGCACGTTGGGTTTGCCTTTTTTATTTTCGGCAGCGATGCGATTGAGCACACCATTTTTTTCGCCTTCATCCAGCGCGTAATACACTTCTTTACCAATATCGATACGGTACAGCGGCGGCATGGCCACAAATACATGACCGCGACGTACCAATACCGGAAAGTGCTTCACAAACAGCGCACACAAGAGTGTCGCGATATGCAAACCGTCCGAGTCCGCATCCGCGAGAATACAAATTTTGTGATAGCGCAGCTCACTTAAATCTTCGCTGCCCGGGTCCATGCCAATCGCAACTGAAATATCGTGCACTTCCTGACTGGCGAGAATTTCGCCCGAGTCCACCTCCCAGGTGTTCAGGATCTTGCCACGCAGCGGCATAATCGCCTGAAATTCACGATCGCGCGCTTGTTTGGCCGAGCCGCCTGCTGAATCCCCTTCCACTAAAAATAATTCGCTGCGCGCCGGATCGCCACTGGAGCAATCGGCTAATTTACCGGGCAGCGCCGGGCCTTGAGTCACACGTTTACGCTCGATTTTTTTACTGGCGCGCACGCGTTTTTGCGCATTGCTAATACAAAATTCGGCAAGTTTGTCGCCGTCTTCAGTGTGCTGGTTTAACCAGAGTGCAAACGCATCTTTAGCAATACCCGACACAAACGCTGCCGCTTCACGCGAGGTTAAGCGCTCTTTGGTTTGACCGGAAAATTGTGGGTCGGCGTGTTTGTAAGAGAGCACATAACAGCAGGCATTCCACAAATCCTCTGGTGCGAGTTTAATACCGCGCGGAATTAAATTGCGAAATTCGCAGTAGTCGCGCAGCGCATCCAATAGACCAGTGCGCAAACCATTGACATGGGTTCCACCCTGCGCGGTGGGAATCAGGTTGACGTAGGACTCCTGCACCAACTCGCCGCCATCCATCAACCATTGCACCGCCCAGGTCACGGCTTCGGTTTGGCCACTGAAATCGCCCACAAAGGGGCTGTCAGGTAGGGTTAGCCACTCTTGTGTGGCACCGGCGAGATAATCTTTTAAACCGTCTTCGTAATACCAAACATCTTTTTCGCCGGTTGACTCATCGAGGAAAGTGACGGTCAGGCCGGGGCACAATACCGCTTTGGCGCGCAACACATGGCGCATGCGACTGACAGAGAATTTGGGCGAATCAAAATAAGTCGGATTTGGTAAAAAATGGACGCTGGTACCGGTTTGACGCTTGGGGCACGTGTCGATAATTTCCAGGTCGCTGGCTTTATCGCCATTGGAGAAACCCATCTGGTAAACATTGCCGTCACGCTTCACGGTAACAATTAATTTTTCCGACAAGGCGTTCACTACGGATACACCTACGCCGTGCAAACCACCGGAAAATTGGTAATTTTTATTAGAGAATTTGCCACCGGCATGGAGCGTACACAAAATCACTTCTACGCCGGGCTTGCCCTGCTCCGGATGAATATCCACCGGCATTCCGCGACCATCATCCACCACTGTGACCGAGTGATCTTTATGCAAAATCACATCAATAGTTTTAGCGTGGCCGGCGAGCGCCTCATCTACCGAGTTGTCGATAATCTCCTGCGCCAAGTGATTGGGGCGTGTGGTTTCGGTGTACATGCCCGGGCGTTTTTTTACCGGGTCCAATCCCGTGAGTACTTCAATATCTTCTGCGGAATAATTAGCCATCTTATTTTCTGTTTACCGATTAATTTAAAAAGCTGAATAGTTAAAAAAAGCTGAGTCGTTAAAAAAAAGCCTAGTGATTAAAAAAATCCATGCAGTCAGCAAAAAACCGTTCAAAGCCCTGGAAGGCATGATCGCCACCCGCCTCTATTGTTTGTTTGCAACCTGCATATTTTTGTACCGCCTTGCGGTAATCGAGGGTTTCATCGCCCGCTTGTACCAATAGCCAATAATTCTGTAGGCGCGAGGGAGCTATATCCACAGCGATAATTTCATCTATGTGGTGCGCACATAAGCGGTAGCTATCATCGGTGTGATAACTTTTCAGGTCAACCTCTAAATAGGCGGGCATAAAATCCTGCGGGCGCACCGCCGGGTTAATCAATACCGCACGCAAGTTATATTTTTCTGCCAGCCAAGTCGCCCAAAAACCGCCCAGTGAACTTCCCATTAAATACACAGGCTCAGGCAAAAGCGATTCAACCAATGCCTCCAGCAGCAGCTGGGTTTGTGCCGGATAAGGGGGGAGTTGCGGGCAGTGGAAGCTGATTTCCGGGTGCTGCTGCGCGAGCCATTGCGCCGTTTGCTGCGCTTTAAAGGAGAGAGGGGAACTCAGAAACCCATGGATGTACACCAATGCCGCCATGGGGGATTAATAACCTGCCGATTTATAATCAATCACATACTGTTTGTTAGTAACGCGCAGCACACCCGTATCAAAACTACCGTCACCACGCAGATCAAACCAGCGATAACCGGGCATTTGGGTATCCACTGTAAAATCATCACACTTGGGTTTGAACTGCACACAAGTTGAAGGCGTGGCCAGCAGGGTGACACCTTTGCGCTGCTGCTGGAACTCTTGGTGGACATGCCCCCAGGTCACAATTTTTACCTGCGTATGGGCATCAATCAGCTGGAAGAAGGCATCGGCATTGCGCACTATGTATTGATCGATCCATACACTCCCCACCAGCACTGGTTGGTGATGCAGGGAAATAATCACATGCTTATCGCGATGCGCACGCAAGGCATGCTCAAGAAAATCCAGTTCACTGGCAGCCAACTGACCGTAAACCTGTCCGGGCACACTGGAGTCCAATAAAACCAATACCCACTGCCCCAACATCACCAAACGGCTTTGAATGCCAAGGCGCTCCTGATTGGCGGCCATCAATTCCGCTGAGTCATGATTGCCAGGCAACCAGCTCATAGGCTGGGAGAAGTAGCGGCGAATATTGGTTTCAAAACGCTGATAACAATCTCTATGCGCTTCGCTGGCCACATCGCCAGTACACAAAAGATGATCAAAACCAACCTCAGAGGTTTGAATCAGCTGCAAAACATCATCAAGACTCTGGTCAGTATTAAGCCCCAGAAGGGATTCGCTCTGCTGCGCTCCCAAATGGCAATCGGTTATCTGAATCAGACGCACTGGCGGCTCTCATCCTTTGATAGTCGGGTTTTCTTTGGTGATTGGGTTATTTTTGTCGGGTTTGAACAGATCATCGGACTTTGACGACCTGTCACGATGACTGAGACGTCAAACTAATAGCGATATTAACAGCAACAATATACGCAAGGGAGTTATCACGCCAGTATCAAAAAAGAAAAATGAGATGATCGAAGGCCAAGAAGTGTAAAACTTGAGCGTCACTGTGACCTGATCGACACTCTTTTAAAAAGAGGCGAGTTCACCAACCGCGTGCCCCTGCTCCAAACAAAGATTCAACCACTCCCCCAAAAAACGGTTTAGTTGGTATTTTTCATCACTTTGGTACATGGATTGGTTGGGGTAGTCGTAACGGGGACGTAAACGTTTGTGCCCCTCCCACGCCAATACCTCAGCAAGCTTGGCATCGTGATACATACGCAGGGTAAGTTTGGGCATGGAGAGCCATTGCGATGATTGCCCCACACTTGTTCGGCTCAGCTCCAGAGTGGTGGTGTAGGGGGAGCGCTCGGTGACTCTTAATAAATGTAACCACTGTTGATTTGCACGAGTAACCATAAACCGAATTTCATCGGCCTCAACAGGCGCGGTTAATTTCGTCAAGCGTGCATAATTTGCCTCACACTCCGCCATTTGCAAAGGTAAATCAACCTTGTAACGCTCTTTGTAAGTAACGTACTCGGGCTGAGCCTTGGCAACACGCAATGTAAACATAGAGGCCTGATTAAAGTAGTCCCGGACGAAATAGTACCGGATTAAAACGAATAATTTATTACACCATGCGGGTGATATCGCACCATTGCCCGGGCGCACATTCTTTTTCACCCTGAGAGAAGTGTTAGTCACAGACAGGACTAAGTCAATGGCAAGAAAAATTTATTCTGCAGCAACTTGCAAACGCAAACGGTTGCGATTCATTTGCAACCACTGCAAACAAATTAACGCGGCGGCATTATTAAACGCACCGTTTAATAACTCTGCGAAAACATCATCAGCGGCTAGTACATGAACGCGAATATCTTCACCTTCCTCTGGCAAACCAAAAACACCGCCGGCCTCACTGAGATCACACAAGCCGCAAAATAAATGTAACTTCTCGTCGCAGCCGCCGGGGCTGGATAAATAATTGCAAATATACTCCATCGCATAAGGTACTATATTTGCCTCTTCGATTAGCTCGCGCCGCGCAACCTCTTCTGGCGACTCGCCCTCCTCCAACATGCCGGCAACCACTTCATAACACCAAGGGCCGTTAGGCTCATCCAAGGCTCCTATACGAAATTGTTCTACCATGCCGATCAAATCCTGTTTTGGATCATAAAGCACAACTGCTACTGCTTCACCGCGCACAAATAATTCGCGACCAATCTCCTTGCCCCAGCCACCATCAAATAATTTGTGGCGCAGAAAGATTTTTTCTACACGGAAAAAACGTTTGTACATTTCTTCGCGGCGAATGATTTCCACATCCGCGCGAGTGAATTCGGGTTTTTTGATCATAGATAAAGTCTTATTGATTATTTAAATCCCCTGCTCCCCTTTCCCAAAGGGGAGCAGGGGATTTAAAGCCTGGTCGCTGATTTAAACTCTGTGATAAATCTCAGCACCTGCTTCCAAAAACTCTTTGGATTTTTGTTTCATTTCCGCTTCCACATCGATCATCTTGATAATATCCTGATCGCCAATCACCGAAATATCAGTGCCATTTTTTGCCGCGTAGTCGCGCACTTCCTGGGTGATTTTCATCGAACAAAATTTCGGGCCACACATAGAGCAGAAGTGTGCAACTTTGGCCGAATCTTTCGGCAGAGTTTCATCGTGATAAGAGCGCGCAGTATCCGGATCAAGGCCGAGATTGAATTGATCTTCCCAGCGGAATTCAAAACGCGCTTTGGATAACGCATTATCACGCAGCTGCGCCCCCGGATGGCCTTTGGCCAAATCCGCTGCGTGCGCGGCAATTTTGTAAGTGATGATCCCTTCTTTCACGTCATCTTTATTCGGTAAACCCAAATGCTCTTTGGGTGTTACATAGCAGAGCATAGCGCAACCGAACCAGCCGATCATGGCCGCACCAATACCCGAGGTGATGTGATCGTAACCCGGTGCTATATCCGTCGTTAATGGGCCAAGCGTATAGAAAGGTGCTTCATCGCACAGCTCCAATTGCTTATCCATATTTTCTTTAATCATATGCATAGGCACATGACCCGGGCCTTCAATCATGCATTGCACATCGTGTTTCCACGCAATCTTGGTTAACTCACCGAGCGTTTCCAGCTCGCCAAATTGCGCTTCGTCATTTGCATCAGCAATCGAACCAGGGCGCAACCCATCACCCAATGAAAAGCTAACGTCATAGGCTTTCATGATTTCGCAAATTTCGTCGAAATGGGTGTAAAGGAAATTTTCTTTGTGATGCGCCAGACACCACTTGGCCATGATCGAACCACCGCGCGATACAATGCCCGTCACACGTTTAGCGGTGAGCGGCACGTAGCGCAGCAACACACCGGCGTGAATCGTAAAATAATCCACACCCTGCTCAGCTTGCTCAATTAATGTATCGCGAAAAATTTCCCACGTCAGATTTTCCGCAACACCGTCTACTTTTTCCAGCGCCTGATAAATAGGTACAGTGCCAATAGGTACATGGGAGTTGCGAATAATCCACTCGCGGGTTTCGTGAATATTTTTGCCGGTAGACAAATCCATCACCGTATCCGCGCCCCAACGTGCACCCCAAGTAAGTTTTTCTACTTCTTCCTCAATTGATGAACCCAATGCTGAGTTACCGATATTGCCGTTAATTTTTACCAGAAAATTACGCCCGATAATCATCGGCTCCAATTCCGGGTGATTGATATTTGCAGGGATAATCGCACGGCCGCGCGCCACTTCATCGCGCACAAACTCCGGAGTGATTTCATCGGGAATACTTGCACCAAAACTCATGCCTTTGTGCTGCTGCCCCAAAGCTTTATATTGAGGATCTACACTCAATTCACGCGCTTGGGCCAGCGCCATATTTTCGCGGATGGCGATGTACTCCATCTCCGGGGTAATGATCCCTTTTTTGGCGTAATGCATTTGCGATACGTTCATGCCCGGTTTGGCGCGGCGCGGTTTACGGGTGAGATTGAAACGCAGGCTCGCCAATTTAGGGTCGTTCAGGCGCGCATTAGTAAATTCCGAATGGCTGTCTTCCAATATTTCGGTGTCATTGCGCTCTTCGATCCAGGCGGTGCGCACATCGCCCAAACCGGTGCGCAAATCAATTTTTACGTTCGGATCTGTGTAAGGGCCGGAAGTGTCGTAGACACGTACCGGTGGATTCTTCTCGCCGCCAAAATCAGTCGGAGTATCAGCGAGCGTAATCTCACGCATGGGCACTTGAATATCCGCGCGCGAACCCTGCACATAAATTTTTTGTGAGCCAGTAAAGGGCTGTACCGAAGCTTTATCGACTTCGGCGGTTTGGCTGAGAATTTTTTCGACGCTGGTATTCATAATAGTGGCCTTGTCTTAATCAGGTATTTAAATAAATTTGGATAATAGAACGTGATTTAATAAAAAGAATAGAAGTGATGAACCGGGCCTGAGCCCTGCCCTATGTGCAATTTTTCAGAGTGCACCAAGGCTTGATGTAAATAATTTTTTGCCTGTTTGACCGAGTCACTGAGTGATAATTGTTTGGCCAAACCAGCGGCAATTGCCGATGCCAAAGTACAACCGGTTCCGTGGGTATTTTTAGTGGCTAGCCGCGGCGCAGAAAAAGCTTCAACGCCCGTCGGGGTAATTAATAAATCGGTTGCTTCCTCACCATCGGTGTGCCCGCCCTTCATCAATACCGCGCGCGCGCCCAAGGCAATAATTTGTTCACCTTGCAATTGCATCTGCTCACGATTTTGCGCCATGCGCGTGTTCAACAATACCGCCGCCTCATGCAAATTTGGAGTAACCAGCGTAGCGAGTGGTAGCAATTTTCCAATCAGTGTGTGGATTGCATCTTCTGCCAATAATCTATCGCCACTGGTGGCGACCATTACCGGATCCAGTACAAAAGGAATTTGTGGGTAAGCACTCAGGGATTCAGCCACTGCTGCAATAATTTCCGCTGTTGCCAACATGCCACTTTTGATCGCACCGACATTGATATCACTCAATACCGAATGAATTTGCTGCTGCACAAACGCCGGAGGAATAGGCAATACACCTTGCACCCCCATAGTATTTTGCGCAGTGAGCGAGGTGATGGCACTGGTACCAAATACTCCCAGCGCGGAAAAGGTTTTTAGATCCGCTTGAATACCGGCACCACCGCCGCTGTCGCTACCAGCAATGGTCAGGGCTATAGGGGTCTGCAGGTGAGGGTTCATTAAATTTCCGCAATGAGTAAAAACAGTAAAGCGCGGAAAGGAGAGAAATAACCAAGGCACACTTAATAGGCATGCAAAAACTGGAGGCTCTCGTTCCCTACGCCGGTACTAACCGGATCAGGTCGGCGGGTATATCTCAGCCTCGTTGCCCGCATACAGCGAACAAAAAGCACCCCGACAAGAAAACCGCAGTCTATTGGAGTTAAGCTGCAGAGTAAAGGTAGGGACGCCGCTTGCTGCGCCCCTACCGGTGAGGTTATTTTTCCTGGGATTTCAATAAGCCCAATTTCCCTGCCAACAGTGCAGTGGTTGGAGCCTGGATCAAAATGGTGCCCAGAATAAAGATAAAGGTGATTGCACCGACCACATCGATACCCGGCACCTTCATGCCAGCCAGAATACCCACCAGCGCTGCCGGGATTACCCCGGTTTCACGGGTCCAACTCATAAATACCAACTCTTTCCATGTCCACTTGGCACGACGGTCAGGGCCTGCGCAAATAAATACCGTCAGGGGACGGGCGATAAACATAAAAATAAACAACAGGACCAGACCAACACCCAAGTATTCTTTGAGCAAGTGGAAATCTACCTGCGAGCCCAGCAGGATAAAGATAAACATACGCATTAATAGCGCGGTATTACCCACATAATCTTCCAGATACTCGTGTTCATGATCATCGAGCGGCAAATTAAATGTCTCTTTGTTGCCGATCATCACACCGCAGGTAAATACCGCCATAAAACCGGAGGCACCGATTTTGTCGGCCAGCAAATAGACGGTGATAACTGCCAGGATAATCACAAATGGCGTCACTTCGCGAAAAATACCAAAACTGTTGTGCGCCATTAAAAACGCGGCGCTGTAGCCAACAATCGCCCCTAACACCAAGCCCATGCCAGCCTCATACGCCAGCTCCCCCAGGGAGTGAGTCAAGCTAAACCCCTCGCCGGTTCCCATCACATAAGCCACCACTGCAAATGTCGCAATCGCACCCATGGCATCATTGAGCGCTGACTCGCTCATAACCGTTTGTGATACCCGATCTTTAATCGGGACTTGTTTGAAAATCGGTACCAGAGTGGCGGGGTCAGTGGATGCCGTCAACGCCCCTAACACCAGTGCAACACCAATAGGAATGCCCAACCAGACGCCGGCGTAGGTAATGATCGCCCCGGTAATTAATACACCGAAGGTAGCGATCACCGCTAATGAAATCCATATTTCTTTTAACACAGCAAAACGCAGCGTTGCCCCGCCTTCAAACAGCAGATAACAAGCGCCGATGGTGAGAATTAGCTGATTCATCGTTGAGTCAGCTGGCACATGCAATACCCCGCCGATGGTGGGCCCCAAACCAATCCCGATGAGCAAAAAAAGGACTATGTCGGGTACCTTTATTTTTTTGGCGATCACACCGCCTAACAGCCCGGTAAAAATAATGATCCCGACATACATGAGGTCGAGCTTGGCGATATCCAATGACGACATAAGTGCTCCGCAGAAAAGTGAAAAAATGTTAAAGCAAAGAATGTGCGGATGCTGACAGCTGGCGTGAAATAACTTTATAAATTGTGTGTAAATTCGTACCCTTTTTACCCCTTGCGGGTTTTCGATCGCCCATAAAAAAACCGGAGTCAAAGCTCCGGTTTTTCAGCACCGCTCCTGGCGATCAACCAAATACTACATTGGCCAATGTCAAAGCGACTACATAACCACAGGTATACGCAATAAATACAAAGGGGGTATAGCGCAAGAATGCACCAAAGGTTAGCCCTTTCACTTTGCTCATAGCGATAATTCCCGCCGCAGAGCCAATTGCCAACAATGAACCACCCACACCTACGCCATAGGTCAACGCCAACCATTCGGGTGTTTGCAACACGGGCTCCGATTTGAGAAGCGCTGCTGTCAGGGGCACGTTATCGATCATGGCGGAGAACAAGCCCATCAAGTAGTTGGCGTATTGCGGAGCCAACTGGGCATAGAAATTGGTGAGCAAATCCAGGGTGCCAATTTCTTTGAGCATACCGACCAATAACAAAATCCCGAGAAAGAACAACAGGGTTTCATATTCGATTTGACGTACATATTCCAAAATACGCGTTTCTTCCGGGTCCATGTCCATAAAATGGCCAATAAAGAACATAATTGACAGCCCCACCAAAAAGGTCAGTACCGGCGGCACACCAAAGAAAAAGTTGAATAACATGGTGCAGGCAATGGTGCTGAAGAAGGTGCCGACAATCGCCCAATCCATGCCAGTAAAGGTGCGGGCATCTTTTTCTGTAGCAACTTGGCCGGACACACCAGGGAACATCAATCCCGCTAATACCATGACCCCTACAATCGCCGGAACCCAAAGCAGTAATAGTTGCGGCATTGTCACATGGCCGGAGAGGAAGATCATCAGCGTGGTGACATCGCCGGTGATCAAGGCAACACCACCAGAGTTAACCGCAAAAACAACCAACACCGCGAGTTTGATGCGCGTGCGCTGATCCACATCAAAAGCATGCACCAAGCCGAGCGTTACCAAGGTTGCGGTCACGTTGTCGCACACCATTGACAGTGTCATGGCAAACAAGGCTACCAATATCATCAAACTGCGGGTGCTCATCTGTGCGGGGCACAGGCGCTGCACGACGGACTGCACTATTCCCTTGGCATTGAGGTAAGCAACAAAAGTCATGGTCGCCATAAGGAACAACCACAGTGTCGCAATCTCCAACAGGTTGTGATTCAGCTTTTCCAGCATCACTTCCTGGTGTGCGTGATCACCGGCAAACATGAACATCACCAACCACGACAAGCTGCCGAAAAACAAAGTAGTTTTGGCTTTATTGATATGGATAACTTCCTCGAACACCACCCCAAGCAGGGCGAGTACGGCAAAGATCACCAATACGATTTCAATGGACATAGTCATAAAAGACCCTTTTGGTAGTTAAAAAATCGGCAGCAAGGCAACAGACCAACATCGTATCGAAGGACTTGTAACTGACAAGTAACGATTCGGCCCGGCATGAAGGAGGGTTTTACCCAAACCCGGCACAGTGCAAATGGGCGCGCATGATAAAAGTTGGCCTGCGGCGAAGCAATCAAACATTCTGCGTAAGAGGTGATATTCGCCAAAAATGACCTATTTAGGACCTACCAACGGTATAAACACAAACTAACAATTTTGCGAACAGTGAATCTGTATGCTGTTTTATTGCATCTAAGGAATTACTTGGGCTAATTGAACTCGCCAATATAGCGTCCGGCAGGTTTAGAAAGGTAAACACAGGAACCCCGCTTACATTTGTAACTTCCTGTTGCGGCACTAACGTTTTACCCTTTTTAACCACTGAACCCTTGTTCATTTCTCGACCCCAAGACAGCAAGCGGCTAAACTCCACGCAACTTGTATATTTGTGCTTACATCCGTTTTTAATTGCGCCCTCAGGCAATAAATACTGCGGATGCTGAACTGGAATTCTTAAACTCTGGACTTTGGAAACCTCTATGAAAAAGACCAAGCTCTACTTACTCGTTAGCCTGTTTTCGCTAACGCCTTTTACTGCCAGCGCCAATAGCCTGCTGGATGTGTACGAACTCGCACTGCAAAATGACGCCCAATTAAAAGCCGACAGAGCTAAATATGAAGCAGGCCTTGAAAATAAAACTATCGCCCGCTCCAATTTGTTGCCGCAGATCAATGCCAACGCCCAGATCTCGAACTCCGATATCGAAACCACTGACAATCTGACCAATACCAGCCTCAAAAATGATACCGATGGTAAAAGCTGGGAAGTCTCGCTGAGCCAACCCTTGTTCAACATGTCCTACTGGTACAGCTACAAACAAGGTGGGAAGCTGAGTGAACAAGCCGAAGCGCAATACGGTGCCGACCAACAAAGCCTGATTGTGCGCGTGGCAGAAGCCTACTTCAATGTATTGCGTTCAGTAGAAACCCTGGAAGCAACCATCGCAGAAGAAAAAGCCTTGGCTAAACAGCTGGAGCAAACCAAACAGCGTTTTGATGTGGGCTTGACCGCAATCACTGAAGTGCACGAAGCCCAAGCTGCTTTTGACAGCGCACGCGCAGCCACATTGGTTGCACGCGGCAACTTAAGTATCAATTACGAAGCACTTGAAGTACTGACCGGTAAACCGGAAGACCAGGTTGCTCCCCTATCTCCCAAGTTCCCGGTCGTTGCACCTACACCCGCTAACCGCGCCGACTGGGTTGAGTTCTCGTTACAGAACAACTACAACCTGAAAGCGTCCAAGCTACAAGCTGATGCATCGTTGCAATTTGCCAAAGCTAACAAATCGGGCCATTTGCCAACATTGGGCGCTAACCTGGGTTATTCCGATAGCGAATCGGACAGCGATAATGGCGGGCAAACCGGTGGGCCAAGCGACATCAGCAGAAATGGCACAACCATTTCACTGCGCCTTGATGTACCTATATATAGTGGAGGCGCAACCTCTGGCCGCAGCCGTCAAGCCTATGCGCAATACACCCAGGCACAAGAGCTTTACAACAGTACCCAGCGCAACGTGATTCAAAACACTCGCGCCCTGCACTTGTCAGTAGAAACCGATGTCGCCAACGTTCAAGCACGCAAGCAGGCGATCGTCTCCAACCAATCTGCACTGGAAGCAACCCAATCCGGTTATGAAGTGGGAACTCGCAACCTGGTAGAAGTATTGCTCGCCCAGCGCAACCTTTATCAAGCGCGCCGCAACTATTCCGATGCGCTCTACACCTACGTAATCAATACCATTAAATTGCGCGAAGTAGCCGGTATGCTCACGCCTGCTGACGTGCAGGAAATTGATAAGTGGCTGTTGGACGACGCATTAGTAAACCGTAGCCAATACGAAAACTAAGCCTGCCCGAGTACAAATGCTCCAAAAAAAATGCCAGGCTTTTGCCTGGCATTTTTTTATCGAATCTATGTTTTATCAACGCCATAACGTCGCGCTGCCACCCTATTCAATATAGCGCTGAATAAGAGAACAGGTTTTATCCAGGGCGCCACGGTTATCCAAGGCAACATTTAAAGCTGCCGCACCACGCCGCTCGCGCTCGGATTTATCATCAATCAATTGCAAAAACGCCTGTGCTAACTGCGCTGCCGAACTAACTCGCACTAATGCGCCAGCCTCCGTCATTAAACTCGCCACCTCCGCAAAATTAAACAGATGCTCACCGCTGAGTAAGGGCAAACCCCAGGCCGCTGGCTCGATAAAATTATGCCCACCATTAGGCACCAGGCTGCCACCCACAAACGCCATATCGCTCGCACCAAACATTAAGAGCAATTCACCCATGGTATTGCCAAGCAATATATCGGCGGAGTCAGACCACTGCTGTTCACTGCGGCGAGCCAACTCAAAACCACGAGCACTGCACAGCTGCCCCACCCGCTCAAAACGTTCGGGATGGCGCGGCACTAACACTAATACCGCCCGTTGCGCTGCAGCTGAATTACTGGCACGCACTTGCGCAAATGCGTCGAGAATTATTTCATCTTCCCCTTGATGCGTACTGGCCGCGATCAATACCGGGCGCTGCCCCTGCGCAGACAATTGTTGTTTTAACTGTTGCGCCTGACCGCGCAATTCATCCCCCAAAAACAAATCAAATTTAATATTGCCAGTCACTACCGCTTTAGCCTTGGGCAGGCCCAAATCAATAAACCGCTGCGCGTCCACCGTATTTTGTATCAACGCCAATGAGAGATCGCCCAACATTGGTTTGGTCAACGCCGAAAAACGCGCATAACCGCGCGCCGACCTTTCAGACAAGCGCCCATTAATCAGCAATGAAGGAATCGCTCGCTTGGCACACGCCGCCAGAGTGTTCGGCCAAAGCTCTGTTTCCATCACCAAAAACAACGCGGGTTTTACCCGTCGTAAAAATCGCCCAAGAGCGTCAGGCAAATCATAAGGTGCGTACACATGAAATACTGAATCACCCAACGCACTGCGCACACGTTCCGAACCGGTAGGCGTGGTAGTTGTAATCACTAACTGCAAACTCGCATCAGCCTGCAGGCGACGAATCAACGGCAGCGCCGCTAAAAATTCCCCTACTGAAACAGTATGTAACCACACTACTTTTTTATTGGTAACCAACGGCGAGAAAAAACCAAACCGCTCCGCCCAGCGCTTCGCATAAGCAGGAGCCGCCATAGCGCGCCACAACAAGCGCAATAAAATAAAAGGAAGCAAAAAGTAAAACAGGCCGGTATATAAAGTACGCATGATTGATCCACTAAGCTAAACGGCGCTCAGCATAACAAATGGCGTGCGCGAGGCGAAGCAACTACCGCAACCCACCACGCAAGACATCCAATGGACTATTAATTCCAACAAAGTGACGCCCGATAACATGGGTATATATCTGCGTTGTCTTAACATCTTTGTGGCCCAACAATTCTTGCAAATTGCGAATATCGCAACCTGACTGCAATAAATGAGTAGCGAAAGAATGACGAAAAGTATGGCAACTTATCCGCTTTCTATCTACGCCTGCCAGCACAACTGCTCTTTGTAATGCTTTGCGCACCACCGAGTCATATAAATGATGACGACACTGAACCCCCGAAACCGGGTGCTCACACAACTTGGAAGATGGAAATACGAAGCACTTAATAATGTTTGGCGATCCTTATTGCCTTTTGCATCGCGAACGCAAATCGAATGCGCAGAAAAATCGATATCCTGTACCCGAAGGCGCAAACATTCGGTAATACGAAAACCACTGGCATACAACATTTCGCTAATTAAACGATCACGTCCTTGCAAGTGATTCAGTATGCGCAACACCTCATCGGGTATTAATGCCGAAGGCAAATAACGCTGCTTGGTTGCCAACGCAAAGCCCAAATCACCCAGCTCCACTTTAAGCACCTTGGCATAAAGAAAAACCAAGGCGTTCAAGCCAACCTTCTGGGTATTAATCGCCAGATTGCGCTTCACCGCAAGCCATGTCAAAAACACCTTAACCTTAGCAGCCCCCATTTCATTAGGGCGCCGCTTCTGATGAAAAAAAATAAATTGCTTGATCCAAAACAAATAACTTTTTTCAGTGCGGATACTACACCCACGCAACCGAACCTCACCACGCACCATCGCCATACAAGCTACTGTGGTAAAAAAAGGGACGCGCTTACACAGCGCGTCCCTTTTTTATTGGCTGCAGAATCACACTGCGCATGGTTTAATCCGGCAGTGTGATGTTCAATTCCAACACCGAACAGTTGTCAGAATTGTCGAGATTCACAGTCACCTGATCGGATTCGATGTGAATGTATTTGCGAATTACCGCAATAATTTCCTGCTGCATTTGCGGCAGGAAATCCGGCTGGTGCAAGTTGCGTTTAGTACGCTCATGCGCCACGATAATTTGCAAACGTTCCTTTGCTACAGATGCCGATGACGGCGCGCGCTTCTTGCGCAAGTAATCAAAAATGCTCACGGCTTATACCCCCAGCAAACGCTTAAGGAAACTTTTCTTTTCCGCTTCCAGGAAACGGTGAGGAATATCTTTACCCAGCAGGCGATCCACTGCGTCGTTGTAGGCCTGACCTGCAGCAGTTGCGTCGTCGAGAATCACCGGAGTACCCTGATTCGACGCTTTTAATACCGCTTCTGATTCGGGAATTACACCCAGCAGCGGAATGGCAAGAATTTCTTCTACATCGCTAACACTTAACATTTCACCCGCCTCTACGCGCACCGGGTTGTAGCGAGTGAGTAGCAAATGCTCTTTGATTGGCTCCAGATTTTGCTCAGCGCGACGCGACTTGCTTTGCAGAATACCGAGAATACGATCCGAGTCACGCACGGAAGATACTTCCGGGTTGGTGACTACAATCGCGATATCGGCGAAATACAATGCCATCAAAGCGCCCTGTTCAATACCGGCCGGTGAATCACACACGATGTATTCAAAATCTTTGGAGAGTTCGTTGATAACAACCTCAACGCCCTCGCGGGTAAGTGCGTCTTTATCGCGAGTTTGCGAGGCAGGCAGAACGTACAAACCTTCTGTGCGTTTATCTTTGATTAACGCTTGATTCAATGTCGATTCGCCTTTCACAACATTTACGAAGTCGTAAACAACGCGGCGTTCACAACCCATAATCAGATCGAGGTTACGCAAACCCACGTCAAAATCGATAACCACGGTTTTATGGCCGCGCATCGCCAAGCCGGTGCTGATTGCTGCGCTGGAGGTGGTTTTGCCCACTCCGCCTTTACCTGATGTAACAACGATAATCTTGGCCAAGGGAGGCTCCTTTAAATAACAAAACTAGCTAAATAAAAATAATGGATAAATAACAAATCATGGATAGTTAAACAAAATCCGGAAATATCAAATGGGCATGCGCATCTAGCTATTTACCAATGCGTCCACAACCACTTTTTCGCCCTGCAGTGATACCTGCACCGGCTTTTTGAATAATTCTTTTGGCAGGGAATCCTGCAATACAAAATTACCTGCCACCGAAACTAATTCCGCCTCCATTTGCTGGCAGAAAATGCGCGCCGTTTCATCGCCTTTTACACCGGCAAGTGCACGGCCGCGCAGGGTGCCGTAAATATGGATATGGCCATCAGCCAAGACTTCCGCACCTTCACTGACTTGCGCCAGAACAATCAAATCCGCGCCTTCCGCGTAAATCTGTTGGCCTGAGCGCACCGGGCGAGTAATGACTTTGCTCTGGCGCTGCACCAGTCGCTCTTCAATCACAGTTTCAACAACGGTTTCCACAACACGCTCAACCACCGTTTCTACCGCAGCAGGTGTATCTTGTTTGGGGAGTTTAAGCGCACGCTCACTGGGGGTTGGCAATATGGCCAAACCGGTCTTGTTGACTGGCGCTAACAATACCTCAGGTACGCCGCTAAAACCTAGTGGTTGTAAATCCAGTTCGCGGCAAATGGTCAGTAAATCCGCTATTTTTTTCAGGCTTTCCGGATTTTCAAGACGATCCAGATTAATCAATACCGGGGAGTTCACAAAGAACTGCGGCGCTTGGGTAATTTTCTCTTTCAGTTCGTCTATCAAACTCTTGGGTTCGTAGCGAATAATCGCTAATACCACTACGGTAATAGCACTACCTTTTAACTGAAAATTCACATCAATCATGCGCGGCTCTCGGCGTTCGGCTCTGGGTTTTCGGGTATGAGGGGCAATACTGCAGTTTGCATTACAGCGGTGCGCCATTATCGGGGCGCTTGTTGATTAGTCAAGCAACAGCGTAAGCAGTACAGATAAGTAGTGAAGACCGAGGGAGCTATAACCGGGAGCAAAGCGGTGATAAACAGTTCAGCCAGCATTAAGCCCCGTGCGCCTATAAATGAACCATGAGCGCCAATCCGCCCTCTAATGGGTGCTTGGGTTGATAAATGCGTGATAACAGTGAGAAGCATCATGACTAGCCAGCTACTGCAACGCCCCGGAAAACTAGCGTTAACACTCAGCCTGCTGTTGCCGTTACTAGTGGGTTGTACCACCACTAACGCCGTGGAGCCTCCAGCCTATCGCGGTGCCGCGACGCAAGCGAGCTTTAGTGAAGCGCAGTTGGATTCACTGCTCGCCCCTGTCGCCCTCTACCCCGACACGGTTTTATCCCATGTGCTGATCGCATCCACCTACCCGCTTGAAGTGGTGGAGGCAGACCGCTGGGCGCGCAATAACCCGCGCTATAAAGGGGAAGATGCCGTTAATGCAGTAGACAATCAGGATTGGGACCCCAGCGTAAAAGCCTTGGTCGCCTTCCCTGAAATTTTAAAGCGCATGAGCGATGACCTGGATTGGACCCAGCAGTTGGGTGACGCCTTTCTCGCCAATGAAGAGCGGGTGATGGACAGTATCCAGAACCTGCGTAACCGTGCGTATGATTCGGGTAATTTGGACAAAGTTGAACATGTGCGAGTGATTCGCGAAGAGCGAACCATTGTAATTGAACCCTCGGTTGAGCGAGTGGTGTATGTACCCGCTTACGATACCCGCGTGGTGTATGGCAGCTGGTGGTGGCCGGACTACCCACCGGTGTATTGGCACTACCCCAGCAGCTATGTCTTTGTATCCGGTTTCTACTGGGGCCCCCGCGTTTACCTCGGCCCCCGCTTTTATTTCAGCGCGGTACATTGGCATCACCGCCGTGTGGTAGTGGTAGATCACCACCACCATCACCGCTTTTACAACAGCCGCAGTATTGTGCGTCACAGCAATGCCCGTCATTGGCACCACAACCCCGTGCATAGACGCGGCGTGGCCTATTACGACAATCACACTCGCGAACGCTTCAATAGCCCACGCGAAAGCTATCGGGATACCCGCGAGTACCGTAGCAATCTGCGCGACAACAACATCGCACCTAACCGCGCACGGGATCAACGCCAGGGGCGCGACGAGCAATTCCAGCAACGTCTGGAGCGCCGCCAGGCTGGCCCTATTGGCGGTAACGATGCGCGTGCACGGATCTACGGTGGCGATGAACAGCGCAATCCCGCCCGTGCCGAGCAACTGCGCGAGCGCATGAATAATCGTGCCGAACACAATCGCCCTGAGCAACAGTCACCGCGTATTCGTCAGGGCGAGGAACAGCCGCGGGTGCGCAATTTCCAGGCAGAGCGAGAAAACAACCAGGTAGAGCGTCACAGTCGGCAACTGGAACGTCGCGATAATGCTGTGCAACAGCCTGCGGCCAGAACCCAACAACCGGAATATCGGGTACAGCCCAGTCCAAACACAAACCAGGAACGGCAGCGCATTTATCGCACCGAGCAACCCAGCCGGCAGATAGAACCGAGCCGCATGGAGCGGATCCAAACCCAGCGCCCGCAGCCAGTCGAGCGCGCCCAATCCCGTTTCCAGACTAACGAGCGCCGCGAAACGCCCCGTGTCGATCGCGGCAGTGACAACCGCGCCGGCATGCGCGGCGAACGCGAACGCTAAGATCATTGGCCCCGCCGCTCATGCGGGGCCCTCACTTTTCGCCTCCTGAAAAAGCACAGCGCTGTGCAATCAATCAACTAACTTTTATACTACTGCAACATTGGTGGATCACACTGGCTTCACCCTCTAGCACAACAGAGCATTTCTTTCCCATGCAGAAAATCGCACAACTTTTTCGTTTACTGATACTGATTGCACTCACTTCAACATTACTGGCCTGTAGCACCCATCGCTCTGCGCAAGACACCTGGCCAGACGCCATGCCTTCCCGCGCGTATTTTGTAAAAGTGTATGAGGCAGACAAAATCAATAAGCAAATCCAGACAAGAGATGAATACCTCACCTGGATTCTGCGTTTTTATAATGGCTGGGAGTTGTATCGCCGCGGCTGGATCAAAATGACCGATGAGCTGGTTGCCCAGGTACAAGATCCGCAACAAGTCACTGAAATCCGCTACAAAATCGACCGCATAGGGCGTTTGGTATCGGGCGAATGGGCTAAAAAGTCGGATACGCGCACTATTTATCTGCGCCATGTATCCATCTGGGGTAACGCGTTGTTGGAATCACTTGATCGCGACCAAGCCCTGCCCTTGATCAATCAAGTAAATCAGGATGTGGATGACCTGCTGGCACACAGAATCAAACCCGAGGTGATTACCGCCGACCGCTATTTCCCTGCCGATGAAGATGATCCTTTTTTGTAAGTAGTTCAGATCTCACCGCCCTAAAAACAAAAAATCCCCAACTGGGGATTTTTTGCGTTAAGCGAACCAGATTAAACAACAACCTAAGAAGCCAATACCTTAATCGCAATCTCGGAACCCGGCAGTTCATCGGCAGCGATCAATAAAATCATACCGATAAACATCGCCACTACGGCTAAATACCACAGTACTGAAAACCAGATGCCGTAGCGTGTTAAAGGGGGAATATCCTCCGCTAAACCCACGCGCCAACCAGCAAGAATATCAATTACTCCCAGCACAATAAAAAAGGTGATGAAATACAAACCCAATTTCCACGCCAATACAAAACACAGCGCGGAAATAATGAGCAAAGCCACCAATGCCAGATAATTGCGCCCGGAAAACACCAGCGATTTAACCACGCGCCCACCATCCAGCGGGTGTACAGGAATCAGGTTAAACAAGTTCAACAGCGCACTGGTGGATGCCACCAAACCAGCAAAATGGCTTCCGGTAATCAGATACACGATATAAAAGGCTACCGTCAGGATCAGGCCAAATACCGGCCCCATCATGGAAATATACACATCTTGCCAGCGGGTTTTAGGCATATCACCCACCGCCAAACCACCCACAAACGGAATCAAATACATACCCTTGGTGGGTAGAGCACATTTTTTCATCGCCCGTAAATGACCATATTCGTGAAATACCAATACGCCAATTAACGCCAGCGCAAATTCCAGGGTAAACATCACGCTGTACACGGCAACCGACGCGGCCATCAAGGCGACCTTTACCACTTGTGCGGCTTTTAAAAACTTGAAGGCGATTAACCCAATCGATAACCAGGAGTTACTCTTACCCGGAGCAGGCGCCGCACCTGGATTTACCCCATCGGCCAAGGCTTGCTGTTGCGCTGCAAACGCCTGGGCGGCAACCTGCTGCTCGGTAGAAACCGGCGCACGGCCTTCAATTACACACTGCGTGTTGAGCCACAATTCGTAGTTCACGTCCCCTGCACGCAAGTTGAGTACATAAACCAATTTCATCGCCCCCAGTGCCGGCACGACAAACTCGTGGGTGCTAGTGATCCCAAAATTGCGGCTGCTGGACATCAACTGCCCATCAACCACGACTTGCTCTTCTCCCGTTGCCGGTGTCGCTGCGACCATAAATTCGTGGCCGGCATAGTCAAACGAAAATAACTGCATAAATTACAACTCAACATTCATCAATAAAATTTCACAACCCAAACACACCAAACATACACCCCGCCGGAGTTTTGCTGGCCTTAACCCCACCTTGCTAATAAACTGTGCGCTATTCGCGCACAGCGCTCAATCTGCAACGTCTTTCACTGAGTCAAGTATGTTACGTATAGGTCAGCAAAACCGCTTAAAAATCATCAAACACACCGATTTCGGCATTTTTCTTGATGGTGGCAAGTTTGGCAACATCTTATTACCCAAACGCTACGTGACAGCTGATATGAAAATCGGCGAAGAGTTGGATGTATTTATTTATCTGGACTCAGACGACTGCATTATCGCCACCACCCTTACCCCTAAAGCCATGGTGGGTGAATGTGCGTTTTTGGAAGTGAAAGAAGTGAACAACGTGGGGGCATTTTTGGATTGGGGCCTACCCAAAGATTTACTGGTGCCTTATAGCGAACAGCACAAACCCATGGAAGTGGGCCGCTCTTATGTGGTGTGTATTTATCAAGATGAATACACCGGCCGCATTACCGCGTCCTCGCGGTTAAACCGCCATTTGGAAGAGCGCGCCAGTGGTTTGCGCGCGCAGCAAGCCGTAGATTTAATTATTTGCGGCCGCAGCGATATGGGTTACAAAGCCGTTGTGAATCACACTCACCTGGGGCTTATTTTCCGCGACGATGCATTCCGTACCCTGCTCTACGGCGAAAAAGTAAAAGGTTATATCAAAGCAATTCGCGCTGATCGCAAAATTGATTTGAGTTTGCAAAAACACGCACGCGACACCAAAGAAGATTTAGCCGAAAAAATTCTCAGCGATCTGGAACAAAAAGGCGGCGTCTCCTACTTGACCGACAAAAGCGACCCGGATGCTATTCATAAAGCGTTTAACGTAAGCAAAGGCAATTACAAAAATGCCCTGAGCTTGCTTTATAAACAACGCAAAATTTTGATCGAAAAAGATAAAATTACTCTCGTATAAAAATTCACACTGGCACCACACAATATGAACAAGAACAAAACAATCCGCTGGGGCATTATTGGTGTTGGCAGTGTGTGCGAAGCAAAAAGTGGCCCGGGGTTTTACAAAAACCCCAACTCGCAATTGCTTGCGGTGATGCGTCGTGATCTTGAAAAAGCCAAAGACTATGCGCTACGCCATGAAGTCCCACGCTGGTATGACAATGCCGAAGCGCTGCTCAGCAATCCAGATATAGATGCCATTTATATCGCAACTCCACCCGCGCAACACAAAAACTACGCACTGGCAGCACTGGCCGCCGGCAAAGATGTCTATATCGAAAAACCCGTCACTCTCAATGCAGACGAATGCAAACAACTGATTGCTGCCGCCGAACAAAGTAGCAACAAAGTGTGTGTCGCGCACTACCGCCGCGCAATGCCCTGCTTTGTAAAAATTAAAGAGCTGTTGCGCACCGGTGCCATAGGCATACCCCTACTGGCACAGATTGATATGTTGCGCCCCGCGCCTACAACACCGCCAAACGAAAATAATTGGCGACTTGACCCCGCCATTTCCGGCGGCGGTTTGTTTCACGATTTAGCACCGCATCAATTGGATTTAATGCTGCACTGGTTTGGCGCCGTGACCACTGCCAATGGATTTTCACTCAATCAACGTCATTTAAGTGAGGCGAATGATCTGGTGCAAGGGTGGGCACAATTGGAATCCGGTGTTGTACTGCAAGGCCGCTGGCACTTTACATTGGCGCCAATGTATAAGCGCGATCACTGCGAAATTATTGGCACCCAGGGCAGTATCAGTTTCAGCTTTTTTGATGACACCGAGTTTCATGTCGTTAATGGTGATGGCAAACACAGCATCAGGATGAATTATCCGCCGCATGTGCAGCAGCCATTGATTGCACAGGTAAACGCCTATTTCCGCGGCGAAGGTGACAACCCTTGCAGCTTGATGGATGCGTTGGCCGTAATGGAATTGATGGATTGTTTTAGCGCCATTTGAATAAATGTTTTATTACGCGCCAATAAAATTTAAAAATAAAATTAAAAAACCGCACCAAATTATTGCCTGACCATTTTGATTGCACCGCACCAACACATCACCTTGTCGCCTAAAATTTTATTAATTATTTTTTCACTCTGAATTGCGCATTAGTTGTGCGCAACATCACACACTTTTACCCGTTTTTGCGCGGCAAGCTTTTTGCTTATTACTAGAATGTAAAAAGTTATACATCCACCAAACAATTCAGACTGCATGGGCGTGCACATTCGCGTGCAATAGACCAACAACTCTGGATGCACTCTTCGTAATTCAATCTAACCCGAAAAACGCAAGGAGTTGTGATGTTTACTAAAAATGCTTTGCACTTGGCCATAACCACTACCAAAGTCTCGCTAACTAAATATCTGTTGCCGCTTGGCAGCACATTATTATTGTTAAGCCCCTCAGCATTAAGCCAAACCGGCAATCCAAATAGCGCCAGTGAAATTGAAGAGTTGGTGGTAGTGGGTTCGCGCATTCGCCAAACCAATTTAAAAACAATATCACCAACCCAAATGATTACCCGCGAAAGTGCTGCCACCGCAGGGTTAAATTCCACGGTTGATTTATTGCAATCCAATGCCCTCACCGGTGGTGCATCACAAATCAATAATGCCTACGGTGGTTATGTCACCAATGGCGGCCCGGGTGCCAATACCATTTCCCTGCGTGGCTTGGGTGCAAGCCGCACACTGGTACTGATTAACGGCAGGCGTGTCGCTCCCTCCGGCACCCAAGGTGCAGTCGGCACGGCGGACTTAAATGTTTTACCCACTGCCATGATCGAACGTGTCGAAGTATTGCGCGATGGTGCCTCATCTATTTACGGTTCAGATGCAGTAAGTGGGGTTATTAACGTCATCACCAGAGAAGCGGTGGAAGGCTGGGCCATTGAAGGAGATTTTAATTACCCCACCGAAGGGGACGGTGAACAAATTCGTTTATCACTTTCCGGTGGCATGAACGAGGAACGTTTTTCACTTTCCGGTTCTTTTGATTATTACGAACGTAAACCACTCACCCTGGGTGACAGAAAGTGGACGCGCTGCAATCAGGATAAGCTGCGCGATCCGCAAACCGGAGAATCGGCAGATTTTATTGACCCTAATACGGGCAAATCAAAATGCTACCCCATCACCACTACGGGTTCGAATGGTGTAACTATTAATACCATTGGCACCCAGGGCGTAACGGCAGATAACTGGGATACTCTTGGCTTGAATGGCCCAGTCGTGGGCGGGCCCGGTTCATCCGGAACTACCTTTACCCGCTTTCGCCCTAACGCTTCAGTGACAACCGGCGTGATTGGCTACGAGGGAGTCGGCGGTGGCACTAATGATTTGAATGTGCGCGACACATTTGAACAACGCATGCTGAATGAAGATTTAATTTCCCCGGCAAAAACCTATACCGGTTTTTTACAAAGTAAATACGATTTGCAAACACTGGGGGACGCGCAATTATATGCCGAGCTGCTAGCGTCGCGGCGCGAGTCCAACCAAACCAGTTATCGTCAACTCTCAATGGATTACCGCCGCGGCAGCCCATTAATTCCCTCTGAACTTGCCTACGGCGATTTTGCGGCCGACCAGGGAACCAGCGATGGAGAGCGGGTTGGTGTGCGCGCGTTTGTGGGTTTCGGCAACGACAGCAGCGTACAGGAGATCGATTTTTACAAACCCACAATTGGTATACGCGGCGACCTGACATTTTTACCTGACTGGCGCTACGACATTTATGCCAGCTATGCCAAGTCGGATGCCAGCTATGAAAGGGATTCGTTCCTGATTGATAAACTCACCTACGCCAGCGACGCGATTAGTGCGCCCGCCGGCGTAGATCCAACACTGATTCGCGACGGTCTCACCTGTGAAATTAATCTCACCAATCCCGATGAAAAATGCATTCCCTACCCGCATCTAACCGCTGCTGTGGTCGGGGGCGAATTACCACAAGACTTTAAAGATTATATTTTTCGCAATACCCAAGGCTCTACCGAATATGAAGAGTCCATTTTCAGCGCAATTATCGATGGCCCGCTATTTAATGTTCCCGCAGGTTCAGTGCAAGGCGTGTTTGGTATTGAACATCGCCGCATGGAAATTAATGATCAACCCGATGCAAACAGCATCGCTGGCAATCTTTTTAATTTGAGTAGTGCAACCCCCACAATTGGCGATGACAATGTCAACGAAATCTATACCGAAATTCAAATTCCGATTTTACTCGGAGCAAGATTTGCAGAAGAACTAACCCTTAACGGATCAATTCGTTATACGGATTATGATTCCTACGGCTCAGACGACACTTACAAAATTGGTTTTATTTATTCACCCACGGATTGGATTTCACTGCGTGCATCGCGCGGCACTTCATTTCGCGCACCGGCGCTATTTGAACAATTTCAAGGCCCAACCAGCGGCTTTCGCTCTGCATCGCTTGACCCTTGTAACGAATACGGAGCAGACGGAATCAACCCAAATCGCGCGGCAAACTGCGCACTGGAATTGCCAGGGCAACCTGAGTTTCTGGCCACCAATGGCGTTGAAGTGTTTAGTTTGGGCGGCGCTGACGCAGGTTTATTTGCAGAGACATCCGACAACACCACCTACGGTATTATTTTCACCCCCACCCTTGGCGACAGCACGGATTTGAGCATCAGCATCGATTATTTTGATATTCAAATTAATAACGGCGTACAAAAAGCCGGGGAAGATGAAATTTTGGATCGCTGCTACGATTCCGCAGATTTTGCAGCCGACAAAGGTCTGTGCCGATTAGTGCGCCGCGACCCAGTCACCAAACAATTAACAGTGAATGATACTTACACGAATCTCGCTACAGAAATTGTGCGTGGGTTAGACATCAATACCACACTTTCACAGGAGCTGGGAGCGGGCACAGTGTCGCTCAATTTAAGCTTGACACGATATTACGAACAGTCGTCCAAACTTTTCAGCGACGACCCGCTGGAAGAATTTAACGGCAGTTTGGAAAGCCCGGAGTTTGGCGGTTCAGGTGAAATAGGTTACGCAATCGACAGCTGGAAATTTACCTATGGCGTGGATTGGATTAGCAGCATGGATGGTTACGCGGAAGCTGATGAAGACCCCGCCGAAAGTTTTTCTGACTACAGGGTGCCAAGCTATCTTGAACACCGGCTTTCCGCTCGCTACCAGGCAGACAATTGGAAAACCACAGTGGGTGTGCGCAACCTGACTAACGAAACACCACCAGAAATTTCTGCAGGCTACTACAACCGCGTTGGCAACTCACCGCTGTATAGTGGCTATGACTATGTTGGCAGAGAAGTATTTATCAGCTTTCAGGTTCAGTACTAATTAACAATATCTGGCGCTAGCAAAGGAATGCACTGCCAGGCTAAACACTCTTGCAATCAGATTCCGCGAAAGAGATACGGAAACAACTCCTGCTTTTCTTCCGCTGTTAATTTTTCCACCCGCGCTTTATTTATTTCTGGCACCGCTTCCACATCAGGAAAAAACTGCAGCGCCTTTTCCAAACTGGCTTCACGAATAATATGCAGGATTGGATAGGGCGCGCGATTGGTTAGGTTCTCGGCGTCGTCCGGTTCAGCGCCCGCAAAACAATAATCCGGGTGAAAGGTGGCCAACTGATAAACACCTGTCCAGCGATTGCGTTTAAGCAGCTGATCGGCCCAATTTAAAAATTGGTTGTAATCAAAAAAGTCCTGCAAGTGTTGCGGAATAATTAGCAGTGTTGTTTCTATTTCACTGGCAGGGGTTGCATCGAGCAATTCCAGTTCGCGCTGTAAATCCTGCAATAGCAGTTCATCGTCAGTGGCATTACTCACCACCATCCGCACGCGGTTTTCTCCTGTGGGTTTTGCGGCGAAGGGGCAAAGGTTTAAACCAATCACCACTTCATTTAGCCAGCGTGCCACAGCCACACGGGCAGCGGTATTTTGCTCCATAACTTAGGCCCCTGCCTGGCGCTGTTGCAGCAACAACCCCAACCCTTCAATAAAATCCAGCACCAACTCATCGTCGCAGGCTTTGAAATGCACATGACCTGGTTTGCGGAATAAGGCCGCAAGATCCGATTTGGTCAACTCAATGGTTGTCAACTTTAGTGCATCGCGCACTTGCTGTTCATGCAAGTTGTAGGCGATACGCAATTTTTTTAGCACATCGTTGTTAGAGATTTTGGCGTGTTTCTCAATCACCTCTTGTTCAGCGTCGTTTTTTTTGCCGCGTTGTTGTTCAATCAGGTTATTGAGGAAAATCAGCAACACATAATCCGGCATGGGTTCAAAGCCGGGCTGATAATCGGTTTTCAATAGGTTGGCGATTTCTTTATCGTTCAGGTCGATCGCAGACAGCGCAAATAACTGTTGGATTTGTAAGTTGCCCAGCGTAAGTGACTGGGTAATTTTGCGAAAAATATCGTTGGTTCTCATGGGGCTTGCTCTATGATTACAGCTGGATTTCACGCCATTCTACCGCAAATACCCCTTACCAGAGAGTCAAACTATGAACCCGTTTGTTGAGGTCAACCCCTTCGCACCAGAATTGGTAGCCGCGCGCAAACGCGCCAAACAACTCTGTCAACAATTGAACGCCCTGCGCGCCGACCAAACCAAAGCGCGCAAACCGCTGTATCAAGAATTGTTTGGTCAGGTGTCGCGCGCCTATATTGAGCCCAGTTTTTTTTGCGATTATGGCAGCAACATTTTTTTGGGTGACGGCTTTTATTCCAACCATAACTGCGTGATTTTGGATGTAGCCGAAGTGCGTATTGGCAACAATGTAATGTTCGGCCCCAATGTACAAATCTACGCCACCACTCACCCACTCGACCCGCAGGAGCGTGCGACTGGAAAAGAGTTTTGCGCGGCCGTCACCATCGGCGATGACTGTTGGATTGGCGGTGGGGCGATTATTTTGGCAGGTGTGACTATTGGCAAAGGTTCGGTAATCGGTGCTGGCAGCCTGGTCAATAAAGATATTCCCGAAGGTGTAGTAGCCGCAGGCAACCCTTGTAAGGTGATTAAAACGGTAACAGTCAATCAGCCCTAGCTGGAGTGGGGCGATTGTTGCCGGTAATGTTGTTTTTTAGCGGAATACATACGCTCATCAGCCAGCATCAATAAATTTTTAAGTGAATCTTTGTCGGTACTGGCAAACCCCATACTGAAGCTGATGGGAAGTGTTTCGCCTGCAATGTTCATGTGCAAATCACCACACTGTGCCTTCAGTCGCTCGGCAAAACCTTCACATACAGATTCAGTTGCCTGCTCCAACAGCAAATAAAATTCGTCGCCGCCCACCCGCGCCACTGTGTCGTTTGCTCGCGCCGCTTTTTTAAGGGCGCGCGCTACTTCAACCAGCATTTGATCACCGTATTGGTGACCATAATGATCATTTACATATTTCAGCCCATTCACATCCACCACAAACACGCCGAAGTGGGCGGATTGATCTGTGGTCGGAAAGGCGGCAATTTTGTCGTTGTAACGGGCATTAAACAGATGACGATTAGGCAGCCCTGTCACTGAATCCAAATGGGCCAGTTGATGCAGCCGGGCATTGAGGCGGTGCTGGCGCAGCGCCGAGGAGAGCATGCTACACAACACCATAAGCGCCTCCTCTGCCAGTTTGCTGCGGTCACTGCGTGCGGTGATTAAAAACCCCTGATAATCCACCCCCTCACCACCAATCGCAAACAGGTGTAGATCCTCCCGGCTGTCCATCAACAGCGACAGCGAGGCATGATTATTCAAGGCGTCGTGATGCTTGCGCAGGAGTTGTTGGGTGGATTGATCCAGCTTACCCAGCAACTCACAACCCGCAAAAACTCGCTGCGCAGCAGATACAAACCAAATACCTGACCACCAATTGTTTGCGCCAAGGCCAAGCTCAATTGCCCAAGCTCGTCCAATGGGTCGGCCTGATGAACCTGCATGGCATATTGCACCAACCGCTGTAGGGCGGCGCGCTGCGCATCCAGTAATTGCAATGGCCGCACGACTTTATCGGCCAGCCTGTTAATCACCACCACCATCAAGGCAATAAATACCACTACCACTATTACTTGCGGACGATAGGCCAGGAGCACCTGCGCGAGAATGCCTTGAATCGGGCGGCCCAGCTCCAGTTGCAGCGACTGGTTACCCGAACCGAGCACAATAGCCGCCTGATGGCGAAAAAGATCATTGCTACTATCGCTGCGGCTAACAATCACCTCGTCACCGGCTAGCAGGCGCAATAAGGCTGGCTGACGCTGGTGAGGGTCCACACCCGCCTGCACCAACTTTTCCGCATTAACTACAACCAGCAGCAGGCCATCCACTTGAAACGGTTGGGACAGGGAACTACTGGCCGTGAGTATCGGCCGGATAAAAATCAGCGTTCGCGGCTTCTCCGGCAAACTGGGCGAAATAAACAATCGCGGGCGTGGATCACTGATGGATTCAGGCGATGAAACGACCTGCGCCATGTAGGGCTCGTAGGCCGAAATATCCTCGGTGAGCGCCCAGGTGGGGATAACCTCTATAGGGAAAAACTCTTTATCGATCAGCATTACCGTTTCAGCTGCCGGATTAGTGCCAAGATAAGCTTCGATTTTTTGCACGGAAATGGGCGACAAAATGGGCATGGAGAGCGAGCGAATAACCGAGCCATCGCTGGCGATGCGATCCAGGTCACCCATTAACTGCAGCATGGCCTGCGTCAACTGAAACGAAAAACGCTCGGTTTCATGTACCAACTCGCGCTGGTAGCTGGCAACTTGCCGCTCATAGTCGGCGCGCAATTGATAAATACACAAAATTATTAGCGGCACTGCAATGACAGCCCACACCAGCAGTAAGACTGTGCGACGAAAACTCGGAACGGCCTGCTGGGTCAAGATCGGCTCCTCAGGGGTTAGCAGTAGCTGGCGTCACCATGCGCTGGGCATTGCGAATATGACGCTCGGCCAACTGCTGCATATATTTTGCGGCGGCCTGTCCATCCAGTGCGCCTTCGCGGTGACGTAAAAAGCCTTTGCCCATCGCATCCCAAATAAAGGTCATCTCTTTATCCGCGGGCAGGGGTTTGGTTTCCGCCATGAGTTCAATGGTTTTTTTAAGGTAGCCGCGTGCATTTTTCTGCGCGTGCTCAAATGCCGCCTGTTCAACGGGAATTGCGCCCATCGCCAGCCAGAAATGCTTTTGCACTGCGATGCTTTGCAGGTAATTGGCGAGTTTAAGCAACTGCGCGCGTTTACTGCCCGTCAGGCTTTGGTTGGGGAAGGACAATACATGGGAGCTGAAGGTGGGTACCATTTTGCGCCCGTCGGCGGTAGGAATAGCACTGACGCCCAGATCCTCCCCCAGAGCGGCATGAAACTCCTTGCCAATCCAGTCACCATTGATGGTGTAAGCCACTGCCCCGCTTTTAAACAGATCGACCGCACACTGGTAACTGCACCCTGGATAGGGCAATTCACGTTGGCGTAGCGTTTTATAAAAATCGAGAACTCTTCCAGAATTGCGCCGAAAGAATCTTTGGCATAGGTGTAGATAATCGATAGGCCATCATTGGCCCGTGAAGGTTGCACACAACAGAGCAGCGCTATAGCCACGAAAGCGCGAATTTTTATCGGTATCAACCGCCATTCCCCGTTTTTAAATTGCCGATGACAGCAAGAATAGACCAACCTTGCAGGATTTGATGGGCGCACGATCCCTCCCAATAACCAGCCATTCGCAGCCAAGTGTATGTTTTTGCTTGCCCAATGGCGCCAATTTTTTTAAGGTGTCCCACCCCGGGTTTACCTGAACCAGCGTATACCCTCTTTGATCGACAGCGCTACACCCTGAAAGCATCACCATAATAAACGCGCGATTTTCCTGGCGATCCCGCAAATCCCTACGCCAATAACGGCATGCTTCATCGCCGATAAGTACCACGAGGAGTCTGTTTTTATGCAAATGACACTGTTTGAGCAAGCGCTCGACTTACTGATTTTTGGCATGGGCACGGTCTTTGTGTTCCTCGCCCTATTGGTTGTCGCGGTCAATATGATGTCGCGTTTTATCGATACCTACTTCCCGGAAGCGGTGGTAGAAGAAGCGCCGGCACCTAAACGCAAAACGACTTCCGACGCGATTGACCCCACTACCCTAGCCGTTATTCAGGCAGCCATTCGTCAACATCGCGACAAACAATCGCGCGGCTGATTCAGGAGTTTTTACCATGATGAACAACAATAACCCTCTGGGAATTACCGATGTAGTGCTGCGCGATGCGCACCAGTCATTGTTTGCCACCCGCCTGCGTTTGGATGACATGCTGCCGATTGCCGAAAAGCTGGACAGGGTAGGCTTTTGGTCGCTCGAATCCTGGGGCGGCGCCACCTTTGATGCCTGCATTCGCTATTTGGGTGAAGACCCTTGGGATCGCATTCGCGAGCTGAAAAAAGCCATGCCCAAAACCCCGCAGCAAATGTTGCTGCGCGGCCAGAACCTGCTGGGCTATCGCCACTATGCCGACGATGTTGTTGAAGCGTTTGTAGAGCGCGCCGCCAACAGTGGCGTTGATGTATTCCGCGTATTTGATGCGATGAACGATATGCGCAATATTGAAATTGCCATGAAAGCGGTAAAACGCCACGGCAAACACGCGCAGGGCACACTCTCTTACACCCTGAGTCCTGTACACACCCTGGATGGCTGGATTGCCCAAGCCAAACAAATCGAAGACATGGGCGCCGACTCCATCTGTATTAAAGACATGGCCGGCCTGCTCAAACCCTACGACGGTTTTAAACTGGTCAAACGCCTCAAAGCCGAGTGCGACATTCCGATTCATATGCAGTGCCATGCCACCACCGGCTTGGCGCACGCGACTATTTTGAAGTGCGTGGAAGCAGGCATCGACAATGTGGATACCGCCATTTCCTCCATGTCCATGACCTACGGTCACAGCCCAACTGAAACTCTGGTCGCCACCCTTGAAGGCACCAATCGCGACACCGGATTGGATTTGGTACTGCTGGAAGAAATCGCCACCTACTTCCGTGAAATTCGCAAAAAATACGCGAAGTTTGAAGGCTCATTAAAAGGTGTGGATGCGCGCATCCTCATCGCCCAGGTTCCCGGTGGCATGTTGACCAATATGGAAAGCCAACTGCGCGAGCAAGGCGCCATCGACCGTTTTGATGAAGTGCTGGGCGAAATCCCGCGCGTGCGTGAGGATTTGGGCTTTATCCCGCTGGTAACCCCCACCTCACAAATCGTTGGCACCCAAGCGGTGTTGAATGTGCTGAGCGGCGAGCGCTACAAAAATATCTCCAAAGAAACTGCCGGTGTATTGCGCGGTGAATATGGCGCCACGCCCGCTCCCATGAACGCCGAACTGCAGGCAAAAGTATTACAAGACGGCGAACTGCCCATTACCTGCCGCCCGGCGGATAACATCGCGCCGGAACTGGCGCAACTGACATCGACTCTGGAAAAAGAAGCGGCACTGCGCAATATCACCCTGAGAACCGGTGAAAACGCACTGGATGATGTACTCACCTACGCGCTCTTTCCACAGATCGGCCTGCGCTTTTTGGAACATCGCAACAACCCAACCGCATTTGAGCCGGCACCTACCGGTAAAGAGTCTTCTGTAGTGACCAATGACGCGGGTGAAGAAATTTATACCGTGGAAGTGGAAGGCAAAAAGTACACGGTAAGCGTAAACAACGGGGGCGACTTGACCGGCATCAAGCCCCTGCACACGGGAACCAGTACCTCGGCCAGCAAACCGGCCGCCGATGTACAAGCGCGACCAGTCAATGCACCTCTGGCAGGCAATATCATCAAAATTGCGGTCAATGTTGGCGATGAAGTACAAGAAGGCGATCTATTACTGCTGCTGGAAGCCATGAAAATGGAAACCCAGATCAGTGCGCCCTGCAGCGGTACTGTCACCAGTATCGATGTCAAAACCGGCGATTCTGTCGTGGTTGGCAAAACCCTGCTTGCGATTGCGGGGGAATAATTGATGGATACCCTGTTACGACTCTGGCAATCCACCGGCATTTACCACATGCAGTCCGGTCAGATGATCATGATCGGCATTTGCCTGCTACTGCTGTTCCTCGCCATCCGCAAAGGTTTTGAGCCCATGCTGTTGGTGCCTATTGGTTTTGGCGGCCTGCTGGCCAACCTGCCTGCGGCGGGCCTCGCGTTTTCAGCGGTGGAACACGCACTGCACAACGGAACGCCCGAAATAGGTATGGCCCTGGCACAACTTGCAGGCCTGAGCGCTGACACGGCGGATGCCGTAATCTATAAAGCGCTCAGTAACGGCAGCCCGGAACTCTACCAAACAGCACTGCACACCGCGCAGGCAGCTGGCTATAACGACGGTATGCTCTACACCTTTTACAAGGTGGCGATTGCCAGTGGTATCGCGCCACTGGTAATTTTTATCGGTGTCGGCGCCATGACCGACTTTGGCCCCCTGCTCGCCAACCCCAAAACCCTGCTACTTGGAGCTGCCGCACAGTTTGGTATTTTTGCGACAGTATTGGGAGCAATTGGATTAAGTTATTTCGGCCTGGACTTCTCTATCGCCGACGCCGCAGCCATTGGCATTATTGGTGGCGCCGATGGCCCAACGGCGATCTATGTCGCCAGCAAGTTGGCCCCTGACTTACTGGGCGCCATCGCGGTCGCGGCCTACAGTTACATGGCACTGGTACCGCTGATCCAACCTCCCATCATGCGCCTGCTCACCACCCAGGCTGAACGCGGCATTGTGATGCAGCAGCTGCGCACCGTGAGCAAACGCGAAAAAATCATTTTCCCGATTGTGATGCTGGCGCTGGTCGGCCTGATTCTGCCGGATGCCACTCCGCTGCTGGGCGCTTTCTGTTTAGGTAATCTGATGCGTGAATCGGGCGTGGTGGATCGCCTGTCTGACACAGCGCAAAACGCCCTGATCAATATCACCACCATCTTCCTCGGCTTGGCAGTGGGTTCAAAACTGGCGGCGGATAAATTCCTCGATCCCAAAACCCTGGGCATTCTGGCACTGGGTATTGTGGCCTTTGGTATTGGCACTGCCGCCGGCGTGCTAATGGCCAAAGCCATGAACCTGTTCTGCAAACACAAAATCAATCCACTGATTGGCTCTGCCGGTGTTTCGGCAGTACCTATGGCAGCGCGTGTGTCCAACAAACTTGGCCTACAAGCCAACCCACAGAACTACTTGTTGATGCATGCGATGGGGCCAAATGTAGCCGGGGTTATAGGCTCAGCCATTGCAGCGGGCGTGATGATTACCATTGTGTCCAACTTGCCAGCGGGTTAATCACACAATCGCAAAACAACTGCAAAAAAACAAAAAGGGGCTGCAAACAAACGTTTGCAGCCCCTTTTTTATTGCCGTCATTGAGCCCTTTGCTAACCAATCAATCCAAAATAATATGCGGTAAAAAACGCGATGTATCTTTGGTAATCAAGGTTGCATCCTCGCGGATGCAAATTCCCGCAGCGCTGTCGCCCACTACCCAACTACCAAGCATGGCGTAGGTGTCGGCGTTGCGATATTCGTCGCGGAATTTTGGCAGTGCATGTAAGGCTTGGCGCACGTAGCGGCCGTCGGCGTAAGGGCCTGCGGCGGAAATTTTTTCACCACTGCTGGTGATTAAATCCACGTTGGCACCTTCACGCGACAACAGCGGTTTACGCACCCATCCCACACCCAGTGGCTCGCTGCTTGCCGTTTCAAAAAACGCGGGCAACAAATTGGGGTGATTGGGGTAGCGAGTCCACAGCAGCGGCAAAATACCTTTATTGGATAACAACATTTTCCACGCTGGTTCGAGCATTTGGGTGTTGGCGGCCATGATGGTTTTGGCAAAATCTTCCTGCACCATAAATTCCCAAGGGTACAACTTGAACAGGCCTTTTATCGGTTGATTATCCAAATCGACAAATTGCTCTTGCAGCTCGCCAATATCCTCCAGCGGGATATAGCGCACATCCACACCCGCTTGCGCCGCCATGTCCATTAAATAATTTACGGTGCCCAAATCCTCCAAATTATCGCGCACGCTGGCGAAATAAAAGGGCTGGGGTAAATTGAGCTGCGCAAAAGCGGCTTCGATTTTGTCGTGCAGGGAATTAAATTGGTCGGCACTTTCCGGCAACACACCATTTTTGATTTGATCTTCCAACCAGACCCATTGGAAAAATCCGGTTTCAAATAATGATGTTGGTGTGTCGTAATTTAATTCCAACAATTTGGCGGGGCCAAAACCGTTGTAAACCAAATCCATCCGCCCATACAAATGGGGTTCGCCTTTGTTCCAGGAATTCCAGATATAACTCCAGAAATCGCGCGGGATATTCAGCAGCGTGAGCATTTCTTCGCTGCGAGTAATATCGCCCACCATATCCATCACCATCTGGTGCAACTCTTCGGTGGGCGCTTCCAAATCCTCTTCAATTTGGCGCAAGTTGAATTGGTAATACGCGGTTTCATCCCAATAGGGCTCGCCGTCAAACGTGTGAAAATTAAATCCAACTTCTTCGGCGTAAGCGCGCCAATTCGCGCGCTCAGTAACACTGATGCGTTTCATGCATTAACCACCAAAACTATTGCGTGCAGCCGCTTGCTGGCCAAAACCACCGCGACGAACTACCTGGCCGACTTGCGGTTTTACTTGCGAAGGTTTGAGGGTGATAGGGCCAATGCCCTTGGCAACTGGCGTATTGGTCGCGGTGCGGAAAGTGCCGCGGTCATCGCGCGATTTGTACAGCGGTTGTGTCGGAACTTTTGAGCCAGCACCCGCCGCTGCGGGCTGTTGCAAATTACTGCCGCCGCGATTCATCATCTGCCCCGCGAGAAAACCCATCATCATCGGCATAAATACACTGCCACCCTGTGCAGTTTGCTGCGGCGCGGTTTCACATTGGCCAGCACCAAAGTCGGTTTCACATTCTTCTTTGTTCAAATACTTGGGCGCCACTTGCGGGTGCAAGGCTTGGGCAGCAGCGTAATCCGCATTGCATTGTGTTGTGTCATTCAACCCGGCGGCACTGCACTCGCTCGGGTCGCTGAATACCATCGCCTGCTCGCTCTCCTCACCACACCCGGCGAGCAACAGAGTTGCCACAGGAACCATCAATACCAATGCGGCTTTTTTACTGCGTTTCATTACTGCTCGTTTAGTCTGTTTCATAATTTAATGGCCTGCAAAAGATTAATAAGTCATACACGCGGCGTTGATCAAACCTACAGCAATGGCACTCGCTGCCACAAAACTGCCGGTTGCTACTTCGCCTTGGTTAATGCGTTCCGGCAATTGTTTGATGGCCACACGCAGCACCACAAAGGTTAATACCTGCACCACCAAGGCGACGGCACCCCATACTGCACAATCCAGCAGCGACATAGAGTTGGTAATGGCGCTAGCCAGTGGCAGCGCAAAGCCAATTAGCGCGCCGCCAAATGCCAATGCGGCAGCGACATTATTAGCGCGGATTAACGCCAGCTCATCCTGTGGCGTCACCCAGGTATAAATACGAATAAATAACAGCAATAGCACAATTGCCATCGCAAAATACGCCAGAAAAGCGGGCAAGCCGTTAAGTGATGACAAGGTAGTTTCAAGCATGAATAGTTCCTTTGTTGGCAGGGTGATAAATGGAAAACTGGCGGGATTCTGACATAAAAGTCCACATGGCTCTATCGGCAGATTCTATCCTTCAATATAAGCGCACAAGGCGCGGGAGTTTTGCCCATGATTACACGCTATTTCTGGCACACTCAGTGAATTCTATTGCCAAGTATTTTTCGGTACCTCGATGAACATCAGGAACAGCCGCCTTATGAACAAGCGCCTTATCAACAAAAGCATCAGGAAAATGTTGATGCCAAGCCTACTGCTCGCACTCGCTGCACAACTCACGGCCTGCAGCGACCACAACGCCAATCTCGCACTCGGCACCCTGGAGCGCGACCGCATAGTGCTCAAAGCCACCGCTGCCGAAATTATCACCCAACTACCCATTGCCGAAGGCAGCGATGTCAAAGCGGGCGATTTATTGCTGCAACTGGATGATCGCCGCCAGCAGGCACTGGTTGCCAAAGCCGATGCCAGTCTCGCCAGCGCGCAAGCCAATCTCACCAAATTGCAAAACGGCGCGCGGACGGAAGATATAGCCGCCGCACGCTCACAAGTAAAAGGTGCAGAAGCGCAGTTAGTTGAAGCGCAAAAAACCTTTGCCCGCGCTGAAACCCTGGTGAGCAAAAAACTGGCCGGAGCCGCTGAACTGGATAGCGCGCGTGCCAAACGCGATTCGGCGCAGGCCAACCTCGATAAATCACACGAAAACTTATTGCTACTGACCAACGGCACGCGCGAAGAAGATTTGCAGCAAGCCGAAGCACAGGTCGCGCTCGCTAAAGCTGCATTGGAATTAGAGCAGTACAATCTGGGCGAACTCAGTATTCGCGCCACCAGCGACGCGCGTCTGGATCATCTACCCAAACATCTGGGCGAGCGCACCAGCATCGGCGAAGCAGTGGCGACTTTGCTTGATAAAAATGCGCCCTATGCGCGGATTTATGTTCCCGAAACCCATCGCCTGAAAGTGAGTGCAGGGCAGGAATTGGTGATCCATGTGGATGGGCTGGCTCAACCGCAAACCGGCAAGCTGCGCTGGATCTCACAAGACCCGGCCTTCACGCCCTACTTCGCGCTCAACTCTACGGATCGCGCCCGTCTTGTCTATTTAGCGGAAGTGCAGCTGCCCGACTCCGCAGCCAATTTGCCCAGCGGTTTACCGGTACAGGTTGAGCTGCCCCATGACTGATTCACTACAAATCGGGGCGAATGAATGGGCGATAGAGACACGCGGCATGACCCGCCGCTTTGGCGATTTTGTCGCCGTAGACCAGCTGGATTTGCGCATCCCCCACAAAACGATTTACGGCTTCCTCGGCCCCAACGGCTGTGGCAAATCCACCAGCATGCGCTTGATCACCGGCCTGCTCACGCCGAGTGCGGGCAGCGTGCGTGTATTGGGAATGGATATTCCCGAACAAGCGGAATTATTGCGCCGTCGCCTCGGCTATATGACGCAAAAGTTTTCGCTGTACGACGATTTAACCGTACAGGAAAACCTGCGCTTTATGGCGCAGATCTACAACCTTGAAAGCCGCAGCGTAAAACAACTGATCGACAGCCAGCTCAGCCGCTATCAACTGGATGAACGCAAAACCCGTCTTGCCGGTGCACTCAGCGGCGGGCAACGCCAACGTTTGGCACTTGCTGCAGCCACCTTACATCAACCGGAATTATTGATTCTGGATGAACCTACTTCAGCAGTAGATCCGGAAAACCGGCGCGATTTTTGGGAGAAGTTATTCGACCTCTGCGATAGCGGCACCACCATTCTGGTTTCTACGCACTACATGGACGAAGCCGAGCGCTGTCACGGTTTAGCGATTATGGAGGGCGGCGTTAAACGCGCCGACGGTGCACCCGCGCAATTGATGCGCGAGCTGGGCGCCCGGGTGGTTGAAATCGATGGCGAAAATTTACGTTTGCTCAAGCAACAATTGGGAGAGTTGCCCGAAGTGGTATCTACCGCGCAACAGGGAACGCATCTGCGCGTATTGATCAAAGAAGCGATTGACGAGCCGGAAAGCTGGCTGCGCAGTGTGCACCCGGAATTAGTTGCCAATCGCCAGATACATGCTGTACGCCCGAGCCTGGAAGACGTGTTTGTCCATTGCACTGGCAGTAATGCACCTGACAGACAAGGAGCGCGGCAATGAATGCGCGGACTAAGAAAGCAACGGCGATTAACGCCTTTGGCCAAAGCCTGCAGCGGATCGGTGCGATTGTGTTTAAAGAGCTGCGCCAGTTGACGCGTGACCGCCCTACCTTCGGCATGATTGTGATGGTGCCCTTGATCCAACTGCTATTGTTTGGTTTTGCCATCAACACCAACGTGCGCGACCTGCCCGTCGGCGTGGTGGATTTAAGCCATACCCAAACCGCGCGCGCATTAATTAGCGACCTCACCGCCACCCAAGTCGTTAGCTTTACCGAAACCTATCAAACCCCCAAGCAGGCGGAAGACGCAATTCGCCGTGGCCATGTGCACGCCGTGTTGGTGATCCCCGAGGATTTTGGCCAACGGCTGCAAGACCAACGCCCTATCGCCCAGTGGCTAATTGATGGCTCCGACACCATGGTCAGCAACGCGCTGCTTGCGCTGCAACAAATGCCCTTTGCCAGTGGTTTTGAGGCACAGCCCAGCGCGCGCAAAAACACCTTTGAGATCGCGCTCTTCTTTAATCCCGAGCGGCGCTCAGCCATTAATATCGTGCCCGGCTTGGTGGCGATTGTGCTTACTATGACGATGGTGATGTTCACCTCGGCGGCGCTGGTACGCGAGCGCGAGCGCGGCAACCTGGAATTGCTGATCACTACACCAGTGCGCTCCAGCGAAATTATGATCGGTAAAATCGTGCCCTATATTTTTGTCGGCCTGATTCAGGTGTCGATTATTCTCGGCCTCGGGCATTTAATTTTTGATGTGCCGATCAATGGTCGGCTGGATCAGCTGGTGCTCGGCGTCTTCGCCTTTATCAGCGCCAGCCTCACGCTTGGCCTGCTGGTTTCCACCATCGCCAAAACCCAGTTGCAGGCAATGCAACTTACAGTGTTTTTATTGATCCCATCAATTCTGCTTTCCGGCTTTATGTTCCCCTACGAGGGAATGCCCAAAGCGGCGCAGTGGATCGCCGAGGCGCTGCCTGCGACTCACTTTATCCGCATGGTGCGCGCCATAGTCTTGCGCGGCGCAACGCTGGAAGATTTGCAGCCGGATTTATGGTGGCTGATCGGGTTTACCGTGCTTGGGGTGATAGCGGCGGCAAGTCGCTTTAAGAAACGCCTGGACTAGGCGTAGAATCAGTGCTGGCTTATTTACTCACGAGGGAACCTTATGAAATTCGATAATATTCTGCAGACTATTGGCAATACTCCACACGTTCGCATCAACCATCTATTTCGCAGTGACATCGAAGTCTGGATGAAGGTCGAACGTTTCAACCCTGGCAGTAGCATTAAGGATCGTATCGCCCTGTCGATGATTGAAGACGCCGAAGCCAAAGGCATAATCAACAAAAACACCGTCATCATCGAACCCACCTCAGGCAATACCGGTATTGGTTTGGCGCTGGTGTGCGCGGTAAAAGGTTACAAATTAATTCTTACCATGCCGGAATCTATGTCGGTCGAGCGCCGCAAATATATGAAGGCACTGGGGGCAGAATTAGTACTCACGCCCAAAGAACTGGGCATGGGCGGCTGCATTGCCAAAGCGAATGAAATACTCGCGGAAACACCGAACAGCTGGATGCCACAACAATTCAATAACCCGGCAAATGTGGAGATTCACCGCACCACCACCGCTCGCGAAATTCTTGCCGACTTTCCCGATGGCCTCGACTACATGATTACCGGTGTCGGCACCGGCGGACACATTACCGGCTGCAGTGAAATACTCAAACAAGCTTACCCGCACTTCCAAACCTTCGCGGTGGAGCCGGAAAAATCCCCGGTGATTAGCGGTGGTCAAAAAGGTTTGCACCGTCTGCAAGGTATTGGCGCCGGTTTTATTCCCCAAGTATTAAACAAAGAAACACTCGACGGCACCATTCTGGTGAGTGAAGAAGCAGCGTTTGATATGACTCGCCAGTGCGCATTAAAAGAGGGGATTTTTGTTGGCATTTCCTCCGGCGCCACCCTCGCCGCCGTTGCCCAAAAACAAGCAGAGATGAAAGCCGGCAGCCGTGTACTTATTTTTAGTTACGATACCGGCGAGCGTTATTTATCAATTGAGGATTTGTTTTAGAAAATCCAAAAAATTCTAGATTGAAATGACGTAATGAGGTGCAATGAAGGGGCGTAATAAAAAGGGCGCAATAAATTGCGCCCCTACGAAATTACAAAATGGTTTTATCTTGTAGGGGCGCGATTTATCGCGCCCTTTTGTTTATTCCACCGCCACCACAATAACCGCTTTGGCAGGAACTTCTATCGCCAACTTGCCATTGGTCGCTTGCGCAGCAAAAGGTGCTGGCTTGATGTTCTCTGGTGCCGCAAAAGTATTGTGGGTATCCATTGCCGCTGCAGTCAGAATTTCACCCTTAACAGCATTCAAATTAATACCTGCAAGATTAATATCAACAGTCTCTGCCTGATTTGGATTAGCGTTGACCAAGGCGATATAAATTTTGCCATCTTTTGCGCGTGCCGCCGTTGCACTCACCGCCGGGATTGAGGATTTACCGAGCTTGTAGCGCGCTACGTTTTTCAGCTCAATCGGCAGTGAAGTTGCATCCTGAAATGGTTTGTACATTTTGAACACGTGATATGTCGGAGTGAGGATCATTTTTTCCTTGTCCGTCAAAATCATCGCCTGCAATACGTTAACCATTTGCGCAATGATACTCATGTGCACACGGTCAGCATGTTTGTGGAAAATATTGAAGTTGAGCGCAGCTACAATCGCATCGCGCAGGCTGTTTTGTTGATACAGGAAGCCTGGATCGTCATCGCCAGTTACGTCGTACCATGTGCCCCACTCATCCACATAAAAACCAACTTTTTTCTCCGGGTCGTTTTTGTCCATCACTTTTTTGTTGTTGACGATGAACTCATCCATTTTCAGGGTGTTCACCATAGTGGACATCCATTCACTTTCGGGGAAACCCGTCGCAGCACCTTTTTTCACCCAATCGCCAGTCGGCAAGGTGTAGTAGTGGAAACTCACAGCATCCATACGCAATGCCCAATTGGGTTTCACGTTGGCAGTCAGGTGATCCGCCCAGCTGGTGTCTTCAGTGTGGCCGCCGCTCGCAATTAAAACAGGCGTATTGTCTTTTGGTGTTTTGAGGAAGCTGGCGTATTGCTTGTAAAGATGGGTGTAGAACTCGGGGGTCATATTGCCGCCACAACCCCATGCCTCGTTACCAATCGCAAAATAATGCACACGGAAGGGTTTATCACGGCCGTTTTTGCGGCGCAGCTCAGCAAGCGTGGATTTACTGTCCGAGGTCATGTACTCCAGCCACTCTGCCATCTCCTGCGGGGTGCCGGTTCCCAGATTGCCGTTCACGTAGGCTTCCGCGCCAAGCATTTCAACCAGGTCGAAGAACTCATGCGTGCCTACTGCGTTATCTTCTATCACGCCGCCCCAATTGGTATTAACACGTGCCGGGCGTTCGCCACGCGGGCCAATGCCTTCACGCCAGTGATATTCATCGGCAAAACACCCGCCAGGCCAGCGGATCAACGGCACCTGCAATTCTTTTAAGGCACCAACCACGTCATTACGCCAACCCTTGGTGTTGGGAATGGAAGATTCGGGACCAACCCACAGGCCTTCATAAATCCCCCGGCCCAAATGCTCGGCGAATTGACTGTAGATGTTTTTATTGATGACCGGACCGGTTTTGGTGGTATCGATTTTGACTTGGGTGTCGGCCAGAGCAGCAATGCTCATGCCCAACCCGAGGGCCATTACCAATGGTTTTATCATTCTCATAGATGTCTCCTATTTGTTGTTATCTATCTAACGCCGCCGTCTGTTGAACATCGGTTAGTAGCGAGCATAAAGGCAAAAAGGTCTTATTGTCATACAAGTTAACCTAAATTTACGACATCGCATTTCAATGAAAATAGATTCATAAGTGAAAATAGATGACAGGCACCAAATACTGTATTTAAATACAGCCATCTTATTAACTATGCCTCCACTGCTGCCTTTTCACCATGCGCAAAATCATTCACTGCGATGCCGATTGTTTTTTTGCCGCGATAGAAATGCGCGATGACCCAAGCTTGGCCCGTCGCCCGATTGCCGTGGGCGGTAGCAGCGATCGGCGCGGGGTTATCTCCACCTGCAATTACGAGGCGCGCCGCTTTGGTGTGCACTCCGCCATGCCCTCCAGTACCGCGATGCGTCTCTGTCCGGATTTATTGATCCTGCCGCACCGTATGGATGCTTATCGCGAAGCTTCGCAGCAAATGCGCAACATTTTTTACGACTACACCGATTTAATCGAGCCACTCTCGCTGGACGAAGCGTTTCTGGATGTCAGCGACTGCAAGCACCACCAAGGCAGTGCAACCCTTATCGCCCAGGAAATTCGCGCGCGCATTCAACGGGAAATTGGCATCACGGTTTCGGCGGGCATAGCGCCCAATAAATTTCTCGCCAAAATCGCCAGCGATTGGAACAAACCCAACGGCCAGTTTGTGATTACTCCTGCACAAGTAGATAGCTTTGTGGCGCAACTGCCAGTGAAAAAGATTTTTGGCGTGGGCAAAGCCATGGCAAGTAAATTAGCAGAACTCAGTATTTTTACCTGCGCCGACTTACAAAAACTGTCGGTGTTTGAATTGTCGCAGCGCTTTGGTCAAATGGGTTCGCGCCTGTACAAATTAAGCCGCGGGATAGATGAGCGGGAATTAACGGTAGACCGACGTCGCAAATCACTCAGTGTAGAAAATACTTTCGCAAAAGATTTACAAAACCTACCGCAGTGCTTGCATGAACTACCAGCACTCAGCCAACAACTGGCAATACGTTTACGTCGGGTGGATGATGATTACAAAATCATAAAACTGTTCGTAAAAATAAAATTCTCTGATTTCAGCACCACCACCATTGAGCGCAGCGCAACCGGCATTCAACCCGATGAATTTATCGCCCTGTGCAGCGAAGCCTATCACCGTAAAGAACAACCGGTACGCTTGCTCGGCGTGGGAGTGAGGTTTATTGATTTACGCGAGCACAATCATTTTGTGCAATTGGAGCTGTTTAATCGGTCGGCATAACAGCGGCCTCATTGCGAGGCCGCCAAGAACCAGTTATTTAGCAACCGTTTTAATAGTATAAACCCCGGATATATCGCGATTAAACGCGGTGAAGTCATCGCGATAAAATTCGCGGAAATCTTCCAGGGTACCGTTTTGAATATTCTCCTCGCGGTTGGCAGGCACCCAGTAATGGGGAACATTTTTACCATCTGGCCCGGGTACACCTTCCGGTGCGTTGCGCCAGGTGAGCAGGAAAGAAATATTACGCGCATCCTTATCCGCTTTTAGACCTGCAATTAATTTCCGATACCATTGATTGTCGTATTTACCGGCTTCGATATCCGGAGCGCGAATACCAATCTCGGAAATCACTGGAATTTTCCCACGCGCATCAGCCATGCGTGCTACCAGAGCAGCATTATCCACTACATTCTTAAACCAGTTTTCATTGTTCTCCACTTCACCATAGGTATCAAAACCCAGCACATCTACATAGGCATCACCAGGGTAGCGCAGCAAATAATTTTCTTCCGTCACTTCCCAAAAATTATTGGGTGAGTAGGCGTATAAAAAATTGTGTACGCCTTTGGTATCGCGCAGGTATTCCACGGTGTACTGATACAGTTTTTTATATTGCTCGGGGGTGGATTGCTCCTCGCCCCACCAAAACCAGCTGCCGGTATTTTCGTGCAGAATGCGGAAAATCACTGGAATCAACACGCCGTTTTCATCCTTCAAATTATTCGCCCATTCGGCTAATTGATCCAGGTAACCGTTATAAACGGCGTTGGCTTCACCGCCCGGTAAGGCGGCAACTACCGCAGGGGTTTTATCCCAGGAAGTACCCACCGGCCACTCGCCTTTTTGTTGATCGGTAAGGGGATTATCGAAATGCGAACTCACGGTGATAATGCCACCGCGCGCGTAAGCTTTTTTGACTTGTTCTACCACATCGCCTTCCATTTTGGGACTGACGATAGAAAGCGTATCCCACCCGTAAACGGCCGCAAAATCGCCAACTGCATTAAAGGTATCGGATTGTGTACCGTCTGTTGTAGTGATGGTTAAACCCTGGGTGGTATCGTGCTGGTGACCAAACATAATCGACTGCTTACGTTGCGTTTGCATAAACGCGAACAGCGAACGGGTTTCCGCCGTTGCCTGTTTATCTACCAGCGATACTTCCACTGCCGCTACTTCTTGCACAGCAGCAACACTGCTGACACTTTGCAAAGCAGTAGTAGGATTTTCCGCAGGCTTGCAGCCTATTAATGTCGCCAGCGCCAGCATGGCAATAGCGAGCCTTGCAGCGAATGGCCGCACTAAAAACATTTCTTTCATTGTTGTTGTCCTCTGACTAAATCTCTTTGTAATGGCGTTTTTTATCAATGCTATCGACAAAGAAAATGAATCGTTTCAATTAATCGGGTTAGCTATTTTTTTATAAATGCTTTTTATAAATATATTTTTATAGGTCACTTTGGATAAGTCACTTTCTATATATAAAGGATCGGCTGTTGTGAATTACTAATGCAATCGGGTGATTGGCTGGCTGCAAACCATCCAATCACCCGATTACAAAAAGATCTGTTGCGCTAAAGTAAAACAATCGCTCTAGCGAGCGTTGTAACGCACGCGTATACCTATATCGTAAGAGAGCCGCAATTCTTCGGCGCTAATTTCACGCGGGAAAAACGCGCCGGAAAAATGTGCCTGACAAAAACTCGCGCCCTCTAATTGGGTATTGCGAAAATCTACCCCGCGGACATCCGCTCCCCGGAAATAAGCATCGCGCAAGTCCAGGCCATCGGCGTCCAGCTCACGTAAATCCAAACCGCGAAAATCGCCGCCGCGCAACATGCCCTCTTTTACTTCGCCGCGTGCTTTGCGTTGATTAAATTCCGCAACCCGCTCCGTTTTTAATAATTGATAGAGAGGGTTCTGATGAATAATGGGTTTACTCATAATGGGCTCCGTGAACTACGCTGTTTTTTGAAAACGCAACGATAACATTGCTGCTCTCACCGCACTTTGACTATAGCCCAAGATGCCAATCCTGCTTAACCGATTACCAGCTTCGCAGCATTATAATGTAAACGATTACACCCGTGTTTAAGAAGTGTAATGCCAGCATTAAACTCTTATGCTGCAGGTTGGTATTTTAAACGGCAAGCGTTACACTTATCGGCAAGCTGCAACATAGCGGCGCAACCCAACCAATAACAAATCCATGTTGGGTATTCATCTAGCCTTTTGGCAGGCAATCCTCGGTCAAACTTATCCCCTCGGGCGCAACCCGATGGAATAAAAATCTTCAACCAGTCTCCCTACACACAGGTTGGCCGCTCAGTGTTTGAGCAGGGCCATCAGAGGCGTTGAGCGTAAAAATTATCTTGCCATCGCACAGCCTCACGCAGGATTGCTGTCGCTTCGGCATTATTGAGGAATTGTGAGAATGAGCTTTATCCACGACGACTTTTTGCTCGACACCGAGCAGGCCAAAGTACTCTTTCATGAGTACGCCAAAAACATGCCGATCATTGATTACCACTGCCATCTTCCCCCCGAGCAAGTAGGTCAAAATAAGCAATTCAAAAACCTTACTGAAGTCTGGCTGGCAGGCGACCATTACAAATGGCGCGCCATGCGCTCCAATGGTGTGAATGAACGTTTCTGTACTGGCGATGCCAGCGATTGGGAAAAGTTTGAGCAGTGGTGTGCAACCGTGCCTTACACCTTGCGCAACCCGCTTTACCATTGGACGCATTTGGAGTTGCGTAAACCCTTTGGCATTACCGATCGCCTGCTCGATAGCAGCACCGCCAAACGCACTTGGGATGAATGTAACGAACTGCTCGCCACCCCGGAATTCAGCGCACGCGGTTTGATGACGCAAGCTAATGTGAAATTGGTATGCACCACCGACGATCCAATCCACGACCTGGCGCATCACAAAAGTGTTGCCGCCGACAGCTCGTTTAAATCAGCGATGTTGCCCACCTGGCGCCCCGATCGCGCGATGATGGTGGAAGACACCGAAGCCTATAACAAATATCTGGATCGCCTGGCGATTGCGGCCGATGTCAACATCAATACCTTTGACGATTTGATCAACGCGCTGGATATTCGCCACGATTACTTCCACGCGAACGGCTGCCGTTTGTCGGATCACGGTTTGGAAACTGTCTATGCTGCGGACTACACCGAAGCAGAAATCAAAACTATTTTCCTGAAAATTCGCAGCCATAAAAATCTCGATGCAGTGGAAATTGAAAAGTTCCAATCAGCGATGATGGTGGAATTTGCGTTGCAGGATCATAAAAAAGGTTGGGTGCAACAATTCCACATTGGTGCGATTCGCAACAACAACCCACGCTTGTTCCGCACCTTGGGGGCAGATACCGGTTTTGATTCTATTGGCGATCACAATTACGCTAAACCACTGGCGAAATTTTTGGGCCGGTTGGACGATCAGAACAAACTCGCCAAAACCATTATTTACAACCTGAACCCGCGCGATAACGAAATGATCGGCACCATGATTGGCAACTTCCAGGACGGCTCTGCCGCTGGCAAGATCCAATTCGGCAGCGGCTGGTGGTTCCTGGATCAAATGGATGGAATGACCCGCCAGATTGAAGCCCTGAGCCAATTGGGCTTGCTGAGCCGTTTTGTGGGCATGCTCACCGACAGTCGCAGCTTCCTAAGCTATTCACGCCACGAATATTTCCGCCGTATTCTGTGTGGCATGTTGGGCCGCGATATGGCCAAAGGTCTGGTGCCCAACGACACCAAGATGGTTGGCAAAATGATTCAGGACATCAGCTTTAATAACGCGAAAAATTATTTCCCGTTTGTCGTACCTGAATAAGTATCGGAATAAACTGCTCCTGAATAGTTTTTCCCCACGCGATAATGGCCTGAGCAATTAGTGACAGGCATGCGATAATAAAGCCCGGCTCGCCGGGCTTTATTATTTATTGGGAAATCACTTTGCTCACTAACGCTCTCACCACCTTTTCCTTTGCTTTTGGCATCACTGCGCCCATTTTTGTGGTGCTGTTTCTCGGTGTACTGCTAAAAAAACGCGGCATGATTGACGATGCCTTTATCAAAAGTGCGTCCGGCCTCGTTTATAACATCGGCCTGCCGGTCATGTTGTTCACCACCAGCGCCAGCGCCGACGTTAACCATATGGCCGATGCAGGTGTATTAATTGCATTTGGGGTGATGACCTTGCTGGTATTTGCGGGCAGCTTGCTTACCGCCCATTGGTTTACTCAGGAACCACGCGACCATGGCGTGATTGTCCAGGGTGCGTTTCGCGGCAATTTGGTGATTTTGGGGCTAGCCTTTTGCGCCAATGCTTACGGTGAACGTGGTTTGGCTACAGCCGCTTTGCCAGTCGCAATGACCGTGGTGCTTTACAACGTCCTGTCCATTTATGTGTTGAATCGCAGCTTGCAGCGCAGCAGTAACTCCTTCAAAGCCACACTCAAAGACATTGTTAAAAACCCGCTTATGCTGGCGATAGTCGCTGGGCTTTTGTTCAACGCCAGCGGATTAAAAATGCCTGTTATTTTGCTCGACAGCGGCAAATACCTAAGCCAAATGGTGTTACCACTGGCACTGATTTGTATTGGCGGTGCGTTGGATTTATCGCAACTAAAACGCGTGGACGCAGCAACTCTTAGTGCGACACTATGGAAACTAGTGATATCGCCACTGCTGGCTTGCGGCATAGCGATTGGCTTGGGTGTGCGCGGTGAAAACCTCGCCATTTTGTTTGTACTGGCCGCGTCCCCCAGCGCCACCGTCAGTTTTGTGATGGTGCAGGCGATGAAAGGCAACGCTGTGCTCGCAGCGAATATTGTGGTGCAGACAACGCTCTGGTCGCTGTTCAGCGTGACCCTGGGTTTGTGGTTATTGGAGATATTGAATTTTATTTAACGCGAGAATCAACCAAACCAATTTTCTGTTAAACCGGTAAAGGGTGTAGCAAAAATAAATAAATTGCCCGCTTGTGGTTGCTGTTTCAACGCTTCATCACTCAAGCCGACGCGCGCACTGGTTACGGCCAATACATTTAATTGCTCACCACCAAATGCCACACAGGTTGGTTGCGTAACAGGTAAATCCAATACCAGATTTTTACTACCGTCCGGCGCATAGCGCACCACTTGGCTGCCGCCCCATTGCGCGTTCCACACATAGCCTTCTGCATCGACACAGGCACCATCCGGCTCTACCCCAAGTGCAGTGTGGGCAAAAATTTCCGGGTTAGATAATTCGCCCGTCTGCGCATCAAAATCATAAACCCGCAATGAGTGTGTGGGCGAATCGGCGTGATAAAGCTTACGCGAATCCGGGCTCCAGCAGAGCGCATTGGAAATCATCAAACCGCTAAAATGTTGGGTGACGGAATAATCCGTATCCAAACAATAAAGACCCGCACTTTGTTCTTCACTGGTACGATTCTCCACTATCGAACCCATCCAGAAGCGCCCTTGCCGATCACAGCGACCATCGTTGGAGCGATTTCCACTAATACCCTCTTCTGGCTTCGCAATCCATTCAATTGCACCGGTTGCAATATCAAACCAGGCAAATCCTGATTCAAATGCAGCGAGCAGACGCGCATCGTTTTTCGCAAAGGCAAAACAACATAAGCGTTCAGGCAAATCAAAATGCATCAGTTTTTTAGTGGCCAACGCATAGCGATAGAGTTTTTTACTGTGAATATCCGTCCAATAAAAGCAGCCATCCTGATGATTCCATTGCACGCCCTCACCTAACTGATTAGCACAGGGAACGGTATCGATAAGTGTCAGTGATGTCATGGTCAGCTCTTGGTAATCCAGTGAGGGCAAAAAAATAATAAGCCGTAAAAAAAACGCCCCAAGCGGGGCGTTTTTCAGGTGGCGCAAGTGATACGCAGCTTACCACCAGGTAGCGTAGATCGCGATCAGGATTAGGATGACTCCCATCGCTGCAACATTAAACCCGCCAGTGGTTTTGAAGCTAACATCGTGCAAATCAATCGCATTGGCCTGCTCTTTAGTGCCGCTGAGCAAAGTGATAGCCGCTGCAACAATACAGCAAAGTATAAACACTACACCCACACGATCCATAAACGGAAATTCAGGTAGGAATTTGTAGAACAGCGCAGAGAAAACCACTGAACCAATTGCCGCTGCCAGCGCAGAGTTAGCGCTGGCTTTTTTCCAGAAGAAACCAAACAGGAAAATCACCACAATACCTGGCGTAAAGAAGCCCGTAAATTCCTGAATAAATTGGAATGCCTGCTGAGATTGCCCAACTAATGGCTTGGCCAGCAAAATCGCAACAACCATGGCGATCAATGCCGTCATACGCCCTACAAATACCAGTTTGTGTTCGCTCGCTGCCGGATTCACCAACTTCTTGTAAACATCCATGGTGAAAATAGTAGAGATACTATTGCTCATAGAACTGAGTGAAGAAGCAATCGCGGCGACCAGTGCAGCAAACGCAATTCCCAACAAACCATGTGGCAATAATTTCATCATTTCCGGATAGGCTTGGTCAGCTTTAGCCAGATCCGGGGCCAGCACTACGGCGCAGATGCCAGGCAATACCACAATAATTGGCACAAATAATTTTACGTAGGCAGCAAACGCCATACCTTTTTGCGCTTCCTGCAAACTTTTTGCCGCCAGTGCACGCTGGATAATGTATTGGTTAAAGCCCCAGTAGCTGATGTTCATAATCCACAGACCACCAATCAATACTGAAATACCGGGCAAGCTGATGTAGTTGGGGTTATCTTTCGACAAAATCATGTCGAATTTTTCCGGGGCTTTTTCCATCAGGGTGGTAAAACCTTGAATAACACCGTTGTCGCCCGAGATTTGGTTCAGCGCCAAATAGCTTACGAATAAACGGCCCAACACCAACATAATCACCTGCACTATGTCTGTCATGGCAACCGCTTTAAGACCGCCATAAACCGAGTAAGCCATAGAGAAAAGCACCAGGAAGATCATTCCGTAAATCATGTCTACGCCGATAAATTGTGAGATTGCCAAAGACCCCAAATAGAGCACAGAGGTCAGATTCACAAAGGTATAGAGCGCCAGCCAGAAAATCGCCATGATGGTGCGCACGCGGCCATCGTAACGGTTCTCCAAAAATTGCGGCATGGTGTAAATGCCCTTGGCGAGGAAAATCGGCAGGAAATATTTTGCGATCACAATCAAGGTTATTGCTGCCATCAGTTCGTAAGCGGCGATCCCCATACCAATCACAAACCCCGAACCAGACATACCGATGATTTGTTCAGCGGAGATGTTGGCGGCGATTAAGGATGCACCTATCGCCCACCAAGGCAGGGATTTGCTGGCAAGAAAATAATCGTTAGCGTTTTTTTCGTGGCCTTTTTCGTCACGCGACACCCAATAGGCAACAAAGAGCAGAATCAGGGTGTAGGCAACCAATACCCCGATATCGAGTCCGTTTAAAATCATATTGACCTCTGTGTAGTGATGCTGTGGTTGGAGAGCATCTTGTTATTAAAAAATTTTGTTTTTATTGGCGCTTATCAACCCGATAAAAATTGAACAGCCCCTTAAACAAGAAGCATTCATCAGGATCACTAATGAATGCTTCCAGGTTGTCTTGCTGCACTACTTAACCGCAGTGCTTAAATCCGGCCACCGTCCACAATAAATTCTTGAGAGGTGATCATGGCGGAGTCATCCGCCGCGAGAAAGAGTGCCAGGTTCGCCACGTCGTGTGCGCCCAAACGTTTCTTGAGACACACGCGTTTCATTAATTCTTCTTCCTCTTCCGGCGATAACCATTTTTCCAACTGCTTGGGTGTTGCCACCCAGCCGGGCAAAATGGAGTTCACACGAATATTATCTTGACCATAGTCCGTGGCCAGCGCTTTGGAGATTCCTAAAATTCCGGCTTTCGCCGTGATGTAACTAGCCAAATTTGGCGGACCAAATTGCACGTTGATGGAGCTGATATTGATAATCGAACCGCCACCTTGTAACGCCATCATCGGCTGTACCGCCTGCGCCGCAAAAAACGCCGGATGCAGGTTAATCGCCAAACTGCGATGCCAACGCTCTTCGGTCATCGCGCGGGTGTCATAACGCTGATCGTTAGCGGCGTTGTTAATCAGCACACTAATATCACCATTCACGACGCATGCATCCGCGATACTTTGCTGTAACGCCTTGATGTCACTCACATCGCAAATTTCAAACCAGGGGCGGGCATAACCCTGCCGCTCGATTGCATCACACAGTTCAATGGCGCCCTCGGCATCTATATCGACAAAGGCAACCCGTGCGCCCTGCGCCGCAAAGGCTTCAACCAACGCGGCACCGATACCGGTTGAACCGCCGGTAATAAATACGCTGCGCCCCTGCAGGCTGGCGTAGCGGGTATACCCTGTATGGGCTGAGTAGCTATACATGTTGATCTCTCTCCGGATTCACGCGGCGTTAGGCTGTTATGAGCTTAGGCAGAATCAATCAACCTGAACAGGTATTTTTGATCACTGCACTCATGCAGGTTTAACCAGAGATAAATTAATCAATTGCATTACTTCTTGCAGCAACACTTTTACCGCCCTGCTCGCCTCCTCCTGATCACCCGCACAAATGGCGTCATAGATGCGTTTGTGATCATCGTAGTCAGCGGTCAGTACACCTTTAAGCTGGTTGGTACTGGCGATACTCACACGCAGCGCAACCTGGATGAAATCGCGCAACTGAAAAAAGAAGCGGTTGTTGCCTGCCGCGAGAATGGCGCAGTGAAACTCAATATCGGCCGTGAGCGGATCATCTAATCCTTCATCGGCACGCTTCATACGCGCCAGCGCATCGCCAATCGCTTTGATACGTGCGGTGTCCTTGTTGTTTTCAGCAGCCAATACCGCTGCTTCCGGTTCAATGGCCATACGCAGTTGGGTAAATTCACGCAGCAGCTCCAGCGAGGGGCGCGCATTGAGTGTCCAACCCAGCACATCGGCATCAAACATATTCCAGTGGCTGCTCGGCATGACCCGAATGCCCTGGCGTGGCCGCGAGGCAATCAAACCTTTAGCCGTCAGCATTTTTACCGCTTCGCGCGTGACGCTGCGGCTGATATTAAATTGTTGCGATAACTCCGCTTCCGTCGGGAAGGATTTATCAATCGCATATTGACCTTGAACAATTGCCGCACCCAATTGATGGGTTAACTGGTGTGTAAGATTACGCCCTGTGTCCAGCATAGTTAATTAGCCTATTTATATTATATATTTGTTGGGTATCCGACAAGCATTTCCTGGTGGTTGAGACGCCAAAAAATGCATTTTTTAATATCAGAAGCCACTTTTATGTTGACCCTAAAAACAAAAACCCGCGCCTTAACGCAGACGCGGGTTATTTAACAAGAGGCAGTGGCTTTAGTCACGCAAAAAATGCGGCGCGCGCCAAATGACGGGCTTATTCGTCTTTGGCGTTCACATTTTCGGTGATCTGCTCCAGATTGGCGTGGCGAACATCCTCACCATTAACCAAATAGATGACGTATTGCGCCAGGTTGCGCGCGTGATCGCCAATGCGCTCCAACGCCCGCAGTGACCACATGATGTTGAGTACCCGCGTAATACTGCGCGGATCTTCAATCATAAAAGTGACCAGCTCGCGCATCGCCGTGCTGTATTCCATATCTACCTGTTTATCGGTTTGCACCACCGTGAGCGCCAACTGCATATCCAGACGGGCAAATGCGTCCAATGCATCTTGCAACATGTGCGACACATGACCACCAATATGGCGCACCTCAATATAACCGCGTGGCGCCAAACCATCTTTATTCATGGCGATAGCTTGACGGGCGATTTTAGTCGCTTCATCGCCGATACGCTCAAGGTCGGTAATCGCTTTGGTAACGGCGATAACCAAACGCAAATCGCTCGCGGCCGGTTGACGACGGGCGAGAATACGCACGCACTCTTCGTCGATTGTCACTTCCATGGAGTTGACTTTGGTATCCGAGCGCACCACTTGCTCGGCGCGCTCCACATCGGCATCAATCAGCGCTTGAATTGCATCGTTCACCTGACGCTGAGCCATACCGCCCATTTCCGACAGATGAGTACGAATCGCCTCCAGTTCTATGTTGTACTGTTGGGAGATGTGGTGAGTGTGACTTGTAATATCCATAACCATGATGCGCCTCCGCATTAACCGTAACGGCCAGTGATGTAATCTTCGGTTTGTTTTTTACTCGGGTTGGTAAAGAGCGTATCTGTCAGATCGTGCTCAATCAAATCCCCCATATACATAAACGCCGTATAGTCAGACACCCGCGCCGCCTGCTGCATATTGTGCGTCACAATAACAATGGTGTACTGATGTTTTAATTCGTTGATCAGTTCTTCAATTTTCAAGGTTGAAATTGGATCAAGCGCCGAGGCGGGCTCATCCAACAAAATCACTTCCGGCTCAATTGCAATCGCACGCGCGATCACCAAGCGCTGTTGCTGCCCGCCTGATAAACCAAATGCATTGTCGTGTAGTCGATCCTTTACTTCATCCCACAGCGCAGCACCTTTAAGTGATTTCTCTACCACTTCATCGAGCACACGCTTGGATTTAACCCCCTGCAAACGCAAACCATAGGCCACATTTTCATAAATCGATTTAGGAAAGGGGTTGGGCTTTTGAAACACCATACCCACTTGACGGCGCAACTCAGCAACATCGACACTTTTTTCGTAAATGTTATCGCCGTCGAGCAAAATCTCGCCTTCAACACGACAGGAGTCAACCAAATCGTTCATGCGATTAAAACAACGCAACAGGGTTGATTTACCACAACCAGACGGACCGATAAACGCGGTTACCTTTTTCTCTGGAATTTTCATGCTCACGCTATTCAGCGCGCGCTTCTGACCATAAAACAAGTCCAGATTTTTTACTTCCAGCTTGGTGGGCTCTGCTAATAAAGTCGGGCTCATAAAAATTGCCTGTATAAAATTCAAATAAATCGATGTGTGTACTATTTATCAACTCACAAGCGCAGTGCGATTAATCCGACGCACTGCGGTATTTCTCACGCAAATCATTGCGAATTTTTATCGCAGTAATATTCAAGGCGATGATCAACAAAATCAGCGTCAGAGACGTTGCATAAACCAATGGCCGCGCAGCTTCCACATTCGGGCTTTGGAAGCCGACATCGTAAATATGAAAGCCCAAGTGCATAATTTTTTGATCCAGGTGCAAATAGGGATAATTGCCATCAATTGGCAGTGCAGGTGCCAATTTCACCACCCCCACCAACATCAGTGGCGCCACCTCACCTGCCGCACGGGCAATCGCCAAAATTAATCCAGTCATCATTGCCGGTGTTGCCAGAGGTACAACTACCTTCCACAGTGTTTCTGCTTTAGTTGCTCCCAGAGCCAAACTGCCTTGACGAATAGTACTGGGGATGCGCGATAAACCTTCTTCGGTAGAAACGATAACAATTGGCAAGGTCAAGAGTGCAAGCGTGAGCGATGCCCAGAATAAACCTGGTGTACCAAAGGTTGGCGCCGGCAGTGATTCCGGATAAAACAACTGATCGATATTGCCACCGAGAATATATACAAAAAATCCCAAACCAAATACGCCGTACACAATCGATGGCACGCCCGCAAGGTTGTATACCGAAATGCGGATAATTTTTAGCAGCGTGCCTTGCTTTGCATATTCACGCAGATAAATAGCGGCGAGAATACCCAGCGGCGTAACCATAATTGACATGACAATCACCATAGTAATGGTGCCAAAAATAGCCGGGAAAATACCCCCTTCGGTATTCGCCTCGCGCGGCTCATCGCTCAAAAATTCCCACACACGTTCGGCGTACTGACCCAGTTTTTGTACCGGGTTCATTACATTGGGGCGAGTGACACGTACTATATGATCAAAAGCGATAACGGCTTCTTTGCCATCAGCAGTGCGCACCAATAATTTATCGCGGGTCGCTTGTGCCAATATGTCATCACGCGTTTTTTTAATAATCGCATACTCAGCTTCAAGCGCGGCGCGACGCTCGGAAAAATTCACATCGGCAGTGGCCAACGCTGTGCCGGTTACACCATCCAATTCCAAACCGCGACGCTCAAGGCGCAAATCATCCATGCGCTTGTTGATACGACCTATATCGACTTTTTCAATGCGATGAATTTGCGCATGTAAATCCAATGCGCGCGCCAAGCGCTGATCCAATTGCTCCCAAAAATCCTTGCTGCCCAACTCACTGACCAGTGTGTTGCCCTCTTTAATCGCAACCGGATAACCGTAAAAATTACCCCACTCGCGCCGTTCAATGGAGACTGCATTTTCCGGGTACTCCCATGGTTTCATGCCAATATCCAGATACCACACAAAATCACGCCCACTAATATCGCGATTACCCATTTTAAAAAGGTGGCGAGTAATTAATTCAACGTCTGATTCAATTTGATAACCACCATCGCGCGCAACGGCAGCTGGAATCACTTCATCGCGTACAGCTTCGCCCATAATGATGTGTGTTTGGCCGCTGCGATCAACAATACTGGTTTGCAAAATATCAGCCGGCCAAAAATGACCAAATCCGCGCACTGCAATCAAACCAAGCAGCCCAACAACCATGATCATACACAGAGCAACAGCACCGCCGTTGAGCCATATCCAGGGCGATCCACTGCTAAACCAGGAACTATTTTTACGCGTTAATTTTTTCATCGGATTCACCACCAATTACAGATTGCTATAGCGCTGACGCAGTCGCTGACGAATAACTTCAGCAAGCGTGTTCACCACAAAGGTCAATGCCAATAGCACCAAAGCTGCAAGAAATAAAACGCGGAAATGGGTGCTTGCAACCGCCGTCTCCGGCAACTCCACCGCGATGTTGGCCGAGAGTGTGCGCATGCCTTCAAAGATATTGAAATTCACCACAGGACTATTACCAGTAGCCATAAGCACAATCATGGTTTCACCAACAGCGCGACCAAACCCCATCATCACCGCGGAAAAAATTCCAGGACTGGCCGTAGGCAACACCACACCAACAACTGTCTGCCAGCGTGTTGCGCCAAGCGCCAATGAGCCCTGTGTTAAATGGCGGGGCACACTGAACACCGCATCTTCAGCAATGGAAAAAATTGTTGGGATAACAGCAAAGCCCATTACTATGCCGACCACCAAAGCATTGCGCTGGCTGTAGCTAATACCGTTTTCAGTAAACCACTGACGCATACTGCCATCAAAAAACCAGATCTCCGCTAAAGGGCTGGCGGCGATACAAGCCCACACGGTGAGAATAATCGGCAGCACTAGAATGACAGCTTCCCAACCCTCAGGTACGCGGTTGCGCAGCGAATCCGGACACCGGCTCCAGAGATAGCCCGTAATTAGCATAACAATCGGCAATAAAATCAAAATACTGAATATTGCTGGCAAATGATTTTCGATAAACGGTGCGAGCCACAAACCTGCGAGGAAACCTAAAATAACAGTGGGCAATGCAGCCATAATTTCGATAGTGGGTTTAACAATGCCGCGCAATTTGGGCGTCATAAAATAGGCGGTATAAATTGCCCCCATCACCCCCAAAGGTACCGCAAACAGAATCGCGAAAAATGCAGCTTTCAACGTGCCGATAGAAAGCGGAACAAAACTCATTTTAGGTTCAAAATTATCGCTGCCCGATGATGCCTGCCAAATGTATTCCGGTGCATCGCGCCCTTCGTACCACACTTTTTTCCAGAGCGAGCTGAAAGAAACCTCGGGGTGTTTGTTCCAGACATCGGCCACACTCAGGTTATTAGCGTCATCCAACCACAAGCTGCGATTGTGAATGGGAGAAATAGCAAGCTGCTGAATAGGTTTATCACTCACCGACTCAATTAATAAGGTGCGCTGGGAGGTAGCGTAGTAAATACCGATATTGCCTTTGTCGTCGCCAGCCCAGAAACCGCGACGCGCATGCTCAGGTGTGATACGGGTGATGGCGCCATCCAACGCCTCAAAACCACGTACATATTTCAATTCATAAATGTTGTCGGCGTTGCGAACCAGAAACCATTGGCTCAGAGCGCCCTTGTCGGTGCCAATAATGAGCGAGGCAGTTCCCACCAAAAACTCCATACGGGTTACTTTGCCATCAGGAATAGTCACTGGTGCCTGAACTTTTACAGCGCTAGGGTTGATGATGCTGTAGAGCAATAATTGCGACTGATCTGTAGCAATCACTAAATGCTGGGCACCGCTATCAATCTGCATAGATACGGGCTTACTGCCATTTGGAAGCGAGGGAAGCGCTATCACTTCCTGACTGATACTGACTTCCCCGGTAATCATATTTTGACTGCTGCTAAAAATAGCGAGCAGTAGACGCTCATCTACCGTCATGGCCGCTAATAAAATACCGCTGGAAGTCTCTTGTACGGCTAGCTGGGTAAGCGCTGCACCTTGGTCATCCAAGGTTAAGGGAGAATCACCCAAGGGATACACCAAACTCGGTGTGATTTGGCGTTTATCGTTTGGATAACTGAGCGCGTAATTGGCTTTGGTTATTGATACCTGGCCATTGCTGTAACCATAAGCAACCAGACCGTAATCAGGCGTACTGGTCGCCATACTGGTAAAACTCACATCAGCGGCGCGCGATACCTGGGCATTAAGCACTTGGCTGCCATCGCTGACATTAAAAAAATGCACTGCGCCGCTACGCTTGAAACTGGCCCCAATTTCTTCGTAGCGTTCCAGCGTGAGGTATTCAGTCGGGTCGGAGGCCTGCTGTTGCAACTGGGCGGGCGTGTAGCTGTGCAAGGGTTCAACCGAGGCACCACGAAACAAGGGAGCAATTTCGGAGAATAGATAAAAGAAAATTAAACCGAGTGAAAATACTACCGCGAGTCCGGCAGACATCACCCCGTAGCGCGATAGCTGGTCTTTAAATTTGCGAATGTTGCGCAACTTGCTGCGCTGCTCGCGATTGGGCATCAGGCTCTGGATTGGCTTTGCCGCTGTAATGGGTTCGGACATGGTCTACTCACCTGTTTTATCGTCTGGCGCAAGAATCCTAACAATCAAAGATGACACTTTTGTTACAAAAACCCGAAACCGTCATCTGACTGTCATATTTACCCTGGCTCTATCTATAAAAAAACGCCGAACAAGTCGGCGTTTTTATGGGTAACACAAGAAGCTCCAGGCCCGCGCTGATTACTTCTGCAATTCAGCCAGTGCTTTGTTGGCCATTGACGCAGGCAGCGGGATATAACCATCGCGCACTACGGTTTCCTGGCCTTGCTTGGAAAGAATCAACTTCACAAACTCTAACTGAATCGCATCCAGCGGGCGGTTCGGATGCTTGTTGATATACATGAACAACACACGTGACAGCGGATAGGTTCCATCCAGCGCGTGAGTTGCATCGGCAGTAACGTAAGGCTGCCCATCTTTCTTGGACAGAGGCACGGCGCGCACACCTGAAGTGATGTAGCCAATACCTGAGTAACCAATACCGTTGATCGATTCAGACACACCCTGGACTACAGATGCAGAACCTGGTTGCTCGAGAATGTTGGATTTGAAATCACCTTTACACAGGGCTTCATCTTTGAAGTAACCATAAGTACCAGAAACGGCATTGCGGCTGTACATGGTGAAATCACGATTTGCCCATGCACCGGTCAAGCCCACATCACCCCAACGAGTCAGGTCTTTGGCACCACCACATTTGCGGGTTGCCGAGAAAATGGCATCCACTTGAGGAATACTTAAACCTTCGATCGGGTTGTCTTTGTTTACGTAAACTGCAAGTACGTCAATCGCTACCGGTACAGCGGTGGGTTTGTAGCCATGCTTGGCTTCAAACGCCTGGATTTCCTCGGTTTTCATTGCGCGGCTCATAGGCCCGAAGTTAGCAGTACCTTCGGTTAAGGCCGGTGGTGCAGTTGAAGAACCAGCACCTTGAATCTGGATATTGACGTTGGGATACCACTTTTTGAAATCTTCAGCCCAAAGGGTCATCAGGTTGTTGAGTGTGTCAGAACCGATTGAGTTGACGTTACCTGATACGCCAGTGGTCGCCTTGTACTCTGGCAGCGCTGGATCAATTGCAGCCTGCAATGCAGTAGCACAAACCATAGAGCCGGCAAGAACCAACCCCTTCATAATTTTCATAGCGTTCATAGAGCGCTCCATCTGTGATTACATGAGTAATAAATAGTGTGTCTACCTGTGAAGAGTTGTCCCTTCAGTGAGACTTACTTTACCCAGCAAATATGACAGTTATGTGACCGGAGGAAATTTTTGTCACAAATGTGTCGCACAAATGTCATACAGCCAAACCAGGGTTATACCGCCACCCAAAACAAAAACACCAGCCGAAGCTGGTGTTTGTGAACATCAAAAACGAGACGATTTATTTAACCACGCGCAAGCCCGGTCGTTTGGCGGGAGGAGTGTCACCCGAGGGTACAGAACCGCCTCCCGTCGACACAGGAGTCGGCCCACTGGGCGGCGGCGGTGCAGGATTAACTTCCGGCTCGAACATCATACCCTGCCCATTTTCACGAGCATAAATTCCTAAAATTGCACCACAGGGAATATAGAGATTATTGACCACCCCACTAAAGCGCGCATTAAACGATACGGCAGTATTATCCATAAAAAAATCTTTAATCGCCGAAGGGGAGATATTCAGAATAATTTGTCCCTCCTTGTTGACGTGTTGCTGCGGTACTTGGGTACCGGTCACATGGGCATCAACCAAAATATGTGGCGTGCAGTTGTTATCTAAAATCCATTCATAGACGGCACGTAAAAAATAAGGACGACTGGACGTCATGGACATAAGTGTTTCCTTGGTCTGATCAGGGCTAAACAAATTGCAATTTACCTTGTTTTGCCAAGAGCTCAAACAAAAAGGGCGACCTAAGTCGCCCTTTCCGCTGTTATTTACTGCGATCAGTGAATCTCTCTCCAGAACTCGCGGTTCAGGAAGTAAACAAAGATAAACAGAACAATCAGAAAACCTAATACGTAATAACCAATCGCTTCGCGCTTAACTGCCGCAGGCTCAGCTACATACTCGAGGAAATTCACCAGATCATACATCGCTTGATCAAACTCGGCAGTAGTCATAGTGCCCTTTACCTTGCCCTCGACCAATGCACCGCAATGCTCATCCATTTCCACTTCACCCAAGTCGTTACGCGCCGCGCCACCATGGTGATTCAGTTTAGGACCGGCACCGCATTCCAGCAGCCCTTGCGGACCAATGAGCACGTGCGGCATACCAACATTAGGAAATACGCGGTTGTTGACACCCCACGGACGGGTATCATCCTTGTAGAAGTTGCGCAGGTAGGTGTACAACCACTCTGGCGAACGCGAGCGCGCTACCAGGGTCAAATCCGGCGGTGCAACACCAAACCAGACTTTGGATTGCTGTGGTTTCATAGCAATTTCCATCAGCTGACCGATACGCTGACCACTAAAAATCAGATTTTCTTCCATCAAGTTATGCGGAATATCCAAGTCATCCGCAACACGCTCGTAACGTGAAAACTTGGCAGAATGGCAGCCCATGCAGTAGTTGATGAAGTATTTGGCACCACTTTGCAAGGATTCTTTGTTATGTAAATCCGGCTCCATCTTGTCGCAAGGTATGGCACCGCAGGCAAATGCCCCACCTGCTGCGACCGCTTTGATGGGCACAATCATCAGAATCAGGAACAGCGCAAAACCACCAAGCACAACAATCGCAGGCAAACCTTTCGCTTGGGTACGGGTCGGTTCAACCAAGTCTTTATCGCGTGCTGCCAGTAAAGGCAATACTGCAAAAATTGCTGCTAATGCGAAGCAGAGAACCAACAATAATGCAGGCACATCCCCACCAATGTAATCAACTCCCATCCAGGCGAAGATGACGGCAAAAACACCGCACACAATCCATGACGCCATGGACTTGGCTTTTTCCGGGCTAGTAGTTGTCCAAACTGGCATAGTCAGAAAGTAAGCGAAATAGAAGGTAGTAGCGATTTGCGACAACAAGGTTCTGCCGTCGGTAGGTGCCTTAACCCCCAGATAACCCAAGATCACGAACATAGCTGCGAAAGCAATTAACATCACACGCGGAATATGACCGCGGTAGCGCATGGATTTAACCTTGCTGCGATCAAACCAAGGCAATACAAACAAAAGTGCAATCGCTGCGCCCATCGCCACAAAACCAAGCAGTTTTGCAGTCAATACCATTGGCCCAAGTTCGATTTGCAAAGTCACTGCACGCAACACCGCATAGAAAGGTGTGAAGTACCAGACAGGTGCGATGTGCGTCGGTGTTTTCAGGTTATTCGCTTCTTCAAAGTTGGCATACTCCAGGAAGAAGCCACCCATTTCCGGCATGAAGAACATGATGAAACAGAAAGCAAACAAGAAAACAGTGATACCAACCAAATCATGCACTGTGTAGAAAGGATGGAAAGGGACACCATCACGCGGTATGCCGTTCTCATCTTTGTTCTTTTTAATTTCAACACCATCGGGGTTGTTTGAACCCACCTCGTGCAGCGCCAGGATATGCATCACTACCAGCGCCAGCAATACAATCGGTAGCGCCACAACATGCAACGCGAAGAAACGGTTCAGGGTAATACCAGAAATAAGGTAGTCGCCGCGGATCCACTCCACCAATCCTTCACCGACGACAGGAATTGCACCAAACAAGGATACGATTACCTGTGCGCCCCAGTATGACATTTGACCCCAGGGTAATACGTAACCCATAAAGGCCTCTGCCATCAGCACCAGATAAATAGTCATACCAAAAATCCACACCAATTCACGTGGTGCTTTGTATGAACCGTACATCATGCCGCGGAACATATGCAGATAAACAACAACAAAGAATGCCGAGGCACCGGTAGAGTGCATGTAGCGAAGAATCCAACCGTAATCCACGTCGCGCATGATGTATTCAACAGAAGCAAATGCACCTTCTGCAGATGGGTTGTAGCTCATAGTCAACCAGATACCGGTCACCAATTGGTTAACCAATACCAGCAGTGACAGAACACCAAAGAAATACCAGAAGTTGAAATTCTTAGGCGCATAGTACTTACCCATGTGGGTATCCCACGCGCGCTGTACTGGCAGACGCTTATCAACCCACTGCCACAAACCTGTTAACCAATTCATATCAAGCCTCCTGATCTTCGCCAATCACAACTACTGAGTCGCTCTCATAACGGTGAGGAGGAACTTCCAGGTTGAGAGGAGCGGGCACACCGGAATAAACACGACCAGCAAGGTCATATTTGGAACCATGACAAGGGCAAAAGAAACCACCCTGCCACTTATCGCCACCTAGATCAGCAGCTCCCACATCCGGGCGGAACATAGGTGCACAACCAAGATGAGTACAAATGCCCAGCAAGATAGCGAATTCTTTGTTAATCGCTCGCTCAGGGTTTTGTGCATAACTTGGTTGCATGGTTTCTTTGGATTCTGGATCCAGCAGTACACCCTGCTCTTCCACTGTTTTCAGGCTATCTAATGCAGCCTGGGTGCGGCGCACAATAAATACCGGTTTGCCACGCCACTCTACAGTGACCATCGCGCCCGGCTCTATTTTGCTAATGTTGTATTTAACCGGTGCACCAGCAGCTTTAGCTTTGGCACTGGGACTCCAGGAGCCCACGAATGGAATTGCTGCACCCACCACGCCGACCGCCCCCACTGCACAAGTGGCACCGATCAACACGCGACGGCGTGTTTTATTTACTGCGTCATTACTCATGACGAATTCTCCCCTAACAGCTTTAACGGCTAGCAAATCGCCTCACATCGCCCCACAACCTGATACTAAGGCTTATACGAAGTCTGGCGACAAAGGATTATTGGGTGACTCAAGAAAAGGCGGGCAATCTTAATGAATTAACACGCGGCTTACAAGAATAACCACACTTATATAGTGGGTTATAGGGGTGCAATTTTAGACATAAAAAAACGCCCAAGCCAGCAAAGACTTGGGCGTTTTTGATGATCATCAAAAACGCCCAAGCCAGCAAAGACTTGGGCGTTTTTGATGATCATCAACCAGCAGCACAAAAAGCTGCTGGAGAAAACCATTAACGCTTGGAGAATTGTGGCTTCTTACGCGCTTTACGCAGACCCACTTTCTTACGTTCAACTTCGCGTGAGTCGCGAGTTACGTAGCCAGCTTTACGCAACTCACCGCGCAGGCTCTCGTCATACTCCATCAGAGCACGAGTCAGACCATGGCGAATAGCGCCCGCTTGACCAAAGCTACCACCGCCAACTACGGTGACATTTACATCAAACTTTTCAACCAAACCAACCAACTCCAGCGGCTGACGCACTACCATGCGTGCTACTGGACGACCGAAATATTCATCCAAAGGACGATCATTTACAGTGATGGTACCTGAACCAGCGGTAATGAACACGCGCGCGGTAGAGGTTTTGCGACGGCCGGTGCCGTAAAATTGTGCAAACATGTCAGCTCCCCTTAGATGTTCAGTTCTTTAGGTTGCTGAGCAGCATGTGGATGCTCATTACCTGCATAAACTTTCAGTTTTTTGAACATAGCACGACCCAGTGGACCCTTCGGCAACATACCTTTAACGGCAGTTTGAATGGTGCGCTCTGGCGCTTTCTCAATCAACTTTTGGAAGCTGATAGATTTAATGCCACCCACAAAACCAGTGTGCGAGTAGTAAATCTTGTCAGTTGCTTTACGGCCAGTCACGCGCACTTGAGCAGCGTTGATTACAACGATGTAATCGCCGGTATCAACGTGTGGAGTGAATTCTGGCTTATGCTTGCCACGCAAACGCGAGGCGATTTCCGCAGATAAACGGCCGAGTGTTTTTCCCGCCGCATCCACGATGAACCAGTCTTGAGAGACAGATTCTGCTTTGGCAATATAGGTCTTCATGTTATTCCTGCCTAATCGGATGTGGATACTAAATAGATGTACATAAAAATCCCCTAAAACAGGGAGGCGGCATACTACACAGCCAATGCTTGTATTTCAACCTATATTTATGCTTATTCTGGCCGATGCGGACGAGCCAAGTAGTCATGACTCTGCATTTCCAACAGGCGACTAACCGTGCGCTGGAATTCAAAATCCAGCTTTCCAGTAGAATAAAGGCTAGCCAAAGGCTGTTCGGCCGAAATCACCAACTTCACCTGACGGTCATAAAATTCGTCCACCAAATTCACAAACCGACGCGCCTGATCGTCATTGGCACGCCCAAGACCCGGCACATTACTAAGGATAACTGTGTGCAACTCACGCGCCAGCTCGATGTAATCATTTTGCGAGCGAGGCCCATCGCACAGCTCGACAAAATCAAACCAGGCAATACCTTCGCCGAGATGGCGCGCGCGAATCATGCGCCCTTCAACCTCCAGCTCTACATCATCCTGCAGCACTGCACTGGCAGGTAACAAGCTCTTGAAACTACACATCAGGCTTTTATCGGCAGCAGCATCAAGTGGCGAGTGATACAACTCCGCCTGTTCCAGAGCGCGCAACCGATAATCCACACCCCCATCAACATTCACTACCAAGGTGTGCTGATTTAACAAGGCAATAGCAGGCAGAAAACGCGCACGCTGCAAACCGTCTTTATATAAGCCATCCGGAACTATATTGGAGGTCGCAACCAGCGTTACGCCGCGCGCGAACAACTCCTCCATCAAAGTACCAAGAATCATTGCGTCGGTAATATCCGAGACAAAAAATTCATCAAAACAGATAACACGCGCCTCGCTCGCAATAATATCGGCGACTTTTTTAAGCGGGTTCTTTTGCCCATCCAACTTTTTAAGCTCCGCATGTACCCGTCGCATGAAGCGATGAAAGTGCGCGCGTAATTTTTGTTCAAAAGGCAAGCTCTCAAAAAAATTATCCATTAGATAGGTTTTACCGCGCCCTACCCCACCCCAAAAGTACAGACCACGCACCAGCTTGCGTGAATCACCACCCTTGAGCCGTTTTAGAAAACTGCCCAGCGCCGATTGCTGCTGCTCTTCACGCCAAGTTACCAGCAACTCCTCATAGAGATGCTGCAGATGCTGAACAGCCAGCTCCTGTGCAGGGTCATGGCGAAAATCTGGCCGAGTTAAATCGCGCTGGTAGCGCGCCATAGGTGATAGGGAAACTGAAGAATCCATCATGGCGATTGTCATACTATGTTTACCCATTGCCGCTCAATCACCACACTCAAATCCGCCTTGAGTGCTGTTAAATATCCATGGAAAAAATGCCCAGCCTGCGGGTAGCGAACCAGCTCAACCATACCCTGCAATTCACCAACCCATTGATAGACACCCTCAGCAATAACACGCTCATCTACATCACCCTGCACAACACAAACTGGACAGCCGAAGCGCCCATCACGCGCGTAGGGATACCGTTCCACCGGCGGGGCAATCAAGGTTAGGTGCTGCAATTTTGGGACTTGATAACTAACCTGCGCCGCAACAGAAGAACCAAATGAAAATCCAGCCAGGAGTAAGGGTGCACTGGGGAACTGCTGATTTACCCACGCAACAACCGCCAACAGATCCTCTCGCTCACCGATCGCATTATCAAAATCGCCTTCGCTTTTCCCCACACCGCGAAAGTTGAAGCGTACCGCATGAACCCCTAAATCGCGGTAGACACGCATGAGTGTTGTTACCACTTTATTATCCATAGTGCCGCCATGCAGTGGGTGTGGATGGCATATGATCGCCACTGCTTGGCGCGCCGCAAATACACCCCCGTCATCAGCAGCGTGGATCATCACCTCCAGATGACCACAAGGTCCGGGAATCAAAAGCGCCTGCTCTTTGGCAAAAGGAAAAGTCATGCAATACCTCTAAATTCAGTGCGAGTTCGCACATGGGCAATAATTTTTGCCCATTTTAATGAGAAAATGGACTTATAATAGATTTATTGGTGCTTCTGGCAGCATATTGTCAGAGCGACGCCCTTGTTCAGTAGGAGATAGCTGTGTATTCACTTAGTACCCTTATCATCAGTGGCTTGGTTTGCCTGCTCGCCGGTGGTGGCCTTACCGCCCTAATTATGTATACGTTTCGCGCCCAGTTATTGGGGCACAATCTTGAGCAGCGCCTACATCACGCTGAAACCACACTACAAGCTTATCAACGCGACGTTGCCGAACACTTTGCACAAACATCGCAATTGGTGAACAACCTGACTCAATCCTATCGTGAAGTGCACGAACACCTTGCTAGCGGTGCGCTAAAGTTGGCAACACCCGCCATCAGCCGCCAGATACTGGATTCCGCCAATAGTGGGTTGGGCGGCAATACTAAATCCTACATCAGTGGGCAGCATATCGAACCGCCCCGCGACTGGGCCCCCAAAGCACCAGGCACCAAAGGCACACTCAGCGAAGACTACGATTTGCGCGATGACCCGGTAGATAGTTCTCGCTTGCCCACAGAGTCCGCAGATGATTACGACTTTGACGGCAAAGCGAATCGATACTAAAAATTAATATCTGCATCTAACGGATTATTTAATGCATAGCTCCCCATTGAGTTCACACACAGGATGTCGAACAAAAGTAAAACCCCGCATCTAGCGGGGTTTTTGTTGGCCTGACAAATACCGCTCGACGGAGACACCCTTGATTCTATTAAAGCGCTTGCTGCAGTTTATAAGCTGGCCGATTACCGCAGGCGTTATTATTGCGTTACTTGCTCTTCTCTTATTTCCCCAACTACGTGGCAACAACGCACCAAAACCTGATGAACAAAAACACACTCTAGGCGTAGTTTCCTATGCAGATGCAGTCAGTCGCGCCGCCCCGGCTGTAGTGAATGTTTATACCGAAAAGCGTGTTGTACAACGCTATCAAAACCTATCCAACAACCCATTTTTTCGCCATCTGTACAACAACTCCAATACTCCCCAGCAAGAGCGCATGCAAAAGACGCTTGGCTCGGGAGTGATTGTCGATAACTCTGGGTTAATTCTCACCAATAATCACGTTATTAATGGCGCTGATCGGATTTCCGTATTGCTCTACGATGGGCGCGTAACCAATGCAGAATTAATTGGAATGGATGCGGACAATGACTTGGCAGTCTTGAAAATCCAGCTAGATGGCATCAGCGCCATCACCTTGGGTAACTCAAACAACGTCCGTGTTGGCGATGTCGTTCTGGCGATCGGCAACCCGTTTGGCGTTGGTCAAAGTGTTAGCCAAGGAATAGTAAGCGCTACCGGCCGCTGGAATGTGGGAATCAGCGAAGAAGCTTACCGCGAAAACTTTATCCAAACTGATGCGGCAATAAACCCAGGTAATTCTGGCGGCGCCTTGGTTGATGCCTACGGGAATCTTATTGGAATAAATACCGCTGTACTGGATGAGTCAAATACCTCATCCGGAATCAGTTTTGCTGTCCCTGCCCAAATAGCCATGGAGAGCCTGCGCCAAATCGCCGAACATGGACGTGTGATTCGCGGCTGGTTGGGTATAGAAGGTGTACCGCACCCACGCTACAAGGGCATTGTAATCTCGGGGATTTATCCCAACGGTCCGGCACATATTGCAGGCATTCACCCCAATGACCTACTTACGCACATCAATGGCGAAGAAATTCAGGACGCACGCCAATGCATGGAGCTGGTCAATAAATTAGCTCCGCAATCCAAAGTTAAAATCCGCCTCATACGCGAGGGCAACCCCATAGAAGTTGAAGCCATAGCCGGTGAACGGAGCAATACTCAAACCAAAACATAAAAGCTAAAAAAATATAAAAAATGGGCACTTAAGTGCCCATTTTTATTTCATCGCTATCAACAAATAATTAATCGACAATCCGGTATTCCGCGGAGCGCGCATGCGCTTCCAGATATTCACTACGCGCCAGTACTGATGCTGTCTTCGATAACACTGATGCACCCGCTGCCGAACACATAATAATTGAGCTGCGCTTTTGGAAATCGTACACCCCCAGAGGCGATGAAAAACGCGCTGTACCCGACGTGGGCAATACGTGATTGGGGCCAGCGCAATAATCACCGAGTGCTTCCGGAGTAAAACGCCCCATAAAAATGGCACCGGCGTGACGCACCTGCGGCAACAACGATTCTGGATCAGCAACCGACAACTCCAAATGTTCCGGTGCAATGCGATTACTCACCGCAATGGCTTGCTCCATATCGGCAACTTTAATTAATGCGCCGCGATTTTTTAATGACACACTCGCAATAGTTTCGCGCGCCAGCGTTGGCAATAAACGTTTGAGCGAGGCCTCCACTTTATTTAAATAATCGGCATCCGGGCACAGCAAAATTGATTGCGCCTGCTCGTCATGTTCCGCCTGACTAAATAAATCCATCGCGATCCAATCCGGATCGGTCAGGCCGTCACACACCACTAAAATTTCTGAAGGGCCGGCGATCATATCAATCGCCACCTGACCAAATACTGCTCGCTTGGCGGTAGCTACATAAATATTGCCGGGGCCGACAATTTTATCGACCTTGGCAATAGTTTCTGTGCCATAAGCCAGTGCCGCAACCGCTTGCGCGCCACCAATAGTAATGACGCGATCTACACCGGCGATTGCCGCCGCTGCCAATACCATCGGGCTTATGTCGCCATCGGGCGCAGGTACCACCATGGTTAATTCATCAACGCCAGCAACTTTCGCTGGAATAGCATTCATCAATACCGATGAGGGGTAAGACGCTTTGCCGCCGGGCACATACAAGCCCACACGCTCCATCGCTGAAATTTGTTGGCCGAGCACAGTGCCGTCGGCTTCAGTGTAGCGCCAGGAACTTTGCAACTGATGCTGGTGATAGTTGCGAATACGCTCAGCCGCAATTTCCAATGCGGCGCGCTGCTCGACGCTGATTTGAGTCAGTGCATGCTGCAATTGCGCGGAAGTAACCACAAAATCGTTAATGCTCTGCGCCGAGCGGCGATCAAACTTATTAGTGAATTCCACTACCGCTGCATCACCACGGGTTTTTACCTGCTGCAAAATATCATCGACCACTGCTGCAACACGGGTATCGCTTACCGATTCCCACGCGAGCAGCTGATCCAAACGCTGATTAAAATCGCTTTGGCTTGCATCCAAACGGGTGATGATAGATTCAGACATGGAATTCTCTTTTAAAAAAACCAATAACAATGTGAACTAAAAAAATAATAGGTTGATCATGCAGCCGATCCATTACAAATACCCATTGGCATTTGCAATGGACGGTATAGAAAACTAATCGACCGCTACGGCGGTAGCGATATGATCGATAATGGTTTGGATTTGTACGTGTTTCATTTTCATTGAGGCTTTATTCACGATCAAACGTGAACTGATATCTGCAATAAATTCACGCGGCTCCAAACCATTGGCGCGCAGGGTATTGCCGGTATCGACAATATCCACAATCTCATCAGCCAGATTCATAATCGGTGCCAATTCCATCGCACCGTAAAGCTTGATGATATCCGTCTGGCGACCTTGTGATGCGTAGTATTGTTTGGCGATATTGACGTACTTGGTGGCAACACGGATACGGCCAGCAGGCAGTGATTCGCCCTTCACCCCGGCAGTCATCAATTTGCAGCGTGCGATATTTAAATCAAGCGGCTCATACAGGCCTTCAGCGCCGTTTTCCATCAAGGTATCTTTACCCGAGATACCCATATCCGCCGCGCCAAATTGCACATAGGTGGGCACATCGGCGCCGCGCAACAACAGCAGCCGCACATTGGCCTGGGTGGTGTCGAACACCAGTTTGCGGCTTTTTTCCATATCTTCGAGCGGCTCAATACCGGCAGCGGCCAGCAGGGGCAAAGTCTCTTCCAGAATGCGCCCTTTAGTGAGCGCAATAGTCAGGGTTTGGCTCATGGCATCCACCTTCTTACGAACCTTTAACACGGCGCACACTGGCGCCAATGTTTTGGAATTTTTGTTCAATCGCCTCGTAACCGCGATCGATATGGTAGATGCGGTCAATCAATGTTTCGCCGTCAGCAACCAGACCGGCAATCACCAAACTCGCCGAGGCGCGCAGGTCCGATGCCATTACCGGCGCCGCTTTCAAACGCTCCACACCGGTCACAATGGCCGTGTTGTGTTCCAGCTCGATATGCGCGCCCATACGGTTCAATTCGGCCACCTGCACCAAACGGTTTTCAAAAATCGTTTCAGTGATATGGCTAACCCCTTCAGCCACCGCATTCATCGCCATAAATTGCGATTGCATATCGGTGGGAAACGCCGGGTAAGGGGCGGTTTTCAAACTGACGGCTTTAGGGCGCTTGCCGTGCATATCCAGTGTGATCCAATCCTCGCCCACGGCGATATCGGCCCCCGCTTCCTGTAACTTTAAGATCACCGCTTCGAGAATATCGGCGCGGGTATGGGTCAATTTGATGTTGCCGCGTGTTGCAGCAGCAGCCACCAAATAAGTGCCGGTTTCGATGCGGTCAGGCATCACACTGTATTCACAGCCATTCAATTTTTCGACGCCGTAAACGGTCAAGGTCGATGTACCTATACCTTCAATTTTTGCGCCCATGGCGACCAGCATATTAGCCAGGTCGACAATTTCCGGTTCGCGCGCGGCGTTTTCCAGTACGGTTTTGCCCTCAGCCAACACAGCGGCCATCAGCAAGTTTTCAGTGCCGCCCACGGTGACCATATCCATCAGGAAATGACAGCCCTTCAAACGGCCATTGGAGCGAGCGCGAATATAACCACCATCAATTTCGATGCTGGCCCCCATAGCCTCCAAGCCGCGCAAATGGATATCCACCGGGCGCGAACCAATTGCGCAGCCGCCAGGGAAGGACACATTAGCCTCGCCGTAGCGTGCAAGCAGCGGCCCGAGCACCAGAATCGAGGCACGCATGGTTTTTACCAGCTCGTAGGAGGCGGTATAGGAGTTGATAGTATTAGGGTCGACAATCACCACATGCTCACCCTGAATCTCGATAGTCAGGCCAAGGGTGCGCAGTAGCTGCACCATGGTGGTCATGTCTTTTAAGTGTGGAACATTGGTGAGGCGCACCTCACCATCGGCCAATATAGAGGCCGCTAAAAGCGGCAAACCGGCATTTTTAGAGCCTGAAATACGAATTTCACCAGAGAGCGGCCCGCCGCCCGAAATCAAAAACTTATCCATTGCCAACCTGAAATTAAAAGAAGATGCACCGAGGCAAAAAAGCGGAATAGCCGACTAATAATCGCTATAGCCACCGAAATGAGCGAACAAGACTGCAGCCGGAATTACTGCTGGGCCTGCCACTGCTCGGGGGTAAACGCCTTGATATAGTCCACCGCATGGATACTGCGATCGGCAAACTGGGCGCTGAGTGTAGACAACACCAACTGCTGTTTTTTAACAGGAGTCAGGCCAGCAAAAGCCGGGCTGACAATCACCAAACCTATATGATCGCCCTGCACCTCTACGGATTTCACATCACACTCAGGGATTTGGCTTTCAATCAGGGCTTTAATTTGTTCGGCTTGCATAATATTTTCCGATAATGGCTGGTTCGCACCCGGCAGTCACAGGCAGTGAACAGCCTTGGGCGAACATAATCTAGCGATAAGTAAATAAGGCGCGGAGTTTACCGGAATGTCGCCCATATCGCACTTAAAAATCCGCTCCCTGAAATGCAAAACCCCCAGTCGGGGCTGGGGGTTGAGGATAAAAAGATACTGAGGTCAGATCACAAATCACGCATCAACAAGCCAGTTGGCAATCACCTGATCAATATCACCACCATGCTTCTTCAAGCCGGCCTTGAACTGACCGCTAAATGACTGCCCAAGATTTACCCCATTGAGAACCACATTGATGAGCTTCCACTCGCCAGACTTGCCCTGCACCATAGTGTAATCAAGCTTGTGACTAGTGCCTTCAGCCATTACTTCTTGCTTTACTACAACGCGCTTGGCGTTTTTGGGATCGGTCACCACACCCGCGAGTGTAACCTTGCTATCTGCATAGCCGAGAATGCCTTTAGCCAGAGATTTCACCATGCCATCTTTAAACACTTTCAGGAACTGCGTCCGTTGCGCGGGAGTGGCCTTGCTGTAGGTGGACTTGCCCATCACTGAGGCAGCAATGAAAGGGAAGTTAACCACTTCATCAAGTACCTTTTCTACCTGCTTGAAATAGATATCGTCTGCGGTTTTAGCCGCATTTTTTTCCTTAACCAAACCGAAGAGTTCCTGTGCAACCGACTCTACAATAACTTTCGGCTCTTGATTCGCGTCAGCTGCTTGGGCAACTGTATGGACGCCGAATAATAAAAACGTGCTTAGAACAGCACCGGATATTTTGGTAAGCAGATATTTCATGGTAAAACCTTCCATTAAGTCAGATGAATTCATTCAAGTTTGCCCTGAGCCAGACTAAGGTGACCGAAACTCGGACAGCGCTAGTTCCTTATGGTGCCATTCTTTTTAAGGACATTGTGGGTGTGGCGATTTATTGAACCAAAGGGGAGGTTAACTTAACCTGAAGGCGCAGCGAGCAGGTTTGCGCGGCGGACTATAGCATTTTGATCTGCCGCTCGATAACCGCTAAAGCGGAAAAAACATCGCAGCCCCTCGCCTTGGCGAACATGACCGCTATAATGCCCTCCCGCTTTTTGGAATAGTCACATGGCCAGTTTTGATTATCTTAGCTCTGCATTACGCACTATCCGCCTTGAAGCAGAAGCCGTTAACGCATTAAGTGAGCGCATCGATGCCAACTTCACCCGTGCGTGCGCGTTGATAATGGCCTGTAGCGGCAGAGTTATAGTGACCGGCATGGGTAAATCCGGTCATATTGGCAAAAAAATCGCAGCCACACTGGCAAGCACAGGCACCCCTGCCTTTTTTGTTCATCCCGGCGAGGCAAGTCACGGTGATCTGGGCATGATCACCAAAAGTGACATAGTGCTGGCCATTTCCTATTCCGGCACATCCAGCGAAATTGTTACCCTGTTGCCACTATTAAAACGCGCGGGAATCAAAATTATCAGCATGACCGCCAATGCCCAATCCACATTGGGCGAAGTCGCTGAAGTGAACCTCGACATCAGCGTAGTTCACGAGGCCTGCCCACTCGATTTAGCCCCCACCTCCAGCACCACCGCCACACTGGTAATGGGCGATGCTCTCGCCATTGCACTGCTGGAAGCACGCGGTTTTACCGCGGAAGATTTTGCCTTCTCTCACCCCGGTGGTGCACTGGGACGCAAACTACTGCTGCGCCTCTCAGATGTCATGCATACCGGCGGTGATATACCGCGCGTCTCCCCTGAAACACCGCTACTTGATGCATTAATGGTGATGTCAGAAAAAGGCTTTGGCATGACAACCGTCATGAATAGCGATAATGAACTGCTTGGTATATTTACCGATGGCGATTTACGCCGCAGTATTGATCGCGGTGTAGATGTGCGCAGCGCTAAAACATACGAGTTAATGAACACCACCCCCAAAATTCTCCGCGAGAACATGCTCGCCGCCGAAGCATTAGCGGTAATGGAAGAAGCAAAAATAAACGTACTACTGGTCAGCAACGAACAAAAACAGCTTGTCGGTGTCGTAAAAATCAATGACTTGTTGCGCGCGGGCATCATCTAACGTGCAATTGCAGCACCACCAGGAACAGAGCATGAACTCAGAATTACGCGAGCGCGCCATACAGATCAAACTTTTATTGTTAGATGTGGATGGCGTACTTACCGACGGCCGCCTCTACTTCAGCAATAGCGGCGAAGAATTTAAATCATTCAACACATTGGACGGACAAGGGATCAAAGCCCTGCAGAAAACCGGCGTTAAAGTAGGGATTATTACTGGACGAACCAGCAACCTGGTTGCCAAACGCGCCAACGATTTGGGAATCGAGATTTTAGTACAAGGCCGCGAAGACAAGTGGAATGCACTACAGGAAATACTCCAGCATCACAGCTTTGCCTTGCATGAAATTGCCTTTATGGGTGATGACTGGCCGGATCTTACCGTTATGACACGGGTCGGCCTTGCCTTCACTGTGGCCAACGCCCATTTCAGTGTTGCCCAACGCGCGCACTGGCAAAGCAGCGAACGCGGTGGTGAAGGTGCGGTGCGCGCAGCTTGTGATCTTATAATGCAAGCACAAAATACCTTTGATACCGCCTTAAATACCTACCTCACTGGAAGCACTCACTAAATTATGGCCCTATTACAGCGCATCCAGCGATTACACCAGCATATTCCGGGCCCCTGGCTAGTCGCCTTTGCCTTGGTGGTGGTGTTTTTTGCCTTTTCACTCAGGCACAAAGACGACATTCAACCTGGCCAATATGAGTCCAGCGGTTTTCCCCAGTACTACATGAAATCCGTGGAGACACGCGAATACAGTCCAGAGGGAACACTTCGCTATCAACTAACGACACCACAAGTAACCCATTATCAAATCAGCGCAGACGGCCCTTCGGAGCACGATTACACACTCTTTGAACAACCCGCCATGGCTTTTTACGATAAAGACGCTACTGCGCCCTGGCTAGTTAATGCGCGCGAAGGTAAAAGCCAACTCAATGGTGAATTCATCCGGCTGCAGGACGATGTCGTGATTCAACAACAAACCAACTCCAATGGTGTTGTACGTATCACCACCAGCCTACTGGACCTATTCCCAAAGACACAATTCGCGCGCACCGACAAAGCTGTTAAGATGCGCAGCGCAAAAGGCCAGATGTCGGCCCAAGGCATGGAAGCAGACTTCGCCAATAGTCAGCTTCAGTTAAAGTCCCAAGTTAAGGCCGCTTATGAACCGCGCTAAATCACTGCTTAAAATACTTCCCCTGCTCGCGGGCTTATGCTGTTCGGTGACAGCTTGGGCGTTACCAAGCGACAAAAATGAAACTATCCGCGGCTCCGCTGACAACCTGACCGTTGATCAAAAAAACGGGGTGGCAACTTACACAGGCTCGGTTGAGATCCGCCAAGGCTCACTCATTATCAATGCCGACTCAATCATCATCCACACCAACAATGAAGGTGGCGTGGAAAAAATGATCGCCACTGGCAGCCCTGCGAAATTCCAGCAACAGCCGGAAGCAGAACAAGGGGTAGTCACCGCATCCGCCAAACAAATTACCTACACCCCCAACAATGAGCATTTACTACTCATTGAAGATGCTTCCGTTGAGCAAAATGGTGCCGTCATGAGTGGCCCACATATCGATTACGATCTGGTCAAAGAAGTGATGAAGGCAGAAGGCAACAACACTGGCGAAGGACAACGAATAGAGATAGTCATTCCCCCTAAATCCGCGAAACCAGAAGACCTGCAGGCCCCCTCATCCACAGCCAATAGCAACTGATTCCTATGCCTAGTTTGCACGCGCGACACCTCGCCAAGAGCTACAAAAAACGTAAAGTGGTTATCGATGTCTCTATCACAGTAGAGAGCGGCCATATTGTTGGGCTCCTGGGCCCTAATGGCGCCGGAAAAACCACCTGCTTTTATATGATCGCCGGTTTAGTACCGGCAGATAATGGCAGCGTATTAATTGATGATCGCGATATCACCCAACTGCCAATTCATGGACGCGCACGTGCCGGTATTGGTTATTTGCCACAAGAAGCATCCATTTTCCGCAAACTTACCGTCGCCGATAACATTATGGCGATCCTTGAGACTCGCAAAGACCTGAATCGGGAAGCACGCGCAGAAAAACTGGAAGCACTGCTAAACGAATTTCACATCACCCATATTCGCGACAGCCTTGGCATGGCACTCTCAGGTGGTGAGCGGCGCCGGGTAGAAATCGCCCGCGCACTGGCGACAGACCCTAAATTTATCCTGCTCGATGAACCCTTTGCGGGTGTTGACCCGATTTCGGTTAACGACATCAAAGAAATAGTCCGTCACCTCAAAGATCGCGGGATTGGCGTTCTTATTACCGACCACAATGTACGCGAGACCTTGGACATCTGCGAGACTGCCTATATCGTAAGCGAAGGGCACATTATTGCCGAAGGTGATGCCGATACAGTGTTGAGTAACAGCAAAGTCCGCGAAGTCTATCTGGGCGAACACTTTCGCCTGTAAGTTCAACAAACTCTTTAACTACCCGACAAACAACTTGACAAGTAATATTATTTGGCTACTAGGCATAAAGCTTGCTTAAGTATGTTGCTTGAAGCGCAAACCCTGACTAAACTCCACCTAACAGATGTTTTCCATCCCGCGTTAAATAAGGGTTTGTTGCTACAACAATGAAACAATCTCTCCAGCTTAAACTCGGCCAACAGCTGACAATGACTCCCCAACTGCAACAGGCGATACGTCTTTTGCAGCTCTCCACGCTGGATCTTCAACAGGAAATCCAGGAAGCGCTCGAATCCAATCCCATGCTGGAAGTTGAGGAAGGTTTTGACTCAGCAACTACCAGCAGCGATTACGAAGGCAGCGCGGACGATAAGATTGATTACACCCGCCAGCAGGAAATTGCTGCAGAATCCGGCACCGACAATAGCGCCGACTTCAGTGCCAGCGACAATTTCTCGTCATCAACCGCTGATAACTTCAACGAACCAGGCTACGGCGAATCTGAAAGTTTTGGCGAGGGCGAAAGCTTTAGCGATGGGGAATCCTTTGGTGATAGCGATGTCTATGGTGAAGGCGATAGTTTCAGCGCCGACAGCGGTGACTGGAGCGACTCGATTCCCAGCGATTTACCGGTAGATACCAGCTGGGACGATGTTTACCAAACCTCATCAACCGGCAGCTCCAGCAACTACGACAATGAAGACAATGATTTTGAAAGTCGTCGCGCCGTTACCGACTCACTCTATGATCATTTGATGTGGCAACTCAATTTAACGCCCATGTCAGATCGCGACCGGGTGTTAGCGATGGCAATTATCGACGCGGTTGAACCCAGCGGCATGCTGTCTATTACCATCGAAGAAATATTCGAAGGAATGCGTGGCGATTTTGAAGAGCTGGAACTGGATGAAGTTGTTGCAGTTCAACACCGGCTGCAGCAGTTTGATCCCTGCGGTGTGTGCAGCCAAAACTTATCTGAATGTTTATTGGTGCAGTTACAACAGTTTGACCCCAAAACACCCTTTTTGGATTCGGCAAAATTAATCGCCAAACTTTACTTGCCTATATTGGGTAGTCGCGACTACCGTCAGTTAATGCGCCGCACCAAACTGAAAGAGGCCGAGTTGAGCCAGGCCATCACCCTGATCCAAAGCCTAAACCCTCGCCCAGGCGATATTATTGCCAGTGGTGACACGGAATATGTAGTACCGGATGTGTTCGTTGAAAAGCGCGATGGCCGCTGGATTGTTGAATTAAACCCGGAAATTGCACCGCGCCTGCGTATCAATTCCAATTATGCCTCCATGGTAAAGCGCGCGGACTCGAGCAGCGACAACACATTTCTCAAGGATAATTTGCAAGAAGCCCGCTGGTTCCTGAAAAGTTTACAGAGCCGCAATGAGACTCTGCTTAAAGTAGCCAGTTGTATTGTGGAAAAACAACGCGGGTTTCTCGATTACGGCCCCGAGGCTATGAAGCCGCTGGTGCTGCACGATATTGCTGAAATTGTTGAGATGCATGAATCCACTATTTCGCGGGTAACCACCCAGAAATATATGCACACACCGCAGGGTATCTTCGAACTGAAATACTTTTTCTCCAGCCATGTTAGTACCGATAGCGGCGGCGAGTGCTCTTCAACAGCGATTCGCGCAATTATTAAAAAGTTGGTGAGTGCGGAAAACCCCAAAAAACCGTTGAGCGACAGCAAAATCACCGACCTGCTCGCGGAACAGGGAATTCAGGTAGCGCGTCGTACCATTGCAAAATATCGCGAGTCGCTGAATATTCCACCCTCTAATGAGCGCAAAACCATTTAATTATCATTAACCGGTTATAAATACGAAATTCGGAAGAAAATCACGGACGAGCTGTTAGGTTGTGCTGATCACAACCATTTTGTTTCTATCGAGAGGAAGTATCTATGCAAATAAACATCAGTGGTCATCATTTGGAAGTTACCGATTCGCTGAAAGACTATGTCAGCAGCAAAATTGAGCGCCTGAGCCACCACCACGATCGCATTACCAGTACTCACGTCATCCTCTCCGTCGACAAGTTGATTCAAAAAGCAGAAGCAACCATCCATGTCAGCGGCAAAGATTTGTTTGCGGATGCCACTCACGAAGATCTGTACGCAGCAATTGATTCATTGGCCGATAAGCTGGATCGCCAATTAATTAAGCACAAAGAAAAGATGCGCAGTCATCGCTAACCCACCCTGGAGGCAGCGAGATCATCTCCGCTCACTGCCTCAACAATTGAGAGATTCCTGGTAATCACCTCCTACCATGCAAATTCAAAATCTTATTAGCCCCGGCCGAACCTTGTGTGCCGTTGAAGGCGGCAGCAAAAAACGTGCTCTGGAACTACTGGCCAACGCCATCGCACAGGATGTTCCTGGCATTGATGCCGATGAGTTATTTCGCCGTTTGATTGGTCGCGAGCGACTTGGCTCAACCGGTATAGGACACGGCATTGCCATTCCGCATTGCAGGGTTGAAAACTGCAGCGGCACGATCGGTGCACTCCTGACATTGGCTGACCCGATTGACTTTGATGCCATAGATTCCCAGCCTGTGGACATTCTCTTCGCCATGTTAGTGCCCGAAGATGCTCATGATGAGCACCTACAAACACTGGCCGCTCTGGCTGGGGCGCTGAATAATGCTGACTATCGCCAGCGTTTGCGTGCTGCCGATAGCGATGCCGCACTTTATCAGGTCGCTATAGCGCCTTAGCAGGTCAATACCATGCACCTCGTGATTGTAAGCGGGCTTTCAGGCTCAGGAAAAAGTACCGCCCTGCATGTCCTTGAAGATGTGGGCTTTAACTGCATCGACAATCTACCAGTCAGCCTGCTACCCGCGCTGGTTGCACAAATACAAATTCATAAAGATGACCAACAGCGTTTTGCAATCGGCATTGATGTGCGCAACGCCTGGCAGGATCTGAATATATTCCCGCAGATGATAAGTACGCTGAAAGAAGCGCACCTGCCATTTCAAACCCTGTTTCTGGATTCTCAACCCGCCGTACTTATCCAACGTTTTAGCGAAACCAGGCGCAAGCATCCGCTGTCGGATAAACACACCAGCCTTGAGGAATCCATCGCCGCAGAGCAGCAGCTGCTTGAGCCTATTCGCGATTGTGCCGATCAGGTCATAGATACCAGTCATTTAAATTTGCACGAATTGCGCGACTTGGTAAAAGAACGTGTTGTAGGCCGCAGCGAATCGACGATGGCAATTTTGTTTGAATCCTTTGGCTTCAAACATGGTATTCCGGTAAACGCCGATCTGGTATTTGACGCACGTTGCCTTCCCAACCCCCACTGGAAACCTAACCTGCGCCCGCTTACCGGCAAAGATCAGGATGTAATCGAATTTTTGGAAGAACAGATTACCGTCAAAGAGATGTACGACGATATCGAGCACTATTTGGCACGCTGGCTGCCGCGCTATCAGGCGAACAATCGTAGTTACATCACCATTGCGGTGGGATGTACGGGTGGCCAGCACAGGTCTGTTTACCTGGCAGAAAAGCTACAACGCTATTTTGACCAGAGTTTTAGTGATGTTCAGGTTCGACATCGCGATATCAATAAACACAAAAAACATTAAATCATGGCAATTGAAACTCTCGACATCATTAATAAACGCGGACTGCATGCGCGCGCTGCCGCGAAACTTGCCACCTTAGCCAACCAGTTTCAGGCTAAGGTGCAAGCGCGGGTGAGCGACGGCATGTGGGCCGATGCCAAAAGTGTTATGTCATTAATGCTTCTTGCCGCCAGCTGTGGCAGCCGCCTGGAAGTGAGCACAGAAGGTGATGATGCCGAGGCGGCAATGACTGCCATCCGTGCACTCATCGCTGATCGCTTTGAAGAAGGCGAATAAATACTCTATTGTTAATCTAAAGCGGTTGTTACTACCGCTTGAGTGCACTAAGCTGCGCGACCTTTTACATCGTTTCCCTTTTTATCGGCAATCAATTGGCAGATAAATCTGCACACCAGCCGCTACTCACCCGATCAATACAGATATTTTTATGGTTTATAACTACGACGACATCAATCCCGATGACTACATCCTCAGCAAATCGCAGGTCAAACGCGATATGCATGCACTGCAAGCGCTGGGTGAAAGTCTCATTGATATGAACGAAAAGCAGCTCGCCAACATTCCCCTGAGCGACACCATGCTGGATGCAATTTACATTGCGCGCAAACTCCCCCCCAAAGAAGCACGTCGTCGCCAGATTCAATACATTGGCCGTTTGATGCGCGAGGGCAATCACGAGGAGATCAAAGCAGCGGTTGATAAAATGCAAAACCGCAGCGATCAATACGTGCATCGCCAACACCAGATCGAACGCTACCGAGACTTGCTGATTGAAGGTGACAAACAGATATTCCAGACACTGGTAACATCCTGCCCAGGTCTTGATGTACAACATTTACGCCAACTGGTCCGCGCTGCGCAAAAGGAGCGAGAGGAGAACAAACCGCCAGCCAATGCACGCAAACTGTTCGGTTTCATTCGCGATCAACTCGCTGCACAAGACTGAGACTGCCCATAATGAAAAAGCCCGGACATGATCCGGGCTTTTTCATTATGGCAATTGGAATTACATCAGGGCGCATTGGCCGCATCAATCGCGTCATTCACCTCTGTTGGCGACAAAATCTTAGGGCCGGCTGGCGGTGGTGCTGTGAAGGTATCACTGCTGTTGATCAGCTTGCTGCTGTCTATACCTGCCCCACTACCCAAAGCATCGGCCACCGCTTTTTTCAGCACAATAATGGCGATGCGGCGGTTAATGGGTTCATTCGGGCGATCCACCAGAAAGGGAGCGGCTGAGCCCATACCCTGAACGGTGGCTACTTTTTCTTCCGGATAAGATCCCTGCAACAACGCGCGGCGCGCGGCATTGGCGCGATCAGCAGATAACTCCCAATTAGTGTAGGTAGCTCCAACACCGTAAGGTGTTGAATCTGTATGGCCAGTGATGCTGATTTTGTTTTGCACTTTATTGAGGATAGGTGCAAGGGCGTTCAACACATCCACCGAATAAGGTTTGAGGTTGGCACTTCCCACATCGAACATCGGCCGCTGATCCTTATCGACGATCTGGATGCGTAAACCCAACGCGGTAAAATCGATGAGGATCTGATCCTTAATTTGTTGGAACACCGAATCGAGCGCGTTAATCTCCGTCTCCAGTTGTTTTTTCAGTTCTTCCAGCTGCTCATTTTCAATGCGCTCCATTTCCTTTTTAAGCTGCTCTTCATTCACATCCTGCGCGGGAGCCTCTTGGGCTTCAGTAGGGGTAGAAGGTTGCACGGGCTGGTCCAAGCTGATCAAACCGGGGTTAGCACCGCCCTCGCCCACCACATAGGGGCTACCCGGATCCACAAAATAACCAGAAATGGCCTTTTTTTCCTCTGGTGTAGTACTACCCAATAGCCACATCAACAAAAAAAACGCCATCATCGCCGTCATAAAGTCGGCGAGCGCAACCTTCCATGAACCACCATGATGACCATGGCCATGGCCCTTTTTCTTTTTGATGATGATGGGTTGCTGAGCTGAATTCTTTTCCATAAAAAATCGACCTTACTTCTTGCTGGCGCGATATTGCTCTTCCAGCTCTTTAAAACTGGGGCGAACACTGTGGAAAAGAACTTTACGACCAAACTCGACCGCGACCTGCGGTGGTACTCCGTTCATGGAAGCAACCAGTACCGCTTTTACACATTCGTAGGAACGGCTCTCGTCGCGTACCTTGCCCTGTAAATAACTCGCAAATGGTGCGATGAAACCGTAGGCAAACAAAATACCGAGCAATGTCCCCACCAGAGCCGCCGCTACAGCAGCGCCAATTTCCGCTGGTGGCCCACCAATTTTACCCATAGTAATAATTACCCCGAGCACAGCCGCGACAATCCCAAAACCGGGCAAACCATCTGCCGCATTCTGAATGGCACCAGGCACTACAGAGGCTTCCTGATGATGACCATCGAGCTCCTGCTCCATGAGTGACTCCAGTTCATGGGGCGCCATATTGCCTGCCACCATAATGCGCAGGTAATCGCAGATGAATTCAACGATATGGTGATCTTTCAAAATAGAAGGGTAATTAGCAAAAATAGGACTGGAGTCGGGCTCTTCGATATCACCCTCAATGGCCATCAAACCTTCACGTCGAGTTTTGTTGAGGATGTCATAGAGCAGCGTCAGCAGCTCCAGGTAAAACACCTTGTTGAATTTGGAGGGCGTCATCAATGAGCCGCCGGATTTGATAACCCCCATAGTCACCGACAGCGGATTACCAATAATCATTGCCCCGAAAGATGCTCCGCAGATAATCAATACCTCGATAGGCGACATCAGCGCCATTGGGTTACCGCCATGGACAACAAAGCCACCGATAACACAACCGAGGACAACAATAATGCCCAAAATGATATTCACGCAAAAACCCCCAATCCAAAAACAGGCTTGCCCCGAAGAGATAAGCAACCCGTGAAATAACAAAACAATTCAGGCGACAAGCTTAACAGTACCGTTTGAGTATAGGCAGCTTGAATTGAGGTTCAAGACAAGAACAGGATTTAATCCACAACAGACGACGGCAACACAGCAATTACCCCTGATTCAGATAAAGCATCGTAGAATATCGGCACCATTTTAATTTACTCGAGTATCAACCTATGAAAATTGAAGATCTCAGCCCAGCCATGCGGGAAAAATTGGAAGCCGCCGCCTTTCGTCGCTTGGTTGCACACTTGGATAGTCGCAAAGATGCGCAAAATATCGACTTGATGAACCTCGCCGGGTTTTGCCGCAATTGCTTAAGCAAATGGTATGTAGCCGCCGGAGCAGAACAACAGCTTGAGCTGGATTATGAAGACGCGCGCACACACATTTATGGTATGCCCTACAGTGAATGGAAAACACAATTTCAAACGGAAGCTTCGCCGGAACAACAGGCAAAATTTGCGCAGGAAATGAACAAAAAAGATTAGCCAACACAAATATAGAGACAATAAAAAGCCGTTGCAACTGCAACGGCTTTTAGCAGACCCCATAAGCAGTGGAGCGATTAATTGCAGGGATTATTTCAATTGATACGCTGTCACCGTATTTTTGAAAAAATTGGGCACAAACAGCTGCTGGGTATTGGGATCGTAACCGATGTCCGCCGTATTGATTTTTTGTTCGCGTGAATCGATCAACAATTCAAGACGGCCATCGCTGTGAACGTAATACACCAAGCCCACCCAGCAAGACACAATAAACTCACCGCGCTCAATCATTTCTATACCGTCAATTCCTGACTCAAACCCTTTGGCAATCACTGCACGATTTTTGTCTGCATCAACCAATATTAACTCTTGGCCAGCGCCTACCACCAGGGTAGAACCTAAGGCTTTCAGGCCATTGGCGCTGCTGACCTTATCCAAATAGAGTTCGATTTTACCATCCAGATAGCGGTGGACTTTATTCGTGCGCGTGTCAGATACAAACACCACACCGGAAGAATTTACCGTCACATCATTTAAAAAAACTGAATCGGCAACAGGAATTTTTTTGATAACTTTCTGTTTTTTGATATCAATAATGACCAGTTCGGTAATATCGGCCACATAGAGGTAATTCTCGTGCAGCGCCATACCTTTGGGCGCGTTGAGCCCGCTAATCCAGTTTTTATCGATTACTTTGCCATCGGTGGCTAATTTTGTGATGCCACCTTTGCCGTCAGCCACATCACCCTGCCCGTCAATCAATGCTACAAACAGGTAGGGCGCCTTTTTGTCGGCCACATAAAGCACTGACTCGGGCGTGGGTAAATCGATCGTTTGCCACAGTGATTCCAATTGTTTGGCAGCCTGAGCCTGAGCGCCAGCAAATAACAAACTAAATGATAAAACGATGAGCGTAGAGAATTTTTTCATGGATAAACCTCATTATGGTTATGGGTCAACACGAACACGCGCAGCAATAACACTTGTGCAACAGTCGGCGCATCCACATCTGTTTGCGCGTTCATGGTGCCACTGCTGATATACAGATCCAAAATGTTTTACATATCCTTGCGTGGCCTCACTGATTTGCCGGGCTAATCAGTGGTGTCACAGCCAGTGAAATGATTGCGCTCTGCCAGCCTAAGCTCTAACCTAGCACTTTGCTGATCAACTGAAACCTACCACTATGAAAACCAGTGTCGATAAACACGCACCCAAGTCCAAAGCCACGATTAAAGATGTCGCCAAACTGGCTGGCGTCTCGTTTAAAACCGTATCGCGCGTCATTAATAAAGAGGGTACGGTTGGGCAAGAGCTGCAGGAAAAAGTGATGCAGGCGGTCAAGGCGCTGAACTACCAACCGAATCTATCTGCGCGGTTACTGCGTGGAGCGGCCTCTTCCATCGGGTTTATTTACGACAACCCCAACAGCAACTACGTGATCGATATGCAAAAAGGCATATTGGGCGAATGTCGCCGTCAGGGTTATGAGTTGGTGATTCACCCCTGCGATTCCAAAGCCGACGACATTATCGATGAAGTGTTGAACATGGTGGATCGCAGTCAAGTAGGCGGCTTGGTGCTCACACCACCCATGTCGGAAATGCCTGAGGTACTCTCTGCACTGGGCAAACGTAAAATCCCATTTGTGCGCATTCTGTCCGGCTCGCAGCCGCCCGATAAAAAAGGCCCCTGTATTTTTATCGACGACCGCACAGCAGCTTACAAAATTACCCAATACCTGATCGACCTTGGTCACAAATCTATCGCCTTTTTAGGTGGTGAAGAAACCCATAAATCCAGTATTGAACGCTTGGAAGGCTACAAAGCCGCACTCAAAGCTAACAAAATTACACTCGATAAAAAATTAATTATCCCCGGTGAATATTCGTTTGAGTCAGGGGTAAAACGTACTCGCCAACTATTGGCATCCAACTTAAAACCTACTGCTGTATTTGCCTGTAACGACGAAATAGCCGCGGGCACTTTATTTGCCGCGCGGATTCAAGGCGTGGAAGTTCCGCAGCAACTTTCTATTGTCGGCTTTGAAGACAGCCCCTTCTCGCGTCAAGCCTGGCCCAACCTCACCACTGCACAGCAACCCAATACCACGATTGCTGAACGGGCGACCGGGCTGTTAATTGACACAATTCGCGCGCACCGCGACGTGGAGAGTGAAGGTTTTTATCCGCAGTTAATTGTGCGTGACTCCACCTGCCCAGCCCCGACTAAACGCTAGTTCAATAACTCAGATACCAATCAATAAAAAGGCCGACTTGTTGCAAGTCGGCCTTTTTGGTTTTTAGCGATACTCTAACGGAAGTGTGAATCAACGAAGTTTCAACTGCTCCAATCTTTCCAATAATTTTTGATTTTCTATTTCGATATGTTTGTAAAAATCCACATCCGACAGCTGCGAAGCAGCCGCTTCATCAATTACTAACACCACCTGTTCATGCAACTGCAAGGCCGATGCCGGGCAAGCGGCGGTTAATGGCCCTTCGACTGTTGCTTTAATTGCCTCAGCTTTATTTTCACCCGTGGCGAGTAGCACCACTTTTTTTGATTCGAGAATTGTACCTATACCCATGGTGATGGATAGATGGGGCTGGTATTCGTCTGCGCCAAAAAAACGGGCGTTGTCTTCGATAGTCGCGCGCGTTAAGGTTTTTACTCGTGTGCGAGACATAAGTGACGAAGATGGCTCATTAAAACCAATATGCCCGTTGCGACCAATGCCGAGTAATTGAATATCAATACCACCTTTGTGTTTAATGGCCGCTTCATAAATTTCGCAAGCGTTAAACGGATCTTGCGCATCACCCGGCGGAACATGAGTTTGCGCCTTGTCGATATCAACATGATCAAACAACTGTTGATTCATAAAATAGCGATAACTTTGCGGATGGCTTGATGGCAAGCCAAGGTATTCATCCAGATTAAAACTGTTCACACGTCTAAATGAAACCTGAGCATTTTTATAAGCAGCAATCAACTCTTTATAGAGTGCAACCGGCGTGGAACCCGTCGCCAAACCCAAAACTGAATCAGGTTTTTGATTAATTTGTTGGATAAAAATATCTGCACCATAACGCGCAACAGCGGCAGCATCTTTTAAAATTACAACTTTCATCGAACACTCCAGTGAGTGGCATTAACTAGAAATTTAGCACTAAGGTCAGGCAGCGGATTTTGTTGGCAGACTGTCGGAGACAGGGATGTCGACGACAAGCCTACATGGATGTATTCACGACGTGTCTGCCAACAAAATCCGCTGCCTGACCGGTCTTACTAAAGGTGCACCTGAAAATCGCCCGCCACCCAAGTATGGGTTACACGATAATCATCAGTAAAATGAACGAGATCCGCGCGATAACCGCTGGCGATACGCCCCAAATAATCATCCACCTGCATAAATTGCGCAGGGTAAAGCGAGGCCATGCGCAGGCTCTCCGCCAACTCCACACCAACCCAGGTAGTGTTCAGACGCACCGCATCTATCATCCCAATCGCACTACCCGCCAAACGTCCTTCCGCATTAACCAGGCAACCGTCTTTTTCATAAATAGTTTCGCCATAAATTTGAAACGATTTTTCCGGCGAGCCGACAGTCGACATAGCGTCCGTCACTAAATACATTTTGCCCTTGGGTTTTGCAGAGTAAGCAATTCGCGCAGACGCCGCATGCACGTGATAGGTATCAATAATAATTCCGCACCAACTGTTAGCGTCCTCAAGTGCAGCCCCCACGACTCCGGGTTCACGACCAGTAGTCGGGCGCATCGCGTTATACAAATGCGTAAATCCGGAGAGTCCTTCTTTTAGCGCATTGACTACCGATTCGTAATGCGCATCCGTATGACCCGCACAGATAACTACACCGGCCGACGTTAATTGTTTAATTTGACCGGGCGCCGCATGCTCGGGCGCCAGCGTGAGCATCACTTTAAAATCGTGCTGACCTTTTACCGAGGCCACCAACCAATCAATATCCGCCTGCTCCATTGCGCGAATGTAGCGCTCGTTGTGCGCACCGCGACGTGCCATATCAAAAAACGGCCCTTCCACATGCACGCCAAGAACACCTTTCATACCAGCAGCAACCGCATCCGCCACCGCTTTTACACCGGCCTGATGCACCTCACGGGTATCGCTAATCAAGGTTGGCAGCAGCGATGTAGTGCCGGTCGGGCGATGACCATCGAGTATGGTTTGAATGGCACTGACACTGGTATCGTTAGTAAAAAATGCCCCACCGCCGCCATTTACTTGCAGGTCAATAAAACCGGGCGCCAGCACACCACCTGCCAGCAGTGTTTGCGGAATGGATGAATCCAGTTGCGCACGTGGTAGCAGCGCGTCAATTTTTTCGCCCGCGAGTACCAGCGCGTAGTCATCCAGAAATTCTTCGCCGGTAAAAATGCGTGCACCGACCAAAGCTTGTTTCATAAAAACACCTGTGAAACGGTTTAACGCCTAAAGTAAAAAGACGTTTTTTAGAGGCTAATAATAATATTGCGCTTATGCAGCACCCAAGCCACACACCACAGAATCAATACCATCAGCAGCGCAAACAATAATGAGGCCAAATAGGGATCAGCAAAAGTGCAGAAGACCGCATAAAGTGCCGCATAAGCCGATTCACCACCCACTGGAATTAAATACAAGGTTGTAGCCAACAAACCCGACAGCACATAAATAAATAAGGGGTTTTTGCCAATAATTTCAAAAAAATGATAAACCGGTTTAACCACGCTTGCCGCCGCAGATTGTTCAAGTTTAACCAGCAATAACAGCAGCAGGATGGCAACCCCGCAGGTCAATACCACAAAAGAACTGGTCCAGAGTGATTTATTAATCGGGAACAACAAATTCCACACCAGCGCCAAACCAATCAATAACAGTGCTGTAACAAATAATTGGCTTAAGGCTTTTGCTTTATCCTCACTCGCCAGCAATAGCCGCGTCGCTTCAAAGCCAATAATCACATTTACAATAGAGGGAGCAGTGCTGAGGATGCCTTCCGGATCAAAGGCTAGCCCCTTGCCTTGCCACAAATGATTTGCACCCAATACTGCCAAATCAAATTGACGCACCAGGTTATGTTCAAGGCTGTAAGGGTCAGCAGCGACATTTAGCAAACCCCAATAGCCAAGCAATAAGATCGCACTCATCACTACCCGACCGGTAAAACCAAAACATAAAATAATAAATGCCGCAAAACCGTAGGCAATCGCAATGCGCTGCAACACCCCCATCACCCGCCAATTTTCAATGTTGCTGGTAAACGGATAAGCCGAGAGCAAAACACCAATCACAAATAACAGCACCACACGGCGCAGAATTTTTTGTGCTTGTGCCGCAGGCGCAAGCTGACGTAAACCACGCATAGCGAAATACATGGAGGAGCCAACGATAAACATAAAGAAGGGAAAAACAAAATCGGTAGCTGTGGCGCCATGCCAATCAGCGTGCAATAAAGGGCCGTAAACAAAACTCCACGAACCCGGTGTGTTGACCAGAATCATCAACGCGAGGGTCAAACCACGCATTACATCCAAAGCCTGAAAACGTTGTTTGACCACCGGATACCTCGCAGATGATAAAAATAGTTCCAAAAAATAACTCGCGATGAATTATTTCCAGCTGCGCAGTTTGTATCCTTTTGCTGCGTAATAAAGAATGAATAAATAACAGGGTGTCATTACGATGTATGCAGTCTGACGATCCACAATAGTGGACGCCGCACCTAAAATAACCGGCACTACCGCACCACCGGCGATTGCCATAATTAATAGCGCCGAACCAGTTGCAGTGTATTTACCCAGACCGCTCAGCGCCAAAGGCCAAATAGCTGGCCATACAATGGCATTGGCAAGCCCCAGCAGCGCAATACACAAAATAGTGTTGGGAATAGCGGGCATACCCAGGAATGAAAAAAGCGATGAAATAGAAGTGGATTCGTTGCTACCAAACACAATTGCCAAACTGATAAATACCCCCAACACAGCGGAGACCAACAGCATATTTTGTTGGGAAATTACCCGCGGAATTAACACTATGCCAAGAATGTAACCAAACACCATACAGGCCATAGTGATAGAGGTGAGGATAGAAAAATTGGTATAGCCAATACTGCGCCCATAGGAGCCAATGGTATCGCCTGCGATCACCTCCACGCCCACATACAAGAACAGCGCGACAACACCCAACACTAAATTCGGAAACTGAAACACTTCGCGTAGCGGCAGCTTTTCTTCTTTACTTTCATCCAAATCCAATTCTGGCAGCGACGAAATTCTTACCAAAAAGGCAACAATACCAATCACTAACGCCATGTAGATATAGGGTAATACAAGGTTATCCGCGAGCTGTTCGATTTCTTCGGGGCTTGGTGTTTTTGATGCGGTGCCACTCATGCCACCAAGAATCAAAGCGGTAAATACCAAGGGCGCCACAATGCCTGCCGATTTATTCAAGATCCCCATAATACTGATACGGCGAGCAGCAGACTCCTCCGGCCCCATTTTTACTACATAGGGATTAACGGCAGTTTGCACTAACGTTTGGCCCGCCCCCATCATAAATTGCGCAACTAAAAACAACAGAAACCAATGGGATTTTGCAGCGGGAATGTATAACAGCGCGGCAGATGCCATCACCGCTAAACCAATGGCCATCCCATTTTTATAACCGACTTTGCGAATCACCCAGGATGAGGGCAAAGCAAAAACCGTTACTGCAATGTAAAACGAAAATAAAATAAATGATGCTTGAAAAGGCGTCAGGGTTAGTACCAACTCCAGGTACGGCATCAGAGAACCGTTGAGCCAGGTTACAAAGCCAAAAATAAAAAACAAACCGGCAATCATCGCCAAGGGAATTAAGTTGGATGACTGCTTGGGTACCGCCATAGTTTCGACTGACATAGTAAGTAACCTGCGCTAGTGGGTTTACATTGGGTTCTTATGTTTTTAGGTAAGGCTATTGGTACTGACCGAATTCATTGTTTCGTGGTTTTTATGAGCCCCCGTGTTTGCGGGCAAGACAAAAATCTATTTGCTAGAGATTTCCTGAACATTAAATTGCTGCTTGGCAAAATAGACAGCGCCGAATTCTGGTTGATACAACGCAGGCGAAAGGTTGTCCGCCATGTCTTTGTCCATCCAGGGAATAAGGCGCGGCGCCAAACCACCAATAATCGACATACGACCAGGCTGGGTTGCCCATAGGCGACGAGCTACAGCGCTCATATAAGCAGCGCCTTCTTTTACAATACTCATTGCAACTTCATCGCCCGCATCTGCAGCATCCACCACAAAAATGGCAAATTTGGCGTAATCACCTTGTTTGGCACCAAACATTTTGTCCACGATCATCACACCCTCAGCCTGCAAAAAACTACTAATGCTGTGGCTCAAAATAGTGGCCGGGCCAAGGTTGTCGTAATCGAGCAGCACGGCTTTAATCGCTTCCAATCCCATCCAGGCACCGCTGCCTTTATCGCCGATTGGAAAACCGTGACCGCCTAAAAACAACGACGCATTATTAACGTAGGAATAACCACAAGAACCTGTGCCTGCAATCATCACCGCTCCTTCATCACTGTTGTGAGCACCAAGGCAGGCGATATGCAAATCGGTAGTGAGAAACATTTTTTTGAAGGGATGCTGCCAATCGCTCATCACTTCATAGAGACTGGGAACATTTACACCCGCAAGACCCGCGCCCGCAATCAACTGCCCCATCACAGCAGGTGGTAAACCGGCATCGATAAGAGCCAGTTCGGCGGCAGTGCGAATAGAATCTTTAGCTTGCTGTACACCATGGAAAGGGTTAGCCGGGCCGCCAACGCCAGTGCCTAGCACTTGTAAATCAGCGGTCATGATACTGGCACGACACTTGGTGCCGCCGCCGTCAATCCCGATGTACAAGGTCTGCTCGCCACGCGGCATTTTCACCATGATCTACCTCTTTATTTTTAAATATAAACTTTGGCTCTTACAGCGCCACGCAACCATGCCAAATGCTATTTAAAGTCTGACAGTGGAATGGTCGCATATTTCCATGTCCAGCTGCGACAAAGGTGGTTATTTAAATCCAATCCGGATTCAAAAAAGGTTAGCGCCCTTTCGGGCACTAACCACAAGACCACTACTACAGCTCTAGAGAACTCATGCCCGCTGACACCACACAGGATATGGAGAGCTACCCCGCCCGGCTTTCATCATCGGACAGGATTAGATTACGCCTTGCGGACAACGTTGTCAAAGAAATAAAGAGTATTTTGGAAATTTTTTATTGGCCAGCCAATTTATGGCCACAGAAGCAGGCAACACTATTATTGGCAGTGCAGTTTTCAGGTTATTGGAAGATTCACCAAACTGAAATTTTTATAAAAAATAGCGTAAGAAATGTTAGATTTTTTTCAACCCATATTGTTTGATTTTATTAATAAGATCGCGATGTTTATCGAGCTTTAGATTAAGCTCTGTAAATCTCCTGGAGCACTGCCCTGTTAAATCCGGATTTTCGCTTTCACGATGGACAGAGCTGGTTTTAAAGTCCATTCCGTAGAGCACATAGAGATAATTTTCCCAATGAAAAATCCCCAATTTATTGGGAAAATCATAAGTATTGGGTGTGCGCCAGCGCCACGACTCCAGCTTTTCCTGCAAGGAGTCAGGAACCCCATTTAACTCTCGGTTATCATTCCAGAAATCACTGTCTGTACGATCTGAAATGCAATAATGCAGCTTGATAAAGTCGACCACATTGTCCCAAGCTGCTCGCACTATCTTATTGAACTGTTTGGCGACCACTGGAAAAGTTGAGGAGGATGAAGGAATTAATTCGGCGAGCATTTTGGCGGTTGCATCAAACATCAATAAACCCGTCGCCTCCAAAGGCTCAACAAATCCTTGGGATAAACCAATTGCAACACAGTTTTTTTGCCAAAACTTTTCCCGATACCCTACCCGCATAGGAATTTTTCTAAAATTGACATCATTCTCCTGCAGCCCTAGATAACGCGCAAAATCCTGTTCCGCAGCACTATCAGTTGTATGCGAGGAAGAATACACATAACCGGCACCACGACGCGAACTCAAGCCTATATCCCATATCCATCCAGCCTTTTTCGCTGTCGCCAAGGTACTGCAAGGAATTGGCGCTTCGGCTGATTCATAGGGAATTTGATAGGCCAGCGCAGTATCAACAAATAAAACACCACTCTTGTCGACAAAGGGAACTCCGAGTGATTTCCCCAAGAGTAACGACGAAAAACCGGAGCAATCAATATATAAATCTGCTCTTAGCTGTCCTAGTTGTTTAGTGACCAGAGATTCTATGTCACCCATTTCAGTTATTTTTACCTGTTCGACATCGGCTTTTAAATGTTTAACTGCGTATTTTTCAGTCGCATTTTTCATTAAAAGCTGACTGAATTTAGCCGCGTCAAAATGGTACGCATAATTTGCAACACCGGCGTATTCCGGCTGGGTAATGAGCTTCGGCCCCAGACCCACATCACATAGATGCCCCTGAATAGAGACCATATCAGTAAATGGAATTTCCGGCCTAGCACTCGCCAACCATGAATAAATTTGGTCTGGCGACCTCAGCTCTGGAAAGTCAAATACATGATGATAATAATTTGGGGCTGACTGTTGATTCCAACCAATAAATTTTACACTTTGCTTAAAAGTTGCATCACAATGGCGAATTAATTCAGTTTCAGAAATACCCAGGTATTTCAGCGATTGTCTTATGGCGGGCACAGTGCCTTCACCGACACCGATAGGTGGGATTTCGTTGGAATCGATCAGAGTAATTTGCGGACTAAATTCTGTTGATGCACTAAATCGTTTGCCCAAATGATTGGCGCACAACCATCCTGCTGTTCCACCTCCCACTATAATTATTGATGACACTGTCATATCCAAGACTCTTTACAGAAGGTTATTGCAACTGGGAAATCAGCCATTTTTTTAGTCGTTCCATAGCTTTTTCATTTATTTCTCCCATGATGCCTCTTTTATCCTGCGGTAAGTGTCCCGCCATTTCGTCGCTCTCTTGAAATACATAATAATCAAATATTTCTTTCCAGGATTTTTTTTCAGAAGGAGAAAGCTTTTTCATCGCCAACATGCTCATAAGCATTGCGGCATGAGGATAAGGTGGCGCCATGCCGCCACCGATAGATCCACCACACCAATAATTAATCAACGCGTTTATCTCACCCAAGGCTTCAACGTGGTGCCACCATAAGGTAGGAATAAATAATCCATCTCCTGGCTCCATATCAGCAACAAGCGCATTATCAAGCGCATTCCGTAAAAGCGGAAACTTATCAAAATCAGGATTAACAAGTGAGGCCATACTGACAGTCGCTCCCGCTGGAGTGAACTCTAAAGGGCCAACGTACAAATTCTTAATTTGATGAGGAGGGAAGAGTGTGAATCTGCGCCTGCCGGCGACAACACACGCTATATTATCTGCATCATCATAATGTGCACCAACAATAGTTTTGTTGCCAATCCAAATGCGCGGACGAAGTTTCTCGCCCATAACCGTCATAGTATTTTCAATATTCACGCCTGGAAAATGATCATCAATAAACGCGCTCTGTATGGATAAAAAAGCGGAGTTTCTGTTTCTGAAACTTAACAGGCGATCGGAAAATTCGCGAAAACTTGATTGTTTTCGTTCAAAGTTAAAACCTTGCAATGTATCGTTATAAAAAATATAACCATTCGTTGAAAAGGGAGCCTCCAATGTATTGACCAATCCAGGCGATGCTTTGCTGCACAAATAGTTAAAAAGGCATTCATCCGACTGACTCGCTGCATTGACTATAGGCCAAGACTTAACAAGCCCTTTCAATAGCACAGGAACAGATTTCTTTTTTAGAAGCTCATAAAGCGCTGGAGACTGCCATTCATGGAAAATCTCTACTTTTGGAAGCTGGTCAATGATAGATATCATGATTATTCAGCGCGTTTTTTTAATTTAAAATCGATCAAGCGCTGGATATGTCCAAATGACAGCAAATGAGAATAAATTAAACTAAAATAATTATTGCGCTGAATAAAAATAATGGTTTCATCATCCAGTTCGCTCAAAGCCTTTTGGCTTACTCTATATATCCCACCAAGAATACTTTGATCATTACCCAAGTTAATTTTTAGCTCTACAGGCTCAATTAAGCCTTTCTTAAAAAGAAACTCCATAAATTTGTAAGTATTTACTTCCTGATCCATCAATTTAGAAAGATCATTTATTTTTCGAATGGTTAATTCTGTTGGTTCCCCAGTCGAATGAAACAAGCGCTCCCCCTGCTTACCAACCAGCTTACTATCCATATCAATACATAAACTTAAATTTCCAGTACCTTCATTAAGAACAGCAGAGAATGGATATCTATAAATTGAAGCCGGAACATAGGTTGATAGAGCACCTTTATTGCTGAAAATTAGATTTTCATTTTTCTCTAACCCCACCAATCCAGCAGCGCGAAACTCTCCTGTAACGGGATCTTTGACAAATACGACAGGGAAATTAACTGCTGCATAAATAAATTCATCAGCAACCAAAGGCACAAGATTCGCATTCTGAACATGTTCAAAACTCAACTTGTTATACACACATAAGTCTACGTGTAAACTTTTATCCAAAAGTTCTATATTTGCCATCACAACACCTATTGAAAACTCATTTAAAACCTATTTCATTTGCAATAAAAAAGCCGGACAAGTGCCCGGCTTTTTATTAAACGCTAGGCCATTTCATTAGAAGGTATAACGTATACCAGCAGTGAAACGACGACCATTTTCATAAATAGACATCAGACGAGACTCATTATCATCAGCATATTCAGTTACTTCTTCATCTGTCAGGTTAAGAGCTTCAAAGTTCAGGCTCAAACCTTCCATCAGATTGAAGCTGATGGTTGCATCCACTTGACCAAAGTCATCGTTAAATAAGTCATTACCGTTGCTATGCTTACCTTTGTACCAGTCAGTACGGAAGTTATACATAACACGAGCACTTAACAAGTCGTTCTCATAGAATCCAGACAGGTTATACATGTTTTGTGAAACGCCTGGAGTGTAAGCTTCAGGGTCATCATTTTCTGCATCGGTATAAGTGTAGTTAGCTGTTAAACCAAAACCATTTTCAAAGGTATGTGTCGCAGCCAACTCAAGACCAGAAACCGTGCCACCTTCAGCATTAGTTGGCTTATTGAATGCCACATCAACCATAGTGTTGTCTTCTTCACGCAAACGAGGTTCAACATAAGTTTCTGTACCAATGTATGAACTAATATCTTTGAAGAAGTAAGCAGCAGATACGATAGATGCATCAGCCAAATACCACTCGTAAGACAAGTCGTACTGGTTAGCAAACGTTGGCTTCAGCAATGGGTTGCCAGCAGAACCCGTTGGGTTAGGAACGTTCAATGCGCCAGCAGTCTCGTAAGCAGAAAGTGATGCCTGATTTTGACGAGCCATCACACGACCAGCACTAAAGCGCAAGGCCATCTCATCATTCAGATCATATTTGATGTTCACGCTAGGGAGGATTTCACTGTAATCGTTATCTACTGTTGTCCAGTTCACAGTATCTGTAGGTGGAGATATCAAGGCAGCCCATGCAGGGTCAATTTCGTCCACGTTAACGAGCTGCAAACCAGAGCCGGTGTAGTCATAACCACCTGAAGTTTGCGAGGTATCAACATAACGTAAACCCACGTTACCGCTGATAGAGTCAGATTCGAAATCACCCTGCACATACAATGCAGTGATATCCTCTTCAACAGTCCAGATCTCAGGCAAGTTATTCCAGATAGCATAAGTAGCAGGACGACCATTCAATCCAACAAATGCAATCTCTTCCATTACCGCACGGTTTTGCTTAACTACGTCAAGGAAATTTCCACCTACAGGTGCATCAACACTCTGCACACCTAAAGAATTCAGGTCACAAGTTGCCAAATTTGGGCACTGGTCAAAGACGTACCACATATAGCCACCGTTATCACCAACCGGATCAGCATGCCAACTGTAAGCATGACGGTCTTGTGTACGCTCTGCATCACGTAATTTTGCACCCACTTTAATGGCATTAAATGCACCCAACTCAACAGGGAACACCAAATCTACTTGAGCATATGTCTCTTCATCGGTAGTTGGCTTAGAGCCACCCCAAATCCAACCAGCACCAAAGGCAGAAGCATCTGCTGGAGCAGGGTCTGACACCAGACTTGGCGCAGTCAGGTCAAAGCTTGCACTTGAACCAGCGGCAACATATTCCCATGACGTCTCACGGAAAGTACCGCCTTCAGCCTCGGTATAACCAACAATACCAGTCAATGTAAACGCATCAGTTTCGTATTTGGTTTCAAAATTGTAAGACTTGGTTTCGGTGCTTGAAACACGGTTAATCCAGTTCACACCTACATTCACAGAGTCGGACTCGTTAGCAACCACGCTACCATTTTCGATGGTGGCGCCAGAGATATCAGTGATTGGCCAAACCAGCCAGTTAGCATTTTGGTTGTTTGCATCCATTTTGGAATTCAACAAATTCAAAGTCATAGTCAATGAATCTATTGGCGCAGCCTGGAGGGAAACAAATGCTGTTTCACGCTCACGGCTTTGCTCAAAGCGCGGAACACCCATCGGCTGGCTAGGAGCAGATACACCATTGGCATTTTCAGCACCCCAGCCCAACACCTCAAAACCTTCACGAACAACTGAACGATCTTGCTTGGTGTAAGAAATCAACGCTCCCAAACTTTCTGCATCGTTTTTCCAAGAGTACTGCGCAGCTATTTGCGGATCAGTTTTTTCTGAAGTCTCTTGATATTGACCTTCGAGAGACACAGTAAAGCTGTTAGCTTCTTGCTCAAGCGGCTTGCGGGTCTTGATAATTACAGTACCACCCAAAGAACCTTCTTCCTGAGAAGCTTCGGGGCTCTTATGTACTTCAACAGTGCCGATAAGAACGGATGGCAATAAGGTGTAGTTAAAACTGCGGTTTGGGTTATCCAGAATGAACCAGTCAGCTGATGCTACGGTTTGGCCATTCAATAGTGTACGGTTGTAATCTGAACTAGTACCACGAATATTTACTTTTTCGCCTTCACCAAACTCACGACTGACATTCACACCAGGGATACGAGACAGAGACTCTGCCGCGTTGCGATCCGGAAACTTACCAATATCTTCCGCGTTAATTGCATCCACTACAGTGGCAGCATTACGTTTAACATCAATTGATTGCTTGAGCGATCCACGGATACCGGTTACCAATACTTCTTCCGGCTCTGCACCCGCATCTTGTGCATTAGCAGTTACTGCAAACCCCATCATCGCAACGGCTGCAACAGAACCGAGCATGATTGCACTTTTGTTGGCTAGCTTGATCGCGTCACTTAACTTATTACGCATGGTTAATCTCCCGAGATTGGTACTTTTATGTGTATTGATAACGATTAAACCTTTTCGAAAATCGCCGCCCCAAGACAACGTTGTCGATGAATCAACACTATCCAGACCAGACAACGTTGTCAACAACTTTGTAAATCCGCGTAAAAGAAAGTAAATCAATGGCTGCTGTGGAGTTTTAGAAGAAATCTATTACAAATCAAATGATTAGATTATTTATGTGCCAAACACCGCAAAAAAAATTATTTTTGTTGTTACCGAAAAAACATTACGAAAATACACACCTGAATTTCCAGGCATAAAAAAAGCCGCAAAAATGCGGCTTTTTTCAGGCTTTAACGCCCACCTACTTACGCACAACAATAACTCACTGGGTAATAAGGCGTGCACGCAATTGGCGCAAACTTGCCTTCACGCTGCGCGCATTTTCGGGGCCCATGCGCAGCATTAATTTGTGGGTTTGTGGTAATTGTTCCAGTGCCGGGTCAGCGTATTGATAAAACACTTTTGGACGAACTAACAATAAGTCGCCTTGATGATCTGGCGCTGCCAAGATGTTATCAATCGCTGCAATCAGCACGCTGTGGAAATTCGGTTTTTTCAAACCTAATTCGCGAAAGGCTTCTTCGAGTAAAGGATAAAAACGACGGTACACGGCAATTGCTGCATCGCTATCAATTAACGCCAAGGTAGTGACATAGGTTTCATAACGCTGGTAATTGTTGGTGGATACGCGCTCCTGCTCAACCGCTTCGCCTTCAATCATCACGGTAAAACTATCCACAATAAATGGTGGCGGTGGTGATATGACCGGGCGGTATTCGTGAATGACTTTACCCTCGGAAAGATTGTTCACAGCCAATACAAATTTACGAATCAATTCCTGCGGCACCAGTAATTCAATGAGCCCTTCGCCGCGCAATTGCATTAACGCCGCCAATACACTGCTGTCACTCTCGCCGAGTGCTGGTAGCGGCTCAACTTCAATTACTTGGGCCGGTGGTTGATATTCTTCGATGGGCGCCTGTTCCGCCGGAACGCTACTGGCAGTAACAGCCGTTGGGGTGGTAGCGCCAGGCGTTACCTGCGTAGGGGTAATTGCAGGGCCATCATCGCGCAGGAACATAAAGGCAAGGCCCAGCGCAATCAAGGCAATGACTACGGTAACAATCATGGCAGTAGACGAAGATTTGGGACGGGGCTGGTAATCATCACTCATGGCAAACCCTTTTGTTGGTGACTTGTTGGTAATGGTGGATAACACGAATTAATGGGCGATTATGGCGCAATACCTATAGGCCTGACAGCCTCCTTGATACAGGGTTCCCAACTTTTACTGACAACCGCTAGACTGACGGCTATTTCTGGCCTGTTCAGCGTTGAAGATTTTAAGGATTTCTATGAGTCGCCTTGCTCTTTTTGCTCTTTTTTTAACCCTGTTAGGCTGTGTCAGTATCGGGGGTTCCCAGTGGGATCAACGCTACGGCAAAGCCGTTCCGCGTGAGCTTTCCTCCGGCCCACAACTGGCGACTCACACTTATTATGGCGATACCAAAACCATCATCGAACAGCGCTGCGTGGTGTGCCACGGTTGTTACGACTCGCCCTGCCAACTCAAACTTGAATCCTATGAAGGACTATTGCGCGGCGCCAACCCCGCCAAAGTTTATGACGGTACTCGCCTGCTGGGCGCCAGCCTGACCCGCTTGTTTGAGGATGCCCAGTCCACGGCTGAGTGGCGCAGCAAAGGCTTTCACCCGGTAATCAACGAGCGTGGCAATAGCGCCAGCGCCAATATCAATGCAAGTGTTACAGCCCAGCTGCTGCAGTTAAAACAAGACAATCCACTGCCAGAAGATGCCCTGCTCTCGGAGGCGTTCAATCTGGACATTAATAGCCCCCAGTACTGCGCCAGCATTGAAAACCTGCATAGCTATACCGCCAAGAACCCATTATTGGGTATGCCCTATGGCCTGCCGGGGCTGAATGAACAAGAGCATAAGGTCACCATGGAGTGGCTTAAACAGGGAGCGGCGATGGGCAAAGCACCAGTGCTCCCGGAAAAAATTTACACTGAAGTCGCACGCTGGGAAGCCTTTTTAAATGGCAACACACTCAAAGCACAGTTGATCAACCGCTACATTTATGAACACCTGTTTTTGGCGCAGATCGATTTTGCCGCCGCGCCCGGTGTGTATTTCCGCCTGGTGCGCTCCAGCACGCCACCGGGCGAGCCCATAAACCGTATCAGCACCGCACGCCCATTTGATGACCCGGGCGTGAGCCGGGTTTACTACCGCCTCTGGCAAGATCCCTCCAGTGTCGTCGCCAAAAACCATATGCCCTATCGCCTGGACGCGGCGCGAGCGCAACAGTGGCAAGAGCTGTTTTATACCCCCGCCTATCCAGTCAGCCACCTGCCTGACTACAACAGTGCAACAGCCTCCAACCCATTCATCACCTTTGCACAACTGCCAATTAATGCGCGCTATCGTTTTATGCTCAATGAAGCGCAGTTCACTATTATGAATTTCATCAAAGGCCCGGTGTGCCGCGGGCAGGTGGCACTCAATGTGATTCAGGATCACTTCTGGGTATTTTTCTATTCACCCGAATCACAAGCCACCGATGAGGATGCACGTTTTCTGGCGGAAAATAGCAAACACCTGCAATTGCCAGCGGGTGCGGGTAATACCCTGCTGCCGCTCACTAACTGGATTAAGTATTCAGAGCTGCAAAAAGAGTATCTGGCGGCTAAAGCCAATTTTGTGAAAGAAAAAATCGCCGCTAATGGCGGGCTGGAAATGCACAGTATTTGGGATGGCGATAAAGGCAGTAATAACAACGCCGCGCTCACCATTTTTCGCCACGCCGACAGCGCCAGTGTGCACAAAGGCATGATTGGCCAATCGCCCAAAACCGCCTGGGTGATTGGCTACCCGCTGCTGGAGCGGATTCACTATTTATTGGTGGCGGGTTTTGATGTGTACGGCAATGTCTCCCATCAACTGTTGAGCCGGCTCTACATGGATTTTTTGCGCATTGAAGGCGAGATGAATTTTGTTGAATTATTGCCTCGGGAGACGCAGCAAACCACGTTGCAGTATTGGTATCGCGATGCGGAAGCAAACCTGCAAACCTATATTGATCTCTACTTAAAGCAGGTAGATATCACCAATAAGATTCACTACCAGAGCGACGCCCATCAGGAAGAGCTCTACCTCAAGTTGAAACGACATCTGGGCAAAGCGGGCCAGTCGCCGCACAACCTCAACACCGCCAAATTGCCAGCGCGCAAACTGGCGCTCTATCAGGAGTTGCAAAATACCAGCGGTAAGGCCATCAGTTTTTTGCCGCAAACCACACTCATCGAATTGCGCGGTGTGGGCTTATTTAGCCTGATTCACAACAGTGCTTACTCCAATTTATCGTCACTCTTTGGCGAGGACAAACGGCGTATTCCCGGCGAAGACAACCTCACCCTCGCACGCGGGGTAATCGGCGCCTACCCCAACAGTTTTATGCGCATAGAACCTCATGAATTGGACGAGTTTATCGCCCAGCTGCAGCAATTGGGCTCGGAGCAGGACTACCGCAACTTCAAGGCTCGTTTTGGAATACGGCGCACTCACCCCGACTTCTGGGCATTTAGCGATAGGGTTCATCAACTCTATAAAATCGCTGCACCGGAAGAAGCCGCATTGCTGGACTACAATCGGCTGGAAAATCGTTAATAAAAGTTTCACAAAGAAATGTTAACGATTTGCGCAAAAACGGCACCGTAAATTGCGGCACAGGGGTAAATGAAGTATTCTTTCTAATAATCAATCTCATTTACATTCAAGACGACATTATCTATGAATACTGCTGTGCTTGCTGACTCCCTCTCCCCCGTGCTGCGCCTTGATCAATGTCGCAAAGGCGCGACCGTGCGGGTGACGACCCTGATTGAACAACCGCTGTTTGGTGCGCAAGACGAACGCGTCAGCCTGCGTTTGAAAGAACTGGGGTTTTTACCCGGCGCATTGCTCAAAGTGATCGGCTTTGGCTTGATGGGCTCAGACCCCATGGCAGTGCAAGTCAACGGTACCAAATTCGCGTTGCGTCGTGCTGAAGCCGCCAAAATCTGTGTGGAACCTGCATCCACTCACCCCTAATCAGGCCTCTATCAGGTAGCTCTATGTCCTCCCCTATTCGCTTTGCGCTGATTGGCAACCCCAATTGCGGCAAAACCTCGCTGTTTAATCGCTTGACCGGCGCCCGCGCCAAAGTGGCCAACTACCCCGGCGTTACCGTTGAGCGCCGCTCGGGCATAGTGACCGGTTTAACGAAACCCGCCGAATTGCTCGACTTACCCGGCACCTACAGCCTGTTTGTGACATCGCCCGATGAGCAAGTAGCCCGCGATGTGATTCTGGGCAAACTGGCCGGTGAACGCCGCCCGGATTTACTTATCGCTGTCGTCGACGCCTGCAACCTGCGCCTGGGCTTACGGTTGGTGATGGAGCTGAAAACCCTCAATCGCCCGATGGTACTGGCACTCAACCAAATGGATGAAGCCAAGCGTCGCGGCATCAGTATTGATACAGCAGCGCTTTCCCACGCGATTGGTATGCCTATTATCGAAACCGTCGCGGTGAATAGCCAGGGTGTGAACGAGTTGCGCGCACTCTTGGATGGCTATGCACAACAGCCCCCACTGGCCGCTGGCGAGCAGAGTTTGACCCTGAGCGACCGCCAGGAATCAGTAGAGGCACTCTATGCCGAAATCGAGAGTTTGATACGCCAATACGTCATCGCCCCCGCGCACCTGCCGCGCTGGCAAGATCGTCTGGATGCCTTGGTAATGCACCCGCTGCTCGGTTTAGTGGTGCTATTCAGTATTTTGTTGGTGATCTTCCAAGCGGTATTTGCCTGGGCATCACCGGCGGTGGATTTAATTGATGCGGGTTTTAGTGGGCTTGGAGAGTTAGTCGGCACGCTATTGCCCGACGGCATTCTGAAAGACTTTATCGTGGAGGGATTAATCGCCGGCGTGGGCGGTGTGCTGGTATTCCTGCCGCAAATTATCATCCTGTTCTTTTTTATCCTGGTACTCGAAGACACTGGCTACCTCACCCGTGCCGCGTTCTTGCTGGATCGCCCCATGCGCGGGCTGGGCTTGTCCGGCCGCTCGTTTATCCCACTGCTGTCGAGCTTCGCCTGCGCTGTTCCCGGCATTATGGCGACACGCACTATCTCCGACCCACGCGAGCGGTTTATCACCATCATGGTCGCGCCACTCATGACGTGCTCGGCGCGCCTCCCGGTGTATGCGCTAATTATTGCGGCGTTTATTCCCGAACAAACCGTGTGGGGCTTTTTTAACCTGCAGGGTTTAACCCTCTTTGCCCTCTATTTCGCCGGTGTCGCCAGCGCCGCACTGATCGCCTGGATCATGCGCCGCCGCAGTGGCCGCGAAGAATTTCCACTGCTGCTCGAGTTGCCCACCTACCGCTGGCCCATGGCCTATCACCTGTTGATGGGTTTGCGTGAACGCGCGTGGATTTTTATCCGCCGTGTGGGCACCATTATTCTCGCCCTCTCGATTGTGCTCTGGTTTTTAGCGACATTCCCCGGCGCCCCGGAAAACGCCACTATGCCTGCTATCGACTACAGCTTCGCCGGTCAACTCGGCCACTTTATGCAGCCGCTGTTTGCCCCACTGGGTTTTAATTGGCAGATGTGTATTGCACTCATCCCCGCCATGGGCGCACGCGAAGTTGCCGTAAGTGCGTTAGCAACGGTTTATGCTGTAGGTGAAGAATCGATTGATGTTGCACTTGGCTCTGCACTCGCTGCAAGCTGGCCACTGCCGGTGGCCTACGCCTACCTCGCCTGGTTTGTGTATGCACCACAATGCATATCCACCATCGCCGTGGTAAAACGCGAAACCAACTCCGCCAAAGCGACGACTTTTTTCACCGTTTATTTATTTGCATTAGCTTACTTTGCCGCCTGGGCGACCTACCAAATCGCCAGCGCAATTGTGGGTTAATCAACGAAGGGGGGAATAACTATGTGGCAAGACATTCCGTGGCAAGAACTGATTGTTGGTATTTGTGTTCTGGCGGCGGTGATTTTTTTAGTGCGCCGCTGGCTGTTCCCCTCCGCCAAAAAATCCGCCGCCTGCGGTGGATGTGGCGGGTGCGATAAAACCAGCGACGCCAGCTGCAGCAATCCCACCGAAAAAACACAACATTGAACGTAGGGGCGCGATTTATCGCGCCCTTTGATGTGCCCTCCCCCATATCCCACCTCGATCCTGAATCAATCCAACGTGAGCGCAATCATTCAAAAGGTAAAATCTAATAACCTCCTCCCGTCTCCCCATACCAATACCGCGGCTGATTAATCGGCATGGATTTGGGCAGGGAGGGATTGCTGAGCAGCAGCGGTTTGCGATTCACCAAATAAGGCAGGCCATTTTTGATGCGGGGATGGGACTTGAAAAACTGCTCGAATTCGCCGTTATCGATTAAGCGTTCAAAACCGGATTCCATCCGTTTGGCTAATTCTTCGTTATCTTTATTCACAAAAAAATACATGGCCGCGGGGTAAGACAAATACCAATTCGGCGCAACCACCAGATCGTACCGCTGCAAAAAGGCAGTTTCATTAGCAATTTCGGTGACGCCGCGCGGAAAATAATCAAAGCGTTTAGCCGCCAGCATTTTGTACAACTGCTCCTTACCTACCCCTTCAGTAACCGGCAATCCATTCGCTTTTAGCACAGCCGTATCCGGCCAGTTTGCGCCCTGTCCTGCGACCAGTTGTTGTAGATCCTGCAGCGAGGTTATTTGTTTGAAGCGCGCTTCGTCCTGACGGCGAATCACCATCAACCGCGCGCCAATTAAGCCTTTGAATAATGGAATACGAATGGGACGTAGCAGGGTTTCCCGGTGATTGGAGGTGACTGTCCACAGCAGGTTATTGGTGCTTTCGGTATTGCTTAATTCAATAAGCCAGCGCCACTGGGTGAATTGGCGATCGGAAAATCGCAGTTCAATGAGCTCATTGGGGGCTTTGCTTGCGGCGAGAATCAGGCGCAGCAGGTTGACGTAGTAGTCATCCTCACGCTCCGGGGTGACAGCTTCCACATTCACCACATAAATGCTGGGGGTAGTTTCGGCAGGTGTAACAGCGACCTGTGCCCGGGCACAATTTGCGAGAACAAACACGGCCGTAAAGATGTGCCAGCGCAAGTGCCACATAGACTGATCCACAGAAGTCATCTTGCTTGAGATTAGCACAGGGAAAGGGATGACACCGCCGGAGTTGCTGCCGTATAGTCGCGCATCACCAGCAGGGCTACTTACGGAATTCGCACCATGCAACAAAAACTGGAAACTCGCACTTTTTTGCTCTTTCTGCTCATCGTCTCTGTGGGCTTCTTACTCGTTTTGAAACCTTTCTTTGGCACCATTTTTTGGGCTTGTGCGATTACGGTAATTTTTTATCCGATGCAGACGCGGCTGATCAAATATTTCAATGGCCGCCCCAATACCAGCGCATTACTCACATTATTTGCCTGCATTTTGGTTGTGGTATTGCCGGTCACCATCCTGATTAGCTCGGTGGTTGCCGAGGGTTCGGCTTACTACAAGAAGCTGGAATCGGGAGAGGTAGACCCGGCGCGCTATCTCGATCAGGTACGCACAGCCTTCCCCGCCGTGCAAGCAACCCTGGATCGCGTTGGAATCGATTTTGCCAAGATCAAAGAAGGCGCGTTGAGCGTGACCATGAGCGGCGGTAAATGGTTGGCACAAAATGCGTTAAGTATCGGCCAAAACACTTTTAAGCTACTGCTGAATATCTGCCTGATGTTGTACCTGACGTTTTTCCTGCTGCGCGATGGTAATTACCTGTTGGAATTATTAATCCGCGCCTTGCCACTGGGCGATTCCCGCGAGCGCTTGTTGTTTTCCAAGTTTGGGGAAGTCACTCGGGCAACCATCAAAGGCAATATGGTAATTGCGCTGATTCAAGGTTCACTCGGCGGCCTGATTTTCTGGGCGCTGGGTATTCCCGGCGCGCTCTTGTGGGGTGTGGTAATGGCGGTGCTGTCGCTGATTCCCGCTGTGGGGCCAGCGATTGTTTGGGTGCCGGTTTCAATCTATCTGTTTGCCAGCGGTGAGAATGTCAAAGCAATCATTTTGATTGCTTTTGGTGCGGGAGTAATCGGCTTGGTTGATAACATTCTGCGCCCGATTTTGGTGGGCCGCGATACCAAGCTGCCTGACTATATCGTGTTGCTCTCCACCCTCGGCGGCTTGGCGCTATTTGGCATTAACGGCTTCGTGATTGGGCCGGTGATAGCGGCCTTATTTATCGCCTTTTGGGGAATTTTTATGCGCGATGTAAACGTGCCCGATGCCCCACCGGTCGCACTGGAGAGTCAAAAGCCGGAGGAATCCGCTGAGTGATCTGCTAGACTGCGCGGCCTTTTTACCTTGACTCCACCTCAAGTGGAGCCATAAATCCCTAAGATGAGATTTGATTATGTCTAACCAATTCAAGAGCGTTGAAGAACTCGTGAGCTACGGCATTGGCCGTCAAATGGGCGATCAATTGGCCAGCAACCCGTTTGATGGTGTATCACCTGAAGCAGTAGCCCAAGGCGTTGTGGATGCATTGAAGGATGTTGCAATGCCTTACAGCAATGAAGAGATGCAAGCCGCCTTTGAAGAGATTAACAACCGTATGCAAGCCAAAGCGGCTGAACAGCACAAGGCGTTGGCAGGTGCTGGCGAAGCTTTCTTGGCAGAAAACGCCAAAAAGGCGGGCATTACTGTGACTGCATCTGGTTTGCAATATGAAGTAATTACACAAGGCTCCGGTGCAGTTCCAACCGCGACTTCTAAAGTAAAAACCCATTACCACGGCACTTTGATCGACGGTACTGTGTTCGACAGTTCCGTGAATCGCGGTCAGCCGATCGATTTCCCGGTTAACGGTGTAATCGCCGGTTGGACTGAAGCATTGCAATTGATGCCTGTGGGTTCCAAATGGCGTTTGTATGTTCCGCACAACCTCGCCTACGGTGAGCGCGGTGCAGGTGCCAGTATTGCGCCTTTCTCAACGCTGATTTTTGATGTTGAGTTGATTGATATTGTTGGTTAATTAATTCGTACCAACGTCGAGCTCCAGCAGGAGTTGCGGAGGTGTTTCCGAGACACGCCGTAAATCCTTCCCTGGAGGCTCGCCGTCGACAGCCGCATTTGTTCCATACAAATTGCGGCACTTCCCACATCCGTGTGGGTCGTCCATGTCGCCGACGGTCTCAGAAACACCTCCGCAACTCCTGCTTCATCAGCTTCGATAAGCTTTACAAGCACCCCATTATTCACTGTTAATTTGTTAACGGATTTTCCATGTGGTTTAAAAATTTACGTTTGTATCGTCTCACCGAACAGTGGACTATTTCCGCTGAAGAATTAAATGAAAAGCTTGCCGAATTTTGTTTTAACCCCTGCGGCAACCTGGACCCAATGCGCTATGGTTTTGAACCACCGCTGGGGCGTCACGGCAGTGAGTTTGTACACGTGACTAACGGTTACGTGATGATTTGCGCTAAGAAGCAGGAAAAAATTCTGCCCGGTGGCGTGATCAAAGAACAGCTGGAGGAAAAGGTACAGGCGATTAAAGACGCCGAATCGCGCCCGGTTGGTCGCAAAGAGCGCGACACGTTAAAAGACGAAATTATTTTTTCGCTGCTACCGCGCGCCTTTACCCGTTCGTCGCTGGATTACGCCTATATCGCGCCGCAGGAAGGGCTGATTGTGGTGAATTCTTCATCTGCAAAACGCGCGGAAGATTTGCTTAGCAAATTGCGCGAAGCACTGGGCAGCCTACGCTGTTTACCCATCGCACCTAAAAATATTCCCACCCAAGTAATGACCCATTGGCTGCGTGAAAGCGAAGCACCGCACCAGTTTGAATTGGGTGAAGAGGTTGAACTACAAGCCGCAAAAGATGGCCGCGTAGTCCGCTGTAAAAAACAGGATTTAACCGCAAGCGAAATCCGCAATCATTTGGAAAGCGGAATGCACGTAAGCAAAATCGCGCTGGTGTGGAAAGAATCCATCAGCTGCATTATCGATGATCAAGTCGCAGTGAAGCGCTTGAAGTTTGAAGATGTGATTAGCGACAAAGCCAACGAACGTAACCCGGAAAGCAAAGCGGAGCAATTTGATGCCGACTTCGCGATTATGGCGATGGAGTTAAAAAACTTTATCTCCGCGTTGCTGGCAGCCTTTGGTGGTGAAAATGATTCAATGTTAGATAATTAGTACCTGACTGAATTAGTGAGCCCCCATTAATAGTTTGCAAAGTCATATAGCAATTAAACATCATCACAAGTCGAGGGGAAGATCAGGCACTTCCCTATTTACTGGATAATAATAATGACCTTTTTCCCCCATTTCAGTCAGCATCAGGTAACGATAGCACTGAGTGTTTACATTGGGCTAATACTCAATAGCCCGGTTCTTATTCGCAATTGTGCAGGAGGCTGGCTTCAGACAAGCTCTGCGCTTTTATCTGCCCTAGCATTATTTTCGTTGTGTTATTTACTTGTCCGTTTTTTCAGTTTATTCGGGCAGACTGGTTATAAATTTTTTTCAAGCTTTACCTTGCTTGTATCTGCTGCAGCAAGTTACTACATGACATTTTTCAATGTGGTGATTGGCTACGGTGCCATTGTTTCCACGCTAACATTCGATACTGACTTAAACAGTGAAGCGGTAGGTTACACATTTTTCCTGTGGCTTGTGCTCACTGGATTAGCTCCCTGTGTGTGGCTGTGGTTTACCAAATTAACCAATGCCACCTACAGCAACATGGGAATTAAATCCATTGCCAAAGGTTGGTTACCCATACTAGGCGCACTAGTGGTATTTAATGTCAGCATCAAAACCATTATTGCCTTCACAGAAGATCACGCGCGTAAAAACAATCAATATACGGCCAGCACTGGCGGCATTATTGCTCACTCTTATTTACCGACCAACTGGATCGCCAGCCTCAGTATTTACCTACATCAACTCGGCAAAGAAAGCACCAGCAATCAAAAGTTGTATGACCCAAGCAAACACTTCACCTATCAAGCAACACCCGCACTTGATGATTTATTTGTGGTATTTGTGATTGGTGAAACCACGCGCTGGGATCATATGGGGCTATTTGGTTACGAGCGCAGCACAACTCCGCTGCTCGCACAAGAACCCAACCTGATTGCAATGCGTGGCACCTCATGCGACACAGCAACAAAACTCTCACTACGCTGCATGTTTGTACGCGAAAATGGTACTGAAGACGATGCCCAACGCACGCTCAAAGAGCGCAATGTATTTGCCGTGCTGCGTAAATTAGGGTTTACCTCAGAATTATTTGCCATGCAAAGCGAAGCCTGGTTTTATTCAAGCCTGGATGCTAATCGCTACGAAATCCGTGAAGTAGTTGCGGCGGAATATGCTTACAGCAAACATCCTATTGATGACATGTTGTTAGTAGCTCAAATGGAGCGATCGATTAGCAATCACCAACAGGGAAAACACCTAATCATATTGCACACAAAAGGATCTCATCACCTTTATAGCCAGCGTCATACGCGAGACTTTGCAAACTTCACACCGGAATGTATGGACATAGATGATAGTTGCACCAAACAGCAATTGATCAACTCATTTGATAACTCTGTGCTGTACGTTGATTACATGCTAAAAAATGTATTCGATAAATTGCGCAATAAAAATGCACTAGTGTTTTATGTTCCAGATCACGGCGAATCTATCGAGGAAAACCAACACTTCCACGCCACCCCCAAAGAGATGGCGCCCCCCGAACAATTTCGCGTTCCTTTTATTGTTTGGGCATCGGATAAGTTTATTGCACAACCGCAACATCAAACGCTATTTTCCAATCTGAAAAAGCGTGAAGAAAATGATTTCAATCCACATCATGAACAAATTTTCGATAGCCTGCTCGGCTGCATGGGCTACTCGTCACCCGACGGTGGTATCAACACGCAAAATAACTGGTGCGGCGACAACCCAAAATCAATGGCCTTCGACAACCACTCTTCTGGCCTCAGCCAGCGTTAAATAAAAACGCAGCACGCCTTTTATCGGTTTGATATTGGCGTGCGCCAGCGTGCTCAGTGGCTGTTTGGGGATATCAGTCAGAATTAATTCGGTATTATTTTTTTCACATTTGGCGATCAGTTTATTCAACGCCGACAAGCCACCTGCATCCAGTAGCGATACTTCTTTTAACGAGAGGATAATATGCTGCTGTTCGGTGCAGAGCGTTGAAAGTTCTCCAAAGACGCGATCAGCGGCGGCAAAAAATAATGGCCCGCTAATACTGAAAGCCCGCCAGTTTTCCGGTAATTGTTTGTCATCAATTCGTCCATCACCTGTCACATCATCCACGTGGGTCATGGCCGCAATTTCTTTCATAAACAGCAGCGCCGCCAACACAATACCGGCTGTAATCGCAATCACCATATCGAATAATACCGTTAGCGCAAAACAGGTGATAAACACCCAAATATCACCGCGCGGCGCGGTTTTAATTAAGTGCACCGCTTTATGCGCTTCACTCATTCCCCAAGCCACCATCACCAACAACGCCGCCATGGCAGGCATTGGTAAATAAGCGAGCAGCGGCGCGAGCGCAACCAACCCCAGCAAAACGACTAACGCATGGATCATGCCCGCCACTGGCGATTCCGCACCGGCTTTAATGCTCGCTGCCGAACGCGCAAGTGCAGCAGTGGCGGTAATACCGCCGAAAAATGGGGTGATCATATTGGCGATGCCCTGCCCCAATAATTCGCTATTGGCACTGTGGCGTTTGCCGCTCATGCCATCCAACACTACCGCACACAATAAGGATTCAATCGCACCGAGCATGGCAATTGCAAAGGCGGCAGCGAGTAAATCCTGCACTACGCGCAAATTCCATTGAATCGATTCGCCATTTGCACCGGCCTGCAGCCAGGGCCATTCAAATTGTGGCAGCTGGGGTGGAATACCCAAACCGGTGGTGCCATCGGCCAAAGTGTAAGAAAAACGCGAGCCAATTGTATCGACAGAAAAACCAGATTGATTCAACACTACAGCGACCAGAGTGCCGACAATCAGCGCGGGCAAATGCGGTGGCACAGGCAACTTTAATAACGGCCACAACAGCATGATGGCGAGCGTCGCGGCAGCGACGACAAAACTGGGCCAATAAAAATCCGGCAAGCTTTGGATTAATAACCAGAGTTTTTCCAAATAATGTTCAGGCATTTCGGGGAACTGCAAACCGAAAAAATCTTTTATTTGCAAAGTCGCAATCACCACCGCAATACCGGCAGTAAAACCGAGCGTTACCGCTTCGGGAATATATTCAATCAACCGCCCCAAACGCAGCAGCGCCATCACCACCAAAATTCCACCAGCCATCACACTGGCGACCAGCAAGCCGCCCAAGCCATATTTTTGCGCGATGGGATAAAGGATCACGACAAACGCCGCCGTAGGGCCGGAGATACTAAACCGCGAGCCGCCCAGCAGCGGAATTAAAAACCCGGCGATGATGGCGGTATACAAACCATATTGCGGCGGCACACCGCTGGCGATGGCAAGTGCCATCGCCAGCGGAATCGCAATAATGCCAACGGTAATGCCCGCTAATAAATCGCGAGTGAAGCGCGGCGCACCATAATGTTCAGTGATACATGCCTCGCGCAAAGCGTGGCCAATTCGCAGGGAAAATAAATGGGCGCGATGGGGCATAGGAATCCTTGTTATGAATCCTTATGAGGATTTTTCATCCTCGTTTTTCGGGTTCGGTCTTTTGTGCAAATATCATTGCAAAACCAACGCCAGAATCCACGTTCGCTATTTTTTAATTACTCAACCAGTATGGACACTCATCACTGTCAGCATAGCTGATGCAATGGATAAACCGACTTTACAACTTCTTTACGCCCCTCGCTCCTTGCCCACTCGATTCTTTACGCGCGTTTTCCCTAACCTGATCTCCTCGTTAACAGATGAGGTTATGCCCGTGAATACGTTGCTGTTGTTGATTGTTATAGCGCTTTCCATCTACTTGTGTGTGGCCATGGTCGCACCTGAAAAATTTCAGGAGTAAACCATGCTGGAAATTACGCTGATTGTTGTTGCCAGCCTGTTGCTGGCCTGGCCTCTGGGGATTTATATAGCGGGGATTTTCTCTGCGCAGCCGCACGCCAGCGACCGGATTTTTTTACCTATCGAGAAAACCCTTTATCGCCTTTTAGGGATTAATGCGGCGCGCGGCATGAATTGGAAAACCTACGGCAGTGCGTTTCTGCTGAGCAATTTTTTGCTGTTTATCGCCGCTTTTTTGTTGTTTTTATTTCAGCATCACCTGCCGTTAAATCCGGATGACATCGGCCCGCTGAGTTGGGATCTAGCGCTGCACACCGCCGTATCTTTTATCACCAATACCAATCAGCAACATTATTCGGGGCAGGCGCAGCTGAGTTATTTCTCGCAATCGGTGGCGATTGTGACCCTGCAATTTGCGACTCCAGCGATGGGTTTGGCGATTTGCCTTGCGGTATTACGCGGCCTGCTCGGTGGCAACAATAAAGACACTGCCGCTGAAGGCGAAGAGCGGGATCTGGGCAATTATTATGTGGATGTGACCCGCGCCGTGGTGCGCGTATTAGTTCCCGCTGCCGCTATTCTCGCGCTCTTGCTAACCTGGCAAGGCGTGCCGAGTAGTTATGAGGGTGCGGCGACTGTCACCACGCTCGAGTCTGCCAGTGTTGAGCAGACAATCCCACGCGGGCCAGTCGCGGCGATGGTGGCGATCAAACAACTCGGCACTAATGGCGGCGGTTGGTATGGACCAAATAGCACTAATCCACTGGAAAACCCCACACCGCTGAGCAATGCGCTGGAAACCATGGCGCTGGTGCTTATCCCCATGGCGGTGGTGTTTATGGCGGGCTATCTGCTGCGCAGCCGCCGTTTTACCTTGATGTCATTGGCGGCGATGGGAATGCTCAGTATCGCCTGCATCAGCGCCAGTGTTTACAGCGAGCGCCAACCCAATGCGGCCTTTAGCGGACTGAGCGCAAGGGATGTGAACATGGAGGGCAAAGAGGTTCGCTTTGGCGCCGATGCCTCTGCACTCTGGGCAACGCTCACTACCCAAACGTCCAACGGTTCGGTGAACGCAATGCACGATTCACTCAACCCGATTGCCGGTTTGGTGACCCGCGCGGGCATGTTGATCAACGCCATCTGGGGCGGGATTGGCTGCGGCTTGGTGAATTTTATGGTGTACATATGGATCACCCTATTCCTCGCCGGTTTGATGATCGGGCGCACGCCGGAAATCTTCGGGCGCAAGCTGGAGACAGCGGAAATTCGCTTGCTCGGCGTGCTGATCGTATTACCCAGTCTGTGCATCCTTGGGCTAACCGCCATCACGCTGGCAATCCCGTCCATCAACGGCACCAGCAACCCGGGCTTTCACGGTATATCCCAAGTGATTTGCGAATACGTCTCCGCCTTTGCTAATAACGGCTCGGGGTTTGAGGGGTTGGGCGATAACACCCCTTGGTGGAATCTGAGTACCAGTTTGTGCCTCGCATTGGGCCGCTACTTGCCACTGTTTATCCCGCTGATGATCGCCGGTTATCTCGCGCGTAAACGTGTCGCGCCTGAATCCAGCGCCAGCTTGAATATCGGCAGCACCACCTTTTGCCTGACGCTGGTGACGGTGATTCTGCTGCTCAACTTCCTCTCCTTCTTGCCTTCCATGGTACTTGGCCCGATTGGTGAAGCACTGCAACTGGCTCAACATTCAGGGGCTGCCAAATGAAGAATTCGACTATCAAAAAATCCCAAAAAACAGCGCCTGCGCTCGACCAAAACCAACTCGCCGCCGCTTGCAGGATCGCCGTAAAAAAACTCAATCCGCGCAGCGCCAGTAAAAATCCGGTAATGTTTGTGGTGCTTATCGGCACATTATTAAGCGCAGGCATTACCCTGCAGCGATTATTCGCCGGCGCCAGTTTTGGCTTTGAGCTGACCTGCGCATTGATCCTGCTGTTCACCGTCTGGTTTGCCAATCTGGCCGAAGCGATTGCCGAGGCGCGCGGACGCGGACAAGCCACCAGCCTGCGTTCAGCGCGCCGCGATCTGATGGCCGAGCGACTCGACAACCAAGGCCGCACCACCCAAACCATTCCCGCCACCGACCTTCGCAAAGGCGATAAAGTACTGGTAAGCGCGGGCAACTATGTACCTGCCGATGGCGAGATTATCGAGGGCGTGGCCAGCATCAATGAATCGGCCGTGACTGGAGAATCGGCGCCGGTATTGCGCGAAGCCGGTACCGATCACTCGGGCGTTATCGGCGGTACCAAAGTGTTGAGCGGCGAGATAGTCGTCGCCATCACCACCGAACCGGGCGAGAGTTTTCTCGACCGCATGATCGGTTTGGTGGAAGGCGCCAAACGCCAGAAAACGCCCAACGAGTTGGCGCTCACTGTTTTGCTTGCGGCGCTGACAATGGTGTTTTTAATCGCCGTGGCCAGCCTGCCCGCTATGGCGGGATTTTTGGGTGTGAAGCTGGATAACACCATGCTGATCGCACTGCTGGTATGCCTGATTCCCACTACCATCGGTGGGCTTCTACCTGCAATTGGTATCGCTGGAATGAACAGGGCGCTGGCCGCCAACATAGTCGCCAAATCCGGCAAAGCGGTGGAAGTCGCGGGCGATATAGACACACTCATGCTCGACAAAACTGGCACCATCACTTTTGGCGATCGCCAGGCCACCCGCTTTTTGCCGGTGGCCGGTGTAAACGAACAGGACTTGCTGGAAGCCGCCGTTTACAGCTCATTGCAAGACCCAACGCCTGAAGGCAAATCCATCGTCAAGCTGGCCGAGAATCGTGGATTTCAGTTACCCAGCTTGCCAAGCGATGCGGTCTTTTCGCCCTTCTCCGCCGAAACACGCCTGTCGGGTTTAAGCCTGCCCGCAAGTGATGGCCAAACCGAAGGTGAGCAGGGCAAGAGTGCGCGCGAATTTGTCAAAGGCTCGGGCACAGCGGTAAGCCGCTGGGCAGAGGGTTACGATCTGTTTGTACCGGGTAGTTTGCAGGGTCTCATTAACCAAGTCGCGCAAACTGGCGGTACACCGCTGGTAGTCGCCAGCAACACCGCCATCCTCGGTGTAGCGGCCTTGAGCGATGTGATCAAACCCGGCATCGCTGAACGTTTCGCCCGTTTGCGCGCCTTGGGTGTGCGCACAATTATGGTCACCGGCGACAACCCTATAACCGCGGGTGCCATAGCAGCCGAAGCCGGTGTGGACGATTTTATTGCAGAGGCGAAACCGGAAGACAAGCTCGCACTGATCCGCGCCGAGCAAGCCAAAGGCCGTTTGGTCGCGATGGTAGGCGACGGCACTAACGACGCCCCCGCACTCGCGCAAGCTGATGTGGGTCTCGCGATGAACTCCGGCACTCAAGCTGCGCGTGAAGCGGGCAATATGGTGGACCTGGATTCTGACCCCGCCAAATTGCTTGCGGTGGTAGAAGTTGGCAAACAATTGCTGATGACACGCGGCGCACTCACCACTTTTTCACTCGCCAACGATGTGGCGAAATATTTTGCGATAGTGCCCGCGATTTTTATTGCTGCGATTCCGAGTATCGGCGCACTGAATTTTATGCAGTTGCACAGCCCGCAAAGTGCGGTGATAGCCGCATTGATTTTTAACGCGCTGATTATTCCGGCACTCATTCCACTCGCACTAAAAGGCGTCAACCTGCGCCCGATCAGTGCTGAAAAATTACTGCGCAACAATATGCTGGTGTACGGCTTGGGCGGAGTAATCCTACCGTTTATTGCAATCAAATTATTGGATGTGATGCTGACACCGTTAATGTAGGCGCCGTTGATGTAATTGCATGCTAATCACTTATGTCGTTGAGGTTTACCATGAATTTTTCACTCAGTTTTTCACAACAATTTTTTACCGGCTTGCGTTTTTGTTTGATGATGTTTGTGCTGTGCGGAATCCTGTATTCCGCCAGCATCACCAAACTTGGCGAGCTATTGTTTCCCTATCAAGCCAAGGGCAGTTTGCTCGACTATCAAAACGCAACGCGGGGTTTAGAGCAGGACGAAGCGCGCGGCTCAGTTTTAGTTTCACAAACCTTTAGCGGCGATGGCTATTTTCACGGGCGCCCCAGCGCCGCCAACAACGACCCTATGGCTACAGCAGGCAGCAACCTCGCCCCCAGCAACCCTGCACTGCGCAAGCGAGCGCAAGCAGATAGCACCGCGATTCAAACGCGCGAGCAAGTTAGCGCCGCGCAAATTCCGGTGGACTTAATCAGCGCCTCCGGCTCAGGGGTTGATCCGCACATATCCCCCGCTGCGGCACAAGTACAAATCGCACGAGTTGCGCGGGCGCGTGGCATCAGCGAAGCAGAAGTTGTGCAATTAGTCGCGAACAATACCGAACAAAAACAATGGGGAATTTTCGGACAAGTGCGTGTTAATGTGCTTTTATTAAACCTCGGGCTCGATCAACTTGCCCCACGCTAATCACTAGATAACACTTGCTATGAACAACGAACAAACACAGCGCTACCAACAAGCCGATGCGTTACTAAAAACAGTGCAGCAGCAAGGTGGCGGGCAGTTGAAAATATTTTTAGGCGCGGCGCCCGGCGTAGGTAAAACCTGCGCCATGCTCAATGCAGCGAAGGAATTGCAGCAACAGGGAACCGCAGTGTGCGTCGGCTTGGTAGAGACGCACGGGCGCGCCGAAACCGAAGCCTTATTACAAGGCTGTGCCATATTGCCGCGCAAAACCATTCACTACCAAAATCAACAACTCACTGAATTTGATGTGGATGCCGCGCTCGCATTGCGCCCCAAAATTATTCTGGTGGATGAACTCGCTCACACCAACGTCCCCGGCAGCCGCCATAAAAGACGCTATCAGGATATTGCGGAACTACTTAAGGCGGGTATCAATATTTACACTACGCTCAATGTGCAACACATCGAAAGTCTGAATGATGTGGTGCTGCAAATTACCGGTGTGCGCGTGCAAGAAACCGTACCCGATTCGTTTATCGATCAAGCCCATGAAATTGTCTTTATCGATTTACCCCCGCAAAATTTAATCGAGCGTTTGCAGCAGGGAAAAGTCTATGTTGCAGAATACGCACGCTCCGCGCTGGAAGGTTTTTTTTCGCCAGCCAATTTAACCGCACTGCGCGAATTGGCGATGAAAATTGTTATCGAGCACGTGGATGACTCGCTCAAAACCAGGCTCGATTCACGAGGTGAACAACAACATCTCGTTATTAACGACAAGTTGTTGGTATTAATTTCCAACCGCAGCGCGCATGAGTATTTAATTCGCATCGGGCGTCGCCTTGCAGAAAAACGCGGCATGAATTGGTTGGTGGTATGGGTGGACACTGGCCAGGTGCAACTACAGCAAGACAAAGCGCGCTTGCAATCAGCCATGACACTGGCGCAGGAATTGGGGGCGCGCACTGAAATTCTGCGCGGCCCCAGCACCTGGCAAACCATTATTCCGTTTATTCGTGAAGAGCGCATCAACACTGTTCTGGTAGGCTCAGGCACACGCAAATGGCGCTGGCGCAAACCACTTTATCAGCGTTTGATTAACAGTGGTTTGGGGCTGGAGGTGAGTGTCTACCGCGACCCGGATCAGCACAGCCGCGTTAATCATTTTATTCAACCAGCAGAAAAGTTCTTGCCGGGCGCACGCGGTTATTTGCTCAGTATTCTTGGTGTCGCACTCGCGACTCTGGTAGCCGTACTATCGAAAAACTGGTTACCACCGGATAATCTGGTATTAATTTATGTGGTCGCCGTGATTATCAGTGGTCTGCGGTTTGGCGCCGTACCGGCAGTATTTTCGGCGATTTTTTCTTTCTTCAGTTTTAATTTTTTCCTTACCGAACCACTTCACACGCTCACGGTACACAATCAAGACGACATCACACGGTTAATATTTTTAGTTGTGATTGGCCTAGTGTGTGGGCCCGCCGCCTCACGTATTCGCCGCCAATTTTTATTGCTCGCAGAATCTAATCGCTACTCGGAGTCCCTGCAACGGCTCGCTGAGCAATTTGCTGTTGCCGACGACCAAAGCGCGCTATGGCAAGCATTGACGAAAGAACTCAACAGTTCGCTGCTGGCAGAAACCTACATCGTGCAATTTAATAAAGATAATACTTTCGATACGTTTCCAACGCGCAGCGAAAAGTTCACCGAACTGGACATGGCCGCAATTGAATGGACACGCAAACAAGCAGCGGCCTCTGGGCGCTTTAGTGATACGCTCAGTAAATCCAGCTGGAGCTGTTTTCCTATCGCTAAAAATAATAAAACTGTCGCCGTAATATTGGTACGTTTGCACAATGAAAAAACCAGTCTCTCCGCTTATGACCTGGATATCATCAACGCCATGTCCCAACAGGCGGCCAACGCATGGCAACGCATCTACCTCACTAAAGATTTGGAATCTGCGCGGGTAAAAGCAGAAATTGAACAGCTGCGTTCAGCACTGCTCTCATCCGTCTCCCATGATTTGCGCTCACCGCTTTCAGCCATGATTGGCGCTGCCGACAGCTTGCGATTATTGGATCAACAACTGAGCAGCGAAGACCGCAGTGAATTAATCGATACGATTTTGCAAGAGAGTCGCCGCCTTGACCGCTATATCCAAAACCTGTTGGATATGACTCGCCTCGGCCACGGCACCTTAAAAATTGAGCGCGACTGGGTTTCCGCCAGCGATATTATCGGCAGCGCTCTCACCCGCTTAAAACGTTACAGCCCGGAAGCACTGATTGAATTTCGCGTGAATGGCACTGCACCACTACTTTATGCACATGCCGCCTTAATCGAACAAGCTGTGTTTAATATTCTGGAGAATGCCGCAAAATTTACTCCGCCCGGCGAAAAAATCACTGTCACACTCGAACAAATTAATGATATCTGTACCATTAATATCGAAGACAAGGGGCCTGGCATTCCTGAAGATCTGCGCGAGAAAATTTTTGATATGTTTTATGTAGTATCCGATGGTGACCACAAGAAAAATAATACCGGCATGGGCTTGGCTATTTGCAAAGGTATGATCGCCGCCCACGGTGGCAGCGTAACGGCACTGGAAGGTTCACAAAAAACCGGTACGCGCTTTTTGGTGGAAATTCCGCTACCATTGAATCAGAAATAAACTGACTGGTAAAAAGTACGAGCATTTGTGATGAGCGCAAAAATTCTGGTCATCGATGATGAAAATCAAATCCGGCGCATGTTGCGTATCGCACTAAAGAGCGAAGGTTACGACATTAGCGAGGCAGAAAATGGTGAACAAGGTCTCGCCTGTATTGTTCGCCAGCAACCGGATTTAGTCGTGCTGGATTTAGGCCTGCCCGATATGGACGGGCAAACACTGCTGCGCGAATTACGCAGCTGGTCGGCGGTGCCGGTAATTGTGCTCTCGGTGCGCAACAGCGATAAAGAAAAAGTGCAACTGCTCGACGCAGGCGCGCAAGACTATGTGACCAAACCTTTTAGCATCGAAGAATTTCTCGCCCGTGTGCGCGCCAACCTGCGCGACCATATTAAACAGCAGAGCGCACAGATTCTGGACGACGGTTATTTGCATATCGATTTAGGTAAACGCCTCGTCAAAACTGACAACAACCCCGTTGACCTCACCCCCAAAGAATATGCGGTACTCTCAAAACTCGCCAAAGTGCCCAACTGCGTCATTACCCAAACCCAATTATTACAGGAAATTTGGGGGCCAACCCATCAGGAAGATTCCCATTATTTGCGTATAATAGTCAGCCACTTGCGGCAGAAACTGGGAGAAGACCCAGCCGAACCCAAGTACCTCAAAACTGAAGCTGGTGTTGGCTACCGTTTACTCTTTGCTCCGCGATAAATTGCACCGCGATAAATCGTACAGCGCAAAACCCAAACGTTAGTCACACCCACTACCGGATTTATGACTATGCGTTTTATCCCCCAGCTCGCACTGCTTGCGACCAGTTTTTTTATCATCAGCTGCAGCCCTAAACCCGAAATGAGCAAAATTGAAGGTTTTGCACAGGGCACAACCTACAACCTTACCTTTGAATTACCCGCCGACAGCAATCTGCCAGTGGAGAAAATTGAAACTGCCATCAGCGAAGAACTGGCGCGCATGGATAAGGTATTGTCTAACTACCGCGATGATTCGGTGATTGAACAATTTAACGCGCAAAAAACTACCGAGGCCCAAACCGTGGATGCCGAATTGGTGGAGCTGGTTGAAATCGCACGCACTGTGCATCGCGCCAGCAATGGCTGTTACGATCTCACCATCAAACCGCTGTTTGATTTATGGGGTTTTAAAAATGATGTATTCACACCGCCGAGTGAAGATGCATTAGGTGTGGCGCTCGCCAGCATCGGTTTGGATAATTTGGAAACCGTCAACACTACACAGTTGCGCAAACAACTTCCCAATTTGCGTATCGATGTTTCTTCCATCGGTCAGGGTTATGCAGTTGAACGCATGGTAAAAATTCTGGAGCAATTCGGCGTACAAAATTATCTGGTGGAAATCGGTGGCGAATTAAAAATTCAAGGTAAAAAAACCGACGGCGAAGCATGGCGTATTGCACTGGAAAAACCCCTGCCCAATGAGCGCAAAATGCATAAAATTGTGAGCTTCGATTCCGGTGAACCCATGTCACTGATCAGCTCGGGAACCTATCGTCACTTTTTTGATGACAATGGCAAACGCTACAGCCATATTCTGGATGCGCGCAGTGGCAAACCCGTTGAACACAACACGGTGTCTGTCACCATTCTCCACTCTGATGCCACACTGGGCGACGCCTGGTCCACCGCATTTTCCTGCTTGGGTAGCCGCGAAGGTTTGAAAGTAGCTAACGCACAAAATCTTGCGGTATTGTTTATCGATCAGGAAGGCGACCAGCTGATTGAAACTGAATCGGATGCACTGAAAACAATGAGCGGAATTAGTTTTAAAAACCCTTAATAGCCAACAGGATTCTTCAGCATGAAACTCGTCTACACCCACGAAAACCGTTTTCTAGTTGGTAATGCGCAGAACATTCTCGAACAAGCCGGAATTCGTGTGGTGTGGAAAAATGAATTTTCCTCGGGCGCCATTGGCGAAATATCGCCCTTTGATACCTGGCCGGAACTGTGGGTGGTGGACGATACCACCTACGAACAAGCCATCAATATTCTGTCCAATGCGTTTAACACGCCCACAGCACCGGAATGGCAATGTGCACAATGCAATGAACAAAACGACGCTGCTTTTGAGACCTGTTGGAATTGCCAAACGGAGAAAATATAACAGCTGACCAAAGCAGTATTACTCCCCAGAGGTTAACCCCACCATATCAGGGCCGATATATTTCTCCTCCACCCATTCACGCAAATGCGCACTCATAAATTCAATAAAATTATGGGCGGTAACTGGTAAGCGGCGATCGCCGTGTTGCACCAAATACCAGTGACTGTGCAGCGGAAAATTGTGGAGTTTAATTTTCGCCACGCGCGCTTGTGATTGCGCCAATGTATGCTCGGACAATACCGCCAAACCCAAACCATTTTCCACACTCATTCGAATCACTTCATTGCTTTCAATTTGCATGGTGTTGTGTAACTGGAAATTCTGTTCACGCAGAAAATTTTCAAACACCATCCGCGTTGCACTACCCGGCTCGCGCATTAAAAAACGTTCATCAACTAACTCTGCAAAATCTACGTCATCCCTTTGCGCCGCCCAATGATGAATGGGGGCAATCAATACCAGCGGGTTGCGTAAAAAACGGCGACTGACAACATGATCACCCGTAGGTGGATGACTGAATAAATACAAATCGTCCAACTGATTTTCAAAGCGCTGCAATACACTGCCGCGATTGCCGATATTAAACGTCACATCCACCGCCGGATATTGCTGCGCATAGGGGCTGAGCAAACGCGGCAATACATACTGCGCGGTAGTCACCACCCCAATGCTGAAATGGCCTTTATTGCCGCGCGCGGCATCGGTTAAAAATCCATCAAAATCCTCAAAGCGCGTCAATGCATCCAGTGCCGCGTGGTGCAGCTCATTGCCAACAAAGGTGGGTTTATAACGGCCATCGCACTGCTCCAATAGTGGTTCGCCCACGGCTTCGCTCAAGCGTTTGATTTGCAGCGACACCGTAGGCTGGGTGAGGTGCAATTGCTGCGCCGCTTGCGAGATGGAACCGCTGCGCACCACAGCGACATAGACCTGCAACAGGCGAAAGGTGAGATGGCGAATATTCATAAACACGCCCTTGGTTTAAATAACTATAGATAATCGTAAATATATATAAGTATAAACATTAATTATCGTCAATTAATCAACTTGGCGACAATAGCGTCACTGTCATCACGCTGTGGAGCGAACCATGCCCGATATCGTCATTATGTTTTTCCTGCTCGGTGTACTTGCCGGCCTCGCCAAGTCCGACCTTAAAGTACCCAAGGCGGCTTACGACACCTTGAGCATCCTCCTGATGCTGACCCTTGGCCTTAAAGGCGGGCTGGCGCTGCATGGCCAGGTAAGCTGGCACTTACTGCCAGAAGTGATCACGGTGATTTTGCTGGGTATCGCCATCCCCCTGCTGCTCTACCCCCTACTGCGTAAATTCATTTTGCTTAACGCTGCCAATAGCGCCAGCATCGCCGCCCACTACGGCTCTGCCAGTGCGGGGACTTTTGCGGTGGCACTGGCGTTTGCCGAAGCCAACAACCTCAGCATCGCCCCACAAACCACCTTGTACTTGGTGCTTCTGGAATTACCCGCGATTGTGGTGGCGATCCTGTTATACAAAAAAGCCACCGGCAGCACCGGCGGCATGAAAGGAATTTGGCATGAAGCGCTCACCAGTCGCGGTGTAGTCTTGCTCACCGGTGGAGTAATTATCGGTTACCTCTATGGCCCCGAAGCAAGTAAAGATATTGCGCCATTATTTCTCGGCGCCTTCAAAGCCTTGCTCGCGCTATTTTTGTTAGAGATGGGCGTGTGTGCATCGCAACATTTAAATCCCTTCCCAAAACAACACTGGCGCTTAATCAGCTTCGCGCTTATCGCCCCCTTTGGTTTGGCCGTAATAGGTATTGCCGCCGGCATGGCGTTAGGTTTACCCCAGGGCAGCACATTAATACTCGCTGCACTCACCGCCAGCGCCTCTTACATCGCCGCACCCGCTGCAATTCAAGCGGCGATTAAAGAAGCGGATGTGGGTCTCGCGATATTTGCGGCGCTGGGCGTGACCTTTCCGTTGAATGTGTTAGTGGGGATTCCGGTTTATTACCAGATGATGGAGGTGATTGGGGGAGCGTAGGGACGGAAATAGGTTTGACTGGTCTAATATTACTCATTAGAGTGAGATGTGGTTCTCGCGGTTTATTTTTTATTTTGATTAAATTGAGTCCGCTGTAAAAATCACATTTAAATCAAGGAAGTTAACTATGTTTTTAAGCAATCCAAATAGAATTAATCTTTCCAAGCTTGATAAAAGCGTTGGGCTTAATGGAGCCAATAAACCACTGGATGTTTTGGTGGTTCAGCGGCTCCTTAATGCCTGCAGGGTTAAATATTCAGGCAAAGTGACTGTGGTTGCTGATGGTTTATGCGGAAGAAAAACATGCGAACAGATAAAGCTTTTTCAGAAAGAGGTCTTAAAATTCTCGCGCCCAGATGGCCTAATACATCCAAATAAAAATACACACCAACGATTACTGTCGTGCATCAATACAGATTTTGTCGGCAAAGAAAATTCTGCTGCTACATTTTACCAAAAAGTTAAAATTGATATTGATCGATTTTTGCTTTTGTATGGACAACAATTCCCTTCTGAATCGAACTCGGCTGCGCTTAAAAAGCTTACCAACCGCATATTTGCTGATACTGATCTTACAGATATAAGATGGGTTGCTTACATGCTCGCCACAGTAAAGCGTGAATGCGGAATAAAAATGCAACCAGTAAATGAGATTGGCAAGGGACGCGGAAAAGACTATGGCGATGCAGTTAAAGTAAAAGACCCTGTTTCTGGTAAAGAAAAAGAAAATGTTTACTACGGGAGAGGGTTTGTACAAATAACATGGGAATACAATTACAAAAAAGTTGGCAAAGAAATCGGCATAGGCGACGAATTATTTATTGACCCAGACAAAGCATTAGAGTTTGAAATTGCATACAAAATAATGTCCAAAGGAATGCGAGATGGGCTTTTTACAGGAGCGAGGCTAATGCAATATATCTCTGGCACAACATGTGATTATATATCATCAAGAAGAATTATTAACGGCAGTGATCACGCACAAGAAATAGCAAAAAATGCCGTAATATTCGAGGAATTTTTGATGGCAGCAAGATTGAAAAATGTTTATAGAGCAATTACCGGAAATGAGTATGCAAATTATGTTTAAGTCTTTAATTGTACTGGGCGCGTGCTTTTCACTTGCAGCCTGCGCTGAAAGCCCCTCAAAATCACCTACCGAAAAGCAACAGGAGTCCACGGCAACACATAATTGGAGCGATATGTCTTATACAGACTGGAATCGGATGCTTAATTTTTCCGATAAATGCCCTGCAAAATTTGACGGCAATACGAAACGATTTTTGAATATACGCGTACTTAACAATTCCACATCTTTGCTTGCTATTTCTTGCGAACTGGGCGCCTATCAGGACGGGAAACTTTTATACCTTTTACATACCGATAAAATATCACCTCTTTCCCCAACTCTGCCAAAATTCGAAACAAATTGGGACCTGGAAGCACAAACGGTCGTGTGGGGAAATCGTTATGTTGAAGGAAATTTTCTCGTTCTTGAAAATTGGTATGCAGGATCGGGAGAATGCGGTTACCGTGCGTTTTATTCTATTGCGGATGTAATTACTCAGTCCTCGCCAAAACCAGAAAAAGTGTTCGGTGATTCCAATTGTGAAGATGGTGTTTATGTCGATGATTGGCCACTTATAGATAACATCCAATAAAATATAGGTTGGGGTGAGCTAGCAGATAAGGAAAAGTCATTAGCTGTTCATACAAGTTTTTAAAACACTTTATCTCAATCTCACCCCGCCCGAATATCCACAATCTCTATCGGTAAATTTAATTCTTTCCATGCTTTATCGCCCGTTAGCACTACCGATTGTAACTCCATCGCCAAACTCAAGCAGGCGCGGTCGCCTAGTGATAGGCCTTTGGCGCGTGTTTGTTTGCGTAACATGCCTGCGGATATAGCTTGTGCCTCATTGAAGACGCAAATTTCTATTCCCAAGGTACGCAATTGCTGGCCAAGATTTTGCGGTGCAGTGTGGTTGTTATCGAGCAGTTTGGTAACCAGTTCGGTGAGGTTTACTGCACTCAATTTGCACTCTTGGGTGAGTAGGCTGGCTACATAATCGCCCCCCGGTTCCCCTTGAATCCACGCGAGTAAGGCTGATGTATCAAGGACGTAAATGGGCATTACGCAACTCCCATTCGCCCGCTTCAGCCTCTTCTTTGGCCGCCTCAGCCCTGCGCTCAGCAATTAACTCATCTACCATAGAGCGCCCTGCTTCTAATGGCGGCATGGCCGCGAGGATTTCATCGCGCATTTGTGCTACGCGCTGCGCCTTGCTGGTAACCACCAAAGCGCCGTTTTTAACCTCCATAAGTAATTGATCACCTTGCTTGAATTGCAGCTGATCACGTAACTCAGCCGGTATGACTACCCTTCCACCTTCTGACATTTTTACCGCTAGCATGACACAACCCTCCAAATATGACATTTAATGAAAATTATGGCACAAAAGTTTAATTAGGACAGGATTTTAGATTAAATACTAACCACTACTAATGAAGCACCTAGAAGAAGCACACCAAAGAATGAGTTCGGCATCCCCTCAGCATCGTGCTAATATGCGCGCCTTTTTTCCGTTTCCGGCTCATTTTTTGAGCGAATATTCATTCAGATTCAGGCAATAGCTATGGCAAGAAAAGTCGCGGTGATTATGGGCTCCAAGAGTGATTGGGCCACTATGCAGGCTGCAGTGGAAATACTGGAGCAAATGGGCGTTGAATATCACACTGAAGTGGTGTCGGCGCATCGCACGCCGCAAAAACTGACTGAGTTTGCTGAACACGCGGTGGAGCAAGGCTACGCCGTGATTATCGCCGGTGCCGGGGGCGCGGCGCATTTGCCAGGTATGGTGGCAGCGCATACGCGCCTGCCAGTGCTGGGTGTGCCGGTGCAGAGCAAAGCGCTAAGCGGTGTGGATAGCCTGTATTCCATCGTACAAATGCCAAAAGGCGTGGCGGTAGGTACGCTGGCGATTGGCGTGGCGGGCGCGTTTAACGCCGGTTTGCTGGCCTGCCAGATTCTGGCGGTGACTGACCCAGCACTGGCCATCAAGATCGAACAATTCCGCCATGACCAGACTCAGGCAGTGTTGGACAATCCCGATCCAAGAGATCAATAAAAGGCAAGAGACCAACAATCAATTGGTGATGTTCGGTAGTTTCTTTTTGCAATCCGTAAGCGCGTTTTGAGGTTAGGCATGAGTCAACGAATTTGGGTTTTAGGTGCAGGCCAATTGGGTGCGATGCTCAAACACGCCGGTATGCCATTGGCGCTGGACGTGTGCCCGGTGGATATCAATGAAAGCAGTGCTCCCGCCCTGGCGGCCGATGACCTGGTCACCGCTGAACGCGAGCAATGGCCGGAAACCCTCGTGACCCATGCCCTCGCCCAACACCCGCGTTTTATCAACCAAAATGTATTTGGCCGTTTGGCTGATCGCAAAACCCAGAAAGAACTGATCGATTCACTGGGTATAGCCACCGCTCCCTGGCGCAATGTGGCTAACGACATCACCGCTAACGAATTGCGCGATCAGCTGGGCGAACGTGTGCTGCTGAAACGTCGCACCGGCGGTTACGATGGTCGTGGCCAACATTGGCTGCGCACCGATGAAGATGAAGTGCCCGAGGATTGGCAGGGCGAAGCTATCGCCGAACAGGCCATCAACTTTGATGAAGAAGTGTCGCTGGTGGGTGTGCGCAATGCGGCAGGCAACTGTGTGTTTTATCCACTCACCTTGAACCTGCATTTAAGCGGCATCCTCTATGCCTCTGTTGCACCACTGGCGCGCTTGCAACCGTTGCAAACACAGGCGGAGGAAATGCTGGGCAAGATTTTGAACGCCCTCGATTACGTGGGTGTGATGGCGATGGAAACCTTCCGTGTGGGCGATCAGTTGCTTATTAATGAACTGGCGCCACGCGTACACAATTCCGGCCACTGGACCCAAGCGGGCGCGAGTATCAGCCAATTTGAATATCACCTGCGCGCGGTTGCCGGCATGGCGACACCGGCGCCACAAGTAGTCGGCCAGAATGTGATGATCAACCTCATAGGCACCGACTACAATCCAGCCTGGCGCGACCTGCCCTGTGCGCGCACCTACTGGTACGGCAAAGAGGTGCGCCCCGGTCGCAAGGTGGGCCACATCAATATAGTGAGTAACAACATCACCGAAGTGCGCGAAACATTGGTACTGCTGGGTGATTTACTACCGGAACACCACTACCGCGATGCAATCGACTGGAGCCTAAAGTCAATCGAAGCACTTTAACAAAAAGCCGGACTTGCTCCGGCTTTTTGTTAGGTTTGGTTAATGTTTGCACCTTGTCAGCGCTGGAGTGTGATAGTTTTTGCAGTGTTTTCTGTTCGTATCCAGCCGTTTCTACCTAGCGAACACTATTCCTACTCCAAAAAGCCTCGATAATGCTCTGAAACACCTGCAAGCAACGTATGTAGTGTTATGCATATCTCAATTTACTTAACGCTAAAAAGCAAAAACTGTTTTACAACTTAACCAATACCAGGAGTTATTTAGCTTGACGGATCTCGATCTAAAAATTACGCACCATGAGCAATACATTCATGTGAATGTGCGCGGCATGGGCAATTATGAAAATGCCCTGTTTATGTGGCAGAGCGTGGTGGATGCCTGTGAGCATCACCAATGTTTTAAAGTGCTCGGAGAGCAATATTTATTTGATTCGGTTTCCACCGCTGAAGCCTTTGATCACCCCGCACTGTTTAAAAAAGTAGGCATTAGTAAAAAATACACATTTGCCTGGGTGGACAACAATCCACGCACCCGCGAAACCACACAATTTGTCCGCGATGTTCTCGCCAACCGCTCCATTGGTTATGGTCGTTTGTTTACCGATGTGGAAGCTGCCAAACGCTGGCTGCTGGAACAAAACTAAATTCTCTAGCGTTCGCCACACACACCATTCCACTGCCGCAATACAAGACTCCCCGAGTGCCCTTCTTTGACAAAGGCACTCGCGCTAACTAGGGTTAACACCAACCGGTGCGCAATAAGGGAGCCTCTAATGTTCAAAACAATAAACGTAGCACTGCGATTAAGCTTATTAGCCAGCACCTTAATTGTCTTAATGACCATCATTGGTTATCTAGGCATTAAAGGTATGGGCGCTGCCTATGATGGTATGCGCAGTGTTTACCTTGATCGGGTAATTCCGTTAAAAAATCTTAAACTTATTGCCGATATGTATGCGGTAAATATCGTGGATGTGGCGCACAAAGTGCGCAACGGCGGGATGAACTGGCAACGCGGTAGCGAGAGTGTTCAGCAGGCGCAGACCGTTATTCGCGAGCAATGGCAAGCGTATCTCGCCACCGAGTTGGTGACAGCAGAAACACAATTGGTAAGTGAACTGACGCCGCTCTTAGGCGAAGCAGACAGAGCCACTGCAACACTATTGGAAATATTTGCTGCGCAAGATGCAACCCGTCTCGATCAGTTTGTGCTACACAAACTCTACCCTAGCATTGAACCCGTCTCCGAGCGTTTCAACCAATTGGTGGATGTGCAACTCAGTGTTGCTGCGCAAGCCTATGAAACCACCAAAAATAATTATGAAAAAACTTTTCTGTTTAATATCGGGCTAATTTTTTTCAGCATCGTCATCAGTATTATTCTCGGGTTATTGATTACCCGCAGTTTAATTCAACAACTAGGTGGTGAGCCTGATTACACCGCTGCGATTATTGATCGCATCGCACAGGGAGATCTGTCGGTCGATGTGAAACTAAAACCGCGCGACGAGCACAGCATTCTGTTTGCCGTCTGGCAAATGGTGAATAAATTATCGAGCATTATTGGCGATGTACGCTCCACGGCTGATTCCCTCTCCTCCGCGTCTGAAGAGCTGAGTGCAACAGCGCAATCACTCAGCCAGGCATCCACCGAGCAAGCGGCCAGCATTGAGGAGACCAGCGCTTCTATGGAGGAAATAAGTGCATCCATTGAGCAAAACAGTCACAACGCCAAAGTCACTGATAGCATTGCCAGCAATAGCGCCAAAGAAGCGCAACAAGGTGGCTCGGCGGTAATTAATACCGTAAGTGCCATGCGCGAAATTGCGCAAAAAATTAGTGTGATTGATGACATCGCCTACCAGACCAATTTGCTGGCGTTAAATGCGGCGATTGAAGCGGGGCGTGCCGGTGAACATGGGCGCGGTTTTGCAGTAGTAGCAAGTGAGGTGCGCAAACTCGCCGCACGCAGTCAAACCGCAGCCAAAGAAATTGGCGAATTAGCAGGTCACTCGGTAGATCTGGCGGAAAGCGCGGGGCAATTGCTCGATCAGATAGTGCCCGCGATTCAAAAAACAGCAGATCTGGTGCAAGAAATCTCTGCAGCCAGCACTGAGCAAAATCTGGGGGCGGGTCAGATTACCCAGGCAATTACGCAAATCAGTATTGCTACCCAACAAAACTCGTCCTCTGCCGAAGAGCTTTATTCCACCGCGGAAGAACTTACGGGACAAGCACTACAGCTGCAACAAATGATGGCATTTTTTAAAATTAAATAATCAAGTTTCCCCTAACCGCTCTCTGTAAAAAGAGAGGTTAGGAGGGATTTGCTCCCCCTACAAAATCCACACTTCCACACGGCGATTCATGCGCCTTCCCTCTTCCGTTTTACTGCTTGCCAGCGGCGCCTCATCGCCCATACCGCGCGCCACCAGTGGATAAATCCCACGCGCAATCAATTGCTGCTCCACCACCTTGGCGCGGCGTAACGACAATTCGCGATTCTCTTCACTCGCGCCCTCGTCATCAGTAAAACCAAACAACTGTACGCGCTTGGGGGAATTAGCTTCCATGTATTTCACTAGCCGCTGTAAATCGCTGATGGACTTGGTATCCAACTCATCACTGCCATCTTTAAAACGAAAGTTGATTGATAATCTCTGCGAGCGATTGGTGAGCTGACGCATTTCTTCGGGGTAAAAATTATTATTAAAGGGTTGACCGGTTTTAATATTTTGCGAAACCAGACCTATATCCTCTACGATACTCTGCCCGCGCTCTGTTGCACTGAAACGAACAAACTCTTCCGCCTCACTGTTGGTGCTCTTTTGCGGTAAATAAAAATACAGGCGGCGCGCGAGAGGATAATCCTCAGTGCTGACGGTGAAATGGGTTGGTACTATCGCCTTGGAACTTTTGGTGGAAGAGATTGCCAATAATTTTGCGCGACGCACATAAGGTAAACCGATAAACCCTATAGCCCCTTCATCTTTTGCCACCGCGTCTGACAGCTCGGTACTGGATTCAAAGCGCTTGGCCGTTAACGAAATGCTCGCACTGGATGGTTCCAGTACCATGCTTTTAAACGAATCCCAAGTGCCGGAATTTTCATCGCGAGCGTAAAGGTTAATAGGGCGATCAGCACCGCCCAAGGCTGACCAATTAGTAATTTCACCGGAAAATATTTTCACCAATTGCGGGATGGACAAACTACCCAGTGAATTACTGCTATTCACAATTATTGCTAAACCATCCAAACCAATAATATGTTCCGCGCCAGGCTCGGTAAGATCGCCTTGTTTGCTGAGCAATAATTCGCGCTCCTGCTCTTTTACCCGCCGCGATGACATGCCTAATTCCGCTTGGCCGCTAAGCAAATCAGCAAATGCTGTGCTGGAGCCATGCGCATGAATTTCTACAAATTCAACGCGCCCGTTAATTTCGGCACTAACGGCTTTTTCCACCGGTGTTTTGCCCTGCTCTGTTTTAATATTGGTGCCGCCACGGGCCATTAAATAGGACTCTACCAACCGCGGCGCCAACTTTTCGCCCACCGTATTGGAACCATGAACGCGAAATAGTGGAGTGGTTGCCCGCGTGAGCACTCCATTAGCCGTCGCAGCAGTTTGTGTTAAAGAGCTGGCGGGTTTGATGCGGGTTTCACTAATCGCCTGAATCACAAATACTTCGCCGGCATCCAGCGGTAAAAATGAGCGCAGTAAATAACCGCCCAGAACCAACAGGAGTGAACAGGTAACTGCCGTCAGGCGTGTGAGACGAATACCTTTTTTGGTTTTTTTGGCAGGTTTGAATTGTTCGCCAGTATGGGAGGCGGAGGTGATGGAATCCTCCAGTTGGCGCACTTCCCACACCAGCGAGGTGAGTTCATCGTCGTTCGCGGTGAGCGCCTTTTCCAGCAACTCACTGCGGTACTCTTCATCCTTTAATACCATATTGAGCGGAATATGCATTTTTAAATGCACTTCACACAGCCGCTTCAAATTCCATAATTTATCGACCAGAGCGACGTTGTAATGAATATGTTTATGGGATTTGGGGGACATGGCGCTTCTCTAACAATTACGGAAGCGCGCACTATAGAAATGTCAGATGACAATTAGATGACAATCCAAATAACAATTCAATTGGCAATCTGAATGAAAGTCCAAATGAAAGCCCAGTTGAAAATCCGCAGGAATTCAACGCCGGTTTATTATTTTGACTCGTGTTGACGACGCAATTGTGTCAAACCGGTTTTAATCCACTTGAGCAAATCGTCGGCATAGAGTGGTTTGGAAAAATAAAAACCCTGTACTAAATCCACACCAAGTTCGACAATAATTTGAAAATCCTCTTGTGTTTCCACCCCCTCTGCCACAGTCGTGAGGTTGAGGTTTTTGGCCAGTTCCACGGTGCTGGAAAAAATGGTTTTCTGCTGTGGTCGCGCCGCAGCGCGATGCACTAAAGAGCGATCAATTTTTAATTCTGTCGCCGGTACCCGCGATAATTGTTGGGCGTTGGCAAAGCCGGTACCGTAATCATCAATTGCGATATGGAAACCTTTCAAGCGCAGCCGTGCGAGAGTGCGAATTGCACTGGCTAATTCCCCCAGCAATGCATTCTCGGTGATTTCAAAAGTCACTTCATTAAACGGCACTTCGTATTCATCGGCCATGGCGCAGAGCCAATCCACAATATCGATATCAGCCAGCGACAAGGGTGATAAATTAAATGCGAGATTAAAACGCAAACCATATTGCTGCCAGGTGCGTTTATGTTTAAATGCCTGCTCCAATAAATTGCGGGTCAGCGGGTCAATTAACCCATGGCGTTCCGCGAGCGGAATAAATACCCCCGGCGAGATCATGCCTTTTGTTGGGTGACGCCAGCGCGCCAGCGCCTCTACACCGCGCAACAACAAGCCTTGCACCGTTAATTTGGGCTGAAATGCCAAAGTCATTTCACCGTTGGTTAGAGCCGCACTCAATTCAACAGCTGTCACTTCTTGTTCAACCTGATGCACTTGTTGCTGCGCCAGTTTCGCGTCGTGAATAAAGCGCAACAGGCTGCACTCCAGAGCATCGGGTAACAGCGGTTTTTGAAAAGTGCCCAATACATGCAAGCCGTCGGCTTCCGCCATGGTGCCAACACTGGAAATTAAAATCGGATCTTTGGCACTGAGAATAATCACACTGGTCGTTAATTTTTTTTGCGCGATGGAGCGGATTAATTCCACACCATCCATCACCGGCATTTCCAAATCAACCAGCACCACATCGATCTTACGGGCCTCCAACGCTTGCAGTGCATCTACACCATTGGTGGCGCCATGCAAATCAGTAACACCCAAATCACGGCATAAATCCTGTGCGTACTGACGCTGCGTAATGCTGTCGTCAGTAACCAACACACTCAATTCCTGAATAGTGGATTTCACACTCTACCTCCCAACACTGCAGGAATTTGTGCGAGCGACATAACCTCTTTCGCTGCCCCAAGATTAATCGCCTCTTTAGGCATTCCGAATACGACGCAGGAAGCTTCATCCTGTGCGATTGTACGGCAGCCCGCCTGCCGCATTTCCAGTAACCCGCGCGCACCGTCATCCCCCATACCGGTGAGAATAATGCCCATGGCATTGCGCCCCGCTGCGCGTGCTGCCGAGCGAAATAATACATCCACGGAAGGACAATGGCGGTTCACACTCGGGCCGCGAAATACTTTTGCAATATATTGGGCGCCGGAGCGCTGCACTTCCAAATGGTGACCTCCAGGCGCGATAAGCACACGTCCGGGAATTAAGCGATCTCCGGGCTCTGCCTCTTTAATATCTACCTCGCATAAACCGTCCAGCCGTTTGGCAAAAGCGGCGGTGAATTTTTCCGGCATGTGTTGCACCACGGCAATGCCGGGGCAAGTGCGGGGAATTTTGGCAAGAATTTGTTCCAGCGCCTGAGTGCCGCCGGTGGAAGTACCTATGACAATAATACTGTCAGTAGTGGCAGTCATCGCCACCAAATCCACCGCTGGAGAAGCAGCCAGGGGTTTGGACGGTGCACTGCTTCCGCGCCGCGCCACATGGGCTCCCGCGGCACCACGCACGGTTTGCCAGAGTAGATTTTTAGCATCCAGCAAAAAATCTTTCACGCCCAGTTGCGGTTTGGTAATGATGTCAATGGCACCCGCAGAGAGCGCCTGCAAAGACAGCTCCGCACCTTTTTCAGCAAGCGAGGAACAGATAATGACGGGTGTTGGCTGCTCACTCATAATGCGCCGCAAGAACGTCAGGCCATCCATGCGTGGCATTTCTATATCGAGCACAATCACATCGGGCCATTTTTTTTGCATTTGCTGCTGTGCAAAAATCGGATCTGACGCGGTGGCATAGACATTAATATCCGGCGCCTCATTGAGCACTGCCGTCAATACCTGACGCACCACAGCCGAATCATCGACGACCAACACATCAATAGTCATAGCAAGTTAATATTCCACAGCAGTGAGAAGGCAAGCCGAAACGCATCATTTGATTGCTCACTAAGTATTGTCGATAGCGACCTGATTACAAGATTTCAGCCGTTATTCATTTCGTAGTGTTTTACATGAATTTCGCCCGTTGCGATTACCAAGGTTAGCGAGCGGGATATAGCACCACCTACATCCACCCTGTAAGGCTGTAAACGTTCTTTTACCAGCCATTGACGCGCGTAGGCAATATTGTCAAAACCAATCGAGGTGGTGCCGCTGTAGGAAAACATATCGCCGCCACCAAATACCGCAATATGAAATTCCTTTAGCTCCCCATAGCGCAACATCGCGGCTTTCATCGCCCCCAGAGCGTTATCGGCATAGCGCCCATCCGAAAGGGCGCGCAGTTGGTTTTCAGGGATGATGCGGTCATAGGGTGATGCAGGCAATAAATAATGACAGAGCCCACCAATTTTTAATTCCGGGTGCCAGGCGGTAAGAGCCACGCAGGAACCCAATAAGGTGTGCAAGCGCGCATAGTCCGCGCCAAAATACCACTCCCCCGGATGGATCGAATACAACTCCTGGCTCTGCGGAATAGTCATAGGCTCACCGCGCCGACAAACGATAAATAGCGGGTTTTACCGGTATAAAACGCGAGCTGATTCCATGCAAGCTTTCAGAGTGCCCCACAAATAAAATCCCATTGGGTTTTAAGGTGGATGCAATGCGCTCCAATATTTTGGTTTTATTTTCATTCTCAAAATAGATCAACACGTTGCGCAGGAATACCAAATCAAACTGGCCCAGATCCGGAAAATCTTCATGCAGGTTCAGCGTGAAAAATTGCACTGCCTGACGCAGCTCCGCGTTCACCCGTGTATTCCCCTCCTGTGAGCCAACGCCTTTGCGGCAGAAACGGCGTAAATAGTCGGGGGGGATATTTTTAATGCGCATCTCGGGGTAAATACCCACTTTTGCCTGCTCAATCACTTTGCGGTTCACATCCGAACAGAGCAACTCCCAAGTAGTCGGGCAGCGATCAGTAAGCAGCATAGCAATACTATAAGGCTCTTCCCCCGTGGACGCCGCAGCGCTCCATACACGAAAATTACTGCCAGCTTTTACACCCGGTAAAATGTCATCGCGCAAATAATCAAAATGTTTCTGCTCGCGAAAAAAATAAGTCTCGTTGGTAGTAATCAATTCAAGGGCGAGATTCAACTCACCCTTGCCCTGCGGGCTTTGAATATAACGATAATATTCATCAAAACCTTTGATGTCACAGGCAATCAAGCGTTTCCACAGGCGATTACTTAACAGTGCTTTTTTTTGCGGCGGCAAAAAAATTCCCAATTTGTTTTCAATCAATTGCTGAAACAATTGAAATTCGCGATCAGTCGGAATCACACTCGACATATCAGTTGTCATAACACAGCACTCAGGCAATTAGGTGTAGCGAACAAAATCCTTATCAAGTTCATCATCACTTAGTGTTTTATTCGGTGCGGACTTGCGTGGTTTTACTGCTGGTTGGCTGGGTGCCGGCTGCGGGCGAAAATGGCGCTGGCTATTTCTATGGTTATCCGCATTACTCAAGGTGAAATAGCTAACCGATTCTTGCAGGCGCATAGCTTGTGAACTGAGTTCCTCCGAGGTTGAACTTAATTCCTCAGCCGCCGCCGCATTTTGCTGCATGGTTTGGCTGACTTGCCCAATCGCCGCATTAATTTGATTGACACCCGCCGATTGTTCAGTGGATGCCGCTGCAATTTCCTGCACCAGATCTGCGGTTTTGCGAATACTCGGCACCATATCTTGCAAGAGCTTACCGGCAGTATCGGCTTTATTAACCGTTTCGCCCGCGAGTGAGCCAATTTCCTGCGCCGCCACCTGGCTGCGCTCCGCCAATTTACGTACTTCCGACGCAACTACCGCAAAACCGCGCCCATGTTCACCGGCGCGCCCCGCTTCAATCGCCGCATTGAGCGCTAACAAATTTGTTTGATAAGCGATGTCATCAATCACACTGATTCGCTCTGCAATTTTGCGCATTGCATCAACAGTACTGGACACTGCTGCGCCGCCCGTTGCAGCATCCGCTGCTGCCTTTTGTGCCATGCCATCGGTCACACTGGCATTTTCATTATTTTGGATAATAGACGCTGACATTTCCTCCATAGAGGCAGAGGTTTCTTCCACACTGGCTGCTTGCACTGAAGCGCCTTTTGCCAAAGATTGTGCGGTTGCATTCACCTCTTCCGAGGCGGAGGCCAATGCATCGGCCGAGCTGCGCACTTCACTCAATACTTGTGACAAGGTGTTGGACATTTCACGAATCGCCGCGAGCATACTGGTGCTATCGCCTGGTTTAACATTGATTTGTTGGGTGAGATCGCCACTGGAAATACGTGCAACAACTGCAGCCGCGTAGTGTGGCTCACCGCCGAGCTGACGCAACAAACTGCGTGTAATAAAAAAGCCAATCAGTGCAATTGCTACCAAAGTGATGACGGCAATAACAATCGAAAACACTCGCGCATCACCCATAGTTTCCAAAGCAGTATTTTTAGCACTTTTCGCAATTTCTTGATTGTGTAACGCCTGGTTATCCACTGCAACGGAGGCAGCCAGAGCATCGTCTTTAGCAACCTCTACCAAATCGCGTGCGAGATCAAACTGATTGTTTTTTGATGCTGCTAAAATTGGTGGAATGTGCGTCAAATAAATATCAAAACGTTTTATCCCCTCAGCAAGTAATTCACGATCTTTATCATCTGAAATTGCAGATTCATAATCCTTAAAACCTGCCTTCACTGCCGCAATCGCTTTATTGATATCCTCTTCCAACTTGGGGATCTCAGCTGGTTTGGTATTCAGGATAAAACGATTTAAACGGATTCTTACCCGATAAACATTGTTCTGGATATTCGCTAGCAGAATCAAACTCGGCACAACGTTTTCATTGGTATAGTTAGTTTGATTAAATACCGAATTCATCTGCACCTGGGATGAGCCTGCGAGGATAATAATACCCAGCAACGCAGTGGCAACCAGCAGCAACATTTTTTTGGCGACGGTCATTTTTGACTCCATTAAGTCCATTAATTACAACACTGTAAATTTGCTATTTCAGCCGTTTAAATTGGCTATTTACCTGAAACTTCTATTGGTTTAATTAAAGCGTACAAAATTTTTATCTACATCATCCGCCCCTGCAGCAAGATTTTTTTTATTCCGGCCAGAGTTGTTACCGCTACGCACTGGTATTTCAACCCGTGCTGCGCGCGTGTTGGCGTCGGCATGTAACTTGAAATAAGTCATGGATTCCTGCAATCGAATAGCTTGGGAACTCATTTCTTCCGACGTTGAACTCAACTCCTCTGAGGCCGCTGCGTTTTGTTGCAAGGTTTGACTCACCTGCCCTATAGCACCGTTGATTTGTGCAACACCGGTGTTTTGCTCAGCAGAGGCAGCGGCAATTTCCTGCACCAAGTCAGCGGTTTTGCGAATCGCTGGCACCATTTGATTCAGCATAGTGCCCGCGTTTTCCGCACGTTTTACGGTATCCAACGCCAGTGCACCAATCTCTTGTGCGGCAACCTGACTACGCTCCGCGAGTTTGCGCACTTCCGATGCGACTACCGCAAAACCGCGCCCGTGCTCACCGGCGCGTCCCGCTTCAATCGCTGCGTTCAAGGCCAACAAATTCGTTTGGTAAGCAATGTCGTCAATCACGCCGATGCGCTCTGCAATTTTTTGCATTGCCTGCACAGTATTCATTACTGCTTCGCCGCCCGATGCCGCATCGCGCGCGGCACTTTGCGCCATACCGTCGGTAATTTTTGCGTTTTCCGTATTTTGTGCGATGGACGCCGACATTTGCTCCATGGACGCCGAGGTTTCTTCCACACTCGCCGCCTGCACCGAGGCGCCTTTCGCGAGGGATTGCGCCGTCGCATTAACCTCTTCAGAGGCAGAGGAAAGTGCGTCCGCAGAACTGCGAACTTCGCTAATAATCTCTGCCAATTGTTTGCGCATATTTGCGACACTGGCCAGCAGGGATGTTTGGTCGCCCGGCTTTAAGGTTATATCCAAATCCAAATAACCTTCGGCAACTTGCGACACAATGCCAGCGGTATAGGCAGGCTCACCACCCAAGGTGCGGAACATATCGCGAAAAATAAAGGTCATCACTGCAATAATAATTACTGACGCAAGCACGCAAATGAGCGCGAGCAAATTGACGGTCGCGCGGTAAACCTCTCCGGTTTTTTGATCTGACTCAACGAGGTACTTGGAAAAGCCCGCCGAGGTGGCCGCCGATAACTCCTCCATTTGACGGCTGGTTTCACGATCCATACCACTCACTAATTTATCTACCACTTTTCCAGCTTCAGCATTTTCCTGATCAAATTTCTCCAGAGCAGCGCGATAATTTTTTCCCAACTGGCTGTGCTCAAGCACCAGCGCTTCTGCACTTTCCGTCGACACACCCTCTTCTTTTTGCAGCGCAATTGCGGTTTTAAGCTGTTCCTGCACCACCGTTTCTGCTTTGGCAAAACCATCCACATAGCGCATAAACTGATCGGGATTGTTGCCGCGAATTAAAATATTTTTCCATTCCTGTACCTGGGTTTTAAAACTGATAGCTGCCGCTTCAATTGCCGCTAAAATATCCGCGCGCCGCTGCACATGCACCGCCGTCTCATCCACAATTGCATTGAACTGCCGCAACTGCATATAAGCAGAGAGGCCCAAGGTGCTCAGACCGAGTACGATGAGGGCGCTGAGCAGTAAAATTTTAAATTTCAAGCTGAGATTGTTTAGCATATTAATCGCCTTAAATAGCAATGAACTTACTGCAGCTGCGCCTCAACCAAATGCGCCAGCTCACGAATGGAAAGCGCACTATTTGCATCCAGCAGCACAATAAATTCATCGTCACGTTTGGCGATTCCCTGAATAAAATCAGCACGAATATTGGCACCAAATGATGGGGCGTCCTCGATGTTTTCGTCGTCCATTTCAATCACTTCACTGACCGCATCGGCCAGCAAACCCAGCACATGGTTCTGGTCATTATTTTCCAGCTCCACCACAATAATGCAGGTGCGTTTTTGCACTTCAATCGGTTTGCGGCCCAAACGCACCGCCAAATCAATTACCGGCACCACTTCACCGCGCAGATTAATTACACCGCGCAAAAAATTGGGCATAAGTGGCACTTCGGTAATACCGCTGTATTCAATAATTTCCCGGGTTTGCGATAACTCCAAACCGTAGTGTTCATGGCCAATATTGAAGGTGAGATATTGTTTAATCACTTCCGGCGCCTGATTTTTTTTTGCTTTACCTGGCTGATTCATAGCTATTGCTCCTGCGCGGTTAAAGGAAGCGCGCTAGTACGTAAATGTTCCCGATTAATGGCGTAACTGATGAGTTGCTGGATATCCAAAATCAGCGCCACGGCGCCAGTTCCCAACAGACTCGAACCACCAATACCTTTTAATGCTTGAAAGATTGGCCCCATGGGTTTCACCACAGTTTGAATTTCACCGTGCAGCTCATCCACAACTATGCCTGCACGTTTTTCACCAAACTGCACCACTACAATTTTTTCGCGCTCTGCACCTGAACCTTGCAGTGAAAATATTTCGCGCAAGCGAATATAAGGTACTTGTTCTCCGCGCAGGTTGACGCAATTTTGGCCATGGGAGTGATTGAGTGAATTTAAATCCACACATTCGAGAATGGCGTTTTGCGGCACAATAAAATCGATGGTGCCCGCCACCACATGGAAGCCATCAATAATTGCAAGCGTAAGCGGTAGGCGAATATTCAGGCTGGTGCCAACGCCCATTTCACTTTCAATTTCAACGCCACCTTGCAGCTCTTCAATGTTGCGTTTCACCACATCCATACCCACACCGCGACCGGAAAGATTGGTCACTTGTTCGGCTGTGGATAAACCGGGATGAAAAATTAATTGAAACAATTCCTGGCGACTTAAATGAACGCTTTCATCCAGAATGCCGTTGGCGATTGCTTTTTTGCGAATTTTTTCCACATCCAACCCACCGCCATCATCGTGAATACCAATCACTATATGACCCGCATCGTGGCAAGCGGTGAGTTTAATAGTGCCTTGCGCCGGTTTACCGCGCGCTTCACGCACCGCAATGGATTCAATACCGTGATCCATGGCGTTGCGCACAATGTGCATGAGTGGATCATTCAGTTTTTCCACCATGGAGCGATCCAATTCGGTTTCCGCGCCCTCAATTTCCAATTCAATTTCTTTGTTCAAGGACTTGGCGGTATCGCGCACTACGCGTTTAAATTTTTGGAAAGTATCACCTACCGGTACCATACGCAGGGTTAATGCCGCATCGCGAATGGCTTCAGTAAAATTACCCATGGAGGTGACAGCCTCCACCAATGTGGGGTTGCCCATTTTGGAGGCAAGTAAATCAATACGTTGGCGATTAATGACCAATTCGCCAATTAAATTGATCAGCGTATCCAGTCGTTCGGCGTCCACCCGAATAAAACGATTTTCCGGGTTGGTTTTTCGCTCGCTATTTTTCTTTTGTTTATCCAGTGCGGCACTGACAATTTCCGGCGCTACCGCCTCACCTTCAATCAGAATATCGCCGAGCATGCTCACGGCACTTTGGCTTTTGGCTTGCTGCTTTTGCATGGTCAATGCAGCGTCCAATTCCTGATAACTGATGGCGTGGCTTTTCACCAGAATTTCGCCCAAACGTTTGCTATCTTCCGGCAGGGATTTAATTAAATTTACGTAGGCATCAATGTTGCTGCGCGGCGGAATAATGGTTAGTTCGGAGTCATCGCGCACAAACATAAATGCGTCTTCAATTTGTTGCTGGCTTGCTGAACTCATTAACGCGATTTCAAAACCGAGGTAGAGTTGTTCGGGATCAAAATGCTCGTAATCCGGCAAGTGATCGGTAATGGTGGTGATGTGGGTAATATCACCGAGGCTGGCGAGAAAACGCATAATGGACAATGGGTCCATGCCGTTGCGCAATAAATCCGGCCCAAAGCGCACCGATATATGCCAGCACTCCCGCTCGCTTTCACTCACTAGCGATTTAATATAATCCGCTTGCATGGCCGGTGTTGGGTCCGCCAGCGCTACACCCTTAACTGCTGTTTCATCCTCCAGCCAGGGTTGTAGCGAGCTTAATAGCGCCTGACCTTTAGCCAGGCACTCTTCATCATTACTGTGATCATGCATCGCATGTTCAATAAGCACCGCAATATGGTCGCGACATGGCAGTAGTATGCTGAGCAAATCACCGGTAACCAGAATTTTATTGTCGCGCGCGCGATCCAACACATTCTCTACTATGTGGGTAAAAGCCACTATGTCATTCAACCCAAACAAACCCGCCGAACCTTTGATGGTATGTGCCGCGCGAAATATTTCGTTGATCGTTTCCGGATCAGTATCGCCCTCGTCCAGGCGCAGCAACGCTGCCTCCATGGAATTGAGTAAATCCTCTGCTTCGGCAAAAAAAGTTTGTAAAGCCGCATCGAGATTCATAACAACTCCACTCAGGACTCAAGGGAAAAATGGGATGTGAGATCGAGCTTGGTTAATACCGCATCGACCATTTCATTGCTCTTTACGATAAATACCGTTTTATCCAGCTTTGCAAAAAAAACCTTGGCAAATAATAAGAGCTGTACACCTGCCGTATCTATTTCACTGACATTGTGCAAGTCGAACGCAATTTTATCGGTCAGGCGCTCATGGTCAGCAAAGAGCTCTTCTTTGCTTTCAGTGACGTGATAAATAGTGAGGTCGCCCTCAAATGAAAGCGTAGTGGTGTCCTTAGTTTTTTTGCGTGTAATTTTCATCGTTATAATCCATCAAAGGTACATCGAATATATGCTCAACCAAGAAACTTCTGAATGATTCGCCATTCCTGCAAAAGCAGTGATCTAAGGTATAGATTGTTATGGATACCCGCGTTCGCGGGCATGACGATAAATATATTTTCCAGAACTGTCCCAAATCATTCACACACAAATGACTACCGTTAAATCAACATAGAAACCGCTTGTAGCATTTGCTCCGGACGGAAAGGTTTTACTATCCAGGCTTTGGCTCCCGCCGCTTGGCCTTCGCGTTTTTTTCGTCGGCACCTTCGGTGGTGAGCATAATCACCGGTGTAAATTTATAGGCCGGCTTTTGTTTCATCTCTTTTACAAAAGTGATGCCATCCATATTGGGCATATTCACATCGGAGATCACCAGATTAATTTTTTGTCCATCGAGTTTATTCAGCGCATCCTTACCATCACTGGCCTCCACTACAGTGTAACCAGCCCCACGCAACGCAATCCCCACTACCTGACGCACACTGGCAGAATCATCAACCACTAAAATAACTTTGGACATTCACGGCTCCCTAAAAAAACGTAATTTCAGAATTGTTTGGACTTTTGGAATGACCGGCACCGCGATGCACATCAACCTGCTCCAAGGTGGTGTAGGTTTTTTGTACCGCGCGCAACCAGTCATTGATATCTATAGGCGCAACGGTTTCACCGTGGCGAATGCGCGTTTCCTGCTCAGAAATAGCGCCCACCAATTTCTCCATATCATCGGTCACGTGACTGAGAATTTGGCTAACACGATCTTGAAATTGCAAATTGACCAGCACCTCTTCCACACTGGCCTGCACGGCAGAACTTTCATGTTCCAATGTCTGCGCCGAGTGCATAATGCTTTCACTCGACTGTTGGAATTGTTCAAGCACTTGAGTGATTGACGCCTCTGATTTACTCAGGCGGGAGTTATCCTCCGCCGCGTATTCGGTGGTGCGTTCCAGTGTGGTTTGCAATACCGAATTAACCTGCTCAATGCGGCGCCCGATACGTGCACCGGTTTCACCCGAGCGCGTGGAGAGCGTGCGCACTTCATCCGCAACTACCGCAAAACCGCGCCCGTATTCACCGGCACGCGCTGCTTCAATCGCCGCATTCAATGCCAACAAATTAGTTTGTGAGGCGATGCCCGCCACATCGGCACTCATGCCGCTAAGCTCTACGGTAATTTTGGATAGCCCGGAAATTTCACCCAGCAATTCATCGCGCTGATTAATAGCCTGGCGCAAGGTTTGGGTAATTTCGTTCAATTCAGCATTGGCAAAATGGATAACGCCCCCCAGACCTTTTTCACCACTCATGCTGTTCGCGGTGCTGGCAGAACTGGCCACTGCCGCCTGTAGCCGCTGATGAATATCAGAAAAACGCGTAACCAGCTCCGTAATGCTCGACTCCAATTGGTGGCGAGCCAAATCGGTTTGACGCTGCCAGAGCGGCAGCACTTCTTTGATTAGCTGCTGATAATTTTCCAATAATGGTTTGTAGTGTTGCGCGCTACCCAGCATGGCATTGGCCTGCTCCAAATCTGCGGTTAATTGACTCGCCTGTGCGGATAACTGATTAGCACTGTAAAAACCCACTGCCGCCGCTACCGCAATGGCCACCAGCGCAAGAAGCTTTAGCCAGCCGGCCGCACCAAAAAAAACCAGCAGTAACGCCACCAGAACTACCAACGCCAAGCTCGCCAATAAGGGCAGGCGCGATTGAACGGGGGATGAATGTGAGTAAGCACCAGAGTTGGCACCATAGGATTGGTTATTGCGCATCAGATGTGTCCGTCAATGTGAAGAGCGAATGCGACTTTAGGCAATAGTTATTGCCGCACTAACAACAGTCGGGTAGGTGTTTAAGGTATAGACCTCGTTTATTGAGGTGTCAAAAGCGTTGCTTGAGTGGAATTACTCTGGACAAGGCTTCTGAAATCAGCCAGTTGTATAACCAAGGCGACACAAGAGAGCGAAAAATTAATCGGTAAATTAATCAGAACGTTAAGCGAGAAATTACCAGGCATAAAAAAACGCCCAACTCTCACAGAGAATTGGGCGTTTGATTGGCGATTAAGGCAGGTCGACTTAAAACAGCTAACCCCTTAGTGGATTAACCTGGACAGCATCAACCCGTATTGCGCATACCGGCGGCAATACCGGCCATGGTCACTTTGAGCGCGCGTTCAAGGTCGGGGCTAATGGTCTCACTGCTGCGGTAACGCTTGAGCAACTCAGCTTGTAAATAGTTGAGCGGATCAACGTAGGGCTTACGCACTTCCAGCGACTGACGCAACATGGGTTCATCGGCAAGCAGTACATCTTGCTTCTTCATCTTATTAATCAGGGTTTCCAAGGCTTTTAAATCGCCACGCAACTCTTCACCCAAACCGCGATATTCAACCGGCACCAATTGCTGTTCGTAATAGGTGCAGATTGGGCCATCGGCTTTACCAATTACCATTTCCAGCAAGTCGAGGAAACTGGAAAAGAACGGCCAGTTGCTGATCATGTCTTCCAGCAATTGCGGATCATTTTGCAGTGCGTATTCAAACGCCTGACGGGTACCTAACCAGGCAGGCAAGTTCAACCGCACTTGCGTCCAGGCAAATACCCAGGGGATCGCACGCAGGCTTTCTACGCCACCGGTGGATTTACGTTTGGCCGGGCGGCTGCCCAGCGCCAGCAAACTCAATTCCTGTTCGGGAGTGAGGTTGCGGAAGTAAGGCACAAAATCCTTATGGCCACGCACTACTGCGCGATAAGCCTCAAGGCTGGACTTGCCCATGCGCTCGATCAGGTCGCGCCATTCTTGCTTGGGCGCAGCGTTGGGCGACATAGTGGCACGCAAGGTTGCGGTCACGTAGGACGACAAGCTGCTGAAAGCCACACGCGGCAAGCCAAACTTGTAGCGGATCATCTCGCCCTGCTCAGTGACACGGATACGACCTTTTACTGAGCCGGGAGGTTGCGATGCCATCGCTTTCTCTACCGGGCCGCCACCGCGACCAACGGTACCGCCACGACCGTGGAACAGCACCAGCGATACCGCGAATTTGTCGGCAAGGGCAACCAGTTTTTCCTGCGCCTTGTATTGCGCCCAGGTAGCGGCAAGCTTGCCCGCATCTTTGGCGGAATCGGAATAGCCGATCATTACGGTTTGCTGTTGCGCTGAATACTGTTGATACCACTCCAGATTCCACAAACGCTCCATCACAATCGGCGCGCGATCCAGGTCGTCCAAGGTCTCAAACAGTGGCACAACAGGCATATTCCAGGTCATGCCAGACTCTTTCAACAAGAGTGCTACGGCAAGCACGTCAGACGGCTGCTGCGCCATGGAAATTACATAATGGGAGAGGATTTCACGGGGTTCTTGCGCCACCACACGGCAGGTCGCGAGAACTTCAGCGGTATCATCGCTCATTGGCCACGCAGCGGGCATCAATGGACGCTTGCTGGTTAGGGCTTCCAACAGGAAAGCTTGACGCTCCTCCTCTGACCAGGCGCGATAGTCGCCCAGCTCCAAATACTGCACCAGCTCATCAATTGCCTGCACATGGCGGTCGCCGTCCTGACGCACATCCAGCGGCACCAGGTTGATGCCAAAACAATGCACGCGGCGAATGGTATCAACTAGCGGGCCGTTAGCAATGTGCGGCAAGCCCACTTCATTTAAGGAGCGGAAGCAGAGCATCAAGGGCGCGAGCAAATCTTCACGGCTGGTGATCAAATCGGCGGGCGCTTCTACCGAGCGGCCTTGCAGGCGAGCTTCAGCCCACTCCAGCGTAGCCTGGATGCGCTGGCGCAAATCGTACATCGCATCGCGATAAGGAGTAGCGGTATCAGGGTAGATTGCGCGCAGCTCATCGCTCGCCTCACTCATACTCAAGTCGCCACCCAGACTGTAAATGTCGCGCGAATACAATTCAGCCGCCATCCAGCGGCCCAGCAACAATACTTCGCGGGTGATTTTGTGGGTTACATTGGGGTTGCCGTCGCGGTCGCCGCCCATCCATGAATAGAATTTGATGGGGCGAATATCTACCGGTAAATGACAGCCTAAATGACGCTGGGTCAGGCGATCGAGGTGGCGGATAAAATCCGGCACGGCTTGCCACAGGCTGTTTTCGATAACGGCAAAGCCCCATTTGGCTTCGTCCACCGCGGTTGGGCGGGTGGTGCGGATTTCATCGGTGGCCCAAATCTCTTCCACCAGGCGATGCAGGCGGCCACGCAATTTGTCTTGTTCAAATACCAGCAAGCTGGGGTTCTGGCGATCCGCCAGGGTGTCCACAATCTGGTCATACTTGCGGATCAGGGTGCGGCGCGTCACTTCAGTAGGGTGCGCAGTGAGTACCAACTCGATACGCAGCTTATTAATAAGCTCGGTGAGGGCGTCTTTGCCTTGCGCAGCCGCCAACTCAATGATCAATGCCTGCAGTTTGTCTTCCGCCTCGGCTTCGGCGCTGGAGAAGTATTCCTGATCGGCGATATTAGCCAGGTTCAGAAACTGGTTAAACGCGCGCACGATGGGCAGGATGCTCTGGTCATCCAAGCTGCTTAACATAGCAACCAGCGGCGCAGAATCGCCATTTTCGGCTTTGTTAATTGCCTTACCTAACTTGCGAATTCCTTCAACTTTGGAAAACAGCTCTTCACCCTCGTGGGCGTGAATCGTTTCACCCAATAGCTCCCCTAGCAGGCGCACGTTTTCGCGCAGGGTTTCAGGTAGTTTTAACATGAGCACTTCTCCAACAATCGATAAGAGGAAGATAAACAGAGAATCAAACAGTGACGGGATTAACCATCGCCGGTCAGATTGTCAGCCAATGGGCGCAGCAAAAGGTATGGAAGCTGCGAAATCTGTGCCTAATTATAAAAAGACGCAGGGCTAAACACCGCGTGCCACAACGGCGGCCGCGCAGATTACAAAGACACCCTCATGGATGCAATAGCCAGCTGAAAAACGATTAGGGATGCGCTTAAAAAATGCGCATTATTTACGCGCAATCTGCCGCAAAAAACGCTAAGGGGATAGCAACCAAGCCTGAAGACCGGGCACACCCTGCCCCACAACGGATCACCCTTTCAATGAGGCAGCGGCAATACTGGTCAACTTGCCTGAATCCCAAGACTAATGCCACAAAAAACACGCCGGCAGAGTACAAAATATCCACAACGAAGTATCCACAGAAGCTGTGAATAACTCTGTGTATAGCTCTTTAGCAAAAACCCCCGACCACTATATTTATTGGCTCCGGCCATAAAGCTCAATAGATGAGCACCGTCAAAACAGATGTATACCCGTCAGCAAATGAAGCAACTGATAGTAAAAAGGGGCGCGGATCACCCGTAGCTGGACTATTCTGATTCTTCCACAGCAGGAATAGTGGATACCAAGCCACCACCATCTTTAAATAGTACCCCTACCCTGTAGGAGAGCCTTAAAAGGAGTGAGCGCTATGCAAAGACCTGCGTTATTACAGCACCCCGGTTTGATCACCGCATGGAGCATGCTTCTTCTTAGCCAGTCCGCCCTCGCCAACGTCGATTACTTCGATCTCACCCCCGAACAGCTTTTGAGTGCCGAAGTGCTCAGCGTGTCCAAAAAGGCAGAATCCATCGCCACTGCCCCCGCTGCGGTTTATATCGTCACCAGTGAAGACATCCAGCGCTCTGGCGTTACCACCATCCCCGATGCGCTGCGAATGGTTCCCGGTATGCAGGTTGCGCGCGTGGACTCCAACAGCTGGGCCATCAGCATTCGAGGTTTCAATACGGTTTTTGCAAACAAACTGCTGGTGCTGATTGATGGCCGGACGGTCTATAACCCGGTGTTTGGCGGTGTCTTCTGGGAAACCCATGATTTGATGCTGGAGGATATTGAGCGGATTGAAGTGATTCGTGGTCCGGGGGGCACACTCTGGGGCGCAAACGCGGTGAATGGCGTGATCAATATTCGCACCAAACACACGCGCAATACCCAAGGCACTGTAGTCAGTGCGCTCTACGGCGACGAAGAGCAAGGCACCCTGAATGTTCGCCAGGGTGGAACGTTTGGCGATGCCGGAACATATCGGGTTTATGCCAAAGGATTTCAACGTGATGCCTCCCACAACCCTATGGGTGGCGACACCTATGATGAATGGGAGGGTTTCCGCACCGGGTTCCGCGCGGACTGGGGCGATGAATTTACCGTGCAGGGCGATGCCTACCGCACCAACGCTGAACAACTCCGCCGCCATTTTTCGTTTATTGCCCCTTTTGACCCCATAGAAGAACAAACCATTGTTTATGAGGGCGTCAACCTTCTCGGGCGCTGGACGGATAGCCGCGCAGATGGATCGCAATTCAGTATCCAAAGTTATGTGGATTGGGCGCAGCGCGATGAGCCAATTAACTTCGTCGATAACCGAATTATTTATGACCTGGAGGCGCAATATAATTTTGCGCCACTGGGCGCACATGAAGTGACTACCGGCGCAGGATTCCGCTTCCTCGCGGACGATCAGGAGGGCGATAACAACACCGCATTTTCGCCACAGAAACGTCGCAACAACCTTTATAGCGCGTTCATCCAGGACAAAATTACCCTAGCGCCCGACGCCTGGTTTTTAACGCTGGGGTCAAAGTTTGAACATAACGAATTTTCAGGCTACGAAGTACAGCCAAACATCCGCTTGCAATGGCACGCGAGCCAAACCCAAACCGTCTGGTCATCAATATCGCGCGCCGTACGCACCCCAACCCCGCTCGAAACTGACCTAACCAGCACACTGTTAAAAACGGCGACGGTAAGGGCGGCTTTTGTCCCCAATGATGATTTCAAATCAGAAAAATTAACCGCCTATGAGCTGGGGTATCGCCAGCAACTTACATCGCTTTTGTCGATGGATCTTGCCGTTTTTTATAACGACTACGATTACTTGCAAACGGTAAGCATTCTGGCCCCTGTCCCGGTAATCAACGGCATTGATCCTCCGCATTTACTTGTTCCGGTCAAATTTACCAATGATATGACAGGAAAAACTGACGGTTTTGAAGCGGTGCTTAACTGGTCGGCAAATGAGGATTTAAAAATAGCCGTCAACTACAGTTTCCTTCATATCAACCTTGATGCACTGCTTCCCACACAAGAAGGCGGTGAAAGCCTTTACCCCAGACACCAGGCGGGTACAAAAATATTCTGGAATATTAACGATGATTGGACGCTGGATACCTCAGCCACTTATGTCGATAAATTACCGGCGGGCAATGTCGATAGCTATATACGCCTGGACATCAACCTGGGTGGGTACATCAGCAAAAACCTGCGCTTTAATCTGGTCGGACAAAACCTCACCGCCAGCCATCACCGCGAATTCGGCGCAGCAACCGATCTCAATGCCGGGGAGATTGAGCGCAGTATTTTTGGAAAGTTGACATGGCAATTTTAACGCTGGGCAAAAAAATGGGAGCGGTAATCAGTACAGGAATAATTCTGTGCTTGCTTCCCTTTTTTGTCTGCGCCGAAGAAAAAACCCTGCAATTATATGAACACAAAATCAAGGCCGGGCTGGTTTATAACCTGCTCAAATACACTACATGGTCAAAAGAATCACCCGCGCAAACAAGCGGAAAATTACAAATATGCCTGTTTGGGGAGGACCCTTTTGACGGCTACCTTTCCCCCCTTAAAGGGCGCACTGCGCAACAGGCACTCATTTCAATAACCCACATCAATAAAGTGGAAAACACCACCGGGTGCAGCGTGGTTATTATTCATCGCGATCAGGAAAAAAATCTCTCTGCATTGCTGCAATTTCTGCAGAATAAAAACGTGCTCACCATTAGTGATATCGCGCAATTCGCGCAGCGCGGCGGCATGGTGGAGATGAGCAAAGAAGACGAAAAAATTAATTTGTATATCAATAAAAACGCGGTAAATCACGCAGGGCTCAATATTCAGGAGCCTATGCTTAAACTAGCAAAAATAGTTGCCAGTTAAAAAATTCATGAAAAAACCGACGCCTAGTATTCGCACCATACTCTTATTAATTGTAGGAGCTCTCAACATCCTCATAGCGGTGCTGGTGGGCAATGGTGTGTATGAATCATGGGAAAACTATAAACAAGCACAGCGCCTCAAATTGGGTGCAAGTGTTATTGATGCGCTCTATGGCGCCACCAAAAGTTGGTCGTTAGAGCGCGCCTCATCCCTCTCCATTCTCCATGCCCCACCCGAATCGACGGAATCCATGCATCAGGATTTACTGAAAAATCGCCTGGAAGCTGATAAGGCACTGGAGCTTGCCCTCACCAATTTAGCCACCAGCAACTTCAGCGCGGCCATTAATACAGAAACAATTAATGAACATTATCAACAATTACTGCAACAGCGAACCGCTATAGACCAGGCACTTACACTACCCATTGCGCAACGCGACCCGCTGATTGCCAGGCAATATTTTGACCTTAGTACAGCGCTTATTACTGCCACACAAAATTTTATCCTTGTGTATTCCCGCACTTACCAACGAATCGACGCCACCATCGGCCAGCAAATGACCTTTAAATATTTTGTCTGGGAGCTGGCAGAACACTCAGGTGAGGAGTATGCAATCATCGGCCAAATGATTGCTGAAAATAAAAAGCCCACGCCGGAACAACAGAAAAAACTCGTGTCACTGCGCGGCAATATCGAATATGGCTGGGAAATATTGCGGAAATTCGCCAAAAATAATGAGCTTGCAGAACAACTCCTCCCCTTAATGGAAGAGGCATACACCCATTACTTTTTTACGTTTGATCAAATCAACGATCTGTTTTATTCCGGCTCATCACTATCGGCTGATACGGCATACCCAATTAGCGCCGAAATGTGGCTGGGCATGTCTGCCCAGGCAGTTGAATCACTCTTGCTCTTGCAAGATAAAATTTTAACGGAAACCCAATTGCGGGTTGATCGTATTGAAGACAATGCCAAGCAAGAAATTATGCTAAGCACCATCATATTTTTATTTGCACTGATATTAAGTTTGTATTGCTGGAGCATTATTGTATTCCGCATTGCACGCCCGGTGAATGCGATGGTGAATGCACTCTACACGGCAACCAAAGACAACACTTTCGAGGCGCCTAAAATTCGTCACCACAATGACGAAATTGGCAAGTTAGCAAAAGTATTGGAGGTGTTTCAAAGTAATGCCCACAAAATACAACAGTCCAACGAGGCACTTGAGCGTTTTGCTTATATTGCTGCTCATGATTTAAAAACACCACTCAGGGCGGTGGATACTATTTCGCAATGGTTGGAAGAAGACCTGGAAGATTTACTGCCAGAAAAAAGCAAACAACACCTGGACGAACTACGCAGGCGCGTCAAATTTATGGATAAGCTACTCGATGACACGCTGGAATATGCGCGTATAGATGCAACAATGGAATCGAAGCCCACCGAAATAATTAGCGGCCAACAACTTATCGATGAGATCACCACACTGTTAAACCCTCCTGCGGGTTTTAACATAAACATTGCCGAGCAATTAGCGCAAATCAATCTAAAAAAATTTCCCCTGCAGCAAATCCTATACAACCTGATTAACAACGCGATTAAACACCACGACAAGGAATGTGGCACTGTCGACATACATATTGAGGAAAATGCATCAGGATACATTTTTTCAGTGCGTGACGATGGGCCGGGTATTGACCCGCGCTACCATCACAAAATATTTGAGATGTTCCAAACCTTGCAGCCACGCGATAAAAGTAAAGGTCGGGGTATGGGGCTGGCAATTGTCAGAAAGATTATTGCAACCACTGGGGGAGCTATTACAATTGAATCAGATATTGGAAAAGGGGCAATATTTCGTTTTACATGGCCCAAGTTAGAACCGGAAAATACAGGAGACGCTTGTGCTAATGCTCGGAGACGATATGCGTGAAGTGGTGAACATTCTCATAGTAGAAGATGACGAGGTAGATGTTGAATCACTCAAACGTTTGTTTGATAAAAAAGGCATCAAAAACCCTGTGTATCGCGCTGCCAATGGCGTAGAAGCCCTTGAAATTATGCGCGGCGAAAATAACAGGAGCAAAGTCCCCAAACCCTACGTTGTATTGCTGGACATTAATATGCCGCTGATGAATGGCATAGAAATGCTAAAAGAAATGCGCAATGACGAACAACTAAAAGACAGCATTGTTTTTATTTTAACCACCTCACCCCGCGATGAAGACAAAAGCATCAGCTATCAATTAAATGTTGCCGGATATTTTCTTAAACAAGATATTAAAGAGCTGGTGAATTTGCTCAGCCTTTACTGGCAACTCAATGAATTTCCTGAAGGCTAAAGCAACAATTCACACAAAGTTGCACAACAGCCGAGCCCCCCCCCGGCCTTATCCACAGAAGCTGTGAATAACTCTGTGCATGACCCTTTGGTAATGGAGTGCAGGGCCGATTATTACTGGCGTCGCACAGGGTGTTCAATTCCTGCACGCTGTAATTTCACTGTTCAGGAAAGGCTCAACATGGCCTTAAAGCGTTCGCGGTAACGGCGCGACAGGGTGAGTTTTTGGTCATTGCGCAAGCGAATTTCATAATCGCCCGTATCCAACGCTGTTATTTCCTGCACCTGCTCCAGGTTGATAATGGTGGAGCGATGAATGCGCGCAAAGTTGGGAGGCAAGAGCTTTTCCAACTTATCCATGGTGATGCGCATAGGGTACACACTGCCTTTGATATGCAAATTGGCGTAGTTGCCAGAGGCTTCAACCCATTCAATAGCAGCGGTTTGAACCAGAAACTCACGCCCCAGCTTTTTAATTAATAACCGCTCGGGGGGCGACGCGGGTTCATTTGTCTCGCTCTCTGCGCTATCAGCCAGGTAACTCGCCTCGCCCTGCAAGCGCCGGGCTATAAACCGGTAGCCCGCAATCACCAGTGCCAGGGTCAAATAGGCTTGGGCATCCTTGCGGTACTCATAAAAAAACTCCACTGGCCAATCGCCAAAGTCATAGTGCGCCCCCATCAGGCGGTACCACAGTTGGCGAATCGCCACCATGCCAGTGACATGCACAAGCGAAAAAGGCAGAGTCGCCAACAGGTGCGCAAGCAACCGCAGTTTTAGCCCCAACCGACTGATCCAGCGATCATTCAACCAAAGCCCTATCGGAATCAGTAACAGCAGCACAAGGCAGCTAGAGATCTCCCAGCAAAACGGCTCCCAAGTAGGAATAGTCCCGCCATTGCGGCGCACTTCCATCAAGGTTGTTGTCGCCAGCACCAGCACGTTAAGCCCAAACCACGCCGCCAGCAGCACAGCCCCCCAGGTCCATTGGTGAGCTAAAAAATGCCGGATTAACAAGGGCTGCTGGTGTGGTAGCGGGTGGCTCTGGTTCATAGTGGTCACAGTTATTGGTGGTGCGCGGACTATCGGGTAGCGCAAGCGACATGCCAAGCCCAGCCCGTCACAACGGGCGTCCGCTGGTCACATTTTGTTGTAGAACAATCACTTAACAACCCTGCAAGGCATTGCGTTTACCTAGCATAGCGCTTTCATCTTCTCGCGGGGAACCCGGTCATGACACAAGCACAAACCTTTTCACCATCAACGATAGCCCCGCTCCAGCCGGAATTTCACCGGCACAGACTGGTTGAGCTAGACTGGCTCAGGGTACTGGTGTTTGGTTTATTGATTCTGTATCACGCCGGCATGCTTTACGCCGAAGGTTGGGACTGGCATTACAAAAGTACCTACACCAGCAGCTTGCTCACCAACATTATGCTCTGGTCAAACCAGTGGCGTATGTCGTTGCTGTTTTTAATCAGTGGCGCAGCGACCTCTTTTTTAATCGCCAAGCAACCTGCGGGGCAATTTATTCGCGGGCGCATCCCCCTACTTTTACTGCCGCTGCTGTTTGGCATGTTGGTGGTAGTGGTGCCGCAAGTTTATGTGGAGGCGCACAGCAAAGGCCTGATCAACAGCCCGAATTATTGGCATTTTTGGTACCTCTACCTGGATCAAACCAGCGCCGAATTTGCGCCGCATAAAACCCTGGGACAGCTGCACCTCACCTGGAACCACCTGTGGTTTCTACCCTACATTCTCGCCTATAGCCTTATTTTCTGGGCGATTTACCCGCTGCTGAATTCCCGCGTTTGTGCACCGGTTTGGCAATGGCTCAGTAAAACCCTATCGATCCGCGTGGTGATTCTTGCCCCCATCGCCTTGTTTTACCTTATTGGCTGGTGGCTCTACGACAAATACCCAACCACCCATAATTTTGTGCAGGACTGGTATAACCATGCGCGTTCGTTTTTATGTTTTGCGATGGGTTTTGCTCTGGTGCGCCTGCCGCTGTTATGGAATCAATTGGCGTCGCTGCGCTGGTATTTATTACCCGGCGCATTATTAACCTACGCCTACGCATTATTTGCCTTTAACGGCGGTTCGCTGGGTGATAGTGACCTGGCCGATGAAATCAATGGCGTTATCTGGTCGGCCAACGGTTGGTTGTGGATAGTGGCAATCATCGCCTGGGCGCAATATTGGTTCAGGTTTAGCAATCCATTACTGAAATATTTAAACAGCGGCGTTTATTGTTTTTATATTTTGCACCAGACGCTGATTATTGTTATCGCCTATTTTGTCGTGCCGCATAAATTGGGTAGTGTGTTTGAGCCACTACTAATTATCTGCGCCGTTGCAGTGAGCTGTGTGGTTTTATTTGAGTTGATTAAGCGATTGCCAATCATTCGAGTGTTATTCGGAATCCAGCACCGCTAAATCACGCTGACAACGGCAAGATAGCCTTTCCCGGTGGCCACACTTATTCCAAGGGTCGCTCAAGAATACGCGGCCCAGCCCCTTGCTCGGCCAGCACATCATCCGGGTTGCGCAAAGGGCAATCCTGTAGCGACAGGCATCCACAACCAATGCATTTCCTCGCCACGCTTTTTCAATCTCAGATTACTCCCATCACCAAATCAGAACTACTTGCCCAAACCTTGACAGAAGAGTTGAGGTGCGAGGGGTTTCCTGAATTTAATCCACAGAATCCGATTGAATTCAGCGGTTTTTTAAATTACTTGTTGGATGTATTCCAGCAACCGGATGTCAAAATAGAACTGCTCCTCACTGACAACACCAAAGTGCTGATCCATTTCCAAATACAGGGTAATCATCACGAAGAATTTATGGGTCTTGCACCAGCCAACGGCTTGCTACTATTCAACACCAACATTCTATTTAAATTACAAAACAATCGTATCAGCGAAATTGTGATGGGCGATAAAAAAGTCACGCTCACAACCAACAAGGGTGCGATCTATAAATTCACGGGTTTCAATAACGTCTCTACTTCAGCGTGAATATCCGCTGCGTTTTGTAATTGCACAAACCAATCCTGCAGGCCATCGCCGCTTGCCAAGCCGAGTATCACACCCAGCACCGCACCCCGGTGGCAATTATCGCCACCGAGATTGGCATTGGCGATAAGTGCCTGCCGTGGATCATCACAATATTTCCATGCGAGATAGAGCAGGCTCGGCCAGGAGTCCTCTATGTAACAGGCGCGCGAAAACTTTCCGCCAACGACCTGATTATCATCCGCATATTTTTGTACCAATAACGGCACATCAATAGCCGCTGACTGTTTAGCCGTAGCAGCTATAAATTGGCGCGCATCACCTTCGGTGCGAAATAACAGCGCCTCAATCAGAGCGACATAAGCATCGCAAATTTTTGCCAGGTTATCGTCGGGATGCGTTAAGAATAAATGCATACGGCAAAGCCTTTGCACGCGCTCAAGGGAGCGATCAAACAACAGTTCCGCGATTGCCAGCGGTGCTATGCCAACCAAACCACCTACCGAAGCAGTATCGTGAGTTTTTGCCGCTGCCTTTTCCGGTGGCAAGCCTTTGGCAAGGTTGGCAAAAAATCCACGGTGATAAGATTCCGCATAGGTATCCGGGTGCTGCGGAATACCTGCCGTCATAAACTGAATGTAATCTTGCAAAAAATGAGCGGCATAATAGCGCCCATTATTATTTGCCATAGCCCGCATCAGTACCCGCATACAATGCAAGTTCAAGGTATTGTCGCCCGCGCGCATGGCGCGGTGATAATGCTGATTAGCAATACCCCAATACTGGCGTTTGTCTTTTAAAATAATATCACCCACCACCTGCGCCCCATTATTCGCTTGTTGCACACCACGGCCACCGGCAGTGGTTGAATGCAAATTCATAATCGACGAGGGGTGAAACCTGGGTGCCGCTTCAAATTGTTGAATACCGCCGGGAAATGCAGCATAAATATCAAATGGGTTGTAAAACCAATGTACGGGCATGGCCAGGGCATCAGCGATAAAACTATTGCACAGTGCGGCGCGGGCACGCATTTGTGGGGAGTGATTGACCAGCCCACGCAGATTTCCAGCAATAGCAATTTTATTAAGTTCAATAGAATTTTTTATAGTCACCTGCGCACCTGAATTAAAAAATGATTCAGTGCTTTATTCGATGAGAGAGGGAATTAAGATCACGCGGGGCAAAAGGAACAATGGGAATAAAACACCAAGGCGACCGGACGGTCGCCTCACATTCAGCGGTTTATATTGCGGCTCACGAGTCTGTCGCGCCTTTCATTGCCTCACAATCTTTTTTAATTTCCTTTAACGCCGCAAGAATTGCTGAGGGTTTCGCCGCACTGATCGCTGCAGCCAACACAATGAGATCCGCCGTAAGATCGATAAAAGTGGCTATATCGTTAATTTTTTTGAGTTTTTGTTTGGCTGAGACGATGGTTTCCAGCAGGCTTTTTTGTGTTTCCGCCAGTCCAGTCACCACACCATTGGCTGCATTGATATACAAGCCATTGGCTTTTTGGCGCAAGATAATTTCATCCTGAAAAATCAATTGGGCAGCAGGCCGCTCAATCTCTTTTCGTTTTACTGCCTTCATCAGGCGTTCATGAATAATATCGGCACAATTATTTAGCTCCGCGGCAACAGTTTCGATTTGAGCCTGGGTTGTTAAAGCCATGATAATCTCCTGTATTTCCTTTTCATTTCATGATTCACATGGAATTAATATGATCGTTTATTGCTTTGATATCTTTTGCAAATTGACGGAGGGAATCCTTAATTTCCTGGCGTGAAAGTTTATCCAGATTTTCAACTAATAAACCATGCCCCTGTGCAATAGTTTGGATACCTTTTCTGGCCTCAAGATATTTTTTATCGGCCAGTTGATACTCAGATGCCTTAGCCTGCAGGTGAGCACGCGCAAGCGTCACCAGAAGCTTGTCTTCCGATTGATCGGTAAACGAGAGTTCCAATTCCAGAAGTCCGTTAATGGTTTTCCACTCATTGTCGTTGGTTTTTTGATAGTAACCAATCAGTTTTTCCATGCCGATCAAAGCTGTTTGCAAAGGTTCATTCCCCTCCTTTATAAACTCACGCACAGCGCGCTGCTGATAAGATGACGTCGCCCATTTGGCCGCAATTTTTGCCAACCCGGAGAGCGCATCAACTTGTGTTTTATCTATACCAAACTCGGGATGTGCTTTGATACCTGAAGCCACCGAATCAATACCAGGAGTTAGATCAAACGATTTATCCCCCGCCAGGGTGGCTAGCGTTTGCATATAAACGCTAATGGTTTGATGGATTTTTAATAAATCCTGATAGGCCGCTTTGCGACGCAGGTCATTTTCCTGCGCCAACCGATCTGCGTCACCTGATATATAAGGCTGCTCACGATAATAGGTATCACGAAAGCGAGTCGTCAGCTCGGTGTAACCAGAGAGTTGGGCGGACTGACCAGCGAAATCCTGAACCTCCTTGAGGTTCGTGCAACCAAACAGCAAGCTGGCAAATGCAAAGGTTATGGCAACTTGAATGAACTTCATGAACTGTCTCCTTGTGTATCGTGTTTTATCAATGACAGGCGCAACTCGTAACGGTGTCCATCACGGGCAGGTATTTCTCCCCGAGGATTCATTTTTAGAAATTTATCAAGAAAAGTAAAAACGTGTTGTAATCTGTGTATCGGTACGCCTGAGCACCCAGGTATGTTGATAGTATGTTTTCACCGGCTCGGGGTAATTTCAGGGCCAGCTTTTTGAACACCATTATTCTGAGTTTTTCCTTTCAACACACAGGCCACAATTCCTATGAAAAAAATAATCTTTACCTTGATCACCTTATTCAGTTTTTTTGCGCTTACACCCGCTCTCGCCGCCGACGACTCTCCAGTATTTGAGTTGCGTGTTTACACTACACATCCAGGTAAAATGCCGGATCTGCTCGCACGCTTTAAAAATCACACCACCAAACTTTTTGAGCGCCACGGCATGGTAAATGTCGGCTATTGGTTGCCGGTCGAGCAAAAAGGCGGTGACAAACTTCATTATATTTTGAAATACAAAAACCGTGCTGCAGCAGAAGCGGCGTGGAAGGCATTTGCTGCCGATCCAGAATGGATCAAAGTTCAAAAAGAAAGCGAAGCCAATGGCCCTATAGTTGCCGGGGTTGAATCCACTTTCTTAGTATCTACCGATTTTTCAAAAATCCAGTAATGGAAATGTATAGAGTGCGCTTAATGCGCACTCATTTAATTGAGCTGTACCTGTTTAAAATAAAAATGATATTCAGACGACGAATTGCCATACTCAACAAGCCAATCAGAAACAAAATCAATACCTCAGGCTCTGGCACTTCAGTTGCGTAGTGAAACACCAGATCATCCAGATAAGGAGTTGTTTGGCTTGCAACATGAACGTAGGAAATACCAAATTCGGCCTGAAGTGTGATTTTCTGGTTAGGCATGTAGGGAGTGCTATTTTCAGCGCCCACTCCCCATACCCCACCTTCGGTGGAAAGTATTTCAAGAAAATTATTTGGACCCGTAGCTAAAACACTATTTTTTAATTCATCTAAGTTATTCAAAACAAAACTGACATAAACTGGCAGTTCACCTACAAATGAAAAGCTAAAACCGGGGCCAGTGATACTATTTTCTGATGGCCAGCTTGCTAAATAAGCATTATCGAAAATAACACCTTTGTTTGCATATTGATCGGTTAATTGCATTACCTGATCTGGATAATCCCGCTCCAAATCGTCAAAATCAATAACAACTGCCTGACTACAAGCACTGGCGAATAAACAGAAAATAAAAACGAAATATAAAACGATTTTTTTGTTACACATTTTAAAATCCTCCCTTTTTACCAATTGAAAGACGCTGATCTACTCCATCGCTCACATAAGCAGCTTCGAAATAGAAACTCAAGGCCTTTAGGCGACACCCCAAAAAACTTCACAAGTGTCTGGTCTCTGCCGGGCAAGATTCATAATCGTCGTTGCGACCATCTTGATACTGAACTGGAGCGGCAGCGACGTCCTGTTCTGCATTATCCAGACAGGTAAGGTAGACGGCGTGAAACTCTCCACCAAAATCCGCTAACCAGCCTCTGGAGAATGGCCTGACACCGCAATGCTTGCAAAAGAAGTGGTGAAGTATGGGGGAAGACTCTATTGGGGATGTCCACTGGTAGTCCGACAAACTTTCAGAGCCTTGCAACAGACGGAAAGCGTCGCCCTTGGCAAAGGCTTTCCAAAATCGCGTTTTACTGCAGAAGGAACAATTGCAACGACTTGTACCCGCAGACAAATCAAGGTCGCATTCAAACTGGAGTGCACCACAGTGACAACTGCCTTTGTATGTTTTCAGCATTTTTTAATTTTCTCCGCGTTAAATTCCAAAGCACGACCAAACTATTCATTCCAGGATCTCGCCAAAAACCGTCCTTTACCACCTGCTAATACATGTATTGCCAATTGCGTATTTCGGCTTTGCGCTTCAATTGATTTCAATCGAGTCATGTAGCGTAAGATTTCCTTTTGAAGGCTCGGAACAAGTTCATCCCAGCCTTGTTGGGCAAGTTGATTTTGCGCTAAAACCTCACTAAACCAAGTAGGCATTGGATGAACGGGCCCCGGTTTATAATCTGCGTCAAATTGCAGCTTTACGTCCACAACACTTCCAACCTTGGTATTGGATGCTTTGAGTACTTCACCACTCAAATACAAATAAAAACTTCCATCACCAGCAGGCATCATATTGATGCGCCACGGTGGCTCCGGTTTACTGTTTACCTGCACCAGTACAGGAAGAGGCTTACGCCAATTTTCTTTTAGTTGTGCAGCCAGTATTGCACTGACCAGTACATAAGGATTGATTCCACGCTTTTTGATCGTGGAGGTAAAACAAATACTGGCCATAGCACATTCATCTCGCTGGGTGAAAGAGCATGAGAAGTTTTGGGCGTACCAATAAGCTTAACGAGAGCACCCTGCCCATAAAATAGCAAATTTATATGTACCAAGAATAGTGCGATATTTGAGCAAAAAAATCCCCCGCCAACTTTCACTGACGAGGGATTTTTTAATAACCAAAGAAGTTACTAGCTATGTGTTAATACACATCGCGCAAATAGCGTTTATCCATATTTAATTTGCGGATGTAGTTAACGGTTTCGGCTTCATCAAATTTTCCGTATTGCTGGATGATGTCGCGCAGGGCCTGGTCTACGTCTTTTGCCATGCGACTGGCGTCGCCACAGACACAGAAGTAAGCACCCTGCTCTAACCATTCCCACAATTCGGCGCCGCGTTCGCGCATACGGTCTTGCACATAGATTTTTTGTGTTTGATCGCGCGAGAAAGCGAGACTTAATTCATTCAGCACACCGTCTTTTTGGAATTGTTGGATTTCATCCTGATAATAAAAATCGCTGGCGGCGTGTTGCTCACCGAAGAACAACCAATTTTTACCCGCATCACCGCGTGCCTGGCGCTCTTGTAAAAATCCACGGAAGGGAGCAACACCCGTGCCGGGGCCGACCATGATCAACGGTGTATGACCATTTTCCGGCACATGGAAATGTTTGCTGGGCTGTACGAAGATGGGAACATCAACGCCTTCGGCGCGATCCGCTAAAAAGGTTGATGCAACACCTTTGCGAATTTTTTTGCTGTCGCGGAAACGACTATAGCGCACCGACGAAACCGTAAGATCAATTCGGGTTGGTTGCGCTTTTGAACTTGAGGCGATGGAATATAAACGCGGTTGCATGCGTTTTAGTAGCGGCAAAAATTCATCCACACCCGCGCGAATAGGGAACTCTTGCAGAATATCCGCAAGTTGGCGACCGTAAAGCCATTCTTGTAATTCAGCTTTGTGTTCTGCGTCGAGTAACTTTTTTAATTCGCTGCTATTGCTGCGCTGCGCAATAAAATTCAGCGCCTCTAAACTGGGGCGGCAAATTTCATAATTTTCCAGCAGCGCTTGGTGTAGCGGTTTTTCGTGGGTGTCCACAACCACAGGCACTGCCGCGTTAAAGTTCAGCGCCTGCTCAAGCTCGAACACATAGTCGGGGCAATTTTTTGGCCAAACGCCCAGCGCATCGCCCGCTTCATAAGTAATGCCTGAATCGCCCAAATCAAAACCAAATTGGCGAACATCCTTACCGGAACCTTCGCGATTTAAACGTTGGTTGATAACCAGGCGCGAAGCATAGGGGTTGGCTTTGCTATAAGCAGCCGATAAAGAAGGCACGGTGGATGCTGGATGGGTAGTTGCAGTCATGGAGGGTGATGTATTCGCCGCAGATGCTGTTATAACAGAAGTTAGGGGTGCTAATTGCTCACTGAGCTTAGCAAACCATTCTGCTGCTGGCGACTCAAAATCGCTATCGCAATCCACCCGCTCTACCAATGCGCTAGCACCCAACGCCTGCAAACGCGCAAATAATTTTTTGCCATGACCACAGAATTGGTCGTAATTGGAATCACCCAACGCCAACAAGGCAAATTGCACAGCGCTTAAATCCGGTGCGGTATCGCTGGTTAACTGACCCCAGAAATCGCCGCCGTTATCGGGCGCATCGCCATCGCCAAAGGTGCTGGTAACAAATACCACAACTTTATTCTTTGCCAGTTTCTCTACCGAATAATCATTCATGGATTGGAGATTAACCGCCCAACCCTGCACCGATAATTGCTGCGCGAATTTTTCGGCGAGCGCTTCTGCATTACCGGTTTGTGATGCCCAAAGCAGCACCAATTCCGGTTTGGCTTGCGCAGGTGCAACCACCCCCATGGCGGCAACACCTGCAGGCAGCACACGGCTAAACATTCCAGCGAGCAAACCATTTACCCAGGTGCGATGCGGCGGTGTGATGGGCGCGTCGGCAGGTAGTGCAGGCACGGCGGAAATCGCCTTGGCGCTGGCTTGCAGGCCGCTCACATAACCGCCCAAATAAATCAGCTCAGCATCGGAAAATTGTGGTGCTACGGCTTCCACTACGCCGATTTTGGTGGCGAAGGTTTTAATCAAGGTCATGCTGGTTTCCTCGCTCACCGCTGCAAAGGCCATGGGCATTTCATAGTCGTAATCATGGCTATCGGAGTTTTGTGCGGAGTCGTCGGTGGAATCGCTTGCTTCGGCAAATACTTCTATGCGTTTTAACGCGACCGCAGCCACTTTTAATTCTGGCTGCTGGGAAATCGCATCGATTTTATCGCTGGTCACGGCATTGATGCAGAGGTTATCGCCGTAAACATCGTTCCAGTGAATCGGTGCAAAACAGCAACCTGGCTGTACCCGATCAGTCACCACTGCAGGCAAAATGGCGTAGCCGCGACGCGAGCGGATTTCCACTTTGTCTTTGTTTTTAATGCCCAACTCGGTTGCATCCTGCGGATTAATTTCCACAAAAGTGCCAGGATTTAATTTATTGAGCGTGGCGATTTTTCCGGTTTTGGTGAGCGTGTGCCATTGATGTTGCACGCGGCCAGTATTCAGAATAATGGGGAATTCAGCACTCGGCATTTCTGCCGCATCCACATGGGGGCGCGCGTGAAAAATTGCTTTGCCGGAATCAGTCGCAAATTGAATAAAGGGTTTGCTGCCGTCCTCCGCGATTTTAAGCGGTTGATTGATGCCGGTATTTAAATAACGAATAGGATTGCGCGTAGAAGTTTCATCGGCGCAGGGCCATTGCAGCGGCGCTTCGCGCAAACGCGTGTAATTTACGCCGCGCAAATCGTAACCGGTTTTGGGGTTATAGCTTTGTTTGATTTCTTCAAATACTTCAGCGGCAGAATTAAAACTGAATCCCTCACTAAAACCCATTTCGCAGGCGACGCGCGCAATAATTTCCCAATCGGCCATGGCCTCACCGGGTGGATTCACGGCTTCTTGCATGAGCGTGATATTGCGCTCGGAGTTGATCATCACCCCTTCGGCTTCTGCCCATAAAGCGCCGGGTAATAAAATATCGGCGTAGCGATTGGTTTCGGTATCAAGGAACGCATCCTGCGCGATAACCAGCTCCGCTTTTTGCAAACCTTCAATCACAATTTTGCGGTTGGGCACAGACGCTACCGGATTGGTGCAAATTACCCAGCAGGCTTTTACTTCACCGGCAGCCATTCGCTCAAATAAATCGACGGTGCCTTTGCCGAGTTTGGTGCTGATGCTGCCTGGTTCAACGCCCCACATTTGCTCGATAAATTCACGATCTTTTTCCACTAATAATGTGCGCTGCCCTGGCAGACCCGGGCCCATATAACCCATCTCGCGACCACCCATGGCATTGGGTTGGCCGGTAAGCGAAAAAGGGCCGCTACCCAAACGACAAATTTTTCCTGTCGCTAAATGCAAATTGCAAATTGCGTTGGTATTCCAGGTGCCGTGGGTGCTTTGGTTTAAGCCCATAGTCCAGCAGGTCATAAACTCGGGCGCATTGCCGATCATGTCAGCAGTTTTAATTAATTGTTCAACAGAAAGACCGGTAACTTCACTCACTTTTTCGGGCGTGTAATCCGCTAAAAATTCCGGAAAACTTTCCCAGCCTTGGGTGTACTGCGCAATAAATTCTGCATCGGTTTTGCCATTTTTGTGCAACAAAAATAACAGGCCGTTTAACAATGCGAGATCAGTACCGGGTTTGATCGGCAAATACAGATCCGCTTTGTCTGCAGTTGTAGTGCGGCGCGGATCAACCACAATTAATTTTGCACCGGCTTTGACGCGATCCATCATGCGCAAATACAAAATCGGGTGGCAGTCCGCCATGTTCGCGCCTATCACCAAAAACAAATCGCTGTGATCAAAATCCTGATAGGAACCGGGTGGCGCATCGGAGCCGAGGGAGAGTTTGTAACCCGCGCCCGCGCTCGCCATACACAGGCGCGAGTTGGACTCGATATTGTTGGTGCGCAAAAAACCCTTAGCGAGTTTGTTGGCGAGGTACTGGGATTCAATCGACATCTGCCCCGACACATAAAAGCTGATGGCATCGGGGCCGTGAGTATCCAGAATCTCGCGCAGGCGTTTGGCGGTAGTACTGATCGCCTGCGCCATGGAGGTTTTTACCGGGTCGCGGTTGCGTTCACTGCGCACAAAGGCAGATTCCATACGACCAGAGTTGGTGAGCGCCTGGGCGCTGGTCTGACCTTTGGTACACAAGCGGCCAAAATTGGCAGGATGGTTTTTATCGCCACTGACTTTGGTGATTTTTTTACCGTCGGTTTCCAGCACCATGCCGCAGCCAACGCCGCAGTAGGGGCATACCGAACGCACGGATTTGTTTTCGTTTTTAGTCTCGGTTTTGCTATCGATTTTAACAATGGTTTCAGACATAGGTTTGCAACTCCTCATTAAGAGGGGTTTAGCAAGCGCTATGCCAGTGGCTGGTAAGGTGTGGCGCTTTAGGTAAATTCGTGCAAACGAATCCCAAAAAAACGCTCAACAGACTGATTTTTATAGCATTTTTAAATACATCAAGCCCACCCCCTCACTGCGGCAAGCAAGAGGGAACTGGGGTATCGACTATTTTTTGCATCATCTAAATGCATATTTTTGGGGCTCGGGCACCGGTTTGTTATTGAATGGTGCACCGAGCAGATAGATGTCTCATAAACAGGAAAGAGCGCCACTCACTTTACGCACCAAAAGTGATCAAAATCAGGTCTTAAACTGCCCTACCAACTGCTGTAGCTCCGTACCAACACTCGCCAATTCATTGCCTGACTGCTGGGAGCGGGCAGCGTAGCGACTGGCGGATTCTGTGGCATCAGCAATGGCATGCATGTTTTGGTTGATAGACTCAATCACTTGGGTCTGCTCCTCGGCGGCGGTGGCGATTTGCAAACCGCGCTGGCTAATAGTGCTGACCTGTTGATCAATAGCGCCGAGCGCATCCGATGTTGCACACACCATTTGCACCGAGACATCACCCTTCACCAAACTGCGTTTGATTGAATCGCTCGCTGCCGTGGTACTGGCTTGCAGGCGTTGGATCATCTGTTGGATTTCTTCGGTAGAGGCTTGGGTGCGGGCTGCCAAAGCGCGTACTTCGTCGGCCACCACCGCAAAACCGCGCCCCTGTTCGCCAGCACGCGCCGCTTCGATAGAGGCATTGAGTGCGAGCAAGTTGGTCTGCTCGGCGATGCCGCGAATCACATCCGACACAGCGCCAATGCCGTTTACCTCTTTCTGCAGCTGCTGCAAACCATCGGTATTGAGTTTGACTTCCGACGACAGCGCCTGAATGTTATCGATAGACTTGGCCGCCGTTGTTTGCGCATCTTTGGTGGTGGATTCCGCTACATTGGCTGCCGTTGCTGCGTCCTGGGTACTGCGCGCCACTTCTACCGCCGACGCTGCCATCTCATTAATAGCGCTGGCGACTTGCAGGGTTTGTTCGCGCTGGTTATCCAGGGTTTGGTGGGTAGCGCTGGTGTCTTGCGATACCTGCTGGCCGATGCTGGCAACCTGCAAGGTGAGCTGCTGGATGCGTTGGATCATGCCGTGGATGGAATCGACAAAGCTGTTAAAGGCACTGATTACCGCGCCGATTTCGTCGTCGCTGGTACGGGTTAAACGGCGGGTTAAATCGCCACCGCCGCGCGCAATATCTTCAAGGCTGCGCACCAAACCATTGAGTGGTGCCAGAGTTTTATTGGCGATATACACCGCAAGCAGCGCTATCGCCCCGAGCAATACCAACGCTGCCGCAAACACCCACATCAGGGTCGCGGTAATATGCTCATCGGCCACGGCGCGCGCCGAAGCGACGGCTTCATCAATATTGTCGATGTAAAAACCGGTGCCCAGCATCAGGTTCCATTTATCGAGCCAAATGGCATAGCTTAATTTTGGGTAGGCGGTATCGCCCTGCCCCAAACGCGGGAAGTGATAGGTCACAAAGCCACCGCCTGCCTGCCCTTGTTTGACCAACTCGTTGATCAGGAACACACCATTAACGTCTTTGTAGTCGCGAAAGCTGTCGCCAATACGTGCGCTGTCGCTACCGGAAAATACCCGCACTGAATTGCCGTCGTAGCCAAAGTAATAGCCATCCTTACCGTATTTAAGCTGCTTCAGCAGGGCGATGGCCTGATCTTTTTGCACGGAGTCGCCCGCGGGAGCGGCATCGTATAAGGGCTTAACGAGGGAGCTGGCGATATCCAGCGAATTGCGCAGTTCGTTTTTATGCGCGCTGAGCAGGGTGTCGCGCAATATGTCCATGTCTCTATCAACTACGCCTTGCATGCGCGAACTAACTAACGCCAAGAGTACGATAAGAATAGCGATACCGGGCAGTAGCCCAAGCAAAATCAATTTGAGTTTCATTGACATGGAACCCATTCCCCACCTCCGATTCTTGTTATTGTCAGGGCAGATGTAGCCATCTGCCATATGGTTATTTCGACCAATTGTAACCAGTTTGGCTTGAACAGCCAGCAATTCAGACTAAAAGATCTAAAATCGTCTATATTCAATTACATAGTTATAACCGATGACCCGTAATGGCACTGCGATGACCCAGGAAACAGAGATTCACTTACTGCTTAAAAAACTGGCCGTGCCAACACAGGATCTGGCGCAGTTGAGTTTTTGTCGCGGCGCCAAAGAGGCTCAGGTAAAAGAATGGCTGCAAACCTTGCCGCTCACACAAGTACAGCAAGTCAGCGCCCAGCTCTATCAAGCCGTGCATGAAATCAGCCGCGCGGAGATGAACAGCGAGCAGCGCCTGGCGATTCTGGAGCTCCTGCGGATTCCGGTACACCACACCCTCAATGGCCTAGCACGCAAGTACCTGAACCAACCGCTGATTCTGCCAGAGGCGGCGCTGAAAACGGCCACTATTGCCCAAGCGATCCAGAAGCATTTTCTCAACGGCTACCTGATATTGGTGCGCCAACTGTGCCAAAAACCCGGCCTCAAAAAAGAAGCCCATGACCTGCAAGCACTGGTGATTGCTCGCGCGCTAACGGCGCTGGGCTTGTTGGTATTGCGCTCCTACCAACTTTATTTACCCATCGCCAGCCAGGTGTGGAGTGAAGTTCATGCGCTCTACCAAATCGCCTGCGCGCTGGGTGTTGCGCAAGTTCCGGTCGATGACCGCCTGCCGCACCAACACGACGTAAAAACCATCCATAACCAGTATTTACGTGTGTTGTTGCTCGCCTCGGCACGCCCTAACCAACTGCGTCAGGACGAGATTGAAAATACCTACAACCTGCTGGAAACCTTGGCCGCCAGCGCTGAACTGGACGATTACGACCCCAAGGGTAAAGAAAACCTGTTTGTGGTACTGACCAACAGCAACCGCTCACCTTTTTATAAATCCCACTGGCGCCCTGCCGCCGCTGCAGAAACAACGACGGCACTGGAACTGCGCACCCATCAATTAGTTACCAAACTGGATGAACTCGCCAAAAATACTGGCGAGAGCAATGGCGATCACAAGCCGGTCGCACTCAGCGCGGCGCTGGTTAAACATTTGGAGCAGGCCTGGAGCCATTTGGCACTGCGCAGCTTTGAGCGGCAGGATGTAAATGCCGAGATCGAAGTCACTGTGGGGCTAAGTAACATCCATTTTCACCTCGCGGACGAACAAGCATTCAATGTGTTCTTAAATCGCAGCAGCGGAGTCGCGGTGGCACCGGAGAAAGGCGACATCTTCCAAAAACGCGGCGTTCAGCTTAAAAAAAATACCCCCCAGAATAACGATGACCCCTGGGGCGATGCATTTGATGTGCGCGGCACTCCGCTGGAGGGGAAAGCCTTATCCACCTTTAATATTGAGAAAAAACTGCTGGAGCGGGAACAAGTGGACTATCAGGGGCTGCACCCGATTTACAAAGTGCCGCTGGTGGATCGCAGCCTGGGTGGTTACGGCCTGGAATGGCGCAGTGAAATTCCGGTGCAGGTGCGTGCAGGTGAATTGCTCGGGCTACGTGAGTATGGACGCAACAAATGGGCGATTGGGGTGGTGCGCTGGGCGCATCAAATCAAGGGCGCTACCCAGCTGGGCATTCAAATACTGGCGCCCCAAGCCGTGCCGGTGGCTATCGCGATAGTCCACAAAACCGGTGCCCTCTCTGAATACTTGCGCGCACTGCAGATCCCCGAGTTGCGCGCGGTTAATCAACCGGCCAGTGTGATTACCAATGCGGTTTCCTTTCACGAATACAACAAGGCGCGGCTCTACAGCCAACCGGCACCGGGGAGTCAAACAGCGGGAGATAAATCAATCCAGCTGACCCAGCGGTTATTTGCCACGGGCGCCTTTAGCCAATTTGCCTTCCGCGAATTGATGAGCACCAGCGGCGAACCCACCAGCGCCAAAGACGATTTTAATTCCGTATGGGAATAAAGGCCTAACAGGGTTAGCGGGTGAAACCAGCTGTAATGCGCTGTAGTTGTTGCAACCCGGGGCACAGTGCATCATTCACCCCATATAACTAAAAGGCTCGACCAGATCCCATAAACCGATGATGAAGTTGAGCAAGTTCCTGATTTCAGTAATATAGCCACCCAAGTAGCGCCGGTCGACGCAAGCAATTCGCGACACAAGGTAGAGTTTTTCGACTTATCGGCACAAATTGGTCACATCACACAAAAAATGCACTGCCGCACAGCGGAAAACGGCTGGATCCGGCGCGTATTAACTAAAACGCGCTATAGTCAGAATCAGGCCGCCCCGTCAGTTCGACAGACAATAGAATGGACATATGACTAGTAACGATACGATTCGATTGCTGATTCTGAACAACCAGCGTTCAGAGGCAGAGCGCCTGATAAGTATGCTGCATGCATCCGGTCACCCCTGCCGCGCACAACACGTGGAAAGCGAAGAGGCATTGGTAAAATTGCTGCAAGAGCAGAGCTGGGATCTGCTTATCGGCAATATGAACAGCACCGCTCCTACTCCCTCGATCGCCATCAAACAAATCCGCCGCCTTAACAAAGACGTACCGGTAATTCTGCAATATGAAGCAGACGAGGATGAAAGCCCGTTTGCAGTCGTAGAAGGCCTGCGTTTGGGCGCTGCGGATGTTATCGACCTGGATGACGACCAACATCTGTTGCTGGTCATTGATCGCGAGCTGCAAAACCGCGAACAGCGCCAGGCACGCCGCAATACTGACCGCCGTTTTCGCGAAGCCGAGCGCCGCAGCCAGCAATTGTTAGATAGCTCGCGCGATGCCATTGCCTTTATTCAGGATGGCCTCTACCTCTACGCCAATGAATCCTTTGCCGAACTTTTTGGCTACGAAGACAAAGACGAAATCGAAGCCATGCCGATTATGGATATGGTGGCCAAAGCCGATCAGGCGCGGCTTAAAACCTTCCTCAAAGATTTTGTCTTCAAAGGCGATGATGCGGAATCCAGCAGCGTTGGTTTCACTGGCTTAAAAGAAGATGGCAGCGAAACCCATATTGATTTGGAAGTGTCGCTAGTCACCTATGACGAAGAGCCATGCATTCAGTTTTTGGCACGCGCGGCATCCGCACACATCGCCCACAGCAACAACGAAGAGCTGGAAGCGCAGCTCAAACAAATCAAATGGCAGGATGTGGTTACCGGCACTTACAACCGCCAATACCTACTCAACCACCTTGAACACATCATTGATAACGTGGATGAAAAACAGCATTCCTGCCTGTTTTATATCGAACTGGATGAATTCAGCGAACGCATCAAAAACAGTTTTGGTGTAGCCGGGGCAGACTTGGCACTGGTGGACATTGCCACCCTGCTGCGCGGTAAGGCCCACACCAGTGACACTATCGCCCGTCTGGGCGATTCCACGTTTGCCATCATCACCCACAACCTCAAAGCGGATGCGGCGGTGAATCGCGCCCAACAGCTGTGTAAAGACATCGAAGGTCATATTATCGAGATCGACCATAAAACCCTGCAGGTGACCTGCAGCATTGGTATCTCCCTAATTAATGAAACCACCACCAGCACCAACACGGTGATTGAACAAGCGCGACAGGCGATGGAGAAAGTCAGGGCTAACAAGGGCAATGGCGCCATGTTGTTTGAGCCCGACTCACCCAAGGGTGAGATCAAGATCGACATCAACGCCACGCTGCAACAAGCTTTGGCCAATGACCGTTTCCGCCTATTGTTCCAACCCATCATCAGCCTGCGCGGTTCCGACGAGGAATATTACGAAGTTTATCTGCGTATGATTGATGAAAGTGGTGCGGAAATTTCGCCAAATATCTTTTTTGAGGCGGCATCCAACATCAGTGCCTGTACCAAGATAGATCGCTGGGTGATTTTGGAATCTATCAAAATGCTGTCGCAGCATCGCGCCAAGGGCAATAAAACCAAACTTATCGTCAATATCAGCCGCCAGTCGCTGTGCGATGAATCACTGCTACCCTGGCTCGCCGTTGCCTTCAAAGCTGCCAAGCTATCGCCCGATGCGGTGGTATTCCAGGCGCAGGAAATTGATGTCACCAATCACTTGAATGCCGCCAAGAATTTTGCCGATGGGATTAAGAAATTAAATACACAATTCTCCATCAGCAATTTTGGCTGCTCACTGAATCCGTTTAATACACTTACCCATGTAGCAGCAGGCATGATTAAAGTGGACGGCTCGTTTACCAGCGACATTCAAAACAACAATGAAAGCCCCGAAACCCTGATTCAGCTAATTGAAAAGTTAAACGAAGAAAGCAAAATTACGCTGGTGCCCTTTGTGGAAAATGCCAGTGTGCTTTCCACCTTGTGGCAGGCGGGCGCGCACTATATTCAAGGGCATTATTTGCAGGAACCGAGTTCGGGCATGAATTACGATTTTAATATGGAGTCGTAAATCCCTTTATTTTCAACTACCTAATCTCCCTTGCCCCCATTTAATCCTCCCTAGCCCCCCTTTTTCAAAGGGGGCTGGAGGTATTCTTAAAGCAGTCTGTCGCGCTCGCGGAAACCGAGCAAATACAAAATAGCATCCAGTCCCAAATTGGAAATATTGTGCTCCGCCGAGGCTTTCACCAGCGGTTTTGCGCGGAAGGCGACACCCAAGCCAGCAACACTCAGCATAGGCAAATCGTTCGCACCATCGCCAACGGCAATGACTTGCTCCAGGGCTATGCCTTCTTGCTTGGCCAGCATGGCGAGTAATTCGGCTTTGCGCTGACCATCCACCACTATGCCTTTTACTTCACCGGTGACTTTACCGTCGACTATATCCAGCTCGTTGGCGTAGACATAATCGATACCCAATTTGTTTTGCAGATAGCGGCCAAAATAATTAAATCCGCCCGACAAAATAGCAGTTTTGTAACCCAGTTTTTTCAGTGACGAGATCAGTTTTTCCGCGCCTTCGTTCAAGCGCAACTCGGCGGCAATACCCGCCAGCACCGATTCGTCCAGACCTTTGAGCAAGGCCATGCGACGGGCAAAACTCTGCTTGAAATCCAGCTCACCGCGCATTGCCGCTTCAGTGATCTCGGCCACTTGCTCACCCACACCAGCGGCCTTGGCCAACTCATCAATCACCTCTGCATCAATCAGCGTCGAGTCCATATCAAAACAGACCAGGCGGCGATTGCGACGATAAACGGTATCGCGCTGGAACGCGACATCCACATTCAATTGCGCCGAGAGATCCATAAAGTCCGCGCGCAAGGCGGCCATATCTGCCGGAGTGCCGCGCACAGAAAATTCAACACAAGCGCTGCCTTGTGCCAAATCCTCAGCCTTTAACTCCGCCAATGAAACACGGCCAGAGAGACGGCTGATCATGTCGATATTCAACCCATGTTTAGAGGTCACCGCCGTCAACTCGGCAATCATGGTGGCGTCAATCTGACGCGCCAATAGAGTGACTATGTGGCGGGTTTTACCCTGCTGCTCCGCCCAATGCTCGTAACTTTCGGGGCTGATGGTTTGGAAGCGGACTTGAATATCCTTGGCCGTGGCAGCCTGTTGAATCGCCGCCAATAATTGGGTGCGAGCATCAGCGGAAATGCGCAGCTCCACCAAAATGCCAAGCGCCAGGGTATCGTGAATAACCGCTTGGCCTATGTCCAATACGCGCGCGCCGACGTGGGTAAGCACTTGGGTTAACGCGTGGGTGACACCGGGTTTGTCTTGACCCGATGCATTAATTAAGAGAATTTCGTTCACAATGCCTCACTACAATAGGAGCCAGACAGCATCTGGCCGGGGCGCCGGGATAAAGCGCGCATTCTAGCGGAATTACTCCCAGCTCACAGCAGCTTCTGTGCAGCCTGCTGCGTTTATCAAGACACTGGGCAGATTTCGCCAAGGTGGGGCAACTTAGGCTAGAATGCGATTCTGCACGACAGAGAGCGATAAGATACTTGCAACTATTCGTCAATTCGCCACTCTTATTTGACTGACCCTGGCAGGACCCGGGGTTAAACCTTGAACACACGGACTTAACCATAAAATGGCTTTCATAAATACCTACAAAACCTATCCACAACTCACCCTCTGCAGCCTGTTGCTTATAGCGCTGGGGCTATTGGGTGCCTGGTCTTACCACAGCAACGGCGAACAGAATCAGCGCGAGCAAATTGGCCTTTATGGTCAGGTGCTGGCGAACAGTGCGGCGCGCCAAGCGGTCAACGCCACATTGCAGCAGGACCTGGTCAGCCTGCAGGCCATTTTGCTGGAAGTGGGCCAATATCCGAATGTTATCGGCGCGACCATTCACAATGTGGAAAATAAACTGCTGGTGCAAAGCGGCTTTAAACCCAATCAGGTTATTAACGGGCGGCGCTACGATTTCTCGGCGCCCATTGCACTGCACAATAATGTCGCCGGCTATTTGGAAGTCTCGCTGGATGTGCCCCGTCACACCGAACGCGATTACCGTTTTTATCTGTTATGGATGGCCGGTGTTTGTATTTCCCTGTTAATCATTTGGTGGTCGATTCAACGCCAGTGGTGGGCGCAGTTAAAAGACAAACTGCCCAGCACCAGCGAGATAGTCACGGCGGTGGTGGAAAAAATGCCCACAATCGAAGACATTCCCGAGCCAGAGCCGGAAGCCCCCAAACAAGTGTCCGTGCGCTTGAGCTTGGACATCACCAACATGAGCAAACTCTACCAACAGCTCAACAGCGAAAGTTTTGCGAGCGTGCTGCGCCGTTTTGAAAAGCAATTGCAAGGCGTGTTGAATTTGTACGATGGCCAGCGCCAGATGCTCTCGGGCGAAACACTCATTATCGATTTCACCGGTGAAGCCTTTTACGAGTGCAGTTTTCGCGCCGTCTGCGCTGCGCAATTGCTGAGCAACCTCGCGGGCAAAAACCCCAGCCCGCGTTTGCATTTGGCTGCCGCTGTACATGAATTATCAGCGCCAGTGAGTTCCCATAAATCACTGCTGAAAGATTTTGTGGTGCAACACAACAACTATTTAAAACCCGATAAGGGCGAAATTCTAATAAGCCAGCGCTTGATTGATGCCGACCTGCAAGAGCATTTGGACATCATCAGCGACAGCGGCAAATTGGTTGGCTTAAAAGCACCCTATGCGTCATTGCTTGCCAAACAGGAAGAGCAGCTGACCCAAGCAGCCGCACAATAAACCCTGCACAATCATAACAGTCACAGATTTGTCATGATTTCATCACCTAAGTGTCACAGCACAGTCATAACCTCAGAGCAACAGTCCTGCTCAGGTTATGACTATCATGCTGAATATCGAACAATCCATCACCAATAAATTCCCCGGTTTTACCCAACAAGCGCCCATAGTGCGCAACTCCACCCTCAATATATTGCGCAAGCTCACCCATGAGCGTGAGATCAACGCGTTTTTGCTCGAGCATCAAGGCAATCGCGGTATCGATTTTATCGACCGTATTTTTGATTATTTCAATTTCAGTTACAGCGTTTCCCAGCGCGAGCGCAACAATATTCCTGCGCAGGGGCGCGTGGTGATTATTGCCAACCACCCTATTGGCTCGCTCGATGGTTTGGCACTGGTGCGGTTGGTAAGCGAAGTGCGCAAGGATGTAAAAATTATTGCCAACGATATGCTCATGACCTTTGAGCCACTGCACGATTTATTACTGCCACTCGATAATATGACCCGCGCAGCTTACAAGCAGAGTTATAAAAATATCCTGCAGGCACTGAACGACGAGCAAGCAGTTATTATTTTCCCCGCAGGCGAAGTCTCCCGCGCGAGCCCCAAAGGGATTCGCGATGGAAAATGGCAGGCGGGCTTTCTGCATTTTGCGCGCAAAACCCAGGCGCCCATTTTGCCGATTTTTGTTTCAGCGAAAAACTCACTGCTGTTTTACAGCGCCTCAATGATTTTTAAACCGCTCGCCACCGCGCTGCTCGCGCACGAAATGTTTAACAAACAATCGGCGGAAATTAAATTCCGTATTGGCGAGGTGATTCCCTACCAATCACTGGAATCCGATCAGCTGGCCGACAAGGCACTGATCAAACGCCTGAAAAAACATCTCTATAAAATTGGCAAAGGCAAAAACAAAAATAATCAGCCAACGCCATTTATTACCGAAAAAACCATCGCCCACCCGGAAGACCGCGCCGCGTTAAAAAAGGAATTCAAAAACGCCCAATTAATTGGCAGCACCCGCGACAATCACCAGATTTTTTTATGCGACTACAAACAGCATCCGGTGGTGTTGCGCGAAGTGGGCCGCTTGCGCGAACAAACCTTCCGCTTGGTAGGTGAAGGCACTGGCAGCCGCCGCGATTTGGACAAGTACGATCACTACTATCGCCACCTGGTATTGTGGGATGAAGAAAAACTGTGCATCGCGGGCGCTTACCGCTTGGGTGAAGCCCATAAATTAATGCAGAAAAAAGGCGCTGAAGCACTCTACACCAACGAGTTATTTGATTTTCATCCATCACTTACTCCTTACTTGGAACAAGGGCTGGAATTAGGCCGTAGTTTTGTACACCCGGATTACTGGGGCAAAGCCAGTTTGGATTATTTATGGCAAGGCTTGGGCGCTTATTTAAATCATAGCCCCGAAGTTCGCTATGTATTTGGCCCGGTGAGCATGAGCGCGCACTACCCCAAACCACTGCGCGATTTATTGGTGTTTTATTACGAGCGCTACTATCAAAAATATGCCGATGAGAAAAGTGAAACACTGGCAGAAGGTAAACACCCACACCATATCAATGAAGATGCCTTAATCGATTTGCAACAGCGTTTTGCCAGCCTTAATGCTGAGCAAGGTTTTGCGGTATTGCAGGAAGCGTTTAATCAAGCGGACTGTAAAATTCCGGTATTGTTTAAACAATATGCCGCACTTTACGACGAAGGCGGCTACCACCTGCTAGCGTTCAGTGTTGACTCAGAATTTGGCAATTGTGTAGATGGTTTATTTATTGGTGACCTGCAATTTATGAAAGCCGCCAAACGCGCCCGCTATTTAGGCACCACCAATTCAACTGCTGCCGAAAAGTCTGCAGGTTGAAACCAGTAACGCGGATTGGTGTGATCGGTATCAGGGGAAAGTTGTGGGTTGGGAATATTAATTATATAGCGTGGTGAATCCTTTTTATTCAACGGAAAAACATGCGCGGTAAGTGGATGATTGGTCATGAACTCAATCATCTCGCCACTATCAATTATTTTTTCCAAACCATCCTCAATCCACTTGGCCAAGTACTCGTTATCGTGTTTGACAAAAAAATAAACGGCAAAGGGGTAATGCAGCACTAAGGTTTTCTGTAGCTGCAAGTCTGGATAAATATCACTACGCTGACTTAGCTCTGCCTGTGCCTCAAAATAACCACGCGAAAAAAAGTCGCAGCGTTTGGCGACCACTTGTTGAAACAGCCCTTCAAATAACGCAACCTCTGTCACACGCAAGGACGCGGCGCGCATAATGTGAACATCAGGCCAATTTATGCCCTGACAGCCGAGATATTTTTTTAGCTGTTCATATTCAACAATAGCATCAAACTTTTCCTGATTATCACGATGAATGATAAACCGGCGATAACCCAGCAACCCACGATCCAGTGGGATACGAATGGCCCGAAGTTGACGTTCACGCTCAAGGCTAGTCCCCATCCAGTAGACATCCACCAAACCGCCACGATTTAACTCAGAGATGGCTCGTTCCTGCTCCATCAAGGTAGTTTCCCGCAATTCGGGCACGGCGCGTCCGGCAGCGCCATTAATCAAGGTCATGTGTAAAAGCTGCACGTAATAATCCCGTGCTATATCCATATTTGGCTGCTGGCGAGGTATTTTTATCACGGACAACTCAGCCGCCGCCAGATTGACGGCAACCGCTAGCAGTAAAATGCCCAACCCGGCGCTCGCCCTCATGCCCGTCTCCACACCATTAACCTAAGTTAATTAAATAGCTGGCTGCCATAAAAGCCCAATACTATTTTTAAGTATAGGCTAGCCCGGCAATATCTAAATGATCCACGCGAAAGCACTGTGTCGAAGGCTACTCAAAATCACTGGGTTGAAACCAGTAACGCGAATTGGAGTAGTTTGTATCGGCAGGTAAAAAAGAATTGGGGATGTGAATGGTATGTCGGGGCGCGAGGGTTTTATTGAGCGGAAAAACATGGCTGGTGAGCGGATGATTTTTCATATAAGCGAGAAATTCGCCTTCCTCGATCATTTTCTCCAAGCCCTGCTCAATCCAGCGCGCCAATTCTTCGTTGTCGCGCCCCACAAAAAAGTACACGGCAAAGGGATAATGCAATACCAGGGTTTTGTGCTCAATTAATTCAGGGTAGGAGTTTTTGCGCTGGGTTAATTCGGGTAAGGCTTCGTAATAACCACGAGGAAAATAATCGCAGCGTTTGGCCACCACTTGTTGATACAGCCCTTCCAACACCGCCACCTCAGTCACGCGCAAGGCAGCGGCGCGCATAATATCCACATCCGGCCAATCCAGCCCCTGACAAGCGAGCAGGCGTTTTAAATCCGCACCACTTTTCACGGCGTCAAATTCCCGATGGCGATCAGCGCGAATGATAAAACGGCGATAACCAATTAAACCGCGATCCACCGGGATCCGAATTGCACGCAGTTTTTGTTCGCGCTCAGTGCTGGTGCCCATCCAGTAGACATCAATACTGGCTCCGCGATTTAATTCATAAATCGCACGTCCCTGCTCCATAACGCTGGTCTCGCGCAATTCCGGAATGTCACGCCCGGCAGCACCATTAACAAGCGCGAGACGTAATAACTGGGTGTAATAGTCCTGTGCTACCTGCGAGTCGGGTTGTGGTTTAGGGATATTTAACACCGACGGCAAGGCCAATGCGGGTAGCGCAAGCAGCAGCAAAAGTGCCAGACCAAAGCGCTGAACCGTCATTAGCCACTCCCTATAAACAAACATGCCATGATTAACGTTTAACCAGTATAGGCCAGCGCCCTCAGTGCGCTAGGCAATCTTAAATCACACAGTACAAACATCACTGTTTTTTATAAAAAAAGGCTCAACCAAACGCGCGCTACACAAGCAGGCGCGGTTATTGTTTAGGTTATTGCGCCTTGGCAGAGGGAATAAAATCGGCGGGTTGAAACCAATAGCGCGTGTCGAACTGATCGGCACTATCGGGCAAACTGTCGTTGGGAATATTGATGATGCGCCGCTCGGCGAGGCGCGCCAATGGAAAAGCGCGGCGGGTATGCGGGTGCTGTTGTATATGCGCAAGCAATTCACCATCGTCAATCATTTGCTCCAAACCTTCCTGCACCCAGGCCGCCAATGCGTGATTATCCTGACGCACAAAAAAGTAGACTGCAAAAGGGTAATGTAAAATCAGTGGTTCGTAGGCAACCAACTCGGGAAATTCACCCGCCCGCTTGTTCATTTCAATGCGAATTTCGTGAAACCCGCGCGGAAAATAATCACAGCGCCCGGCAGCAATTTGTTTAAATAAATTTTCGTAACCAGTACTGGTTTTTACTTTCAAATCGGCAGCGCGCAGAATGCCGGTGTCCGGCCAATGAGTGCCCTGACAAGCGGTAAATTTTTGCAGCTCGGCAAGGCTGTGCACCTGTTCAAATTCAGCCACACGCTTGCGGTGTACCACAAATTGGCGATAGCCCATCAACCCGCGCTCCAGTGGAATCGGGATAGCTCGCAGCGCCGCATTGCGATTTTTATCCGTCCCCATCCAATAAATATCGATTGTGCGGCCGCGCATCAATTCTTGTACCGCACGATCCTGTTCCATATCCATCGTCGGCAACAATGCCGGTACAGGCCGCCCTTTCGCGGCTTTGGTCAAGGCTTTGTGTAGCAGCTCGGTGTAATAGCCATAGGAGGTATCCAAATCCGACCTGGGCTTGGGAATACGCAATTCCGCCGTGCTGGCAACCGCGAGCCCACACCAAAGCCACAAGCAGCTGGTAACAATAAAAAACGCGCGTAATTTCATACTCTTATTATCACTGTTGTATGAACATTGATCGGCGCAACTGCTCGCCCATGCGAGAGTTGCAATCACAGGAAAAGTATAGGTTAATCCCCACCAATATCCTGTCCCTTTCTCCAACAAACAGAGCTTGTTATGCATATTCATATTCTCGGCATTTGCGGTACCTTTATGGGCAGCCTCGCCCAACTGGCCAAAGCGCTTGGCCACCGTGTTACCGGCAGCGACGCCAATGTTTACCCGCCAATGAGCACCCAACTGGAACAAGCGGGCATAGAACTGATTCAGGGTTTTGACCCGATGTATTTGCAGCCACCGCATATGGCGCAGACGCCGGATCTGGTGATTATCGGCAATGCCATGAGCCGCGGTAATGCCAGCGTGGAGTATGTACTCAACCAAGGCATAGCCTACACCTCCGGCCCGCAGTGGCTGCGCGATCATGTATTGCAAGGCAAATGGGTGATGGCGGTTGCAGGCACCCACGGCAAAACCACCACCTCGTCGATGCTCGCGTGGATTTTGGAGTACGCCGGTATGGAGCCAGGTTATTTAATTGGTGGCGTCACCAAGAATTTTCCTACCTCAGCACGTTTGGGCAATACACCGTTTTTTGTAGTGGAAGCCGATGAATACGACAGCGCTTTTTTTGACAAGCGCTCCAAGTTTGTTCACTACAATGCACGCACGGTGATTTTAAATAACCTGGAATTTGACCACGCCGATATCTTCCCCGATCTCGCCGCGATCCAAAAACAATTCCACCATTTGATACGCACGGTTCCCAGCAATGGTTTAATTATTTCCCCCGGCAATGACAAAGCCCTCGCCGAAGTAATCCAACAAGGCTGTTGGACACCGCAGCAACAATTTGCAGTCATCAATGAAAACTCGAACGATGAAAGTTCACCGGTAGAAAACAAAGCGGAATGGCAAGCCCCTACTCCTGAATGGCAAGCCAAACTATTAGCAGCGGACGGCTCCTCATTTGCCGTGCTGCACAACGGCGAAGAAGTGGCGCAAGTGAATTGGGAACAAACCGGTATTCACAATGTGAATAACGGTTTAGCTGCAATCATCGCCGCGCGCCATGTAGGTGTAACACCGGAACACGGCGCAAAAGCATTGGAACAATTTTCCGGTGTAAAACGCCGCATGGAAATTCTTGCGGACGTTCACAGCATAAAAGTCTACGACGACTTCGCCCACCACCCGACCGCGATTAAAACCACACTCGCCGGTTTACGCGCAAAAGTCGGCGACCAAAAAATTATTGCCATCATCGAACCCCGCTCCAACACCATGCGTATGGGTGTACACAAAAACGCCCTCAACCAAAGCGTTACCGACGCCGACGATGTTCTTTGGTATCAACCCGCCAATGTCGATTGGGCAATGGACGAAGTAGTCAACAAAAGCCCCGTGCCCGCAAAACTTTTGCGCGATTTGGATGAATTAATTCACTGCGCTATTTCGCTGAGCGAAGCGAATACGCATATTGTGATTATGAGTAATGGCGGGTTTGGTGGCGTGCATCAGAAATTAATTGATCATTTAACCAAGCACGCGTTGTAAAAAAAATCAAAAATGTAAAAAACAAGGAAAGATGAATGGAAACCATAAAACACTATAAATGCCTCACCGACCTCAAGAAGATAATTTCAGAGTTAGGTGATGTTAAATCAAGGCCAATAGTTCAAGGAAACCACCCAACTCTTTATAAAGATAAAAATGAAGGCAAATATAGAACTGTACTTGGAATTAGAATTTGCGATTATAGATTCTCGTCCGATGAGAAATGGATACTTCCAGATAACCAAATGGGACTGTCTTTTTCTGCCACATGGGAAAACTTAAAATTTGTTCACGGCATGTTTTCCCGAGGCAATAAACCCGTTGACATATATTGGGTTTTATCAGAAGCAGACATTCCGCCCGGATTAAAATTTGTCGAAGATAAAACAAATAAAGGGCATTATTTTTTAACGGTAACAGAACGCATGCTTGTTGAACAGCTTGTCACAAAACTCAAACTTGTATCCTACAGATTATCTATTATTAAGGGAGGCGGAAGAGCAATATGATTCAATTTAAACGCTATCCTCATATCGCCGATTTACTTGAATATTATATTGACTCCAAAAAAAGAAATGATATTGGTGAGATTTACAAAAACGGAATAAAGAATGAAGAAGATGCTGAATTATTTTGTAAATTCATTTGGGATGTAGTGGAAAGCATACATTCAGATAGCGAGTTAGAAGTCTTAGTGCTGGGCAATACAGATAACACTGACATGCTGTCAGATCTAGCTTATGAAATCACCAATCACATGAAGCAAACAGGTTATTATTCTATTTGGGAGACAACACTTGACCAGCAAGAGTGAGAATAAAAAAAGCACACTACTTGATATATTAGGCTTTGGTATGAAATATACGCTAGCAGTGGCTATCTCAATTCTAGCTATCTGCGCCTTATGTTTTATCTGTGTAAATGTAGCCACACATTTTTCACCACCATTGCAACCAATGTTTGACCAAGAACGATTGGGACAGCTTGGGGATTTTTTAGGTGGAACACTCAATCCAATTTTTGGATTTGCCACTGTATGCCTATTGCTTTGGTCTGTCTTTATTCAAAGAAAGGAGTTATCGCTAACGAAATATGAACTAAAAAGATCAGCTATCGCGTTAGAAAATCAAGTTAAATTAGCTACAGATGAATACAACAGAAAACAGCTTGATGCCTACTTTCAGCTTCTTGAACAAAGCTATGAAATATTCATAAGCGAAAAACTCATTAATACACAGAATAATTTAATAGAGCGCAATGGTATAGGAAGCCCAAAAAGCATCAAAGAGCTGATTGACTATTTAACTAATTCAAAAAATGAAACAGCTTTGTCGATCACCGAAGTAATGACTAACGAAACAAAACTGAAATTAAGCTCGATCACAAATGAAATATACAAAACGTTGGAAGAGTTAGAATCAATAAGTCGCTCAGACGCAATAAAAAGCTATCTTACATTCAAAAAGCTAAAATATGATGCAACTTTATCTTTACTAAAAATCAAGACTTAACTTGAAATGACAGAGGAAGGAACCCCTTCAATTACCACCCTTCCCTCTATATCATTAACACCTCAGCAAAACATCGGTCATTACCAGCAAACAGTGCCAAAGAGCCTGTCAAAAAACCTTTTTTCCACTTTTGAGAGAGCTTCAACCATGAAAATTGCATTAATGAACGAATTTAGTCAGGCCGCGAAGAACGCGATTGTGTTGCAGCAGCTGGAATCAGTCGCTGCCGAGCAACAACACAGCGTTTATAACGTGGGCATGAGCGATGACAATGATCATTACCTGACCTATATCCACCTCGGCATCATGGCGAGCTTGCTGTTGAACTCCAAAGCGGTGGATTTTGTGGTGAGCGGCTGCGGTACTGGCCAAGGCGCGATGATGTCGCTGAACGCGCACCCAGGTGTATTCTGCGGTTACTGCATAGAGCCGACCGATGCCTACCTGTTTGCGCAAGTGAACAACGGCAATGCGCTGGCGCTGCCTTTTGCCAAGGGTTTTGGTTGGGGTGCGGAGCTGAATATTCGCACTATTTTTGAGAAGGCTTTTACCGGCGTGCGCGGCCAAGGTTACCCCGCTGAGCGCCGCGAGTCGCAAGTGCGTAATGCCGGTATCCTCACCAGCGTAAAAACCGCTACCGCCAAAGATTATCTGGATGGCCTGCGCGCTATCGACCCGGAACTGGTCAAAACAGCCGTGACCGGCGAGCGCTTCCAAGCCTGTTTCTTTGAAAACTGCCAGGACGATAACATCCGTGCATTTGTGCAGGACGTATTGGGGAAATAAATTCCTCCCCAACCCTCCCTTTTCAAAGGGAGGGAGCTAATTCCCCCTTTGTAAAAGGGATTTGCGCCGCACCGATTCACCCACTCTGAGGCACACCGAATGACTCAAACACTAACACCACGCACTATTACCCTTGCGATTACCGGCGCTTCTGGCGCGCAGTATGGCCTGCGTTTATTGCAGTGTTTATTGGCCGCTGATTGCAAAGTGTATTTGATGATTTCCAGTGCCGCCGAAGTGGTGATCCGCACTGAAACCGATTTAGATTTACCACGCGATTTGGAAGACCAGCAGGCGATGCTCTGCTCACTTTACGGTGCCGATGAAGACCAGCTACAACTACTCGCCAAAGACGATTGGTTTGCTGCCGTGGCATCGGGTTCCAGCTCGCCGGCCTCGATGGTGATTTGCCCCGCCAGTGGCGGCACCCTCTCTGCAATCGCCCACGGTGCCAGCAATAATTTGATTGAACGCGCGGCCGATGTCGCCCTGAAAGAGCGTCGCAAATTAATTGTGGTACCGCGCGAGACGCCCTACTCTGAAATCCATTTGGAGAATATGCTCAAGCTGACCCAAATGGGCGTGATTGTATTGCCCGCCAGCCCCGGTTTTTATATGCAACCGCAGTCGGTAGAAGAGCTGGTGGATTTTATTGTGGCACGCATTTTGGATCAGCTCGGCGTCGCTCAGGATCTAATGCCACGCTGGGGTGAGGATTAAGCTACCTGCAGATCTGCCCTTAACCCAGCCCATTCCCGGGCTGGCAGCTACACCAATCCGCTCCTCCCCCACCCTTATTTGCCCGCCACTGGCAACACCCTCGATTTAACCTAGACTTAAGCCAACACTCTGTAAAAATCGAGAGCACCAATGCCCTTTGCGGAATCACTGCCTTGCATACTATTTACCTTTACTGCGGAAAATAGCGGTAAATGCACCATCTGTTTTTGCAACAACAATTTGGCAGACATATTTGGTATTACGGCAGAATCGCTCATTGCCGACAGTGAGTTCCCCTTTAGAAATGTTGACCTGGAATGCCGCCCCGATATTTACACCCACTTAAATCAGTTGATGTATGGCGAGCGCACATTTATAGACCTGAGTTTCACCATTAGCCGCCCTGAAAAAAAACATTGGTTTTTGCTGCAGGCATCAGCACAAAAAGGCTCACCCAAACATACTTACGAAGGCCGCATTTTTGAAATTACCGAGCAGTATGCGCGTCAACAACAGGTGCTGACCTCGGCCAATTATTTTATGCACCTGCTCGACCAACTGCCCGATCGTTTTTATTATAAAGATGCGCAGTCGCGTTACCTCGGTGGCAACCGTGCCTGGCGCGAACAACACCACATTGAAAATATGGCCGATTGGGTCGGCAAAAGCGATTTGGACTCCCCGCGTTTTACACCGGAGTTAGCGCAAAAAATATTTCGCGAAGAGCAAACAATGTTGCAAAGCGGCATAGCACTACGCACCCGCGAAAAAGTCGAAAATGCCGACGGCAGCATACAATATTCCGACTCAATCAAAACGCCGGTGTATGATAACCACAATCAACTGGTAGGGTTGGTGGGGCTAACACGAGACATCACCCAACTGGTGGAAACCGAACAAGCACTAGCGCACGCAAAAGAGCAAGCCGAGGAAGCAGCAAAAGCCAAAAGTGCATTTTTAGCCGTGATGAGCCATGAAATTCGCACCCCCATGAACGGCGTGATTGGCTGCGCATCACTTCTGGCCGACACTCAACTCACTGAAGAGCAACGTCAACTGGTGCGCACTATTCAATCCTGCGGCGAAGGTTTGTTGGTAATTATTAATGACATCCTCGATTATTCCAAAATAGAAGCGGGGCAAATCCAACTGGAAACCCATCCATTTCATCTGCAGGAATTAATTGAAGACACCCTCGAACTTTTCAAAAAAAGTGCACAAAATAAAAATCTGGAATTACAGTATGTTTTGGCTGATGATGTACCGCTGCATGTAGAGGGAGACTCGGCGCGCATTCGCCAAGTACTGATTAATTTAATTGGCAATGCTATAAAATTTACCGACACAGGTGCAGTCACACTCACCATTAACCTACAAGAAAAACAGCACAACAAACACCGCTGTACCTTACTCTTTAAAGTCCAGGATACCGGCATAGGAATACCAGCGGAATTACAAGGCAACCTGTTTCAAGTATTTACCCAAGCCGATAACTCGATTACACGAAAATATGGCGGTACAGGGCTAGGTTTGGCGATTTCCAAAAAAATTATCCAACAAATGGGCGGAACCATTTGGCTGGATAGCACGCCGGGGTTAGGCACCAGCTTTTTCTTTACCGCCCGTTTTATCTATCACGAAAAAGCTTACGAACCCTCTTCAAAAATTTCACCAACATCAAATTCCTTGCTGTCGACAACAGATGAAAACACCAACCTGCCTCTGGAAATAAAACCGCACAATACACGCGTGCTGGTGGTAGAAGATAATAGCGTTAACAAAATGCTTATTATTAAAATGCTATCAAAATTGGGCTATAACAATATTACCGCCGTAGCCGATGGCTCAGAGGCCGTGGATATCTGCCGGGAAATGGCTATCGATATAATATTGATGGATATTCAAATGCGGATTATGGATGGTTACACCGCTACCGAAAAAATCAGGGCGCAACAAAATGTTGCGGGCCAACCCTGGATCATCGCACTCACGGCGGGCGTACAACAGGCGGATGCGGAACGCGCCTTTGCCTGTGGCATGAATGCTTTTGCTACCAAACCTATTCAACTGCTTGAATTAAATAATGCGCTTATCCAGGCAGAGACTGCGCTGCTCAGCACCAGCGCCTAAGTGTTCAAGGCGTGAAAGGCATCTGTTAAACTGATGCTCCAATCATTATGACCACGTTGCTATGACTCTCCCCAACCAGGTACGCATTGTTGAAGTAGGCCCGCGCGATGGTTTGCAAAACGAAAAGCAAACCATCACCACCGCCATCAAAATTCAATTAATCGAAAATTTAGTCGCTGCTGGTTTAACCTATATTGAAGCCGGTAGTTTTGTGAACCCGAAATGGGTGCCGCAAATGGCTGACAGTGGCGATGTATTTTCTGGTATCGCACGCAAACCCGGCGTAACTTACGCTGCACTCACCCCCAACCTGCAAGGTTATGAACGTGCGATTGCCGTTAACGCCAATGAAGTGGCCATTTTTGCGGCGGCATCGGAAGCCTTTAGTCAAAAGAATATTAATTGCTCCATTAGCGAAAGTATCCAACGTTTTGAAACCTTAATTAGCGCCGCCAAAGCGCAACAGATCCCGGTGCGCGGTTATATCTCCTGCGTTGCGGGCTGTCCCTATTCCGGCGCAGTAAATGCACAAACCGTTGCCAGTATCGCCAAAGAATTATTAGCAATGGGCTGCTACGAAATTTCGCTGGGCGACACCATCGGCGTAGGTACAGCAGGGCAAATCAAACACTTGATTGAAACACTCGCACGCGACATTTCCATCGAAAAAATCGCTGCGCACATGCACGACACTTACGGACAGGCACTCGCTAACATTTATGCCGCATTGGAAATGGGAGTAAGCGTAGTGGATTCATCCGTCGCCGGCTTAGGCGGCTGCCCCTTCGCCGCCGGTGCAACCGGCAATGTCGCCACTGAAGATGTAGTCTATTTATTAAATGGCTTGGGTATTCAACACGGTGTTGATCTGGATAAATTAATTTATGCCGGCAATACCATCAGCGCAGCATTAAATAAACCAAGCAACTCAAAGGTTGCGAAGGCAAAAAGCAAATCCCTCTAACCCCATCTGAAAAAGCGAGCGTCGGGGAGGGATTAAAATATCGAGGAAAAAATGACAAACGAAATCGAACAACAAATCAATTTGGAAACCGCGCAAATTCACTGGCACGAACTGCAGCGTTTTTTCGCGAGCGGCAATGCCATCGCGGTAGATCCAACATTGGATCTAACTCACGTCGCCGCCCAAATTGTCGCTGACAATGCCGCGCAAATTAAAACCTGGATGGATGCGGGCTTGGTTGATGCAGTCAAAGATACGCAAGCGCAAGAATGGTACGAGCAGAATGCATTGGTATGGGCTGTGGTGATAAAACCTTGGGTGTTGGTGCAGCCGATAATTTAAAAGGCAAACTAAGCATGCGCCAGATTCGCCGCGCCACAAAAGAAGATGCAGAAGCCATAACTAATTTATACCGCGAACTCAATACACTCTCACCCGTCTCAGTATTGCCAGAGCGAATTGACGCAGTAGCAAATAGCAGCAATACATTCTTGCTAGTGTGCGATGATAGCGGCGAAATTATCGCCACCGCACTCCTCTGTCTATGCCAGGATGTGATGTTCGACAACCAACCTTTTGCAGTGATTGAAAATGTAGTGGTCAGTGCCAACTATAAACGCGAAGGCATCGGCAAAAGTATGATGGATTATATTGAAGCGTTTTGCTTGGCGCAGGATTGCTCCAAAATTATGTTGCAGACCAGCAGTGAAAACCGCGACGCACAGGATTTTTATACGGCGATGGGTTACGACCCGAACGCCAAAATCGGTTTTATAAAATATCGCCGCTACTTCTCACGATAGGTTGCTACTTTTTACTATAGATAGTTCGGCTAATAATTTCTTTACTCAATCATCAGGATACACATTATGAATCTTACTGCCAGCGGCGTTGCATTGCGCTTTTTGTTCGCGCTCTTATTGGTACTACTCAGTTATAACCCAAGTGGCTACTCTTATTTTCACTGGGTTCATAGCAGCTTCAGTGACATTACGCCCTATGTAGTAATTGCGGGAGTTATTTTGCTCATTGGCTGGGGAATCTACATTAAAGCCACGCTTAACTCGCTCGGGTTAATTGGCATAATTGCCCTCGCAGCGCTTTTTGCATGCCTAGTATGGCTGTTTGTTTACTGGGGATTTTTAAGCGTTACCGACATCTCGGCAATGGCTTGGGTCATTGAGATATTGCTAGCCGCATTGCTCGCCGTTGGTATGTGCTGGTCGCACTTTACTCGCCGCATGAGTGGGCAAGTGGATGTGGATGAGATAGAAGATAAGTAGCACTTTAGGAGGATTAGCCAAGGTTTTGGCTAATCCTCTTTCCGATTATTTTTTGCGTCAAACCTTTTAATTGAAAAATTACTGCGCTGCGGTCATATCCCGCTCTAACCCACTTGGCCCTGCGGGCTTTTTATTTTTCCACACCCACATTAACCCACGCACATAGCCGTCACCTTTTACGGTGGTGTGATCAAGCCCTTCCATTGCATAATTTTGCAACTTAAGCCCTTGGTAGTTACGTGCAACTAACTGCTGCTGGAATTTAATTATAGGGTCGCGAAAAGCGGGATACTCTGTGGTGCCATAAGAAATAAACATACGGCCATTGAGTGCTTTGTGTGTTTTTGCGTAGCTGTTATCCAACTTGGCGAGTGCTTGTTTATCCCACTCCACTGCCGGGCTTAATGCGATAAAACCATTGAAAAAATCAGGCGCCTGATAAGCGGCGGTAATAGTAAATAATCCACCCAATGAATTACCGGCAATCACCCTGTCGGCTTTTTCACCGCGATATTGTTTTTCTATGAGCGGAGCGACTTCTTGTTGGATGAATTGTAAAAACAAATTAGCTTTGCCTGAACCCTCATCTATAGCGGTAAAGGTGTAATCAATGCGTCTTTCTTTGCCGTAATCTGCAACTGAGGGATAAGACAAGCCAACCATAATAAATTCGGGCACTTGATTGTCATAAATTAAATTGCCGTAGGTTGATACCAGTAGTGGCGTATCCCAATAAGCATCGAGATAGTAAAGGACCGGATATTTCTTTTCAGGATTGGTTTTGTAACTGGATGGATAGACCAGGACTAATTCATGATCTCTGCCAGTGATTGCTGATTGGATGGGAATAATTTCGGTATTACTCAATACAAACTGCTTGGTGCTTTGCTGTGCAAAAGCCATGTTGGCCGTTGCGAAGAATACAATTAGAAAAGCGCCACAGATATAACGCATAAATACCTCCATTGATAATTAACAACACCACTAGCGTTTATTGTGCAGCTCCCAGGTTTCCTGTTTTTTCTTTTCACTTTTGCGCAGCAGTACATAAGTGGCGCCAAGCCAACCGTGGCGTTTCTGTGCCGAATGAAATGCCATCACCTCATCCAATTGCGGCAGCCAGTGGGCAACACAGCTTTTTAATTGCGCCGGTTGTTCGCGCCCTTCACCTTTGCCATGGGTAATGAGTGCGCAGCGAATATCGTGCGCCATGCAGTCTTTAATAAATTGAAATACAGCGGTGCGCGCTTGATCGATGGTCATATTGTGCAAATCGAGCCGTGCATCAATTTGGTATTTACCCATACGCAAACTGCGGTAAACACCGTGCTGCACACCATCGCGCTTGAATTCAATTACGGCGAGCGGATCAAGCGGCTCTATATATTCGCCGGAGAGAAAGTTTTGGTCTTTCGCGAGCTCAGCAGTAGCGGCCTTACGGCGGGTTGCGATACTGGTTTTGTCCTTATGCGGCGATGCCAGCACCACTTTCTCTTCTACCTTGATGGGTTTTACATCTTTCATCTGGGAGAGAAAGAAATCGCTATCAGAATTGTTAGTAGACATAAGCGGGAATCTAAACAGCAGTAGAGGATGTGGAATTGTAAAACAAAAGGCCACCCTTGTGAGGCGGCCTTTTGTTTTACGTAGAGCGCGGAACGCGCGATTATTTACCGCACAACTATTGATTGGCGCGATTGGCAATCAACTCATTCACCACCGCTGGATCAGCAAGCGTTGAAGTATCACCCAATGAATCCAATTCGTTAGCGGCAATTTTGCGCAAGATGCGGCGCATAATTTTGCCGGAGCGGGTTTTGGGCAAACCCGGTGCCCACTGGATAATGTCGGGGCGGGCGATAGCACCAATCTCTTTCACCACCAAGGCCAACAATTCTTTCTTCAATTCGTCACTCGGTTGCTCCCCAGCCATCAAGGTAACATAGGCGTAAATGCCTTGGCCTTTGATGTCGTGCGGGTAGCCAACTACCGCCGCTTCCGCAACCTTGTCGTGCAACACCAATGCACTTTCCACTTCGGCAGTGCCCATACGGTGACCGGAGACGTTTAATACATCGTCCACACGGCCGGTAATCCAGTAGTAACCATCGGCATCGCGGCGCGCGCCGTCACCGGTGAAGTAGTAGCCAGGATAGGTGCTGTAGTAGGTGTCGATGCAGCGCTGGTGGTCGCCGTACACAGTGCGGATCTGGCTTGGCCATGCTGCCTTGATGCAGAGATTACCCTCGCCTGCGCCGATAACCTCTTTACCTTCCGGATCAAGCAGCACTGGCTGCACACCAAAGAAAGGCACTGTTGCGGAACCGGGTTTGAGGTCAATAGCACCGGGCAATGGGGTGAGCATGTGAGCACCGGTTTCGGTTTGCCACCAGGTATCCATAATCGGGCAGCGGCTATCGCCCACCACACGGTAGTACCACTCCCAAGCTTCGGGGTTAATCGGTTCGCCTACGCTGCCGAGGATTTTTAAACTGGCGCGCGAGGTTTTGGTGACATAGTCGTCACCTGCGCCCATCAGGGCGCGAATTGCGGTGGGTGCGGTATAAAAGCTGTTGACGCCGTGTTTGTCGATCACCTGCCAGCAGCGCGAAGCATCCGGGTAAGTGGGCACGCCTTCAAACATTAGCGTGGTCGCGCCATTGGTAAGCGGGCCGTAAACGATATAGCTATGGCCGGTCACCCAACCTACGTCGGCAGTACACCAGTAAACGTCGCCTTCCTGATAATCGAATACGTATTTGTGGGTCATGGCCGCTTGCAGCAAATAGCCGCCGGTGGTGTGCAATACCCCTTTGGGTTTGCCGGTGGAGCCGGATGTATAGAGGATAAACAGCGGATCTTCGGAATCCATGATCTCCGGTTCACAATCATTGGCCTGACGCTCAACCAGATCTTCGTACCAGAAATCGCGCTTTTCATCCCAAGCGATATCACCGCCAGTGCGTTTAACCACGATACAAGTGTGTACACCGGGGCATTGTGCCAGGGCGATATCGGCATTCTTTTTGAGTGGCACACGTTTGCCACCGCGCAGACCTTCGTCCGAGGTAATCACTACCTGACATTCCGCATCCTGAATACGGTCTTTCAACGCCTCGGGTGAGAAACCGCCGAATACGATTGAGTGGATCGCGCCGATACGGGTACAAGCGAGCATGGCATAAGCTGCTTCTGGAATCATCGGCATATAGATGCACACACGATCACCCTTTTTCACCCCGCGTTCGCGCAAAGCGTTGGCGAGACGACAAACTTGGTCGTGCAATTCTTGGTAGGTAATAAATTGGTCTTCGGAAGGATCATCGCCTTCCCAGATAATCGCCGTTTGTTTGGCGCGGGCCGGTAAATGGCGGTCGATGCAGTTAACACTGACATTCAATTTGCCACCGATAAACCAACTCACTTCGCCTTTGCGCAAATCACTTTTGGTCACTTGCGACCAAGGCTGCTGCCAGGTCAGGAAGGTTTTTGCCTGCTCCGCCCAAAAGGTATCGGGCGCATTGATTGATTGGTCGTACATTTCCTTGTAGCGCGCCAGATTGATCGCTGCGCTGCGTTTAAAGGATTCGGGAACCGGATACAGATGGACTTCAGACATGTTGATCTCTCTTCGACGTTATCTTGTTATTCGCGGGAAAGGCTGCAGGAATGATTCTGATGTCACACGCCACCTAACTCAAAAGCTGCCCCTCAAAAAATCGCTTCAAGCTTAGCAGTTCTGGAGCTTAAATCTCAATGACAACGTTGTCCATCAAGGTTAAAAAATGTTTATTTGCCCAAGCGCAGCTATTAGCGCTTAGGTGTGCCCGGCCCCTCCCGATCCATGCGCTCCAACTCCTGCTTGTAGGCCTCCACTTCTTCCCAGTCAAACGCGGTTCCCGCATTCAAATGATCGGGATGCAGAGCGCGCTCCTTGGCGTTTTCCTGCAAGCTATGTTCTTTTTGCGGCTCGTCATCAGCGCCAAACTGCTTGAGAAGTTCATCGGTTTTTTTGGACATAGTGATATCTCCGGAAAGACACTCTTATTGATTAAATCGCAGACATAAAAAAGGGCGGTTGATCCGCCCTTTTATACGTAACTCAGATTACAGTCATCACATGGATAAGACTTATTCCATCTGCATAGGAATGGTGTTGCTGGTGCGATTGACGCTGTTGTCTTCATTTAAATAGACCAGCTTGGGTTTGTGCGCCACCAGCTCTTCATTGTTGAAATAGCCATAGGTCGCGATAATTACGCGATCACCCACCGCTACCTTACGTGCTGCCGCACCATTCATAGAAAAGGTGCCTGAACCCGGCTCAGCCAAAATGATGTAAGTGTGAAAACGCTCGCCATTATTGACGTTATAAATATCGATTTGCTCGAATTCACGCATACCAGCCAGGGCTACCAAATCGGCGTCAATCGCGCAGGAGCCGTCGTACCACAGCTCGGCCTGGGTCACTTTGGCCATGTGTAATTTTGCTTTAAGCATATGAGTCAGCATGGAATCCTCCGGGGAATCACTGGTGCAGTGGCGGCGTTTAGACGAGCACCACAGAAACATTGTCAATTAGTCGTGCGCCCTGGGTATACATGGCGCCGAGTATAGTGATCTCCCGATCATCGTGTGCCGCCATTTCCAGCGTGCGGCTATTGCAAATGCTGATGTAATCCACCCGAAAACCCGCCGCTTCAATCTGCGCGCGCGCCTCGTCCACCAGCACTGAAAAATCGCGGCGACCATCAGTGATCGCCTGTTTGATTGCATTTAAACTGCGGTTGAGCACCGCGACCTTTGGGCGCTCGTCGGCAGTGATAAAGCCATTGCGCGAGCTCATCGCCAGGCCGTCTTCCTCGCGAAAAATCTCACCGGCAGTGATTTTAATCGGAATACACAGGTCTTCCACCATGCGACGAATAACCGCCAGCTGTTGAAAATCCTTGATGCCGAACACCGCTTCGTCCGGCTGCACAATATTAAACAACTTGGTGACTACGGTTGTCACGCCCTCAAAGTGACCGGGGCGACTCGCACCGCAGAGTACATCGGTCATGGTTGGCACTATCACACGCGTCTGCTCGGCCATACCATTGGGGTAGATTTCTTTTTCATCGGGGCAAAACAGGTAGTTGCAACCTACCGCCTCCAATTTGGCCGAATCAGCTGCCAAGGTGCGTGGGTATTTATCCCAATCTTCATTCAAGCCAAATTGCAGCGGGTTGACAAAAATACTGGTCACTACCACATCGCAATTGCGCTGGGCGATTTTCACCAGCTCGATATGGGCGCTGTGCAAGTTGCCCATAGTCGGCACAAAACCAATACGTTTACCGGCTTTGCGCTCGGCCGCCAAGGCTTCACGAAGGGATTGAATGTGATGAAAAACCTGCATATTACTGCCTCAAACTGCCCATCAACCGAGCTTGGATTCGGGCGCGCGATAATACACGGTCAGGATTGAGAAGTACATTTTTAGATCAAAAAACAACCAGATCTTCCGGGTGCGCCGGCTTACCTGATCAAGGGAAAAGCCGAGCCTGATTATCGATTACTGGTAAACGAACAACCGCATCGCCAAGGGTAAAAGTGCCGCCCTGAATCACCTTGGCACACAAGCCGCCGTAACCAAACATTGCCGCTGTACCGCCCGCCCCCAGCGCTTCATCCATACGCGAGCAGGGGTGACAAAGGGCGTTGGTTTCGAGGATCACTTCGCCGATTTGCAAGCGCTGGTAGCGCAGCAAATTCAGATTCATGCCAGAGATGACCAGATTGCGGCGCAACAGGCGGGGGTCTATCGTGGAGTGTCCGGTGTGACGGCAAATTGCCTCAATGTATTCACTGCTGATCAGCGTCACTTGGCGCGCTGATCCCGGTGTTTTTTTCATGCGGTGATCGCCCACCAACCCCAAACCCACCACCGCCTCGACTTGATCAACTACCACTACCTCGCCGCGCCGTTCACTGCGCAAACCAATCCACTCCAATTTTCCGGGAGCGATGCTGGCACAGAGTTTGTCGAGCAGACGGGCTTGGCTGTTCATCGGGAAAACTCACTGGGGATTACTATTGATAGCGATTAATACTGGTCCTGCTGGAAATACTCAGGCGCGAGATTATCAAAGCGGGTGTATTTGCCCACGAACGCAGCGCGGCAGGTGCCGATTTCGCCGTTACGTTGCTTGCCGATAATCAATTCGGCCATGCCTTTGTCAGGACTGTCTTCGTTGTAATATTCGTCGCGATAGATAAACAGGATAACGTCCGCGTCCTGCTCGATGGCGCCCGATTCACGCAAGTCAGAGTTCATGGGGCGCTTGTTGGGGCGCTGTTCCACGCCGCGGTTTAGCTGTGAGAGAGCGATCATCGGGCATTCAAATTCTTTGGCCATGCCTTTGAGCGAGCGCGAGATTTCGGAAATTTCCTGGGTACGGCCTTCACCACTGCCAGCAACCGTCATCAACTGCAGGTAGTCGACCATGATCATGCCGGGGTTGCCGTGTTCACGTGCGATACGCCGGATACGGGCGCGCATTTCCTGGGGGTTCAAACCGCCGGTATCGTCGATAAAGAGCAATTTGTCTTTGAGTTTGGCAACGGCAGAAGAAAGTTTCGGCCAATCCTCTTCGGTGAGTTTACCGTTACGCATTTTGCCTTGGTCGATACGACCAATGGAGGACATCATCCGCATCACCAGCGCGGAAGATGGCATTTCCATACTAAACACCACCACCGGCTTAGGCTGGTTAAACAGCGCGCCCTCCACGAAGTTGAGCGCCAGCGCGGTTTTACCCATGGACGGACGCGCGGCGAGGATAATCAATTCGCCCGGCTGCCAGCCGGAGGTGCGCTGATCCAGGTCAGTAATACCCGTGGGCACCCCGGTGATGTCACTACCGGAGCGGAACAGTTCATCAATGCGCTGCACCGTTTGTTTCAGCAGCTCATTCACACCGACCAAACCACCTTCTTTGGGGCGATCCTCAGCGATCTCGGCCACGCGTTTTTCGGCCAGCTGCAACAGGTCATCGGAATCCAGACCTGCGGGGTTCATACTGGATTTACTAATATCCTGTGCGGCGGCAATCAGTTGGCGCAGGGTTGAACGCTCGCGTACGATTTTGGCGTAAGCAGCAATGTTAGCGGCGCTTGGCGTATTGTTGGCCATTTCGACCAAGTAGCCTAAACCGCCCACACGCTCCAATTCGTCGTGTTTATGCAACTCTTCCGAGAGGGTGATAACGTCCAGCGGTTGACCGGCTTCCTGTAACGCCAGCATCATGCGGAAAATGAGTTTGTGATCCTCGCGGAAAAAATCCGATTCAGTGACCACTTCGAGCACTGCATCCAGGCGGTTGTTATCCAACATCAAACCACCCAGCACCGATTGTTCGGCCTCTACCGAATGCGGCAGTGCAGACTGGGCGGTGAGTTGGCTCGCGAGGCGATCCTCAAAACTGGCAGATTCGAAGCTGGATTCAGGCATAAGTCGTTAAAACACTGGCGTAGTTATTTGTCTAATCGATATTGATCGAATTGGGTGCAAAAAAAATCGGGCACATCTAAACCCCGAAAGGGTTGTCGATAGTGCCCGATTTCCTCTAGCTTGTCAGCAGAAGCTGACCAGCAGAACTGTGCGCCAAAGTATTACTCTGGAACAACAGCCAATTTAACCGCTTGAATCACTTCAGCGTGCAACTGAACGTCGATCTCGTATTGACCGATTTCACGCAGTACGCCTTGTGGCAAGCGAATTTCTGACTTGGCAACTTCAACGCCAGCTGCAGTGATTGCATCAGCGATGTCGCGAGTGCCGATAGAACCGAACAAACGGCCTTCGTCACCAGCATTAGCCGCGATAGTCACTTGCAATGCAGCCAGTTTCTCAGCGCGTGCAGTTGCTTCAGCAATTTTTGCAGCAGCTGCCGCTTCCAAACCAGCGCGACGCGCTTCGAAGTCAGCGATGTTTTTTGCAGTAGCAGCAATTGCTTTGCCTTGCGGCAACAAGAAATTGCGGCCATAGCCAGACTTAACGGTAACTTTGTCACCAATAGCGCCTAAACGGCCTACTTTATCGAGCAGAATAACTTCCATCTCTATACCCCTTACTCGTGGCTGTCAGTGTATGGAATCAAAGCCAGGTAACGAGCACGCTTGATAGCAGTAGCCAACTGACGTTGGTATTTAGCTTTGGTGCCAGTGATACGGCTTGGAACGATCTTGCCAGTTTCGGTGATGTAAGCTTTCAGCGTTTCAACATCTTTGTAATCGATGCGCTTGGTGCCTTCAGCGGTAAAACGGCAGAATTTGCGACGACGGAAAAAACGGGCCATGGTTATACCTCCTGCTCTTCTTCAAAATCATCTGCATCAACACCGTCTTCATCAGACAGGTCTTCTGCGTCATCACGACGTTCAGCGCGCGCTGGGCGAGCTTTGCGTTCACGGCCTTCTTTTTCGGCTTTCATGATGAATGATTCTTCAGTGATGGCGGCATCTTCACGCAGAACAAGGCTACGCAAAATGGCATCGTTGTAACGGAAGTTGGTAGTCAACTCTTCCAATACAGCGTCAGAGCACTCTACGTTCATCAGAATGTAGTGAGCTTTGTGCACTTTATTGATGGAGTAAGCCAGTTGACGACGGCCCCAATCTTCCAAACGGTGAACTTGACCACCGTCGTTTTTGATAGCTGAGCTGTAACGCTCAACCATGGCTGGAACTTGTTCGCTCTGGTCAGGATGAACCAGGAAAACGATTTCGTAATGACGCATGTTTAGCTCCTTACGGGTTAAAGCCTCCTACTTTGCTGATAAATAACGAAGCAGTGAGACAAGGAGTAGCCGATTTTACAGTCACAGTGTGACTTTACCCCCGGCCAGTTTGGGGTGCGGAATTGTACGCATAACCCCCCCTACAGGCAAGTAGAACCACGACCCGCATCACCTTTTCCCCACTTCACTGCACTATCGCCCCTTTCCCGAAAAAAATGGCACTGCCACTTTATGCCGAAACCTGAAGCAGGTGGTCATGCCACCTACCCTGGCATGACATTAGGTGGGCTCTGGTAAGTATCCAGAGCGAAGACATCACTACACAACCTAGTAGGAGCAAAGTCATGAAGAATAATCATCCCGGTTGCGCAGCGCCAACTGCTGCGCGCTCCGCAAATCCACGCAACATGCTATTCGCAAGCCTGGTTACAGGCCTTGCCAGTATTGCTTTCTGCAGTACAGCGCTAGCTGCCCTACCCGCGTTACAGGTGCAGGGCAATAAAGTTCTCGTCGGCGGTAAATCCGTTAGCCTTGAAGGTGTCTCCCTGTTTTGGAGTAACACCGGCTGGGGCGCAGAAAAGTTTTATACCGCCGCTGCGGTCAAACGCGCTAAAACCGAATTCAACGCCAACCTGATCCGCGCCGCCATCGGCCACGGGGAAGGTGGTGGTATCCAGGATGACTGGAACGGCAACATGGCGCGCCTCGATACCGTTATCCAGGCAGCTATCGACAACGATATGTATGTAATCGTTGACTATCACAGCCACAAAGCACACGAGAACTGGGGTTCAGCAGAAGCCTTCTTCAAACAAGTGGCGCAAAAGTGGGGCCAACATAACAACGTTATTTACGAACTCTACAACGAGCCATTGGGTGTGGATTGGCACTCGGTACTCAAACCCTATGCAGAGCATGTGGGTGGCAAAATCCGCGCGATTGACCCGGACAACCTGATCATTATGGGCACGCCTAACTGGTCGCAAGATGTTGATGTCGCATCAACCAACAAAGCCAACGTCTCCAACCTGGCCTATACCGTTCATTTTTATGCTGATAGCCACCAGGGGTCCTATCGCGCCAAGGCGCAAACGGCACTCAATAACGGTGCTGCGCTGTTTGCCACTGAATGGGGCGTGGGCCATGCCAATGGCCGCGGTGCGGTGAACTACGCCGAAACCTGGGCCTGGATCGACTTCCTGCGCGTTAACGGCATCAGCCATGCGGGCTGGGCGTTCCACGACAAAGAGCGCGACCAGGCGACGGGCGAAGTGGAAACCTCATCCTTTTTCTGGGCCGATGGCTCATTGAAAGAATCCGGCAGATTTGTGAAAGAAATTCTCGCTGGCCGTAAATCTATCGATGGCGGTGGTGGCGACGGCTCTGGTGGTACCTGCACCAAAGCCAATCCGGGCGATGCCATCCAGGCCGAAAGCTGGTGCCAGATGTCTGGCGTGAAGACCGAAACGACCAGCGATGCAGGTGATGGTTTGAATGTCGGCTATATCGATGGCGGCGACTGGATGACTTACTCAGTCAATATACCTACCACCGGTACCTACAAAGTCAGCTACCGCGTTGCAGCTCAGGCAGGTGGCGGACAGCTCCAATTGGAAAAAGCCGGTGGCAGCCCTGTGTATAGCAATATCAACGTTCCCGCGACGGGCGGCTGGCAAAACTGGCAGACCATTTCCCACAATGTAGTTTTGCCCGCAGGCGAGCAACTGATCGCGCTCTCGGCGATTACCGGCGGCTTCAATATCAACTGGCTGAAAGTAGAAAGCACTGGCGGTGACAACTCCGGTACGGTAATCGCGACTATTCAGGCGGAAGACCACAGCCAACAGAGCGGCACACAACAAGAAACCACTACTGATGCGGGCGGTGGCAAAAATGTGGGTTATATTGATGCCGGTGATTGGCTGTCTTACGCCGGTACGCCGGTGAATATCCCCAGCACTGGCAACTATGTGATCGAGTATCGCGTGGCCAGCCAAAACGGTGGTGGCAACCTGGCATTTGAAGAAGCGGGCGGCGCACCGGTGCATGGCACAATCGCTATCCCGGCCACGGGTGGCTGGCAAACCTGGACGACCATCCAACACACAGTCAACCTGAGTGCGGGCAACCATCAATTTGGAATTAAAGCCAATGCCGGTGGTTGGAACCTCAATTGGATTCGCATCAGCAAGGCACATTAATCCCGACAAGATATGATAAGTGCGGTTTTTTGCCGCCTTCGGGCGGCTGTTTTCGTTATGTCTGAACCGGCGCGGAGTCAACCGGCGGCAATGCTTGCTTGCGATACTCCGAGGGCGTCATTCCCGTTATGCGTTTAAAAAATCGATGAAACGCCGATTGGCTGTTAAAACCGGATTTATACAGAATGTCCAGCACCGTATCGCCCGCGCACTCAGGCGCAGCCAATAACCGCTTGGCCTCTTCAACCCGCTGGGTATTGATGAACTCAAAGAAATTCTGCTGGTGATGGTCATTGATAATGGTCGATAGCTCGCGCGGCTTGATGCCAATCTGTTCAGCGAATCGCTCCAGATTGATCTGGCTTTCCAAATGCAATCGCTGTTCGCGAATACCGCGCGCGACCGCTTCGCGCTTTTCGTCCACCTGCGGAATATCCTGTAACCGGTCTTTTTCCGGCGCTACGGCCACCACCAATTCATGCTGCAGCAGCTCGCGGGTATTGCGCCAGCCAAACAGGAACAGGCCATTCACCAACAGCACCGTGAGGTAGTTATTGATTATGCCCAGCAGGTCATTGGTCTCGCCGCTCACATAACCGCCCAGGAAATAGGCGATAAATGACCAAAGCCAGTGGATAAAAAACCCACCCAACACCCAATCCGCCAGCCGCAACTCCCGCTCAGCGATGCTGGAGTACATTTGTTTTAACTGCTGACGCAAATGGAACTCGGTGTAGAAACACGCGAGCACATAAATGAGCGGCGAGCATTTGACCAGGAACCACACAAAAGCCAAGGCCGCACGATCTGCCTCTGTCAGGGCCGCCCAGTGCCAGGGCAGCCAGTCATGGAGACTCAAGTCATAAGCAAAAATAACCCCCACCGCCAATAGGGCAGGCAACAGATGCACACCATGGCGCCACTGATAGACGTCGCGCTCACAGGACAGTGAGCGCAAATAAAAGAACAACACCGGCCCTTGCAACAAGAGGCAAGCCGATAACAGCGCAGGTATCCAAGGGTAATGAGCAATCGATATCGACTGGAAGCTGGTATTCCAGGTGATGAGAGTAGTGGTAAGCGTTCCTATCACCAGTATGAAAAAGAGTTGCAGCAACCGACGTGACGGTTTCCTGCCGCCGGGCAAAATGCCCAGAGCAATACACAGGATCAGGGTTTCCAAAATAGTCAGGGCGATGACCACTTCATGCAAATTAAGTAAGAGATGTTTCATTATTTTTATGTGTCGGTAATTCGGCGATAGTTTTTGTGGAATAGCCTGTCAGCATTTCATATGCCCGCGCCGCTAAATTATCACAGCCTGTAGCGCCATCACTGACCCCACTTTGCATTTTCAGCACATGACGTTGGCCGGCTTTAGCCACCGGGTAATACGCACAATAGGCTTTCGATACCAATCCCATTTATGTATCACAAGTGGGAACTCCCACTTTCTCGATAAACCCGCACGAAGGAAGCCTCCGTCCAGCTGCTCGCATACATTGGGCAAGCCCTTTACGGCGCTACTCCAAAATCTCCTGTTATAAAAAACAATAATTCCCCCGGAGGAACTATGAAACTCAAACATTCGGCGAGTATCCATTCGCTGGCGCTGGCCATGTTCAGCCTCGGCGCGGCCAATACCCTTGCGACAGACTACAACGACCCCTGGTGGGCAAGCCCCAATACCAATACCAGTTTTGTCGACCAGTTCGATGGCGTGAGCATCAACCGCAACAAATGGTTGGTGGAGCAAAACATTTTTGTGAATGGCGAGGATATTGATTATCAGGATGTGGAATACCCCGCCGCTGACTGGACTTTTCGTGTCGGCCAACCCGATGCCGGTGCCACAGATGGCAAGGTACTCAACCTGAAAGCCCGCTATATGGATGGCCAGATCCAGGACTATTACGGCGGCGTTGCCGGTCAGGGCAAGCCGCTGTTTATTCGCGCGGGCCGGATTGAATCGCAAATTACCGATGACTCCACCTTTGTGTATGGCAAATTTGAAGCGCGCATCAAAATGCCGCCGGCGCGCAACGCCGAATTCCCGGCCTGGTGGTTGTTGGGCAACTTTCCCGATGTGGGTTGGACTGCTTGCCAGGAGCTGGACATTATTGAGTTCACTGGCGCCAATGTCAGTAAAGCGCCGCAAACCCATTGGTCGGCGCCCTACCCGGCCTATGGCGGCAACCCTTATGGCACCACTTACGCGCAACTGGGCATTAGCCCAAGCGATGAATATGTCACTTACGGCGTGATCAAAACCCCGGAATCGGTCGATTACTACATCAACGGCGTTAAAACCTACAGCTGGACCAAAGCCGAGCGCGGCGATCAGCCCTGGCCTTACCTCACCCCCATGCGCATGATCCTCAACCACGCCATCACCCATGTGGAATGGCCGGACGTAGGCAATTACAACAAGTTCAGCACCAACGCCAATGTGGCCAATAAAACCGGCTACACCCGCGTCAATAACGGTGTGACCGAGTATGAATATTTGGATACCGCCGCGATGAACGCCAATATCGGTCGTGCGGGTACGGATTTCCTGGTCGATTACGTTGCCCACTGGCCACTGCCGACCACCGACACGTGGCACAAGTACATCGACGAAAGCAAATACAGCTTCTTCCGCCCCACCAATAACACCAAAGGTTTCTATTCGCTGAAAGGCTGGATGGCGCCGGTGTCCGTCACCGCAGATGCTTACTTACAAGAAGGTGATAACGCCTACCGCGATAACAGCGCCAAAAATGCCGCTGACGGCTATGTCGGTTCCAAGTGGGCAACCCCGCGCGACGACAATATGCATTCAGTCACCATCGACTACGGCGTGGACAAACCCATCAAATACTTCTGGATTGAATGGAGCTGGAACCTGCCCAAGTCTTACGACATCTTCGGTAAAACCGCGTCCGGCAACTGGGAATTTATCCTCAATTCAGAGCAGCAAAGTGTGGGTTGGGCGACACATACTTTTGATGTAAACAAGACCTATCGCTACATCAAACTGGTCACCAAAGGTCGCATAGATAAAGCCGAGCCAATTTGGTTGTTGGAATTCAAAGCCTTTGAGGATGTGCCCAATGTATACCCCAAACCAGCGGGTACACCGGTGGTGGATCGCACCGTCAATATGCTTGGCAACGGCAACTTTGCCGACGGCCTGACCGGTTGGGGTAGCGAGAACTACGACGGCGCAGGCGCGGCCTATAGCGTTATCAATGGTGAAGCGCGCATTACCGCCGCCACGCAAGGCACCGGGTCTGGCTCCTACCAGTTGCACACCCAGGGGTTTGGCCTGAAACGCAACTATCGCTACCAGGTCAGCTTCCGCGCCCGCGCTGAAACGCCGCGCAATATCCAGCTGCGTCTGGCGGAAAACCAATTGAATCCATCACCAGCCGGAACCTATTTGCTGCAGACCATCGCCCTTGGCACCAGCATGACCAGCTACAGCTTCAACATCGACTTTACCGGTGGCGATAACCCCGGCCGCCTCGCCTTTCTGCTTGGCGCCATGGGTAATGCAACAACTTATATTGATGATGTGGTGATCAAAGAAATCGCCTACATAGGCTCCGGTGACCCGCTGGTTCCGGCAATTACCGCCACCGATTTCAGCGGCGCCAGCAGTGGCTGGGAAACTGACTGGTGGGGCGTAGCGCAACGTGCAGTGGATGGTGCAACCGGCAACAAAGCCAGCGGTAACGATGGTGTCGCCGAAGGTCAGGACTTGTGGGTGAGCGTGAACATCGATGCCAACTATGAAGTGAAAGAGGTACTGGTAGCGGGCGATAAATCCGCACCGCGCAGCCTCGCCCAGTTCAAAGTGGAATACGGCACCGCCAACAACACCCTGATCGACTGGACCAACAGCAATACCGATGGCGTCTATGAAAGCTTCAGCAACTTCGTCGCCTATCCACCCGCCAACGAACGTCGCTTCCGCTTCTGGTTCCGCCCACCGGCAGGTCAATTGGTGGAAGTGGCCGATGTGCAGTTGATGGCCGTCGACCTGAAGCCCCACCGCATCTACACCATTAATTTGGACAACGGCGGTAGCATCAGCCCGGCGGGCACCTTGCGCTACAGCAAAAACAACGCCGATTCCGCGACCTACAGCTTCACACCGCCACCGGGAGGATCGGTCGCCAATGTGATTGTGGACGGCGTATCGCTCGGCGCTATGAACAGCTACACCTTCAATAATATTGCTGCCAGCCACACCATCGCCGTGGCTTACAACACCACTGGCGCCAGCTCATCGGCGGCCAGCTCCAGTGCCCCCTCCTCTGCCTCGTCCAGCAGTTCGAGCGTGGCGCCGGTGTTGTTGTCCCAAGGCCGTCCGGTTACTGCCAGCAGCAACTTTCAACCCGCAGCCAATGCAGTGGATGGCAACGGCGGTACGCGCTGGGAATCCACCCACGGTGTCAGCCCTAGTTGGATCATGGTGGATTTGGGCAGCAGCAAAAACCTGAGTCAGGTGATTATTGATTGGGAAGCGGCCAACGCCGCCAACTATCTGGTGCAGGCATCCAACAACGGCATGAGCTGGACCACCTTGAAAACCATCACCACCGGCGCCTTTGGTGATCGCACCGACACCCACAGCGTTGCAGGCAACTACCGCTATGTGCGCATTTATGCCACGGCACGCAGCGCAGGAAACCAATGGGGTTATTCAATTTGGGAACTGAAAATAACGGGTAATTAATAAAAATTTAAGCAATGGTTATTAACCGCCACCCGCATTTTTTTGCGGGTGGTTTTTTAAAAATAAATGGACGACATACCATGAAAAAAATTCACTCACTTTTATTATCTGCAATTTTTTCTATCGCCATTTTCAGCAGCGCCGCCCACGCCGCTGTCATTACCTTTGATGATTTACCCGCAACCGAAGCCGATGCGATTCACAATGGTTATCACGGTTTCAATTGGGGTGCAGACTTTATGACCAGCGTAGCCTACATCAACAAAAATACTCTGCCCGGCACCGGCTTTGCTTCGGGGGTTGTGTCAGGTGATTACGCCGCGTTTAATAATTTCGCAACCACCAGCACTATTAGTAGCAATCTGTTTGATTTTAACGGCGCCTATTTAACTGCCGCGTGGAATGAAGGTTTATTCGTTGAAGTCACTGGTTTTTTAGACAACCTTGCCCTCTTCACCACAACCGTCACGGTCAGTACACAAAAGGCGCAATGGTTCGATTTTAATTTTATCGGCATCAACCAACTCAGCTTCCGCTCCTGGGGCGGAACAGCTAGCACCCCCGACGAAGGCGGCGAACATTTTGTGATGGATAATTTCACCTACAACGAATCCGCCAACACTCAAGTACCCGAATCATCATCACTCGCCTTATTGCTACTCGGCGCCGCCGGTATTTTATTAGGCCGCAAAACCAAAAAAACCTGATCTCCAGCAGTAAAACAACCCTGCTTTGCCGCTACCAAGTGATTGGTAGCGGCGTTTTTTTAGCGAAAAACACATTCATTATTTACGCAAAATAAGTTTTAACTTTTGCAACCATTTGATTACTGGTTAAGTTATCAACCGTCTCACATCCAACAATACGGTTAGCAAAACCCTTGATTTCAAGACGTTTTTTAAATTCACCTTTTGCTTCGCCAGGTCCAAATATTAAGATTGCCGTAGCATCTTTCAGGTGTGGGATAACTTCATCGTAATATTGATTAAGCCGATTGGTATGGCGCCTTTCGCGCTGATCTTCTGAGGGACTTGCCCCTTCAGTAGCATGCTCTGAATAACGAATATGTTTGTCATTTGACGATTGCGCATCGGACTTATCATCACTGTTGAACAACACAAATGCTTCTTTGTGGTCGATCCAAACACCCACCTCTTGCTTTACCGTTTGTTGATTGCTCATATTGTGCCTCACTTTTTAGTTAAGGTTTTTAACTTACACGGCATTGCAACAAGCCTCTGTGCGTAAACACACCGAGCATGGTTATAATCACCCTATGCCAACCTGAAAGATAAGCAGTACCAAACAAAGTTTGATAACGATAAATAAGAGAGCTTGAAATGATCTATCAAAGTGCCTGTCATTGCAGCGCAATAAAATGTGAAGTAAAAAACTGCAACGGCTCGATCTGCAATATAAGCGGTTTTTTACATTCGATCCGACTGCATCGCCTATTCCTCCGATTGATTGTGATGTTAACGGGGCTCTTCATCCTGAACGCTGCTGCGCAGGAGGAACCGCGAGTACGAGCGCGTGATTTAGGTGTCGCACCGGGTATCTTCAGCCCTGGCACCCACAATGCGATCACCGATGTCGCCGGTGTCCGTGTCGGCCAGGTGACGCTACGAAAGGGCGACAAGGTTCGCACCGGTGTCACGGCGATCCTACCGCACCCCGGCAATGCCTACCGCTCACGGGTACCCGCTGCACTGCATGTAGGCAATGGCTTCGGCAAATTCATCGGCACCACCCAGATCAATGAGTTGGGCGAGCTGGAAAGCCCGATTTTGTTGACCTGCACCTTATGCGTGTGGAAGGCGGCCGATGCCATGGTTGAGTGGATGCTGGCGCAACCGGATATGCAGGAAGTACGCTCGCTGAATGTGGTCGTGGGCGAGACTAATGACGGCAGACTCAATGACATCCGCGCACGCCCGATCACCGCTGCTGCGGTACGCACCGCATTGGAAAGCGCGAAGAGTGGGCCGGTGCAGGAAGGTAGCGTTGGTGCAGGCACCGGCACTACGGCGTTTGGCTGGAAAGCAGGTATAGGAACGTCATCGCGCAAACTGCCCGAGAGTCTGGGTGGATTTACGGTGGGTGTGCTGGTACAGGCCAACTTCGGGGGAGTACTGCAGGTAGCAGGTGCGCCCGTGGGGCGTGAGCTGGATCGCTATGCGTTCCAAAACGCAGTCGCTGCGCGAGAGAACACCCGTGGATTAGCCGATGATCGCGGCGATGGCTCAATCATTATTGTGATCGCCACCGATGCGCCCTTATCGGATCGTAATCTGCAGCGCCTCGCCTCACGCGGCATGATGGGATTGGGGCGCACCGGCAGTTCCGCATCCAACGGTAGCGGCGATTACATATTGGCATTTTCGACTGCCGAATCGGTGCGACGCCAATTTGATGCGGCGCGGTTGCAAACTACCGAATTGGCGAACGAGCAAATGAGCGCTGTATTCCAGGCCAGCGTGGATGCAGTGGAAGAGTCGGTCTACAACGCCTTGTTTATGGCGACCACGGAAAGTGGCAATGGTCAAACAGTGGAGGCTATTCCGCTGGATCAGGTGCGGAAAGTGCTGAAGGCTCACGGTATAGAAGTACCTGCGCGATAGGCAGCGCAGATGCTCCTACATCTGCAACACCGAAAATCAAAGGACAATAAACAATGTGGAAAGTATTAATAATTACATCAGTGCTATTCATTGCTGCCTGTAGCACCACAAAAATCCATGTTTACACATCGGGAATTGATCAGCCTACCCAACAGCAACTGCTTCAATCGTTAAACAATGCCGGTTTGAAGGCTCATCAACAGACAACCCCAATGCAGCCCCTCAAAGAAGGGGCTTATATCATTTACACACCCAACTCTCGTTCAACGCAGATCAACCGAGAGATTGAACAGATTTTAAAATCATTAAATTTACCGGCACCTGAATCACGCCTGTTTAGTTTGGGCGAAGGAATTAGCGCACACCGATATACCAAAGGAAATATTGGCCTCTATGTGATCGCAAATACAAACCAACCAACAGATAGCTTAAAAAAAATACTGGAAGAAAGCAGTATCTTGGATTGGGAGCTTGGTTCGATCAGCTGCACCCAAAATTACATTCTGGACATCATGGGCGATGGTAAAATTTACATAAGTACACTCGAAGATGGTAAAGAAATAACCTCACTCAACTGGAAAATACAAGATAAACAATTAGTGCTGACTAAATTATTTAACCGCTACGTTTACGACATTTCAGAAGAAAAGAAAATCATAACACCGACTCAACAGTATCCCGAACCTTACGGCTGCCAATTCCGCAGCAACTTTGACACTGTCGTGCACGTAAAAAATATCAGGGATTAATAATGATCTACCAAGGCAGCTGCCATTGCGGCGCAATAACATTTGAAGTGGAAGCCCCCGACGAAGTGGAAGTCGAAAACTGTAATTGTTCGATCTGCAATATGAGCGGTTTTTTACATTTGATTGTGCCGCAGCACCATTTTCGCCTTATCAGCGGCGCAGACAATATCACCACTTACACATTTAACACGGGCGTAGCAAAGCACACTTTCTGCAAAACCTGGGGCATTAAACCCTTTTACATTCCCCGCTCAAACCCGGATGGAATGGATGTCAATTTGCGCTGCTTAACACCGCAACCAAAAGCAGTAAAAATTGTGGATTTTGACGGGCAGAATTGGGAGCAACTTGCACATATCGTTGCGCATAAAAGCCTATAAATATTGGATTTAATAAATTGAATCCCTACGCCGCGCACACTGTAGGGGCGCAATTTATTGCGCCCTGGGTTTATTGCAACCTGGATTTATTACGTCCTACCACCCAAAATCCGTGACGGCAGAAATAACAACGCACGCAAAAATGCAAACACCGCATCAAAGGCGATACCAAGGATGCGAAACGGAATAGAGATCAACCAGACAATTGGCCAAAGTACCAAGGCGAGCAGCGCCAAGGGCCAACAGATTGCCCATAACAATAACCAGCAGATAAATGTGAGCATACGCCCCCCCGTTGTAAACACTGTTTTGGGATTAGATGCAGATTACAACAGATTAGATTCAGCTCAATCCTTTATAATGGTAAACCTTCGACAACCCTCTCCTAACGCCAGAGCCCTCCTATGAAACCCATTCACCTTCCTGTGTTTGTTTTTGCCCTAAGCCTGATTGCCTGTAGCAGCCAACCACAGCCGCAAGAAAAAAGCTCAGAGGATGAACTGACAGATGCGTTGGCGGCTGTTTTTGGTGAGCGCAAAAAACCGGATATGAAAATGGTAGAAAAATACCCCTTGGGCACGGCGGAAAATCCTGTAAGGGTGGCTATGCCGATTGGTCAGCGGGATTATTTATCGCGGTTGGTGTGCAGCAACGGCGAGCAAGTTTCGGCATTTGCGCGCGAGGGTAGCGCAGGTATTGGCCCCTATGGCTCGATGATAGATTCCTACACCGTCATTTGCGACACCTATCAGGGTGCGGTTGAGCACACAGTTTATTTGGATATGTACCACGGCGACTATGAAGAAACGCGCCCGGCGCAGGGATTCAAAGCACTGCTACCCCAGAAAAACAATTAACAAATTCGACCTAATGGCAACGCTATACTGGTTAGGCTTGTTCGTATCAATAGGTGTTATCTACTCAAGGAGACTGCAATGAAAACAACTCTGCTCTTGGTGTTGACTATAGGTTTTATCAGCTTAACTGGCTGCGCGCACAACAACACCGGCACTGCCAGCTTGATCAATACCTATTGGAAACTGGTTGAAATCAAAGGTACCGCCGTGGCTGTCAGCGACAATCAGCGCGAACCGCATATTGTGCTGAACACGGAGCGGCGTGTAGCAGGCTCCGATGGTTGCAATCGCATGATGGGTGGCTATCAGGTGTCGGGCGATAAATTACAATTCACCCAAATGGCCGGTACGCGCATGGCGTGCATGCAAGGTGCAGAACAAGCGCAGCTGATTGGCGCCACCCTGCCGCAGGTTGCCAGTTATGACATAGCTGGCGATCAACTGGAATTGCGCGATGCCGGGGGCGTAGTTATTGCACGCTTTAAAGCGGTTGCACTTCCCTGATTTTTTACGGCTAGCGTTTAAGGGCTAGCCCTGCTGACGAAACTCGGTGGGCGTTACGCCCACCATGCGTTTGAAAAAACGGTGAAAAGCGGAGGGACTGTTAAAACCGGATTTATAAATAATTTCCAACACCGTTTCATTTTTATAGTCGGGCGACAACAACCGTTTAGCTTCTTCCACACGGTAGCGATTAATAAATTCAAAAAAATTTGATTGGTAATGCATTTTTAAAATCGCGGAAATGTCGCGCGGCCTTAATCCCGTCTGCTCTGCAAAACGCTCCAGGTTAATATTGCTCTCCAGGTACAACTTGTCTTCATTCATGGCTTTTTCAATAACTGCCACTTTGTGATCCATTTTGGTCGGCTGTATCGGCTTGGCAACCGGCATGGCGTTCACGCTGAGCAATTGACGGGTATTAATCAAACCAAATACAAATAACGCGTTTACCAATATGACCGTTAGATAATTGTCGATAATTCCCAGACTATCACTTACCCCGGCACTCACCTGCCCCTCAAGCACATAAGCCAGCAGCGACCACAGCCAGTGAATACAGAAACCTGCAAGCACTGCATCTGCCAATTTCAATTCAGACATGGAAATAGCTGAATAAAGTGCTTTCAAGTTCTCACGCAATTTATATTCGGCGATAACACAGGCAACGATGTAACCCAGCGGGGATATTTTTACCAACGCCCAAATAAAAGCAACCGCCGTATTTTCCGCCCCAACCAATTCTGTTGTTGGCCACCATTCAAGGCTATTAATATCAAATAAAACCAATAACAGCGCCGCCACCAGTGCCGGTACTAAATGCAGAAAATTCCACCATCGCAACAACTGCATTTTTTGTGATAAAGAGCGCAAATAAAAATACAGCACCGGCCCCTGTAATAATAAACACACCGCAAGAATCGTAACAACCAATGGCGACTGATTGATAGCCGCACCTTTTAAATCGCCATTCCAGACAATGAGCGTAGTAGTTAGCACCAGTGCGATTAACACGAAAAAAGCAGAGAGAATTCGACGCGGCTGCAGGTGCTTGGCGGGTAACAAATTCAGTAGCGCAGCCAATACACAACACTCAAGGGCGGTAAGCAGCAACACCACGTCGTGAATATTTAGAAAGTTGGTTTTCATTAGACCTTTCTCGCACACAGAAATACCGCCACCTGTTCCGGTGACAAAACAGGTGGCGGTATCATCAGGAATTGAATTAGAGCGAATGACAAATGGCGTGATTTTAGTAAACGATTTACTTCACGTTATTATTTAAATACACAATGTTTGGCGTAATCCTTGGCTTCATTCATCGTCATCTCACCCTTGGGTTTGGTTTCGATGGATTTACACCAATCAGGGCTGCCCACTTCGGGCGCACAAGCAGAGAGCAAACTCGCAGCAGCGAGCAGAGGCAATGATTTAACGACTGGTAGAATTTTCATAACAACATCCCCGGGTTTTATTATAAGAGATCAATGTTTTTAACTGCGACGCTGGCGCACCGCTTCAAACAAACAAATACCGGTAGCGACCGAAACATTCAAACTGCTCACTGTGCCGGCCATCGGAATATTCATCAAATGATCGCAGGTGTCTTGTGTAAGCCGGCGCAAACCATCTCCTTCAGCCCCCATTAAAATACCAATTGGCCCCTTGAGGTTGGATTGGTAAATAGAATGCTCCGCGTCGCCCGCCGCACCAAATAACCAGATGCCTTTTTCCTGCAATTTTTTCAGGGTACGCGCCAAATTAGTCACGGGCACAAAAGGTAAAACCTCGGCGGCACCGCATGCCACTTTGCGCGCAATCGGCGTGAGGCCAGCGGATTTATCTTTTGGCGCAATGACCGCATGCACACCCGCCGCTTCCGCTGAACGCATGCAGGCGCCCAAATTATGCGGGTCAGTGACACCATCCAGAATTAATAAAAACGCAGGCTCATTGAGATTATCAAGCAAATTAAACAACCAGGTTTCGTCGTAGGTTTCGCCGGGTGTGCATACCGCCACCACCCCCTGATGATTTTCATCGCTCACCAACTCATCCAGTTTATTGCGATTAACCACCTGGCAGTGAATACCATTACTCTGCGCCGCATTCACAATTTTTTGCAGTTTCTGATCGTTGCGCCCCTGCACCATGTAAATTTCAATCACACGCTGGGGTGCGCTTTTCAGCAGCGCCTGCACTGCGTGCAAGCCAAATATAAATTCACGTTTCAAAACACTTACCTTAAAAAAATCGTTAATTACCGCACCGGTATTCGCGCGAACTAGCGTTCAGAGATCCGGGTTTCGCGCTCGCGCCAAATGCGGTCTTTAACCACATAGATTTCGCGCGTCAGGCTTTCATCGGAAACAAAATGCTCGCTTTGCAGCCAGCAATCACTTCGTTGTCTTAGCCTTAGCCACCGGCTTTTTAGCAGTTGGCGCCGCAGCCCGAGCGACAGCCTTGCCTTTTGTCGCTCCTGACGGCGACGGTTGAACTGTTGCTGGCGCTGCCTTGCTTGTAGCTTTCGCATTTTTACGGCCATGACTCACCTCACTTGCAGCCTTAGTGGTTTTTTTGGCGGGCACTGCAGCAGCTACCTTTTTAACAGCTGCGGTTTTCGGTGCTGCGGTTTTCTTGGCAGCACCGGAACTCTCCGCTTTAGCCACAGAGACCTTACTATTGGATTTTTTTACCGCGGGTTTCGCTGCTGCAACATCAGTTGCAGCTAATTTTTTGCCGGTCACTTTAGCCACTGCCGCCTTAGCGCCACCAGATTTGCTGCCCTCAGGCCTGGTGCTTGCAGGCTTAACTGACGCCGGCTTTTTAACTGCTGGTTTTTTTGCGGTGGTCTTTTTTGTGGCAGTGTTTTTTGTAGCTGGTTTTTTCGTCGCGGCTTTTTCAGGCACAGCTGTTGCGATAGCCGGTTTGGCCACAACCGGTTTAACATCTTGCTTATTGGCAGCGGATTTTTTAGCCGCATTTTTTGCATCGCGTTTAGCGACTTTGGGTTTGACTTGGGATTTAGGGCGACGAATGGCAGCCTCCGACTCCAACTCAAAATCAATTTTGCGGTTGTCCAAATCCACGCGCACTACGCGCACCACCAAACTATCACCCAAACCAAATACTTTACGCGTGCGCTCACCCATCAAGCGATGTTGCGCCGGTTCAAAACGATAATAATCGTGTGGCAATGAGGTGATATGAATCAAACCTTCCACATACAATTCATTGAGTTCAACAAATAAACCAAAGCTGGTTACTGCACTTACATGGCCATCATAAATGGCGCCAACTTGATCGCGCAGGTATTCACATTTGAGCCAGCTCACCACATCGCGGGTCGCTTCATCGGCGCGGCGTTCAGTGCGTGAACACTGCTCGCCGAATACCAACATTTCTGCAGCCGTGTAGGGGTAAATAAATTTCTTCGGTATTGCCTTGGCGGTGTCCACCCGGCGTACATGGGTGGTGGGTTCGGTGCTGCGAATTACCGAGCGAATCGCGCGATGCACTAACAAATCCGGGTAGCGACGAATAGGCGAGGTGAAGTGGGTATAGGCTTCGTAACCCAAACCAAAGTGGCCGTGGTTTTCTACCTGATACATCGCCTGACGCAAACTGCGCAGCATTACTGTTTGGATTAAATGGCCGTCGCTGCGATCCTGAATCATTTGCAGCAATTGTTGGTAATCCCCCGGTGTGGGCTTATCGCCACCGGCCAAACCTAAACCCAACTCCGATAAATAGGCGCGCAGGTTGGCGAGCTTGGTTTCGGTCGGGCCTTCATGCACGCGGAACAAACCCACCAAATTATGTTTTTCAATAAAGGTGGCTGCACACACATTGGCGCACAACATACATTCTTCAATTAACTTGTGGGCGTCGTTGCGTTTGACGGGAACAATACGTTCAATTTTACGCTCATCATTAAATTGGATGCGTGTTTCAGTGGTCTCAAAATCGATAGCACCACGTTCATCGCGCGCTGCACGCAAACACTCATACAGTTTATGCAACAATTCGAGCTGCGGAATAACCGCTTTATATTCTTCGCGCAGCGCCGCGCGGGTTTCACCTTCGCCGGTGAGAATCTCGCCCACTTTGGTGTAAGTGAGGCGCGCATGGGAGTGCATCACCCCCTCATAAAATTGATAACCGGTAATGCGCCCCGCCGTGCTGATATTCATCTCGCAGATCATGCACAAGCGATCCACATTCGGGTTGAGCGAACACAGGCCATTGGATAATGCCTCGGGCAACATGGGTACTACGTAATCGGGGAAATACACCGAGTTGCCGCGTGCACGCGCCTCTACATCCAGCGCACTCTCCACTTGCACATAGTGGGATACATCGGCAATCGCCACATATAACCGCCAACCACCTTTGCGCCGCTCGCACAACACGGCATCGTCAAAATCGCGGGCATCTTCACCATCGATAGTCACAAAGGGTAAATGGCGGACATCCACCCGGTGCAGCTTGTCTTTTTCTTCCACTTCATGGGACAGACGCGCCGCTTCGGCAATCACCGCCTCAGGCCAAACGCTGGGAATACCATGGGCCTGAATCGCCAGCTCGATTTCCATGCCCGGCGCCATATGATCGCCCAGCACTTGCACTACGCGGCCGGTAGGCAGGCGGTTTTTATCCGGCTGCTGGGTAATTTCGGCCACCACAATCTGACCGTGTTTAGCACCGCCATAGGCGCCAAACGGGATCATGATGTCATGGGTAATACGTGGGTTTTCCGGGCGCACAAACTGCACCCCCTCTTCATTAAAGAAGCGCCCCGCCAATTGAGTGGTATTGCGGATCAGCACTTCAATAATCGCGCCCTCTTCTTTACCGCGATACTGCTCACCCGAAAGGCGCACCAGCACCTCATCGCCATCAAACACTTTGCGCATCTGGCGATTGTGTAAATAAATGTCTTCGCCGCCCTCAGAGGGGATCACAAAGCCATAACCATCGCGATGCCCCTGCACCCGTCCACGCACCACATCAATTTTATCCAGCCGCACATAGGCATCGCGGCGGTTGCTGATCAGCTGACCATCGCGCGCCATCGCAATCAACCGACGGCGCAAGGCTTCAATCTGGTCTTCGCCGGTCAGCTTAAGCATCGCGCACATCTGCTCATGGGTCACTGGCTCGGCAGCGGTATCCAGAAGCTCAAGAATGTATTCGCGGCTGGGAATGGGGTTTTCATACTTCTCAGCTTCGCGTGCGGCAAAAGGGTCTTTGAAGGGGGATTTACGTTTGCTCAATTGGGCATCCTGTGTTCAATAATTGGCGGATTTCTAACTATCCTGGCAGTTGATTTGAATTATAGGGCAGCAATCATGACAAACCTACAAATAAAATGGATAAGGCCGTTGACAAGGCAAATCCGGATAATTATAGTGCGCGGCCTCAGCTAGCTGAGATTGCCCAGGTGGTGAAATTGGTAGACACGCCAGCTTCAGGTGTTGGTGGCTTAACGGCCGTGAAGGTTCAAGTCCTTTCCTGGGCACCACACAATGAAAACCCCCGCTATGAAAATAGCGGGGGTTTTTGCTTTTGGGCGATTTAAACATCGCCATGCTCAACAACAATTACAGGATTGATTTAAATTACCCTCTAACCCGTATAGAGCCCAATGGAATACGGTGTTATTAATCTTTAATTGCTTTTCAACGAACAACCCTGTTCTTATTGAATATCCCCAACAGGAACGCCAATCATGCCAGACAAACGCCAGAGTATTCGTGAGGCTTTTTTGAAGGCGGCGTTTAGCTTCTTAGGGTATATCGCCGGTTGCGATGGGGCGATCAATCGCGATGAGGTGAATCGCCTTAAGATTCACATGAAAAAAATGCACTTGTCGGAGGATGAGCAGCGCAGTGCTTTGCATTTGTTTAAAGCGGGTACGGCAGCTGAGTTTAACGCGAGCCAAGCGCTGCAAGAATTTCGCACTGCCACAACGCCTAAACTGATACAGATTTTATTGGTGCATCTACTCGCCATGGCGCGCGCCGATGGATGCCTGGTGGAGAAGGAGCTGCATGCATTGCAGTGGATCGCGCGGGAAGTTGGTTATGACAGCGTTGTGTTCAATCACTTATTAAAAATGATTTACGAGCAAGACCAACTTGCGCTGAGCATCAACACGCAAAAACCTGCGCAACCGAATACTTACAGCGCCTCCGCAAAAGAACAGACGAAGGCAAACCACAACGCGCATCGCCCGACAGCCAATCACAATCAGGATTTACAAAAAGCTTACAAAATTTTAGGTGTAAATGCCGGGATGACCGAAGATGAAATGCGGCGAACTTATAAAAAATTGGCCAGCCAACTTCATCCCGATAAATTAATGAGCCAAGGCCTGGCGCCAGAACAACTCGCTGCCAGCAATGAACGCTTTAAACAGATTCAAGCAGCCTATGCTTTTATTAAAAAATATCGGTCAATCTACTCGGCAGGTTAAGCCTAGGTATTATGTCGTGGCAAAGTGAATTTACTTTATTCGCGTCACAGTCAGCCCCACAGCGGCAATACGATTCGCTTTTTTATAATAGGGTTGCTCAAGCTCCTCTCCAAATATGTCCGGATCAATTTCTTCATACGACCATTGAAATTTATTGCTCGCCAACGAGGGTAATAATTCCGACAGCAGTGGATTATTGTCGTCGCTGGTGATGGCCATGCCCGTATACAAAAGAAAGTGGCCGCCCGGTGCGAGTAAACCCAGCGCATGCTTTGCAATACGTAAACTTAACGCTAACCCGAGGTGCGAGCCGCCATCTCGATACAAGCGCCCCGCCGGATCACTGAGGTAAGGCGGGTTGGATACAATCAGATCAAATTCCAACCCTCTGATATTAAAAAAATCACCCGGCAGTGCATTTATTGGTATGCCGGCCACATTGGCGCAGACACGCGCATAATCCAGCGCCGTGGAATTTAAATCATTTAAATTTAATTCATAGAGCTGATGAGTTGGTAAGGCGCGGATTGCCGCGATTCCTCCGGCCCCGCTGCCACAACCAACATCCAATACCCTAACGGGAATGCTGCGATGTGCAAAGCCGGAGCGCGATTGAAACAGGCGCAACGAATGTTGCACGAAGCGAGCAAAGCGGTAAGTATCTGGCCCAAAAAAAACAGCATCCGCATCATTGGTCGGGAAATAGGAATGCAAAAATAAATCCTCACCCAAGGAGGAAATACGGATTTTACTGCGGAAACAATCACCGCCATTAAACAACAAATCGGCCTCGGTCATTAATGTAAATATAAGCGGCGGTAGAACTGCGGCATTAAATGGCAGGTTCCAGCCAAACACATCGCGGGCATTCTTTGCAAGGCCGTCAAAACCCAGTAAAAACCGTTCATGGGTGCGCGGTGTCACCGTGGTAAAACTGTAGCCCTGTAAGGCAATGGAACGCAGCAATTCCTCTAACAACATAATGCGTTTAGCATTGGATGTACGCATAAGATATTGATCACCATAACGCACAACCTCATATCGACGATTAGGCATAGACCGGTTCCACCACAACAGATTTTTTGCGTGAAATCGCCGGAAGCCTGAGTTTCATATGTTGACTATATTTGTCGTAGCAGAGCTGACCACAACTCAACCGCATGAGTGCACCTTCAGCGATGAATCGCGCGCTTTCAGGATGCGAACTCACCAGCGGCCGTACAATTTCCTGAATCCACGCGCGCGAATGAATAACATCAATCGCTGCATGCAAATCAAAATAGCGGCGTGATCTACGTGGAAATTTCAGCCGCTGCATTGCGCGCGATACTTTTGCGGCGCGCCGGGGTGCAGTTAATTCGATAGCGCCCAGCGCGCCCAGGGATTGATATGTATACCGGCGCGATGTCGCTAACCCCAACATAGTATTTGCCAAAGCCAGAGATTCCCACTCTGTAGTTTCAATGGATGGAGTTAATTGTAATTCCTGCACCATCGCTTCCAACAATGGGCCGTGCATTGCTTTGGTTTTGCCGCGCCCCATTTCATCCCAGTAATTACGGGCACATTCGAGTTTGGCTTGTGTTGGTAACTTAACTTGCGTGTAGGCCACCAGATCATCAAAGCCCGCCTCACCCGCTGCCTCCTGCGTGAGAAACCATTTCATTTCTTCGGCAGACGCGTGATCTGCCAACCAATCAAATAAGGGATGATTTTGACCAGGCCCCCACTCAATAAGGGACTCAAACCAGCCAACAAATTCATCAGGATTTGTTGTTACACCATCGACCAGCGAGCAAACAGATGAGCGCATCTCCTCCAAAAATCGACCTTCGAGTAAACGCATTTTAAGACTTGCACTTTCATCCGCTTCCCAATCGTCACACGGAATAGCAACCGCCGTTCGTGAACGATTAAAGTTAGCAAGCGTAACGTGAAATGTTTGCGGGTCTATTCCAGAGAGATACATAAAACCTCCGCATCACCAATATTTTCCGATATGAATTTACTATCATCCGGCGACCTTAGTGGATCACATGCACCGTCTCTGTACGCTGCTGCACACAACCTCCATAAGAGAATGGTTTATGGGGTATTTATTGAAATAGTTTTTAAAACACACACTTAAAAATAATTTTAATTACTCATAAATATAATGAAAATATTTATGCCTGTTGGCCCATGCGCATTTTCAGCAAGTTGAATTAGACGCAACAATTTATTCTGCTTCACGCACAACTATCAAAGCGCACAGCGAATTTTAATTGCCCTCACGTTAGCTACCGCACAGATGCAGCGGAAAGATAAGAACACCCTCTTTCACATTCACCGATCAACCTAAGGAGGATGTGATGAAAAATTCTGATCAGCACGCCATGCAAGATCCACGAACGCAATACCCAAAAAGCCAAGGTCAAGGCGAGGCCGATGAGCAACAACCAGACCCGGGATTGGATGCAGTTTTAGCACCACAGGCAGATCACGGTGAACGGAGTTATCGCGGCGCAGGCCGGCTCGATGGGCGCAAGGCACTTATTACCGGTGGCGATTCCGGTATCGGCCGCGCGGTGGCAATCGCGTTTGCCCGTGAAGGGGCAGATGTAGTGATTAACTTCTTGCCCAGTGAAGAAATTGATGGTCAGAAAACACTGAATATGATTCGCCAGGCGGGACAAAAAGCAATTGCAATTCCGGGTGACATTACCGACGAAAATTTTTGCAAAATCCTGGTAAAACAAACCGTTGAAGCATTAGGGTCGATTGATATTTTGGTCAACAATGCAGGCAAACAGCAATTTGTGGAAGAGCTGGAAGATCTCACTACCAAACAATTTGTTGAAACCTACGCGACCAATGTATTTGGTATGTTTTGGATTACCAAAGCCGCCGTACCGCACATGCCGCCCGGCGCCAGCATTATCAATACCACGTCCATTCAATCCTATCAGCCCTCCCCCGGTTTATTGGACTACGCATCCACCAAAGGTGCCATCACTGCATTCACCAAAAGTTTGGCGAAAATGCTGATTAAAAAAGGCATTCGTGTAAATGCCGTTGCACCCGGCCCGGTGTGGACACCACTACAACAAAGTGGCGGTCAGCCCGAAGAAAAACTGCGTCGGTTTGGCGACAAAGTCCCACTGGGGCGCGCAGGACAACCAGCAGAAGTTGCACCCGCATTTGTTTTTCTCGCTTCGCAAGAATCCAGTTACATCACCGCTGAAGTGATTGGTGTCACCGGCGGTGCACATTTACCTTGAGCTGAAATATTTCAAAACAATTCCTCCGATTAATGTGCGATTTTAGTAAGGATATTTTTATGAACGATTCATCCAAAACAACCCAACATAAATCCGGTAGCCATGATAAACGCGGCGCTGGCAAGCCAGAGACAGCGGGTGCCGGTTCAGTGCTGAGCACCGTTGCCGGGCCCTCCTCTGATCAGCCGCCACAAACGCTGGGGGCAGATGACCAGATTCAACAGCGACTGTTGGACAAAACAGTAGGCGGTCAAAAGCTGGCAGAAAAAATCCCTTCAAACCTCAATAAACCGCACGAATACGGTGAGGCTTCACGCACACCGGTTACGGGAGCGACAGTGGAACCTGATTCGCCCGCTGCCGGCGGCAGCACCTCAACAGAAATTATTGAGTCGCCCAAAACAGGTGATGGAACAACAATGCCTGGATTAAACCCCACGGTTAGTTCCTTGGATCGCGTAAGAGTGGATAGCAGCAACCAACAGCTAACCACCAACCAAGGCGTACCGATTGCCGATAACCAACACTCGTTAAAAATTGGTTTGCGCGGCCCAACAGCGCTGGAAGATTTTATTCTGCGCGAAAAAATTACCCATTTTGATCATGAACGTATTCCAGAACGTGTGGTGCACGCGCGTGGCTCGGCCGCCCATGGTTATTTTGAGTGCTATCGCGCCTTAACCGAATTCACTACCGCCGCGCCGTTTAGTGAAAAAGGAAAACGCACGCCGGTATTCACGCGTTTTTCTACAGTCGCCGGTGAACGTGGATCTGCCGATACGGTGCGCGATGTGCGCGGTTTTGCAGTGAAATTTTATACCGATGAAGGCAACTGGGATTTGGTGGGCAATAATATTCCGGTGTTTTTTATTCAGGATGCAATGAAGTTTCCCGACTTGGTTCACGCCGTTAAACCCGAGCCACATCACGCCATGCCGCAGGCATCCAGTGCCCACGATACCTTTTGGGATTTTGTGTCGCTGATGCCGGAATCCACACATATGTTGCTGTGGCAAATGTCCGACCGGGCTATTCCACGCAGCTATCGCACCATGCAAGGTTTTGGTGTGCACACCTTTCGGTTGGTAAATGCAGACGGCGCATCGGTATTTTGTAAATTCCACTGGACACCGCTTGCCGGTACGCACTCCTTGGTGTGGGATGAGGCCGCAAAAATTATCGGCGCCGATCCGGATTTTCATCGCCGCGATTTATGGGAGGCAATTGAAGCAGGCGCGTTTCCGGAATATGAATTGGGCCTACAAATATTTTCAGAGGAGACCGCTAATGGTTTCCCCTTTGATGTGCTCGACCCCACCAAATTAGTACCGGAAGAATTGGTGCCAGTGATCACGGTGGGCAAGATGGTATTGAATCGAAACCCGGATAATTTTTTTGCCGAAACTGAACAAGTTGCATTTTGTACGGCGCATGTCATTCCGGGTATCGATTTCACCAATGACCCGCTATTGCAAGGCCGGATTCACTCTTATGTGGATACCCAAATTAGTCGTTTGGGCGGCGCAAACTTTCATGAAATCTCCATCAATTCACCCCTAGCGCAAGTTCATAACAATCAACGCGATGGCATGCATCGCCAGGCAATTAATCGCGGCCGGGTGAATTACGAACCCAATTCACTGGCAGGCGGATGTCCATTTCAAGCGGGAATGTCGGGCTACAAAAGTTTTCCTGAACCCATTGCGGAAGATAAAGTACGCGGCAATCCCGAACTATTTTCGGATCACTATTCGCAAGCAAGACTTTTTTGGCAGAGCCAATCACCGGACGAACAAACACACATTATTAACGCGTTTCGTTTTGAACTGACACGGGTGCAAACACCGGCTGTTCGCGCGCGGGTGGTGTCACTGCTGGTGAATGTTGATGCGCTATTGGCAAAGTGTGTTGCCGATGGTTTGGGTATCGAACTGCCGCCGGCAATGCCACTTGCATCCGACTTACCTATTCCATCCTACCCTCCCTCTCCGGCGCTCTCGTTATTAACGCGCCCCGGCGTAACCGGTATAGCCACACGCCGGGTAGCGATTTTGGTGTGCGAGGGCGTTGCGCAAAAAAGTGTGTTCGCAGTTTATAACGACTTGCTGCAAGAAGGTGCCGTACCAAGATTAGTGGGGGCACGCCTGGGCAAAATAAAAACCGCTGAAGGTACGACGCTGGATATAGAGATCACTTTGGAAGCAGGCCCTGCAGTGCTCTATGACGGCGTAATTATTATGCAAGGTGATGCATCGCTCCCCCGCAGTGCTGATCCCCTCGAATTTGTGCGGCAACAACATCGTCACTGCAAACCGATTTATGCCATCGGTGGCGGAATGTTAATAGCCGCAGCAGGCATTCCCACGGTTTTTGCCGATGGCGATGCCGATCCCGCCATTATTATTGATGAGGAAAAAATGCAAACCGATTCACTCGCCAAATTTAAAACCGTCTTAGCCGGGCACCGATCATTTGAGCGCGAAACAGATCCATCAGCAATGTAACACCGGAGCCTATAAGCAGGGAGCAAAAACCAAGTAAGTCATTTCACTGGATGGGAGTTCACTATGCGCGCGCTCACGTATCACGGCAGCAATGATGTCCGGGTAGACAATATGCCCGATCCAATTATTCAAGAAAGCGACGATATTATTTTGAGAGTCACTGCCACGGCCATTTGCGGTTCTGACTTACACCTTTATCGCGGAAAAATTCCCGAGACTAAAGATGGCGATATTTTTGGTCACGAATTTATGGGCGTTGTGGAGGAAGTGGGCAGCGGGGTGACGGCGGTTGCCAAGGGCGATCGTGTAGTGGTGCCGTTTGTGATTGCCTGTGGCAGTTGCTTTTTTTGTGCAATGAATTTGCAAGCTGCGTGCGAAACTACTAACACAGGGCGCGGTGCAATTCTCAACAAAAAACAAATTCCTGCCGGTGCCGCGCTGTTTGGTTTTAGTCATTTATACGGTGGAATTCCCGGCGGTCAGGCGGAATTTGTTCGCGTGCCAAAAGCCAACGTCGGGCCCTTCAAAATTCCCGACAGCATTGACGATGAACGTGTCCTTTTCCTCTCGGATATTCTCCCCACCGGGTATCAAGCCGTGCTCAATGCCGGCATTGGCCACGGCAGTAGTCTGGTCATTCATGGTGCAGGGCCAGTAGGGCTTATGTCCGCCGCCTGTGCTCGCCTGCTCGGCGCGCAACAAATATTTATGGTGGACCATCATCAATACCGCTTGGATTTTGCGGTGCAACATTATGGTGTTATCCCCATTAATTTTGATGAGATAGATGACCCGGCCGCGGCGATTATTGAACAGACCGCCGGTTATCGCGGAGTCGACGCCGCCATTGACGCTGTGGGTTTTGAAGCGAAAGGCAGCACGCTGGAAACAGCACTCACCGCATTAAAAATGGAAGGCAGTAGTGGTGCCGCCCTGCGCCAATGTATAGCCGCCGTAAGGCGCGGCGGCACCATTAGCGTACCGGGTGTATACGCCGGTTTTATTCACGGCTTTATGTTTGGCGACGTATTTGAAAAAGGGCTAAGTTTTAAAACGGGGCAGACTCATGTGCAATCTTATTTGCCGACGCTGATTGAATATATTCTGCAAGGTGATTTGCGCCCGGAAATTATTATTTCCCACCGGCTAAGCCTTGAGCAAGCCGCCGAGGGATATCGAATATTTGATAAAAAAGAAGATGCATGCAGGAAAATAATTTTACGACCTTAAAACAATTTTTTAATCAGGAAATTTTTATTGGTAATAAATAACTCCCTGATTTTTATCACTGTATGTTAGTTGCAGCACCGAGATAGCGTCACCAATCACCTATAAATACTCAAGGCTCGCACTGGAGCCATCCCCCAAACCAAGATCCGGAGATTGATATGGCAACCGCACAAAAGAAACCCGTTAGCACCGATAAATCACCCAAGGCCCAAGAAGCTACTGCACTGTTAAAAGCGGATCACAAAGCAGTGGATTTGTTGTTTCAGCAATATGAAACGGCTCGTTCATCCACCAAAAAGAAAGCACTGGTTTCACAAATCTGTACCGAATTAACTGTACATGCACAAATTGAAGAAGAAATTTTTTACCCTCCAGTGCAGGCTGAACTCAAAGATAAAGAATTAATTCCAGAAGCCATTGTTGAACATGCAACACTGAAAGATCTGATCGCGCAAATTGAAGACAGCAACCCGGAAGATGCGCTATACGATGCAAAAGTCAAAGTACTTTCTGAATACGTAAAACACCACGTCAAAGAAGAACAGAACGAACTATTTCCCAAAGTAAAAGCCAGCAAACTAGATTTGTACGCACTTGGCGAGCAATTGGCGCAACGCAAAGAAGAGTTAATGGCAAAGCCATAGATGTTATTGCCGGGCGCCGTACACTGGTGCCCGGCATTTAAAACCCGGTTGCCCCCTCCATATTATTGCTCACATGCAATTACTGTAGATCCCTACTACAGACCCACTCCATTACAGAAATTAACCCCAAACGCCTTGCGCAACACTTGTCATATAATATAGTTTATTTTGCTATTAAATCGCCCCCGTAGAAATATGAGGTTGCGCATTTATATATGCCAAGGATTTTACTAATAAATATTTTTTGCTGATTCATAAAAACCAAACACGCCCATTGTTCTGTGCAACAACAACCGACGAAGCTCAAGAGCTAATAAATAATCACCAGATTATGCGCAGAACTCCGCGATGAACTTTGCTGACGACTGAATAATTGCAGCCGCCGTGAAGTTTTACATAATGAAATGCTGTATGGAGATAACACAATGCAACGGCAATTAAAGGTATTTTTACGGTCAATGGTTTTTGGATTCATTTGCCTGAACAGCGCAGCAATTTTTGCGCAAGATGGAAAAATGTACCCCATCGATGTACCCAATGAACCGGGCGCAATTCCACTGAATACCGGTGGGGTGGAGAATCAGCCCGCGCAGGAATCCTGGTTTCGCCAGTGGGGTGACCCTATGGCGCGAAACATTACCAAAGCAACACTCACACCGTTTTTGGCTGACCCGAAAAAAGCCAATGGCACCAGTGTAATTGTGGCGCCCGGTGGTGGTTTTATGTGGCTTTCCATGAAAAATGAAGGCTGGGAAGTGGCTGAGGCTTTGGCAGCGCGCGGCATTAATGCGTTTGTACTTAAATATCGCCTGCAGCCCACCGCAGATTCACTGGAAGCATTTGAAAATCAAATGAACCAACGTTTTGCCGACGCCGCAAAACCGGCGGATGATAAAAAAGCCCCCGCACGGCCGCAGTGGGATTTAAGTAATCAATTAGCCGATGTGGAAGCCGCTTACGCCTTAATTAACAGCCGCGCGAAAGAATGGAATGTGGATATGAAAAAAATCGGCATGATGGGTTTTTCTGCCGGCGCCGGTTTAACCATGGCAACCACCTTGCAATCCAAAAAAGTTAAGCTGGCATTTATCGTACCGATTTATGGCGGCATGAATGCGGTTGAGGTACCTAAAAATGCACCACCTATGTTTGTTGCTATCGCGGTGGATGACTTTTTATTTCACGGTGAGACCGGATTAATTAAATCCTGGTACGACGCAAAAATTCCCGTGGAATTTCACTTGTATCAAAACGGCGGTCACGGCTTCGGTTTAGGCAACCCGGATCGCACCAGTAACAAATGGTTTGAATCCTTTATGTATTGGCTGGAAGTGAATGGTTTTGTTAAACCTTAATTAACGACTACGAGTAAAGTCCGCCGTTATTTTGGTGGACTTTTTATGGTTTTCTTGGGAATTAACTCTCCACTATCGATGCAATATTTAATACCTGCTGCAACGGCAACCAAAGCGATGATTATTATCGCAATAGCTCCCCAGTCGCGATCAATTAACGGCTGAATAAAAATCCCACCCCAAGTATTTCTAAATAACAATACTAACCCCGACATGCCCAACAAAAACGCACTAAAAAATTTTATAAATAAAGTTGTATTTCTTTTCACCGCAACCTCCATGACCAACCGCTAAACGTGCCCACAATAACATTTTGAGATACTATGCATCCAACAACTAAAAGTCATTAAACCTCAGCTCAAGGGGACGCTATGAGTGATTCATATTTACCACCCAAAGTTTGGGTTAACAATACCAACGGCAATAATCAGTGGGCCAGTATCAACCGCCCTGACGCCGGAGCAAGATTCGACCGAGAATTACCCGTAGGCAAGCATCCTTTTCAACTTTACTCGCTCGCCACGCCTAACGGCCAAAAAGTTACCATTCTGTTTGAGGAGCTACTTGCCCTGGGAATTAGCGAAGCGGAATACGATGCTTTTCTGATAGATATTGGTGAGTCAGATCAATTTTCGTCCGGTTTTGTTCGCGTCAACCCAAACTCCAAAATCCCCGCACTGCTTGATAAGTCTGGCGAGAAAGCAATAAATGTATTTGAGTCGGCATCCATTCTTGTTCACCTCGCCGAAAAATTTGGACAGTTTCTTCCTCCAGCGGGAGCAGCACGAACCCAGACATTTAATTGGCTATTTTGGGTGCAAGGCGCAGCCCCACTGTTAGGCGGCGGGTTTGGTCATTTCTATACTTATGCCGATGAAAAACAAGAATATCCCATCAACCGTTTTGCGATGGAAGTGAAACGCCAGTTAGATGTACTGGACAAACAACTTGCGCAAAATACTTTTGTTGCTGGAGACGAATACACCATAGCGGATATGGCAATTTGGCCTTGGTACGGCAATTTAGTCTTAGGTCATTTGTATGATGCCGCTGAGTTTCTCCAAGTAGAAACCTACACCAATGTCGCACGCTGGGCCAAAATGATTGAACGCCGCGACGCGGTACAACGTGGACGTATCGTGAATCGCTCTTGGGGTGAAACATGGGAGCAAGTTCCCGAACGTCATTCAGCAGAAGATATTGATAAAGTGTTAAAGCTGCGTCCGTAATTTTTTGGGGAGTAAGCGCACCAATTAATGGTGCGCTAGCCTAAAACACCTAACTGTTTAAAGCGCAAACAATACAAACACATCACCGCAGTAAATAGCGCCATGACAATTGGCATAAACCATAACTGCCCCATTGCTTCACGACCTTCAGAAAGGACAAGGACGTACAATATATAAATCAGGGTGCCAACTAACGAGACCAAAAATAAGTTGCCCGCTAAACCATAGCGAAGCAGTAATCCAACGGAACCCAATAATCCACCCCACACTGAAAGCGACCACCCAATAACCGCCCAGATTGGAACAGTTAAGAAATAGTTAATTTGAGATTCCGTCATACCAGAGGCTTTATAGTATGTTTCACCTTGACTTACACTCATGATGTAGTCGAAACCAGCAGCTAAACTGTACAAAAGGAAAACCCCTCCCAACAGGAATGCATGCCAAGGTAAACCCAACTCTTTATTCTTAACAAAACCATCCATATTTCACCTCAAATATTTGAAGAGCAGTTAAATCCCACCTAGCTTAGACACAGCACTTGCGCCTCTGGATTCAGATAAGACAAAAAAAATCCCAACTCATAAAAAAAACCAGCGCCGCTTTCACGATGCTGGTTTTTGTTACTACAAAAAAATGATTACACAGATACGTTAATAACACGCTCTCCATGCATCTTTTTGGATGCGCGAATTAGTGAAGCTGTATTTACGATCTTTACCGCCGTATAACAGGGTGCACGCGGCGGGTAATTTTTCGCGGGTGTTGGCGCTGCTACCCGTGAGGTAATAGTAGCTGCCGCTGGTAGGAAGAGTGATGCCGGTGGCGTAGACGAAGGTTTTTTCTTTTTTCAATTTCATCGGCACATTGCTGCCCGTTGCAACATTGGGCAGTGCGCCAGAAATATAGGCCGCTGTATTTGGTGTGGCATTGGTCATATCCACTTCAAATACACCGACTTCCGGTTGGCTGCAGCTATTCCAGCGCGCGCGAATTAATGGCGTGCCGTGACTAATGCTGTAGGCGCGGTCGGTATTCCACATGAGCGCACATTCAGTGGGGACTTGTTCACGTGCAGCCCAGTTGTTGCCATTTAGAAAGTAGTACGCGCCAGTTGAGCCAGCGGGCAGCGTGGCGTAGTGATAATAAATACGCCCGTCGGTGGTGCTCATGGGCACTACTTTCCAATTGGGTGTGCCGGTAAAGGAGCCGGTGATGTACACACCATTAGCAGTGTTGACGCCGGTCATATCCACTACAAACATGACCTCGGGGTTGGCGATAGCCGCACAACTGCCCCACTTTGCCGCGTAGGTCACATCGCCATTGGCGATAAAACCGCGATCCACTCCCCACCAGGGCGCACATTCGGCGGGCACGGTTTCGCGCGCACTCCAGCTGTTGGCGTTGAGGAAGTAGTAAGCACCCTCGGCACCCGGCGCTACTTCGGCGGTGTGGGTGTAAATGTTGTTGCCTTCCAACGTCATGGGCACCAGCGCCCAGTTGCCCGCACCGCTAAAGCTGCCGGTCACGTACACACCTTGGCTCACATCCACGCCGGTCATATCCACTTTTAACGTAAGTTTGGCAGTTGGCTCCGGCGCTACTGTCGGGTAGTCCTGCGCCAAAAATTCCACCCCGCCGGGGATCATCAACTCGCCGTTAAAGTCGAAAAAGGTTTGGTTTTCCCAGTGCGACCCATGACCCCATTGGGTATAGGCATTGCTGCTAATCCACAGCGGCTCCCAGTAGATCACCCCTAGCCCGCCGTTTTGCGCCACGGCGGTGGTCAGGTCGATCAGGTAATCCTTTTGCACTTGCGGGCTGGGCGCCGGGTAGCCGGGAGCCGAGTCATTAATAATGTTGCCTGCCGGATCTATTCCCTCGGTAGTCCAGGGGTGACTCACTTCCACGATCATCACATCTTTTTGGAAATCCTGTTTCAACTGCGCGATCAATGCTGCCGTTTGATTGATGGAGTAACCGTGCCAGTGGTAGTAATAAGACATACCGATAATGTCGTAACCAGTCAGCCCGGCGTTGCGCACGCCAGCAAAAAAACCATAAACATGAGCGGGATTGGCAATATGGATAATGGTTTTCGGTGTTAAGGAACCCAGCGCGCCAGCATCTTTTACCGCACGAATGCCTTCGTTCATCAGCGCCGCCTGCCGCGCATAGTTCACGGGCGATAAGGGTTCACCCGGGCCAATTGCCATGTTGTTATTGGTCTCATTACCGATTTGCACCAGCTCCGGCATCAGGCCCTCGGCATCCAGATCGCGCAGGGTTTGGAAGGTGTAGTTGTAGAGCAGCGCTTTGAGCTGATCGAGAGTGGTTGCTGAATCCCACGCAAACGGCCGGCGCTGGTGACTGGGGTCGGCCCAATTGTCGGAGTAATGGAAATCCAATAGCACTTGCATGCCATTAGCTTTAGCACGGGCGATGGAGCGCTTGGCATCGGCATAGTTGGAGTAAGTGTTTACGTTGCCGGCAAAATCCAGCCAGTTGGGGTTATGCCACAAGCGAATGCGCACTAGGTTCGCGCCGTAGTCATACATAATCGCGTAGGGATCTTGCGTCACCCCGTTTACTTTAAAAACGGCGCCGTTGTCTTCCACTTGATTGACGTAAGAGAGATCCACCCCCTTGTAAAACGTATTACTGAGCGCTGCCTGACTAAACAGCAGGGTCAATAACATACATAGCCAGCCGACGGATGTTGGGTTGAGTTGTGTTGGTAAGCGCATGATTCACCTTCATTATTGTTAGTTGATATCACTGTTGATGGTGGGTACGGCCGAAAACTAAGCCCAGTAGACCTAGGACCAAGAGCATCAATGAGGAGGATTCCGGCACCTTGCTGGTACTACCACCGATGGTTGCCAACACATTGTCAATGGCCACATCGCCCTCCACGTAATCACCCACAATAGAAAAACCTTTCAGACCATTACTGCTGCTAAAACTGAGGGTTTGATAGCTAGCGGGATTAAAAAATGCATCGTCAAACGCGGTAATAAGCGAGGAGAAAATCAAGTGGTCAGCCATATCAAACGCTACAAACCAATAACCCTCAGTCCAGGTCGCGAGGTCGATGGAGAAGTGAGAAATGCCACTGCCAAAACCAGCGTCAAACACAATGTCCGCATTGCCAGTATTGTCGCCATCGGAGATCCACAAGCCATCCAACGGCATACCGCGATAGCTGGTGTCATTGATAAAGTAATTGCTGAGGTTGGAATTAAGCCCGAGCCAGTTGCTCTCCCAGGCCGGTAAATCTGCATTGAAATCTTCGCTGTACATCACCGGGCCAGCGGTAGCAAAACCGGAACTCAACAGCAGCGACAAGATTAGGGGGGATCTTTTTTTCATCATCTATTCCTTATTTATATTTATGGTTGAACTGCATGAACGAACTGCCAGCATCAAAAGCTGAAGTACCAGCAGACGCTGCATCATACAATATCATAATTATATTATTAATAGGCTTTTGTAGATTTTTTGATCAGCCAGGAGAGGTCTAATCACCCGGTGCAGGGCAAAAAAAAGAGAAGGGGCGCAAGGCCACTTCTCTTTTTTTGGGGGGGATCAGTAAAACCGCATAAATAAAATACCCGAGCCAACCTCGGGTGTTTTAAAACTGCAAAGGAAAAGCAATAGCTCGGCCGATTTCAGTGGCGGGCAATATTCCAATACAGATTATTTGCGTAACAACATAAATGGGAACGCACCATTTAAATACAGGGTGGATAGCGTTGAACGCAAGGCGATCTATAACCATCGGCGTAAGCAAAAAAGCATAGGTCGCCACTAGCGTTAAAATCGTGCCCTCAACGGGAATAAATGGCAAAAAAGCAACGCGAGTTACAGAAGCGGACACCATACTCAACGAGGCCATCAGCATAAAACGCTTATGAAGTTGTAGTTGCTTCCTAAAAAAAATACCCAGGATATAAAAAATAAAAAAGCTGAATAGCGTGTGCAAAATACCCCACACAAAACTCGCCCTTGAGTATACATGCCCACCCGTCCAGTTGGGATCATAGGCAGCCATAACCCCTATTAGCATTTCAACGCCACTGATAATTAAAAAAACAAACAGAGCCACACTCATGTAGCCAAGTTTTTTGTGCGCAGAAAAATTGCCCAACGAAACAAGATTAGATTGAGCAGCAAATAGAATGTACCAGCCCAAATACAAAATGGAATGCACTATAAATGTGGCCGAAACAATTTCAGGAGTGTTATAAACCTTCACATAGTAAGGAAGGATCGAAATAAAAATCACGCCCAGCAACACAATGGAAAATTTTCCATAAATAGGCCGATTCGAAAACCTTACCGTTTTGACAGATGAAATCTGATTAGCTGGCGTCGATATATTTGTGTGATCCATAATTATTTCCCTTTATTTGAACACAAACACTATCACCAGACACATTTTGACTCTATAACAAAGCCGTAAAAACAAATGCGTGCAGATTACAAACAAAAACCCGAGCAAGGCTCAGGTTTTTGTGGGGTGGGTTTTGTGAAGTACAGTTGCATGGATATGGAAATAGAAGCAGCTGAGCTTTGTGTAACGGTCAAATTCTAAAGATAGTTCTTGATGTAGGTTGGGCGGTAATGCCCAACATTTTTTGATATTGAATATTATTATTGGGCATGGCTGCCTAACCTACGTACTACGTGCTACCTATTAGAATTATTCGCTTCATCGCCATAGCACTGCATATTTGCACCTTCCGATTTTATATTGGTGTTGTAGGTTTCATTCTCTTTAGCCTCGAAACAATACAACTCCCTCTTATCTCCCCACCCTATAATTTGATAGGCAGCTTCATGCTCCGGTGGTAACGGCCTTAACTTTGCCACCATGTTTTTAATATTGCCTTTCTTTAACGCGTGAATACCAAGCCATACATGAAATCTGCGTGCTTTGAGTTCACCGGATACAACTTTTTTTACGCGAGCGTCAAAGAGATAAAATGTCGCCCAGGTTCCGCAGTTTTGTTCCTCACTCCCATTATCAAAACAAAGAGTGGATGCGACCTCACCTGTGTCCCTTACAAACTTGAGATCAACTACGGCAATGATTTCTTCAGCGCTAGCTGCGAAAGAGTAAAGTAGAACAATAATAAAAATAATTCGATTCATGATTTTGCTCTCACAATCTATTAAACAGCTACCACCGGATATTCTTTCTAATGCAGTTTGCGGCGACTTACTACAAGCACTGAATTAAAGACCACTCCAGCAAAATCCACAAACGTAAATCGCAGGCAAAAAAAAGCGGCTACCGAAGTAGCCGCAAGGGAAAGGGCATTGCAATTGTTTCAAGCGGGGCTTAGAGCTTCCAAGTGAAATCGATCAGGTAGCTGCGGCCGTAGTCGTCGTAACGTTTCAGGTTGGCAGACTCGTTGTTTTGGGTTAAACGCAGCGGCTCGTTGGTCAGGTTGAAAACCTGGAAGCGTACGTTGTAGTTCTCGTTAATTTCGTAAGCGAGGCTGAAGCCAACACCTAATTCCGCATCAAGTGTGGTCAGGTCGTAACTGTCCCAAGTAAAGGCGCTGGTGTAGGCGGAGTGATATTTCCAGCCCAAGCGTGCGTCGATACCGTAGTTGCTGTACCACAAGTCCAAGGTTGCCGTGTCTCTTGCCAAACCTGCCATGGGCAGTGGGTTGTTGGACGGTGCGAACTCTTCAATGTTGGATTCCGCAAACGCGTAGTTGGAGTAAACACCAAAACCTTCTACCGGCAGGAATTCAAACGGCATTTGGAAGGTCACTTCCGCACCGCGCACGTAACCGCCGTTGCCATTTACTGGGCCATAGATGTCAAAGTCCACACCGTTTTCATTTTGGAAAGTACCCACTACCGCGTTGCCGATGTAGTTGTCGATGTCTTTGTAGTACAGACTCAATGCCGCCAATGATTCGGGAGCAAAGTACCACTCGTAAGATACGTCAACCTGATCAGAGGTAAAGGGATCCAACGTTGGATTACCTGCACCACCGGATGAACCATTTTCAATAGCGCTGATGTACTGGCCTGCGCGCAACTCATCCAGTGGTGGACGGGAAATCGCTTGGGCGACACCAATACGCAGTTTGCGGGTATCGTCCAGATCCAGGTTCAAGTTGGCGCTTGGCAATGCTTTGGAATAATCATTTTCAATGTATTCGCCGTTCAATGCGTAACTCTTGGTATTGATTTCAACTTGACGCACACCGATGTTGGCGTTGTAGTCCAAGCCGCCCAGTTGGCCTTCAAAATCCAACTTCACGTAGGCCGCATCGTTGCGCTCGTCTACTTTCCAGTAGCGATCTGCATTAACGTCCGCCGAATCATAATCAACGCCACCAAAAATCACGTCTGCGGTTTTGGCGTAAGACGGTGCATTCAGGAAGGGAATAGTGTCGAAAGCGCCAAGGGTGTAAGAGCTGAGGAAACCTTCAGGGAATACCACTGGTATACCGTTATCGTCACTGTCATTGGATACACCATCGTTGTTGGTGTCACGCCCCATTTCAAAATCAGTCCAGATAACTTCTTTCTCGCGGTCTGCTGTGCGCGCACCAAAACTGATTGAACGCAGGTGACCGGCATCCAAATCGCGTTTGATATCAAACTGCGCACTTTGCAATTCGTCTTCCAGGGTTGAACCTTCGTTGACATTGCCAATCCAGTTGTAGGAAGCATTTTCTGGGGTTAACAACGGCGAGCCAGCAGGTGCTGAAATTGACGGTGTACCGCGAGTATCAAAGCTCCAGGTTTCGGCGTATTGATCCAGATAAATCGCATTCCAGTAGTTTTTACGCTCAGCGGTAGAGTGGGAGAAATCCACATCGATCTGCCAGTTGTCAAAACCAGTGTGGCTGAACTTCAAGCCTTGGGTGACACCACTGTTTTCCTGTTGGTAGGCGGCAATCACGTGACGCATAGTGCCTTCCCAACCATTAAACGTACCGGCTACCGCGCGATTACCCTGCATTACTACGTTGCTCATCGGGTTATCTACCGCGCCATCGCCGTTTGCATCGCCCAGGCCCCAACCTTCACCGGAAGGTGGTGTGCCAATGTCTTGCGCCCAGGTTTGGTTTTGCTGCTCATCCATCGCAAATTCGGTGTAGAGCACATCGTATTTCACGTTGAGCGCGTCGGTGGCCTGCCACTCAAAGGTACTCATGATGCCTTCGCGGTCGGTGTCGAGTTTTTTCACCTCACCGGCAACACCCCAGGGGGTAGTACCAATGGTGCCGTTGCCATCCAGGTCCAGCGCGCTATCGCTATAACCCCAGCCTTGCATTGAGCCATAGGCATTCTTTTGGGTTTGGGTGGAAGCGCCAATCGCAACAGCAAAGGTGTCGCTGAATTGGTGTACAAAAGCGGCGCTCATGCGATTGCCCAGCGGATCGTAATCCGGAACGTCTTCGCCGCTTTCATTGTGCTGCAAACCTACGCGCACGGTGGCTGTAGGGCCGGTGTGCGACAAAGGCGAAATAGTTTTCAGGTTGATGGTGCCGGCGATGCCGCCTTCCACCAGATCTGCTGACTGGGTTTTGTAAACTTCCGCAGCAGATACCAACTCGGAGGGGTATTGCTCGTAGCGAATAGCACGGCCCGGCTCGGGGCTGGCCACTTCGCGACCATTTACGGTGCCTAATACCATGCGTGGGCCAAGGCCACGAATCGCGGCCTGACTTTCATTGCCGCGGTCGCGTGAACCGTTAATACCGGGCAGGCGTACCAATGCTTCGGCGATAGTGACCGCTGGCGTCGCATTAATATCGTCCATTGCCAGGGCTTCCATCACCTTGGTGCTTTGTTGCTTTACCGCGATCGCTTTTTCCAAGGATGCACGCATGCCGGTTACAACAACTTCTTCAACAGCGCCGGCTTCTTGTGCCTGAACGCAGCTAATGCTGCCGAGCAGCCCCAGCGCAAACAGCAAGCTGGCTTTGGATATTTGGGTTTCGGGAGTTTTGTATTTCATTGCTAAAGCCTCGCGTTCGTCTCGATTGTTTTATTATTAAATATGACGCATATATCATATTTATACGTCAATATGATGTAATCGCCGCCATGTGTCAAGAGTGAAGCCGGGAAGGGAATTAAAAACAATGCTCGCTATTGGCCAGAAAAGGCCTAGGCTTAAAGAGCGGTACTCAGATCCACCAACCGGAGAGAAGCATCATGAGTAAAAGTCAGGATAAACGTAAAGAAAGCAAAAAGCCCGCGACCAAAACCGCCAAAGAGAAACATCAGGCCAAAAAGTTGAAGCAGGCTGAACAGGCGCATCGCGAGTTTTAACACCCGGCAATAAAAGCCCTAGGGCTGAACGAAGTCATAAAAGAGGTAGGGGCGCGGTCTATTCACTCAGGAATAGCATGCGCCCTTTTTGTTTTTAGGAAGCAGTAAGCTAGGAAACAATAAGCCAAGAAGTAATACACCAGAAAGTAATACACCAGAAAGTAATACACCAGAAATCAATAAATCAGGGCGCAAAAAAGCGGCGGGGATTATTTGATGTTCCAAAACACCAAACTTGGAAAATGACGCGCCAGTTGCCACTTGGCAAATAGTATTAGCAACGAGGAATGTTTACTGCGGGTTAAAAACCGCATGGTGGCACTGCGCGGGAACTGCGCTTTATTCAGCGGCTCGCCTTGTGCATCCACGGGAGACCACTGCTGCTTGAGCAATTGGCGCTGTTGCTCCAATTGTCGCCGCAACACAATACACTGCTGCATTTGCCGCTGCCGTTTGCTGGTGGTGACGCTATCTGGCTCATTCATAGCTGACTCCGGATCAACGCGACATCCGCTGCTATTTCAGCGCGAGTTCCTGCAAAAGCATTGGCGCCCTGGGCAGAAAAATGTTTGCAGCGCAGATAACACATGGTGGCTCCTGCTGCATAAAACACAATCACACCAGCGATGGTTTGCAAACGGTAGGCGGTGGGCCAACCTAATGTAATGACCAAAAGCCCGATACAAAAAAGGCAGCAAGTAAAAAAAACCAGCCCCAGCACACTGAAGACCAGCATTTGCTGTAAGCGATTTTTTTCCTGCTGCCATTCAATACCCGCGAGCCGCCCATGCAGTTCCATCTGCACAAGCACTATTGCCGCTGAAGCGCGCAAACGCTGGATAATTTCCAAAATTCTACTCCCGGGTTTGACGCTCAAGAATTAACAAGTAACAACCACTAATTAATTGCGACGCGCCAACAAATAACCCAACAACAAACCAACCGCTGCACTGGCACCAATGGCATTCCATGGCTGCTCATGAACATAGGTATTAGTAGTTTCCGCTGTTTTACGAGCGCGATTCATCACCGTTTCGCCCATTTCTGTCGCTGCATCTTTCGCGGCAGTGATGCGTTGATTCACTTTGTCTTTGGCGCGCTGTAAATCTTCACCGGTGAGATTGGTGGTTGCTTTGATCAAGTCTTCTATATCTGCAACAAAACTTTGAAATTCGTGCGCAATACCACTAGAGCCTTCTGCTTTTTGTGCTGGAGCCGCATGTGTATCAACTGCTTTACTGTTTCCTGACGAAGATCCAATACCAGATGGATTTTGCATAAATAATTCCTGCTACATAAAGAGTATAAAGAGAAAGGTAAGTTTAAAGGCTGTTCCCGTGTACCGATTTCAATCCAGTAGGCGCTATAACCTGTATTCATAGTATCCAGCCCCCCTCCCCAAGTCTGTTCGCTAACGCACTGATACTTTGTTACCTCAATGCTAACTTGCTCATCACAGCAGTTATCGCGAATTACAAAAAAACATCAACGCAGTAAACCCGTAATTTTTCCCGCTAGGGATTTTGGAGCAACACCATGAACAAGCCACTACAAAAATTATTTATTCCCTCTATCGCACTGTTGGCGTCTATGACTATCAGCAGTTTTATCATGGCGGCGACCCCGGAGCAGGAAATCACTAACGCACGACAAGAAAGTCAAATTTGGACAACCTATGCACTCAGCCCTTATTTACGCGCTAACGATATAAAAGTATCGGTAGTGGATGGCAAAGCAACGCTCACAGGCACAGTGGAAGAAGATGTAAATAAAGATTTGGCAACCGCCATCGCCATGGGTGTCAACGGCATAAAAGATGTAGACAATAAAATTGATGTGCGCGCGGATTACCAGCCCACCAAAAGTGAACGCCGCTATGGCGATCAAATGGATGACCTGGCAATTTCCAGCACTATTAAATCCAAACTGTTGTGGAGCAAATACACCAACAGTCAATCCATTAAGGTGAATACGCTGGACGGTAAGGTGACGCTGGAAGGCAATGCCGAAACTGAAGAAGCGAAAAAACTCGCTGGCCGTTTAGCCAAAGATACACGCGGTGTGCGCGCGGTAGAAAACAAATTAGTTATCAATAAAACACCCGGCATAACCGGCATGGCAAAAGCATCCACTAAAGAAGTAGGCGATGTTATTTCTGACAGCTGGATCACCACCAAAGTGAAATCCACCCTGCTCTATTCAAGCAATGTAAAAGGCTCGGATATTGAAGTCACTACTAATGCTGGCGTAGTAACGCTGAGCGGAAAATTGGATACCGGTGTGGAGCGCGCTCTGGCAGTTGAATTAGCCGAAAACGTGCGTGGCGTTAAAAGTGTACAAGCAAAAACATTAACCAATTAAACCCCATTTTATTCACCCAAAGGTAAGCTTATGACAACTTCAACAGTCACCCAAAAAATGGCGAGCTGGTTAAAACCAGGCACCTCATTTATCGCATTGCTCGCAGGTTTTTTATTCTTAACTGCCTGCGCCTCCACCCCACCCCCCACCAAAGAAATCAGCGCTGCTGAACAATCCATGATCGATGCTGAACAAGCGCGGGTTGCACAATATGCACTGCCAGAGCTGCAAGAAGCGCGCAGCAAATTAGCGGCTGCACGCACTGCCGTTTTAAATGAAGAGATGGAAGAGGCAAAACGTTTGGCGGTGGAAGCCAGTGCCGGCATTAAATTCGCAACAGCCAAAGCAGAGTTAGCCAAGGCAGAAGCCGTTAATGCTGACATGCAAAAAAATATTCGTGTTCTTAAAGAAGAAATGCAACGCACCAGTGGAGAACAACAATGAAATTATCAACGTCGATGAACTTAAAAGCGCAAACCAAACGCGGTCTGCATTTATCCAAACCACTGATCATGGCGCTGGGCAGTGCACTTATTCTGGCCGCCTGTGCAAATTCTCCTAAAAGCCCGAGCGGTGCAGTTGCTGCACGCGAGCGTTTGGTGCAATTACAAAATGATCCCGCTCTGGCGAGCCGGGTGTCGGTTGCGATTCGTGAAGCAGATGATGCAGTGACTGCCGCCGAAGTACCGATGAAAGACAAAGTGAAATCCGATCACCTGGTATTTGTTGCCACACGTGAAGTGGATGTCGCCTGGGCGCAAGCCAAGACCCGTCAACTGGAAGACCAGCGTGCCGGCCTGAGCGAACGCCGCGACAGTGAACGTTTGGAATCGCGCACCCGCGAAGCAGATCGCGCTCTTGATGCAGCAGAACAAGCGCGCGCCGATGCAGAAGCCGCACGCGATGATAGCGACGCACTGCGCCGCGAAATTGCCGAGCTAAATGCAAAAGAAACCGAGCGTGGTTTGGTGGTTACCTTGGGCGATATGTTATTTGAAACCGGCAATTCGCAATTAAAAGGCAATGCTTTTGCAAACCTGAGCAAGCTGTCCAGTTTTCTCAATAAATACCCTGAGCGCACGCTGATTATTGAAGGCCACACCGATAGCGTGGGCAGCGAATCCAGCAACCAGTCGCTGTCACAGCGCCGCGCCGATTCCGTACAACAGTATTTGTTGCAACAGGGCGTTGCCTCTAACCGTCTGACAGCGGTTGGCCAGGGAGAAAATTCTCCGGTAGCCAGCAATGATTCAACATCCGGGCGCGCACTGAATCGCCGCGTGGAAGTGATTATTGCCAACCCGTAAACCAACACTCCATCACTTTTTTGTTGAGTAACCGTCATGACCTTAGGAACAATTATATTAATTATTGTGGTGTTAATGCTTATTGGCGCCATACCGAGTTGGCCGCACAGCCGCTCCTGGGGTTATGGCCCCAGTGGCGGCTTGGGGCTGGTATTAATTATTCTACTAATTCTGGTCCTCATGGGCCGGATATAAAAAAACAGCGCCGTGGTGTGACAACCACGGCGCTGTTTTACTGTGTCGCTCTTCATTTAACCCAAGCGTATTCACTGGAGCCAAACATGTTTCGTCAAAGTTTATTTAACCGCTACCCTCGCAGCATTCTGGTAATAACCATTATTGTGCTGATGGCGGTTATCACTATCGGTTTGCTTGCACTGGATAAGGGTTATTCCTTGTAACGCGGCCGACAAATTATCGACCGCGCTTAATTTCCTTATTGTTTAATTCCCTTATTGTTTAATTCCCTTATTGCTTAATGCGCAGCAAATCACTAATGCGATCCACACCGTCCACATCCCGCGTAACTTTCACGACTAAATCGTGCTCCGCACGGGTTTCTACTTCACCGGACAATTGAACTACACCATTGGTCGCCATAACTGCAATCACAAATTCGCTCAACGCTTCTTCATCCGCAATTGCCTGCTCCACTTTTTTTGCCAGCTGCATATCAAACGCTTTTTGCCCCTCATCCAGACTGGATTGATTGGCATCAGCAACTGACTGTTGCGAATCAACAACGCCTTCCGATTTTTCACAGCCGCTAAAACTAATAATGAGCAGAGAACTTAGCAGGCCCATAAACACATAGGATTGATAGGATTCTTTCATAATATAAACCTCGCGTTAACACCTCCAGAATTGAAGGTGCCCTTTAACAAAGACGGTTATTCGTAGCTGCGTTGCGCCTTATCAAATGGCTTGGTGCGATAATAGGTGTGAATGTCGTTCGACCAACTATTATCTGCCATATCCGGCCAATCGGATTTATCAAAACCCGGCGCATCTTTCAGCCGATCTTTAGTGACATCCAAAATAAAACGTTTATGTTCGGTATCGAGTTTTAACGCCGTCCAAGGCACAGCAAATAATTTTTCACCCATGCCCAGGAAAGAACCAAATGATAAAACGGCATAACATACCTTGCCGCTACTCATATCCAACATAATTTCCTTAATATCGCCGATGTCTTCATCCTGGCAGTTATAGACATCATTGCCGACCAATGTTTCCGCGCCCATCAAACTGGGTCCAGGGCCATTGCCGTTACCGGTTTTATACATGCCATAGGTATCGCGACTTTCGTAATTCATAATAAGTTCCTTGTAAAAAAGGGATTAAATTCCCAGTAGCAGACACACAGCAAAACTTAAAAAAAATCGCGCCATACTGTGTGATGAGCACTGATAATCGGCTTAATTTTTTTTAGCGTCTGTACGCAACCCCCCTTATAGATTTGATTAATACGCGCTACTGCAACCGTTAATCGCCCTTTGTGCCGTAGCGCACGGACGCCGGTCTGGCTGACGAACACACTGGCGAGACACTGCCCCGTGCGAGTGCAACTATTTATTTTTATGTTGCAGGATTAATCGATGAATCACCTTTCTAACAAGCTAAACCCTATTGATCTGCAGATGAGTGGGAATCGTTTAATCGATGGTTTATCACTGGCGGTACGCACCCGTTTGCTACAACACTGCAAAACCGTAGAGCTCACCTTTGGCGATATTCTCTGCGAACCGCAGGAGCTGCTGCGCTATGCTTTTTTTCCGCTGACTGGATTCATTTCACTGTTGACTCTGGTGGAAGATCACCAGCCATTGGAAATTTGCTTAATCGGCAATGAAGGCATGATGGGCGCAACCCTCTCCCTGAGCGTGAGTGCCGCACCTATGCGCGCATTAGTGCAAGGCACTGGCCACGCTTTGCGCATCACCGCCGCACAGTTGCGCAGGGAGCTCAATAATTCACCGGAATTAATGGCGCAATTACATCGCTATGTGTATGTAGTACTGGAGCAATTGGCAAAAACCGCCGCGTGTATTCATTTTCATGAAGTGGCGCAGCGATTGGCACGCTGGCTCTTAATGACTCACGACCGCACTCACAGCGACCAGCTGCATTTAACCCAGGAATTTCTGGCCGATATGTTAGGCGTAAGGCGCAGCAGTATTACTGTTGCCGCAGGCATACTGCAAAATGACCAATTGATTAATTACAATCGCGGCGAAATTATTATTGTGGATCGAAAGGGATTGGAAAAAGTTGCCTGTGAATGTTACCAAACACTGAAACGCGATTATGAACTGGTATTTGCCTGAGGCCGCGGCGCTGAATCCGTGGCGGCAATAAGTGGTGTATTTACACCACTGCTATAAAACTGGTAATTATTGCGCCCGCACATTTTTGCGCGATACATAGCGCTATCGGCGCGCTGGAATAGCGCATCTACATTACTGCCGTCATTAGGGTAGAGGCTAATACCAATACTCAGGGTGACCGCAATAGGCTGCTCGTGAATCTGTTGTGGTGCAGCAAAGGCTGCAATCATTTTATCGGCGACATGCGCGGCATCTTCACTGTGTTCAATTTCAGTTAGCAAGACTACAAACTCATCACCACCCTGGCGGCATACCGTATCGGTAACACGCACAACGGATTCCAATCGCCGCGCAATAATTTGTAACAACCTGTCACCCACGGCGTGGCCGCGCGAATCGTTAATATTTTTAAAATTATCAATATCAATAAATAACAAACCGATTTTTTTCTGTTTGCGTTTTGCCAACCCAAGTGCGCGCGTGAGGCGCTCGGTAAGCAGGGTGCGATTGGCCAAACCGGTGAGCACATCGTGCTGCGCCATGTGCAGAATTTTTTTAGCCATGGCCCGTGCATCACTGACATCGTGAAATACAATGACCGCACCGCTAATAGCACCGAGGCGATTGCGAATGGGCGCGATGGAGTCTTCAATGGGAATTTCCGCACCATCGCGCCGCACCAATAAACAATTGCTCGGCAGTTTGATGGTTTTATTCGCTTTTAATGCGCGCCGCACCGGGTTGGGCGGTGGTTGGCGGGAGTCGGCATCTATCACTTTAAACACGTCTTCCAGTGGCAAACCCAATGCCTCTTTCAACGACCAGCCGGTCATGGTTTCTGCAGTGCGATTGAGGTAACTGATTTTACCGGCAAGGTTAGTGGTGAGCACCGCATCGCCAATCGAATTCAACGTTACTTGCGCGCGCTCTTGCTGATCAAACAACGCATCTTCCGATACGCGCAAAATAGTTTCTATGGCTTTGCGATCACTGATATCTTCAACAATTTGCACATAGCCCTGCGCTTTTTTATTTGCTTTGCTATTAATTGCTGCGGCATTTAAGCGGGTCCACACCATGGTATTGTCGCTGCGCACAAACCGTACTTCTGCCAAAAATGGCTCACGCTTATTCACGGCGGCGTGCCACTCCTTCACCGCTTGTTGACGGTCATCCGGGTGAATAGCTTCTGTCCAATTAGTGCCAAGGGTTTCGTCGAGTGTCTGCCCGGAAATTGTGTGATAGGCCGCGTTGGTGTAAATGCAATCGCCTTGCGCATCGGATAGAAAAATGCCCAGTGGCGATGCATCACTCATTACCTGAAAACGCTCTTCGCTGTCGTTCAGTGCGCTGCGCGATTCTTTGCGCTCTAAAATATAATTCAGCGCGCGCGGCAACCAGTGCGCATCTATATGCCCCTTGGCAAAATAATCATGGGCGCCGCGCTCCATAGCGGCACGCCTCAATTCGTCATCACTCGCTGAGCTCAATACCAAAATCAACGCATCGGGTGCGGCGGCAATTACTTTATCGAATGCGCCCAACCCTTTTCCGTCGGGCAAGGCAAGATCCAGCAGCACCACTTCAATTGGATTGTTAACAAGGTATTCCAACGCTTCCGCCAGTGACTTTACCCACTCCACGACAAATGCAGCACTGTCGTCATGCAGCGCATCCTTTATCACCTTGGCATCGGCAGGATCGCTTTCTATTAACAATAAATGGGTCACAGAACTCTTCATGAGAAAACATCACCCGAAGTGAAAAAGATGCACCAAGGTTAACGCACCGATTCACCCGCTTCGGTGCGGTGTCGTACAGAGAGGGGTTTCAGGGGTTTGAGTGCCGTGCGGTTATCTAACGCGATACAGATGTTCTCGTATTACGTTAGATATGCATTATTTTTTTTCTTCATTTAAGGTTGCAGGGATAAAACCTTCAGCAGATAAGGCTCTAATGACACCGCGCATCAAGTAGTTATTACTAAAGCCGAAGGTATATTGGCGCGCACCATCGCTTACGGGTTGTAGCATTTTTCGCTCAACTAACTTTTTAATTTGATAAGTACGCTGATGCGCAGTCAAATGTGGCATTGCTTCTGCCAAATCAGCCGCTTTTGCAATGCCCATTTTGGCCGCTATGTGCAATATGCTTTCCTCTTGCGCGGTAATAAGCTCGCGTTGTTTTGCATAAGCCAATGCCGGTGTGAGAATTTTGTTACGCAAATAAGCAAAATCAGTTAGCTGATCAACTTTTCTCAGCTCATCTAAAATACCCGTTAGTACATAGGTACACCAAGCTTCTTGCCCCTCCGGTAAACCTGAATCAGCAAGAGCAAGCATGGAATAATACTTATCCCTATCATTGCAAAATACTGCAGTCGGATTCAGCACACGCCCACCAGCTTGCACATTAAAACCATACTTAATCAGCAAGGCATAAGTAAGCAGTCGCACCACGCGGCCATTACCATTACCGAAGGGGTGAATCCAACCGAAACGATGATGAGCCAGAGCCACTTTAATCAGATCATATTTAGGTGCATGTGGCTCATTAATAAATGCCACTAACTCCTGCATATAGGATGGTACTTGTATTGCGTCTGGAGGTAGATGCTCTGACTGCGATATGCGGACCGACCCCGCGCGGTAAGCACCAGGAGTGCGATCACCTTCCCGCTCCAAGTTATCTACCGTCATGGCATGCAACTCGCGAATAAAGTGTTCAGTTAAATTGGTGCCTTTTTCTATGGATTCCTCTACAAATGCCATCGCCAGCTCAATGTTTTCCATTTCACGCAAATGATCCGAGTGGTCACTGGCGCCATCCAACTTACTTTCGACATAATCGGCTAGTGTGGTGTGATTGCCTTCAATGCGAGCAGACCCCAAACTTTCCAGCATGTGAAAAATGCGCTTAAGCTGTAAAAACAGGAGGGCGGGTGTAGAGCCGCGCAACTGTAAACGGCGCAAATGCTCAAGCTCGGTCAATACATCAACCAAGGGGGAGTCAAACGCTGGGTTGGGCAACATCAAGTTATGGTGATTAAATCCAGGCATAGCATTAATTATCTGTAATGGTGTTACCGCGACATCTGTAATCTACTCAAAAAAGATCAATAGAGTCAAACAATTAGAAGAAAGAAGATAAACTTTTATCTGTAAAAAACCCTGTCAGCAAGTTGAATACACTCTTCACCCATCTTCAAAAAGTATCTACATAAAATAGAAACCCAACCACACCGCCTATGCGATAACACGAACCTCCACCCTTCGCTCCCTCGCATCATCCACCAACAGAATCCCCACGCCTTCCACTGCTACGCCATCAATCAGGATTTTGCTTTCACCCCCATCACCTTGAATCACTTCAATGCGATAAAGCATATTGCCAAAGCGATAATCCACCGAATAACCCGGCCAATCTTTCGGCAGGCACGGTTTGATATGCAGTTCGGTGCCGTGACGGGTGATGCCGAGCAGGGATTCAATCATCAGGCGATACAACCAACCCGCCGAGCCGGTGTACCAGCTCCAGCCACCGCGTCCGGTGTGGGGGGCGATGGCGTATACGTCGGCAGCGACCACATAGGGTTCGGCTTTGTAGAGGGCGACCGCAGCGGCGCTGTTGCCATGGTTGACCGGGTTGATGATGTTGAAGAGTTCCCATGCGCGTTGGCTATCACCCAATTCGGCGAAGGCCATGGTGGCCCAGATGGCGGCATGGGTGTACTGACCGCCGTTTTCGCGCACGCCAGGTACATAACCTTTGATGTAGCCGGGGTTCATGGCGGATTTATCGAAAGGTGGATCGAGCAGTTGGATAATGCCCTGGTCGCGACGCACCAAATGTTTATCGAGTGAACTCATGGCCTGACGGGCGCGCATGGGATCGCCTGCGCCTGACAGCACTGACCAACTTTGGGCGATGGAATCGATACGGCACTCGTCGTTAACTGCAGAACCCAAGGCGACACCGTCGTCGAACCATGCGCGGCGGAACCAGGCGCCGTCCCAAGCATGTTGGTCGATATTGTGTTGCAGTTTTTGAGCCTCACTCAGGCAGCGGTCAGCAAAGGCTTGATCCTGCTTCAGGTACGCAATGTTGGCGAAGGCGAGCAGCACTTTGTAGAGCATAAAACCGAGCCAGACGCTCTCGCCTTTGCCGTGAATGCCGACCAGATTCATGCCGTCATTCCAATCGCCCGAGCCCATGAGCGGCAGGCCGCGCTCGCCAAAACGCAGGCCGTGTTCGATGGCGCGCTGACAATGTTGATAGAGGCTGCCGGTGTCGCTGCTCTGCCCCGGCAGATCGTAATAGGATTCCTCATCGTCATTGAGCGCGCGACCGGTCAGGTAGTGCAACTGCTCGTCGAGCACGCCGGTATCGCCGGTATTTTGCACATAGTGGCAAGTGACCAGCGGCAGCCAGAGGTAGTCGTCTGAACAGCGGGTGCGCACGCCGCGCCCTTGCGGTGGATGCCACCAATGTTGCACATCGCCCTCGTGATATTGACGCTGGGCGGCGCGCAGCACTTGTGCGCGCATCATGCCCGGCTGGCTGTGAGCGAGTGCCATGGTGTCTTGCAGTTGATCGCGATAACCGTAGGCGCCGCCGGATTGGTAGTAGCCGCTGCGCGCCCAAAGACGACAGGCGAGGGTTTGATAAAGCAGCCAGCCGTTGGCGAGCACGTTGAAGGCGGGATCAGGCGTTGTGACCTGCACCGCGCCGAGGGTGCGCGTCCAGTAGTCATGCACTTTGGCCAGTGCAGAGCGGGCGGAACCCATGTTGCGCATACGCTGCGCCAGAGCGCGGGCCTGTTCCAGATCCTGCCCTGCACCGAGGCGGAAAATAATCTCGTGCGACTCACCTTCATCCAGCTCAAACGGCACCTGAATGGCACCGCAAGGGTCTAGCCCCGCGCCTAAACGGCCGGAGAGTCGCGTGCGGGTCAGTGCGTCCGGATTGCCAAGCGAACCGTTGCGACCGAGGAATTCGGTGCGGTCGCCGGTCAGACTGCGTGCATTGTCGTCCACATCAAAGAAACACACGCGCCCACCAAATTCGCTGTTGTAGGCGTTGCGCGCAAAGAGCGCACCGCTGGCGGCATCGATTTCCGTCACCATGTGCAAGGCGGATTTGGTACGCAGATCACCCAGCACCCACTCCACATAACCAGTGGCCGATAAGCGCCGTCTACGGCTGGATAAGTTAGTGACTTTGAGTACCGAGAATTTGACCGACTCCTCCAAATCCACATAGACCCACAGCTGCGAACAGACGCCATCTTCCGTGTGCTCAAATACGCTGTAACCAAAGCCGTGGCGCGTGACATAAGGCGCGTGGCCGCGTTTGGGCAAAGGCGTGGGCGACCAGAAATGGCCGGTCTCTTCATCGCGCAGGTAAAACGCTTCACCGCCGGCGCTGCCGACCGGATCATCGCACCAAGGCGTCAAGCGGAATTCGTGCGCGTTTTCGCTCCAGGTATAGGCCAAACCGCTCTCTGAAATCACTGTGCCGAAGTTAGGGTTGGCGATAACGTTGACCCAAGGCAGTGGCGTTACCTGCGCTTGGGTAGTGGTGATGATGTATTCGCGGCCGTCCGGGGTAAAACCGCCGAGCGGATTGGTGAGAATCAAGTCAGCGCGCGGGGCGATAGTGTGGGGCTGGGTCGTATCTTCAACATATTTGCGCTGATGAACCAAGCGCGCGACTTTCTTCTCGGCCAGGCCCTTCCAATTGATCTGCTCCGCCAAGCTGCCTTTAGTGCCGTCGATAATCGCCCGCGCTACGGATTGCAGCAGAATGCGATCCTCGTGGGAGATCTGCTCCGCCGAACGCACAAAAATCCCGCCGGGGCGATCAATCGCATGGCTTTCGCTGCCCGTGGCAATCAGCCCCATAATCTGGTCTTGCAGGCGTTGACGATAGCCAATGTGATCTTCATTCCAAATCACCAGATCGACCGATAACCCTTTCAAGCGCCAATAGGCATGACATTGGATTAGCTGGCGCGCCAGTTCGATATGGTCACCGCTGGCGATTTTAAGCAGCACAATCGGCAGGTCGCCGGAGATGGCGTAACCCCATAAACCGGACTGGCCGCGCCGGTTCTGGATCAGAACACTCCCCTCGGCGCGCAGGGCGGCGTGAGCATAGAGCACACTGCTGGCCAGGCGGCGATAAATCTGCGCATCCGCCTCGCTGGCATTGATCTGGCGCAGGGTCACACCGCTGTGAGTCGCAGCCAGATCAAAGACGCGGTCGGCCAAGTGGCGATCCTGATAGCGACTTACCAACGTCATGCAGGCGTCGCGGTTATCGGCGGTGCCACTGACCAAATCGAGTGTGGCCACCTGCCCTGCTTCCAGCGTAATGCGACAGCGGATGGCAACAATCGGATCGAGTACCGAGCCCTGGCTGCCGGAGAGTTCCCCGCCGCTGGTAACCGCTTGGGGTTCAACCAGAGTGCGGCCACGGCCGGTAAACCGCAGCCGGTCAGTTTCGTAAGAGAACCGATCCACCGGGCTGCCGTTGGGCGACAACAAATGGAACATCCAGGGCGTGTGCTCACCCACCGAGCGCGGGCGACGGGTGCAGAGTAGCGCGCGTCGTTCGGGCAAAATTTCGGTCTGCACAAACAAATTGCCAAACGCGGTTTGGGTGGCATCCGCCGCTGGTAACGCCAGCACCACTTCGGCGTAGCTGGTGAGTTCCAGGGTGCGGGTGCGCGACGAGCGGTTGGTGATGCGCAGCCGGCGCAGCTCTATATCGTCCTCGGGGGAGACCACCAACTCGGTGTAGGTTTCGATGTCATGGTCACGGCGGCGGAATTCCGCGCGGCCTTCGGAGAACATCGCCTCGTAATTGTCGGCGCGTTTGAGTGTGGGTTGATGGCTCGCCGACCAAAAGTCACTAGTAGTGGCATCTCGCAGATAGACAAACATGCCCCAGTTGTCGCGCGTTGCATCCTCCCGCCAGCGGGTCACGGCAAGGTCTTTCCAGCGGCTGTAACCGCCACCGGCGTTGGTGACCATCACCTGATAGCGACCGTTGGATAAGAGTTGCACTTCTGGTGTTGGTGTATCCGCCTCCAACGGTGCGTAGCTAGCGGTTTCGACTTGATCGAATATCGCAGCACCTTCGGCATGTTCGGCGACATGGGTATGCAGTACCGATGCTTTGGGAATGCGCTCCTGCAATAACAGCAAGGTCGCCTGCAATAGCGGGTCCGCCTCAAACCGGCGCTGCATGGGGCGATCCAATAACAGATAGGCAAGCGCCAGCAAACTCATGCCCTGGTGGTGGACCATAAACGAACGCACGCAGGCGCTGGCCTGGCCGCGCGCCAAACGCGACGGGGTGTAATCCACCGCTTCATAAAACCCGAAGCGGCCTTCAACCCCATTGCTGGCCAGCTGTTCCAGATTCTCGCAGGCTGCCTCGGGTGCAACCATCAGCGCCATCACTGTCGCATAGGGGGAGATGACCATGTCCTCCGCCAAGCCGCGCTTGAACCCTAAACCGGGCACCCCAAAGGCGTGATATTGGTAATTCAGGCTGGCATCAAAGGTGTGATAGCCGGACTCCGACACTCCCCAAGGCAGGCCACGCTGTTTGCCGTAAGCGATCTGGCGGTTGACGGCGGCGCGACAGGTTTGATCGAGCAAGGTGCCCTCATAGCTGGGCATCACCAGCATCGGCATCAAATACTCAAACATCGAGCCACTCCAGGAAACCAATACCGGCTCGCCCTCGGTCATGGTGCGCAAACGTCCCAGGGCAAACCAACTCTCCTGCGGCACCTGGCCCTGGGCGATGGCGACAAAGTTACACAGGCGCGCCTCGGAGGCGAGCAGGTCGTAAAAGCTGTTATCGCGGCGATAATCGTCGAGGTTGTAACCCACCGCGATCAGGTGGCGGGTACGGTCATAAAGGAAGCCGTATTCCATCGCCGCAAACTCGTGAGCCTGAGCCACCAACTCCATACAGGTGGCGATACGTTCGCTGGCGCGCTGGCTGGCGGTGTTGATCAAACCGCGCAATTCCAGCAGCCACTCCCGGTCGGCCGGGGTGCCGGGGCGCAGCAATTGTTCATCCAGCAGCGGCATCAACCGCTGACTGTAACCCGCCAAACTGCGCAGGCTGGGAATGGCATTCAGGTTGGCGGCAGGCTCGCTTTGCACCAGGCCAGCCATAAACCCAGTCAAGGCCGGGGGTGTCGGGCGAAATGACAACCAGGGCGCAAAAAACAATAACTCGTCCAGCGCCGCGCGGCTCTGCTGTGCCAGTGCCTCGCCCCAGCTTCGGGCTTCATATCCCAGAGTCTCTGCTCCCAACATATCGTTCAGCAGCGCGCCGCTCACCGCCAGTTTTACCTGGGGTTGGGAGGTTAAATAGGCATTGATGGTAATGGCCGCATCATTCACCGCTTTTAAGCAATGCATGAGTGATAACAAGTTGGTAGTGCGCTCGCCCTGGTTGTGCGCGCAGGCGGCACTGAGCAGGCTGCGCATGCGGATAATGCACGCCTGAACGGCATGGGGCAGGTCGTCCTGCATGTGGGCAACTTGCAAGCTGTCGGTGAGTACAGCGAGCGTATCCGCCAAGCCCTGAAAGACCCGCTCATGGGGAATTTGGTGATCCGGCAGCGCTACCAGCCCGGCGCGCAGGGTGAGCAAATGGCCTGCGAGGTTGCCGCTGTCCACCGCGGAAATGTAGCGCGGCGGCAGCGGCTGCAGGGTGACTGTGTCATACCAATTAAAGAAATGGCCGCGATAACGCTCCAGCTTGCTCATGCTGCCGAAGGTATTGGCGGTGCGCTCGAGCATCACATCGGCGGAGATAAAACCGAAATCGTAGGCGGATAAGTTACCCAGCAGCGCCAACCCGATATTGGTGGGCGATGTGCGGTGGGCAATCACCGGGCCGGGATTTTCCTGAAAATTATCCGGCGGCAGCCAGTTGTCTTCCGCCACCACAAAACGCTCAAAATAGGCCCAGGTTTTACGCGCGATTTTGCGCAAAAACTGGGTCTGCTGCTCCGATAAACTCGGCTGCCTGCGCACCAGGGGGCGGCCTAACCACCACACACTGAGCGGCGCGACAAACCATAACAGCAGCAGCGGTGCCGCGACGAGCAAGGCAGCAGGCTGCACAATTGCCAGAGTAGCGGCGGTCGCCAGCGCGATTACCGGTGCCGACCAGAGCAAGTTCCAGCTCGCCGCCAAACCACCTTTGATTTTGCGTTCCTGCTCCGCCGAGGTACACCATTCCAGCAAGCGCCCCGGCGCAAACCACAGGCGCCACAAGCTGCGCAAAATGGCGGTCAAACTAAAACAGGCCTCATGGGGCAAACCGCTAATGCGGAACAGCGCCTGCAAAAAATGGCGCCGGGCAGTGCTCGCCACCGCCGCCAAATGCTGCGCCCAAAATACTTCTTTGGGTTTGCGCAGTGCATCCACCAGCAGGGCTAATACCGGCGGTAGCAGCACTATGCCTAACACGGCAAGCGTCCAGAGCGCTGGCGCCGGCAGCAGCGTCCAACCGGTTAACAGCAGTAACAACAGCGCGACCGGCGCCATGCTGCGCAACAGGTTGTCGGCAATTTTCCAGCGCGATAAGGCCGACAGCGGGTTCGTCAATGTTTCCCCATTGGCACCCGGCACTCGCGGCCAGAGCCAGCGGGCGATTTGCCAATCCCCACGCAGCCAGCGCTCGCGCCGCGCCACATCCAACTCGTAACGGGCGGGAGAATCCTCGTAAAGATGGACATCGCTCAACAAGCCCGCGCGCGCATAACAGCCTTCCAGCAAATCGTGACTGAGGATGCGATTGTCGGGAAAACGCCCGCCGAGCACTTGCTCGAAGGCATCCAGATCATAAATGCCCTTGCCGATAAACGAGCCTTCGCCGAACAGGTCCTGATACACATCCGACACCGAGCGGGTGTAAGGGTCGATACCCGGTTCGCCGCCGTAAAGCTGCACATAACGCGAGCAATTAGCGGCCGACAAAGTGGCTGCCATACGCGGCTGCAAAATGCCGTAACCCCGGCTGATAATGTGTTTTTCCGGGTCGTAAACCGGCTGATTGAGTGGGTGAGCCATGGTGCCGACAAACTGGCGAGCGGCGTCGCGCGGCAGCTGGGTATCTGTGTCCAGCGTGATCACGTAGCGCACTTTGGGTAAGGCGGTCACATCACCCACAATTAATGAAAAAGCCTCAGACCCCGCACTGCCCTCGCGCAATAGTTGGTTTAAATCCGCAAGTTTGCCGCGCTTGCGTTCATATCCCATCCAGCGTTCGCACACGGGGTTCCATTGGCGCGGGCGATGAAATAGAAAGAAGCGATTGCAGCTATTGCCGGTGCGGGTAGCTGTTGGTGGATATGCCCTGTTGAGCTGTTCGATACCCTCACGCGCCCGGCTTAACAAGGCGTCATCACCCGGTAGGGATTCATTGTGGGCATCGCCAAAATCAGTGAGCAGCCCAAAATACAATTGCTCGTCGCGATTGCCCAAAAAGCGCACTTCCAGCGCTTCCAGCAAGTCATCAACTCCCTGTTGGCTGGTCAGCAACGTGGGCACTACCACCAGCGTGGCCAGGCTTTCCGGTATGCCCTGCTCAAAATCCAGGCGCGGCAAACGTTTGGGAATCACCAGCAGCGTGACCAGCCAATTCACCAGCGCGGTCGCAAGCGCCGTGGATGCAAACACCGCCAACACCACCATCAAACCCAGCGACCAACCGGCCATTCCCGCCTGCTGCGCCAAGCCAGCAAAACCGGCCGAGACCAGCACTACCAGCGCCAATATTGCGCCGAGATACAAGGGCAAGCGCACCCGTGCGCAGCCACGCCGCAATCGCTCCCACAGCGGCAAACGCGCCGCCACAGCGTGTTCCAATTGCGCCAAACCGCGATCTACCAGGTAGTAACCAACATGGCGGGCATGAGCGGCAGAATCACTGGCGTGTTGCGCCAATTCAATCGCGACACGGGCAATGCCCGCCTCGGAAATTTTGCTGCGCTTGGCAAGGCGATCTATCACATGGCGGTATTCATCGCGCGTCGCAAAATCCATACGGCGATACACATCATCCCTGTCCTCCAGCAAAATCTGCTCGACGATGCTCATGGTCTCCACAAACACCCGCCAGTCGTAAGCGCCTAAAAAACGCAAACTGCCAATGCTATTGCTAATGGAGACTTGATCAACCGCCTGCTGCTGGGTTTCCGCCTGCACCATCTGTTCAATGGTCAAACTTTCTTCTGCCAATCGCTGCTCAATCCAAGTCAACGGCAAGGCCAATGCGGGGCCGTGCCCCTGCAAACGGCGCACTAATTCAGCGACAAAGGCACTTACCATCGGCGGGTTGGAGCGCGCCATATCGGCGATGACGACAATTAAATTTTTCGGGTCGCTCTCGGCCACCTCCACCATTTGACTCGCCCATTCGCGCGCCAAATTGAGATAGGTGCGCGCATTGGTAATGCGCAAACTCACGCGGCGCAAATTCTCAATCAGTGCCAGGCGCAACATAATCGGAATCGCCCAGAGTTCGCCGAGCGTTAGCGGGGTGACGGTTTGATAAGCCGCGACAAAACGGCTGAGAATGTCGGCATCGATACGGCCATCACCGTGGGCGATGGCGGCGAGCGCCAGATCATAAACGCGCGGCAACCCGGCGGAGCGCCCCGCGCTTAAACGTGGCAATTCGCGGCTGTAATTTTTGGGGAAATGGCGTTTGGCAGTGCGGATTTGCTCTTCAATCATGTAAAAGTTGTCGAGCAACCACTCACCCGCAGGCGCGACGCGCGAACGCGCTTTTACCGCCTCCGCCAGTAACTCGCAACCGCTAATCAATACTTGTTCATTTTCATCCAACCGCGTCAGCAAGCGGTCGCGCGTGCGCGCTTTACTCAAACTGTGCTCACTCGCCAACACGCGACCAAAATGTTCCATCTGGTCGGCGCTGAATAATTCTGCACGCAGGGGATTCAGATCCTCCGGTCGCGGCGCACGCCGGTCGTGTATTCGCCCGCGCCAGGAACGAAAACCCGCTTTAACATTAAGGCCAGCAAGGCCAGATTTAGCGCCAAAAGTAGAGCGATCAGAAAGGGACAGGGTTTTACCCAAGCGCGTATTCAGCATAATAGAGCCTTGAAAAAAACATGGTTCTATAGAGCCTGACCAATCCGCGCCGATCTGTCTGTTCGTTAGCTAGCTTTAGCGAATCATCAACGAAAACCCTGCGCAAAAATCCCCCACACGCGGGGCGAACCGCCGCGTCACGCTGGATATAACACGCCGTAGAAAATCCGCCCGTTAAAACAGTCGTTCTATACGCCGCAGTTGTACACGCACTGCATTCTTATTGGGTTCATGGCGATGCCGGTGATGTGTTTTTTTATCATCTTCATCAAGATAATTCTCCACCAGATTCGCAGATTTGTGCGCACGAAAACCAGACTTTCGTGGCTGGGCACCTAATTCATAAGAATTTTTTTCACTATTAGAAAAAATATTTTTATCGCCATTAATATCTTTTTTCATTTCTCTTTTCATCGATAAACCCGTCCGTAAATTTATTGCCTGGCTGCCGACGACTAATCTGACCACTTATTATTAACATCTTGTGACGACTGGTGATGCAACGATAATTAATAATGGGCGCAGCGTTAAAGGTGCACTGCCATGAAAACTTTATTTACCGAAAATAAAAAATTCATACGCAACACACAATCGAACAATAAAGCGGGCATTTACGAAGATCAGTGCGCTAAACCGCATAGATAAAACAATCTGTGTGTGTTTTCGTACAGACTTGATCGGCTTCAATTCATATGGTGAGGGTTCACAAACTGACTGGAGCTTGAAATGGAAACTCAATTTGCACAACGCCCTGAAAATAATTATCGCGATGGGACATTAAGTACTCAGCCAGTAAATGACAGCGCCGTTGCATGGTGTGCTGTGTTTGCCGGTGCAGTCGCGTCTGCCGCGCTGTCGTTAATTTTATTATTGTTAGGCACCGGCTTCGGCCTAACTCTGGTTTCCCCCTGGGCCAGCGAGGGCATTAGCGCCACCACGTTTGGTGTGACCAGTATTATCGGCATCACTTTAATATCCTTAGCGGCCTCAGCGCTGGGCGGGTACCTCGCAGGCCGGTTGAGAACCCGCTGGTTTAACACACCCAACGACGAAGTGTATTTCCGCGATACCGCCCACGGGTTTTTATCCTGGGCAGTGGCAACACTAGGCACCGCCGCATTACTCACCGGTGTGATTGGCAGCATTGTGGGTGGCGGCGTTAAAGCGGGCGCAAGCGTTGCGGAAGGTGCAGCCACTGTTGCAACCGGAGTAGCGGCAAGCGGTGCCGCTGCAGCACTGATTGAAAACAATAGCGAAGGCGATACCACACTCCCTTATTTGTTGGACTCACTACTGCGTAAAGATGCCACCGCAAGTTCTGCAGCCGTTTCCCAACAGCCAATCATTAATCAGGAAACACCTGCTGAAGGGCAACCCGCCTTAGCACCTGCACCTGCACCTGCACATGCACCTGCAGCAGAAAAAAATGACGCAGCATCCACAACACAAAACGATGCAAACAAAGGCGAACTTATGCGCATTTTTGTTCACGGCATTGCAACAGATTCCCTCCCCCAAGACGACGTGCAATACGCCGGTCAACTGGTTGCGCAAGCAACAGGCATAGATCAACGCGCCGCTGAACAACGAGTAACTGATGCTTTCACAACCTTACGCCAAAAACTGGAAGACGCTGAAACAGCAACACGCGCCGCAGCCGATAAAGCCCGCGAAGCATCGGCCTACACCTCGTTATGGTTGTTTATTTCATTATTAAGCGGCGCGTTTATCGCCAGCTTGATGGCCGTATTCGGCGGACGCCAACGCGACTTTAACTAACATTATTTTTTATTAAGGAGAAAAATATGCGCTCTATACTTTTATTCATGCTGGGCATTCCAATTCCCATTATTATTCTTATCGCTATACTGTTGTAAGTTCCAAAAAAAAGGCCCGGAAGTGATTCACTTTCGGGCCATTTTTTATTGCTAAACAAAACATTTTTATCAGGAACGATCCGCCCCCTAACAACCTCAACGATTGATTCCCCCCCCTCGCATACCCAACCCACATAAGCCAACGCTCTGGCAATCCCCTAAGATTCCGCACTGTGGGGAAAGCGTAATGGGCGGTAATTACATTGGCGGGAGAAATTTGTTATCAACGGAAACTCTAAATTATTCGTCATTCCTGCGAAAGCAGGAGCCGTAGACCAGCGCAGCTAATCCAAGTTATTGGTTTTTATGGATACCCGCGTTCGCGAGTATGACGGAAAGTGACTACTGCAGAGCCGCCCTAGCCCACCTATGCGTCAGCACGGAAGGATAAAAATAGAGGCCGTATATCTACGAAGTTATTAAGCCGTGTATTTTCAGCTTTATCTGTATTGATGACTAAGATACTGTCGGATCTAGCAATTTTTAAAGGCCGGGGTTAATCTTCCCGCAAATATACGGCTTTGGTCGTTGAATAAACTGTTATGTATGCTCAATTTAGGGAATTGTTCAATGGTTAAGTTTGTTAAAAAAGTAATCTATTCATTAGTACTGATTGCACTTTTGGCTAGCGCTATATATGGCTATCTTAGCTACAAGGAGTCAATTAAAGATGACTATAAGTTAGGTCTTTACACCACAGAAAAATGGAGATGGACAGATAGTAAAACAACTCTCAATCAAATTACTTTCGATAAAGACCTTGGAAGATCAGTGCTTAGAAGGGTCTATGTTTCCTCGAATCACATCATCTACATATATAAAAACGATGATTTCTCAACTACAACTGGAGTCGCCTTTCCTGCCAAATGCGAACCGGGCGCAATAATTGAAACCAAGCAAACATTCAGTGACGGAAAACCGAAACAATTAACCTGTCTACCTAATGGGCTACTTTATTATTTTAGTGTCAACTGGCCGGATACTGATAGACCCTATTTGCCTTGGTCGGAAGATTTTGGGAAATATAAATTCACCGAAAGATTTAATGGTTGGCCTTTTGACATACTAGAAAAAGAGTTCGCAATACTTCACTCAGGTAAATAATTTCTTAATCACTAGCTTAAATTAGTTATTTATTAAATTTGGCTGGTTTTTTCGTGCCATTTATTACGCCAAACTTTACATAACAAAGTGCTTCAACCCGCGCACTTCGTGCTCTGGACAGTTTGTAAGAAAAATCAAAAACAAACCTCAAAGGATGCTCTATGAATAGTGTAGATCACAGTAAATGTAAAAACTGTCAAAAAGTGCAACATGTATCTAAGTTAAAGCAAAATCCTGACCCTGATATAGTCGGAATGGTTTGTATAGATGAAGAGCTATGTAAAAAAGAACAATCAAGTCAAAAATCAGCGGAATAACATTATGAGAAAAAAATTTAAATTTATCGTTGCTATCGCAATTTCATTGCTTTCATCTGCGGTATTAGCAGGTGTATTAATGTCCCAATGGACAGAGGGAACCAGTAGGTTTTGCAAATATAGTGACGGTGAGGTAATAAAAATTAGTTTTGGCGAAACGTGTCCAAGCACAAACTAATCACATACAAGCGACTGCAGTAAAAAACCCAACCAAATCATCTGGCCTGCTGATTATTTCAGTGACCCACCACTACCATTTCTAACCGCCGTAAACTCTACGGCGGCTTGCTTCGCGAAGCGCGCCCTACCTAACAAGTAAGGCGCAGAAATAGTTAAGAAGATGAAAAAGACCCGAAAATAATTTTTCGGGCCTTTTTATTTCATTATGGGTGTTCGCCGGGCTGTAGATATTTTAGTAAAACTTGCTCGTCGATTGGGCCGGTAATATTTTCTATCAACAGTTCACCTGGATTCCAAAAGTCACTTAACGTGTAATAAATATTATTACCCATCAGCTTGGCTTTATTCATATTGTCTGCATATTTACGTCTTATTAAATCATCAACTTCAAGCCACCAGTTGTCGCCTATACCATCCATATCTTTGGATAAACCGCGAAGATTTCCCGTGGCACCGTCCATATAATCAAAATCGCCCACCTTTGCTTTATCGAGACTAAGCAAAGCATTTTTTTTCATCCGACTAAAATTAGGAATTACACGCTCTTTCCATTGTCGAAACTCCATTGCATAACGATTAGCTAAATTTGCATTCATGCTGTATTTCTTTTCAAAAATAGCAAAAGCGTCTTCCGCAGTCTGAAGCCCAGCGACATAATGCGCTGTAAACTCCTCCATATACTCAATTGAAGAAAAAAGTCTGAGTAATAATTTTTCTTTTAATTCAGGTATCATGCGATAACGTCACTCCCAGACTCTGACAACCTTACTTGCAAGGCTGCAAGAATTATTCTGTTTTTAGGCAGCACAACAATTACAGTTCACCTGCCTCATACCTTAGCGCCAGATCTTTTAATTTTTCCAACAAACCTCCTTCAAGCAACATATTCCTAGGAATATCCCATTGCTGCGGAGGAATTTCAGAAATGTAACTCGCACGACTAGCATTCCAGATATTAAAACCCGGTGAATTTTCTGCGCAGCAATGTGCCATTGCATTAATGCCGATGGACTCACCATTAAACTCTTTTCGCAGGCTACGCTCTAAATCAGAGACTCCACCTTGATCCTGTGGTTTAAAAAAACTATTTTCAAAACGGTCAACTATCCAAACTAAAGCATCTAACGGAAACTCCTCTTGATCAGACCTCCATGCCTTCTTAATTTTGCTCCAATACACAGTATGTATTACAAGATAATTTCCTTTTTTATAAAAATTGACATTTTTATCAGTAAACATTTCGTAAGTCACTGATAATAGGTAACGCTCGTCTGCCTTTAAGCGCAAGGGGTCAATCAACCCCAAAGGTTGCGCAATTAATTTTTGATTCATTTAAACCATCCTTATCGGCTTTAGTTCAATTGTTTTGACATTAGTCATGCCAGAAATAGGTGGCAGATTTTTTTCAAACGTCAATGCTTCTACAAAACGATAGCCATCTCTATTACATATTACCGCTGTAAACTCTATGGCGGCTTGCTTCGCGAAACGCGCCCTACTTAACAAGCGAGGTGCAGAAATAGTTAAGAATACAAAAAAGCCCCAGAAGCAGAACGCTTCCGTGAATTTTTTAATTACCATTTGAATATCTTTCCTCCGACGGCGGACTGGGTATCGAATTTAACCAAACTTTAGCGGTGATAGTATTTGCGGGGTGCGACAAGAACCGCGCCATAATTGACTCTAATCAGGGTTAGATATCAGCTCCATATTCGATCTGCATTCTCTTATTTTTTCTAGTGCCCACTCACTTTTGGAAAAAATTCTTCATCTGTTCCATCCAAAATCACACTGGCAATGCTCCCCTCAAAAGTTAATTTAGATTTTTTTAAATCTTTGAATAGCATCTTTAATGCAACCTCAGTGTCCTTAATGTAAATCCATTCATCTTCCTTCCAATACGTGTTTTTCTCCTTGGCAGCGACACTTCTAGTTACTAATGCCTCTGGTTGCTCATTAGCGACGCCCCATAGAAAATCTAATAATTTTATTTTTGAAATCATTTGTTTTCTCCAATTCTCTTCGCCTTAATCTGAACCTTAGTTAGTGCATCAACCAAAATTTACCCGCCACTAAAGCTTCTTTTTTCCAGTTGCATTCACATTGATATCAGAATATCCCAGCTTTATGCGCTCTGGTCAAAATGAAACATTTTTCACTGCCTCTACAGTAATTTCATCCTCATTAAGATTAGGGGAACCAAGTCTAATGCCATTATATTCTTTCTGAAAATTGGACAAATTTTTATTAATAATTATCCCACTGAGATACTTTGGGGGAACATCGTGACCATCAGCGCAAGCTCTTTTAATTTTTCCAACAAACCTCCTTCAAGCAACATACTCCTGGAAATATCCCATTGTTGAACTGTGGTTCGCGCAATCTAACCTTTACGATTCCCATTCCAGATATTAAAACCTGGTAAATTTTCTGAACAACAATGAGCCATTGAATTAATACCGATTAGCTCCACATTAAAATACTTTCTCAGACTACGTTCAAAATCAGAAAAACCTCCCTGATCTTACGACCGAAGAAAACCGTTTTCAAAACGATCAATAAGCCAAGGTAAAGAGCACAAAGGAAGCTCAACCTGATCAGCAGTCCATATTTTTCTTAACTAATCCCAAGAGATGCTTAACATAACCAGGCAGCAATATTTTTATAAAGAAAAACTTTTCTGTCGGAAAAAATTTAATATTTTATTTAAAATAGAAAACACTCATTTACTCAAATACTATCAGGATCAATCAACTCTAATAGCTATAAAATAATTTCTTCACTCATTTAAAAAATCCTTATTGACTTCAGTTGAAATGCTTTGACATTAGTCATTCCATAAACAAGTAGCGGATTATCCCCCAAAGTCAGTATTTCCACAAAACGATACTCTTATCTATTACATAATGAAGGCTAAAAATAAAATTCCTTAATCTTATACTAACAACCGTCTGCGTCAAAAAAACTATCAAATCATCTGACCTTCTGATTATTTCGGTAAGCTCTTACTTCCGATTATTACCGCCGCACACTCTATGACGGCTTACTTCGCGAATCGCGCCCTACCCAAAAAGTAAGGCGCAGAAATAGTTAAGAAGATAAAAAAATCCCGAAAATAATTTTCCGGGCCTTTTTATTTCATTATGGGTGTTCGCCGGACTGCAGATATTTTAGTAAAACCTGTTCGTCAATTGAGCCAGTAATATTTTCTACCAACAGTTCACCTGGATTCCAAAAGTCACTTAAAGTGTAATAAATATTATTACCCATCAGTTTGGCTTTATTCATATTGTCTACGTATTTACGTCTTATTAAATCATCGACCTCAAGCCACCAATTGTCACCTATACCATCCATATCTTTTGATAAACCGCGAAGATTACCTGCTGTCGAACGAATAGTAGATTTTTTACCTTTTTTGGCATTACTTAAAGCTAATATCGCATCTTCCTTCATTCCTCTAAAATTAGGAATTACACGCTCTTTCCATTGTCGAAACTCAATTACATAACGATGAGCTAAATTTGCATTAATGCTGTATTTCTCTTCAAAAATAGCAAAAGCGCCTTCTGCAGCATGAAGGCCAGCGACATAATGCGCTGTAAACTCCTCCATATACTCAATTGAAGAAAAAAGTCTGAGTAATAATTTTTCTTTTAATTCAGGTGTCATGTGATAACGTCACTCCCAGACTCTGACAACCTTGCTTGCAAGGCTGCAAGAATTATTCTGTCTTTGAGGCAGCACAACAATTACAGTTCACCTGCCTCATACTTTAGCGCCAGATCTTTTAATTTTTCCAACAAACCTCCTTCAAGCAACATATTCCTAGGAATATCCCATTGCTGCGGAGGAATTTCAGAAATGTAACTCGCACGACTAGCATTCCAGATATTAAAACCCGGTAAATTTTCTGCACAGCAATGTGCCATTGCATTAATGCCAATGAACTCACCATTAAACTCTTTTCGCAGGCTACGCTCAAAATCAGAGACTCCACCTTGATCCTGTGGTTTAAAAAAACCATTTTCAAAACGATCCACAAGCCATGGCAAAGCAGACAATGGAAATTCTTTTTGTGTCATATTCCAAGATTTATTAAGCTTGTTCCAAAATACGGCATGTATTACCAAGTAATTATCTTTTTTATATAACCTTACCTTTTTTTCCGGAAACATCTCATAATTAATAGAAAATAGAAATTTCTCGTTGACTTTTAATTTATCTGGATCAATTAGACCTAATGGCTGAGAAATTACTTTTTGCTTCATTTAACCCCCCCCTTTTCGGCTTTAGTTCAATTGTTTTGACATTAGTCATGTCAGAAATAGGTGACGGATTTTTTTCAAACGTCAATGTTTCTACAACACGATACTCGTATCTATTACACAATGAAGGCTAAAAATAAAATTTCTTAATCACATGCTAAAAAACGACTGCGGCAAAAAACAATCAAATAATCTTGCCTTCTGATTATTTCGTTGAGCAACCATTGAAAAATTTATTTTACAAGCCCGTATAGCTTTTTGTACTGATAGTCAATTTCGCATAAAAGATCTGATAACTCAGGATTACCTTGCTCAACCTCTCTTATAGATTGAACACCTAAAATTATATTTCTTACCATTTCTATATTAGAATTACTTTTAAAAGAACCACTCACTTCAAAATCGCTTTCAATAAAGTCAAGCTGATTTTTAATTGAACGCCACAACGGAAAATCGGGATTTTTTTGTAAAAGAGCATCTACAATCGACTGAGCTTTGTCGATATGAGTTTTTAATAAACTAATTTTTTAATACTCACACTTATTTTTAATAAAATTTCCAGATTGAGATAAGCTGTGCAGTGGAATTTTAGGCCTTTGAAGATACCCAGACCTTTCTTGCCTGCCAGTACATAGTTGCTACCGAGCAATGGAATTTGATAAAGCATCAAATCGCCGAGCATGAAGAACACACGGACAACAGTTTGGTATACACGTGTTTTTATCGGTGGATCAAACGCCCCCCAAGCTGAATGCATAGGGGCGGGCAGAAAATTTTATGGATACTCACCAGGTGCTAGGCAACCTTGGTTGCAAGGCTGCCAGAATTGTTCTGCGTTTGAGGCAGCACTACATTTACAGTTCACCTGCCTCATACCTTAGCGCCAGATCTTTTAATTTTTCCAACAAACCGCCTTCAAGCAACATATTCCTAGGAATATCCCATTGCTGCGGAGGAATTTCAGAAATGTAACTCGCACGACTAGCATTCCAGATATTAAAACCCGGTAAATTTTCTGCGCAGCAATGAGCCATTGCATTAATACCAATGGACTCACCATTAAACTCTTTTCGCAGGCTACGCTCAAAATCAGAAACCCCACCTTGATCCTGTGGTTTAAAACAACCATTTTCAAAACGATCCACCAACCAAGAAAGCACTTCCAGAGGAAATTCCTTCTGCTCCATATCCCAATGTTTCTTTAGCTTCCGCCAGAAAACAAAATGAACAACCAGACAGTTACCTTTTATGAACAACCTTACTGTTTCATCAGGGAACATTTCATATTTAATTGAAAACAAAAATTTCTCATCTTTCTTAAGATTATCCGGATCAATCAACCCCAGAGGGAACAAAACTGTTTTTTGATTCATTTAACCTCCCCCCTCTTGACCTTAGCGGTATTGTTTTTACATTTTTCATTTCAGATGGGGCAGAAAATTTTACGGATACTCACCAAGTACTAAGCAACCTTGCTTGCAAGGCTGCCAGAATTTTTCTGCGTTTGAGGCAGCACTACATTTACAGTTCGCCTGCCTCATACCTTAGCGCCAGATCTTTTAATTTTTCCAACAAACCTCCCTCAAGCAGCATACTCCGGGGAATATCCCATTGCTGAGTTGCGGTTCGTGCAATATAACTTTTACGATTCCCATTCCAGATATTAAAACCTGGTAAATTTTCTGAACAACAATGAGCCATTGAGTTAATACCGATGAGTTCCCCATCAAAATCCTTTCTCAGACTGCGTTCAAAATCAGAAACACCTCCCTGATCTTGTGACCGAAGAAAACCGTTTTCAAAACGATCAATAAACCAGGGTAAAGAGCATAAAGGAAGCTCAACCTGATCAGCAGCCCATATTTTTCTTAACGGATTCCAAGAGATGCTTAATATAACCAGGTAGTCATTTTTTTATAAATAAAAACTTTCCGATCAGAAAACATTTCATATTTTATTTCAAATAAAAAATACTCATTTACTCCAACCCTATCAGGATCAATCAACCCTAATGGCTGTAAAATAATTTCTTGCCTCATTTAAACACCTCCTCTCGGCTTTAAAATTATTGTTTTAACATTTTCCATTTCAGAAATAGACTTCGGATTATTTTCAAGTGTCAAAGTCTCCACCACCCCGTAATGAGTACTACCTTGACGAAATTGCGTCAGTCCATTACCAGTGAATTCGCTGTTAGCTCCAATTTCCGTTCTAACATTATGGCGAGCCAAAAAATTTTTTTCTTCGCCGGAAGACAATGATTCTGCATAGAACTTTTGATGATCTGCATTAAACTCGTTGAGTCCAGCGTCCTTAAACGTATCTATGTGCTTTGCGTACTGTTTCTGATACTCGGGTGTCATAACTTCAGACAAAACCGCAGAATCATGCTTACCGCCTAAATATTTTTGTGTCGGCTCTTGCATATTATCCCATGTAGGGATCAGCGTATTTTGGCCAAACAAATCACCCTTTTCACCTCGATCAATAATGTGCAGTACATAGTCCTTGGAAGGATCGTAAGGAGTACCCAGGATATCGGCAATCAGTTTTGGGTCGGTATCAGCATTTTCCAACTGATCAAAACTCGTGGCCCATATTGGTACAAGCTTGCTATCGCGCTGATAAGCGAGCTTCGCATCTGGATCAATGTTTTTAGTTTGGAAACTAACCAGAAACCGCTCCTGACTCACCTCGTTATTTTTTACTTTGGCCAACTGCTGCTCATCTGTGTATTTAGCTTGGTAGCCCGCTGTTATCAATCGTTCACGTGCATCTTTCAGGCAGTGCGCACAATCATCCAAGGTTTGCGGCGGTGCTTTTTTGGCTGGCGGCTTTTCAGTATTACTGCTCGCTGAAGAATTATTAGCCTCCGGCGCCAAAGGCACCGGTCTAGTTGATGAGTGCTTTTTAGAATTTGCACCCATTGCGCTGGTGCCAGCGGCAGCGTTGCAACGAAGCGAAAGGTTGAATAGGAATCGCTGGAGTAGCGTTTTGCTGAAGATGAACGGGATGGATTTGAGCGACTGGTCAGCTCATAGGACTGACCAGTAAAGCTTTTAATAATGAGATTGACCAAAATTGCATCCTTGTGTTGATGATCGCGTAGAAACTTAAACGCGCAGTGTAAGGATTCAACGCTGTATGTCCAGAGTTAAGGAATCAGTGAGTTAAAACTGTGATGCCAGTCGGGTAAGAGCGGGCGCACTATGTGTGCCAAGTGAAGCAGAGAATAACTACCCCAGTGCAGAATGTTGTACTTAACATTGACTGCACTGGGGATGTAAATTGGTTCAGGTTTGGGCTGCTCCCAACAACCGCTGCATTTCCTTCCGCACTACGGCGTAGCATTCGCAAGCATAACCCTCAAGGCTTTTGCGATTGAGTACGGATATGTGCCCGCGCCGGTAACTAATGCATCCATTTCCCTGCAAACTCGCTGCAGCAGCCGTAACACTTTCGCGGCGCACGCCGAGCATGTTGGCAACTAATTCTTGCGTGAGTACAAATTCACCCGAGGTGATGCGATCCAAGGTGAGTAGTAACCAGCGGCTGAGTTGTTGTTCCACTGAGTGGTGGCGATTGCACGCGGCGGTTTGGGAGACTTGAGTGATAAGTGCCTGGGTGTAGCGCAGCAGCATTTTTTGTAGGGCAATATTGTTTGCAAACTCTGTATTTAACAGCGTCCGTTCCAGGCGATAAGCGTAACCGCTGGTATGCACCATGGCCGAACTGGGTGTGGTATTGCCGCCCATAAACAGCGAAATACCCACCATACCTTCATTGCCCACGCCGGAAATTTCCACCGAGGCGCCCGAGGTAGTGACATAGTGCAATGACACTATGGCGCTCGTGGGAAAATAAGCGTGCTGTAATTGTGTGTTGGGTTCGTAAAGCATATCGCCCAGGCGCAATTGCACTAATTCCAAATTCGCCTCAAGCGGCGCAAGATTGGCGGCAGGTAGTGCGCCCAGTAAAAAATTCAGTTGGGGGGTCTGCATTTTTTCAGCGGAAATCATCGATGCGCCCTTTGGTTTTGTGAGTGCAGAATTAACTACTGGCGGTATTGTTGATAAGGGCATTGCTGTACACCATTTGTTTACACTGCACGCCTATGCCGCGATAGCCGATAAAGCGACAGGCTTGATCAAACATGGGTTCACCACTCACACGATAATGCTGCTGTGAACCGTCGGGATAAGTGCGGCTGAACGCAAAATCAATAAAAGGTTGGCGCGCTTCAATAGCCGCGTGTAATTGCGCGCGCTCGGCGGCGTCCCATCCGTCCGGGTCATCACCCTTGGTGCTGCCATCCAGTGTATCGACGCGAATGCCGAGCATATCCAGTACCGGGCCAGACACTTTGGTGAAATAACCGCGTTCATCCTGTTCCCAATACCAATCGGAGGCCAGCTCGGTCAGGCTGCGAAAACGCGCTTCACTTTCGCGCAATTCTGCAGTGCGCTCGGCCACTTTTTCTTCCAGTTCTTTGCTGTAGTCTTCCAATTTTTTATACAGCAAACGCACTTCCAGCATATTGCTGATCCGTGTTTTCACTTCAATTAAATCAAACGGCTTGCTGATAAAATCTTTAGCGCCAGCCTGCAATGCACGCAGTTTATGTGCGGGCTGGGCGGTCAATACAATAACCGGCAAATAGGCGTCGGTAATATTGGTACGCAAACCCGCCATCACTTCAAAACCATCCATGCCCGGCATTTGTAAATCGAGCAAAATTAAATCGTATTGGTGCTGGCGATGCAGGGCGCAGACCTCCAAGGGGTTGAGGGTAGCGCTGAGATTTTTATAGCCCGCCTCGCTGAGTAATTGCTCCAGCAATTGCACATTGGAGAGCTGATCATCCACGATTAAAATTTTTGCGTTTAGCAAATCCATCGTCGTCAGCGTCATAGGGGTTGCCCCGCGTGTGGCGCCGGGTGCGCATCAGCATGTTTGAGTGTGAGATCGAGCGTATCCATAAATTCATTCACTTTAATGGGCTTGGTGAGGTAGCGGAAAAAACCGGCCTCCAAGCCCTTGGCAATATCGCGCGGCATTGCATTTGCGCTCAGTGCCACAATCGGAATATGTTTGGTGCTTGGGTCTTTGGCGAGAATAAGCAGCGCCGTAATACCGCTGATGCCGGGTAAATTAATATCCATCAAAATCATGTCGGGCAGTGCACTGCGCGCCAGTGCAACACCTTCCAGGCCGTCGCGCGCGGTAATTAATTTAATGTCCGGGCGACGCGCAATCAGGTCTTCCACCAACATCAAATTGGCGGGATTGTCCTCTACATACAACAACAAATGTTGTGCAGCATTCGTTTGGCGATAGGTTTTTGTCGGCTCATCACTGACTTCACCGACATCCTGCACACGGGTATTGGTTAAATCCATTTCCACCCAAAATACGCAGCCCTGCCCTACCACACTGTCCAAACCAATGGCGCCACCCATTAATTCCACCAGCCGTTTGGTCATAACCAAACCTATGCCAGTGCCCTCTTCCGCATTGGCTTCCTGCCCAAGGCGATTAAACGGCTGGAATAATTGTTCGATTTGTTCGGGCGCCAAACCTGAGCCTGTATCCTCCACGGAAATACGAATGCGCCCCGGCACACGCTCCTCACAGGTCACAGTGACACTGCCGCCCACACTGTTGTATTTAATGGCGTTGGATAACAAATTAATCAGCACTTGTTTAACGCGGGTGCGATCTGCCTTCACAAAATAGCGCATGCCCAGTGGCGGAAATGTCACACGAATACCGCGTTTATGCGCTTGCGGTTCAATCATCGCCGCGCATTCCAGCATCACATCCGCCAAGCCCATAGGCTCAAGCGAGAGCGATAATTTGCCCGATTCAATTAACGCCAAATCGAGAATTTCATTAATCAATTCCAGCAGATACCATCCCGCTTGCAGTATCTGATCGATGCTGCGTTTTTGTGTGTCGGTTGGTGGTGGATTACCCGATTCAATTAATTGTGCAAAACCTAGAATCGCACTCAAGGGTGTGCGCAATTCATGGCTCATGCTGGAGAGAAAATCGGATTTGGCGAGGTTGGCTTTTTCCGCAATCGCCATGGCCTGAGTTAATTTCAACTCGGCTTGTTTGCGCTGGGAATTATCGGTACCAATTAATAAATAACCAATCAAACCATCTTCATCATCACGCAGTGGCGTGATCGAGACTATTGCCGGAAAACGACTGCCGTCTTTGCAGATGTAAGTGAGCTCGTAAATGTCTTCAATACCGCGCGATGCCTTGAACGCGAGCGCTTCAAAACCGGGATTAATCTGCGTACCCAATTCCAGACTCAAGGCTTGCGCACGCTCCAACTCCTCGTGTGGATCATAAATATCGCTGGGGGTAATTTTATTGACTACATCAGCGGCAGCGTAGCCCAGTGAACGCTCTGCGCCGATATTAAATAATTGGATAATACCTTTTTCGTCAGTCGCAATAATGGAGAAGTTTGCGCTATTCAAAATTGCATTTTGCAAAGCGCCGGTTTTTAACAGTGCCTGCTGCCGCCTTATTTCACTCATACTTTCTGCACTGCATGTATTGGTTGGAGGAACAGCATTCTCTTTTGTATTAATCATGTACCAATACCCTAAAAAATAAACACTTATTCAAGTGCAACCTGCCTACAGCAGTGCGAATTTCGCACCCCCTGAGGCAACCGAGAATAATCATGATGTTTTAGGGTGTTGTCTGTACGCTACCGAACATACAGAAACATAAATACAAACTAGAGATGATGGGTAAAAATGCAAAAAGCCAGCAATTGCTGGCCTTTTGATCACAATCCGGCTATTGCGGTGCAATTATTTTTGCGGGTAAGCAAAAATTACGTTTACGCGGCGATTATCCTGTTGACCAGCAGCACTGGTGTTGTAGGAGTAGCGACGGGTTTTACCAAAGCCTTCTGCAGTCAAGCGCGAGCGCTCAATACCTTCCTTGGTTACTAGATAATCCACTACGTTTTGTGCGCGCTTGAGTGAGATCTCCTGCGCAAGTGCCGGCGTGGTTTGCAAATCAGCGGTGTGGCCTTCAATAGTGGCGGTCACGGTTTTGTTTTCTTTCAAGAATTTGGCAACCTTGCCCAACTCATTGTGGTACTGCGGTTTAACGGCAGCGCTGTTGTTATCAAACTCAACCAACATGCCCATAGTTACCCGCGCTGCAGCAGGCGTTAAGCCTTCAATATCACTGGCGCAAGAGATCATGGTGTTGATGCGACGGTTAGCGCGTTTACCATCTTCCGTTGCATTGCTGGCGATTGGGCGGGTATCGCCATAACCTACGGCGCTAACACGCGAGCTGGCAACACGTTGTTCGCGCACCAAATAACTCATGACACTTTCAGCGCGATCACGCGACAATTCCATATTGGATTCAGGCGTGCCGACGTTATCCGTGTGGCCTTCAACAACGGCTTTGGTGTCCGGGTATTTTTTCAGGAAGGTGCCAACTACCGCCAGGCGCTCTAAGTCTTCGCGCTGGATTTCGGCATTGTTAATTTCAAATTGCACATCGAGCGTGGTGCAGTATTCATCGCGCATTTGATCGCGGCGAGTCACTGGCTCTACGTAGGCTGCAGCCGGTGCTGCATTTGGCTCACCAAAGCGATACAGCGCGCCGAGTGAGTACATGTTGATGTTGCCGTTATTGCCCATTACATCATTAATGGCATAGCGCTCTGCTTCAAGGCGCATACCGAATTTTTGAGTGAAATCATATTGCAGACCACCACCCCATTTAAAATTCACATCGCGATCGCGGCGATGGCGATCGGTAACAATCACGTTATCGCTACCTTGAAAGCGGTCTTTCGATTCACTGTAATGTGCACCGGCACGGGCAAAGGCCGATAATTTTTCAGTCATTGGCAATGAGCCAACCAAATCCAGATTAAAACCGCGGGTTTTGGTGCGGGTTTTTAGTGCGCCTTCATTTCCTTTAACGGCACGCGAACCAAACTGTCCCAAATCAAAATAACCACCTTCAATGGCGAAGTTGTCATTCAATTGGTAACCGGCAAATACTTTGTAGCCGTTGTCGCGATCATCATCAGTCAGTGACGTTAAACCACCACCGATTTCGCTTTGGGCGATTGCGCCGTCGTTAATACTTTCGTGGGTCTGGCCAATATTTAAACCACCGTACCAATTTGAAGTAAGGTCGTATTTGTTGTCAGCTTGCGCAAACAATACCGGGCTGCTCACCATGGCTGCAAGGCTGATTGCCAATGCAAGACGGGTAGGCTTGAGTGATTGGGTGCGTGAAATATTTTGGGTGTGTAAATTAGTTGGTGTGTGTTTCATGTGTAGCTCCGGGAGATGTGCCGTCCGTGATTGCGCGGAGTGCGCAGCCAGACCTTAGGCTCAATAAGCTGAGCGGCTTCTTCGGTGGCCAGTATCTGGTTTTCTAGCAGTGAGATCGGTGCGCTGGCAAACGGAGACAGTGTTATTTTTAAAGAGTTTCAATTTTTATGCTGGTTTTTCAATTTTATTGTTCAGTTTTTCAGCAATATTTTTTTGTAGCCGCAATTAAAGACCAGTGCCGTTAATTTAACCTGTTGGTGTTAGGCATACCCGCGTGCGCAGGTTTAACAAAAGGTGAATATTTCAGAGTGTCGCTTTACCCGATGAATAATTGCTGAATCAAATTATTCAGCAATCAACGAGTTTTATTAATGAATAATTTTTGCAAGCCATTGGATTAGCGCTTCATTAACACGCTGTGGTTGTTCAAGCGCAGAGAGGTGCCCGCAGTCACTCACCATCATCAAACCTGCGCCTTCTATTGCCGCCACCATTTCCTGATGCAGACCTATAGGGGTCAGTGCATCCTCGCGACCGCACAACACCAAGGTTGGACATTTAATTAATGATAACGAGGGAATACTATCGATACGACCGGCGATGGCGCGCTGCTGGCGAATAAAAATTTTATTGCCCAGGCTCATTGCCATATCGGTAATTAAACTGATGAGATCTGCATCCTCCATATGCATGGGGTGCAGCTGTTTAGGCATTAGTGCTGCAATAACCGCTTGGTAATTGGATTCTGCCTGTTCAATTGCTTCGTTGCGCATGTCGCGCGCAATAAGCGAATCGGGCCGCGCACTGGTATCCAGTAATGCAAGCGCCACAATCCGTTCCGGCGCCTCGCGCATAATTTCCAGTGCAACATAACCACCCATCGACAAACCAGCCAAGGCAAATGGCCCGGCTGGCGCGCTGGCTAAAATGTCCGACGCCATTTCGGCGATGGTGTGGCCTTTGGTTAAATCGCCAACAGTCACCTGCGCAATTTCCGCAAGCCCGGATACCTGGTGTTGCCACAAGCGTGAATCATTCACCAAACCAGGCAATAAAACGAGATGCGGATATTGAGCAGCTAACATGTGACTCTCCAATAATAAGAAGCAACTAAAACACTATTTAATGCGCATATCATTTTTTACCGATTTAACACCACCGACACCACGAGCAACACTCACCGCGCGGTTGATATCGCTTTGTGAAGTTACAAAACCACTGAGCTGCACCACACCTTTAAACGTCTCAACATTAATTTCTGTCACTTTGAGTTCTTTGTCCTCAAGGATGGCGGCTTTTACTTTCGTGGTTATGACACTGTCATCAATATATTCGCCGGTGCTTGAGCGGGTGGAGGTAGAACTGCAACCCACCAGTACGGCGAATAAAAATGCCATTAATAACGCAATGCTAAAAACATGGGCAGCACGTGCGCCAAGTTGCGCAGTAGTCGCTGTGGCGGTGTTAGTAAAAACAGGTAAATGAAAAGTATTCATAGGAAGCCTCTTTAGGAATGAATAAACGACCATAAGAGCATGCCGGTTTAACTACACCAACTCCGTACGGCAGGGCACAGAACCACCTAAATCGATAATTTTTTTGTTCGCACGGCATGTACGCTAGCGCACCGACAGCCGCCACTCGCAAATTCCAGAATGTGCTTCTTTTATTAATAACAGAGCAAACTTTATGGATCTGAAAAAAATTATCGCCCTGGCATTTATCATTATTGGTATTGCCGGTCTTGCTTACGGCGGTTTCAGTTACACCAAGGAGACACACGAAACCAATATTGGCCCGCTGAAGTTGAGCGTAAAAGAAGAGCAGCGAGTGAACATTCCCTTATCGCTCGGTATTGGTTTTATTATTCTGGGCGGGGTATTGCTCGCTGTGCGCATTAAACCCTAGTCATGAACTGGGGTTTAGTTAGGAAGGAGAAATTGTGCAGTAAGACAAGGAATTGTGTTACTGCGCGCATGGAGGCATACGTAAGACACGCGGCAATTCGCAAGGGCGAATAACCGACGCAATAGTTAATGGACAAGGCATAAGCCGATCAGTTTCTTTTTTTACAACGGCATAACATTCACAGGTTAATTGCTCCAACTGCGGGCGATCCAGCACAGTAATTTTTCCGCGCGAATATTCAATCACGCCCAGTTTTTGTAATTTACCCGCCGCTTCGGTGACACCTTCGCGTCTTACGCCAAGCATGTTGGCAATTAATTCTTGCGTCATGGTTAAACAATTACTCGGCAAGCGATCCAACGACAACAGCAGCCAGCGACACAGTTGTTGATCGATAGAGTGATGGCGATTGCACACGGCGGTTTGTGCCATTTGGGTAATGAGCGATTGGGTGTAGCGCAGGAGCAACATCAGCATTTCAGTGTGGCGATTAAATTCTTCTTTGAATTTTTGCCCCAGCAAGCGGTAGGCATAACCACCGCTTTGGATGATGGCGCGACTCGGTGTACTTTCGCCCCCCATAAACAGCGCGATACCGATAATGCCCTCTTTACCCACCACTGAAATTTCTGCCGATGAACCGTTTTCCATCACGTATAGGAGCGACACTATGCAATCGATAGGGAAATACACATGGCACAGGGTGTCGCCGGATTCATACAAAACTTTGCCTAACGGCAGTGCAATCAATTCAAGGTTGGGGAGCAAGCGCGCTTGTACCTCGGCCGGCAAGGCGGCAATTAGATAATTTTGTTGCGGTTTTAATGACGGGGATTTAGCTGTTTGTGGCATAGGCGTTACTCCAATAAGTGCTATCGAACATCCAGGTGTCAGCATCTTAGCCGAGCAATCGCGGTAGCTATGTACGTTAGCGTACAGACTACGCCTAAACATCACCGAAGAATTTATTATTTTGCTATTGGAGGGAAAATCATGAGCAATCGAATAACGCCGGTTTTTTTTGCAATTATTTTTATGAGTGCAATCGCGACTACGTCGCTTTTTGGCGGGGTTGCGCTGTTGTTATTTTTGTTGATGCTGGGAGCAGTAGTTATTGGCGAACGCGCTTTTGTCTTGCGGCGCAGGTAATGCATTAACCATAGGTGATGCGATTGCGCCCCTCTTGTTTGGATTGATAGAGCAAGGCATCGGCGCGGTTAATGGCTTCTTCCAGCGGTTCATCACTGCCCAAGATAACCAAACCGCCACTCAAGGTGATGGGGCTGTTGTCGGTAATAATTCGCGTGCGCTGGGCGGCGCTGCGCATGCGCTCGGCCACATCCCGCGCATTTTCCACTTTATCCAGCGCAATCAACATAATAAATTCTTCACCGCCCCAGCGACAAAACACATCCGAGGGGCGACAGGCGTTTAACAAATTAGCGCCCAATTGTTTCAGCACCGCATCACCCACCGCGTGACCATAGGTGTCGTTAATTTTTTTGAAGTGATCTATATCCATCATCAACACCGCCAGGCTGAGCTGTTGGCGCTTGGCAACGGCCATGGCAACTTCTGCCGATTCAAAAAAACCGCGCCGGTTAAATGCCTGGGTGAGCGGATCAACCCGCGTTAAGCGCGTGACTTCTGCCAGTGTGCGCTGCAGGCGCAGCGACATAATGGCGAGAATAGTAATCAGCACCACCACAAACCAAACACCCACACTGTCGCGCGCGGCCGCACGCCACAATTGCGCGCGGGTCAAGCGATGCACCAGCCAGAGTTCGTCATCAATCACCCAACTGCTGAGCCACAGGTCACCGTCTTTACCCTTGTCCCACTCCGTGAGGCTGGTGCTCAACGGCGGGTGCAACAATACGCCCGGCGCAAAACCACTCTGGCGGGCGATAAGGCGATCATTCTCGCTGATCAACATGGATTCGCCCGTCGCCGTTCCCACATTGGTCAAATGCTCCAGCGTATTTACGCTCAGATCCAGCGCCACCATGCCCAGAAATTCATCGCCACTGTAGACCGGCCGGGCAAAAGTAATCACCCAGCCTTTGCCGGCCATGTCTTTGTAGGGGCCTTTAAGAACTAAACGGCGCGAAGGGTTAGTTTGTTCGCCCCCCTCCAGCCAATAACCACTGTTGTAAAGTTCGGGCGTAAAGTGAAATTCGGCGGGGGAAATTTTGGGGGCGATGTAAATAAAATTATGGCGCGATTGGTAATAAAGCCAGGCGACTTCCTCTGCGAGTTCCAACGCCGGGGTAATTTGGGCATCCAGCGCCAGCGCGGCATGAATTTCCCGCTCTACTTGCAGCGGCAGGGGCAACTCACCCATGCCCGTCAAACTCCCGGCAATAGCATTGTGTTGCTGTAATTCCCACACCCCGAGTTCAGGGTGTTGCTTCAGGGTTAAGGGGCGGGAGCCTGGCTCTACCCCCACTTCATAACGCCCGACCAATAAATTGTGCATGACCAGCACCCGGTCGCGCTGCAGTGCAACAAATTGGCGTGTCAGTTCGTGGCGGCTTTTAAATGTTGTCTCCACTTCCGCTTTTAATTTCCACAAGTGACGGGCAAACGTGGCGGTGCAGGTAATGATGCAAAACATCGCCAGCACGCTGACCAATAACAACACTCGTTGTCGCGGTTCAATCAACATGCAATGGCTCCAGCTCAATCCCGATTGATCAAGTAAAGCCCAGCTGCTGAGGTAATACAAATCGCGCAGATTGATGTGCCAGTACAAAAACACTTTTCTGCACACTTGTAACTAAACGTCGAGAAATGTAAATGCGGTTGCCCGTGTGATAGCGGATGCTTAGGCTCTCGTATAGGTCTATTCGTAATACAAATTCTGTAGTTTACTTTTTAAAACAAAAACAAAGACCTACCTAATCGACTGATCTTCTAATACGGATTTTTCCATGCCCGACTTTCTCGCACGTTTATCACCCGGCCAACGTTGGTTGGCCATTATTGCCCTGCCTATTGTGCTGCTTGCCGTTTGGTTTTTTGGCTTTCGCGACGCAGAAGAAAAACGCCCGCCGCCACCTAACCCCTGGATGGGCCCAACACCCGTGAATGTAGTCACGGCGACCAAAGAAAATTTAACCGTCTATATAAAAGCGATTGGCAGCGTTGCACCGCTCAATACCGTGACCGTGCGCAGCCGGGTGGATGGCCAGTTGTTGCGTATTTTGTTTAAAGAGGGGCAACGGGTAAAAGCGGGCGATTTACTCGCCGAAATTGACCCGGCCACTTATCAAGTGCGCCTGGCACAGGCCGAAGGCACGCTGCAGGAAACCCGCGCGCAGTTAAAAAATGCCGAGGAGGATTTGGCGCTCTATCAAAGCCTGCTGAGCAAAAACTCCATCGCCAAACAACAGTTTGATAAACAAAAAGCCTTGGTTGAACAGTTGCGCGGCACCTTAAAAAATCACACCGCACAATTGGATGATGCGCGCCTGCAACTCTCTTACACCCGCATCACCGCGCCCATTGCCGGCCGCACCGGTTTGCGCAAAGTAGATGTGGGCAATTTAATCAAAACCGGCGATGCCGAAGGGTTGGTCACCATCACCCAAACCCAGCCGATTGCGGTGATGTTTACCATCCCCGAAAACCAATTAATTGCCGTGCGTGGCGCCTATGGCGATGCGCAAAAAAATAACCGCGCCCTGCCGGTAGAGGCGTGGGATCGCAGCGAGCAGAGTTTATTGGCAACCGGCCAGCTCACCACCCTGGACAACCAGATCGATACCGCCACCGGCACCCTTAAACTAAAAGCCCAGTTTGATAACAGCGATGACAGCCTGTTCCCCAATCAATTTGTGAATGCGCGCTTGCAGGTACAAACCCTGAACGATGCCATCACCATTCCCGCCGATGCGGTGCAATACGGCTCCAAAGGCACTTACGTCTACACCATCAAGGACAACAAAGCGACCATGCGCCTACTGAAATTAGGTGCGAGTGAAGGCACCAAAGTCGCGGTGCTGGATGGTTTGGTCGAGGGGGAGCAAGTGGTGCTGGAAGGCTTGGATCGGTTACACGAAGGTAAAGACGTCAAGGTGATGGAATGAGTTTATCCAAACCGTTTATTTTGCGCCCGGTCGCGACCTCGCTGCTGATGCTGGCGATGTTGCTGGCGGGTATTTTGGGCTATCGCCTCTTGCCGGTGGCCGCGCTGCCGCAGGTGGATTACCCGATTATCCAGGTATTCACCTTTAACCCCGGTGCCAGCCCCGATGTGATGGCGCGCACCGTCACCGCCCCACTGGAACGCAGCCTAGGGCAGATTCCCGGCTTAAAACAAATGTCGTCCACCAGCTCCACCGGCGCGTCGATTATCACCCTGCAGTTTTCACTGGAAATTGATTTGGGTGTGGCTGAGCAGGAAGTGCAATCCGCACTCAATTCCGCCAATAACCTGCTGCCGAATGACCTGCCCACACCGCCGATTTACCGCAAGGTCAACCCCGCCGACACCCCCATTGTCACCCTCGCCGTCACCTCCGCCAGCTTGCCGCTACCGGAGGTGTATGACCTGGTGAATACGCGTATGGCGCAGAAACTCGCGCAATTGCCCGGGGTAGGCATGGTGAGTTTGGCCGGTGGCCAGCGCCCGGCGATTCGCATCAAGGTCAACCCCAACGCCCTCGCCAGTACCCAGTTGAGTTTGGAGCAGGTGCGCAACGCGGTTGTTACCGCCAATACCAACCAGCCCAAGGGCAGCTTCGACGGTGAATACCGCTCCACCATGCTCGACGCCAATGACCAAATGCGCTCGGTGCAGGAATATCGCGATTTGCTGATCAGCTGGCGCGACGGTTCACCGCTGCGTTTGGGTGATGTCGCCACCGTGGAAAACGGCGCTGAGGATCGCTTTCTCGCCGCTTGGGCCAATGAACAACCCGCCGTGCTGATTAATGTGCAGCGCCAACCCGGCGCCAACGTGATTGAAGTGGCCGACAGCATTGCCGAGCTGCTGCCCAAACTGACCGCCACCCTGCCCGCCGCAGTGAATGTGGCGGTGCTGACTGACCGCACCGAAAGTATTCGCGCCTCGATTCGCGATGTACAAAAAGAACTGATTTTTGCCATCTGCCTGGTTGTCGCCGTGACCCTGGTGTTCCTGCGCTCAGTGCCCGCCACCATTATTCCCAGCCTCGCCGTACCGCTGTCACTGGTGGGTACTTTTGCGGTGATGTACTTTCTGGATTTCTCCATCAATAACCTCACCCTCATGGCGCTCACCATCGCCACCGGTTTTGTGGTGGATGACGCCATCGTCATGTTGGAAAACATCGCCCGCCACCGCGAGCAGGGGGAATCGCCTATGCAAGCGGCGCTCAAGGGCGCGGGGGAAATCGGGTTTACGCTGGTATCGCTCACTCTGTCGTTGATTGCGGTGCTGATTCCGCTACTGTTTATGGGTGATCTTGTCGGGCGATTATTTCAGGAGTTTGCAATTACGCTGGCGGTGGCGATTGGTATCTCGCTACTGGTATCCCTCACCCTCACCCCCATGATGTGCGCGCGCATGCTCAAAAATGCGCCCACCCACGGCAGTGAGCCGGATTTTATGGAGCGGGTGATTGTGCGCTACGGGCGCGGGCTGGATGTGGTGCTGCAACACCAAACCGCCGCCATGGCCGTGATGATTGGCACTGTGCTGCTCACCGCCGGGCTTTACCTCGCCGTGCCCAAGGGGTTTTTCCCGGTACAGGACAGCGGCGCAATTCAAGCCGTGACCGAGGCGCCGCAGGACATTTCCTTCAGCGCCATGGCCGAAAAACAACAGCAATTGGCAGAGCAGATTTTGCAGGATGAGGACGTTGAAAGCCTGTCGTCCTTTATTGGAGTAGATGGCAGCAACACTACCCTCAACTCCGGCCGTTTGCTGATCAACCTCAAATCCCATGACGAGCGCGACGCCCATGCCAGCCAGGTGATTGACCGGTTGCGGGAGCAGATCAAAAACGTTACCGGCATTACCGCCTGGTTCCAGCCGGTGCAGGAACTGAGTATTGAGGACCGGGTGAGCCGCACCCAATATCAGTTCAGCTTAACCACCCCGGATGGCACCGAATTGGATACCTGGGTGCCGCGTTTATTGGAGCGTTTGCGCATGGAGCCAGCCTTGGCGGATGTCGCCGCCGACCTGCAAAGCCGTGGCCTGCAAGCCTATGTGGAAATTGACCGCGACGCCGCCGCGCGCCTTGGGGTGCGCATTAGCGACATCGCCGGCGCCCTGCAAACTGCTTACGGCCAGCGCCAAATTGCGACCCTGTTTACCCAGGCCAACCAATACCGGGTGGTACTGGAAGTAGACCCGGATTACGCCCAGGGTATCGCCGCACTGCAAAATACCTATGTGGCCACCAGCAACGGCACGCCAGTGTTGCTTTCCACTATCGCCAAAATCACCCAGCGCCCGGCGCCATTGCTGATTAACAATCAAGAGCAATTCCCCTCCTCCACCTTCTCTTTCAACCTCGGTGCCGGTGCATCGCTAGGCGCTGCGATTGAAGCGATTGAAGCTGTGGAAGCGGAAATGGGCATGCCCGCCACCCTGGAGTTGCGTTTTCAGGGCGCCGCCGAAGCCTTCCGAGCCTCGCTTAGCAATACGCTGTGGCTGATCCTCGCGGCGATTATCACCATGTACATAGTGCTGGGGATTTTGTACGAGAGCTTTATCCACCCCGTCACCATTCTCTCCACCCTGCCCTCGGCGACGGTGGGCGCACTCTTGGCGCTATTACTGACCGGCCAACCGCTGGATTTGATTGCGGTGATCGGGGTGGTACTGCTGATCGGGCTGGTGAAAAAGAACGGCATCATGATGGTGGACTTTGCGCTGGACGCCCAACGCACCCTCGGCATGTCGCCGCGCGAAGCGATTCATCGCGCCGCCCTGATGCGTTTCCGCCCGATTCTCATGACCACCCTCGCCGCGCTGTTTGGCGCAGTGCCGCTGATGCTCGCCTCTGGCTCCGGCGCCGAATTGCGCCAGCCGTTGGGCTTGGTAATGGTGGGCGGCTTGCTGGTGAGCCAAGTATTAACCCTGTTCACCACGCCGGTGGTGTATTTGTTTTTTGATCGTTGGGTAAACAAAAAACCCGCGGCCGATCCCGTTCCACAAGAGGTGGAGGCGTAAAACAAATATGAATATCGCAGAGCCGTTTATTAAAAGACCCGTCGCCGCCAGCTTGCTGGCGGTGGCGATTGTATTGCTCGGGTTATTGTCCTGGCGCTTGTTGCCGGTGGCACCCTTGCCGCAGGTGGATTTCCCCGCCATTCAGGTGTACGCCAGCTTGCCCGGCGCCAGCCCGGAGAGTATGGCATCTACCGTGGCGACACCGCTGGAGCGCGCGCTGGGCAGTATTCCGGGCGTAACCGCCATCAACTCCAACTCCACCCAGGGGTTCACTAACATCTGGGTAGAATTCACCCTGGATCGCAACCTGGATTCCGCCGCGCGCGACGTGCAAGCCGCGCTCAATGCTGCGCGCGGTCAACTGCCCGCCGGTATGCCGGGCAACCCGGGGTATCGCAAAATCAGCCCATCGCAAGCGCCAATTATGGCGCTCGCACTCAGCTCCCCCAACCTTGCGCCCAGCGCACTCTACGACGCAGCCTCCACCGTGCTCGCGCAAAAGCTGGCGCAAATTAAAGGCGTGGGCCAAGTGGGTATCGACGGGGCTTCGCTGCCTGCGGTGCGCATCCAACTCAACCCCAATGCCCTAGCCAATTACGGCATAGCGCTGGATGAAGTGCGCAACGCTATCAGCACTGCCAATGTGCTGCGCCCGCTGGGTTTGCTGGAGGAGGATGACACTCGCTGGCAGGTGCGCACCAACGAAAGCCTGCGCAGTGCCGCCGACTACAAAAATCTGGTGATCCGCTATGGCGATTCCGGGCCGGTGCGGCTGCAGGATGTGGCCACAGTGAACGACTCGGTGGAAAACCGCTATACCGATGGTTTCCACAATCGCAGTTCGGCGGTGACGCTCACCGTGAGCCGCCAAACCGGGGCCAATATAGTGGAAACCATCGACGCCATTAACGCCCAACTCCCGGCGTTGCGCGCGCTGATGCCCGGCGACACCCAATTAAAAGTGGTGATGGATCGCTCCCCCGGTATTCGCGCCACCCTCAAAGAGGCAGAGGTCACTTTGGTGCTGGCGGTGCTGTTAGTGGTGGCGGTGGTATGGGTATTTCTGGGCAGTGCGCGCAGTGCACTTATTCCGAGCCTTGCGATTCCGGTGGCCATTATCGGCGCGTTTGTGGTCATGTACCTTTACGGATTTTCGCTCAACAACCTCTCGCTCATGGCATTGATTGTGGCGGCAGGGTTGGTGGTGGACGACGCGATTGTGGTGCTGGAAAACATCAAACGCCATATTGAACGCGGCCTGCCCCCTATGGAAGCCGCGATACTCGGCGCCCGCGAAGTGGGCTTTACCCTGCTGGCGATGAACATCACCCTGGTGGTGATTTTTGTCTCCATCCTGCTGATGGGCGGAGTAGTGGAAAAATTGTTCCGCGAATTCTCCATCACCCTCGCCGCCGCCATGCTGATTTCACTGCTGGTGTCGCTCAGCCTCACCCCGGCGCTCTGCGCCCAACTGCTGAAAAAAGCGCCGAAAAAATCCGAACGTCCCGGTACCTTCGATGAAATCAAACAGGGTTATGGCATCGCCCTCAGCTGGGCGCTGCGCCACAGCCGGATTGTGATGCTGCTGCTCGCGGCAGTTATTGGAGTCAATATCTACCTCTATGTCGCCATCCCCAAAACCATGCTACCCGAACAGGACACCGGCCAGATGACCGCCTGGGTGCGCGGCGACGATGGTTTTTCCTTCCAATTGATGCAACCCAAGATTCAGGAATTCCGCAAAGTCCTGCTCACCGACCCCGCTGTGGAAGATGTATTTGGCGCCAGCGGTGGCGGTAATGGGGTGAGTAATGCGTGGATGCGTATCAGCCTCAAACCCATGGCAGAGCGCGGCGTAAGTGTGCATGAGGTGGTGGATCGCATCCGGCGCCAGATTCCCAGCATTCCCGGCGCCATGATGATGATCGGCCCGGACCAGGACATTCGCCTCTCTTCGCCCTTTAGCCGCAGCGAACAGGAATTGCTGTTGCTCTCCGACGATTTAAAACTGATGTCCAAATGGGCCGCCAAAATCACCACCGCCATGGAAAACATGCCGGAAGTGACCGAAGTGGACGGCGTAAAAGAGGAAGGCACCCAGCAGGTGGTACTCACCATCGACCGCGAAACCGCCCAGCGCCTGGGTGTGGATATGGCGACCGTAGCGACCCTGCTCAATAACTCCTTCTCGCAACGGCAAGTCTCCACCATGTACGACCGGATGAACCAATACCGGGTGGTGATGGAGCTGGAGCCGGGTTACACCGCCACACCGGCAGTATTGGAGCAGTTACAGGTGATTACCCGCGACGGCGAGCGGGTGCCGCTTTCCACCTTTTCCAGCTTTGACTATGGCTTGGCGGAAGATCGGGTGCGTCACACCAACCAGTTCGCCTCGGAGAGCATTGGTTACGGTGTCGCCGAAGGTTTTACCGAGGAGCAGGCGCGCATTGCCATTGAACAAAAAATCGGCGAGTTAATGGTGCCCAAAGAAGTCTACCTGGCCACCGCTGGCACCAGTCGCCCCGGCTGGGGACCAAGCACCCCCGGCATGGCGCAGGAACCGGCGGTGCTGATCGCCTGTGTATTGCTTGCGGTCTACCTGATTTTGGGCATTTTGTACGAGAGCACTATCCACCCGCTCACCATTCTCTCCACCCTACCCTCGGCTGGCATTGGTGCCCTGCTGGCGCTGCGCTTGAGTGACACCCCCTTCAGCCTGATCGCCATGCTCGGGCTGTTTTTGTTAATTGGCATAGTGATGAAAAACGCGATTTTGATGATCGACTTTGCGCTGGAGCTGGAGCGCAAAGAGGGCTTGTCCTCCCGCGATTCCATCTTCCAAGCGGCGATGATGCGCCTGCGCCCGATTATGATGACCAACCTCGCTGGCCTGCTCGGCGCCCTGCCGCTAATTCTGGGCAGTAACGAAGGCTCGGAGCTGCGCACACCGCTCGGTATTACCATCATCGGCGGTCTTGCGGTCAGCCAGTTGCTCACCCTGTTTACGACCCCGGTGGTCTACCTCTACATGGAAAAGCTGCGCAACTGGGGTTTACACCGCAAAACCCTTGTCTCTCCCCTTGCCTCCACTACCACCTCTGGATCAACCAAGACACAAACCGATTAAAAAAAAGCCAGAGTGTCACTTCGACACTCTGGCAGAGCACTGCTATATTTTGTGCACACCCTCACAGGTTTTGAGGAACGTATCTGAAGGAATGGAAGACCAATGAGTGCATCCTCCGCCAACCAAAGCGAGTTCTACCAGCGCGCCTCGCGCCAGCTGCAGCAAACACTGCGGTCTGGCCGCTTACCTGACTTGGACGAATCCGAACAGCTTGCACGCGAACTGGATATCTACCGCCTAGCCCTGCAATTGCAACAGCAAGAGCTGGATCAGCTAGAGCAGAAACTGACCGAATTTGCCAGCCACGAGCGCGAACAGTTAGAGGCGCTGCGCACTAACGCGCGTATCCTCGAAGCTTCCCAGTCCATCGCCAAAGTCGGCGGCGTAGAGATGCACGTACCCACCCGCAGCCTCTACTGGACTGCCGAAACCTATCGCATCCACGACACCACCCCCGAAGAATTCACCCCCTCACTCGACGAGGGCTTTTCCATGTACTTGCCTGGCTCCCGCGAGCGTATCGCCCAGGCCATGCGCCACGCCATAGAAACCGGCGAAGTGTTTGATATTGAGGTGGAAAAATACACCTTCAAAGGGCGCAAAATCGACCTGCGCACAACCTGTACCGCCCACTATGAAAATGGCACGCTCGTGCGCCTGACCGGCATTTACCAGGACATTACCGAGCGCAAACAAGCCGAGCGCCGCTACCAGCATCACAACCACATACTGGAAATACTGCTCACCAAAATCCCATTGGATGAGGTGCTGCGCAGTATTGTGTGCGATGTAGAGGAGCTGGTACCCGGCGCCATTTGCAGCATCCTGCTGACCGACGAGAGCGGCACTCACCTCACTCACGGCGCCGCTCCCCATCTGCCCGAGTTTTATGTAAAGGCAATCAACGGCGCCAGCATAGGCCCTGCCACCGGCTCCTGTGGTACCGCCGCCTTTTTGGGTGAGCGCGTCATAGTGGAGGACATAGACACCCACCCCTACTGGCGCGACTATCGCGAACTGGCTGCCCAAGCCGGGCTGCGCGCCTGCTGGTCGCAGCCGATATTTTCTGCCCAGGGCAAGGTGCTGGGCACTTTCGCCATCTACCATCGCGAACCCAGCAGCCCCCAAGTGGAAGACCTGCGCCTGATCGAAAGTGAAGCGCGGCTCTCGGCACTGGCCATTGAACAGTCTCATGTAGAGACTCGCCTGCAGCTGGCGGCCAGTGTATTTACCCATGCACGGGAGGGGATTTTTATCACCGACCTGCTGGGCAATATCATCGAGGTCAACCAGATATTCAGCGATATCACCGGCTACACGCGCGAGGAAGTGATTGGCAAAAACCCGCGCCTGCTCAAATCCGGCCTGCACGGACAAGAGTTTTACGCCTCCCTTTGGCACGATTTGGAACAAAAAGGTTACTGGCACGGCGAGCTGTGGAATCGCCATAAAAATGGCAAGTTATACGCCACCATGATGACCATCAGCGCCGTGCAGGACGGCCTTGGCCACACCCAAAGTTACGTCAACCTATTCACCGACATCACGCCCATCAAAGAGCACCAGCGCCAACTCGAATATATCGCCCACTACGATGCGCTCACCGGTTTACCCAACCGGGTACTGCTGGCGGATCGCCTGAAACAGGCTATTTCCCACAGCCATCGGCAGAATGCTGCCTTGGCAGTGCTCTATATCGACCTGGATGGTTTTAAAGCGATCAACGATCAATACGGCCACGATACCGGCGACCAACTGCTGGTCAATATTGCCCACCGCTTAAAAGCCACCCTGCGCGAGGGCGACACTATCGCTCGTATTGGCGGCGACGAATTTGTGGTGGTTATGACCGGGCTGGAAGGGCCCAAAACCCACGAATTGGTACTGGAGCGCCTGCTGCACGAAGCCGCTACCCCGCTGATGCTGAACGAGCAGTTATTGCAAGTCTCGGCCAGTATCGGCGCCACCCTTTACCCGCAGGATGCCGCCGACGCCGACCAATTATTGCGCCACGCCGACCAAGCCATGTACATCGCCAAACAGGCGGGTAAAAACGGCTACCACCTGTTTGATGTTGCCAAAGACATGGCGGTAAAAACCCAGCGCGAATCACTGGAACACATTCGTAGCGCACTGGATAAACGAGAATTTGTATTGTTTTACCAACCCAAGGTAAACATGCGCAGCGGCGAAATTATCGGCGTAGAAGCGCTGGTGCGCTGGCAACATCCACAACAAGGGTTAATACCCCCCATCAAATTTTTACCCGTTATTGAAGATCACCCACTCAGCATTGAATTGGGCGACTGGGTGATCGACGAAGCACTGAGCCAAATTGAACGCTGGCAAGCACTGGGGCTGCAAATGCCAGTGAGTGTGAATGTGGGGGCGCTGCAATTACAGCGCAGTGATTTTGCCGCGCGCCTCGCCGAGCAACTGCTCGCTCACCCGCAAGTGCCACCGGCATTTTTGGAATTGGAAATTGTGGAGACCAGCGCGCTCAAAGACATCGCCGAAGTGGCCGACTTAATGCGCGCCTGCTGTGCCCTGGGGGTGCATTTTGCGGTGGATGATTTTGGTACCGGCTATTCATCGCTCACCTATTTAAAACGCCTGCCCGCCGATTTATTAAAAATCGATCAAACTTTTGTGCGCGACATGCTCGATGATCCGGACGATTTAGCCATCGTAAAAGGTGTGATAGGTTTGGCAAACGCATTTCACCGCCGCGTAATTGCCGAAGGTGTAGAGACTATCGCCCACGGTGAATTATTGATTCCTCTCGGCTGTGAATTGGCGCAAGGTTACGGTATTGCCCGTCCCATGCCCGCCAGTGACCTGCCACGTTGGGCTGCGCAGTGGCAACCCGACCCCGCGTGGCGCAAATTCACCGGCTGATTGCACTGCTGGATAAAACTGACCCGGCGTTAAAAAATATCCCTACCCTTCGCACAAAATACAATAGGCCCCGCGCCGTTGCGGCCACCCACGCTATTCTCAGATTGTATTATGAATAATAAATCGTTAATCTTCAGCGATCTTTTTTGCTTATCTGGACGACAAAAATAATGGCGCTTCTCGACCGCAACTTCAATCTTTCACAACGCATGGTACAAGAGCTGGGACGCACAATTATCTGTGGCGAATTCAGTGACGACAGTCTGCCCACCGAGGCCGAACTGTGTGAGAAGTTTGGCGTAAGCCGCAGCGCGGTACGTGAAGCGGTAAAAATGCTTTCCGCCAAAGGGTTAATCTCCAGCAAACCACGCCAGGGCATTCGCATTCTGCCGGAAGACCAATGGAATATTTTTGACCCGGACTTACTGCGCTGGACCCTGGAAAGCCGCCCCACCCTCAGAGTGCTCAAAGAATTCCTGCAAGTGCGCATCGCCATTGAACCCGAAGCCGCCTCACTTGCCGCACGCTACGCCGACGACAAAAAAATCGACGCCATTGAACAAGCGCTGGAGCGCATGCGCAACGCCGAAGAAAACAGCAAAGAAGACCTGGAAGCCGACATCGCCTTTCACGTCAGCATTCTCTACGCCAGCAACAACCGCTTTTACATCCGCCTGCGCGATTTCATTTCAACCGCATTGCGTGTCAGTATCAGCCACACCAGCCCCATAAAAGGTAACCACGACGGCATAGTGGAAGACCACGCCAAAGTCTTCAACGCCATCAAAAACCGCAACCCCGAACGCGCCAAACAATCCATGCTCGCGCTTATCGACGAAGCCCTGAATTTTATTGAAGATGAAATTGTGAAACAGGAAAGCGTGAAATAATTTTTACTCGAAATCCTGAAACGCAAAAAGGCAGAACGCGAGTTCTGCCTTTTTTATTTCGCTATTTATTTTTTACATTTTTATTTTTTATTTTCACCTTTTTTCATATCGGGATAAATTTTTCACCCCTAAAAAACCAGGCAAAAAAACCAAAATATTTACCCGCTTTTACAAGCCATCAGAAATTTTTTGTTAAGGCATTCCAGGTTAATTGGGCGCGACTGATATAGTCGATAAAACAATAGCCCTAATTAACAAGGAACTTTCCCATGCAGAAAATACTACCCTTTTTATGGATGCTGACATTCAGTATTGCAACACCAGCATTTGCCGAAGACACCAACAGCCGGATTGTAGAAGGTGGCGGGACAGGAAAATTTCCTGCCATTATGAAAAGCGAGGACTCACTCCAAACGCACACTATTTTCCGCCCGCAGGATATCCAGCATTTTAGCGGTAAAAAAACCTTACCTCTTGTTGTCTGGGGTAACGGCGCCTGTTTTGACTCGCCGTTTGAACACGTCAATTTTTTAAATGAAATCGCCTCGCAGGGTTTTATGGTTATCGCTATAGGAACAATGCCCAGGGCATCTGGTGAACAAAATAAAGAGAGATCAACCTCAGCCAAACTCACCGCCGCTATAGACTGGGCCTTTGCACAAAACACCAATAAAAACAGCGTTTACTTCAAGAAATTGAACACCACCAAAATTGCCCTTGCCGGTATGTCCTGCGGTGGATTACAAGCACTGGAAGTAGCAGGCGACCCGCGCATTACTACATTGATAGTCGCCAACAGCGGTATTTTTATCGAACCACTGCGCGGCAATGCCATGCCGATGATGCCGCAACTGGACAAAACCCAACTGAAAAAAATTCACACACCAACCCTCTATTTGCTGGGCGGCTCATCGGACATCGCTTATAAAAATGGCATGGATGATGTCGAAAAAATCAATCATGTACCGGTATTTGTCGCCAACCTGGATGTAGGCCACAGCGGCACCTATGCACAAGCGTTTGGCGGTGAATATGGCAAGGTCGCCACGGCGTGGCTTAACTGGCAATTAAAAGGCGATAAAAATTCCAGCAAGCTTTTTAAAGGAAAAACCCCAAAATTATCAACATGGAAAGGCTGGGTTGTTGATAAAAAGAACATGAAATAACTAAATAAAAAGAACAACGCACAAAAAAGGCAGGACTCACCCCCTGCCTTTTTAAATTGAAAACTATGTAATTTGCTTCCTACTCGTTAAACCGATCAAAAAAATCCTTGGTTTCCTGGGCAGAAAAATCCGGATACCAATGGCCGCCCGTTTCAGTGCCACACCACACTACAGGTTTATCACTGGCGCACCCCTCGTACTCCACGCATCCATTATTACCCACCAGTTTTGTTGTTGCGCTGCAGCCATTTCGCGCCAGGAAAACATTGCGCGCCTCCTCTCCCGCTGAATAGGAAACCACATTGTCGTCTTTGGCATGAATAAATAATGTCGCCACGTTGTGAGGCGAATCAGCACAACCACTCCACAGCGAACCGGCCATCGGCGCAATGGCTCTGACCAGGTCACCCATTTGGCAACCTATAGCGTTAGACATCATCCCGCCAAAACTAAAGCCGGTAGCAAAAACGCGTTTGGTATCCGTGCATACACCCTGCTGTACTTCGGTAATCATGGCGCGCATAAAACGAATATCACGATCACCATTATTCGCCCAGCCTGCATTCAACCCCTGAGGGGCAAGGAAAATGGCATTGCCGTTGTACTTGTTTTTAAGCCCAAAAAAGCCACTCCACCCATAGATATCTGCAGCGCTGCCATCTCGCCAATGCAATCCAATAATCACCGGATAGGTGGTATTACGATCATAGTTGGGTGGCATTTCGATCCAATAACTGCGCGATGAATTATCGACGGTGATTGTTTGCAGCCCAGTGGAAAACTGCGCTGCAATACCACAACCATAATCATTATTGGAATTAGATGAAACGGCGGACGAAGATGCCAGCGCAGTAGACGACGCTATCGAAGACGAGGGTGTTTGAGTGGATGAAACACTTGCAGAAGAGCCAGAATTTTTACCACCTCCACAAGAAACAAGGGCAATGACAAACAACGCAGCGCAGAAATTTTTTCTTAACATGGACTAATCCCGCTTATTAGTAATTTGCAGGAATTTAATCAGGCCAAGTGAAAGTCAACAACATGCAGGAATAACAGAGAAGTAATGTTTACTAAAACTTTCTGTGTTTTCAAAGAAATATTCGATTATTTTTGCATAATTTTTCTATTGGAATTGTCGACGCACCATTTAAAGGCGCACCGTAAATTTTAGTTTAGGCAGCATTCTTTTCTGGGGCTCGCTATATACCTCCCCAACTTTAAATGCTCCTTTCTTTAAGTAGAAACCTTCAGCATCTGGGTCAGATATTATATGAAACTCAGTTATATTCAGCGTTTTACACTCTGAAAGAATTTGTTCAAACACTAGATTGCCATAGCCCTTGCCAATGGCTTTTGGCAATAGCCAAAGGTGATCAAGCTCATCATTATCGCCTTTCACTATGGCGAAGAATCCAATCACTTCTTTATCTTTTAAAATTAGTTTGACTGTATTGCGAGCAATATACTCTTCTTCAAACCTTAAATTAGCCCTCCATTCCTCAAGTTGCTCTTGGGAATAGCCCCAATACCCCTTCGATGTGATTAAGGTGTCTCGAAGCAGACCAGTATCTTTTACTTCGGCATCTATAAAATTGAGCACTTTTTTGTACCTGATGTCAGGTTAACCAGCAGTATTTAAATAACCCATATAGTAACAATTGCGCAGAAAACCACATTAGCGTGAGTCGAACAGGGTAAATACAAGCAGGTTGAACTTACGGCCTGTATACAAAAATTATGACGATTTTAAACGCTATGGTGCGTGATAACTGCGAGTAGCAGGCTAATTAATTTGCGTTTCAGGTGTTGATTTTCTACCACAGTCGCTTGTTATGGATTTTTCTAAACTACGCGTTCATTTCAAATGAAAGCCAAAGCTGATAACTCAAAACCTACTGCTTCAAGCTTTTTGTTTCTTCAATCAATTTTTCCACTTGCGTTGACGATAATTGCTTTAGCTCAGAATATGCTAAATCAGTGTATGCTTTTTTGCCATTCCCTTCACCACGCAACTTACCATTTGCACGTATAAAAACAAACGGCATAGCAGGACTGCCTGGAGCAGTTACAAAAATAACATTTTGTGCGTCACCGCAGCTGTAAACCAACCAGTCAGAACCGCCGAATTTTTTGGTTATAGGGCCAACGTCACAATTCAAATTCTGAGATTCTGCGGAGGAAAGAGCGGAAAGAAAACTAACGATTAGCGATAATATAATTTTAGTGCGCATAATTTTTTTCCATAACAGTTTATTAGACGGCTCAAGCCGTATATAACCCAGCCGCATATCTTTTTATGGCGGGTACCTTTTACTCACAAAGATACCGCTGATTCAATCACTTAGCGATCGGCTTGTATATATCACTTATTAAAAAACCGGCGCGAGCAGGCTATCAGGATTAGTGCAGCTAATTAAAACGGGGGGCAGGATACATGCACTCGCAGGGGTGATGGAAAATGGTGGATGCCGTTTGTGCGGCACCCACCCTATGCGGAAAATATTATTGCACTGGTTTGATTTGGAAACGCTGTCCGTTGCTGTTTAGCCATTGGGCTTGGGCGAAGTTGGTGAAGTCTTCCACGCCACCGTGGGCCAAATCGATTACTAGCGTACTTTTACGGTTGGCGAGTTTTACGGTGCCGTCAGCTAAAAACTCTACTTGCCATTGGGTGTAATCCTCTCCGCAATTTGCCAGCTCGATATTAGTACCGGGCACGATAGACTTTTTTGCGACCGCAATACATTGTTGTGCATTGCTATTAGATTGCTCGGCACTCGGCTGAATGTAGAAGTAACCTTCATCGGCCGCTGCAAATTTCCAGCGCTGGTTCGATTTGTTTAGCCACTCTTGCTGCGCAATATTTTTAACGGCTGTATTTTCCACGACGGTAATTGCTTTACCGCTTTGAATACTGGTGATGGCATTTTCACCTTGTGGTTGCAATGCCCATTGTGCACAAGCAGATTTTGGTTCGATAAATTGTGGAATATCTTCCACTGATTTTTGTACTTCTTTTGGCGCGGGCTCTTTGCAATCTGCGAAACGTAATTCCTGCTGGGTTTGTGCATTTACCAGTGCGACCCAACCTTTAATATAAGGTTTAATTTGCCATTGCTGGCAGAGTTGGTTGTGCCAAGGGGCACTGCTCAAACCTGCATCGGTAATCGCGCACTGCTCGCCGCCGGCGGTGAGGAATAATCCGCTTGGTGTTACCAAGCGATAATTGCCGTTGGTGGTGTAATCCAAATTCCAAGTCGCGCTGGCATTGTTGCTCGCGGTATCTGCGCAGCTCGCGGCAGAAATTTTTCCGCTGTTATCGGCAACCACACAGGTGTTATCCGCTTTGCTTACCAAGGATATTTGAGTGCCTTGCACTTTAGTGACGAGCGGGCCGTTTTCACCAGAGGGAGATGCTACAGGCACACCGGCAGCGACCGGCTCACCAAAGTTTGGGGTGCCATCTTCATTCCAGGTAAATTTTTGTGCGCGCACTGAGCGAGTGCTGGTGCAACCTTCCAATTCGCTGGCGTTACCGTGGTAAATAATCCAGTCCTCGGTGCCATCGGGCGATTTGAAGAAACCATTGTGGCCGGGGCCAAACACACCGTTGGCTTTGCTAAATACTGGCTTATCAAATTTATGCCAGGACTCCACTTTTAACGGGTCATCGCCCACTAATTCCACCAAGCCCAATTTGTAATCCGGGGTATTACAAAAACTCGCGGAATACACCATGTAAGTTTTGCCATTGCGCTTTAACATTTCCGGGCCTTCATTGACTTTCATGCCGGAAAATTCCCAGTCGTATTCGGGGCGAATAATTTTTACGCGCTCGCCTTCTACAGTCCAGGGGTTGCTCATTTTGGAAATCCAAATGGTTTGCTCATCGCCCACCCACTGCGACCAGAGCAAATACAACTGGCCCTTGTGCTCAAAATAATTGCCGTCGATATTCCAAATATCCGGCATGGGCGAACCTTTATAGGTATAGGGGCCGAGCGGGTCATCGCCGTGGCTTTCAATCACACTTAAATGTTGGCGATCAAAATTTTCAGCAATGCCCGAGGTGTACATAACGTACCAGCGCGGCCCTTTGGGTGTATTCAGGCGATGAAATTCAAACGCCCAAAAATTACAGCAGCGGCCCAAATCACTCTCTGACCAGATATTAATCGGCGTTGCTGTAGCAAGGCCAGCGAGTGTGGGCGATTTGCGCATCACCAACTGCGATGTCCAGGTGGTAGTGGTTAAATAATAATTGCCTTCAAAATATTCCAACCAAGGGTCGGCACCGTTGGGGAAAATCGGGTTAATAAAGCTATTGACCATTTGCTCGGCGGTGGGGCCATTAGCCGGTTGACTTGCAACCGACGTTTGCGCTCCGGGTGCCGCGCTTTTTTCAGCGGGCACCTCTGCCTCTTTACCGCAGCCGATTAATACCGCGGGCAATAACAATAGGGATAATAATTTTTTCATGGTACCTCTCTCTTACATTTACATTTTTAATTTTTTTGATCGTAGGTTGGCAGAGCGCAGCGACTTCCGACTTAAAAACGTAATGTCAATCTGCATTCATTTGTCGGAAGTCGCTACGCTCTTCCAACCTACGTTGAAGCTTATTTAAATACCATCACAAAACCGGCACTGGGGCGCAGGCTAAGAGTGTGTGGTGTTTTGGTATTAACATCCTGCTGTATAAAATCGCGCTCACCTGCACCACTGGCAATCAGCGTGCCTTTTTTGTCGCCGATAAAACCTAAATCCAGATTCAGGGTTTTATTTTCTTTTTCCGCATTAATACCCGCGACATACCAAACATCGCCTGCGCGACGGGCAATTACGGCGTACTTTCCTGGGTAGCCATCAATAAATTTCACCTCATCCCATGCACGCGGTAATTCTTGCAAAAATGCTTTTACATAGTCCGGTGCAGTCGCCATACCTTCGGGAATTTCTGCAAAGTGTTGAATACCGGAAATCATGAGCACCGCTTCGGCTAGCTCAAATGAATTCTCTGTCACACGTTTAATATTCGGGATATCACCAAACGCCATGGGCGTGTAATCCATTGGGTCAAACACATTGCGTGCGAAAAGCGACATAACCACATGCGCCGCTACCGGGTCCTGGTCGGCTTGGGTAAAGGTGGTGAACTCAAAACCCTTAATGGATTCCATGGTCATTAAGTTGGGATAAGTGCGCTGCCAACCGCGCGGCAGAGTGGCGCCGTGAAAGTTGAGCAACAAACCATGGGCAGCAGCATCGGCCATGATGTCGTGGTAATAGGCCATCATGGATTGACCATCACCGGCAAAAAAATCGATTTTTAAACCCTTTACACCAATGGCTTTCAACTGCGCAAATACAGCCTGGCGCTGCTCATGGGTGAGCAATTCGCTTTTAGGGCTGTAGGGTGTTTCATTCCAGCTGCCCGATGAGTTGTACCAGACAAGGATGCCAATATGTTTTTGCGCAGCGTACTCAACTAATTCTTTCAATTTTTCCATGCCGATTTTTTTATCCCAATCGGCATCAATCAGGGTGTAATCCCAGTGCATTTCAGCGGCGTAGTCGATGAATTTTTTCTGCACATCAAAGGTAGTGAAATCATCTTTTAAAATGGCCCAACTCCAGGAGGAATGACCGGGCTGGATAATATTTTTATCCAGCGCAATGGCAGGCTCGGCGAGATCGGTGCCCAGGGTGGATTCCATAATGCGCGGCAAATCACCTATTGCGAGAATACGCCAGGGGGAAATTAAATCGCCGCGGCTATTGGCAAGCAGTGCACCTTTTTCGCCGTTAGGTGCAATATAAATTTCCGGCGCTTGTGGTGTTGCCAGTGTGTATTCGCCCTTGGGTGATTCATGATGCAAACGCGAGGCATGCCAGTCGCGATTCACGCCCGCTTCCGATACCAATACCCAGGTATTACCGGTGTTAAACAGCGCCGGAAAAGCCCAGCCCGCACCGAGGGTGGAAGCAGTGCCCACCGGAATATCCATTTGGTAATGTTCTTCATAGGATGGATTGGTATTGCTCCAACCGGTTTGCGACACCGCCATAGGTTGCAACCAGGCGCGCGCCGTTTCCGGCAATTGGAAGCTGGTAGTTTCTTTCACAAATTCTTTGGTGGCGATAGCGGAATCTTTCACGGCATAACGAAACGCAACACCGTCGTCTGATACGCGAAAGATCAGTATGAGTTTTTGTTGTTGCGCATTTAAAATAGAAAATGTTTGTTCATTGGCGCGATAGGCGATCTTATTTTTTTTACCCACACGCAGGGTGTAATCATCAGTCACAGGAGTAATAGCTGAACGCGATTCAATAGTGACGCCCTGGGTAAAATCGGCAGTACTTAATTGCAAACCTAAATCTGATGGCAGAATCACCGGCTGCGCCGCGCGATCCACTGAATAAGCCAGTGTATTTTGCTCGGTAACAAATACCTTAACACTAAGGTTAGTGTCGGGACTGGTAAGGGGTTCTGGCGCTTTTTGACTGCAGGCAGTACCCAACACACTCACGCCCATCACAAGCAAAACGCTGGCTATTTTTTTCATCAAAACTCTCCATTTATATTTTGTCGGTTGGAAAAGCGCAGCGCCTTCCGACAGTTTTTATCAACCACCGAAAGGCGCCGCGCGTCAAACCCGGGTTTTATTTCAAGCGGGTTAAACTGAATTGTTGATTGGTGGCGCCAGTCGCATTCCACTGAATGATTTGTGCACCATTTGCCGTGCTTAAATTCAAAACGTCGAGCGGTAAATTACTCAGTTGCGAACGAATGGTGTAATAGCCGCTGCTATTCGTCAGGCTCCACTTCTGCCCTGCACCACCCCAATAATCCCACTGCGCGATATTGGCGCCCGCAGCGGTGGAATTGTTGTACACGTCCAAACTTTTCAAACTCGCCGCGTTAATCAGGCTGTAATAACCCGTGCCCTGGTTAATCACATACCACTGTTGGGCGCGATAAGAGTTCCAGGTTTCCTGTTGAATCATCGCGCCATTGGCGGAGGATTTTGCAGCGGGAAGCAGATCTTTATTACTGTGACGCGCAGTAATGCGATACAAACCATCACTCACACCACCACAACTGGCGACAGAAAAATTACGCGTGAGCGTCGGCCAGCCATTGCTATAGGTCATTTTTAACAGGTCTAACTTGGCATTGCCGTTATCGTTCAAGTCGTAATAATGAATAGAGGTGTAATTGCAGCCATCTTGTTTTAACAAACCTATGTGACCTGGGCCTTTGTAGTTGCCATCCACATTAGGCAGCAAGGTGCGCACATCGGTATAAGGGCCGTAGACGGAAGTTGAGCGTGCGACCTGCACGTAATAGGTACTGTTAGCACCTTGGCAGCAGGCGCCGCGATTAATAAATAAGTAGTAATAATCGCCATTGCGTGAAATGTAAGGCGCTTCAATATCCGCGTGGTTGCCACCATATACCTTGGTCACACTGCCATTGAGCTTGCCGGTACTCTGGTTAATTTCAGCCACGCCAATCCCACCAAAAAACGAACCGTAGCTCATGTACACCTTGCCGTCATGGTCGCGGTACAGCGCCGGGTCAATCGCGTTAATTTCGCTACTACCGCCCCAGGACTCCACCACTACCCCCAAATCCTGCCAGCTGGGTGAGGTCAGCGATGCTGAACGCGCGACCCCAATTGCCGACACCGAGGTGCCAAAGGTGGATACGGAGTAATAAAGGTAGTAGTAGCCATTCATATGAATCGCTTCAGGCGCCCAGAAAGAGCCGCTGAAATTGGGGATCTTGCTGTAAATCCAGCTGGGGTAAGTGGTAAATACCGGCGCTGGGCCACCCGTCCAGGTGGTTAAATTGGTCGATGTGGAGTACCAAATACCAGTACCAGTGGTGAAGTGAAAGTAGGTATTACCATCCTTAATAAGGGCGCCCGGGTCATGGGAATTAGTCAAACCCGAAAGCGTAATCGCCGATGCGCTAACGCTGCACAGCAAAAGGCCAAGTCCCGCCAGAATTGATTTAAACATAATGGTTACCTGTAGATTATTGTTAGACGGTAGGTTGTGATTGATATTGTCTTAATATTATAAGACAAATTGATTTTACTCATAAATCTACTTTCAGGCCAAGGGATTTAGGTGGTCTTTACACTAGTGGTGTAGATGGGTAACAGCGCCACCACACTCCTGTGTACGCCAGCGCACCGCCAAAACCCTCCCGCTTCGTTATGATCAATATCACTTAAGCGTTAGGGCAAATAGTAATGCCCTGCGCACCATCGTTAGCAAATCGCAAAGGAAAAGATCATGGACTCCATTATTAACCTTATCGTCTACCTGGTTGTATTCGGGCTTATCTGGTGGCTGGTATCACTCTTGCCGCTGCCGTCACCGGTGGCGCAAGTGGTGCGGGTCTTATTCATTATCATGCTGATTCTGATAGTGCTTTCAGTCTTCGGCATTATCCCGGGCAACTATTTACCGCGACTGACCATCTAGCTCAGACGCTGTAACAAAAAGCCCCGCCTTTCAGATGAAATGTGGGGCTTTTTCGTTTAGCCATGTTACAACTATGTTGACACTCCCTACTTCCCCATGGAAAACTGTTACAACACTGTAATAACGGAGGCAGCTATGCTTACCCAAGTCAGAAAAATCGGCAATTCCGCAGGCACCATTATTCCTTCCAGCCTACTCAAAGAATTGAAACTTCGCGAGGGTGATAGTGTAGATGTCTCTGTGGTGGATAATTGCATTATCATTAAACCAACCAGCACAAAACCCAAATACACACTCGACGAGCTATTGAATAAATGCAATCCAAACGCGCCCAAAAATAAGGAATTGGATGCTTGGGAAAAAATCAAACCAATAGGGAATGAAATCTGATGGCTATATTTGATAAAGGAGATATCGTCCGCGTTTGTTTAAACCCGACAGAAGGCAAAGAAACACAAGGTGATTTCCGCCCCTGCCTTGTTCTTTCCCCCAAAGCCTTCAACAAACTCGGTTTAACTCTAATCGCTCCAATAACCCAAGGTGGAAACTTCGCCCGCACAGAAGGCTTTGCTGTGCCATTAATTGGTAGCGGCACAGAAACACAAGGTGTAGTTTTAGTTAATGGAGTCAAGTCACTCGATCTTGTTGCACGCAAAGCGGTAAAAATTGAGAAGGCACCACAGATGATTATTGATGAGGTTACGGCGATTTTGATGGCGATTATTGAGTAAGGCTTTACCTCGTATAAAAACGTAGTCCCTTAACTTAATCGATAGTTAGATTTGAGGAAACATTGTGGCAATTGCAATAAAAGAAAAAATGAGCTGGGTTCCTTTTCAAATAGAAATAATGTATGAAAATCAAAAGTTAGGGATCGGAACAGCATTCTCATATTTACATAATGAAAAAACTTACCTAATCACAAATTGGCACAATGCATCAGGAAGGCACCCCGAAACATTGAAGGTTATAAATACTGCTGCGGCAATTCCTAATAAATTTATTTTGCATTATCCAGTTGACTTCAATAAAGATAAAAGCTTTCCTAATGGCGAATCTAAAGTTGGATGGCATTCTTTTGAATTGAATTTATATCAAGATAGTGAACCAGTATGGTATGAGCATCCTGAGCATGGCCACAAGGTTGATGCTGTTGCAATTCCACTAGGCATTAGTGCAAGCATGTTAAAACCCGCCAACGCAAAAGAACTTGATCTAGAAAAAATAACTTTAAGACCGAGTTTGGATGTATATGTTCTAGGTTATCCACTTGGTCTGACTGGTGGCGCCAAGCTTCCAATCTGGAAGCGAGGCAGTATTGCCTCGGAACCAGATATTGATTTAGATAAGCTCCCAAAGTTTTTCATAGACACTGCTACTAGACAAGGCATGTCTGGTTCGCCGGTCTATGCGCAACAAAGTGGCTATATAATTCCAGAAGGAGGATCAGGGCCTGAAGATGCAATAATCGGTGAGGCAAGAAGATTTGCAGGGATTTATTCGGGCAGGGTTGGAGATGACAACTTTCAAGCTCAGTTAGGTATAGTGTGGAAAGAAAGTGCGATTATAGAAATAATTAATGGAAATAAAAAAGGTGCATCATCGTTTACAATATAAGAACATTGATAAAAACGCCCTGCACTTTTCAGTGCAGGGCTTTTTTTGTTGTCTACAGCAAAGTGCGGCGGAGTGCTGCGCGACTCCGCCCCACTCCGAATAATTACTTAACTGATAACTTAAAAATGGTGCGGGTTTTATATTCATCACCAGGGCGCAACACTATCGATGGAAATTGTGCTTGGTTAATCGAATCGGGAGCGTGTTGTGGCTCCAAACAAAAACCGCTGCGCTTTTTATAGGTGACACCTTTACCCGTGAGAGTGCCATCCAAAAAGTTACCGGAATAAAATTGTACGCCCGGTTCTTCAGTGAATACTTCCAGTACTCGGCCAGAAGTTTCTTCTTGAACACGCGCAGCCAGAGTTAATTCTTTGTAGGTTTTTTGATTGATCAAAAAATTGTGATCGTAACCAAAACCATTTTTTATCTGCTCGTGCTCATCATTAATGCGACTGCCAATTAACGTCGGCTCGCGAAAATCAAACGGTGTTCCGGCAACCGGCATTGGTTCACCTACCGGAATTGCCGCTTGGTTTACCGCGTTAATGTGATCGGCAAATATCTGCGCTTTGTGATTGAGAATAGTCGCACCTGAGTCAGTACCAATACCAGCCAAATTAAAATAACTGTGCTGGGTGAGGTTTACCGGCGTGGCTTTATCGGTAGTAGCGAAATAACCCACGATCAATTCATCGCTATGGGTGAATTGATAAGTGACAGTCACGCTCAAATTACCGGGGAAGCCCTGGTCGCCATCTTCACTGAGCAAATGCAATTTTAATATCGGGCCATTTGCATCTTCAGCGGTGGTAGCGCTCCAGACTTTTTTATCAAACCCCTGAGGGCCGCCGTGTAAATTATTGCTGCCATTGTTAGCAGTTAATTTATAGGTCGTGCCATCCAGCGTAAATTGCGCATTGGCAATGCGGTTGCCCACGCGGCCAATCAGTGCACCAAAATAAGGGCCTACCTCAAGGTAGGGTTCAAGGGTGTCAAACCCCAACACTACATCACCGAGCGCGCCGTTTTTATCGCGCATGTGCCACTCGGTAATAATACCGCCGAGGGTAATAATACTTACCCGGCTACCCAGTTTATTGGTGAGGGTAAATTCGTTTACCGCTTCGCCCGCAGGAGTAGTGCCAAATAATTTTTGCGCAATCATTGTTGTAGATGTTGTTGCCGATAGTGGTGCTGTAGTTGTTGTCATAGCTGCTGTCATAGTAGTTGAAGTATTAGTAGAGGCGTGGCGCTCGGTGCGCCGGGCTTCAAACCCATGCGCTCAGGGAGCAAGGGCATCGGGTTGGTCTTGTCCGAAGTCGGGGAACCCCTCGGCTGTCCAACCCAGTTCACGAATATAGGTGTGGCGATTGGGATCAGTAAGCGGTGTGCCCTGTAGCTCGGCGTAATCGCGCGCATGATATACCAGCACATCGGTTTTACCATCATCCGCCAGGGTAAAACTATTGTGGCCAGGGCCAAAACGCTTGAGTTTTTCGTTGGTGAAAAAAATCGGCTCAGGCGATTTATTCCACGAATTTTTATCGAGCAAATTTGCATCCACATCGGCCCAGACCAACCCTACCGCATAGCGATGGTCAGTAGCACTCGCCGAGTAGCTGATAAAAATTTTACCGTTGCGAATAATCACCGCTGCACCTTCATTCACTTTATAACCTTGAATTTCCCAATCCAATGTCGGGCGGGTAATTTCCACTTCCAGTGCACCAACCTGAGTAGGCGAATCCAGTGTGGCAATATAGAGCGCGGAATTCATGGTACCTTCCGGGTCACGTTGCGCCCACACCAAATAGCGCTGGTCTTTGTGCTCAAACACGGTGGCATCGAGCGAGAAGGAATCGCGCGCGGTTTTTACCAGACCCAATTCTTTCCATTCACCCTGCATGGGGTCGGCCGATTCATTGGCCAACACATACATGCGAATACTGCCCCCCACACCTTTTTCACCAGCGGCAAAATAGATGTACCAGGTATCGTTAAAGCGATGTAATTCCGGCGCCCAAATATTTTCACTCATCGGGCCGGATTCATGCTTTTCCCAAATGGTCACTTCTTCTGCACTGCCAATACCCAACAAGCTAGGTGAGCTGCGCAACTGAATACGATCAAACTTGGGCGCTGTCGCAATAAAATAGTAATGGCCCGATTCGGTGCGATAAATTTGCGGGTCAGCACGCTGCGGCACCAAGGCCACCGGTACATCACTCGCGGTTTCCGGTTTGATATCACCAACTACTGACGATGCACTGGCCGCAACAGATTCACTGGTAGCGGCTGACTCAGCTGAACCGACCGGTGCGCGAGATTCCCCACAAGCCGCCAATAAAAAACTACCCAACGCCACGGCGGCGATGCGCAAACTGCTCAGGGATAACAAGTGGAAGGTGTGCGATTGAATAGCAATAAACTTCATGGATGATTCTCCTGTGCCCGGCTTTACACCGGTTAACTGTTATTTTTAATGGAATAATATTATATTACATATTGAGAGAAATCGACCTATAAGAGAGTTAACTATGGTAAATACAGCCCCCCTCACCCGTTTCCGCCAAGCTGCTGCCCGCGTTGGTTATACCGCTGCGCTGCTCCTCAACGCCGTCGCCCTGTTATTTGGAGCATCGGTTGCCCAAGCCAAACAAGTGGATGTGCACGACCCCGTGATGGCACGCGAAGGCGACACCTGGTATCTGTTCAGCACCGGCCCCGGCATCACTATTTACAGCTCCAAAGACAAAGTGAACTGGACTTTCTCTGACCGCGCCTTTGCCGACCAACCCACTTGGGCCAAATCGGTGTCGCCAAGCTTTGATGGTCACCTCTGGGCGCCCGATGTGATCGAACATAACAACCAGTTTTATTTGTATTACTCGGTATCCGCCTTTGGCAAAAATACCTCAGCAATTGGTGTGACAGTCAATAAAACGCTGGATCCCAAATCGCCCGACTACCGCTGGGAAGATAAAGGCATAGTGATTGAATCGGTGCCCAACCGCGACAACTGGAACGCAATCGACCCCGCAGTAATTTTTGATGAACAAGGCCAAGCCTGGATGAGTTTTGGCTCTTTCTGGAGTGGTTTAAAAATTTTTAAATTAAACAGCGACCTCACCCGCCCTGCCGAACCACAAGAGTGGCACAGCATAGCGCGCCGTGATCAGGTTCCTACCGGCACCGACGTTAACGCCGGCCCCGGTGAAATTGAAGCGCCATTTATTCTGCGCAAAGGTGACTACTACTATTTATTCGTAAGCTGGGGCCTCTGCTGTAAACGCGGTGAATCCACTTATCACCTCGCCGTAGGCCGCTCCAAAAATGTCACCGGCCCCTACCTTGACCGCGCTGGCCGCGACATGAACCAAGGCGGCGGCAGCTTGTTACTACTCGGCAATAAAAACTGGGTCGGCCTCGGCCACAACAGCGCCTATTCATGGGACGGTAAAGATTATTTGGTGCTACACGCCTATGAAACCGCTGATAAATATTTACAAAAACTCAAGATCATGAACATCAGCTGGGACAAAGAAGGCTGGCCCATGGTTGACCCGAAAGAGTTGGATACATACCAAAGTAAACGAGTTAAATAAGAAAAAAGTAAGCTTGTGTGGTGTGGCGCGTTAAACCTTTTGTGCGAGTTTAACTAAATAGCTCATAACTTTTTGATTGGAATTCCGCGGGGTTATTAGTTTTAACTCTTTGTTTAACACTCCTGAAAGGTCTAGGCTTTAACGAGGATATAGCTGTGGCGGGTAGATAGTTGTTTACCCGCCACAACCTTGATAAAGGAACAGGATCAATTAGGAGAAGCGCCATGAAACACGACAACATCAACCACGCCAAGTGGCTGCGTGAAGAACAGGGTGAAACTGCACGTGAGTTGGCTGAAGTGATGCGCCTGGCGCAGGAAATGGGGCGCCGCCTGTGCAATGAAACCCACGGCGAAATGTACGATGAGGTGCGGCTGTTAATGTCACTGCTACACCAAACTCGCGCCCAAGCCGATTTAATTGATGCACAATTAAACTCTGCCGATCCCATCGCCGATTTATTGCAGCGCCGCCAATCGCGCCAGTAATTTTCAGGTCAAAAAATTTCGATACCCGCAAACGCGGGTATCTATTGAAAATAGTTAACCTGGAAAATACAACCACATTACCTGATACGCCCTAAGCACCAGCGGCTTGCTAAAATCCATGACCAAGGGTTTGTGATCAATCAGGTTAATCACCTCACGCGCGGGCAATAAATTGTGCAATATGTCTGCATTTATCTCGCGCTCAGCCGCACTGAAATTACATATCGCTAATAACCGCTCACCATTATCCGCTTGCCGTAAATAAGCAAAACAATGGTCATTACCGGTACGCAAAATATGGGTACTGGCGTTGCCAAATACCGCATGTTTTTTACGCGCCGCAATCATTTTGCGCAAACCCACATTAACGGTGTATTGCGGTGTGCCGGGTTTGTGCGCGAGTGCAAGCGCTGGTTCATCAATACGCGGACGATTCACCCAGCGTGCGTCGTGCAATTTGTGAGGGTCAGACTGGAAACTGTAATCATTAAGCATGGCCAATTCATCGCCCGCGTACAGCAGCGGTACGCCGCCGATACTTAAAATGACACTGTTCAATAACAAGATGCGTTTAATTGCCAGCTCAATTAATGCCGGGGAATTGCGTTCCAATGCCTGTTGCAGCCCAGCGAGTGATGCCAGTGAACCGCACACACGACAATCACCGTTTTCCGGATTTTCTTGAAAACCCAAGCCCACCGCAAACGAATTTTCAAAACGACCCGTGTAAAACTGATTCAAAAACAGCCGGTGATTGTAACCATTAATGCCCAAATGCGCCGCATCGCCATCGTCAAACGTCCAGCCGATATCGTCGTGGCAGCGCACATAATTGACCCAACTGCAGTGTGGATTTATTTCAAAGCGGTGACTTAAACTTTGGGTGATTAACCGCGTTTTTTGCGTGGCTAAACTATTCCACAATAGCGCCATTAGCAGCGGGTTGTAGGAGAGCTGGCATTCCGTGGGCGCGATATATTTCACCACCTCATCCGGGTGCACAATCGCTTCAGATTTAAATACCACCGCCGGTGCGACAATTTGCAAACAGCAGTTAAAGGCTTTGATTAGCGCATGGGCCTTGGGACGATTCTCACACACTGTACCCATGTCTTTCCAAATAAACGCCAAAGCATCCAGCCGCAGGGAATCGCAGCCGAGGTTGGCGAGGAATAACATTTCATCCACAATCGCGCGGAACACGGCAGGATTGCCGTAATTTAAATCCCACTGGAAATTGTTAAAAGTCGTCCACACCCATTTATCAATATCCGGCAAATAACTGAAACTGCCACGGCGCACACTGGGGAAAATTTCGCGCAGGGTCGCATCGTATTGATCGGGAATACGCCGATCATCAAACATTAAATAATAATCCTGAAATTCCGCATCACCAGCGCGCGCCGCTTTGGCCCAGGCATGATCATCCGCCGTGTGATTAAACACAAAATCCAAAACCAGGCTGATGCCCGCATCGTTCAGCGCTTCCGCCAATACCTGCAAGTCTTTGGTGGTACCCAGCGCCGGGTTCACGCAGCGATAGTCCGACACGGCATAACCCCCGTCACTATCGCCCTCGGGGGATTTATAGAGCGGCATCAAATGCAAATAGGTCAGCCCTAACTCGGTGAAATAGGGGATTTTTGCCAGCAGCCCGTTTAAATCACCGGCCATTAAATCCACGTAACAGGCCATGCCCAGCATCTGTTCCGATTTATGCCAAAGCGGATCAGCAAGGCGCTGTTTATCTTTCTTTTTCAGGCGCGCTTTGCGCTGGGCAAAATTACTGGCGAGGGTTTGCACCAATTGCTGCAGGTGATAGTGCAAGTCGTAGTGTTTGTCATACACCTGCAACAACAATTCAAACAAAGTGGGAAAATGTTGCTCAAGGCGGGATAAAAATACTTTGTGATCAGTTTTAGTGAGCGACGATAAATCGATAGCACCAAGAACACGGGTTAAACATTTTTTGCTTTCGCTTGCTGGATTTATTTCTTTAACAGGATTCATAGTGTCTTCCCGACTATAAATTTATACATTAGCGACCACTGGGTTTTACACCAACTGGCAGGATATGAATAAAAAGAGTATAGACAGGACAGCAGCGATTGCTGCCGAAAACAGCGGGAGATTCGCCACAAATAAAAACGCCAGCGCAGGTTTATCCGGCTGGCGTTTTTAAGAAACTAAAATTTATAACTTCTTAATTAACACTGAAAAAGTTAATCGACCAATTATGCGCGGCGGCGCAACACACCTACGCCCAAAACCCCCATTAGCAGCAATACCAAGCCCGATGCCTCAGGCACATTCGCCGGGCGATGGATTTCTACGGTGAAATCATCCATACCCCAGCTAACTCCCCAGTCAGCCAGACTGTTGTAAATCATCAGCTGATCTATACCCGCCCAATCCAATTGAATCCAACTTGCGCTCTCGGGCGTTATTACAAAAGTGTCCAAGGTGCTGTACACCAACACACCATCCAACCAACCTTCAAACGCGAGTTCCTGTTCAAATAAATAAGACCCAAACCAGGCGCCGATAAAATCAAAACTGCCCGCGCCTGCCAAATCGATAGACGACCAGGCACCAAATGCATTAAACGCAACATTAGTACCGGAGACGACCGCCGTATCCAAACCAGTGCCAGAGTAATCACTGCCGCTCAGGGCGCCGATTACATTCCAATTAAAGCCGCCGTAACCATCACCAATTTGCGCGAAGGATTCTTCCCCCAGATCATCAAAATCAATTACCGCTGCGCTGGCAAATTGCGCCGCAAACATTAACAACACACTTCCAATAAATACTTTCATTTTTTCACTCACTTTTTATAACAAGAATGTTTATGGATACCCGCGTGCGCGGGTATGACTGAAATATTTTCAGCAAAAACCTAGAATGCCAGGCTTTGAATTTGGCTTTCAGTTAATGCCGTTTCATAAATACGCAGCTCATCCATCGCGCCTTTGTAGGGCACATCCCACCAGTTCACACCAAGTGAAAAAATGCCATTGGTGGTGGTAAAAATATTCGGGAAGTTGGTGCCGCTGAATCTTTTCACGCCATTTACATACACATTGAGCGCGCCGTTATTCACCGTGAACGCCAAGTGCGACCACTGGCCTGCGGGAATATTCATGCCCAAACCTGCGTCGTACCACGCGGTGCCCGACCAGAGCATGGTATTGCCATTAACCCAGCCATGCCCCATTGGCAATAAACTCACCCAGGAATCGGTAGTGCGTGCGGCAAAAAAGCTGGTGGTAAACGCATTCAGTTCCGTAGGGTTCAACCAGAGTGAAACGGTGTAATTATTGGAGCTGATAATGCCGTTGGGCAAACGCACGCCGGTATTGCCATCAAACACCGCTGCTGCGCCCTGCACACCACTGGTGTAACTCAGGTTGCCGCCGAGCCAATCGATACGCGCACCGCTCACGTTTCCTGCCGCCAAAACACCGGTTGCATCATTCAAATTATTATCAAACGCATAGTGTGCAATCAGGCCGCCAATCGATTTTTCACGCACCACTACCACAAAATTTTTCGTCGCTGTGGTAGTGCCTTTTTTGATGCTCGCGGTGAGTGTCACCATGGCATCACCCGCACCATTTTCCGGGCGAGTCACCACACCCGTGGTGCTAACTGCTGACGGGTTCGATGATGCCCAGGTAATAGTGGCATTGCGTGCGCCGCTAGTTGGCAGCATGAGGTTGCTGGTGATGGCCGAAGTATCACCGAGGTTTAATTCCGTTTTAATTGCATTCACGATTTGCAAATCAGTGCGCTTTAATAATTTACTGCCGTAAATCGCCACGCCTTGATTGGATAACGCGGAGAAAGTCAGGGTGTAAGTTTTTGCCGTTTCATCCCACTGGTTCACCACCACACCTTTGTAAGTAGGTGCACCGGCCAGATTAATTTCCACCTGATTATTACCCACCAATAACCAACTACCGGTTGCCGCGCCAGTGACTGTGCCATTGCTATTCAAGCTGATATGTTGGGATTTTTTAATGGTCGCGGAAATATCTTTACCGTGATTCACCAACAAATAATCGCCCACCACAAAATCGCGACGTACGGTGCCCAGCGTTTCATTGGCGTAGCGATAAGGCGCAACTACCGGCCATGCATCGGCATTCATAAACATCTGATGCACACGAATTTCATGCGCTTCGCCGCGCTCGGGGAAACGGCTGTGGAAAATTAAAAAATATTTTCCGCTCGCGGCATCGTAGTACGCCGAGTTGTGACCGGGCGATACATAACCTGTGCCTATGCCGGTACCCACTTCGCCGAGTTTGCGCTCAAACAAAAAGTTGCCCATCAGTTTCACACCAAAGGGCGCGATGCTTGCATCATCAAAAATAGGCAGCGCGGGATTCGCTTTCACGCTCGCCATATTGTTGCCCTGCGCATCGTAATAAGGGCCGTCCGGCGCAGTCGCACGCGCAACACGCATGTTGTAACCACCCACCGCATCCAAGCCGCCGAAGGAGCTGAACATATAGTAATAATTGGTTTGCGGACTGTAGAGCACATACACACCTTCAATACGGCTGTGATTACCGCCCATCAAGTGTTTACCGTAACCCTGGTTGGGCAGCGGCTTACCTGTTTGCGGATCAAGTTTGAGAATAAAAATCCCGCCGGAATAAGAACCGTAAATCATCCACAAATTATTCTGCGCATCAAAAAAAGTATGCGGGTCAACCGCATTAGGGTGTTTGCGTGCGTCGTAAATGGTGCCGTCTTCACTGGGCAAACCCCACATGCCGGACTTGAGGAAAATCCCCTTGTCCACATAAGGCCCCTCCACCGAATCAGCCACCGCGACACCCATCGCCGAACGCGGCGCATCGCCCCGGCAGGCGTTGTAGTACATATAAAATTTGCCATCGGCGAGCCGAACAACATCCGCTGCCCATAAGGTATTCGTCTCCGCCCAACTGAAGGTCTCTGCCAGCTCGGTCACTACATTGGTAAACAGCGGGTTTTGCGGACTAACGCCATCGGCGATGGAAGTCCACTGCAACAAATCCGGCGACTTGGCCGCTGCCAAATGGGAGCCAAACACGTAGTAATTGTTATCCACGCGGATAACCGAAGGGTCGTGTACCGAAGCATTAAGAAAGGTGGGCGCGCTCACCGGCGCCAACTGCGCCTGCGCACTCATACTGGTCACTAAACCGCCCAGCGCTAAGGCCGAAGCCAACAAAGCCGCCAAACGTCGGGATTGGGGTTGGGTTATGAACTTCATCGATTCTCTCCAGAAGTAGCAATAATTATGATTATTTCGCCTTAATGTCTGACAATTTAAAAACTAACAGGTACAGAAACTCACCCAGCGATAAGATCGCCAAGAAAAAATGCAGATAATCTGTACAAAAACAGGTTTTTTTAGCTGAAACGATATAAAAGCGTTATTTTTATAGCCGGATTAGTGTGTCACGCGCCAAAACATATCTCAATCATAATTTATTATTATCTTATAATTTGTAGTTGTTAGTATCAGGGGTTTTTAGAGCGTTGTGGAAATCGTGTTGCCACAGAGGAATCAGCTTGGAAGACTAAACATCCACCAAGTGACCACAGATTTGCAGCTCTAACATTTCTGCTGAGTGGGAAAATTCAGCGCGCAGCCTTCCACAAACTTTTTCACTTCGCACTCGCGATATAAATCTCCCTTGCCCTGCCCCGGTTGATTAGCGGCGAGTGGGGGAAATGCGCCGTAACCGGCGAGTAGGCAATGCCAGGAGGCGGTGTTGAATGCTGGTTTGATTTTCCGCTGTGCCAGCTCTGCAGCCAAATCACCGCAGCGATACCAGACATCCAGAATTTGCAGCAGCGATTCGGGCAGTTGTTTGTTGTCGCGGTTCGCGCGCCAGTAATCGCTGCCGAGCGAATTATTTACGCCACGGGTATTTAATTTATAGTGCGCAATTATGTAATCGCGCACACCGTCAAAATGATTGGCGACGGTGCGATTAAAATTATCGCGCCCATTACTCGTAAAATTGTGTTCATCCAGCGCGTCCATTAAGGCTTCTATGGTGAGCTGCACCAAATGCAATGCGGTGGCTTCCAGCGGTTCAATAAAACCTTGCGATAATCCGAGCCCCACACAATTGTGCGACCAGTGTTGCGCTAATTGCCCGACGCGCATGGTTAAATGGCGACACTCCTGCGCACTTTCACTCATGCCGATGTGCGCGCGAAATTCTGCTTCGGCTTGATCGCGGCTGATAAATTGGCTGCTATATACATATCCATTGCCGGTGCGATGGGTAAGCGGAATTTGCCAACACCAACCTGCGCTTAACGCCGTGGAGCGCGTTTCTACCGGAGGTTTTTCCAGTGCAGCTGTGGGCATTACCACCGCACTGTCATTAAATAATTGCTGTTGATAAGAATGAAATGGCACTGCTAATGCCTTTTGCATTAACAGCGACGCAAAACCAGTGCAGTCGATAAAAAAATCACCCGCGATAAAATCACCGGCATCGGTTTGCAGGGCGGTAATTTCACCGCGATCATTGCGCAACACCTCTGCTAATTTCGCTTGGTGATGAATCACTCCCCGCGCCGTAGCTACACCGGCCAAATAGCGGCCCAGCAACTGCGAATCAAAGTGATAACCGTATTCCATTTGAAAGGGAAAATTAGCCGACGCGATGGGCACCTTTCCCTGCCGCGCCAATTCACCATTGATAAAAAACTTTTCGGGGTCGGTTACCACATCCAACCCCAAACGGCGGGTACGGCAGTTGGTAAAAAAAGCGCGCTCATTAAATACGTCAGGCTGGGAATAAAAGGGATGTGAATATTCCTGCATGCTCGACGCGGGGCTCCAGCCCACAAAACGAATATTGGTTTTGTAAGTGGCGTGGCACGCGGGCATCCATTCCTGTTCGGGTAAATCCAACTGTTTAAAAAAACGTTTTAACGAGGGCGTTGAACCTTCACCTACACCAATGATAGGAATTTCAGGGGATTCCATCAGTGTGATTTGCACTTGTTCGCGCGACCAGCGTTTGGCAAATAAATTGGCAGCCATCCACCCGGCGGTACCGCCGCCTAAAATAACGATGCGCAACAGTTTATCCACGGTTTATACCTGCGCGTGTTACGCCAGCGTATTGATGCAAAAATTCATCGTGACTAGACAATTGTGTGAGTGGCTGGCGTTTGGTGCTGGCGATACGCGCAAGCATGGACTGCAATTGTTCCGCGCCGGGAATATCTGCGGTGGGGTGATAATCGCGCGGCATAATGCCCTGCCCCATCATCACTTGCAGCCAGGAAGAATCCAGAAAAATATCACCGGGATCATTCATGACTGCGCCGGTTTCTTGGAACAACGCAATTTTGTGCGCAAGGCGTTCGGGAATGGGCATATTGCGCAGGTAGCGCCAAAACTCGCTATCGGCGCGTTCGTTGAGGTGATAGTGAAGAATAATAAAATCGCGCACGGTTTCGTATTCGTGTTTGGAGTCCCGATTGTATTCATTCACTTGCGCTTGGCTGATGCCCGCATTGGGAAAATGTTTTAACAGCCGCACAATGGCCGATTGAATTAAATGAATACTGGTAGATTCCAGCGGCTCCAAAAATCCACTCGACAAACCCACTGCAATCACATTTTTGTTCCACTGTTGTAAAGTGCGGCCGGTTTTAAATTTTATCGGTTTAGGTTCGGCGAGCGCAGTTGAATCCAAATTACTTAATAAAATAGTGGTCGCTTCATCGTCACTTAAATGGTGTGAGCTATAGACCAAACCATTGCCATTGCGATGGGTAAGCGGAATGCGCCACTGCCAACCAGCTTTGTGCGCAATGGAGCGCGTATAGGGCAAGGTTTTTTCAAAGCGTTCCGAGGGCACTGCCAGCGCGCGATTGCAAGGCAGCCAGTGACTCCAATCTTCATAACCGGTTTGTAATGCACCTTGAATTAGCAGGCCACGCATTCCGCTGCAGTCGATAAATAAATCGCCTTGAATTTCACTGCCATTTTCCATAAGCAGCGTTTCTACAAAACCGCTATCTGTATTTAACCGCACCTCGCGGATTTTTCCTTCGGTGCGCACAACACCCGCCTGCTCGCTGATTTTGCGCAAATAGCGGCCGTAAAGTGCGGAGTCAAAATGGTAAGCGTAAGGCACTTGATAGAGCGGATCTTTGCCGTCGAATTTGCCGAATACACCGGCCTCGCAGCAGAGATAATTTAAATCGTAATCCCAAATTGATGTGTTCAAGCCTTGTTTTTGTGCGCGCAGCCAATAGTGTTGAAAGGCGCTAAAACCGATGGTAGTGCCGGGGGCACCAAAGGTGTGGTAGTAGCTATCGCCCTGCTGTTTCCAGTTGTCGAAACGAATCGCCATTTTGATGGTGGCTTTGGTCTCGCGCAAAAATTCCGGTTCATGTAAACCGAGCACAGAATTAAAGGTTTGGATGGGAGGAATAGTCGCTTCACCCACACCGATGATGCCGATCTCTTCCGACTCCACCAGTTGAATCTCTACCCGCTGCTGCAACACTTTTTTTAATAGCGCTGCCGTCATCCAGCCAGCGGTACCGCCACCGGCAATCACAATTTTTTTAATGATGTTGTTCATTCAGATTCCGTATTGCTGCCTATTATTTTTGTTGCACTGCTACGTAGATACACGCATTCGCGGCCATGACGATAGGTATATTTATCAACATACCTAGAGGTTACTTATGCTTTTAACAATAGTTGGTATTTCAGCGCGAGCCTAATTATTCAGCCCGCGCCATAAAAAAACCTCACAGATTGCGCTGTGAGGTTTTCCAAAACAACTTGCTCGTACCTACAACAATAAACTTAGAACGAGTAGTTCACGTTCACCATGTAGGTTGGACCAAACTCGCGGCGAGCAGTCACTATACCTTGATCACCTACATCTTCCTCATCCTCGTCGGTCAGGTTGGTACCTTGTAACGAGATACGCAAGCCGTCCAGCGCGGTGAAGTTGGACTCGGAGAAGTCGTAACTGATTTGGGCGTCGATCAACTGCACACCATTGCGATTGGCGTTTTCAATTTTGTTACTACCACCGCGTTGATAGGTTGCAAAATCACTACGATCGGTACCCGCCACACGCACTTCAAAACCGTTCATGGAGTAGTAAACGGTCAGCGAGTGAACCTCATCCGATTGACCGGGAATGGCAGAGCCATCATCCAGTTTGGCATCGATAAACGCGCTGGATGCTGCAAAACCGAAACCGTCCAATGCATCGCTCAACAGGTTCAGCGGTACGTTAGCCGTCAGCTCCCAACCGTCCACATTACCTTTCAAGCCATCTTCAAACGATGATGAGTAACCTTGGAACTGTGCAGGTGCCACTACAGTACCGGCAGTCAGGAATACATCGTTCGGGCCGTAGGTACCATCGGTTTGTACAGTTTTGTTGTGGAACGCCGGGATGTAGTAGTTGGCGCCGTCATTGGTCGCATCGTTAGTGAAATCGATAACGGTTTGGCCTTCACGGGTCCAGTTAACCAGGTCTTTGTAGAAATAGGTTACGGATACATAACCGTCTTCCGCAAAGTATTTTTCGTAAGCCAGATCCAGGTTGTTGGATTCCAACGGACGCAGTGTAGGCGCGCCCTGGAACTTGGACCATGGCGTTTCCGCTTCGTAATCCTCGGACAAGAGGATGTCGATGTTTTGGTCGTATTTCACGAAACCGGAGGCTTTCATTTGGTCGATACGCGCGCGGCTGATGGTTTTGGATGCACCAAAACGCACAAACTGCGACTCGGCTACTTCAGCGCTGACGTTCAAGCTAGGCAGTACTTTGGTGTAGCTAGCGCCACCTTCAGCCACGATAGGATCAACGCGGAACTCTTCATTCACCAAGCCGATGAAACCGGTCGATGCCTGGTCGGTATCCACGACTTGTAAACCGGCGTTACCAAATACGTTGATGCCACTGACATCGGTATTGAAATCACCTTGAACGTAGAAAGTAGTGACTTCTTCAGTGACTACATAGGTATCGCCCAAGCGATCCGGCTCCAGCGTTGCCGCTGAGGTTTGGTAGTAATAGCCATCTTTGTAGGGTGCATAACCGTCATAGGCGACAACCATGCCCAAACCAGCCCAGGTCAAGTCAGCCAGACCGTAGCGGTATTTCTCGGGGATCACTTCATCCACTACACCGGTGCCATTGCCGTAGGGGTATGTGGGTGAGGTGGCAAAGAAGCCGTCGTTCACTTTGGATTTTTCGCGATCGCTGTAGTAAGCACCCACCGTTACGCCGGTGAGGAAGCTGGTATCCAACTCTGCAGCCACTTCGAATTTGATGGTGGTTAAGCTCTCATCAAATACGCCGGAGTTGAGGAAGCCGTCCTGCGCGTTTTCGTAGGTGTAAACACCACCGCCCGCCGCTTTTTCCACATTGGATTCAAACACGTCGGCTTCAGCCGCCAAAGAACCACCCCAACCTTGTGGGCCGGTCAGTTTGATGGCGTCGAAATCGCTGAAATCCATACCGGAAATGCCGGTAAAGAACACACCACCCTGGCTCATTTCAAAGGTGCGCGAACCTAATTGCGCATTGGTCAATGAACCTGAACGGCCCAGACCGGCATAACTTTCACCGCGGGTATCGGTTTTGCTGGATTCGCTGTCAGCCACATCCAAATGAACAGACCAAACATCGTTCAGTTTGTATTTGAGGTTTAAGCCCACGGTTTGCAGTTCACCGAGGATCTCTTTAGGGTCGGTACGCAATACCGGGTTGGCGTTAACCTGAGTGCCAGTTGCATCAAAAGCGCCTGAACCTGCAGTGAGAGAGCCCACTGAGAAGGGTTCGATAAAACCGCGAATCACACCGTAATCGCTGTAGTCGATGTCCAATGCATCGATGACTATATCCAGGTCATCGTTGGGGCGGTATTGGAAAATCGCCGACACAGTGTCGCGCTCCAACACGGAAGAGATCGCCATGATGTCCAAACCGCTCGGCACAAAACGACCGGTGTCTTCATCTTCGTTGTAACCCCAAACGCCGTATTTGCGTTGGTTAGTAGGCGATTCGGTAGAGGCGTAGGCCATGGCCAAACCGATGGTGTCATCGGCAAAGCGTTGTGAGAAACCAATAGCGTAACGGTTGCCATCGTCGTCGAACTCGGGGTTATCTGAACCCTGCGACGCCATTTCGTAAGAACCGTTAAAAGTCACGGTGGGGGATACATCCAGTGGGCGCGCAGTGCGCAGATCCACGGTGCCACCAATACCGGTGGTGGTTAATTTGGCTTCGGATGATTTGTAAATCACCGCGCCAGACATAATTTCAGAAGGGTACAAGTCGTACTCGGCACCGCGGTTGTCACCAATACCCAGCAGCTCACGGCCATTCAGGGTGGTGCCCACGAAGTCTTCTTTAAAACCGCGCACAGAGATACCGCTTACACGGCCGCCTTTACGCTCACCGGCCAAACCTGGCAGACGTGCCAGCGATTCGGCAATGGATGAGTCGGGCAATTTACCAATATCTTCCGCCGCCAGGGCTTCAGAAATGGAGGTGTTTTCCATTTTCATCGACTGGGCGCGCATCAAGCTCGCACGGATACCGGTCACCATCACCTCTTCTACGTTTGAGGCGTCCTGACTGGTAGTGTCTTGTGCGAATACCAAGCCGGAACCACTGGTCGCTGCCGCGACAGCCAGTGACAAAATGGCAGGCTTGAATAGTGTGTTGTGTTTCATGTCTCTCTCCCGATGTGTTTTTATGTGCCGCAAAAATTCTTTGCAACCGGTTGTAATGTAGAACAACTGAGGCCGAAAGCAAAAAAAGTTCCGCGAATATTTAGCATTGCTACGGAAGGTTACAATTTGACCATCGATTAGCGAAAAACCAGTGCTACCCAAAGAAACAACCGGTTGCATTAAGCGACAAAAACAACAGTGGTTACATTAGTTAGCATTTGAGAGTAATTATTGAACAGCAGTTGAGCGCTATTTTGGGTGCAACAATGACTGCTTTAGGGAAGAAAACGGGTGGAAATAGGAGTTTGCGGGCAGGTGCTGCCGTTGCGAGCGCGGAGATCACTGGCGGGGATTGTTATCGCAAACCAGAACGCTCGCTTATGCGAGTGTGCCGGTTGCCTTTGTTGGAGAGTATCTAGCGGAGGCTGCTATTACGCAGCACTATGTCGGTGGGTAAGTAGGCAGATTCAACCAGATCGCCATCAATCATTTTCAGCAGTTTTTCTACCAACCAGCGGCCGCCGAGTTCACGATCCTGATACACCGTGGTGATGGAGGGCGTGTAGTAGCGCGCCAGGGAGATATCGTCGTACCCCACCACGGCCACGTCGCCAGGTACTGCCACGCCGTGTTCATTGAGTGCATTAATCGCCGCCATGGCGATGGCATCACTCAGGCAGAACAGCCCATCAAACTCATGGCCGCTCGACAACAGGCGCAAAGCGGCTTGGCGATGGCTGTCGCGGGCGCTGTCCAGAATAATTTCCAGCGCCGGTTCAGGTGCAATATTGGCCTCTGCCAATACCGCGCGATAGCCCTCGTAACGGAGCAATCCTTCCGGTGTAGCCCAATCGCCAATAATTGCAATGCGTTTGCAGCCGCGCGCCAACAGGTGCTGGGTTGCCAATTCACCGCCGCGCCGGTTGTCGCCACCGACGGTGCAATAGCGTTGATCTGGTAACTTGGCGCCCCAGGCCACCATAGGGGTATGACCATCGGCAATACGATTCAAATCCTCGTGGCAATCGGCCTGCCCCACCACAATTAAACCGTCACAGTTGATGCGGCGCAAACCATCGTCACCGCTGGCGACCGCATGCAGGCTTAGCCCCGAGAACAACATCTCGTGCCCCTGTTCGATCAAATTGAAAGAAATTGCACCGAGCAACTCCAGAAAGAAAGGGTCAGTAATTTGCCAGCTAGCGCTCTCAGCGGAGGGAATCACAACCCCGATGGTGAGCGACTCTTTCAAGCGAAAATTGCGCGCCTGGGTATTCAGCCGGTAATTGTGCTCTTTGGCCAACGCCTGAATTTTTTCCCGTGTTTCCAGATTCACCAGTTCGCTGTTTTGCAACGCACGCGACACAGTGGATTTAGATACCCCCGCCATACGGGCAAGGTCGGTCATTTTCAGGGCGGATTTTTTGACGCCGGGTTCTGCTATTGCCATAACACACCAATTACCAGTCACGAATTAATGAAGCAATTTCAAAGGGATAAAACGCAGATCTCAATTGGCATCATAATTTGTTTTATTGACAATAACCATACAACCGGTTGCAAGCTGACCTGGAACCGACACGGATTGACTTGCCACAATTTAATAACATTGGTTTAATTAGTAAATTAAAAATAGCGTCTAGTATAAAAACAACTCTTATCAACTATCCCCCGGCCGCGAGGATGCCCCATGCACAAGTGTTCTTTATTCGTCTTTTTAGCGGGCACCATCGCCTTGCTGGCAGGTTTGAGCCATGCCGAAACAGTTGTCAGCACACCTCATTACTCTCTCAGTTCACCGGATCAACAGATCCAATTACAAGTGGAAGTGAAACCGGAGGGGGTGTTTTACGCCGTGTCTTATGCCGGCAGGCCGGTGGTAAATCGCTCCCGCCTCGGGTTAAAAATCAAAGGCCAACAAGCCTTGGGCGAGCAGATGGTGCTGCGCAAACACAGCGAGCGTGAATACAACCAGGATTGGCAACAGCCCTGGGGCGAACAACAAACCATCAACGAACACTACCGTGAATTACGGCTGGAGTTGATTGAAACCAGCGCCAGCCCACGGCAATTAACCCTGGTACTGCGCGCCTTTAACGACGGCATTGGCCTGCGCTACGAAATTCCCACCCAAGCGAAGCTGAAAGAATTTGTGATTGAGGATGAACTCACCGAGTTTGTACTGGCGGAAAACAGCCACGCATGGTGGCTGCCCGCCTATCGCAACTGGGGGCCGGAATACCAATATTTAAAATCAGCGCTCAGCTCGGTGGATGTCGCCTTCACTCCCATCACTCTGGAAGCGCGCCACTATGCCTTGGCTATTCACGAGGCGGCGCTGGTGAACTACGCCAGCATGACCCTGCGCATGGTGGGCGATAACACCAAAACCCTGAAAGTGGATCTGGTGCCCTGGCCCAATGGCGACAAGGTGCGCACCGCCGCGCCCATGCAATCCCCTTGGCGCACGATTCAAATCGCGCCCAAAGCCATCGACCTGCTCAACTCCTACCTAACCCTCAACCTGAACGAACCGCCCAAACCTGAAACACTCCAGAGCGACAATAGCTACACCAAACCAGGCAGCTATATTAAACCCGGTAAATATATGGGTATTTGGTGGGAGATGCACATTGGCGAGAAGGACTGGAGCCCCGGCCCCAAACAGGGTGCCACTACCGCGCGCGCCAAGGAATATATCGACTTTGCAGCCCAGCACGATATTAGCGGTGTACTTATCGAAGGCTGGAACAAAGGCTGGGAAGGTGAATGGTGGAAACGCACGCCGACCTTTATTTTTGATGAGCCTGTCGTCGGCTTGGATTTGGAAGAAGTTACCCGTTACGCCCGCGAAAAAGGCGTGGAAATTATCGGCCATCACGAGACCGCCGCCGGTGTGACCTACTACGAACAGCAGATGGATGCCGCCTTTGGCTACTATGAAAAACTCGGTATCCACAGTGTGAAAATGGGCTACGTCGGCACACGCATTGACGGCGACCAATGGCACCACGGCCAATACATGGTCAATCACTTCCAGCGGGTGGTTGATACCGCAGCGCGCCATAAAGTGATGGTTAATGCCCACGAAACCGTGACCGATACCGGCCTGCGCCGCACCTATCCCAACCTGATGACACGCGAATGTGTACGCGGCATGGAGTACAACGGCGGCAGCCCTGACACTGGCAATATGCCCGACCACACCACCATCATCCCTTTCACGCGCGGCCTGTCCGGCCCGATTGATTTCACCCCCGGCATCTTCAACTTCGATTACAAAAAACATCGCCCCCACAACCGCGTCCCGTCCACCCTCGCCAACCAACTAGCGCTCTACGTGGTGCTCTACAGCCCGCTGCAAATGGTGGCGGATTTACCCGAGAACTACGCCGGCCACCCCGCCTTCCAATTTATCGATGACGTACCCACCGATTGGAAACAGAGCCGCGCATTGCAAGGTGAAGTGGGAGAGTATTTGGTAGTCGCCCGCCAAGATAAACAGAGCCCCGACTGGTATCTAGGCGCCATCACCAATCAGGACGCACGCCAACTTGAAGTAAAACTGGACTTCCTCGACCCCAAAGCGCGCTATGAAGCCCAGATATACCGCGACGGCAAAGACGCCGATTGGGAAACCAACCCTGAAGCCTATGAAATCAAACGGATAAAGGTGACTGCAAAAAGCACCTTGGAGCTGGATTTAAAACCGGGTGGGGGAACGGCGATTCGGTTTACGCGGCGTTAGGCCGCGTAAACCGAATGACACTTGTAGGGTGACACTGCCAAGGGTCTTACTGGAATGACCCACTGGTGCCACGATCAAGTTTCAGATTGATATTTTCTATTTTTAGACCTTGGCACTTCCGGTTGAAGCGGTTAATTAAATCATTCACCTGAAACAGCGATATAAGTGCAGCGTGCAATGGCAGTAGATAACCTTTTTTATTGAGAGCCATGAGCAAATCGTCTGCGAGCGAGTTAAGTTTTTCTTCCGCCACGGTGCAGAGGCCATTAATGATTTCAACTGCGCCGCCCTCGAAGTGAAGCTCGATTACGATAGGGGAAATTAGGCCGAGCCTATCAATTTCTTGCAAAAATTGACGAGTGAGGGCTTCATTTTTAATCTCCGCCTCAAGGGTCGCTTTAATTTTGGATAAATAAAGCGATTCCATTTTGTTAGCTTCGTATAGGGGTTCGCCAGATTCCGTTTGTAGAGCGAGACTATTAAGGTCTGCGGCAAGCGCATAACCTTTTTCAGCGTTTGCTGATGGCACCAGTGAAAAGGGATAGATTTTCATTTCAACGGGTGTATAAGTTGCGCGCCATTTCTGATTTTCTATAAAAAGGTTTTCACCTGCGCGAAAGCTGGTTAGCGCAGTAAGCGATAACGTACCTGTTTGCGCGCTGCGCACAAAAAACACTGGAAAACTGCTCACTGCCTTGTCAATTTCCGTTACCCGCACCCCCATTAAATGTTGTGCCTGAGCAAAAAGGATGGGGGCTGCGCAAGATAGTTTTAAATCGCCATGAATGTTCGGATCAAGCTCCACCAATTGCGTCATTATTTATTACCTGGCACTTAATGTTGGGACAGCCACTTCGCAATATATTCGCGATGCGGCGGTAGGTTTTGTAACAACTGCGTTGTTAATTGTTGAGTTCGCCTCAGTATGCTTTCCACTTCATTTTTTCGCTGATAAAGATACTCCTGCTTTTCAAACTCAGGTTTGAATCCCATACCGTAGATTACATACTGATAGCTGGCAGCCGGAAAAAGTTCATAGGCACTTTTAAAATCCTCTACCCTCGGGCCACGGCAATGCCAAATAGCTAAATCATCTTTAAGCGAGTCGGGAATTGTTTCAGGGTTGGTGTGATCCTTCCAATATTGCTCCTGCCTTTTTGTCAACATGTAATGTAATTTAAGAAAATCAATAATTCGCTGCCAGCGATAATGCATTTGCTCGTTAAACCGTTTAGCTATCACTCGGGTAGCCGCACTATCGGGTATAAGATTATCGGCTATGTAACGCGCGGATAATTCCACGAGCATAATGGCTGTTGCTTCAAGTGGTTCAACAAATCCCGCCGCCATGCCTACAGCAACACAATTATTTTTCCAAAATTCAGCACGATAACCTGAATTAAATTCAATTTTTCGAGGAGTTAAAGTATTCATAGCGTCACCAATATAGCGGCGCAGATTTGACTCCGCCTCATCATCGGACAAATAGCGACTTGAATAAACATGACCGACACCACGGCGGGATGTTAAACCTATATCCCAAATCCACCCGGCATTTTGCGCTGTCGCAATAGTATGCGAGGCAAGCGGCGCGGCGTCACTGGGGTACGGCACTTGTACTGCCAAAGCCCTATCGTTAAATAACACTGCACTGACATCAACCATAGGTACATTGAGCGCCTTTCCAAGCAAAATTGAATGCATTCCACTGCAGTCTATATAAAGCTCGCCCGATATCTCACCCTGGTTTTCCAGAGTTAAACCCATAATCTCGCCATTTGGAGAAACAGCAACACGTTTCACGTCATCAACAATGTGCGTCACGCCAAAATCATTGATGCATTTTTCTTTCAGAAGCACACCGAAAGCGGCGGCATCAAGGTGGTAGCCATAATTACAGGAACCTTGGTACTCCTGCTCCGCCAAAGTGCGCGGCGCCAGTCCTGCCTCACAGACATCTTGCTGGAAGTTGGTCAGCGTAGCGAAGTTAGTAATATCAGAAAGATAGGGAGCGAGATCAATGCGACCGTAACCGGTAGGAACAGTAAATGGGTGATAGTAGTAATCATTATTTCCATTTACCCAGTTAACAAATTTTCCGCCCTGTTTAAAGGCAGCGTTGCAGCGTTTAAATACATCACACTCTTTTAAGCCGATGCTACTAAGAGTGTTTCTCATGGTTGGCCAAGTACCTTCACCGACACCGATGGTAGGTACATTTTCGGATTCGACAAGAACAAGCTCAGGGGCCCCAGGCAAGTGGCCATTGTGTTGTGCTGCAATAATTGCAGCAGTTAACCAACCTGCGGTCCCTCCGCCTACAATAATTATTTTCATAATATTAGCGGCCCTGTAAATGCGCGATAAACGCGCGTTAATTATTGTGTGGACTGATAGTCTGCTTTTTTAACCTGCTTAACATTTTTAAGTGAACTCCTGCGTGCATTAACTACACGCAGGAGCCCAAGTAACCCTGAATAATAATGCGCCAGAGTCGGTACTACTCACATCCGATTTTAGAACTTGGCTCTAACGCCAAGTGCATAGCGTGAACCATTATCTTCCACGGAGAAGACTTGATTTCTGGAGCGTCCATATTGATACAGCTCCTCTTCAGTGACGTTAATTGCTTCTACAAACACAGTGACATTGTCATTAAGATCATAACTTGCACTCAAATCAAGCTGCCCATAACTTCCACCATTGACTGGTTCGCCATTGCCATTATCGACATAACGCAAGAAGGGTTCACGGTTGTTAAATGCAGCACGAGCTTGCCAGTTATCAGCCTCGTAGAACACTACCAGGTTTTGAGAATCGCCTAGCCCTTCCAGTGCAAATGTTGTTGCTGTATCGCCACCCAAGCTTGCATTACTATCAACCACAGTCGCGTTCACGATAAAACCAAAACCGCTGTCGAATGTATGAGTGACACCAAATTCAAACCCCGTTACATCCGCAACTTCACCATTTTGCGGTCTGGAAACAAGATACTGCTCAGTTGAACCTGAAAGTTCTGCAGATGTCTCCGTTCCATCGCAAGTAGCACAAATGTTATTGGGTGTATTGAGGCGGTTCGCCATGGTGATAGTTTCAAGGCCAGAGAGATTTACGATGAAGTCCTCAATCTCCTTGCTGAAAAATGCAACGCTAAGCGCGCTGGACTCGCCGTAATACCACTCATAGGAAACATCCCAGTTAGCGGATTTGAATGGTTTTAGCGCTGGGTTGCCACCCGATGCAAACAATGCCTGATTTCTTGGTACAGAATAACTTGTGGCGGGAGAAAGCTCGCTCATAGTAGGTCTGGTAATAGAATCATATTTGGCAAAACGCAGCACCATGTCTTCAGTCAGTTCCATTTTGACGTTTAGGCTTGGAAGAAGATTGGCGTAACTACCGCCATCACTCAGCGCAGTAGGCTCACTGAATACATGATCAAAAAATGTCGGATCAGCGGTTGGTACTATATCCAGAACATTTGACTGAATTGCAGCAACAGTGATGTCAGTTTTCGAATAACGTGCACCGAAGTTTGCGTAAACAGGCATATCAGCAATTTCGGCCTCGAAATCGAAATTAACATAGACGCTAGAGACATCTTCATTGATGGTGTAACGATCATCGCGCAAATTAGCGGTGGTCGCAGTTAAATTTCCATTTTCATCGTAGAACTCGGATCGAATATCTTCAATTGATCTGCCCAAGGTATTTGCAGCAGTAGCCATACCCTCTTCAGAAACCATCCAATCGATATAGGCGTCACCATCGTATGTCCAATATTCTTTAGGAGCACCCGCAAAAAAATTATCGGCAGTGAATGACTCTAATAAGGCTTCAGGCACTGGAATATTGTAGCCACAATAAATATTGCATAAGGCTCCATTGGTTTTTTGGAAATATTCTTTCTCACGCTCTTGGCGATAAACGCCATAACTGAGTTTTTGGAATACACCTGCATCTGCCTCATAGACAAAATCAACTTTGTATTCATTGATTGCATCTTTGTTGGTTGCGCCATTGATCTCCGAGTAGTGCGCTTTTGCTTCTGATGCAGGGAGATTATTTCCACCCACCAAACGCTCAAACTGAACAACAGGGACACTCGTCGTGGAATCAAAAGAATTGCTATCTTTGATTCCCATTACATTGAAGCGGTTTTTACCAGCGCGATCGTTTTCCGCTGTTGACCGGGAAATATCAAAGGATGACTGTAATTTTTCAGTGATTTGCCACTCGATATTTAAACCAGTTTGAATATTGGTGACATCGCGACTGGCTGTTGTACTACTTACCAGATCAACAAACGGATCACCCACACCATCAGTAAATATCCCTGTTTGTTGCTCGAAGAAAAGCGCAGTGCGAGTCGTTGGATCTACCGTTGCTTGTGAAATACGCGAAGGCTCGAACCAAGCAGATAAATCAGTTACCAGTGAATCTACCTCAAACTTCGACATAGATCCGTCAAGGGTAATGGCAAGGTCTTCGCTTGGCGCAAATTGGAAAACCAGATTAGCATTGTCTCGGGTGCGACTTTGGGCATCCACTACCTGAGCCCAGTTGCGGGGTATGCTGACATTGCTGGCTATCACTTCATCCGCATTTTTCAAATCCAATCCCGGACGCCAGGTCGCCGTTCTAACGCTATTGATATTGACATCGCGCTCTTCGTGACTGAACGCGGCGAGAACACCAAAAGTATCATCCATGAATGTTTGGCTGATCATGCCGGTAAAACCAGGCGATGTTTTTTCAGAAAGGGTTTCATAGGTTCCCTTAATAGAACCCAGAAGTTGTAAACCGGGGTTATCCAATGGCTTGGCAGTTGAGATATTGATCGTGGCGCCAATACCGCCATCTTGCATGGTGGCGTTGGTGCTTTTGTACACGTCAGCACCACTGATTAAATCGGTAGAGAGCACATCAAAATTAAATTCACGGCCACCACTGTCATTGGCAACTTGGCGACCATTTACGAGGACATTGTTAAATTGGGGACCAAGACCGCGAACGGTTACAGCCTGCCCTTCACCGCCACTGCGATCAATCGATACACCAGTGATACGCTGCAACGATTCGGCAACGTTTAAATCGGGAAACTTACCCGCATCCTCCGCCGAAATAGAATCAACAACCGTATTTGCCTCCCGCTTGATATCCAGGGAGCGCGTCAAACTGGCACGAATACCTGTGACAGTAATCTCCTCCATTGCGCCAGGTGAATTTTCCTGCGCAACCACTACTTGCGCAGTGCTGGCAACTACAGCCGATGCCGCAATTACGCTACGTACGGCAAAAGCAACTTTATTGAATGTAAACATGTGTTTTTCCTCGAATATTATCATTAGTTATATACCCGCCAATAAACCAAGACACACTCGCCAATTGAACTGATTTTTATGCCGAGAACACTGTGCTGAATTATTGTTGGGTGGCCGCTGGACACCCCCGGACAAACGCAATCCGGAACCGACAAACATAATTAAATCACACTGAATTAATTAATCAATAATTATATATATAATATTTATAGTAATTACGAGAGTTAACTTGGCATTAATTTTTATATGAAGTGCGCAGCTAATTATTGCTCTACCGCGCACTGCGTGAACCACCACAGATAGGCTCCAGACCCCATGAAATAAGGGATCTGGGTTGTGAAAAATATTATTTCAGGGGCGTCAACCGTGCAGTCCAACCACCGGCAGGAGCCAGTTTGATGGTGAAGCGGTCACTGCGACTAACCTGACGCTCACTACGCTGGTAGTCCTCAGCCCAAAAATCGGCATTGATACCATCAGCAAAACTCTCCATAGCAAAGCTTCCGGCCGGTAGGAATGACAGATCCACGGTAAGTTCATGGGCAAATTCATCCCCCATGGCACCGATAAACCAATTGCTACCACTACGGCGTGCTACCACCAGGTAATCGCCTACTGCTGCGTGTAACACGCGGGTTTCATCCCACACCGCTGGCACCTTGGCAATAAACCCTGCTGACTCAGCCTCTTTGCGATAGTTGGACGGCGTGTCTGCCATCATTTGCATCGGGCTTTCAAAAACGCTGAACATCGCCATTTGATGCACACGTGTCGTCTGACTCATGGGGCGAGTGAAACGAATGCTGAAATCCTGATGATCCGGCGCCTTGCCATCAAACTTCACATTTTTAAACGCTGCCGGGCCAATACCGTTTGACATAGCACCGGGGGTGTAATCCATAGCGCCCGCCACCATACGAATAAAAGGCAGGGTCACATTGTGTTCGGGAGTGCTTTCATAGCTCCATTTATTCCACTCCAGACCTTTTACGCCCTCGCGGGTGATGGCATTGGGAAAGGTGCGCTGCAAACCGGCAGGTTTATAGGCTCCGTGTAAGTTGACCAGCAATTTGCGTTTTGCCGCCTCCTCGGTGACTTTCCAATAATAGTTGACCATGCCCTGATCATCGCGCTGCATAAAGTCGACCTTGATACCGGCCACACCCAGCTTTTCAAAGCGATCAAAAGCCGCCTCAAATTGCAGATCGAGAGTTTTCCAAATTACCCAGAGCACGATTTTGACGTTCTTTTGTTTGCCATAAGCCACCAGTTCCTCGATATTCATATTCGGCGCGGTGGACAGCAAATCGCCCAGGTTGTACCAACCCTCATCAAGGATCACGTACTCCAAACCGTATTCGGCGGCAAAATCGATATAGTGCTTGTAAGTTTGGGTATTCACACCCGCCTTAAAATCCACACCAAATAGATTGTTAGTGTTGTACCAATCCCATGCGACCTTACCGGGCTTGATCCAACTGGTATCGGCAATACGGCTAGGCTCAGCAAGTTGGTAAACCAATTGGTTGGTCAGTAACTCTGCATCATTTTTAGCTACCGCTAAAATCCGCCAGGGAAAAGCACGCTCGCCCTTGGTGATGGCCAAGTATTTGGCACGGGCTTTCACCGGCTCATTACGGTCTGAATTGGGTTCCATTTCTACCTTGGTGGGGAAGCGCGCAAAGGTGCCTGCAAGTGCATTTTTACCCGTGCCCTTTAACCACAAACCAGGGTAGTCCTGCAGGTCGGATTCAGTAATCAATATCTTGGCGTTGGCCGTTGCCACCAATGCGGGCAAGCTGCTCAGGGTATCGCGCTTGAATTGCACCAAGGGTTTTTGAATATAACTGCGCTCGTTATGGGAATAAAAACCCTCCTCCACCGGCAGCCAAGCGCTGTCGCCCTGACTGAAGTTGTACTCCACCAGTTCGTCGTCCACCTGCACCTGGCCGGGAATCCGAGTTACAAAACGGTAGGCAATACCGTTGTTATAAGCGCGGAATACGATTGATACCTGCTGCGCCAGCTCAATTGTCATTTCATTAAAGTGATCGCGAATCTCCTTGGATTTAGTCGGTAAAGTCGGAGCAATAACCTCATCGACACTACGGCGAGAAACCTTCGCCAGCTGGGGCTTATCCAGCAATTTCTTTACCTCGGCCACTTCCAGCGACAAACGCGAGGGCAACAACAGCAACTTATCCCCTTGGGTCAGGGTGTAACTAATATGCTTATCAATGCTTACCTCAGCGACCAATTGACCGTTGGGTGATGCCAGTATCAGCGATTCTTTGGCAGTCGCGTGAAGCGCTCCTCCACAACCCAGTACCAGCCCGACCAACAACCATAGTGACGCAGTACCCCACGACACGATCTTGTGAACGTTTTTCATAGTGACATTTCCTCGTAAAACCACCGACCACAACAGGCTGCACCCGGGGTGAATTTATGATTATCGTTATAGCAACTAACCAAAAAACAACGGTTAAAAAAGAGCCGGCGAATAATTCACCGGCCCATACAAAGTCGCATTCGCGACAGGAGATGAACGTGAAACCGAGCAGCTTAAAAATCAAACAATACGGCACACCCGCTTTATTAAAGCACTTTGTTTTAATAAGTCAATAGTATTATTTGTATTATATATTTTGCTTGGCGTTGTGTTGGTACCAAACCAAACCAGCACCCCAGGTTTGTGGGGAGGGCATAGTTTTCACCTTGCAACAGCCAAAGCCAGCTACCGGTTTAGTTACCCCGCGACCACTTTTTTATCGCTGGACAGAAGCTCGCAGGACTCAGTGACACTGTTCCTAAGACTACGAAGGGTGGGGTTAAAGATAAGGATTAACGATTGGGATTTAACGATTGGGGAGTGCAATGATGGATTTCACTTCACAAATCTGAAAAGCAGTGACAACAGAAAATAAAACCACAAACAATTCGAACTATTATTTTTATGGATACCCGCGTGCGCGGGTATGACAAAAGTATATTTTTAGAAGTTCACTCGCTAAAAAGCTATTCCCGCAACAACCTGACCCCATAAATACCACCCGCAATTGAACCCGGTGTCGCGACAAATTTCAGGGTGTATTTACCTTTGGCTTTTTTTACTAATTCCGCAGGTATCGCATAATCCACCGTAAAAAACTCCTGCGTATTGCCGGTGGATTCCACCTTGGCAATCACCACATCGTTCAACTGAATTTCAAATTTTCTGCCGGAATCAATTCCTGCGTAGGTGATGCGCAAAGTTTTGGCTTCCTGTTTTTTATCATTTAATTCATAACTGAACCACGAGCGAGTGTGGCGCCAGTGACGATTATTGTATAAACCCGCTTCCGCTTGTTCGCCTTTATAAAAATGGTCTGACTCTGGCTGTTGTTCACCAGGGGTAACCTGATCGATGGTTTTGGCTTGCAACTCCAAGCGCGCTTTTTCCTCAGCAGCGGCTTTGGCGCGAGACGTTTCTAAATCCTCCGCGGTGCTGTAGGGCAAGTACAGTGCGTAACGCGATTCGTGTACACGGAAAAACGGGACTAATTCGATCTGCTGAAGATTCTGGCCATTGATTAAACCGCTGGCGTTAAAGGTGAGCGGTTTACCGGCGACGGGTTTTAATTGCTGGATAAATTCATCGCTATTACCCAACAAAAATGGCGCGGCTTCCAGTGGGCATACCTGACCGGAGGCGATATGTCCCATGCGTGAATCATCCGAAAAATAGCTGATTTTTTCAGTCACAAATGGCTGTGCTTTCAGCGCAAGTACAATGGGGCCATGGAGCACCGCGTAATAGTTTGAACCGTCGGGTAATTTTTCCAAGCGCGGCTTCATAGGCAACGCCAATTGCACTTTATCGCCCTTTTTCCAACGGCGCTCGAGCGCAATGTAATCGCCCGGTTGTTGTTTTACTTTCACCGTTTTTCCGTTTATCCGTAATTGCAGCTTACCGGCTTCAACCCAGTGTGGGTAGCGCAATTGCAAGCGAAAACGCTTGCTGGTTTCCATTACCAGCTCGGTAGTTTCTGCATCAGGGAATTGGGTATTTTGGGTAAGGCTTATACCCTGCTCTGCCCAGGTCATACGCGAGGGAATAAATAAATTCACAAACACTTCGGGTATTTTTTTGTTTAAGTCACGCGCATAAATAAATTCGGCGTATTTGGAATGACTTTCTATACCAGAACCCACACAGCACCACATGCCGTCATGCACTTGCGAATACTTGCGGTAATGATTGGGGCGCATAGAGGTGAAATACACCAAGCCGCCAGTTTGTGGATGCTGGGAGGACAAAATATGGTTGTACAAGGCGCGTTCGTAATAATCCACGTATTTCATCGCCGGATTGTTTTTACTTTTTTTCATATCCGCTGCTGAGTTATCCCTTGAAGATAAAAACAACAACTGGGTGAGTTTGAGCATATTGTAGGTATTGCAGGTTTCCGGGCCTTCTACATCCTCAATCATCGCCGTGAAATCATGGCTATCGTGAAAGTGTTCTTTCACACTGTTGCCACCAATCGCCACGGTGCGTTTGTCTACTACGGTTTGCCAAAAAAACTCTGCGGCTTTATTCCAGCTTTCGTTGTGCGTCGCATCGGCTACTTTTTTAAAGCCAATAATTTTGGGAATTTGGGTATTGGCATGCAGGCCGGTTAATTGATCCTGCTGTTTTTCCAGCGGCTGTAATATCGCTTGGTGGGAAAAAGCTTCCGCCAGTTTCAAATATTTTTTATCGCCGGTGATTTCTGCCACATCCACAAATACTTCATTCATACCACCGTGTTCGGTGCGCAGCATGGTTTGCATTTGCTCAGGTGATAATTTTTTGGTGAGTTCAATAGTCCAATCAGACAAACGCACCAACATTTTTTTGGCGTCTTCGTTGCCTGCATATAAATAAGCATCGCGCAGGCCAGCATAGATTTTATGCAGGTTGTACCAGGGCACCCAGCGCTCGTTAGTGGAGAAATTGTCGGCGCGAATATCACCGCGCGCAATTTCACTCCACATTTTATTGCTATCGGGAATACCGCCAATGTAACCACTGCCTAGCTTGTCCTGGCATTTTTTTAATTCCGCAATTACATAGTTCAACCGCTGCAGCACCACCTCGTCTTTGGTCGCGGCATAGAGCAAGGCCAGCGCCGTCACATAATGCCCGCCCATGTGGCCATCCAGCCCGGTGGATTCCCAATTGCCGTAAGTCTCCTTAAACGGCAGGCCGGCCTCACGGCGAAATGGTGCCAGTAATTTTTCGGTATCCAGCGCCATTAAATAATCTTTGTTAGTATTTTGCGCTTGCAGAAATGGGCTATCGAGCAATTGCACATCGCGGGTGGGGGCTAGCTCAAGGGCATGCGCTGACGCCATAAACAAGCTGAAACCAAGAGTGACTAAACGCAGAGAGCTAACCAAATTCATCATAAAACCTCCAAAAAAATATTCCCGCCAATGGCGGGAATATAAGATTTATTACTGACTAATAGCGGGATTTAACTTAACTTTTCATAAAGTTAAGCATGTTCTTAGATATTCACTATTCGTCACACCCGCGAACGCATCTATCCATGAAAATAATTATTGCGCTTGCAGCGTAAACATTTGATTGGTGCTATTGGCAACACATTGCCATTGATTAAGATTGGCGCCATCCGCACTGGACGCTCCTGCAACATCCAAACATTTTTCGCTGTTGCGATTCACAATGCGATAACGCCCTGAGCCTGCCGCTTGAAAACGAAATAATTGGTTGTGAGTGGCAGTGTAATTCCACAGCATAAGGTTGGCGCCATCAGCAGTTGAAAAAGAATTTACATCAAAAGCCAAGCCAGTTGCATTGGCTGGCGAGATGCGATGCCAAACATCATCAACACGTGAAACTATAAACTTCTGGCAATTGTTATTTAACCAGCTCCACTGACGGAGGTTAGTACCTGCTGCTACACCACAACTTTCCACATCCAAGGATTTCCCTGAGTGCGCAGGAGTAATGCGATAAGTACCACTGATACGCGCATTGTTATCGCTTTTCACTGTAAAACTGCGACTGAATACCGGCCAACCATTAGAAAAAGTCATCTGCAATAAATCCAAACGCGCAGGCCAACCGGTGGAGGTGGTGCCATCGTAATAGTGAATGGACGCAAGGTGCTGGCCATTATTGTAGAAATAACCAAAATGACCGGGGCCAATATAATTCCCATCAGACATCAACACAGTGCTGCCACCATAATTCCACAGGCTTACACCGTTCTTATCCAGAAATGGCCCAGTGGGGCTAGTGGAGCGGCCAGTTACCAAGTAGTAATCACTGTTATTACCTTGGCAGCACTCGCCCAAGTTAACAAACATGTAGTAATAACCATTGATGTATTTTACTTGCGCCGCTTCAAATTCACTCCATGCATAATTATTTCCCACCACCGGGTAACGAGTGGAATTCATCAGCAACCCGGTATTGGGATTAATTTGCCGCACAAAAATACCTGCATAGTGCGAACCATAAATCATCCACACATTATTTTGCGCATCGCGATATAAACCTGCATCAATAGTATTAACTGGCTGGCCGCTTAACGTGCCTTCGTCCACGGTAGAAACTACCATGCCCAAATCCTGCCAATTGGGATTATTGAGCGAGTTGGTAACCATCACTCCAATAGCTGAGCGCATACCAGATGTTGCGGAGAAAGCTGAATAGTACAAATAAAATTTGCCATTCATTTCAATTAAATCCGGCGCCCAAAAATTGCCGTCAAACCCCGGCACTTTGTTGCCAATCCAGCTCGGGTAGGTATTGGCAGGCACGGGGGATGGGCCACGCTGCCAATTAATCAAATCGGTGGAATAAAGTGCATTGATTGGAAAATTACTGGCCCCACCACCGGTGCCAAAAGTCCAATAAGTATTTCCATCTTTCACAATGGTAGAGGGATCGTGAATATCCGTTGTGCCATTAAGCGTTAATGCAATCGAATTAATACTCGATAATGACACCAGGATAAAAAAAATATTTCTGAATAGCTGGATAGCTTTGCACATAGAAAAACCCTTAGTTATTAATTATTGTGGGAGAGCTGTTACTGCAAAAAGCCACGACGACACAGAACCAACTAGGAAAATGCTCGTTCTTGGCTTTATGCTACTTTGTATTACAATACTACCATTATACAAATCACATATCAGCCGTATAGCACAGCTTTTACCAAAATAAATAACCCCTGAAGAACAGGCCTATCTATGCAAAATCAAGTTCCTAAACAAATTGTGATTGTTGGCGGCGGCACTGCCGGCTGGATGGCGGCTTCAATATTGTTGCACGCGTGGAAAACACACCAAGTGGAAATCACGCTCGTTGAGTCTGAGGACATTGGCATTATTGGCGTAGGTGAAGGTTCAACACCTGCGCTGCGAAAATTTTTTAGCTATCTGCACATTGCCGAAAAAGAATGGATGCCCGCCTGCAACGCCACCTATAAAGCTGGAATCTATTTTGATAATTGGGGCGAAACTCCCGGATATGAAAGTTATTTCCACCCGTTTTATACCGCTTGGGATCAGGAAGGTGCTTACGCTTTTGTAGCAGCGGCCAACTCACAGCGACTGGGCAATAATCAGCAGGCACACCCCAACCCTTATTTCCTCGCTTATCACCTTGCACAGGCAAACAAAGCACCCCTACCTGTTGATCCGCAGCTGGGTAATCAGGTCAATTACGGATATCACTTTGATTCAGCGTTGCTGGGAAAGTTTTTGCGTGACCGCGCCAAACAACTGGGACTGACCCACCTCATCGACAATGTAGAACAAGTAACACTTACCGCTGAGGGTGACATAAGCAGTATCCAAACCCGACAACACGGCAGCATAGGTGCTGATTTTTTTATCGATTGCACTGGCTTTGCCAGTTTGTTGATGGGTAAAACCCTGCTGGAACCTTTTTTATCGTTCAAAGAAAATTTATTTAATGATGCAGCGGTAACACTACCAACAGCGATTGATGAAGAGATCGTACCAGCCACACGGTCAACTGCTTTAGGTTATGGTTGGGCATGGAAAATCCCACTCACTAACCGCTACGGTAATGGCTATGTTTACAGCCGGGATTTCATCTCCCCCGAACAGGCCGAGCAGGAATTGCGCAATCATTTGGGCGATGCCGCTAAAGATTCACCGGCACGTCACTTAACCATGCGCGTTGGTCGCATTCATAATCACTGGAAAAAGAATTGTTTGGCGGTTGGGCTATCCCAAGGCTTTATCGAACCACTTGAGGCTACAGCTCTGGCAATCGTGCAATCCACGTTGGAAAATTTTGTAGATTGTTTTGACCAGCCAGTTAGCGAAACAACCAAAGAAAACTACAACAATTACATTAACGAATTAATTGACGGAATTCGCGATTACATTGTTACCCATTATCTGCTCAACACCCGAACCGATACCACCTACTGGCGCGCTTGCCGCGAACAAGCCAAACCATCGACCAAGCTGGAAGCCTTAATTTCCTGCTGGGATAACCAAGGTGATTTTATGGATTTGTTGTTCAAGCAGCAACGCGCAAAAGTGTATAAACCTGAATCTTGGTTTTGCATTTTCGCGGGCATGGGGCGTTTTACCCATTTACGCACAACCAAAGCAAACATAACGCCAACCAACATAGAGTTAACCTTGCAGGAAAAATTAAACAACATCGGCAATTTATATTTTATTGATCACAAAAAACGTTTGAACATCCATTACTAATATTTACAATGGCTTTTCTATTACTTCGTTTTTATTTTTAAATTTTCAATTCATTAATTATAAAAAAGGCCGCTCAAATTGAGCGGCCTTTTCATTTCCAACAGTTATTCGGCTAACCTAGAAAGAAGCGCGAATACCAGCAGAAACAGTTTTAGCAAAACGAACGGTATCACGGTTAAACAAAGTGGCATCGCCGAAATAATCCTGGAAGTTGTCACCAAAGATATTGGTAGCATCCAAGGTCAGGATAATATCGTCGGTCACGTTGTAGCTCATGCTCACGTCAGTTGAACCGTAGTCTTGCGCCATAATTTCGATTGGCATACTGCAACAGAAGTTTTCACCGCCCTTAAATGCATCGCGATAGACGTAGGAAATACGTGCACCGAATTTTTCTTTTTCATAGGCTAATGCCACCGAATAAGATTTTTTGGATACATTAAACAGCTCGGTCTTCGCAGCACCTGACTCAGGCTTCAACTCACCATCAATATAAGTGTAGCTGGATTGGACACCCAAACCTTGCAATACCGCCGGTAAGTTATCCGGGAAATATTGGAAGCCCACTTCATAACCGGTGTAGTCACTTTCACCAGAGTTTTCAGGGCGATCCAATCGGTAAGGCACACCACCGATATCAACGATGGTAGTTTTACGCACGATAGTGTCGGTGAAATTGCGATTGAAAATAGTTCCGGTCAGGGCGCTGTCTTCTGCAAAATACCATTCCAAAGCAACATCAAAGTTAGTTGCCACAATGGGCTCAAGATTCGGGTTGCCGCCGCTACCAGTGCCTTGATTGATTTGACCAGCGATAGGTGCACGCAAGGTCAATGCAGGGTTCAAATCACCGAAAGCAGGACGAGTCAGTGTTTGTGAGGCGTTAATACGACCAGTAAGCGTATCGGTCAAACTGATGCGGAAAGACGCGTTTGGCAATACCACTGTGTCGTCAGCATTCAAGGTTACCTGGGTGGCAACATTGGTGTCGCCATCAATTTGGAAACCTGTCAAATCAGAAGAGGTGTTTACAACACGGCTTCCCACCACACCATCAACTGCTTTGCCAGCCACATCGAATGCGTAGTGGAATTGTCCATAGATCGCCGTAGTATCTTCAGTAATATCGAAGTAGCGAGTAGGGTCATACGCCGGTCTGCCGGTGTAGTTGAAACCCACAAGGTTGCGCAATGTATCCTGATTTTCTGCATCCAACATCCAGTCAACTGATGGTGTCAGCCACTGGCGAGGAAATGTCACTACACCACTCATGAAATCGCCCGGCGTCTTATCAACAATGCCATTCAGACGTGGATCGGACAGCAATGGGCCGCAGCAACGCACATTTTGCACGTCCTGATTTTCCGCATTGCGCGAACTATAACGCACACCAAATTCAAATTTTTCAATCGGCCCAAAGTCAACAAGATAATCGGCATCCACTTTCGCAGCGTAAGCTGTGCCCTTGGAATGAGTCCAACCATCAAAGAAGGTCGCAACACCCACACCGTCAGTGCTGGTTAAATCGAGATCACCGTAATCCAACGCCACTGCACCATTTTGGTTGAAGTCAACATTCAGGGTAGGCGCATTTCTGGTGAAATCGAGAATCAAACCGGTGTTATCAAAGGTAGATGTTTGATAATTCAAGTCAGCTTTGACATTCAGCTTGTCATTCGCATCCCAGTTCAAACCCGTGGTGTACTGCATACTTTCAGTTTCAGCTTCATATGCTTGCGTACTGGTCAGCAAAAATGCATTAACGGTTTGGGCAGTTTTAACAACATTAGTGCCTTCATGATAGGTGTAACTTGTGCCAGGTTTTTGTTGCGCATCGGTACGAGTAAACAGGAAGGACATATTGCCTTTGCCTTCGTAGCCTTGGTATGACATATCCAGATAGGTTTCCAGGCTGTCACTCGGCGCCCACTGTAATGACACATTCACTGCAGGGCGCTTGTTCAAGCCGTAACGATCCCACGCACCCGCCGCATCGCGCATCAATACATAATCATTGTCGGGTGAAGTGTCCAGCGCTACGCCAGGTGTGGAGCCAGCAATAGGCACACCAGTTTCTGTGTAGGGGAAAAAGCCGCCGCCCCATACTGCCTCTTCACGATAATTACTTTCCATGTAAGCAACGTTCAGTAATGCACCGAATTCACCCGCACTGGTATCCCAGCGATTACTAACCAATGCACTCAGGTTTGGATCGGTTTCTTCAGACTGATCGTTGTAAGTTCCTTTCAAAGAAACTGCAGTTTTGAAACCATCAAAATCAAATGCACGACGCATGCGCACGTTAACAACACCGCCTACGCCGCCTTCAATCATATCGGCAGAGGTGGACTTATAAACTTCGATACCTGCTACTAGAGTTGCAGGAATATCCTGCAGTGCCATACCGCGGCCGACACCGGTAAATACTTGCTGACCATTAATAGTTGTAACAATGTCGCCAGAACCACGAATTACTACGCTACTACCTTCGCCTTTAACATCCACACCCACCTGCACACCAGTGATGTGTGACATAGCTTCAATTACGTTGTTGTCAGGGAATTTACCAATGTCTTCAGCAACAATTGCATCAACAATTTGGGTGTTCTCGCGTTTGATATCCAACGCTTTGGACATACTGCCGCGAATACCGGTAACAACAACCTCTTCAAGGCCGTCGTCTTCCTGCGCTACAGCCACGTAGGACGAACCCAAGGCTGCAACCATTGCAATCGATAAACTGAGTGTTTTTTTCTTGAACATGACTATCTCCCGTGGTCAATCGCCCTTTTTATTCGGAGTGTCCGATGGAGCGATTGTTATTATTAAAACCGGTGTTCTTGCAGCACTGTCTTAGTCTGGCGCGGTATTTCTGCCTGCTCCGCACAAAACGATCAGGCTCGTTTTTGTTAGCCAGCGCCTAATAATTAGGCATATTGTAAGACAATTAAAATACTAGTCTTCACGGCATTTTCCGTCAACAAATGAAAAGTATTTTTTATGTAAAAACACCAGAGCATTACCAAAAGTAGCACTTTCACCCGAGAGCTAGCGCCAAGTGTGCAGAAAACAAGGTTTTATCGCGATGGAGGGTTATTCATTTGGGAACAGCAAGAAAGGCTTGCAAATCGCTATTTGATACAATTTTTATATTACAATAATACCTTGCTTTACGTATGATTATGCCGGGCTTACCCTGGCGCAGGGCGTCACAATAGCCCCAACAATAACTACAGACTGAGAATAAAAGGTAACCCGCATGATTCACTTTTCCACGCTCGATTGGGCTGTGCTAGCTGGCTTTATGCTGTTGCTAGTCGCGGTAGTGGTCTGGTCGCTATTTGAAAAAGAAAAAGACACCTCTGACTATTTTCTGGCAGGCCGCAATGCCGGCTGGCTGGTAATTGGTTCATCCATTTTTGCCTCCAATATCGGTTCGGAACATTTGGTCGGGCTGTCGGGCGCAGGCATGCAAACGGGCATGGCGATGGCGCACTGGGAGTTACAGTCCTGGATTATTTTGTTGCTCGGCTGGATGTTTGCGCCGTTTTACTGGAGCAGCAAGGTGTACACCATGCCCGAGTATATGGAGCGCCGTTACTCGTCCAACTCGCGCACTTTTTTGTCGTTTATTTCGCTGGTGAGTTATGTGCTCACCAAAGTATCGGTCACTGTGTATGCCGGTGGTGTGGTACTGAAAACAGTACTCGGTATCGACAGTATGTGGGGTATAGATTTCTTTTGGATCGCGGCTGTTGGTTTGGTGGTAGTGACCGGGATTTACACCGTGCTGGGCGGCATGAAAGCCATTATGTGGACCTCGGTGCTACAAACACCGGTGTTGATTATCGGTTCACTGGTCATTCTGGTCGTAGGCTTGGAGAAGGTGGGCGGTTTTGCTGAACTGGAACGTATCAATGGCGAAAAAATGCATTTGATTCGCGCCGCCAGTGACCCGGATTTTCCTTGGCCGGGTGTTATTTTTGGCTCGTTTATTATCGGCTTTTGGTATTGGTGTACGGATCAATACATTGTGCAGCGTGTGCTTTCCGCCAAAGGGATTCAAGCGGCGCGGCGCGGGACTATTTTTGCGGGCTACTTAAAATTGTTGCCGGTATTTATTTTCCTGTTTCCCGGCATGATCGCTTATGCGCTGCATCAACAAGGGCAAATAAATATTGAGAGTGCAGACCAAGCCTTTGCGGCTCTGGTATCGGAACTATTGCCTTCAGGTATTAAAGGTATTGTGATTGCCGGCTTACTCGCTGCGTTGATGAGCTCCCTGGCCTCGCTGTTTAATTCCTCCGCCACCTTATTCACCATCGATTTTTATAAAAAGTTCAAACCACACGCAAGCGAAACAAAACTTTTGAGCGTGGGCCGCACCGCCACTGTAGTGGTGGTTTTACTCGGCATAGTGTGGATTCCGGTAATGCAAATGGTATCCGATGTGCTCTACGAATATTTACAGCTAGTACAAGCGTTGATTGCACCAGGCATTGCTGTCGTATTTTTGCTGGGTGTATTTTCCAAACGCATTACACCTGCTGCCGGTTTTATCGGGTTGGTAAGCGGATTTGTATTGGGCATTTTGCGTTTAGTGCTGACCATTTTTAAAGATCAACTCGATCCCGATGGCTTCCTGTACAGCTTGGTGGCCATGAATTGGCTCTACTACTGCTCATTATTATTTGTTGTGATTTGTGTATTGGTGATTAGTGTAAGCCTGTTCACCAAAGTCGCGAGCGATGAGCAATTACAAGGGTTAACCTATGGTTCAATTTCTGCGGCACAGCGCGCTGAAATTCGTGCCGGTATTGATAAGTGGGATGTGATTCATACCCTGGTAATTGTGGGGATTACAGCAGCGATTTATGTGCGGTTTTGGTAGCGATATTTAAATCTTTTTTTACAAGCTAATCCCTCTCCTCCCCCTTTTTTCAAAGGGGGAGGAGAGGGAGGGATTTAACCAGCCTTCGCTTTATAAGCACGAATAATTACGTTAAAACTCTCTGCATAGGCTTTCAAGTCATCCAATTCTTTTTTCTCGGCTGAACGGCTTAACCCAGCGCAACCTAAATAATCCTGCATTGCTTTTACGTAAGCTTTTACATCGTTGTTTGCTTTGACCATCTGTGCACTTACTGCTGTTGCCGGGTCCGGAAATTCCGGTTTGGTGGCCGGTTTACTGCAAGCATAAGCACCGCTGGATAAGGCGGCGGTTAGTGTCAACGCAATTACATATTTTTTCATTGTCTCTCTCCTCTGCTTTATACGCGGAAGCGGCTCACCAACTCGGAAAGCTGGTCGGCTGCGGCTGCCAGATGTTCAGTATTGGTACAAATGCGACTGGAGCTTTGTGCCGACTCCACGGCCACATTGGAAATGCGCTGCACATTTTTTTCGATTTGGCGTGTTGCAGCACTTTGCTGTTCGGACGCGGCAGCAATTTGGTTGGTGCGATCGCGAATCACACTCACGATGGAGGTAATATTTTCCAGCGATACACTCGCTTGCCCCGCTTGTTCCACCGAAGCACCCGCTTGTGCGTTGCCCGCCGACATCATTTCCACTGCTTTGTGCGAACCAGATTGTAAGCGCTCGATCATTTCGCGAATTTCGGTGGTGGATGTTTGCGTGCGCGAAGCCAGGGTGCGCACTTCATCGGCCACTACCGCAAAACCACGCCCCTGTTCACCGGCGCGCGCCGCTTCAATTGCCGCGTTTAGTGCAAGTAAGTTGGTTTGCTCGGCAATACCGCGAATGACATCCAACACAGAACCGATGCTTTGAGTTTCCTGTTGTAACTGATCAATCACACCAGCAGCCGTTTTAATGTCGTTAGAGAGGGATTGGATTTGCCCCATAGTGAGCGCCACTGTTTGTTTGCCAGAAGCGGCAGCACTATCGGCTTGCTGTGATTGGTTGGCGGTTTCACTCACACTTTGGCTAACGTTATCTACCACCGCCGCCATCTCGCGAATCGCCGTAACAATTTGCTGGATTTCGTTTTGTTGATGTTGGATTGCCAATTCATTTTCACGCGCGGTGGCGGACAATACCTGTGCATCTTTGCGCACACTTGCGGCAGTTTGAATCACGTTGCCGATAATGCCCTGCAAACGCTCTACAAAGCGATTAAAACAGCTGGCCAATTCTGCCACTTCATCGCGGCCAGAAACTGGCAAGCGACGAGTCAGGTCGCCCTCACCTTCCGAAATATTGCGCAGTGCTTCCACTATGTTATTGATTGGCCCAACAATACTTTTTTGCACGGCATATGACACCGCCAAGGCCAGCAAGCTGAGCACAATCACCACTACCAGCGAGCGATTAAAGGCCTGAGCCACAATGGTTTGCACCTCGGCCATATCAATCACCATGGAGATGTACGCCAGGGTTTGGCCGTCGGACTGAATTGCCTCGGTAATAGTTAACTGCCCTTTAGCTTCCGTCATGCCCACGGAAGGCGCTTGTGTAGATATGCGGCTTTTGGCATCGGCCTCGCTCACACCCTGCACATACCAAGCGAAGGGTTTACCGCCGCTGTAAATGGCCGCCGATTGCACACGGGGGCTGAGTTTCAACGCATTGAGTGACGCTGCTACCGTTGCCGCATCATCAAACGTGATTGCACCTACACTGGCCTCACCCAATACCTGGGCCAGGGTTTGGGTATCCTTAATAATGGTATCGCGCGCCGTCTCGATACCCGATTGTGCCGTTACTATTGCCGTAGCCACCACTGCTGCCACGCAGCTAAGCGTGACGCTTAGGAGGATTTTCATTTTGAGCGATAAATTATTCACACCAACCTCTCAGATAATTTTTCTTATGTCGCTATGATCCAGCACTACCGCACCAGCGGATAAATTGTCAGTCAAATAAAGCACCGAACTAAGCGCCCTACCCCGATTTATCTTTTGGTTACGATAAAAACACTGAATGTTAAGTATAGGTCAATATTGGCAATTGCTATTTGTAGAATTCTTGTTAGTCAAAAAAGCAATAAAAGACGAAGATAAGCCGGTTATTTGCGAAAAGCATCACAAAAAAATCACATATCTGATAAATCCGTCCTTTTACTTATAGCTAAGGCTCACCGAACAGGCAAAAAAAAGCCGCTAACACAAGTACTAGCGGCGCAAAAAGTGGTGTCATCAACAAAACTAACACCATCCAACGACAAAGGGATAAGACTCGGGACACATACAACAATCGATAACGGTGGGCACTGTATCGATATCGCTATCTTTTGTGCGCCACCATTTGTATTATTATATATAAATATTAAAAGTAATCCAGCAATTTTTAACCCAAGGTATCCACAATGAAGCCTTTACTAAAACACAGCGCAAAACTCCTCCCCTTTTCAGTGGCGCTGGCACTTGCTGCCTGCGGTGGCGGTGGAGGTGGTTCACCCAGTGCAAACAACCCCACCCCCGCCAGCAGTGCGGCAACCATAAGCAGCAGCGAAATGGCCACTAGTAGCAGCGCGACCAGCATGGCCAGTAGCAGTGCAGTCGCCGGTGAAACCGTGAATATCAATTTTACCAACGCGGCGGTACACGACCCCTCAGTGGTAAAAGTAGGCAGTGAGTACTATGTGTTTGGCTCGCATCTGGCTGCCGCCAAAAGTAGCGACCTGATGAACTGGACCAAGGTGGCCGATGGCGTGAACAACCAAAACCCCTTGTTCGGCAATAAGGTCACTACCGAATTGGCAGACACCTTTACCTGGTCAGAGGTAACCGGCTTGTGGGCCGCGGATGTTATCCAGCTGGACGATGGCAAATTCTACTTCTACTACAACTCCTGCAAGGGCGATTCACCCCGCTCGGCGCTGGGTGTAGCGGTAGCCGACAACATTGAAGGCCCTTATGTGAACAAACAAATCATGCTCAAGTCCGGCATGTGGGGTCAGGCCAGTGAAGACGGCACGGTATACGACGCCCAAGTCCACCCCAACGCAGTAGACCCGGATGTATTCTTTGATAAAAACGGCAAGCTGTGGATGATGTATGGCTCCTACTCCGGCGGCATTTTTATTCTGGAGCTGGATGAAACCACCGGCCTTGCCAAACCCGGCCAAGGCTACGGTAAACACCTGTTAGGCGGCCATCACGCGCGCATCGAGGGCGCTTATGTGCTCTATAACGCGCAAACCGGTTACTACTATATGTTCACCTCTTTTGGCGGGCTGGATGCAATTGGTGCCTACAACATGCGCGTCGCGCGCTCGGTGAACCCTGATGGCCCTTATTTGGATGCCGCGGGCACCGATATGTCCACGGTAAAAGGCAACCCCAACAAACTGTTTGACGACGTGCTCTACGCACCTCACGGGCAAAAGTTGATGGGCAATTTCCAGTTCGCGTTAGCCGCTGGCGAGACAGGCACACAACACGGTTATGTTTCTGCGGGGCACAACTCGGCCTATTACGAGGAAGAGTCGGATCAATATTTCCTGATCTTCCACACCCGTTTCCCCGGCCGTGGCGAGCAACATGAAATTCGCACCCACGAACTGTTTTTTAATGCCGATGGCTGGCCGGTCGCGGCGCCCTATCGCTATGTACCACTCAGCAGCAATCCGACCACATTGGATAAAACCATTGCTGGCAGCGAAGTAGCGGGTAGTTACAAATACATCAACCACGGTAAAGACATCAGCGCCACGCTGAAAACCTCATCCACTATTACCCTTAATAGTGATGGCAGTGTGACTGGTGCAGTGAGCGGAAGCTGGAGCGCGCAGGGCAATAATTTAATTGACCTGACACTTGGCAATGAGAGCTTTAAAGGTGTTTTATCGCGCCAGTGGAACCCCAACAGCAAAACCTTCGTGGTGACATTCAGTGCACAATCAACTGTTGGTATTTTTGTGTGGGGCAGCCGGAATAATTAAACCTCCTTCATCATGCCAGCGAACGCGGGTATCCATAAAAAACCGGGCGCAACGCCCGGTTATTAAGTACAAAGAGGCACTTCCACCCCGTTAGTTTTTCAACTTCACGAGTTTTTAACTTACAACGCGGTTACATCGCCCGTAGAAACATCACAGCTGGCGGTATTCCAGTATTCGCCGTACTTGGTGGATGAACTGCCACTTTGCACGCCCTGGAACTCTTCACACACCGGCGGTTTACCGCGCACGTAATTTTTAATCTTCAAGCGACGGATAGTCGCTTTATCGCCAAAGTTGCGGTTCGCACCGGCGATGCTGCCTATCGCCCCGTTGATATTCACATCGTAAACCAACAGATTGCGCGGGCCGCCATTGCTTGAGCAGTTACCGCAGGAGCGCCACAACTTGCCGTTTGTGCCGGTGGCGGTAAAGCCGCCAGCCACAATGGTGGTGCTGTTTTTGGAGTTGTGCTGGAAGATTTTATCGGGTGTGCCACCGTACCCACTGCCCGAGGCGTTATAGGCCGATCCGCCCACGATAGTCATAGTGCCGCCTTCAGATTTGTTAGTCGCCGCGTCTTCACAGATGTCATTCCATACCACGTCCGCCAGGGTGCAGTTGCCGCTGTTGCAGTGAATACCGTCGGAACCACCATTGGCCGCAAGCTTCACATTGCGAATGGATGAGTTCCTCAGGGTTAACACCGCCGGCTGGGTTTCGCTGTTACTGGCACAACTCAAGCCAATGGTTTTGCCACCGCAATTAACAAAACGATTGGTTAGCGTGGCGCCCGCAACACATTCACTGGCACTACCCACTTTTTGGAAAGCCCATAACTGCCCGGCTCCACCCCAGTAGCTGAACATATTCACCTCCGCACCGGCATACATATTCATTTGCCACACATCCATTGCGCGGCCGCCGAGTTTGGCGGTGATGGAGTAATAATTATTGCCGGTGTCGTTAATGTACCAGCGCTGGTTATCGGCACCGGTGTAAGTCCACTGGCGAACTTCTGCACCGTCGTTAGTATTCCAACCGTATAAATCCAGCGCTTTACCGCTGTGTACAGCACGAATGGAATAGGTGCCATCGCTCAGGGCAGTCACATCAAACTGTTGGTTATTACCCCCTAACACGAACCATTGCATTACATCCGCACCATCGGCCGTGCTGAAGTTGGCGACGTCCAACGCATTACCGTTGAGCTTGGATACTATGACGTAGCGCCCGGAAGACAGCGCCGCATGGCTGGTGGCACTCAGCAGCATGCTGAACACCAATACAAAAAATAACGAAATACGTTTCATTGATTCGATCTCCACTTTTATCTTTATTAGGGAATCCACTTATCAGGATTGATAAGCAGCAGGGCAGGAATGCCTCTTTGGATCGACCGGTCTATTACCTTATTAAGTGATGCCTTATTAGTATTATTATATTTTTAAGTGACGATAGAGCTTGGGGGATGGCTTGTAAATAGCAGCCACTCTGCTGAGCAAAATTTAGTCACACAAAACCACATGCAACAAAAAGGCACCCGAAGGTGCCCTTTTGTAAACATTTAATAACCTATCAAGACAGATTATTCCGCAGAGTCCTGGGCATTAATAATTGCTACGTCATCTGCAGTTAACACTTCGTCATAGATTTTCAGCTCGTCAACTTGACCGTTATAGGGGATATCCCAATAGTTCACACCCAATGCAAAGTGAGTATCACCTGCAGGGGTAAATACGTCGGGGAATCCCGCCATAGTGCTGGTTTGTGCACCGTTGATGTAGGTAGTCAACCTGCCGTTTTCCACTACCATCACCAAATGACTCCAGCTGCCGGTTGGGATCTTGGCGTTGAATGTCCCGTCATACCAGGCAGTACCTGACCAGAGCATAGTGTTTTGCGCATCACCCGGGCCACGCGGTACCACGCTAATCCAACTAGAGTCAGTCGCCCAACCAAAGAACGCCGGTGTGTACTGGGTTCCCGCAGTCAAGTTCAGCCAGATCGAGATACTATAAGAGTGATCGTTGATCAGGTTGTCAGGCAAGAGCACACCCGAGTTACCATCCAGCACCAGTGCCTTGCCCTTGGCGCCGTCCACATAGCTGACTGAACCGCCAGCGACATTGACGCGATTGCCAACAACAGTACCGTCTGCATGAGCACCATTTGCCTCACTTAAATTATCTTCAAACGAGAAGGTAGCCAGTGGCACTGGAGGTGCTTTGGATTTCACCACCACATCAAACGCTTTGGTAACTGTTGCGCCGCCATAACTAATTGTGGCGGTAAGCGTTGCAGTACCATCAGGTTCAGTTGCACTCGGCTGGACGATAGTCCCCACCGCGTCAATCAGGCTTGGATTAGATGAACTCCAACTAATGGCTGTCGTGTAAGGGCCAGCCAAAGGCAGATCGATATCATCTTTTAACGCCGACAAATCACCCAGGATCAACTCATTCGCCGCCAGCTCCAGCACCTCGGCAGCAGGGCGACTACCGGGATCCATAAGCGCAACCTCGTCCGGAGTCAGTACTTGGTTATAGATCTTCAAATCATCTACCAAACCATTCAGAGGAAGATCCCAATAGTTAACGCCTAACGCAAACAATGCATTGTTATTCGTAAACAGGTCACCAAAATTCTGACCAACATGTTTTTTCACGCCGTTGATATAGATTGTTGCCTCACCCTTATCAACCGAGAATACCATTTGAGTCCATTCGCCTTCTGGTACCTTCAAGCCGGCAATGCCGTCGTACCAGTTTGGCGTACGCGCCCACAACATGGTGCCGCCATTCCAACCCTCAGGCAGAAAGCTGAGCCATTGTTCGGTATCCACGGCACCGAAAAAGGCTGTCGTGAAGGCCGTTATAGCCGTGGGCTTCAGCCAGAAGGACACAGTGTATTCGTAGTTGGAAATCAGACCTTGCGGTAACAAGACACCATAACCGTTCAGATTAATTGCCTGACCATCGATACCCGCCCCATAGGCTGCAGTCCCGCCGGTATTAAAAATACGGTCGCCGGTTGTGCTGCCAGCAGCAAAAGTTCCCGTTGCTTCAGTCAAATCGCCATCAAACTTGAATTGAGCCGCAGCAGGAACCAAACGCACAGCTAATACCTTGACGATAAAATTCTTGGTCTGGGTTTCCCCATTTAAGGTAATTGTTGCCGTCAGGGTTACATCCTGATCACCGGCAGTTGCACTAGGGCGATTGACGTGAGCGACACCAGTTAACTCACCGGTTTTTTTGTCCCGCTTGAGGTTAATCACCGCCGGATTACTCGATACCCAAGTAATCTCGGCTGCACGGGTGCCGCGCAATGGCACAGTCATGGTTGGATCTACGTATTCCGCAGGCAAGGACAAATCATCTGCAATTGCCGTCAGGTTTTCGCCGGTAGTACGCGCTTCCAACTGGGAGCCCCACACCGACACACCCTTAGTGGATATTGCGGAGAAAGTTGGTACCAAACGCGCTGCCGCTGCATCCCACTGCCACGCCATTACACCTTCATAGGTATCGCTACCCAACACCAGGGTAATGCGCTTGTTGTCAGTGTCCGACAGGCGATAGTAACCACTCACTTCACCAGTGATGGTGCGGTCGTCGTTCAGGCGGATATAAACCGAGTTATGAGCGACAGAATTAGTATCCAGGCCGTGATTGATGAAACGGTAATCGCCCACCAGATCATTAGCATCCACCACGTTAGTACCCTCGATAGGTGCATAGCGCTGTGGTGAAGAGACTAACCAACCGTCTTTGTTGACCCACATTTCATGAACGCGCACTGAGTGCTCTTCGCCGCGATTCGGGAAACGAGTGTGAGTAACCAGGAAGTTCTTTTTGGTGGCTGCATCGTAATAGGCGGAGTTGTGGCCTGGCGCCAAATAACCCCAGCTTTCGGCAGCGTCGCCAACTTCCGACACAAAATTAAAGCCACCCATTAACTTCACGCCATATTTACTGAGCGTTTCCAGATTGTTTCTAGCGAGCAGCATGTCGTTGCCTGCTGCATCCACATAAGGACCATCGGGGTTTTTGGAGCGGGAAACACGGATGTTATAACCACCGGTTGCGTTAAAGCCACCGATGGAAGTGAACATATAGTAGTAGTCTGCATCGGGGTTGTAGTAGATGAAAGAACCTTCAACCGTAGCAAAACCGCCACCAGTCAAACGCTTACCGTAACCTTGGCCAGGCTTTGGTTTACCGGTAGTTTCGTCCATGCGCAAAATAAATATGCCGCCGGAAAAGGAGCCGTAAACCATCCACATTTGGTTGTTTTTATCAAAGAAGGTGGTCGGGTCAATCACGTTAGGATCAACAGCGCCGTCGTAGGTGGTTTGGCCATTGTCCAAGGGGAAACTGGCAAACTCTTCCGGCGAGCGATAATCAGAACGCAGGAATACGCCTTTATCGACATAAGGCCCTTCAATGGAATCGGCCTCCGCCAAACCTAAATACGAACGACGGAAGCAAACCTCTGTTGGTACAGGTTCATCAGGATGATTTTGGCCACAATGGTTGTAATAAAACCAGTATTTGCCGTTGGGCGCCTGAACCACATTGGCTGCCCAGTTACCAACATAACCATCGGTCCAGGCAATACCTTCGGCAATCTCGGATGAATAGGTATTGAACAGCGGGTTTTGGTCGTTTACACCGTCAGCTACTCGCGTCCACGACATCAAATCAGTGGATTTTGCCACCGATAAATGCGAGCCAAACACGTAAAAAGTGCCATCAGCTGCTTTAATAATAGAAGGGTCATGCACCGCCATGTCGTTGTAAACAATGGCTTCGGCATTGACGGTAGGGTTAGGTAGGCTCACGTTTTCAGGTACAACATTGGCAGGGATTTCACTACCTTTGTTGTCCGATCCACCACCGCAAGCGGTGACTAGCACGGCTCCACTTATAAGGAGCGCGAGTTTATGAAGTTTCATCGGGTAACCTCTCACTGTAGTTATTGCTTATTAGTTGGGTCAGATATTAGGTAGTAACTGATGAGCCACATCATTAGTCATACAATAATACTAACAATTATGGTGTCACAAAGTTTTCAGCGAGTAAACACCTATGAAAGCAATTTCATCAGTTGACACCAAAATAGTCATACAATAGTATTATATTTGAAAGATAAATATAACTAGGCTCTTTTTGTCTGTGGCCACGCACAGACAGCCCTCAGGCCAAACTTTCCCCCTTCTGCCGGCACCTGCCTGCAGGATCGACAAGCTGGTACTGAGAAAGAGCCGCAAAACTCAACTACACGTGAGGTCACCCCATGTTCCAGCGTTCCGCGCTCAGCAGCGCTATTACTTTTGTCGTAGCTTTGGCCAGCCAGCCCCTCTATGCACAAGACAGCGCACCCACTAACAACGAAGCCGATTTGGAAGAAGTTGTTGTTACCGGTATTCGTGGCAGCTTAACCAAAGCACTTGATATCAAGCGCAATGAAATTCAAATCGTCGATGCCATCATTGCAGAAGACATCGGCAAATTTCCCGATAACAACGTCGTTGAAGCACTGCAACGTGTCACCGGTGTACAGGTCACCGGCCGCGGCGGCGGTGAAGTAGACGGCGTGACTATTCGCGGTCTGGGCGACGTATCCACTACCGTTAATGGTCGCCAGATTTTTACCTCTACCGGCCGTTCGGTGGCACTTGCGGATATCCCTGCAAGCCTGCTTAACCGTGTTGATGTGTATAAAACCCGTTCCGCCGATCAACTCGAAGGCGGCATTGCCGGCAATATCGATATCAAAACCCACCGCCCTTTCAATTTTGACGACACCAAAGTCGTGATGGCGGCGCGAGGCATTTACCAATCCACATCGGAAGAAATCGATCCCAATGTCAGCATGCTGGCCAGTGATAGATGGGAAACCAGTGTTGGTGAGTTCGGCGCACTGATTAACCTCTCTTATGCCGAAACCAACTACCGCGATGAAAATATCTGGATCGGTTCGCTCGACCCCTACAACGCCGACACCTATGGTGTGATTCGCAGTACCGAAGGCGGTTATCAAGCGGGAACTGATCAGGGACTATCATCAGCCCCCGGCTCTACCCTGAATGTCAACGGCGTTCCTACCGAATATGTATTGCTGCGCGATGCCATGGGTTTTACCGATTTCACCGGTAAACGCGAGCGTCCGGCCGCTAATATTTCGCTGCAGTACGCGCCTAATGACAACTCTGAGTATCTGTTTGAAACCTTTTACAACGGTTATCGCAACCAGGCATTTAACTCGTTGGTATTCATCAATACCAACGGCGCCAGCCATTTCCGCAATCCCGATCTTTACCCCAATTCCAACGTGGTAAAAACCAACTACATCAATAACGCCAATATGTTCACCTCGGGCGATGGCTCAAGTGGCCATACCGACAGCTGGGTTTATGCACTGGGCGGTAAGTGGGAGATTAATGATCGCCTGAAAGTGGAATCTGAAATTGTCCATCAGACCAGCGACTACGAAGGCCGCTTTTTTGCCATGCGCACCGACTCAGTACGCGATCGCTTAGTGGTCGACTTTAATTACGACGATGGCTTGCCATTAGTGGCATTCCTGGATGACGAAAACACACCCAATATCGACGAAAGTGATTTAACCAATCCCGCCGAGTGGAGCATGAGCACCGCTTATGACAACGGCCCAACCGATAGCGGTGAAGCAACCACCTTTAATATCGATGCCGATTACGAGACCGATTGGGGCCCCATCAAACAGCTCAGCGCCGGCTTGCGCTATGACGATCGCGGTGCAAAATCCAAATACAAAGACCAGAGCGGTGGCTGTAAATCAGAAACGGGTTGTGATCTGACGTTGCTGCCAGGTTTGGTGAACATCAGTAAATCCGGCTTCTTTGAAGGCAAAGCCTATGTACCCAGCCAATGGTTGGCGGCAGACGGCAATTACCTGCTGGAAAACTCCGATGAAATCCGTGCGCTCTACGGTTTCAAGGCGGGCGGCTCAGATTATCAACCCGGCAGTATTTTCAATATTAATGAAGTAACCGCCTCCGCCTATTTACAAGCAGATTACGAATTCTCACTGTTTGATAAACCGTTGGACGGCCAAGTCGGTGTGCGTTTTGTGCAAGTTGATACCGACATGGACTTCTTTGAAAACGCAAACGGTGACGGCGTAACCTGGGCTCCGATTAATGACGAAGCCAGTGAAAGCCGTGCACTGAAAAATCTGGTTATTCGCTACTCATTTACCGATGACCTGATCACTCGCTTTACCTACGGCGAAACTATCCGTCGCCCCGGTTATGGTGATCTCAACCCGGCACGCACCTACCGCCCAACCACCACTGGCCTGGAATTTGGCACTGCCAGCGGCGGCAACCCGGACTTGAAACCTGCAGAATCAGTGAACTATGACTGGTCGCTGGAATACTACTTCGCCGAATCCAGCTCGCTCTATGCGGTACTGTTCCGTCGCGATGTAGAAGGTTTTGTCGCCAGTGCAGTCACCAACATTGAAGTAACCGGCAACGCCAACCCGGACCTAAACGGCAAATACCGCTTAACCCTCCCCTCCAATACCTCTAATGGTCAGTTGAATGGTGTGGAAGTAGGCTTGGTGTATTTCCCTGACAACCTGCCAGAACTGCTGGACGGTTTGGGTGTGCAGGCCAGCTTCACCCTGCTTGACGGCGAAACCTACGACCCGGTGTTTGATGAAAACAACAACATAGTCGAGCGCACCACCAATGATATGTACGGTGTGTCTGACACCTCTTACAGTGTGGTGCTCGCCTATGAAAAAGAACGTTTTGACGCCCGCCTGTCCTATGTATGGCGCGACGATTTCAAAACCGGCTTTAACGGTTGCTGCGCTATGCCCGGCGGTGTTTGGTCGGCCTCAGAAGCGAGCATGGATTTCCAGCTTAGCTATGACATAACCGATAATCTGGTAGTCACCTTCGATGCCACCAACATTACCGATGAAATTTATCAGGGCTACTACACCGACGATTACTTGTATAACAACGGCGCCTCCATTTTTGCCCGTACTTATGCTTTAGGTGCGCGTTACTCGTTCTAAAATCTGGCGAGCACCGCAAACAAAAAGGCCGCTGTTTCCAGCGGCCTTTTTGTTTTATGTCCGATCCAGCAGATTAACTTAACTGGCTGATCTTGCTTTGAAATCGCGGATAACCTGGTTGAAGTCATCGGCAAATTTTTTCAAATCATCCAACTCTTTTTTCTCTTCGCTGCGCGCCAAACCGGCACAGCCCAAGTAGTCCTGCACGCCTTGCACATAGGCTTTTACATCGTTGTTTGCTTTAACCATCTGTGCGGTAACCACTGTGGCAGCATCGGGAATTTCTGGTTTGGCAGCGGGCTTGGCGCACGCCGAGGCCAGTGAAGACACCATACAAGAAGCAACAAAACCAACAGCAACAACCAACGATTTCATAAACCTTCCTCTAGAAAAGTAGATCGACAATTAAAAACACGCTCAACCACAACCGTGATCAAGGTCACAAACCTGACAGCAAGATTAGCAGAGCTGGCATAAAAATCATTATTTTTTATTCCATTTTTATAATAAATAAGCATTTATTTTTGCTTTTTTTATTTATTTGGAATAAAAACACCAAAAACGACATGGCATTGTCTTTTTAAGAAGATGCGCAAGCCATGATGAAAAATGCGACAAGATACCGGCGCAGACCCAGGCAAAAAAAACCTTATGGCTCAATTGATTCGGCAGGTAACAAAAAGCCCCGCTGCAGCTCACCGCAGCGGGGCTTTTCTCATTTCAATCGGGCAGAGCCGCTTAATCAATCATCGACGGCTTACCAAATACCGGCATGCCTTTGTCGTTCCACTTGAGGGGTTTTACAAAGGTGTGGCGATCCGGGTTCCACAGTGGGTCGCCTTCGATTTCGGTGTAGGTGCGCGCATGGTAGACAAGCATGACGGTATCGCCGTCTTCGCCGTAGGTGAAGCTGTTATGGCCGGGGCCGAAGATTTTATTAGGAATATCCGAACAGAGCACTGGCTCTTTGGATTTCTCCCAGGACGCGGGATTTAATAAATCCGCATTCTCATCGGCCCACAACAGACCCATTGCATAGTTTTCGTCGGTGGCACTGGCGGAGTAGCTGATAAAAATTTTGCCGTTGCGTTTTAAAATCGATGGGCCTTCGTTTACCCAAAAGCCGCGAATTTCCCATTCGAATTCCGGTTTGCTTAATAGCACTGGCTCACCCGCCAACTGCCAAGGCGTTTTCATGGGCGCGATATACAAATTGGAATTGCCGCGAATGTTCACGTCTTTTTGCGCCCACAAATAATAGAGCACACCCTTGTGGGTAAAGGTGGTAGCGTCCAAACAGAATGTGTCTATACCACTGTCAATCTGGCCCATAAATTCCCACTCGCCTTCAAGCGGGTTAGCATTTTTGTTGCGCACGCAATACATGCGATGCTGAAACAAATCGAATTTAATTTCGCGGCTGGGTGCTGCAGCAAAATACACGTACCAGGCTGATTCGCCGGATTCCGGGTCTTTGTTGAAATGAATTTCCGGTGCCCACAACAATTCGCTGTAAGGGCCAGTGTCAGGTTTGTGCCAAGCATCCACAGTGGGTGCTGTAGCTAATTCGGCAATGGTTTTGGCGCGGCGCAATTCAATGCGATCATACGCCGGCACTGATGCAGTGAAATAATAATAGCCATCAGTATGTTTATAAATAAACGGATCAGCGCGCTGTGGGATCAGGGGTTTTAATAATTCACTCACAAAAAATCTCCAAACATTTTTTTGATTCATGCACACGCATTAATGTTGTGCGATATAGCCTTTAACAATCATGGTGCGTTTTAATTCGGCGTAATAGCGGTCGTTGATACGATACATAAACATCAGCAACCCCATTAAGCCGTGGAAAACACCGGGAATAATCGACAGCATCAAAGCAATACCCATCATTGAGGTCTCGGATTGCTCCTGGTTGGGCACGTATTGGAAATAGGTTAACAGCCAACCCACCATCAAACCGGCAATACCCATACCGGCTTTTTGTCCAACCGAAATACCGCCGTAGGCAAAACCGGAAACGCGTTTGCCATTTTTTACCTGACCGTAGTCAATGGTTTCCGAAATAATTGACCAGAATACCGGGGCATGTAAGTCCACTACAAACGACAACAGGAAATACAAAATAAACGCCAGCAATACATCTTGCGGGCCAACAAATACATAAATCGCCACACTTAAACCGGCAACAATCAATTGGGTGTAGCGGAATAAATTGATTTTGCAGTAGAACTTGGTGATCCAGGTGGAGGCGATCATCGCCAGAATAGCTGCTGCCACCCCGGTGGATAAAAATGCTGACACTGTGGCATCGTCGCCACCCAAATAATATTTAGCGTAATAAATTGCCACTGAACCGCGAATCACATAACCAATGGTGCCGGTAATACACACACCCACCAGAATTAACCACTGGTCATTTTTTAATAATTGCAAAAACTGGCTAAGCAGCGGTTGCGGCTCCACTACGTGCACTACACGCTCGGTTGTTTTGAAGTAGCAGAATAAAAACATCGCCGCACCAATAGCCGACATAATCGCCATAGCCACTTGATAACCTACCGCTTTATCCGTCCACATTCCCGCTACCAGCGGCACCACAATGGCCACCATAAAGGCACCAATTTTGGCGAGGAATAAACGGTAGCCGTTGGCTGAGAGTTTTTCTTTGGGATCACTGGTGAGTGCACTGGGCAATGAAATATAAGGAATGCCAACACCGGAAGTCATGAAGGTCATCATGATATAAGTGGAGTAGGCCCAAATTAATTTCGCGTCGTATTCCCAATTGGGTGTGGTGAATACAAAAAATACACTGACTGCGTAGGGAATGGCCAACCACAACAACCAGGGGCGATAGCGGCCCTGTAAAAAGGTAAAGCGGTCGGTAATTTGGCCCATTACCAAATCAGAAATAGCGCCCACTACTTTTACGGTGAAAAACAGTATGCCCATATCCATGGGGGTTAATCCAAAAATATCGGTGTAATAAAAAGTGATGATCAACATCATCGAGGAGATAACCACATTTAACGCCATATCGCCCGCGCCAAAGCCGATTTTCTCGGTGATAGATAACTTCTCGCTAGTTGCTGGGGTTGATTGCATTATTATTTTCGCCTCGTGAATTTTTATTACAAGTGTAAAAAAAGCGGCAATACGCTTGGGAGTAATTGCCGCTTCCTTTAATTTCTCTCACCATTCCGGATTAGCTACGCGGGTCTACGACTCCTGCAATCGCAGGAGTGATGGATTATTTTTTGTTACAAAAAATAATCATTTTCCACCGCGTGTACCAACAACACATCGATACCCGCCATACCAGCACTGGCTGCCGCCTGCAGCCCGAGCTTTGAATCTTCAAATACCACACATTTTTTCGGATCAACGCCCAACAATTCTGCGCAGCGTAAAAATGTGTCCGGTGCGGGTTTGGGGTTTTGTACTTGATCGGCCCCGACTACAGCATCTATGTATTTATCCAAGCCACACAGCGCCAAAATTTTCCGGGCTTCTTCGGTGTAAGCACCGGTGCCAATCGCCATGGGTTTGTTGCCGTGATAGCGCTGGGCAACGTCGATCAATGCCGTTGGTTTTACATAGAGGTGCATAGAGTCGTGCACCACCTGCTCTTTAAAATCGTTCATTTCATCCAAACTGGCGCTGGCGGTAATGCCAAATTTTTCCAGCAGGATTTCAATCGTTCCCTTGGTGGGCACACCGGCCAGTGAGCGCATAAAGGGGCGATCAATGGGAATGCCATATTTATTCAGTGTTGCAGTCCATGCATGCTCATGGAGTTGGCCGCTGTCTACCAGGGTGCCGTCCATATCAAAAATCAACGCATCGTAATGGTCGTACATCATTTGCTCTCTTGTTTGCCGGTTGGACGGAAATTAGAGCACAGATCCAGACTTAACTCGAAATGAAATTAAAATCTTCTCGTTGCGCAGACCGGTGCGGGTATTGCGCAGAGGTTTGTGAGACACGCCGTAAACCCTTCCCCGGGGGCTTGTCGCCGACATCCATGTCGGCCACAGTCTCACAGACCTCTACCCAATCCCCTCACCTATGCGTTCTTAAACACCATCTTTCAGGTGAAAGTAAGCAGCATTGTGGCGCAATTCGGTTTTGAAATTGCGCACAGTGGTATCTGCACCAATCACAACCGCTTCGATGCCAGCCATTTCAGCGTAATCAACAATTTCATCAGCCGTTACACCCTGGGTGTAAGCGCTGTGGTGTGCACCACCAGCTTGAATCCAGGCAGCCGCCGAAATTTCCAAATTGGGGCGCGGTTCCCACAGGGCTTTAGCTACTGGCAATTTCGGCAGTTCTTGTGGTGGGTTTACGGTATCCACTTCGTTGATGATTACACGGAAACGAGTGCCGATATCAATCAAAGAAATACACAGCGCAGGACCTGCTTTGCCGGTGAATATCAAACGCGCGATATCATTGCGGCAACCAATGGTGTGCAAATGCACTTCCAGTTTTGGTTTTGCAGCAGCGATGGATGGACACACTTCCAACATGTGCGCGCCCAATACTTGATCCACGGCGCCAAAGTGATAGGTATAGTCTTCCATAAAGGATGAACCACCTTCGCGGCCTTTAGACATCACTTTGCAGATGTGCACCATGGCCGCGGTTTTCCAATCGCCTTCACCGCCGTAACCAAAACCGGCTGCCATTAAACGCTGGGTAGCCAAGCCTGGCAGGTTAGTTAAACCGGTCAGGTTTTCGAAGCAGTTAGTAAATGCACCGAATTCACCGTCGGTTAAAAACTTCAACATGCCCAGCTCCAAACGCGCTTCATTTTTCAGCATCTGGTATTGATGTTCATCATCAAAAATCGCGGGGTTTACATCGTAATCTTTTTTGTACACTTCAATTTGTGCAGCAACTTGTTCGTCGGTTACTGCGTCTACTACTTTTTGCAAATCGCCCAAGCCATAGGCGTGAACTTCGTAACCAAATTTAATTTGTGCAGCAACTTTATCGCCGTCAGTTACCGCCACTTGACGCATGTTGTCGCCAAAGCGTGCAACTTTCAAATTCTGGCTGGCGTACCAACCCATAGCCACGCGGCACCAGCTGTCGATTTGTTTTTGCACAGAATCCGTTGCCCAGTGACCCACAACCACTTTGCGCTCTTGACGCAAACGGGTGCTTACGTGACCAAATTCGCGGTCACCGTGTGCCGACTGGTTGAGATTCATAAAGTGCATATTGATTTCAGCAAACGGCAGCTCAGCGTTGAACTGGGTGTGCAAATGCATATAAGGCTTGCTCAATGCACTCAAACCGGCGATCCACATTTTTGCGGGGCTGAAGGTGTGCATCCACAAAATCAAACCCACACAATTGGGATTGCTATTCGCCGCTTGGCATACCGCCAAAATTTCTTTCGGCGATTTAACCGTGTCTTGCGCAACAATTTTGATGGAAATATTGTTGGATTCAGTCAATCCCGCTGCGATGGCTTTGCTGTTCTCGGCGACTTGTTTTAATACGCCGGGGCCGTACAAATCTTGTGAGCCAGTTACCAACCAGACTTCTTTGTCGCCGTAAATTTTCATGCTGTTTTCCTCAGGAAATATTTTCAATTTTTTGTCGATTTTCAATTTTTGGTTGTTGGGCATGGCTGCCTACGCGATCCGACCCAACCTATACAACTTAATAAAATTTTATTTCTGCCCGTAATAGGCATTTTTTCCGTGTTTGCGTAAATAATGTTTATCCACAATGCCCTGCTTTAGCGGCGGTGTGTTTTGCTGCAAGGTTTTGGTCAAATAAGCCATGCGCGCAATTTCTTCCAGAATCACCGCGTGGTACACGGCATCCGCGCCATTTTTTCCCCAAGTGAATGGCGCGTGACCGGCCACAATTACCATGGGTACTTCAATCGGGCTGCGATCTTTAAAACAATCAGTAATTTGTACGCCGGTTTCTTCTTCGTAATCGCGTTCAATTTGCGCATCGGTCATCACTGCCGTGCAGGGAATTTCACCGTATGCGTAATCGGCATGGGTGGTTCCGTAGCAGGGAATTGCCTGCTGGGTTTGTGCCCAAGCGGTCGCGTAAGTCGAGTGAGTGTGAGTCACTCCACCAATGGTTTCAAAATGGCGATACAAATGGGTGTGGGTTTTGGTATCGGAAGAAGGGCGCATCTTGCCTTCCACGATTTTATTTTCCAAATCCACGATCACTATGTCTTCCGGGGTCATCACCTCGTAAGAAACACCACTCGGTTTAATCGCAATCACACCTTTGCTGCGATCAATTTGCGACACGTTGCCCCAGGTATATACCACCAGATTGCGGCGGTTTAATTCCATATTGGCTTCAAAGACTTCGCGTTTTAATTCGGTGTAGCTCATTAGGCTTTACCTCCCACACCGCCGTTGTTCTCAAACGCAGCCAGCGTTAAATATTGTTGATACAAAGCTTCATAAGCCGCTGCCGCTTGTGCGTTGGGCTGATAGGTTTTGCACACAGTGGAGGCCATGACTTTTTGCGCGGCCTCTACGGTTGGATAAACGCCGCCTACTACGGCGGCAAAAATCGCAGCGCCCAAGGCACAACTCTGCTCGCTCTCTAACACTTCAATCGGGCAGTTCCATACATCAGCGCAGGTTTGCATTACAAAGTCGGATTTTTTAGAGATGCCACCAATCGCCACCACGGAGTTAATCGCCACGCCTTCTTGTTTAAAGCGTTCGATAATCGCGCGTGCGCCGTAAGCGGTGGCTTCAACCAAGGCGCGGAAAATATGCGGCGCGCTGCTGCCCATTTTTAAACCGGCAATCGCCATAGCCACGGTTTGATCCGCATCGGGCGTGCGACGACCATTCACCCAATCGAGTGCGGTAATGCCAGATTCACCGATGGCTAATTGACTGGCAGCTTTGCTCAGCGCAACCAAAATGTTGTCTTCAATTTCTTGTGCGAGTTTTTGTTTGGTTGCGTCATCCAGCAACACTGAATTTTGCAACAGGTTGGCTACCGGCCAGTTCACCAAATTGCGGAACCAGGCATACAAATCGCCAAAGGCTGACTGCCCCGCTTCCAAGCCCACCAAGCCCGGTGTGACTGAACCATCAACCTGACCGCAGATACCGGCGATACATTTATCGCCAATGTCGTCGTAGGTGGCGACGGTAATATCGCAAGTAGAAGTGCCCATAATTTTGGTGAGCACGCCCGGTTTTACATTGGCGGCAACCGCCCCCATGTGGCAATCGAACGCGCTGAAGCTCACAGGAGTGCCAACCGGCAGACCCAAGCGTTCAGCCCACTCACCAATTAATTGGCCGCAGGTTTGATCAGAGGTAAAGGTTTCAGCGGGCAGCTTGTCGCGCAGGCCGTCCAGCAGTGGGTCTATACCCACAAAAAAATCGTTGGGTGGATAACCGCCCCAGCTTTCGTGCCACATCAATTTGTGGCCAGTCGCGCAGCGACCCATACGCAATTTGCTCGGGTGAGTAGTTCCAGTGAGTACCGCCGACATCCAATCGCAATGCTCTACCCAGAGGTAGGCAGCTTTGGCGACGGCGGCGTCTTCCCGCAGTACATGCAGGGTTTTGGCCCAGAACCACTCGGAGGAATAAATGCCACCTTCGTATTTCAGGTAATTTTCACTTGCGGTATTAGCAGCAGCAGTAATTTCCTGTGCCTCTTTCACGGCGGTGTGATCTTTCCAGAGCACAAACATCGCATTGGGGTTTTCGGCAAATTCGGGTTTAAGCGCGAGGGCAACGCCTTCGCTATCCACCGCGACGGGGGTTGAGCCCGTGGTATCGAAACCTATACCAACAACTTGCGCAGCCGCACCGGCTGGCGCTTTGTCCCATAGGCCTTGCACTACCTGCTGCAGGCTTTCCAGATAGTCGAGCGGGTGCTGGCGGAACTGGTCTTTAGCGGGTACGCAGAACAAGCCTTTTTTCCAACGCGGGTAATAGACCACGTTGCTTGCTACTTCTTTGCCGGTCAGGGCATCTACCAACAGGGCTCTAACCGAATCAGAACCGTAATCCAGCCCCAAGGCGTAGGACGTCATAACTTCACCTATTGTTGTACTGTTTGATGAGCTATTGCCTCATCAAAGGATATTAATATTGTATGACAATATAATCTCAGCAAGACCAGCCCCCTGTCAATTGGTTTTAGGGGGCTGGATGCAGTGTAAATACTTATTTTTTGCTGTTTTTAACCGCTTTGTTAGCGCTAACACCTTCACTAGTCATGACTATACGTTTGATGGTGCCATCCGGGTTATAAAACAGTTCATCAATGCTTACTGAACGGCGGAATTGACCGCCATCCGGGCGACCGGCGCCAGTGTGGTAAATAAAGTAGTGTTTGTCGTTAAAGGTAATGATTGCCTGATGATTGGTGGGGGTATTGCCCGCCACTTCATTGAGGATTCCCTTGTACTCCCAAGGGCCATTAATGTTCTTGCTCATGGCGTAGCCGATTTTCTCGGGGAAGCCCATGGCATAGGACAAATAGAAGTTGTCCTGATGCTTGTGAATCCAGATCGCCTCGGTGAATTCAGGCAGCCCCTTGATCTCCATAATCGGACCGTCCAGCTCAATCATGTTTTTCTTGAGTTTGGCGTAGTAGGCCTTGGTATTACCCCAGAACAAATAGGCCTGGCCGTCGTCGTCAATCCAAACCGAGGGGTCAATATCATCCCAGTCATTTTTGGTGGCGGTGGTCATGTCGTTAGTAATCAACGCCTTACCGCGCGCATCCTTAAAGGGGCCAAGTGGGCTATCACCCACCGCCACACCTATGGCAAAACCGGGTTTGGTGTCGTTGTGGCGCGCAGTGATATACCAGTAAAACTTGCCGTCGCGCTCAATAATTTGGCTGGCCCAGGCATCGCCCTTGGCCCATTTGAAATCTTTCACCTTTAACAGGGGGCCGTGGGCTTCCCAATTGACCATGTCATCCGAGGAATAAACCAGCCAGTCGTGCATCTCAAAAAACTTGGTATTGTCTTTGGCTTCATCGTGACCGGTGTAAAGGTAGACCTTGCCGTCATGCACCATCGCCGCTGGGTCAGCGGTAAACACATCGGTAAAAATGGGGTTGGCTGCTTGTGTGAATGCCGCACAGCAAGATGCCACTGCCACGACCAAGGGTTTGATGAATGAACGCATAGGAGATTCCTCTTTCTTGTGTTTTCTTCTGTTTATTGTGCACGCCAAACGACGCAGCGGCTGATTATCAACAAGCCCCATCAGGTGGGGTTGATTTATATTGATATTATATTACAATTAAATCAAGCATCCCTTTCAAATTTTTACGTTGCCATCACAAAAGCCCCCAAACTTCGCAAGCGTCAGGGTTATTGTTCGTAAATCCTCACAATTTGGATTGCTAGAGAGGCTGCCGAAAACTTATATTGTAATACATTAATAATAATCATCTGTTCCAAGTATCTCTACATTGATATACCTGCGGCAACGGGCAGGAGCAGATTCCACTGGCGTGGCGTATTAACGAAGTAGCCTTTATGAGCCAAGACAATAACAACAGATCTACCACCAAAGCCCTGCGCAGCGCGCAATGGTTTGGCACGCAAGACAAAAATGGCTTTATGTACCGCAGCTGGATGAAGAATCAGGGCATTCCTGAGCATCATTTCCAGGGAAAACCTATTATCGGCATCTGCAATACCTGGTCTGAACTCACCCCCTGCAATAGCAGCTTTCGCGACCTGGCCGAAAGCGTGCGCCGCGGCATTCTGGAGGCTGGCGGCGTTCCCGTGGAGTTCCCGGTGTTTTCCAGTGGTGAATCCAACTTGCGCCCAAGCGCCATGCTCACCCGCAATTTAGCGGCGATGGACGTGGAAGAATCGATTCGCGGCAACCCGATTGACGGCGTGGTGTTATTAGTCGGCTGCGACAAAACCACCCCCGCATTAGTCATGGGCGCGGCGAGTTGCGACCTGCCTACTATCGTGGTGACCGGTGGGCCTATGCTCAACGGCAAACACAAGGGTAAGGATGTCGGCTCAGGCACCCTGGTCTGGCGCATGAGCGAGGACTACAAAGCCGGCAAGATTTCGCTGCAAGAATTTATGGATGCCGAAGCGGACATGTCCCGCTCCACCGGCACCTGCAACACCATGGGCACCGCCAGCACTATGGCCTGCATGGTGGAATCACTCGGGCTATCGCTGCCGCAAAACGCCGCGATTCCAGCGGTGGATTCGCGCCGCAAAACCCTCGCTTACGCCTCGGGCATGCGCATCGTCGAGATGGTGAATGAAGATTTATGCCTCTCGCAATTAATCACCCGTGAAAGTGTGATTAACGCTATTCGCACCAACGCTGCTGTTGGCGGCTCAACCAATGCGGTGATTCATTTAAAAGCCATCGCCGCACGCTTAAATATTCCCCTGGTGCTGGACGACTGGCACAGCTATGGCCATCAAGTGCCGACACTGGTCAACCTGCAGCCCTCCGGCCAATTTTTAATGGAAGACTTTTATTACGCAGGCGGTTTACCGGCCGTGTTAAAACGCATGGGTGATGCCAATTTACTGCACAAGGATTGCCTCACCGCCAACGGCAAAACCCTGTGGGAAAACAACCAGAACGCACCGTGCTACAACGATGATGTTATCCGCCCACTCGACAACCCACTGTGCGACAACGGCGGCATTTGTATTTTGCGCGGCAACCTCGCGCCGCGCGGTGCGGTATTAAAGCCCAGTGCCGCGTCACCGCAATTAATGAAACATCGCGGCCGCGCCGTAGTATTCGACAGTTTTGATCACTACAAAACCCGCATTATGGATGACAGCCTGGACGTAGACGCCAACAGCGTAATGGTCTTAAAGAACTGCGGCCCCAAGGGTTATCCCGGCATGCCGGAAGTGGGCAATATGGGTTTACCACCTAAACTACTCAAACAAGGTGTGACCGATATGCTGCGCATTTCCGATGCGCGCATGAGCGGCACGGCGTTCGGCACAGTGGTTTTACACGTTGCGCCCGAAGCGCAGGAGTTTGGCCCACTCGCCGCCGTAAAAGATGGCGATTGGATTGCACTGGACGCCGAAAATGGCTCGCTGCATTTGGAAGTGAGCGATATGGAAATTGCCGCGCGTCTTGAGCAATTACGCGCCCAAAAAACACAGCAAAAAACCGGTGGTTATTTACAGCTTTATATAGAACACGTGATGCAGGCCGACGAAGGCTGCGACTTTGATTTTTTAGTGGGTTGTCGCGGCGCTGCAGTGCCCGGCCACTCGCATTAAGGTGATTCATTAGGTCAACAACTATGGCAATCACCAACCAATATCCAAGCCTGAAATACAAAGTAGTACTGATCACTGGCGGTGCATCCGGCATTGGCGCCAATTTGGTGGAGGCATTTTGCAAACAAGGCGCGCAGGTGTGTTTTATCGATATCCGCGATGAAGATGCGCACAAATTGGTGGAGCAACTGAGTCACAGCACAAGCAGCACACCACCGCGCTACTATCGCTGCAACCTGCTAAATATTCCCAAGTTGCAGGCTACCATCAAACAAATTTATAGCGATGTCGGTGCCATTAATGTGCTGATTAACAACGCCGCCAACGATACGCGCCACGATTTTCGCACTGTTACGGTGGATTATTGGAACGAGCGTTTGGCGGTGAATTTGCGCCACCATTTTTTTGCCGCGCAAGCGGTGTACCCGCAAATGCTCGAATTGGGCGGCGGATCGATTATCAATTTAGGTTCCATGAGTTGGTACGCCACCCAAGGCGGTATGCCCGGTTACACCAGTTCCAAAGCAGCGATTGAAGGCTTAACACGCGGCCTTGCACGCGATATGGGTGGTGACAATATCCGCGTGAATACACTGGTACCCGGTTGGGTAATGACGGATCGCCAAGTAGCGATGCTCACGCAAGACAAAACTGCGCGCAACATTTTGGATAACCAGTGTCTAAAAAAATCGGTAATGCCCGAAGACATTAGCGCTATGGCATTATTTTTAGCATCAGACGATAGCCGTATGTGTACCGCGCAACATTTTATTGTGGACGGCGGCTGGATTTAATCAGCACAAGAATTCGCTTTACCGTTTTATTGCTTTATCACTTAATTTATAAATTGAATAACACGAGGAATAACAATGAAAACTATTTTTAAAACCCTGACCCTCGCTGCCGCTATCGGCATCAGCGCCACTGCCAATGCCTTAACCGTGGGTTTTGCGCAGGTGGGTTCTGAATCCGGCTGGCGCACCAGTTTTTCTGAATCGGTAAAAGCCGAAGCCGAAAAACGTGGCATCACTTTAAAGTTTTCTGATGCGCAACAAAAACAGGAAAACCAAATTAAAGCGGTACGCAGTTTTATCGCCCAACGGGTGGATGCGATTTTAATTGCACCGGTAGTGGAAACCGGTTGGCAGCCAGTGTTGATGGAAGCCAAACGCGCGCGTATTCCGGTGGTAATTCTGGATCGCAATGTATCCGTCACCGATCAATCGCTCTACCTCACCCGCATTGCCCCCGACTTTGAAGTGGAAGGCCAACGCGCAGCAAACTGGCTGACCGAAAAAACCCAAGGCAAGTGCAACATTTTGGAACTGCAGGGCACTGTTGGCTCAAGCGCTGCTATCGGCCGCATGAAAGGTTTTAACGACACCATCGCGAAATTCCCTGAGACCAAAATTGTGCGCAGCCAAACTGCTGAATTCACCCGCGCCAAGGGCAAGGAAGTGATGGAAACCATGCTCAAAGCAGAAGGTGGCGGCAAAAATATTTGTGCGATTTGGGCACATAACGACGAAATGGCACTGGGTGCAATTCAAGCCGTAAAAGAAGCAGGGTTGCAACCAGGTAAAGATATTTTAATCGTATCGGTAGATGCGGTAGACGACGCGTTGAAATCTATCGTGTCCGGTGAAATTAATGTCTCCGTTGAACTCAGCCCGCACCTCGGCGGCCCGGCGTTTGATGTAATTGATCAAGCACGCGCCGGCAAAAAAGATTTTGAAAAATGGATTCGTATGGGTGGTGCAGTATTCACTCAAGAAAATGCAGCGGCAGAATTGGCTAAACGCGGCGCTAAGTAAAACCTAGCGCAGATGCTACCGAAAGAATGTGCTAATCCCTAAAAAAAACAAAGCGATTTAAAAATGAACACAAATCCAGTTTTACAGCTCAAGGGAATTCATAAAAAATTCCCGAGTGTGCATGCGCTTAAAGGAGTGGATTTCACTCTGCGCGCCGGTGAAATTCACGCGCTGCTCGGTGAAAACGGCGCAGGGAAATCCACACTCATTAAAGTCATGACCGGTGTTTATCAACGCGACGGTGGCGATATTTTATTAGATGGTCACCCCATATTTCCCACCAACACGGGCGATGCACAAGCGCTTGGCATAAGCACCGTGTATCAGGAAGTGAATTTGCTGCCCAACTTAACCGTGGCGCAAAATATTTATTTGGGCCGCGAGCCACGCCGCTTCGGTTTAATTAACTGGGGCAAAGTGAATCGCGATGCCGCGGAATTATTAAAAGGCTACGACCTGGATATCGACGTAACCCAACCACTCTCCAGCTACTCCATCGCCGTGCAACAATTAATTGCCATCGCACGCGGTGTGGACATGTCGGCCAAAGTATTAATTCTGGACGAACCCACCGCCAGTTTGGACGCCGACGAAGTACAGTCGCTCTTCCGCATCATGCGCGACCTGCGCAGCAAAGGCATTGGCATTGTTTTTGTCACCCACTTTTTAGATCAGGTCTACGCCGTATGCGACCGCATTACGATTTTGCGCAGCGCAGAACTCGTCGGTGAATTTGAGGCGGCCACTTTGTCGCGCCCGGAATTGATTGGTCATATGCTCGGTAAAGAATTAGCTGCACTGGGTGAACACAAACCGCAGAGCAGTCACAGCAGCAGTGAACCGCTGGTGGAATTAAAAGCCCTGGGTCACAACACCAATTTATCGCCGATGGATTTAACCGTTGGTAAAGGTGAGGTAGTTGGTCTTGCCGGCCTGCTCGGCTCCGGCCGCACTGAACTGTGCCGTTTATTATTTGCTATCGATAAACGCAACAGCGGCCAATTATTGTTGGATGGCAAACCAGTCAATTTCTCCGCGCCGCGCGAAGCCATTATTGCGGGCATGGGCCTCTGCCCGGAAGACCGTAAACACGATGGCATTCTCGGCCAATTATCGATTCGCGAAAACATGATTCTCGCCCGCCAAATTAAACAGGGGTGGTGGAAATTTATTTCGCACAAAGAGCAGGAAGAAATCGCCAATCGTTACGTGAAAGAGTTGAACATCGCCACCTCGGATATTGAAAAACCGATTGAACAATTAAGCGGTGGCAATCAGCAAAAAGTGATTCTTGCGCGCTGGCTGGCCGCCGACCCGCGCTTGTTAATTTTGGATGAACCTACACGCGGTATTGATATTGGCGCGCACGCCGAAATTATTCGCCTGATTCGCAAACTCTGCGCCGATGGTTTGTCACTGGTAGTCGCCTCCTCCGAACTGGAAGAGCTGGTTGCATTCAGTAACAAAGTGGTAGTGCTGCGCGATCGCAAAAAAGTAGCCGAGCTGCAAGGCGACGATATCAACCCACAACGCATTATGCAGGCGATTGCGTCGAATTAATTGATAGAGGCTGTTATGAATTTTACCAAGAACCAAAATCTGCGCCGCTATTTATGGCCCTGCGCGGGTTTGCTGGTGCTGATGATTATCAACGCCATCATTGCACCGGAATTTTTCAATATTGAATTTAAAGATGGTCGTTTCTACGGCAGTTTGATTGACGTACTTAACCGCGCTGCGCCCGTTGCGCTCTTGGCCATTGGTATGTCACTAGTGATCGCTACCGCCGGGGTGGATTTATCGGTCGGCTCTATTATGGCCATCGCCGGTGCGGTGAGTGCGTACTACATCACCAAAGGTGTGGACAACCTCGCGCTGATTATCGGCGCCGGTTTAATTGCCGGTTTAATCGCGGGAATCGTGAATGGTTTTCTCGTGGGGTATATGAGCATCCAGCCGATTGTTGCCACCTTGATTTTAATGGTAGGCGGACGCGGTATTGCGCAATTAATTAATGAAGGTCAGATCGTCACCTTTGATCACAGCGGTTTTGCATTTTTGGGCACTGGTCATTTTCTCGGCCTGCCCTTCCCTGTGGTGTTGGTAATTATCACTTTTGCGCTGGTGCAATTGCTCACGCGCCGCACAGCACTGGGTTTATATATTGAAGCCGTAGGCGCAAACCCCTCGGCCAGTCATTACATGGGGCTGAATGCCAAAGCGATTAAATTATCCGTCTACACTGTTGCCGGTTTATGTGCAGCGCTGGCAGGCATGATTGCAGCGGCCGATATTCGCGGTTCCGATGCTAACAACGCCGGTTTGTGGTTGGAGCTGGATGCCATTCTCGCCGTAGTGATTGGCGGTGCATCACTGATGGGCGGGCGCTTTTCTATTTTCCTCGCGATCATCGGCGCGCTGATTATTCAAACCCTGACCGTCACTATTATTTTGAGCGGCATTGAACCCAAATTTAATCTGCTGATTAAAGCCAGCGCCATCGTTTTAGTGCTGCTGATGCAATCGCCGCGCTTCCAACAGCAATTAAGTCAGTTGAACTTCTTTAAGAAAAACAACAAGGAGATTAACCGTGCTTAATCCCAAATTTATTCCCCTCGCCGTCACCTGCATTTTATTTTTTGTATTGTTCGGAATAGGTTCAGTGCAATTTGAAGGTTTTGGCAGCTCTCGGGTATTTTTTAATTTACTGAGCGACAATGCGTTTTTAATTATTGCCGCTGTCGGCATGACCTTCGTGATTTTATCGGGCGGTATCGATTTATCGGTAGGCGCGGTTATCGCACTCACCGGGGTGGTGTGCAGTGTGTTAATTAGCAAATACAACATGCATCCGCTGGTAGTATTTCCCATCGTTCTGGTGGGCGGCACCGCCTTCGGCGCGATCATGGGTGCAATTATCCACTACTACAAAATGCAGCCGTTTATTGTCACGCTTGCAGGAATGTTTTTTGCGCGCGGTTTGGCGAGTGTAATTAGCGAAGAGTCCATTCCGATTGAACATGAATTTTATAATCAGGTCGCCGAGTTTGGTTTTATGTTGCCGGGCGATGCCTGGGTAGGTACCAGCACGATTATTTGTTTAATGGTATTAACCATCGCCATCATCATCGCCCACTACACCCGTTTTGGCGGCCGCGTTTACGCCATTGGTGGCGATATGAACTCCGCAGCACTCATGGGTATTCCGCTGGCACACACGACCATCCGCATCTATGCCATCAGCGCATTCCTCGCGACGCTGTCCGGCATTGTCTATTCCTTCTATACCTTCTCCGGTTATTCCCTCGCCGCAGTCGGTGTAGAGCTGGATGCAATTGCCGCGGTCGTTATCGGTGGCACACTGCTCACGGGCGGTTACGGCTATATGTTCGGCACCCTGATTGGCGTACTCATCATGGGCGTAGTGCAAACCTACATTTCGTTTGATGGCACCTTAAGCAGCTGGTGGACAAAGATCGTGATTGGCCTGCTACTCTTCTGTTTCATCGCCCTGCAACAACTCTTGGTGCGCGCAAGACCTAAATAGATTGCCTTTCTGTGTAACAGAAGGGCACAGCGACTTCCGACAGATTGTTTCAAAAGCCCGGCGTCAACCACTCCGGGCTTTGTTTTTCTCCCTACCCGCCTCCACCCTCAAAAAATCTCACACATGGGCGAATAGACATTCATCGCCTATACTGGGCATCAGGCTTGCCCTAAAAGGGGCTCAATAGAGATTGTCCCCTCCGCGAGTTAGCTACCCACATTAGTGAATAAATGAATCGACCATGAGCAAAGACGAACACTGCGGCCCAACCGGGTGCGAAGAATGCAAAAACGGCGAAGGCCTGGATTTTGACTTCACCATGGCGTTTCAGCCAATTGTGAATTACCGTACACGCGAGATTTTTGCGCATGAAGCGCTGGTGCGCGGCTTAAACAATGAAGGTGCCGGGCAAATTTTTGAGCATGTGAACGACAGTAATCGCTACCGTTTTGATCAGGCCTGTCGCACCAAAGCCATCAAGCTCGCCGCAGAGCTGGGCATGAAAAGCTTGCTCAGCATTAATTTTATGCCCAATGCTGTGTACCGACCCGAGCTGTGTATTCGCACCACTTTAGCCGCGGCGGAAAAATACAATTTCCCCATCGAGCAAATTATTTTTGAAATTACCGAAAGTGAAAAGGTCGATGACTTGGCGCATGTGCGCAACATTGTTGATTACTATCGCCAGCGTGGTTTTAAAACCGCCATCGATGACTTTGGTGCAGGTTATGCGGGTCTGAACCTGCTCGCCGAGATCCAAACCGATATTATGAAATTGGATATGGCGTTGCTGCGCAATATTGATACGCGCAAATCCAGCCAGATTATTGTGCGTGGCATTGTGCAGGTCTGCGCTGAGTTGGGTATGACTGTGGTTGCCGAGGGCATAGAAACCCACGAGGAATATGCCGTACTGCGCGATATGGGGATCGGCCTATTCCAGGGTTATTATTTTGCGCGCCCCGCGTTTCAAAGCCTTGCCCAAGTGCCTGCCGAGGTTTTTTAAAATCCTTTCAACAACCAATTCACAACCAATCAATCCGGAACTTGTTTTAATAAATACTGATTCGGCGCCACACCAAAACTGCGTTTAAACATCGCGGTAAAAGCGCTGGGGCTGCTGTAACCTAAAAAATTGGCGATGCGTGCGATGGCTTCACCGCGCTCCAAACGGCAAATCGCTTCCGCCAGTTGTACCTGCTGCACCCATTGGCGATATTTCAAGCCAGTTTCTTTGGGAAACAAACGGATTAAGGTGCGCGCACTCGCACCTACCATTGCAGCCAAATCATCAATCGTATGGCTAACACCGGGGGCATTCATCACAAATTGGCACACCCGCTGTAAGCGTCGATCCTGCGGCCAGGGAATCTCCACGGCTTGGGCGGCGGCACCACTAATCTCCATTAGTATCAAGGCAACTAAATGCTCTCCACGCCCCGGAATAGGATATTCCGCCGGTTCTTGCAGCAACCCCAAAATCAACTCGCGCAATAAACTCGAGACCGAAATTGCACGGCATTCAGTGCCGAGCGCGCGGGAAATATCCTCACTCACGTAGAGCGTGCGCATTTCCAAATCACTCATCATGAACGAGTGATGTTCAACATTCGGCGGCACCCAGAGCGCGCGATGGGAGGGAATAGTCCACACACTATTGGGGGTAAGCACGCGCATAACCCCCTCAACGGCATAAAGCAATTGCGCGCGCGGATGGGTGTGCGGGGGAATTTCATCGCCATTGGCATAACGCCCGCCCCACGCCACAATCGGGCGCGGTACATGCTGTAAACCTTCCGGGCTACGCTGCTGTACGATTTTCATGCTCGAGTCCCCCTTCCCAGCAAAAACATATTCATGCCCCAAAATAGCTCAACATGTCACTTATTCGACAGTTTATGTCATATCTGCTTTTTATGGCACTTTATACTGTGCGCGCCCAGAACTCCCGGAGATAGCTACCGACATGACCCAACTGGAACCGATTCCCGCCCAGCCCCTTAAACCTGTCGAATTTGATGCGACCAAAACCATTCTGCCCGTCGTGGGTGCAGTGAGTTTTGTGCATTTACTGAATGATTTGATTCAGGCGATTTTGCCGTCCATCTACCCCATGCTGAAAACCAACTATGAGTTGAGTTTTACCCAAATCGGCATGATCACCCTCGCCTTCCAAATGACTGCATCCTTGTTGCAACCGGCGATTGGGTTGTACACCGATAAAAACCCAAAGCCTTATCTGCTACCGACCGGCATGCTGTTTACCCTGTGCGGTCTGGTGATGCTGGCGCTAGCCAATAGTTTCACTTGGTTGCTGGTTGCCTCCGCGATGATTGGTTTGGGTTCTTCCACGTTTCACCCGGAAGCCTCGCGCGTGGCACGCATGGCCTCAGGCGGACGTTTTGGTTTTGCACAATCATTTTTCCAAGTGGGAGGCAATGCGGGTTCGGCGTTTGGCCCGCTGCTCGCAGCGGCGATTATTATTCCGCAGGGGCAAGGAGCCATTGGCTGGTTTACACTATTTGCAATTCTGGGTGTGACGGTATTGTTTGGTGTGAGCCGCTGGACAATTCGCTCCGGCGCCTGCATTAAAAGCGTTAAAAAACACGCGCATTTTGCGCATTTAACCCGCCAGCAAGTCATCGGTGCACTCACAGTATTGGCGCTATTGGTTTTCTCCAAATACATTTACATGGCGGCGTTTACCAATTACTACACTTTTTATTTGATCGAAAAATTTTCCACTTCCGTCGCCAATGCGCAATTATTTTTGTTTCTGTTTTTAGCCGCCGTAGCACTCGGCACATTTGCCGGTGGGCCCATTGGCGATAAAGTGGGGCGCAAAGCGGTCATCTGGATATCCATTCTCGGTGCCGCGCCTTTTACCTTGTTATTTCCCTACTGCAATTTATTCTGGACGGCGGTGCTGTCGGTGGTAATTGGTTTGGTTTTATCCTCCGCATTTTCAGCGATTGTGGTGCTCGCACAGGAATTGGTCCCCACCAAAATCGGCATGATTTCCGGCGTATTTTTTGGATTGATGTTTGGTATTAGCGGCATTGCCGCCGCCGGTTTGGGCGCATTGGCGGATGCCACCTCAATTGAACATGTATTTAACTGGTGCGCGTTTTTACCATTGCTGGGAATTATTACTATTTTATTGCCTGCAATGAAGCGCGAGTAATTCATTTAGTCGTATGCAGCATACTAACTGCATTTATGATGCCTGACCTGTAAACAAAAAAGGAGCACAGTTGTGTGCTCCTTTTTGCTTACAACGTCTAATGATTAAATAGCACGCCCTTTAACCATAGCATCACTTAACGCCGCTTTAGCATATTCATTCGCTTTAGCATGCAATCTCATGAAAATATTGCGAATAAACTCACGCGTCAAATCGACCGCTTTTAATGTTCGCTTCATACCAAGTATTTCCATTATTTTACGAATCAAATGCAAAATCAAAGATGATACATTTTCGGATAAATCGATCCCTTTTTGCAAAACATAGGCAAGCTGGTCCATTAATGTAAAAGATGTTCCCATAGCACCAGAGATGACCCAAGCAGCACCATTTAAACATTTTTTCAACACATAAACTAATGCCTGATTTAACCATTCCAAAGCCGTAATCGTTAATCCAACAGGAGAGGGAGACTTCAACCAAAGAACAATCCCACTTTCCGATTTCTTTTCAATATCCAATGCCGCGAGCGTAGCCCAATTTTTTCCACTTACTGACTCTATATATTTATCCATCCCATGATAAGTTGGACCGGGAACAATCCCCGGGGAAGGCAAATAATAATCAGTGCCGGAATTAGGTGTGTGAATAAAAGGCCAGGTTGGAATACAAGGCACTATATCCGTTTTATGGTAAGCACGAAAAATGCGCTCAGCTCCTATATTCGTAGTGCAGCTGTCAGCAAACCCCATTAACCCAACACGGGGGCTACCAAAAGTATAAAGGTAAGGTTTTATTTTATAGGAGGTACGAATCCAATCCGCACAAATAGTAGCTAACGCACCGCCAAGACTATGACCAATACAATGAATCTGCGTTATTTTATTTTTGACCAAAGTACCCATAAATTCTTTGAGCTTTGGTTCCATTGTTTTAAAGGTAAGATTAAATCCATCATGCACTGGTTGACCCGATGCGCCACGGGAAACAGTAATATTAAAATTAGTCAACCAATCTGCAAGATATTGTGTACCCCTGAATAGAATAAATGCCTGACCGCTAAACTTCCCTTTCCCGATCAACGTAAACCCAAAAGCCGTTCTACATTTTATGAACCAGGGGCCGCCAGTCTTGGCTTTTAACATAGCATCATCCGAAAAACCGGCAACATCCTTAAAACGAATATTCAAATCCTTTACTGCCTCCTCGATTGACTCATTTTTTGTTAATCCATAAACGCCTTCGGCAAGAGATGCAGAAAGTCTTGGTGTAAGCTCAGCCATATAAATCTCCTTTATTTAATTAATTTTTACAACTCATCCCAGTTTTCCGAAGCGTCTGGCTCCACATCCCAAACACACAAGCTGTGAATAGGTACCCGATCCACCACAATACTTTTTTCTTCGCTATTTAACTCGCAAGTGACTATTAATCGCTTCCCCCTTGACTCTGTATTTTCCTTAGGGCTTCTTTTCACCGAGCTCCATACTTTGTAATCCTTATTATTGTGGGACACCACAATCTTCTGGGAAGCTACAAATTCTTGCGGCAAAAATTTTGTGATTGTGCGTTCAAACATGGCCGGAAATTCAAAATAGCCATTTTTATCAGTGACAGTCTCATCAACAATGGGGCCATCACGATCCCCTGTACGCACCAAGCGGGCATCGGCAACTGGCTTACCATCCAAGGTAATAGTTCCCGACATCGCTGAAAACAAACATACTTTTCCAACATCACCTAAACTCATGGCAAAAACTCCAACAGCAACAAAAAAAAGACTGCAAAAAATGACAGTCAATTTGATAAAAATCTGTTTTTTCATGAAACGTTGACTCTACAGTAGACTTAAGCAGGAACACCCTGGAAGCCTCATTATTTATCAGTAACACACAGATAGCACATGCTTCTACTAATCTGTAGCGCAGCAGCATATTACAAAAGTCCTAAAAGCGCAGACCACCAAAAAATAAATATGGGTTCTGTTTACGGAATTAGCCCGACAATGTGATAGGCATCACAACTGAACTACTAGCGATTTTAATCTCCGGGATTTTCGTCGATTGTAGAGCCAGCACAAAAATTGGTGCCCACTAAAATCGGCTTGATGTTTGGTATTAGCGGTATAGCGGCGGCAGGTTTGGGCGCATTAGCAGATGCAACTTCGATAGAACATATATTTAACTACTGCGCATTTTTACCAATGCTTGGGATTATCACTATTTTATTGCCGGCGATGAAGCGGGACTAAATGTTAGCAAAAACTATAGCGTTGGAACCTATTGTAGACATTGCTTCCGGTTGCGACTCAAGCACTCAATTTTCCGATCACTAAAAAACTAACATTTAATTAAAAAATGCGATGGGTAAAAAAGCTGCCGAGGGTCGCGGCTCGGCCGAAAGCGGATGTTCGCTTGTAGTAGGTTGGGCAGCAATGCCCAACATTTTTGTTGTTGAATGGAATTGTTTTACATAGCGGCCTAGCCTACGTGCTCATGGAAAAAATAGGTAAATAAACGGAAACCATAAATAGAGCAACACAAAACAACGACAACCATAAGTTGTATTTTGCAATTTTAATAATCATTAATGCATATTTTTCACTAAAAAAATTTACCAGCCAGAAAAATATTGGAAATAGACTTATTATACAAAACCAAAAAAAATCCGGATAAGCTTTCACGAAGAACTGTGTAATCAATGGTAGCTTGGTACCAAATGAAGAAAATGTTTCTGCAAACTGAGGTGCTACTTTATTAATACCGCGATAAAGAATTGCAGTGAATATAATTGCGGCCGTCCATACCAGTCTGCGCTTTATACTTAGTCTGGTATTCAGATCAGTAAAAACAATACTTTTTGGTGATTCATAAATATTTTCGTTCATTCTGGGATTTGATCTCCGCTGCTCTAACATTTTATTAAATTACACCAACTATATAGCCCGCAGAACGTTATTCCAACTAATTGGGTGTAGTGATGTATAACTCCAAAAAAAGTAGATGAACCCTTGATCGATTTAACTCCCACCAAATCAAGGAGTTAACTATCACTCCGAATTAATTGCTGAGCTATATGGCGGAAACTTAGGCTACATTACCCGCCACTCAGCGGGCAGTGCTTCTACCAAATAATCCATAAACGCGCGCACTTTCGGTGTTAATTGGTGGCGGTCGCGCACGCAGGCGTAAAAATCCAGTGGTTCAATTTCCGCATTAAAACCGGTGCATTCGTCGCAGGTAAATAATTCTTTTAATTCGCCTCTGCGCAAATAATCATTGGCGACAAACGCGGCCAAACGCGTAATGCCGCCACCCGCCGCCGCAAGACGCGCAAGTACATCGATATCGTCACTGATGATTGCTGCACGCACGTCTGCGTCAAAACGCAGCCCGTTTTCAACAAATCCCCAACGCAGCAATCGTCCATCAACAGCAAGACGAAAGACTAAACAATCGTGCTCGCGCAAATCGGCAGGGGTTGATGGTCGCCCTGCCCGCTCAAGGTATGCCGGTGATGCACAAAAAATGGAGGGAACCGTTGCGATCTTGCGTGCGACCATTCCATCATCCAACTGTTGTTTGATGCGGATGCTCACATCAACCGATTCCTGCACGTGATCCACACGCCGGTCAGTCGATGTAAGTTCAATTTCCAAACGGGGATACCGCTGGTTAAACGCGGGAATTAGCGGCGCTAATACATGACGACTGAATGCGGCGGTGGAGGCGATGCACAAGCGCCCTTGTAACTCTTGCTGCGTGTCGGTGACCGCTGATCTCGCCAACTCCAACTCGTGAATCAGCAGCGCGACTTTGTCGTAATAGACTTGCCCTGCGTCAGTTGTCGCAAGGCTTCGCGTAGTCCGCGTCAGCAAGCGCACACCGAGATAAGACTCCAGGCGAGCGATATTCTGGCTGGTCGCCGCGGCGCTAATCCCCACCCGCCGCGCCGCAGCCGCAATACTGCCGCCTTCAACTGCCCGCACAAAACATTCAATCCCACGCAGGGTATCCATAGTTTTCGCTTCCGAATTTGGAAATCAATTAATAAGCTTTACTTAATACAATAAGTGCCCCTATTTATCCACCCTAGGTAGATTTATGCCCCACATCTCAAACCGGCATGGATAACCAATGCTAAAATCGCCGCCGCTTATTCAACAGAAAAAGCAACCAACGCCTGATCCACTCAGGATAGGAGTCAATAAAACGGAGTACAGCCATTGAAAACCAGGCGAATATTTATCCTTTTATCCTGTTTAATTTCGTTTTTTTACATTCAGAAAGGAGTTGCTATGTCATTATTTTTTGGCGGAGAGAAGAAAGAAGCCGTGCTTTTTTCACCACTCGAGGGAAAAATTACATTTGAGGGTAAACCTGCCGTCGGAGCGAAAATCAATCTATGGATCAAATGGAAGGATAAAAAAGGAGAGCATTTTGGCTTTACTGCTGATGAGAATGGATTTTTTCATATCCCGCAAAAAGTCGCGATCTATAAAGAAAACCCATTGGCTCAAATTGTAATTACGCAAGAAATAACCGTCGAGTATGACAACGAAAATTATCTGATATGGACATTAAGCAAATCTAACACTCATCAGTTTGGAGAGCTTGGCGGTAAGCCATCAAATCTAACCTGCGAACTCACAACGGAAGAAATGGATACACACTTAGAATATGCGCTCATGGGAACCTTATGCAAGTGGGACAAATTAACCAAGGTATCAGAGAAATAATATGATTGATTTAAATCCAACTACGGCAGCAAACATCTCAGAAAAAAATGATTGTATTCAAAAGAAAAAATAACGACGCCTGATCCACTCAGGATAGGAGTCAATAAAACGGAGTACAGCCATTGAAAACCAGGCGAATATTTATCCTTTTATCCTGTTTAATTTCGTTTTTTTACATTCAGAAAGGAGTTGCTATGTCATTATTTTTTGGCGGAGAGAAGAAAGAAGCCGTGCTTTTTTCACCACTCGAGGGAAAAATTACATTTGAAGGTAAACCCACTGCGGGAGCGAAAATAAAATTGTGGTTTGCCTGGAAAGATAAAGAGGGTGAATCCTTTTATTACACGGCAGACGAAAATGGATTTTTTAAAATTCCGAAACATACAACAACCTACAAAGAAACACCTTTGGCTCAACTAGTTATATCTCAAGAAATTACTGTGGGACATGAAGGAAAACCATACGAAATGTGGGCTATGTCCAAAATGGACCCTGCCATTTTTACCGAACTAGGAGGAGAACCAATCAATCTACGTTGTGAATTAACGAACGATCTTACCACCATACGAGGAAATCACTCCTTAGGCGGCACCGCATGCATATGGGATTCATTGAATAATTAATAGGAGATTTTTATGACAACCCTCAGTCCAATCAAGGCTGCGAAGCTAGCAGAGGAAGTTTACGCCGTTCAAAAAGGAAGGCAGCTTAGGTTTTTTTAGATAGTATGTCTTTCGTTCTAACTACGCTAAAAATACTTGCCTCTATCTTTCTAGTCGCACTGTTCATCACCAGTGTTTTTAAAGCTCATCCCCGGACACATAATCCAAAAAATGGCCACCTTGCCGAATATACAACGGGTTTTATTCTGTTCACTGCGTCACTAGCGGGGCTGTACTACCTTTGGAGCTAAATTAGTATTAAGAATTAGCCTGGCGAAGGCTTTGAATAGCGATTACTTACGAAATAATTGGTCGATTACCAAGATTTGCTTAATAAAGTAAATAGATGTGCTGATCTACTGCTAATCCGGTCTGCCGCGTAGAGTGGCCCTTTGTTAAACCTGCGCACAACACTTGGGCATTACAACTGCTCTCACCGATTGCGCCGACAGTAGAAGGGTATGCCTATGCAAAACTCCATCGCCACTACCAACCGCAAACTACACCCTAAATACACACCCGTGGTATTTGCGTTTTACATGTCGCTGATCATGGCGTTTTTGATGTCGCTGATTATTGTTGCTGCCAACAGTGGTATTGCCGATCACTACTTCCAGCAAGTGTTGCATGCTTATCGCATCGCTATGCCATCCGCATTTGTGTGTATTTTAATTGTGCGCCCGCTGGTTATGCGCCTGGTGAAACTCACCGTAAATAATTAATTGCCGCCCCTTTTTATGCGCTACTCTCGCCCATAGATCGCAGCTACGCCCCAATGAATTAGCTCAATCAATGAACTCAATAAATGCGTGGAGTAATGAATGATGAAAACAGCAGTAATTACCGGTGCCAATCGCGGCATTGGCTTGGCATTAACGCAAAACTATCTCGCCCAGGGCTGGCAAGTAATCGGCATTTGCCGCACTACATCGCCCGAGCTGGATGCCTCAGGTGCGCAAGTTATTAGCGGTGTGGATGTCACCGATGGCAAGGCAGTTGCGGCGCTCGCACAACAACTCAAGGGCAAGCAGGTTGATTTGTTGATCAATAACGCGGGAATTTTTCAACACGAGCAACTGGGCAATATCGATTATGAATCGATACAACAGCAATTTTTGGTCAACGCTGAAGCGCCGCTGCGCGTGACCGAAGCACTGCTGGGCAATTTGACCAGCGGTGCCAAAATCGCGTTTATCACCAGCCGTATGGGCTCTATTGCCGACAATACTTCTGGTGGTTATTACGGCTATCGTATGTCCAAAGCCGCACTCAATGCAGCGGCTATGTCGCTTGCACGGGACTTAAAACCACGCGGCATTGCAGTGGCAATTTTGCACCCAGGTTATGTACAAACGGCGATGGTGAATTTTGGTGGCGATATTTCCGCCGCTGAATCTGCCCAGCGCCTGACCCAGCGCATTGCCGATTTAACCCTGGGGAATTCCGGCGGCTTCTGGCATTCCAATGGCGAGACATTGCCCTGGTAAAAAACCGTTAACCAATCACGGGTGAGTGTTTTAAACGCGTAATTTTGCGCCTTGATCTGGCCCTGCGGCTCACGCTTTGAGCCGCGCTTGGGCTACACTGACAGCACTTTTTTAGATCCCTGTCTGTAGTGGCCCTGCGCCGTATCAAGGAACACAATTATGTCGACTAGCATTTCTTCATCCGCAAAAATCCGTTGGGGTATTCTCAGCACCGCCAAAATCGGCCGCACCAAAGTGATTCCCGCACTACAAAGCTCTACCCACAATGAAGTGCTCGCCATTTGTTCGCGCGATAGCCAAAGTGCGCGCAACGCTGCCGATGAATTGGGTATTGCCCGTGCCTACGGCAGCTACGAAGAATTGCTCGCCGACCCGGATATCGATGCCATCTACAACCCGCTGCCCAATCACCTGCATGTGGATTGGTCGATTAAAGCCCTGCAAGCAGGCAAACACATCCTCTGTGAAAAACCTTTGGGGCTAAACGCCGACGACGCCCAGCGCCTGCTCGACGCCGCCAAGGCGCACCCGCATTTACACGCGATGGAAGCGTTTATGTATCGCTTTCATCCGCGCTGGCAAGCGGCCAAAGCGCTGATCGATTCCGGTCGCATTGGTAAATTGCTCACCTTGCACTCACATTTTTCTTACAACAATCGCGAGCCGCAAAATATTCGCAACAATGCCGATATGGGCGGTGGTGCATTAATGGATATTGGCTGCTACTGCATTTCGCTGTCGCGCTGGTTGTTTAATGCCGAACCGACTCAGGTGATTGGCCAAATCACCCCCTACGAAGATTATGAAGTGGATTGTTTGGTTTCGGGCATTTTGGAATTTGATCAAGGCAGCGCCACCTTCACCGCTTCCACCAAAATTGAAGCGCATCAATACATGGAGGCTTACGGCGAAAAAGGCAGCATTTTATTGCCGATTCCATTCAATCCGATTAGCGATAGCGCCACTGAAATTCATATCAAACACAATGGTGAAACTGAAATTATTGCGATTGAATCCAGTGATCACTATCGCGAAATGGTAGACGCTTTTGCACGCAGCATCATCAACAAGCAACCGACACCCACACCGCTCACAGATGCAATTAATAATATGCGTGTTATCGATTCCGTTTTTGCCAGTGCTGCTGAGGGCTGCTGGGTAGAGCTGTAGTTTGTAAACAAGAGCTCAAAAACAAGCGCTGGCAAACGATAATCGCCAAGCGCTAATTGCTCAACGAATTTTTAATGTAGAGTGCAGGAATAAACATGCAGACACAAAAACCACGCATTGTTGTTGTCGGCGGTGGCGCTGGCGGATTAGAACTGGCCACTAAACTGGGCGATAAACTCGGGCGTAAAAACAAAGCGGAAATTACCCTGATTGATCGCAATACCACTCACCTGTGGAAACCACTGCTGCACGAAATTGCGGTGGGCACCATGGATGAAGACGTGGATGCAGTGAGCTATCGCGGTCACGCCAATGCGCATCACTTTTTCTTTCGTGTGGGCACCATGATTGATTTGGATCGCGAACAACGCGAAGTAGTTTTGGCGCCCATGCGTGACGAAGATGGGGTGGAATTTTTACCCTCTACACGCATCCCTTACGATTATCTCGTCATTGCACTCGGTTCTGTCTCGAACGATTTCAATACCGCTGGCGTAAAAGATCACTGCTTGTTTTTGGACAGCCCAACACAGGCACACAAATTCCACACCAAACTGCTCAATAAATTTTTGCGCATCCAGCGTGTTACTGGCGCCGACGACAATGTGCGTATTGCCATTGTGGGTGCAGGTGCAACCGGTGTGGAACTCTCCGCAGAATTGCATCACGCCGTACACGAAATTCACAACTACGGTTTCAATGCGGTCACCAACGAACATTTACACGCAACACTGATTGAAGCTGGCCCACGTATTTTGCCCGCACTGCCCGAACGTATTTCCGGCTCAGCGCACAGTGAATTGGTAAAAATTGGTGTAGATGTAAAACTCAATACCATGATCACCTCCGCCTCTACCGAAGGGCTGCACACTAAAGACGGTCAATTAATTCAAGCGGATATCATCGTGTGGGCAGCAGGCATTAAAGTGCCCGACTTTATGGCCAACCTCGCCGGTCTGGAAACTAATCGCATCAATCAATTGCATGTGAATGAATTTTTACAAACCACCCGCGACGCGACCATTTTTGCCATCGGCGACTGCGCACAATTTGTAAACCCGGACGGCAGCCGTGTGCCACCGCGCGCGCAATCCGCCCACCAAATGGCGAGCGCCTGTTACAAAAATATTATCGCGCACCTGAATAACAAACCGCTCACCGCTTACAAATACACCGACTACGGCTCACTCGTTTCCCTCGCGAGTTATTCCACCGTCGGCAATTTAATGGGCAATCTGAGCAAAGGCAGCATGTTCATCGAAGGCCGCTTGGCGCGCATGGTTTATATCTCCTTATATCGCATGCACCAAATCGCCATTCACGGTTTACTGCGCACTGGCTTGATTATGCTCGGCGGCCGTTTAAACCGCTGGTTAAGACCGCGTTTGAAGTTGCATTGATTTAAATTCTCCGTGCAACCAACTACAGCCCTGCACAGAGGGCTGTAGTTAAACATCACGCATAAAATATCAATTCCTCGCACTACAATAATGTAATTCACCCGCTATTAGCCACGCACATTCCATTGCGCTGCGCAATGCTGGACATATTTATTATCCTTATAACAACTACTCCAGCCCTGATAATTACAGTAGCTTGGAATAACTAAAAAGACTAAAAGATTTTTTTAACATTCGTATTGCTTCAACAACTCAATAAATTAACCATTCATGCCTCATGTTGCTGGCTTATTGTGATCAATGTCACTACTCTTAGGATGTCGCTTAAAGAAACATAGGCCCAGCCGCTAAAGGTGTCTGCTTATGAATGGCATAGACGCAATCAGCCTACAAACACTCCTTGAAAATGCCCATATAGGTGTTGTCATACATCGCTGGGACACATCTATTGTCTACGCTAACCCCACGGCGTTGAAACTGCTGCGACTCACTTATGAGCAAATCATTGGCCGGGATTTAGCGGATCCACAATGGCGTTTTATTGATGATGGCAACCGGGTGTTACACCACAACGAGTTTCCCGCTAACAAAGTAAAACGTTTTAGAAACCCGGTTACCAATGAAATCATGGGGGTTTTAGATGGCAACCGTAAAAATGCCACCTGGTTTTTGGTCAATGCCTACATGGACGAAGCGGACAAACTCGAAGACAGTTTTATTATTGTCACTTTTAATGATATTACCGACAGCAAAAATCTTTTTTCCTACGAAAATATTCTGCAAAACAGCCAAGACATTGTCATAGTTACCGAAGCGGGAGATATAGACTCACCCACCGGCCCAAAAATTATTTATGTAAACGCCGCATTTGAAAAACTAACTGGCTACAGCGCGAGCGATGTTATCGGTGAAACACCGCGTATTTTGCAGGGAAAACATACAGACCCGGACACGCTTGCACGTATACGTACTGCCCTACTTGAAAAAAAATCCATTCGCGAAAAAATATTAAATTACAGCAAAACCGGCCACCCCTATTGGCTGGACATGAATATATTCCCACTCACTAATCGCTATGGTGACATCACACATTTTGCCGCTATAGAGCGCGATATCACTGAGCAAATGTATCACGCCGAGCAACTGGAAAAACGCAACAAAGATTTGAAACTACTGAAAGATAACCTGGAACAATTGGTATCCCAACGCACCGATGAATTGCGCATGGCCAACCAACAACTGGAACGTTTGGCATTTAACGACAGCCTCACCAACCTACCCAATCGGCGCAGTTTTAACGATCATGCCGCCAAACAAATTTTTCGCGCACAGCGCAATCAATTTTTTCTGCTGACGGGCATTTTGGATCTCGACAATTTCAAAAACATTAACGATACCTATGGCCACAGCGCTGGCGACCAGGTATTGGTCAGCTGCGCTGAGTGCATCATGCAATTTTTTCGTCAGGAAGATATTTACGGCCGCATTGGCGGTGAAGAGTTTGCATTTAGTATTATCATTGGTAACAAAAGCGATGCCGAACTTATCTGTAATAGGCTGCTCGACAGTCTGCGTGAAAAAAAGATACTGCTCGACTGCAACCAACACATTTCCATCACTGCCAGCATTGGTTACAGCTTAGCCTCACCCAATGCTGAGATATGTTTTGACGAGGAAATGCGGCGCGCCGATCAGGCACTCTACCAAGCCAAAAACAATGGTCGTAACCACGTGGTCGCATTTTTAACGGCTGAGTGATTAACGTTAACCTTCCAACTCCACCCGCATCACATTCACCTGACGCCCACCTAATTTCGTGCGGCGCACAATTTCCCAGCCGCGTTTTTGGTAGTAGTCGGTGTAGTCTGTCGCTGAAAGCCAGAGCTCTTCCAAACCTAATTCCAGTGCGTAGTTTTTTGCGGCATCGATCAAGCCATTGCCTATACCTTGCTGACGCAAATTTTCTTGCACAAATAAATTGCTGAGCCATACCGGACTGGCGCTGGTGACTTTGGGCATGCGTTCGCTGCTGCGAAAGGTGTAATCCACCAGGCTAACGCAACCGACTAGTTGATCGGTTTGCAAGGCGATAAGGGTTTTGGGGATGGCGCTTTCACGGATATGCATGACCAAGCGCTGCAGGCGCAGGGCGAGAGTTGATTTTAAACCTTGGCGCTCACACTCCTGATGATGCCAACGCGCGACCTGCGCAAAGAATTCCGGTTTGGATTCCAGTGCGCAGACGCTGATCCTAATGTCTTTTTTTACTGCCGATAATTTCACAATCGTTACTCGATGCGCACAAAATAGCAGTGCCGAACGGGCGCCACTGCTATAAAAAATGGGGATGCTTGAAATGGGGCAATCTACTTAGTGAGACAGTCTAATTAATGGGACAACAGGCAGAGACAAAAAACTCCCGGCTAGCGGGAGTTTTTTAAACACCGGTAAACAGGTCCGTTAATTGGTTTTGGTTTCACCGAACCATTTTACGTCTTCACCGTGCGCTTGTTTGTCCGCGTGGTACGACGAACGCACCAGTGGGCCGCAGGCGGCGTGTTTAAAGCCCATTTCTTCCGCGAGTTTGGTGTACTCGGCAAATTCGTCGGGGTGAACAAAACGTTCAACCGGCAAATGGTCTTTGGAGGGCTGCAAATATTGGCCGATGGTGAGCATGTCGATGTCATGGGCGCGCATATGCTGCATTACTTCAATAATTTCTTCTTTGGTTTCGCCAAGGCCAACCATCAAACCGGATTTGGTTAATACATCCGGCCGACGTGCTTTGTATTGCTTGAGCAATTCCAGCGACCATTCGTAATTCGCACCGGGGCGCGCCTGGCGGTACAAACGCGAGACGGTTTCCATATTGTGGTTGAACACATCGGGCGCTTCTTTTTCAAGAATATCCAAGGCGATATCCATACGGCCCCGGAAATCCGGTACTAATACTTCCACTTGCAATTTCGGGCTGAGTTCGCGTGCTTCGCGAATACAATCGGCAAAATGTTGTGCGCCGCCATCACGCAGATCGTCGCGGTCTACCGAGGTAATCACCACGTATTTCAACCGCATTTCAGCAATCGCTTCGGCGAGTTTGCGCGGCTCCTGTTCATCGAGCGGATTGGGTTTGCCGTGGCCCACATCGCAGAAGGGGCAGCGACGGGTACAAATGTCGCCCATGATCATAAAGGTCGCGGTGCCGCCGCTGAAACATTCACCCAGGTTCGGGCAGTTTGCCTCTTCGCACACTGAAGACAATTTGTTTTTGCGCAGGATGGATTTGATGCGATCCACTTCGGGCGATGCGGGAATACGTACACGAATCCAGTCAGGTTTGCGCTGGGTTTCGTCGCGATCGCTGGCAATCACTTTTACCGGAATACGCTCGACTTTGTCGGCATCACGCAGCTTTTCACCCTGTTTGTAGCGCTCGGTACGTTTGACCGGCTGCAGTTCGGGTACGAAAGTCGATACGGGTGGAAGGTCTGTCATAAGAATCTCGTTGTTGGCTGACTGTGCCATTAACCCGTTGCGAGTCAGGAATAGCCTTGTGAGACACGCCGTGAACCCATCCATGGGGGCTTGTCGTCGACATCCTGTCTCCGGCAGTCTCACAAGGCTATTCCTGCCTCACAACTCACTATGATGAAAATTCAGGCGCATTAATTGGCGCGCATTGTACAGGTTTCATAACCTAATTTCCGCGCAAATTCTGCGACAAGTTGGGTTTGAACATCCGCCAATGCGGGCGGATTGGGCAATAGATCTTTCATTTGAGTCATGGCCAAGCCCTGATAACCACAGGGGTTGATGCGCTGGAAGGGCGCTAAATCCATCGCCACATTGAGCGCCAAGCCGTGAAAACTGCAGCCGCGCCGCACGCGCAGGCCGAGGGACGCGATTTTATCGCCATTCACATACACGCCCGGAGCATCTGCCTTGGCGGCAGATTCAATGTCGTAGTACGCGAGCGTGGCAATAATAGTTTGCTCGATGCGAGTCACCAGCTCACGCACACCGATGTTCAGGCGACGCAAGTCCAGCAACGGGTAGGCCACCAACTGGCCGGGGCCGTGATAAGTCACCTGCCCACCGCGATCCGTCTGGACTACGGGAATATCACCGGGGAACAGCAAGTGCTCGGCTTTGCCGGCCTGCCCTTGGGTAAATACCGGAGGATGCTCCACTAACCACAGCTGATCCGGTGTTTCCGGCGTGCGCTGGTTGGTGAAATCGGTCATGGCTTGCCAACTGGTTTGATAATCCTGCTGGCCGAGGTTGATGACTTCCAGCGCTAAAGAGGATTGCGCCAAGTTACATCACCATTTTAATGCTGCGATTAATACGCAGGTCTTCGTGAATTGCCGTCAGCTGCTCGACCCCGGTGGCAGTAATCCACACAGTTAATGAGTTGTAGCGGCCTTTGCTGCTCTCTTTGATGGTGATGCGCGTCTGATCAAAGCCGGGCGCGTGGCGCTCCATAATTTCTATCACATAGCTATGCAGATCCGGCCCTGCTTCACCCAGCACTTTGATGGGGTAGTTTTCGCAGGGAAACTCAATTTTGGGGGGCTGTTGGTCTGACATAAGGTATCTCGGCTATCGACAAGTTGGGCAAACGGGCTGTCCTTGATACTTGCGCGGGTACTTGTCTTGGTAAATAGAGGGATAAAAGCTGGCGCAAATTATAGCCTCAGTATGGGGGCGAAATCCTCTTTAACAAGCCGGAAAAGGTGGTTTTGACTATTCAGATATAGGCTTATCCGTTATGCTCGCCGCCAATCTTGGCGTTAAAAAAACAATTATTTGCGCCAAAAAAGAATAACTTTTGCGCCAACTACCGTAGCCATCACCTACGCTGATACGGCCACAGTGACATGTAAAAAGGATAGCCAGACTTGTCATCACACTCGCACCCACTACTCGACACCCGCCACGCCATTGAAACCCCGGAAGGCGCGCTCCTGCCGCTCACGCCCGCTGGGTTTATGGTGCGCTGTTTAGCCCAGCTGATCGACATTCTGATTCGCGGCGCGATCACCACGATTATGTTTGTCCTGCTCTCCCTGCTCGGCAAAATGGGCACCGGAGTCGCGCTGATTCTGGCATTTTTGCTGGAGTGGTTTTACCCGGTATTTTTTGAAGTGACACGCAACGGTCGCACGCCCGGCAAAAAATGGCTGGGCATTCGGGTGGTAAACGACGACGGCACACCCATCACTTTCGGGCCATCGCTGCTGCGCAACCTGCTGCGCGTGGTGGATTTTCTGCCCATGCTCTACCTCACCGGCATTATCACCAGCCTGTGCAATCGCCAATTCAAACGCCTGGGTGATTTAGCCGCCGGCAGCATGGTGGTGTACGACGCAACCACCGCCCAACACACTGACTTTGCCGTGCGCGGCCAACTGCCGGTACCAGCCGATTTCTCCACCGACGAACAGCGCGCGCTGCTCGCCTTTGCCGAGCGCAGCAATTATTTGTCTGCCGAACGCCAGGCTGAACTCGCGGCACTGTTAGTACCGGTGATAGGCGCGCAGGACCCGGTCACGCGCATTAAACAAATGGCCAACAGCATGGTCGGCAAACACTAAGCCTACCGCTGCAGCATTTAGCCAAGGAAAAAATAGCCGATGAAACAAGGCCAATTTGAACAAACCTATCAACCCCTATGGGAATTGCTGGAACAGCAAATCATTGCGCTGGAAAGCCCCAATCGCCAGCTCTCCGGCAGCGAACTGGCGAGCTTTGCCAGCCGCTATCGCCGCCTGTGTCACTTACATGCACTGGCAACAGACCGCCACTACTCCAGCCATTTGGTCGACAAGCTGGGCGATTTGGTGGTGCGCGGCCATCAACAACTTTATCGCCGCAAACAACCGTTTATGCAGCAACTGATCAGTTTTGTAGTCGCGGGTTTTCCGCGTTTGGTGCGCGCACAACAATCCTATATTTGGTGGGCGACGGCATTGCTCTATGTGCCGGGGCTGATTATTTATTTAGCGATTTTGTGGCAGCCGGATTTGGTTTACACCATTACGCCACCGGCGCAAGTCAGCAGTTTTGAAGAAATGTACGATCCACAAAACCGAACCTTGGGCAGTGCACGCGAATCCGACACCAATGTACAAATGTTTGGTTTTTATATTCGTAACAACATTGGTGTGAGTTTTCGCACCTTTGCCTCCGGCATTTTATTTGGTGTCGGCTCGATTTTTTTCCTCGTCTACAACGGCTTGTTGATGGGCGCCGTGGCGGGGCATTTAACCAATGCGGAATTTACCCAAACTTTTTTTACCTTTGTGGTGGGGCACGGCAGTTTTGAATTAACGGCGATTTGTATTTCCGGAGCCGCCGGTTTGAAACTCGGTTATGCGCTGCTGGCGCCGGGCAACCTCACGCGTACCGAATCGCTAAAACGCGCGAGTAAAATTGCCATCCAATTAATTTACGGCGTGATTATCATGCTGGTGATTGCGGCATTTATTGAAGCTTTTTGGTCCTCTAACAATATTTTAATGCCATGGCAAAAATATCTGGTCGGCGGATTTTTATGGACAGTGGTCATTAGCTATTTTGTCTTTAGCGGGCGCGGGCTGGATACACGCGCAGAGGGAAGCCCGTCATGAATCTGGATCAAGTCACGCTGGAAATTCGCCCGCGCTCAGCGTGGGAAGCAGTGGATTTAGGTTTGCTGATGGCCAAGCGTTGGTGGCTGCCGATGATAAAAGTCTGGCTACTCGCCAGCGCACCTTTTTTGGCGCTGGCACTCATGGTGCCAGAACATTATTTCTGGGTCGCTTTTGTATTGCTCTGGTGGTTTAAACCACTTTACGAGCGCCCCCTATTGCACATTATCAGCCGCGCGGTATTTAACAATTTACCCACAACACGCAGTACTTTAAAAGAATTCACCAAACTCGCGCGCCAACACCTGTTTATGAGCCTGACGATTCGCCGCTTTAGCCCCACGCGCTGCATGGATTTACCCGTGCTGCAACTGGAAGGGCTTGCTGGTAAACGTCGCCAAGCTCGTTTATTGGTATTACACCGTGAAGATTCAACACCCGCCGGCTGGTTGAGTTTTATCGGGCTGTTGCTGGAAATTTTTCTCACCATCGGCATGATCACTATTCTCTGGTCGATGGTTCCGCAGGAACTGGAAATCGAATGGCGACATTTCTTTTTTAATCAGGAAAAAAACTGGCTGCCTTATTTACAACTGGGGCTGTGGTATGTGGCTTTGGGTTTAACCGCACCTTTTTATACGGCCTGTGGATTTGCGCTTTATTTAAATCGCCGCGTGAAATTAGAAGCCTGGGATATAGATATCGCCTTCCGTCGCATTGCCAACAAACGCACCGCTTCATCGCAACTGGTTTCGCTGCTCGGCGCTATAGCACTGGGCTGTTGTTTGTTAATCGATGCTGCACCACACGCTTATGCCGATGACCCATTGCCGACCATGGAAGCTGCGCAAGAGCAAACGGAAAATAGTGCGCAAGAATTACTTGAGCAACCACTGGGCGATTATCAGGACATTAACCGTGAGCAAGCGCAGAAAGCGATTACCGAGGTAATGCAACAAGCGGAATTTAGTCGCAAAGAAATAAAACGCACGCTCACCTTTATAGAAAAAGAGGAAGAAAAAAATTGGTTCTTTGAATTTCTGGATAAACATTTTGGCGATTTTTTTGACAAATTTGAGGACTTCAAAGGCTTTGGTTTTTTCGCCAGTGGCTTGGAAATACTCTTGTGGAGCGCCGTGCTGCTACTTGTCGCACTGGTGGTTTATCGCTATCGCCATTGGTTGTCAGCACAATTTGTACGCGTTGCGCCCACCAAGGTGCCGCGCAGTAAACCGCAAACACTGTTTGGTATGGAGGTCACGCAGGAGTCATTGCCCGACGATGTCAGTGCCAATGCCTTGCAACTCTTGCAACAAGGCAATAGCCGCGCAGCGCTTGCCCTACTCTACCGCGCCAGTTTGTTTCAATTAATTTATAAAGGCGCCGATATTCACGAAGGCCATACAGAAGGTGAATGTGTACAACTTATGCGCGAACTGCTGAATCATGTCACTGCCGCGCAGCATCCGCAGCAACAACATTTACATCAGAAAATACTGCAACAACAAATCGACTATTTTGCCGAGCTAACGCGCTCGTGGCAGCAACTTGCCTACGGCCACAAGCTACCGGAATTTGCATTGGCGGAGCAGCTCTGCCTGCAGTGGAATAGTTGTTGGCTATTACCAGTCGCACCGACATCGCCAGTTGCTGGCAAGGCGGGTGCGCAATGAGTAAAAAATCCCTGTCGCTACGCCAAATTATTATCTTGCTTGCCTTTGCTGCCGTGGTGATCGCCGGGCTGATTTATTGGGCCATCAGTAACTTTCGCTGGGAAGAAAAAGAAATCGATTTAGGTTATTCCAGCGAAGCCAAACGAAATGATTTTCTCGCCGCCGAAATATTTTTGCGTAAACACGGCGTGCAAGCGACCAGCGTTAAGAATCTCAGCCTGCTTGATGACCATCGCTGGCGAAATATTCCCTTGGGGCAGGACGATACCATCGTTCTGATTAACGCCAATAAAACCCTCACCCAGGAACGCTACGAGCGTTTGTACGAGTGGGCTGAAAACGGCGGCACACTGATTACCTCCACCCAAAACCCTTTTATCGGCTCCCACACCGATGAAGAGGATTTGCTGCTGCGGGATTTTGGTATCACCCCCGCCGCTGATCATGTGCCGGATTTGGCACAGTCATTGTTTGACGCGTTTGATAACAAGGATGACGAGGAAGAGGAAGAATCAGAAGAAGACTCAACCGAAGCTACTGATAGCCAAAATGCTGAGCAGCTCCCCAAACAAGAAACTGAAGAAAACACTAAACAAGAAAGCACCACGCAAGAAAACAAAGAAGAAGCAAAACAAAACGATAAAAAATCAACCACTAAAAAACCCAAAAAAGAAGATAAACCGGAAAACTATTATCGCTGCAGCTTGGGCGACGAGCCGAACGAAGTAGAATTTGCCGATGAAGAAAAACCCTTGCGTTTTGACTTTAGCCGTTACGATCCATTTTTTTATCAGGATGAGGACTACGAGGAGAGTGAAACAACTGTAGAAGATGAAATATCCACAGAAGATGAAGTAAACACAGCGGAAGCGAACACAGAAGAAAACAACAAAAGCACCGACGATTCAGAAACATCGCACATGGTTTATTTTGAAGTCGGCGCTGGCGGCATCACCATTACCAGCGACAACACTATTTGGAGCAATCGCCGCATTGATTGTCACGACCACGCCTATGCACTCTGGAGCCTGGCTAACCACAATGGTCGCGTGTGGTTTTTAAGCAATCAGGATGCGCCCTCACTCGCTGCAATCCTGTGGCGCAACGCGCCCTATGGTGTACTCGCCGCACTGCTTGCGCTGCTGCTGTGGCTCTGGGCAAAAAGCCAACGCTTCGGGCCGATTTTTGTGAACAAGGAAACCGCGCGCCGCAGTTTGGCGGAACATATTTTTGCCAGCGCCATGTTGCTCTGGCGCAATCAGCAACACCCACAATTACTCACTGTATTGCGCCAGCAAATTTTCACTCGTCTGGTGCAACAGCATCCGCAGTTAGCACAAGCCGACAAACAACAACGCAGTGAATTTTTACAGGAACTAACCGGCATTGATCTCGCGGCAATTCAGCGCTCACTCTATGCCGAGGATTTGCATCAACCGCAAGACTTTGCCAACGCCATCGCCCATTTGCAAACCATCAGGAAGCAACTATGACCGAGTCAATCCACAGCAGTGAAAGCGCCGATATCAATTTACAAAATGCTGAACATGCGCAAGATGTCGCCACCAGTCCAGCAACAGGTGCCGATGAAAACCTGCAGCAACGTTTACAGCAAGCCAGCGCACTGGCCAATAATTTATTAAACGAAATAAAACGCGTATTAATCGGTCAGGATGCGATTATCGAACAAGTATTAATTGCTTTGATTGCACGCGGCCACGTATTGATTGAAGGGGTACCAGGGCTGGGGAAAACCTTGTTGGTACGCAGCTTGGCAAAATGTTTTGGCGGACAATTTTCGCGCGTGCAATTTACGCCAGATTTAATGCCCAGCGATGTCACCGGTCACGCCATGTTCAATATGGCAAAGCAGGAATTTGAAATCCGCAAAGGCCCGGCATTCACTAATTTATTACTCGCCGATGAAATTAACCGCGCGCCCGCCAAAACCCAGGCAGCACTATTGGAAGTGATGCAGGAAGGTCAGATTACGATTGAAGGGGAATCCTTTAAAACCGGCGAGCCGTTTATGGTATTGGCGACGCAAAACCCGGTTGAACAGGAAGGCACTTACCCGCTGCCCGAGGCGGAGCTGGATCGTTTTATGTTGAAGGTCATTATCGATTACCCCAGCGAAAGCGATGAGCAATTAATGTTGCGCCAGGTTACCTCGCAAGCACAAGGCGGTTTTGGTTTGGAACATATTCGTACCCTGTTAAAACCAGCCCATGTTTTGAGCCTGCAAAAAATCGCCGAGCAAATTACGGTGGATGACCAAATTCTGCAGTACGTGGTGAAACTGGTGCGCGCCACTCGCAGTTGGTCCGGCATTGCGCGCGGCGCTGGCCCACGCGCTTGTATCGCATTGCTCGCGGCAGCGCGTGCCTACGCATTAATCAGCAACAACACCTTCGTCACACCCGACGACGTGAAAAAAATGTTTATCCCCGCGCTGCGCCACCGTATTTTGTTATCGCCAGAATTGGCGATTGAAGGCATAGCGGCCGAGCGGATATTGCACAATATTCTATTGCAGGTTGATGCACCGCGAAATTGATATGAGATTAACATCGGGGCTCGGTGTCGGTGCACAGTGTCGGAAGTCGCTGCGCTCCTCCAACCTACGGATACATTTTTTTGATTGTAGGTTGGAAGAGCGCAGCGACTTCCGACATTAATTCCCGAAAATTTCTCTCACAATCACTTTCAAAATAATCTCGAATAATCGCATGGAAAATTTTATGCGCAGAAAATGGATTCCCAGCTCACGATTAATTACCGCATTTGCACTATTGGGTGCCGCGGTTTTTATTAATGCCTTCAGCAAAAGTTATTTTAATACGGGGCTGGCCGACTATTTACCCGCTGCGATGTTTGGCGGGCTGATTATTATTGCGCTGCTCGATTTTATGTTGTCGCGCCGCCTGCCTCCGGTAGAAATAACCCGCGAAGTCGCGGGCAACCTCGCTGTGGATAAATGGGCGCCGGTAACACTGCGCATTAAACATCGCTTCACTCAGCCCACGCAGATTAAAATTTTTGACGGCGTTCCGAATAGCGCCGACCACGACAACCTGCCACTGACTATTGAATTACAACCCAATCACAACAGCCGCAACGAATACCAATTGCGCCCGCTGGTGCGTGGTGCCGAACAGATTAAGCAAGCGCAGGTGGAGTTTTATAGCCCACTCGGCTTCTGGGCAATTCGCTACTGGACCGGCGACGCAACACCCATCAAGGTCTACCCGGATTTTGTCGCCATCGCGAATTACGCGATTCTCGCCACCGAAAACCACACCAGTCAAATGGGCATTAAAAAACGTCAGCGACGCGGCGAAGGTATGGAGTTTCATCAATTACGCGAATATCGCCAGGGCGACAGCTTGCGTCAATTGGATTGGAAAGCTACCGCGCGCCGCCAGAAATTAATGGCGCGGGATTATCAAGACGAACGCGACCAGCAAATTGTATTAATGATCGACAGCGGCCGACGCATGCGCGCTAAAGACGATGAACTCAGCCATTTTGATCACGCGCTTAATGCGATGTTACTCGTCAGTTATATTGCATTGCGCCAGGGCGACAATGTCAGCCTGCTCAGTTTTGGTAGCGAAGGCAATAAAAAACACCGCTGGATTCCACCACAAAAAGGCGTGGAGCGTGTAAAAACTTTGCTCAATGGGATTTACGATTTGCAAGCGACCCAAGCCACGGCAGATTACATCACCGCCGCCGAAAAACTCGCCATCCTGCAACCTAAACGCTCACTGGTAATTCTCGTCACCAATTCCCGCGACGAAGACAACAACGAATTATTACTCGCGGTAAACCTGCTGAAGAAACGCCACTTGGTAATGGTAGTGAATATCCGCGAACACATCCTAGACAAACTCGCCGACACCCCCGTCCGCGATTTTGATGACGCCCTGCACTACGCCGGCGTACAACAATTTTTACACGAGCGCAGCGAAAGCCACCAACAACTAACCTCCTCCGGCATCTACGCCATCGACTGCACCGCCAATGAATTAGCGGTGCGTGTAGCGAATGCGTACTGGGAAATTAAGGGGGCGGGGGTTTTGTAATAGAGGACTCACCACTGACAAGGCGAACGTAAACAAACTCCGTTTTTTCAACATCGTTTACCTTACCCACAGCAAAATTGATTGCCCAAGCGTTATATTCCGTGTAAGCAAAACCTTCCCGGCTCCAATAGTAATCACTTTGGGTAAGCGGAAAATATTTAATGTCAACAGCAGGATTATGTTGCCCAGATTTAACTATAGATTCTAATTCCAATACGCTTGGAACATGCCAACTATTTGTGCCACAAAGCGACATCGAATTTATCACAATGCTGTGCATGGATATATTGCAATCTTTCAAATTACCCGTTTTATCTTCCGTAAAATATGGGCAATTACTAACAATCCGCTGATTATCCTCTATTGACAGCGAGCCTGACGCGTCGTCACTCCAGCGGTACCGAAACTCGTGAGATAATCCCGGCGCACTTACACTTTTACTTTCCCATAAAAGGTTGGTTTTGTTGTCGAATATACATGACCAAACTTCAGCATCATCGGCAAGCCGGTTTCCAAATGAATCTATCTTGATAAAACGATGCCTTTTAGGCAGGTCGTTATCTTTATCATCGAGATTCAACTCACTTCCAAGCGGTGCTTCAGACGACTCACTAGGCGCATCGTCAACTGACATATCTTTTATTTTTCGCTCTGACTCAAATACTTCGGTGATATCCTGAGCATGTTTTTGAGATTCTTTATCAAGATCTGAGAGGGCGATACTACTTGAGTGTTTATTTGAAGAGGTTGGCTGTATTGAATCAGATAGCTTTTTTTCAAACTTATCTTTCTCTCCAATATTTTCATTCACACCAGAACCAGCATGATGAATGGTTTCATTAGAGTGGTGTGCTGACTTAGTTTCTGAATTTTCCTTAAGAAATTCTTTAAAATGCAACGCGAAGAATGTTGCGGCTATGCTTACAGCCACCAAAATTGTAAGCAATCGTTTTGTTTGCATAAATCCCTTTCCGTGAGCGCGTAGCTTCAGCGCCATTTCTGCTCGACATTCCTGTTGAATTTACTCGATCATAAATAAAAAAACTACCTATCATCACTGACAGATAGTTTCTTTGATTACTTTGCAAAAAATAATTACAACAAGAAACCACTAATCCCCCCATAACTATTCCCATACCTACCCCAGTTCAAGCCAAAGGCTTTGGCGATATCCAGATATAAATTGGACATGCCGTTATTCATTGCATCGATTGCTTTGCCGTTTTGGATGGCGCCACCGGCGCCGCCTGCGACATAGATGCCGGGGTTTTCTTGTTGGTGGTTGCCGCCGCCGACTTCTGACATAACTAATATCAACGTGTTATCCAGCAGTGTGCCGCCGTAGGCGACATCTGGACGGGCGGCGAGTTCGTCCATTAGGTAGGCCACCATCATGTTGTACCAGCGGGTCTGTGAATCAAATAATGCGGATTCATTGTGCGAGCTGACGTGGCTGCGGGTTTCGTTGTAATTTAATTTATCGCCTGAACCGAAATCGCCCATGTAGGGGCGCACGCTGGGGAAATTAATTTTTAACGATTCGTCCTGCGCTCCCATAAATTGAAAACTGGCGGTGCGGGTAATGTCTGCTTGAAATGCCATGGCGATATTGCGCATTTGCGCTTTGGCAATTAATTCAGCGTCGTCGTTCACGCCGGTCATGCCGATAGTGGGGCGGCTAAAACCGGTGCCGCCGCCAATATCCAGCGTGCCGGTGAGTGTGCTCTGGTAATAATTGAGCGCTTCTTCGTGGGTGAGTAATTTCCCTTGCTGTTTAATGTTGAGGGTATTGGCCTGCAATAAATCCAAATTTTCGTGCAAGCTTTCCAATACTTTTTTGCGGCGTTCCGCTTCCGGGTCCGGTGTGCCACTGCTGCTGCCAACAATATCGGCGAGTAAATTGTCGTACACCTGTTGTGGGTTGTCGGACACTTGAATTTTATTGCCGTTTTTATTGGTGAAGGGCAAATATTCTGCGCCTATCGCCCGGCTCGACCACACGCCGACATGCATATTGTTGGTGAGGCGACCACCCAATGCTTCGCCCATAGCAACATCAAAAGACGGCGCACGCTCGACACCGCCGGAGAACACGCCGCGACAGGCTTCCGGGTGCCCCGAACTGCCGCCGTGGCCGTTGTAGCTGAGATTTTTAAACGCGACAATTTTGTTAATGTGCGTGTTTAAATGTTGCAGCGGGCTGGTATCAAAACTGCCGCTGCCGAGTGCGCCGGTATTGTAGGAATGCCATTTGTCGCGCACACAACCGTTGGGGTAAAACACCATCACAAAACGTTTGGCGCCGCCCGCCTGGGCGAATACATTGGCCGACAACATAAACTGACTGGTGAACGCGGTGGTTAAACCGGCCTTCGCAAGCGTGCGGAGGAAATCGCGACGCTGCATTTTATTTTTTAAAATATTCATGCTGATGTCCTCCGCAATTATTTGCGCAAAATGTAGTTTTTGGTTTGAGTGAATTCCACCATCAAATCCAACAGGTTGGCATTGGTGGCGGTTTTGAATTCACGACCAAAAACTTGCAAGGTACAGCTGTCGCTCGCCTCCTCCAGTTGGCCGCGAGTGTAGCGATACCACTGACGCGCATAACAGGCTTGCGCATTCGGGCTTTGGGCGAGCAAATCGGTCAACTCATCCATGCCGTGATACAGAGTCACAGGTTCGGACTCGGATAAATAAGTTTCCGCCGAATTCAAGCTGCCTATTTCACCCAGCGAGTTGATGGCTTTTACCAGACCGTTGTCGGTGGTTTCGCTGTTTACATACAGGCCAAGGGCGTTGTAATTCTCCAAACCAAAACCTATGCCGTCGATGTACTGGTGACAGGACTCGCAGCCCTCTTGCAAATGCGCGGATTCAAACCGCTCGCGCACCGTGAGGCTTGGATCTTCCTGCGGTTTTAACTCCGCCCCCACCGGCGGTGGCGGGAAGTCCTGACACAACAGATTGCGTCGCACAAACAAACCGCGTTTGACCGGATGGGTTTTCTCCGAGGCGGATTGAATCGCCAGAATACCGGCATGCCCCAATACCCCACGACGCTCGGCATTCACGCCGCTGTAATCCACGCGCTGCACGCCGCTGCCACCCGGCCAGGTCAGGCCGTAATGGTTGGCCATCTGCTGGGTCATGTAGCTGTAGTTAGCGGTGAGCAATTCCTTGTAACTGCCGCCGCCAAATACTGTGCGTTTTACAAACTCGATGGTCTCGGCCTTCATGTCCGCCTTGAGGCTGTTACTGATGGCGGTGGTTTTGATGTCTTTGTCCAGATCCAACCAGCCGGTAATAAAGCGCTCAAAGGCAACTTGGGCTTTCGGGTCCTGCAACATGCTGCGCACGCGGGTGGCGATTTGTTCCGGCGTGCTCAATTGACCAGCATCGGCGGCGGCCATAAGAGTGGCATCCGGCGTAGTCGCCCAGTAGGTATAGGAGAGCATGGCGGCGACTTCATAGTCGGTCAGCTCGTAATAGTTCCCCACTGGCACACCCACTTCCGAGCGATAGAGCATGGAGGGCGAGGACAAAATCGCCGTGAGCAAGGCCAAGTCGCCCTGCGCGCTATGCAATGTCACCAGCTTGGTTACTTCGCTCGAACTTAATGGCCGACGGAAGGCGCGCTTGCCAAAGTTCTGCACCAAACAAGTTACGTTGTTACAACCGGGAGCGAGACTGTAGAGGTTGGTCACCATGCCCGCCGCCGCTTCTGCCGCGAGCACATACCCCTTGGCGTAGTCGTTGGTGAACACCGCATTGGCGTTGGTTTTGAAGCCATTGACCGGCAAGTCGCCCGGAATACGGCCACTGGTGACATCGATAGGGGTGGTTAAACCCAGTAAATCGCGCACCGAGTTGTTGTATTCCAGCGTTGATAACAAGCGGAAACTGCGATCTTGTGGGATCAAATCGTCCAGGCTTTCGGCATCACACACACCTGCGGGCGGCAGTATGGCATCCGCCAGAATCATGGCGGCGATACTGGTAGCACAGCTGCCAGTACAGGTGCCAAGGCTCGCACCATTGGTGTCTTTGGGCATATTGGTGGCGATGTAGTCCGCCAATGTTTGCAGGTTGTAGCGACCAGCAATCGCTTGGTTAGTGAGCTTGTAACTGCCAGTCTGACCATCGCTACCATGACAACCCACACAGCCCTGACTTTGGTAATGGCCGCGCGCTACTTCGTGTTGATCGGTGATGGCATCAAACACCGCCAGCAACGTCAGCGACAGCGCATTGCCCACCACCATTTGGGTAGTGGCACTATTGGCATCCAACAAGTAAGCCGCGCCGGTACCTTCCCAGTGCACAAACTGCATGCCGGGGCCGGCGGGATTGGCTTTAATATCCAGCAAAGTACCGGGCACAAACAACTTACCACTCAGGTTACCGCTGGCGCCGATACTCGCGCTGCCGTTACCGACCTGAATCTGGGTGCCTGCTTCCACTGCAGCGGCAGCGGGTTCAGCAGCCAACCAACCATTGTCATACCAGCTTGGCTGGGCCTGATTCACGGTAAGGCCGGTGCCAGTCTGATTAGCGCCGTTATTGCTGAAAATAATATTGGTCGCACCGCTGGTGTTCGCCCAGCTGGCGGGAATCACCAAGCGCAGCCAGCCTGCGCCATAGGCCGTGGCCGCCTCGGTCAGCGCAGTTCCCGGCCATGGGCCAGTACGCGGTGTTTCTACACCGTTTTGGTTAGTCCACACATAGGCTGACACTGTGCCCCAGCTGGCAGGCTTTTTCACATACACATACTGCCCCTGCCCCAACCCCGTCACGGTGTAACTGGTAGTCAGATCGCCGTAGAGGGCATTAATAGTGGTGGTACCTGCTGCGGTGCCTGCGGTGAGTAAACCGGAGGCCGATACACTCGCCACCTGTGGGTTGCTGCTGGTCCAAATCACCCGCGAAGTCATGCCCTGCAAGCCATCTGCCGCCGTAGCCACCAGTGCCAGCTGGTGCTTTTCACCTGCCAGCAAACGCATATTGGCACGGCCGACAATAGTCAGTGCGGTGATGGGGTTGGATGGCGGCACCACCTCCAGCGTGATGCTATCGCTGTAGCCGTCACTGCTCGCGGTGATGGTTACCGTGCCGGTGCTTAATGCCGTGAGGTTGATGGCGGCGCCGGTTTTACCTTGGGTAGAAATCACCGCCGGGTTGCTGGAACTCCAGCTCACCTCACCCACCGCAGGCAGTTGGGTGCTGTTGCTGTAGAGCATCGCCAAACTCAGGCCGATGACCTCGTTCACTTCGGCGCTGGTTTTACTGGCGCTGAGTGCAACGCCGGTTTGTACTACATCCACACCCAATTCATTGATCCAATTGCGGAACAGGGTTTCCGCCTGGGCATTGGTTTCGGTGGAGCCAAAAGGCATGCGCATACCGGAACCGGTTTGGTATTTGTATAGGTTGCTATTGGCGGGAATGCCCGGAATTACCCGGTTGCTCTGGTTGACCAGCTTCATGGATTCCAGCGCAGTGTCAAAACGCAAATCCATACCGCCCGAGGTACCGGCGTGACAGTGGGCGCAGTTAACATCCAGGTAAGCCTTGGCGCGTTCGGTCAAACTCGCGTTGCTATCGGTTGGCGCCGCAAACTGCGCATAGCTGCTGGCATTGCCAATGGCGCTGCTAAACAGGTTGATGCTGTTGAGCACTGTCAGTTGGTTAGCGGTCACGCCCTGGTAATTGAAGTTGCCGTTGAGTTGACGGGTGCTTAGCGCCAGCGGGGTGAGTTGACCCTCGGCATTTTTATGACAGCCGCCACAGGTGCTGCCGGTTTCCACTTTGCGCGTCACACTCACCAAGCCGCCATCCGGCACCACGGCCGATTCAGTAACCAAATCGGCATCAGTTCCGGCGCTATTCCATTGGTAGTTAGCGGCCTGCCAACCGGTTTCCTGACGGAACAAAACCGAGGTGGTAAAGGGTTTATTGGCATTGCTGGCGGTGGCTACGGCCAGGTGTTTTACCACCACCGAGCCGACCGGCAAGTCCCAGAGTGCAGTCGGGTCAAAGCCCGCTGTGCTGCTATTGGGCAAGGCGATAAAGTGGCGCATTTTGCCGCCATCAAACCAACCACCGCTATTGAGTGAATACTCAATCACACCGTGAGCCGGAATCAGGTTAGCCAAATCGGCAAACAGACCGGTGGTGGAAAGTTTGGTCGGGATCTGCGCGGTAGCGACATCGTCATCTACCACTTTGAAAATGCTGGATGGCCCACCCAATTCGCGGCCGTGGCTGGAAATCAGCAGGTTCTTCTGTAAATCCTTGCCTATCGACGAGATGTAGTAAGGGAATGCTTCGCTGATCAGTTTCTTCGCCTGCCCGTCATTGCTCACCGACCAGAGGCGCTTGGTCACGTAATCGCCAAAAATAAAACTGCCATTGAGCGCCGGTAATTGGGTGCCGCGATAGACAAAACCACCAATGATCGACACACCGGAAGTACGGCCATAACCATCGCGCGGCGGCACATAATCCGTCAGGCAATTTTTGCTGGCAGCGCCACCCAAGGTGCCGCGGTTGCGTGTGCCTTCACACACCGGCCAACCGTAGTTTTGGCCTTTGGTGATGATGTTTACCTCCTCATAGGCCAGATCGGTGTCCTGCCCGATTTCGGTTTCCCACAGGGTGTAGGGGGCATCGGTATCAAACGCCCAGCGCCAAGGGTTGCGATGGCCCATGGACCAGATCTCCGGCAAATAACCCGCCTGCCCGACAAAGGGGTTATCCGCCGGCACGCTGTAATACTTGCCATTCACTGGCGTCGCCAGCGGCTGGATGCGGATAAATTTGCCGCGCAAAGTGGTCGGATCTTGCGCGCTGTTGTTGTGGCGGCGCTGATAGGCATCGCTCGGTTGCGGGTTGAGCGGGAAGGCGCTGTGACCATAGCCGCCCTCGCCGATACCTACATAGAGGTAACCCTCGGTGGGGTGGAATTGCATCATGCCGCCCTTGTGATCCTCACCCGGTTGCGGAATGCGCAGCAGCTCGACCTTGGAACCAGCAGAGGTTGGGTTGGCCGGGTTATCAACCGTCCAGCGCTCGATAATCGCATCGCCGGTTTTCCCGCCCACTATGCCATCGGTGCGCGGGTAGAAATTATCGCTCTCACCAAAAATGTAATAGACGTAGATAAAACCATTGCTGGCGTAATGCGGGTCAAAGGCCATGCTGAGCATGCCGCTTTCGTTGCTGTTGAGCACAGTGGTTTTGATATCCAACAACTTGCGCACTTCTGCCGGCACTACCGATTCTTTGTTGGGGAATGCGTAGATCGCGCCCTCTTTATCCACCACATACACCAAATCATTGGCGCCGTCGTTAGTCACCATTACCGGTGAAAAGAAAAAGGATTCCAACGCAGGGAAGGCATTTACAAAGCGGTATTTACCGCTGCTCACCGTGCCGGTAACGGGGAAGCCAAGTGGCGCCGCCAATTGCGGACGCTCGGGTAAACCTTGAGTCGCGGCGACAACATTGATCACCAGGGTATCGGTCGCGGTGGAACCATCGGCTGCCGTTAATGTGAGTGTGACCGTGTGATTACCAAGGCTGGTCAATGGTGGTGTCACTACTTGTTTACCCGCCAATGCTCCCGCCCAGGCGGTGCTGGTCCAGCTGGCCGTCGTGTAATCGCCAGTGGATGCTGCCGCCGACAATGCCTGCCGACCATTCACATTTGCTTTGCGATCCACCCCCGCATTAGCGACCAGGGTTGCAGGCACGCCGCAGGCCGCCGGTGTTTTCCAGGACGCAGTACCAAAGTCATAACAAGTATTGGGTGCGACAAAATTTAAATCGCCCGTTTTAGGGTTGCCGTTTGCGCTAAACACCATGCCCGCCGATGTGAGCGCGCCCGTGAATTGATAGCTGTAAATGGTCGGCGCATTCGCAAGGCGAACCATCGCAGGCCCCGGCCACACACTGCCAGTACGCGCAGGCACGGCATTGAAAAAATGCACGTTTACACTGGCCCAGTTAGCGGTATTTTTAAAATACAGGGTGGTATTTGTGGCGGCCACGCTTGAGGGGGCACTGGAAGAGGTTTGTGCAACGCTTGACGATGCTATCGACAGACTGGATGAGCTTGGCGCAACACTTGAAGAAGCAGGTGCAACACTGCTTGATGCCGGTGCAGAGGAGGATGCCACTGCAGTGGTAAAGCCGCACTGCGCAAGAGTTTTCCATACAGTATTTTCATAACAACCGGCGCCGGTAAATTTCAAATTCGCACTTTGCGGCGCACCGGTATTGTTAAAAATAATATCCAGCGAGGTTGGCATAACACCAGCAGCCAAGTCCGCGCTAAAGTCGTAACAATAAAAAACGCCACGCTTGGTCATACTCTTACCGGGCCAAGCGGGCAAAGCGGTAATGGCCCCTGCAGGAGCAGGGTTCCAAAAATAAAGTGAAGGGTTTGCGTAATTAGCGGGATTATTAAAACAAATCGAATTAGCGCTAATAATTTGCGTCGCTACCGATGATGCCGCCGCGCTGGATGGCACGCTCGAAGGCGCAACACTGGAGGCGACAATGGAAGAAACCGCACTGGACGATGACGCCGCATTTGCTAAATAAAACCCGCACTGCGGCAAACTTTTCCACACGGTATTTTCATAACAACCCGCGCCGCTACCTGAACCATTAAAAGTGAGATTGGCGGTTTGATTTGCACCGTTGTTACTAAAAATAATACTGAGCGATGTTGGCAATGCACTCGCTGTTAAATGGCTCGCCAAATCATAGCAATAATAATTGCCAATCTTGACCATCGCCCTGCCCGGCCAAGCAGGTAGATTGGTCATGCTGGACGCAGGTGTAGGCGCCCAGAAATAAATACTGGGGTTGGCAAAATTGCCGGGGTTATTAAAACAAACACTGCTGCCTGAAACTGTCGCCGCTAATTTTACGGCGGAAATTGCCTTGCTCGTCTCATTGAAAGCAATGTGGTAATCACCCGTAGAGGGGATTAAAAAATCTTGCGCCGGAAAGGTTTCATTCCAATTGTCGGTATAGCGACCAACCTTAAAACGCGGATTAGTCCCTGCAAAATTTTGTCGCGTCTCCCACAAACCTGTTGCGGTGTTTTTCGTCATGGCAGTGGCGACCCAATCCGTGGGAGTACCGCGAAAATAAGCATTGCTCCACTGGGCGCTACTCCCATGGGAATAAGCAAGGGCGACAACACTGAACAAAAGAGTGAACCACCCTTTTGCCGCAAAACAGGCTGATAACTTACGCATAGTATCTTCCTACAGGAAACCAAACGACCGGCGTTACGCGCCGCGAAGCCTGGAAATATTATTGTTATGTAAATTGATATTATTTAAAGAATAACGAACCCGTGGAGCGGAGTTATCGCCCAACCAGTGCAACATTTTGCAAATTATTTTCAGAAAAACATTAAGCAAAAGTATGCCGCTACCCAGCCACAGTAATGCCCGCAACTGTTGCGTACCGGTTCCATAGTCTTTTGTAACGTAAGAGTATTTGTAAGGCGCTGAAACAACGCAGGGTGATACTTGTTCGAATTACTTTATTTTTTTAGTGTGTTGTTTTTTTACTGTATTGATCGATGCGAGAAAGCAGATGATTGCGCTAACACAAAAGTATTAAAACGATCACCATCGCCATTGCAGAATAGTTTTGTTCCGTTGTTGCAAGCAATATGAATACGTATGCAGAAAATTCAGGCAGGGAATACAAAAGTATTGGGTGACAATTAGTTACATCGCGTAACAGCGGAGCAACCCATAGTCGAATGGAAAACCACTTGCTAGTCGCATCACTTCAAGCGGCTAGCATTGGTTGAGAAATTAACGGATAAAGTGTTAGTCACCACGCACATAGCGTTGACCAAAACGCGTTAATACTGCCAGCGTGATGCCAGCCAATAACCAGACTGGCGCAACCACTAGCGCGAGCAATATGCCATCCACCACCGCCATGCCCGCAATCATGCGTGGAATAACCGGCCCAGTGTAGGGTTTGCCGCGCATATGCTCATAGCGTGCAACAAAGGTTAGCGACAGGGTGTACAGAAACTGCAACACAGCGGCAATAAGCACCCACTGCAACCACTCACCAGTTAAGGCCATAAGCACCACTACAAATACCAATGCCCGAGCTAACCCCATTACCAAAATACTGGCAGCCGTTTTTTTATGGAACACATCGTAAACGGCAATGGTTGTAAACAGTGCGACTGCAGCACATAGGCCTGCCAGCGCAAAGGGTGTGAGTGCGACAAGAATAAAACCCGTTAAAAATAATGTAATCGCAATAATCACCGCCGTTTTTACGCTGACACTGCCAGTCACCAGCGGGCGGTAGGGTTGGTGTTGTTTGTCCCATTGATAATCACACAGATCATTCAGCACCATGCCGCCGCAATAAAATGCCGACAGCGCAAGCGCCAATACCGGCAGCCACACCCACTGCACCGTAGCAGGAACAGCATGATCAATTAACACCATGGCCGTGAGCACATTCATCCACACTGTGGGCAAGTTACTGATACGGCACAGAGCCAAGAGTGGTTTTATTTTCATGTACATATCCCAAGAGACAAAGTTGAACGCCAAGAAATTTCTGATAAATACACTTTTTGTCATACTCGCAAACGCGAGTATCCATAAAAGTTAATCAAACACATGGCGCAGCATTAAATCGCATACGTCAGTGGCGGCAATAGGTTCACGGGGCACCAGACGCGCCTCGGTGGACATAAAAATCGGCGTAGAGTCTGCACCAGGCAATGCCAAACCGTGTGAACCTTTTACCTGTTCCGGCTGCATGGAAATCACATCCATTAAATAGCGGAAGCCTAATTTTTTGCGCAGCACCTTACCCGCCATGCGCAGCATAGGGAAACGCAATTTGGGATTAAAAAATAATTCGCAGGGGTCATAACCGGGTTTGCGATGAATCTCTACTGTAGGCGCAAAATCCGGCGCTTTGTTATCGTCCAGCCAATAATAATAAGTAAACCAGGCATTGGCCTCGGCCAATAAAATAAGTTCACCTGAGCGCTCGTGATCCAACCCAAGCTCGCGTTTGCCTTCTGCATCCAATACCCGTGCGATGCCCGGTTGTTGCTCAAATAATTTTTTTACGGTGGGAATTAATTCAGCGTCCTGAATATATACATGGGCGATTTGATGGTCGGCCACGGCAAAGGCTTTACTGGTTGCAGTTTCCAAATACTCGTGCCCCAAATCGGTTTTTACCGCGAGTAAATTCGCTTCGCGCAAAATGCGGTTGGGGTGTACCGGTTTATCCACCGCACCAATACCGTATTCCGATAACACAATCACCCGGCAATCGCGCGCGGTAAAAAAGTCGAGCAGTTTACCCACCAACGCATCGACCTCTTGCAGGTCTTTGCTGATATCGCCTTGGGGGCCGACTTTTTGTAAGCAGTAATCCAAATGCGGCAAATAAACCAATTGCAAACTGGGAGATTTTTTTAACTCGACGTTTATCGCCGCATCGGCAATCCAGGCGCTGGATTTAATGGAAGTCGCTGGCCCCCAAAATTGAAACAAAGGAAATGGCCCAAGCTTTTGCGACAATTCTTCGCGCCACTCCAGCGGATAGGTATAACAATCCGGCAATTTACTGCCATCGGCGCAATAGAGTGGGCGCGGCGTTAAGGTGTAGTCTGCACCGGTGGCCATGGCATACCACCAAAACGTATTGGCGCAAGTAAACGACGAATCTTTTGCGCGTGCTATATCCCAAATTTTGGGCGCTTGAATTAAGCGGTTGCTCTGCCGCCACAACCAAACTTCATTAAGGTCACGAAAATACCAGCCGTTGGCAACTATGCCGTGCTCCGCCGGTGTTTTTCCGGTGAGGTAAGTGGCTTGCACGGCGCAGGTAACGGCGGGCACCATGGGTTTTATATCCACACTGTTGCCCAGCAATTTTTGTAAGTTGGGTGTGTGCTCGCCAATTAAATTGCGCGTTAGCCCCACCACATTAATCACCAGCGTTCGTTGCATAAAACTTACCTATTGTATTTTTTCGTCATACTCGCGAACGCGGGTATCCATAAAAATCTTAATTATTTTGGCCGAGCAGATTTTTCACCCACTGCAATTCGCGCGCAATGGATACATCCAGCGGGTAATCCCGTAAGTGGGCGGGCAGATTTTTAAAGCTGTAGGTTTCCACTTCTAATGGAATAGACGCATCCAATTGCGGTAAAAAATCGGTCAGGAAAAATTGCGTGGTGGTGCATGGCCCGAGGTTATCGATAAAAATCGGCACATGAAAATGCACACGGCATTCGCTATAAACTTCGCCATTTTCAAGTGCAGCTTGCAGCTCCGGCAAATCGCTAAAACGATGCAAACCCTGCGCATGTTTGGCAACCGCCTGATGCAAATACACCGGCTCGTTAAATTGCATTAGCGTGGCAATTTGCTCGTCTTGCGCCCGCAGGGCACTGGAGACTTGTACTTTCGCAATAGTGATATTGGCGGCGCGCAGCCGCGCGAGCACATCGGCGGCATCTTCAAACTCTACCGCTTGATGACAACAGTCAAAACAAATCCCAATGTAGGTTTTTAATTCCGCCGGAAAATCCATGCGCGCAAAAAAGTCGATAGTTTCAGCGGTTGTTTCCAATACACAGCAGGGTTCAGGTTCCAGCGCCAACTGGATCAGAATACCACTGCGCTCATGCAGCAGATGTAAATGCCTAAGCACGGTGATTAGATTTTCACGCACCAGTAACCAATCGGCTTCCGCAAAACCTTGTTTGTAGGCAATAGGTACAGTGGAAATCGATAATTGCTGCGCACGCGTGGTTAAAGCCACCGCCAGATCGGCTAAACGCTGGGTATAAACCACTCGCTCCTGCGTGCGCCAGTCGGGCTCATAGACAGCTTCTTTTACCGGCTGATCATGAAATGTGCCGTAGGGAAAACCGTTAATGGTAAGCAAGTAACAATCGTGTTGTTCACACCAGGCGCGGAACTCGGCGATTTTTTTATCGTCCAGTTCAACGCTGGCCTGCTGGGCGATACGCAGCCCGAGCGGGAACGCCGCATTAGGTGAAACTTGTTGTTTTACACTCAAGCCGTGGGATTCAAGGTTATCCAGCACGTGCTGCCAGGATTCGCCGGGGTGAATATTGCTGCAGTAAGTTAATTGGCGCATGGTCAATTGGTGGCCGGAAAATCACTAAGTAATTTATCAATACTGCGCTGCATCACATCAAGCTCAATATGATTAAATTGCGCCGCCTGCCCTTCGCCAGTTAATAAGGTAATACATAATTCCCCTCCCAAATGCTCGCGGAAATCCTGCAGGGCTTTGTGAATATCCAGGCGCGTTAACGCACTGTGACTCAGGTTAAAACCCAAATCGCGCAGTGTTGCCACTATTTTTTCCAACAGCGCGTGGGTAATAAAACCCATGTTGGCGGAATAGAGTGAATCCAGTGCGATACCAATCGCGACTGCTTCGCCGTGACGTAAATCGTGGCCGGATAATTCTTCCAGGCGATGTGCCGACCAGTGGCCAAAATCGAGTGGTCGCGCACTGCCGTATTCAAAGGGGTCGCCGCTGGTGGCGATATGATGCAAGTGCAATTCGGCGCAGCGACGAATCATATAGGCTACCGCTTGCTCATCAAATGCAGCGAGCAAGTGGCGACTCTCGTGCAGCCAATTAAAAAAATCCGCATCTTTAATCAGCGCGACTTTTACCGCCTCGGCAATACCGGCGCGTTGGTCGCGTTTGGGCAGGGTTTGTAAAAAAGCAAAATCGTTAATCACTGCAAAGGGCGGTACAAAGGTACCCAAATAATTTTTGCGACCTAAAAAGTTCACCGCATTTTTTACACCGATGCCCGCATCGTTTTGCCCCAGCACGGTCGTGGGCATACGAATTAAACGAATACCGCGGTGTGCTGTTGCTGCCGCATATCCCATCGCATCAATCACGGAACCACCGCCAATCACCAGTACAAAACTGTGACGATCGATTTTGTAATCCTGTGTCAGGCGATAGAACTCTTCGACTTCTTGCGGATCGCTTTTGCAAATCTCACCACTGCGCACAATTAACGGCGGAAGAATTAAATTAATCGTATCGCTGTGGCAGCGTGCATATTCCGTCAGGTCATCTATTAATTGCGGGTGATTTTTCAGCACATCGGCATCTATAACCGGAAATACTTTATGCTCGCGATCGCCGGCGCGCTGCAGAATTTCGCGCAGCACCGCGTTTTCTACCGCAAAGGTATGCCGGGTAAAACTCACCGGAAATTCATAGCTGACACTGAAGCGTTGGATAATTTGCGACATCTTTTTTTACTACGTCTTTTAATTGGGAACAGGTTCGTCAACACGGGGTTTTTGCCCGCGCAATACCGAGTTATCACTGTAAGACTGGCGCTGATCAATCACCGGCGTTTGCATTAACGCATCCACATCAATTTGACCCGACTGGGCGTAGGCGCTAATCGCATTGGTCCAGGTGGTGAGTTCAACGGCAGCGGGATCAATGCCGCGCTCTAACATCAGTTGCGCGGTTTTGGGAACCGAGAGCGGATCGCTCACGCCCCAGTCGGCGGAGCTGTCGACAATAATGCGTTCAGGGCCATATTCGCGCACAATTTCCACCATGCGCGCCGAGCCCATTTTGGTATTGGGGTAAATAGTAAACGCCGCCCAGGCGCCGTAATCCAATACGTCGCGCACGGTTTCTTCGTTGTTGTGATCCATAATGAGTTTGTGCATGGGCACACCCATTTCGCGCGCGACATCCATAGAGCGCAACACGCCGCGTTTTTTATCGCGATGGGGCGAATGCACCATCACCAGCATGTCGTAATCCACTGCCATTTTTAATTGCGCTTGATAGGCATATTCTTCGGCGGGTGTCATTTCGTCGTAGCCAATTTCGCCAATCGCGACCACGCCTTCTTTTAAAATAAATTGCGGCAAAATTTCCAATACTTCGCGTGCAAGACCTTCGTTGTTGGCCTCTTTGGAATTTAAGCCCATGGCACAGTAATGGGCGATGCCGAATTGCGAGGCACGAAAGCGCTCCCAGCCAATTAAGCTGGCGTAGTAATCGATAAACGAACCGACATTGGTGCGCGGTTGCCCCAACCAGAACGCCGGTTCAATCACGGCGCGAATGCCGGCGGCGGCCATGGCCTGGTAATCGTCTGTTGTGCGACTGCACATATGAATATGCGGATCAAAAAATTTCATAACTAAAATTCCCGGTGATTGTCTGTCGCACTGACAGAGAAAATGTTGAGGCGTATTAACCCACTAATAACTGCACATCCGCTGGAATATCGCGCCCGGCACTGCGCCGTTCATCAATATAGTCATTTACCATCGCGATTAATTCCGGCGTAGTACGCAAATTAACGCCGTAAATATTGCCCAGCGGTTCATCAATAAATAAAGCTTTAAGCAGCATTTGATTCCAGGCGAGAGCGTCGAAATACAAAAACGGATACGGCGAATCGCAGGCGACAGCAGAAAAGACCGAGCGCATATTGGTGCGGCAACCTTCGGCGGCGCGCCAGACATGTTGTTGTGGCTCAGGCAATAAACAGAGCGCGCGATAGTAAGCGCAGGACTCACCCTCATCGGCAAAGCGAAACCATTGATTAAAACGCTGGGCAAAGGCGGGCTCTGCCAGATCCGCGCGCGCCAGCACAAAACCGACACGCACCGTATCCAGCAAGCTCCAGGCCTTGGGGCTCCATCCGGGAATTAACGCGGCGGCGCGTTCAAGCTCCGCACCAGAGGGGGCAAGCGGCTGGCGCGGCACATGCCTGCTCGCCAACGAAACCAGCTGGGTAAATCGATCGTCCGTAACGCCAGTGGAAATTTGATCCTGAGTGCGCTGTATAAATTCCTGGGTAGTTGAATTCACACGCACTGCCAACACACTATTCAATAGCGCCAGACAGGGTTTACTCATGGTTTGCAGCTTTTAGGAGAAGGTTATTGTTTTTATCTTGCTTCAACCTCAGGGTAGTTTTAGGCAGGAGAGCGGAGCAAGATGAATACGTATGCAAGGTATTAGCACCCACCAAATCCCTGATGACAAGCCAGCCAATATAAATATGACTTTATTAGACCATTACCAACGAAACGGGAAAAGCGAAGAATCGCTAAGAAAAGAAAAGAGAGGGGATTTACCTGAACCGCGCGGGGCAAAAAAGCATAAGGTAGTGGATAAGCGGCCCTATACTGCGATACAAGCAATATAGAGCCGCAATGGCTTAGCTAAACAAATTGCGGAAGAACAATTTCAAGTTATCCAATAAACGCGCGAAAAAGCCCGCTTCTTCTACAGCCTGAACCGCCACGATTGGGGTATTTACCAACAGCTGCCCATCCAATTCCACCGTAAGGTTACCCAGCTCCTGACCAACTGCAATCGGCGCTTTGATGATTTCGTTGATATGCATTTTTGCTTGCAGTGACTGCTCGCGTCCCTTGGGCAGAGTGAGCACTATATCCTTGGGTATCGCGAGGCTGACTTCGTCGGCCTGACCCGCCCATACACGGGAAGTACCTACTTGCTGACCCGCTTGATACAGCGATGTAGTTTGGAAATAACGGAAACCATAGGCCAATAATTTTTCCGTTTCTGCCGCGCGCGCGCGCTCTGACTCAGTGCCCATTACCACAGCGATAAAACGGGTGTTATCACGCTTGGCTGAGGCCACCAAACAATAGCCCGCCTCGTCGGTGTGACCAGTTTTTAAACCATCCACCGCGTCGTCGCGGAATAACAGCGTGTTGCGGTTGGGCTGGCGAATATTGTTGTAGGTGAAATACTTTTCCGCATACAGAGGATAATGGGTTGGGTGATCATTAATAATCGCACGCGCCAGCACCGCTAAATCTTTTGCGGTAGTTAAGTGGCCTTCGGCGGGCCAGCCCGATGAATTTTCAAAATGGGTACTGACCATGCCCAGGCGGGCGGCGGTTTGATTCATTAAATCCACGAATGCATCTTCATTGCCGGAAATATATTCGGCCAAAGCAACCGTAGAGTCATTACCGGATTGAATAATTACCCCGCGCAGCAAATCGATTACTGGAACCTGGGTGCCCTCTTTTACATACATGCGCGAACCGCCCATCTGCCAGGCTTTAACACTGATATTTACCAGTGAGTCTTCGCTAATTCGCCCCTTCTCAATTTCATCCACCACCAAATAGCTGGACATCATTTTAGTAAGGCTCGCGGGAGGCAAGCGTTCCGCCGAATTAAACTCCGCAACAATCGCTCCAGTAGTGGCATCTACCAAAATGTAGCCCGTAGCCGCCAATTGCGGCGCAGAGGGAATTGCTTGTGGCTGTTGCTGAACAACCTGACCGGGTGTAGGAGTTGGCAAAGTGGTAGCAGGGACAGGAGCCGAAGGCTGTTGCGCAAACGCGATACTCGCGCCGGCAAGAAAAATACTGGCAGCAATTTGTTTAATCATGATGAGATAACACTCTTTAAAACGAAAAATAAAAATGAATGACGAATTGTAACAGTAAAGCAGCGCAGTGAATCAAACCTGAATCACTTTGCCACCGTTACTGATAAACCACATGGGCTTCGTATATTTTTATGCGCGCCAATTGATCGCGCGCTTCCTGTAAGGATTTAGCATTGGCGAATGGGCCAACACGCACGCGGTGAATTTCTTTGGGCGACTGAGCAGAATTAATAGTGAGTGGATAGGTTAGTTTAGTGCCAATACTTGCGGCAAATTGCTGCGCTGCATTTTTTTGCGAAAAAGCACCAACTTGCAAATAAGTACCAGGTGGCAACGCAGACTCGACCTGTGCAGCGGAATTACCACCCGCACGTAAAGGCACCGGTGCTGCGTCATTCGGCAACGCAATTTCAACTTCAACACGTCCGGTTCCTGTTTTATGAATTCCGATACGCTGGGCAGCGGCATAACTTAAATCAACAATTCGCCCGTGATGAAAAGGCCCGCGATCATTAATACGCACCACAACACTTTTACCATTGTCGAGATTTTTCACCCGCACATAGGATGGAATAGGTAAGGTTTTGTGCGCACCGGTCATAGCGTACATGTCGTAGACTTCGCCGTTTGAGGTGCGATACCCGTTGAATTTTTTACCATACCAGGAGGCATAACCACGCTCTTTGTATGAAGACTCATCCGCGATCAAGTGATAAGTTTTGCCCAACACGGTATAGGGATTTTTGTTGCCCGCACGGGTGCGCACCTCATAACGCGGCACCGCATCTGGCACGTGAGACAGATCGACATCTTCATCCGGGCCAAAATCTTTATCGTGGGCATAGCGCCCATCGTTGGGATTATAGGGCGGTTTGGTTTTTCCAGTGGGCGCTTTTTGTGGTGCGGAACAAGCGGCAAGCAAAACACACAGGCCGAGCAGACAGAGAAAATAAATCTGGCATCTGCCAAAAAATTGTTTTGCGCGCGCCACCCATTGCATTAGTTTGCTCCCGCTACTTTTTGGTTGGATTTATTCATCGCATTTTTGATTTCTACACTCAAGTCATACACCGCCATGGCATACATCGGACTGCGGTTATAACGGGTAATCGTGTAAAAATTTTGCAGGCCAAACCAATATTCCAGACCTTTTACGCCTTCAAATTCAATGGCGATAGCCGGGATCTTGCCGCTCGCTTTAGTGACAGGGACCACACCGGTTTTTTTCCATTCATTTAATGTCAGTGTGGGTGGCACCACTTTATTAAATGCGTCGTTGGCGATCACTTTACTGCGCGCCTGCGACAGTTTTGCCGGTACCACTACTGCCTTATCTGTCTGCCAGCCATGTTGTTTAAAATAATTGGCCACACTGCCAATCGCATCGGTGGGGTTGTTCCAAATATCGGTAAAACCATCACCGCTAAAATCAACCGCATAATTGCGGTAGCTGGAGGGCATAAATTGCCCGTAGCCCATAGCGCCCGCGTAAGAGCCTTTGAATTCGAGCGGATTATGCTGTTGTTCGCGCGTGAGAATTAAATAATTCACCAACTCCGAGCGGAAAAATGGTGCGCGCGGTGGGTAATCAAACGCCAGTGTGCTCAGGGCATCAATCACTTTCCAGCTGCCCATATTGCGGCCGTAGTTAGTCTCCACGCCAATAATCGCCACGATAATTTCGGCGGGCACACCGTATTCTTTTTCAGCCAACGCCAGTGCCGCACGATGTTCATTCCAAAAGGCAACGCCATTAGTCACGCGCATGGGCACAATGAAAATGGGGCGATACTCTTTCCAGGTTTTGGACTTTTCTGCCGGGCGTGCAATTGCATCCAGGATCGGCTGGCGTTTTTCCGCCTTGCTTAACAACTGCGTCACTTCGGCCGCCGTAAAACCATGCTGCTGTACCATTTCGTCGATAAATGCTGGCGCCAAAGGGTGCTGGCTGTAATCTGCCCAGGCCGGAAGCGCCGCACCCAGCAACAGCGGCAGTGATTTTTTTGCTAAGCAACGTATTGAAGAAAACATAAGACCTCGATTCCTGTTGTGCCCCGCCCCCGGTCGTTAACCTTGCGGAGTCATTACCCGTTTTTTCTCTGTTGATATGGCCATCAAAATGCCGAAGCCGGCAAAGAGCGCAACAATCGCGGTTCCACCCTGGCTAATCAGGGGCAAGGGCACCCCCACCACCGGCAGCATGCCCGATACCATACCCATATTGACGAACACATAGACAAAAAACGTGGAGCTAATACTCGCCGCCAAGAGGCGACCAAAGGTGTTTTGCGAATTGAGTGCGATCATCAAGCCGCGAATAATGAGCATGGCGTAGATGGTTAACAGCAGCAGCACACCAAGCAGACCAAACTCTTCTGACATCACCGCGATAATAAAATCTGTATGCCCCTCCGGCAGAAAATCCAGCCGCGATTGGGTGCCTTCCATCCAACCTTTGCCCGAGAGGCCGCCAGAGCCAATCGCTGTTTTGGACTGGATAATATTCCACCCCGTCCCCAGCGGGTCTTGCGTGGGGTCAAGCATGGTTAACACCCGCTGGCGCTGATAGTCATGCATCATAAAATGCCAAATAGGCCAAAGGCTGGCGAGAAAGACCACGACCGCCGCCGCGATGTAACGCCACAATAATCCACTAAAGAACAGCACCATAATGCCCGAAGTCGCGACCAGGATTGAGGTGCCCAAGTCAGGCTGTTCAATGATCAAGGCCGTAGGCACACCAATAAGCCCCAGCACCGCCAACACATGTTTGAAACGCGGCGGCAAAAAACGCCCACTCAAATAAGCAGCAATCGCAATCGGCAGTGCAAGCTTCATAATTTCAGAAGGCTGAAAGCGAAAGCCGCCAATTTGCAACCAGCGTTGCGCGCCCATAGCAACATTGCCAAAGATGGTGACTGCAACCAGCAGAATAACGCCGCCCACATAGGCAAAGGGGGCCATGCGCCGCATGAAATCCACCGGTATTTGCGCCACCACAAACATAGTGATGTAAGCAATCACAAAAAAAGTGGCCTGCTTTTCCACGCTCGGCAAGTTGTGACCGCTGGCGCTGTAGAGCACGGTCAAACCTATCACCGTCAATATCAGCAACAGTCCCAGTAAAAAGAAGTCGATATGCAAGCGTTCCGCCAGCCGCGCCCGGCGACTGAATGCACTGGCAGCCTCGGGCATACGCCGTAAAAAATCCTGTCTACTCATCAATCAGTTTCCTGCAGCACTGGGGGCTGATGATGCTGCAGCGGCACTGCTGCTAGCCGCCGCTTCACGCGCGGCTTTGCGCTCAGCGATATAGTTGTTGGCGCGCTTGACGATGGCAGCATGGTGATAGCCCAGCGGCGGCACAAATTCATCCTGTTTCAGGTAGTAACCCAACAGGTGGGCATCCATCATGGCCCGCGCCACCGGTGCCGCCTGACTGGATCCGCCCTCGGCGTTTTCCAACATCACCGCTACCGCGATTTGCGGGTTTTCCACCGGCGCAAACGCAATAAACAAGGCATGGTCACGATGGCGCTCCTTGAGCAAACCGGAGTTGTACTTGGCATTTTGCGCTATACCTACTGCCTGCGCTGTCCCCGACTTGCCAGCCATTCGGTATTCAGACCGCTCGGCCGCCCTGCGCGCCGTACCACGGGCGCCGTGCATTACCTCGGCCATGCCGTCAAAGATGGCATCCCAGTATTCAGGCTTGGTTTCCAACTGGCTTTCAATGATCGGCGCTTGTGGTTGATCGCCAATCTGCCTCACCAATTGCGGGCGGAAGCGAGTGCCGCGGTTGGCAATGGTGGACGCCATAACCGCTAATTGCATGGGGGTCGTCAACACAAACCCCTGCCCCACGGACATATTCACTGTATCACCCGGATACCAAGCCTGACCTTTGGTGGCACGCTTCCACTCGCGGGATGGCCACACACCTCTGCGCTCGTTGGGAATATCGATCCCAGTCAGCATGCCCAAACCGAAATGGGCGCCAAACTCACTCATATGATCAATACCCATACGCACCCCCAAATCCCAAAAATAGGTGTTACAGGATTCAGCAAGCCCGGTTTTCAGGTTGACCATACCGTGACCGCCGCCAGTTTTAGCCAGAATCCAGTCGCGATAAATACGCGAGCTGCCTGGCAGGGTATAAAAACCCCGATCGGCGATGGTGCGGTTAACATCGGTAAAACCATGATACAACCCCGCCATGCCCACCACCGGTTTGACCGTTGAACCGGGCGGATACTGGGCCTGAAGGAAGCGATTAAACAAAGGGGTATCTATGTCATTGTTGAGCGCGCGATAGTCAGGAACACTGATGCCCGTCACGAATAAATTGGGGTCAAACCCGGGATAACTGACAGCCGCCAAGACCCCTCCGGTTTTTACATCAATCGCGACAACGGCACCGCGCCGACCGCGCATAACTGCCGTCGCGGTTTCCTGCAGACGGGAATCAAGATGCAGGTGCAAATCGCCTCCCTGCTTGGGGTCGATACGATCCAGAACCCGCATTACCCGACCGCGAGCATTAGTTTCTACGTTCTGGCTCCCCACCTGCCCCAACAAGGTATCTTCATAACTGAGTTCTATACCGCTTTTGCCAACCGAGTGAGTGCCTGAATAACGCTGGATTTGCTCGGGTGTAAATGCGGCCACCTCTTTTTCGTTGATGCGCCCGGTGTAACCAATAACATGGGCAAACAGGTCGCGGTATGGGTAGTTACGCACCAGCTCTGCATTCACCTCTACCCCGTCAAGCAGATGCTGATTAACCGCCAAGCGGGCAATTTCTTCTTCGGTGAGGCGATAGCGCAGGGGCACCGGGTCAAGTGAATGGCGCCGCTGTTTTTTGGCCTTGTAAAACTTTTCCAGATCCAGAGGGGTGACCTCGATCAGGCTTTTTAGTAAATCGATGGTCGCATCCAGCTCATCTTGACTGGAGCTGATGACATAGAGAGTAAAGCTGGGCTTGTTGTCGGCGAGCAACTCGCCGTTGCGGTCAAAAATCAACCCGCGGGTAGGCGCAACCGGCTGTACATGCACGCGGTTGCGCTCGGATTGAGTGGCATACTCCTCGTAGTTCACAATTTGCAAATCGTAATAGCGATACACCACGGTAGAGACCAAGGTCAGCATAAAGGCGGCCATCACCAGAATGCGATTGCGGAATAATCGAGCCTCGCGCTGGTGATCTTTAAACTGTTGGTCTTCTTGCATTCTTGGGCCAGAGGTTGATCAAAATCAGTAATTGAAGTTATGGCCATCGCAGCCCTTAGGGGTGCAAACAGCCGATGTTATTTGTGATATGGATGGTTTTGCAAAATACTGCAGGCGCGATACAACTGTTCAATGACCAGAATGCGAACCAAGGGATGGGGTAAGGTCAGCGGTGACAGAGACCATTTAACCGATGCCAAGGCCAAACATTCGGGCGCTAAACCATCGGGGCCACCAATCAATAAGCAATAATTAAAACCGCTCATCTTCCAGCTGGCGAGATTCTCTGCCAATTGTTCAGTGCTCCAGGGTTTGCCCTTTACATCCAACGCAATTACCTGCTCGCCCTTGCCACCTTTTTCAATCGCCGCAAGCATGGCCTCGCCTTCTTTGGCCATGGCAGTGGCGATATCGGTATTTTTGCCGCGCTGGGCGAGCGGCAACTCCAGCATTTCAACCGTGACATCGCGCGGCATACGCTTGGCGTATTCCGCGTAACCCTGCTCGACCCAGTCGGGCATTTTGGTGCCCACGGCTATAATACGAATACGCATTCGCTGTTAACCCGTCACTCATTAACGTTAAAGGCGATTAGCGGGTTTCATTGACCAGAGTTTTTCCAGCTCGTAATAGTCGCGCGCTTCCTGCTGCATCACGTGCACAATGGTATCGCCGTAATCGACCAGCACCCAATCACCGGCGTCCAGCCCCTCAACACCCAGAGCGCGAAAACCGGCCTTTTTAGTCTCTTCCACCAAGTTTTCCGCCAGCGAGCGGGTGTGACGGCTGGAGGTACCGCTGGCAATAATCAGGGTATCGGTCACATCGGTGAGTTCATGCACATCGAGCGTCACTATCTCTTTGCCTTTGAGGTTCTCAAGGGCGTTAATGATCGCTTGGTTTAAATCAGACATTCAATTACCTATAAGTTTTAAAAAAATCAGACTGTGTTAGAAAATAAAAAATAACAATTTAACGGTACAACTGCTGTGCATGGATGTATTCAAGGACAGCATCCGGCAGTAAAAATTGCGGTGACTGCCCGGTCTTTAGCTGTGCGCGAATATCCGTGGCCGATACCGGTAACAGGCGCGGCGCAACAATGACGACTGCCCCCATCGCAGCCGTTTTAATCGCGGCGACATCGGCACTATGACGACGCACAAGCTCCGCCACTGGCCCTACCGCTGGCAATTCATAGCCGGGGCGCTCTACCACCACAATATGCGCAAGGCGAATTAACTGCTGCCACTCGTACCAGGTATCCAGGGTGCAAAAGCTATCCATACCCATGCACAAGCTGAGACTTGTTTGCCCCCCCTGCTCCGCACGTATTTCCCTGAGCGTATCCAGGGTATAAGAAGGTTTATCGCGCTGTAGTTCGCGCTTATCTATCTGCAACTCGGGGCAGTTATGCAAGGCCAGCTGCAGCATGTCCACACGCTGCGGGGCACTGGCGCCCGGCGCAGCGCGATGGGGCGGCAAATAACAGGGCAGCAAATGCATTTCATCCAGTGCCAGCTGTTGTTTTAACTCCAGCGCCAGCCGCAAATGGCCGAGATGAATCGGATCAAAGGTACCACCAAAAATACCGATACATTTGCGCATCATCTAATTACTGACGAATATGCCCATCACCAAACACCACCCATTTTTGCGAGGTCAGTCCCTCCAGACCAACGGGGCCGCGCGCATGGATTTTGTCAGTGGAGATCCCAATCTCCGCCCCCAAACCGTATTCAAAACCATCCGCAAAACGGGTTGATGCATTGACCATCACCGACGCTGAATCCACTTCGGTGATAAAACGGCGCGCGCGGGTATAGTCTTCAGTCACTATGGCATCGGTATGCTGCGAGCTGTATTGGTTGATATGTGCAATGGCTTCATCCAAACCGACCACTAGCTTAATCGACAAGATCGGCGCGAGATATTCTGTCGCCCAATCCTCTTCAGTGGCGACATTGGCCTGAATAATCGCGCGGGTTTTTTCATCGCCGCGCAGCTCAACACCTTTTTCGCCAAAGGCGGCAGCAAGGCGCGGGAGAATATCGGCGGCAACTGTCTCATGAACCAATAAGGTTTCCATCGCATTACACACGCCATAACGATGGGTTTTAGCATTCATGGCAATGGTAAAGGCTTTATCAAGGTCCGCCTTATCGTCGATATACACATGGCAAATACCGTCGAGATGTTTAATCACGGGTACCTTGGCGTCATTGCTAATGCGCTCGATCAGGCTTTTGCCGCCGCGCGGCACAATCACGTCCACAAACTGCGGCATGGTGATCAACTCACCCACAGCAGCGCGGTCCGTTGTTTCAATTACCTGCACCACATCGGTAGGCAAGCCAGCGGCTTTTAAACCAGCCTGCAAACAATTGGCGATGGCGCGATTGGAGTGAATGGCTTCACTGCCGCCGCGCAAAATTGCAGCATTGCCGGATTTCAAACACAGGCTCGCTGCATCGATAGTCACATTCGGGCGGGACTCATAAATAATACCTACCACGCCCAGTGGTACCCGCATTTTCCCCACTTGAATACCACTCGGGCGATAGCTCATCCCAGTGATTTCACCGCAGGGATCAGGCAGCGCGGCAACCTGACGCAATCCTTCGATCATGCTATCAATCGCCGCAGGTTTAACGGCGAGGCGATCCAGCATGGCGGCATCCAAACCATTGGCCTTACCGGCGGCCAAGTCTTTTTGGTTCTCTGCAACCAGAGTGATACGGGATTTATCCAATTCAGTGGCAATCGCCAAGAGCGCTGCATTTTTCACTGCAGAGGGTGCGGCGGCAATCACACGGGAGGCAGCACGCGCTTTGCGGCCAACTTCGGCCATATATTCTTTGACGTTCAATTCAGACATGAAACAACCTGTTGCGGGTAATCCGGAAAAAATGGCCGCGATTATAACCTGAGTGCCGCCCAAAGTTGGCGCTGCTTGCGCCTTTATTTCAGTCTTTTGGCCGATTCACACAATTGCGATGGGGCGCACAAGAAAATGATTTGCGCCATAAATAGGCCGATAAGCTTCAGTTTTGATTCAGTTTATGAGGACTAGTCTGATCCTGTGCAATCACTGCACAAGACGTAACCGCGGCGTCAGCCATCCACCGTTAATGACTGGCGCAAGATCATTCTCAGGAGTCACATCATGAAAAAGTTGTTAGCAATCAGCGCGCTGGCCGGCATCAGTTTGTTGCTGGCTAACAATGTCCTCGCCGATGGCAAGCACAAACACAAACATCACCACAAACACGGGCACAGCCACTATGTGGAATATCGCGATGACTATGCCCGGGTAGTGCGCAGCACACCCGTTTATCGCGAGGTTGCCGTAAGAGTGCCGGTGGATTCCTGCCATGTGGAAACAGTTGCCTATACCGAACGTCGCGGCGGCGACTCTTTCCAAGGCACCGTGGTAGGCGGCTTGATTGGTGCGGCTATCGGCCATGAAGTAGGCCGTAACGGTCACGCCACAGCAGCGGGCGGATTGATTGGTGCAGCAGTTGGTAACAATGTCGCTGGCGGCAGTCGTCGGGTAACCAGCTATGAAGATCGCGAGGTGTGCACTACCCGTTACCGCACCGAATATCAGCGCGAACTGGTGGGCTATGATGTCACCTACCGCTATGATGGTCGCGTCTATACTACCAATACCCGCCACCACCCCGGCGACCGTATTGTGCATGTCAGAGATCGCTACTAGTCACTGTTAGTACCCTCCGGGCGGAGGTCGAATTGACCTTTGCCCCCTCAGCGGCGATAGTGAAGCAGTGCTATTACCCAGTTGGAATTTGTTATGTTGCAGTCAAATACCTTCCGCGCCGTGTTATCCATCGCTATGCGCCAAGCGCGGGTCAGCCTGACCCAGTGTATTCTGGCAGCGAGCCTTGCGCTGGCCAGCAACCAAGCCCTTGCCGACCCCTCGCTGCTGGAAGGTGATATGGGCCTGACCTCCAGCGCGCCCAGCAATTCATTAATCGACAACCAAAGCTTACCCGACGAACCCGTACCACCGAAATTCTCCCCGGCACAAGCGGCGGCACTGGTACGCACCAAAGTGGGCGGCCAAGTGATGAGCGTAAATAGCCAGCGCAGTGAATCCGGGGTTATTTACGGTGTTAAAGTGCTCAATGGCGGCCGCATGCGCGTCATCAATGTGGACGGTCAAACCGGTCAGTTACTCAATCAATAACCCAGCCTCTGAATAATAAGGTCAGGATTCACCTATGCGCATATTGATAGTCGAAGACGAAAAACCCCTGCGCGAGCAAATTCTCGCCCTGATGGCAGACGAAAAGTACGCCTGCGACAGCGCTGCCGATGGCCGTGAAGGTTTATTTTTAGGCAGTGAATACGACTATGATTTGGCGATTATCGATTTGGGCCTGCCGCTGCTGGACGGCACTCAGCTGATCCGCGAGCTGCGCAGCAAATCGCGCAATTTCCCTATTTTAATTTTGACCGCGCGCGGCAATTGGCAAGACAAGGTGCAAGGGCTCGAAGCCGGTGCCGACGACTATCTCACCAAACCCTTCCATCCGGAAGAGTTGCGCGCGCGCATTCACGCCCTGCTACGCCGCGCCAGCGGCCATGCCTCCTCAGTGCTGCGTTACGGCCCCATCACCATCGACACCAGCGCCAAGCGCGTACACCGCGATGACACCGAAGTTGAATTGACCAGCTTTGAATACAACACCCTCACCTATCTCGCCTTACATGCAGGCAAAAACATCTCCAAAAGCGAGCTTACCGAACACCTGTATGCGCAGGATTACGACCGCGACAGCAATGTGATTGAGGTTTTTGTCGGACGCCTGCGCAAAAAGCTCGACCCGGACGGCAGCCTCAACTTAATTAGCACCCAACGGGGCTTGGGTTACCGCTTCAATCTGGATGTTCAATAAGCCTTGTCCAGACTGAAGGCGCGCTTTTCCTCTATTGCCGCCCGGCTGCTGCTGGCATCGGCCGTATTGCTACCATTATTTTTGGGGTTGACCGGCTTTTTTCTCGACCGCGCCTTTGAAAACAGCCTGAATGTCGCCGAGAGTTCGCGACTACGCGGGCATATCAATTTGCTATTCAGTGTCGCCGAACCGGAAGGACGGAATGGCCGGTTTGATAGTTTAAGAATGCCCGTCACCCTCAGCGAGGCTGATTTTGAACACCCCAACTCCGGGCTCTATGGCTATATTTTCAACGGCAAAGAAAAGTTGGTCTGGCATTCCAACTCTGCCGCCCTACTCGACCCACCCGCCTTCAGCAAAGTGGTTACCAAAGACTCCCCCGGCCAGCTGGTTTTTAGCGAGCAAGTGCTGGATAAAAAGCGGTATTTTGTGGCGAGTTACGCCGTTAATTGGGAGGGTGCCAGCGGCAAACCCACGCCCTTTTATTTTGTGGTTGTTCACGGGGCGACTGAATTCAAAGCCGAACTCAAAGCCTATCGCAATGAACTGTGGCGCTGGCTGGGAGCAGCAGGGATTTTCCTGCTAATCGCCCAAACCATGATCTTACGCTGGGGCTTGCGCCCGCTGGGCAAACTCGCCGTGGCGCTAAAAAAGATGCAAAGCGGAGACACCAGCAATATTGCCGGCGAACACCCCAAAGAGTTACAAAAAATTGTCGACAACCTCAACCAGGTACTTGAGCGCGAGCAAGCGCTGCGCCAGCGCTACCGCAACAGCCTCGCCGACCTTGCGCACAGTTTGAAAACACCGCTCGCCGTGCTGCAAAGTAAACTCGGGCAAGGCACTGAATCTGACAGTGAGTTGCAACAAATTGCCAGCGAACAAGTTGCCCGCATGAGCCAGGTAGTGACCTATCAATTACAGCGCGCCGTTTCCAGCCAGCAACAGGGCAGCTTCCGCCGCACCCGTATTGAACCCATTGCACAGCGCCTGTTTGCCGCACTGCAAAAGGTGTACGCCAACAAACAAATGAAACAGACATTGGACCTTTCGCCTAACGCGGTCGTCGCGGGGGATGAACAGGATGTGATGGAACTGCTCGGCAACCTGCTGGAGAACGCCTTTAAGTATGGCTACAAAGAAGTGCGCATGAGCTCAAGCCTAAGCGCCAATAAACTCTGTATCGATATAGAAGATGACGGTCCCGGCGTCCCCGAAGACCAGACCGAACGGATTCTGGAGCGCGGCCAGCGACTGGACACCAACCAACCAGGCCAAGGGATTGGTTTGGCTGTGGCCGCCGAAATCATTCGCAGCTATGACGGCGACATACACATCAGCCGCTCCGACTTGGGCGGCGCACGCTTTAGCATTCTGCTGCCACTCCCCACCGCTTCCGACTGACAGGCTGTAAGCCAAAGCGCACACAACTCCCCTCCAAACCTCACAACATACGCGGCTTTTCGCGACTGGTACGAAGGTCAACAACCGCCGATACTAGCACCATCACCAACAATTGTGCGCACAGCGACGTGAACACCACAACATCTACCATGGACGGCGCCCCACTCATTCGTCAAAAAAGAAAGACTTCGAGGAGAGAAGAGCCATGACCGCCAGGACTTGCATTGCCGTAGATTCAACCTGCGATTTGCCCGCTAAATTTATTCAACAGCACAACATAGAAGTGCTGCCTATTTATATCAATCACGCCAAAGGTCAGGAGCTGGATTACCGCGACCCACAAACCATGCTCAATTTTTACAAAAACCACAGCCGCGACGTGTATGGTTTGGCGCAATCAGACCCACTCTCGGTTAACGATATGACCGATATTCTCAAACAGCGCCTGCTCCCCAAATACGACCTGGTGCAAGTTGTCACCATAAATAGCAAAAAAAGTGATGTCTTCAAACGCGTGTCAGAAGCGGCATTGGTCAATGAACCCAAATTCCGCGAGCTGGAGCGCAACGAAGGCCGCGCCCCCTTTCGCATCCGCCTCTACGATTCCATGTCCATGTTCACCGGCCATGCACTGCTGGTTTACGAATTGGTAAAACGCATTCAGGTAGATAAGTTGCCGCTCAATAAATCGATCCGTGAAATCGACAATATGCGTGATCAGGTTTACGGCTATTTAATTCCTAACGACCTGTCATACATGCGTGAACGCCGCCATCTGCGCAAAGGTGACAACAATATATCCTGGGTCAACTTCAAGTTAGCGAGCGCGCTGAACCTGCGTCCGATTGTGCAGTTACACCGCGGCAATACCGACAAAATCGATACCGGTAAAGGATTTCTGGGAGCACTGGAAAAGTTGCTGGTACACGTGAAAAAGCAAATCCAGCAGGGCTTGACCAGCGATGTCATCGCCATGAGCTATGGCGGTTTATTGGAGGAGATAAAGGATGAACCGGTACTCGTGGAGTTCCGCGAGTTTTGTAAACAATCCAACATCAAAACCATGCTATCAATGATGAGCATGACCGGCGCTGTCAATGTAGGCCCCAAATCCTTCGCCCTGTCCTTTGCGACCGATAAAGATCTGGTTTAACTATCGCCTTAAACAACAAACCCCGGATTCACCGGGGTTTGTAGCAATACCAAAAAATCACCTTTAGCTTTGTAAGCCAAACATGGCGGCAATATAAGTGACGTAACCAGCGAGCAAAATAGCTCCTTTAAGACGTGACAAGCGCAATCCAAAAAACAGGAACAACAACAGGATCACAGCGGCCGCCAACATAACGAACTGATCGATGTTGAGCAGACGCCCCTCAAGGGGCAAAGGCGAAATAATCGATGACACACCCAAAATACAAAGGATGTTAAAGATATTACTGCCAATAATATTACCCACGGCAACATCTGCATGCTTGCGAATAGCCGCAATAATTGACACAGCTAATTCAGGCAGCGAAGTTCCCACTGCAACCACTGTCAAACCAATAATTGCCTCTGGCACCCCCAACTCCTGCCCCAAACCAACCGCACCAAGCAAGAATCGATTCGCGCCCACAATCAGCATCGCCAGACCACCAATGGTCGCCAGTAGTGTCATGGGTATAGTCATAGGGACAACTTCAATTTCTTCAGACTCAGCTTGATGGAGCTGGGCCTCAGGACTGGAAGTATCCTCACGCTCAGTACGATATGCCCAAACCAGATAGGCCGTAAGGAACCCAAGCATTAAAATCCCCTCCAGACGCCCCAAACCGCCAAAGCTCGCAAGCCCCATGAACAAGAGCGTTGCAAACAGCATGGTGAGGCCATCGCGACGCAAGGACTTGATATGGGTTACCAAGGGCATGATTACCGCACTAATACCCAAGATCAGCAGGATGTTTGCAATATTACTTCCCACCACATTGCCCAATGCAATTGCGGGCGAGCCGCTGATTGCCGCCTGCACCGACACCACCAATTCAGGTGCCGATGTTCCAAAACCGACGATCACCAAACCCGCCAACAGCGGCGACACACCAAGCCGTCGGGCTGCAGCCAAAGCACCGCGCACCAGCGCCTCACCGCCAACCGTTAGCAATACCAAGCCAACAAATAACCAGAACAAATGAATCATGGATAAGCCTCCAGAGTTTAAATTTGGTCGCAACTATAACGGTAAATTTACGCTTTGCCTAAACCCTAATGATTCGTCAGCCACAAAAAAGCCCGCGCGATGCGCAGGCTTTTTGTTCAACGGGCAGCTTGTGGTAGCAGCGATTAACTATCGTACCCATTCGGGTTTTTAGATTGCCAGCGCCAGGCATCCTGCATCATGCGCTCCAGGCCAAACTCAGCCGTCCACCCTAACTCGCTTTTAGCTTTGACTGGATCAGCATAACAACTGGCGATATCACCAGCGCGACGCGGCACAATTTTGTATGGTACAGGGCGGCCACTGGCAACCTCAAACGCCTTCACCATTTCCAGCACAGAATAACCGCGGCCCGTACCCAGATTATAGGCGCGGCAGCCGACGCCAGATTTATCCAAACCCTGCAAGGCAGCGACATGTCCTTTAGCCAAATCCACCACATGGATATAGTCGCGCACACCGGTTCCATCAACCGTGCTGTAGTCATCGCCAAACACACTTAATTCCTTGAGTTTGCCAATTGCTACCTGTGCCACAAAGGGCAGCAAATTATTAGGAATACCGGCTGGATCTTCGCCAATCATGCCGCTTTCATGAGCACCGACCGGATTAAAATAGCGCAGCAGTGAAATGTTCCACTGACTCTTGGGAGCCTTGGCGATGTCTTGCATCATCTCCTCAACCATTAATTTACTGCGGCCATAAGGATTAGTGGCAGAGGTCGCGAAGGATTCATCAATCGGCACTGAAACCGGGTCGCCATACACCGTAGCGGATGAGCTGAAAATCAGTTTCCAGACCTTAAATTCTTCCATTACCTCCGTCAGCGACAGGCTACCCGCCACGTTGTAACGGTAGTATTTCATAGGAATTTGGTTGGATTCACCAACCGCTTTCAAACCGGCAAAGTGCATCACTGCCGCAAAGCTGTGCGCAGCAAACACTTTGCGCATAGCCTCTTTGTCATTGATATCCACTTCATAAAACACCGGCTCAACACCGGCGATAGTTGCCACGCGCTTGAGCGCTTCAAATTTACTGTTGCAGAGGTTATCCACCACCACCGGTAAATAGCCATGATTGATAAGCTCCACGCAGACGTGGCTGCCAATAAACCCGGCACCGCCGGTTACAAGAATAGGTGTGCGAGACATGTAAGATTCCTTATAAATAAAAGCCGCAGGCGTGCATTGAAACAGACTTACCAACACAACATAAGGGCTACGGAAGAATCTTTTATTAAATCATATAATTATTATTTAAATAAGATGAGACATCGATAAATTGCAAAATAACCCCAATAAAAAAGGGCGAGCCGAAGCTCACCCTTTTTGCATAACTGAATAACGCCAGAATTACATGATTGGCAGAGACAGAGTCACCACAACATTCACTTCGTCATCTACAGCGCCATCATTGTCATCAATGATTTTGCCTACAGTGAACGAGAGCTTATCGTTGTACTTGTAGGTTGCATCAATGTGGGAAATACCATCTACAACACCTACATCATCCATATGCTGGCCGTATTTGAAGCCAAATTTTTCAAAGTTCAGTTCAGCAGTTACATAACTGTAATCTTCATCAGCCAAAGGAGCATGATCAGCAACTACCGCATCATAATAAGTAACTTTAAATGGACCGTAACCGATGAACGGGATTACTTCTACATATTCACCAGGCTTAACCGCAGAAGGGGCGCCTTCTTCGGTTTCTTCACCCAGGGTAGGGTAAACGTAAGATACAACGCTCACACCATAAGAAAAGTCACCAGCACTACCTGAATAACCAACATAGATGTCATATTCCGTACCGCCAAGACCATCGACAGAAGCATCGTCACCAGAAGAGGTCCATAATCCGGCAATAAAACCATTGCTGCTGACATTGATGTCACCAATCAACGCAGCACCACCGCCCAAATCAAAACCACGCCAGTAATACATGTTGGAAGCACCAACAGAGGCAGCAACTTCAGCAGCATGAACGGCTGGCACAGAAAAACCTGCCATTGCAGAAAGAGCGATTGCACCAGCAACTAACTTTTGTTTCATTTTCATGAGTTCTTCCTCTAATTAATGGTCTTTTAGATTGTCTTTTAATGCAGCTATTGATAAATCACACTAGCCTGAACTAGACAGAGCAGATACCAAGCCAATTTTATTTTTTTTATAAAAATCAAAAAGTTATCCATTGAATACAAGATTGAATACCAAAAACAAAACAACCGGTCGCACCAATAGAGTGCGCACACTGTGAGCATTTTCGCAGTGCACGCACCAATAACAGTCACTTATAACGAATTACATCCTTCCGCGACTTTTCCAGCAGTATTTGGGCGTCAATTTGCTCGCTATTCGCTGGCGCCCGCAAATAACGCAACAATGCTGCACTCAGTGCAAGCCGCCACTCACGTACCGACCAGGGCGAATACAACAAGAGGGCGATAAGTACTATGCCCACCCCAATTAACGTGGTTAAAGGCAGCGCCTCATCGGCCAGTTGTTTACCTATCACTATGGCCAGCACCGGTGTCATTAAAGTGATGAGCGATACTGCGCTCGCCGATAGCCGCTGCAAAATAAAAAAGAACATCACAGCTCCCAGTAGCGACCCTACAATCGCCAAATAAACAATGGCACCGGCAGATTTCAGTGATACCTGCGTCGGCAAGCTGCCGTCCATCCACCACCAGCTGAGCAATAATCCCGGCAATGCAAACAGCAACGCGCCGGTTGCCTGCTGAAAAGGGGATGCCTGCAGCTGAGTATCACCACTTAATTTTTTGACCCATACACTGCTGAAACTAAACAGCACGCAGGACAACAAAATCCCCACCACACCGTAAATTGAATCGGCATCCAAACGTATTTGCTGATAAAAAATCACCAGCAGACCACTAATCGCCAACAACAGTGCGAGCACACGTTTAATGCCAAACGGATTTTGTTTTAAAAGGATCAGCGTCATCACACCAGTAGCAAACGGTGACAACGCAAAAATAACGGCAACCAAACCAGAAGGGATAAATTGTGCCGCCCAATACACCAACGGCATATTCGGAAAAATCCCCAGCGAAGCGGCAAAATAAATATTGCGCTGCTTCCAGTAAGCTTGAAGCGATTGACGCAAGAGTGCGTGAATAAATAGTGCAAGAGCCAAGGCCAATAACATGCGCGCAGTAGCCGCCGCGACAAAACTCAGGCTATCGTTACTCCATTGGATCGCAAGAGGTGTGGTAGCCCAAATGAGCACCACCGAAAAATAAGCAAAAAATACGGCCACGGCATAACTCCTTATTGCCCTATGAGCAACATATTGGTAATTCGCCGCAGCACAACGTCAGCAATGATTGCTGATTAAAAACTGAAACCCAGAAAACAAAAAGGCCGCAGTTTTTTATGCTGCGGCCTTTGTTTATAACGATTATTCAACTAATCAACAAATTCCGCCAAGCAACGCGCCATGACCACGCACCAAAAAATTGGTCGTAGTGCGGCGACGTGCTTGATGGAATTCATTTGGTACATAATTAATTGATCTAAGGTTATAAGGATTTGAAAAACTGAAGTGAGGTTAATTTAATTTCCGTTAAGCCACAAGTCATTTTTGGATTTTTTTTATCCAACTAATTACCCTATACTCATGCCTTGGTTTTTCATGAAAAGATGCAACGATAAAACGCAATGAAAACATACCTGGTTGGCGGCGCTGTCCGCGATAAATTATTAGGCCGCCGAGTTACCGAAAAAGATTGGGTAGTCGTCGGCAGCAGCCCCGAGCAAATGATCGCCAGTGGTTTCACACCTGTGGGGCAAGACTTTCCAGTATTCCTGCACCCACACACCAAAGAGGAATATGCCCTCGCCCGCACCGAGCGAAAAACGGGCAAGGGCTATGGCGGTTTTAGTTTTTATTGCGGTGATGAAGTGACGCTGGAGGAGGACCTTATCCGCCGCGATCTCACCATTAACGCAATGGCCGAAGATGATGATGGCAGGATTATCGACCCCTACAACGGCCAGCAGGATCTCGCCGATAAATTATTGCGCCATGTATCGCCCTCGTTTGCCGAAGACCCGGTGCGCATTTTGCGCATCGCGCGATTTGCCGCGCGCTACTATCACTTAGGGTTTCGTGTTGCTGCTGAAACAATTGCACTTATGCAAACCATGGTCGCCAATGGCGAGGTAGATCATCTGGTTGCCGAGCGAGTATGGAAAGAAACCGAGCGCGCCCTGGGCGAAAACAACCCGGAAATTTTTATTGAAGTGTTGCGCGACTGTAATGCGCTAGCGCGTCTATTTCCTGAAATTGATGCGCTGTTTGGTGTGCCGCAAACCGCCACACATCACCCTGAAATAGATACCGGCATTCACACCCTGATGAGCCTGCAACAAGCGGTAAAATTAGGCGGCAATAGCTGCGTTCGTTTTGCAACACTGCTGCACGACTTGGGCAAAGCTAAAACCCCGCCGGAAGAATGGCCGCGCCATATTGCGCATGAAGAGCGCAGCCTGCCACTGGTAAAAAATTTGTGTGCACGCCTCGCAACACCTAAAGAATTTAAAGACTTGGCGTTACTAACAGCGCAATGGCATACCCACTGCCATCGTGCGCTGGAGCTAAAACCAACAACACTGCTAAAAGTATTGCATGCAACCGATGCCCTGCGCAGACCAGAACGTTTTGAACAATTTTTATTGTGCTGCGAAGCCGATGCTCGCGGGCGCACCGGTTTCGAATTACGCGATTATCCGCAGGCCAATTATTTCCGTCAGTGTTTGCAAGCCGCAAAAAATATCGACATCGCAGCAGTTAAAAACATGGGGCTAACAGGCCCTGCTTTTGGTGAAGCGCTCGATAAACAGCGGCTGGAACGCCTCACGGAATTAAAAAAATCATAACAACAACTGATACAGTCCAGCGGGAAGAACCTTATGCCTGACACCCCCAAAATCGCACTGGTAACCGGCGCTGCAAAACGCATCGGTGCCGAAATTGCACGCCATTTACATGCGGCTCACTTTAATTTGGTAATTCACTACCATCACTCAGCAACAGAAGCGCTAGCACTCGCGGATGAGCTGAATAACCTCCGCGAAAATTCAGCTATCGCGCTCAAAGCTGACTTAAATAATCAGGATCAACTCACTGCTCTCGCACAGCAAGCCAGTAGCAAATGGCAAGGCATTCACCTGCTAGTCAACAATGCTTCCAGTTTTTATCCAACCCCTTTTGACAAAGCGAATGGCGATGACTGGGACGATTTAATTGGCTCCAACCTGAAAGCCCCCTACTTTCTTGCGCAAGCATTAGCGGCGCAATTAACTACAGCAGCGGGCAGCATTATTAACATTGCCGATATCTATGCTGATAAACCGCTGCGCAACCACAGCATTTACTCCATCGCCAAAGCAGGTAATCTGATGCTAACCAAAAGCCTTGCGCAGGAACTGGCACCACGTGTGCGCGTGAATGGCATTGCACCGGGCGCGATTCTCTGGCCGGACGGCAACCATAAAAAAAAGGAAGATACATTATCCGATGAAGATAAAGAAAAGGTGCTGTGCAAAATTCCGCTGCAGCAACGCGGGCAAGCACAAGACATTGCCAAAGCAATTTTGTTTTTAGTAAATGACGCGCCCTATGTTACCGGCCAAATCCTGACAGTCGATGGCGGCCGCTCACTGACGATTTAATTCAAAAAACGCAGGAATCCAGCATGATCAGAGTGCAATTATTAACAGAGACTGGCGAATGGCTGACAGGCGGTGATGAGCTGATACACCGCTGGCGCGTTGACAATAGTGGATTCATCTGGATAGATTTGCTCGGCGAAGATGCTACACACGAAAATAATTTTTTGCTCTCCATGGGCTGCCACCCCCTTGCTGTCGAAGATGTACAGCGCTTTCGCCACCCGCCAAAAACCGAAACGTTCGATAATTACACGCTGATTTTATACCGTGGCATCACCGAATTTAATAAAGACCTGACCATTCAACAAATGACCATTGCACTATTTGCGGGTGAGCGCTGCCTGATCAGTTGTCATCCGCGCCACTCCATGGGTATCAATCATTATTGGGAAAACGCACACACTGAAAACTTATTAATCAGCCCAGGCATATTGGCCTCCAGTATTATGCGTTTCTCTGTCGGGCGATATCTGGAGGCCATCCTCGCCTTTGAACCCTCACTCACCGAACTCGAAGACTCGATGCAGGAAAAACCCAATGATGAAATAATGCGTGAGCTAATTGCCTATCAAGCGCGACTGCGCAAGCTGAAACGCATTTTCAGCTATCACGAAAAATTAGTCGTTAACTTATTGCAAGATATTCCCCAGCAGCTCATCGAAGAAGATGGCGACATAGAACACGCCCTGCAGGATTTATTTGAGCGCTGCGAACGACTCCACGGCTTATGCACCATGTACTACGAAATTTGTGGCGATTTAATTAACGGTTACTTATCAATCAGCTCTCATCAATTAAACAACACCATGCGTGTGCTAACCGTGATAACCGCGATTTTTGTACCGCTGACATTTATTGCCGGCATTTACGGTATGAATTTCGACAACATGCCCGAATTGCACGAACCCAACGGCTATTTTTACGCTCTTGGCGCGATGCTCATTATTGCTGTAGGGTTCGGTGGTATTGCCTATAAAAAATGGCTGTAGCCAGGCAAAGCTAACGGCGGGTAGATATTTTTCTGCCTTGCCATTCAAAATCAATTGCCCATAAAGATTGAGACGCCTGATCGTAGGTTTGCCACAAATCGCCATAGGTTTTCTGTAATTGTGGATGCAATACCTGTGTGGCAATTTCGGCCAAGGGCAACAACACAAACGCATTTTTGGTAATTTCAGCGCGCGGTAATTCAATACCACCCTCCACGCCCACAAAATCGCCGTAAGTCAAGATATCAATGTCCAGCGTACGCGGGCTGAATTTAGGCCCGCTGCGCATACGGCCATTATCATTTTCAATCCGTTTTAATATTTCGGACAATTCCGGAATCGTCAGCAGTGTTTGCGCACCAACCACGAGATTAAAAAAATTACTGCCATCAAAACCAATCGATTTACTTTCATATACCGATGAAATCGTTAAGTCACCAAACAGCATAATTAACGCATCTAGCGCCGCACTTATGTGTTTGTGACGGTCAACATTACTCCCCAGGCCTAAATAAATTGCCGTCATTCGGGTAGTTCTCCGGGTTTTTCGCCGCGTTCAATAATCAGCCCCACATCACGTGCACCGCGCACCGCGCCGGGTTTACTCAAGCGCAAACGCAGCCAAGGCACATCAAACTCTGTGCGAATCATTTGTGCTATTTCCTCTGCAAGTGTTTCTACCAGCAGTGCATTGCGATTTTCCACATAGGTAATCAAGCGCTTGGAGACCGCCTTATAGTTAAGTGCGAACTGAATATCATCGGTTGCGGCGGCTTTGCGAATATCACTCGCCATTTCCAAATCGATGCTAACGGTTTGACGCACCTCGCGCTCCCAATCATAAATACCGATGATGGTGTCGATGCGTAAATCGCGGATGTAGACAATATCCATAAATAATTCTTTTAAAGTGAAGTGAGAGTATTGAGTGGCCAGCGCGCCTTTACATTAACCGCCAAACCTTCATGCTGACCAGCGAGCAAGCGCTGGCAGCCAGCGTAGGCGATCATGGCGCCGTTATCGGTACAAAACTCATGGCGGGCATAAAATACGCTTGCCCCGATTTTTGCGAGCTGGATTTCCAGGTCAGCGCGCAGTTTTTTATTGGCCGAAACCCCACCGGCAATCACCAGGGTTTTCATTCCCGTCTGCTCCAATGCGCGCTTGCATTTAATCACCAAGGTATCCACCACCGCCGCTTGAAATGCATTGGCTATATCAGCGCAGGTTTGATCATCAGGCAAACCATTGGCTTGAGCATGGGCATTTACCGTGGTCAGGGTTGCGGTTTTTAATCCACTAAAACTGAAATCAAGGCCGGGGCGATCCACCATCGGGCGTGGAAATTTAAATCGTCCCTCAACACCCCGCTCCGCCAAGGCAGCTACTTGCGGGCCACCAGGGTAATCCAGATCGAGCATTTTGGCGGCCTTATCAAACGCTTCACCAGCAGCATCGTCAATTGACTCTCCCAGTAATTCATATACCCCCAGAGCATCCACTTTAACTAATTGGGTATGCCCGCCCGAGACCAGCAGTGCCACAAAGGGGTAAGCCGGCGGATTAGCTTCCAGCATTGGCGCCAGTAAATGCCCCTCCATGTGGTGCACACCAATTGCCGGTACCTGCCATGCATAAGCCAGCGCACGCCCCATAGATGCCCCTACCATCAACGCACCAATAAGGCCCGGACCGGAGGTGTAAGCAATTCCATCAATGTCAGCAGCCACTGAGCCACTGGCCTCCAAAACTTCATTGATTAAAGGCAGCAGTTTGCGTACATGGTCACGCGAGGCAAGTTCGGGCACCACACCACCATATTCGGCATGGAGCGCAATTTGACTGTAAAGCGTGTGCGCCAACAGACCTCGCTCGCTGTCATAAACAGCAACGCCAGTCTCGTCACAAGACGTCTCCAACCCCAGTACACGCATAAAAACCTCAACCCAGCTCAGACGCCAGCAATACGAACAACCGCTCAGACAACCACAGAAAAAACAGGGCGCCATAATAAAGGCTGGACTCGCGAAAACCCAGCACCGCTAAACGGTGCAAGGTTGCGACAGCCATAATAAGTGTATAGAATCCGCACCCCTCGGATGCTTCGCGGTGTTTATACGCCTGTAGCTATCCTCAAGACATCATTTTTAAGCACTCTTTTAAAGGTAACAGCATGCCTTCAGTAAAAATTAAAGAAAACGAACCCTTTGATGTAGCCCTGCGTCGCTTCAAGCGCGCGTGTGAAAAAGCAGGTATTTTGGCTGATGTTCGCGCTCGCGAATGCTATGAGAAGCCGACCACTATCCGTAAACGTGATGCTGCTGCCGCTGTTAAGCGTCACGCTAAAAAGGTTCAACGCGAATCCAAAAAGTTTACCCGTCTGTACTAAGTTATTAACTGCCAACCTGATTCGGCAGCTATATCCCTTGGTTTGACCGGTTGCGCTCGTTAGCCTTGTTTTGCATCTGTCATCTAACGAGTTGTGCGTTCCACTCCTGTATTACTGACCAAACGGTGAGTCATGAGTCAACAAACGCTAAAAGACCGCATAAATGATGCCTTGAAAACCGCGATGCGCGCTAAAGAAAAAGAGCGCGTCGCGGTTTTGCGTCTTGTGATGTCTGAATTCAAACGCATTGAAGTCGATGAACGTATCGACGTTGATGACGCTCGCGCCCTCGCCCTGCTCGATAAAATGGTTAAGCAGCGCCGCGATTCCGAACAGCAATACATCGCCGCTGGCCGCAGCGAACTGGCCGCGCAAGAAGCCTACGAAATCAGTGAAATCCAGGTCTACCTACCTGCCGCATTAAGCGCAGCCGAGCTGGACGCGATTGTGACTCAGGCGATTGCCGATGCAGGTGTTACCGAAATGCGCGACATGGGCAAAGCCATGGCACTCATTAAACCCCAAGCACAAGGCCGCGCCGACATGGGCGAGGTGAGCAAACTGCTCAAAGCCAAACTGGGCAATTAATCGCCAACAGTCATTTTTCCAAGCTCACAAGCGACACTCCTCATGGCCGGTTTAATCCCCCAGAGCTTTATCGATGACATGCTCGACCGCCTCGACATAGTCGATGTGGTCGACAGTCGCGTTAAACTCAAAAAAACCGGCAAAAACTACAGCGCCTGCTGTCCATTCCACGACGAAAAGACCCCCTCCTTTACCGTGAGCCCGGAAAAGCAGTTCTATTACTGTTTTGGCTGTGGCGCGAGCGGCAATGCACTGGGGTTTGTGATGGATTACGAGCGGCTCAGCTTCCCCGAAGCAGTTGAATCCCTTGCTCGCCTGACCGGACTGGAAGTTCCGCGCGAAGTCCAGACCGAAGCGCAAGCCAAACGCGAACAGGAAAAACGCAGCATTTATACCCTGCTGGAAAAGGCAGACGAATTCTACCAGCAGCAGCTGCGCCATCACCCCAGCAAACTTCAGGCAGTTAACTACCTCAAAAATCGCGGTCTGGATGGCAAAACCGCCAAAGCCTATGGCGTAGGTTTCGCTCCTCCCGGCTGGGACAACCTGCTCAAGGCCCTTGGTCAAAACGACGAAGACAAACACCTGCTGATTGAAGGTGGCATGCTGATTCATCAGGAACAGGAAAAGAAACTCTACGATCGTTTTCGCCACCGCATTATGTTCCCCATCCGCGATACCCGTGGGCGGGTGATCGGTTTTGGCGGGCGGGTACTGGGCGATGACAAGCCCAAATACCTGAACTCGCCCGAAACACCGGTGTTCCATAAAGGACAAGAATTGTATGGTCTTTACGAGGCGCGCCTGGCTTACCGCGAACTGCCGCGTTTGCTGGTGGTAGAGGGTTATATGGATGTGGTCAGCCTCGCCCAGTTTGGCATAGGCTACGGCGTCGCAACCCTCGGCACTGCCTGCGGACCGGATCATCTCGATCGCGCGTTTAAATACACCAACGAAGTCGTATTTTGTTTTGATGGCGACAAGGCTGGTCGCAGCGCGGCTCATCGCGCTCTGGAAGCCTCCATCGATACGATGATTGATGGGCGCACGGTAAAATTCCTATTTCTACCCGAAGGCGAAGACCCGGACACACTGGTGCGCCAAATCGGCCCGGAGAAATTCGAACGCATGATCGAACTGGCCGTGCCCTTTGAGGACTATTTATTCGACGCGATTGCGGAAGGCATCAATATCCGCACTATGGAAGGCCGCGCCACCTTCAGCAAACGTGCGGCACCACTACTGGATCGTCTTCCCAAAGGCGTTTTCCGCGAATTGATGTTTGAAAGCCTCGCCACCCGCACAGGGCTTAATCGCAACATCCTGCAAGAGCTGATTCAAGAACAGCAACAAAAAGGCGAGATGCAACCGCTATTTAGCGCACCACCTGCACCACAGAAACAGGAAGAAAGCATCCCCCACCTTGCAATGCCTAAAAGGATGGAGCCGGAGTGGGACCACCTACCGCCAGCACCATCAGAATACCCGGACGCAGAATATGGCGACTTCCCCCAGGAACTGCCACCAGCGGATTATCACGAATTCTACGAAGAGCCACGCCTGCGACGCGAGCCGGGTAACAAGCCGTATCAGCCTGATTTGCAAAGTCGCGCAAGCAGCAAGTACCTGATGCCCCCCGTCCGCAAAGCCTTGGCGCTACTGCTTACCCATCCAATCCTCGCCAGCTTGGAACCCAATCACGATGAATGGCTAGCGCAGGACGATGATCTTGACTGTCAAATGCTCGGGCGGCTCTTGAAAGTGCTTCATGAGCGCCCACATTACAACCTGTCACATCTGATTGGCTATTGGCGGGGCATTTATGGCGCTGAAAACACAGAGCGATTAGCCGCCGTTGCTGGCCATGATTTGTTGCAAGCCGCTAATGCCATATCGCAAACACGGCAAGACAAACCTGCCAAAGCCGACTACGACACCGAAGCCGCATTCACCCATGCGATGCAAAAGCTGCGACTCCAGCAAACACAAAAAAAAGCAGATGAATCCTTGGCTAAGTTGAAAAACACCAACTTTAATCAACTCAGCAAAGAGGAAAGAGAGGCGCTTGTGCGCGCTGCTCTGGATAAAAAGTTGCAACACTGAGCACAAAAGCCGGTCAAAGGTCGGCAAATTGACCCAAAACAGTCCGAAGAACATGGCCTCAATCATATGTCGCCTAGAATCCACACACGCAAGTGGAGTATAATTTCGGGCTTTGCATTTCACTCATCAGGTTTTAAATAGGGTTTCGAATGTCTGAAGACGTCCAACAGCAACAGTCCCGTATTAAAGAACTGATCGCCCGCGGTAAAGAGCAGGGTTATTTGACCTATGCCGAGGTAAACGATCACCTGCCGGAGGACATCTCTGATCCGGATCAGGTCGAAGACATCATTCAGATGATCAACGACATGGGTATCCGCGTGTACGAAACTGCACCCGACGCCGATACCCTGTTAATGACCGATGGTGACTCCGCCGCCGACGAGATAGCCGCCGCAGAAGCTGCTGCCGCTCTGGTTGCCGTGGAGACCGAAACCGGTCGCACCACCGATCCAGTGCGTATGTATATGCGCGAGATGGGCACTGTAGAGCTGCTCACCCGCGAAGGCGAAATTGTTATCGCCAAGCGTATTGAAGAAGGCGTGCGTGAGTTAATGCACGCCATCGCTTACTGGCCCGGCGCAGTACAACAAGTGTTGGACGAATACGCATTGGTTGCCAAAGAGGAGCGCCGCCTGGCCGACGTAATCATCGGCTGGCTGGATCCGGTAGAAGATATCCCCGCTGCCCTCGCCGAGGTAGAAGAAATACCTGTTGCTGCTGCAGGAGCCAAACCCGCCGCAGACGACGAAGAGGAAGAGGCAGCAACCGAAGATGAAGAGGAAGCCGTTTCAGGTGTAGACCCAGAAGAGGCACGTGCCCGCTTTGAAGAGCTGCAAAAACAGCACGACAAAACCACCAAGGCACTCGCCAAATATGGCTATGGCAGTAAACAAGCTGAAAAAGAACTGTCCGCACTGGGTGACCTGTTCAAATTCTTCAAACTTCCTGCGCGCCAATTTGAGCCTATTTATAGCAAGGCACGTGTAGCGCTGGATAGCGTGCGCAAACACGAGCGCCACATTATGGATCTGTGTACACGCAGAGCACAAATGCAGCGCAAAACCTTTATCAAAGAATTCCCCGGCAATGAAACCAACGAAGCTTGGCTACCCGACTTTCTAAAAGGCAAAGTCGAAGCGCCTGAGAAACTTGAGCGCGTACTGCCTGATGTGCAATCAGCACAACAGCAGTTGGCACAAATCGAAGCCGAGAGCGGCCTCAGTCTCGCCAGTATCAAAGACATCAACCGTCGCATGTCAATTGGTGAAGCGCGTGCTCGTCGCGCCAAAAAAGAAATGGTGGAAGCTAACCTGCGTCTGGTTATTTCTATCGCGAAAAAGTACACCAACCGCGGCCTGCAATTCCTCGATTTGATTCAGGAAGGCAATATTGGCCTGATGAAAGCAGTGGATAAATTTGAATACCGTCGCGGTTACAAATTCTCTACTTACGCTACCTGGTGGATTCGCCAGGCGATTACCCGTTCTATCGCGGATCAGGCGCGCACCATTCGTATTCCGGTGCACATGATTGAGACCATCAACAAACTCAACCGTGTATCGCGCCAAATGCTGCAGGAAATGGGCCGCGAACCAACGCCGGAAGAACTCGGCGAGCGCATGGAAATGCCCGAAGACAAAGTGCGCAAAGTACTGAAGATCGCCAAAGAGCCAATCTCCATGGAAACGCCAATCGGCGACGATGAAGATTCACATCTGGGCGATTTTATCGAAGACACTACCATTATTTCTCCGGTGGAGTCAGCGACAATGGAAGGCTTGATGGAAGCCACCCGTGAAGTATTAGCAGGCCTCACCGCACGCGAAGCGAAAGTACTGCGTATGCGTTTTGGTATCGACATGCACACCGACCACACCTTGGAAGAAGTGGGCAAACAATTTGATGTGACGCGCGAGCGTATCCGTCAAATCGAAGCCAAAGCGCTGCGCAAACTGCGCCACCCTTCACGCTCCGACCACCTGCGCAGCTTCCTGGACGATTAATTGTCTAAATGCTGCACAAAATAAAACCCGCCTCGGCGGGTTTTATTTTTTAGGCAATACAATAAGTTACGAACTATAGCCACACGCAAAACTTGTCTCTATAATGCGCTTCCCTGCCGTCTGGCAGTTATGCAATTCCTCTTTGGGGCCTATAGCTCAGTTGGTTAGAGCATCCGACTCATAATCGGCAGGTCGCTGGTTCAAGTCCAGCTGGGCCCACCATTTCCGGTGAGCATCTATATATTGATGCTCTTGCCAAGTTAAATCTGGTAATTAGTTAGATACCTTGCCAGAGGCTCGCTAGTTGGCAGCGCCTAAATCATATCGACTCTCCCACACACTCTACTCACCTCAATACCCAAGCTTAACCCGACTCCGTCTTCATTTAAAAACGCTTCCGAAGTGCTGTGCACAGGCTCCCGATCGCGCACCTATGCACGACTCTTTGCTCTGAGCACGCCACTAAATCGCAACCAGCTTTTCCCGAGGTCACGACTATACTGAGACCAAAGAAAGGAGATATAGCTAATGTCAGTGCCGGGTAGCCTTCCATTAATTCTGGGTGAAGTGATTTTTTTGCTGCTGGTGTGCTGCACTTTTTTAATCTTTATAACAATAAGACTAAAAAAAGAACGCGACACTCTTGAAGAGGAATATAAAGAGTTACGCAAAAGAACACGACATATCCTTAGCGAACTTAATTTTGCTGATAACAACGCAATTCCAGAAAAATTGCATGGCGATACTGTAGGTATTTTCCTGCATAGCATCGCGCAATATTCTATTGAGCGATTCAAAAAAATAGTTCCTGGCGGCATACCTACCTTGTCGCCTGACACCCCATTTAGCGCCAAAATTGCAGCCCTACGCTACTTGGTGGCGATGGCCGAGGCGGAAAATCGCACCAAACAAAATAGCCCGGAAAACTGGTTGGTCCTGGAAAAAAAACTGGCAGACATAGTGCGCTGGGTGCGCAACATGCCAAAACAGCAAAACCTCAGTGGCGGCCGCATTAAACAACTGCAGGAAAAAATTGATAGTTTAAAAAAACAAGAGGTAGAAAACTCCCGTCTGAAACGCCAATTGACACTGGCGCGACAAAAAAGTGAATCGCTAACCGAGCAAAATAAAAACCAGCGCGATAGCATTCGCAAGCTACAAACCATGATCAATGCGTTTCAGCGTGCATTCCCTACTAGCAGTATCGCGGCCACATTGGATTCCGATGAGAAAGAAAGCTCTGCCTATCAACGCCACGAACGGGCAACACATGCCTACGAAGGAAGTATTTTTCAAATAGCAAACATCAACGATATCAGCCAAAGAAAGCAGGGATTACTGAATCAACTAACAGGCAATCTGAATAATTCGTTTACTCACCTGAAGAGAGGAGAAAAAGAAAAATTTGAGGAAAAAGTTAAAGCCCTCGAAATTGACATACTCAAATCTGATCACCACATCACTAATTTACAAAAAGAACTGAAAAGTGCGCGCGACAACATCCAACAGTTCAAACAAATGGAACAAGATGCAGCCCTTTACCCCACCACTCACAAAGAAATAACCGATCAATCCACTACTGATCAACCCGGTGCTGAACCATCCAGCACTGAAACAGGCAGTGAAGATGAGGTGCTCTCTTGGGTAGAGGATGGTGGGCCGCAGCGCTCGCTAGAGGAAATCGAAAAACTGCGCAGCAATAATCAAAATCAACGCAAGTTAATTCTAGAACTCAATTCAGAAATTAGTTTGCTGCGTGAGTCCATGCTGAACACAGAGGATGAAACCTTAAAAGCCGAGAAAGGGCAGGAAATTGTAAAACTGGAACGACTGGTCAAAGAGTGTGAGTACTGCATAGAAACACTTGAGAGTGAAGTAGAATTATTGCGCGACCAGATGACCGATGAGCATGAAAAACTGCAGCACCCGGATATTGAACGACTCAATCGCGATATTGAGCACATGTCGTCCCAACTGCATCAAACCATCGAGCAATATTCACAGGCCAGCATAGTGAATAAATTTGCCACCCAATTGCTGGACTGCAACAACATCGAATCCATCGCGCAATTATTGGCCTCAACATTAAAATCCATGAATATTGCTTATGGTTTCTATTTGGATAGTGAACTGGACAAAATCGAACACTACTCGGATGGAAAAACCTCGCCACAAGAACAAAAGTCTTTAAAGATCCAGGATAGCAATAGCGCGATTGGCTACACCAATGAAGGCATACTGTTTTTTCGCCCGCATGTCCGCGTGATTATCCGCAACCCACCGGATGAAGATGAAGCACAAGCCTTGATGGAGACAACACTGGATACGCTAGTGCAGTTACTCAACTCAACGATTGGTCATTTGGATTCGCAGATAAAATTGTCCAGACACGATTCTGCAATGAGTTCTGCGCTACACAAAATCAGTTCTACCCTTGCGCAGATCAAGGTCAGGCATCACGCTCAATCCAACGATGCCAAAGGCATTATTATTGATTTTACGCGTGAAGTAGAAGCCTCGGTTAAACTCATGAATCCATCGCCTGCAGTCAAATCCGTATTTGATAATGCCATCAGCGAGTGTTATCAACGCATGGATTTAATGCTGAGCGAAAGCAAAACAATTGATAAATACACCCAGGATATTATTGCGCTGCTGGAGAAAAAATAATTGCGCCATTGAGAAAGTTCGAGGTCTATGAGGACTTCAAACTCTGCAGCAGGCGATCTACGATTAGTTGATGCTCGCGTTCAAGCATTTTATGTTCGTGAATATCCACCGTGCCACCGTACCATTTAGTGATAATACCCTGTTCGTTGCGAACAGGCTGGGCGCGGGTTAAATGCCAGCGATATTCGCCATCCTTCCGACGAATTCTAAATTCAATAACATAATCCATACCGGTATCAACTGACTCACTCCAGTAAGCCTCGGCGCGATCATAATCATCCGGATGCAAAATACTTAACCAGCGACCGGGCTGTACTAACTCCTCTACGGCAAGCCCACTGTAATCACTGAGCGCTCGGTTGACATAATCCACCACCCCATTGGCTTGCGCACTCCACACAGCAATTGGCATAGCATCGGCGAGGTTGGAAAATTTTTCATGGCTGAGTTTAATTAAATTTTCCACTTGTTTGCGCTGGCTAATATCCTGAATAGCGCCTTGTATACGAATAACTTTATCTTGCTGATCGCGCAGTGCCGTTCCCATAATTCGTACCCATAACACCTCGCGGTCACTGGTTAGTAGCTGCACCTCATCATCAAATGCGATGCCTTGCTCCATGCAATCGCGCACCAATTTGCGCACATGTTCGCGATAATCCGGATGATAAAAATTAAGTGCTTCTTCAACGCTGGGATGATAGCCGGGCGGCAGGTGATGCATGTTCGCCACTTCATCTGTCCAGCTCACCTGCCCCTCCGGCACAGTGACTGTCCAGCCACCCAAGTGACCAACTTGGCTCGCGATTCGCAATAAATGGTGCTGCTCTGACAAGCGCTGCTGGGTAGCCATTAATTTTTCTGTCGCGCTATTCAAACGCTGCACATTAATTAGCAACCACAGCGATAACCCGGTGGTAAATACAATTAATAAAATCGATAACACGCGATTGGCAAATACAGTGTTTATTGTCGGGATATCTGGCGCGTCGGGCGACATTAGCATCCCGATCAAAGTGAATAAAATTGCACATAAAGCAACACCCAACACGAGTGCCCTGCTACCGCTAACCAGCGCCAATAAAATAAGCGGGCTGTACAACATGCCGTGGCCAAACCCCAAAGGCGTAAACCAATCGGTAATAAAAACAGCAACCAAACCCACAACACTTGCCCAGCCACACAAGGTGCGCGACACAAATGGGAATGGTGAAAATGGGTCTGTCATAGTGAACCTCGCACACGCGCTTAATCCATCATTGCCGCAGGATAAAACCAACCCGCTGGCACCAGGCTCGCAATTGTCTCGTCAATTATCAAGGCTGAGCTAAACTCCTACTTTATGCTAGCTATTTATTGCGCATCTAACGAAAAAAATTGCAAGGCAAGTAACCTATGGGTGAACTCAAGTACTCCCCTCCCAGATCGACTCACTCCCGCCTGTGGGTGTGGGTATTGTCCTCCAGCGCCTTGTTTTTATGCATGCTACTTGCTGCATTTCACGTCTATCACAGGCAGCAAATTAAACTGTCACACAAGTTTTCAAACACTGCACCTATGCCCGGCGATAGCGATTTATCCTTTTATATGGCGCTGATTGTGGTATTTGCCTTGTTGGTTATCATTTTTGTCATGACATGGCTGTTTGAATTATCGCGTGTGCGCAATGGAAGGTCACTCGCAGAGCGCGAAACATATTTCAGGGAATTAGCTGAAACGATTAGTGAAGTGTTTTGGTTAACCGATGTAGAGAAAAACAAAATGCTCTACATTTCTCCCGGCTATGAACGTATTTGGGGGCGCCCATGCGATTCACTGTACGACAACCCGGCGACATGGCTGGACCCCATTCACCCTGAAGATAGAGCTGGATTATTACAGGCACTGTCCGATCAAGCGCGCGGAAATTATCACCGCGAATATCGCATTATTCGCCCTGATGGCAATATTCGCTGGATAGAAGACCGGGCTTTTCCCATTCGCGATGAACAAGGCAAGGTCTATCGCATCGCCGGTCTCGCCACAGATATTACCCACCGCAAACACATTGAGCAGCGCTTGCGCCAACAAGAAAGCCAACTGCGCCAGGCCGCACGCATTGCCCGCCTTGGCAGCTGGTCTTTGGATGTTCGCACCAATAAAGTTAGTTTGGATGATGAGGTGTGTAAAATTTTGGAGCTGCCACCCCACTCCACCATGCCGCTCCTGAAAGGTCTGGACATGTACCCGCCGCGCTGGCGTAAAGTGATTGTAGAGGCAATCAATCGCTGCCTTGATGCCGGTATTCCTTACGATGAAGAATTGCAAATTATCACTGCTGGTGGGCGCTATTTATGGATACGCACTCAGGGCGAAGCCATGCGCGATCAGCAGGGAAAAATAATTCGTCTTGAAGGATCCTTTCAAGATATCACCGAACAAAAACATGCGGCCACCTTGCTCGCCCAAGGCGGTCAGCGCTTACAACAACTTGCCAATGCACTGCCCATTATTATTTGGTCGGCAACATCCGACGGTACGATTGATTATGTTAACAATCGCTTCAGCGAATACACCGGAGTTGATCAGGCGCGTATAACCAATCAGAGTGACTGGCTGCAAGTCGTTCATCATGACGATCAATTACTCGCGGGTAATGCATGGCAAAACGCCACCCGGCATAATGATCTCTATCTCACGGAGTTCAGGTTGCGCCAGGCAGATGGAATATATCGCTGGCACCTTGCCCGAGCGGTTCCTGTGTTTAATGCACAGCATGAAGTGGTGCGCTGGTACGGCAGCGCCATTGACATTCACGACACCAAAACCAATGAAGAAAGAGCACAGACGCTTGCTGACCGATTGTCGGTCACGCTGGAAAGTATTACCGACGCATTTATCACTATGGATACCGACTGGAATTTTACTTATATCAATCAGGAAGCTGAGCAGCTTTTGCACCGCACTCGCTCAGAGCTGTTGGGCAAAACTATGTGGCGAGAATTTCCACAAACACTCAATAGTGATTTTGAATTTCACTATAAAAAAGCCGTAGCCACGGGCGAGAAAACTACCTTTGAAGCATTTTATGCGCCGCTCGGGCGATGGTTCATTGTAAATGCCTACCCCTCCTCCGAAGGGCTTGCTGTCTATTTTCAGGATATAACCTCGCGGCGCGAAAACGAACAGCAATTGCGCCTGATGGAAGCCTGTATCGCGCACATGAACGACATGGTCATTATTACTAATGCCGCGCAAAATGAAGAAGCAGGGCCAGAAATTTTATTTGTAAACCCGGCATTCGAAAAATTAATGGGCTATAGCTTAAATGAAGTGATGCACAAAAACCCACGGTTTCTGCGCGGCAATAGCGCCCAGCAAAGTGAATTGGATAAAGTCCGCCATGCGTTAAAAAATTATCACGCGGTGCGCGCCGAATTAACAAACAGCACCAAGTCCGGCGTGCAAGTAGAAGTTGAAATGGACTTGGTACCCATTGCCGACAGCCAGGGCACCTTTACCCATTGGATTGCGGTTGAGCGCAATATTACCGAGCGCAAACGTATTGCTGAACTGGAACAAGCCCACCAATTGGCGGAACTGGCTAGCAAAGCAAAATCCAATTTCCTGGCCACCATGAGCCATGAGATACGCACACCCATTAATGGTGTTATCGGCATGGTCGATGTTTTACAACAAACCCAGCTGCGCGCATACCAAACCGAAATGGTGGATATTATTCGCGACTCCGCTATGTCGCTGCTCAATATCATTGAAGACATTCTGGATTTTTCCAAAATAGAAGCTGGCCGTCTTGAATTGGAATCCCTGCCCTTTTCACCCGGCACCACACTCAAAAAAATAGTGCAGCTCATGGAGCCAGCCGCCGCTTATTCCAACGTAAAACTCAGTATTAATACCGACAATAATTTACCCGAACTACTGCGCGGTGATGAACAGCGGCTCAGGCAAATTCTGCTCAACTTAATTAGCAATGCGATTAAATTTTCCAGCAAACGAAAACCACAAGGTATGGTTAACATCAGCATCCTACTCATTGAAAAAACACTAACCGACGCAGAATTTGAAATAGCAGTAAAAGATAATGGGATTGGATTAAACAAAGAAAGCCAGGCGCGACTATTTAAACCTTTTGTGCAGGCAGATGCATCTACGAATCGCCATTTTGGCGGCACGGGCCTTGGCCTGAGCATTACTCACGGTTTGATCCAACTAATGCACGGCAGTGTACGCCTGCTAAGCGAGCCGGATCAGGGCGCTGAATTTATTGTACGTTTGCGCTTGCCCATAGAAAATAAAGCGCAGGCGGCGCTATCGCTTAAAACACCCGAGGCAATACCAGAACAAGGAGTTACCCCGCGCGATAAAACAAATCCGATACTGGTAGTGGAGGACAACTCCACCAATCAAAAAGTTATTGTCTATCAACTGGAATTACTTGGCTACCACACAGACATAGCGTCCAATGGCGCAGAAGCATTAGAAAAATGGCGCACCAAAGCTTACGCATTAATTTTGACAGATCTGCATATGCCTGAACTGGATGGCTATGAATTAGTAACCAAAATTCGCGCTGAAGAAGCCCTGAAAAATAGCCGCATTCCAATTATTGCACTAACCGCGAATGCCCTGCGCGGCGAAGCGGAACGTTGCCTGGCACAGGGCATGGATGACTACCTGACCAAACCCATTACCCTCAATGCGCTTTCCAGGAGCTTGGCAAAATGCCTGCATAGCGACACGCAAGTTTTAGATGTGGGCACTAATACAGAAAGCCAACAACCGGCGGATGGGATTATAAACCTGCAAATTCTGGCAAACTTAATTGGTGATGACCCAACAATACTCAACGAATTCCTGCGAGACTTTTTAACCAGCGCAACGCAACTCGCGCAGAAGATCAATGCCGCTTACGCACAACAAAACTGGCTACAGCTCAGCACCCATGCCCACACCTTAAAATCATCCGCGCGCACCGTAGGTGCATTAACCCTGGGCGATATTTGCAACACGATTGAACATCACGCAAAACAACAAACAGGAGATTCACTCGCACAAGCATTTGAATTATTTACCCCTGAGTTTGAGGCGGTGGTTGCGTTTTTAACGCAACACCTGGCGGCGAATAACAACGCTCAAGCTGCTGATTAATTTTTTGTGGATACCTGCGTTCGCAGGTATGACGGAGAGAGTATTTACCGCGGGCGTGACGGAATGAGTATCTACTGCGGGCATAACAAGCAGGACATTTTCTGCTGCTATGAAGAACAAGCGCGGCTTAAACGCGCTGAGCATCTGCCTCTTTTAATGAGGCAGGACAGACGACACTTTAGCGACCAGTGTTTTGCGGTCAAAGGGTTTTGCGATAAAACCCGAGGCGCCGGTTTTCATACTCTGCACAACTATGTCTTTCTGATTGGATCCAGACAACATAATTACCGGGGTATTTTTAAAAACTGCAGTAGAGCGTAAACGCTTGAGAATTTCCAAACCACTCATCCCGGGCAATTCGATATCAATTAAAATTAATGCGGGACGCAAGGTTCTTAATAGCGACAAAGCTTCCGCACTGGTTGCGGCAGTCACTACCGAAAACCCCTCCTCCATTAGTATTTTGCTTTGAATACGCCGCTGAAAATCATGGTCTTCAATAACTAATACCGTGCCCTGTTTACTGGCTTTTACCGTCAGGGTTGCCGCATTGGCCTCGGGCAATAACTCGCGCCGCACCCGCTCCCCCCACAGTGTTAACCACTTGGGCAGCGCATCACCCGCCATGGGTTTGGAAATAAAATAACCCTGGGCATAATCACATTGCGCCGAGCGCACAAATTCCCAATCTTTTTCTGATTCAATGCCTTCAGCAACGACTTTCATCGACAGCCGTTTGGCGAGGTTCAAACTGGTTTCAAACATCACCCGAATCCGCTGATCAGCCCAGGCACCGGTGACAAAACTTTTATCTATTTTAAATTCATCAAACGGAATATCGCGCAGCTGCGCCAGTGATGAATGGCCGGTGCCAAAATCATCAATCGATAATACAAACCGTTTCAAACGCAAACGCGCGAGGGTATCCAACGTAATCATCGGGTCTTTCATCGCGCGGCTTTCAGTGATCTCCAGAGTGATATCTTTGGTGAGTAAACCGGCATCGGCCATAATTTTTGAAAAATTATCGGCAAACTCCAGTGACGCCAAATTTTCCATAGACACATTGATCGCCATAGGAATATGCAGTGACAGCGCCTGCCATTTTTTATGCTGCGCCAACGCCTCGGTCAACACTACGCTCGCTAACTGATCGATAAGGTTATTGTCCTCGGCGACGGGAATAAATTGATCCGGCCCCACCAAACCATCGGTGGGGTGATTCCAGCGCACCAGCACTTCCACGCAGCTCACCTTGCCGGTTTTTAGCGACACTATAGGCTGATAGGTATTAAACAACTGGCCACCATTAATTGCAGCCGCCAGGGATTCCGCCGAGTAGTTTTTTAAGCTTGAGGGTATAAATGTAGTTTGCGCACCTAATTGTTTTAACAGCGGTATTATGGCCTCCTGGGTTACGGGTTTTTGCAGATGCCCAAGAATACCAATGTGTCGGGCGGCAATTAATTTTTCTGCACTGATTAGCATTCTTTCATCCTCACCGCTAATCAGAATAATACTGCCTTTAAACGATTCAGAATCCAACTGGCGAACAAATTGAATACCATCCATCTCCGGCATATTTAAATCGAGTAATATCAAATCGATTGGCATTGGTGTTTGTCTCAGCGCATCAAGCCCGCCTTGGGCAGTATCACAACAGGTGACATTGGCAATACCGTTGACATGCAGGATGCGCTGCATAATTTTCAGCATGAATGCATCATCATCAATCACCAGGGTGTTGATATTGGCGAGATCTACCACACTAGCTTCTTGGTTCATTTTGTTTTGGATGCACTGCACCCACTCCATTCGTCCACAAATATTCTATTGATTAACATCAGCACCTGCTCAAATTCCTGCTCAAAGGCAGCATAGGCAGTGGCCAACTCGATGAACTGTTGTTGATTACATTTGTGCTCAATACATTCGCAAATTTTGCCCAGCTGTAATGCACCCACCGCGCGCGACGAAGATTTAAATTTATGTGCACTACTGGCCAGTGCACTGATATCGGAGATGCGAAAACTGGTGGCCATTTCTCCTCGCAGCTGTATGGCCGTTTTTAAATAATCCGCTAAAAACTCCATCACCACCTGCTCATCTGCACCAATTAATTCACGCAATACATTAATATCCAAATGTATATCCTTAACAACCGGAGAAGCGGAGCTGGTCTGCGCATCTGCAGCGGTGGAAATAGCAACATTTGGTTCAGCAGAAAAATAGCGGTCGAGCATATTTTTTAAATCGTGCAGCAGCGCCGGTTTCACCAAATATTCATTGGCACCAAGCTGTTTGCATTTATCCACCTCTTCCCGCAGGGCATTGGCACTCAAGGCAATAATGGGAATTTTATTGAAGGCGCGATGCGCCGCGCGCACCTTGGCAATCAAACGGTAACCGTCCATGACCGGCATATGTATATCGGTTATCAAGAGTGCATAGCGCTCAGCAGTAAGCCGATCAAAAGCCTCTTCGCCATTGCTCACCACATCCACCGCGTAGCCGAGCAAGGCCAATTGCCGGGTAATCACTTTTTGATTGGTTTCATTGTCTTCCGCCAAGAGCAATAAACGGTTCTGCGCAAGTGCATCGCTGCGGGCGGGTGGCATAAAATCCTGTTCGTGATAACCGCGTGTCAGGGGCTTAGCGATTGTGATATGCCCCAAGGCGATATTGATTGCCTCAAAAAAACGGCTGCGCCCAAGACAATTGCCATCGATAAAACAATTGCCCTGTTCATCGCTGCGCAGTTCGCGTCGCTGTCCGCGCCCAATCACCAAACAATGCACACGCGGATTGGCAGGGTGCTTATTAATTGCCGCCAGCGCCGGTGAAGACTCAGGAATTTCACCGCACTCATCAATTAATACCAGCCACTCATACTGCGCGTAGTGATGGCGCAACTCGTGCCATTCAATCAGTTCCACCGCGGCCACCGGTATAACCACCGCACCGGATGTGGATAAATATTGCCCCCATATAGCAGACAAGCCGGATAGGTCACCCACCACAATGCACAGCAACAAACTAAAATTCGGATTGTTCGCGGGTGTTACACCGGTTGCTGCATTCACTAAAAAAGGAATACGCACCCTGAATACAGAACCTATGTTCAAGCGGCTTTCCACCACAATTTCGCCCTGCATTAATTCAACCAGGTGGCGCGTAATTGTCAGCCCTAAACCGGTGCCGCCGTAATGGCGGGTAGTGGATGCATCGGCCTGCATAAAGGGGCTAAATAATCGCCCCAGTGTTTGCTCCGACATACCAATACCGTTATCGCTAATTGCAAATTCAATAACCATCTCGCCCGCATTTTTTGCGTGCACACTTACACTTAACCTCACTTTGCCAAAAGGTTCCGCGCCGGAAGAAAACTTGATTGCGTTATTCACCAAATTAATCAGTATTTGGCGCAACCGCAATTCGTCGCCCACCAGCGTTTCTGGCAGGTTGGAATCAATAAAAAGCGATAGCTCGACATTTTTATCCAGCGCCATGCGATCCAGTAGCGAGCACACTTTTTCAATACTGTGCTCCAATGAAAAGGGCACCGCTTCCAGTTCTAAACGGCCGGATTCTATTTTGGAAAAATCCAGAATGTCATCAATAATGCTCAATAGTGAATTCGCAGAATCGCGAATAATATCCACCATTTCAATTTGATAACCTTTCAAACTGGTTTGATGTAAAACATCCACCATGCCGATTACGCCGCTGATGGGCGTGCGAATTTCATGGCTCATGGTCGCTAAAAAACTGGACTTGGCTTGATTGGCTAATTCCGCTACTTGTTGTGCGTGTTTAATAGCATCTAATTGTTTTAACTCTTGCTCTGCTTGTTTTGCCTGGGTAATGTCATCCACCACCCCGACAAAAGCCAGTGGTTGTTCCTGCGCATCGCGCAACATGGACACCTGCGCTCTAATCCAAATAACACCGCGTGATTTGGTGAGGCTGCGACACTCCAAGGTAAAGCGCGACACTTCATTTTTATAGAGCGCTTTCAGCCTGGCCTGCATAGCAGGATAATCCTCAGGCAATACAATATCCGCCAAGGTAGTGCGCGACATTTCCGCTGGGGCATAACCAAACAGATTGCAATAGTAAGGATTGGAAAGTAAATATTTTCCATCCAGCGTTGATACCGCAATACCGGTGGCGGCAGCAGAAATAATATCTTTTACCCGATTATGCGCCGCCTGTTCAGAGGCCAATCGCTCGCGCCGCGCATTTAAATTATGCATTGCCTGATGTGCCAACAGACATAGCGCCTTAACGGTTTCTTCAGCGAGTGTACGCGGCACCTGATCGATAACCGCAAGAGTGCCAATTGCAAAACCTTCGGGTGAAATCAGCGGAATGCCCAGATAAAATCGTATGCGCGGATCATTTATCACCAGCGGGTTGCTGGCAAAGCGCGAATCTTTCGCTGCATCTTCCACCACAAAAGGCGTGACGTATTGAATTGCGTGGTTACAAAATGCAATTTCGCGCGGTGTTTCACGCACATCCAAACCATAAATCGATTTAAACCATTGCCGGGTTTCATCCACCAGCGTGAGCACGGCAATTGGCGTTTTACAGATGTGTGCAGCTAACCAGGTCAGCTGATCAAAATCAGCTTCGGGAACCGTATCGAGAATGTCATAAGAATGCAGGCTTCGGAGGCGATGAAATTCATCCATTAGTGGCAACTCTTAATAAAGCCAAGTGAACTGATACTAGCACAGGCCAGTGAGATAGCTTTGCTTAGGCCGAAATATCAAGAGCTATGCAATTTATATAACCGCGAATTTAAAAAATACGAATCGAATGCAGGAAATTATTAATTGATGCGCCAAATAGTGCGCTCAGTTGCCCAGCTTCATTCCTCACCTATACTGAGAAAAATAAAAGTTGCAGCTAGCTGCCGGGAAAAGTTGATGGATAATATTGCCGATAGAGTCAGTGAAAATATCATCACCGCCATTAAATGTGATCAACTGGTGTTACCTACACTGCCGGAAGTGGCGCTACGCGTGCGCGAAGTGGCCGATGACCCGACGGCGGATATTGAGAGTTTGGCGAGTGTGATTAGCTGCGATCCGGCGCTGAGTGCGCGCTTGATTCGGGTTGCCAACAGCCCCTTACTGCGCGCCGGGCGACCAGTCGATAATTTAAATAATGCACTGATGCGCTTGGGCATTGAATACGCGTGCAATATTGCCACCAGCCTCGCGATGGAACAGATGTTCCAATCCACCTCGGACATTATTGATATGCGCATGCGCGATGTGTGGTTTAGCTCCAGCGAAGTGGCGGCTGTCAGTCACGTGCTGTGCAAACACTACACCAAGCTGCGCCCGGATCAGGCAACACTAGCCGGCATTATCCATAAAATTGGTGTGCTACCTATTTTGAGCTATGCAGAAGAAAATCCAACGCTGTTAAATGACAGCATCACGCTGGATAAAGTGATAGAAAAAATTCACGGGCCGATTGGTAGCCTGATTTTAAAAACCTGGGGCTTTAATAAAAACCTGGCGAGCATTCCAGAAGATCACTTGAAATTTTATGCGCAGAAATCGCAACCCGACTACGCCGATTTAGTGACAGTAGCCGTATTGCAGTGCGATTTTTTTAGAGACAACAGAATTTCTGCGTTGGATTTTTCCAGCATTCCCGCGTTTGATCGTTTGGGGTTGGACCCGAATATTGATATTGGCGAATCCAAAGTCCTCGCCGCTGAATTGGAAGCGGCGGTGGATCTGTTGCGCACTTAATTCAGAAAAGAGTTGAAGCAACGCGCACCACAATCAGTGCGCGCTTTTTCCATCCACCAAACGGGTTAATTGCAGCGGATTATTGTCTTGCAGTTCCGGGGGCAACAACGCCGCTGGCAAATCCTGATAACACACCGGGCGTAAAAAACGCTCCAGTGCCGCAGAACCTACGGAGGTGGCGCGCACATCCGTAGTGGCAGGCCAGGGGCCGCCGTGTACCATCGCATGACAGACTTCCACACCCGTCGGCCAACCATTGGCGAGAATACGCCCGGCTTTGCGCTCAAGCAGCGGCAAGAGTTTACGCGCGAAAGGTAAATCGGCGTCTGCCAACTGCAGGGTCGCGGTTAACTGCCCATCCAAATGACTCAATACACTAATCAGTTCTTGTTCATCGCGACAGCGCACCAACAGCGAGGCCGCGCCAAACATTTCTTCATGCAAATTGGCGTTGGTTAAAAAAATCTCCGCACGGGTTGCATAAAGCGCCGCACGGCAAGTATTGGGGGCAGAAGAGCTTTGGCCCCGTGCCAAGGTTTGCACTTGTTTGCTGCCGGCGATGCAGGCAGTGCTGTGCTCGTAGGCATTGTGAATGCCGGGGCTGAGCATAGTCTGGGCAACAGAGTCTTGCAGTGCCGCACTCGCTGCGGCAATAAAACTGTCCAATGCAGGGCTATCCAGCGCCAACAATAAACCAGGGTTAGTGCAAAATTGCCCCGCGCCCATGGTGAGTGATGCGACAAACTGGCGCCCCAATTCATCGCCCTTTTCACTCAGGGCGCCCGGCAATAACACCACGGGATTGAGTGCACTTAATTCACCGTAAAACGGAATGGGTTGCGGCCGCGACTGGGCGATACGCATCAGCGCAATACCACCCGCGCGCGACCCGGTAAAACCGACGGCCTGAACCAGTGGATGTGCCACCAGCGCAGCGCCCACTTCGGCACCGGCACCAAAAATGAGCGAGAACACACCCTCGGGCAAATCGCATTCAGCGACAGCTTTTTGAATCGCATGCCCTACCAATTCTGAAGTACCCGGGTGCGCCGAATGGCCTTTTACAATCACCGGGCAACCCGCAGCCAAAGCGGAAGCGGTATCGCCACCGGCCACTGAAAACGCCAATGGAAAATTACTTGCACCAAATACCGCAACAGGCCCGAGCGGAATACGACGCTGGCGCAAATCGGCACGCGGTAGCGGTTTACGCTCCGGCTGGCGCGGGTCGATACGCGGCTGATTTTGTTCACCCGCTTGAATGGTCGCGGCAAACAAACGCAATTGATTACAAGTGCGCCCGCGCTCCCCTTCCAAACGCGCTTTGGGCAAACCCGTCTCGGCCATGGCGCGCTCAATTAACTGATCACCAATCGCTTCGATATTGCGCGCAATAGTTTCCAGAAAATTCGCGCGTACCGTTGGCAGGGTAGCGCGATAGCTATCAAACGCCTGCTCCGCCAACTGACAGGCACGCGCCACATCATCCGCACTACCTAAATGATAAGCCGGCTGGAGCTGTTCACCGGTTGCGGGGTTAATGGCGTACAAGGTGCCTTTGCTACCCGCCACTTGTTGCGCGCCGATTAACAAATTTCCTGTTAACAATTGTCCGCTTGATTTCATAACAGTAACCTTTATTGAATACGCGCAATCAGCGTTTTTAATTCCGCCATTTCTGCGTCGGTTAAATCCGTGAGCGGTGTGCGCACCGGGCCAGCGTCGCGCCCGACTAATTTCATGCCCGCTTTCACAATCGATACCGCGTAACCCTGTTTGCGATTGCGAATATTAATGTAGGGCAATACAAATTCATTCAGCGCCGCATAGACTTTGGTGTAATCGCGCGCGCGCACTGATTTATAAAAATCCAACGCAAATTCAGGCGCAAAATTAAAAATCGCCGAGGAATAAGTAGTCACACCCATTTCCAGGTAAGGCAACGCAAAGGTTTCGGCCGTGGGCAACCCTCCGATGTAGGTGAGGCGATCACCGAGGCGTGCGTAAATGCGAGTCATTAATTCGATATCGCCGATGCCGTCTTTATAGCCGACTAAATTGGGGCAGCGCTCAGCCAAACGCTCCAGCTCTACTTCATCCAAACGCTGGTTAGCGCGGTTGTAAACAATCACACCCAGCTTGGTGGATTTACAAATTGCCTCAACATGTGCGGCAACACCATCTTTGGCCGCTTCGGTCAAATAGGGCGGCAGCAATAAAATACCATCAGCACCGGCTGCTTCCGCCGCTTGGCAATACTCAATCGAGACGGCGGTGCCGCCACCAGCGGGCGCAATTACCGGAATATGTTTGGTTTCTTCCACCGCGGCGCGCACCACACGGTCCACTTCTTTTTGCGTCAGCGAAAAAAATTCACCGGTGCCACCAGCGGCAAACATCGCCGCCGCATCGTGTTTAAACAGCCAATTCAAATTGGCGCGATAGGCATCTTCATCAAAAGACAAATCGCTCGCTTTAAAATGGGTGACGGGAAAAGAAAGCAAACCGCTGCCAACTATTTGGGCAAATTCTTTAGGTGAATAACGAGTCACGATGTATCGCTCCGGTAGTGGATAGTAGAAGCAAATTTTCACACCGCAACCCATACCGGTAAAGATTAATTGCTGACTGGGTTAATACGGTTTTTGTATTGATACAAAGTAGGAAAAATAAAATATCAAGTCACAGGCGCAGGGTTAAATAACACCAGCGAATTGTGCAATTTCCACTGCTCCGCCCAGGTTTTTTTGCCACTGGCCACATCGAGCATTAACTGAAAAACTTCCCAACCCATTTCTTCAATGGTTTTTTCACCGTCGGCAATACGACCGGCGTTTACATCCATCAAATCGTGCCAGCGCCGTGCCAAATCAGTGCGGGTTGCCACTTTAATCACCGGGCATTCTGCCAAACCGTAAGGTGTACCGCGTCCGGTAGTGAAAATATGCAAATTCATGCCGGCCGCCAATTGCAGTGTGCCGCAAATAAAATCACTCGCCGGTGTGGAGTTGTACACCAAACCATGGGGAATTTTTTTATCGCGCAAACGCTCACCGGGCGAGAGCACACCGACAATGGGCGACGAGCCGGATTTAACAATTGAGCCCATGGCTTTTTCCACAATATTGGAGAGGCCGCCTTTTTTATTGCCGGGGGTAGTGTTCGCACTGCGATCCACCATGCCTGCAGCGAGATAATCGTCGTACCACTGCATTTCATTAATAATGCCTTGCGCAACTTCCGCAGTGGCAGCGCGTGAGGTTAATTGATCGATGCCATCGCGCACTTCGGTATTTTCCGAAAACATTACCGTCGCACCAGCGCGCACTAATAAATCCGCGGCAAAACCTAATGCCGGGTTAGCGGTAATGCCAGAGAAAGCATCGCTGCCACCACACTGCATACCCACTACCAATTCAGAGGCGGGGCAAGTTTCGCGCTGGCGTTTGTTCAAGCGTATTAAATGCGTTTCGGCCTGACGCATAATCGATTCGATCATGCTCATAAAACCCACGTGCTGTTCGTCTTGCAGGCAGACCACTTGCGGGCCATCAACCAGCGTGGCGGGGATGGTTTCCGGTGGCATTAAGCGTGCGGGCTGCATTTTTTCGCAGCCGAGGCTGACAATCATTACCTCTCCACCAAAGTTGGGGTTGAGTGCAATATTGCGCAGGGTGCGAATAGGAATCGGCGCGTTGGGTGCGTCAATCGCCACGCCGCAACCATAGCTGTGTGCCAAACCCACCACACCATCCACGTTGGGATATTTTGGCAATAATTCTTCACGAATGCGTTTCACCGCAAACTCAACCACCCCGGCAACACATTGCACGGTTTGGCTAATCGCTAAAATATTACGCGTGCCTACGCTGCCATCGGCATTGCGATAACCTTCAAAAGTAAAACCACTGAGCGGTTCCCCCACTTCACCTGCGCGAGTAGCGATGGGTAAATTTTCCAGCCCCAACGCAGCGGGCATTTCCAACAAATTTTCATTGACCCAAGCGCCCGCATTAATCGTTTCTTTAGCGCGACCAATCACTACGTTGTAGCGAATAACCGCATCACCTTTGGCGATGTCGCACAGCGCTACTTTGTGCCCCTGCGGAATATTTTCGCTAAGCGATAACCCTGTTGCCACTTCAGTTCCCGCAGGCAAACCACCGGCAGTCACCACTACCGCAACGTTATCGGCCGGATGTATTTTGATAAGCAGTTGGGACATGACAAAACCTCGTAAAAAATCGGCACCGAAAATTAATTAACCGGCTCACTAGCAATAGATTTACTCAGGGTGATGCGTTTTATTTCGCCCACCACAAACAGGTAACTAATAATAACTATCGCCGCATGGGCGCCCACATAAGCCAGCGCACCAGCAAAGGAGCCGGTGCTATGCACTATGTAACCAATCACAATCGGCGTAACAATGCCCGCCGAATTGCCAAAAGTATTAAACAAGCCACCGGAGAGCCCGCCCGCTTCCTTGGGCGAGGTATCTGCTACTACTGCCCAGCCCAAAGCGCCAACGCCTTTGCCAAAAAAGGCGAGCGACATAATCGCAATAATTAGTACATCGGTATCCACATAATTACAGGCAATCATGGAGGTGGACATCAACATGCCGAGCACAATGGGCAGCTTGCGCGCCACCGTTAATGAGTAACCTTTTTTTAGTAGTCGATCCGAAAACCAACCGCCGGATATGCCACCCAGAAAACCGGCAATCGCCGGTAGTGAGGCTAAAAAACCGGCCTGCAAAATATTCATGCCGCGCTCCTGCACCAAATACAGCGGGAACCAGGTTAAAAAGAAATAGGTGAGCGCGTTAATGCAATATTGACCAATGTACACACCGAGCAGCATGCGCGAACTTAATAATTCTTTGATGCAGGCAAAGGTATTAACGCTCGCTGTTTGCTGATTGCTGCGGCCACTGTCCAAGTCAACCAACGCGCCGCCCTGTGATATGTAATCCAACTCACTCGCACTCAGTGCCGGATGCTCTTTGGGGCTATAAATCACCTTGCGCCACACAAGCGCCAGCACAATACCCAGCACACCCATAAAAAAGAAAATACTCTGCCAGCCGAAGGAGTAGACCATCCACCCCATTAAGGGAGCAAAAGCGACAGTGGCAAAATATTGTGCAGAATTAAAAATAGATGCGGCTAAACCGCGCTCGTGAGTGGGAAACCACGCGGAGGTAATACGGCTATTACCCGGGAAGGCGGGTGCCTCAGCGGCGCCCACCAATAAGCGCAAGACAATTAACAACAACAGCGCCGCACCACCGCTAACAAAACCGACAAACCCCTGCAGCAACGTAAACAGTGACCAGAGAAAAATACTGAAAAAATAGGTGGTTTTGGAACCGAATTTATCCAGCAGCCAACCCCCAGGTAATTGCGCCAATACATAGGACCAAGCGAAGGCAGAAAATACATAACCCATTTGCAGCGAGGTGAGACCAAGGTCTTTGGCAACATCCGGCCCCGCAATCGCAATGGTTGCGCGATCGGCGTAATTAATGGTGGTAACAATAAACAGCATCGCCAGAATGCCCCAGCGGGTACGCGATGCCGCCGCAATCTTGCTGGTGGAACTAAGCACTGGTGCGCTGCCCATGACTTCTACCTCTCAACGTCTTGGTTTTTTATTGTTAATGTCTTTTTGGTCAAGCGACAAATTCGCACAGTCAATTCTGCGAGCTTATTATTTCCAAATCAAACCAATAGATAAATAAATTGATCCACTTTGAGTATTGATAAATGCCATTAACGAGTTGCTATATCAAATCACCGTGCGGTCACAGGTAGATTCACTACCTCAATCCATGCCGGATTTTTCCCGGTTTGATGAGTTGATGCGAGCTGCAATTCACCGCTATGGGGGTTAATCGCATGCACACTTATGCGCCGCGACAACTGCCCCACCACCAACAGAAAACGGCCGTCGGGGGTAATCCTGAATGCCCGCGGTTGCTGCTCAGTCGCCCAACGACTAATTGGACTGAGACGACCCGTGTTGCGATTAACCTTGAATCCGGAAATAGTGCTGCCAGTGCGCTCAGAGGCATACAAAAAATTTCCATTGGGTGTGAGATGAATATCCGCCGCCCAGGGTTTTACCCCTTCTGCCAGCACATGGCTTTCCAACAATGTGGCAGTACCCTTGTTAGCATTGCGCTGGTACACCTGCACTGTACCGTTCAATTCATTCACCAGATACAAAAAAAGCCCCTGCGCGGAAAACACAAAATGACGCGGCCCCGCGCCTGAAACGGTATGTAATGCGGGTGTATTCATTGGTACCAGTGGAGCGGATTTAAGTGTGTGATTCACACGAAAATAATCCATACGATCCTCACCCAAGAGCGACACATAAACAAATTGGCGCTGTGGGTCGATAGTGATTTGATGTGGATGATTCCCCGCGGACAAAACCTGCACTGGGGATGAAGGAATTCCCTGCGCATTCAGCGGATAGCTACTAAGCGTATTACCGGCATAAGAGACTGCAAATAAATAACGTCCTGCTGGATCGACAGAAATATTCGCCATGCTATCCGCGACGGGCAGCTTGGCGCGCAACGATAATTCTCCACTGACACCATCAATTCCCAATACGATTAATTGATAAGGTGTAGAGCGAATGGCGGCATAAAGTAGCTGCCGGTCGGGCGACAGCGCCAAGGGCATCACGGCGCCATCAACCGCAAGCGTCTGCTGCAGGTTTAATTGACCGCTAGTTTCATTCAGCACAAATACGGAAATAGTGTGTGAATCAGTGTTAGCAACATAGACAACTGAGGCGGCATAACAAAAAAATCCTGCCGTACTCAACCAGAACAACAGCAGGCTTTTGATTAACCCGTGTAAATGCAAAGCACTATTCACCGCTAAATACCGTGCAAAACAAAAACACTCTTTACATAAAACACACTACTCAAAATGTGCCGACATTTTTTGGCCATTAACTTCCACATCAGAGAAAGTCACGTTTTTTAAACCGGTAAACTCCATAAACTCACCCGAGGATTTCACCTTGATGTTTTTAAACAATACATCTTGCAGCGGCTGCACTTCCGGAGCGTGGCTAATAAAAAAGGTATCCACTTTATCGACAGTGATATTTTCAAACACTATGTCTTGATAGCGCGAGGGAAAGTTTCCGCCCAAATAACCAGCCACGTAACTCAGATCGAACCAGAACAAATATTTGGCGCTGCCAATCTTCATATTGCGGATGCGCACATGCTCTACACTGCCGCCGCGATCCAGATTGGCTTTTAAACGAAATGCGGAGGTGCCTTTTAGGTAATCATTATCGGTGAAATACACATTTTTAATGCCGCCCGACATTTCGCTGCCTAAACCAACACCGTCTTCACCATCAAAAAGGTTATTTCTAACCACAATATTTTCACTGGGGCGGCCAATGGTACGCCCGTCCAAATCGCGACCGGATTTAATCGCGATTGAATCATCGCCGGTGCGGAAGTGGTTATTCTCGACCAGAATCCAGCGACCGGAATCTATATCCAAACCATCATTGTTGGCGAACATACTATCTACTTTTACACCGCGCACTTGCGCGTGATCGGTATACACCAAATGATTAACCCAGAACGGTGAGTTAAGCGCCGTGTAATCCTGCAACAGCACACGCTCGGCATTGAGAATTTGAATCAGCGATGGACGCAAAAAATGCCCCTCGCCAAATTGCCTTTTTTCCAACGGCACACCATCAAAACCCATTTGACGCAACTTGGCTATATCCGCCGCCTGGTGTTTTGCCCAGCCGAGAAATTCACTTTGTGCATTACCATCAATAGTGCCTTTACCGGTGATAGCCACATCTGTCACTTTGTTAGCGTAAATCAGCGGCGAATAACCGTAAATTTCAGTGCCCTCCCAGCGTGTAAATACCGCTGGTAAATAATGTTTGGTTTGGGCACTGAACAAGAGTGTTGCGCCCTCTTCCAAATGTAAATTAATGCGGCTCTGCAATTCTACCGGCCCATTGGACAACCACTTTCCCGCCGGGATAACAACACGTCCGCCACCGGCTTTGGCGGCGGCATTAATCGCACGCATAATCGCCGGCCGTGCATCGGCCTGCGCATCCGCACTGGCACCAAACGCGGTGATCACATAATCGGTTTGCGGAATTTTAGGGGATTCTATTTTTTTCAGAATTACATCCATTTGTTTCCAGTCAGACTGTTTATAAAAATCTGTTTTGGCCTGCGCCACTGAAACCAACGTGCACTGCAGTAACAGCAGCAAAATGGCAGCCTTAATTAATATCATTTTATTCGTCATCATTACCCTTACCTCTTATCAATCACTTAAATGCGGCAATTTCAACACCAGCCAAAATAAATGGCCCCAGCCCGTGAGGGTCATCGGTGCGAATGGCTTCACTGACATAGTACTCAAAGGTGCCGGTGCGATAAGGTTCATTGCCCAACCCGGCGCTGCCACAGGTATTTTTTAAGTGCATGCGGCCCAGTTCATCAATCTCGGTGTGCCCCTGCACTATGCCATTAAAAATATCCGTCGCAATTTTTTGGTATTTTTGCGGCAAATATTTTTTGTTATAACCCTTGGCAAAGGCGTAGGCAAACATAGCACTGCCCGAGGTTTCCAAATAATTGCCGTAGCGATCACCTTGATCGGTCACTTGGTACCAAAGGTGACTCGAATGCTGAACGTTTAACAATGCTTCCGCCAATTGATTTAACAAACGGATCAGCTCCTTACGCTTGGGGTGGTTTTGTGGAAAATAATCCAGGGTATCCACCAGCGCCATAACGTACCAACCCATGGAGCGCGACCAAAAATGCGGCGACAAACCGGTTTCTTTATTAGCCCATTCTTGCAAGTGACTTTCGTCCCACGCGTGATAGAGCAATCCGGTTTTTGCATCGCGAGTTTTACTTTCAATCAATAAAAATTGATGGGCGATATCATCAAAGGATTTAACGGGTTCGTTAAATTGTTGCGCGTATTGGGCGTAATAAGGTGCGCCCATATACAAACCATCCAACCACATTTGCCAGGGGTAAATATTTTTGTGCCAGAAGCCACCTGCAGTAGTGCGCGGCTGCCATTGCAACTGGGTGCGCAATGTTTGCATGGCGGTTAAATAACGCTGGTCCTGATATTTTTCATGCAGTAAAAATAAAAGTTTTCCAGGATTAATCGAATCGATATTAAATTCGGTAATCGCATAACCTTTTATGTTTCCCTGCGCGTCGATTAACTGATCCACAAAGGTTTTGGCATACGCCAGGTAAACTTCGTTACCGGTTTTTAAATATAGTTTTTGAAATCCGTACAGCACTAGCGAATAAGGGTAACCCCATTCCGGCTCTTTGAGCTGTTTGAATTCGCGCATAGTCCAGGCTTCCGGGTGGCGCTGCATAATGGACTTGGCCATCAGTTCCGCAGTAGCCAGCGCGCCGTTGTCGGTAGAGGTTTGTGCGTGAACAGAAAGGCAGAGGCTAAACATAGCACCAGCTATTAATAGCTGCGCAGAGGAGAGAAATTTTTTCATGGCGATTGATCCAGGAAATAAAATTTGCAGGAGAACACCGAACCATCGGCAATTGCCAATGGTTCGATGGATTAATGCAGGAAAATAACGACTAACAAACCTTAGAAGGTCGCACGAAGGCCCAAGCTAATTTCACGACCGGTATTGTTGATCTCGCGCACCAAATTCAGATCGCCACCAGAACTGAGTGGGCCGGTTGTGTAAAGACGTTCGTCCTCTTCCGTCAGGTTAATGACTTCAAGGCTAACTTTGATATTGTCGGTAATATTGTAAAACGCCGACATATCAACACGGGTTGGACCGGTAGTGTTTTCTGAATAGTTTCTGTCGCTGCCTGGAATAGCAGTTACGTAATCGTCGCGACCATTCACCACCACGCGCGCACCAAACTGCTCACGCTCAAAATAAATACCGTAGTTGTAACTGTTTTCAGACAACCCGGTTAGCGTGCCTTTGATATCACCTGGATACGTGATTTCGGAATCAACATAGGTGTAGTTAGCAAATACACCGAAACCTTCAAGCGCTGCCGGCAAGAAACTAAAAGGCTGTTGATAGGAAATTTCATAGCCATCCAATTTAGCGCCTTCACCATTGATGGGCGTGGAAATATTCCACTCATCATTCATGCTGACACCATTTGGATCAAACGACGGAGAAGCAGGATTGGTTTGTGGATAGGCCGTGCCAATAATAGCTTTCAAGTCAGCTGGCAATAAACCAGACACGGTACTGTTAAGAATAAAACTGTCGATATCTTTGTGGAAGAAAGTAATCCCTAACACTGACTCTTCGGCAAAATACCATTCAACGCCCAAATCCACCGCATCAGCAATAATAGGATCGAGACCAGGATTGCCCACAGAAATATTGCCATTGATAGGCGTCGCATTTACGGTCGCCGTCATGCTGGACAAATTAGGACGAGATAAATTGCGGTTGGCGCTAAAGCGAATCAGGAAATCCTCCACCACTTCCAACGTGGCGTTAAGTGATGGCAACCACTCGGCATAATCACTGCTGCGCTTGGAGGCAACTCCACCTGCGACACCCAATGATTCCACTTCAGTTTCCACGTAACGCAAGCCAGTGTTCACCATTAATGGCATGCCTGCCAATTCCATACTGCGAGTGTATTCGGCATAAATACCGGCGGTGTTTTCGGTCACATCAAAGGTTGACGGATCATTCGGGTTCAAGGTGAATGAACCTGCACCGTAAGCTGCTTTGGTAGCCGCAAAATCGTTAATCACAAAATCAGTAGGAAATCCTGCGGGTGGATCAATTGCATCGCCGTAACCCTTGGTCACTGCCGACAAGGTAGTGACTAAATTAGTGCTTGCTGAGGTAATAGGCATAATCGTGCTGGTACCGGAGCCCGTGCTTACCCGTGCAACCGGATCAGTCAAAGACCCCTCAGTTGGGTCGTGGCGCTCAGAGGTGATATTGCGCTCGTTCCAAATCACCCCGGTCTTGATGCTTGATTCATCCAAATCCCAGGTCAGATCTGAACGGAAAGTATCGTTCTCGCGCTCTACAATATCTTTACGAATGGTGGGCGCCGTGAAATGGTAGTTGAGTGGATTATTAATATCGAAACCGTAAGTCATTTCTGCGATATCACTGTTCTCGCGGAAATCATAAGAGAAATAAGTCGGGTTCAGACCATTAATCGCTTGGCGACGCGGTGCGTCCGCATTGGCATAAGTGGGGTTGAGCGCATCAAGGTTAAAACGATACTGCTCTTCGTCATGCACTACTGCCGCATTACCAAACATCACATCCAATTTTAAATTGTCGGTTAAGTCAAATTTACCAGAGAGCACCACCTGCTCAAATTCGGTATCACTGAATTGGCCGCGACTTTCTACGCGCGGTGTTACACCGGTAAATTCGCCCGCAACGGCGACACGGCCCGCCTCATCCAATACAATACTGGTGGGCGTAATCGAACCAAAAGTATTACGGAATTGCGCAAAGAAATTGTAGGAAGAAACTTCAGTTTTCAGATCAGACTTTAAATAGTCCAATGTGAATTCCATGCGATCAGTTGGGCGGAACTGAAATGAACCTGTTACGCCTGTGCGTTTTTGATCGGTATTAAACGAGTCCATACGCGGCAAGCGCGGGAACAACATGTAATCCAATGATTCGTTGGTTACTTTAGGGTCTGCAGGGTTCAGCTCTGGATAGTTAGCCAATGGATCGGGGGTACCGGTAATCGCCACTGTGGAATCATTACCGACAAAACTTCTATTGGAGTTATCAAATGCCGAGGTATAACGCACAGTACCAAAACCTTCCTGACGAATATTGCGCTCGGACTGGGCAAAACTGACCAACACACCAAATTTATCATCAGCAAAAGTATTGCTTGCCATAGCGACAATACGCGGGTCATCTTCACCGGTTAAATTATCCACCGCCATGGAACCGCCAATTACCGCGTGCGGGCCAGGGTTATCAAATGGCTTAGCAGAATACAATTCTACGGTTGACGCCAAACCACCCTCTTCCAATGAACCCTTGGAGGATTTATTCAAAATAATTTTGTTAAATAATTCTGATGCAAACACATTAAAGTCAAATGAACGACCGCGATTTACACCGCCGGAAGAATCCAACCCACCAGTACTGGAAGGCACTTCCATCCCATTTAATGTGGTAGCAGAGAAACTTGGGCCAAGGCCGCGTACGGTAATATTTCTACCTTCACCACCTTCGCGGGTAATAGCTACACCGGGCACACGCTGCAAAGATTCAGCGAGGTTCAGGTCGGGCATTTTGCCCATGTCTTCTGCCACAATGGCATCGACATTATTTGCGGATGTTCGCTTGGTATTCAGTGCATTAGCCAAGCTGGCGCGAAAGCTGCCAGTAACTACGACTTCTTCCAGTTGATCGTTAGATGCATCCTGCGCAAAACTGGTTGCAGGCAATACACTGGCAGCCATCGCCAGCACGAGCGGATTTAGGGTAAACTTTCTCATAGAAACTCCTCGCTGTTTTTTTAATTTGGATAATGTATTAATTTTATTCCTATTATCCATTGCCGCTTCTTCGATCTTATTTTTATAACCGCGTAACACTTGAACTTCCGCCACTGACGATAAATTCAAAAATTTGTAGCTGGATATTTTTATGGTGAGCTAAATAGCTCAAAAAAGATTAGTTGATAAAAATACAATTAGAAAAATTATTTTTTACTGCTATCACACTGAATAAAAAGCCCACGCCTCTTTACAGAAGCGCAGGAAGTTCGCTATGAGCGAAGATAGTCGGATAATACTGGCGCCGGATTGTGGTTGAACATATCCACCTCTCATGGGTTGAGCTGGGCAAGGCCAATTATTGCGGCATGATTTGATAAGAGAGTCGCGTAATTTATTGCTATTAACGTCGCTTCAAACCACCCGCTGATGTGACTGATTCTGAGCGCATGTTATTCACGAATCAAATCAATCACTAGATAAAACGATTTAATTCATGTATCAATCGTGGCGCGCAATGCAACAGATGAATCAGCTTTTGAATTCTGGTAACACCTCCTGCAGAAAAGTTTCCAGTGCTGGGTTGTTGTTGTCTTTACGGTAGCTGTAAACCATCTCCACCGGCTTGGGCGGCGTAGTGATCACTTGGCGCAGCAGTATTCCCTCAAAATGCAAACTGGAGGCCGACTTGGGAATCAGCGCCACCCCAATGCCCGACTGCACTAGCGCCAACATGGTATGCATTTGCGCCACATACTCTACAATTTGGGGCAGCACGTCCTCGCGCTGAAAGCAGCTGGACAGCAGGTTGTGAAAATAGCGCGCCTCATAGGGTGAATACATGAGGAAGGGTTTTGACTGAAGGCACGTCAGGTCAGGCTCGGTTGGCCAGAGGTCAGCGTCCTGCTTGGGGATTGCCAGGTAAAGCTCCTCTCCGGCAAGAAACACGGTTTCCAATTCACCATCATGACTGTGCGGGCGCACCAACCCAACATCCAGCACCCCAGCATGCAGCGCCTCCAGCTGGGCGCCGGTCACTAACTCCTTGAGCGTGAGGGAGACGTCAGGCGCTAGTTCACGCAAGCGCCGCACCATGGCCGGCAGCAAGTGATAACCAAAGGAGGCGGTAAAACCAATAGAGAGCGAACCCTTCTCGCCTTTTGCATTTCTGCGCGCCGTTGCCGCTGCCTCCTCGGCCAACCGCAGAATACGCGCTGCGTCCGGAAAAAAAGCTTTGCCTGCCGCCGTTAACCGCACTGTACGACTGGTACGCTCCAGCAACTGCGCACCGACATGATGCTCCAACAGGCGAATCTGCCGGCTCAAGGGAGGCTGGGTCATATTCAGTCGCTCTGCCGCCCGACTAAAGTGCAATTCTTCGGCAACCGCCACAAAACACCGCAACTGACTGATTTCAAACATCGATTCATCTTCCGCATTAATAAATACAAACTAATGCCATGTTTAGATGGGATGAGACCAAAATGCAAGTTACCACCTGACTACAAACAAACACACCTATCCCGAAAGAGTGGCGCCCGTGACCTAACCACTAGCCGCAAGTTTCTATTTTGTTACCCTTTACCCACCGGCGAATCTGCACACAAATTTTCACCCGCAAACCATAAATTCATGCTTGAAAAAAATAACCACTGAAAAATTAATTAGCAAAAAGTTTTTAACTTTTTTAGAAAAATAATTTTTAGTAAATCACCTGATCAAATCTGAAAAACAGCAAAAAATAAAAATTGATTTACGCGCCAAAATAAAGTTTTTAACGACAAAATAATTTTTTCGTGAATTACTGCACCGGAATTACTCACATTTTAGTGGACTAGCGCACAATTTTTTGTATGATTTGCAAGCAACATGCGCTTCGCATACAAGTACCCTTCTCCACTAGTTCAAATAATTTTGGAATGCGGGTACCAACAACAAAAAATCATTAGTAAAAAAGTATAATTAAAAAGTTTGACCGAGCTGTGAGAGCCAACGCGTTTATCGCGCGCAATGCCCCGTAAAACGATTTTGTTCTGTCGCTTTACAACCCTCATCGACCAACCACGATCGTTTTTGTGCCTGCACAGAGCGCAGTGGTTTCTATTGCCTTAAAAAAACCGTTTTGTTTTTAGCTGCGAATTTTTATTTTTTCACTTTTTGAACAAATCAAAACGTTAGCGCAATCATTTCACCCGCAGTGATAGTGATTGATTCAAAAACAACAATAGAACAGCGGATTGGCCCATGAAAACCCTAATTATTTATGTTCATTTAATTGCTGCCTGTGTGGCGGTGGGCATTTTATTGATACAGGATTTAGCGTTGGCAAAAACCCGTGGCCGCGCTTTACCAAGCCAAGCGATTGACGAATTGCAACGCGCGGCAAAAATAATTTCGCTCGCCTTGGTTGTGCTGTGGATTTCTGGATTAATGCTGGTGGTAATTGGCTACATAGACAATCCGCAAGAGTATTTATTAAATCAAAAACTCTGGGCCAAGTTCACCGTGGTAGGAATTCTTACACTCAATGGTATAGCGTTACATCACTTCAGTTTTCCGCGCGTGGTATCCAGCCGTGGCATTTTGGGGCTGGGCAATATTGAAAAAACATTAGTCATTTTTACGGGTGTTGTCTCCAGCATTTCCTGGTTGTTCGCTTGTTACTTGGGTATTGCACGCCCATGGAATTACACCGTTGATTACAGCTTTGTGATGTTGGTGTATTTCTTTTTGCTCGCCCCAGCGTGCATTGTCGGGCAGACATTTATTCATTCATTACCACCGTCGAAAGGAGCCGGAAATAATAATCGCCCGGAGCCGCCGCTACTTACCGATTCAATTCAGCTCACTAAACGAATTTCAAAAACCTGATGAGCCTACCGTTTTTTTTAACAGTTCAAACAGCGAGTGCAACAACTGTTTGGGCGCTATTTACCCGTCGATTAATTGGCAGTTGCGTGGGGTTTCAGCAGCTGCCGGTTATTGAAGGCCCCTTGCCGGGTTCGCCCGACATTCACTTAAGAGGAAAACACCATGAGTAGTTTTACCGCCTCTGCGATCACCCCGCGCCCACGGGGCAGGGTTACCCGATCGCTCTGCCTGCTGGGGTTCAGCCTGGCAACTGTTGTACTGTCAGCCAAGGTGTACGCTGGCTGTCAGTATGTAGTCACCAACCAGTGGAATAACGGGTTCACTGCCGCCATTAGAATAACCAACAGTGGCACTAGCCCGATCAATGGCTGGAATGTGAGCTGGCAATACAGCGGTGACAATCGCCTGACCAGCAGCTGGAATGCCAACTACAGCGGCACCAACCCCTACTCTGCCTCCAATTTGAGTTGGAATGGCAGTATTCAGCCAAACCAAACAGTGGAGATAGGCTTTCAGGGCAGCAAAGGCAGTGCAGCGCCTGAAGTACCGCAGGTAACTGGTGCCGCGTGTGGTGCCGCTGCGTCGTCAGCAAGTAGCTCTTCCGCAGCATCTGTCAGCTCCAGCCCAACGCCGGTCTCTTCCAGTTCTTCGTCGCTGTCGAGCAGTATGACAACCAGCTCGTCTTCATCGGCGGTAAATCAGGCAGCGTGGGATCTGAATAGCAGCGCCTCCTATCTGAATTTTGTCACCACTAAAAATACCCACAACGTGGAAGTTCACACCTTCACAACCTTGACCGGTGCCATTGGCAGCGATGGCCTGGCAACCGTGACTATCGACCTGAACAGCGTCATCACCGGTGTTGCCCTGCGCGACCAGCGAGTGCGCGATTTGCTGTTTGAAACCGCCAGCTTCCCCACCGCCACCATTTCTGTCGCCGTGCCGGGCACACTGCTCAGCACATTAGCTCTGGGGCAAACCACCCAGACCGATGTGAGCGCCAATATCAACTTGCATGGCGTGAGCTTTCCGGTGACTACCCGGGTATCGGTACAGCGCCTGTCCAATTCGCGCATTTTGGTGCAGAGCATGGCCCCAGTGTTAACTCGTGCGGGTGATTTCAACCTGACTGCCGGCGTGGAAGCCCTGCGTGCGATTGTCAACCTGACGTCGATCAGTGCGGCAGTGCCTGTGGACTTCGCGCTTGTTTTTGACGCGCGCTAATTGGAGGCTAAAGAGAAACCATTATGAAAAACTTACGTAAACTCTCCGCGCTCTCCCCATTCGGTTTAGCCCTTGCACTGGCAGTGCCAGCAACAGCGCAAAACCTATGCGATGTTTCCTACACAACAACCAATAGCTGGGGCAGTGGTGCGCAAATTGCCGTCGCCGTCAAAAATAACGGTGCCGCAGTGACTAGCTGGCAGCTGTGCTGGACCTTCAATGGCAGTGAAACTATTGCCAACCTGTGGGATGGAACCTTCACCGCCACCGGCAAAAATGTGTGTGTCAACAACGCCGCCTACAACGGCAACCTGGCAACTAATGCCAGTGCACAGTTTGGTTTTGTGGTGAATAACCCCAGCACCCAAGTGCCCACCGCCTTTACACTAAACGGCGCAAGCTGTAATGGCAGCACTCCGGTAAGCAGCAGTTCAAGCAGCATTGCACCCAGTAGCTCCAGCAGCTCAAGTAGCAGTGTTGTGCCATCGGTAGCGGCGCGCTGGCTAGTGGATGCCACCAAGTCCAGCTTCCACTTTGTTGCGGTTAAAAACACCAACACAGCGGAAACCTTCACCTTTACCCAACTGCAAGGCACGGTGGCGACAAGCGGTAACGCAACGCTGACCATTCCTCTGGCGAGCATTTCAACCGGGTTTGATATTCGCAATACGCGTATGCAAAACCTGTTGTTTGAATCCAGCTACCTGCCCAGCCTGCACTTTACAACGCAGCTGGATATGAGCGCGCTGGATGCCATGGCCGTAGGTGCTATGCAGGTACAAACCTTGACCGGTAATTTGATTCTGCATGCGGTAAATAAACCGATCAGTTTCGATGCCACCATCGTCAAACACAGCAGCACCAGCATCAGTGTGTCACCGCGTCGCCCCATAGTGGTCAATAGCGTTGATTTTGAACTGAATGCCGGTGTTGAAGCACTGCGTGTGGTTGCCAATTTAAGTGCAATCGGCGAGAAAACACCGGTGTACTTCAAGATGTTCCTCACCCGCGACAACCCCACCAACATCGCCGCGATCACGCTGCCAACGGCACCTGCCGCACCGGCCAGCTTGATGGGTAACCTGAGCCAGGTTACCGGCGAAGCGACGCTGACCTGGGCGGATGTGAGCAACAACGAAACCGGCTTCCTGATTCGCCGCAAAGGCACCGATGGCCGCTGGACAACCCAAAGCAATCTGACCGCCAATAGCGCAAGCTTCATGGAGAACCTGCTCTCTGCTTACGGCAGTTACGATTACAAGGTAATTAGCTACCGCGACAGTGTGCCTTCAGTGGCTAGCAACGCCATCAATCTGGTCTACTCCAACGGCCAAAGTTCTTCCAGCAGCTCCAGCGCTACCAGCACTAGCTCACTCAGCTCCACCAGCAGCCTGTCCAGCAGTTCCAGCTCCAGCAGCTCAAGTGGTAGCGGTGAAATTATTGGCGACGCCACCCGCGGGTCAACCCTGTGGAATACCCAAAGCTGTGTAGCCTGTCACGGGGTAGATGGAGAGAAAAATGCCAACGGTACACCAGCAGCAGCACCGCTGAACCCGAACCGCTCGGTCTATCGCCACAGTCAGGACAATCAGGATCGCAGCCTGCGCGACTTTATTGCCATGTGGATGCCACAGACCGACCCAGGTAGCTGTACCGGCCAATGCGCAGCAGATTTGGAAGCCTATATCTGGACCTGGCGCAGACCGTCTGATGGTATTCCGGATAATCCGGTATCCAACTTCAGCTGCCCAAGCACCGGCCCAACCTACGGCCAACGCACCCTGCGCTTACTGACCAAAAACGAGTATCAACGCTCGGTACGCGATTTGGTGGGTTACACCCAGGATGTCATTTCACGTTTGCCCGACGACTTTATCGCCGGCTCATTCATGAACAACAACACCCTGATCGTGGATAAAAACCGCTACACCAGCTACATCTCTACCGCCGAACGTATTGCTACCGATGTAGCAAGCCGCTGGAACGCAGTATTGGCCTGTAGCCCAAGCACCACTTGCGCCGACAAGCTGGTGAACGAACTGGCACCGCGCATTTTCCGTCGCCCATTAACCGCCGATGAGCAAACCGCATACCGCGGCGTTGCACGCGGCACCACCGGTGGCCGCACAGTAACCGAAGGTATGGAAATCGCACTGGCGGCGATGTTGTCGTCACCACAATTCCTGTACCGCTCCGAGTTGGGCACCGCCAGTGGCGGCGCTTACAAGTTGGACGGCTATGAGATGGCGACCTTCATGAGCTACACCTTTACCGGCACCACCCCCAGTGCAGATTTGCTGGCGGCTGCTGGCCGTGGCGATTTGAATACAGTGGCTGGCGTGCGCCAACAGGCGGCACTGCTGCTGAACTCGGCCAATACCCGTGTATTGCTGGGCGACTTTGTGAACCGCTGGTTGGGTACCGAACAGTTGGAGATCAAAGAGAAGAGCGGTGTAACCAACTTTGCCACTCTGGCCAACGACATGAAGCTGGAATTGGGTAAAAACTTTGCCCAGGCCATGTTGGGCAGCGGCTCCAGTTTCGCCTCGCTGTACAACCCCAGCTACACCCACGTGAACCAGCGCCTGGCCAACCTTTATGGCTTGCCCTACAACGCCAATGGCGCCGATAGCGATGGCTTCGTCAGCACCGCAACCAGTGACCGCGGCGGGATCTTGATCTCTGGCGCCTTCCTGTCACGTTACGCCAGTGCGACCGATGCCAACATGGTCACCCGTGCCGTTGCCCTGCGTCGCCGGATGATGTGTCAGGACATTCCAGAACCACCATCAGGTGTGAGCCTGGACCGAGAAGCATTGGCTGCGCGTGATAAAGAGTTCTTTGAGAACCCGCACACCACCCAGCGCATGATCTTTGACCGCATCACCTCTGGCACCAGCTGCTCCAACTGCCATGGCGAGATCATCAACCCACTCGGCGGCGGCATGGAGAACTACGACAGCCTCGGTCGCGTGCGTTCAGTTGACCTGAAAGGTAATGCGATTAACGCGGCAGGCACCTTCTTCTCGCCCTACCCGCAATTGCAGTTCCTCAACGACCCGGATCGCGTGATTTACTCGCCAGCCATTCAATTTAATGGCGGTAAGGATCTCGCGCGCACAGTGGTAGAAGACCCCATGGTATCGAGCCTTGCGCAAAGCTGTCTGGCAACCCAGTTTGTCAGCTACAGCACCGGTATCCATTCGATCTTCCTGATTGATTCAACAAGGGATGTTGGCTATTCGCGCATCAGTAAAGCGGAAGAAGACGCTTATCGCTGCGACATTGCCGACCTGACCAATGTACTGAGCACCAGTGGCCCAAGGGCAATGCTTGAAGAAATTCCCGCATTGGATTCTGTGATGTACCGGCAGGAGTGGGCGCGCTAATGCGCGCCCCTCACACTCATCGCCTTGTTAACGAATTGGAGTAAATAACATGAGATACAAAGACTGCTTCGACAAAGAACGCAGAGACTTCCTGAAAGTCGTCAAACATGCCGGTATCGCTGCGGGATTAATTCAAGCCTCCAGCATTCTGGCGGGCGTTATGTTGGCGCGCACCGCAGAAGCCCAATCCGGCACTCCCACCAAGCACTGCCTGGTGTTTTCCGGCGGCGGCTGCCACCCGGATAAGTGGTTCCCGTCCGGGAGCACCCTGCCCGTTCAGTCAGCGCCACTGCAAACTCACTACAACCGTATCGCAATGTTTAAAAACGCCTCGCTCAGCGGCGCAGGTCACGGGGTAATGTTTCATCGCTTCAACAACGGCAGTTGGTCTGAGGACAGTTTTGATGTGAACCTCGGCCGTACCATTGGCGCCAATTACCCGGTGAAATACCTGAATGTGGGTACCACGGCGGAATCGGCACTCAGCCGCGAGGGTTATACCGGTAGACCGCTGATCACCAGCCCGCAAGCTGCGCTTGACGTGCTCTTTTCCGGTGGTGGCAGTGGTGGTGGCAACGGTTCAGGCACAGCGCCACGCCAGTCGGTGGTGGACTTGCACTATGCAGCGATCAGCAGTTTGCAAAACAAACTGGGGCAACACGAGAAAGAGAAGCTGGATAGCCACTTCACCGCGATTCGCGAGATTGAAACCGCCATCGATACCGGCGGCAGCAATCCTGGCGGCTCCTGTCCACAGCTCTCCAACACCACCGCCAGTGGGTTTGATGCAACCGCCAAGTTGCACGCTGACATCGTGGCCTTGGCGCTGAGCTGTAATTTGACCGCGTCTGCGTCCATCGCCTTTGGTACCGATGCGCATACCCATTTCTTTGATGTACTCGGGCGTGAGTCGCACCAATCGCACCACAATCAGGGCAACGTGCCTTTGGCCTACACCGAAGATATTGTCTACATGCAGGGCTTAACCCGCTACCTGCTGGATAAGATCAACGAGCGTGGGCTGTTTAGCTCAACGATTGTGACCCAGGTTTCTGACATGGGTGACGCAGACTCCCACGGCAACAACAACGTACCGATGATAGTAGCGGGCGCCGGTATTACTGGTGGCCGTGTGATCGATATTGGCGGCAAAACCCAATCCGAGATTTATCAAACCCTCGGCTTGAAATTGCGTGCGGATCAAAGCCCTAACGGTGCGCTGTACCGTACCTGGGCTAACTCCACTATCGCCGGGCTTTAAACACCCGCCGATTGGTAAGGATGCGCCGTTTTTGTAATAGGGATTGTTAATCAGCAAGCTCCGGAGCAGATGTATCACACATCCACTCCGGAGCTTTTTTTATGCCTCTGCTTTTCCTGTTTGGGTACAATTTTTGTAGCGCAATAACGCTATTTTTTCGCCCATAAAAAACCATTTCAGAAAAATAATTTCCCTCATCAAAACCTATTCACGCATAAAAAAGTGACGCGATTTTTAGCAAATTTATTCAACCTTTAAAAAAATATTTACACGTAAATTCAGCCAAAAAAATCTAAAAAAAACCTATATAGTTTATTTGACAATATGCTTATTGTTTTATTGACAAGAACGTTGGTGCAGCGCTATAAATTTCACATCAAAACGTCACGCCGTTTTAACAATAACAGCATGTCGTATGGCGTTTGATAAACATCTGCCCGCAATAGGCAGGTAAACCTTCAACAGTCCCTCCTCCTCTATGGGTGGTATTGGTTGAGTGGCTCACAAGAGAAACTAATAATGAAATTCACAACAGGCAAAATGTTTTTTAGTGGTTTAATCGGTGCTGCTGCACTTTGCGCTTCAATGGTTAGTGCACAAACCCTCAGCTCCAATTCCACCGGCACCAACAACGGTTTTTATTACACCTTTTGGAAAGATTCCGGCAGCGCGACCATGACCCTGCAAGCCGGAGGACGTTACACCTCGCAATGGAATAGCGGCACCAACAACTGGGTGGGCGGTAAAGGTTGGAACCCTGGCAGCAGCTCGCGTGTGATCAGCTACTCCGGCAGCTACAACGTAAACGATTCACAAAACTCCTACCTCGCACTTTATGGCTGGACCCGCAGCCCGCTGATTGAATACTACGTGATTGAAAGCTACGGCTCTTACAACCCTTCCAGTTGCGCCGGTGGTACTGACTACGGCAGCTTCCAAAGTGACGGTGCCACCTACAACGTTCGTCGCTGCCTGCGCACGCAACAGCCGTCTATCGATGGCACCCAAACTTTTTATCAATACTTCAGCGTGCGCACACCGAAAAAAGGTTTTGGCAACATTTCTGGCACCATCACCTTTGCTAACCACGCTAACTTCTGGGCCAGCAAAGGCTTGAATCTGGGTGCACACAACTATCAAGTGTTGGCGACTGAAGGTTATCAAAGCACCGGCAGCTCAGACATTACAGTCAGCGAAGGTAGCAGCGGTGGCGGTAGCTCCAGCTCTGCGCCATCGGGCAACAAAACCATTGTGGTACGCGCGCGTGGCACTGTCGGTGGTGAACAAATTCGCCTGAAAGTGAATAACACCACCGTGCAAACCTGGACACTCTCTACCACTATGTCCAACTACACTGTGTCTACCAGCTTATCCGGTGGTTCATTGGTGGAATACTTTAACGATTCGGGCAATCGTGATGTGCAGGTGGATTACATCAGCGTCAACGGCAGCACTCGTCAATCTGAAGTACAAACCTACAACACCGGCGTTTATCAAAATGGCGCCTGCGGTGGTGGCAATGGTGGCAGCGAGTGGATGCACTGCAACGGCGCAATTGGTTACGGCAACTTGTAATCCTTAACTCGCCGTTATTGTACGACATAAAAAAGGGGCGGATTTTCTGCCCCTTTTTTATCTATTTTTTACCATCATAAAAAATATTTTAATAATAACGAGGCAACGCCATGAACACTGTCACAGGTTTACACAAACATTTTTTGTTACCCGCACTCGCGGGTGCAGCGATTTGTTATAGCGTCATGATGCTGAGCAATGATGACAGCCAGCAGCTTAATAAAATTACCGAGCTGGAAAATAAAATTCTTGATTTGCAATTTTTACTCGCGCAACAAGAACAAGCCTTAACAACCGCGCAACAATATGCACCAGACACCCGCATACACAACACCACTCAAATATCCACCGCCAATAATGGCGAAAAAACAGCAGCTATTTCTGCAAGCAAAAGCCCCGCCGATGCGGAACTCGACGCGGCTGCGGTGACAGCCAACAGCAATCAACAACTAAAAGAACTGAGCACCCTGTCTGATCGCGATGCCCGTAGCTTCTCAGAAAAGTTAACCGATTTTTTAGCGCAGAACCCGGGGCGCGACAATCTAGCCATCGCCAGCAAAAGCATTGTGGATCTGGCGAACAATCACAGCATCCTGCCCGATTACGCGCTGGAGTCGCTCTATCAGCAACAGAGCAACGAGGAAATAAAACGAGTGGCAGCGCAGGTAATGTCGCTGCGTGGCGATAACCGTTTGCTGGAGCAGCACATCGCGAAGCTGCAAACCAAACTGGAGAGCGACACTCCGCAAGAGCGTCAACAAGCATTGGTGGCATTGGCAAAAACCGGTTACGCCAACGCGGCCACCGCCATTGCCCCGCTACTGCAAGACAGCGATACCGGCGTAAAACTGGATGCCCTACTCGCCCTGCGCGCCACCGGCAACCAGAGCCATATTCGCATGGCGGAAAATTTGCGCAACGATCCCGACCCAGCCGTGAGCTGGCTCGCCAACGACGTGATTAGCCAATTGCAAAATTTAAGTGAACAGGCGCGCACCAAAGTCGCGAGCAATGATATAGCAGCCAATTTATTGCCGATTGCACAGCAGTAGTGACGTGAAAAAAGTCAGTGTAAAACAGACCAAGAAATATCAAAAAACCTCCAAAAAATATCCAAAAAAATGCCGCTGGCGCAAACCAGCGGCATTTTTTACATCAAAGACCAAATCTTGGTTTTCTTGGTGCAGCGTATTAAACCTTAGTCCCTAAGGGCAAACGCGTGCGCGGTGTACCGGTGGCGGCGAATAAAGCATTGGCGACTGCACCAGCGACGGGAGGCAAACCAGGTTCACCTACGCCTGACGGCATTTCCGCGGAGGGAACAATATGCACTTCTACCTTGGGCATAGCGTCGATGCGCAGCAGCGGGTAGCTGTGATAATTGGTTTGCTCGACCACACCGTTTTTCAGCGTAATCGCTTCACCCAGTGCCGCGCTCAAGCCCATGCCGATACCGCCTTCCATTTGCGCGCGAATCACATCGGGGTTTACCGCCACCCCACAATCCACAGCGCACACCACTCGTTCGACTTTAAAACTGTTATCGCTATTCACTCGCACTTCAGCCACTTGCGCCACCCAGGTGCCGAAGGATTTATGCACCGCAATTCCGCGGCTGACACCTTCCGGTAATTTTTTACTCCAATCACTTTTTTGCGCAGCCAAATTTAATACACCGAGTGCACGCGGCTCACTGGCGAGCAATTCACGGCGAAAAATAACCGGATCTTTTTTCGCTGCTTTGGCGAGTTGGTCAATAAACGTTTCCACCACAAACGCATTGCCCGAATGGCCCACCGAACGCCACCAGAGTGTGGAGACCTTAATAGGAATTTCTGTGGCCTGCACTTGCAGGTTGGGAATCGCGTAGTGCATATCGTCGATGCCTTCCGCAACCGTGCTATCCACCGGGCCTTGAATCATCGCTTCAAACGGCGTGCCGCGCAAAATTGCTTGCGCCACGGCATGATGCTGCCACGCGAGCGCTTTACCATCAGCCGATACCGCTCCGCGCAAGTGATGCACCGCCATAGGCCGGTAGCGACCATTGAGGATTTCATCTTCCCGCGTCCACACCATTTTTACTGCGCGCCCTGGAATTTGTTTGGCGATATTGGCAGCGTCCACCACATAATCACTGGGGCAAGCGCGGCGACCAAAACTGCCGCCCGCATAGAGTGTATGAATATTTACCTGCTCGGGTTTTACGCCCGTAGCAGCAGCAACCTGTTGCTGATCCACTGTCGGCATCTGGCAGGCATACCAGAGTTCACAGCTATTTTTTTCGGCTTTTACCACACAGTTCAGCGGCTCAATCGCCGCGTGCGCGAGGTAGGGCAATTCATATTGCGCGCTAATCACACCGTCCGCTTTCGCAAGCGTCGCAGTGGCATCACCTGCGGTTTTTATTACCGCACCGGTTTTATTGGCGGCGTCGTGACAGGCTTTAAATAATTCATCGCTGCTGCGGGTTTCACAAGCAGATAAATCCCACTCCACCTGCACTAATTTGCGCGCTTTTTGCGCCGCCCAAAAACTTTCGGCTACCACCGCCACGCCGCGCGGAAATTCCACCACAGCAACAACACCGGGCGCTGCTTTAGCTTTGGCGGCATCCACTTTTTTCACCTTGCCAAACAATTGCGGCGGGTAGACTACTAAGGCAGTGAGCATGCCGGGCAATTGAATATCCTGCGTGTAAATCGCGGTGCCGTTGGTTTTTTCAAAACTGTCTTTACGCGGAATTTTTTTGCCGATTAATTGAAAATCTTTCGGGTCTTTTACCGCTGGTTTTTGCGGCACCGGCAACGCAGCCGCTTTTGCCGCGAGCGCACCAAAAGTGCTGGTGCGTTTGCCGTGAGAGATCACACCATTTTTCACCTGAATTTCATTGGCAGGCACCTTCCACTCAGTGGCAGCGGCAGCGACCAACATTTCACGCGCGGCGGCGCCAGTTTGACGCAACTGCATCCAGGAGTTGGCAATGGATGATGAACCACCCGTGCCCTGCGCGGGGCCCCAGAATAAATTGTTGTAGCGGCTGGCATCCGCCGGTGCAAATTCCCAATCCATTTGCTCCCAACTTGCATCCAATTCTTCCGCCACCAGCGCCGTTAAACCGGTACTGACGCCCTGCCCCATATCCAAATGTTTTACCACTATGGTGACTTTGTTATCGGGCGATATTTTTACAAAGGCATTAAAAAACGGCACATCGCCGCTGGCATCGGCAGACGTTGTATCAGCAGCAAAAACCTGTGCGCTACCGGCGACAAATCCGCTGCCAATTAATAAACCACCACCCAGTCCCACTGCCTGCAAAAAATTACGGCGCGATAAAGCCGAAGGTTCATTATGCTGCTGGGCGTGAATTGTTTGTCGTTTGAGAAAGTTCATTAGGCTTTACCTCCTAACTTATCGGCCGCTTGGTGAATTGCGCCGCGAATCCGCTGATAGGTGGCACAGCGACAGAGGTTGCCACTCATAGCGGCATCGATTTGTGCATCAGTCGGTTTTTTATTACCTTGCAACAGGGCGGTGGCCGACATGATTTGTCCTGACTGGCAATAGCCGCACTGCACCACATCCAATTCGCGCCAGGCTTGTTGTACCGCTTGGAATGCAGGGGAATTAATGCCTTCGATGGTTTCAATTTTTGCTCCCGCCGCGGCCGAGATGGGCAAACTGCAGGAGCGTATCGGGCTGCCATTCATGTGCACCGTGCAGGCGCCGCAAAGCGCCATGCCACAACCCAGCTTGGTGCCGGTCATATTTAATTCATCGCGCAGCGCCCACAACAGCGGCGTATCCGGGTCCACATCCAGCTCGTGGGTTTTACCATTAATCGTAAGCGAAATCATGGGTAACTCCTTGGCAAAATCAATTGACTAACAAAACGGTTAAATTGCTTTTTTAAATAACTTTTTTAAATAGCCTTTCTTAAATAATTAGAAAGATCGGCGGGTGTATCTACATCAAATTCCGCCGATGGCATAGCAACAGGAATCACGTGATTGCTGTAACGCAGCAATAAACTTTTTGCACCGCGATCACCGCGACACTCGTACAAGCGCGCTTTAAAGTGCGCAGGAAATAACGCAGGCACGCCTAAGGTATTGGCAAAACTGGCGCAAGTGATTTTTTCCGGGTGCTGACACCAGCGGTGATATAAATTTTGTAAATCCTGCGCGCTAATCAAGGGTTGATCTGCCAATAAAACCAAAACCGGATTACTGTTTTGCAGATATTTAACGGCGTGCGCCAATGAATGGCCCAAGCCCAAATTCCAGGCGGGAAATTCCAGCAATTCAACCGGCGTTTCCGTCTTGTTTTTTACCTGTGCATTGAGCGCAGGCAGCGCCTGTAATAATTGCGGATAAAAAGCACCACCCACCACCACAATACGCGCTGGTTTTAATTGGCGCGCAGCAGCAATACTCGCCGCAAGCAAGGGTTGCCCATGCCAATCAGCCAATTGTTTACAGCTGCCAAAACGGCTGGCAGAGCCCGCCGCTAAAATCAGGCAATCCAGATTTATCGTTTTATTATTCATGGGCGCACCTTTTATTGATTAATCAAAAACTGTTCATTAGTCAGAAACTATTTTTTAGTCAGAAACTCTTCGTTAGAAACAGCGCGATTAATAGCAGCGCCCGCGACCAAATTGAGCGCGGGTAGCGTATCGCCCAATGCACTCATTAGCCCCAGAGGTTGGGCGCTGCTGCCAAATATTTTTGCGTGACATTCCGCCAATACCGACAAGGCGATGCTCTCCGGTAAATCACCGCCCAAGGCTAAACCCATAGGCCCGGCAATGAGGCAATTCAATTGCGCCTCATCAAATCCGGCAGCGACCAGCACATCCGCTTTGCGTTTTGCAGGGCCAAGCAAACCGATGTAAGGATTGGCGAGCGTTCGCGCTTGCAAAGCCGCGACGGCAGCTGCATCCAAACGCAAATTGTGGTGGGCGATAATAATGCCATCCACGCTCTGCAATAATTCATCATCCAATTCGGCAACGGTTGTGTTCAACGCGCTAATTTGCGGCGGAAAATTTTCGCGTTTGTGGGGATTTAAGCGTTGATCCACCAGTGTGATGCGCCAACCTAAAATCAGCGCGAGCTGGCACAGGGGAATTAAATCCACGCCACTGCCCAGAACTAATAAATGGGGTAGCGGATTAATTAAGGTCGTGAGGATTTGTTTGCCGTTATCCGTGTCATCGGCGCGCTTCAAACTGCCATGCTGACGCTGGCTAAACGCACGCGGGCATGGTGTGAAGCTGGCAAAAGCATCCTCTATTTGCAACTCAAAACGACAGGCTTGCTGTTGCTGCAAACAGGAAAAAATTTCCGGCAGGCGCAAAAAATCATTGGCAGAATTACAAGGGTGCAACACAATTTCGGCTGCGCCACCGCAGCCTATGCCCAAACGCCAGGCGATATTACTATCGTCGCTCGCGTCGTACACCACACGGCGGGATTTCCCCAACGCGATAACCTTACGCGCTTGCAACAACAAATCGGATTCAATGCAGCCACCACTCAGCATACCCAATTGATGGCCCGCATCACTCAGCAACATTAGCGCGCCAGTTTTGCGATACACCGAACCGCGCGTTTGAATAACCGCGCCCAGCACCCAGTTGGCGCTATCTTTGAGTGGCAGCCAGGAGGCGAGTAAATGATAAAACTGATTAGACATAGACAGGCATCCGCGTTATTACATTTATCATCGGAATTTCAGGCACTGCACTAACAAACCGTTCGATAATCCCACCTGAATGCCCATAAGGAAAGCAGGATTAACAAAACTAAACTGACTGATTTGCTTTAGCGAGCGTTGCGTTATTAAAACGACGCGTTTAATCCCGATTAAAAATTTAGTTCGTCGCACGGCCAATTCGCGATCACCGTGACAACCAAACATGACAATCAACACCACAGATAAATGGAATTTAGTATTTATCAAATAGCCGATGATAAGTTTGCTCGATCCAAGCGGATTATTGCCTGATCCTGCAAACAGAACCTCAAACCACTAGCTCGACCCTTACTCGGCAGCCAGGCCGCTTGATATTCCCCCACAACAAATATACGATGCATATACGTTTCATATATTGAGGTATTTATGGGCATTGTCAAAATTAGCGATGAACTGCATGAGGAAATCCGTAAAGCGAGCTCAGCAATGGTGCGCTCTATCAATTCACAAGCGGAATTTTGGATAAAAATTGGCATGCTGGCTGAAACCAACCCCACTCTTACCTACAGCGAGATTTTGCGCGAACAATTACAACTTGCCGCCGTTGAAATAAATCACCCCATTGCTCTGGGCAAAAGAAATCATGGATAAGGTTTTTTTAAAAAACAGCGCTGAATTAAATGTGATGCGTGAATCAGGGCGGTTACTTGCCTCCGTTTTCGCCTACCTTGATCCGCTGGTAAAAGCTGGTATATCGACCATGGAAATTAATGATGTGGTAGAGCGTTTTATTACCAACCAACTCAATGCCCGTCCGGCAAGTAAGGGGCAATATGATTTTCCTTATTCATTAAACACCTCCGTTAACGATGTTGTCTGTCACGGAATGCCTTCTGCAACTCAATTTTTAAAAACCGGCGATATTATTAATGTCGACATTACGCTGGAAAAAAATGGATTTATTGCTGATTCCAGCAAAATGTATATGATCGGCGAGGTGTCGCCGCTGGCAAAAAAATTAGTAGAGAAAACCTACGAGGCCATGTGGCAAGGAATCCGCGCGGTAAAACCTGGTGCAACCCTCGGCGATATTGGTTTTGCAATTCAACAATTTGCCAGCGCTAATGGTTATTCAGTCGTGCGTGAATATTGCGGTCACGGTATAGGGCGCGCCATGCACGAAGGCCCACAAATACTCCACTATGGAAAACCGAATTCTGGTTTGGTATTGCGCGAGGGAATGACTTTTACTATTGAGCCAATGATCAACCAGGGCGAAGCAAAAGTGAAATTAAAACGCGACGGCTGGACCGTTGTCACACGCGATAAAAAATTGTCTGCGCAATGGGAACATACTATTGCTGTTACGGCAGATGGCTATGAAGTATTAACCTTGCGCACTGAAGAACGCACTTAAAAAACCCAGCATGTCTTTTGCATCACGCCTCCGTCATTAGCAACCTCTCACAATATGACTTACCCAAAAGATAGCCAACCCCACCAAACATTGTTATAGTTATTTAAACCATAACAAGCCTAAAGTGTAAGTTTCACTGGGCAAACAACAATCAACCCATCGGCATGGTGTGCGGTCAGTGAGATTAACTGGCTTGGAACAATAACCATGAAACACATTACCCGTACCGCCACAGCCCTGTGCTTATCGCTTGGCTCCCTACTCGCTTGCGCGCAAAACCCGCTCAATTTTGGCAGCAATATTAAAACCGCTGATCCCTCTGGCCGCGTATGGGCCGACGGAAAAATGTATTTGTACACGTCGCATGATGAAGAGTGTCAGGAAGATTTTCACATGCAGGACTGGCATGCATTTTCCTCTACCGATCTAGTCAACTGGACCGCACACGGCGCCATACTCTCACTCAAAGATCTCAGTTGGGCCGACAACTATGCCTGGGCACCGGATGCGGTATATAAAAACGGCAAATACTATTTAGTTATTCCGGCGGGCACTGGCTTCAAAGACCGGGTAAACCCAGAAAAAAGCACCAAGTGGATGGGCATAGGTATCGCCGAGAGCGACTCCCCCACCGGCCCTTTTAAAGACATGATTGGCGCGCCGCTGTGGAAAACACCCTATGCCAATGATCCGAGTATGTTTATTGATGACGACGGCAAAGCCTATTTATATTTTCACGGTGTGAATAGCGATTACCAAGTGGTGGAAATGGCCGATGACATGCGCAGTATTAAAGGCGATTTTTACAAAATGGATATGGGCGGTTATGAACCCAAAATGGAAGGCCCTTGGATATTTAAACGCAACGGCATTTATTACTTCACCATGCCGGAAAATAATCGGGTACTGAGTTATTACACCGCCAAATCCCCCAAAGGCCCGTGGAAATATCAAGGGGTGATTATGGATGAGGAAAACAATGCAAATAACCATCACTCGATTGTGGAATATAAAGGTCAATGGATTTTGTTTTATCACCGTTGGTTAAATGACAAAACATCAACCTGCCACAAAAAACAACGTCACACTGCTGCAGAATATTTGCATTTCAATGCAGATGGCACCATTCAAAAAGTGGAGCGCACAGAAAAAGGGGTGAGTGATTTTTCTGTACGCAGTAACACCAAAAAAACCGGCGAAAAATAATATTTCGTTTCGCAACGGTTAAAGGAACACCAGCTGGTCAGTAATACTCTGTCGTCACTCTCGCGCAAGCGGGAGTCCAATTTTGGTAATAACAACCGCAGTTGTGGATACCCGCGTTCGCGGGTATGACGATAGTGAATATTTCAAAAAAAATCCCTGGAAACAGTAAAAGAGCACCAGCCGGTGCTCTTTTACTACCGCAAAAACCTTTATGCCTTAACCGCTTTTTCTACCATCGTTTTCCATGAAGTCGTCGGGCGACCAATTAATTGGCTGAGCTGATGGCTGTCATCAAACAAACCGCCTTTGGATGCACCCACATCAGATTCGGATAATAGTGTTGCGAGCCATTCCGGCAAGCCTGCACCCAACAACGCTATTTTAAAATCAGCCTCAGGCAAATTCTGATACGCAATATTTTTGCCGGAATGCAACGAAATTTCTGCTGCGAACTCAGCAAGTGAATAACTTTCATCGCCCGCCAATTCATAGACTTTCCCGCTATGATTTTCTTGCGTCAGCACCGCTACGGCAGCCTCGGCGTAATCCACACACGCGGCAGAGGCAATACGCCCGTCACCCGCACTGCCAAACACTGCACCTAACTGCAACGCAGAACCTACGCTCGCCAGATAATTTTCGGTGTACCAACCATTGCGCAAAATCACAAACGGAATACCGGCCGTACGCAGCACCGCTTCGGTTTGTGCATGCTCAACACACAGTGGCAGGGGCGAGGTATCCGCACGCAACAAACTGGTATACACCAGCAGGCCAACACCCGCTTGTTTTGCCGCTGCAATGGCGGCGCTGTGCTGTTCAAAACGACGGCCAATTTCATTGGCGGAAATCAGCAACAATTTGTCGGCACCTTGAAACGCAGCGACCAGACTCTCGGGCTGATTGTAATCACCCTGCCGCACCTGCACCCCCAAGGCGGCAAGGTCGGCAACCTTTTCAGGCGAACGCACCACCACCGCTATTTCATTGGCAGGGACTTTTTTTAACAACGCACTCACAACCAAACGACCCAATTGGCCAGAGGCTCCGGTAACAACAATCATGATGAACTCCTTTATTTCAGTGGAAGAAGTTGTCACACTAGCAGCCTAACTAACTTTTAGTAAGTACGCACAAAAAGGTAAGTATGAAATGACAACCGCCCCCAGTCGCACCCTCAACCGCAAAACGGGCAGCAAAACCACCGCTGCCAAAAGCTTGAAAGAAGCCATGTTGCGCGGCGATGTAATGGCCGACAAATGCCCGTCGCGCGCGATACTCAATCATGTCACCAGCCGCTGGGGCGTATTGCTACTTATCGCCCTGCGCGGCGGCACCCACCGCTTCAGCGAATTGCGCCGCAAGGTCGGCGGCATTAGCGAAAAAATGCTGGCACAAACACTGCAGGCATTAGAGAGCGATGGTTTTGTCGAGCGCATTTCCTACCCGGTTGTGCCGCCCCATGTGGAATATTTGTTAACCCCCATGGGTGAACAAATCAGCGAAAAAGTGGAGACATTGGCAGATTGGATTGAATCAAACCTTGCGCACATTTTGAAAGCACAAGAACAGAAATCAGAAAAACGTTGAACCATTTTTTTCTGTGATACCCATCACCGCGGGTATCCATAAAAATCAACAGCGGCAAAATAACACCCGATTATTAGCCGCACATTTATTTGTATTTTTTACATGCCCGACAGCAAATCATGGAGGTTTTTTAATGTCTGACATCAACCAAATTTATGGCGATATGTGGCGCAATGCGGAGGAAAAAATTCGCGCAGGTGCCTACGAAATGGATCCCCTGATTGGTGCAAGCGATGACACGCGCAAAGGCACCACGGTGTTGTCCTACCTTAACAAGGCGGAGGGCAAGGTGAGCCGCAAGATTATGGAATTTCTCGATGCGCTAGCGGTGCAGGAGCCTGAGCAATATTACTACCCGGAAAATGAATTGCATTTGACGGTGTTATCGGTGGTTAGTTGTGTGCATGGGTTTATGCTGGAGGATGTTGATCAAGCGACTTATCAGGCAGTGTTTAACGACGCCGTAAAATCCATTGGCCCGCTGGAGATTCAGTATCGCGGGATCACCGCGTCGCCGGGGTGTGTTTTGGTTCAGGGCTTCCCGCTGAACGAACAATTACACCAACTGCGCGAAAATTTGCGCCGCGTTTTTCGCAACTCACCACTGTATTCCACCATCGATAGCCGCTACAAAATTGCCACCGCACATTCCACCATTGCGCGCTTTCAGGCACCGCTGCGCAACCATTCCGAATTACTGAAACTACTTGAGCAATATCGCACTTATGATTTTGGTGTAAGCCGCATTCATCACCTGGATTTGGTATTCAACAACTGTTATCAGCAACTGTCGCATACCCACCCCATCGCGCAATATTCATTGGCGGAAGCAGGGTAAATTCACTGTCGCAAAACTGTCGTATTGATTCGCTAAGCTGGCGCCGTTTTATTTCCTTACAACGGTGTTTTTATGCTCCCCCGCTACTTGCTGATAAGCCAGTTGAGTTTACTCTGGCTGCTGTTGTCCGCTGTTACCCTGGCATCCCCGCAACTCAGTGGAATTGCGACCCACAGCGAATTAGGGCAGGAGCAATTTCTGGCAGCGCTGTACAGCGAAACGCTCAGCAAAGATGCCGACCTGCTGCTCAATACGCAGGATGCCAAACGTATGGAATTAAAAATTCTGGCGCGCGAGGGCATTGCACCCAGGCGTTTCACCCGTATGTGGATTGAAGGTGCCGCGATTAATATGCCCGCAGGCGCAATGAATTCTCACGCCGAAAATATGTTGGCATTCGACCAATTATTTCGCGGCCGCCTGGAAATGAATGATCACCTGATCTTTGATTTTTCGCCGCAACAGGGCACGGTTATTCACCTCAATAGCGTGCACCTGGGCACCATTGAAAACCCGGCTTTTTTTGACGTGTTACTGCGCACTTGGATCGGCAATGTACCGCTGTCGTCCGGCTACCGCGAGGCGTTATTAATGGAGGGAAATATTGACGCGGCACTGCTGCAGCGCTTCACACATATGGAGCCGCGCTTGAGCAGAATTGCGGTAGTAAAAAATTGGAATGAGACCATTCTTGCCGCCGCGAGTGCAGCCAGTAGTGCCAACTCCAGTAGTGACAACCGTGGCAATATTTCCGACAACAATACCGAGAACAATGCCGACAACAACAGCAAAAAAATCGCAGCGGTTAGCAGTGTTAAATCGAGCGCGCGGCAATCTGGAATTGCCTTGACCAATCAATCGTCATTACCTGGAGCCACGCAAGTTGCTGGCGCAACCGCATCAATAACTGAATCAACAAACGCATCGACAATTGCACCCGATGCACCAGCAGTGAATAACACGGGCGATAACGCCGATGACGCACTATCGCAACTGACTGCACAGTCACTGGTTGCACAGCAGTATTACATCTCCGATGCCATGCGGCGGATTTACGCCCAGCTGATTTATCCGCGGCGGGCGCGTGAACTGCAGCAAACCGGCTCGATTAAAATTCGCATCGCCGTGGATGCCGCTGGCAACATCACCGCATTGCAGCCGCTGGAAACCTCGGAGCATCGCCTGCTCAATCAAGCCGTTGAATCCGCCATCAAAGCCTCAGCCCCCTTCCCCCCCTTACCGCCAGAAATCACCGCGCAACAGCTGGAATTTGCGGTGCCTATTACCTTTACGCTCGGGCAGTCATAAGCCCCGTTTTATCCCATCACCATTCGCCCAGCGGTTTCAGTCAACAGCATTCAGCCGCTTTTTTTGGCTTTTGCCCACCAACAATCCTTCGTTAACCCGAAGGATTACTGACGCCCAATTCGGCCAAAAAAGCTATATCCGATACATCATATAATAACAAATAAATCTTGTATACTAGAGCACTAGAATGTTGACACCACCAAATAGTCTATGTGACCATCATTTGGTAGCGGCACTAAACCTGCCGGTATTGCTTCGATAATTTTCTAATAATCAACCGCAAAGGTGTCTTTCCGGTGTGTCGTTCAGACACCAGCGCGAAACATCAACAAGGAGACGCTGCCCGGCGTGGCGGCTTGAGACAATAATGAAAAAAAACACCTGTTACAGCACCAACCAAACCACCACAGGCAGTGCCCAGGTCTTTCGGCGTTCACTGCTAGCGGCGGCGATTATGGTCTGCTCGCCCGCACTCTTGGCGCAGACGACCCAGGCACAAAACACCACTAAAACCAAAGCCAGTGACGATGCACCGATCGAGGAAACTATTGTTACCGGTCAGCGCCAATCACTGGAAAGTGCGATGGAGTTAAAGCGCGCCTCGGATACTGTCGCTGACTCCATTGTGCTGGATGAAGCGGGCAAAGTGCCCAGTACCTCCCTGCTGGAAATTCTGGAGCGCGCGCCCGGCGTTACCATGAACCGCGTGCGCGCAGGTGCCGAAGGTTCACCGGACGGCTTTGCGTTTGAGGGTTCGGGAGTTCAAATCCGTGGTTTAAACAAGACCAAAACACTGATCAATGGGCGGGAAGTTTTCTCTGCCAATGGCGGCTCCGGCCTCAGCTGGGCGGATGTGGGGCCTGAGTTGCTGAAAGCGGTCACCGTCTACAAAGCGAGCCGTGCCGACCTGATTGAAGGCGGCGTTTCCGGTACCGTCGACCTGCAGACCCGCATGCCGTTTGATTTCAATGGTTTTAAAGCCAATGCGGCGATTTCCGGTAGCTATGGCGACTACTCCGAGGAAATCACTCCGGCAGGTTCCGCCATGATATCGAACCGTTTTGATACCGATTTTGGTGAGTTCGGGGTGCTGCTCGATCTGGCTTATTCGAAGATCGAATCCCATGACAGCAACATCATCGTTCCGCCCTACTACGCCACGCAATACGAGGGCGAGCGGGTCTACGTGCCGGGCGGCATACGCTACAGTCAGGATCAATTTGAACGCGTCCGCAATGGCTATTACGGCGCACTCCAGTGGGCGCCGAACGACAACCTTGAGCTGTTCCATACCACTTTTATTTCCGAGCGCGACAGCAACCGCGACAGCCAAATCCTGTCGGTGGAACCGGGCACACCCGTTGGTGTATTTGACGGTGCAGTGTTTGACGATGGCGTATTCGTGAAAGGTGCAATTTCCAGCCCCAACCTAACCTCCGGCCTTAGCGTATCGCCCAACTCCAGCTTCACACCGTCGTTCAGCCGCACGGCCGACCACAGCACCGGCTTCAAATACGACGCTGAAGGCTGGGACATGAGCGGTAGCTACCAGTACGTGAAAGCCGAATCGAGTTCCGGTAAATACAGCCTTGGCAGCACCGTGATTCCGACAATCGGGCAAATCAATATGGATATGTCGGGCAAGCGGCCAGTGGTGAGTTTTGAAACCCCGCTCTCAACCGACCCGGCACAAGCCGGGCTTTCCCGCATCAACTGGTTGGACACCGCCAATGAAGGCGAAGCCCATGCCATTCAATTGGATGCCAATATTGAAATCGGCGATGGCTTCTTCAAAAAACTGGCCGTGGGTGGACGCGCCGCAAACCGCGAAGAGTCTGATAGTTTTGTCGGAACCTGGTGGTCGGCAACCGGCCGCGGCTGGAATGGCGTGACACGCCCCTTCGTCAGCACCGCCCCCGAAGGCGATTTTGAACTGGAAGAATTCTCGAATTTCTTTAAAGGGGATATCCCGTCACTCGGTGGTGTTTGGGTGGGGACCCGTCAAGTCAACGACTATGCCCAGTTCGATCGTGTATACGATACCTACCTGGCCTGCGGCCCCACGCTTCAACATCAGTGCAGCAACCCAACGGCCACCACCTACCTCTACAGCACCGACGGCACACTGCGTAACCGCAACTTTGACCAGCGCCCATCCTTTTATGAGACGGAACACGACACCCAGTCCGCCTATGCGATGGTGGGTTTTGCGAATGATAGCGACGCCTGGTTCCTGAATTTCAGCGGTAATTTTGGGGTGCGCTGGGTGAATTACGACATTAGCAGTCAGGGCAATTTCAACTTTAGTGGTGGCGCGCGTTACTACGCGAGCCTGGCCGATGCACAGGCGTCAGTCGAAGCCATGGGAGGCTTGGAAAATGTCGCCGCCTGGCAAGAGGCTAACGAAGGCGTGCAGCCGCCATTGACGCGCGAGAGTGTGGGCTATGAAAAAGACCGCATGGGCAGCTTCTCCAAGGATTATTTCCTGCCGTCATTCAATATCAAATTAGAACCGGCGGAAGGCTGGGTAATGCGCTACGCCCTGACCCAAACCCTGACGCCACCGCGCTACCCCGATATCCGCGCGCAGGGTATTGCCAGCGTGCAGACCACCGAAAACCCTATCAACGACGAGTTGGCTGCGCTCAATCCGGGTGATGATGTATCCATCCCGGCGATTTTCTCCGGCTATACCAATACCACCGGCAACCCCTTCCTTGAACCGGAAATCGCCTTGAACCACGACCTCTCCTTCGAGTGGTACCCGAAAAAAGGCACCTCGATGAACCTGGCGCTGTTCCATAAAACCATCGACAACTACATCACCTTCAACAACTTCTCGGCGCCGGCAAGCGGCTTCTTCTCCGAAGGGGATTACCCGCAATCGGCACTGGCGGATGGCAGTGGCAGCAACTTCCTTGATGGCTCAGTCACCAGCCGGACCAACTTCAATGCCGAGGGTGACACCATCATCCGCGGTTTTGAATTGGGCGGGCGCACCTATTTCGATGCACTGCCCGGCTGGATGAGTGGCTTTGGTATCGAAATGAACGTCACCTACATCGACAACAAAGCGCCGGATGCCTTTGCCCAGGACATCAATGGCGATGAACTCAAGGTGCCGGTGATCGGACTGTCGGAGTGGGCCTACTCCACCACCCTGCTGTACGATTGGGATAGATTCAGCGCACGTTTGGCCTGGAACTGGCGTGATCGTTATTTAACGACCACCAACGACTCGGGCACGACTAACGTCTATAACGATCCGTTTAACGGGCAGCAAATCCAGTTCGGTATGCCGGTCTACGCGGCGGCTTCCGGTCGGCTGGATGGCAGCATCTCCTACCGTTTGACCGATAACGTCAACATCAAACTGGATGTGCAAAACATCACCGACGAAGACCAGCGCACCGAGATGGAGATCCTGTCCGGACGCTTTGTTGATCGCGCGGTGTTTGTGACTGACCGTCGCATTGGCTTGCACCTAGGCGTTAACTTTTAACTGAGCATCAATTGTTAACTGAGCATTAGGGTTAACTGAGCACGGCAGGACGCTCTTGAGCAAACTTGACCACATAATAAGAGGCACATAAATGAGCAAGAGCGTTCTGATTGTTGGCGGAGGAACCGCTGGTTGGATCTGCGCCGCCTATATGGCGCGGATGCTGGCGGCGGACACTCCCGGCGGCGTGACTATTACGCTGGTCGAGTCTGACGAAATAGGTATCCTCGGTGTTGGCGAGGGTACCTTTCCGATTATCCGCAAGACCATGAGTCGCATCGGCCTCGATGAAAGCGAGCTGATTCGGGAGGCCGATGCCACCTTTAAACAAGGCATCAGGTTTAATAACTGGAAGAAAAATCCAGCTGATGATCCCCATGACACCTATTTCCATCCCTTCCAGGTCGCATCACAACATACCGACATGGACCTTCTACCCTATTGGCTGCTCGGTGTGGCCGGAGACGTACCCTGGGCCGAGGCCTGTACGGTACAGGAGCGGGTGGTGGACGCCAAACTGGCACCCAAGCTGATTACTCACCCCAATTACAATGCACCGCTGAACTACGCCTATCACTTTGATGCCGGGAAACTGGCGCAAGTGGTGTGCCGTCAGGCCATGGCAATGGGCGTGAAGCGGCTAATCGATACCATCGACGATGTGAAGGTTGATGAACATGGCATCGCCTCAGTACAGGGGCGTGCCCATGGCGAACTCAAGGCCGATCTGTACATCGACTGCACCGGGTTCCGCGCGCGGCTGATCGGCGAGGCGCTGGGCTCGGAATTTACTTCTTATAAAGATCAATTGTTCTGTAACCGCGCGGTGGCCATGCAGGTGCCCTATGATCGGCCCGATGCCCCAATTCCCTCCTGCACTTATACCTCCGCGCAAGACGCGGGCTGGATTTGGGATATCGGCCTGCATAATCGTCGCGGCGTCGGCTATGTCTATGCATCCAATTACTGCAGTGACGATGAAGCACTGGCCACCTTGAAGCGCTATATAGGCCCTGCTGCCGATAATCTTAAACACCGGAAACTGGCCTTTGAAGCCGGGTTTCGCAAAACCCAATGGCACAAAAACTGTATCGGCGTTGGGCTATCGGTGGGTTTTATCGAGCCTCTGGAAGCCACCGGCATCAGTTTTGCCGAGGTTGCCGCACTTATGCTGTGCAACCTGTTTCCCTGGTCGGGCGATTACGAGCGTTCGGCCCAGCAGTTCAACCAAGCCATGACCAAACGGTTTGAACATGTGATCGACTTTATCAAGCTGCACTACTACTTGAGCGAGCGCACGGATACCGCGTTTTGGCGCGACAATCGCGCGCCCGCGTCGGCCTCCGATTATCTGAAAGGCAAGTTGGAGCAATGGCGCCACCGTCCGCCATCCTTTCTCGATATTGATGCCAGCCATGACATTTTTGATGAAAACAGTTGGCAGTACATCCTTTACGGCATGGGGTTCAAGACCGACATCAGCGCCCGCGCTGGCGCTTTGCGTTTTTATGACGACGCCAAACGGGAGTTTGAGAGCATTCGTCAGCAGAGCAACAAGGCGATGACCGCGGTACCGAGCCACCGCGATCTGATCAATGAAGTGGTGGCAAGAGGGTTCCGTAACGCATCCGGCGGGCAGCGATGAAGCCGGTGAACAATGTCGTCATTGTGGGCGGCGGCACCTCCGGCTGGATGTGCGCGGCGGCTATTGCGCGTATGGCGCCGCCCAATGCGTCCATTACGCTGGTTGAATCCGAGGCGATAGGGGTGATCGGCGTTGGCGAAGCGACCATCCCGCCATTACTGGAATTCAACCAATTTCTCGGGCTGGACGAGCACGAGGTGCTGCGCGAATGCCAGGGCACCTACAAACTCGGCATCGAATTCGTTGACTGGCTCGACCTTGGCAAACGCTATTTCCACCCCTTCGGCTTTTACGGGCGCGATACTCCGGAGTTTGCCTTTCACCAGTTGTGGCTTCGTTTGCGAACACTCTCAGAAACAGGTAAAGCACCTGCCGACTTGGCGGGAGACATCAACGAATACAACCTCTGTGCCATGGCCGCCCGCCTTGGGCGCTTCACCCAACCGCAGGGCGGCAGCGATGCGATTTTGTCCACCATGCGTCACGCCTATCATTTTGACTCCATGCGCTACGGTCAGCTGCTGCGCCGCTACGCGGAGCAACGCGGCGTTCGTCGGGTGGAGGGTTTGGTAGCCCGCATCCAACAGCACCCGGATAACGGCATGATCGAGTCGGTGACTCTGGGTGACGGCCAGGTGCTGGCCGGTGAATTGTTTATCGACTGCAGTGGTTTTAAGTCCCTGCTGATTGAAGGCGCGATGAACAGCGAGTTTATCGACTGGAGCCGCTACTTGCCCTGTGACCGGGCGCTCGCCCTTTCCACTACCGGAACAGGCGCGCCAGATCCATTCACCCGCGCCACCGCAGACAATGCCGGCTGGCGCTGGCGCATTCCCCTGCAAACCCGCATGGGCAATGGTTATGTCTATTCAAGTGCATTTGCCGATGAAGATGATGTACACCGGGCACTGCTTGCCGGCGCCGAAGGCGAAGCCCTGGGCGAGCCGCGACCACTGCGTTTCCGCACCGGCCATCGCCGACTCTTCTGGGAGAAAAACTGCGTTGCCATAGGTCTCGCTGGCGGTTTTATCGAACCACTGGAGTCCACCAGTATTCATCTGGCACAAATAGGCATTCAACGGCTGATTAATCTGTGGCCGGGGCGAGGCATCAATGCAGCGGAGATTGCACACTACAACCGGATAATGACCGCCGATTACGAGCGACTCAGGGATTTTATTGTGCTGCACTACAGCGCCACCCAGCGCCGGGATACCGAATTTTGGCGCTACGTTGGCAATATGGAGCTTCCGGACACCCTGGCGTCCAAGCTGGAGATTTTTCGTGGCAGCGGCCGGGTTATTGCCGCGCCAGACGATTTATTCACGCCTCACAGTTGGCTGGCAGTCATGCTCGGGCAAGGCATCGACCCCACACATTACGATGCACTGGTGGATCGTGTGCCGGAGAGTGTGCTTATGCAAAACATGCGGCATTTGAAAGATGCCATCGGCAAAACAGCGGCCGCATTGCCGAGTCATGAGGCTTACCTCAAGCGCTATTGCGCCGCATAACACAAACAAAGCGCAGACTAAGCGGTGGTTTATACCACTACAGCCCATCCAGTTTTTTAACCGCTTCACTTCACCGGTGCTTTTCAGCGCCGGTTTTTTTTAATGTACGGCTTGCTGCTGCAATGCATCTTCCGCAAATAATTGATTGATCCAAATATCGCGCTGCTGGCTGTTGGCATGCACTAAATTAATGATTGGTTTTAACAGCTGTTGTGTCAGGGTGGTAGTTGCATAACACTCCAGCGTTTGCCGTGCTATATCCAGCACCCCCAACAACACTTCGGAGTGGTGGGTTTGACACAAACTGTAGCCATATTCAAATAGTGTGCGCACATAATTTTTAATCGCACAGTTTTTACAATCTGCAATATGAATTAATAATTCGGCCTGACAATAGGCCTGTTGATAAGCATCGACAGCGGCATTCCAATCCTGCCGATGAAGTTCACTGCGTGCGTTGTCCAGCAAATAACGCCAGCGGTAAATCGCCTGTGCCAACATATGTTGGTGTTTGGTTTTAACACTAGCCTCTATCGTTTCTGTAGCAGTATGTATGGTTCCCATATACCTCTCCTAGGATGCCAAGGCACAGCATTCATATTCACTGACTATTTGATTTACCCAGGTGGCTACACGCCTATCGGTTAATTCAAATTGTTGGTCTTCATCTATCGCCAAACCACAAAATTCCGTTTTACTTTCATTCAATGCCAGCGATGCCGCCACTTTATATCCCTCTGCTGACCAATGACCGATGACCTGTGCGCCCGTTGCTAATACACGCTCGTATAGCCAGCCCATAGCATCGACAAAATAATCACCGTAACCACGCTGATCGCCTAAACCATAAAGCGCTACCACCGCTTGGGATAAATCAGTGAGTTGTAAATCTCCTTCAAAATCTTCCCAGTCCTCTTGAATACCCCCAAAATCCCACGTGGGAATTCCCATCACCAAAAAGCGATACTGTTGCAGTACCACCGAGGTAACGTCGCACACATTCATCATGTCCACGCTATAACCATAACTGCGCAATGCCTGTGCGATTTTTTCTCCAACCTCTTGTGTGTTACCCGTGTCTGTGCCAAACACCAAGGCGATATTTGCTTGCTGCGCCATAGATAATTTCCTCTTTCTTTGCGTACAACTCCCCTGCGCGATGCAACTATCGCGCAGGGAATTTCTACTTCCCTAAAATAAATAGATAAATTAATAGATAAATTAATGCGTTTTATTAAAACGCGTAGGTCAGGCTTGCTTTGAAATTGCGCCCCGGTTCTGCATAGCGATTAATGCCAGCGCCGCTTACCCCACCGCGTGCACCACCAGCGCCTTCGGTGACAAATTGCACGCGCTGCCAGCGCCAATATTGTTCGTCGGTAATGTTGTACAACCCCATGGTGATTTTTAACGCGGGCGTAACCTGATAGCGCCCCTGCAAATCAAACAAGGTAAATGCATCGGTTAAAAATGCCGCGCCTTGACTTTGTGTGCCATTAACAGCAGTGACCACTACATCATCCGCATTTTTACTGCCCGAGCGAGTCATGCTAAAACTCGCCGCCCAACGACGATCATCGGGTTGGTACTCAATACCAACAACACCCGAGTGCGGCACAATACTTAACAGCGGGTCGCCATTTTTCTTTTCGCCTTCGTTGTAGGAGTAGGCAAAACGCAGCGCGATATTGCGATCCAAATTCCACTGCCCATCTATTTCAAATCCTTTCACTACCACCTCGCCACTATTAACCGGCATGGTGTAGTCATCACCCGTTGCATTAGTGCAAGTACCGCGACTACAGCTTTGAAAAACCGTGTCGTTTAAGCGTGTGAGAGTTTGGGTTTCAATAAAATTGCTGTAGTCATCGTGAAAAATAGCGGCGTTAATTTGCACCGCATTATTGGCAAAACCATAACGCAATTCTTTATTCAAACTTTCTTCGGCTTTTAAATCGGGGTTGGCGACGGAATCCCATAACAGCACCTCCTGCCCTGTTGCCGCATCCGTTCCTACACTGGTGACGGTGGTGTAATAAAGATTTTCAGTAGAGGGCGCACGAAAGCCAGCTCCCAGTTGCACAGCAAGGTGTTGTTGCGCAGTCAATTGATAATCCGCACCTAATTGCCAGGTCGCCTGCGTAAAGTTCACATCGCCAATAGTGGCCGATGCATCCTGATACTGCGCGCCCAATTCCGGTGAATAGTCAAAACTGTCAACCCGCGCCCCCAGGTTAAATGTCCACGGGGAATTAACCGGCACCAGTTGATCGCGCACAAATCCATGCCAATGAGTCACTGCAGTTTCCGGTACAAAGTCCGGGTCAACTTCCACCAATGAAGCCGTATTACTGGTGCCGATATAACGGGTATCGATGGAGGCATAATTCACATCGCGCACTTCTGCACCCAGGCCGTAGATTAATTCCTGTTCCAGTGCAGTGCTGGCGATATTTTTACTGAATTTAAACCGCGTGGTGTGAGCATCCTGCTCATAGTAACGATCCTCCGAGCGATAACAGGGCGATACCCCTTGTGGGCAGGTAGTGGAATTAAACAGCATCAAGGTATAACCACTGTTGTAGCTGTTTTGATAATCGTAATTCCAATCAAACACATCAAACCAACGGGACTCGGCAAGCCATTGGTAATTCACGCCGATGCGATCGCGCTCGTTGTCGTCATCCGTAGTGCGCGTTAAATAACTCGCATCCACACGCGATAAATTATTGAGCTGTGAATTCGCACGATAGTGTTCAGCAACCATTCCTAAGCGATGGGATGGGCTGGCATAAAAATACAATTTGACTAACGCGTTGGTAGATTCTGCATCGAGCGGGTCGGCAATTTCGCGCGCGCCACCGGTAATATTTTCACCCTTACCATACACTTCCAATTCATGACTTTGACTCTGGGTGAGCACCAGTAAACTCTCCCAGGCACCGGTGCGATTGGCGAGTGTTGCGCTCAGCAACGCTTCATCAGAATCGCTGGCGTAGCCGGTTTTCAGGCTGAGAAACGTGTCGTCGCCCTGCGCTGCCAAATAATCTGCCGGGTCTTTGGTGATAAACATAACCGCGCCCGACAAACCACCACTGCCAGCAGCGATTGAATCCGCCCCCTTAATAATCTCTACCGATTTCAGTGCGTCTATATCCAACCCGCCGCGTGTGGAGCGAAAAAAATCGTAGGCTTGATAGCTCGCCGGATCGAGGGTTTCACCCATGGATAAACCATCTACAGTCATGGCTACACGATCGCCATCCAAACCGCGAATATTAAAACCATTGGCACCAAACCGGCCTATATCGCTCACACTCACGCCGGGAATATAACGCACCAAATCATCCAGATCGGTCACTTGCTGATTATCCAACGCCTCGCGGTTTACTAACTGACTGGATGGATGCGCCGACTCTTGCTCCGCTTGTGCCGTGACCACTACTTTGCCCAATTTCTTTTTTTGTGCGCCAGCCTGCACCGAATCGGCAGCTAACACCTGAGCAGATGCAAACGCGGCGCACGCCATAAATGCAGCGAGTAAATTACGGGGAAACAACTTTTTCATTTTGTCCTCATTAACCAATACAACATCGTTTTTTATATGCCGAAGCGCTTATGGCAATTCGGCACGCATATTTTTTTGGCTAACAAGGCACACTCTTTTATGAGTTTTTGATTTTTCTTTTTTTGGAGGTAAAAACTTTCGGGTGAACAAGTGGTAGGTGAAAAATTATTTACGGTGTCGGCAATGGATCTTGCTCGTTGATGACACCATCCTCATTTAAATCCCAGCCGGCGAACATCCGTGTTCCTGAGACAGCAAATTCCTTCACCGTAAGATCTCCATCCTTGTCCTTATCCAACACCCCAAACCGCACATGGGCTTGTTTGAGCTGTTTGGTTCTATGCTCTTTTTGCTCCTCAGTCATACGCGCGACAAACTCCTGCACATACTCGGCTTCATCAATACGCTGATCCTGATTGCTATCCATAGCACGTAAATGTGCCGCGCGCGCCTGATCAAATTCGGCACGAGTTAAAACGCCGTCGCCGTTTTGATCGTTATCCCTGATAAAACTCTGGCGATGCCCGGCACTCGCGCCGTGACTGCGCTGATGCGGGGTAGCACTGTGCGCTTTTTTAGCTGCTGCCTTAAGCTCCGGGTTAGATTCTGATGTAGATTCTGGTTTAGGCGCCGATTGGCAGGCGGTTAACAGCAACAATGCCAGTGGCAGGACAAAATATTTTTTAGCCATCATAAAAATTTTCTCGTCATCAAGATAAATGTTGGAAAAATTACAGCGCCGGTTGCACGGCAAAACTCAGGGTGTAGATGTAACCGTAATTAGGCGCCTCAGCCCCCTTGGGTGCGGGTGCACTTTTACGCAGGTGCAGCAAATAAATACCGGCGTTATTGAGTTCAACACTGGCCTTGCCGCTGTGATCTGTAGTGGTGGTGTATGCAGGTTGTTGCTGTTGAGTGGAATCCTGCGCGCTAAAAATACTGACAGGCTGATTCACCAGCGGTTTGCCATCCAGCAGTACCGAAAATTCAAACATCTCACCCGCATATAAATCATTGGGGTGAGTGATGGGTACCAACTCCAAACCTTTGTTATAGGGTTTCAGCGCGGTATTGTCCGGGGCTTTTAAAGTCACATAGGTTTCTGCGAGGGTGACAGATTGATAGTGATCGAGCAGCTTGTGCCCTTTGGGCAAAACTTCTTTGGGGTCGCGGGTGTGTTTGCGTTCACCATTGAGTTCATACATGCGAAATACCGCACCCAAACGTGTGCCGGTGGTGAAGCGATAGGTGCCCTCCTGCTGCGCTTGATATTCCAGCACACTGCGGCTGGTAAATTGCTCCACCCGCGCCGGAGCCACCCAAACACCAGCGGGTGTTAGCACCTGAAAATTGCCTTTATCAAAGGCGACATCGGAATGGAAAAAGGTTTCAGCAAACCCCGCATCCAGGCTGATCCAACCCTTGTGCGCAGGTTCAAAGGCGGTGGGGGCGATGAACGGCGTGTGGGCATATACCGCCGAACAAAAACCGAGAACGAACATAAAAGAAAGGGAAAACGCGAGCAGGGTAAAACCTGATAAAGCTTTCATCGATGGCTCCTGTAAGACCCAGCTGCTGCCAGGGACAATGAATTAGGGAGCCAATCATACGCAAAGATGAGAACCATTATCAATACAAATGATAATAATTCTTGTTTGGTAAGTTAAATCAACCGGAATACTAGAACTCGAACTCAAGCCCAAAGCGCAGGCTGGTGTCCGGTGTTTCTGCATCCAGACCAAACATCAGGCCCAGCTCCCAGCGCAGCTGCTTGCGGCCACCCAATTTCTGGATGCCCATTAGCGCCGGACCGGCGGCCCAATCCTGATCATCCAGATAAATTTCCAGTGCAGGCTCCATCGCGGCGGAATAGCGATAACGAAATTGGGCACGCAGCGCGGTTTCCACTTCCTCTTCGATATCTGCGCCGTATTCGTATTCGACTATAGCGTTGGCCGTCCCCACCCAGCGGCTGCCCAATTCTTTAGCCCAAAGTAAACCCACCGCCAGTTCGCGGCGATCAATATCCCGCGCACCACCCGCCTCCACCAAGAGCCCCCAATCCGCCCAGTACTCACCCTGCTCGGTGATTTGCCATTTTAATTCCGCTTCATAACCGCGAATTTCTTCACCGTCGTGGCCAATGGATTCGCTGAGCAAATACACTTCGGTGAAAATTTTATCGCTCCACGCGTAACCCACGCCCACGCGGTTTAACAAAATATCCTCGCCGCCCAGATCGCGCAGGGTCGCGCCGTACTCCAATTCGCGCTCGCCCTGTTCAACGTAAGGCTGGTAAACACGGGTGATATCGGCATAAACAGGTGCGATAAAAAAAAGCAGCGCACAGACGGCACTACCCAGCAGAGAATATTTAATCCTTTTTTTAATAATTGTTTTAATCATGGTTTTGATCTCGCTTGCGCCATACACCACCCACCACTGCCTGCACTACCAAAAACAATCCTGCCAATAAAATCGGGGCAATCGCGGCGCCATAAAAAATAATTTGAATCGGTGTGGGCTGAGCGTCGTAACCCAGCAGTGCATACAACAGCTCCCCCAACCAACTTTGTTCGGCCACAATAAAACTGCTGTCCCACAGTGGCTCCGCTGAATCCAGCAAACCAATTTGCAATAATTGCTTGGCAATTTGCATGGATAAACCACCAGCCAATAAGGTAGCAATGACTAAAAAGGTGGGCAGAAAAAATTGGCGACGCATAAACACTAACAGGTAATAGGTGATAGCACCCAAACTCAAACCAATTCCCGTACCGATGATCGCGCCGATTAACGCGGAGGTGAGTGCATCGGGCTTATGGGTAAAACTGGATAAATAAATCCAGACTTCAGAGCCTTCACGCATTAGCGAACAACTCACAATAATCACAAATAATAGCGACAGGCTTAAGCGCTGCAACGTTGCTTGTTTGTACAACTGCGGCATCAACATTAGCGCAAGCAAAATAAAACTGAGTGCTACCACAGCATATAAACCGGCGTTAAGTATTTCCTGCCCAGTACCCTCCAGCGCGTCGGCAATCGCATAGGCATTGTGTGCAAGAAACCATGAACCCAGCACACCTATCAGCAACGCCCACAAACTCCACACCAGCCGCAATTCATATTGCCGGCTGAGTGCGAGCAACAGGCTGAACATCAGCGCCGCCTCTAAAACTTCGCGCAATACTAACAACACGGCATCGACCATATTACTGCTCCACCCGAATCACACCCTGCGCGGTTTTGGGATTGAACTCACCAAAAAAAGGATAATCACCCGACTTGAGCGGGCCGATAAAAATCGTCGCTTTGGCACCACCCATAATCACTTTTTCGCGATTGAGTTCGTAACTTTCAAACTCTTCGGGTGTTGGGTCCTGATTGATAACCAGTAATTTAATTTTGGTATTGGCGGGCACCACCAATTGTGAGGGATAAAATAAATGCCCGCGAATTTCAATAGTGAAAGTCGGCACTTCTGCCTGTAAAACACTGCTTAGCAATAACAGCATCAACCCCACACAAAGGGGAAAAGTATTAGTTATTTTTTTCATTGTGATTATCTCTACTAGCGCCATGCTCAATTTTTTTAATCATTACCGGTGCAGCAATGGCCGCAAAGGTCACTATGGCTAACAGGCCGTGATCAAAACGCGATTGGGTGAGCGCAATCTGTGCGTTATGCAACTCCACCACCTGCTGCACAATTGACAAGCCCAAACCGCAACCGGGCGTTTGTGAATTGTGGCGATCCCCACCCACCCGATAAAAACGATCAAATACCCGCGCCTGTTGCTCAGCAGGAATACCGGGGCCGTTATCCATCACTTCCAACACAACATCCTTCCCGCGCAGCCAACTATTCACCACAATCACACCATCCGCCGGGGTGTATTTAATGGCATTGCCGAGTAAATTATTCAGCAGCGATGCCAGTGCCGCGCGGTCGCCCAGCACCCAGCACTCATCGCCATTAAATTCGATCTGATGATTTTTTTGCGCGAGCGCTGCACTGCAATCCACCACCGTTTGTTTTGCCAAAAAAGTTAAATTCACTGGCTCAAAGCGCCCCATAAAATGATCTGGTGCAGTGCGGTTGAGCAGTAATATTTGCTCCACCAGATAACTCATGCGTTCAATACCCAACTGTAATTTCATCACCGATTCCGGTGCTGGGTGCAATTCCCTGGCTAAATTTTCGCAGTGAATTTTGAGTGCGGCGAGCGGTGTACGCAGTTCGTGGGCCGCATCACCAGAGAAACGTTTTTCACGCGCAAAGGAAGCATCCAGACGGCGCAACAATTCATTGGCCGATTGTGCCAGCTGCAATAATTCTACTGGCATGTCACGCTGTTCAAGCGGATGTAAATCTGTCGCTTCGCGCTGACGCAATTCCCGCGCGAGCTTGGCAACGGGGCGCAAGCCCACACCAGCCACCCACCAAATAATTAACGCAATTAATGGCAGCGCCAACACCATGGGGTAAACCGCTTGCAAAATCATGGATTCTGCCAGGCGATAACGCTGATCATCGCGCTCGGCCACAATGTACCAACTTTGTTTGTCGCTACTGGCGGTGACTAATAAATGCCAGCGGTAATTATTAAAATTAAAATAGCGAAAGCCCTCCTCCAGCGATACCAGAACTGTATCTGGCATGGCAGCCGAGCGCGCCAATAATGTTCCATCATTATTAACCCATTGAAATTCCAAGGAGGATTCAACATCGCTGGCACGCGCCGGAAATTCAATGACGCGATTTGTATTGCCCGTTATTGCTTGCAATGGCAAGGCATAATTTAATAAATCTACCTGTTGTAATAAACGTTGATTAAATAAACGTTCCGCTTCATCCATACTGCCGAGATAACCGCGCACCGCCGCCGCAAAATTTGCCAGTGTCACTATCGCCACCAACACAATGACCAAAAAACGGCGAATGGATTTCACAGCTTGGGCACCATGTAACCAATACCACGAATAGTGCGAATAAAATCGGCGGGTAATTTTTTACGCAAATTATGGATGTGCACTTCAATCGCGTTGCTCGCCACTTCATCGCCCCAGGAATACAATTTTGCTTCCAATCCTTCGCGGGTTTGAATTACACCGGCACTTTCCATCAGCGCTTTTAACAGCATATATTCGCGGCGCGATAAACTGAGCGGCACCCCATCCACACTCGCTTCATGCTGTGCAGTATTGACCGCGACAGAGGCAATGGTAATCACAGAGGAAGAGGCTGTGCCCAAACGCCGCTCCAACACGCGCAAACGTGCGAGCAATTCATCGAGCGCAAAGGGTTTAGTGAGGTAATCGTCGGCGCCGGAATCCAGCCCTGCAACTTTGTCGGTGGTGGTATCGCGTGCAGTAAGAATTAATACCTGGGTGTGCAATTTTTTTTGTCGCACCCGTTTTAATACCTCCAGCCCGTCCATATCGGGTAGGCCCAAATCCAGCAGCAAAATATCCGGCGGCTCAGCAACTACCTGGGTGCACGCCGCTTTGCCATTGTCCAACCAATTAACGGCAAAGCCAGCGCGTTTTAATGCACTGACAATGCCGTCGGCGAGCAAACTGTCATCCTCTACCAGCAATATTTGCATGCAACATTCCGTTAACGTAATTCGGCGGGGAACCCGATCATAAATGTTTTTTAGCCTTTGCTATGGCCGCAGCAATTTCACCTTTGCGCCCGGCATCGGCAGATTCACGACCGGGGCGCGGCGCGGCTTGCAGTGCTTTTTCAAACGCTGCAATTGCCTGTTGATATTGTTTCTCTTCCAACAGGTAATCGCCGTAAAAGTAATTTGAGTCTATGCCATCCGGATTATAGCTCAAGCCTTTCAGCAGCATTTCTTTGGCTTTTTTACTATCGCCAAAACCCACCGGCCAACCGGGCACTTGATAGTAGAGTGAACCAAGGCTGGTATAGGCGGAACCCTGCATGGCATCCGGCTGCAATTTAATGGCCTGTTCAAATAATTTTTTAGCCTGCTTGACTTGATCCAGCGCGCCCAAACCGCCTTTTGCTCCAGCGTAGGTGGAGCGAATAATGCCTTCCCATATCAAATAAGGCGCCGATTTATTGGCGGCGGTTAATTGTTGTGCCTCACTCACCAGTGCGGCAAAGGCTTTTTCTTGCTGCGCCTCGGGGGTGGAATATTTGATCTCGGCCCAGCGGGTTTGCAATTGTTGTATATCACCGGCTTCATCGGCATAAGTGTTCATTGCCAAACCACTCATGGTTAAAAATGCCATGAATCCCAGCGTGACGCTTTTCAAGATTGTGTTGTGTATAAAATGAGTTTTCATAATCGCACCTTTAGGATAAACGGGTTGAAGTAGTTGCATTAGATTCTGCAGGAGGAGCAGATGATGCCTCCGATGCAGATGAGGATTGTGCATAACGGCGAATAACCGGTAATTGTTTGCGCAGCGCACCATCAATAAGGCGCGGAAAAATACTGTTGATACGCAAAAATAATCGCTCCGGCCAACCAATATTGCGATCGCGCATTCGTGTTGAAGACAACATTTTTTCGGCTACTGAAGCAACCAATTCAGGCTCATCTTGCGCATTACCCAACTCGCTATTGAGTGCACATACTGCCGAATTATTAATGCTGGTATTGGTGGCGCGCGGAGCGAGATAAGCCACTTGCACTGCACTATCGCTCAACTCGCGCCGCAGCGCTTCACTAAAACCACGCAATGCAAATTTACTTGCACAATAAACCGCAAATCCAGGGTAGCCCAGACCACCAAAACTGGAACCTATGGTGAGAATACGCCCACTGTGCTTGTGCAAAAACGGCAGCACCAAACGCGTTACTAAAATAGTGGCAGTGACATTGGTATTAATAACAGCTTCAATTTGCTCCGGCTCGTTGTTGGGCAAAAGCCCAAACAAACTAATGCCCGCACAATTAATTAAAATATCTACCGGCTGTGGCAAAGCAATTAATGCAGTGCGAATACTTTCCCGCCCGGCATGGGTTGCAATATCTGCAACCAGTGTAAAACCTTTATTCTTTTGTAAGTCTAATTCCCTCGCTAAAGCATTGAGTGTGTGCGCCGAGCGGCCAACTAAAATTAATATCGCTCCTTGATGGGAAAGGCGACGCGCAATAGCCTGACCAATGCCACCCGCAGCACCGGTGAGCAACACAATTTTTCCGCGCATAGTCATAATATGCACTCCCCATTAGGCGGCTTGCGCCAACGGTTTTTGCTCAATAGAGCGAAAAATATTGCCGTAGAGAGTGAAAAACATTTTTGCGGCGTGGACTATATCGTCCCTATCTTTTTGCTCAGTCAAGCCATTCATTAACTTTTCAAAAAACACCATGTGCTCCAAATCCAAACTGCCGTGTGAGCGCAAATACGAAAACGCTTTATTCGGCAAGCCCAAGTGTTGCTGGATAATATCCGCCGCTTGCGTCGCCAAATTAATACTGGTGCCTTCCAGCACCAGCACCATGCCAAAAAATGCCATGGGGTTATTGCGCATTACGGTGTCGTAGGCGTAGGCCACCATTAATTCAGTGGCTGCATTGGGGCGACTATGGCGCACCGTTTCTTTATCCACACCGCAGGCAGCAAGGTCATTTAAAATCCATTCCTGATGCCCCAACTCTTCTTCAATATATTCAGCAATCGCTTCACGGTAATTTTCTTTTTCAGCAGGCAAGCGACTACCCACCGCCATCAATAAAGGCACTGTATGCTTGACGTGATGGTAAGCCTCGGTCAGGAAGGCGATATATTCCTGCAGGCTAAATTGCCCCAAACCAATACAGCGCTGGATAACGGGCGCACTCAATAAATAATTACGCTCAACCGCCGTTTCTGCTTGTAACCGATCAAAAAAGTTCATGGATTGCTCCTGCAGTAGTGCTGCTTGTAGAGGGGTAAGAGGTAGAGAGCTGAGAGGAAGAAAGCTCAGAGGCAGTGGAATAAACCGTATCAATCAGTTCGGCATAAACAGACTGAATCGCCGCGCGACGCAGGCGGCCATTGTCGGTTAACAGCTGATTAACGGGAGTAAAAGCTTCGCGAGCAATAATGAATTTTTTCACCTGTGCATAATCAGGTAAGGTTTGATTAATGCGCGCGATCTCGGCGAACAATTGATCGGTAGAGCTGGTAGGTGTAGGCACAATAATCGCGCTGCAAAATGGTTGGGCATCCCCCACCACCATCACTTGTGCAATCGCAGGGCTCAGAGTCAGCTCAGCTTCAATCCACTCGGGGGAAATATTGCGACCGAAACTGCTGATCAAACAATTTTTTTCGCGCCCGGTGATAAATAAAAACCCATCGCTGTCGAGATAACCTAAATCACCGGTATTAACCCATTCATTATTTTCATGCTGGCTATTGAGGTAGCCACTAAATGCATTACCACGGGTAAAAATAACACCGTTTTCGATACGTACCTGCACATGACTGAGCGGTTTCCCCACACTGCCAATTTTATTTTCCAGCGGAGAATTTAAACTTACCACCGACGCACATTCAGAGAGGCCGTAACCTTCATACACCGGAATACTGCGAGCGCGCGCCTGGGCAATTAAACTCGCCGAGGTTTTTGCGCCGCCCACCGCCACAAAGTGTAGCGACTCTGGCAAGCTAAAACCCTGTAGGCTGGCAGCGACCAAACCCTGCAGAATTTGCGGCAACAAAATCAAACTATTGGGCTGGTATTCGTGGAGTTTTTGCAGCAGTGTTGGTAGCGATAGCTGCGAGCTGCCCGTAAGCCCTAGCTGCACACCGGGCACCACAATAATTCGCTTACCCAAATACAGTGGCACATACACACCGGCAATATTTTCCAGCAGTGTGCTAAGGGGTAATAAATTCAAATGGCAATTTAGTTTTTTATCTGCATCTGGCGCTGCATAAATACGCTCTGCCAAGGCAAGGGTGACATTTTCCAATGCAGCAGTTGAAAGACATACACCTTTGGGTGAGCCGGTAGTACCAGAGGTAAAGGTAATTTTAGTGACATCTGCAATGGCGGCGTTAGAGGCATTCGCTAAATCATCAAGATAGATATTGGCGAGTGGAGAGTTTTTTCGGTCGCTGATTTTAGCTACCGGTGTTATATCACCACACACCAGCAAGCAGGATAATTGCGCATCAGTTATTACATGCTGCAGTTGCGCTGCGGAAAAAAAACGTGGCAGAGGCACCAGGGTGATATTCGCTTGCCAGGCGGCAAGGTCAGCCACAATCCACTCAATGGAATTTTCGCCCCACAATCCGGCGCGATCAATATTTTGCGCGACCAACCAGTCTGCCAGCTGATTAATGTGCGTCGCCAGCTGCGCATACGTCAGTTGGACATTGTGGCCGGTTAAGGCAATTTTTTCTGGAGTGGCGCCAGCATGATGATAAATCGCGGCGAGAATTTTATTCATCATTCTGCTCCAGTGAAGCGCTCAGCTCGATTGAATTTTTCGTCGCACAACTTTCATTTGCTAATAGAAACTGTGCGCAAATTTTTTCAATCGGACGACTGATGGCAGCAACGGTCGCGCGGTACATCGGATTTTTGCGCGCGGCCATCATCGCCGGGCGATTATCACCAAACATCACTTGCGGCTGATTATTGTAGTAAGTACCCCAACTGGCGCCGCCATCGGACAACACACTCGGATCCGCATCGGCCAATACCATGGGCGAATAGCGCAAACGCCCGAGCAGCGCTTTTACTTCGCGGGTGCCGGTAAACAATACGTAGTGATAACCCAAACGCTCCAGCACTTCACCAATCACAATAAACAGCAATAAGCTGCTGCCTTTCCAGGTTGACACCAGGTTGCCGACCTCCACGATTTGCTCGCGCGCTACCGGCACGCCGAGTTTATGGCTAATCACCTGCTCGATAGGCGCCGCCAGATACTGCTCCGCAAACAACTTGCCACTGCTTGCCGGTGCCAAACCCAGCGCCGCCGAATATTCACCACCACAACGCAGGCTGATGAGATTGGGCAGGAAGTGAGTAACCTCGGCGCCATGTACTGCCGAAAAACGCGCATGAATATAAGCCTCCACCGCTGCACGCTCAGGCGAAGCAAGGGTTTGTAGACCAAAGCGGGGAATTCTGATTTGCGGCAAGCGCGGCATATGCCACTGACTGGTGCTGTGTTCAGCCAGGTGATCGCTGTTTATTGGCAAACCAAGAGACAAGTCTTTCATTACTGCACCCTGAAGGTTGGAAACCGGAAGTTCTTAGGGTGCAGACTAGGGAAGGAAACTTAAGGGAAAATTAAGGAAAAACAAAATAAGAGGGATAAGTGAAAATCGCGGCAAATGCGCTGCAGTCACCCAGTAAGAAACCTAAATAGTAAGGAACCTAAATAGCGACAGGTTTAAGCCGGTGAAACAGCGGCATAAAGGTTTCGTTGAGGATTTTTTCCATTTTTTTCAACTTACCCGGCGCGCCATCGTAATCGACCGAGGTTGATTTGCCGGCAAATAAAATGTGATTGCCGAACTCGCCAGAACACACTAACAGCGTGGAGAAGTGTTCAGTCAACGCAATAAAAAACGCGGAACCAGGCTCAGGAAGGCGATGGAAGTTAATTACCAGCCAACCATGTTTAGTGAGCGTGCGACAACATTGTTGGGCGAATTGTTTCTGCGCCTGAACCGGACTCATATGATAAGCATCGTAGAGGTCGGCAAAAATAATATCGGTACTGGCATTTTTACTGGACTGTATTTGCAGTCCGGCATCTTCAATAGACACCCACACCCGTTCATCGTCGGGAATATCAAAATAATCGCGCGCTATGTCGTACACCTTGGAGCGTAATTCCACCACATGAAAATCGCAGTGCGATAAATAGTGATGCAAGCTGCGCAACAAACTGCCACCACCTAAACCCAATAAAGTAGCGTGGCGCGGCTGCATAAACCCCAATACCAGCATCATGATGCGAATATATTCATGCACTAGGGCATGGGGCTTTTCCAAATAAAAACCACTTTGTTCATAAATGGAATCAAAACTGAGTACCCGATAACGCGGGTAATCCACCACCAAAATATTGCCGTAAGTATCGCTGGTGCTGTGGACTATTTTTCCTTCTGGCATAGCGGAAGCACCCGTTAGCAAAAATTTCAGTTTCATTTGGCGCTCGTTTTAGAGAACAACGTTCGCCTGCTTAATGCCCAAGGTGCGCATCAGTAACAAACATTGATTCGCATCGGTATTAGTCAAAACCACATCAAATTCATTGGTTAACAAAAAACTTTTGCCATCGCTCTCGCGCACCCACACCACCCACTCAGCAAGGTCAGCGGGATTGCGCATCATCTCCACCTGAAAACTTTCATTGGCAGTTAGCTTGGTTTTTATTTCCGATATTTTCATAAGGTGTAACCAGACTCATATTCCAGACAGCAGCAATTAACCCCGGGCCACAGCAGACTTGGACTATGAGCTTGGCTTTTTAGTGTAACACCAGAAGCATGTAATGATAATAACATTATAATGTTATTATCATTTACAGACTGAATGTGTAAGATAGGAGACTTGGGGAAACGGCACATTTCAGGGCGATATACCGCTAAAATGCGCCCGAAATACGCTTTAGCGCCCAATACCGGCAATAGCATCACCTCAATAGCTGACGAGACTCCCGTTATGGAACAGAAAACCGCGCGTTTGACTGTGTTGATAGACCCAACCAAAAAAGATGCCTTTGAACAACTGTGCGCCGAGCAGGATGTGACGCCCTCACAAGTAGTGCGGCAACTGATTCGTGAATATCTGGACAAGCACGGCGTTAGCTACGCCAATCAACCGACCAATGGCGCGGCTAACAGCAAATAACCTCCTTTTCACCTTTACCCCGCTAACAAAGAGATCACTTATGAGCCAACTCCCACCCTGCCCCAAATGCAATTCCGAATACACCTATGAGGACGGCAGCCTGTTAATTTGCCCGGAGTGCGCGCACGAGTGGTCGAAAGAGGCAGTAGCAGCGGGCGTAGCTGAAGAAACCTTGATCGTGCGCGATGCCAATGGCAATCAACTGCACGATGGCGATTACGTGACCGTCATTAAGGATTTGAAAATCAAAGGGTCGTCGTCGGTGGTAAAAGTCGGCACCAAGGTAAAAATTAATCGCCTGGTGGAGGGTGATCACGACATCGACTGCAAAATCGACGGCATTGGCGCAATGATGTTGAAATCGGCCTTCGTAAAAAAGGCGTAGGTGTGAAGAAAGCGTAGGTGTGAAAAAGGCGTAATCCTTCTCCATAAAACCAAAAAAATCCCGCATCCAGTGATGAATGCGGGATTTTTTTATGGCTGAGCTGAAGGGCGTTTACATTGTGTAAATGCCCTGACTGCGCAGGTAATCCTCGTAGTTACCGTGGAAGTCGATCAGGCCGCTCGGCTGCATATCGATAATACGGGTCGCAAGTGAGGATACAAATTCGCGGTCATGGCTGACAAAAATCAGGGTGCCGGGGTAGTTTTCCAGCGCGAGGTTTAATGCCTCGATGGATTCCATATCCAGGTGGTTGGTGGGTTCGTCCATCAACAAGACGTTGGGGTTCACCAGGCTGAGCTTGCCAAACAGCATGCGACCTTTTTCACCACCGGATAATACTTTTACGTTTTTCTTCACGTCGTCGTTGGAGAACAACATGCGGCCGAGTGCGCCGCGCACTAATTGCTCGTCACCTTTGGTCCACTGCTTCATCCAGTCGAACAGGTTGGTGTCGTAAGAAAAATCGGCGGCGTGATCCTGTGCAAAATAACCAATTTCCGCTTGCTCCGCCCACTTCACCGTGCCCGCGTCGGGTTGTAAATCGCCATACAAACAGCGCAGCAAGGTGGTTTTACCGGCGCCGTTGGGGCCGATAATCGCGATGCGCTCACCAGCTTCCACTTGCAAACTCAAATCGGTAAACAGCGGGCGGTCGTAAGCTTTGCTCACCGCTTCCAAGGTCACCGCCTGACGGTGCAATTTTTTGTTTTGGGTAAATTTGATGTAGGGGCTGACCCGGCTGGAGGGTTTGATGTCGTCCAACTGGATCTTGTCGATTTGTTTGGCGCGCGAGGTGGCCTGTTTGGCTTTTGAGGCGTTGGCCGAGAAGCGGCTCACAAAGGTTTGCAGCTCGGCTATTTGTGCTTTTTTCTTGGCGTTTTCGTTCAACAACTTTTCGCGCGCCTGGGTGGACGCCATCATGTAGTCGTCGTAGTTACCGGGGTATACCCGCAGCTCGCCGTAGTCTAAGTCCGCCATGTGGGTGCACACCGAGTTCAAAAAGTGACGGTCGTGCGAAATGATAATAATGGTGCTATTGCGCTGGGTGAGCATGCCTTCCAACCAGCGAATGGTATTGATATCGAGGTTGTTGGTCGGCTCATCGAGCAAGAGCACATCGGGATCAGCAAACAATGCTTGCGCCAATAACACCCGCAGTTTCCAGCCCGGTGCCACCGCGCTCATGGGGCCAAAATGTTGTTCGATAGGAATATCCAGGCCGAGCAGCAATTCACCGGCGCGGGACTCGGCGGTGTAGCCGTCCATTTCGGCAAAAGCCACCTCCAATTCCGCCACGCGCATGCCGTCGTCTTCGCTCATTTCCGGCAGGGCGTAAATGCGGTCGCGTTCGGCTTTTACCGCCCAGAGTTCGGTGTGGCCCATGATCACCGTATCCACCACCGAGAATTCCTCATAGGCGAATTGATCCTGTTTCAATTTACCCAAACGCACGTTGGGCTCCAGCATCACTTGACCGCCAGAGGGATCCAGGTCGCCACCCAAAATTTTCATAAAGGTGGATTTACCGCAGCCATTGGCGCCGATCAGGCCATAGCGGTTGCTGTTGTTAAATTTGACCGAAACATTTTCAAAAAGCGGTTTGGCACCAAATTGCATGGTGATATTGGCGGTGGAGATCAAGGTAATTTCTCTGCGACTGTGCGACTAAATAGGAGTAACTAGGGATAAGTGGGTAAAAAAGGCGCGCATTTTAGCCTAGTTGGGACAGCAACAGGGATTTAGTGACGAAATTAGTGGATAAAAAAAGCCCGCAGGTTGCGGGCTCTGTAGCGGGAATAGTTGCATTGAGGCGTTTAGGGCACTTTGAACACCACTTTTACTGAGGCATCCACCACGCTGGCATCCACATAGCCAATCATGTTGGTATTGGCGGCTACCAAGGCTTTTACGCCGGCATCATCACCACCGTCTTTGGGCGGAGTGCCCTTGCCTGTAAATACCAACTGCGACCAATAGGCTTTGTATTGGCTGGCATTTTTTTTACAGACCGTCTCATTGAATTTTTCCCGCACCGCTGAACCTTCGTTCTGGTTAATGGGCACGGCTTGCGCACCACCGGGAAAACTTTTGCTTTTGCCGAGGAACAAGCGTGCAATATCATCCTCGGTGAGGCTTTCAATACCCGCCGAGGGATGCACTATAACCGCGACTTCCGCCACACAAAGTGCAGGCAGTGACAAGGCCGCAACCGCGATAAGAGAACCTAACCATTTTTTCATGTTGATCGCCCCCTAGAATACGGTTTGCACAGCAACGGAATAGACTTTTTGGTCGCCACGCACCTTATCGTCTACATCGTCAATCTGTAATTTAAGTGCAACACCCGAGGCGACATCCCAACGAGTTCCCAATGAAATTACATCGCGCTCATCCGCTTGCGCAGCGGCAATCGCATTGAGTGTGCCAATCAATTGTGCCGTTTGTTGTGCAACAGGAATTCCCTCCACTAAATTCACCGCTTCGTCTTTGGATTGTGCGGCCGTTACATGGAATAACCAGTCGCCCGTGCGCACTCCCACCATCACATACTCGCGAATATTTTTGGCGAGCATGGAATTTTCCGGCTCAAACTCCACATGCTCTGCAGCTGCCACAAAACGCCCGGTGTCGATAGTGAAACCAATTTGCGCAAAGGTGGCCTTTTCCTCCTCCACTAATATGCGCGGGCCGACAAAACTGAAGGACGCAGGAATGCTGCCGATAAACTGCCCCAAGGTTAAACCAGGCATCAGTGCCGCACCGGTCACATCCACACTTAAATCCGCTTCGTGGTACGCCGCGCGCAAATTCCACCAATCTTTACCCAGCGTTGCCGCGATCCCCATTTGATTGCGGGTTTGGGCATCGCTGGTTACGCCATCAAAATTAAATTCGTCATCAAAACTGCCAAAATACACTTGTACGCTGGTATCAAAAATTCCCAGTGTTTGGGTGGCATAGAGGTCGATGCCATCCACATTATTGAACGGTAAGTAATACACTTCTTGCGGCGGTGTTATCCACCCATAGCTGTAACCCACGTCAAGAAAATCGGAGTAAATATAAAACGGGGTGCGCAAACGGCCGGCGCGGAGTTTAATACTGTCGGTTGCCTGCCAGGTTAAATAGGCCCACTCCGCATTCACTTCGTAGCTGTCATTTTTGCGCGCGATTAATTGCGCTGTGGCTGACACTTTTTCATTGACTTGCCCCGTAACTTGCAACCCCAGCAAGCTGCGATCAAAGGTGAGGTCTTCCTCGTAGCCACCGTAATTGCCGCCAGAGTCAAAGTCGTCATCGACCATACCGCCGCCCACGGATAAAAAGCCGGAAAAATTAAGTTCCGCCGCCTGACTGCAAGGCACTACCGCTGCGAATAATATCGCGAGCCCCAGTGCATTTTTTTTACGAATCGAGCTGTGTTTTCTCATTGATTGTCCACTCCTGATGTTAAGCACTTCCTGTGCCTTTATTCCTTGAAACCATAATTGGCTAAACACGAAATTGACTGGCAACCTTGTGCAGTTCATGACTGATATGATCGATATCGCGGCTCACCTCATCCAACTCATTAGTGCTGGTAGTGACCAGTTGCGTGTTGTGATAAATACCATTCACATGCTCAGAAACCTGCGCAAACGTAATCGTCTGTTCCTGGGTTGCTGCGGCAATTCTTTCGTTGATACTGCTAATAATGTCGACATTATTCAAAATGGAATTTAATACTTCGCCCGAGGCAGTAGTCGCTTCCACACCGCGATTAGCGCGCACCACACTGCCTTGCATAGCGGTTACCGCACTCGCCGATACCGCGCGCAATTCCCCAATCACTTTATGAATTTCTTCCGTCGCCTGGCGCGTGCGCACCGCCAGCCCGCGCACTTCATCGGCCACTACCGCAAACCCGCGCCCGTGCTCACCAGCGCGCGCCGCTTCAATCGCCGCGTTGAGTGCTAACAAATTGGTTTGGTCGGCAACGTTTTGAATCGTGTTTAATAATTTCCCTACGTCGGCCGAAAATTCCTCAAAACGATTCACCACATTCGCTGCACTGCGCACCTCTTCCGCCAGCGTGCTAATCGTGGCCACGTTGGTCGCCAAGGTTTCTTTGCCGCGCGCTGCTGCAGAACTGGCGTCCTGCGCTTGCACCGAGGCATTGCCCGCAAATTCAGCAATTTCATTTACGGTTTGTAAGAGATCGTCAATCGAGGAGCGCATCGCCGCAATCGCGCCAGCCTGATCATTAATGCGCACTAAATTTTGACTGCTGGAATTGGTGAGGCGCGAAGCGACTTGCGCAAGCGCACCCACATCGTTACTGACATTGCCAAATGCACCGTGTAGTTTTTCTACAAATGCGTTGAAATATTTCACCAAATATAAAATTTCATCGTGCCCGGCGTAATGGATACGCTTGGTTAAATCGCCCTCGCCTGATGACATTTCTTTTAATGACACGGTCACTTCATTGATGCTGGACGTGATTGAACGGCTGATAAATAAACTGATAATTACCAACGCAATCACCGCGCAAATTGCAATGAGTAGTGCGATATGCGCGGCATTTTGTGACGCGGAAACTGTCTCACTAATGGATTCATTAAAGCGTTTGGCGGTTTCACTTTTCATGGTGGCCAATGAAGCGCGCAGGTTTTGCAAGCGCTCGGCATTGGCCGCCGCCTCCGCGCCAACTTGTTCGAAATTGACGGTGCTATTAATAAAACTCTGTGCGATACGTGTCGCGGTGGTGTACCAGGCTTCCAGTTGCGTATCTATGCCCCTGACTTGTGCAGAGAGGTCGCTGCTAAGACTGGATAATTGCGCGAGATTTTTCCGAATCTCGTCATAGTGCACAGCAGCTTCCTCCAACACTTGCGCATCACCTGTGGTCACTGAACTATTAATTTGTTGTTCCATCAGCAAGAGCGAACCGAGATTAATCGTGGTTAATTCAAGTGTGGGATAAATACGCTGCTCTACGTCGGCCAAACGGCTGCTATTGGCGCGCTCAACCCACATGGAATACACCTGACTAACAACAAATCCAAGCAGTGCGATACTGACTAATAGCATCAGCTTTTTGGCAATGGTCAAGCGAAGCATCAGTGCTACCTCAAAAAGAGATCACGCGAGTTATAGCGATGAATAAGAATGGAAGATCACTAACCCCAAGGTTAATCATCAAAAAATGTGTTTAATTGCTTTTGGGTATAGCAGCAGCGCAGGCAATGCGCAAAAAACGCAGCTAATTATCGAAGAAGGACATTAACTAATTATTTTTTTAGCACTTTTAATACCTTAAAAAAAATGCCTAATCGCTAATGGCGATTAGGCATTTTTAAAATCAGATATATAAATAGTCGTTAAATTTACGCGTCGCTATTAAACAACCAGGCAACCGGTGCGACCACCAACGCGATAAACATCGCCAGCGCAAGCGTGATAAGGCTGGTCATATCCAACAATAAAAACCAGGCATATACCGGTTGAACCAAGTCGCGCCAGGGGAGATGGCGGAGCACCAGGAACGCAATCAAGGCAACAGGCAACGCGATAATGGCTTTTTCCAACCAGGGATTAAGCGTTTTCTGCGCGGGCAGTGTTGCCATTAACTGCGCTGTAAAACCATTGTCATCGATATAATCGGCGTGCAGTTGCTGGCGCAGAAAATCATCAAAGCGATCCGGCTGCAGCCTATTGCTATTCATCATGTCATTGTCATTCATCATCAACCTCACGTGGCTGGTTAGTGCGGCAGCGCATCCTGCCAGGATGCCAGCAGGGTTTGCAGTTTGGTTTTGCCGCGCGCTATGTGGGTTTTTACCGTACCGAGTGGAATCCCCATGATACTCGCCGCTTCCTCATGGGAAAAGCCGTCTTCGTAACAGAGCCTGATTGCAAGCTGCTGCCCGGCGCTCAAGCTTTGCATCGCCGCCTCCACGTCTCTTTGGGCATGAAACTGTTTAACACTGCACTGTTCTGTTTCGATCTCTTCATTCTCGTCGAGTTCACACCATTCAATTTTTTTGGCGCGCCAACGGTTGGCCGCGATATTAAAGGCGATGCGATATAGCCAAGTAGAAAACTTGGCTTCGGCGCGGAACGCACCCAGCGCGGCATAGGCCTTCATAAAGGTCTCTTGCGCCAGGTCATCGGCGAGGTGGGTATCGCCGTTACACAAGCGCCGCGCCCAAATACGCAGTGCCGACTGGTAGCGCAGGACCAGCTGCGCAAAGGCATGCTGGTCCCGGCGGCTTACCACCCGCGCAATTAATTCCTGATCGGAAAGGGACATTGCCGCTTAGTCCTGCTGCTCAACCTGTGGTGCAAGCGGCTGCCCGGCTTTGGGCTGGTTGAGGTACCAAATCAGCACTTGGGATATGCCCAGCGCAATCCAGATAAAACCAATTGCGCCTATATCAATACCGGCGAGGATAGTCAGGAAAATCGCCCAGCCAGCACCGAGGCAAATATTGCGGATGCCCTTGCTGCGATTGCTATTGTCGTCGGCACCCTTAGGTTCGTCGCCGCGCAGCAACTCCACCGGAATATCGCGCCCGGCGGCGAGCAACTTGTCGATATTGGAATTGATGCTCTGCTGACGCACCGCTCTGGCGCGATAACGCTGCACAATCAATAAGGCGACCAGGAAAATCGGCCCGCCGAAAATAAAAATCACCGCCAGAATCGGGATCAACATTGCCAGCTCAAACGCGCCTTTGTAATTGGCTTCGTCATCATGACCTTCACCAAAGGCATGTTTGAGGCCCATTTCAAATTCGCGCTCCCAATCGCCGTGACGATGGTGATCTGGAGGTTCGTGAGCAGGAGATGCAATCGGCGCAGGTGCGGCGATGGGGGCAGGTTGTGCATCTGGCGCACCGGCGCTTGAGGCAGGTGCAATTGCATCTGCGGCACCAGTGTCGGCCGATTCAATCGGCACCGGGGTGCCTTCCAATTCCGCAGCCTGGGCTGAAATGGCGTGCGCCAACGGCAAACAGCCGACAAGCGCCAGACCAAGTGCACCCAATAGGTGACGGGAGAAGCGTGGAAGTAATGTCATGGGAAAACCTCTCAGGAAAAATCCGGGCAGGATGGTGATTATTGCCCCCAACTCACCAACTAAGACACAGTCTAGCGAGCGTCGGATTCACCTGAGTGATTTATTTTTGGAGCGCGGTTTGGGGGGAACCCTTTAGGCTGCTCTTTATTGATCTGTCTATTCAACTCATTGTTAAATAATTGAATAACAGCGGCTTAGTTGACCAGCCGCTGCCAGAAGTTTTTCACCGGATTATTGCTGTTAGGTAGCAAGCAATCCGCCGATTGTTGCGGGCGGGCGTCATCCCGCAGCGGCAACCACAGGGCACCAATACAACCTTCCGCACTGAGCTTGCCGGTGGCGCCATCCAACCAATCGAAACTGACGCCGGGTGGTGGTTCTTGCGGCAGGCTCTGGCTGGGCAGCTGCTTCATAAACTCAGCCCACACTTGCAGGGCGCCGCCCGCACCACTGAGCGGGGTTGCACTATTATCATCGCGCCCCAGCCAGACTACCGCCAGATGCTCGCCACTGTAACCGGCAAACCAGCTGTCGCGCTGATCGTTGGTAGTACCGGTTTTACCTGCCACTTCAAGGCTAGCAGGCAACTGGTTGTAGGCGCTGCGCCCGGTGCCCTCGCGCATGGTGCGCTGCATAGCGTATTGCAATTGGAAACTGGTCTCGGCAGCAAAACGCTGCTCCAATTCCAATGGGTAACGTTTTAATGGCTTGCCGTCGGCCGCCAATACTTCGCGAATTGCATTGAGCGGGGTATAGACGCCATCAGCCGCCAGGGTGTGGTAAATACCTGCCACTTCCAGCGGCGACATTTCAATCGAGCCCAGCAACATTGCGGGCAGCGCGGGCACCTTACCTTCATAACCTGCGCGCTTTACCACATCCGCAACCGTATCCAGCCCCAGCGTCATGCCCAAACGGGCGGTTGCCTGGTTGTAGGAAAATGCCAGCGCTTTATAAAAGGGGATATCGCCGTGATCTTTTTTGTCGGCATTTTGTGGCGCCCACCACTTGCCACCGGATTTGTAACTCACCGGTGCATCACTGACTGTCGTGGCCAAATTGTATTTGTGCGGTTGCTCCAGCGCCGCGAGAAACACAAAGGGTTTCATCAGGGAACCGATTTGGCGTTTGGCGTCCAGCGCGCGGTTAAACCCGGTAAAGCGCGGATCGCGATCCCCCAGGAGCGCCAGAATCTCGCCGCCACCCACCGAGGTCACCACCATGCTGGCCTGTACGCCCTTGGTGTTGAAGCGTTTTTCCAAGTCAGGCAGACGGGTCGTCATAGCGCGCTCGGCTTGACGCTGCACCATCGGCGATAAGCTGGTAAAAATACGCAAACCCTCGCTGCGCAAATCCGCCTCGTTGTAATCCTCATTCAATTGACGTTTCACCAGCTCCATAAACGCCGGATAGGTGGTGCTGCGCGATTCCCCTTCGGCGACTATGCCTAATGGTGCTGCCTGCGCGCGCTTGAGTTGCTGCTCGTCAATCAGCCCCTCCTCTTTCATTACACCCAGCACCACATTGCGCCGCGCTTTGGCGCGCTCGGGGTTGCGCCAGGGGTTGTAATAGGAGGCACCTTTCACCAAGCCCACTAAGAGTGCGAGTTCATGAACCTCCAACTCACGCAACGGTTGGCGGAAATAATGCTGCGCCCCCAGGGCAAAACCGTTAATCGAACGCGCGCCGCTCTGACCTAAAAACACTTCGTTGATGTAGGTCTCCAGAATTTCGGATTTGCTGTAATGCACTTCCAGCAAGACCGCCATAATCGCTTCGGGAATTTTACGCCGCAGCAAACTCTGCTCATTGGTGAGGTAGAAGTTTTTCACCAATTGCTGGGTGATGGTACTGCCGCCCTGCACTACACCACCGCTCGATGCATTTACCCAGGCCGCGCGCAAAATCGCCAAGGGTGATACACCGTGGTGGTCGAGAAAATGTTTGTCCTCCACGGCCAACAAGGTTTCGCCGAGCAGCGGCGGCAAATCTGCCAGACGCACCAACAAGCGATCCTCTTTATCGGCGGGATAAAAACCGCCAATTTCTTCCGGCTCCAACCGTACCAGCGGCAAATCCGCGCCCGCCAAATCAATCAAACCCTGCACACTGCCATTGGCGACGCGCAACATAAATTTATGCGCCGGCTCTTTTTTATCCCAGAAATCAAAACCGCGACTGTGAATGTGATAAGTCACTTCGCTGCTAGTCGCGCTGACTTTTTTCACCACCTGCCCCGGCGCATTAATACTGCCTTCAAAGCGATAACCCAGCGCGCGCAGCTCCTGTTCAAACAGTGCGGGGGTCAGTGACTGGCCAACGTACAACTCCAGCGGCCGCGCATAAACACGCGCCGGCAGCGACCATTTTTTACCTTCAAATTTTGCGCGCACCACCGAATCCAAATACAGCGTCCAAATGCCCAACAACGCTACCAACAGCAGCGTGGCGTAAAGAATCCAGATGCGTACCAGCGCCCAGCCAGTGCGTGGTGCGCGAGGGGTGGATTTAGTGCGACGGTTATTAGTGCGACGTTTGGTCATGGAGAAATCTTAATGGTGATAAAGGCAGAATGGTGTTTGCAGTAGCAGCAAAGAGTGGGCGCAAGTTTACCCGCCACACCCAGTGATTGCGAGGAGCAATAATGCAAAGTGCTGCACAGCGAGCGGTTGTGCTTTATCGACCAAGGCGAATTTTGCATAATGCGGCCCACTGTGGCACTCAGGGCTACTTTCTCCCGCAATATTCTCCCGCAAAAGGTTAACTGCGTATGAACAAGCACTATCACATCTACGGCATAGGCGCGGCACTGGTCGATACCGAAATTACCCTCACCGATGCTGACCTCACACGCATGGCCGTTGCCAAAGGAGTGATGACGCTGGTAGATGAAGCGCGCCAAAACACACTTATGGATTATTTGAGCGATCACCTGGTTGCATCACATCGCGCCAGCGGTGGCTCGGCGGCCAATACCATCATCGCCGCCAGTTATTTTGGCTGTAATAATTTTTATTCGTGCAAAGTCGCCAACGATGAAAACGGCGCGTTCTATCTGGACGATATTCAGGCCGCCGGTGTGGCAACCCCGGCACACATCACACCGCCCGCCGGTATTACTGGCAAATGCTTGGTGATGATTACCCCCGATGCCGAGCGCACCATGAATACCTTTCTCGGTATTAGCGAAACACTCTCGGTGAATGAACTGGATGTGGGTGCAGTTGCAAAATCCCACTACGTTTACATTGAAGGCTATTTGGTGAGTTCCACCACTGGTCGCGCGGCGGCGATTGAATTGCGCAAACAGGCCGAAGCCAACCACACCAAAACGGCATTGAGTTTGTCTGACCCGGCAATGGTGCAATTTTTTTACGACGGTTTGGTGGAAATGATTGGCGAGGGTGTGGATTTAATTTTCTGCAACCGCGACGAAGCCATCGGCTTTACCAAAACACACTCGCTTGAAGAAGCTTGTATTGGGCTGAAAAAATATTGCAAACAATTTGCGATTACCTGCGGTGCAGACGGTGCGCTGGTTTTTGATGGCAATGAATTGATTCAGGTTGCCGGCGCTGCCGCGACACCAGTAGATACCAACGGTGCGGGCGATATGTTTGCGGGGGCATTTTTGTATGCCATCAACCAAGGCAAAGATTTTAAAACCGCAGCAGAGTTTGCAAATGTTGCGGCCGCCAAAGTGGTGTCACAATTTGGCCCGCGTTTAAAACCAGAGCAATATGCAGAATTAAAAGAAGGCTTTTTTAACTAAGGGCCAACGCAGGATGGGCAGAGCTAAGGCAATGCCCATCCTATTCTTCAGATTATTTTGGACCAAACAAAAACCACAAAATAAACCCGAGCAGTGGCAACAACAATAACACCACAATCCAGATCACTTTATTTCCCGTGCTTGCACTGCTTTGTGTTGTTTTTACAATGGCGTAAACAACACAAATCAACAAAATAAGACCTAATAACCCACCGACTTCAACGTTCATAACCAACTCCTATTGCGTGAATTTATCGCGAAACGCTGACAGCATTTAACTAAACAATGATACCAGCCACTTGCCGTCCATAAACAACCAATCAAACCATAACACCTGGTGAGACAGCACTATCAACCAAAATACCGACAAAAAGGATATTTTTTTGGTTTTGTGGCGAAATTGTTGCTGTGCCACAAACGCACCAGGCCAACCACCCACCAATGCGCACAAATGTAAACTCGCTTCGGGAACACGCCATTCATTGCGCTGCGCGCGGCGTTTGTCGGTCCAGTAAAAGTAATAAGCGAGCAGACTGGCAGATACTATCACTAACAGCGGCACCAAAGTTTTATGGTGAAGATACAGGTCGGTAACACCTGCAACAGGTAGTGCCGCCAATAAAATGCAACGCACCCAGGGAATAGACTTTTTTGGGGGTTTATCCCGAGTGGATTTGGCAATCATAGAGGGGCAACATTTGAGAGGAAAAGCGGCAACTTATGCAAGTAACCCTGGGCAGGTTTAGCTGGCCAGGGTTATTGTTAATTAGTGTCCATTTTTATTGGCAGAACTCACTTTCTGCATCAGCAAATCTGTGTAAGCAATACCAATCGCAGAGAAGATAAACGTCATGTGGATAATGGTTTGCCACATGACACCAGCCTCGGTGAATTTTGCACCGGGCATACCAATATTGCCGGCTTCAATGAATGTTTTTAACAAGTGGATGGACGATATACCGATAATCGCCATAGCCAATTTTACTTTGAGTACTGTAGCATTAACGTGGCTCAACCACTCTGGTTGATCCGGGTGGCCATCTAAACGCAAACGGGACACGAAAGTTTCATAACCGCCGACAATTACCATCACAAGCAGGTTCGAAATCATCACCACATCGATCAAGCCCAATACGATCAACATAATTTGTTGTTCGCCTAGCGATGCCACCCCCGTCACCAGATGCAGCAGTTCAACCATGAACAAAAATACATAGGCGCACTGGGCGATAATCAGCCCTAGATACAAAGGTAATTGCAACCAGCGTGAACCAAAAATGATTGAGGAGAACAAACCGGTTTTGTATACAGACGGGACTTCGCTCATTCTTACACCTTTAATTTAAGAGAAATTTTGTTGGCGCCAATATAGAGACGCGATGTTAAAAAACAAGTCCTTTACGCAGACCCACCCTTTATGAAGACGCAGGTTGGCCGCAGACAGGGCAATTGTGATCTTTAGGCAACTTCAATTCGCGCCACTGACTGTGACGCGCATCCAGCAGCAGCAAACGCCCGGCAAGACTGGAGCCAAAGCCACAAATTAATTTGATGGTTTCCAATGCCTGCATCGAACCGATAATCCCTACCAGCGGGGCGAGCACGCCGTTGGCTGCACAAGTTAGATCATCGCTATCTTCTTCATATAAACAGCGATAACAGGGGCTGGTTTCAGCGCGTGCATCAAACACCGCGACCTGCCCTTCCAACCGAATTGCGGCGCCCGATACCAACGGTACTTTTGCAGCAACACAGGCGGCGTTAATCGCAAAGCGGGTTTGGAAATTATCGGTGCAGTCCACCACCACCGTTGCCAATTTAACCTGAGCAAGAAGCTCATCGGTAGCGAGTAACTTTTCGATGGTATCAATTTTTACGCCGGGGTTTAATTCGCGCAAACTCTGCGCCGCGGAGGCCGCTTTGTTCATACCGATACGCGCCGTAGTATGCACAATTTGACGTTGCAGATTAGTTAAATCCACCGCATCAAAATCCACCAGTGTTAAGTGGCCAACACCGGCCGCCGCTAAATACATCGCGACCGGCGAACCCAAACCACCCAGACCAATAATTAATACTCGCGCGGCTAATAATTTGTCTTGCCCATCCAAATCGACATCGGGCAGCATTATCTGGCGTGAGTAGCGCAGCAGTTGTTCGTCATTCATGTTTTTACTCCTGACCTTTTCTGCCCAAGGTGATGCGTTCATTGCCACCCAAATCGCGTCGGGTTTCCACCTGCACAAAACCACGCTGGCGAAATAATTCGCGCACCGCATGCGCTTGATCGTAACCATGTTCCAGCAACAACCACCCCTGCAAATTTAGATAATCCCAAGCCTGCTGAATAATCAGTTCGATATCCGCCAAGCCATGGTTAGCGGCAATTAATGCCGAGCGCGGTTCAAAACGCACATCACCCTGCGCTAAATGCGGATCTTGCGGATGAATATACGGCGGGTTGCTGACAATCACATCAAATGCTTGTGCGCCAACGTTTTCAAACCAATCACTCTGCGCGATGGCAACATGGGTAAAACCCAAAGCCGCACGATTGTATTCCGCGAGTGCAACGGCATCCGCCGAAAAATCCACCCCTAGTAATTTCCAGTGCGGTTTTTCGCTGGCGATGGCTAATACAATTGCACCAGTGCCTGTGCCTAAATCCAAACCGCGACGAGCTTGCTGCGGCGCATCCTGCGCAAATAAATCCAACACCGTTTCTACTAACAACTCGGTGTCCGGGCGCGGAATCAAGGTGGAATTATTCACGGCGAGTGGCAGCGACCAAAATTCACGCTGACCAATAATATGCGCGACAGGCTCACCGGATTTACGGCGTTTGAAAAACTGCAAAAACCTTTCTTCCTGCTCGGGCGATAAGGTTTTGTCCGGCCAAGTAAAAAGATAAGTGCGATTTTTTTGCAGGATATGACAGAGGATTAATTCAATATCCAAGCGCGCCGAATCGCTGAGGAATTCAAGTTCATAGGCGCGCTGTAAACATTGTGCAACGGTGATGTTGCTCATAGGGGAGTCACGCAGGCTGGTGCTTTAATGAATCGGTCGGATGCGCAAATGTACCATCGCCATAAGCGCGCAATACCTGCGCGATCACAACTTGATAACCATTTAACCAATTGGCCTGTGCAGCCTTGGCTTCCAGATGTTTCGGGTGCTGCATCAGTTCATGCAAGCCGTCCATTGTTTCCCAATAATACACATTGGAGACGCGCCCGGTTTCAGGATTTTCCCAGGCTTCTTCCCCAATATAACCCTGGGTATTTTTGGCGACCTCAGCGATGCTTTTATCCAATTCATAAAACGCATCATCGAATTGCTTTTTATCAAAAATGAACGTTGCCGAATACATAATCATTAATCCGCAATCGCCGCTAATTGATCGGCTTGATATTCATTTGCCAGCGGCCCGACCACCGGATCGAGATCGCCCTGCATAATCGCATCCAACGAATAAAGCGTGAGGTTAATGCGATGGTCGGTCACGCGCCCTTGCGGATAGTTGTAAGTGCGAATACGTTCGGAGCGATCACCGGAGCCGACCAGATTGCGGCGCTCATCGGAGAGTGATTTATGCGCAGCATCTTCCTGCATGGTTTTTAATTTGGTGGCGAGCAAACTCATCGCACGCGCGCGGTTTTTATGCTGCGAACGCTCATCCTGACACTCAATAACCAAGCCAGTCGGCAAATGCACAATACGAATCGCCGAATCGGTTTTATTAACGTGCTGACCACCTGCACCGGACGCGCGGAAAGTATCTATGCGCAAATCGGCTTTGTTGATATTGATCTCTTCCATTTCATCCGCTTCCGGCATCACTGCCACAGTGCAAGCGGAGGTATGGATACGACCTTGGGATTCAGTTTCCGGCACACGTTGTACCCGGTGTGCGCCCGATTCAAATTTTAATTTTGAATACACGCCCTGCCCGCTTACCAGCGTAATAATTTCTTTAAAGCCCCCGTGTTCACCTTCGTTCTGGCTGAGCACTTCCACTCGCCAGCCTTGCGTTTCAGCATAGCGCGAATACATACGGAATAAATCGCCAGAGAAAATTGCCGCTTCATCACCACCAGTGCCAGCGCGAATTTCCAGATAACAATTTTTTTCGTCATTCGGATCTTTGGGCAGCAGCAGTTTTTGCAATTCCAGCTGCATCGGCTCAAGTTGCGCTTCGCAATCTTTTAACTCTTCCTCGGCCATTTCTTTCATATCGTCATCGCCGTCCACCAGCAGGTGTTTGGCTTCTTCGATATTGGCAAGCAGATTTAAATAATTTTGATAGCCTTGCACCACCGGCTCTAACTCGGCGTACTCTTTGGAGAGATCGCGGAATCGGTTTTGGTTATTGATGATGTCCGCTTCCGACAACATGGCACTGACTTCTTCGTAGCGCTCTTTAAGGCGATCCAGTTTTTCTAAAATAGACGCTTTCATTATGGCTCACTTGCATCGCTGCTTTTGTCGGCAGCGGGGTTAACAGATTCTTCAGACGCGTTTGGGAATTCAGAGCCTAACGACAAGTCAAACAACTCGTGCGCCACCTGCAATACATGGTGACGCGAACTGGCACTCGCCTCTTTTAATACGGTGGTGGGCGAGTGAATTAATTTGTTGGTGAGGTTGCGTGCAAATTGCTGCAGCACCTGCTCGGCATTGGCGCCACTTTGCAAACTGCGCAGCGCTTTTTGCAACTCCATATCGCGCAGCTGCTCCGCTTTTTGGCGATAGGCTTTTACCGTTCCTACCGCTGTGAGCGCGCGCTGGTGACGCAAAAATTGCTCCACTCCCTCGCTGATAATATCTTCCGCTTGATCAGCAGCGGCAACGCGGGATTTTTTGTTTTCATCAATCACCGCGTGCAAATCATCCACGGTGTAAAGATACACATCGTCGAGCTCACCAACCTGCTCTTCGATATCGCGCGGTACAGCAATGTCGAGCATAAACATGGGCTTGTGTTTGCGCTTTTTCAGGGCAGATTCCACCGCCCCCTTGCCTAATAAGGGCAATTGGCTGGCAGTGGAGGAGATGACGATATCCGCACGCTGCAAATGTTCGGGGATATCCGCCAGCAAAATCGCCTCACCGTTAAATTCCCGCGCGAGGCGCTGGGCGCGATCCAAGGTGCGGTTGGCGACAATAATATGTTTGATGCCCTGCTCCACCAAATGACGCGCCACCAACTCGATGGTTTCGCCCGCACCGATCAGCAGCGCCGTATCCTGCTTTAAATTAGAGAAAATCTGCTGCGCCAAACTTACCGCGGCGTAAGCCACTGACACCGGGTTTTCACCAATCGCGGTTTCGGTACGCACCCGCTTGGCGATATTAAAAACCTGCTGGAAGGTCGCATGTAATTCCGCGCCGAGGGTGCCTGCTTCTTTCGCCACCGCAAAAGCTGACTTCATTTGGCCCAAAATTTGCGGTTCACCCAGCACTAGCGAATCCAGACCACCGGCCACTTTCATCATATGGCGCACCGCGTTGTGATCCTCATAGCAGTAGTAGCTATTCGCCAGGTCGGCCGCTTCTATCGCGGTATGGGCGACCAACCACTGCTGAATCGCCTGGGCGTCACTCTCACTGGTGGCATAAATCTCCGTGCGATTGCAGGTAGAGAGGATCGCCACTTCGGTTAAACCCGCCTGCGCACAGGCCTCCTGCAGTGCGGACTGCAGGTTTTCCGGCGCAAAGGCAACCCGCTCGCGCAGGGCAAGAGGTGCAGTGGTATGGTTTATGCCAAAGGCTAACAGGGTCATCGAAGGCGCTAGTTGTGATTTAGGGCGGTATTGTCGGGTTCGCAGCTTGGCGTGACAAGAGGCAAGCGGATAATCCCGTCATAAACACTGGCTATTTTTTGCAGGAAGATCACAAGACACACCCTATACTGAAATGCACTCAAAGGATTCTTTATGCGCCATCACCCCTGCCCAACCATTATCGACATTGAAGCCTCCGGCTTTGGCTCCCGCAGTTACCCTATTGAAATCGGGGTAATCAAGGCCAATGGCGAGCGCTACTGTGCGCTAATAAAACCGCAGGATGAGTGGCAGCACTGGTCAAGCGACGCAGAGGCGATGCATGGTATCAGCCGCGATGTGCTCTGCGGGCGCGGCAAACCAGCGCGACAGGTATGCACGGAGCTGAATCAGTTTCTGGGTGAGATAACGGCCTACAGCGATGCCTGGACCCACGATAGCGCCTGGCTTAACTGCCTGTTTTTTGCGGGGTGCATCCAGCCTCTCTTCCACCTCAGCCCAATAGAAATGATTGCCAGCGAAGCCCAACTGCTGATTTGGGATGCCACCAAAAAGAAGCTGGCAAAAGAACATGGGGCGCGCCGCCACCGCGCGAGCGTGGATGCACACCTGATCCAACAAACCTATTTACGTACCCGCACCCGCCTGCAAGCTGAACCACAACTCGCGCTACGCGGTGGATTGCTCTGAGCCTCCGCCGACACACCGAATACCCCCACTTAACGATTAATGACAACTGTCCCCTTTTTATAAGCCAGTCGCCCGTTTATCATGTCCAGCCGCGCCCCCCATTTACGGCGCACTTTCACTCCCGCTACTGGTCGAACATGATCAAACACCGCCCGCTGATACTGTCGAGCATGACCCTCTACTGGGTATTGAGTGGCTGCAGCCTGCCCGCCAGTCGCACCGTTGCCGCCGTAGATCAGACACCTGAGCCAAGCGCGCCGGCAGCGGAGGTGCGCGTTCAGATCCCCGCCCGCCCCTTCCCGACCGAGACACTTTATTCACTACTCACAGCTGAAATTGCCGGTAGTCGGGCGCAATATGATCTGGCACTGGGCAACTATGTGCAGCAGGCGCGTGAAACCCGTGACCCGCAAGTGGCGGAGCGCGCCACACTGATCGCGCGCTACCTGAACGATTATTCCACCGCATTGGAAATGGCCAAGCTGTGGACGAATGCCGCCCCCCACAACCAGGATGCACTGGCCAACGCGTCACTGGCACACCTGCAACTCGGGCAATTACGTGAAGCTTTTGAGTTTTCACGCCGCCTGCTGGATGAAGGTGGAGAGCCACTGTTTCAAAATATCGCCGCCAGCGCCGCCAGTGTTGACGATGCGGCCCGGACGAAATTGCTGGAGGATTTTGCGCACGAATTGGAGCAGCACCCTGAAGATGAGCAACTGCTGGTCGGCACCGGGATATTGCTACAACAAAGCGGCGACTATGACGCGGCCATGCAACAGGTTCACAAAACCCTGAAGCTGCACCCGCGCAGTATCCCCGCGGCTATTTTGGAAGCGAACCTGCTGCACCAACTCAAGCGCGATCAGGAAGCGATTGCCAAAATGGCAAACCTGCTGGAGTTCTATCCGGAAAATACCAGCCTGCGCCAACAATACGCGCGCATCCTGACCCACCATGATATGACTCTGGCGCAGGAACAGTTCGCGATCCTCAGCCAGCAATTGCCGGGCAATGGCGATATGTTGCTCTCCCTGGGCATTATTGCCCTGGAGCGCCGCGATCTGGATACCGCGCGCGCCAGCTTCGAGGAATTACTGGATCGCGATCAACATATAGCAGCCGCCCACTATTATTTAGGGCGGATGGCGGAAGCGCGCAACGACCTGCAAGAGGCGATCATCCACTACCTGCAAGTAAATAGCGGCAATGATTTCCTCTCGGCCACCCTGCAGTTGCTGGATATTTTTGCCCGACTGGAGGACTTCCTGAGCGCCGAGCAGCACATGAATCGCGTGCGCTTGCGCTTTCCCGATCAAAGTGAAGCTCTGTATGTATTGCACGGCCAAACACTCATCAAACACAACTATTTGACCCAAGCCGAGCAAGTACTTAGCGACGGACTGACCAGCTTCCCCAGCAGCACGCGCCTGCTGTTTGCTCGCGCCATGCTCAACAACGAACGCCAACGCCTGCCCGCCACCGAGCGCGACTTGCGTCAGATCCTCAAACAAGACAGCGACAACGTGGCCGCACTTAACTCGCTCGGCTACATACTCGCGGACCGCACCCAGCGCTACAGTGAAGCCTATGAGCTGCTGGAAAAAGCATTGCGCCTGAAACCAGATGATGCAGCGATTATCGACTCCATGGGCTGGCTCTACTATCGCACCGGCAAATACCCGGAAGCGCTGAGCCACCTGCGCCAAGCTTATGAGGCATCGCCCAATGCTGAGATTGGCGCGCACTTGGGCGAAGTGCTGTGGGTGACAGGCGAGACAGAAGAAGCGCGCCGCGTCTGGCGCGAAGCACAACAGCTGGAGCCCGACAACGCCACCATCCGCGAAACACTCAACCGCCTGAAGGCCGATTTATGATGCAACGCTGTTTTATCTGCCTGCTGCTATTAGCGACCATCAGCGGCTGCACCCAGCGCGGAACATTTGCACCACCGCCGGATCTGGTCGCCCACCAGCAGCAATTACAGCGCATCACCCACTGGGAACTGAACGGCAAGCTGGGTATTCGCACCCCGGACGAAAGCGGCAGCGCCTCGCTCAAGTGGGTCCAACAACTCGCTGATTACCAAATCAACCTCAGTGGCCCACTCGGCCAAAAGCGGATGATTATTACCGGCACCCCCGGTAAGGTGCGCCTCGAACAAACCGGCAGCGACACACTGGAAGCTAAAAGTGCCGAGTCGCTTATTAAAGAAGCGGCGGGCTGGACACTACCGGTAGCGCAACTCACCTACTGGGTGCGCGGTGTTCCCGCCCCCAAACAACGCATCACCCACTTGCAACAAAATGAGTCCGGGCTGATCGCACAACTCCAGCAGGGCGGCTGGTCCATCACCTATAACAACTACAAAAACTACAACCACCGCGACCAAACCTTTTCCCTGCCCGGCAAAATCACTGCAGAACATGACGATGTCCGCCTGATTCTGGTAATTCGCGATTGGCAGCTGGGCAACTAAGCCGCCCATAAATGCCATTGGATTTGATTTATGAATAGCTTGACGCTGTTATCCCCCGCCAAACTCAACTTGTTTTTGCATATCACCGGCCGCCGCGCCGATGGTTATCACAACCTGCAAACGCTGTTTCAATTGCTCGATTACGGCGATGAAATGACCTTTAACACCCGCAGCGATGGCCAAATCACCCTCTCGCCCGAGTTGCCTGGTGTCGCCTTCGAGCAAAATTTAATTATCAAAGCCGTGCGTAAACTCGAAGCCTATAAAAGCGCAGCGGCCGGTGTAGATATCCAATTGCAAAAACGCCTGCCCATGGGCGGCGGTATTGGCGGTGGTAGCAGTAATGCAGCCACAACTCTTGTCGCTCTCAATCATTTATGGAATTGCGGGCTCACCAAAAACCAGCTGCAAACAATCGGTTTACAACTCGGTGCCGATGTTCCCGTTTTTATCAATGCGCAAACCGCATGGGCCGAAGGGGTTGGCGAAGCACTTGAGCCTATTAAAATGCAGCCAAAATGGTTTTTGGTTGTGCAACCTGACTGCCATGTATCCACTGCAGAAATTTTTTTACATAAAGATTTGACAAGAGATACGTCGGCCATTAAAGTGGCGGCCTTCCTTGAGCGGGGCGGTAAAAATGACTGCGAAGCCCTAGTGAGAAAGCTCTACCACCAGGTAGATAAAGCACTCATTTGGCTACAGAAATTTGATCGTAACGCGAGAATGACGGGAACCGGAGCATGCGTTTTTGCAAGCTTTGAGTCGGCAGAAAAAGCACAGCAAGTGCAGGCATTATTGCCCAGCGATCTGCCCGGTTTTGTAGCACAAGGTGTAAATCAATCACCGCTCTACAAACTGCTTCCGCCAAACTAATCAAGTACAACAGGGGCGTCGCCAAGTGGTAAGGCAGCGGGTTTTGATCCCGCCATTCGTAGGTTCGAGTCCTTCCGCCCCTGCCATCTATTTCTCATCATGATCATTCAAAAACTTCTCCTTTTATCCAGTCGAAATTGCCAATTTGGCCAGGATTTCCTAGGGTAAAAAACTCTGTTTTGCGCAGAAAGACTTTTTACTGACAGACTTTTTATAGACAGAAAGTATCGGCTCTGGCATTCAAGCACCAACAATCACCCCAGCAATCACCAAAAGGTATCTGACGTGACTGACTTAATGGTCTTTACCGGCAACGCAAACATTGACCTCGCCAAAAAAATTGTTGATCACCTGGGCATGCCGCTTGGCAATGTTTCCGTGTCGCAATTTTCCGATGGTGAAATTGCGGTGGAGCTGCACGATAACGTGCGTGGTCGCGATGTATTTGTGGTGCAACCCACCTGCGCGCCCACTAACGATAACCTGATGGAATTGATTGTAATGGTCGACGCATTGCGTCGCGCCTCCGCTGGCCGCATCACCGCTGTGGTCCCCTACTTCGGTTATGCCCGCCAGGATCGCCGCGTACGTTCCGCGCGCGTGCCTATCACCGCCAAAGTAGTGGCTGACATGATGGTGGGTGTAGGTGTTGACCGTGTGCTTACCGTTGACCTGCACGCCGAACAAATCCAGGGCTTCTTTGATGTTCCTGTTGATAACGTCTACGGCTCACCCGTATTGCTGGAAGATATAGAAGCACAAAAATTTGAAGACCTGATTGTGGTATCCCCTGACATCGGCGGCGTAGTACGCGCCCGTGCGGTAGCCAAACAATTGGGCATTGACCTGGCGATTATCGATAAACGTCGCCCGCGCGCCAACGTCGCCGAAGTTATGCATATTATCGGTGAAGTCGATGGCCGCACCTGCCTGTTGGTAGACGACATTATCGACACCGCCGGCACCCTGTGCAGCGCCGCCAAAGCACTGAAAGCCCAAGGCGCCAAAAAAGTGGTGGCCTACTGTACTCACCCGGTGCTATCGGGCAAGGCGATTGAAAACCTGAACAATTCCGAGCTGGATCAGTTGGTCGTTGCCGACTCCATCCCGCTCAGCGAAGCGGCTAAAAACTGCCCGCGCATTCGCAGCTTGACCCTATCAAGAATGCTCGCCGAAGCGGTGCGCCGCTTGAGCAATGAAGAATCCCTGAGTGCCATGTTTCGCTAATACTTAGCAGACACGGCACCTGGTAAACCACCGTACAACATAGTGTTGTACGGTTACTGAAACCCGGTAGATTCTGGTCGCGGATCTACACGGAAAATTGAGGACGTAATCATGTCTGAAGACTTTAAATTAGATGCAACAGCCCGTAACGATTTGGGGAAAGGTGCGAGCCGCCGCCTGCGTCGTTTGGCAAAACAAGTTCCTGCGGTAATTTACGGCGGTAACGTAGCGCCAATCAGCGTTTCAGTTTCTGAAAACGAATTGATGAAGCACTTGGAACACGAAGCATTTTACTCGCACATCATCAGCCTGAATGTTGATGGTGCTGCGCAAGATGTGATCCTGAAAGATGTACAGCGTCACCCATCCAAGCCAGTGGTTCTGCACCTGGACTTCCTGCGCATTGACAAGTCAACCAAGGTACACACTCACGTACCTCTGCACTTCATCAATGAAGCTGGTTCTAAAGGCGTGAAAATCCAAGGCGGCAAAGTGGTTCACAACCTTACCCAATTGGACATCATCTGCTTCCCACACCAGTTGCCAGAGTTTATTGAAGTAGACTTGGCTGATGCTGAAGTTGGCACCATCATCCATATTTCTGACCTGAAACTGCCTGCTGGCGTTGTTTCTGCTGACCTGCAAAAAGGCGCAGACCACAACCTGGCTGTTGCAACCATTCAGAAGCCGAAAGGTGGTGCAGAAGGCGAAGAAGCGTAATTGCTTTTTTACCGCTGCTGAAAAGGGCTGGATCTTCGGATCCGGCCTTTTTTTTGCCTGCCATTACAGCGACAATGCGCGCCGCATAGTTCCTAAACGCCGCTGGCGAATCCCATTTAAAATCAAGGTTCAACCATGACCAACGAGATTCAATTAATTGTCGGCCTCGGCAACCCGGGCAGCGAATACGACCGCACTCGCCACAATGCAGGGCAGGATTTTGTGATCGAATTGGCCCGTAAACTCGGCGCCACACTCAATACCGACAGTAAATATTTTGGCCTGACAGCACGCGTCAACTACCAAGGGCGCGATTTGCGCTTATTGATTCCCACCACTTACATGAACCGCAGCGGGCAGGCAGTGGGGACACTGGCGAATTTTTTCAAAATAGAACCGGCTGCCATTCTGGTAGCACACGACGAACTGGATCTCGCACCCGGCGTAGCGCGTTTTAAACAGGGTGGTGGCCACGGTGGTCACAACGGCCTGCGCGATATCATCGCCGTACTCGGCAATAACCCCAATTTTCCGCGTCTTCGTCTGGGTATTGGCCACCCCGGCGTTGCCGCGCAAGTTGCTAACTTTGTACTCAAACGCGCCCCAGCCGCCGAGCAGGAACTGACTGATGAGGCGATCAACCGCGCAATCCACTGCCTACCCGATGCCCTCAAGGGGGATTGGAATACGGCGATGAAAAACCTGCATACCGATCCTAAAAAAAGCGAGCCTCAAAAAACCTGACCTGTCTATAGCGGGCGCGAGCCTATATAATCGCGCAACTTTCTTACCATGCTTTTTGCGGCTCCTTTTTCTTTCTTATATTTATAGTGGACACACACCATGGGTTTTAACTGCGGCATAGTCGGCCTGCCCAACGTCGGCAAATCAACACTCTTTAATGCATTGACCAATGCCGGTATCAGCGCGGAAAACTTTCCCTTCTGCACCATCGAACCCAACGCCGGTATCGTAGTAGTGCCCGATCCTCGCCAGGACAAACTCGCTGAAATCGTGAAACCCGAGCGCATTGTTCCCACTACCATGGAATTTATCGATATCGCCGGGATTGTCGCGGGCGCATCCAAAGGTGAAGGCCTGGGCAATAAATTCCTCGCTAACATCCGCGAGACCGATGCCATCGCCCACGTCGTGCGCTGCTTTGATGACGACAACGTGATTCACGTAGCCAACGGCGTAAACCCGGCTGCGGATATTGAAGTTATCAATACTGAACTCGCACTCGCCGACCTCGAAGCCGTGGATAAAGCCATCAATCGCTACGCCAAATCGGCCAAAGGCGGTGACAAACACGCCATGGCGATCAAAGCGCTGTTGGAAAAAGTACAGCCACATTTGAACGAAGCCAAACCGCTGCGCTCCTTCCCGCTCGACAAAGAAGAAGTGGCGATGCTGAAAGAGATCAACCTGCTCACCCTCAAGCCAACTATGTATATCGCCAACGTGGCGGAAAATGGTTTTGAAAATAATCCGCATTTGGATGTGGTGCGCAAAATCGCGGAAGAAGAAAAATCCGTGGTAGTGCCGATTTGCAACAAACTGGAAGCCGATATCGCAGAACTGGAAGGCGACGACAAAAAAGAATTCCTCGCCGAAATGGGCATGGAAGAGCCAGGCCTGAACCGCGTAATTCGCGCTGGCTACCAGTTACTCGGACTGCAAACTTACTTCACCGCCGGGGTAAAAGAAGTGCGCGCCTGGACCATTCCTATCGGCGCCACCGCCCCCCAAGCCGCAGGTGTAATTCACACCGACTTTGAAAAAGGTTTTATCCGTGCCGAAACCATCGCTTACGAAGACTTTGTTCAGTACAAAGGCGAACAGGGCGCAAAAAACGCCGGCAAGTCACGCAAAGAAGGCAAGGAATACGTAGTAAAAGACGGTGACGTACTGCACTTTTTGTTTAACGTCTAATTCCGTCCAGTATTTGCACCCACAAAACGCCGCCCCACAACCATCGGGCGGCGTTTTTTTATGCGCAACACTGGCTATGACATAGCCATTGGGTATCAGCGCAAGTGGGTACATGATTGGAGAGTATAAGAAAGATGATTTAGGCGAAGTATAATAACTCTCACCTCACAGTCCTTACGAATAGCAGGGCACATCATGGCGCTGCTCGACACGGTCAATGTCATCGGCTCGACCATCTATTTTGTGTTTGTGATATTACTGGCATGGTTGAGCACGATTCCGCGCACCAGCCCCGGCGCTGGTTGCTGGGCTATTGCCATTTTATTTGGCATGAGCGCACGCCTCAGCCTTCTAATACTTCCGCAACTACTGCCAGCAGAAAATATCGATCACATTTATGCATTTTTTATCTTGCTGGAAAAATGTTTTTTATTAATTGGCGCATTTCAATTTCTAAACCTTCGCCATTTAATGCGCCCTTATTTGTTGTTTATTGCGTGCGGTTTTTTGTGGCTAACCATCACTTTTTTAGCAGAATCAAACCGGATTTTATTTTCGCTAGGCTTTGGCATTATTAACGCTGCCGCATTATTTTTACTCGCCTATATTTGTTATCGCGAGCGCGACAATATTCCACACCGCATTATGCACATCACCAGTATTATTTGTTTACTGCTGGGTATTCACTGGCTCACTTACCCCCTGTTACGCTTTACCGACTTCTGGCAAGTGCCTGGTTTTTTATTGGGCACCACACTGGTACTACTGGAATACCTGTGTTTAATTTCAGCGGTATTACTGCAATTTCAAAAACGCTTATTGGAGGCAGAGCGCAACGCGCTGGAACTCGCGTATCACGACCCACTCACCGGCTTGAACAACCAGCGCTACATGACCACCCTGTTTGAACAAGCATTAGTTCTCGCCCTCCGCCCGCATCAAATGCTCGCGGTTTTTTACATTGATCTGGATAACTTCAAACCGATTAACGACAGCGCCGGTCATCACGTCGGCGACGAAGTATTAAAAGTTATCGCCAAACGTTTAGTCGAACACACCCGCAGCACCGATATTTGCGCCCGCATGGGCGGCGATGAATTTGTGGTTATCGCCACTCAATTGGAAACCGAAGAGCAAGTCAAACAAGTCGCTAACAAAATCCTCCAACAATGCTGCACGCCAGTGGAAATCAATAAAAACCACTACCACCTGGGCGCCAGCATCGGCATCAGCATCTACCCCCAACACGGCAATGACCTGGCTCAACTATTACAAAATGCCGACGACGCGATGTATCAAGTGAAAAAAAATGGCAAGAGCGGGTTTCAGGTTTTTGGAGCGTGAGCATTATGAGTAATGTCGCATAATCCCACTTTCATAAGCTTTAATGATAATCTTGCTCAGCCAAAATACTCACCGTAAGGCGCGCTTAGCGAAGCAAGCCGCCGTAACTTTTGGGAGATATGCGAATGGAAACAAAACCAAACAAGGCTTTTTCCAGCATCAAACAGGGACTTGAAGAGGCATTAAAATTTTCAGAAGGGAAAGCGGGAAAAGTCAATATACATAAACTCCTTACCGCTGACACACAACAGCAGCTAGAGGAGAGTTTTTTCCACAAGAAAAACAATAAAGAGAACAGCAACGACCTACCGGAATGAAGCGACGCTCCTCAACACAAGCACTCAAGCTTAATTCCAGCTAGCAAGAAACTCTGCAATAGTCTTTAATACGACCAACAGAAACCAGCGATGGTTAGCAATAAAAACCTGCTTAGACTGAAATATGGATTAATTAATGGATAAAAATATCATTCGTGGTACGGCAGATATCACTCACCAAGGAATAAAAAAGCATTTTAAAAAATGGGAGACAGACCCATTTCAATCAATCATTGAGTTGATTGCCAATGGATTTGATGCTTCCGCAACAAATGTGGAGGTTACAATTGAACGCAATGCCGCCCATGGATTAGAGGCTATAACTGTGCTTGATAACGGTACAGGCATTGATATTGATAAATGTGATATGCATTTTTCGAGATTCAATGAGTCAATTAAACAAGGAGATGATGATCAACAGGGTGCGCACGGAAAAGGTAGGCTTGCATTTCACCTACTTTGTGCCAATGCCGTATGGTATGCAAAATGTGAAAAATCCGAATCTAAAATAACTATAGATAGTGCAAGTTTAAGAAATTTTGTTGCGGAAGAAATAACTCCAGAAATGCAGCATGCGTCATTATCCAGCATGAAATCAGGCTCATGCGTAGTCCTGAAAAACTTTCACAAAAACCTGCCTGAGTTGACCACAATTAAAAGGCGGCTTGAAAGCTACTTTGGTTGGAGATTAGTGCTCAATCCAGATAGAAAACTGACCATTAATGGCGAGCAAATAGAAATACCTGAAAATAAATCAGTTGAAAAAGTAATAGATATTGATGGAATAGCATTCCAAGTTGACTTAATACTGTGGACACACAAACCGGGCGACGAAAAGTCTTATAATTATATTGTTAACAATGAAGGAAGAGTTTTATACAGGGAGTTGAGTAGCTTTAACAAAAAACCAAACTTTCACCTTAGCACGTACGCCAGATCCACTTGGTTAAATAATTTTGACAAGCATGACTCTTCGTTGAATTTTAGCGAGAACCCACATGCAACTCTATCATCACCTGAATTCAGAAAACTCAGAAAAATAATTCAAGATTTGAGTGGTGATATTTATAAACAATTTTTACGCGATTTCGTAGATAAAAAAATAGATGAATTTGATTCTAAAGGATACTTCCCAAAGTATAAAAACCTCAGCAATAGTGATGCCACATGGAGAAAGAAAAACACTAAACTATTTATACGTGAAATATATCTTACCGATCCATCTCTATTTACAAGCATCAAAGAAAAGCCACTAAAAATTCTTATAGCGCTAATTGATAAAATATTGGTATCGAATGAAAACGACACAATATTCGAAATTTTAAATGACATCCTTAACCTTAATGAAGAGCAAATAAATTTGCTGTCAAAACAGATTAAGAACGCATCACTGGAAAACATAATAAGTACAATAGAAACACTGCAAAAGCGGGAGATCGCAATTCATAAACTTCGCGAACTAATGGTCAAGCATTATAAAGAGGTACGAGAAACACCTGACCTTCAGGAAATAATAGAAAGTAACACATGGTTATTCGGCAACAAATATGCTTTATTGGGAGCGGAGGAAGACGACTTCAAAAAAATCTCTTTAGAGCTAAGAAGCCACATAAAAAATATCGACACGATTGACGACAATGACATTGCCCCTTCAGACATCAATGATGGACTTAACATCGAGGGCGTTCGCCGACAAGTAGACATTTTCCTAGCGAGAAAAAATATTTCTTTTAACAGCAGAAATGAACAGTATCTTCAATGCACAATAATTGAAATTAAACGCCCTGGAATTGCATTAAATGAAAAACACCTTAAACAGATAAAAGATTACGCAAGAATAATCTCAGAGCATGTCGGATTTTCGCTTGAAAAATATAAATTTGAAATAATATTAGTCGGCCGGAAAATTTCCGAGAAAGATTTTGAGATAAAAACAGCACTTGAAACCGCTGAGGCAAACAATGAACCAGGTCTAGTATTTAGCGTAAAAAATGACAAAATCAAAGGATATGTGAAAACATGGGGTACAATTTTTGCTGAGTTTGATCTAGCAAATCATTATCTTATTGAGAAATTAAAAACAAAGAGAGATGCCCTAGAAAAAAAATCAGCGAAAGAATTAATTACAGATCTTCAAGAAGAAACAAAATGACTTATCCAGAAGGCGACCCAAAAGTCGCCTTTGTTTTACCGCAATTTAATTCACTCCATCTTAAAAAACGTAGCCCGATAATGCTGCAGCTCCGCAATCGAATCCTTAATATCATCCAATGCCAAATGCGCACCGGATTTTTTCACGCCGGCAATCACATCCGGCCGCCAGCGGCGGGCTAATTCTTTTACGGTGCTGACATCCAGATTGCGGTAGTGGAAATAATCTTCCAGCTTGGGCATGCCGCGCACTAAAAAGCGGCGGTCCTGGCAGATGGAGTTTCCGCTGATGGGCGATTTACCTTTGGGTACCCACTGCTCCAGGAATTTAATGGTTTCTGCTTCCGCTTGTTCAATACTGATTTTACTCTCGCGCACGCGCTGGGTAAGGCCGGATTTACCGTGTTGGTTGGTGTTCCATTCATCCATATTTAACATGATGCTGTCAGGCTGATGGATGGCGAATACGGGGCCTTCGGCGAGGATGTTGAGGTCGGCGTCGGTGACGATGGTGGCGATTTCGATAATCACGTCGGTATCCGGGTTGAGGCCGGTCATTTCCAGATCGATCCAGATCAGGTTGTTTTCATTCAGCATGGGTTTTTCCTCGGTAAATAGGGCACAATTGCCGCGCAGCTTAAAGTAATAAATCAGTCTAGCCAAACATCACCCACCTCACAGGCAAGTTCACCAACGCATGACCAAACGCAAATTGACTCGCCGCCAGCAATGGCGCATCGACAAAATCCAGGACGAACGCACCGCCCGCGTGGCGAAACGCGACAAAGTCACCGATGAACAAATGCACGAGAGCGATTTGGGGCCTGAGCAGCTGGGTTTGATCATCACCCACTACGGCACCCAAGTGGTGGTAGAGGCGACTGAAGGTGAACAAGCGGGGCAGCACCAGCGCTGCCATTTCCGCAGTAACCTCGGCTCTTTAGTGACCGGCGACAGAGTGGTATGGCGCACCGGTAACCCTATGGGTGTGGTGGTGGCGGTAATGCCGCGCGATTCCGCACTGCAACGCCCCGACCCGCACGGCGATATGAAAACCGTGGCCGCCAATATCGATCGCATTATGATTGTGGTCGCCCCCTACCCCGAACCTCACGCCAATTTGATTGACCGCTATCTGGTCGCCGCCAATGCCATCGATATAGAACCGGTGCTAGTGATCAATAAAATCGACCGCATCGATGACAGCACCCGCGAAAAAGTCACTTATTTGGAAACCACTTATCGCAAGCTGGGTTATACGGTGTTGATGGTATCGACCAAAACCGAACATGGGCTGGATGAACTGCGCAATTACCTTGCCGATTACACCAGCGTATTTGTGGGGCAATCCGGTGTGGGTAAATCGTCGCTGGTGAATGCGCTGTTGCCAGAATCGAACTTACGCGTGGGTGATTTGTCGGAAAGACAACAGGGCACCCATACCACCACCAGCGCCACACTCCTGCACTTCCCTGGTGGCGGCCATTTGATCGATTCGCCCGGTATCCGCGAATTTGGTTTGTGGCATATGGAGGAAGATGAGGTGCTGGAAGGGTTTATTGAGTTCAAGCCTTTTATCGGCCACTGTAAATTCCGCGATTGCTCGCACCGCCACGAACCTGGCTGCGCGATTTTAAAGGCGCTGGAAGATGGCACGATCAGTGCAACACGTATGGACTCATACCGGTATATTTTGCGTACATTAAACGAGAATTAATCGGCAACCCCACCCCGGCCCCCCCTTTAACTCCCTACCATTTTAAGGGGAGGGCGCCAACCCCCCTCCCCCTGCCAAGGGGGAGGCTATGGGAGGGGGATAAATATTATTTTTCCAAAGGAAAACATTATGGCCCTGCCCTTTGTGATTGAACCCACGCAGCTGGCGGCATTGCTGGCGCAGCCCACCAGTAAACTGCTGGTAATTGATATGTGTGCCGAAGCCACCTATTTGCGCGGCCACATTGATGGTGCCGTGCATGTGCCGCCGCAAAAAATCGTTTGTGGCACTGCGCTAGTGCCGGGCAAGATCGCCAGTCTCGAGCAACTCAATCGCCTATTTTCGTTTTTGGGTTTAACCCCCGAAACCCACGTGGTGGTGTATGACGATGAAGGCGGCGGTTGGGCCGGGCGTATGATCTGGACGCTGGACGCTATCGGCCACAAAAACTATTCCTACCTGAATGGTGGCTTGCACGCCTGGATTGCCTCGGGGCAATCGCTCTCCACCGAGGCGCCAGTGGTCACGCCAAGCGAGGTAAAAGTCAAAATTGACCCACTGGTGGTCATCGAACTGACCGATGTGCTGGGCGAAATGGATCGGGCAGATTTTGTGGTATGGGATGCGCGCAGCCCGGCAGAATTTACCGGCGAACGTATTACGGCGCAAAAAAATGGCCATATTCCCGGGGCGATTAACTGCGAATGGACCAATTTGATGGATCGCAATAATGCGCTGCGCATCCGTACCGATGCGCGCGAATATTTGGCGTCGCTTGGTTTAACGGCGGATAAACGAATTATTACCCATTGCCAAAGCCATCACCGCTCCGGCTTTACCTATTTGGTGGGCAAGGCGCTAGGGCTGAATATCCGCGCTTACCACGGCTCCTGGGCTGAGTGGGGCAACCACCCGACTACGCCGGTAGTGCAATCCCAAGCGGTTGCCGTTTAAAAAAACACCCGCCCCTTTTTAAGGGGCGGATTAGCCCCCTCCTCCCGAAACATCCCCCCCTCTTAATGCTGTGCTACTTTTGTTTAAAGCGAAAACAATTCGTTCATCCTCAGTGATAGCGCGATGAGTTGTTAACGTAAACACAAGAAACGCTAATCAGCAGGATAGGGCCATGAAGTTTCTGAAACCCGCAAGTGCGCAATCCCCCGCCAAAAGCGCCGCAGGCAGCCCCTGGAAAGTCGCGATTATTGACGACGAGGAGCAGATTCACGCGGTCACCCAATTGGTGCTGAAAAATACCCGTATCGATGACCTGCCACTGCAATTCCTCAACGCCTACAGCGCAGAAGAAGGCCTGCGTTTGTTTCAGGATCACCCGGACATCGCCCTGGCATTTATCGATGTGATTATGGAGAGCGACAATGCCGGTTTACAGTTAATCCACAAAATTCGCAACGAGCTGGGCAACCACAGTACCCGCATAGTCTTGCGCACCGGCCAGCCCGGCACTGCACCCGAAGAAACCGTGATCCGCACTTACGACATCAACGATTACAAAAGCAAAACCGAACTCACGGATACCAAATTAAAAACCTGCGTCTATTCCTCTATTCGCTCCTACCGCGACATCATCACCATTGAAAGCAGTAAACGCGGTATGCAGAAAGTCATCGCCGCATCTGACTCGGTATTGCGCAGCCAAACACTTTATCAATTTGGCAATGCGATTTTGAATCACACCATTCAACTGCTGAACATTAAAACGGCCGAGATGTATTTAGTCAGTCAGCACGTGGATTTATTTGGCGATTCCGAAATGATCCTGCTGGCCGCCACTGGTGATGAGGTGAAACTCGATACACATTGGAGCGCAGATATCATGCCCGCCGATGTAAAAAAAATGATTGAGCAGACGCTGGCAGAAAAAAAATCCTATAGCGACGACACGCGGTTTATCGGCTACTACCACACCAATAGCAGCACCGAGAGCGTACTCTACACGCGCTTTCATGAAGCACACGACGCCTTGCAAGATGAAATTCTCACGCTCTTTGCCGCCAACATCACCTTAATTTTTCAAAACCTGCACAACCGCGAGCATATTCAGGAAACCCAAAAAGAATTACTGCTGGTGCTGGGCGATGCCATAGAGCAACGCTCCAAAGAAACCGGCTCCCATGTGCGCCGCGTGGCGCTAATGTGCGAATTGATTGCGCTGAAATTAGGCCAGAGCAGCGAGTACGCAGAAATGCTGAAATACGCTTCACCGCTGCACGATATTGGCAAAATCGGCATTCCCGAAACCATTTTGCACAAACCGGGCAAGCTCGATGAAGCCGAGTGGGAAGTGATGAAAACTCACGCGCAAATTGGTTATGAGCTGTTAAAAAATTCCACCCGCACTATCGCCAAAATGGGCGCGCGCATAGCACTGAGCCATCACGAACACTGGGATGGCAATGGCTACCCCGGTGGTTTACAAGGTGAGGCGATTCCGCTGGAGGGGCGCATTGTGGCGATTATTGATGTGATAGACGCCCTCGGCTCCGAGCGTGCTTACAAAAAGCCCTGGCAGGAAAACGACATCATTCAATACATTCGCGAGCGCAGCGGCAAACAATTTGACCCGGCCATTGTTGACGCCGCGCTGGAATTGTTTGAGCACTTCCGAGTGATTCGCCAGAACTTTCCCGATCACCTGCAACACTGAATGGCGCAAATTGACTATGGCTAGAAATCTCTACGAAACATTACTCGATGTATCCAAGTCATCAATGATTGATGCCGGCGATATGCAAAGTGCAGGATTATTAATTCTCACCGCCGCTATTCACGGGCTGGGTATTAATCGCGCAGGGATCTGGTTGCTCAGCGACGACAAACAAGCCATTTGCGGCAAGATGTTAATTGACGGCGACGACTGCAAATTGGATACAGATTTGTGCCTCGCCCGGCGCGACTTTCCCAATTACTTTGCCAGCTTGGACAGCGAACGCGCCGTAGTCGCTAACGATGCACAAACCGACCCGAGCACCTGCGAGTTCCGCAGCAGCTATTTAATTCCCCACGGCATCACGTCCATGCTCGATGCGCCGATTCGCCATCGCGGTAATATGCTCGGCATTATTTGCTGTGAACATCAGGGCGAAGCGCGGGTCTGGACCAATGAAGAAATTGCCTTTGTCAGCGCTCTGGCCGACACCTATGGGCGCGCGGTAAGTGCGGCGCAGCGCAATGAATACGAACAAAAACTGCAGGACATTAACGATCAACTCGAACAAAAAATTAATGAGCGCACCGAGGGCTTACAAACGGCGCTGCGCAACTTACATCACACCCAAGCCAAATTAATTGAAAGTGAAAAACTTGCTTCGCTCGGGCGTATGGTATCCAGCCTCGCCCACGAAATTAATACTCCCCTGGGCATTGCGGTTACATCGTCCAGCCATTGCGCCAGTGAATTAAAACGTGTACAGCAGTTATATCGCGATGAGCAATTAAACGAAGCCGAGTTCGCCCAATTTTTACAAACTATCGACGACGGCCTGCAATTAATTAATCACAACCTCAGCCGCGCTGCCGGGCTGGTGCGCGACTTCAAATTATCTGGCGCCATTCATATTGCCGATGAGCGCGAGGAGTTTGACCTGCGCAGCTGTATTGAACTTTCACTCAAAGGTTTACAGCCGCTGCTGCGCAAAGAGCAGATTAGTTGCGAGCTGGCGCCGGGCGCTGCACTGCCACTCAACAGCTACCCCGGCGCTATCGCCCAAATTATTACCAACCTGATTACCAACTCCATTCACCACGCATTTGCCCACACCGAGCACAAACAAATTCGCATCGCGCTGGAACAATACGCAGACAAAGTAGCCATTCACTACCACGACAATGGCAGCGGCATTCCAAACGACATTCGCGATAAAATTTTTGAACCCTTTTTCACCACCGCACGCCGCACCGGCGGCTCAGGGTTGGGGCTGTCGATTGTGTACAACCTGATTACCCAGAAATTGGGCGGGGAAATTGAACTGGCGCAAGATCAAGCGCAAGGCGCCGCATTTACCATCAACCTGCCCTCCCATCGATAACAAAATCGATAACAAAGCTGAGACCCAACCCACGCTCCGGCACGCAAGCCGCTGGCATCTACCCCCTCATACGCCTACAATTCCCCCCTTTGCCCAACACTGGTCGCATAGGCCGCGAGCACTATGAGTTCATCGCTATTACCGGAACGCCCACTGCTGATTTCCCCGTCCCTGGCCGCCACTATCGGGCTAGAGGAGGCGTGTATGTTGTCGATTCTGGGCGATATGGCGACCTACTTGCCGCTGCACCCGGCCAATAATCGCCAGTGGCTGGATATAGACGAGAGTTGGGTGAGTCGACTCATGCCCTTCTGGACCGATTTTGATGTACAGCGCATCAGCCGCAGCTTGAAAGACAAAGGCATTATCCTGCTCGCCTCCGCGCCCTATGTGGACAGCCGCCGCCTGACGCTGGCGTTTGATGATGCTGGCACTGCGCCTTTTGTGCAGCCTGCGCCCGCTATCGCCCCGATTGCAGCCATGGCCCCGGTGATCAATAGCGGCGCGACGCTGATATCGCCCAACTGGCAACCGGATCAGGAATTGCTGCGTCAAATTGCCCAGTACAATATCCCGCTCGATTTTGTGCGATTGCAGGTGCCAGAGTTTGTGACCTACTGGCGCGAGCGCGGTGAGACCAATCACTCTTGGGGCGCCAAGTTTTTAAAAGATTTGCTGCACAAATGGCGCAATTACGAGACCCAAATCGCCCGCCAGCAGCGGGAAGAACAGGAGCGCAACAGTCGCGACCGCGATACCGAGTTCCTTCAGCGCGACCTGGAAACCGCCATGCACAGTCAATGGCGCCCGAGTAAGGATGCGCTGGAAGTGCTGGTCAAACACGCCAGCATCAGCCTCGCGTTTGTGGAGGATTCGATCCCCGAATTTGTGGTTTATTGGCAGGAGCGCGGCGATGTAGGGCGCACCTGGAACAGCAAGTTTATCCAGCATGTGAAACGCCAGTGGCAGCGTTACCACTCGGCGCTGGAACACGACACCGAACCCAAGCGTATTCCCGAGAACTGGAACCCCAGTAAAGATGTCTATGATGTTTTGAAACTGGCCAATATCGATTTGAAATTTGCGCAGCAGCAGGTGGCAGAGTTTGTTTTATTCTGGCGCGACAGTAATCAGGTCTACGCCAGCTGGAACACCAAGTTTTTGCAACACGTGAAATACCACTGGGCCAAACAACACGCCCTGGCAACCGTTAATTCGCAGCAGGTTAATCCAAATGCAGGACAGCAATTCGCTAATCAACCAGGTCGCACACGAGATAGCAGCCTCGCACAACAGCTCAACGACCGCAGCTGGGCAAGCTGACCGGCGCAGTGAGCAGGCGACACCGACGGATGCGCATATCGATGCGATCAATCAGGTATTTGCCCTGTTTCGCATCAACTATCACAACCAGTATTACGCAGCCTTTAAAGACAATGAACTGCTCAATCAGGCGCGCCGCCTGTGGCTTAATTCACTGGCGCAGTTTGCGCCGGAAACCATTTTGCGCGGCGCACGCCGGGTGATTGAGGAGTCGGAATACCTGCCCACCCTCAACCGCATGATTCGCGCCTGCCAGGGCGACCCGGAAAAGTTTGGCCTGCTCGACGCCCATGCCGCCTATGTGGAAGCTTGCCGCGCGCCCAGCCCGAAATCGGCGCACAACTGGAGCCACCCGGCGGTGTATCACGCCGGCTGCGCCAGCGACTGGTATTTTTTGATGACCAATGCCGAGAAAGTCGCGTTCCCGATTTTTGAACGCCACTATTTAAAATTGTGTGAGCGCGTGATGAATGGCGCCGAGCTGCCTGCACCCAATGTGCAGCTGCTGCCTGAAACCATAGAGACGCCACTCAGCAAAGAGGAAAACCTTAAGCGCATGGAAGACCTGCGCAAACAGCTCGACTTATAACCCTCTTTTTCTGTTCACTTTTGGTAGCCCCCGCTATGAATAAACATGCTTCACAATGGTTGCTAGGTTTTGCGTTTGCAGCCTTTCCACTGATCACCCTATTCCTGGTTTTGGTACTAGCCAGTGTTTCACCGCAACAATTTTTTACAGCAATGGATGACGATGAGCTAACCAGCAATACTCTGTTACCCGACTTTGCCGCCATCGAACAAACACCTGAGCGCAAAGCCCAGTTTTTAGACATGCTGCGCCCGTTGATCGATGAAAAAAATGCCAAATTATTAAAATCGCGCGAGCGTTTACTAAAAATCAAAAATGAATGGGATACAAAACAAACGGTCACTGGTGTAAATAAACGCAACCTGGAAAAGCTGCGTGAGAAATTCCACGTTACCTACAAAACCTACCCGGAAGATGCGCGCGCCATAGAAATTCTGCTGTTGCGCGTGGACGTGATTCCACCGGCCATGGTGCTGGCACAAGCAGCGGTGGAGTCCGGCTGGGGCACCTCACGGTTTGCCGAGGAAGCACACAATTTGTTTGGTCACTGGTGCTACACCCCGGGCTGCGGCTTGGTGCCAAGCCGTCGCGCCGCCAACGCCAAACACGAAGTTAAGAAATTTAACAATGTTGAAGAGTCACTTACGGCATACTTCAACAACATTAATACCCACAACGCCTATCGCCCATGGCGTCAGCTGCGCGCACAGTTGCGCCACGACGAAGCGCAGTTTACAGGCAGCACCATGGTGGCGGAGCTGGGCAAATATTCCAGCCGTGGCCCTGCTTATATTCACGAATTGCGCACCGTAATACGCGCCAACAACCTGGAATAAAGACGATACCCAAATAACAAACACCAACTTTCACCCAGCAAGGATTACTTATGTGCAAACGATTGGTTACTTCACTCTGCGCCCTGGCACTGGCCAGCAGTGCCGGCGCGTATGCCCAAGGGCAAACACCGGATGGATTGCCCTTGGCCTACCATCTCTCCGGTCAGGCGACCTACACCAAAATCAAAGCCTCGGGTGAAAGCTTTTCACCCAGCCTGTTTCAATTTCGCGCCGATGTTGAAGTCACCAACGGCATGCTCGATGGTATTGGTTTACAAGGTATGTTTGGCGTGCCAATGAGCAATGATGAAAAAAATGACATGACGCTGGATATTAAACAGCAGAGCGCCGCTTACATCACCCTGAGCAACCCCGACTACGAACCTGGTGATTTACGTGTAGTGATTCTGTTGGGTTATGCCGCTACCGAATTGGAAACACACTTGCCGAGCCTTGGCGATAAACAACAAGATACTTTCAGCGGTTTTAGCTACGGTTTTTCGCTGCAGGATCGCGTCGTGGAAGGCAAAAATTATTATTGGGCGCTCGATTGCGCCCGCTACTTTAAAGACGACAACCTGAGCATTGATGGCTGCGGCCTGGGAGTTTCCTATGCGTTCTAAAGGATTACATTATTCATGCGCACTGCTGTTAGGTATGGGCGCGCTGGGCATAAGCGGCTGTGGTGGCGGTGATGGCGACAGCGCACGCATCGCCCAAACCGTGGATGCCAGTAAAAACGGTGTTACCAGTATCGAATTGGAAGACAACGAAGGTTACGCGCATTTCAAAGGCACGCTGCAATTAAACCTGATTGGTCGCAATAGTGAAAACGTCGCCACCAACCTCAACACCCAAGCGACCTGGAAACTCAGCGACAAAACCTTGGGTAGTATCAAAAATGGTTTGTTTACTGCCTCGGGTAAATCCGGTGAGCTGATTGCAACGGTGGAATATGCGGGGCTGAGCGAGACCCAAAATATTATTGTCTCCGACGCCAACCTGGTGAGCATTAGCGTTACTCCCGCCAGCAGCTCTGTCGATGAATGTAAAAATACCAGCTTCACCGCCAGTGCATTATTTGATAATGGTTTAACACTGGAATATCCACTGACCTGGGCAGTCACCGAAGGCGGCACTCTCGCGCAGTTTAGCGATACCACCAAAGGTGAGCTAAGCACCAAAAATAGTGGCGCGGTGAGCATTGTGGCGCGCGGTGAAAATAACAACGGCGAACTCATCAGCTCCACACCGCTCAGTTTTCCTATCAACGACACCTTAGTGAGTTTGGCGCTGGTATCTGACAAAGAACTGGAAATGCGTGAAGGTGAGTCCGCCACTGTCACCATCACTGGCACTTACACTAATAACAGCACTGCCGTTATTACCAGTAACAGTACGTTGGCCGCCGATCCAAGTGCGTCATTGACCATTGAAGGCGCAAAAATTACTGCCAAAAACGGTAGCTATGCCGGAACAGACCTCACCCTCACGGGCGCTTGCGGCGGTGAAACGGATGAGCTGGCGCTGGTCATTCTGAAAAAACAACTCAAGTCAGTTGAGATCAAAAACAGCAATGGTGGCACCGAAAATCTCTCCGTCACTGAAGGCAGCAATCTGGAATTGAATATCACCGCCACCTTTGCCGATGACACCACTGATAGCAATTATGATTACAACTTGACTTGGTCGATTGTGGATTCCAAATCCGATGATTATGAAGATGACCTGATCACGCTGGATCAAACCGGAAAATTATCGGTAAGCTCTGAATTGGATCTTGCCCTTAATCAACAACTCAACCTGGTAGTCCGTGCGGAAGTTCGCGATGAGGATGACCGAATTGCAACCAACGCCCAAGGCCAACAATTGGTGGATGAAATTAATATTGTTGTGCGACCATAATTGATTGTACTCACCCAGCCCAATAAAAAACGCGCAGTTTTTGGCGCGTTTTTTATTGGGCTGCATTAGGCTTGGCTAAGGCAGTGTGATATCAAAAGGCACAAATAATTCTTCGCTCTCACTGGTGTATTCAATTTCAAAACGCACAGGCAGCTCACTAATATCCAACGTGAGCTGTGGATCGCCAAATATAGAAGAATATTGCGCGGGTTGACTGATAAGCGCATTGGCATGATTGAACGCTTTTAACCCTATCACCTCTTCGTAACTGCCCTGCACCGCAAAAACCAAACGCCCGCTTTTCCATTCAATTAATTCCACGCTGGATTTAGGGCCACTCCAAATCGGTCCCAACACAAAAGGCAGAGTTGCCGTTTGTAAGCGTTTGGGTTGATAAAAACGCAGCTCACCCTGTACCTGACGAATATTGTCGACGTGTACGTCGGCCGCCTTGAGCGAAAAATCAGACCTCAACCAAGGTGTTTTTTCATCCGGCTGGTACACACCATTACTGGTTATGCCGCCCTGCCGCTCAAAATATAAAGGCACTGATTTATTTACCGGGAAAATTTTTCCATCGGCATCAGCCAACTGTTTGATAAATAATTGCGCCACACCGATTTGCCCATACAGTGGCAATGCAAGGTCAGTGTAAGCCGCACCTTCAACCGATAAACCAAAACTGTTACTGCTGCGCACATCGTTAATGGCCAGCTCCACCGGCGCAGCTGTGGCACGCGCTTTCGGTGGATAAAAAGGGAACTCATCAATTTGTGGAGCCTGTGCCAACAGCAATTGCTCAAAACCTTTATCGCCAAAGGGCGACGGAAATTCCTTGTCCATAAAAAATGCTTTAGCGGGCGGTGTTAGTTGGTTTAATTCAAATTCATAACGCTGGTTTTCTATGGCGCTGGCAACAATCACCTCCGCCTTGGCAACGGTGCCTTTGAAATCAAGACTGGCGGATTTACCCGACCCAAAAAATATACCGCTACGCATCCCACTGCTTGATGAGAGCGGTTTGTTTGTCGCGTTTAATGCCCTCACTTGTAACAACTGTTGGGTGTTGCCGCTGGTTTCAAAACTGAGTGCACTGGCGCCCGCTGTTTTGAATCGAACGCGAGTGCCGTACAAATCGATCGACTTTCCTGCTAGCGGCGCATCAATAATTTTTGTCTCTACCGCTATGGGTAAGTGGTAATCGATATAACCTTTAATGCGCGCCACTTGCGCAAAGTTCACCCCCACGGCTAATTCAATTATTTTCTCGCCAATTAATGCACGGCCCGGTACCAATTTGCCATCTTCAAACCGGCTCGTGGCGTAACTATTAGTAATTGCCTCAGGGGCACGCTGAGCGGCTTCTCCACAACCCGGTGCGGACAATAAAGAATTGCCCTGTTGATCCACCACATCCGTAATCACCAGAAATGCAGGACTGCTTTCATTGCCAAGGTTGGGCAAGTCATAAGCCTTTACACCCAACTTAATCTGTATGCGCTGATTTTTTAGTGCCAGGGATTCAACACCCAACCCAAAGGGGCCAGTTGTGGTTTTATATATTCCATCCATGAAATCATCTTTTGGCACAAACGATGTGAGCTGTTCGCGGCGCGCGGGAGCAAACGCCGCCGGATTTTCATCAATCACATCCTGCTGTGCAACCGTAGGCTGATCCATCCCGACGGAAAAACTAAAGAGTGAGCGAAACCAGATAGCGACTTCATCTTTTATATGTTGATCAAAACGAATTGATGCCTGCAATTGTTTAGTGCTTCGGCTCAATTGCAAACGATCATAAATGGCGACAACCTCCGGCCAATCCTGTGCGATTTTTTTGCGTGTTTCATCAAGCCGGGTTTGTAACGCGGTATGAGTGTTATTAATAAACTCAGCGTCGCCACTGATTAAGCTTAGGCTTAGCGTCATACCTTGGGCCACAACATCAGGTTCGACATCAACATATACTTCGCTCACTGCTTCCATTTCAGCAGCCAGTTTTCCCAAGCTGTATTGCACCATACCCGACTTATCAGCCTGCCAACGCGCAGGAGAAAAAATAACAAGGGAGAATAATTTTCCACCCAAGGAGTTTTGCCATTGCGCAAGATCCACCGCCGCCCCTGTGGCATTTTTTAAGCGCAGTGCAATACGTTTTACCGCCTCTGGCGAACCGATTAATAACTGACCTTGAGTAAACTGCGCAAGCATGGGCTCACCTTTAGCGCAGTTGGTTTTATCCAGTGGCGCAAACCAAATGCCATCAGCATCCTGTTTGTCTATGCCGTATTGCTCATCGAGCCAGCGGGTTATTTTATCCGGTGAAAAATTACCGCGCGCGATAACTGCAACTTCCATCTTATCCGCAACAAAAGCAGCCGCATAAAGTTGCGTAGCCTGTTGTTGGATATGAATGCCCGAACGCTCCATACTGCTCCACATATCGGCATCCACGCCGGGAAGGTTTTGCAATTGTCCTGCCTCCACCAGTGAAGGATCGAGTGTGCGCATCAGCTCAATATCTACACGCGCAAGGGCGAGCAATTGCGGGTCGGCCAGTGCCGCCAGCAAGGTTTTTTCTTCTTTACTGACGGAGGAAAATAACCAGCGATTTAAATAACCCTGCTGCCAAACAATCGCCGCACTGACCACTACTACCAACAAACAGGCCACAAGGCCGATTATCAATTTACGAAATTTTAATTTAGGCAGTGTGGCTGAAACGGCTGACTGGGTTGCAGCTGGATGATCAGAGGAATCCGAATGTGCAACACTGGATTCTGAGTCGGTAGTGTTGGAAATTGATGGCGGTTCAGTCACCGGAGGCGTTGGTTCAACCGCAGTTTCGTCGACGATTGTTAACACCGCCCCCGCATTGGCAAATGCATTTTGCCATTGGGTTGCGCGCGCTAAATTATCAACCCGTTTAATAACACGCTCTGTGCCGCTAAATAATAATTGCTCAATACGCGCTTGTGGTTGTTTTAACAGCAGTGCCAGTTTTGCGATAACATCCGCGCGAACAGCACCCTCGGCTAATTCGCCACGAAAGACTAATTTGTACATATCAGATCCTTAATAATTCACACACTTTGAAGTTATTGTTATATTTTTTTGGCGAGCATTAATCGCGATAAGTCCAATTGCCCTGCTTGTCGGTTACCAACCATTGCTGGGTGTACCAGTAAAACCGCCCTTTTTCGCCAGTGTACGCCGTGCAGTTATAGCGGGTGCGCCCCGAAGGTAAAGGTTTGTTCGGTTGCACCCACACTTTGTTGTCGATCACCTCAGTAACAATTGCCCCTTGGCCGGAGGCAAAACAATTTATTTTTTTCAGCAGACTGGCATCGGCCAGCGTTAACACCAACCAAGGTTTTTCACCTTGGCGCACAATTAAATTGTCAGCTTTCTTTTTGTTATCTGCATAAAATTCCACCCGGGAAACAGGCATAGGTTTGGCATTCACCTTGAGAATAAAATCATCCAAATCACTAAAGCTGCCGCCAAACGGAAACCGCGGCACCGCCTGTAAATCGCCCTCACTATACAGCGCACCTGACTGCTGCCCAAACGCGATATAGCCTAATTTTTTCGCGATGCGCTGTACCTCGGTATCGTATTCACCAAAGGGGTAAGCCAGAATCATCGGCACCGAGCCAATTTCCGTTTTTATTGTTTGCTGGGCATTATTAATTTCTTGTGTGATACGTTCACGCCATTGTGCAGCGGACTCACCGCTTTCACGTCGGGGTAAATGTGTATGGCTGCTACTGTGGTTGGCGATAGTCGCACCCGCCTGTGCCATTTCGCGCAATTGGTCCCAGGTTACAAATACCTTACCTGTGCCCACCGCATCGGTGTTGACAAAAAAAGTAAACGGCCAGCCGCGTTTTTGTAAGCGCGGAAAAGCCGACTCATAAACTGATACATAGGAGTCATCAAAACTGATCGCCACCGTTTTATCGGGTAGCGGTTCGCCTTTGCGCAGTTTTTCGGTCAGCTCTAACAGCGGCACTACTGCAAAATTATTTTTCTCCAAATAATCCATCTGCGCTTCAAAGGCCGCGGGGCTAATGCTGGTGGACTTGGGTGTTTTATCGCTGACGTGGTGATACAGAAGCACCACGGCTGCTGATGCCGGTAACGCCAGTGAAGTCATTGCAGCCAGGAAGAATATACGAATTAAATAAGCCATTGTTTAAACCGGATTAGTCCTCTTGTACAAAACGCAAACCAACCCCGGCGGGTTCTACGCGCACCACCTCCATTTCCAATACCGGTGCATCATCCATCAAGCCCTGCACCTGACCGGTGAGGCGCGTGCCAATCGGCGGAATCTGCTCGGGCTCCAACACTAAAAAAACGCCACCATCCGAAATGTCGCGGGTTTTTACCTGTAGCTCGCCAATCGATTCATGTTGAATTTTAATGCGACAGCTAAACGCAGTGCGCACGTATCGACGTTGATCTTTATCGCTCATAACTATTCCTGCATTATTGTTTTACCGTTTTTTCCAGACAAAAATAAAGGCGGAATACCGCCTTTATTTGCTCACTTTATTTATCTGTCACTTCGGCCTTATCCACTTTTTGGAAACCGCGCGGCAACTTATTACCACGACGTCCCCGCTCACCTTTGTAATGCTCAAGGTCAGCCGCTTTCAAGGTGATAAAACGTTTACCCGAATGCAGCGTTAACAATTGCCCCGGATGAATGACTGCCAGCGCCACCACAAATTCTTCGCGGCTTTGCACTTTTGCCGAGGGAATATTCATAATTTTATTGCCCTTGCCTTTGGCGAGTTCCGGCAATTCGGTCACCGGGAATACCAACAGACGGCCATCGTTGCTCACCGCCGCCAACTGCACCTGTTCGGGTGAGTTAATTAATTGCGGTGGTAAAACTTGTGCGCCTTCCGGCAAGGTCAGCAGTGCTTTACCTGCTTTATTTTTACTGGTGAGATCTTCCAATTTGGCAACGAAACCATAACCAGCATCCGATGCAATCAGCACACGCTGACTGTCGGCGCCCATTAAGGCCCCCTCAAAAGTCGCTCCACTGGGTGGGCTGATGCGACCGCTCAGTGGTTCGCCCTGACCGCGCGCGGAAGGCAAATTGTGCGCGGGCAGCGAATAACTGCGACCAGTGGAGTCAATTAAAATCACCTGCTGGTTACTCTTACCCTGTACCGCAAATTTAAAACTGTCGCCCGCTTTATAACTCAAACCGGTTGGATCTATATCGTGGCCCTTGGCAGCACGAATCCAACCTTTATCCGAAATCACTACAGTAACAGGGTCGACACTGAGCAATTCGGTTTCGCTCAAGGCTTGCGCTTCAGCGCGCGCTACAATCGGTGAGCGACGTTCATCGCCAAACGCCTCGGCAATTTGCAGCAGTTCTTTGCGCACCAGATTTTTTAACTTCACGGCGGACTCAAGAATTTTTTGCAAGCCATCGCGCTCTTTTTCCAGCGCGGTTTTTTCTTCCAGAATTTTCATTTCTTCCAAACGCGCCAATTGGCGCAATTTGGTTTCCAGAATATATTCCGCTTGCATTTCAATTAAATTGAAACGCTCCATCAATACCGGCTTGGGGTTGTCCTCTTCGCGAATAATACGAATCACTTCGTCGACATTGAGAAACACCACCATCAAGGCGGCCAAACGCAGCAAGCGCTCTTCCACTTTCTCCAAGCGATATTGCAAACGGCGGCGAGTCGTAACAGTTCTGAAACTGAGCCATTCACTCAAAATTTTGGTAAGCGATTTCACCGCCGGGCGGCCATCGATACCAATCATGTTCATATTGACGCGATAGGTGCGTTCAAGCTCAGTGGTGGCAAATAAATGCTGCATCACCTGCTCCAGATCAACACGATTGGAGCGCGGAATAATCACTAAGCGGGTGGGATTTTCATGGTCGGATTCATCGCGTAAATCGGCGACCATGGGCAACTTTTTCGCCTGCATTTGCGCAGCGATTTGCTCCAGGATTTTTGCCCCACTCACCTGGTGTGGCAGCGCAGTGATAATGATATCGCCCGATTCTTCATCTTTTTGCCAGACCGCGCGCATGCGCACACTGCCGCGCCCGGTTTCGTACATTTTGATCAGCTCTTCGCGCGGAGAAATAATTTCCGCTTCGGTGGGCATATCGGGGCCGAGAATGTGCTGGCACAAATCGTTGACCGTCGCCTGTGGATTGTCGAGCAAGTGCACACAGGCATTAACCACTTCGCGCAAATTATGCGGCGGAATATCCGTCGCCATACCCACCGCAATACCGGTAGTGCCGTTCAATAACACATTGGGCACGCGCGCGGGTAATACGATAGGTTCTTCAAGTGTTCCGTCAAAGTTGGGCTGCCAATCCACCGTGCCCTGCCCCAACTCTTCCAGCAAAACTTCGCTGTATTTGGTGAGGCGCGATTCGGTATAACGCATCGCGGCGAAAGATTTGGGGTCGTCAGGTGAACCCCAGTTGCCCTGACCATCCACCAGCGTATAGCGATAGGAAAATGGCTGCGCCATTAATACCATCGCTTCATAGGATGCTGAATCACCGTGCGGGTGGAATTTACCGATCACATCACCCACGGTGCGCGCGGACTTTTTATATTTGGCGCTGGCTTTTAAACCCAGTTCACTCATCGCATACACAATGCGGCGCTGTACCGGTTTAAGACCGTCGCCAATATGTGGCAGAGCGCGGTCGAGAATTACATACATGGAATAATCGAGATAGGCTTTCTCGGTGTAATCTTTCAGCGCGATGCGTTCATCGGCTTCGGGCAATACAATTTCGTCAGTCATTGAAGATCCTGAAAATACAAAATTCAGTGAAAATACGTTCGCTAAAAATTAGCGCTTTTTGGCCGCAAGCGGGATCGAGCCTTTTTCATTTACCCGCAGCGCGGGCAGCCAGGCGCTAAAATCCAGCTTGGCGGAAAAATTATAATCAACATTCTCTTTCATGCCATTGCGACCAAAGTGCTCAATCAAACGCACCAGCTGCAATACATTGGCTGTCACCACAACTTTTATTGGTGTTTCCTGATAGGCGGTGAGGGTTGGCAACTCGTTGCTCACACCACTCAATACGTCAAAATTTTCGATGCCCACGGTATAGGACATACCGCGCAGTGATAAGTCGCGGTCATTGGGGTTAGTCACTAACAAATTCACTTCTATCGGCTGCAACAAACCTTGCGCGGGCAGCAACTGCAAGCCGGCCACCTTGACTGTCGGCTGCTCCAATTTGGGCTTGATGGCGGCACAACTTGCCAATAACAAACATAAAGCGATAAAAAAAATATTTACTAGCGACTTGGCCCGCAGTACACCAAGGTTGGGGGATGAAATCATTGCACGCTCCGTTTAGCTACCTAAGGTTTAACTGAACTATCTTTACGTTATCTTTAACTGAATTATCTTCAACCGAATACCGCTTGAGTGGGTAAACAGAAAAACAAAAATGTGAAAGACCGCACTCGGCGATTAACAACGCTGTGGTCTAATCCACGCGCTTTTTACAGTCTATTTGTCTTTGGCTTTGTCACAGCGGATAGTTACACTAGGTGTTTTTACAACCTTGTCAGGATACTGGAGTGCTTGTTTCACTCTGCCCGACCACGATGGTCAGCCTATTCGTCAATAACGTATAACTGACTTTATCTTATGCAGCAGCCACCACACAAACGTTTGATTGATCCAGACGAGTTATTCGCCAGCCGCGAAATTCGTTTTCAGGATCGACGCGAGTCGCAGTATCCGCTGCTGATGCGACTCTGCGCGGATTTTAATTTTTCGGTACTGCAACTACAGCGCAAACTATTTAGCCACTTGAGTCGCAAAACAGTGCCGGGCGCACTGGAATTTGTTTTGGCGACCCGCGATGAGTCAACCAATTTTTGGTGTAGCCTCAGCCCCGGTGTTGCCGATTTAAAAGCGCTGAACGATTACGCTAAACACTACGAGGTAGATATTTTGCACCTGCAATTGTTTGGCGAAGAGACCGACCAGAATCAAGTAGGGGATGCTTATTATTAAGCGCACCGGTCAGCGGTAACGCTTAGTCACTCATTTCCTGTTCAAACTCTTCCAGCAAGTCCAGCGGCTCCAGTTCCTCGCCTTCCAGCTCATCGTTCCAGTTGATGCCCACCAGCAATACATCTTCATGCATACCGGGCAGCCAATCCTCCAGGAACTCTTCCAGGTCCACAGCAACAGGCTGGTAATCTTTCCAGTCGTCCTGGCAGTGGGCGCGGGCAAAACTCTCCTGCGACCAGAAGGGCATCACATCTACGTCTTCATGTGCTTCCGAGCCACTGAGCGCCCAGCCTTCTGGCCCTTGCAGCCCCCAGACACAGCCCAGCTCCATGGCTTCCACGATAAAACGATCCAGGTTTTCAGCGGGATCATCACTCAGGGGTTCGATGGTGCTTTCAACAGAGGGAATGTCATTCATCACTAAATACCTTTGGAGTTTATAAACTGAGCCGCGCACCGTTCGCTTTTAACCAGGCGCGATCGGCCGCAAAAGATGGACAAACACTGGCAACCAGAGCCCAAAAATCGCGGCTGTGGTTTTGGTGGCGCAGATGACAGACTTCGTGTGCGACAAGATAATCGACTATGTGTTCGGGTGCCAGCAGTATATTCCAGTTGTATTGGATGGCGCCGCGACTGGTGCAGTGGCCCCATTTTGAGCGTGTCGCCTTCACCGTCACCGCGCTGCACACCAGCCCCATTTGCCCCGTTAATTGCGCCGTTTTTGCGGTGAGAATGTGCAGCGCTTGCTGTTGATACCAGCGCATTAACAACTGCTGGATTTGCTGCTCATCCGGCAGGCGCGAACGGGTTGATAAAAGTACATGCAAGTGCTGGTCGACACGGCGGATAGCCGCAGTGGCACCGCGCCCAAGCACCAGCGTCAAACGCTCATCCATAAACACCACTTCGGTACCTTGGGTGTAGACCGGTGCAACTGGCGGCGCAACGGACTCTAACCGCTGGGTCTGTTCAGCGATTTTTTGCTGCACCCAGCGCGCTTTCTGCTGCAAAAAATCGAGCAATAGTGCTTCAGGCACAGCTACCGGTGCGCGAATCACCACCTCCGCGCGGCGGATTTCAATGCTGATACTGCGCCGCTTCGCCGAGCGCGCAATACTAAAGTCAAAGCCCGGGTTCCAGTTGGAATCAACGCCCGCCTTGGATTTTTTGAGATCGGCAAACAGCGACATAAGGTTACATCAACCGTAGTTTTTATCGGCGACAAAGGGATTGCTCAGTCGCTCATGACCAAAAGTGGACATAGGGCCGTGGCCCGGAATAAAACGCACCGCGTCACCCAAGGGCAATACGCGGGTGCGAATGGCATTGATCAAATCGGCGTGATTACCGCGCGGGAAATCGGTGCGACCGATGGAGCCTTTAAATAACACATCACCCACCAGCGCCAATTGGGCAGCGCGATTATAAAAAATCACATGGCCGGGGGTGTGGCCGGGGCAGTGCAATACCTCCAGCTCGGCATTGCCGACCTTTACTTTATCGCCGTGATTCAATAATTGATTTGGGGTAAAACCCGCCACCGGTTTGAAACCCATCATTTGCGCCTGCTGGGGTAATAGATCAATCCAAAACAGATCATCCGCGTGCGGGCCAATAACGGGCAGTTGCAATTGTGCGATCAACGCCGCGGTGCCACCAACATGATCCATATGGCCGTGGGTGAGCAGAATCTGGCGCAGGTTTACGCCCTTTTCGGCTACTACGGCGAGGATGCGCTCAATATCGCCGCCAGGGTCGACCACAGCGGCATCGAGCGTTTCATCACACCACAGCAGGGTGCAATTTTGTTGGTAGTGAGTGACGGGAATAATCTGGAATTGCAGCACGGAACACCTCGTAAACACAGAGGCCGCCACCATACCACAGCGGCGCATGCGAGATATCCCCTCTACCCTCGCAATAGTCGCCGCCTCCAGTTGAGTTTGTTAAACTGCGCCGGCACTGATTACCACCCCAAGTGAATTACACTAGCCCCAGCCCTTTACCCTCTGAAACGGTCAACAAGACCTGCGCAGGAACAATAACAACACATGAATCCAAAACTGTTTATCGGCCTTCAATATCTGGTTCCCCAACACGCCCTGTCGCGCGCGGCCGGTTGGCTGGCCAATAATGAAACACCCTTTATTAAAAACACCTTTATCAAATGGTTTGTAAAACGCTACAACGTGGATATGAGCCTCGCGGCGCAAGAAAACCCTCTGCAGTACAAACACTTCAATGATTTTTTCACCCGTGCCCTAAAACCTGATGCGCGCCCCATCGATGCCAGCAGCAATGGCATTGTCTGCCCCGCCGATGGCGCCATTAGCCAATTGGGTAAAATCGTGAATGGCCGTATTTTCCAAGCCAAAGGCCAGGACTACAGCACCGTGGAATTACTCGGCGGCGACGAACAACTCGCCGCAGAATTTAACGAGGGTGAATTTGCCACTGTGTATTTATCGCCACGGGATTACCACCGCGTACACATGCCCTACGGCGGCAAACTGCGCAGCATGATCAGTGTTCCGGGTGAATTATTTTCGGTGAATACCGTCACCGCCGAAAACGTGCCGCGCCTGTTCTCGCGCAATGAACGGACAGTGGCAATTTTTGATACCGATATAGGCCCCATGGCCGTCGTGCTAGTCGGCGCCATGATTGTGGCTGGCATAGAAACCGTATGGGACGGCGCTGTCGCCCCCTTCGCCAGCCGCGAAATCGCCACCTCCCTCTACCCCTACCAAAATATCCAGCTGGAAAAAGGCGCCGAAATGGGCCGTTTTAAACTCGGCTCCACCGCCGTCATTCTCTTCGCCAAAGACAAAATGCAGTGGGATGCAAAGTACCAAGCGGGCACACCGACCAAAATGGGTGAGTTGATGGGGGTTAAAAACACCTGATTAATCACACCGGCACCTAGGTGAATATGCGCTCCGCCCATACCCCCAAACCCGCCGCCACACTGCCAAAGTGATCACCATCGACAATCGCTATATCGTCGCCAAATAATTCGCGCACCACTTGGCGAATGAGCGGCGATTTGGCGCTGCCGCCGGTGATATAAACAATGTGCGGCTGCACACCCGCCTGCCGCGTTGCTTCGCTGATCAGCGCGGCGATTTTTTGCAACAGCTGTTCGCTGACGTCGGCGTAATCCTGCGCGCTGCACTGCGGCGCCAAACCATCCTCGATAAAACCCAATGGAAAACTGTGATGCGCTTGTGCCGAAAGCGCAATTTTACCCAGCTCCGCCTGGCGCACTACGGCAAAATTATGTTTGCCTTCGCGCATTTTTATAAAGCGCGCAAGCAATTCCTGCTCATGGGTTTCGCGGGTTAATCGCTCCAATAAAAAACCGGTTTTGGCATCGTAAAAATCAGTTTGTGCGCCTATATCGTTAATAGCCATCGCATTCACAAACGGCATGAGCGGCATGGGTAAGCCGGTTTTTAATGGCGACAACATACCAAAATGGGGCATCAATATTTTTTGCGCGAGCTGGATATCAAAATCGTTACCGCCGATACGCTCACCGGTGTGGCCGAGAAAATCCTGCGCCCGATCCAGTTGCTGAATATGCTGCGGGCCCATCAGCACCATGGAGCAGTCGGTAGTACCACCGCCCACATCGACTACCAATACCGTTTTGTTTTCGGTTAAGCGTGTTTCAAAATCAAAACCGGCGGCGAGCGGTTCAAACAAAAATTCTATATCGCGAAAGCCAATACGTTTTGCTGCCGCCGCCAAAATCGTTTGCGCTTGAGCATTACTTTCCTGCGCATTAATACCTTGAAAGTTAACCGGACGACCAATCACCACTTGGGTGATATTGTTTTGCAACTGCTGCTCAGCGCGGTTTTTAACGTTGAGCATCATGGCAGCAACTACATCTTCAAAAAAATCCACTGACTGCTGGCGCAAACCACTTGCACCTAAAAACGATTTAGGCGATTTAATAAAATAACCTTCACCTGGCGCAGAAATATAATGGTCTATCGCCTCCGCGCCAAAAAAGATTCCCTCGTGCGCATGATCAAGATCATGTTCCATTTTTCCTGCGCGCGCCTGACTTAACAGCGCCGCCCGGCTCTGGGCATAAGCGCGCTTATCCGCATCATCGCTCAATTGCGTTGCCACCAACTCGGCGATGAACGAACGCTCCAAGGCGTAGAGGGTAGAAGGTACAAACGCGTCATTACCGTAGAGCGGGATTAATTGCGCTTGCCCTTCATTGATAAATGACATAGCGCAATTGGACGTACCGTAATCAAAACCAACAAACATTACTCACCCGTTAAATAGCGACGCTCGAGGTGCGCCTTAAAATAGCTGGCATTCAGCGGCTCGCCGGTTGCAGCAATCATTAATTCATCGGTCGAGCGCAAACTCGCTTGCGACCAAATATTCACGCTCAACCAAGCGAACAGTTCGTCTAAATCGCCGGCGGCAATCTTACTACGCAATTGTGGAACCATGCGCTCTGCCGCCGCGAATTCCTGCGCCGCATACATAGCTCCCAAGGTGTATGAGGAGAAATAACCAAAAGCGCCGCCCGCCCAATGAATATCCTGCATACAACCGTTGCGATAATTTCCTTGCGTGGACAGGCCTAAATAAGCCTGCATTTTTTCGTCCCACAAGGCAGGAATATCATCCACTTCGATATGCCTTTCAATCAGCGCACGCTCCAATTCATAACGCAAAATTACATGGGCGGGATAGGTCAGCTCATCGGCATCCACGCGAATAAAATCGCGCTTAACCCGAGTATTGAGTGCGTAAATATTGTGTGTACTCAACGCCGCATCTTGCGTGCGCGCCAAAAATTCTGCCGCCATAGGTGCGAGCAATTGCGCAAATTCCGCTGAGCGCGCCAATTGCATTTCAAAAAATAAACTTTGCGACTCGTGCACGCCCATCGAACGCGCCTCACCTACCGGCAAGCCCGCCCACGCTGCGGGCAAGTTTTGTTCATAGCGCGCGTGACCGGTTTCGTGGATTACGCCAAACAGCGCTTTCATAAAATCGCTTTCGTCGTAGCGGGTAGTAATGCGTACATCCGTCGGCACGCCGCCACAAAATGGATGAGCACTTACATCCAGGCGGCCGTGATTAAAATCAAAGCCAAGCAGCCTCATTGCCGCCAGCCCCAATTCTTTTTGTTGCGCGATGGGAAACGGCCCTTGCGGGACGATAACTTTTTGTGTTGCCTGCAGCGCTTCCGCGCGCACAATAAAATCCGGCAACCAGGTTTTTACCTCGCCAAACAATACATCCAGCGTTGCACTGTTCATGCCCGGTTCGTAGATATCCAACATGGCATCATAGCTACTCAACCCCGCTGCCGCCGCGCGAATAGCCGCCTCCTCCCGCGCCAATTCCACCACCTTGGCAAGATTGGTTTTAAACCCCGTCCAATCGTTATTGGTGCGCTGTTCGCGCCATGCGTGCTCACATTCGGAATTGGCCAGCGATTGCGCCATCACCAATTTTTCCGGCAACAACGTCGCTTGTTGCCAGCGGCGCTTAATAGCAGCGAGACTTGTTTTTTCGGCGGGCGATAAACTTTCATTTTCCGCCGTCGCAATCCAGTCGCCTAATTGCGGCGCCGTTGTCAGTTGATGAATTAACACCGACAGCTCGGCCATGGCTGCACCGCGGGCATCGTTACCGCCGGCAGGCATCATCGCTGCCTGATCCCAGTGGCTGATAGAAGCGAGGTGTTCAAAGTGGGAAATTTTGACAAAGTGTTGCTGCAGCTGTTGATACGACATAGGAACTCTCATTCACATTGACTGGCGCGCAGAAGCGCCATGTTGATCAATTCAAGGATTTATTCGCACGCAATTGCTCAGCCATCAAATCAATAAAGCTGCGAATTTTGGTGGAAGTATAACGCCCCTCACGATGCACAATATGAATTGGCACAGGAGCGGTTTCGTATTCACTCAATAAAATTTTCAATTTGCCGGAATCAATTTCGGGGGCAACCTGATAGGACATCAAGCGGGCAATTCCCAAACCACGAACCGCCGCTTCAATCGCTGAATCATTACTGGAGACGCTCAAGCGCGGTTTGATGCGCACAACCCAAGGCGTTTTATCCTGCATAAAACGCAACTCAACACTGGCACCGAGACTGGTAGCTACGATAATCGAGTGCCCCGTCAGCGCATCCGGATTTTCAGGTACCCCCTGACGGGCAAGGTAATCTGGCGACGCACAAAGCACACGGCGCACACGGCCCACGCGCAGCGCATTAAAACTGGAATCGCCCAGTTCGCCAATGCGCAGTGCAACATCCACGCCCTCTTCCAATAGATTCACTACGCGATCAACAAACAGTGCCGATACTTCAGCCGCTGGGTAGCGCTGCAAATAATCGACTATCGCCGGCATAACATAGATCCGCCCGAACAATACCGGCGCGGTCACGGTTAAATGTCCACGCGGCTCGCTATTAACGCCGATGGCCGCCTCGTCCGCTTCATCGGCTGCCGCAATTACGCGCCGGGCATCATCCAGGTAACGCTGCCCGGCATCGGTTGCACGCACATAACGTGTGGTGCGATTTAGTAGCCTGACCCCAAGGCGAGCCTCCAAATCAGCTACCGCCCGTGTGACAACCGGAGGTGATATTCCCAACCGCCGCGCCGCTGCCGCAAAGCCCTCACATTCGGCAACCGCCACATAGATTTGCATTTCAGTAAGTCTATCCACGGATTATTCCTTTTTTGGAAACAATCAATTAATAAACGTGAGTATTCTTTACATTGCTAGTGGTTGGCAATATGAACTTCCACCCATTGCTATTTATCTCAACAGGAACACACCATGAGCCGCATCAACACAGTAACCGACCTCACCGCATCCGACGAACAGACCGCGCTGTTTAAAGCGATTCAGCAAAAAATTGGCATGGTGCCGAATTTTCTGCGCGTACTTGCCAATTCCCCCGCTGCGCTGCGCGCCTTCCTTGGCTTACATGGAATTGCCAGTGAAGGCAGCCTGGATTTACCAACCCGCGAGCGCATCGCACTGGCGATTGCACAACAAAATGCATGCGACTACTGTTTATCTGCGCATTCAGCGATTGGAAACCATGCAGGGTTAAATCCAGCGGAAATAGATGCAAATCGCAAAGGCACCAGTCAGGACACCAAAGCCGCCGTGGCAGTAAAACTGGCGCGCTCGCTGCTTGAGCACAAGGGCGAGATTACGACTGCAGAACTGCTCGAAGCGCGCAATGCAGGTTATTCAGACGCAGACATAGTAGAAATTATTACCCATGTGGGAATGAATTTATTGACGAACATTTTAGGCAAAGCCAGCCGCGTGGAAATTGATTTCCCGAAAGTGACAGCTAACAGCTAAACCGGTGCCTATGCAAATGATGCTGGCAGGAAATTTTTAACGAGGTAGTTATTATGTCGCGTGCATTTTCTGATATCACTTTCACACCCAGCGTCAAAGCCGCACAAGAGTTTTATGGCAGCCGGGAGGGAAATCGCAATTTCGAATTGGCGAACGAGCCGCGCAACAGATTAACGGAAACCGAAATTCAATTTATTCGGGCACGCGACAGTTTTTATCAGGCAACCGTGGGCGAAAATGGCTGGCCTTATGTGCAGCATCGCGGCGGCCCTGTTGGCTTTTTAAAAGTGTTGGATACAAGCACAATTGGTTTTGCTGATTTTCGTGGCAACCGGCAGTATCTCAGCGTGGGCAATATTACCGCCGATGAGCGAATCAGCCTGATACTAATGGACTACCCACGACAGCGCCGATTAAAACTCTGGGGGCGTGCACGTATTGTGCATGAGGCTGAACAGCCAGAGATTCTTGCTGCCGTAGAAGATCCCGCTTATCGCGCCCGCATTGAACGCGCGATTGTAATCAGCATCGAGGCGTTTGATTGGAATTGCCCGCAGCATATTACGCCGCGTTTTTCTGCAGATGAAATACGGGCCTATATCGACCCAATCATCGCCGAGAACGAAAATTTAAAACTCCAATTACAAATGCTGCTAAAAGACCAAGCCCCCCGTTAGCCTGCAATTGAAAAAGGAAATATAGCTATGACTGAATCTCGCCCACCCGAGCCTCCGCTTCCACCGCAGAGAATAACCCTGTGATCACCTCGGGTACAAATGGGCGACCGCGCTCATTGAGTGAGGTGCCAGTAATTTTGGCGGAGAGCATTAATTTATTGTCGCGCTTACGATAGATATTTTGCAAAAAATCAAACCGCACCCGCGATGACAGTTCAACATTTACCGTGACATAAAATTCATCGCCACTCACCAGCGGCAATTTGTAATCCAACTCGGCGCGCACTACTACCAAGTGAATTTTCTGGCGCGTCAGCTCGGCAAAATCCACACCTTTGGCAAGCAAGTATTCGTGGCGGGCATGCTCCAAATAATTTTGGTACACGCTGTTGTTCACTATGCCCTGCATATCGCATTCGTAGTCGCGCACTTTGAAATCGAGCGTAAATAATTCCTTATCCATCACCATTGCCCTTATTTAACGACCGATGCAAATACATCGAAATAAGTCGGGAAAGTTTTGGCGGTACATTTGGGGTCGTTAATGCGCACTGGCACGCCGCCAAAGGTCGCGAGCGAAAAGCACATCGCCATACGGTGATCGTCATAAGTATCAATCGCCGCATTCGGGATTAAATTTTTCACCGGCGTAATACGCAGCCAATCGTCGCCCTCTTCCACAATCGCCCCCAACTTGCGCAATTCAGTCGCCATCGCCGAAATACGATCGGTTTCTTTCACGCGCCAGCTGGCGATATTGGTCAAACGCGAGGGGCCATCGCAAAACAACGCAACTACTGCAAGGGTCATGGCTGCATCGGGAATATGATTGAAATCGCGATCAAAAGCTTTAAGCGGCAGCGAGGGTGCCGAAGCCTCAATCCAGTTCTCGCCTTTGGTGATGGTCACACCGATTGCTTCCAGCGCATCGGCAAACGCCACATCACCTTGAATGCTGTTAGCGCCGACGCCTTGCACCCGCAATGGGCCACCACCCAACGCACCGGCGGCAAGGAAGTAAGACGCCGAAGAAGCATCACCCTCCACAAACACTGTGCCGGGGCTGGTATAACCAGTCGCCGCCGGAACCGTAAAACGCTCCCAACCATCGCGCTGCACAGTTACACCGAATTGCGCCATCAGTTTGAGGGTGATTTCAATGTAAGGCTTGGAAATCAGCTCACTCACCAACTCGATGTGAGTTTCTTTGCCGGTCATGGGCAGCGCCATGAGCAATGCGGTAAGAAATTGACTGGAGACATCGCCGCGAATTTTGATACTGCCGTTGGCGGCGATTTGTGCCGGCTTGATCAGTAGCGGCGGAAAACCTTCCTGCCCCAGATAAGTAATGTCAGCGCCGATTTGACGCAGTGCATCCACCAAGTCGCCAATCGGGCGCTCGTGCATACGCGCCACACCGTGCAACTTATAGGTGCCGCCACTCAGCGCCAGCGCCGCAGTCAGCGGGCGAAACGCCGTACCGGCGTTGCCGAGGAATAAATCCGCCTCTTTATTAGGAAAAATGCCGCCGGTACCTACCACACGGTAATCCATCTCGCCGGTTTTGGTCACACTCACACCCAGCGCCGCCAAGGCTTCCAACATCCGGTCGGTATCGTCAGACTTCAGCAGATCACGAATATCCGTCTCGCCCTGCGCCAATGCCGCCAGCAGCAGCGTGCGATTGGAGATACTCTTGGAGCCGGGCAAATGCACAACGCCCTGGGCGCGGGTAACGGGAGCGAGATCGAGAAATTCCATCGTGAACCTATTTATCGGTGGGTTTGCGGGATGAGTTAGGCAAGCAATAAAACAAAGCGCGCATGATACCCCCATCCGCCGCCGCTGGCATTATCACAAAGGTGATTTTTGGGGTTGACAGCACGCCCTTCAGTCGCCAAAATGCGCGCCTCATTTATGGCTAGATAGCTCAGCCGGTTAGAGCACAGCACTCATAATGCTGGGGTCGGCGGTTCAAGTCCGCCTCTAGCTACCATATTTGATAAAGCCAGCTTGGTGAAAACCTCGCTGGCTTTTTTATTGGATTGAATTTGGTCAAGTGTTAATACGGCGCGCACTTACAGAAGGAGAGTTTCGCTAATCCTCCTTCTTCCCCATCAAATCCTTCAAATTCGCAAAAGGGTTGTGCGTGGCGGGTTGGATTTTCTTTTCGGTGGTTGCGCCATAGAGTACGTATTCGTGGAACTTGGTGTGTTCGTGGTCGTGGCAGTAGATGCAGAGCAACTCCCAGTTGCTGCCGTCGGCGGGGTTGTTGTCGTGGTTGTGATCGCGGTGATGGACGGTGAGTTCGCGCAGGTTGGAATAAGTGAACTCACGTGCGCAGCGGCCACACACCCAGGGGTACATTTTTAAGGCGCGATCCCTATAGCCCTGCTCTTGTTTTATATAGGTCGTGGTGCGGCCAAGTTTGTCGGTGGTCATGTGTGCGCCTGCTGATGGAGTTATGAGCAAAGGTTATGTAATTTGGCGTATTGCAGAAGCATGATAGTTTTTCCGTCTTTGATCTCGCCCGATTTAATCATCGCGTAAGCAGCATCAAACTTGAGCTCAAGTACTTCAATATTTTCTTGCTCATGCTCCAAGCCACCACCTTCGGACACTTTCATATTTTCGCTATATTCCGCGATAAAAAAATGTACGATTTCTGTAACTGACCCAGGCGACATATAGGCTTGAAATATTTTTGTTACCTTTTCGATTTTATAGCCGGTCTCTTCTTCTGCTTCCTTTTTAATACAATCTTCAGCATTGTGTTGATCGAGTAAACCGGCGCAGGTTTCAATCAACATGCCGTCGCTATTGCCATTCACGTAAGTCGGCAGACGAAACTGGCGCGTCAGAATTACTGTGCCTTTGTCGGTATTGCATAAAAGAATGGTTGAACCATTACCTCTGTCGTAGGCCTCACGCTCTTGTTTACTCCACTCACCATTGGGTTTTTGATATTCAAACGAATATTTGTTCAAGGTGTACCAATTGTCGGAAAGCAGGGTTTTAGTGAGGTTTTTGATCTTTGCGGGCATGCTTTTCTCTCATTCATGGAATAGAATCGGCCAACGGATTTTGGCAACACTATAATCGAAAGCTCAAGGAGGAACTATGCAGAAACTGTTAATCATTTCTACCGCACTCGCGGCGTTAAGCCTGCCCACACTAACCCTCGCCAATGACTGCGGTCAGTGGCAATCCAAATTAAAATCCACCCAGCGCAAACTTAATAATGGTGGTAATCAAAGTCAGATCAGGCAGTGGGCCAAGGAGCGGGATTATTATGCGGAAACGCTGGATAGATGTAATAAAAAAGCGGGGACACATCGCTGGATTGAAACGGCGAACAATCCCTCAACCTCCCGCCACACACCTACGCGCGGTAAACGCGAGAAGCCGCGTGCGCTAAACACTGAAAATCCACAGCTGCAGCAAATTATTGCGACCTGCAATTATTGGATCGACCAGTACAACACCAATGCCAGCGACACCAATTACACCTACCAAACCACGGCGTGCCGCCACGCAGACCAGATGATGGCAGAGGCCGACTCGCCGCCCACAAAACACAACACCTTCGCGCCGACACGTTCACTCAAGGAATGCGTAAAACCTGACAATCGCATTGATGAAGATGTGAAACGCTGTATGCAGGGGCAAATGGAGCCGCAGTGGCGAGTGAACCGATGAGAGCAAACGTATATCAGACTCGCTGGCGCTCTGATTTTCACAAATTAAAAATGATTTAAACGCCAAACAAATACTGTGAACATAAAAATTTATGCTGCTGCGTAAAAATATCGCACAGAAGATGATTTAGGCGACATAAATTTTATTTAGCTTTTTGCTGGGACACAAACGGTGGTGTCTTGTTTGGCGCTTCATTACTCTAGGTCAGCAAATGAACAATTCATTTGCATAACCGACCTTTAAACGAATGAGGATTCAATCATGCAAACTACTAATTCTTCTGTTGCTTTCCGTGCTGACGACGTTCTTAACAGCTTTCCAACTGCCAAAGCCTGGCCAATTGCGCCGCAAACTTACTATCAAAAATTTGAAACGTCACTCAAGCATTCCAATGCAACACAGAACGTGTATTTCTCCAACTTTTTTGAATGGCAAGGTGCAGTGAGAGAGCGCTGGTTCTTTGAGTGCATCTCTAACGATATGCTGCAAGATCAAGGCGTATTTATTACCAAACGCGCGCACAATGAGTACCTGAAAGAGGCCTTCCCCTTCCAGACAGTCACCTGTTCACTCAATGCGTTTAACATTCAAAAATGTTCGTTCTACTTGCTGTTCAGCTTTTATATTAACGATGAACTGGCATCGCGTGGCTATCAGCAAATCGTATTTGCCGACAAGGAAAAACGCATTGCACGCCTGCCCGACCAAATCATCCGCAAGATCAAAAAGTTTGAGCGCACGGATATCGATTTGGACGATTTGAAGTAAACCGCACAACGCTTTAACCAGCGACAACCCGGCATAACAAAATGAAAAGGGTGCACTTATAACTACGCTGATAGACCACATCCAACGTCTTGGCTGCTATAACTGTAGCCAGGACGTTGCTTTTATCGCGGATTAGCCACAGCAGATCGCGGGATTAATCCCACGAGCGGCTGTATAAAAGCAGATCTTTTGTATATATTTAAGTCAGGCGCCCAACAATAACCCTCAACCGCCACCATCAACGCATTCGCCGATAACAGGACACCACCTTGAAATCCAAGATACCGCTGTTTTTTTATCCTGCACAAATCGTGTTTATTGACGACAATCCGGATTTTCTTGCCTCGCTGGATATGGTTTTTTCCAACGAGTACAACCTGAAGCTGTTTGATAATGCCCTGTCCGCCCTCGAGTACATTAATGCCCCCAAGCCGGCAACCCGCTCAAGCCACAACAAAAACGCCCCTGAGCTTGCGGGCGACTCCGACAAGTGGGTCAAAAAGGTACTCAATCATTCCCACTTAAAACAGCGCAACAATGAGCGCGACATGGAAATCTCCGTGGTGGTTGCGGACTTCTCCATGCCGTCACTGAATGGCATTGAGTTTTGCAAAAAAATAAATAATCCGGCCATCAAAAAAATACTTTTAACCGGCCATGCCACACCCAGCGACGCAGTCACCGCATTTAACGAAAATATTATTCATTACTACATTAAAAAAAGTGATGAGAACATGCTGGAACAGCTGACCAACGCCATCAACAAATTACAAAATGCCTACTTTCAGGATTTAACCAGCCACATTAAAAATGAAGCGGTAGATGTAAACACACCGTTTTTTGCCGACGCAGAATTGGCCGATTATTTTCAAAAGGTATGCAGCGAATTGGATGTCAAAGAATATTTTTACCTGTCCAATCCCTCGCGCTTTACCTTGCAAACACGCGATGGCAGTGAATCACTCTGCTTGATTTACACCGAAGAGGATATTGCCGAGCACTTGAAAATTCTGGAAGAAGAGGATGCCCCCAGCGATTTGATCCAGCGCATTGCCTCTCGTGACTTCATTCCCCTGTTCAACTCAGAGGATGGCTTTTACGAACCGGAAAGTTTTAATCACAGCGTGAATATTTATCCCGCACAGAAAGTAACAGGCAAAACCAATTATTACTGCGCCGTTATTCCGCAACATGAAATATGCACCGCACAACCGCACATCAGCCCTGTCGCCAACCGGGGCAAGTTGCACTAACACTTGCCCTGGCGCTACGGCGCTTACTTTTTAAATGACAAGGTAAAGCGGGTGTATTCGCCCAGTTTGGATTCGCAGGTAATATTGCCGCCAAAAGATTCCATCACCTTGCGGCAAAATGTCAGCCCTACACCCGAGTTGTTGCTGCGGTCTTTGGTAGTAAAAAAGCGATCAAAAATGTGCGGCAGAATTTTTTCATCTATGCCAACACCATTATCCAAAAACTCGAGCCGATTACCTGCCTGATCCGCAATAATAGTGATATTAATGCTGCCGCGCTCTTTGCCGCGCAATGCATCCAGCGAATTTTTAATCAGGTTGATCAATACAAAGGTGAGAAATTCGTTAGAGGCCAACACCACAAAATCGGCTTTAACATCGACGTTAACGATCTTTTCTGCATCGTTTTTATAAGGCACCCGGCTCACCGCCAACTCAACGCATTCCTTCATGGAAAAATGTTTAAAATCCTTTTCATTTAAATAATGGGCGGTGGTTAACGCCATGAGCATGTCGATGGCGTGATTAGCCTGCACTACCTCCCGCTCGAGAATTTTGGCAGTGCGTCCCAAATGTGCCAGCGTTTGTTCGCTGATTGACTGCTTCAACAACCCCTCTTCGCGCGCGAGGTTGTATCCGGCAATCAGTTCCGGTAGATACTCGGTTAATACCCGCGCCTGTAATTTTAACGACGCCAGCGGCGTGCGCATTTCATGGGCGATACTCGCCACCAGCATGCGTGAATCATCCATCGCGTGGTAGCGCACAGTGGCCAGCGCAATCAAGCCCAGACCTACCGCGATAAACACCACACCGGGTGGGTAAAATTCAAAACCGTAGTTGCATAAATAATCCACCGCCGAGAGAGAGAAAATCAGCAGCGCTACACTGCAATATTGCAGCTTGGTTTTCTCACCGGCTTGCACCAGTTTTTGTTTTTGATAGGCGAGATACAGCCCGTAAACCACCACCGTACTGGTCTGCAACACATGCAGTATGTGCAAAATGCCAGCCTTAGGATAAAAGCCCCAAAAATAATGGTAGTTGCCATTAATGACCAGATCCGTGGTGACATGAGTTGCAGCGAGAAAAATAGAAAAGATATAAGAGGCATAGACTTTGCGTTTATGGTTTTGCTGCCCCGTCAACTCCACCAGAAAATGAAACAAACTGGTCGGCAAAAATAAAATCAGCAACCAACCCAAATCAATCAGGTTTTGCGCCAGTTTTTCGTTTTCTACCTGAAACAAAATCGCCCACACAAACTGCCAGAAAAACGTGGTGATACACAGAATCAAAAACGCAGCCGTCACCCGGTTCAAACCTTTGGAGTGCGCGACATAAAGGCCGAAGAATAAAAATAGAAACGCCACTATGGCGGGTAATATCGAATACATGGGTTGTCAGCTGCATGAAGATTGAAGCTGAATTCTGCGTGCTTGACACCGCTTTGTCATCTGTTAATAAGCAAAAAAACCTGATGCCAGTATGGCATCAGGTTTTAATCGCGTCGGAGCTTGTACTTAAGGCAGAGTAAGCACCAAGCGCTTCACGCTAATCGCCTTGCTCGCTGAGCCGGTAAAGCTTTCACCGTAGGAGAGGCTGGTAGTGCTAACGCTTATGCTGGTGGAAGTAATGGCATAGCTAGGTGCTTTTACCGTCCAGCTCAGGTTTTTGGTGGCACCATCAGCAATGCTGCCCGCACTTTGGGTTTGTGCGCCGGCTACCAGCGAGAATCCCGCCGGTAAATTGATTTTGACGTTTACATTGTGCGCGTCCAAATCGCCGGTATTTTTCACCGCCACTGTGTAGGTGAAGTTGGTGCCGGTAAGTACACTCGCCGGCGCAGTGATGCTATTAGAAAAAGCTGGGCCGGTAGCGGCAACAAAATTTTCTTCGGTCGCCAGCGAGAAGGGCTCGCTGCTCGCACCATCAAAAGCACTGCTGTAAGCATATACTTTGACGACAGCCGATTGAGTCGCGGTGGCTGCTACCTGATGGACGTTGTCGCGCACGCTGGTGTCTGAATCCAACTGGCTATTGCCTGGTTCTGAATAAAGTTTCAAATCCAAATCCGACAGCGCGCGGAAACTGGTTGGCGTGGCGGCGTTGTTGTAATCCACATCGCGTTCCCACACCAGCGTTGCCTTATCGCCGTTATACATTGTGCCCTTGTAGAGCTTGAAGCTACCGGATTGCCCTTTGGGTTTTACCGAATTGGCGAAAAAGTCGTTGCGATGGAAGTGAGCGTGCGCCAAATCCAGATAGCCCCAACCGTAGGTTTTGTTCCACTCTTTACCGGTTTTTGGACCGTCATCGGCAGTGGATTGGGTGTCGCTATCCTCCCAGGAATCGGCGGTATTGATCAGCACCGCTTTAATGGAGCGCGGATCCCAGTTACCGGCATCAGTCAATAAGAGTGTCGCTGCGCCGACTTTGGGCGCCGCTGAGCTTGTGCCGCCTAGGTCGGAATAACCACCGGATGCGTTGCAGGTACGGGTTTGATTGCCCGGCGCAGACAGGTCAGGTTTTTTGCGGTTATCCACGGTTGGCCCACGGCTGCTGGAGGCGGTAATCACATCATCAGCGCGCGACACTGTATTGTTGTCCGCCATGTTTGCCACGGTGAGGCCGTTGTAGTTGGTGGCCGGCACGGTCATGGTGTTGGTGCCAAAGCCCTGATTGCCCGCTGACTTGGCCCAGTTGGTGGCGTAATCAAACACCACTCCATCCACAAAACGTGAGAGCGGATGCCAATCACTGCCGGTCGCATCACCATTACCCCAGGAGTAGTTAATCACTTCCGGATCATCGCCCGCCGAGCGCAGCATCCAATCTGCACCGGCCATAGTGGTCGCTTCATCGCCGGCATTTTCCACCAGGATGGAATCCAACCCAAAAGCCAAGCCACGACGGGTGGCATCGGTGCCCGCATACATACAGGCGACGCCGGTACCGTGATTGCCATTGCCCGCAAAATTTTCATAGAAGGTGTGGGTGTTAAGGCCGGTATGGGTTTCCAGCACACCGTCATCGATCACGCCTACATCCCAGATACCACCATCGAAACCGGTATTCCACCAGGTATCTGCACCGAGCGATGCCGCCTGATTATCCAATTCAGCTTTGCCGGGTGTGTTGTAGATAACCTCGGCTACACCTTGCAGTGCGCCAAGTTCCTTTAAAGCTGAAGCCGGGATAACAGCGCTGATGGCATTAGTTGTCACCAGTTTTTCCTGCACCTTGGCACCCAAGCGGGTGATGGCATCCAACTGCGATTCCTGCACACGGGTTACCGCCAGCTCCGATTCGCGTGCAATTTCCTGACGCACTTTGCGCATCAGGCTTTCACGCTGTTCATTGAGCGCGCGGATTTCTTTTTTATCGGCATCGGTAATGTACTGGGCCAACAACTTGCTGTGTTCGACTTCCTTGTCTTTGCTGACCAGTGTTTCCTTGGTGAGATAGCGATCGTAAATAGCCCGTACTCGCGCCGCCAAACCATCGATATCGCGCTCGTATTGCGCATTTAATTTACGGGCGATAGCGCGCTGGGGTTGCTCGCCAAAAATGATGATCACCGGCAGCGACGCCTGTTCTGCAGCCATACGCTCCAAAACAGGGTCGATACGCACCACGGTGTCAATACGGGGAACTTCGGTTTTTTTATCCGTATCTGCCAGAACTCCGCCAGCAGAACAGGAGATTGCAATCAAGATTGCATGAGTGAGTGGTTTAACAATAGCGTGAGACTTTTTCATGATGAGATCCTTCCAGATTAATAACCAAAATTTGGCACTAGGTGCCGCTCCTTTTATGCCCAGTCGCGCAACCTTTGCACTTGGACAATAGAGCCATTGTGGCCTTAACCCTGGAGGATCTCCGTATCAAAATCCGCTGGTTTTTTGTGATTTATTCACCTAAAACAATCGTTTTTCGTCATGCCCGCCAACGCGGGCATCCATAACAAATTATTTCAAAGAGGGAGCAATGCGCGCCGCCAACAAAATCAGCCCCGCAAAAATCGCCAATAACAGCCACTGGGAGCGGCCATGGGTTTGATCGTTCTGGATAAAATCCTGCAGCCCCGCGGGAGCGGCAGATTGCGCCGCAGCCAGCTCACCCACCGGCACTTCCGGCACCGACGCCACCAGAACGGCGCCCGCCGCACAGTCACGCCCGCCAGCAGGTTCCTGCACAACAGTATCACAGCCGGGCTTAACTGCCGGAATTACACTGGAAAATACGGGTACAGAGAGGGGGATTAACAGAAAAATAACAAATAAGAGGAAGAGATGAATCCGGTTCATTTGCAAGACTCCTTTGCAAGATAAGCACTTTTGCCGCAAACGTAACCGGGCGCCCTGCCAACCGGCATAACCCGACCGTCCCTGACCGACAAAACCGCTGTTCCGCTCGCCTATCCCTGCAGACGCCCTGCTACAAAAGCCACCATACCCGAACGAGAGGATGAAAACTGTGACAAATTGTTAGAGAGGGTTGTGATTTATTCACATAAAAAAAGCGACCACTGGGGGTCGCTTTTAGTTTAATTATATACCCTAAAGTAAATATTACTTCTTACGAACTATGATTTCAGGATCAAGTTCTTTTCCATTAACGATCACACCATAGTTGAACTTTAATTGACCGTTTTTGCGGTATTCCTCAACAAATTCACCCTGTTCAAAGACCTCACTAGGGACTTCAATTTTTACTACCCCACCTCTGGAAGGATTATCTATTTTACGATTGGGGCTCTTTTTGTTTTTAAAGGTCACGACAAACTCATCCGGTCCGGCAAAAAGTACTTTTTGCCCTGGTGCGACAATAATTTCTTTTGCGGCCACAAACGGAACCCCGCTTTTATCTACCCCAATACCCACTACTGCGGTATTTGTTCCTTCCATGGGATAAACAGTATGATGATTTTTAATTTCTGAACTGACAACTGAACAACCTGCAATAACAAAAACTCCACACAGTGCAATTGACTTGATAAAGATATGCATACTAAACCTCCCGGTTTATGAAATGTAGTTAATGACTCCGATCAAATAAATCACTAAATCTTGGCTCCTTTAATACCGAAAAGTCAGGATTAGCGAGTAACAATTTATCTGAATAGCCTGCGTCAAGCAATTTCTTAGTGTAGCGTTTAATATCCTCAACGTCGCCTGCCGCAACAGAAACTCTCAAGTTTACTGACAGCGACTCAATACTACTTGAATCTAATCTATTGACAGAAAAAATCACCTCTTTAGCTTGCAAAATATCTCCAAAATATACCAATGCTATTGCTTTGTATCTGTAACACTTTGCGAGACTAGGATTAATAGTTATATCTTCGTCAGCATAATGGATTGCACTATTAAAATAAAAATCAGCTTTTCCCTTTTGATCAGCAATAAATTTATAAGCATCTGCCACATGTGCCAGAATTTGGCAGTTTGTAGGCTCAAGACGCAGCGCTTTTTCATACATTTCAGCTGCCTTAAAAAAATCGCCAGACAAATAATAAATACTTCCCATATTGGAAAAAACCGCACTATCAGGCTCAATCCGGGCAGCGCTTTCAAGATATTTTACAGCAACAGATAGCTCTCCTTTTAATAGATACATAGCCGCGATATTATTTAAAACTGAGAAATTCTCAGGAACCATATTTATTATTTCTTTATATATTTTTATGGCTTCATCATAGCGTCCATTTTTGAATAAAAAATATCCGTAACCATCATATAGAATCCACTCTTTTGGATTGTTTTTTAAAAATTCCAAATACATTTTCTCAGCAGCTTTAATATCACCTTTAAAACTATAGGCCGCCGCAAGAGCGGCCAACACACCAACATCGCGAGAATTAATCGATTCAGCCTTTTTTAAAAACTCAATAGCTTTAACAGTCTGACCTGTTTCTGTATATATTTTCCCAATTGTCTTATAGGCTTTCAAAGACATTTGATCTTGAGAGATGGCTAGCAGACAAAATTTTTCAGCCTCACCAAGCCATCTTGCAGCCCCAATCAACTCATATTTCTGCCTGTAGGCCTCACACAAACCGGCATTTGCTAGAGAAAAATAATTATCATGAACCAATGCTTGATTAAAATTTTGGATTGCAATATCGAAGTTCTCTAGAGAAGAAGGTTTTTCAAGGTATTCCAAGCCCTGCAAATAATAATCATAAGCCGTAACATCGCCCGTCAACCTCAAAGGTGCAGGCCGAAAGTTTTGCAAGCCAAATTCATCCGCCAAATAGCGCGCAATTTCCCCTACCAACCTATCCTGCAAAATAAAAATATCCTGATAGGTGCCGTCCAATTTTCCACCGGCGATTTGCACATTATCTTTGCGGCGAAATAAACGGTAGGCGATGCGGAGATTATCGCCGAGCCGTTGCACGCTGCCTTCCAAACGAATCGGTGCGTGAATACCTTCTTTGGCATCCACAATATAAACATCGCGCATATCCGCTAATTGCGAGCGCACCGCTTCGGTTATCCCAGCAGAGAAATAATCGGCATCAGCTTTTTCATTCATTAAATTTTGGAAGTCGGCGATCTCCACATAGTTGGCGGCATAACCCGGCACCAACCAGCGCGGAACAAAATAAAAACCGGCGGCGATAAACGCGAGCAAACAAGCGGTTAATGGGTAGCGATAGGCGATAATTTTTTTATTGAGGCCGCGCAGAAAATAATGCAGGTGATCACGCCAATTTATGCCAGCGGGCTTGATAAGGTAAACCCGAATTTTTTGTTCGATATTTTTTAACGCCTGCACCCCCAGGCGTTTGGCGGGCGCCGAAAGGCTGTAACGGATTTCATCGTATACGGTTTGCGAAATGCAAATACCGTCGGCAACGGCGAGGGGCTCCAAGCGGGCGGCGATATTTACTGTGTCACCAAAAACCGCATTGTCGCGCAGTGCAACTTCACCTTTGTGCAAGCCGATACGGGTTTGCAGGCGCGGTAATTTTTTGTCGCGCAGTGTATTAAAGGTTTGCAGATGTTGTTGAATGGCAATGGCGGCAGCGGTCGCACTGGCAGCGGTGTCAAAACGCGCAAAAATCGCATCGCCAATACATTCCACTAATTGGCCACCCTGGGCTTCAATATGGGAGAGTAATATATTGCGATATTCGCCCAGCATGTCTATCGCCATGGCCTCATTGCGCCCCATAAGGCGCGAATAGCCGACGATATCCGTGAACATGAGAGTCTGTTCACAATGGCGTGAATCTGCAGCAGCCATAGGCCGATAGCTCTCCGTGCGACAATAGGGGAAATTTAAAACGGAATTATGATCCTTGCCCGGCAAAAATGGGCATAAGTAGTAGCGATTATTGTGTGTTTTGATGACAATAACAATTCATTTTCTTTACTGGGAACTAGACCACCATGTTGCAGAGCGTCCGTTTATTCGCCGCCGTTCCAGCGCACTATCTTGCGCAGCTGGAAAAACACAGTGTATTGCGCAAGTACCCTAAAAATACCGTATTGGTTACCGAGGGGGATGAGTCAAGCCATTTGTACGTAATTCGCAAAGGTACGGTGAGCGCCTACTTAACCAATGATGAAGGACGCCAGGTAAATTTAAATTACATGCAGGATGGCGATTACTTTGGAGAGTTGTCGCTACTGGACGGCCAACCACGCTCGGCCTCGGTAATCACCCTGAGCGATTGTGAAGTGCTGATGCTGCCCAAAGCCAGCGTGCATGAGCTGATGCGCGAGTACCCCGACTTCGCATTAATGATGCTTACCGAACTGACCCGCCGCGTGCGCGAACTGACCGATAGCGTAAAAGATTTAGCCTTGCTGGATGTGTATGGACGCGTGAGCAGCACGCTGGAAAAATTATCGGATGAGGACAAACGTATCCACAACCCGAAAGTGACCCATCAGGACATAGCGAATATGGTGGGTTCGTCGCGTGAAATGGTGAGCCGGATTATGAAACAATTATTGATTGGCGGTTACATAGAGCAGTGCACGGGGTATATCGAAATTAAAAAAAATCTGCCGCGATATTGGTAAATTTTTAGCCACTCACTGCGTGATTCCCGATAAAAAAAGCCAGCGAAAATGCTGGCTTTTTACTTGTTAATTGATTGTTTTGGCTTAGCTAAATGCCCCCACCTGCACCAACCAGGTTTTTAATTGCTGCATGGACATAGCGCCAGATACACGCTGCACTTCTTTACCGCCTTTAAATAAAATCAGCGTTGGAATACTGCGAATTCCCCAGCGCTGGGCAATAGAAGGAACCGCTTCAGTATTTAATTTTGCGCAGCGCAAATAGGGTTCGGATTGCGCCGCCAACTGCTCAAACACGGGCGCAAAACTTTGGCAGGGGCCGCACCAGGGCGCCCAGCAATCCACTAACACCGGGATATCATTTTTCTCCAAGGTGTTGGCAACATTGCCCGGATTTAATTCCAGCGGCTTGCCCACAAACAGGGGGCGTTTGCATTTACCGCAATTGGGCTTATCGGTGAGCCGTTCGGAGGGTAAACGGTTAGTGGCAAAACAATGGGGGCAATTAATTTGAACCGGGTTCATAGAATATCCACACCTTAACAGGCAATAAAAAACGTGAAATGGGCCCTAGCCAATAAATTTCAAGCAGCCGTAAGTATAGCGCCCCACACAAAAAAGCCCATGACTGTAAGGGGACAGCCACGGGCAAAAAAGGAAAACTATTCAGGGATTGCAACAATAACTACTGGCGATAAATAAACTAATTGCGTGTAGCCAGCGCCGATTGCTGGGCAAATTCCCAACCACCACCAAGGGATTTATACACCGCAATCAAATTTAGCAGCACCTGCATATCACTCTGCGCCAATTGTGCACTCACGGTTAATTGCGACCGCTCCGCATCCAACACCGTCAGAAAATCGCTGCTCCCCACTTCAAAACGCTTGCGGGCAAATACCGCTGCTTGATTGCTCGCCTGTAAGGCGCGCTGCAAGGTGGTGCGGCGCTCTTCTTCGCGGGTAAAGTTTTGCAGTGCACTGTCGGTTTCCGCTAATGCAGTAAGCACCTGTTGCTCAAACTCGGCGATACGCGCCTGGGTACGGGCATCAGCCGCATCAATTTGCGCATCTACCCTGCCCAGATTAAATGCTGCCCATTGAATGCGCGGCGAGAATAAAAAGGTATCGGTATTGCTATTGCCCACGCGTGTCCAATCGCTGGATAAATAACCCAAGCCACCTGTGAACGTGACGCTCGGATACAAATCCGCTACGCGAATATTGTATTCCGCTACTGCACCCGCCAGCGCTTGTTCGGCGCGGCGAATATCGGGCCGACGTTTTAATAAATCTGTCGGGTTACCCACCGCAAAGGAGGCAGGAATCTGCGGCAGCGATTTCACCAGCGCCAAGGCCGTTTTTAATTCCGCCGACGGCGTCCCGGTTAAAACACCAATGCGATTCAAGGCAATATTAATCTCCGCATTTAACGCAGGAATACTGGCGCGGGTCAATTCCAGCTGCGCCTCGGCACGCGCCACATCCAGTTGATCGCCACGCCCCACTTCAGAAAAACGTTGGGCAAGTTCCAAAGTTTCCTGTTGGTTGAGCACATTGCGCAGCGCGACATCCAACAAATATTGATTGCCACGCAAGCTGATATAGGCACCGGCAACTTCCGCCGCAATGCTAACCTGCGCCGCGTGTAAATCAGCTTCGCGTGCGGCGAGCTGTGCTTTGGATAATTTCACACCGTTGCGGACACGACCGAAAATATCCAGCTCCCAGCTTGCATCAAAACCGGCCTGATAGGTCTCACTGATACGTGAATCCACATCGCCCACAATATCTGCACTCTGCTTTTGACGCGTGCCACTCACACTGGCTTCAATTGTGGGATAGCGATCCAACTTGCTGTTGCGCAGCAACGCGCGGGATTCCGCCAGCGATGCCTGCGCAATACGGATGGAATGATTTTGTTGCAGCGAATTGGCAATTAATTGATTCAACTGCTCATCATTTAATTGCGCCCACCATGCCGCAACCGGCTGCTGCTCACTGGCCGACGCAGGCAATACAAATGCTGCCGGCGCCGGCTGAATCTGTGCGAGCTGCGCAGACTGCTCAACCGATTTAAAACTGTGACAGGCGCTGATCATGGCGGGCAACACAGCGACAACAAAACCTTTTATAAAAACTGATGAAATATTCATGATTGCAACTCCTTATGGTTTGCAACGGCAGGCGTATCGGTATGCACTGGTGCGGGTGAAAACTCTTCTTTCCCCTCAACTTTATAACTGCGTTTACCTTCCAGCTTGCGCAACAGCACATAGAACATCGGCGTAAAAAACAGACCAAAGAAAGTCACGCCCAACATGCCGGAGAAAACGGCTATACCCATCACACTGCGCATTTCGGCACCGGCGCCAGTGGAGAACACCATCGGTAATACACCCATAATAAACGCGAAAGAGGTCATTAATATCGGGCGTAGCCGCATACGGCTGGCGGTAATGGCCGCCTCATAGGTTGCCATGCCGCGCTGCTCTAATTCGCGCGCAAACTCCACAATCAAAATGGCGTTTTTGCTGGCGAGACCGGCGAGTACAAACAAACTAATTTGGGTGAAGATATTGTTGTCGCCGTTGGTAATCCACACACCAAAAAGTGCAGACAAAATGGAGAGCGGAACAATAGTCACCACTACCAGTGGCAATGCCAAACTTTCATACTGTGCGGCCAGCACCAGGAACACCAACAACAGACACAGCGGCAAAATATAAATCGCAGTATTGCCTGCCAGTACTTCTTGATAAGTTAAATCAGTCCATTCATACACAATGCCACTGGGCAACACTTCATCGAGAATTTCATCAATCGCATCCTGCGCTTGACCACTGGAATAGCCAGGCGCGGCGTTACCGTTAATATCCGCTGCTAAATAGCCGTTGTAGTGCGCGGCACTTTCAGGACCGTAACTTTCTTCCATGGTCAACACCGAACCCAAGGGCACCATATCGCCTTGCACATTACGCACTTTTAAATTCAGTGCATCCGCCGGGGTATTGCGATACTCCGCATCTGCCTGGGCGATAACCTGATAGGTGCGACCAAATTGATTGAAATCATTGACATAAAGCGAACCCAAATAGATTTGCATAGTGTCAAAAATTTCTTTCACATTCAGGCCGAGCTGTTTGGCTTTGGTGCGATCCACATCGGCATACAATTGCGGCACATTGATTTTGTAGTTGGAAAACACACTGGCTAATTCCGGGCGCTGCATGGCTTTTTGTTGCACTTGCGCCACAACTTCTGCCAGCTTTTCGTAACCCAAACCAGCGCGGTCCTCAATTTGCAATTTAAACCCGCCCGTGGTTCCCAAACCGCGCACTGGCGGAGGCGGGAATACCGCAATAAAGGCCTCTTCGATACCGGCAAATTTCATTTGCAGCTTTTGCGAAATAGCCGCGGCCGATAAATCTGCACCATTGCGCTCATCAAATGCATCCAGCGTTAAAAACACAATGCCGGCACTGGAGCTATTGGTGAAACCATTAATACTCAAGCCTGGAAATTGCACTGCACTTTCCACACCGGCTTCGGCCAAACCAATTTCACCCATTTCACGGATGACTTGCTCAGTGCGCGCCAGAGTGGCGCCATCGGGCAGCTGGGCGAAAGCGATTAAATATTGTTTATCCTGCGCGGGCACAAATCCTTTGGGAATAATATTAAAACCGACCGCCGTCACCGCCAGCAGCACCGCATAAACGCCTACAGCCATTGCTTTGCGGCCTAATAATTTCCCAACTTTGGTTGAGTAATCACCGGAGGCGCGATTAAAACTGCGATTAAACCAACCAAAAAAGCGACCAAAGAGTTTATCCATAATGCGCGTCAGGCGATCTTTGGGTGCATCGTGACTTTTTAACAAAATCGCCGCTAATGCCGGACTTAATGTCAGCGAGTTAATGGCAGAGATCACGGTAGAGATTGCAATAGTTAACGCAAATTGTTGATAGAACTGTCCGGTCAAACCACTCACAAAGGCGATAGGCACAAACACGGCAACCAGGGTCAATGAAATTGCAATAATCGGCCCGCTCACTTCCTGCATGGCTTTATAAGTAGCCGCAAGCGGCGTTAACCCTTCTTCAATATTTCGCTCCACGTTTTCCACTACCACGATGGCATCGTCCACCACGATGCCAATCGCCAACACCAAACCGAACAGTGACAAGGTATTAATCGAAAAACCAAAGGCCCACATCAACGAAAAGGTACCGATGATTGAAACAGGAACGGCAAGCAGCGGAATAATGGATGCGCGCCAGGTTTGCAAAAATAAAATCACTACCACCACGACTAATGCCAGCGCTTCGAGCAAGGTTTTGATTACCGCGCTGATGGAGCTTTTTACAAAAATAGTAGGGTCGTAAACGACTTTATATTCCACCCCCGCCGGAAAACGCTCGGATAATTGCGCCATGGTTGAGCGCACCGCATCGGAAATTTGAATGGCATTAGCACCGGGCGATTGGAAAATAGGAATCGCCACCGCCGGTTGGTTATCCAACATGGCATTCAAACTAAATTCTGACGCACCCATTTCAATGCGCGCCACATCTTTCAAGCGAGTAATTTCGCCAGTAGCGCCCGCGCGGATAATAATTTCGCCAAATTCTTCCGGATTATCCAAACGCCCCTTGGCATTGATGGGCAACTGCACATCCACCAAATCAGTAACCGGCGCGCCGCCAATCATACCGGCCGCGACTTGCACGTTTTGTTCGCGAATCGCGTTAACAACATCATTCGCAGTGAGATTTTTTTCGGCGATGGTTTCCGGATTCAACCAAATACGCATAGCATAATCGCCCGAACCAAACAATCGCACCTGGCCTACACCGGTCACTTTGGCGAGTTCATCTTTAATATTCATGAGCGCATAGTTACGCAAATAAAGTTCGTCGTAACTTTTATCCGGCGAAATTAAATGCACCACCATGGTTAAATCGGGCGAGCTTTTTACCACGGTAACACCGCGCTGGCGGGTGACATCCGGCAAACGTGGCAGCGCTTGGGAAACACGGTTTTGCACCATCTGCTGCGCAAGGTCAACATCGGTGCCTATTTTAAAAGTGACGGTCAAGGTCAAGCGGCCATCGGTAGTGGCCTGTGAAAACATGTACAACATATTTTCAGTGCCCGCCAATTGCTCCTCCAAGGGCGTAGCAACCGTTTCAGCAATGACTTTCGGGTTAGCGCCAGGGTAGGACGCACTCACCACCACCGAAGGTGGCGATACATCCGGGTATTCCGATATAGGCAATTGAAACATGGCGAGTAAACCGGCGATAAAAATCAACAGTGAAATCACGCCGGCAAAAATGGGACGATCCACAAAAAATTTGGATATGTTCATGGTGAGCCTGCTTGCAAATGGGCCAAAAAATAAATTTGAAAATAGCTGCGAAAATAAATCTAATGCGAGAGAAAAATAGTGAATTAACCGATGAGTTTGGAGAGCACCGGTGCCGAACACCGATGCAACTCATTACAAAAACGATTGGGATTAAATGCGCGTGCTGCTATTAATGACTGGATGCCACCGCTGCCGCAGTACCCGCTTGTGTCACACTCGGATTGACTACACTATTCGGTCGCACATGGGACAGGCCATTCACAATCACCTTATCGCCCGCAGCAACACCGGCCACTATGACGCGCTGCCCCTGGTGATGCTCACCCAAGGTGATTTCTTTGTAGGTGGCGGTATTATTTTCATCCACCACCAACACAAACTTTTTACTTTGATTGGTGCCAATTGCACGCTCGGGCACTAACAACGCCTGAATTTTTTCCGCCGAACCCAAACGCACATTGGCAAACATACCTGCGGTTAACGCGCCATCTTTATTATCAAAAATAGCGCGGGCGCGAATGGTGCCGCTGTTGGTATCCAGGCGATTATCAAAGGCGGAAATATTGCCGTTGTAGGTGACACTGCTATCGCTGGCGAGCGTTAACTCTACTGGCATGTCCTGCGTATTTTTGGTGTTGCGCACGAACTGGATGTAAGTGGCTTCATCCACATTAAATTCGGCGTAGAGTTTGTCGTTAGCCACAATTTGCGTGAGCAGTGGTGCGTTGGCTCCCGCCTCTACCACATTGCCCACCGTTAATTCCGCACGACCAACACGACCGCTAATCGGCGCACTAATGTGGGCGTATTCCAAATCCAGCTTTGCTTGGCTTAAGGCCGCCTCCGCTTGTTTTACATCGGCTTGCGCAACTTGATGGGTACTGAACGCGGAGTCGTAAATACTTTGCGACACCAGCTTGGCAGCGATTAATTGTTGGGCGCGATTCAATTCATCCTGTGCGAGTTTGGCTCGGGACTGGGCCGTGGCTAATTGCGCTTGGGCGCGCTGCACCGATGCCTGATGGGGGCGCGGATCAATGACAAACAGTGGCTGACCTTTTTTCACTTGCTGGCCTTCAGTAAACAGTACTTGCTGGATGGTGCCGCTCACCAAGGGCTTGATGGCCGCACTTTCAACCGGCGCCAAACGGCCGGAGAAACTGGCCCAGGTGCGGATCTCTTGCGGTTCCAAAATCACTACATCCACCGCTGGCGCAGGTGGTACGGCCGCAGCTGCCGAGGCCTCCACACCAGTGACATGATAAAAACCAACGATACCTGTGAGTATGGCCAATGCGCTGAGGGTTAAAAACTTGCGGGGGAAAATTGTGCTACTCATGATAGTCTCCTGTTGCTCCTGAGCAAATCAATGCCAAGCTAAAACTCCCTGGACACAAAATCGGCGGGGTTAAACCGGTCATTTCGCAAAACTATACATACCGGTAGGTATGGAGGTCAACATTTTTTTAATTTTGTTGATTATTCCCACCCCAATAGCAGGCAACAAAATTCATAAACGTGAGAAAAATCAAGGACTTTAGCCTATAAAGCGAAGGTAAGCGCGGTAACACAACTGACATACTGCCCTGTTGTGGAGCAAGCTTGTGATTGAAAAACATACCGGCCGGTATCATAATAACCATAACGTTTGTACGAGAATCCAGCTTATGAGCACTACAGATACCCGCACTTTGCTACTGGAAACCGCGCTGAACCTGATCTGGAACAGCAACTACAACTCTGTGGGCGTGAATGAAATTTGCAAACAAGCGGGCGTGACCAAGGGTAGCTTCTATCACCACTTTGAATCCAAGGCGGAGCTATTTTGTGAGGCAACCTCCCACCATTGGGATCAAATCCGCCAGGATTTGGACTGTATTCTCTCGCCCATTAATTCGCCGCTGGAACAGCTGGAGAACTGGCTGCAATTTATTTACATCAACAAGGTAGGCGAAGATAAAGACAACGTTCCCGGTTGTGCGCTGTTTAGCGCAGGTATGCAGACTGGTTGTGGCGACACGCGCATTACCGACACCTTGCAACTCATGACCGAACGCGGTGCGAAATACAATCAAGCGCTGGTGCGCAGCTTAAAAAATGGCAATTATTTACTGGAATCGCCGGAGCAGGACATAGAACAAATTGCGCGCCTGATGCAGCAGTATGTGCAAGGCGCAATTAGCCACGCGCAAGTGACACGCAATATCGATAATGTAAAACAGGATTTGCCGCAGGGCATTTACCGTTTGATTGGCTTGAAACCGGAATATTGGTACAGCGCCAAACCCACCTGGCCCTGCACCCAAGCAGCCTAACATTTACGGCGGCACCACCAACAAATCTGCATAAAAAAGCCCGCAACCAGTGCGGGCTTTTTTATGCGCAACGCGCGAAAAAATTAGTCGTGGTGATGACCGCCAACGCCATGCGCATGGCCATGCGCCAGCTCTTCCGCGGTTGCATCGCGCACCTCAACCACTTCCAATTCGAAGTCGAGATTTTTGCCGGCAAGTGGGTGATTGCTGTCGATATCGACATTGAATTTACCCACTTTTAATACCACGGCATCCCAGGGACCGTGCTGGGTATTTACCGCGACTTTCATGCCGGGTTTGATTTTGTTTTTGATTTTTTCGTAGCCCAGCAAATGTTTGATGGGAATGCGTTGGGTCGCGTTTTCCTGACGCACACCATACCCCTGTTCGGGAGTCAGATTTACGGTGACTTTATCGCCTGCTTGTTTGCCTTCCAATGCGGCTTCTAATGCCGCCAGCAAGCCACTGTGTCCGTGTAAATAAAGAGTTGGGTCTGACTCGTAAGAAGTTTCGAGCAGTTCACCGCCCGTTTCGCTCAGGCGATAGTGAAAGCTGACAACTTTGTCGGCACTGATTTGCATAACAACTCCAAAAGATTGGCTGTAAATAGCGGAAATGGGTCGAGGGGTTTTGAGGGCGCGAATTAGAGCACAAAAGCGGGCGCAGGCACAATTTAGCAGGCGCAGAGCAAGTCGCGTATCATCTCGCCACCACCCAAGCCCGACAGCGAACCATGCGCAAACCGAATTCCCCCTTGCCATCCCCAGTGTTTTCCCCCCCCATATCCTTGGGTGAAGAACAGGTACACCTGTGGCTGCTGGATTTGCGTCGAATAGACGAACATCACCTCGCTCTCGCCCACAGCATTATGAGCACAGCAGAGCACACGCGGGCGCAGACATTTAAGCGCGACAAAGATAATTATCTCGCCAGTCGCTGGCTGCTGCGCAGCTGCCTTGCGCGTTACACCGGCATGCCCGCAGGTGATATAACTTTTGCACACACCGACAAGGGCAAACCCTTTATCCCGCACAGCGATATTCAATTCAGCCTGAGCCATAGCGGCCATTGGGCAGTGCTTGCTATCGCCCGGGGCATGCAAGTAGGTATCGACCTGGAGGCTAGCCAGCGTCAGCGTGCGATCCTGAATATCGCCGAGCGCTACTATCATCCATTGGAATATGCGCAACTCAGGGCACTGCCGGCAGAACCACAGGCGGATTATTTTTATCGCCTCTGGACGCTGAAAGAAGCGTTTTTCAAAGCGCTGGGCACCGGCATTTCAGCCGGGCTGGAAAAGATTCAATTTGCACTGCACAGCACTGCCGACCAACCCGCTATTGATGCCCGTCTTGACCCGCAGCTTACTCATAGCACCTGGCAATTTGAGCAGTGGCAATTAGCCGAAGGCGAGTTAGTTGCGCTCGCCTATGCCGCGCCACAGGTGGTGCCATGCCTTTGGTTTGATGCACTGGCGCCAGCTTTTCCTTGACTCTGCATCGCCCGCTGCTAGCATTGCCGCCACTATTTTCCCTCTCTGATAAATAAGAAAAGCCCATGTTGCCATTTCATCAGGCCGTCAAAGACGACTTCAGCGCAGTCAACCAACTGATCATCGATAAACTCCACTCCGATGTTGGCCTGGTCGAGAATATTGGCCATTACCTGGTTGAAGCGGGCGGCAAGCGCCTGCGTCCCCTGCTGGTGCTGCTCACCGCCAATGCACTGGGTTATAAGGGTAAGGATCACTTGTCGCTTGCGGCAATTATCGAATTTATCCACACCGCTACCTTGCTGCACGACGATGTGGTGGATATGTCCAACCTGCGCCGCGGGCGCCCCACCGCCAATGCCGAATGGGGCAACGCACCCAGCGTATTGGTTGGTGATTTCCTCTATTCGCGCGCCTTTCAGATGATGGTGGCGATTGGCAATATGGATGTGATGGCGATCCTCAGCGATACCACCAATATCATCGCCGAGGGTGAAGTGCAGCAGTTGGTTAACGCCAAAGACCCCAATGTGAACGAGGAAAACTACTTCCGCGTGATCGACAAAAAAACTGCCATTTTGTTTGCTGCCGCCTGCGAAGTGGCCGCCGCCCATTGCGGTGGTAGCGCGGCACAACGCGAAGCCGTACGCCTTTATGGCCGTCATGTAGGTGTTGCCTTCCAATTGGTAGATGACGCACTGGACTACACCGGTGATGCCGCTACTCTGGGTAAAAATGTGGGTGATGACCTGGCCGAAGGCAAACCCACCCTGCCCCTGATTTACGCCATGCGCACCGGTACCGCGGCGCAAGCCGAATTGATCGCCACCGCGATTCGCAACGGCGATGCCACCCAACTGCCAGCCATTTTGGAAATCGTACAAGCAACCGGTGGCATGACTTACACACTGGATGCTGCCAAAGCGCAAGTTAAGGCCGCCATCGCACAACTGCAACACCTGCCGAACAACATCTATACCCAGGCGATGAAGGAACTGGCTGAGTTCTCTCTGGCACGCAGTTTTTAAGCCCATTCACGGCGAGCGCTACCCAAAGAAACAAATTCATGGGCAGTGCGCGGTGCACAAGCAACGGCTGCCCGTCTAACTGGACAACTGAGCCACAGCGGTTAGAATGGCGCACTTTTGCGCGACGGCTCCGCCCTCGCCATCATTAACAACCTGAGTAATTTCAATGACCACCTTTGAACCACAAAGCTCCTACAGCCGTGAAGAACTGTTGAAATGCGGCGACGGCCTGCTGTTTGGCCCAGGCAACGCTCAATTGCCCAAACCTAATATGCTGATGCTGGATCGCATTGTTCATATCAGCCACACCGGCGGTGAATTTGGCAAGGGCGAAATTGTGGCCGAATTGGATATCTCCCCCGACTTGTGGTTCTTTGACTGCCACTTCCCCGGCGACCCGGTAATGCCCGGCTGTTTGGGGCTGGATGCTATGTGGCAATTGGTGGGATTCTTCCTCGGCTGGAAAGGCAACCAGGGTCGCGGTCGCGCACTGGGTTGCGGCGAACTGAAATTCACCGGCCAAATCCTGCCCACCGCCAAGAAAGTGACCTACCATATCAACTTGAAGCGTGTGATCGAGCGCAAGCTGATTATGGGGATCGCTGATGGCCGCGTATCCTGCGATGGCAAAGACATCTATTTTGCAAACGATTTGCGTGTTGGCCTGTTCCAGAACACCGACAGCTTCTAATCAGCCGACTCATCTGCGCGACTGTTACAAACCGCACAACAAAAACAAGCCATAAAACAAGGAGTGAGCAGCGAGCCCCCTGTGGCATACTGACACTCCGCTTAATCCGCCAGACTCTGTGAAAACCTGCTGTTCAGGCGCTGTAGCTAAATACAAAAGAGGTAGCCTATGAAACGCGTTGTTGTTACCGGTATGGGAATTGTGTCCTGCCTGGGCAATGATAAAAATGCCGTGTTGGATGCATTACGCGCTGGCCGTTCCGGTATCAAATTCCAGGAAGCATATAAAGAGAAAGGCTTCCGCAGCCATGTTGCAGGCTCTATCGACATCAACCTTGCCGAGTTAATCGACCGTAAAGTACTGCGCTTTATGGGTGATGCCGCCGCCTATGCATTCCTCTCCATGGAACAAGCCATTGCCGATTCTGGCCTGAGCGAAGACCAGGTTTCCAATGAGCGCACCGGCATTATCATGGGCTCTGGCGGTGCGTCCTCCAAAAATCTGGTTGAAGCGGCTGACATCCTGCGCGAAAAAGGCCTGAAACGTGTTGGTCCTTACCGTGTTACCCAAACCATGGGCAGCACCACCTCGGCATGTTTAGCCACTCCTTTTAAAATCAAAGGCGTTAATTACTCGATCTCCTCCGCTTGTGCCACCAGTGCACACTGCGTGGGTAATGCGGTTGAATTGATTCAGCTCGGCAAACAAGATGTGGTATTTGCCGGTGGTGGCGAAGAAGAGCATTGGACGCTGACCGCACTGTTTGATGCCATGGGCGCCCTGTCTACCAAATACAATGAAACCCCGGAGCAAGCCTCACGCGCCTACGATGCTGAGCGCGACGGCTTTGTGATCGCCGGTGGTGGTGGCTGTTTAGTGCTGGAAGAATACGAACACGCCAAAGCGCGCGGCGCCAAAATCTACGCCGAAGTAGTCGGCTACGGCGCCACGTCTGATGGCTATGATATGGTGGCTCCGTCTGGTGAAGGCGCCGTGCGCTGCATGAAACAGGCTCTGGCCACTGTGAATGGCAGCATCGACTACATCAATTCTCACGGCACCTCTACACCAGTGGGTGATTTGGCCGAACTGAAAGCCATCAAAGAAACTTTTGGCGACAAAATCCCGGCAATCAGCTCCACCAAATCCCTGACTGGCCACAGCCTGGGCGCTACCGGCGTTCAGGAAGCGATTTATAGCTTGCTGATGATGGAAAATGATTTCATCTGCGCTTCAGCCAATATCACCACCCTCGACCCCGAAGCTGTGGGCATGCCCATAGTGCTCAAGCGTCAGGACGGCGTAAAACTGGATCGGGTTATGTCCAATAGCTTTGGTTTTGGTGGTACTAACGCGACCCTGGTTTTTCAAAGAATCTAAAGGGGCAGCGCGTTTAACAGTTCAGCGACCACCCACAATGCAATAAAAAACGCGAGCGGCTGACAAGGCCCCTCGCGTTTTTATTGCACTGCATTACAGCATCATCCCCATCAAAACGCCTAGTTGGATACCAGTCCCTGGCGCCACAAGCCACTCCCGAAAATTTACTGGCGCCAAACCTCGCGCTTTATCGCTTAAATCTGCATGGCATGCCACTTGCGTTATTTAAGCAGCCCAGTTGGCATAACCCTGCCCTGCCTCCTTCTCGCCCGCTGGTTTCCCGCATCACTGCGTGCGCAAACAGTCAACAAACTGCATAGGGATTGCCGCTATGAATTATTTTATCCAAGCCGCCCGACAACAAGGCTTTTCCGTCCCGCTTCATGCGCTGCGCGGTGTGGCGGCGGTAATAGTATTGCTCGGCCACCTGTATGGACGAGCTGCCGAAGCCTTTCCTGCGGTGCAATTCATGCCACTGTTTAACGGCAGCGCGGCCGTCACCTTCTTTTTTGTCCTGAGCGGCCTAGTGGTGGGTGCATCGCTCGCCAAAAACGGCCTGAGCCAAGCCTCGGTATCGCTGTATTTTCATCGGCGCTTTTTTCGCATTATGCCGCTGATGTTTTGTACGGTTACTGTGGGCGGTTTGTATTTGTTATTTATCGACCCCTATTTGCGCTATTCGCTTAACCCCAAAGAGTTTGGTGAGTTCTCACTGCTCAAGTTTGTCGCTGGCTATGTGGGCTATTCACTCAAGGCCAATCCACCGATTTGGTCGATTTATGTGGAGATAATCGCCTCGCTGCTGATCCCCTTAATGCTGCTATTTGGCAACAAGGCGAGCCATATTGCCCTGGCACTTACCGCGTGTATTTTGATCTCGCTAATTCCTCTTAATTTCAAACACCATTGGAATTTTTACATTTTTAGCTTCTACGCCGGCTTGAGTGTTTTGCTCTGGGGAAGATGGTTAAAGGATCTATTCATGTCATTTGCAGCGCCCTTATTTTGGGTGCTGCTGACGATATTGGTGGCAGGGTTTTATCTGGCAAGGCCACTGACCAGCGCTGGTTACGGAGATTTATGGATTGTCTATTGGGAGACGCTGTGCATCGCACCGGTCATTGGAGTTATCTACTATGCGCCCGAGCGCTTTGCATTTTTACAGGCGCGGCTGTTCCGCTATTTGGGGGATGTGTCCTACAGCCTTTATCTCACCCATTCGATTTTGTTAGTGGTACTACTCAATCTGGTAATCGGGTTCATGGGCACTACAAGCATGGCCGTTGTGGTCTATTGCGTGCTCGCTATCTGCAGCTGTTTTTTGGTGGCGCAAATATCCTATCGCACCATAGAAATGGGAGGTATTCGACTGGGTGAACGCTTGCGCAGGCCACCAAAACCGGCAATGGAGTTGCTGTAGCTGGCTGAATCGAATGGGGCGCAGGTTATGGGGTGAGCTTTATCTGCTCGCGGTTGTGCAACCACTGTTTGACCAAGGGCAGCAAACTTGGGCGCCAGGAGCGGGCCTGAATACCAAAGTTGTCGCGCGCATGGCGGCAACCCAATATCGCACTGAGTGGTTCCGTTTCTGGTTCAGCATCTACCAGCGTCAGGCTGGGCTCAGCGGTGAGCAATTGCTGCTGGATTAACAGCTGCAGAACTTGGTCGGCAAACTCATCTTCGGTACAGGCATCACCACTGCAATAATGCATTACGCCCCAATTCTCTGCACCGCAGCTAATTTGTTTTGCCATGGCAACAGCAACGCGAGCGGCATCCGAAAGCGCCGTGGGTGCGCCGCGCAGGCGACGATTAACACTGACTGACGCCCCCGCTAAAAATGCGCTGAGCAAACGCGTTAAATGATTGTCGCCATAGGCACCTATCACCCAGCTTAAACGCAACACAACAAAACGCTGCAACTCGGCTGCAATTGCTTGTTCCGCTTCGACAAACGCCGCGCCCGTTTCATTTTTGGGCGCCGGAGCATCTTTTTCACTGTGAGTCCCCTTCGGGTCCGCACCAAACACGCTGTAACTGGAGAAGTGAATCAGGGGGATATTCCCCTGTTTACACGCACGCGCCAACTGCCGCGCGGTTTCTATCAGGGGCATCTGGCCGCCGGGATAATAGGCCTCTTCCCAGCCGCGACAATTAATCACCAAGTCCGGCTGCTCGCGCGCAAAATAAGCCGCTACTGTCGCTTCATCTGACCAGTCCAATGCATTGCCCGCGGGCATCAGCAACTTGAAAGGCTCGCGCTCAAGCTCGTGCTCTAACGCCCTACCCAAGGGGGAATTTACATCCGTTAACAACAAGGTGAATGACATGGTGATCCACATACCCGTAAAATTTTTACGCATATTAGCAGCACAAGCGCCGGGCGCGGCAAGGGTAATTCGCGCTTGAAACACTTATACTGCGCCGCCTGACCGTTCAGCTACCGGAAATTCACTGCCGATGAGCACACCCCCGCACGAGATTCATCTGGACATCGCCATTATCGGCGGCGGTGTCGCAGGCCTATGGCTGGCCAATCGCACCAAAAGCGCGGGGTTTAGTGTCGCCCTGTTTGAATCCAACGCGCTGGGCAGCGACCAAACCCTCGCCTCGCAGGGCATGATCCATGGCGGTATGAAATACACCTTGGCGGGCACCCTAACCGGAGCGTCAGAAGCGATTGCCGATATGCCCAAGCACTGGCGCGCCTGCTTGTGCGGCGAAGGCGATGTCGATTTGCGTCATACCCGCATTCTTAGCGATCACTTTTTTATGTGGTCGGGTGATGATTTGGGCAGCAAAATCACCAGTTTTTTTGCCAGTAAGATTACCCGCGGCCGGGTCGATGCTGTCCACCCGGATCGTCGCCCGCCCCTGCTACGCCACAAGGATTTTGCCGGCAGCCTCTATCGTCTGGAAGACCTGGTGATTGATACCCCCAGTCTGGTCGCGAATCTGGCAAATAACATAGACGGCTGCTGTTACCAGATCGATTGGCAACAGGCACAACTGCAGCGAGACAGCAGCGGCAAGATCCATTTGAAAATCGCCTCTACTGCTGGCGAGCTATGCATTTATGCACAGCGTTTTATCTTCACCGCAGGCAAAGGCAATGCGCAATTGCTGGCCGAACTGGGGCTGGAACAGCCCGCCATGCAGCTGCGCCCGCTGCAACAGGTGATGGTAAAACACCAACACCCGTTCGACTTTTACGGCCACTGTTTAGGGCGCGAGGCCACTCCACGCCTGACTATTTCCAGCCATCGCCTGCCCGATGGTGCCTCTGTGTGGTACCTGGGCGGCAGCCTCGCGGAAAAAGGCGCAAGCATGACGCCGGAGGCACTGGTAGAACTGGCCCAACAGGAATTACAGGAATTGATCCCCTGGGTAAATATGGAAGGCACCGAGTGGGCTTGCCTGCCCATCGACCGGGCAGAACCGCGACAACCTGACTTTGCCCGCCCCGACAACGCCTTTGTGGCACCGGCTACTGGCGCTGACAACCTGCTGGTGGGCTGGCCGACCAAACTGACCTTGGCCCCCAACCTGGCGAACCAAGTGTTGGCACTGCTCACTGACAACCGCATCACCCCCACCCATCCACAAGTGTCAGTGCGGGATTGGTTACCCTTGGCACCACTGGCCAAAACACCCTGGGAGCATGCATTTCCCCCGGCGCTCAGCGCGGAGGATTCACTCGCCCTGCGCTTTCGCGAGCCGGACGATGAATAGTTACCAACCAACCTGGACAAGCTCCCAATTGCAAGAGGATTTACCCGTATGATGCCGCGCAAGCGCCTCGGCCGAACGGACATAGAGGTCAGCACCATGGGCTTGGGCACCGTTAAATTCGGCCGCAACCAGAGTCTCAAGTACCCGACACCCTTTGATTTGCCCAGCGATGAACAAGTCCGGCGCCTGATCGACTGCGCCCACTCCATGGGCGTAAACCTGATCGATACCGCCCCCGCCTATGGTTACAGCGAAGAACGTATTGGCGATGCACTGCGCAAATCGCGCAAGGACTGGGTGATCTCCACCAAAGTGGGCGAAGAGTTCACTCCCGACAAGTTTTCCGATCAGGGGCACTCGCGCTTTGACTTCAGCGCCACACACACCCGTACGAGTGTAGAGCGCTCACTGCGCCGCTTACGCACGGATTATCTGGATCTGGTACTGATCCACTCGGATGGCAATGACCTTAACATCCTGCAACAAACCGAGGTGCTCCCCACACTGCAGCAACTCAAGCAGGAGGGCTGGATTCGCGCCTTTGGCATTTCCAGTAAAACTCTGGAAGGCGGGTTGCTCGCCGCCGAAATCTGCGATGTGGTGATGGTGACTTACAACGCCAGCCAACAGGACGAGGCGCCGGTAATCGCAAAATCTGCGCAACATGGTGCGGCCGTGCTCCTGAAAAAGGTTCTCGCCAGCGGCCATATCTGCCATGATGCGCCCGCACCGGGTGCAGTTGTACACAAGGTAAAGGCTGAAATAGACCCAATTCAGCAAGCACTGGATTTTGCCTATGCAGCGCAAGGTGTCACCAGTGCGATTATTGGCACCCTTAATGAACGCCACTTGCGCGATAATTTGTTCAAAGCGATACGCGCGCAAGATTCAGCAGTAAGCACAAACGAGTAAACTATGAGTAATTGGTTAGACGCTGTGAACTGGAATAGCGATGGATTGGTTCCTGCGATTGCCCAGGATGCACAAACCGGTCGTATTTTGATGATGGCCTGGATGAACCGCGAGTCGCTGCAGCTTTCGGCCGAGCGGGGCGAAGCGGTTTATTGGTCGCGCTCTCGCGGCAAACTCTGGCACAAAGGCGAAACCTCTGGCCATATCCAAAAGTTGCATGAAATCCGCCTGGATTGCGATGAAGATGTAATAGTGCTGCAAGTGGAACAACTGGGCGGCATTGCCTGCCATACCGGACGGGAATCGTGCTTTTACCGGATTCTGAAAGATGGCACTTGGCAGACTATTGACCCGGTTATCAAAGATCCGGCAGAGATTTACTAACCGCACCCGGCAAACCCGATAGAGAAAGTTATGAACAACGATATTCTCAAGCAACTGACGGACATTCTGGAAGCGCGCAAAAATAACGCCGACGCAGAGTCATCCTACGTTGCCAGCCTGCATCAAAAAGGCCTGAACAAAATTCTGGAAAAGGTCGGCGAGGAATGCACCGAAACGATTCTAGCCGCGAAAGACGCACAGACCAGTGGCGACAATAGCGACCTCATCTATGAAACCGCTGACCTCTGGTTTCACAGTCTGGTTATGCTCTCCCATTTGGGCGAGAACGCAGATTCTGTTTTAAACGAACTGGCGCGCCGTTTTAATATGTCCGGTCACGACGAAAAGGCCGCGCGCGCCAACACCTAATCACACCTTCATTTAACTGGGGAATCATCATGGGTATTAGTGGAATCAGTATTTGGCAACTGCTTATTGTTCTGGCAATTGTGGTTATGTTGTTTGGTACCAAACGTTTGCGCAGTTTGGGCAGCGACCTGGGCAGCATGATCAAGGGCTTTAAAAGCTCTATGAGCAGTGAAGAGGCCGCCAAAAAAGACGAAGAGGAAGCCCAGAAAAATCTGGAGCAAAAAACCGTAGCGAATAGCACCAGTGCGGAAAAAACCGAACAAAACAACACCAAGGTTTAATTGTGTTTGATATAGGTTTTACCGAGCTTGTTGTATGTTTGGTGGTTGCACTGGTGGTAATAGGGCCAGAGCAACTGCCCGGCACTGTGCGCACTGTTGGCCTGTGGATTGGCCGACTCAAACGCAGCCTACGCGAAACCCGCAGCGAAATTGAGCGGCAAATCGGCGCGGATGACATTCGCCGCCAGTTGCACAATGAAGAGATTCTGCAAAACATTGAAGCCACGCGCCGGCAGTTTCAAAACTCTATCGACGAATCGGCCAACGCCATCCAATCCAGCTTGAATGAGGCGGATAAGGCTGACGAGCAAGCGCGCCGTGAACGCAGTGGCCAGTACGGCCCACCCGATGAGCTACCGAATCACGCCCACACGGCTGAAGCGGTCACTAATACGCCATCGGCAGTAGTGGAGGCCAAAACTACGCCCGCAACCGACATAGCCACCAAGCCTGCCAGTGCTGCGGGCACAGATCCTAAATCCGTATGAATCCATCCTTGAACGACAAAGAACAGCCGCTGGTGCAGCACCTGATTGAACTGCGCACCCGCTTGCTGCATGTGGTTTATTTTTTACTGGCCGTGTTTGTGTGCCTGTTTCCCTTCGCGACAGATATCTACGGGATTGTCTCTGCCCCTTTGATTGCTGTTTTGCCCGAAGGCAGCAATATGATCGCGACCGATGTTATCTCGCCCTTTTTAACACCGCTGAAACTCACCTTTTATTTGGCACTGCTATTGGCGGTGCCCTTTATTCTGTATCAAGTGTGGGCGTTTATTGCACCGGGGCTGTACCAGCACGAGAAACAATTGGCTGCACCGCTGTTGGTCTCCAGCGTGCTGTTATTTTTTACCGGTATGGCGTTTGCGTACTTTCTGGTCTTGCCCATGCTGTTCAACTTCACCATGGGTATACAGCTGGAAGGCGTGAGCGCCATGACTGACATCACCAAATATCTGGATTTGGTGCTGCATATGTTTTTTGCGTTTGGTTTCGCCTTTGAGATACCCGTCGCGACTGTGCTACTTATTCATGCCGGAGTCGTGACGCCAGAAGGCCTTGCCGAGAAGCGACGCTATATCATTGTCGGCTGTTTTGTCGTGGGAATGTTGCTCACCCCACCGGATGTTTTCTCCCAGGCCATGCTGGCCATCCCTATGTGGATGCTATTTGAGGCGGGATTATTCTTTGGCCGCCAAATCAAGAAACGCAGTCAGGCACGTGAAGCAGCGGACAATCCGCCAGACTAAACCCCATTTCCAATCAGGGCGCGCAAAGGCCAAACGCGCGACCCTGAGTCACTTCCAGCTGTAACGCACCAACCATTTACATCACCCGTTGGGCCATGGCTTCGGCAATAACAGCTTTGTGCTCGGCAAACTTTTTCCACCCCAATTCATGAAAGTAGAAGGCCACGGTGTTGATCGCCGGCTCCACCAGCGCCATGGTGCCGCCAATCAATACACTGCCGGTGAGGGCGTAGCCAACTGAAAAAGCGACGGTAAAGTGAACGGCGGCGAATGTTGCTGTCTTGGCCATGGTAGATTCCTCGTAAGCTAGTAGGCGGGCGCCGGTCTCAATCGCCCATGAAGCTATACTAGGCAAACCATAACCATTAACAAAGAAAATTGATTTTAACCAACCGATAGCAACTGACTATTTAAAGAGTGCACCGAGGTTTACCATTGCTTAAACGGTAACCGCACCAAATTAGAATTGAAGTAGCGTACGTCCGCAGTCACCTCCGCTCCTACCCACTCGGGTTTGGTGAACAGAGTATCCTCTGACGGTAACTCTATCTCTGCCACCACCAAGCCCTGATTCTCGCCGAGGAATTCATCGACTTCCCACACAAAACCCGCAGAAGTAATTTTACGGCGATACTTTTCAATCAAGGGTTGTTCACATAACTGCAGTAACTCGTGTGCATCTGCCAGCGGAATTTCATATTCAAACTCCGCCCGACTCATACCTTGGGTTACGCCCTTAATCGTCAGAAATGCCTGTTCGCCAGCGATACGCACCCGCACCGTGCGCGCTTTATCACTAGAGAGATATCCCTGGCTGTAAAACACGGCGTTAGCCTCACGCCAGGCATCCCCCACTACTAAAAACTTGCGTTCAATTTCAATTGCCATAGGGTTTGCCTGCAGATGTGAAAGGGACACACATACTAACACCGGGCAGTGAGTGGTAAAAAACGAGAGGAATAACGGATAGCGGGAATAAAAAAATGGCGCAGTCTTGCGACTGCGCCGAATCATCAACAGCGACGATATACAACAAAAAAGATGGAGATCAATGTCATTGCCAGAACCCAAAGTCACCAACAGCAATACTCTGGTAAATCATTGCAATGAGGCCATCCTAGGGGTTATCGCCGCAGCGCTCAATGGACTACATACGTATTCATGCGCCACTACAGGCTACATACGTATGTAGTCATTTTTTATGCAAAAAAAAGCCGCACATTTTCATGTGCGGCCGATACGTTTTCACCGTCAGATGTTAGAAGGTGTAGTTAGCCCCCATGTAGAAGGTGCGACCAAACCATTGCAGGGTACGCGTCAACTCTTCGTCAAACATGTAGCTGCGGTTAGGTTCGTTGGTGAGGTTGCTGATGGAGAACACCAGATCCAAACCATTATCGAACTTGTAAGCCGCTTGATAATCCAGCAGCGTTTCTGGTGCATAGATAATCGGTTGCAGGTTGATGTTGCGCGTCTCCCCCACAAACGAATCCTGGAAGGTGGTGGACAAGCGAGTTTCGAAGCCGCCGTAGCTGTAGAACACCGTGAAGTTCGCGGATTTCTCTACCAAGCCAGGGAATGGCAAAGTAGCGCCGGTATTTACACCCTCTACCGGGTTGGCCACGGAGATCTCCGAGTCGGTCAGCGAGTAACTTGCACTCACCCCCAGCCCTTGCCAGAGGTCAGGCAGGAAGTTGAAGGTTTGGGTATAAGACACTTCCAGACCGCGAATGAAGCCGCCGTCCAGGTTGTTGATAGAGGTGGAGTAGTCACCGTTTTTCACTTCAACTTCAGTATCCAAACCGCCAATATTCACTACCCAGGTATCCGGCACATCGAATCCTGCTGCACGGAAATCAAAGTTTTCGTAAGTAATATCCTGAATGAATGATTTGATTTCACGGTGATACACGGCCACCACAAAGGCACCGTTGGTATCCGGCATGTAGTATTCGTAGGACAAGTCAACCTGATCAGCGATGAAAGGTGTCAGGAATGGCGACGTATTACTACCGTAGTTGAACACCGGCGTAGTGTCGTTTTCTACCGTAACCGAACCTTCGGAATCCGGGGCAGCCAAGCGATTGATCGGTGGACGGGAAAGTACACGCGCCAACGCCAGACGCAGCTGGTTATCCTCAGCCACGCTGTAATTCAGGTTGAGCGATGGCAGGTTGTGGCTGTATTCAGCGCCAAGCGTCTGATAAGCATAATCATCTTCAGGATTACCCAGCTCATCAAAAATGGTGATTGCACCCGCATCAGGGTTACCATTTACATTCACAAGAGCGACGCTTGACTGCTCAGTGCGCACGTGACGTAAACCTATATTACCCACCAAGTCGCGATCAAACAGCGTCGTTTCCAAATTGGTCTGCAGATAAATTGCATCCACATTTTCATCGATGTCCGAGCGTTGTTTCATCGACCAATCACGACCTTCGGTCCAACGCGCTTTGGGGTCGATAGAACGCGGGGAATAGACCTTGCCATTTTGGCCGAGCACTTCTACACCATCGTCCAAAACCAGCCCTTGGCTCACCGCTTCCTGGATAATCTTGTCGCCATCGATTGCGAGGAATGATGGGAAATGGGAGAAGTCACCTTTCCAATTCACTACATCCGAATTGCCGGTGTTGATTTCCAAGGGGAAATCGCGGTCGTATTGCGCGAGATCACCATAAACAAACACTTGACGACGATCTTTATGGTTGCGTTCTGAACGGCGCACACCAGCTTCTACCGACTTGATTAACGGCAGCTCCACTTCGTATTTAACATCCAGGCGAACCGCACTGATCTTGTCATCGTTGATGCGCGGGTAGCGCTCGTAGTTGGTCATGCGCAGAGTACTGACGCCATCGGCACCGTAAGACGCATAATCACGGCTCAAGCTAACACTGGGTACATTGATGCCATCGAGCAAGTAGGTCATCGACTGATCCGGGTCGCGCTCAAAAGTCGCGCCGCCGGGAACCGGGTTTTCAATGGGGCGATAGAGGTGCGCACGCACTACCCCGTCCGCTTGAACGCCAGAGGCATCCGAGTGCGACAGGTCAAGCGCAACAGTCAACGCATCCTGTTGCCATTCAAGGTTCAAACCGCCGGAGAGCAATTCGTTCGTTTGGGTAACGTCGTTGCTATTGACCTGCAAATTCAAAGAGTCTGGCGCAGCGTCGTCCACCGCGAATTCACCACCAATCACCGCCTGGTTTTCCCACAGCACCAGGCTGTTTGTCAGTGCGTTGCGCAGCGGCTGGATACGGAAACCCCGCGAGTAACTGTCGGACTCAAATTTGGAATAGAACACATCCGACTGGATCGACAAGTTGTCGGTAGGTTCAAACTGGATTGCCGCCACGTAACCATCGCGAGTCTCTTCACCACCGGTTTGGAATAATTCAAAACCTTCAGCCATAAACACTTCTGATGGACGATTGGCGGTGGGTACTGCATTGAAATTTTCATCCACAATCGTGGTATCCAATCCCTTTTCATCAACTAAAGAATAGGGGTTGGCTTCGTAGTTGTACTGTTCAAAACGGGTTGCGGAACGCGGCTGCACCAAACGGGCGTAGCCCAGTGCCACACCGAGTTTGTCATCAAACAGTTTTTTCTGGAACGAGAGCGACAGACGCTGGCCGTAAGGCTCTGCGCCGTAAATATCGTCAGCCTGATCGTTGTAGCTGCCGCGCACACCCACAACAACTTTTTGATCTTCCGTCATTTCCAGGGGATTGGCGGTTTTCAATTCGACCGAACCGGCGACACCACCCTCAATCAGTGATGCCTTGGGCGACATATAAACCTGTACCGATTGGATCAGCTCCGACGGAAACTGGCTGAACTCCATGGCGCGGGTACCGTTGGGCGATACCTGCTCGCGGCCATTCAGGGTGGAGAAGACAAAACCTTCACCCATACCGCGCACCTGGATGGTACCGGCCTGACCGCCCGAGCGGGTCACGGTAATACCAGGTACACGACCAAGGGCGTCGGCGATGGACACATCGGGCAGGCCGCCCAGGTCGGCGGCAGAAATCGCCTGCACCACAGTGTCGGCGTTACGTTTGGTTTCAATACTGTTCTGGATGGAGCGGGCATAACCCGTCACCTTCACTTCTTCAACCAGCGAGGGGTTTTGTGGCCCGGCATCGGCGTCAGTTTCCTGAGCCAGCAACGCGGGAGACAGGGACGCCATTGCCAATGCAGAAACAACAGCAGCCAGCGGCTTTAAAGTAAATGTTTTCATGTGCTTTATCTCAGCTCGTTATCTGTTTTTACTATCGCTTAACACTCCCCCCACCAAGGGGGGAGCGATAGCTGGCTCGATTTAGTTGACGGCATCCACGCGAATAGTCAGTGCGTTTGGATTGGTGGTATCGAGTGTGAAGCGATAATCCCCGGCGGTGGTAATGGACAGGCCTATGTTGTCATTGGAACCCTGAGTTACCTCGCTCGGCTCACCCAGGACAACAGCGGAACCACCAAGGTTGGGGTTGCTCCAGTTTGCCTCGGCCACTTTAAACTCGTAGGAACCCACGGCCAGGGTGAGACTTTTGGTGTACAGCCCTTTGCTGGTATAGATCATCTGGTTAATGCTGTTGGCGTCAGCCCAGCCAGCCGCTGACACAGTGCCGCGCAGGTAAATCGGTGTACTGGCGAACAAGTCTTCGCGATAAACCTTCACCACCGGTGCATCGGGGTTGCGGGCATCTACTTCAAAGCGATAGTTACCCGCTTCGGCAATGTCCAGCATCAGGTTGTCGTTGCTGCCTTGCGCCAGAACAACACCCTCGCCTAGCACCACTGGTGTTGCGGAACCGAGGTTTACTGTGCTCCAGTCGGCTGAAGCCACTTTGAACACATAATCCTCTCCCGCCACCATCGGCACACTCAGGGCGTAAACGCTATTGCCTTCATGAACCAGTTGATTACCGCTATTGGTATTTTCCCAGCCCGACGCCGTTACAGTGCCGCGCAGGTAAACAGAGGTCGCACCATACACATCCGGATTTTCAACTTTCAGGGTTGGTGAAGTGGTGCTGGCAGACGCATCCAACACAAAGCGATAAGTGCCTGCAGTGGGAATATTGATACGGATATTGTCGTTGCTGCCTTGAGTAAGAGTGATGGCTTCACCAATTTCCATCACTTCATTCGTACCCAGGTTTGGCGAGCTCCAACCCGCTTCTGCCACTTTGAAGTTAACTTCGGTACCGGCAACAATCTCCAACAACAGCGAGTAGATACCGTCGCCTTCATAGGTGAAGCGGTTGGCAGCGGTGGTATTAGCCCAACCAGAGGCAGAGATATCACCGCGCACATACACAGCCGTATCGCCGTAAGGCACTGCCACGCTCGACCCAAGAGTTGCTGTTGCCGACAGCCCCATACCCTGCGCACCAGCTTGCGCTTTCACAAACACGGCAGTGGTGTAGGCAGGCACAGTGAATACTCCGTCTTCACCATCAGCCGCAAAGCTGGCGGTTTTTACAATGGCATCTACCGAATTTTGCTGGGTTTGATGCAAGGTGAAACCAGCTGCAGTTTTCACTTTGGGTGACTGGGTCATGCCAGTGGCGTTGATCACCACCACAATCGCATCTACCGCTGAATCCAGGTCGGCACGTTGTGTTGATTCAGTACCGGCAACCACACCTGCACCATCATCAATGCTCATCACAATCAAACCAGACACCTGGGTTTTGCCACCGTCGTGGAAACCAACACGGTCCATTACCTGCTCGGCCGTTTGCAGGCTGAACAGCGGGCTGCCGCTGGCAATGCTCATAAACTCGGTGAACACCGAGGAAGCCTGCTCAATATGGCTTGGCTCAGGTTTGGTTTGGGTATTGGCAAACAGACCGGCAACATACTCGTCGGTAATACCATCGCGCAGCTCTGGTGGCAGACCTACACCCCAGTTGTTGCTTTGTTTGGTGAAGTCCACCTTGTTAAACCAATCGCCAGCGTTGTAGCTGTTGGGCGACATAGACTTGGAGCGCAGCAACTCGGTACCCATTTGGATGAAAGGCACACCTTGGCTCAATACCGGTACCGACAAGGTCAAACTGCTAACACGGGTACGGTTGGCAATAGACATATCAGTTGGCACTGCACCTGGGCGATGCATCCAGTCCCACAGGGTTTCGTTATCGTGCTTCTCTACATAGTTGATAGCTTGTTGTGGGTCGGTACCGTAAGCACCCACGGTAGCAGCTGTGATCACTGCGCCGGATTTGGTTTTCAGTTTGAAATCTTTCAGGTTGCCCGCCAAACCAGCGCGGATAGCATCCAGATTGTCGCCCTTAACCAGCGCCATTTGTTGCAGCGGGTTGCGGATACGGTCATTGAAAGTACCCATTTCAGTGTCGTTCAGCGCTTCCTGGGTTGCGCGTACGGCAATGCGATCACCCGAGGTGCCACCACCGGGAGTCCAGGCTTCGGCGTAGAAATAAGTATCTGGATCAACGGCTTTGGTAGCTTCATAGGCATCCACCAGTACTGACTTGGGCATATAACCGGATTGGTCAAAACGGAAGCCATCCACCTTGTAATGCTCAGCCCATTGCGCAACAGAGTCAGCAACAAACTTGCCCATCATGCGGTGTTCAGTTGCAGTGTCGGGGCCGGCACCAGTGCCAGTTTCCACAACCGCAGTAGCCGGATTCACACGGTAGTAATAACCAGGAACTACTTTATCGAATACCGAGTTAGCGGCTTCAATACCGGAAGACACTGTGTGCGGGTAGACCACATCCATTACCACACGCAGCCCCATTTCGTGCAGCGCCATGTTCATCGCACGCATTTCTTTGATACGCGTGAAACCTTCAGGGTCAGTTGAGTAAGTACCTTCTGGTGCGTTGAAATGCTGAGGGTCATAACCCCAGTTAAAGCCATCCAAATCAGCGATAGCCGCAATTAAGGTGCGTGCCGCCGAGGTTTGTGGATCGTAGCTTTCCAACACTTGGCGCACAGTAGAGTTATTAGGCACTGAGCCGTCACACACACTGACTGAATCGCGGTTTGATACCCGCTGGCAAAGCTCAAGGATGTAGCTGTCCAGATTCACCTGGCCTTCAAAATCCTCTTTCATATTAGAGAAGTCATTGCTGGGCAACAGGTGCACATGGGTCAGCCCCGCGTCCGCCAGTGAACGCAAGTGTTGTACGGGCAAGGAGTTCTCGGTAAATGCCAGGTACTTACCGCGATAGCTCGCTGAGGTGCTGGCATCATCAATACTGAAGTCGCGAACGTGCGCTTGGTAAATTGCCATATTTTCCGGCGCCACCACTTCTGGAATTGAATGGCCTTCCCAGCCAGCGGGCTTGGTATCGGCATCATCCAGGTTCACAAACTGTGAGTGACGACCATTGGTAGACAGGGAAATAGAATAGGGGTCAGTCACCTCAAGGCGACGCACAGCCTTCTGCAGGGGGTGATAGGCGGTGACACGATAGCGGTAGAATTTGCGATCCAACTCAGTAGCAGTGCCAGTCACGCTCCACACACCAGTTTCGGCATTGAAGGTCATAGGCATAGTGGCAGATACACGCAGTGGGTCACCAGAGAACACACGCAGCTCAACGTTTTGTGCAGTTGGCGCCCATACCGATGCCGTTACACCATTGGCGTAGCTAACACCCAAAGTGGCATCTGCAGCATTGTCGGCATAAAGAGCATCCAGTACATGAGGGACTTGCACGCGAGTGCCGCGGCCACGCTCAATGGTCACTGTCTGTTCGTTTTCACCTTCCTCGACAGAATCAAAACGGCCCACAACCAGCAGCTCATCTTTTAGCGCTGACTTGATGCTATCGAGGCTGATCTCCGCAGGTAAGTCGTAGGCAATGTAGTCGGACATATGGGGAACTAATGCTTTTTCCTCATCCGTCATCGCACGCCCTGCACCCAACACGGCAAAACGCTCTCCGCCAACAACAGCACCGGCATCATCGCCAGTCATACCACCCGCAGTAGAGCGGTATAGCTCAACTGATTTACCGGCAGCAAACGAGCGGCTCCAAATAATGGTATGCGGGCTAATCCAATGCGCTTCCACATCGCTAATTGCCAACATTGGACGCTCAAGGCTGCACACATCGTTGATACAAATGGGCACATTACTGACGCGGCTATTGCGCATATTGTCTGTATTAACAATCACCCAAGCCATGCGATCGTAATCGCCGCCATCACGCTTAATATTGAGCGACAAGTCAGTAGTTTGATTGGGGGTATTCGGCGTTTTAACAATGAAATTACCGCAAGTACCTGCTTCACTCACGGGAATTACAAAATAAGCACCATAGTATGGATCGTGGCGAACGCCCGCTTCGCCTTCATTCTTACTCGCAATCCCCGGGCCGTTTGGCCAAGTAGTTGGAATTGCATAAGTAGTGTTGCTGCCATCGGTGACTGAATCCGCCCAGCCGTTACCGCAGGACTGCCATAGGTGTAAGTTATATTTGGCAAACGCTGCATTTTTCTCGTCAGCAGTGCCTTCAACGTTAACGAAAATAACCGCTTCATTCGGGCCCGCTAATTTTTCAGGAACCGGGAAGTCAGGCACCACGCATTCCGCACCGGAACGAATAGTTCCCTCAGGGCAAGCGGGTAATTCAAAGGGCGGGCGCGGGTCACCGCATACACCGTTATCGAGCAGTACTTGCGGGTCGCGACACGTCGGCAATTCCGCCGCATTATTGTCTGTACCGCTGCCACCACCGCCACAAGAGCTGAGTGCGAATACGCCGAGCAATAGAGCAGCTAGCCCCAGAGCTTTCCGCGCGGATTCATTTCGCGAATTGAACTTCATTTGGTATCCCCCGTTTAATTATTTTTTACAAATGTTACGAACTTAAAAATCGATAAATCAGGCAAGACTGACTGGCAAAAAACCAAGGCCAGAGACATAAGAAAAAAGGTTTGTTTATAGTTATGTAACCAACAGAAAAAACACTGCTGGGTGTTATTAATCAGTCTATGAGCGGGAAATTTAATTCGCAAACTACATACGTATGCAAAAAATGAGGAATAAAAAAACGCAAATTGCATACGTATGCAAAAGCAAAAAACATGAAGAAAAGTAACACTTTGTGCGGGGCTCGACACTTGAGCATGCGGGTTGATCACAGCGCCCCACCGCTGTGCACTCAGGCTACAGGGTGGTGAATCGCTGTAAATTCAGGAACCAAACAATTCTCTTAGAAATAAATCGCCAGTGACTCCAACGGTTTTAATACCAAAGGTTTGGTTAAATCCAACGTTTTACCGCTAATAACCTCTACTCCTTTTTTGTGCCCCATCAACATTTGTTGAAAACGGGTTAAGTCCAAGGTGGAAGCGATTTTATTTTTATTAATGACCACCATCACCCGCTCTTGCTCCTGCGTACCCTCGTAGCTACGGAAATACACATAGTGACCATTTTCTGGGATGTAATGGGTGAGTTTTCCCTCGGCAATAGCGCGACTGGTTTTGCGCCAACTGAGCAGAGCACGCAAATAATTTTGTACTTCACGCTGATCGGCACTCAAACCTTGGGCACTAAAACCATTCACCTTGTCGCCAGCCCAACCGCCGGGGAAATCAGCGCGCAGTAAACCATCGTTGCGTACGAGCGGGCTTTTGGTTAGCACTTCAGTGCCGTAATAAAACTGGGGAATGCCGCGTGTAGTCGCCGTGAATAACAATGAGGTCTTTAATAATTCCAGATTTTCATGCAGCAGCGAATAAATACGCGACATATCGTGATTATCCGGAAACAACATTAACTTCATCGGGTCGGCATAAACATAATCATTGGCGATCATTTCATAGAGTTTGATCAAGCCGCTGTTGCCGGTCTCCTCGGCGTTTAGTACTTCCGGCATTAAAAACACTACCGGAAAATCCATAAGCGTGGGCAGGTGCGATACATAACCATCGCGATTAACCACCCCCTTTTGCCAGTAAGCCAAAATATGCGGATTGGAATTTATTTCCTCGCCCACAATATTCAGGTTGGGGTATTCATCCAACAATGCCTTGCTCCAACGTGCCAAAAACACTTTGTCAGAATAGGCGTAAGTATCCTCGCGGATACCACTTAAATCAGCATATTCAATCCACCAAATGGTATTTTGAATTAAATAGCTTGCAAGCAACGGATTGCGCTGATTCAAATCCGGCATGGATTCCACAAACCAGCCATCGGTAAAGTTTTTAATGTCCTCCGGCGCAGCATGAATATCCAGTACGGTGGTGTGTTGGTTGTTGGTGGGCACAAAGCCGGATTGAAAATTCAACCAATCCGCAGCAGGTAAATCCTGCATCCACCAGTGGCCGCTGCCAATATGGTTCAACACTATATCCTGAATAAAACCCACGCCTTTTTTACGGGCGGCCGCTACCAGGTTTTTATAATCCTCATTGGAACCCATACGCGGGTCCATCTGGTAAAGATTGGTAGGTGAATAACCATGGTAAGAATATTCCGCTTGGTTATTCTCAATCATCGGCGTCGGCCAAATCATGGTAAAACCCATACGCGCGATATAATCCAGATTGTTTTGAATCCCTTTCATATCACCACCGTGACGCCCAATCGGGCTGGTGCGATCCGCAACTTCCACCATCGATGAATGATTGTCGTTAGCGGGATTACCATTGGCAAAACGATCCGGGGTAATTAAATAGATAACATCTTTCGCAGAAAAACTATCACGCAACGCAGAGTCAGCACGACGTTTTTGCAGTTCATAGGGAACCCGCAATTGCACACCGGATTTATCGCTAAACTGCAGCTCCAACTTGCCCGGCTTTGCATTAGTTGCGATATGCAGATTGATAAACAGATAATTTTTATTCGTGGTTCGCTCGACAGTTTCTATTGTTACGCCAGAATAATTCACACTGGGATGTAGCTCGGCAATTGCCTCTCCATGCACCATAATTTGTAATTCAGGATTATGCATCCCTACCCACCAATGCATGGGCTCTATATGTTTGAGATGATAGTTAGCGGGATTAGCATTGGCTAAACTGCTAATGGCAATACCGAAGCACAACAAAATAAAGAGAAAGGGAAAAATAAAAACAAAACGAACGGGAACAAACATAGACGATACAGTGGACTGACTCATAAAGACATCCTGGTGGTTGATTGGTTATTGTTATGCACGTGCGCGACGCAGAATACTTAACCAACCAATCACCACCAATCCACTACATACGTATTCAGGAAGAGGCCTTACAATTATTAAAAAGCGCTTACAAAAACTGTTATTAAGCAACACTTCCTGTGCAATAGTTGATAACAGTACTCCTGACTATAACAAGCCAGATGTATTTTATTTTTCGCCACCCACTTCCAAAACCAACGAATCATAGGCGGCCAATTCAAGCTCAACAGTGGCAATGCCATCATTCACTATCAGCGATGAAAATTGTGACCCATGAGCCAGCTTGGCTGATAATTTGTATGAGGATTCGCTCAGTGCCCAGTCCTTACTATAAGTGGCCGGCAATAATAATTTTACCAGGCCACTTTGTTCGCCTGAAAAATTGCTTATCACAATCCATTTCTGTGTTTGGGTGGCACGGGTAAATGCAAATAATTTATTGGTGTAACCGCCTGCTGCTGAAATATTGTGGCTGTGTAACTCGCGATACTCCCCTTCGGCTACGGCGCTGTGATGCGATAAATTTAATAACTCACGATAAAATTCCCGCAGCGTTTTTTCGCTCGCAGTAGATTGCCCACCATCGAACTTCCCGCCATTCATATAGCGTTGATGTGCTGGCACACCGGCATAATCAAAAATCGTAGTACGCGACGGGTCGCCAAAACCGGAATCCAGCTCGCCAGCCTCACCTACTTCCTGCGCGAAATACAACATGGTCGGCGAGCGACTAATCAGCGTGGATACCACCATCGCCGGCTTGGCTTTTTCGGCGCTGCCCGCAAACTCGGGGCTGGCAATACGCTGTTCATCGTGGTTTTCCAAAAAGTGCAGCATGTGTTCTTCAATATCGCTCATGCCCGCTTGCACCTGCGCAATAACGTCGGTGCCGCTTTTACCTTGCATTATCGCTTTTAAGCCGTCATACATTTCCACTTTGTCATAGAGGTAATCCATTTTTCCCATGCGAATATAATTGCGATACTCGGCCGGGTTATACACTTCAGCCAATAAAAATGCCTGGGGATTTTTTTGTTTAATCGCGGAATTTAAATAACTCCAGAATTCGACTGGCACCATTTCGGCCATGTCGTAACGAAAACCATCTACCCCTTTTGCCAACCAATATTCCGCAATTTGGCGGAACTTAATCCATGAATCCGGCACATCCTTACCCTGCCAGAATTGGGCGTGGGCGAGTAAATCTTTTTGCGCATAGTCTGCGGGTAATTCAGGAAAATCTTTGGTGCCATCGGGGCGCACACCGTAATTGATTTTTACGGTTTCATACCAGTCATCAAATTTTGGTTGCGCCAAGCGCGAACCATTGCCGGTCCATTTCGCCGGTTTCTCATCAAACTGGCCATCACTTAGGGGATGTGCATCGCCACCCAGCGGCTGATAATTGCCTTGCGCTTCTGGCACACGGAAGTCTTCGCCTTCCACGTAATAAAAATTATTGTCCCGTCGGTATTCCACACTCACATCATCGCGCGCACCAAAGCTCTCCACTCCTGGCGGGTTACTCAATGATTCATAGCGACGCGCGACATGGTTAGGCACTATGTCGATAATAACTCGCATGCCCTGCGCGTGGGTGCGGGCGATTAGCGCTTCAAATTCTTGCAAGCGTTTTGCTGGGTCAACAGCTAAATCCGGGTTAACGTTGTAATAATCCTTGACCGCATAAGGTGAACCGGCGCGGCCTTTTACTACGTCAGGATCATCGTTGCTAATGCCGTAAGCGGTGTAGTCGCGAATCACGGCGTGATGCGGTACACCGGTGTACCACACGTGAGTAACACCTAATTCTTTTATCGATTTAAGTGCGGTTTCGCTGATATCGTTAAATTTACCAACACCATTTTCTTCCAGGGTTCCCCAGGGTTTATTGGTGGAGTTGGTGTTGCCATAAAGGCGAGTAAATATTTGATACACCACCGGCTTGCCGTGCACTACTGGTGTGGGAGTTTGTTCCGCGCGATCAGTGGATTGATTGCAGGCTACCAGCCCTACAATTGCCAAACTTAATGCCAGCATAGCGGCGCCGGTCAACAGTATTTTTTTATATTCACTCATAGCCATACAACCTGAATAAATGGCTCGCCACAACAGCGAGCTATTGTTAATAAAAATATTTTTATTGCAGTTCAATTATTAGCGACGTTTTTGCGGGCATAACTATCGGCTTATCCAGCGCTATTTTTTTGCCAGTCAGCACATTGCGCGCGCTTTTTTTACCCGCGATAAACGTTTGGTAGGGCTGTAAGTCCAACAGGTTTTCCTGCGCATTTTTATTCAGCACCACCAAGACGGCTTGGTTATCCGAATAGCGAACATATGCATAAAAACCATCTCCCGGTGAAAAGTGCTGCAGTTTTCCGTGATGAATCACCGCCGACTTTTTGCGCCAATTCAGCAGGGTTTTTACATACTCCTGCATGTCGCGCTCTTGGGCAGTTAAGCCCTTGCCGGTGAACGCATTTTTAGTATCGCCTTGCCAGCCGCCGGGCATATCGGCACGCACAGCGCCATCGTCGCGTTCACGGGGGCTGGTCATCAGCACTTCCGAACCATAATAAAATTGCGGAATACCACGCATAGTGGCCATATACACCATTGCCGTTTTAAACAAATCAACATCTTCATTCAGGTAAGAGTAAAGGCGGGAGGTGTCATGGTTTTCAGGAAAGATCACTAGATTCGAGGGATCGGCATATACAAAATCATTGGCCAGCATTTCATACAGACGCACCCAACCTTTATCCCATGACTCCTCCTCATGCAACACCTCGCGCAAGGTTTCATGAATGGGAAAATCCATCACACTTGGCATGTGCGGCACATGGCCGCTGGCATTCACTTTACCGCGCTGCCAGTGCGCAACCACCGCAGGATTCGGGCTCCACTCTTCACCGACAATATTAAAATTGGGATATTCATCCATAATGGTTTTTGCCCAGCGCGACAAAAACTCCTGATCAGCATAACCATAGGTGTCTTCACGAATCCCGCTCAACCCGGCGTATTCAATCCACCACAAACTATTTTGAATTAAATAATTGGCGAGCTGTGGATTGCGCTGATTTAAATCCGGCATGGTGGGCACAAACCAACCACTCACAAATAATTCTTTATCGGCTGGTGCGGCGTAAGGGTCTTGCACCGTGGTGCGGCGGTGATTGGTTTCTTTATATTCCGCGGGGAAATTTAACCAATCTTTTGCAGGCAGATCTTTCATCCACCAGTGGTTGGAGCCAATGTGGTTCAGCACTATATCCTGAATAACCCCAATACCTTTTTTCTGTGCCTTTTGTACAAAATTTTTGAATTCTTCGTTAGTGCCGTAACGTGCATCAATTTTGTATAAATCCGTTGCGGCATAACCGTGGTAGGAATATTTTTCCATATTGTTTTCGGTAAGCGGGTTGGGCCAAATTTGGGTAAAACCCATCGCAGCGATGTAATCCAGATGTTTTTCCATCCCCGCAATATCACCTCCATGGCGCCCGCCTTTGTAGGCACGGTTAGGTTGCTCCAACATACCAGGCATAGCATCGTTGCCGGTATTGCCATTGGCAAAACGATCCGGAGTAATTAAATAGATGGCATCTTTGGGTGAAAATCCCTGACGTTGCGCGGAATTTTTTTCACGCGCCAATAATTGATAATCAACACGGCGGTGTATTTTCCCATCGCGCATAAATTCAATGGGGAATTTTCCCGGCTTTGTAGTTGCTGCTATATCGATAGTGACAAATAAATAATTCGGGCTATCGGATTTTTTTATATTGATAATATTTACGCCAGGGTAGTTCACGGCAGGGGTAGTTGCACCGAGATTATCGCCATGCACCAGTAATTCGACTTGATTGTATTTCATGCCAACCCACCAGTTGGCGGGTTCTATGCGTTTTAACCCGGCTTCCTGTGCCATTACTGGCAATACACAAAGGAGTGATATGAATAGGATGAGTTTTTTCATTTTATTTATCCTTTTTATAACGATGCATGAAAAGGGTGAACCAAATAAAAAATCACCCACATGGAAGGCCATGTGGGTGATTCGTCAATACAAAGTCATTTGACCTTTACATCTTGTAGTTCACACCAAAGAAGTATTGACGACCGAAGTATTGAATAGAGCCAGTCTGAGCCTCTGATCCGAAATAGGTTTTGGAAGGTTCATCCGTCAAGTTATTAACCTGGAATACCAATTCAAGACCACTTTCAAATTCGTAAGAGGCTTGATAGTCAACAACTGATTCATCGGCATAGAAAACTTCCTGAGTTTCGACAGCGACCTGGTTCGCAACAAACGCTTCACGATAGCGATAGTTCAAACGAGTAGAGAATCCCTCATAATCATAGAACAATGTAGTACTTAGGTTGCTTGGAGAAAGACCGGGCATGCCAATGTCTTTTTCCTCACCACCAAGATTATTTATGCGTTCTACATCGCTTTCTGTATAAGAATAGCTGCTGCTTAGACCCAAGCCAGACCAAAGTCCAGGCAAGAAATCAAACGTCTGTGTATAACCCAACTCAATACCTTGGATGTAACCGCCTTTAGTATTGTTGTATGCAGTTTGATATTCACCACCTGGCTGCAATGGGTTGCCAGTATTAGGATTGATGTCCGGCACGTTAAAACCTAAGGCTTCGAAGTCAACGCCACGCAACGTAATTTGCTCAATAAAAGATTCGATGTCTTTACGGAACAACGCTACAACGATTGCGCCTTCGGTTTCAGAAAAATAATGTTCATAAGACAAGTCATATTGATTTGCATAAAACGGATCAAGCAAAGGACTGGTATTGCCCCACGCATTAAATCTGTCCTCACCATCAATCCACGAGCCTGCGCCTGATTTTAATTGGCTAACGGGTGGGCGAGACATTACTTTTGCCGCAGCAAAACGAATGTTATCTTGATCTGTAATTTGGAAATTCAAGTTCAAAGATGGTAAGTAATCAGTATATTTTTGACCCATTGTGTTGGTCACATAATCATTACTAACCACGCCGCGTTCGTCGGTAATAGGCTGACCAGCACCGGCACCAATTTGCAAATAACCATCGCTGGACTGATCCGACTCTACAACACGTACACCTAAATTACCGGTAACAGGTGTAGCGCCCAATTCAGTTGCAAAATTAGCCATTACGTAGGCGGCAAGTACGTCTTCAGTCACAGTGCCAGACTGAATCATAGTCCAGTTGTTTTCCCAGTTTGCAACCGGATTCCAATCGCGGCCACGTGCGGCCTCTACAGCTGCAACAGCGTCATCGAAGTCAATTGCGAAGAAGTTTGGCATACCTTTCAGGTCACCACCGAACTCAACAACTTTAACCATATCGTCAGTCAAAGCGATAGGGAATTGTGATGGATGATTGCCGAACTCAGAGCCGTAACCATCTTGCCCACGTGCACCAGTGTACTCACGCGAAGAGTTACGAATACCCGCTTCAACAGAAGTAATGAATGGTGTATCCATTTCGTACTTCACATCAATTTTCTGGGCATTGATTTCATTGTGAGTGATGAACGGCCACTGACCAACCTCAGTCAATGCAATTCGATTCAGATTAGTATAATCCTGACTAGCAAAGAAATCGGCGGGCTTTAAACCTTTGTTGATATAGGTGATCGATTCTGCCGAGCGCACTGGATTGGCAACGCTGGTATCGTTATATAACAACGCGCGAGTGCCGCCATTTTGGAAGTCGCCATCTGACTCAGAGAAAGAAACGTCAGCGTTGATAGTCCACTGATTGAGACGCCATTCAGCATTCAAACCATAAGACAACACTTCAGCTTCACGTGAGTCATTGTCGTTAACGGTAAACACTGCAAAATTGCTAGTGCCATCACCCGAGACAGTACCGCCAATCATATTGTTATCGACAATTACCGGGTTAGTGATAACTGTATTTTCAGAGTGCAACGTTTTTACACGGAAGCCACGAGCAAATGCTTCTGAGTCAGCTTTAGTATTAAATACATCGCCCTTCAATGTGAAGCTTTCATTAGGCTCCCAAACAACAGTCGCTAAATAACTATCACGCTGCTCTTCACCACCGCGCTGCTGCATTTCCATACCTTCACTAACAAATTCGTTGTCAGCATCGGCATCAATATTACGTTGGCCATTGTAATTCAAACCAATATATTGGTTTGCAACACTGGGAGCACTTAACTTAGCGTAACCAAGCGCAAAACCGATAGTTTCATCTGCAAACTTACCTTGATAAGAAGCGTTGAAACGATGGCCAAAATCAATCGCGTCTTCAACTTCAGAGGTGCGGCTATTTGAACTACCGCGTACACCCACATTAAATGAATGTTCTTTTGAGTTTTTGAGCGGGTTTACTGTAGTTAACTCAATCGAACCAGCCACACCACCTTCAATTAAGGACGCTTTTGGTGATTTGTATACTGCCGCTTGTGAAATCAATTCTGATGGATATACATCAAACTCAATTTTACGACCGGCAATTGGGCCGGTGCTGGTGCTGACTTGTTCGCGACCATTCATGGTTGCAAATACAAAATCACCACTCATGCCGCGAATATTTAACTCACTTGCTTGGCCACCAGTACGTACAGAAGTGACACCAGGCAAGCGGGAGAGAGAGTCGGCAATCGAAACATCGGGCAAGCCGCCAATATCGTCTGCTGAAATTGCTTCAATAACCGTATCGGAGCTGCGCTTTGCATCGAGGGCATTAAGCACGCTTTGACGGAAACCGGTTACTACTACCTCTTCAATGTCTTTTTCAGTAGCGTTGCTTTGTGAATTAGCACCTTGTTGTGCATAAACAACTTGTGAACCCGACACCAGCGCCATAGTGGCCGCCATCGCGAGTACGTGATTAAAGGTTTGTTTCTTCATGAATTCTCTCCGCGGAAAACTACTCTTATTTTTAAGATTGTGTGTAATAACAACAGCGTCCTTACGCTATACACGTAAAGCGATACAAACTTGTCGTTGCGGCGATAGTAGGCGCAGGGGGATGACACTCACAATAGAATGCATACGTATTCAAACCACCGCATACGTATGCATTCACATTCTTTATGAAACCTTTTTGCAGTTTTTGAATACAGCGTAAGGCGGTGATTAATTTTTAAGATAAAAAAAGAGGGCCGAAGCCCTCTGCATTGACCGAACACTGATGTTTGAAGAGCGTTTTAAAAGAAAACCGGAGCAGAATATTGGAATGAAAACCTTATTTCGCCAAGCGCGCGATCACCGTGCCATAGGCAGGCACTGGCAAACGTTCATATTGCCCGGCAAGCGTTGTACAACCGTGCCCTTCTATGGCGTTTAGTTGATACGCCGCATCTAAATGGATGAGATTTTCTTGTGCGGAAAAATTAAACGCACATAGCAAAGTGTCATCACCATAGCTGCGGGTAAATACCAAATAATTCACACCGTCAGCAATAAATTGGATATCACCCAAACGCAATGCAGGCTGGCCCTTGCGCCAATTCATAAATTGGCGGTACGCATTGAGAATAGAAGCCGGATCAGATTCTTGCAGGCTCACCGCTTGCTCTTTATGCGCCGAGGGAACCGGTAGCCAGGTTTTTACTTGCGAGAAACCGGCGTAGGTTTCTGTGTGATTCCAGGGCATAGGTGTGCGACAACCATCGCGACCTTTAAAGCGCGGCCAGAAGGTGATGCCGTAAGGATCTTGCAATTCGTGCTGTTGAATGGGCGCTTCAATTAAACCCAACTCTTCACCTTGATAACTGCACACGCTGCCGCGCAGTGAGAACAGCATGACATTCAAGGTTTTTGCTAACTGCGGAGATTGTTCTTTTCCACCCCAGCGCGACATAAAACGTACCACGTCATGGTTGCCAATCGCCCAGCAGGGCCAACCTTCCGCTAAATTCTGCTCCAGGGTTTCTACGGTTTCGCGAATGTAAGAGCCGGATAAGGTATCCACCAACAATTCAAAACTGTAAGCCATGTGCAAGCGCGAATTACCGGCGGTGTATTCGGCCATGGTTTTGAGCGAATCTTCCGAGGCAATTTCACCCAGGGTAACAGTGCCTGGGTAGCGATCCATTAATGTGCGCAGCGATTCTAAAAACTGCAAATTTTCCGGGCGATCACAGTCGTATACGTGACGCTGAAACGCATAGGGATTATCTTCGCGGAAACCACGACCACGGCGCTCTGCTTCCGGCTTGGCGGGGTTGCTGCGCAGCAGTTTATCGTGGAAACAAAAGATAATGGCATCCAGACGCAAGCCATCAACACCGCGCTTCAACCAAAATTCTACTTCCTGCAAAATTTGTTCGCGCACTGCATCACAGTGGTAATTCAAATCGGGCTGGGTTTTTAAAAAGTTGTGCAAATAATATTGGCAGCGACGTGGCTCCCACTCCCAGGCAGAGCCGCCAAAAATAGCGAGCCAGTTATTGGGCGGTGTGCCATCGGGCAGTGGATCTGCCCACACATACCAATCGGCTTTGGGGTTATCGCGCGATTCGCGGCTTTCAGTAAACCAGGCGTGCTGATCCGAGGTGTGACTGAGTACCTGATCGATAATAATTTTGATGTTGCGCTCATGCGCCTTGGCAATTAATTCATCAAAGTCTGCAAGCGTACCGAAAATCGGATCTATATCGCGATAGTCAGAAATATCGTAACCAAAATCCTTCATGGGCGATTTGAAAAAGGGTGATACCCAAATCGCATCTACCCCCAAACTCGCAATGTAATCGAGCTTGCTGATAATGCCGGGAATATCACCAATGCCATCGTTATTGGCATCCATCAAACTGCGTGGGTATACCTGGTATACCACTGCACCGCGCCACCAGGGAGTTGTTGTCATTACAGAAGTCTCAGTTTTTATATTGATTTCACAAACACCCGTGAAGTGTTTGTATTGCGTGATATCAACATACGCCAGCACTGTTTTTTCGCCAAGTGACTACATACGTATGCAGATCGCTGTGATGATATTTATCGTTACAAAAACCATAGAATACGTATTCATAAACGCAACCAAACCCGTTGCGCTTCCGGATAAAACCGGCAGGCCACTTTTTTGCCCTGCGTTTTAACGCGCCTGAAAAATCTGGGCTAGTCTTTTCTGCATACGTATGCAAGGTGAATACGTATGCACCTGCTTGAGTTGAATCCTGCCAACACCTAATGTGACTTGGTTGTCATATCTGTTATGGCTGGTCGATCTTACAGCAAAGATCACCACACAAAATGACACCAATAAATAATAGTGATTTTGATACGAGGATTTTGTCATGAAAAAAAACCTACTCGCCCTGTTGGTGAGCGGCAGCCTATTACTGGGCGCCTGCTCCGATAACTCATCGACAACCTCGGCACCCGCTACCCAAACTGCGGTAGCGCCCGGTGCGCCCGGCAATGCCGCCGTGTGGGCTTATGCCGGCAAAACCGGTATTGGCACCTCCTATGAACAATACACCGACGGCGCCTACCAAGACACCGGCGCCAGCGGCACCATTTCCAAAGTGTGGTTTTCCATCGCCCAAGGCGTGTTGACCGAAACCATGTACGGCCTGATTCATGAAGCACAACTGCAAGAGCTGCAATTACTGGTGAAAGGCGACGGCTTCCTCGACGAAGAAAAGAAAGACACCATTTCTACCATCGAATATTTAACAACGGATGCCCAAGGGCGCCCGCAATCCCTTGCCTACAAAATTGTGAATCGCGATAAGGAAGGCAAATACGAAATTGAAAAACACATTTTCACCGACCCGGATTCACAAGCATTGATGATGCGTGTGGTCTTTCGCGCGCTAACTGCCGATGTGACACCTTATGTGTATGTAAACCCATCCATTGCCAATACCGGCAGCAATGACAGTGTGCGCTACGCCGATGGCGTGTGGGTCGCGACCGATGGCAATAGCAGCATGACGGTAAAAACCACTGCACCGGTTGCACAAAGCACCGTGGGTTTTGAAGGGGTATCTGACGGCATTGCCGACCTAAAACAAAACGGCAGCCTCACCCAGCTTTACACCAGTACCGGTGACACACCCGGCAATGTGGCGCTGACATTGCAACTCGCCGAGGTTAAAAACGGCGCAAGTGCGCAGTGGGATTTGGTACTTGGGTTTGGCAAAAGCGCCAGTGAAAGTTCCGCTGCTGCCGAGCAAACATTGGGTAAGGGCTACGATAAAGTGCTCGCCCATTACAACGGCGATGGCGACGCCATCGGCTGGCAAGACTTTTTACAAACCCTGCCCGCACTGGAAAAACTTTCTGCCACGGCGACCGACGGCGGCAAGTTGGCCTACACCAGCGCCATGGTGTTAAAAGCGCAGGAAGACAAAACTCACGCCGGTGCGTTTATCGCCTCACTCTCCAACCCTTGGGGCGATACCAAATCGGCGGAGAAATCTGCCACCGGTTACAAGGCCGTATGGCCACGCGATTTTTATCAAGTCGCCATGGCGATGCTCGCCTTGGGTGACCGCGAGTCACCGCGTATCGCATTTGAATATCTGGAAAAAATCCAGGCGAGTGAAAAAATTGCCGGCTACAGCGGCATTCCTGGCTGGTTCCTGCAAAAAACCCATGTGGATGGCGAAGTGGAATGGGTGGGTGTCCAGCTGGATCAAACCGGCATGCCGCTAATGCTCGGCTGGCGTTTGTGGAAAGAAGGCATTTTTAGCGATGCGGAAATCGCCCAGTGGTACACCAAAATGCTCAAACCGGCGGCTGATTTCCTCGTGAGCGGCGGCCAGGTGAAAATCCTCTGGAACGATACCCTCATCAAACCACCTTATACCCAACAAGAGCGTTGGGAAGAGCAACAAGGTTATTCACCCTCAACCACCGCAGCGATTATCGCCGGGCTGGTGTCGGCGGCGGATATCGCCACCCAGGCAGGCGACAGCGCAGGTGCGGCCAAATACCTCGCAGCGGCCGACAAGTATTCCAGCGAGCTGGAGGCCAAAACCTTTACCACCAATGGCTCGCTCACCGGCGATTTGGGTAACGGCCAGTACTACCTGCGCATTAACGCCAACGAAGACCCCAATGATCGCTCGGCACTGGGCACCAGCAACGCGCAGGTGATCAACGATGAATCGCAGGTGATCGATGGCGGCTTTCTGGAACTGGTGCGCTACGGTGTGCGCGCGGCAACGGACAAGCACGTACTGGAAACCATCCCCGAGTACGACAACCTGAACCTGCCAGACTTGCTGCGCACCAAATACGAATTCACCTTCCCCGGCGTGGAGGGCACATTCCCCGGCTGGCGCCGCTATGGCATTGACGGCTACGGCGAAGAGATCAGCGCAGGCAAAGGCTATGTGGAGGCCAATAACTCCAGTGATGGCCGTGGTCGCGTTTGGCCCTTCTTCACCGGTGAGCGTGGTCACTACGAGCTGGAACTGGCAAAAGCCAATGCCAGTGTCGATATAGACTCACTGCGCAACACCTATGTGAAAGCCATGGAGCTGTTTGCCAACGAAGGCATGATGTTGCCTGAGCAAGTGTGGGACGGTGTAGGCGGTAACGACACCTACAACTACCCGCTGGGCGAAGGTACCAATGGCGCAACCCCACTGGCCTGGACTCACGCTGAATACATCAAACTGCTGCGCAGCTACAGCGACGGCAAGGTGTGGGACAGAAACGATAGCACTGAAGCGCGCTACGTGAAGTAACGCGCCAAGTGCCGCCAAGCCCGCGTACCGACCGGATCGGTACGCGGGCTTTGGTTAATAAGAATCGACAACTACACTCAACTAAACCAATAACAAAGGCAGTACACAATGAAACAGCCCACCCTTCCCTTTTGGCAGGTCTGGAACGTCAGTTTCGGCTTTCTGGGAGTTCAACTCGGTTTTGCGCTACAGAACGCCAACGTCAGCCGCGTGCTTTCGGATTTGGGGGCAGATTTACATTCACTCTCACTCTTCTGGCTTGCTGCGCCCATTATGGGTTTGTTGGTACAGCCGATTGTGGGTGCTGCGTCTGATCGCACCTGGAACCGTGTGGGCCGCCGTCGTCCTTATATTTTAGGCGGTGCGATTGCCGCCGCCGCTGGCATGTTATTGATGCCCAATGCCTCGCTCTTTGTCGCCTTTATCACCCCCATGTTATTTGGCGGCTTGATGCTGGCGCTGATGGACGGCGCCTTTAACGTCACCATGCAGCCCTTCCGCGCGCTGGTAGCGGATATGGTGCCCAATGAGCAGCGTACTCTCGGCTACTCCATTCAGGCACTGCTGATTAATATCGGCGCAGTGATTGGCTCCATCCTGCCGTTTGTGCTCACCAATGTGATCGGGCTGGAAAATACTGCCCCCAAGGGTGAAGTTGCCCCCACCGTCACCTGGGCCTTTTATATCGGTGCCAGCGCCTTGTTCCTCACGGTGCTTTGGACTGTTATCCGCACCAAGGAATACGCACCTGCGGAATACAATCGCTACAAGGGCCTGATCGCCGCCGTTGCGCCTGCGGTGAAACCTTCCCTGTTGAAACGCCTGGGGGATTTCTGGCAGCTGTTTATCCATATGCCCAAAACCATGCGCCAACTGGCGATAGTGCAGTTCTTTTCCTGGTTCTCCCTGTTCATTATGTGGGTCTATACCACCCCGGCAATCACCCAATATATTTGGGGCATAGACGCCAAATGGTTTGATTCGGATTACCTGCATTCACTGGAAACCATTCCCCCGGAAATCGCCGCCGCCAAAGGCGCTGCCGGTGACTGGGTAGGTATTATTTTCGCCGCTTACTCACTTTTTGCTGCATTGTTTTCTATTGTGCTCACACGCATCGCCAATCGTTTTGGTCGCAAGCTGACCTACTCGCTCTCACTACTGGCGGGCGGCTTGGGTTATTTGAGTTTTGTGCTGTTTCAAAATGCAGAAATTGTGCATGTGGACTTATGGATCACCCAAGTGGATATTCCTCAAGGCGCGCTGGATTTATTAATTCCGATGATTGGCATCGGCATCGCATGGGCGGCAATTCTCGCCATGCCCTACGCGATTCTGGCCGGCTCACTGCCCGCCGATAAAACCGGTGTGTACATGGGCATTTTCAACTTCACCATCGCCGCGCCGCAAATTGTGTCCGGTTTGGTTGCGGGGCAAATTTTAAAATATGTATTCCACAACGAAGCGATTTATATCGTGATGCTGGCGGGTGTATTTATGATTCTCGGTGCGCTGTCGGTTTATTTTGTGCAGGACAACAATGCCGCAAGCGACGCGGCTGCAGTTCCTCAGGGTCATTAATATTGAGCGACTACGCAACAAAAAACTGAATGACAAGCAGAGCAATAAAAAACCCGCTGTAGTGAAAGCTGCAGCGGGTTTTTCTTGTTGGGACTAATCAGTTATCCATCAGAACCGTTATTTCTTAAATGGTTTTGCACCACAGGAACTGCGTACCATTAATTTTGCCGGCAATAACATAGATTCCGGCCGCTCACCACTCACCAGCTTTAATAAATTCTCTACCAATAACTCACCCGCCAATTGCGTATCCTGTTGCACAGTGGTGAGTGCCGGATGGGTGTAGGCGGCCATGGGAATATCATCAAAACCCATAAGCGCAACATCCTGCGGCACATGCATGCCCGCTTCTTCCAATGCCGTCATGGCACCAATGGCAATCAAGTCGCTCGCACCAAATACCGCATCAAAGGGTACGCGACGCTGCAGTAAACTCATGGTCGCTTTGTAGCCTTCCGCTTCCGAGGTTTCAGCGGCGACTTGCAGTTTCGGATCTACCGCAATACCGGCTTCCTGCAACGCTTTACAAAAGCCGTGATAGCGGTCAGCAAATTCAGGGCTGTGCTCGGATACGTCGCCGAGAAAAGCGATATTTTTATGCCCGAGTGCAATTAAATGTTGGGCGGCATTATAGGCGCTGTTGAAATTATCGCAGCCAATGGAGACGCCGGGTTGCCCTTCAAGTACTGGCCCCCAAGTAATAAAATGCGCGCCGACTTCAGTGAGATAAGTCAGTTTTTTTACAAAGGTTTCGTAATCGCCATAACCCAAAAAGATAATGCCATCAGCGCGATTGGCATCCTCGTAATCTGCATGCCAGTCCTCACTAAATTGCTGGAAGGAAATCAATAAGTCAAAGCCGCGGTTGGCCGATGCACGGGTAATACTGCCCACCATCGAGAGGAAAAAAGGGTTGATTAAGGAATTACCGGTGCCGTGGTGTTCGCACAATAACAAGGCGATAGTTTTGGTTTGTTGTGAACGCAAACTGCTCGCATTTTTGTCCACTTTGTAATTAAGTTCGCGTGCAATTTGCTGCACTTTCAACCGTGTCTCTTCATTGACCAACGGGCTATTGCGTAATGCGCGCGACACGGTCGACTGGGATACGCCCGCGCGGTAGGCAATATCAAAGGATGTGGGTTTATCGTCTTTCAACTGGGGTACCCTCGCTGTGATTCCATTATTTGTTGTAATTGTTGTGGTGGACTTTCTTAGACGCTTAAGTTCGCATTGCGTTAGGGGGCTGATACTACAGCAACCCCCTTTTTACGTACAGCGGAGGGGAAAGGTGCACTAGGGGTGCTGGGCAATTTGGGCATATTTCAGCGTAGTCCGCTCGCGGTGCAGATTGCCGGGAAAATGGCGAAATACTTACACCATGCGACGACGCTGTATAAACAGCCCTAGCCCACCCAACATTAGCAATAGCACACTGCCGGGTTCGGGTACTTCATGGGTCGCAATGTGAAAATCGATCCAGTCGATAAAACTGCTGACTCGCGTTGAACCATAGGCATCGCCATAATCGACCAAACCGTTGTTGGTAAAATCGGTGATAAACGAATGCACACCCGCCAAATAAATTTGGCCATTTTCCTGAATAAAAACACCACCACCGGAATCACCTGGGGCAACCATGATCTCGAGCACTGTCGCCAGATCATCAAAATCCGCGCCGATAAAATCGAAAAAATTAAAAGATGGATCGGTTGGATGATCAAAATCAGACCAAAGAATTTGGTCGCCATCACCCTGCAATGACCAAATGTCGTCAACAATATTAGTACCTGCGCGGCGCTGATAATCGATACCTTCTATTCCCGTTTCTCCGTTTCCGGTATAACCAAAACCGACACTGGCCGATGAATGCAAAAATTCATTGTTGCCGTTATAGAGTTGTGCAGGGGCCACATCAAAGTCCGTCTTGAAATGCATTAGGCCTATATCCCAACCATCGACAAGGCCATAATCACTAAAGTTTTCATGAGAGACCCAGGTATCTGCCTCGTAAAAACGCCAACCCGTTTCGCCCGGCAAATAAAATTGCATCGCCTGCGCTTTATTGACGCAGTGCCCCGCAGTTAGCACCCAATTTTTATTGATTACCGTTCCGCTGCAAGAGTAGGGCGAGGCGCCGGTATCACCAAAAATTAAACCCACCCCATTAAAGGCAGGATCATTCGCAAAACCGGTATACCAGGAATCGGGGGTATCGTGACGGATAATGCCTGCAGAGACAGGCACGCTTAGTGCGGCAACTAACAAACTTGTTATTAATTTCATCATTCCTTATTCCCTTGAAAATAGTTGTAGATATTGATGTTTCCTTTAAAGCGCCCGAAACCTATCGGGCGCGAAAATATATCCTGTTTAAAATTGATAATACAAGCATGGTAAAAAAATCATGCCGTAACAAAACACAGCAAAAAACATCAGCGCACATCATTTTCTATCATGCGCAGATAAAAATTACAGCGAGGGCTTAAAGTCAGCCATCTCAGTGGGCAGGATAGGGTTTTTCAAGGTGATCATTGTGCGCCGGTGCAAATTAACTGCAGTTAAATCGGCAGCAAAATAACGGTCAAAAATTTTATCCAATTCACCATTTTCACTGATGATTTTTAGCCCTTGGGTTACTCGCTCCGCAAGCGCTGTGTTGTCGGGATTGACATAAAACACCAGCGGAAATGGATAAAACACTAGCAGCGAAGATTCCACCATCAATTGGCCAGATTTAGCAGCGCGCTCCTTGAACACACTTGTAACTTCGTTTGCACCAAAGGTCACATAATCAAACTCTTTATTTTCCAAGCGAGTAAACAGCTCTTCAAAACTGCCCTTCTCTACCACCGGGTAGCCATTTTGGCGAAACAGTTCGGCGTCGGCCCAAGTGGCGGGAATACCCATCGTAAATTGCTGCAACTGCGCGGGAGTTTTAATCGCCGCAAACTTCTCTTTGTCTGTTGCACGAATAATTAAAATGCGATGCCCTAGTAATCCTTTCATCAGCGGCAGTGGAATTAAGATTTTCTCCTCATTGGCCAACTTGGTATTGCCTGCAACAGTGCCAAAAATATCGAAGCCTTTGCTGCGAAACACACTGGCTTCATCTTCCGCGCGCGGGTAATCCGTTAAATCTTCCACTAGCGCCCAATCACCCGTCTTTTTACTGCTCGCCTTCAACGCTAATTCCAATACTTCGCGCTCATATTGCTGGCGCGATGCTGTTTTATTGCCGTTCCACAGCTTGATGGTTGCGTCAGCGGCAACTCCGGCAGACGCCGCCTGTGGGCTTGCGGCAACCGCGAGTGAAATCCCCAAGCAGCTCACCAATAACCCGCGTGTGAAGTGGCGCCAAGTGAAAAAAGCTAACGCAAAAGTTGCCGATAAAAATGTGTTTGTTGTCATTAAGAAAGCCTCTGTTATTTTTAATTATTTACCTGTCGCAAACGAATCAACAGGCCAGATACAAAACAGGGCGCACTTGAAGCAAGTGCGCCCTGTTGAAGCCTAACAAAACATCGCTGTTTTATCAGAATGGAATATCGTCATCAAATGAGTCAAAACCCGCCGGTTGCGGCGGTACGTTTTGTTGTGGTGCAGGGCGATTCGCGGGCTGGCCGAAACCACCTTGATTGCCACCGCCCTGATTATTGGCTGCCGGTTTAGCTGCAGCTTGGTTATAGGCATTTTGTGCAGGCGCATTGCTGTGCTGTTGGTTATTGTGCTGTTGATTATTGTACTGCGGAGTCTGATCAAACCCGCCCGCGCCCATATTGTTGCCCATACCTGCGCCGTCACCGCGACCGTCCAGCATTTGCATTTCGCTCGCCACAATCTCGGTGGTGTAGCGATCAGTGCCGTCTTGCGCCTGCCATTTACGCGTGCGCAGTGCACCTTCGATATATACCTTTGAGCCTTTTTTCAGATACTCTCCCGCGATTTCCCCCAAGCGATTAAAAAATACAACACGATGCCACTCGGTGCGCTCTTGCGGTTGACCGGTGTTTTTGTCTTTCCAGGTTTCGGAGGTAGCTACGCTGACGTTAGTCACGGCACCGCCAGAAGGCATGTATTTTACTTCCGGGTCCTGCCCGATATTGCCGATCAAAATTACTTTGTTGATTCCGCGAGCCATGTTGCATTCCTCTTGATTGTCCGAGTATCCGCCTTCTGTTTTTATGCGAGGGCGGCATTCAGGTTGATGGGTTATTGCCCCCTGCGGGGCGTCGGTCACTCTACACGTCTGCGCTGCCATCTACAATTGCGGCAAGCTGTTTACGATTAACTCTACGCTGATCAACTTTGAGATAAATCGTATTTTCCGAGGCGACAATTACCACCTCCGCAACGCCATCGACCGCGCGCAGTTTATCGGCCAAGCCCTGCGGATCCTGCCCCTTGAGAGGAATCAGCACACTCGCCAAAAAACTTGGCGGTTGCATCGACCAGGCAACGATCAGCCAAATCGCAATTAACACCGCATTCACTAAAAACACCGCATTGGCGCCCTGCTCCTGCAACAACCAACCGCCCAGGGCACCGCCGCCAAATACACCCAATACCTGACAGGTAGAGTAGATTCCGGTCGCCGTACCCTTGGCACCCGCCGGTGCAATTTTGCTCACCATGGAAGGCTGGGTCGCCTCCAACACATTAAAGGCGATAAAAAATACAAACAGCACAAACAAGGCAAAAATACGATTGGCGCCAACCACCATCAATGCCAGTTCAGCAATCAGCAACAGGACAACCGCAATCAGGAATACACCTTTAATCTTGCGGCGCTTTTCGGCAATGATCACAAACGGCAGCATCAATACAAAGGCAAAAGCGAGCAGCGGGAAATAAACCAGGCCGTGATAATCGCGCGGGATTTCCAGCTGGTTTTGCAGCATTAACGGCAGTACCACAAAGCTCGACATCAACACAAAATGCAGGACAAATATCCCGATATTTAAACGCAATAACTGCGGGTGACGCAGGGTTTTACCCAGCAGTGCGGGCACTGCCACCGCTTCGCGTTTGGGGCGCTGCGACTGCGCAACATTGGGTACCAACTTCAGCAGGATATAAACTCCCACAATACCTAATACGGCAGTGAGCCAGAAAATCGCGGATACCCCACCCCAAGCCGCCAACAGCGGGCCGGCGGTCATCGCCAATGAAAAGGACACGCCTATTGATGCACCGATAGTCGCCATCGCCTTGGTGCGATTCTCTTCCGAGGTGAGATCGGTAAGCAGCGCCATGACCACCGCCGAAATAGCACCGCCCCCCTGCAGGAAGCGCCCGAAGATTAAACCGTAAACCGAATCGGCCAGAGCCGCCACCACACTACCGAGCACAAACACAATCAACCCCGCCAGAATCAGCGGTTTGCGGCCAATACGATCAGACAGCACGCCAAACGGAATCTGTAATAAAGCTTGGCTGAAACCATAGGCGCCCAACGCCAGGCCCAATAAAAATGGACTGTGATGCGCGTACTCTGTGCCGTATAACGCGAGCACCGGCAACAGCATAAATAAACCAAACATACGGAAGGTATAAAGCGCCGCCAGCGACCAGACGACTTTTTTCTCAAAAGGCGCGGGTGTGGAAAATTGAATGGAGTCAGCAGGTTCTTGCATGGCAAAGGGTGTCGCGTAAAGGGTTTCAGCAAAGGGGCGATAGTGTACCAACTAGCGCCAAGCACACACCATCAATCGCCAAAAGAAACTCGCACCGCTGCTACAGGGCTTTACCAAGACTTACGGAATAATCCATATCGGTGACATCTGTCAGCAAAGCATTGGCGTATAATCTGCCCCTTTGGGCGATTCACCACCGTCGCCTGTTCCTTGTCAGTAGCCTGGGCGGATTGCAGTAGATGGACAAAATTATCGTGAGGGGTGCACGCACCCATAACCTGAAAAATATTGACCTGGATATCCCACGCGACAAACTTGTCGTGATCACCGGCCCCTCCGGCTCGGGCAAATCCTCCCTCGCCTTTGACACCCTCTACGCCGAAGGCCAGCGCCGCTATGTGGAATCGCTTTCTACCTATGCGCGCCAATTTTTGTCGATGATGGAAAAGCCCGATGTGGACCACGTGGAGGGTTTGAGCCCGGCGATCTCCATCGAGCAGAAATCCACCTCACACAACCCGCGCTCAACCGTGGGCACAATCACCGAAATTTACGACTACCTGCGCCTGCTCTATGCGCGGGTGGGCGAAGCGCGCTGCCCGGAGCACAAGGTGCCACTCGCCGCACAGACCATCAGTGAAATGGTGGACACCACCCTCGCCTTACCGGAAGGCACCAAGCTGATGCTGCTGGCACCGGTGATTCGCGAGCGCAAAGGGGAGCACCTGCACATCTTCGAGCAGCTCAAGCGCGATGGTTTTATCCGCGCCCGTATCGACGGGATTTTGTGTGATCTGGACGACACCCCCAAACTCGACAAGAAAAAGAAACACACGGTAGAGGTGGTTATCGACCGTTTTAAAGTGCGTGAAGACCTGAAGCTGCGCTTATCGGAATCCTTCGAGACTGCTCTGAACTTGTCCGAAGGCATCGCTTGCGTTAGCTATATGGACGGCGAAGCGCCCGACCGTTTGTTTTCGTCCAAACACGCCTGCCCAATTTGCGATTACAGCCTGACCGAACTCGAACCGCGCCTGTTCTCGTTTAACAACCCCGCCGGCGCCTGCCCTACCTGTGACGGGTTAGGTGTGCATCAATTTTTTGATGAAGACAAAGTGATTCAGGACACCAGCCTAAGCCTGTCTGACGGCGCCATTCGCGGCTGGGACAAGCGCAATGTCTACTATTTCCATATGCTGGCCTCGCTGGCCAAACACTATGGTTTTAACGTCGACACGCCCTGGTCAAAACTCAAAGCCAAACAGCGCGAAGCGGTTCTGTACGGCTCGGGTGATGAAGTTATCGAATTCAACTACATCAATGATCGCGGCGATGTGTACAAGCGCAGTCACAGTTTTGAAGGCGTATTGCCGAATATGGAGCGCCGCTATCGCGATACCGAATCCAACTCGGTACGCGAGGATCTGACCAAATTTTTATCCAGCCAGCCCTGCCCGGACTGCGAAGGCACGCGCCTGCGTATAGAGGCGCGCAACGTATTTATCGACGAGCGCCCCCTGCCCAAAATTACCGAAATGCCGGTCGCCGATGCCTACGATTACTACATGAAATTGGCCTTTACCGGCCGCAAGGCGGGCATCGCCGATAAGATCCTCAAAGAGCTGCGCGACCGCTTCCGCTTTCTGGTGGATGTTGGCTTGAATTATCTGACCCTCAATCGCAGCGCGGAAACCCTCTCGGGCGGTGAAGCGCAGCGGATTCGCCTCGCCAGTCAAATCGGTGCAGGGTTGGTGGGTGTGATGTATATCCTCGACGAACCGTCAATCGGCCTGCACCAGCGCGACAATGAACGATTGCTAAAAACCCTCACCCACTTGCGCGATATCGGCAATACGGTGATTGTGGTGGAGCACGACGAAGACGCCATTCGCCTTGCTGACCATGTGATCGACATTGGCCCCGGCGCTGGCGTGCACGGCGGGCAAGTAATCGCGCAGGGCAATGTCAAAGCCATCATGGCAAATAAAGACTCGATTACCGGCCAGTACCTGAGCGGTGTACGCTCCATCGCCATTCCAGAACAGCGTCACCCTTTTGATGACAAAAACAAACTGCGACTGATTGGCGCCAAAGGCAACAACCTGCAAAACGTCACCCTGGAGATTCCAGTGGGCTTAATGACTTGCGTGACTGGCGTATCTGGCTCAGGTAAGTCCACCCTGATTAATGCAACGCTTTATCCACTCGCTGCCACTGCACTCAATGGCGCCACCACGCTTGACCCGGCGCCACACGACAGCGTTGAGGGCATGGACTTATTTGATAAGTGCGTAGATATCGACCAGAGCCCGATCGGCCGCACGCCGCGCTCGAACCCTGCCACCTACACCGGAATTTTTACCCCCATCCGCGAATTATTTGCGGGCACGCAAGAGTCACGCTCGCGCGGCTATCAACCCGGCCGCTTTAGCTTCAACGTGAAAGGCGGTCGCTGTGAAGCATGCCAAGGTGATGGCGTCACCAAAGTGGAAATGCACTTTCTGCCTGACGTTTACGTACCTTGCGATGTGTGCAAAGGCAAGCGCTACAATCGCGAAACACTGGACGTTAAGTACAAGGGGAAAAATATTCATGAAGTGCTGGGCATGACCATCGAAGATGCTCGCGCCTTTTTTGATGCAATTCCTTCAATTGCCAACAAGTTACAAACATTAATTGATGTGGGCCTGTCCTATATTTGTTTGGGGCAATCAGCCACAACCTTGTCAGGCGGTGAAGCGCAGCGCGTAAAACTCGCAAAAGAACTATCCAAACGCGACACAGGAAAAACACTTTATATTTTGGATGAACCAACAACAGGCCTGCACTTCTACGACATCCAACAATTACTCAATGTTTTGCATCGCCTGCGCGATCACGGCAATACGGTTGTGGTAATCGAACACAATTTGGATGTAATCAAAACGGCCGACTGGGTCGTCGATTTAGGACCTGAAGGTGGCAGCGGTGGCGGTCAGATTATCGCCACTGGCACACCGGAAGAAATCGCACTCATTGAGCACTCACACACAGGCCGCTTCCTCAAGCCCATGCTGAAAAACACCCTTGCCAAAACGAAAGTAAAACCAGCAAAAACAACTGCAGCAAAAGCTAAAAAATAATTTAGCCACACAAAAGAAAACGGCGAATCAGATAATGATTCGCCGTTTATATTTCGCAGCCAGAAAGAGAATCACATTGCCATTTTCGACTGACAGAAAATAAAAAAGCCAAGCAGAGCTGCTTGGCTTTTTTGTACAACAGTAAAAAACTTATTCAGCGTCTACTGCAGACTCAAGCGCCTTAGCTGGACGGTCAACCAATTCAACATAAGCCATTGGTGCTTTATCGCCAGAACGGAAACCACATTTCAAAATGCGAACGTAGCCACCTGGGCGAGTATTGTAGCGTGGGCCTAATTGGCTGAACAATTTACCTACGGCTTCTTTGTTATTCAAACGAGCAAATGCCAAACGACGGTTAGCAACGCTGTCTACTTTAGCCAAAGTAATCAAAGGCTCCGCGAAACGGCGTAGCTCTTTTGCTTTTGGCAAAGTAGTTTTAATCAATTCATGCTCAACCAAAGAGGTAACCATGTTACGAAACATAGCTTTACGGTGAGAAGCATTACGGCCTAATTGACGACCACTTAATTTATGACGCATAACAAATACCCTTCAAAAATGGATTGCTAACAGCAATCTCGTTAATCACCCGCACCGAAGTGAGTTAACGGGCAAACTAATAATAAAAACCACCTACCAACATCACTTAAGTAATGTTGGTAGGTGGCTTCAGGTTTTTAGTCGTTTCTCAAACTGGCTGGTGGCCAGTTTTCCAAACGCATACCAAGAGACAAACCGCGTGAGGCCAGAACATCTTTAATTTCGGTAAGAGATTTTTTACCCAAGTTTGGCGTCTTCAGCAACTCAACTTCTGTACGCTGAATCAAATCACCAATGTAGTAAATATTTTCCGCTTTCAAGCAGTTTGCTGAGCGAACAGTAAGCTCCAAGTCATCAACAGGGCGCAACAGAATTGGATCAATAGCCTCTTCTTTTTGCTCTGGAGCTGATTGTTTTTCACCTTCCAAATCAACAAACACAGCAAGCTGCTGCTGCAGGATAGTCGCTGCGCGACGGATAGCTTCTTCTGGATCAATGGTACCGTTGGTTTCCAGATCTAAAATCAGCTTATCCAAATCAGTACGCTGTTCAACACGAGCACTTTCAACACTGTAAGCCAAGCGCTTAACAGGGCTGAAGGAAGCATCAAGTTGCAAGCGACCAATTGCACGACTCTCATCATCGTCACGACGACGGCTATCAGCTGGCTGGTAGCCACGGCCACGCGCGATAGTTAAGCGCATTTTCAATTCAGTATTGCCAGTAATATTAGCAATCACATGATCAGGGTTTTTAATCTCCACATCATGATCTAACTGAATATCAGCAGCAGTCACAACGCCAGGGCCTTTTTTAGTCAAAGTAAGAACCGCGTGATCCTTACCATGCATAATTACAGCAACACCTTTCAGGTTCAGCAGGATCTCAATAACATCCTCGCGAACACCTTCAATTGCACTGTATTCATGCAACACGCCTTCGATTTCAACTTCAGTTATGGCACAACCGGCCATAGAAGAAAGCAAAATACGACGCAATGCATTGCCTAAAGTATGCCCGAAGCCACGCTCCAAGGGTTCCAAAACCACGCGTGCGCGGGTTGGCCCACTTTCTGAAACATCGATATGACGCGGAGTTAAAAATTCGTTTACTGCAGTCTGCATAGCAATACCTGTTAGCGGTTCGTCCCTTACTTAGAGTAAAGCTCGACGATGAGGTTCTCGTTGATGTCAGCAGGCAAATCAATGCGATCAGGAATGCGCTTGAATACGCCTTCTTTTTTCTCGCTGTTAACATCTACCCACTCAACATTACTACGTTGGCCAGCCAAGTTCAGTGCGTTTTGGACACGCAATTGCTTTTTAGCTTTTTCGCGAACAGCAACAACATCACCAGCAGCTACTTGGAAAGACGCAACATTTACAGTTTTGCCATTTACACTAATTGCTTTGTGAGAAACAAGTTGACGCGACTCTGCGCGAGTTGAACCAAAGCCCATGCGATAAACAACGTTATCCAAGCGGCACTCGAGCAACTTCAGCAAGTTTTCACCACTGGCGCCTTTACGACGAGCAGCTTCTTTATAATAACCACGGAATTGCTTTTCAAGAATGCCGTATATACGACGAACTTTTTGCTTTTCACGCAGCTGTACACCGTAGTCAGACAAACGACCACGGCGTTGGCCGTGCTGTCCTGGTGCAGTTTCAATTTTACATTTTGAGTCTAACGCACGCGCACCGCTCTTCAGAAAAAGATCAGTGCCTTCACGGCGAGACAGCTTACAGGTAGGTCCAATATAACGTGCCATTCTCTAATCCCCTTACACGCGACGTTTCTTCGGCGGACGACAGCCGTTGTGAGGAATCGGCGTTACGTCAGTAATGTTAGTGATTTTGTAACCAACATTGTTAAGTGCGCGAACAGCTGATTCGCGACCTGGGCCAGGGCCCTTAACTTCGACGTCGAGATTTTTTAAACCATACTCTTTTGCCGCTTCACCAGCGCGCTCTGCAGCAACCTGTGCAGCAAAAGGTGTACTTTTACGTGAACCACGGAATCCAGATCCACCTGAGGTAGCCCATGCAAGAGCATTACCCTGACGATCAGTGATAGTCACGATGGTGTTGTTAAAAGAAGCGTGAATATGGGCAACGCCATCGATCACGGTCTTTTTAACTTTTTTCTTGGTTGTGGTTTTATTACTTGGCTTCGCCATAGCAACTTCTTCCTACTAATTTGTTACCGTAAGTGAATGAAAGACGTAAGCAAGAATTACTTCTTAATAGGCTTACGTGGGCCTTTACGGGTACGAGCGTTCGTTTTTGTGCGCTGACCACGGAGCGGTAGACCACGACGGTGACGTAAGCCACGGTAGCAACCTAGATCCATCAGACGCTTAATATTCATAGATATTACACGACGCAAGTCACCCTCTACGGTGCGCTTAGCAACCTCAGCACGGATAGCATCCATTTGCTCTTCTGACAAGGTGCCGATTTTTACATCTTCAGCAATGCCAGTGGCAGCACAGATTTGCTTAGCCGAGGTACGACCAATCCCATATACATAAGTTAACGAGATAACGGCGTGTTTGTTATCTGGTATGTTTACACCAGCAATACGAGCCATTCAAATTACTCCAGTAACGCTTAAATTGCAGCGCTGACAGCGTAAGCGCCATCTTCGCCCCTGAACAAAAGGCGCGAAGGATAGCGGCTAATACACCATAAATCAATAGCTAGGCAATTTCTCACCTAACGACAGTCAGCGCCCCCATAGCCTTTATTCAAAACCCACATAAAGAATCAGGCTGGTAATCCGATTGGATACCAGCCTGAAATATTTAAGGAGTACTTAAATATTAGCCTTGACGCTGCTTATGGCGTGGCTCAACGTTGCAGATTACCCGCAAGACACCGTTACGACGCACCATTTTGCAATTGCGACAAATCTTTTTAACAGAAGCACGAACTTTCATGATTCAACCTCAATATCGCGGATTAGCGAGCGTTACCGCTGCCATATCCTTTCAAATTTGACTTCTTCATCAACGATTCATATTGATGAGACATCAAGTGAGCCTGCACCTGAGACATAAAGTCCATTACCACAACCACTACGATAAGCAGTGAGGTACCGCCCAAGTAGAATGGCACACCAGTGGCAACTACAAGGAACTCAGGCAACAAACAAACTGCCGACATATAGATAGCACCAACCACCGTTAGGCGCGTGAGTACGCTATCGATATATTTAGCGGAATGCTCACCAGGACGAATACCCGGAATATAAGCACCCGATTTTTTCAAGTTATCTGCGACTTCTTTCGGGTTGAACATCAATGCCGTGTAGAAGAAACAGAAAAACGTAATCAGCCCAGCGAAAAACAAAATATACAATGGCTGTCCTGGGCCAATAGCAAGCGCCAACTCTTGCAGCATTTCATTAACCACACCTTCACCGCCTTGGCCAAACCATTGAGCGATTGATGCAGGAAACAACAAAATACTACTAGCAAAAATTGCAGGAATAACGCCCGCCATGTTGATCTTCAGAGGCAAATGGCTGCTTTGTGCAGCATACCCTTGTCGCCCCTGCTGACGCTTTGCATAATTTACAGTAATACGGCGCTGTCCACGTTCGATACGAACAACAAACCAGATAACTGCTATAGCGAGGATACTAATAATCAGTAGCGCTATAATATGTAAGTCACCCTGCCTTGCACTTTCAAATGCTTGGCCAATTGCGCTCGGCATGCCAGCAACAATACCGGCAAAGATCAGCATTGAAATGCCATTACCAATGCCTCGCTCAGTTACCTGCTCTCCCAACCACATCATAAACACAGCGCCTGTAACTAAAGACACTACTGCAATAAAATAGTAAGAAAAACTAGGTTCACCGCCAAATGCATAGGAAGAAAAACTTACCGCCATCGCCAAAGCTTGAACAGTAGCAAGCACTACTGTGAAATAACGGGTGTACTGATTAATCTTCCGACGACCAGCATCACCTTCTTTCTTCAACTGTTCCAACGAAGGAGTAACTGCCGTAAGCAACTGCATAATAATCGATGCAGAGATATAGGGCATGATACCTAAAGCTAGAATACTCATCCGCTCAAGCGCTCCACCAGAGAACATGTTGAACATGCCTAAGATAGTGCCTTGATTCTGGTTAAACAGATTTGCAATTCTTTCTGGATCTAAACCCGGTACAGGTATATGAGTACCTATACGATAAATCACTATTGCCAGAAACAAAAAGCGTAGGCGAGCCCATAGCTCGCCTAAACCTCTTTGATTTGCTAATGGCAGATTACCTGGAGTTGCCATTCGCGCCTCGTTACTCTTCTACTGTTCCGCCAGCGGCTTCAATCGCTGCTTTGGCACCCTTAGATACAGACAGGCCCTTAACAGTGACAGCTTTTTTAACTTCGCCTGAGGCAAAAATTTTAGCGCGTTTGATTACAGAGCTAATCAAACCAGCTTGTTTTAATGTCTCAATATCAACAACCGAACCTTCAACAGCATTCAGCTCTGACAGACGAATCTCAGCAGAAACCAAACCAACACGAGAAGTAAAACCGTATTTTGGCAGGCGAATCTGCAAAGGCATTTGACCGCCTTCAAATCCAGGTCTGACCGAACCGCCAGAGCGGGACTTCAAACCTTTATGGCCACGGCCAGCAGTTTTACCCAAACCGCTACCGATACCACGACCTACACGTTTTTTTGCATGAGTACTGCCCGGTGCCGGGCTAAGGGTATTCAGACGCATCTTATTCTCCCTCTACCTTAACCAGATAGTTAACTACGTTAATCATGCCACGAACTGATGGAGTATCTTCTACTTCAACAGTGTGACGGATGCGACGCAAGCCCAAGCCTCTTACACAGGCTTTATGGCTCTCCAGGCGATGAGCAGTGCTCTTAACCTGGGTCACTTTAATCATTTTCTTTGACATGGTGAATTCCGCCATCTTGTAATCGAAATAATCGATTAGTTCAGAATATCTTCAACACTTTTACCGCGTTTGGCAGCAACAGCTTCCGGAGAAGTCATTTCTTTCAGCGCATTAAAAGTGGCACGAACTACGTTTACCGGATTGGTAGAACCGTAGCACTTGGACAGAACGTTCTGAATACCGGCGATTTCGAGTACAGCACGCATTGCGCCGCCAGCGATCACACCAGTACCTTGTGACGCTGGTTGCATATACACTTTAGACGCACCATGAACACCTTTAGTTGGGTATTGAATGGTATCGCCATTCAATTCAACAGTGATCATATTGCGGCGAGCTGCTTCCATCGCCTTTTGAATAGCAATCGGAACTTCGCGCGCTTTACCGCGACCGAAGCCCACTTTACCATTACCGTCACCAACAACAGTCAGTGCGGTAAATTGAAAGATACGACCACCTTTAACAGTTTTAGCAACACGATTAACTTGAACTAATTTTTCTTGCAAGCCTTCGTTATTGTCTTCTTCTTTCTTAGCGTATGCCATATCTCACCCTTAGAATTCCAATCCGCCTTCACGCGCTGCGTCAGCCAGAGCTTTCACACGACCGTGGTATTTAAAACCACTGCGGTCAAAAGCTACCTGAGTGACACCAGCTGCCTTAGCGCGCTCTGCAATCAGAGCACCCACAGCTTTAGCTGCTTCAGCGTTACCAGTTTTACCACTGCGCAACTCTTTATCCAGAGTCGAGGCACTCGCGAGAACGCGAGCACCGTCACCAGAAATCAATTGTGCGTAAATATGGCGTGGAGAACGGTGGATCGTTAAACGAGTTGCACCTAATTCACGGATCTTGGCGCGGGCACGGCGTGCACGGCGAAGACGAGTTTGCTTCTTATCGCTCATATCCTAGCCCTACTTCTTCTTAGCTTCTTTACGCAGTACTGTTTCATCCGAGTAGCGAACACCTTTACCTTTATAAGGCTCTGGCTCGCGGAACGCGCGGATTTCTGCAGCAACCTGACCAAGCAATTGCTTGTCAGCCGCCTTCAGTACAATTTCGGTCTGGCTTGGGGTTTCTACCGATACGCCTTGAGGAAGAACGTAGTTAACCGGATGTGAATATCCCAAAGACAGGTTTACAGTATTGCCTTCAGCTTTAACACGGTAACCAACACCAACCAGAGACAGTTTTTTTACAAAACCCTGGCTAACACCAAAAACCATATTATTAACTAGCGCACGGGTAGTGCCTGCTAGTGCATCAGACTGCTTGGCGCCATCGCGCGGAGCAAAAGTAAGCACATTATTTTCGTGCTTAACTTCTACGCTCGCGTTAATTTGCAGCGCCAATGTACCATTGCTGCCTTTAACAGACAGTGACTGTCCGTTAAGAGTGACAGTCACTGCAGCAGGTACTTCAACCGGACTTTTTGCAACTCGTGACATGACGATTTCCCAATTAGAATACTGTGCAGAGGACTTCGCCACCCACGCCAGCGGCGCGTGCAGCACGATCAGTCATTACACCTTTACTGGTAGAGACAATTGCAATACCTAATCCACCGCGAACGGTAGGCAGGCCAGCTTTACCAGCATAATTACGCAAGCCAGGACGGCTCACACGGTCAAGCTCAACAATAACTGGCTTGCCCTCAAAGTATTTCAGGTCAACAGTCAGCTCTTGCTTGGCGCCTTCGCTCACTGAAAAACCATTAATGTAACCCTCGTCAGAGAGTACTTTTGCCACGCTTACTTTCAATTTTGAAGAAGGCATGGTTACAGCTGCTTTACCCACGTTTTGCGCGTTGCGAATGCGGGTCAGCATATCTGCCATTGGATCTTGCATGCTCATCAGATTCTGCTCCTAAAATTAAGCCGAGGCTTACCAGCTGGCCTTAACCAAGCCGGGGACATCACCACGCATGGCTGCTTCGCGCAACTTGTGACGGCACAGGCCGAATTTGCGGTAAACACCATGTGGACGACCAGTCACGCGGCAGCGGTTACGCTGACGTGAAGCACTAGCATCGCGAGGCATTTTTTGCAGTTTGATTTGCGCTTCCCATACTTGCTCTTCAGTAGATGAAGGGCTGACGATTGTCGCTTTCAATTCTGCGCGCTTGGCGGCAAATTTTTTCACGGTTTCTGCACGTTTAACTTCGCGTGCAATCATAGATTTTTTAGCCATGACGTCACCTTAGCCTTTGAAAGGGAAGTTAAATGCTTTCAACAGTGCGCGACCTTCATCATCGGTGCGAGCAGTGGTAGTGATACAAATATCAAGACCGCGCAAACGATCTACTTTGTCGTAGTCGATTTCGGGGAAAATAATTTGCTCAGTAACACCCATTGAAAAGTTACCGCGACCATCAAATTGCTTTGGACTAATACCGCGGAAATCGCGAATACGAGGAATAGCAATAGTGATAAGGCGATCCAGGAATTCGTACATACGATCCGAGCGCAGAGTTACTTTGCAACCAATCGGCCAACCATCACGGATTTTGAAGCCCGCAATTGATTTACGCGAATTGGTTACAACCACTTTCTGACCAGCAATTTTAACCAGATCGTTAACTGCATTATCCAGAATTTTCTTATCGCCAGTAGCTTCACCCACACCCATATTGAGGGTGATTTTAGTAATGCGCGGCACTTCCATCACGTTCGCCAAACCCAACTCTTCTTTGAGTTTGGGGGCGAGTTCTTTAACGTAAAGTTCTTTTAGCCTAGCCATGTTTCATTACGCCCCTAGGGTTTCGCCATTGGATTTGAAAACACGAACTTTGTCGCCATTTTCAAGCACTTTGAAACCTACGCGGTCAGCTTTCTTTGTTGCTGGATTATAGATAGCAACATTTGAAGCATGAATCGCAGCTTCTTTTTCAACGATTCCACCAGCCACACCCAATTGCGGGTTTGGTTTTTGGTGCTTCTTGATCATGTTAATGCCGCTTACAATCAAACGATCTTCAGCCAATACACGTACAACTTTACCGCGCTTGCCTTTGTCACGTCCGGCGATAACAATCACTTCGTCATCACGTTTAATTTTACGCATTTATCTGCCCTCGACTCTTTAGCTCGAAGTGCTTACAGCACTTCTGGAGCCAAAGAAATGATTTTCATAAATTTCTCGCCACGCAACTCACGAGTTACAGGTCCGAAAATACGGGTACCAATCGGAGCATCTTGGTTATTCAGCAGTACGGCAGCATTATCGTCAAACTTGATTAATGAACCGTCTTGACGACGCACGCCTTTTTTGGTGCGTACAACAACTGCCTTCATTACTTGGCCTTTCTTCACCTTGCCGCGAGGAATTGCTTCCTTAACGGTCACTTTGATGATGTCACCAACCGCCGCATAGCGACGGTGAGAGCCGCCAAGAACCTTGATGCACATGACACGGCGAGCACCGCTGTTGTCAGCAACATCTAAGTAGCTTTCTGTTTGAATCATCGTCCGTCTCCGAAACTGACTTACAAAAACGCGGAAGTCTTAGACTTCTGAGGCGCGCTCTTCAATTTTCACTAAAGACCAGGTCTTGGTTTTCGACAGGGGACGCGACTCAGATACAGTCACAATGTCACCCATCTTGCACTCATTCTTTTCATCGTGAGCGTGAAGCTTGGATGATTTAGTGGTGTATTTACCATAAAGCTCGTGCTTAACACGACGCTCAATCAACACGGTGATGGTTTTATCCATCTTGTCGCTGACAACTTTGCCAGTCAGTGTACGAGCCACTTTAGTTTCTTGAGTCATCGTTACTTACCTGCCTTTTGACTAAGCGCCGTCTTGATGCGAGCGATGTCTTTGCGTGCTTGCGTAAGCAAGTGCGATTGGTTCAACTGACCAGTAGAAGCTTGCATACGCAACTTGAACTGCTCTTTCAATTGTTCCAACAAGACGCCATTCAGCTCTTCGACGGATTTTTCGCGGAGTTCTGAAGCTTTCATCACATCACCGAACGTTTAACAAATGTTGTTGTAATTGGCAATTTAGCCGCAGCAAGTGCGAAGGCTTCACGAGCTAATTCCTCGCTTACACCATCCATCTCATAGAGAACTTTGCCAGGACGAATTTGCGCTACCCAGTACTCCACGCCACCTTTACCGCTACCCATACGAACTTCGAGTGGTTTAGCTGTAATCGGCTTATCGGGGAAGACACGGATCCAGATTTTACCGCCACGCTTAACGTGACGAGTCATCGCACGACGTGCTGCTTCGATTTGACGCGCAGTAATGCGACCGCGACCAGTTGCTTTCAAGCCAAAATCACCAAAGCTAACTTTGGAGCCACGCTGGGCCAGACCGCGGTTGCGGCCTTTCATCTGCTTGCGAAACTTTGTACGCTTAGGTTGTAACATGATGCGTACCCCTTACTTGGATTTAGCGGCTTTTTTCTTGGACGTTGCTTCGGTTTCAGTAACATCACCGATAACTTCGCCTTTGAAAATCCACACTTTCACACCAATGATACCGTAGGTGGTGCTCGCTTCTGCTGTTGCATAATCGATATCTGCACGCAAAGTGTGCAGAGGTACACGACCTTCGCGATACCACTCACTACGAGCGATTTCGGCACCACCCAAGCGGCCACCCACTTGGATCTTGATACCTTCAGCACCTTGACGCATTGCATTTTGCACCGCGCGCTTCATTGCACGACGGAACATTACACGGCGCTCAAGTTGCTGAGCCACGCCTTGTGCCACTAAAGCTGCATCCAAATCGGGCTTGCGAATCTCTTCAATATTAATATGAACAGGCACGCCCATTTGCTTGCTTACTTCAGCGCGCAACTTATCAACATCTTCACCTTTCTTACCAATCACAATGCCTGGACGGGCAGTGTGGATAGTAATGCGCGCAGTATTAGCGGGGCGTTCGATATCAACGCGGCTAACTGACGCACTGGCGAGTTTGTCCTGAATGTACGCACGTACTTTCAAGTCAATGTTGAGTTTGTCTGCGTAATCGGTGCCATCGGCATACCAAATAGAAGTATGCTTTTTGATGATCCCCAGACGAATACCGTTTGGATGTACTTTCTGACCCATAACGCGCTCTCTTACTTATCGGCTACTTTAACGGTGATATGACAAGTACGCTTTGTAATTCGGTCAGCACGACCCTTCGCACGCGGCTTAATGCGCTTGAGGCTCACACCTTCGTCTACAAAAATCGTTTTTACTTTCAACTCGTCAACATCAGCGCCTTCGTTGTGCTCGGCATTTGCAATTGCAGATTCGAGTACTTTCTTGATGATCTCTGCACCTTTCTTTGTGCTAAAGGCCAGGATATCAAGCGCGTCTTCAACGCCTTTACCGCGAATTTGATCGGCAACCAAACGCGCTTTTTGCGCCGACAGACGAGCACCGCTTAATTTTGCTGCTACTTCCATCGTATACCTCGATTAGCGTTTTTTCGCTTTCTTATCAGCGGCATGGCCACGATAAGTGCGGGTTGCTGCAAATTCGCCAAGCTTATGGCCAACCATTTCTTCGTTAACCAGGACCGGAACATGCTGACGCCCATTGTGCACAGCCAAAGTCAAACCCACCATTTCCGGCATAATCATGGAACGGCGCGACCAAGTCTTAATTGGACGACGATCATTACTCGCGATCGCAGCTTCGACCTTCTTAATCAGGTGAAGATCGATAAAAGGACCTTTTTTCAGTGAACGTGGCACTGTCTCTTCCTCTATTCAGCTGTTAAGTCGACGCTTATTTCTTATCGCGACGACGAACAATCATGTTATCGGTGCGCTTGTTGCTGCGCGTTTTGTAACCCTTGGTTGGAACGCCCCATGGCGAAACTGGATGACGACCACCAGAGGTACGACCCTCACCACCACCCATTGGGTGATCTACAGGGTTCATCGCAACACCGCGAACAGTAGGACGAATGCCAAGCCAGCGTTTGGCACCTGCCTTACCCAATGAACGCAAGTTATGTTCACTGTTAGAGACTTCACCCAGAGTTGCGCGACAATCGCTCAACACTTTACGCATTTCACCGCTGCGCAAACGCAAAGTTGCGTAAGCACCGTCGCGCGCCACCAACTGAGCCGAAGCACCAGCAGATCGAGCAACTTGAGCACCTTTACCAGGCTTCAATTCGACGCAGTGAATTACACTACCCAACGGGATGTTACGGATTGGAAGAGCATTACCGACTTTAATAGCAGCGGCATTACCCGACTCAATTTTGTCACCAGCGCTCAGACCTTTGGGCGCAATAATGTAGCGACGCTCACCATCTGCATAACATACAAGCGCGATATAAGCAGTACGATTTGGATCGTACTCAATGCGCTCAACTGTTGCAGGGATGCCGTCTTTATTGCGACGGAAATCAACTACACGGTAATGTTGTTTATGGCCGCCACCAACATGGCGAGTAGTAATGCGACCGGTATTGTTGCGACCACCTGATTTGGATTTTTTATCCAACAGTGGCGCAAAAGGATCACCTTTGTACAAATCCGGATTGACAACTTTTACTACAAAGCGGCGACCTGGAGAGGTTGGTTTACATTTTACAATTGGCATTGCAACAATCCCCTTACTCAGCTACCGCAAAGTCGATTTCTTGACCTTGCTCAAGACGTACATACGCTTTTTTCCAATCGCTTCTCTTGCCGATTCCGTAGCGTGTACGCTTGGTTTTGCCTTTAACGTTCAATACGCGAACTGATTCAACTTTGGCGTTGAACAGCGCTTGAACTGCGGCTTTAATTTCCACTTTATTGGCATCAGCCAATACTTTGAAAACAACTTGATTACCAGTTTCACCGGCTGCAGCTGACTTCTCAGACACCACAGGACCTAGCAACACTTTATAAATGCGTTCTTGGTTCATCCCAGGATCTCCTCAAACTTTTTCAGAGCAGGCACGGTTACAATAACTTTATCGAAACCAATCAAACTGACCGGATCCACACCCTGAACATCAATCACACCAACCTTATACAGATTGCGTGAAGCCAGGAACAGATTCTCGCTCATTTCTTCGGTAACAATCAGTGCATCAGTCAGATCAAATTGAGCCAATTTTTGCACCAGAGCCTTGGTTTTGGGCGCATCAACATCAAAGCTTTCAACAACAATCAAACGATTCTGACGATTCAATTCGGACAGAATGCACTGCAGCGCAGCACGGTACATTTTCTTGTTAAGCTTTTGCTCAAAATTGCGTGGCTTAGCGGCAAAAGTTGCACCACCACCACGCCAAATTGGGCTGCGAATGGTACCAGCACGGGCGCGACCAGTGCCTTTTTGACGCCACGGCTTTTTACCACCACCAGAAACTTCAGCGCGAGTTTTTTGCGCTTTGGTACCCTGACGCGCACCAGCCATGTAAGCAACAACGGCTTGATGAACCAGGTCTTGATTAAACTCTCTACCGAAGGCAACCTCAGATACAGAAACTGTACCCTGGGCACCACCGGGACTAACAATTTTTAATTCCATGGTCGATTCCCCTCGGATACTTAACCGTTAGTGCGCGCTTTAACAGCAGGACGCACAATAACGTCGCCACCTGGAGCACCAGGAATAGCACCCTTAACAAGAAGCAGATTGCGCTCAGCATCGACACGAACGATCTCAAGATTTTGAACGGTTACACGCTCAGCACCCATATGACCAGCCATTTTCTTGCCTTTGAATACGCGACCTGGAGATTGACACTGGCCGATAGAACCCAGCACACGGTGCGAACGGGAGTTACCGTGAGTCGCATCTTGCATACCGAAATTCCAGCGCTTGATGCCGCCAGCAAAACCTTTACCTTTAGATGTGCCGGTTACATCAATTATTTGACCTGCAGAGAAAGACTCGACAGTAATTGTTGCACCAACTTCGAAAGCTTCTTGAGCTTCGTTACGCAATTCCCAAACACCACGACCCGCTTCAACATTAGCTTTAGCGAAGTGACCGGCTTCGGACTTGGTAACACGGGAGGCACGACGAGTACCAATAGTTACCTGCACAGCAGAGTAGCCATCAGTATCAACGCTTTTAACCTGGGTAATGCGATTAGGTTCAACCTCGATCACAGACACAGGAATGGAAACACCATCATCGGTAAATACACGAGTCATACCGCTTTTGCGGCCGACAATACCAATCGTCATTTTACTAACCTCTTAGTGTACGGGGCTTTTACCCGCTATGGCCGCCCATTTCAGAGCGTTACACAGTTCGGACACCCAGTGCGCCCGAACCTTAAACATTTACTTAGCCGAGACTAATTTGAACCTCAACACCAGCAGCCAAATCCAGCTTCATAAGTGCATCAACAGTTTTTTCAGTAGGCTCAACAATATCCAGCAAACGCTTATGTGTACGGATCTCGTATTGATCGCGCGCGTCTTTATTAACGTGCGGAGAAATCAATACAGTGAAGCGCTCTTTACGAGTCGGCAGCGGAATCGGACCGCGCACTTGAGCACCTGTACGCTTTGCTGTTTCAACGATCTCTTGAGTAGAGGCGTCAATAAGCTTGTGATCAAAAGCCTTCAGGCGAATTCTAATGCGTTGATTCTGCATGTGAACCAAACTCCAATTGTTTGTTTTAAAGAACTTCCAATGCGCTAGGATAAAGTACCCCGGCAAAAGGAGGCGCAATTCTAAGGGCGGATTTATAACCTGTCAACAAGTAAACAACAAAAGACCTGTTTATTGATCAACCAATCAGAACCACTACCCACCAAAATAAAAAGCGGGCCACAAGGGCCCGCTTTTTACCAACTACTTATTACTGAATGATTTTGGCTACAACGCCAGCACCAACAGTACGACCACCTTCACGGATAGCAAAACGCAAACCATCTTCCATCGCGATTGGGTGAATCAAGGTAACAACCATTTTAATGTTGTCGCCTGGCATTACCATTTCTACGCCTTCCGGCAATTCCACCGCACCAGTTACGTCAGTGGTACGGAAGTAGAACTGTGGACGGTAACCTTTAAAGAATGGAGTGTGACGACCACCTTCTTCTTTAGACAATACGTACACTTCTGATTCAAACTTGGTGTGTGGAGTCACTGAACCTGGCTTACACAGAACTTGACCACGCTCAACGTCATCACGCTTGGTACCACGCAACAGAACACCAACGTTCTCACCTGCACGACCTTCGTCGAGCAATTTGCGGAACATTTCAACACCAGTACAGGTGGTTTTAACGGTGTCTTTCAGACCAACAATCGCGATCTCTTCACCAACTTTAACAACACCACGCTCTACACGACCAGTTACTACTGTACCGCGACCAGAGATAGAGAACACATCTTCTACTGGCATCAGGAATGGTTGATCGATAGCACGCACTGGCTCAGGGATGTAGCTATCCAATGACTCAACCAGTTTACGTACCGCAGAGGTACCCAAACCGTTTTCATCTTCACCGTTCAACGCCATCAGCGCAGAACCAGCAATAATTGGGGTGTCATCACCGGGGAAGTCATAGGTAGACAGCAGCTCACGCAGCTCCATTTCTACCAACTCCAACATTTCGTTGTACTCTTCAGTGCCTACACCACCACAGTCTTCCGCCAACAAGTCAGCCTTGTTCAGGAATACCACGATGTAAGGAACACCTACCTGACGAGACAGCAGGATGTGCTCACGAGTTTGTGGCATTGGACCATCAGTTGCACCACACACCAGGATTGCACCATCCATCTGGGCAGCACCGGTGATCATGTTCTTCACATAGTCGGCGTGGCCTGGGCAGTCAACGTGCGCATAGTGGCGAGTTGGTGAGTCATATTCCACGTGAGAGGTATTAATGGTAATACCACGCGCCTTTTCTTCAGGTGCGTTATCGATACCATCATAACCAACAAACGCGCCACCCCAGCTTTCTGCACAAACGCGAGTCAGCGCTGCAGTCAGAGTGGTTTTACCGTGGTCAACGTGACCAATGGTGCCCACGTTGACGTGGGGCTTGTTACGTTCAAACTTCTCTTTAGCCACTTTTCAATTCCTCTATGTAGATGAAATATCGAAACTATTCTTCGTCTCTTTGCACTCTGCCCCTCGCAATAAACTCTTCAGCCACATTGCGAGGAGCCTCCTGATACTTCAAAAATTCCATGGTATAGGTTGCTCGCCCTTGGGTGGCAGAGCGCAGTGAGGTGGCGTAGCCAAACATTTCAGCCAACGGCACCTCCGCATCAATTACCTTACCCATCGGACTTTCATCCATACCCAGAATCATGCCGCGACGACGATTGAGATCGCCAACCACATCACCCATGTTGGCCTCTGGTGTAACCACCTCAACCTTCATAATTGGCTCTAGCAGTACCGCGCCACCTTTTTGAGCCAGTTTCTTGGTCGCCATAGATGCAGCAATCTTAAATGCCATCTCTGACGAATCAACATCATGGTAGGAGCCGTCAAACACAACCGCTTTTAAACCTAACAGAGGGTAACCAGCCAGCACACCGTTTTGCATCTGCTCAGCGATTCCCTTTTGAATTGCCGGTATAAACTCCTTTGGAACCACACCACCAATTACCTCATTAACAAATTCCAAACCTTCTGCACTTTCATCAGCACCAGGAGAGAAACGAATCCAACAGTGCCCATATTGACCACGACCACCAGATTGACGAACAAACTTGCCCTCAATCTCACAGGTGTTACGGATTGCCTCACGATAAGCCACCTGGGGCTTTCCTATATTGGCCTCGACACCAAACTCGCGGCGCATACGATCAACAATAATGTCGAGATGCAACTCGCCCATCCCACCAATGATTGTTTGACCCGTCTCCTCATCAGTACGCACACGAAAGGAGGGATCTTCTTGCGCCAACTTACCCAGAGCGACACCCATTTTTTCCTGATCTGCTTTGGTTTTCGGCTCAACCGCGACATGAATCACAGGCTCCGGAAAGTCCATACGCTCAAGAATAATGACATCATCCAGCGCACATAAGGTGTCACCAGTAGTACAGTCTTTAAAACCTATGCCAGCAGCAATATCACCTGCTAACACCTCTTTAATCTCTTGGCGCTGGTTAGCATGCATTTGCACCATACGACCAACACGCTCTTTTTTACCTTTTACCGAATTTAAGACCATATCGCCTGACTGCAGCGTACCGGAATAAACACGAAAGAAAGTCAACGTCCCTACAAAAGGATCTGTAGCAATCTTAAAAGCCAACGCAGAGAAGGGCTCATCATCACTCGCCTTGCGAGTAGCAATGGTCTCACCATCCTCTAACACACCCTCAATAGCCTTAACTTCGGTTGGGGCCGGCAAATAATCAATAACCGCATCAAGCATTGCTTGGACGCCTTTATTTTTAAAGGCCGAACCACCAATAACAGGAATAATCTCATTCGCCAAGGTTCGCGCACGGATTCCCGCTTTAATTTCCTCTTCAGTCAGCTCTTCGCCGCCCAAATATTTTTCCATCAATTCTTCACTGGACTCAGCGGCGGACTCAATTAAAAACTCACGCATTTTTTCGCAAGTTGCCTGCAGCTCCGCGGGAATCTCCTCGTAGCTGAAGGTCATACCCTGATCTTCTTCATTCCAGATAATAGCGCGCATCTTAACTAGATCGACCACACCACGAAACTCATCCTCTGCACCAATAGTCATCTGCAGCGGAACCGGGTTAGCCCCCAACCGGGTCTTCAGCTGCTCGACCACACGCATGTAGCCAGCACCAGTACGATCCATTTTGTTCACGAATACAATTCGCGGAACTTCATATTTGTTTGCTTGACGCCACACGGTTTCGGTTTGCGGCTGCACCCCGGAAGAACCACACAGCACCACCACAGCACCATCCAACACACGCAGAGAGCGCTCCACCTCAATGGTGAAGTCAACATGCCCAGGCGTATCAATTACATTAATGCGATGCTCATCAAATTGGCCCGCCATTCCTTTCCAGAATGTAGTCACAGCAGCGGAAGTAATAGTGATGCCGCGCTCTTGCTCTTGCACCATCCAGTCGGTAGTTGCTGCACCGTCATGGACCTCACCAATTTTGTGAGACAAGCCGGTATAAAATAATACGCGCTCTGTAGTTGTCGTTTTACCCGCATCAACGTGGGCGCAGATGCCAATATTACGATAGCGTGTGATTGGAGTTTTACGTGCCACTACTCTATTCCCCGATTAGCTATTCACTATAAAAGCAAAGGCAGCCTTGCTGCCTTTGCTTTTCACAGGAAGTTTGAAGCCACGCCGCCTTAGAAACGGAAGTGAGAGAACGCCTTGTTCGCCTCTGCCATGCGGTGAACATCTTCACGCTTCTTAACCGCAGCACCTTTACCCTGTGCAGCATCCATCAACTCACCCGCCAAACGCGCAGGCATTGATTTCTCACCACGCTTACGCGAGTAATCCACCAACCAACGCATTGCCAGAGCGGTACGGCGAGAAGCACGAACCTCAACTGGAACTTGGTAAGTTGCACCACCCACACGGCGAGATTTAACCTCAACCAGCGGAGCGATATTTTCGAGGGCCTCGGAGAAAACCTCCAGAGGATCACGATTCAATTTGGTTTTAACGATATCCATCGCGCCATAAATAATGCGCTCTGCTACCGATTTCTTACCACTAATCATTACGTGGTTCATAAATTTCGCCAGAGTCACGTTACCGTATTTTGGATCCGGCAGCGTGTCGCGTTTGGCGACGACTCGTCTTCTTGGCATATCAAAAGCCTCTCTTCAGGGATTTTCCAAGACAACACTAAAAACCCAATTGTTTTAAGTTTGCTTGGCCTTACTCGGTGGTAAACCGAAAACATTAACGCACTAAATGCAAATGGCGGATAAAACACCCGCCCGCAAGCATTACTTAGGACGTTTTGCACCGTACTTGGAGCGACCTTGTCTACGCTTGGCAACACCGGAAGTATCCAGTGAACCGCGTACAGTGTGGTAACGCACACCTGGCAAGTCTTTTACACGACCGCCACGGATCAGCACCACGCTGTGCTCTTGCAAGTTATGGCCTTCACCGCCGATATAGGAAGACACCTCAAAGCCATTAGTCAAACGAACACGGCATACTTTACGCAATGCTGAGTTTGGCTTTTTAGGTGTAGTCGTATAAACGCGAGTGCAAACACCGCGTCTTTGCGGATTGCCTTGCAGAGCAGGAACATCGCTCTTGTCTACGATACGTTTTCTTGGCTTACGAACCAACTGATTGATCGTCGGCATGAAAACTAACTCCATAGATAAAAAACGCCTTTATTAACAAAGGCAAGGTTAAGAAAGCGGACGAGCCCGATTGGCATAGCCCAGCTTCCCACTCAGGAAAAAGTGGGTGGCGCATTGTAAAGATGCACTTCCCCACCGTCAAGGCAAAGTCCGCTTATTTACTGGCCAACACATAAATCTAGCCGATAAAAAAGCAAGACTGACATTGTCAGTCTTGCTTGGGATAGAGCCCCGGAGCGCACAAGATGCGCCCCATTAATCAAGCATTAGCCGATGCTTGATTTCAATGCTTCGGTTAATGCTGCTTCAACATCTTCAGCACTCACGCCCACATCGTGTACTTGAGCAGCTTCGCGGCGGCGTTTGCGATCTGAGTGATAGGCCAAACCTGTACCAGCCGGAATCAATCGACCAACCACCACGTTCTCTTTCAAACCGCGCAACGCATCTTTCTTTCCGGTTACTGCTGCTTCGGTAAGAACACGTGTTGTCTCTTGGAAAGAGGCAGCCGAAATAAACGATTCTGTCGCCAGAGATGCCTTGGTAATCCCGAGCAATTGACGCTCGTAATTTGCAGGCTGGCGAGCTTCAGCACGCAGCTTTTCGTTTTCTTCCAGCAGTTGGTTATATTCAACTTGCTCGCCTTTAACGAAGGTTGAATCGCCCATGGTGGTAATTTCAACTTTACGCAACATTTGACGCACAATGGTCTCAATGTGCTTGTCGTTGATTTTCACCCCCTGCAAGCGGTAAACATCCTGAATTTCGTTAGTAATATAACGAGCTAGAGCCTCAACACCTTGCAGGCGCAGAATATCGTGCGGATTGCTTGGACCATCAGATACAACTTCACCCTTGGCCACCATCTCCCCCTCAAACACAGTCAGCTGACGGTGTTTTGGGATCAACACTTCGTAGTGGGTTGAACCATCTGGCAACAGCTGTCCATCCACAGGCGTAATGATCAAGCGACGCTTGCCCTTGGTTTCTTTACCGAAGCTCACGGTACCGGAAATTTCCGCCAGGATTGACGGCTCTTTCGGGCGACGAGCTTCGAACAGGTCAGCAACGCGCGGCAGACCACCGGTGATGTCGCGAGTCTTGGAACCTTCTTGCGGGATACGAGCAATAATGTCACCAACATTAATGATGTCATGATTGTTGATGCTCAAAATCGCCTTAGCTGGCAACATGTAATGCGCTGGCACATTGGTATTGGCCAAGAACAACTCTTTACCTTTACCATCAACCAAGGTTACTGCAGGGCGTAAATCCTTACCCGCAGATGGACGCTCAGCAGGATCCAACACCTCAATCGAACTCAGACCAGTCAATTCATCAGTCTGACGACGAATAGAAAGACCATCTTCCATACCAGAGAAGGCAACAGTACCTGCCACTTCCGATACGATGGGGTGAGTATGCGGATCCCATTTAGCGATAATTTGACCGCCTTTAACTGCCTCTCCATCTTTAACGGTGATCAATGCACCGTAAGGAATCTTGTAACGCTCACGCTCACGGCCACTGCTATCAGCAATTGCCAACTCACCCGAACGAGATACAGCAACCAAGTTGCCTGCAGGGTTACTAACAACTTTAACGTTGAGTAAACGTACAGTACCTTCTTGTTTTACCTGCACGCTATCGGCAGCAGACGCTCGCGATGCCGCACCGCCAATGTGGAATGTACGCATTGTCAGCTGGGTGCCTGGCTCACCGATTGACTGAGCAGCAATAACACCAACCGCCTCACCCACATTGACGCGATGACCACGAGCCAAGTCGCGACCATAACACATAGAACAGATGCCACTGCGCGCCTCACAGGTAATCGGTGAGCGAACAAGAACCTCATCAATCCCCATTGCTTCAACGCGCTCGACCCAAGCTTCATCAATCATGGTGCCAGCAGGAACCAGGATCTCATCAGTACCAGGGCGAATCACATCGCGTGCGATAATACGACCGAGGATACGATCACCCAGCGATTCGATAACATCACCACCTTCGATTACTGGTGACATGGTCAAACCTTCATCGGTACCACAATCCTGCATGGTCACCACCAAATCCTGCGCCACATCAACCAAACGACGGGTCAAGTAACCGGAGTTGGCTGTCTTCAATGCGGTATCAGCCAAACCTTTACGCGCACCGTGCGTAGAAATAAAGTACTGAAGTACGTTCAAGCCTTCGCGGAAGTTTGCCTTAATGGGGGTCTCAATGATCGAACCATCAGGACGCGCCATCAAACCACGCATACCAGCCAACTGACGGATCTGGGCAGGCGAACCACGCGCCCCTGAGTCGGCGTACATAAATACCGAGTTGAACGAAGGTTGCAACTCCTCCACGCCATCACGATTGATAACGGCTTCTTTAGAAATACCTTCCATCATCGATTTGGCAACCAAATCGTTAGCACGAGACCAAATATCGATGACCTTGTTGTATTTCTCGCCCTGAGTCACCAGACCAGAGGCGTATTGAGTTTCGATTTCTTTCACTTCTGCATCAGCGCGACCAATGATCTCAGCCTTGGCAGCAGGAATAGTAAAGTCGTTAACACCAATAGAGGAGCCTGACTTGGTGGAGAAGTCGTAACCCATGTACATCAAACGGTCAGCAAAAATAACCGTAGCCTTCAGTCCCACTACGCGATAGCAGTAGTTGATAACCGCAGAGATGGCTTTCTTAACCATTGGGCGGTTGATCATTTCCAGAGGAATACCTGGTGGAACGATTTCCCACAGCAATACGCGACCCACGGTAGTTTCTACCAATTTGGTCTCGCTAGTTCTTTCGCCTTCAGCACCAATGAGGGTTTCAACCAAACGCACTTTGATGCGTGCTTGCAGGTCAACTTGTTTGGAGTAATAGGCACGTGACACTTCTGCAGTATCTGCAAAAATCATGTTCTCGCCTTTGGCATTAACACGATCACGGGTCATCCAATACAAGCCCAATACCACGTCCTGCGAAGGAACGATAATGGGTTCACCTGATGCGGGTGACAGGATGTTGTTGGTAGACATCATCAATGCACGCGCTTCCAACTGAGCTTCAATAGTCAGCGGAACGTGAACTGCCATTTGGTCACCGTCGAAGTCCGCGTTGTACGCAGAACAGACGAGCGGGTGCAGCTGGATTGCCTTACCTTCAATCAGTACTGGCTCAAACGCCTGGATACCAAGACGGTGAAGTGTTGGTGCACGGTTCAGGAGCACCGGATGCTCGCGGATTACTTCGTCGAGGATATCCCAAACGACAGCTTCTTCACGCTCAACCATTTTCTTGGCAGCTTTAATGGTGGTCGCCAAACCGCGCAATTCAAGCTTGCTGAAAATAAATGGCTTGAATAGTTCCAAGGCCATTTTCTTCGGCAGGCCGCACTGATGCAAACGCAGGGTTGGACCTACCACGATTACCGAACGACCGGAGTAGTCAACACGCTTACCGAGCAGGTTTTGACGGAAACGACCTTGCTTACCTTTGATCATGTCTGCCAACGATTTCAGCGGACGCTTATTCGAACCGGTGATCGCACGACCACGGCGACCGTTATCCAGCAACGCATCTACCGCTTCTTGCAGCATACGCTTTTCGTTGCGCACGATAATGTCCGGCGCATTCAGATCCAACAGACGCTTCAAACGGTTGTTACGGTTGATTACGCGACGGTACAAATCGTTCAGGTCGGAAGTCGCAAAGCGACCGCCGTCCAGTGGAACCAATGGACGCAGATCTGGCGGCAATACCGGTAACACTTCCATCACCATCCACTCCGGCTTGTTGCCAGAGAAGAAGAATGCCTCCAACAGCTTCAGGCGTTTGGAGTATTTTTTGATTTTGGTTTCGCTGGTGGTATTTGGAATTTCTTCGCGCAGGCGTTGAATTTCTGATTCCAGATCAATAGCACGCATCAAGGTCTGAATCGCTTCAGCACCCATTTGCGCTTCGAATTCGTCACCGAACTCTTCCATGGCTTCGAAGTATTGCTCGTCAGAGAGCAATTGACCGCGCTCCAGCGTAGTCATACCTGGCTCGGTCACTACGTAGGATTCAAAATACAATACACGCTCGATATCACGCAGGGTCATATCCAGCAACAAACCAATACGGCTCGGCAGTGATTTCAGGAACCAAATATGTGCAACCGGGCTAGCCAGTTCGATGTGGCCCATACGCTCACGACGCACTTTAGCCAAGGTCACTTCAACACCGCACTTCTCACAGATAATGCCACGGTGCTTCATACGCTTGTACTTGCCGCACAAGCATTCGTAATCTTTTACCGGGCCAAAGATCTTGGCGCAGAATAGACCTTCACGCTCAGGCTTGAAGGTACGATAGTTGATGGTCTCTGGCTTTTTCACTTCGCCAAACGACCAGGAACGAATCATTTCAGGTGATGCCAAGCTAATACGAATAGAGTCGAATTCTTCGACCTGTCCCTGGGACTTGAGTAAATTCAGTAAGTCTTTCAAGGCGCTTTCTCCTGTTGGCTCCAAGGGAGCTTTCATTAAACTTCTAGGCAAATTCTTGTCGGCACTGCTGCCGGGAACACAACACGGCAACAGGCATCAGTGCCTATTGCCGGAGCAAACGATTAAATTAATCGTCTTGTTCAAGCTCGATGTTGATACCCAGAGAGCGAATCTCTTTAACCAATACGTTGAAAGATTCCGGCATGCCAGGCTCCATACGATGATCGCCATCCACGATATTCTTATACATCTTGGTACGACCCGCAACGTCATCTGACTTAACAGTCAACATTTCTTGCAAGGTGTAAGCTGCACCGTATGCTTCCAGTGCCCACACTTCCATCTCACCGAAACGCTGTCCACCGAATTGCGCTTTACCACCCAATGGTTGCTGGGTAACAAGGCTGTAAGAACCGGTTGAACGGGCATGCATTTTGTCGTCGACCAAGTGGTTCAACTTCAGCATGTACATGTAGCCAACAGTGACCGGGCGGGTAAACTGGTCGCCAGTACGTCCGTCATAAAGCACGGATTGACCGGTATCTGACAGGCCAGCTAAACGCAGCAATGCCTTGATTTCATGCTCTTTGGCACCATCAAACACCGGTGTTGCCATAGGCACACCGTCCACCAGGTTTTTGGCCAGGTCGAGAATCTCTTTATCGGTAAACGATGCCAGATCTTCTTTCGCAGCAACATCACCGGTTTTGTTGTAGATCTCTTCCAGGAATGCGCGAATGTCAGCAATCGCTTTTTGCTCTTGCAGCATTTTGTTGATCTTCACACCCAAGCCTTTAGCCGCCATACCTAAGTGCATTTCCAGCACCTGCCCCACGTTCATACGTGAAGGTACGCCGAGCGGGTTGAGGACGATATCAACAGTCTCACCATTTTCGTCGTAAGGCATATCTTCGATCGGCATGATTACCGAGATAACACCCTTGTTACCGTGACGGCCGGCCATCTTATCGCCCGGCTGAATACGACGTTTGATAGCAAGATAAACCTTAACAATCTTGAGAACACCCGGAGCCAGATCATCGCCAGTAGAGAGCTTGCGCTTCTTATCTTCAAAACGCTCGTCAAGAATCTTGCGGCGCTCAGCCAGTTGCTCTTCTGCACGGTCGATCTGCTCATTGAGAACATCTTCAGACATACGCAGCTTGAACCACTGATCTTTCTCCAAACCATCAAGAACTTCATGCGTCAAGGCTTCGCCTTTTTTCACATTTTTTCCTGATGCTACAGTTTGGCCGACCAGTGCTGAACGCAAACGCTCGAAAGTGGCAGACTCAACGATACGGTATTCTTCGTTCAAATCTTTGCGCACTTCATCCAATTGCGCTTTTTCTATTTCCAAACTACGTTGATCTTTTTCAAGACCATCACGAGTGAAAACCTGAACGTCAATTACAGTACCTTTGGTGCTTGAGGGTACGCGCAAAGAAGTATCTTTAACGTCCGAAGCCTTTTCACCAAAGATTGCACGTAACAGTTTTTCTTCAGGCGTCAGTTGGGTTTCCCCTTTAGGAGTAACCTTACCAACCAAAATATCGCCGCCGCCTACTTCAGCACCGATATACACAATGCCGGATTCGTCGAGTTTGCTCAGCGCACTCTCACCCACGTTTGGAATATCGGCGGTGATTTCTTCACTGCCCAGCTTGGTATCACGTGCGATACAGGTTAATTCCTGGATATGAATGGTAGTGAAGCGATCTTCTTGTACAACGCGCTCTGAAACCAGAATCGAATCTTCGAAGTTGTAACCATTCCACGGCATAAAGGCGATACGCATGTTTTGACCAAGCGCCAACTCACCCATATCAACGGAAGGACCGTCCGCCAGAATATCGCCACGGGATACTGAATCACCCATGCTGACAATAGGGCGCTGATTGATACAGGTATTTTGGTTGGAACGGGTATATTTGATCAGGTTGTAGATATCTACACCGGCATCACCAGCTTCAACTTCTGCATCATGTACTTTAACTACTATACGGCCAGCATCAACGCTATCGATAACGCCGCCACGCTTGGCAACCACACACACACCAGAGTCAGAAGCAACATTCCGCTCCATGCCAGTACCAACCAACGGCTTTTGCGAGCGCAGAGTTGGTACAGCTTGACGCTGCATGTTTGAACCCATAAGCGCACGGTTGGCGTCATCGTGCTCGAGGAATGGAATCAATGACGCTGCAACAGAAACCACCTGACGCGCAGACACGTCCATATATTGAACATCGGCAGGTGCTTTCAAGGTGAATTCGTTCAGGTGACGAACCGACACCAACTCTTCAGTTAGATTGCCTTTGTCATCCAATGTTGCAGAAGCCTGTGCAATGACATAATCAGACTCATTGATTGCCGAAAGGAAATCAATTTCATTGGTTACCTTGCCATTAATCACTTTGCGATACGGACTCTCAAGGAAACCGTAATTGTTAGTGCGGGCATAGGTAGCCAAAGAGTTAATCAAACCAATGTTTGGACCTTCAGGTGTTTCGATAGGACATACACGACCATAGTGAGTCGGATGTACGTCACGCACTTCAAAGCCTGCACGCTCACGAGTCAAACCACCTGGGCCAAGCGCAGAAACACGACGCTTGTGCGTGATCTCTGACAGCGGGTTGTTTTGATCCATAAATTGTGAAAGCTGAGATGAGCCAAAGAACTCTTTGACCGCAGCCGCAACCGGCTTGGCATTGATTAAATCTTGCGGCATCAAACCTTCGCTTTCTGCCATAGATAAACGTTCTTTTACTGCGCGCTCTACACGTACCAAACCAACACGGAATTGGTTTTCGGCCATCTCACCTACGGAACGCACACGGCGGTTACCCAAGTGATCGATATCATCCACAACGCCTTTACCATTGCGGATGGAGATCAATGTCTTCATCACATCAACGATATCGTCATTCGATAGAGTACCTTCGCCCGTCTCGGCTTCACGACCAAGACGACGGTTGAACTTCATGCGACCGACTGCAGATAGATCGTAGCGCTCTTGTGAGAAGAATAAATTCTGGAACAGCGCTTCCGCAGACTCTTTGGTTGGCGGCTCACCGGGGCGCATCATGCGATAAATTTCTACCAGTGATTCCAGTGCTGTGCGAGTTGGATCAACGCGCAAAGTATCAGAGATAAATGCACCACAATCCAATTCATTCGTATAGAGCGTTTCAATTTGCTCTACGCCAGCGGCGCCAAGCTTTGACAATACATCGGCAGTAATTTCGGTATTGCATTCAAACAGCAATTCACCGCTGCGAGTATCAATAATATCTTTAGCAAGCGAGCGCCCCAGCAGATACTCTGCAGGTACATCCATTTGATTAACGCCAGCTTTTTCTAATTGACGAATATGACGCGCAGTAATACGGCGCCCCTCTTCAACAATAATATTGCCCTTGTCATCTTTAATATCAAACGTAGCTACATCACCACGCAGACGAGATGGAACAACCTCATAGCTGAACTGACCATCTTTCCCAAGAATAAACGTACTGGTTTCAAAGAACATTGCCAGCATTTCTTGAGAACTGAAACCAAGTGCACGCAGCAAAATGGTTGCCGGCAGTTTACGACGACGATCAATACGGACATAAAGCAAGTCTTTGGGATCGAACTCGAAATCCAACCATGAACCGCGGTAAGGAATAATACGCGCAGAAAAGAGCAACTTTCCGGATGAATGAGTCTTACCTTTATCGTGGTCAAAGAATACACCAGGAGAACGGTGTAATTGCGATACGATAACGCGCTCGGTACCGTTAATAACAAAAGTACCATTGTCGGTCATGAGTGGAATTTCACCCATGTACACTTCTTGTTCTTTAATATCTTTAATGGCTTTATTGGAAGATTCGCGATCGTAAATAATCAACCGAACTTTTACGCGCAGGGGAACTGCGTAGGTAACACCACGCAGAATACATTCGTTCACATCAAAAGCGGCTTTACCAAGGTTGTAGCTCACGTATTCGAGGGCCGCATTACCTGAGTAGCTGACGATTGGAAAAACGGAACGGAAAGCGGCGTGTAAACCCATATCATCACGCTTGCTAGGCAAAGTATCTGCCTGGGTAAACTTTCTGTAGGAATCTAACTGAATCGCCAAGAGGTAAGGTACATCCATTACATGTGGCAGTTTGCCAAAATCCTTACGGATACGTTTTTTCTCAGTATATGAGTAAGCCATCTGTATTCCCCAGCTTGTTCGCGGATCGGGCTTGATCGCAGCCATGAAAACGCACGTGCGTTTCTTTGTAAAAACTTGCTTAAATTCGATAACTTTACGATTACTTCAGGAGTAACCCAATGGCATAGCTCAAGCCAGCCATTGACGCCTCAATTCACAGTAGAGCAATAGGATTTCTGAAAACAGAAAAAGGCTGGCGAGCATATTGCTCACCAGCCCTGTGTCCACACTGTAAATGGACGCTGTGACACAAGCGTAGAATTATTTAACTTCTACGAGTGCGCCAGCTTCTTCCAATTTAGCCTTGGCTGCATCGGCATCAGCTTTAGAAACAGCTTCTTTAACTGCTTTTGGTGCACTTTCCACCAAGTCTTTAGCTTCTTTCAAGCCAAGACCAGTCAGTTCGCGAACTGCTTTAATTACGTTAACTTTCTTATCACCAGCAGAAGAAAGGATAACGTCAAATTCAGTTTGCTCTTCAGCAGCAGCAGCTGGGCCAGCAGCTACAGCAACAGTAGCAGCAGCAGCGCTAACACCGAATTTTTCTTCCATTGCAGTGATCAGCTCAACAACATCTTTTACAGACATTTCTGCGATGGCATTGATGATATCGTCTTTAGTCAGAGACATGTCTCAATTCCTAATTAATGGAGCAACTTTGCTCGTTAAATCTAAAGTAAGTGCCAATCCGAAGATTAAGCAGCTTGCTGTTCTTTTTGATCGCGAACGGCCGCAATAGTGCGAACCAGTTTGCCAGCGGAAGCCTCTTTCATCACACTCATCAGGCGAGCAATAGCTTCGTCGTAAGTTGGCAGTGTTGCCAACATTGCGATGTTCACTAACTCACCTTCAAAGGCAGCAGCTTTCAACTCAAATTTGTCATTTTCTTTGGCGAAATCCTGAAGGATACGCGCACCAGCACCTGGGTGCTCGGTGGAAAATGCAATCAAAGTTGGCCCTACGAATTTATCAGCAAGACATTCGTAAGCTGTACCTTGCACAGCGCGACGGGCCAATGTGTTGCGGACGACTTTTACCCAGACGCCAGCTTCACGGGCCTGCTTGCGCAGAGCGGTCATCTTGCCAACGGTTACGCCACGAGAATCAGCGATAACAGCAGACAGAGCGCTCTTTGCAGCTTCTTGGACTTCAGCGACAATCGCTTTTTTGCCTTCAAGTCCTAATGCCACGGGATTTCTCCTGCATGGACAATCAATTGCAACTCGGATGTTGCGCCATTGATTATCGTTAACTACCGGCCCTGATAAACACATCAGAACCACTATTCGGTGATGTCATTTATTGCAATTAATTGCAGCAAATAGGGTCTCACCATCTGCGTAGGGTATTAAGTATGAACTTGTTGTCCAGACACCTACGGTCTTTGACGGCCCACTAAAATAGTGGACCCCAAAGTTCTTTCCACTCGCAAATTAAACGGCAAGTGATGCTTGGTCGATTACCAAGCCTGGGCCCATAGTCGTACTCAAGTAAATTTTCTTCAGGTAAATACCTTTCGATGTGGCTGGTTTGGATTTTTTCAAATCAGCAACCAATGCCTCAAGGTTTTCTTTGATCGCGATAGTATCAAAAGAAATTTTACCCAAGCCACCATGTACAATACCGCCTTTCTCGGCGCGATAACGAACCTGACCAGCCTTAGCATTTTTAACAGCAGTTAATACGTCCGGGGTTACTGTGCCGGTTTTTGGGTTAGGCATCAGACCACGTGGCCCCAAAACCTGACCAAGCTGACCAACAACTCGCATTGCATCCGGGCTAGCAATAACAACATCAAAATCCATTTTGCCAGCTTTGATTTCTGCAGCCAAATCATCCATACCTACGTACTCTGCTCCAGCTGCTTTTGCCGCTTCAGCATTTGCACCTTGAGTAAATACAGCAACACGCACAGACTTGCCGTTACCGTGAGGCAGCGTAGTTGCACCACGCACAGACTGATCTGATTTACGAGGATCAATGCCCAAGCTTATGGATACATCTACTGTCTCTGCAAATTTCACAGTAGACAACTCTTTTAACAGCGCAACAGCATCTTCAATTGAATACTGCTTGCTGGAATCAACTTTCTCGTTGATTGCACGTTGACGCTTAGTAATTTTTGCCATGTTATACGCCCTCCACTTCCAGACCCATTGAACGCGCAGAACCTGCGATAGTACGCACAGCAGCATCCATATCAGCAGCAGTCAAATCGGCCAGTTTTGTAGTTGCAATAGCTTCGAGCTGAGCACGATTTACTTTGCCAACTTTGTTTGTGTTAGGACGACCACTACCACTGGTAATACCTGCAGCTTTTTTCAACAAGAAAGATGCTGGCGGTGTTTTCATTACGAACGTGAAGCTACGATCACTGTACACACTGATAATCACAGGGACAGGAGAACCAACTTCCATACCTTGAGTCTGAGCATTAAATGCTTTACAGAACTCCATGATATTTACGCCGTGTTGACCAAGAGCCGGACCTACTGGAGGACTTGGGTTTGCCTTACCAGCTGCAACTTGCAGCTTAACGTAAGCGGTTACTTTCTTTGCCATGATATAACTCCCCTATGGGTATTAGCGCCTCGACTAGCTTTTTGGCAAAAACTAGCGTCTCAGGCTCCCCGCCTCAGCCTTTGACTGAGACACGAAAACCCCTCTTCACAACAAGATGAAGAGGGGCATTAAAACTTCAGACCATTAAGTTTTTTCTACCTGACCAAACTCCAATTCAACTGGTGTAGATCTGCCAAATATCAACACCGCAACACGAAGCTTGTTTTTATCGTAATTTACTTCTTCGACAACGCCATTGAAATCATTAAAAGGCCCATCAATCACACGAACCATTTCACCCGGCTCGAAAATTGTTTTTGGCTTCGGCTTCTCCATTGAATCGTCTACACGACGCAAGATGGCTTCCGCTTCTTTTTCAGTAATAGGTGCAGGTTGGTCAGCTTTACCACCAATAAAACCCATGACTCGTGGCGTATCTTTTACCAAGTGCCAAGTATCATCGTTCAATTCCATTTGTACCAAAACATAACCAGGGAAAAACTTTCTCTCACTTTTGCGTTTTTGGCCGCCCCGCATTTCAACTACTTCTTCAGTGGGAACCAAAATCTCACCGAAACTTTCTTCCATGCCATACAACGCGACGCGCTCACGCAAGGAAAGCGCAACTTTTTTCTCATACCCAGAATAAGCATGAACAACATACCAGCGCTTAGCCATACCAATCTATCCTATGATACTTGAGGCAACAAAACCAAATAGAGTATCAAGCAACCAGAGAATGATTGCCATTACAAAAACAACAGCCAATACAATAAGGGTTGTTTGATTGGTTTCTTGGCGAGTAGGCCAAACAACTTTACGCAGCTCAACAAGCGCACCACGCACAACATCTGATATCGCAGCACCTTTTGCAGTCTGCAACGCAATTGCAACAGCGATAGCTGCAAGCACTATAAGACCTAATGCACGATAGAGAATCGATTCAGCAGAAAAATGAGAATTACCAACTACACCAACAGCAATTACTGCAAAAACCAAGAGCCATTTTAATGCGTCAAGTCGATAAACTTTTTCTTCGGTATTTGCATTCATTATCGCAGGAAACCTTCATGAAATTTGGCAGGCCAGGAGGGACTCGAACCCCCAACACCCGGTTTTGGAGACCGGTGCTCTACCAATTGAACTACTGGCCTAACATAACAGAAGCAAATAGAGGGCGGAGAAACCGCCCTCCATATTAATTACTGAATGATTTTGGCTACAACGCCAGCACCAACAGTACGACCACCTTCACGGATAGCAAAACGCAAACCATCTTCCATCGCGATTGGGTGAATCAAGGTAACAACCATTTTAATGTTGTCGCCTGGCATTACCATTTCTACGCCTTCCGGCAATTCCACCGCACCAGTTACGTCAGTGGTACGGAAGTAGAACTGTGGACGGTAACCTTTAAAGAATGGAGTGTGACGACCACCTTCTTCTTTAGACAATACGTACACTTCTGATTCAAACTTGGTGTGTGGAGTCACTGAACCTGGCTTACACAGAACTTGACCACGCTCAACGTCATCACGCTTGGTACCACGCAACAGAACACCAACGTTCTCACCTGCACGACCTTCGTCGAGCAATTTGCGGAACATTTCAACACCAGTACAGGTGGTTTTAACGGTGTCTTTCAGACCAACAATCGCGATCTCTTCACCAACTTTAACAACACCACGCTCTACACGACCAGTTACTACTGTACCGCGACCAGAGATAGAGAACACATCTTCTACTGGCATCAGGAATGGTTGATCGATAGCACGCACTGGCTCAGGGATGTAGCTATCCAATGACTCAACCAGTTTACGTACCGCAGAGGTACCCAAACCGTTTTCATCTTCACCGTTCAACGCCATCAGCGCAGAACCAGCAATAATTGGGGTGTCATCACCGGGGAAGTCATAGGTAGACAGCAGCTCACGCAGCTCCATTTCTACCAACTCCAACATTTCGTTGTACTCTTCAGTGCCTACACCACCACAGTCTTCCGCCAACAAGTCAGCCTTGTTCAGGAATACCACGATGTAAGGAACACCTACCTGACGAGACAGCAGGATGTGCTCACGAGTTTGTGGCATTGGACCATCAGTTGCACCACACACCAGGATTGCACCATCCATCTGGGCAGCACCGGTGATCATGTTCTTCACATAGTCGGCGTGGCCTGGGCAGTCAACGTGCGCATAGTGGCGAGTTGGTGAGTCATATTCCACGTGAGAGGTATTAATGGTAATACCACGCGCCTTTTCTTCAGGTGCGTTATCGATACCATCATAACCAACAAACGCGCCACCCCAGCTTTCTGCACAAACGCGAGTCAGCGCTGCAGTCAGAGTGGTTTTACCGTGGTCAACGTGACCAATGGTGCCCACGTTGACGTGGGGCTTGTTACGTTCAAACTTTTCCTTCGCCATTGCGAGCGCCTCCTCAGACGTTAATAACAATCACACAGATAAAAAAGCTGCGAGAGGCACTCTCTCGCAGCATTATTTTGGAGCTCATAAGCAGATTTGAACTGCTGACCTCACCCTTACCAAGGGTGTGCTCTACCAACTGAGCTATATGAGCCTTAACCTAAAATATTTGGAGCGGGTAGCGGGAATCGAACCCGCGCCATCAGCTTGGAAGGCTGAGGTTCTACCATTGAACCATACCCGCTTTAATCAGATACTGGGCTTGCCACTTTACTTAATACCTTAAGCGCACTTAAGGCGAATATGGTGCAGGGGGATGGATTCGAACCATCGAAGCTTGCGCGTCAGATTTACAGTCTGATCCCTTTGGCCACTCGGGAACCCCTGCCGAAAACCGCCGGCATTTTCCGGCCCAAACTTGCAACTGTCAATCTATTTTTTCAATAAATTCACACAGTTATGTCAAAAAGCATACTCCAAATTGGAGCTGGCGAGAGGAATCGAACCCCCGACCGGCTGATTACAAGTCAGCTGCTCTACCTACTGAGCTACGCCAGCTTTTTGACCACCGCCGTTTGTGGAGGCGGAATTCTATTGAAAGTTCTAATGAGAAGCAACACCCAAACAATAATTTTGTCTCTTTTCGAGCCCTTTTTGTTTTCTTATAAGCTCTTCCCACACCGAATCGTCTATTTTCTCAGCAAAACCCTCTCCAATAACAACCCACGTCTCTTGAATTGTTTTAGGCATAATTTTTATCTGCGCGTCATAACCGTTATTTTTAATCTTTAACGACAACGCCTCTGCATCCTCATATTGAGAGAAGCGACCAAACGAGATACCGTTGGTGAGATCCCCTTTTGATATTATGTGGCTCTCAATATTTTTCCTCTGCAGCTCATGGAGCCTATTCAGCGCCTCCCGCTCAGAAACCTCTGGCACAAGGTAAACCCAAAATGACTCACCCTCCTTGATTTCGACTGGCACCACATGAACATCAGCCCCCAAGGCTGCAAGGCGCTCAACGGCGTACTCTGCCTGGAGCAGCTGCTCATAAGGACCAATCATGGTACAAAGAGGCGCACCTTCTTTTTGCACACCTTCTACTTGATTACTCAGCGAAGACACTTGAGTAAAATCTTTTTCAGCATCTACCTTCCCTCCGGAGCGCTCAGATAGCAATAATAGTGCCCCCGAAGAACCAGCATTCTCACTTGATTGAGCAACATACTGCTCGTCGCTTTTGGTCACGCCATTCACAAAAAAGTATTGCCGGACAAAGAAAAATATATTTGCAGCAAGAACCAGAAAAAAAATCGATCTCATTTACTCCTCCAGTGGCTCTAAGCCCTGCATTGCATACACAAGACCATCCAAAACCAGATCATTCATCAATCGCGCAGAGGGGAAATAGGGGATCAACTGAATCGCATCACCACCAGCAAACACCAGCCCAAAATCATCATTTCCGATACACTTACACAACTGAGCAATTGCATTATTAACCAAACCAATCAACATAGATGTGCAACCACCGCAAATAGCTGAAAAAGTGGACACGCCCAAGCCGTCATCCAACTGAACCATTTCTGCAGGCACAACAGATAGGCGTCGAGTACCAGCAGTGAGCGAGCCAATCATTAAAGAAAGACCTGGGGCGATAAATCCACCCAGATGAGCTCCACTTTTATCAACCACATCAACCGTCGCCGCGGTTCCCAGCGATAAAACAATGCACGCTCTTTTTTCTAAATGGTATGCAGCTAAAATTCCCAACCAGCGATCAACGCCCAGTGACTCGGGGGAAATATAAGCATTTCTCACCACACCGATCGATGCGCAACTTTTTACAAATAACGGCTCTATCGAGAAAACCCGCTTAGCCCATATGGCAAAACCTCTCTCCAACTCTTCATCCACGACACTGGCAACCCATATCGCCTTAACCTTACCCAAATAACGATCAAGCGCCGGCTCCATCAAGGCTAACGAGGAGCCAGTGACAAGAAAACCTCGTTCAAACATATCGTCCCCTTCCTTGAGCCTCCATTTAATTCGCGTATTCCCAATATCGACCTCAAGACGCATAATCCCCCCTCAAGGACAATTCTCCTCCATGAAAGATTTGCTCTTTGCCATCAACATCAAGCCGGAGAGCTCCTGTACTATCAACTCCACGCATAACACCCGTTCGCACGGTATTTCCGCTATGAATACTAACAGCCTGATTCATGTGCGCCGCAGACAGTGCCCACTCTTCTTTATAAGCCGCAAAACCAATGCGATGGTAATCAGATAGAATGAGCACCAATTCATCCAGCAAGGATGATGCGAGTTGATTCCTGGTAATTAGAGGAGCGCCTTGCTCCGCTAAAATATCATTCAGATTAATCCAGGGCTGATTAATTGAAGAGGCATGACCGTCATGCATTGATACATTAAGACCGACCCCAACCACCACCAAACAATAACCAGAAGGGTCGCCATTCATTTCAATTAGAACACCACCCAGTTTTTTGTCTTTATATAATATGTCGTTTGGCCACTTCAATTTCAGCCCGGAAATACCGTAATGACGCAGAGACCTGACCACAGCCAAACCAATTGCCAAACTAAGCCCCTCTAAGACAGCGACCCCGCCATCAAATCCCCACCCAATTGAAAGGTAAAGATTCTGCGCAAAAGGGCTAACCCAAATTCGACCTCTCCTTCCTCGGCCAGCCGTCTGATTTTCAGCCAAACAAACATGACGCTCCGGCTTATTTTGGCGCAAAAGATAAGAATTGGTTGAATCCACCTGCGCAAACACATTGATATTTAAGGACTCACATCGCCCCGAGAATATTTTGGACTGATCGAGTAAATCCAGTCCACCGCCAATACAGTAACCTTTTCCTTTCACCGAGATAAGATCAATGCCAAGCAACTCAAACTTTTTTAATGTTTTCCACACTGCCGCACGACTAACACCAAGTAAAGCGCCCAACTCTTCTCCAGAATGAAACTCTCCATCAGACAATAATTTCAGCGCCTGGCCTAATGAATTTGAATCAAATAGATTAAGGCTCATATCACTCCAGACAAATATGTGCGCTTGTATCGTGAGCCAATACTAGTAAGCACCTCATAACCCAGCGATTGATTATCTTTGATAAGCTTATCTAGCGGAAACTGCTCGCCAACAACGTCTATCGAAGAACACATCAAATCCTCATCTGATGCAGCGATATGGGACACATCAAATATCATTGAATCCATTGATATTCTGCCTATTGATTTTACTCGCTGCCCTAATAACATACCTTCAGGCTGAGCCCCTAAAGTTCTGTTAACCCCATCGGCATAACCTCCAGCTACTACGGCTACTTTTGCACCAGCAGATAAACTTACTGTGGCGCCATAACCAATCAATTCAGTCGCATCCAATCTGCGAATCTGCAATATTGGCAATGAGAGACGAACAACAGGAAGCATTGGATTTTTTTCTAAAGGTGTGGGATTAATCCCATAAAGTGCAGCACCAGGACGCACCAAATCAAAATGCCATTGCTTGCCTAAAAAAATTCCTGAGGAGTTAGCTAAACTAGCCTTAATCTGAGGCAATAATTTTTTGATGTACTGAAAGGATTTTAAAAAACGATCAAATTGCAAATTATTTTGTAGATGCACAAAGTCATCCGCGCAAGCAAGATGACTCATGAGCATCAGAGGATTAATAGCTTTTAAACGGGACTCATCGCCACAGAGTAAATAAAAATCACGCTCATCAAGACCAAAACGCGTCATCCCAGTATTGATTTTCAGTGCGGCAGCCGCATTTATTCCACAATCAGTCTTAAATTTCAGCCATCGCTCAACATCATAGGCTGAACAAATTACAGGGATAATATTTCTCGCATAAAGCTCCGAAACATCTACGTTTCGAAGCCCCCCCAAAACATAAACTACCGCATCGCCAGGCAAGTATGATCGGGCTGCAATCGCCTCATCTACAGACGCCAAAAAAAACTCTCTACAGCCAATAGCATGCAAGGCGAGACCAACTTCTGCTGCCCCTAAGCCGTAAGCATTCGCTTTAATGACTCCGGCCACATTTGACTGCGTTAAAGACGATAACTTTAACCAGTTATGCTGAATAGCGTTCAGATCAATAGTTAACACGCACAATCTCTCAAGGATCAAAAAACTTATCGCGCATATAAGCAGAGCCGCACGATAAAAGCCATTAGCAAAAGCTTTATTGGAGGCAAAAGACCATGAAAAAAATCAGCAAAAAAAACGCCCTGCAGATATCTGCAGGGCGTTCTGTATTTAAGAGCTTGACGATGACCTACTCTCACATGGGGAGACCCCACACTACCATCGGCGCTAAGTCGTTTCACTTCTGAGTTCGGAATGGGATCAGGTGGTTCCAACTTGCTATGGTCGTCAAGCAATTCGGTATGAGTTCGGAGGTCTTAGGATGTGTAGTACATCAGCCTCGATTGACTCAAATAGGGCGATGGAATGCAAAGTTTTGCTGTATGTATTTTTTGGATGCTTGCGTATCGTACAAGTCCGGTTGCAGATAAGTTTTACTTTCTGCCTGAATCGTAAACCGTCTAACAGTCGTTTCTGTTATATGGTCAAGCCGCACGAGCAATTAGTATCAGTTAGCTCAACGCTTCGCAGCGCTTCCACACCTGACCTATCAACGTCGTAGTCTTCAACGGCTCTTTAGGGGGCTTAAAGCCCCAGGGAGATCTAGTCTTGAAGGAGGCTTCCCGCTTAGATGCTTTCAGCGGTTATCCCGTCCGAACATAGCTACCGGGCAGTGCCATTGGCATGACAACCCGAACACCAGAGGTTCGTTCATTCCGGTCCTCTCGTACTAGGAACAACTCTTCTCAAATCTCCAACGCCCACGGCAGATAGGGACCGAACTGTCTCACGACGTTCTAAACCCAGCTCGCGTACCACTTTAAATGGCGAACAGCCATACCCTTGGGACCGGCTTCAGCCCCAGGATGTGATGAGCCGACATCGAGGTGCCAAACACCGCCGTCGATGTGAACTCTTGGGCGGTATCAGCCTGTTATCCCCGGAGTACCTTTTATCCGTTGAGCGATGGCCCTTCCATACAGAACCACCGGATCACTAAGACCTACTTTCGTACCTGCTCGACATGTCTGTCTCGCAGTCAAGCGTGCTTTTGCCTTTACACTAACCTCATGATTTCCGACCATGATTAGCACACCTTCGTGCTCCTCCGTTACTCTTTGGGAGGAGACCGCCCCAGTCAAACTACCCACCATACACTGTCCGTAACCCCGATAAGGGGCCGACGTTAGAACCTCAAACATACCAGGGTGGTATTTCAAGGACGGCTCCATCGAAACTAGCGTCTCGACTTCAAAGCCTCCCACCTATCCTACACAGATAGGTTCAAAGTTCAGTGCAAAGCTATAGTAAAGGTTCACGGGGTCTTTCCGTCTAGCCGCGGGAACACGGCATCTTAACCGCGATTTCAATTTCACTGAGTCTCGGGTGGAGACAGCGCCCCCATCATTACGCCATTCGTGCAGGTCGGAACTTACCCGACAAGGAATTTCGCTACCTTAGGACCGTTATAGTTACGGCCGCCGTTTACCGGGGCTTCGATCAAGAGCTTCGCTTGCGCTAACCCCATCAATTAACCTTCCGGCACCGGGCAGGCGTCACACCCTATACGTCCACTTACGTGTTTGCAGAGTGCTGTGTTTTTAATAAACAGTTGCAGGGGCCTGGTATCTTCGACTGCCAATAGCTTACGGGGCAAGCCCTTCACCATCAGCAGTGCACCTTCTCCCGAAGTTACGGTGCCATTTTGCCTAGTTCCTTCACCCGAGTTCTCTCAAGCGCCTTGGTATTCTCTACCTGATCACCTGTGTCGGTTTGGAGTACGGTCTCTTTTTACCTGAAGCTTAGAGGCTTTTCTTGGAAGCATGGCATCAAGCACTTCATGTTCCGAGGAACACTCGTCATCAGTTCTCAGCCTTAGCATCCCGGATTTACCTAAGACACCAGCCTACGACCTTAAACACGGACAACCAACGCCGTGCTGCTCTAGCCTTCTCCGTCCCCCCATCGCAGTAAAAAGAGGTACAGGAATATTAACCTGTTTCCCATCGACTACGCGTTTCCGCCTCGCCTTAGGGGCCGACTAACCCTGTCCCGATTAGCGTTGGACAGGAACCCTTGATCTTCCGGCGGGGGAGTTTTTCACTCCCCTTATCGTTACTCATGTCAGCATTCGCACTTCTGATACCTCCAGCATGCTTCTCAACACACCTTCGACGGCTTACAGAACGCTCCCCTACCCCACATACAAAGTATGCAGCCGCAGCTTCGGTTGCTAGTTTTAGCCCCGTTACATCTTCCGCGCAGGCCGACTCGACTAGTGAGCTATTACGCTTTCTTTAAAGGGTGGCTGCTTCTAAGCCAACCTCCTAGCTGTCTAAGCCTTCCCACATCGTTTCCCACTTAACTAACATTGGGGACCTTAGCTGGCGGTCTGGGTTGTTGCCCTCTTGACAACGGACGTTAGCACCCGCTGTCTGTCTGCCATGATTGCACTCCAGGGTATTCGTAGTTTGCATGGGTTTGGTAAGTCGGGATGACCCCCTAGCCCAAACAGTGCTCTACCCCCCTGGGTGAGACATGACGCGCTACCTAAATAGCTTTCGGGGAGAACCAGATATCTCCCGGCTTGATTAGCCTTTCACCCCTATCCACACGTCATCCCCAAATTTTTCAACATTTGTGGGTTCGGTCCTCCAGTTAGTGTTACCCAACCTTCAACCTGCACATGGATAGATCGCCGGGTTTCGGGTCTATTGCCAGCGACTAGACGCCCTATTAAGACTCGCTTTCGCTACGGCTCCCCTATACGGTTAACCTTGCCACTGACAATAAGTCGCTGACCCATTATACAAAAGGTACGCAGTCACAGAACAAGTCTGCTCCTACTGCTTGTACGCACACGGTTTCAGGATCTATTTCACTCCCCTCACAGGGGTTCTTTTCGCCTTTCCCTCACGGTACTGGTTCACTATCGGTCAGTTGGGAGTATTTAGCCTTGGAGGATGGTCCCCCCATATTCAAACAGGATATCACGTGTCCCGTCCTACTCGTTTTCATGACTAAGGCATTTTCGTGTACGGGGCTATCACCCTGTATCGCGGCACTTTCCAGAGCCTTCCACTAACACCAAAGCCACTTAAGGGCTGGTCCCCTTTCGCTCGCCGCTACTAAGGGAATCTCGGTTGATTTCTTTTCCTCCGGGTACTTAGATGTTTCAGTTCCCCGGGTTCGCTTCCAGCAGCTATGTATTCACTGCAGGATACTTACTAAAAGTAAGTGGGTTCCCCCATTCAGAGATCTCAGGATCACAGCTTGTTTGCCAGCTCCCCTGAGCTTATCGCAGGCTCCTACGTCTTTCATCGCCTCCAACTGCCTAGGCATCCACCGTGTGCGCTTAGTCGCTTGACCATATAACACAAGCGACTGCTTTAACGATTTACAACATTGATACGCTCACGATAATAAGCGCATCGTATGAGTATGATTCGCCGGACTTTTGTGTAGAGATACACAAGACATCCATAAATCAGCAATTTATTACTTTACATTCCACCTTGTTAAAGAACATCTGGCGTAAAAACCAGTCAATTAACTTCTTTTCTTTTAGAAGCTTTTTAATTCCTTAAGCAGGAATGTAAAGCATTTAAAGAGCAGACATTAATTGACTGACTTCTTCTTTAATCAACAAAAGAGTGGTGGAGCTAAACGGGATCGAACCGTTGACCTCCTGCGTGCAAGGCAGGCGCTCTCCCAGCTGAGCTATAGCCCCTTTTTCGAGGGAACTTCAAAACACAGAAGTTGGTAGGCCTGGGCAGACTCGAACTGCCGACCTCACCCTTATCAGGGGTGCGCTCTAACCAGCTGAGCTACAGGCCTATATCCTGGTCTGTAGACACTAGTTGTCGGCCGCTTACCTTTCAAAGTAACTCGCGGCGTCTAGCGACAAGCACTAGGGGACTAGCGACTAACAAATCTTTTATTGATTCCAGTCGATCAAGCAATGCGTGTGAGCACTTACAGACGGGTTGGCATATCGTTTAAGGAGGTGATCCAGCCCCAGGTTCCCCTAGGGCTACCTTGTTACGACTTCACCCCAGTCATGAATCACAAAGTGGTAACCGTCCCCCTTGCGGTTAGACTAGCTACTTCTTTTGCAACCCACTCCCATGGTGTGACGGGCGGTGTGTACAAGGCCCGGGAACGTATTCACCGTAACGTTCTGATTTACGATTACTAGCGATTCCGACTTCATGGAGTCGAGTTGCAGACTCCAATCCGGACTACGAACGGTTTTACGGGATTAGCTCCACCTCGCGGTTTGGCAACCCTTTGTACCGCCCATTGTAGCACGTGTGTAGCCCAGGTCGTAAGGGCCATGATGACTTGACGTCATCCCCACCTTCCTCCGGTTTGTCACCGGCAGTCTCCTTAGAGTTCCCGCCATTACGCGCTGGCAACTAAGGACAAGGGTTGCGCTCGTTACGGGACTTAACCCAACATCTCACGACACGAGCTGACGACAGCCATGCAGCACCTGTCTCAGAGCTCCCGAAGGCACCAATCCATCTCTGGAAAGTTCTCTGGATGTCAAGACCTGGTAAGGTTCTTCGCGTTGCGTCGAATTAAACCACATGCTCCACCGCTTGTGCGGGCCCCCGTCAATTCATTTGAGTTTTAATCTTGCGACCGTACTCCCCAGGCGGTCTACTTAGTGCGTTAGCTGCGCCACTAAGAGCTCAAGGCTCCCAACGGCTAGTAGACATCGTTTACGGCGTGGACTACCAGGGTATCTAATCCTGTTTGCTCCCCACGCTTTCGCACCTCAGTGTCAGTATGAGTCCAGGGTGTCGCCTTCGCCACTGATGTTCCTCCAGATATCTACGCATTTCACCGCTACACCTGGAATTCCACACCCCTCTACCCTACTCTAGCTTGCCAGTTCTAACTGCAGTGCCCAGGTTGAGCCCGGGGATTTCACAGCTAGCTTAACAAACCACCTACGTGCGCTTTACGCCCAGTAATTCCGATTAACGCTTGCACCCTCCGTATTACCGCGGCTGCTGGCACGGAGTTAGCCGGTGCTTCTTCTGTGGGTAACATCAATTCACTCACGTATTAGGTGAATGACCTTTCTCCCCACTGAAAGTGCTTTACAACCCTAAGGCCTTCTTCACACACGCGGCATGGCTGGATCAGGCTTGCGCCCATTGTCCAATATTCCCCACTGCTGCCTCCCGTAGGAGTCTGGACCGTGTCTCAGTTCCAGTGTGACTGATCATCCTCTCAGACCAGTTACGGATCGTCGCCTTGGTGAGCCTTTACCCCACCAACTAGCTAATCCGACATGGGCTCATCTGATAGCGAGAGGTCCGAAGATCCCCCCCTTTCCCCCGTAGGGCGTATGCGGTATTAGCGTTCCTTTCGAAACGTTGTCCCCCACTACCAGGCAGATTCCCATGTATTACTCACCCGTCCGCCGCTTTACTCATTCCGAAGAACTTTCGCGCTCGACTTGCATGTGTTAGGCCTGCCGCCAGCGTTCAATCTGAGCCATGATCAAACTCTTCAGTTTAAAATCAGGTGTCGTCTAGTCGGCGAACCGAATAGAACAACTAAAACGTGCTCAGAATTATTAAACACAAATACATTACTGTTTGTGTGTTCACTTCATCTGATAATTTGCTTGTTGCCAATCACCATCCGCAAGTGCCCACACGCATTGCTTGATCTGTCTTGTTAAAAAACCGGTTGGCGCTTCGGCTCAACCGTGGGAGGCGCATTATACGCACCTTCTAACCTTTGTAAACCATTAATTTTATTAATCATTTACAACTCTTTCGCGCTTCGCTTATTTGAATCAGCTACTGCTCGACAGGGCGCGCACTATACGAATCGACAGCCATTGAAGCAAGCATTTTTTGGGGCTATTTCGCAAAAACAATTAATCCGAATATTTGCCAATCAGTTCGACTTTTATTTATCCAGATTTTGCACTTTTCCTGCACTAACGATGCGGCCATATAACCAAGCCGCTGGCCCAGACAACCCATAAATAACAGCAATAGCCAACACACCTTGCTGCTGATAAATAATCAGGGACGCAAAAACCAGCACCACCAATAACATGAAGGCAAACGGAACACGCCCCCGGAAGTTCAAACCTTTGAAGCTGGTATAACGAAAATTCGACACCATCAGCAATCCAGCAAGCGCGGTCAGCAATGCAATACCCGCCGCCCAAATACCGGTAGGTGCACTATCAAACCAAACCCAGACAGTTGCAGCGATAATCGATGCAGCAGCAGGGCTCGCCAATCCCATAAAGTACTTTTTATCCACCACACCAATTTGGGTATTGAACCGCGCAAGACGCAAAGCGGCGCAGGCAATATAAATAAAGGCCGCTGCCCAACCCCAACGCCCCAGATCCTGCAACACCCAGCTAAAAACCACCAATGCCGGTGCCACCCCAAAAGAAACCATATCTGCCAAGCTGTCGTACTGCTCACCGAATGCACTCTGCGTATTAGTCATTCGCGCCACGCGACCATCCATTCCATCAAGAAACATAGCGGCAAATATGGCGATGGCAGCGTGAGAAAAATTTCCATTCATCGATGAAACAATGGCATAGAAACCACAAAAAAGTGCCCCGGTGGTAAATAGATTGGGCAGCAAATAAACACCACGGTGCCGAACTTTTTCGCCCCCTTCGGAGACCTCTTCAACCAAGTCACCAAAAGGCAAAGGACCTTCGTGGTCAGCCGCCTCGCTGGGCTTATGCTGTTCCTGCTTATTGTTCATGATCAACCTCATAGATCGGTAGTAGCCGGGGGCGACATTGTACACATCAAATCATTCCCGCATCTATTTTCACTCAATCAAAGCAATGCTCACACCTCGCAATATTCTGCAGGCACACGCGCTTTGCGATATAGTTTCAACTCAGGATAAGGTTGCTAGTTTGCATTGTGGGGTTGGATGAGATGACCGACATATCTGCCACGGAACTGAAAAACAAACGCTTTCAACTACTTGAAGATATTGCCAAGGAGCTGCAAGGCGATATTGTATTTCCAACCTGTTTTGATGTATCCGCGCGAATCTCGGAAATTATGCGCAGCGATTCTGCAAGCCTTCGACAAATTGCTCAGGAAATACAACACGATCCACTAGTCACCAGCAAAATCCTGCAACTTGCCAATTCAGCAAGCTATAACCCATCCGGGCACAGTATTACCGATATTGAAAAGGCCCTGAATCGCACAGGACTGGAAATTGCCCGGTCTGTAGCCCTTGCCTGCGCATTGACCCAGCTTGCACAAACCCACGAAACAAGCATTTTTGCGCCCGAGCTAAAACAGCTGCTTATACACAGCCTTAAAACAGCAGCCATAGCCAAAGTACTGGCGTTAAAGCTAACGCGCGTGGCACCGGAAACCGCCATGTTGGCAGGATTGATCCACGATCTTGGCGCGTTTTTTATTCTGCATCGCGTGACTCGTTACCCGGAGTTGGTTGAGCGCCCGGAGAGCGTTAGCTATCTGGTTGCGCAGTGGCATGAAAGTATTGGAACGATTTTGCTGGATGCTCTCGGCCTACCCACCGAGATTATTAATGCAGTGCAGGAAATCGACATCCCCAGGGTGCAAATTACCCAGCCACGCAATTTGTCTGAAATTGTGTATATCGCCAATCTGTTTGCCGGGGGATTTAGTGAAATACAGAAACTTGACCTACCAAACCTGCAGGAGCCGCTCGAATTGAAAGATCCACGCTATACCGCACTCTCCACAGATATGGATGAAGCTTGCGCCGAAATGCTCAATCTCTGGTGAACGCACAATCGCAGCATAAAAAAACCCGCACGAAGCGGGTTTTTTACACATAACTCACTACATTATTAACTGCAGGAATTAGTTTTTGCTTTGGTCAACGATTTTGTTGGCTTGAATCCAAGGCATCATCGCACGCAATTTGGCACCAACCACTTCAATACCGTGCGCCGCGTTGTTACGACGCGCAGCAGTCATTGATGAGTAGTTAGTTGCACCCTCAAGGATAAACTTCTTGGCGTATTCGCCAGTTTGGATATCTTTCAGCGCTTGACGCATAGCTTTGCGCGATTCTTCGTTGATCACTTTAGGACCAGTCACGTATTCGCCGTATTCAGCGTTGTTAGAGATGGAGTAGTTCATGTTGGCGATACCGCCTTCGAACATCAGGTCAACGATCAGCTTCAGTTCATGCAAGCACTCAAAGTAAGCCATTTCAGGCTCGTAGCCTGCTTCAACCAGAGTTTCGTAACCCATTTTTACCAACTCAACCGCACCGCCACAAAGAACAGCTTGCTCGCCAAACAAATCGGTTTCAGTTTCGTCTTTGAAAGTGGTTTCGATAATACCGGTACGGCCACCGCCTACGCCTGATGCGTATGACAGAGCAGTATCTTTCGCCTTACCTGATGCGTTTTGGAAAATCGCGATCAGGTCAGGAACGCCGCCGCCGCGCACGAATTCAGAACGCACAGTGTGGCCTGGTGCTTTTGGAGCGATCATGATCACGTCCAAATCTTTGCGCGGAACTACTTGGTTGTAGTGAATCGCAAAGCCGTGAGCGAAAGCCAAGGTAGCGCCCTGCTTGATGTTTGGCTCGATTTCTTCTTTATAGAGTTTTGATTGGAACTCATCCGGAGTGAGGATCATCACTACGTCAGCTGATTTAACCGCAGTCGCAACGTCAGTCACTTTCAGGCCGTGAGCTTCAGCTTTCTTAACGGTGGCAGAGCCAGCGCGCAGACCAACAACCACATCAACACCTGAATCTTTCAGGTTGCAAGCGTGCGCGTGACCTTGTGAACCATAACCAATGATGGCCACTTTTTTGCCTTGGATAATAGAAAGATCGGCATCTTTATCGTAATAAACGTGCATAACAGACTCCTGTTGGGATGATTACCGCCCGATGAGAAATCACAAGGCGACTTGGATAAAAGGTCGCCAGTGTAGAGAAACACCCGCATCGCGTAAAATGATATATTCGCAATTCAATATTTCAGTTTATGCAACGAGGTTATTAATCCCCGATCATGGATATCACCAAACTCCGGTTGTTTTGCAATCTCGCCAATAGCCTCCACTTTGGTCGCGCCGCCAATGCCAGTCATGTCAGCCCATCGACACTAAGCCGCAACATCAAGCAGCTTGAAGACGATTTAGGCGTGAGCCTCTTTGTACGCGACAACCGCTCGGTGATCCTCACTCACGAAGGCGAACAATTTCTGGGGTTTGCCAAAGAAGTGATCCAACAGTGGGAGACATATCAAGAATCCCTACTGGCGCAGGCCGATCAGCTGCGCGGCCAACTCAGCATTTATTGTTCGGTAACGGCAAGCTACAGCTTCCTTTATGAAATCCTCACCGAGTTCCGCGTTAAACATCCCGGCATTGCGATCAAACTCCACACCGGCGACCCAGCACAATCGATCGAGCAAATTCTGGCGGGTGATGAGGATATCGCCATCGCCGCCAAACCCGACAAACTTCCCGCAGGCATCAGCTTCAAACCTATAAACAGTTCACCACTGATTTTTATCACCGCGAATAATGAAGACTGGCAAGCTAAAGGATGGGATGAAATTCCAGTAATCATTCCCGAGGAAGGTTTAGCGCGTGAGCGATTAAATATCTGGTTCGATTCACTCGGCATCAAGCCCAATATTTATGCAGAAGTAAAAGGCAACGAGGCAATTGTGAGCATGGTGAGCCTGGGATTCGGTGTCGGCGTTGCACCGCAAATCGTAGTGGATAATAGTCCGCTTGCTGACAAGGTAAAACGTTTTAACCCACAACCGGATCTCGGCCCTTACGACACGGGGATTTGTGTGATGGAGAAACGATTGAAAAGCCCGATTGTGAATGCGTTTTGGAGCCAGCTACGCGAGCCAAATAATTAATCGATTAACGAAAAGGTTTACTGAGAAAAGGCGAGCCCGCCAAACCAAAACGCCATGGCAAATCCATGGCTTTGGAAATACCAATGCGTGGGCCATGAATAACATCAACCGACGCAACTGCAGGCAATAGCTTGAAAGGCCTTTTCCTAAGGGAGCGACCAGTAAAGGTATGGATAATGCCCAACGCCTGCCCCACGCGCCCTGGCCCAGAGCAAAGTAACCTTTCAGATTCCACACCGCGACGCGCGCGCATAATATCCAACCCATGTGTCGGCTGGATCGCGCGAATTAAAACACCCGCACCATGACCTTCAGGAGAACAAACAAAATTCAAACACCAATGAATACCGTATGAGCGATAAACATAGGCGCAACCGGGTGCACCAAACATAGAGGCATTACGCGCACTGGGGCCGGAAAATGTGTGGGATGCAGGCTCAGACTGATCGTAAGCTTCTACTTCAACAATAATTCCACCTACGCCATTCACAAAAAATTGCGCACCGATCAACTGCGGCGCAACTTCGTGCGATGGAGCAGAAAAATCAATTATCGAAAAAATATCGCTCATTAGATTCCAGTTTCGTTTGCATCTACAACCGAGGTGGATTGGTTAATACTGTAATCAAGTGCATGATGTTCAGCTTGTGCTTTTTTCAAATCCATTAACAAGGCATGCAGCATTTCCGTTGATAAACCGTGCAACACCAAACGATAGCCAGCACGCAAGGTACTCATCGGCACTAGTGGATGTTTGTTGTTAAGCAATACCAAATGCTGGGGCGAATTTAAAATGGTCGCCACATACAAACCGATAGTTTCATCCAGCTGCAAAGAATTGGATGCGCGCCAGAAATCGTTGTCGGTTAAAAACAATTGATAAGTAGGCGTGAACATTTCGATGGCGGTTTGCAGGTCGATTCCATTGAGTTTTCCACGCGGCATAGAATCCAATGCTAGCTCCGGCTCTTTGATCATACTGAAATCAGGGTTCGCGACTGGCGCTAATTTTTTATCCGCAGCGCGCAGTGCCTTGCCCAGGCGAATCACAAAATTAAATAAATTCAAATCGTGCTTTAAAAACAGCTCATCTTTCAAATCATCCAGATTCATTGGTTTGAGCGGAGAGGTTTCCACTGCCACTGGCGCGTTGGCGGCGATAAATTCCAGAATCTGCGCGCCCATGTGGAAATGGCGCAGAACTAACCAGTTGGCTTCAGGGCGCACAAAATATTTCAAACCCGTAGCAAGAATCCAATGCAGCAGTTTGGAGGCGGCCCAGTTGCGCGGCACCACCACTTTAACAATCTGGATTAATACAATCAGCGTGCGCGCAATCGGGCGCACAAAGGGCAATAGAAATTGGCGTGATGGTGTTTCCGAATCAGCGAGCCAGGCTTTTTTAACATGATCCGGCAGCGGCGTGCTTTGATCCAGATAGAGCGCCAACCAAGGGCTGGGATCGCGCGGATCAAATTCGGATTGCAAAAATTTTGGCTCCCTTTCTATCTTGTCTAAATTGTCCATCCGCTATGACTCCAGAATATGTTCAAACTGCATGAGATAAAGTTGGGCAGAGCGTTTGGCCGTAGCGATAATCGCGCTTGCAGCCTTTGGATCAATCGCCAACACCAGTTCAACCGCCGCCAACCAACGCGCGAGATGATGCTCATCATTCGCACCGTGGTATTCCAAAAAGCGAAATGCACTTGCGGGCAAATCCACTTGTTTGCGCAGCAAAGGCAAGAGCGCGGGCACGATACGCTGGCCAGTACCTTCAATAATATAAATCGCACCCAATAATCCGATGGGGTTTTTCGTCGCTGCCAGCGAATGCAAATAGCTATTCAAGGCTTCGCCACCGGGATTGCGGCGCAAATTATCCAGCTTTTCAGTTCCACCTGCCGCGCAATAATCTTTATACAAAATTTTAAAATCGTTTTGTTCTTCGCCGGCGTGGGTTTCGATTAACGCAGCCAGATCAGCATAGCTACCCGTGAGCGATGCAACGGCTTCGCGCATCCACTTACTGCCCTCGCGCACTTGTGGCACCCATTGCGCAGTCCAATGTCGATAATCTTCCAATGCAAATTGCTGGCTCACCAATTTGTGGATAACCGGGCTACGCCATACTTGCGAACGATAGTCATGCCAGATACCCGCAAGCGTCGTTAATACGCTTTGTAAATGTTGTGGAGCGGAGCGTGGATCATGAGGTGCTGCAATATCCGGCAGCGCGGTTTTTTCTGACGTTATCGAATTATTTATGGGAGCAAGATTAGCAGCCAAAGGGGCATTGGCCGCTTCCACTTCTATCAACATATAGGCCGCGGTCATACGGCCTGACTCGGGAATAAAACAAAATATTTTCTCGCCCGGCTTAACCTGATGCGTATCGAGAAATTCAGCGAGCATAATAAAAATTGATGCCGAACCGGTATTGCCGCGCGTGGTTAAATTGCTGTACCAGCGCTCGCGCGGAATCGTTAAGCCCGCTTTATCTAACAACTCCTCTACCACCGGAATAAAACGGGCAGATGAGTAATGGCAGAGAAAATGGTCAATCTCGCCCGAGGTCACCCAACCATCGCGCACCAGTTTTACGTATTCGTGGATACTTATATCAAACAAATGCGGCAGCAAGCGAATATCCTGTCGCAGCGAAAGCGCACCCGCCGCTTCCGCCTCGCTGGATGACGGAAAATCGAGAAAGGATTTGCTGCGATCTTCGGTTAAACCAAGCTGCATACAAACAGGATAATCTCCGGCAAAACTTTTTTGGTGTATCCAGTTTATTTTTAAGCGCACACCATTTTTTGCCTGTGGTGCATCGGTAAGCAATACTGCACCAGCGCCGTCAGATAACATCCAACGCAAAAAATGTGCATCAAAATCGCTGCTGTAACCGCGCGGTGCAAAGCGACTTTTTTTGAAAATGCGCGACGGCATTTCAGCGGTTGCAACCAATGCTTGCTGATGCGCCCCCAGCTCCACCGATTGGGCTGCATAAGCCAAGGCAGAAATGCCAGCAGCACACACACCAAGGCTCGACAAGGTTTCCATCGGCGGCGCACCCAGCTCACCCTGCACCATAGCCGCAAAACCGGGAATTAAGGCATCGCTACCCGATGAGCCAACCGCGAGCAAACTCACATCAAGTAAACTCGCGTTAGCGCGCGCCAAACAATCGTGAATGGCATTAGCCGCAAGCTGTGTATGCGACGTTACTGTCTCGCCATTTTTATCAATCGCATAATGGCGGGTTTGAATACCATTTTCCGCCAGAATTTTATTTTTTATGCGCAACGATATGCGATTAATCGGTGCAATAAAATCATCCATCTCCTGATTATTGACCGGTTCACCCGGCAAGTGATAACCGGCGGATTGGATGTAAACACGATTAAAACGGGTAGGCATAAATTAGTCCTTGTGATGTAACGAGCGGCTGCACCAACGCGGGTGCAGCAACGCCAATAGATAAGTGCGCAGCATATAACGCAACAAACTTTTTTCATGCAACGCAGGATGAACTTGGAAAGCATAGACTTGATGCAATTCCGGCAACTGTGACCAATGGTCGCGCGGGTGCTGGTGATGCGCGGTATGTAACCCGATATTAAATAACAGCGGGTTAAGCAAACCATAAAAATTGCGTGCAAAGTGTAAATTTTTGCCAGAGCCATCGGCATGCGCATGCTGAAGATAATTTGTCGCCAACAACCAATGAAGACCATGTAGCTGCGGAATCAATACCAGCACTAACCATTTCTCCCAATCGATCACGGCCAGCACCAGCCACAAACCAATAACGAGAAGATACTGCAATACACAATAATAAAAATAGGCGCGCTGGAATTTATAACGACGTTTTAGGTAAGCAATAAATTCCGGATATAACACTGAAATTGCCTGTAGCGGATGCAACAAATATCCCAGCAAATGATTAGTGTCGCCGCGTGCACCGGGTGTATTAAAGCGATAGGTGCGTGTTATATCCTGTTCACCATGTTGATAGCGGTGATGATTAGCAATATGGGAAGGATAAAACACAAAGGTGGGATGCCCCTGCAACAGGGTAATCCATAAATCGGTAAGGCGATTTAACCGACGCGAAGTCCAGATACGCAAATGCGTGTGATTATGGTGGATCACGCCTACGCCTAAGGTTAAGAATAATTCCAGCAAATAGAGTGGCCAACTAAATCCCTGTTGCCATTGCCATAACACCAACAATGGTAAAACCAGCAAGTACAGTAGGCTTTGCCAATCGCGCCAGTTACGCATAGCGTTTAGCGCACTCGCCAGCGATTAATTTGTTTGTCGGCGGCATCCGCAGGCAATGCAGTTTTGAAAAGCTTATCCATAAATGGAAACATAAAACCGTAATTGCCATTAAAACAAGCGTGATGCAAATGATGGCGGCGACTTGCATTGTGAAATACGCTATGCCCGGTGGTTTTCCAATCGTAATTGGAGTGACCAATACTGTTGAACAACAGGCTAAATAACGGCACAGAGAAAAGTGCATACACACTAAAATCATGTACCAACATCGGCAATAAAATTACATTGCCCAACATTAATGCTTCTACTGGATGAAACGCATAGGTCGACCAAGGAGTAGTGACCACCGAGCGATGATGAGGCAAATGAAAGCGACGCAACCAGCGAGTATGCAGCAACCAATGATTGGCATAAAAATGGATTTCATTCCACACCACCAAGACCAAAATTTCGATCAAGGTTTGCAGCACTGAAGGATTTACCGCGAGCTTCGCCCACCCCAACTGCAACAAGCCCCACGGAAAAATCATGCCTACCCCAAAAATCCCGATAGAGCTGGCAGACAATAATAATTCGCGCTCCAACTGGCCATCGCCAATCGGGCGAGGATCAAGCTTGGCGCCCAAACGCCAGCGCGGCAATAACTGTTGGGTAAGAATCAGGTTGAGTATGCCAAACAACAGATAAATCCCACCAAAAAATGCGAGCCCCGCACCGGCAATCTCAAAAATATTGCAATTTAAAATAAAGTCGCGCATCAACCTGAATCCAGCAAATAATTTTTCATAAAAAAGGCCGATGCTCATGCAAGCATCGGCCTTCATCATACAAACAAAAACACTTACAAACTCAACACTTTCTCGCCGCGTGAAATACCGCACACACCGGTACGCACGACTTCGATAATTGCTGCATCACCCACCGCTTGTAAAAACGCGTCGAGTTTATCGCTCGCGCCGGTGATTTGGATGGTGTAGAGCGTACTGGTGACATCCACGATTTGACCGCGGAAAATATCCACGCAGCGTTTTACTTCTGCGCGCTGTGCACCGGATGCTTTGACTTTGATCAGCATAAGTTCGCGCTCTATGTGCGAACCTTCGGTTAAATCCACCAACTTAACCACATCAATTAATTTATTGAGGTGTTTGGTGATTTGTTCGATTTTGTGATCATCGCCAATGGTGGTCAGGGTCAAACGCGACAGGGTTTCATCTTCGGTTGGTGCCACAGTGAGGCTCTCAATGTTGTAGCCGCGCTGGGAAAACAAACCTACTACACGCGACAAGGCACCGGGAGCGTTTTCAACTAATACAGAAATAATACGTCTCATATCAGGTGCGCTCCGTTTTGCTTAACAACATGTCGCGCATGGAACCGTTGGGCGCAACTTGCATGGGGTAAACGTGTTCGGATTGATCCACCATGATATCCATAAAGACCACGCGATCTTTCAATGCAAAACACTCTTCCAGTTTCGCCTTGAGTTCTTCGCGTTTGGTGACACGAATACCAACATGACCATAGGCTTCCGCGAGTTTGATGAAATCCGGCAGCGAATCTTCATACAAACTTTCCGCGTAGCGGCTGGAGTACTGCATGTCTTGCCACTGGCGAACCATACCGAGCGCCTGGTTGTTCAAACAAATCACTTTGACGGGTAAGTGATATTGGGTACAGGTGGACAATTCCTGGATACACATTTGAATTGAGCCTTCACCGGTTACACACACCACGGTTGCATCGCGCTCTGCCATTTGCACACCCATCGCCGCCGGCAAACCAAAGCCCATAGTGCCGAGACCACCGGAGTTGATCCAGCGACGCGGTTTGTCGAACAAATAATATTGGGCGGTAAACATTTGGTGCTGACCAACATCAGAGGTGACATAAGCGTCGCCTTTGGTGACTTCCCAAATTGCTTGGATAACTTCTTGCGGTTTGATTTTATCGCCAGAGGTATCAAAACGATTTTGGGTGTAAATACCGTGGCGCTCGCGCCATTCGTTGATTTGCTCCCACCAACTGGCAATGGCTTGCGCATCGGGTTTTTCATCGCTGTCTTTAATCAGGCTGAGCATTTCGCTGAGCACATTATCTACCGCACCAACGATAGGCACATCAGCAGTAACGGTTTTGGAAATTGATGCGGGATCAATATCAATATGGATAATTTTGGCGTTCGGGCAGAACTTGCTAACGGTGTTGGTTACGCGGTCATCAAAACGCGCGCCCACAGCAAGAATCACATCGCTGTGATGCATTGCGGTGTTGGCTTCATAGGTGCCGTGCATGCCCAACATACCGAGGAAGTTCTTGCCGGTACCGGGATAAGCACCCAAGCCCATCAAGGTATTAGTCACTGGATAGTTGAGCAGATCAACCAACTCTTTCAGCAAATGCGAGGCGTTGCCCTGCACTACACCGCCGCCGGAATAGATCATCGGGCGCTTGGCGCCGAGCAGCAATTGCACTGCTTTTTTGATCTGACCTGAGTGGCCGCGTGTCGCCGGCGTGTAAGAGCGCAGCTTTACCTTCTCTGGGTAAGCATAGGGAAAGGTATACGCCGGATGCGTCAGGTCTTTAGGCACATCAATAACTACCGGGCCGGGGCGACCGGTCGCGGCGATGTAATAGGCCTTTTTCACGACTTCAGGAATTTCGCTCGCGTGTTTGATCATAAAACTGTGTTTTACGATCGGGCGGGAGATACCCACCATGTCGGTTTCCTGAAAGGCGTCTTCACCGATCAAGTGACTTTGCACCTGGCCGGAGATCACCACCATCGGAATAGAATCCATATAGGCCGTCGCAATACCGGTTATGGCATTGGTCGCACCTGGGCCGGAAGTCACCAGTACTGTACCCACTTTGCCGGTCGCACGCGCGTAACCGTCGGCAGCATGGGTGGCTGCTTGTTCGTGGCGAACGAGAATGTGTTTAACGTCAGATTGACGAAAGATGGCATCGTAAATATGCAGTGCCGCGCCGCCCGGATAGCCGAAAACGTACTCAACGCCTTCGTCTTTCAGCGCGCGGATGAGCATATCTCCGCCTGAAAGCATTTCCACAATAATTCCCCTTTTAGGATATGTAAGTCGCAAAAGCGAGTGTGTGCCGCAGTATTCAGCAGAAACAAGACACGGGGCATCACACAAAACAGGCGCCAGCGCACAGAGGCGGACAAGCGCAATGAATGATCCACGAACAAGACCCGGCAAGGCCAAGATCGGATCAGCGAAAACCGTGCAGGTAAACAGCGGCTTTCTCAGGCGGGATTCTGGTAGGAACCCGGCCAGTAGATGGGTCGCCAAGAGGGTGACTTGGCGGGGAGCAGAGTAACGCCCAAGCTTAGGGGCATCTGCAGCCATCTAGCGGAGTGGCAATTCTCCCAAGATAACCAGCAAAGTCAAGAAATTAGATACCTTTTTGTTCATTTTTTAACTAGCCCAACCAGTTCTGGCGAAGACTTCCCTAACCGCTTGCGCTTGCTCACAGTTTTCGGGGCCGCGGTTTCGCTCGCAGACCATAAGCGCTATAGTTGAAGGCATCTCTCGGCTATAGCTGAAACAAGGGCGCGACAAATGAAACAAAAACTCCTGATTAGTATTCTTGGTGCTTGGGTTGTGGCTTTCTCTGCCAGCAATACCTTTGCAGCCAAAGACAATGTTTTTACCTGGACTGATGAAAAAGGGGTAGTTCACTATGGGGAGCGCCCACCCAAAGATTCACAAGCTCGCCAAATTAAAACACGCACCGGGCATAGCGAGCCGACACCTGCACCTGCAGCACCAACTACCCCAGCCAATACAACTACAGATGCTGTCGCGGATTCATTGAAAGATCCGGAACGCTGCACAATGGCACAAAAAAATCTGGAACTACTCAATACCGTTGCACGTATCAAAATTGCCGGTGAAGACGGTGTTCAACGACTGCTAACTGAAGAAGAAAAAGAAGCACAACGCACCGCAATGCAAGCAGTCATCAATCAAGCCTGCGAATAATCCACTCATTTTTTTCAGGCTGGGAACACTCCCAGCCACTTCCCTCCTCCCCAAAAAACCACCTCCAGCGCTCACCGCCCGGTGAGCTAGCACTCGTCGGATATTTTTACAATTACACGACATTACAAATAGATTAAGCCCATGATTTATAAATAAAAAATCGGATAGGCACAGAAACTGCTAAGCCACGGCTGCTAGGGACAACTCCAGCATACAATTTGTTTATTAAAGGAAAATACCCATGAAAACTTCATTGATTACTGCAGGTTTTATCGCCGCTATGGCACTCAGCAGTGCTGCTAACGCACTGGTTATCACCCCCGAAAATAATGGCAGCTCACTGGCCAACACAATTCTGGGCTCCGGTATTAGCATCAGCAATGTAAATTACAACGGTGCTAATGGCGCTTCAGGTACCTTCACAAATGGCAATAGTGCAGGCATCAGCATCGACAAGGGAATTGTGCTCTCTACCGGTCAGGCAACCAACGCGCTTGGCACTAACAACAGCAGCGGCGCAGGAAGCAGCAATGGAACTGCGGGTTACGCTCCTCTCACCGCGATTGCCGGATTCAACACTTTTGATGCCAGTGTCCTCAAATTCGATTTTGAATTTAATGGTGGCAATGGTGGCGATCTGTTCTTCAACTTTGTATTTGGTTCAGAAGAATATCTGGAATATGTTGGAAGCCAATTTAACGATGTATTTGGCTTTTTTGTTGACGGCGTGAATGTCGCTTTAACACCAGGCTCGGGCGACCCAATCACTATCAACACAATTAACACTTCACAAAATAGCAGTCTGTTTGTGGATAACACATCCGCTGTTTACAACACCCAAATGGATGGTTTTACCAAAAGCTTGCAGATCACACTGAAAGGTTTGAGCGCGGGCCTGCACACCATGGAATTTGCAATTGCCGATGCTGGCGACAGCATTCTGGATTCCTGGATTTTTATTGAAGCCAAATCGTTTGCCGATACTCCTGTTGGCGTATCTGAGCCATCCTCATTAACCCTGCTGGGCTTGATGCTGGCGGCACTGGGCTGGAGCCGTCGCAAGGCAGCAAAATAATTTTTTATTGACTGCTGGACATAAAAAACGGCCATCAATTATTTGATGGCCGTTTTTTTATTCAGACACAAGAGTATTCCAAATCAATTTAAACGCTTTGGATCAAACACAATTTTATCGCCTAATAATTTACCGTGAATGATTGCGCCGGGCATAAATTTACCACTGAGAATATCCTGCGCTAGCGGGTTTTCAATCAGCTGCTGGATAGCGCGTTTTAGCGGGCGTGCACCATAGACCGGATCGAAACCGACATTGGCAAGTTTATTCATCACTGCATCATCCAACTCCAGACTCAATTCGCGCTCCCCCAAACGTTTGCGCAACAATTCCAATTGGATGTCGGCAATGCCGCGAATTTGTTCGCGACCCAGCGGATGAAATACCACCACTTCATCGATACGGTTGATAAATTCCGGGCGAAAATGGCTGCCCACTACCTCCATCACTGCATCTTTCATGGCGTTGTAGCGATTTTCATTATTGAGTGAGTTATTCATGTCTTCACTCACCGAGGTATCAAAACTCACGGTATCAAACGAGCGGTCTTCTGCCAGCTCCTGAATGCGATCAGAACCCAAGTTGGAGGTCATCACAATCACCGTATTGCGGAAGTCTACCGTGCGCCCTTGACCATCAGTTAAGCGGCCGTCATCCAATACTTGCAACAAAATATTAAATACGTCCGGATGCGCCTTTTCCACCTCATCCAGCAACAATACCGAATAGGGTTTGCGGCGCACCGCTTCCGTTAAATAGCCACCCTCTTCATAACCGACATAACCCGGTGGCGCGCCAATTAAACGCGCTACCGAATGTTTTTCCATGAATTCCGACATATCAATCCGCACCATGGCATCGGCCGTGTCAAACAAAAACTCCGCCAGCGATTTACACAACTCGGTTTTACCCACACCGGTTGGGCCTAAAAATAAAAACGAACCATTGGGACGATTGGCATCCGAAAGCCCGGCGCGGGAGCGGCGTACGGCATTGGCAACAGCAACTACCGCTTCGTGTTGACCGATAACACGTTTGTGTAATGCCTCCTCCATGCGCAATAATTTATCGCGCTCACCCTCCAGCATTTTGGATACGGGAATACCGGTCCACTTGGAAACCACTTCGGCAATTTCTTCTTCGGTAACCTTATTGCGCAGCAGTTTCATTTCCATCATTTCTGCTTGACCGGCCATGTCCAATTGTTTTTCAAGCTGCGGAATAATGCCATATTGAAGTTCTGACATACGCGCCAAATCGCCTTTGCGGCGTTTTTCTTCCAACTCCAGACGCGCCTGCTCTAATTGACTTTTTATTTCCTGCGACCCCTGCAGCGCGGCTTTTTCGGCGCGCCATATTTCTTCCAAATCGTTTAGCTCACGCTCGAACTTATCAATATCCTGATCGAGTTTCGCCAAGCGTTTTTTGCTCGCTTCATCTTCATCTTTTCTCACCGCTTCGCGTTCAATTTTAAATTGAATTAAGCGGCGTTCAAGGCGATCCATTTCTTCCGGTTTGGAATCAATTTCCATCCGGATACGACTCGCCGCTTCATCAATTAAATCGATGGCTTTATCGGGCAATTGACGATCGGTAATGTAGCGCTGGGATAATTTTGCTGCGGCAATAATGGCGGAATCCGTAATGTCCACACCGTGGTGAACTTCATAGCGCTCTTTCAACCCGCGCAGAATGGCGATGGTATCGGACTCATTCGGTTCATCCACTTGTACTTTTTGAAAGCGACGCTCAAGTGCAGCATCTTTTTCAATGTATTTGCGATATTCATCGAGCGTAGTTGCACCCACGCAATGCAATTCACCGCGCGCCAGCGCTGGCTTTAACATATTGCCCGCATCCATCGCACCTTCGGCTTTACCGGCGCCAACCATGGTATGGATTTCGTCGATAAATAAAATGACGCGCCCTTCTTGCTTGCTCAATTCATTGATGACAGATTTCAAACGCTCTTCAAAATCGCCGCGAAATTTTGCACCGGCGAGCAAGCCACCCAAGTCGAGCGACAGCAAGCGTTTATTTTTCAACCCTTCAGGCACTTCGCCATTGACGATGCGCTGGGCAAGGCCTTCTACGATGGCAGTTTTACCCACACCCGGCTCACCAATGAGCACCGGATTATTTTTAGTGCGGCGCTGCAGCACTTGAATGGTACGGCGAATTTCATCGTCGCGACCAATGACTGGATCGAGCTTGCCCTCTTCGGCGCGTGCAGTTAGATCCACAGTGTATTTTTCCAAAGCTTGGCGATTGCCTTCGGAGTCTGCGTCCTCTACTTTTTCACCACCGCGTACTTTCTGAATCGCCTGCTGCAAGCGTTGGGCGTTACCGAATTTTTTCAGCAACTCGGGAACGGCGCCCTGCATTTCACTCATTAACACCAGTAGTACTGAATCGCTGGAGACAAATTTATCACCCACTTTTTGCGCATGGCGATCGGCAAGGTTGAGCACCTTGATCAAATCTTGCGACATAGTCACTTCGCCCGTGGGGTTTTTAATTTGCGGCAAATTCTCGACCAACTCATTTAAGGCGGTACGCAAACCGGCGACATCAAAACCCGCTTGACTGAGTAGCGAACGAACACTTGCCGCACCTTTTTGGTCGATCATGGCGAGCAGTAAATGGCTGGTATCCAGCTGGCTGTGATCCTGCCCCAACGCGATGGACTGGGCATCGGAAAGTGCAACTTGCAATTGATTGGTTAAACGGTCGATACGCATGATTTACCTCTGCGAATAAAAAAACGGGTCGTGACAGTGACTCGATTGAAGCAGACGTGGGGGCAAGCGAGGTGATTTCAAGCAGGCGGCGACCTGCTTGAAGGTTTTAATGCGGCAAGATGGAAACCATTTGCGTTAAATCAAAAGTACATCAGTTCAAAAGCGTGTTAAGCAAACAGTGCAGAGGATCAAAGTGGAGGGGAAATCACCCGCGGAGTTTCATTCACATCAAAAAACTTGATGGTAAGTGGATAATTTTTAATAACGCCTTTATTCGCATCCATCGCGCCCATAATAGTGAACACCACCGAACAAATCGCCAGTGCCGCCAGCATGGGGATGCCAATCAGCACCACAAAGAGTATCAAACAAACGATGGCGTAGATTAGCGAGCTGAATACCCAGTTCATGACCACCTTACCCTGCTCATCCACGTAGGGATCTTCCTTTTTGGATTGCCACATAATAAGCGGTACCACCAACCCCAAAAAGGGGAACAACCAGGAGCAAAACTGGGTGAGGTGTAACACCATGGCGTAGTCGTAATTGTTGGTCTGCAAAATGGTATGCGGTTGTACAACCTTGTCGTTTTGCCCACCCAGAATTCGCGCTTTGGCTTGCTGATACTCCTCTTCACTGATTAATCCTTTTTGTTTGAGGTCATTCAGCTTTTCGATTTGTTCGAGATCCATGAAAAAACTCCTGATGATGAATTGGTTGAACAAGCGGACGGCAGATGAGTCAACAGCATAGCCTCAGGTTGAAACATCCTCCATTAACTCATTGGACGAGCGAGGGAGCAAAACAGATTCACGAGATGCTTATTTTTATTCGAGCCAGATCAAGCTGGCCATGCGTCCGGTGGTTTTGTCGCGCCGATAGGAGTAAAAACGCTCCGCCTCAATAAAGGTACAGTCGCCGCCACCGTAAATGGCGGTCACCCCCAACGCGTTGAGTTCTGCGCGGGCCAGTGCATAAATATCCGCATAAAAATGTAAGGGGCGCGCACCGGGAATAAATGCGGCGGCGATCTCATCGGCATGGAGGGTATTACGCGCTACAGTAAAAAACGCCTCAAGCACATCGATACCTACTTCAAAATGGGCCTGTGAAATTGCCGGGCCGAGGTAGGCAAGCAGCTCACTGCGCGCACCGCTGAACTTATCCAACCCACGCTCACAAATACCGCCGGCCAAACTGCGCCAACCGCAATGTAAGGCTGCTACCTGAGTGCCCTGCTTGTCGCATAACAAAATGGGTAGACAGTCCGCCGTCATCACCAGACAGGTCAGCCCATGCTGGGTGGTATAGCTACCGTCGGCGGTACGCACCAAACCATCGTTTTGCGCATCCACCACTTTTATGCCGTGGATTTGCTCCAGCCATTGCGGGCTTTGCGACAAGCCCAGCTGTTCACTCAAATGCTGGCGATTGTGAGCGACGGCCTGCGCATTATCACCTACATGCAAACCGAGATTATTGCTCGCATAAGGTGGCAGGCTAATTCCGCCATGACGGGTGGTGATACAGCTGCGCACATTCGCTGGCGCTGGCCAATCCGGTGCGATCCACCCCAATGCATGCCAGGATTCCGTGTTGCTGCCCGTCGGTTTATTCATCGTCGCGAATATAACCCTTGTTCAACGCGTCGAGGAGGTTGCGGAAATCCTCCGGAATTGGCGCCGTCCATTCGGTGTACTCGCCGGTGCCGGGGTGCTCTAACCCCAACTTGAACGCATGCAGTGCCTGACGCGGGAAACCTTTGAGGGTATCAATCAAATGCTGATTGGCGCCTTTGGGAATTTTAAAACGGTTGCCGTAGGTTTGATCGCCCACCAGCGGGTGGCCGATATGCGCCATGTGAACGCGAATTTGATGAGTGCGCCCGGTCTCCAGTTTTACGCGGATATGGGTGTGATGGGGGTAGCGCTTGGCCACACGGTAATGAGTGACTGCACGTTTACCGCCAGCACTGAGCACAGCCATCAACTTGCGCTGGATGGGGTGACGCCCCATGGGAGCATCCACTGTACCTCCGCCGGTCATCGCACCTACCGCCACCGCTTCATATTCACGGCTCACAGTGCGATCGGACAACTGCTCAACCAGATCGGTATGGGCTTCCAGGGTTTTGGCAATCACCATCAAACCCGTGGTTTCTTTATCGAGACGATGCACTATGCCTGCGCGCGGCAGGTTAATTAGCCCGGGAATATGGTTGAGCAATGCATTCACCAGCGTACCGGTATAATTGCCCGCCGCCGGGTGAACCACCAAGCCTGCCTGCTTATTGATGATAATCAGGTCATCATCTTCATGAACTATATCCAGCGTAATCTCTTCCGGCTCCCACTCGCCCTGAGCCTCAAGCTCCGCCTTTAATTCCAACTGCTCGCCGCCGATCAACTTGTCTTTCGGCTTGGCGATGCGACCATCCACCTTGAGTTGGCCGTCTTTAATCCAGCTCTGCAAACGCGAACGGGAAAAGTCAGGGAACAACTCGGAGGCGATCTGGTCGAAGCGCATGCCGCTCATCTGGATCGGCACCTGTGCGCTCAGGTCAAAAACATCTTTCATTAAAAAACCTCTAGTGATGTGTTTCTGGCTACTGATGATTTGCCAAAAACCGGAAATTGGGAGCTTTTCTTGCTGCCAGATTGGTATCCGCCAAGCTCTGTGTTTAAATACCCTGCCCCGCCAAAGGGGCCTTTGTTTATTGAGATAAGAGTCTATAACCCTATGCGCGTCCTGCCCTGTTTGATGCTCAGCACCCTGGTATTGCTGACTGCCTGCTCCTCCAAAGAGCCCGAATACACCACCGAAGCGGATTTGTACAATGCCGCCGAACAGCAACTTGAACGCAGCCAGTGGGAATCCGCCATTCGGAACCTTAACTCGCTCGAAGAAAACTTTCCCTTTGGCACCTATGCAGAACAGGCGCAATTGGAGCTGATCTACGCCCAGTACAGCTCGGGTGAACCCGATGCAGCCATCGCCACCGCCAACCGTTTTATTCGCTTGCACCCCCAACATCGCAATGTTGATTATGCCTACTACATGCTGGGCATGAGCTCCTTTACCAAAGATAAAGGCATGTTTGAGCGGGTGATGCCGGTGGATACGTCTAAACGTGACCCGGGCGCGGCGCGGGAATCACTCGCCAATTTTACCCAATTACTCAATCGTTTTCCCGATAGCGCCTACGCCGCCGATGCCAAGAAGCGCATGTTACACCTGCGCAACCACTTGGCGCGCTATGAAATTCACGTCGCTAACTATTACTTCAAGCGCGGTGCCTATCTGGCAGCGGTAGCACGCGGCCGCTATGTACTGGAAAATTTCCCGCAAACCCCGGCCATTCCTGATGCATTGGCAGTCATGGTGCAGGGTTATTACCTGATGAAGATGGATAGCCAGGCAGAGGAAATGCTGGAAATCCTTAAGCTCAACTACGCAGATTACCCGGCACTGGATAACAACGGCCGCTTTGATCAGGAGTACATGTTCAACAATGGTCGTTCACGCTGGCTCGCCTACCTGACTCTTGGTCTATTCAGCAAAGATGACATTACCGGTTTTGATACCCGCGCCCTATACGACCCGCAATTCAAAAGACCCGATACTAGTGTTGCGCGCGCCAACTAATTAACGCGCCACACCAGAGTCATAAAGCCAGATAATAAAGGCCGCACTGCGGCCTTTATTGTTTTTACGATTAACGATGATTACCTAATCACCCAATTTCCAGCCCGAGGTGATCGGGTAGCGGCGATCGCGACCAAAACCGCGCTGGCTAATACGCACTCCCACCGGCGCCTGACGACGCTTGTATTCGTTGATATCCACCAAGCGCACTACACGCTCTACCTGCTCACGCACAAAACCCTCACAGATAATCGCTTCCGCGCTAAAGTCCTGTTCCACATAAAGTTCCAGAATACGGTCGAGCACATCGTAGGGTGGCAGGCTGTCTTCGTCTTTTTGATCAGGCGCCAACTCCGCTGAGGGTGGACGGGTGATCACCGTCTCGGGGATTACCGGGCTAAGGGTATTGCGATAGCGCGACAGCGCAAACACCAGGGTTTTAGGCACATCTTTCAGCGCATCAAAACCACCAGCCATGTCGCCGTACAGTGTGGAGTAACCCACCGCCATTTCACTTTTATTGCCGGTAGTCAGTACCAGGCAACCTTTTTTGTTGGAAATTGCCATCAACAATACACCGCGACAGCGCGCCTGCAGATTCTCCTCGGTAGTATCACGTTTGGTGCCCGCAAACTCATCACTGAGTGCTGCCATAAAGGCTTCGTACATGGGCTCAATACTGATTGAGCTGTAGCGCACACCGAGCCGAGCAGCTTCATCGGCTGCATCGTTTTTACTCAGGTCAGAGGTGTAGCGAAAGGGCATCATCACGGCTTCGACACGGTCAGCGCCCAATGCATCCACCGCCATCGCCAGGGTTAATGCGGAATCGATACCGCCGGATAAACCCAGCACCACGCCTTGGAAGCGATTTTTATTGACATAATCGCGCATACCCAGCACCAGCGCCTGATATACAGCAGCTGTATTCTCGGGAATAGGTGCGAGCGATTGGGGAGATACAGCAACGCCAGTGCTACTGCAATCGAGCACCACCGGGAAATCACCTTCATCAAACGCTGGCGCACGGAATTGGGTTGCACCACTGGCGTCCACCACCACTGAGCCACCATCAAACACTAACTCGTCCTGCCCACCGACCAAATTGGCGTAAACAACCGGCATCGCCCCCTCGCGGGCGCGCTGCGCAACTATGGCTTCGCGCTCAAGCTGTTTACGCTGATGGTAAGGTGATGCGTTGAGACTAATCATCAACTGCGCACCTGCGGCTTTGGCCTGTGCCATAGGTTGCGGATACCAAATATCCTCACACACACTGAGCGCCGTCGGGACCCCTTTTAAGTTGAAAACAACGGCGGAATCCCCCGCAGCAAAATAGCGTTTTTCATCAAATACCTGGTAGTTCGGTAACTGCTGCTTGGCATATTCCGCGATCAACTGGCCATCAGCAATGACACCCGCCATATTGAATAGCTGGCCATTTTTGCTGCGCGGATAGCCCACAATCAACGCCACAGGCAGCTTGGCAGCAATAATTTCGTTAAGTGCGCGCTCAATACGCAAATCCAAACTCGGGCGCAGCAGTAAATCTTCAGGTGGATAGCCCGTGAGGGTTAGTTCGGGAAATATCACCGCATCCACCGGTCCTTGTGCCAGCGCAGCGCGGGCAGAGGCCAATACCTTGGCGGTATTACCGGGAATATCCCCAACCAAGGTATTAATTTGGGCAAGCGTCAAATATAAATGCGACATAGGAATTCATGATTATCAAAGAGTAAAAAAAACTGACGCGATAATATCGTGCGAATAACTGTCAGGGGCGGCAGCAGAAGTTATGGAAAAATGGCAGAATTAGCGCACTCGCACCGAACCTGACAATCCACTTGTGCGCCACCAGCAAGATGACACGCTCATTCAGGTTCAATTGTTACAGACGTGCATTGTCCGTGAAATAAACCGTTAAAGCCAAGCGGATTTTGTCAGCTACCGAAAAAGGAACCTCCATACATCATGTCCCACGCGCCGCTCGCCAGCCCACAGGGCTATAACCCCTACGACCTGCTGCGTATCTATACCTATTACCGCACCCTGCTCGGTAGCGTATTGTTGTTGATGTTCCAAATCGAGTTTGCCCCGAAAATTCTGGGGAACGACAATCCGCAGCTCTTTTTCTACAGCTCCATCGGTTACACCGCGATTAACTTTATGACCCTGATTGTGATGTGGCGGGTTAAATACGCGCCCTCACAAACCAAACTCTTTAGCTCACTGCTGATCGATGTAATCGCTATCAGTTTGTTGATGCATGCCAGCGGTGGTGCGACCAGCGGTTTGGGTTATTTGCTACTGATTGCGATTGCGGCCGGCGGCATTATGTTGCGCGAGCGTATATCATTCTTCCTCGCAGCCATCACCACGATTGTCGTGATTAGCGAAGGAGCCTATCGATTTATTATTCTCACGCAAGACAACAAAGCGGTATTTACCTCGGGCACACTCAGTGCCCTCGCCTTTCTTACCGCACTCCTATTTCAACATCTCACGAAAAAAATCCGCCTCTCCTATGCCGAAGCTGAAAGCCAAGCCAAACAGGCGGCGCATTTGCAAAAACTGGCGCAGCTGATTGTCGAAAGAATGCGCACAGGGATATTGGTACTCAACAACCAACTGACTATTGAATTACACAACCATGCAGCTCTCAAACTGCTAGGCATCAACAGCGACAGTGTTGAGAATATTCCACTCAGTCAGTTTCCCGACCTCTATAAAAAACACCAATCCTGGCAGCGCAATAGCAGCGATCACTCACCTTTTTTAAAAATTGAAGGTGAAACCAGCAATGAAATTAAAGTCAACTTTGCCTACCTTGAAGCCGACAAAACCAATGAAGTATTAATCTTTTTGGAAGATGTGCGCTCGCTCAATCAACAGGCACAACAATTGAAACTGGCATCGCTGGGGCGATTAACCGCCAGTATCGCCCATGAAATTCGCAATCCACTCGGCGCCATTAGCCACGCCAGTCAATTACTGGCAGAGTCACCGCAGCTGCCACAGAGCGATGTGCGACTGCTCGATATCATCAACAATCACAGCACGCGCGTGAACCAAATTATTGAAAATATTTTGCAGCTCTCCCGCCGTCGGCCAACACAAACCTTACCGATTAACTTGCGGGAATGGATTCCAACTTTTATCAACGACTATAAGGCGAGTAAGACTAATGGCCCGCAATTGGAAATTGCGTTACTGGAGAAAAATCTGCGCAATAATCGTAACAATGGCACAGGCACTGTAAATAGTGATGGAGCGCTGGAAGCCAAGTTCGACACCAGCCAATTGACTCAAGTGCTAAGTAACCTGTGCGACAACGGACTGCGCTATAGCAATAAAAAAACCGGGCGCCCTGATTTACGCCTGGAAATTGGGGTGGACATCAGCCAACACCAACCCTATATTCGTGTGATTGATTATGGCCCTGGCATTAGTGATGAAAACATCAAGCATTTGTTCGAGCCATTTTTTACCACCGAAAACACTGGCTCCGGTTTAGGGCTTTATATTTGCAAAGAGCTATGCGAAGCCAATCAGGCAATCATTTCCTACAAGCGCACACCGCAGGGTGAAAGTTGTTTTCACTTACAACTCGCCCACCCTGATAAAGCTTCCTAACTTGAATAACACTTTCTTGAATGCCGTTTGCGAGCAATAACAAATGACAGAAAAACGCGCTCTAATTATCGATGACGAACCGGACATCCGTGAACTGTTGGAAATTACGCTCGGTCGCATGCAAATTTGCACCGACACCGCAGACTCAGTTGCCAACGCCAAACAAATGTTGGCCAATCACCAATATGATTTATGCTTGACCGATATGCGCCTGCCCGACGGCAAAGGCTTGGAGATTGTTGAACTCATTCAACAGCGTTACCCACAGCTCCCTGTAGCGGTGATTACTGCTCACGGCAGTGTGGATGCCGCGATAGAATCCATGAAAGCAGGGGCGTTTGATTTCATTTCCAAACCGGTGAATCTCGCCACCTTGCGCAAACTGGTGAATACGGCAATTGAAGCCAGCCAGTTAGCACCACAACCAGTCCCCAAACTCACACCAATTATTGGTGACTCAAAAGCAATTCAGGATTTAATCCGCAGTATTGAAAAATTAGCCCGCTCGCAAGCGCCGGTTTATATCAGCGGTGAATCAGGCTCAGGAAAGGAATTAGTCGCCCACTCTATTCACGACCTGGGGCCGCGCGCCAACAATCCGTTTATCGCCGTCAACTGCGGCGCGATACCGCGCGAATTGATGGAGAGCGAATTTTTTGGTCACAAAAAAGGCAGCTTCACCGGCGCGCATCAAGACAAAATTGGTTTGTTCCAAGCAGCCGAGGGCGGCACATTATTTTTCGATGAAGTCGCCGATTTACCGCTGGACATGCAAGTCAAACTTCTGCGCGCCATTCAGGAGAAATCGGTTCGCCCCGTGGGTGCGGCGGAAGAAATTAATACCGATGTTCGTATTTTATGTGCGACTCATAAAAATCTTGAAGAAGAGGTCAAAGAAGGACGTTTTCGTCAGGACTTATTTTACCGCCTGAATGTAATTCAATTAGCAGTCGCCCCGCTGCGTGAGCGACGGGAAGACATTCCCCTACTCACCCAACACTTGCTGCGAAAACTCGCCACCGAAATAAATTTGCCTAGCCCCAGTATTTCACCAGCAGCACAAAACGCACTAAACAATTACCACTTCCCCGGCAATGTGCGTGAGCTGGAAAATATTCTTGAGCGCGCATTTACACTGTGTGAAAGCAATCGGATTGATGCAGATGATTTGCAACTGCGCAGTGCAGCGCAAGGCTTATCCTTTGCGGCTGAAAAATCATTTAGCAGCAACTTTAACGGCAACAAAACCAATCAGCAGGAACGCATAGGCGTTGACTATCCAGCTCGCTGCGCAGAGTACTCATCACTGGATGAATATCTGCAAGATGTTGAAAAAGAAATTCTCTGTCACGCCCTGGAACAAGCCAAGTGGAACAAAACACTCGCGGCAAAACATTTGGGAATCAGCTTTCGCTCGCTGAGGTACCGGCTGCAAAAGCTGGGATTGGATGATGAGTAAAAGCGGGGGAGAAGGAAGCTATTATTCAATAAAAAGCGCCACTGTTTTACCTGCAGCGCTTCTATAAAGGTAGTTTTAAGCTAAATGGATAACTAAAGCTACCAACAATTATCTGTATTATCCGCATTACCTGATGTAAAGGCCGCTCTTACACCAAGCTGATTAAGAGTAAATCGGTCGCAGTCGTCATCGCTATCTTGACGCCCACCGGCAACTGGCGTTGCCGTCAGCAAATAAGTCGCAGCAGCCAAATCTCCCGCAGCCGCGATGCGCACAGAATAAAAACCTTCTGTAGAAGTAATTCCTCCTGCGCCCTGTATCTCATCTACCACGGTGCAAGTTCCAGGAGCAGGATTATACCGACCATGAGCAGTGAAGCAGCGCTGCAGGCGTTGGGCCACATCACTCAATGCGACCTTTGCATCCGAGCGATTGCTTTTTTGCACTTGTTTCAAATAAGAGGGATAAGCAATACCAGCAAGAATGCCAATAATCGCCACCCCTATCATCAACTCAATCAAGGTAAAACCACTAACATCTTTGCGCATAAAAACCCCTTATTTTATTTGACGCCAGGACATGCGACCGCGAGAGCCTGCGCCCGCCTGCCCCTCAAAAACCTCAAGCGCGGAGCCTGGATTTTCAGCCTCTGACGTTAAGCTACTACCAACAATAAATACATTTTCTCCAGACATGATCGGCAACAGGTCACCTACAATAGGTTCGAGCAAACGACCATTCTTGTTATTTTTTAGCACCGTTAAACCAATAAATCTGTCACCAACGCCCGTTAATTCCATCAACCATCCAGAGCCACCATTGGAGCATTGGTAAGCTTCTGGGATAAATGTGTTAACAATCAAGCGATCAAATAATAACAACGGTTTGGCAATTACACGCTCACCCTTGGCTATATTTGAGAATATAAGATCCAAATACCAACCGCTCCGTGAGGGAGTCGATGAAGTCCAATCAACTGCTGGCGTTTCAGTGGTTACTCCGTTTAATGTTGTCACAGTGGTCGCATCAGGAGAAACGGTTCTCTGGGTGGCTGATTCAGTATCAATACTTTTCCGAACTAGAACAGAATTGCGATTCGCCACCGTCAACGAAATTGCGTTATTCGTATCAGCAATCGCGTAGATACTTTGCACTGCAAGGCTACTCAAGTCATTCAACTCCGAATACCTACCAGTACCAAAGTACACCATTACCGATGGAACAGCATTAGCACCATTACCAACCATTTTTTTAGCGTTACGACCCAACGTTGGAGTGCCGGTAATGGGCTGCGGGTTACCACTTCCATCGATTACTTTGATCAACGGATTTCCATTAAAACTTGCTTTCCACTGGCTTTGATTAGAACTTGTTAGATCAAATTTCCACATATTTCCCTTTATGTCACCGGCATACGCATAAGTGCTCACACCATCACCATTCGGCAGTAAAGCTGCACCCGAAAGGCCATTACCAGTAATAGTATTTTTGGTTGTTATGGCGTTGAAGACACTTGGATTTTGAACATTGATAGCAATCAACTTGGCAATACCATTCACACTCTCGGTGCCATTACCAAAAATTGCCGTCCAACTTTCATCCGCCGTTGGTACGATCAACATTTTGGACGTGCTGTAACCCAAGTCATTACTGAGTAGCGGATTGGAGTCTCCAGCATAAATGTCAAAGATCACTCTCGGGGCGTTACTGGATCCATTCAGCACATCAGTAACATCAAGCAAATACGCACCACGCCCACCAGCCCCCAGAGTTCCGCCTACCAGAGTGCGCCAGGTTTTGACGCCATTGTGCTCAATAAAGACATCACCAACGTAGACAGGACCATCAACAGTGTAAGCATGTTGGTAGTCTGTCTTTGAGAGAGACGCTAGCTTGCTGTAAACGCCGCGAGGAATGAATGCAAACAATTCCTGCCCATTGGCTGCATTGAAAGCATGCAGCATACCGTCGTTAGCGCCAACAAATACCGCTTTGGTTCTCTCCGCTTTACCTGGCGAATCACTTGGATCTTCTGTGCCCAACAAATAATTTTCATATGTAGATGCCCCATAAGCAGCGGGTAATAGATTGTAACGCTGATTGTTTGCGCCGGCGTAAGCAGGATCAGAATTAATAATATCGCCCAATAAATAAGTGCGAGGGCGCAAGCTCTCTATGGGCTTACCAATTAACCACTGATAACGCAAAGTCGCTTTGGTGTAATCCGCTTCCGCGGCTAACTTGAATGCATTGCGCAGAGCTGTAGGGGCTGTATCAAAACCAGAAGCAGTAAGTGCTACAGCAGCTGTACCATTGTAGGTATAGATATTCCGCGAAATATTTTCACTTGGCTTCAGAGTATCGTTTGTATCCCAGGCTTTATTGGCTGCGTCTATAGTGCCATCATCCTTTATTGGAAATGCCTGCAAACTACCACTCCAATCACGGCTATCAAACAACGCCTGAAAGATATTGGTATCAGAATCGATACGGGTAGAGTTGGAGGCTACGGTTGTAGAGGACCCTGTTCTTGAAAGAGCATCAAAAACTGCACGAAGACTCTCCTCTAACTTGCGAGGGTCAACAGCTTTGAAATAAGTTTCTGGATTTGAGGTAGCAATACTCGCAGCAGTGGCGTTATCGTTTTTGTAGCCACCCCACTTGGCTGCATATTTTAATGCCGGCTCCAGGAGCTTCGCATTGGAAGTTCCAACGGTGAATTGTTTAGATGTCGCGGTATCACCGGTTTGACAATTTACACAATCACCGCTTGAGAAACCTTCAATCCCAGAGTGAACATGAAAGCCATCATTAGTGGTTCCGCCAATGATGTAACCGAAACCCATGTCGTATATGGTAGATTCAGCCACTACATCTGTAGTCACAGTAACCTTATTTGCTGTGATTTTATAATCAATTACTCCCCACATATCCTGATCATAATCACCACCTTGCTCCGTATCCTCCCAGCTAACATAAAGCTTTCCTGAGTTTTCGGTTGCTGAATCAGAAATCTGGGAAACCACTTTGAAATCAACAATTGCACAGTTGCCGTTTGGAGAAAAATCGATATTTCTACAAGCAGGCAATATAGATATTTTCTGAGTCGAGCCAGGCACGGGTACGACAACGTTTGGTACAGCTGCCGCCAGTGATACCCCATATGTTTTTGGTTTCTTGCGGTCTGAACCTATACCAGCAGAGCGAGCTTTGTGAGCCAAACCTGCGATTTTATAGCTTCCTTCCAGCCGCGGTGCCTCGGGGCATGAGCCTTTGACAGAGGCCAGACTGGTGATCAATTTTGGTGTACACAACTGATTATTATTGGTTCCATTTTCACCGACAAAGTAACTATTGTTATGAATACTCTCCGATGTACCAATAAAGTTAGTTGCTGTATCCAGGTCGCCTATCGTTGCAGGAACATTATCCAGATTGTCAGAATCATAAGACGTCATGGATGCATCAAACTGGATAATATTAATTGGCGCACAGTAATTTCCGGCAGGTGCTGGAGTGATAGGGTCTACCCAGGTAGCAACCCTATCTAGTCCAGGAATAAACGCTGAGTCATCCGAATCAAATTGCGGAGAGGCGGTACCGCTTAAATAGCGCAGTGATTCAAGGTAAATTTCAGCTTGAGGGTTGCCCCAGTTAACACACTGACCATTACTGAAGCTGCTGGTACCCCATAAGCAACCATCATTCTGGGAAGCACCTGGCGTATTCACTACGTGGCTGTTGTTGTGATAGAGACCAAGCCCCTGTCCATAGCGATAGCCATATATTCTCAAGGAGTCCAAGGTTTTAATAATGCTTTTGCCGCCGGTAGGAACCTGGAAAATACCGTTTGAATTGATTTCATCGGTAATTGAACCAACCTGCTTGCGCAACACCCCGCCGGATTTATTTTTACCGTAAGAGCCCGTAATTAACCCAAAATGCTGGGTACTTGCATACTCTTGCAGCAAGCCAGTCGGTTTGTAGACTGTGTCACCCGCATAACCAAGGCACTTTTCATTATTTTTGTCTGCGCTCAACGCCAGGAGGTTAGTAACGCACACTGAAACTCTCGCCACATATTCCCCCGCTGCAGAGCCTGTGCCCAACTTATGAGCATCAATTGGGCTGTCGGAATAGGCATCTATTCCACTAAGAGCGGAGCTGTTTCCGTTTACGCCAACACTTGTATCATTTATCGAAGATTGCCAACGGCACTGCCAGCGCTCGTTACTTGCCCAAAGACTATAGTTGCCACGTGCAACGAGGAGTAAAGGCCGAGCACCAGCAGTACTTGTTGCCGCCTGTGAGAGGGTCGCAGTACCGGGGTCAGAAGTATTACAAATGGTGATGCCTTGCTCCCTTGCCACTGTTGAGCCGGTATTAACCGCGAAAGGCGTAAGCTGTGGCAGATCAGCTCCTGCATAGTATTTGGCAAAAGAGTGCGCATCGGTTGGTAAATATGCACGCTCTAATACTGTAGCCGAAGTAGTGTCAATAAAACGCATTCCGCCGTAAAGCATCTTGCGAATTGCATCAACTCGGGTCATGGATGCCCAGTTGAGGAAATTTCCACTCCACTGATTGGACGCCGAGGAATTACAATATTTGTTAGCAGCAAAAGAGGCGGGATTAAAACGGTTATCCGTTGTGCTGTATGTATAACACTTATAGCTATCAAAGTAGCCGTAATAATCAAAGCCATGTACATAAGTTGTATCAGGGGCGCCATCAGGGTCTTTACCATAATTGGCATTCACTACGTTATTTATGGTTGCCCTGCTATCGGTAATATCAGAATAATCATCATATAACTTGAAAAATAATTGATGATCTCGCGACATATTTAACATGGTTACCGGCTTTACTTGTGACACAAGAAAGAGCGGCATCTGAAAAGGCTCAGCCTGTGCAGAATGTGTAACAGCCAAAGCCACACTGCCCGCCGAAAGAGCAATCAAAGCGTGTTTATGCAATTTGGCAAATAGATTAGAAATTCGCATGAATGATATTCTCCAACGCATAAATAAATAGTTAGCGAGCAAAAGTAGTTTGCAAAATCACTTCGGTGTCTTCCGTTAAACCAAGCGCTCGGGAGGTGATACGGAAATATTCAGCCTCATTCATTTTTTCCAAGCTTTCGTGATCGACCGCACTACCTTGACTAGCAGCAAGCCCGGTAACTATTACCTTTTCGATGGTATAGCGAGGCTGCTCAACTACACCACTCACGGTATCGTCCGGCAACAACACACTGTTAGCTTCCCATTCGTCTTTATCCCAAGTTGTTGGTCGCGTCTTGAGCGCCGGTTGTTTATTTAAATCTGGCCAATAACCGATTTCACTCCCGGTAAAACTGGGCAACAATCCCGAACTAAGCTTGGCCTCACCGCGCCGCAAGGCAGCCTCAGCAGACTGGAACGCAATATTTCTATCGCGCATATTGCCCGCCATACGCTCTTGTAAATCGCTGCCGCGAATTGAGGCAAGACCAATCACGGTGAGGATCAGCAGGAGCACCAAGCCGACAATAAGCACGGCACCAGTTTGCTGCTTGATAACAATTGTTTGCGGTTTCATAAGCATGTCCAGAACCTAATTTGTTTTAAAAAGAGCGACTGCGAATACCAATTGTCGTGCTAAAAACTTGGCGTAAACGTCTATCCGCTGGATCCGGCTCTATATTGTCTACACCTTCAAAGCTATATTTCTGCATTTCCGGGAGTACACCATCATCAATACTGGCGACCAATAGCTCAACGCGCAAAGCAACCACTTTTTCCCAATCCGCCACATTGATAATTTCACCCGCCAATCGATAATTATCAGGTACATAGTCTTCATTGCTATCTACCCCGTAGCGGACACTCATATCCTCTACACCTTCCAACAACTCAAGGTTCACACCATTGATGTTTTGCCAAAGACTAGGGCGACCCGAGGTACCATCGGCAATAAAATAGGTAACGTTTGTAGCAGATAAAATTTCTGAACCCGGTTTGAACTTTTCGTCGTCACTACCGGAGTTCCCCCCCCAACTGGCATTAGCATTGCCGGGTGAGTAACTATTATTCCCACTGTGAACGACATTCATTTCGGTACTCCCCTGAACGGTCTGAAGATTCACCACTTGGAAAACACGAGCCTTGGTACAATCAGTGACCACCAAAATATCACCTTCGCAAATACCACTCACACGATCACCACCGTCAGAGCATGCACCATCCTCTATGCCTGTGTTGTTGGCAAACAATGTTCCAGACATATTATTTTTAGTAACGGAAACACCCGAACCATAAGCACCGCGCAACACAAATAAATCGGTATTCACCTTTGGTGCAGGAACCAATCCATGGCCAACAGGCAAAGTCCCTGCGGTGTAGCCCATGATGGCCGTATTGAAATCATATTTATAACTGGAGCTGTTATTGAGCATATTGCTTACTTTCATTTCCGATGAGCGCGTAGCACATCCCATATAACCGGCCATGCGAATATCGCGCGCCAAAAAATCGATAGCCAAGCGCCCAGTTTCTTGTATGCGGGACAGCGCTTGCTGGGTTGTGTAAACCGTTTTGCTGGAGATAAATACTTGCAACACACCGGTGATCAAAATCAAACCCAATGTGATGGCAATCATGAGCTCAATCAGTGATAAACCTTTCTGCTTCTTCATAGATCAGCTCTCAAATAACCGACGTAAATTCAAATTCACTGGTTGCCTCTGCAGCGACATCCTCATCATCATCGTTCTCATCGAATAACGAAGAGTCTTTCCATTTAATAGAGACGGTACAAATACGGGTTGCCTGCACACAGGCAATCTTACCTTTGCCTTCAGGCAAATCTTTCTCAAGCCTTGCGCGCCAATCTGCAACGTCTGCAGACGCGACAGCGTTACCGGCTGGATCAGCCTCATAATCAGCAGTATAAGCGGATAACCGGTTATCGCCGTCGGTACCGCGGTTGATGCGCATACGATCCATAATGTCGTAAGCGTGAATGTTGGCCTGTGAGCGCATAAATGCGCTCTGATTAAACTGTAATGAGCGAGTCTGCAAAGTCGCCATTGCCAACAGTGAAGTTGCAAGCACTAGCACAGTAATAGCCACTTCGATAAGTGTGGCGCCTGATTGTATTTTTTTATTGACCATAACCCTTCCTCACCTATGGGCATGCTTGTTTGGTGGTGCTTAACATTCCCGCCAAACCTACATCAATTTGGGTAGCGGCATTACCTTTGCAATCCGTCACCCGAGCGGTAAAGCGACGCCCCAGTTGATCCACCCGAGCGAGCGCCCCAGTACTGTTAAAACGAATAAAACTGACATCGGTGGCGGTACCGGTTTTCCGGGCACTGATCACCGCCAAGGGGTTAAGATCGCTCCAATAACGCAAAACTGTCCCCACGGTTACTGCGGCTGTACTGTCTGCCGCCGCATCATCAATAAATACCAGCCATCCCTCTTTCCAATTGTTCGCTGCCAAACAAGTGGCGCCATCATTAGAAGCGCAAATAGAAACCCGTTTGGCCCGCTTCACTGCTTCAGATCGAGCATAGTTAAGCGCGCCCGCCAATTCAGAACCAAGAGCACTGGAGCTATTGTTGCGCATAGTTTGATTAAAACTTGGGATCGCTATACCTAGGGCAATCGCAGCAACAGCCAAGGTGACCATTAACTCAACAAGAGTGAAACCTTTTATTTTCCCCATCATCTATGCCTATTTACGATAAATACCGAGACAAAAGTAAAGTTGTCGCCCATGGCTGATGTCGCTCTAGACAATTAACTTCTACCACTTTATATTCCTTTCAAGGTATCACATCCTCTCTATACCTCGAGCAAGGGTGCGATATCCGGTCAACAAGGAAGCATGAACGGCTACAACCTCATGCTATGTTTATTTAGTCATGACAACCAACCACGGAGGGTCCCCCCATGAAACCGCAAGGTTTTACTCTGATTGAATTAATGATTTGCCTGCTAGTGTTAGCAATCATCCTCGCTCTGGGCATTCCCAGCTTTTCAGAGCAGTTCAAAAACATCAAAACCAAAGTAGCGATGCACGATCTATTGCGCGCAATAGAGTCAGCACGAACTCTCGCAGTGACCAGCAATAAACGTACGGTATTACTTGCAAACCAGGAAGATTGGAAACAAGGGTGGACTCTATTTATTGATGAGAATGATGACGGGGAGCTAAACGGGGAAGAGACCTTAAAGCAGGAGAAGAGCGCGCTGACAAAAGTAAAAATCGATGCCAATACCCATGTGGAAAAATATGTATCCTTCATTGGCACCGGTGAAGGAAGGAAACTGGGAATAAATAACACCGGCGCATTTCAGGTGGGAACCATCAAAATTTGTCCATACACAGAGGGTAGTGGTTATGCACTGGTACTATCGCGTGGAGGAAGAACCAGAGTTAAAACGCTGACAAAAACAGAATGCGATGAAATTAACTAAATAATAAATAACTGCGCTGCTGCAGTTTTATTGCCGCAGCGCTTTAGGTAGAGAAAAGCTGATATTTTCAGGAGTGCCGTCCATTTCGATTGGCACTTGTGCGCCGCAGGCTTTTAATTTGTCGATGACCTGTTTCACCAAAATTTCTGGCGCAGAAGCACCAGCGGTAATACCAATGCTGGTGCGATTTTTAATCCACTCCGGATTAATATCTTCAGGTCCATCGATTAAATAAGCTTCCGTTCCACAGCGCTCGGCCAATTCGCGCAAACGATTTGAGTTGGACGAGTTAGGTGAGCCAACAACAAGAACCAAATCACACTCTAACGCGAGCTGACGCACAGCATCCTGGCGATTGGTAGTTGCATAGCAAATATCATCGCGGCGCGGCCCCTGAATCTTGGGGAATTTATTGCGTAGCGCTTCAATTACCTTGGCAGTGTCATCCATAGAAAGCGTGGTCTGGGTAACGTAGGCAAGGTTTTCCGGGTCATGCACTACAAGTGCATCAACATCAGCCTCATCTTCTACCAAATAAATTGCACCGCCGTTACTGGTACTGTACTGCCCCATGGTGCCCTCAACTTCCGGGTGACCTTCGTGACCAATCAAAATACATTCGCGACCTTCGCGACTGTAGCGTGTCACTTCGATATGCACCTTGGTTACCAGTGGACAGGTCGCATCAAACACCTGCAAGCCGCGCGCCTCTGCTTCTTGCCGTACCGCTTGCGATACACCATGGGCGCTAAAAATAAGAATCACATCATCAGGAACTTGATCCACTTCGTCGACAAAAATTGCACCGCGCTCGCGCAGAGAATCCACCACAAATTTGTTATGCACAACTTCATGACGCACATAAATTGGGGCACCAAAAACATCAAGCGCGCGGTTCACTATATCAATTGCGCGGTCGACACCCGCACAAAAACCACGGGGATTGGCGAGTTTGATTTGAGTCATGATCAGTGCACCTGAACCGGTTCGATTTTGAGAATAGCGACTTCAAATAAGATATCGCGACCCGCCAAGGGATGGTTAAAATCAACCACCACTACATCTTCATCAAAGCGTACAACGACACCGGGAAGCTCGGTTTTTTGCGCGTCAGCAAAAGACAGCATTAGGCCTTCGCTCAACTCTAAATCCGGGCTGAACTGGCTGCGTGCAATCTCTTGAATATTATTCGGATTGCGTTGACCAAATCCGTCTTCCGGTTTGATTACCACCGTTTTATGCTCACCTTCGAGCATGCCGAACAATGCCTTCTCAAAACCAGGTAATAGATTGCCATCACCAACAGTAAAGGTCGCTGGGTCGCGCTCGAAATTGGTATCCACCAATTCGCCATTGTCCAACTGCAAGGCAAAATGCAAGGTGATTTTTGTGCCGGGACCAATTGCTAATTCACGCATTCGCTGGTTTCTCTTTGCTAAATAACATATCGATAATCAATACCGCCGCACCCAAAGTAATCGCTGAGTCTGCGATATTGAATGCTGGCCAATAATTATCGTGATAATGCACCACAATAAAATCCACTACATGGCCGAGCACAATACGATCATAGAGATTGCCTAATGCACCACCAAGAATAAATGCCAACGCAAAAGCCTCGCGCGGTTTTTGCTGCGCCGTGCGTGAAATCCACACACTCAACAGCACGCTAGCGGCAATAGCGATAACGGCAAAAAACCAGCGCTGCCAACCACCCGCACCGGCAAGAAAACTAAACGCTGCACCAGGATTGTAAGCCAAGGTGAAATTAAAAAATGAGGTAAAGACTTTCGTCTCGCCATATTCAAACGCTGCTTCTATGGCATGTTTACTGGCTTGATCCAGTGCCACTATCACCAGTGCAACGAGATACCAGAACCAAGATTTTTGGTAGATTTTGTCTGCCATTATTTTCGTTTCACCATGATTGATTATTGACAACACCTATGGGGCCCCGCTTGCTGAGCCCAATAAACATCCAATAAAAATATTTGCACAGACAGGGCGCGGCAAGCAGCGCCCCTGCAAAAGTAATTACGCGAACTGGCGGGTTTCGCCCGCACCATCCACGTTTTCCACACAGCGCAAGCAAATAGTTGGGTGCGTTGTATTTGCACCCACATCTGCACGATGATGCCAGCAGCGTTCGCATTTCGCGTGTTCGGATTTTTTCACTGCCACCTGCAGACCAACAACATCGGTTGCAACTGCATTATGCGCTTCGCCAAGTGGACGAATTACCGCTGTGGAGGTGATCAACACAAAACGCAATTCATTGGCGAGTTTTTGTAATTCGATTTGCAATTTTTCATCGCAATACAAAATCACTTCCGCGCCTAATGAACCACCCACTTCACCCGCAGTACGTTTTGCTTCCAGCACTTTGTTTACGGCATCTTTCACTTGCGCGATCAATTCCCAGTAGCTGTCAGCAAAGGAGTCCGCTGGCATTGTGGGCAACTGATACCACTCAGCAACAAACACATTCGCTTCGCGCTCACCCGCAATTTCTTTCCAGATTTCATCGGCAGTGAAACTTAAAATCGGCGCGATCCAGCGCACCATTGCTTCAATTACATATTGCAAAGCAGTTTGCGCCGAACGGCGCGCAAGCGCATCGCCTTTTACGGTGTACTGACGATCTTTAATAATATCGAGATAGAAACCACCTAATTCTACAACACAGAAATTGTGCAATTTTTGGTAGATCAAATGTAATTGGTAGCTATCGTAAGCAGCGATAATTTCTTGCTGCAACTGCGCAGTGCGCGCCACAATCCAGCGATCCAGTTGCAGCATATTTCCAACTGGCACAGTATCAGCTGCCGGATTAAATCCAGTGAGATTGGACAAAATAAACCGCGCAGTATTGCGGATACGTCGATAAGAATCGGCAGTGCGTTTCAGAATTTCATCCGACACACTCATCTCGGTGCTGAAATCTGTAGCAGCAACCCACAGGCGCAACACATCTGCACCCAAATCGTTCATCACTTTTTGCGGCGGGATTACATTGCCAATCGACTTGGACATCTTGCGACCCTGCGCATCCACTACAAAACCATGGGTCAACACGGTTTTGTAAGGTGGAACCGCATGCATCGCCATGGAGGTTTTGAGCGATGATTGGAACCAACCGCGATGCTGGTCTGAACCTTCGAGATATAAATCGGCGGGAAAACGCAGACCGGCGCGCTGTGCAAGCACGGCGTAATGGGTCACACCGGAATCGAACCATACATCGAGAGTATCAGTCACTTTTTGATATTTATCGGCATCCGCGCCGAGCAATTCTGCGGCATCCAATTCAAACCAGGCATCCATTCCACCCTGCTCGACTTTTTGTGCAACTGCTTCAATCAGGCGTGCCGTTTCCGGATGCAATTCTTGCGTTTCTTTGTTTACAAATAACGCAATGGGCACGCCCCAAGTGCGCTGCCGGGAGATACACCAATCGGGCGAGGTGGCGAGCATTGCATCGATACGCGCCTTGCCCCAGTCCGGCACCCACTCAACCGACTCCACCGCTTGCGCAACCTGATCGCGCAAATTGTTTTTGCTCATGCTCACAAACCACTGCGGCGTTGCGCGGAAAATCAGCGGGGTTTTGGTGCGCCAGCAGTGCGGGAAACTGTGAGTAATTTTTGCCTGCGCCAGCAATGCATTTTTTTCGATTAATAAAGCGATAACTTTTTCATCGACTTTGTAAACGTGATCGCCCGCGAAAATTTCTACATTCGGGCGATAGGTACCGTGATCGTCGATATAGTTCAGCGTACCTATACCGTATTTCACACCGACATTAAAGTCGTCGGCGCCGTGATCGGGCGCGGTGTGAACAAAGCCGGTACCAGCATCAGTAGTAACATGATCACCGAGAATCACCGGAACCTGACGCGCATAAAAAGGATGCTGCAGCAGCAAGTTTTCCAGCGCAGCACCTTTTACACGGCCAACGATTTCATGGCTTTCAATTTTTGCGCGCGCCAGCACGCTGCCGATTAAGGTTTCTGCAATTAGCAGGCGCTCATCGCCAACTTGCACTAACGCGTAATCAACTTCCGCATTGGCAGACACAGCTTGATTTGCAGGCAATGTCCAAGGTGTAGTGGTCCAAATCACCAAAGAGATTTTTCCGCTGCCACTTAATTCGGTAATGGCTTTTGCAATCCCCGTTTGATCGACAAACGCAAATTTTACGTCGATGGAGAAAGAGGTTTTATCCTGATACTCCACTTCGGCTTCCGCGAGCGCGGAACCGCCGACCACACTCCAATACACAGGTTTAAAACCTTTGTGCAGATGGCCGTTTTCAGCAATTTTACCGAGAGCGCGAATAATGTCGGCTTCGAATTTGTAATCCATGGTGAGATAAGGTTTATCCCACTCACCCAAAACCCCCAAACGCACAAAGTCAGCCTTTTGGCCTTCAACTTGTTTGGCGGCGTATTCGCGGCATTTGTTGCGGAAGGTTTTTACATCCACTTTGTCGCCCGCTTTGCCGATTTTTTTCTCAACATTGTGCTCGATCGGCAAGCCGTGGCAGTCCCAACCCGGCACATAGGGCGCATCAAAACCGCTCAGGGTTTTACTCTTGACAATAATGTCTTTAAGAATTTTGTTGACCGCGTGACCGATATGAATATCGCCGTTGGCGTAGGGTGGGCCGTCATGCAAAATAAATTGCTCGCGGCCAACACGCGCAGCGCGAATCTGTTGGTACAGATCGCTCGCTTGCCATTGTTTCAACATGTCCGGCTCGCGCTGGGCGAGGTTTGCTTTCATCGCAAAACCGGTGTTAGGCAGATTCAGTGTTGTTTTGTAATCGATCATGATTCACGGTCAACTTGTTAACAAAAATGTTTAGAAAAAATTAGCGAAAATCGCCAGAAAATTATTGCTTGTCTTTCACTTCAAGCCGATCAACCACCTTTGGCATGGTGACCAGAATTGCCAGGGCTAATAAGGTGCAGAGGATTGCTGAAGATTCGCGCCCTAAACCGGCCGCCACACCAATGGCTGCTGTCAACCAAATACCGGCAGCGGTTGTTAAACCCTTAAGATCCTTTTCATCATTTCCTTTCAAGATTGCCCCGGCACCCAAAAAACCAATACCCGCAATAATGCCCTGCATTACCCGGCTTAACTCTTGCTCTGAAAGACCTGCCTGCTGGGGAATTAATACGAATAATGCAGAGCCTATGGCTACCAGCATATGTGTTTTAATACCGGCCGCCTTGCCACGCTGCTCGCGCTCAAAACCCAGAATTCCACCCAACAATGCTGCCATCAGCAAGCGGGTTACGAGAGTGGTAATCTCGCTTACATCTTTTAGGTCAGAAAACTCTGCCACCAATGTGCTGGTTATTTGTTGCCAAATGCTGCTCATAGTTTGTATTCCATTTTACGAAAACCGAACATCGACAATCTTCAGCAACTTGTAAATCAGCTGAGGCTATTGCCCCTGAAATAATCTTGCCCCTGACTGATATCTGTTTGTAATTGCGCTTGCAATTCATCCAATGAATTGAATTTTTTTTCATCGCGCAATTTGGTATGAAACACCACATCGATCATCGCGCCGTAGACTTTGCGCGAAAAATTAAACAGGTGCACTTCCAGCAGAGGCTTTTTATCCCCTGTAACAGTTGGCCGCACACCAACGTTAGCGACGCCCTGATGCACGCTGCCATCGACAAAGCGCGCAGTAACAGCAAACACTCCGTGCAGCGGTGAGCGATAGCGACGCAAATGCACATTGGCAGTGGGCACGCCGAGTTTGCGCCCGAGTTGCTGGCCGTAGGCGATGCGTCCACTAATGCTGTAAGGTTTACCCAACAGGATTTCGGCCTGTGCAAAATCGCCTACTTCCAACAACTGGCGGATGCGGGTGCTGCTAACACGCTCACCCCGAAGTTCCAGAGTACAGGTATCCGTTACACCAAAACCACGCTCACGCCCAATGTTTTGCAACAGCGTAAAATCACCGCGGCGATCACAGCCAAACCGGAAGTCATCACCCACCACCAAATGTTTGATGTCCAAACCATCCAGCAGGACTTTTTCGATAAATTCTTCGGCAGTCAGGTTGCGCAAGGCTTGATTGAATTGCACGCAGAGTACGCGTGCCACACCGGCAGCCAGTAATGCCTGTACTTTTTCGCGCAGGCGCATCAAGCGTGCGGGGGCTTTGTCACCCGAAAAAAATTCGTGCGGCTGAGGTTCGAATACAATTACCACCGCCGGTAAGTTGTAGTAGCGACTAACATCAATCAACTGGCGCAAGATGGCTTGATGCCCTAAATGCACACCATCAAATGAGCCAATGGTCGCCACGCAGCCGCGATGCCAGGGGCGCAGGTTATGTAACCCACGAATAAACGCATGTGCCGCTGGATTCACTCTGTGTTTTGCCCTCAGCCAATTTGCCTGAAAAATGGAGGGCGGAAGTATACAGGAGCGGTGGCACCTGAGCCTACCCCGCAAGCCGCACCCCCTCCCTCCCAATCAATATTGTTGCTAATGCTGGGCCTTAAAGTCACGCAGGCGCACGCCCACGGCAAACAGCATCAATAGATAGACAACAAAGCCAACCACGCAAATCACCATCAAGCGCAGGATCCGCTCCAACGCCGACCACTCGGGCCAGATATTCCAGAGCAATAGAAAACCGGTCAAGACCGCCACCAGAGCCAAATTGGCCGCACCGTAGCGCAACCACAACGCCGGCCAGTTGCTGGCAGGACTGTAGACTTCACTCTTACGCAGGCCGCGATAAAGCAACCAGGCATTTACGTAGGCCGCCATCGCCGTGGTAAACGCCAGCCCAACATGCCCCATCCCCCAGAGCATTACCAGCGGAATCACCACCAGCGGTTTCATCAGGATATTGGCAAAAATCGCGATGATGCCAATACGCACCGGTGATTTCATATCCTGCCGCGCAAAATAGCCAGGTACCAGAACCTTGATCAGCATAAAAGCGAATAACCCGAGCGCATAGGCTTTAAGGCTGTAAGAGGACATAAGGATATCCGACTGCTTCATCTCCCCGTGGTAGAACAGGGTATAGAGAATCGGCTCCGCCAGAATGATCAGCGCGAGCGTGGCGGGCAGCGCGATCAGCACCACAAAACGAATCGCCCAGTCGAGCATTTGGCTAAATTTTTCGCCTGACTGCGCGGCGCTCAGGCGCGACAAGCCGGGCATAATTACCGTCGCAATCGCCACCCCGAATACACCAAGCGGCAGCTCTACCAAGCGGTCGGAATAGAACAGCCAGCTTACGGCACCATCACCCAACATAGTGGCAATCATCGAATCCAGCAGCAGATTCAATTGACTTACCGACACCCCAAACAGCGCCGGCGTCATTAGCACCAAAATGCGTTTAACGCCGGGGTGCGACCAATCCAGCTTGGGCGATGGCAAGAGGTGGATCTGGCGCAAAAACGGCAATTGGAACAGCAGCGAAAAAATACCCGCCGCAACAATACTCCACGCCAGTGCGTAGGCGGGATTGGGGAAGAAATCGGCTACAAGCAGCGCCGCTGCGATCATAAATACATTGAGAAAAACCGGCGTCACGGCGGGGATCGCAAAGCGGTCATAGCTATTCAAAATCGCCCCGGCAAAACCGGTAAGCGAGATCAACATCAAATAGGGAAAGGTGATGCGCACCAAGTCGGTCAATAGCGAAAACTTCTCTGGCTCATCGGCGTAGCCATAACCAAAAATATAGGCAAAACCAACTGCACCCAGCACGCCAATCACAGTCACCAACAGTAAAATCGAACCAAGGCAACCGGCTACTTTATCGACCAACTCTTTCACTGCAGCATGAGTACCTTTCTCGCGATACTCGGATAACACCGGAATAAATGCCTGGGAAAAGGCGCCCTCGGCAAATAGACGCCGAAAGAAGTTGGGGATTTTCTGGGCAATGGCAAAAGCATCCATCGCGCCGCCCGCACCCAACACACTTGCCAATACGATATCGCGGATCAGCCCCAGCACCCGCGACAGCATCGTCATGGAACCCGTGAGCAAGCTGGAACGCAGCAGACTTTTGGGGCCCGTTGGTTTCTCCGGTGAGGGTTTCTCCGAAGAGGGCTTTTCCGGCGATGGCGGTTCAGGTGATGGAACGGGAGGTAACGCAGAGTCAGACACGGGCAAATCCTGTGCAGGTGAAAAGAAGCGGCATTATCAACGGCTGGTATACTCAGGCACAACACCCAGCCATCACGATCAAGGAGAATCTATGCGCAACCTATCACGCCACCGCACTGCGGCAGTTATTACCAGCCTGATTACACTGCTTAGCGCCTGCTCCAAAGAAACTACCGAGACCCAAATTGCTCCGTCCTCAGCGCATATTTCCGTTGCCGCCAGTTCCAGCGTAGTCGCCAAAATTATGCACCCCAGCTGGGATGCAGACCAAAACGGCGTGAATGATTGTGAAAATGATGGCAGCTGCGATCACACCGTCGACTACAGCCAGCCGCGCCCCGATCCGGTTGCCACCCTGCACGAGCGCTTCGCCGCTAACAACAAACGAGGCCCCTTTGTATTTACCTGCGCAAGCGAGGCAGCACCCACCTTTACCGCCACGTTTTACGCCACCGAACCGGGCACACTTATTCTGGAGCACGGTCAAAATGCTGCTGAACTACTACAAGCGCCAGCCGCCAGCGGCAGTAAGTACGAAGGGCCGGACGCCAGCTTTTGGGAACATCAGGGCGAAGTACGAATCCGTTGGGGAACCGGGTTGACAGAGTTAATCTGTAAAACTGCTGATTAAAAAGCAGGTTGACATCCCGCCCCGCCGCAGATACTGTATATAAAAACAGTAGCAACCTTTTGAGGATTTACCCCATGGCAGTAGTCGCCGTTTGGTTATGTGATCGGGATGGCAGTATGTTTGAAGACAGAAAAATCGCAGAAGAGCACGATAAGTATCTGGAACTTGCTGCCAACATCACCCAGTTGATAGAAGACAACATTCCCGGTATCGATGAACAACACAGCGAAGCGATTGGGCTGTTATTAGCGCAACGCCGCGAATTGTTAGCAAAAGCCTGCAAAGGCAAGCCCGATGAATTATTGCAGCCCTTCACCTACGAAAAGCCCGCAACCCTGAACAGCAAAACCGGCGCCGCCATGGACAAGGACAACTAGGCAGCAAGGGTTTCTGTAAGCACGGGTGCGCCCACACTCGCCCGTGCCGTTAATGGCCGCCCACACAGCCATTAACACCCCACAAACAACTGAATTACCACTCATTGGTTTGTTCGTGTAAAGGTGTGCTTTTGCTGCGGGTAATCACTACTCCCCAGCAGTTGTTGTTCTCAGCACTGCACACCGGCTTCCAACCATTCGTTAATGTCCGTTTGTCAGCCACAAGCGACCACAGAAACGAATCGCTTTCACCACTGCACCTTTCCTATGGAACCTCAACGGGTGCGGTGGTTTTTTCATTTTCTTGTGTTATTGTCATTTTTACCATATAACTATTTACCCCGGCCTCGCCGCAGCGGATAAACCATAACAATAAACTTGTGGATGAAAACGACATGCATTCAGAAACTCCCCAGGCTCGCCCCTGTCACACCTATTTGGTCCTTAGCGCCCTGCTGTTTTCAATGTTATTCAGCGCTTCGCTTGGTGCACATGCAAACACCCTGCGAATAGTACAAGGCAATAACAGCATTGAGGTATACGCCAGAGGTTTACTGCAACTGGCGCTCAGCAAACTGCCCGAATCCTACAAAGTACAAGAGACAGTGCCCAATACCAGCGAGGAGCGCATGGTAAGCATGCTGATGGACAACCAGTTGGATGTGGTCTGGTACGCAACCACCAATGAACTGGAAGAAAAACTGCAACCAATTCGTATACCTATTTATCGCGGGCTGCTGGGCTACCGGGTATTGATGATTAAAAAAGGCACTCAGCATAAATTTAATGGCATTAAAACCTTGAGCGATTTGCGGCAGGTGTCTTTGGGCCAAGGGCACTTTTGGGCAGACACCAATGTGCTCACCGCCAATAGTTTAAATGTGGTGAGAGTGCTGAAGTACGAAGGACTTTTTTACATGCTCGATGGCGACCGGTTTGATGCCTTTCCACGCGGCGCCCACGAACCCTGGTCGGAAATGCAACGCTACCCGGATCTGGCGCTGGAAGTAGAGCAAAACCTGCTGCTCTCCTACACCAACCCTTTTTATTTTTTCGTCAACAAAACCAATACCAAACTCGCGCAAGATATAGAGCGCGGCCTACGCCTTGCGATTGAAGATGGCAGTTTTGATGCGTATTTTTTTAATGACCCAACCGTAAAAGATGTAATGACCAAGGCCAACCTGAAAAACCGCACACTGATTAAATTGGATAACCCGGGGCTGCCCAAAAACACGCCGGTGGACGATGCATCACTCTGGTTCAATCCCTACACATTCAACGAATAATTGCCTCTGGCGGTGCTCGCCCCTGTAGCTACAGGGCGAGCTCAAACCGCTAACGGTACATATTCAGGTATTGCACCATGCGCGGAAAATCGGCGCGATTGGGGCTGCTGCCGTGAGGCAAGGCTTGATGCCAGATAATTAAATCACCCGCCTTGGCCGCGATAGGTTTCACCGGCCACTGCGTCCAATCCTGTTGTTGCAAATCGATTCCCTCTGGCTGCGCGGCCAACCACCGGTCAATTTTTTTATGGAATCCCGGCACACAACAAAATGCCCCCTGGTGTTCGGCAACATCGGTTAAATAAATTAACGCCTGGGTACCAAAAGGAACCGGCGCCGTTAATTCCACATCCCAATGCATTCCCGGCCCGGGAAACTGCCAGCGATCAGTTTCCGGCGGATTAAAACCCACGCGATCCGTTGTCATCACCAGATCCTCGCGCTGCCACAGCTGCTGGAAAATACGGCGGATATAATCCGAACGACGCGCAACCTCAAATGCGGGATGGGCAAATAACTGCACCATAATTTTTTTCATCTGCGTGGAAGATTGATACCAACTTGCAGGATCATGTTCGTGCATGCCTAAAAAATCCCAAATAGCAGCGCGCGCCGCTGCAGATTCACTGGCCGCTAACACGCCCGGCACGATCAGGTAGCCCTGTTCGTCCCAGTGAGCGAGCTGCTCATCATTCAGCGGCAACCCCGCGTGGGGCTTCAATGCCTCGTGTTTATTTTCGATAAAATTGCGTATCGCGCTATTGGTGCGCTCAACTTGTTGCGGCGCAAGCGTGCCAGCATTGGCACTGGCGAGCCAATATTCAATATCGACCAATGTGCGAGCCGAATAGAGTTGTTGCATGGCAGGCTCAAGCCCCACACCCAACTGGTCCAATAAAATGCGATCCAACAGCCATTCACTGTCGGGAACGGCGGTTAATTGCTGCCGCGCTGCCGCAGACGAGTTCGCCTGTTTGCGCAACTGGATTTTGTGCCACAGTCGTTTTACGTGATAAATACCCTGACTATTTTTTTCCAAACTATCAGGCAATGCGCAATCGGTAAGCTCGGGCAATTTCTCATAGGTAAAGACACATTGGGGATAAACGCCCAGCGCGTAGCGAAAATGCAGCACTGAATTGGGCAAGACTCGTGCGTTACGTTCATACAGTGGCAAGGTAAGCTGCGATTGATTGTCGTGCAGCTGATAAGCGCCAAACACTTGAATAAAGGTAGTTAATTTTAAATCCTGCAACAGCAAGTCATAGTGGGGCACCAATAGACTGCCCTGCGCACAAGCAGTATCCCCATTACCTAATTGCATCGCAGTAGTCTTGTCCAGCTGAAATACCGACCCCAAATGCACATCAGGATTTTTGCATTCATTCCCTGTGGGAAAAGCGCCAGCGCTCAACCATAAATTCAAGCGAATAATTTCCGGTATCAGCCAACCATCCGCTTTTAAAAATTGTTGCAGATGACTAAAAATACTGACTTGCGGCTCTTGTATCAGACCTTGCCGCATAGTTTCAGAAATAATCAGATCAAACTTTTTGGCGCTCTGCCATTCACAAGCATCGGCACATTCAGCCTGCACAATAAAATTACTTACGTCCAAAAAATCTATCAACCGCTGTAATTTTGTCAGTGACTCCGGGTGAATATCTAACAGCGTTACCCGCAGCTGTCTTGCATCCAATAACGGCAACAAGGGAATCAGCAATAAACCAAAAGGGCCAGTACCGGCGTACAACACATCGATGGCTTGATGATTGACTTGATGATTGACTTGATGATTGACTTGATGATTGACTTGATGATTGACTTGATGATTATGGTGTTGCAGCTTTTGTTGGATCGCCGCGTAAACACCCTGCATAAAAATGCGCGTGCGCTGCACATCTTCAGCACACTGTGCCGCCGTGGTGGGTGACACTGCCTTGCCCTGCGCGGTGACAGTGGCATGCTCATCCAAAAAGAGTGACGGGTGCAATTCCAGCCCGGTGATAGCACACAAGCGCCGCACCAGTTCGTCGACAATTGGCTTGGCTTCGCCCGCCGTGGTGCAGGCGAGCAATTGGATAACAAGCTGGCGCAGATCAGTAGCCATCAATCAGAATCCTTAAAACAATAATGGGGGAGTTGCCATAAGCCTATCGCAAATTGGGGATTTTGGTATTTCACGCTATTTCACCCACTGCGATAAAGTGCACAAAATGACCCGGCATCGCGAAGCTGTCATCAAATCGGCAAATTACTTTCATAATTGAAGGCTAGGGTTGAGCGTGCAACATCAAACCCTGGCCCAAGGAGGTTCCCATGCTACGCCGAATTCATGTATTAACCAGCAGTATGCTATTGATGCTATTAATGGCCGGCAGCGCCGCTGCCTATAAGGATAAACACGACCACCATGATGAGTACGACAAACACAAACATAACAACGCCAGTATCCAGCTCGGCCCTCGCCCATTATTTTTAATCAATGACATGGATGACAGTGCGCTGAAAAAGAAATTACAAAGCTGCATAAATCGCCCGGTTAAAAAAACCGATTTTTCAATTGGTCACCGTGGCGCGCCCTTACAATTTCCCGAGCACACCAAAGAATCCTATGAAGCCGCAGCGAAAATGGGCGCAGGCATTATGGAGTGTGATGTCACCTTCACTAAAGACAAACAACTGGTATGCCGTCACTCGCAGTGCGATTTGCACACCACTACCAATATTCTCGCCACGCCCCTCGCCAATAAATGCAGCCAGAATTTTTCACCCTTTGATCCGGTAAGCGGCAAAGCAGCCAGCGCCAATTGCTGCACCAGCGATATCACCCTCGCTGAATTTAAAACCTTGCGCGGAAAAATGGATGCGTTCAACCCCAAAGCAACCACTGTGGATGAATACCTGAAAGGCACCGCTAGCTGGCGCACCGACTTATACGCCGACAAAGGCACACTGCTTACGCACGCGGAAAGTATTCAGTTGTTTAAAAAGCTCGGTGTAAAAATGACACCCGAATTGAAATCAGCCAGCGTAGCTATGCCGTTTGAAGGCACCTACACCCAAGCCATGTATGCACAACAAATGATTGATGAATACAAAGCAGCTGGCGTAAAAGCGCGCGATGTCTGGCCACAATCGTTCGACATTCAGGACATTCGCTACTGGATTAACAACGAACCGGCGTTTGGTAAACAAGCCGTCTATTTGGACGATGCCAATAGCATCGCCGATTTACCGACTGCCAGTGAATTACAAATGTATGCCGACGAAGGCTTCAATATTGTCGCACCACCTATTTGGGTGCTGTTAGCGTTGGATAACAACAATAAAATCATCCCTTCAGAATACGCACGCCACGCCAAAAAAGCCGGGCTAAAAATGATTACCTGGTCATTTGAGCGCTCAGGCCCGTTAAAAAATGGTGGCGGTTGGTATTACCAAACTATCAACCCGGCTATCAATAACGATGGCGACATGATGGATGCACTGCATGTGCTAGCGAAAGATGTGGGTGTGATTGGCATTTTCTCCGACTGGCCCGCCAGCGTGAGTTATTATGCGAGTTGTATGAATTTGAAATAAGCGCAAAGATAAAAATAAAAAGCCCCGGCCAACTAACTGACCGGGGCTTTTTTATGTGGCAGTGATCTGGCAACGCCATAACACGTACCAGTAACCAGACTCACAGGTACGCATATGCACAACGAATTTCCACACACTCCAGCAGACATCTCACGCATTATTGAAATGGCGTGGGAGGATCGCACCCCCTTCGAAGCCATAGAAAAACTTTACGGCCTGGGTGAACCCGAGTTGCGCAAACTGATGCGCCGCGAACTAAAGCCCGCTTCGTTTCGACTATGGCGTGAACGTGTAAGCGGGCGCAAAACCAAACATCTATTATTGCGCTCACCCGAGATTAATCGCGGCTACTGCCCTACTCAATATAAACGCTAGAACAGCAGGTTCAATTTAATAGCAGCGTTTCCAAACAATGCTCTTGGATACCATAAAACGCTTTAATATCTGCGATTTGCTGTAGCACCTCGGCGTTATCACGTGCGGCTTTTCGTTTTTGGGCGAGGATCATTTTATTTTTGCTGGTGTGCTCCAGTGAAATAAACTCAAACACTTTAGTGTCATAGCCATGGGCTTCCAACAAGAGCGCACGTAAACCATCGGTAATCATTTCTGCTTCTTGCCCCAAGTGAATACCGTGTTGCAATACGGGCGCCAGCAGTGCGGGGCTTTTTAGTTGCGGGCGAATTTGTTTGTGACAGCAGGGCGAGCACATAATAATGTCTGCACCGGTGCGAATCCCCATATTGAGCGCGTAGTCGGTCGCGGTATCGCAGGCGTGCAAGGCGATCATGATATTAATGCCCTGCGCGGAAAAATGTTGCACATCGCCCTGTTCAAATTTAATACCGGCAAGGGCTAACTTCTGCGCGGTTTGATTGCATAAATCCACCAACCCCTGACGCAACTCCACACCTGTTACCTGAGTTTTTACACCGAGATTCGCGGTTAAATAATCGTGTACCGCAAAGGTTAAATAGGCTTTGCCTGAACCGAAATCGGCGATGTGTAATTCGCTGCGTTTATCCAACCCCGTTTGCTGGATTGCAGTAGAAAGCACCTCGATAAATTTATTAATTTGTTTCCACTTGCGCGACATAGCCGGAATAATTTGGCCATTCGCATCCGTGATGCCCAACTCGCGTAAATAGGGACGGTCCTGCTCCACATAACGCAGCTTGGTACGGTTATGCGCCAGCTCGACTTGGGTAGATGTTTTATCGCCCGCCGCTGGTGAGTTTTTGTTGCGATTTTTATTGATCAGCACCTTACCTTTTTTGCTAAAGCTTAGCTGGATTTCCCATTCATCAGTAATCATATGGGCATTATGAAAATCGCCGCCCAGCCACTGCTGCAATTGCGTCATCGCTTCATCAACAGCCAGATTTTTGGTCACATGGTTAGTGCGGTATTCGTATAAAAAGGAGAGTAATGTTTGCGCTTTGATTTCTACGGGGCGAATTACCACCCGAGTCAACTCTTCTTCTGCACCTTTGTATTTGGATAAGACCAAACGCTGCAACGCACCATTGCTGGCAGTTTGTTGGCACATAGCAATAAAGCTGGTTAAATCAGAAACAGGGGAGCCGGTCATGTTTATCTCATTGGTGCACAGGGGATGGATATATCGGGCGATACAAGTCCAGCCAGTATATACAGCGGCCACCAATAACGTAAACTCGGCGAAGCGAGGGGGAAGGAACGCATTCCTTTGCGACAGCAGAACTATAAGTTCTGACTACTCTCCTTGAGCGTTGCTCACTTGCACACTACTTACTTGTGATTTTCTTTCAAATCACCAATTCCTTTTTGAACTTTTCCTTCCACTTGCTTAATAGCGCCTTTGACTTGCTGTTTTTCGCTACCAATAACTTCACCGGTTTTTTGTTGTACCTTACCGGCAGCCTGCTTTACTGTACCTTTCACTTGATCTTTATTCATGATGATTTCCTCGATGAATGATATTCAGGATCGGGACTCTTTGTTGATCGTTCGCAAACAATCCCCTAACACAAGTGCCTATTCAATATCGTCAGTGAAAAACTCCAATTCAATTGAAAATAGCACTTTACGAATTCACTATATAAATAAAAATATATTTATTCAGTGCGGAAACAAACATAAGTCAAAAATATTTTCATTAATTAAATCGCTGACTTATGGCCAAGGAGCGGGTGTGACGTTGATATATTGTGCGCCCCCTTCGGAGGGTTCTGGCTCCATTTTCTGCGCATCAATCCCGCAGGCCAGTTTGCGAAATGTATCGCGTACCTCTGCAAAATCTTCGCTGCACAGCTGCTTATCTTTAGTGGGGGAATTTTCCAGAACCCATGCAATAAGTTCGTTAAGCCTGCTGTTTACCTCCATGGCAAACGCAACTTCCTCGGGTGCTTTAGTCATTTTATCCTCCGTTTAATTTTCCAAATTAACAGTGAGACTAATCTGTGCATTTAATACTTTGGAAACGGGGCAAGCTTCTTTTACTTTGTTGGCGATTTTTTCAAATTCATCCGCCGCTATATCGGCGACTTTTGCCTGTAAATCCAGATGCACTTTTGTAATAGTGAAATCCTTGCCTGACTGCTCCAGGGTGACCTGGGCATTGGTTTGAATTTGTGTAATGACAAATTTCATTTCGGTTAACTGCGCGGCCAATGCCATGCTGAAACAGGCTGCATGCGCGGCACCAATTAACTCTTCTGGATTAGTGCCCGGGCCGTCCTCAAAGCGAGTATTAAAACCATACTGCGCGTTAGATAAGACTTCACTCTGGGTAGATATATAACCCTTTCCTTCTTTTAAGGTGCCAGTCCAGACTGCTGTCGCTGTACGTATCATAAGAATTCTCCGCTGGGTAACGCGCCCATCCAAAAATGGATGTTGGGCGGCTGGTGCCACAGCGGCACCAGTAATACGCTAACCATCTCAGCCGGAGCCCTCGGTGTCTGTTCGCTAGCGAACCTTAGCCTGCGCTGGAAAATTCCGAAGCTGAAAGGGAAAATAAAATCCAGCGCGAGACAAACACCTTAGTGAAATTAAACTTTAATAAAATTAATCGCCGAGAGAGAACCAAACGGCAAGCCCGCTAACTGCCCGCCCACTGCCAGTGAACCTAAATCGACCGGGAAAAAGCCGGTATTTTCGATCAGTGTGCGCACTTCTGTTTTTGCTGCTGCGTCATCACCGGAATAAAACAATACGCGCTGACCGCCCGATAATTCAGGCTCCACTAACGCAGACACATCCAAATGATTAAATGCTTTAACAACACGGGCACCCGGCACAAATGTACTGAATACTTCACTCGATTGTTTATCGCCAAGATCAATCGCTTTGATGCCATAGGCCGCAAGTGGATTGGTTGGGTCTTGGGTTTCCGGTGAGCCTGGCTCTAAAAACGCCACAGCGTTGGTGCCATCAACAACAATGCGATTATTCCAGGCAGGTAAATGGCCCAGCGCTGTACCCAAATCCTCAAAACGCACAGCAACAATAACGATGTCTGCACTGGCCGCTTCTGCCACAGTGCCCGCTTTAATGCTTAGACCAACTTCGCTGATCAGTGAAGCTAAAGATTCTGGGCCACGACGAGTCGCAATAGTGGCCGATATACCTTTTTTAGCAAATGCGCGTGCCAAGTTTGAACCCAATGCACCTGAACCAATAATTCCAATACTCATGTTGTAACTCCGTCCCATACAGGGATAAAAAATTAAAAGATAAAAAAACAATTAAGCGAAAAAGGGGCGATAAATTTCCCGGTCAGCGGCGCCCCAAAAGCCGATGTACTGGGTGTTCAAAAAATTGGGGTGAACGATGCTTAAATGCGATCCATCAAACGCAGCTGATTGCCAATGCGATTAATTTCCTGCTCGCCTTGCTGTAGCGCTTGTTTGGAGGTGTGCACCGAGTAGTAACCCAATACCAAATCGTGCGGGTGTTTAATCGCGGCACCAAAAACAAAAGCGCTATCGCCCTTGGCGCGGATGGTGATTGCGTTGGTGGACTCAGCAAACACCACCATCTCACCTTTGCGCACTGTTTCGGGTGTGTTTAACTCCCCGCGAAATACAGAGAGCCAGGCAACGTTTTGATTGGCTTCGGGTTCGTAACGCCACACCTCGCCATCTTTTAATTGCACTAAAAAGTAATTGATGCCGGGCGCTGAACGAATCGGGCTTCGTGCGTGTTGATACTGGCCTAACAGCACCTTTACTGAACCGACGACAGGTACTTCTTCTGCGGTGATGTATTGGCTTTGCGCTGGTGCGTTTTCTTCGGCGGCGGGCAGCGCCAACCAAAGTTGATAGAATTCCAGCGGGTCTTTACCGGCGGCATAACCATCGTGCCAAACGCCGTTACCTGCTTTCATCCACTCCAGACCACCGGCGTTAACGATTCCGCTTTTACCGGTTGTATCTTCGTAACCAAAACCGCCGGTGATGGGCAATGACAGAGTTGCCAAGCCTGAGTGAGGATGCATGCCAATGGGCGCGTTGGAGGGCGGCATAACACCGTAATCAAGAAATACAAACGGTTTAACGAGTTGACCTAAATCTGACGGGCTCATGAGGCGGGTAATCACCCCGTGAGTTCTACCGGTGGTGCGTGCAACAATGCTGCGGAAACTCACTGTCTTCTGATCTTGTGCGTTAGGCTTGATGTTCAGGGCGATATTCATAAATCTCTCCAGCTTCCAGTTTGGTTGTCCTTGTGCTCTCACCAAGGAATGAACACAGCTTAGGGCTAGAAGATCAAACTGAAAATCCTATATTATTGGATGATAAGTATCGGGAAATTAGATATATGTTGGGTAACGTCACACTGGACCAAATGCGTACCTTTATTGCGGCAGCAGAGGAAGGCAGCTTTTCGGCGGCGGGGCGCAAGCTCAAACGGGCGCAATCGGTGGTTAGCCAAACCCTTGCCAATCTGGAGACACAGCTGGGTGTGGTGTTGTTTGATCGACGTGAGCGCTACCCCAAACTGACTGAAACCGGCGCGACTTTATTGGTTGATGCGCGCGCGGTTGTGCAGAACATGGATGCGTTTAAAGCGCGGGCGCAATCGCTGTACGAAGGCTTGGAACCCGAGCTATCGGTGGCGGTGGATGTGATGTATCCCATGAATAAACTGACCCAAGCGGCCGGTTATTGTCAGGATAATTTTGTGCATACACCGCTGCGGCTGCATGTGGAGGTGTTAGGCGGCGTTGCGCAGTTAGTACTTGATGGCAGTTGTCGGCTGGGCATTATTGGCTCTTTGCCGATTGTGCCGGAATCATTGGTCGCGGAACCATTGGGGCGAATTCAGTTTGTGACTGTCGTCAGTCCCGCACACGAACTAGCTTCCATACAAGGTTTAATTAGCGATACGGAACTCGCACGCCATGTACAGTTGATCCTCACTGACCGCACGGCATTGTCGAGCGGGCAAAATTATGGGGTGATGTCACCCTTGATGTGGCGTTTATCTGACCTGGGTTCAAAACGCGCCTTTTTAAAAGCGGGCTTTGGCTGGGGGCATATGCCCTTGCATATGGTAGAAAAAGATATTGCCGCCGGGGAATTGGTGAGTATTCAACTGCACAGTATTCCGGCCGCCGAAATGTTTATGGGCATGCAATGGGTTTATCGCGCGGATGATCCACCCGGCCCTGCAGGCAGGGCGTTTATATCCCAGCTTTTGAGTTGATCGATAAACGCACGGCCTGCAGGGCCGGGCGGCAAATCCTTGCGGTAGACAATGCGCATAGGTAAGGCTGCGCTCTGCCGCTCACTGCCCGCAATCAGAATTCTTACCAACTGACCGCTGGCCATATCGGCTTCTACCAGATGTAAAGGCATATGCCCCCAACCAAAACCCGCCTTTAGAAATTCATGCTTCGCGCCAAGATCCGCCAGTTTCCAGGTCAGGGGCGACAATACACCGAAACTTTTTCCGTCCGATAACGCCGTGCGATCAGTGAGAATTAATTGCACCTGTTGCGCCAGTTCCGCGCTGGTTAGCGGGCGTTGAATAGCAGCCAAGGGATGCGTCGCGGAAACCACCGTCACCATAGGCAAATCGCATAATGGCTCGGACATCAGCTCATCAGGCACCGATGGCAAAGTGCCGATAATGCCGATTCTACAAACCCGATCCAATACTGGTTGAATTACCCCACCCAGCGTTTCGGCATACACGCGCAATGGCGTATCCGGAAATACATCGCGACAAAACCCCACCGCGCGAGTAAGTCCATCCATCGAAAACATCACATCCACTGCAATAGAAATTTCCGTCTCCACCCCTTCGCGCAACGACGACGCCCGCGCTTTAAATCCATCCATATTATCGGCCACGGCATAGGCATCACGCAGCAGCGCACGCCCCTGCGCGGTGAGTTGCGGATAGCGACCCGCCCGATCAAATAAGCTCACACCCAACTGCAATTCCAGATTGGCCAGCGACTGACTCACCACCGACTGCGCGCGATCTATCTTGCGCCCTGCCGCCGAAAAACTGCCCGTCTCGGCAGCGGCAATAAAGGTTCGAAGTTGATCGAGGGTAACGGCATCTAACATAAGTATCGGCTCGGGTGATGGGTTCAATCGGAGAATATAGGCTACCAAGATAACCAACGACTATCTCTAATTGCCACTAATTGAGCTACGTCTGCCAATAAAAACCCGCTCAATTATCTACTCGTCTCACACTCCAATATCAACCAACCACTGTTCAACTGTGCGTGGATTAATGCCCAATAGCTGCTGCGCACTTGTTGTTACATCGATCGCAGAATCCGTGGTTAGCGCTTTCGCTTCATAACCTGCCACAACGTCGGCCGCTACCGCCTCGCCAAACAATACCGCCAAGCGCGCTCCAAATTCTTTTGGGGTCAAACTCACGTAGCTGACGTCTCGCCCAAAATGATTGGCGAATGCTTTCGCAAGTTCATCACCGGTGACCGCCGGTAACTGACCAATCTCAACGACTCCAGTGATCGCATGGTTCGTCAAAAGGGCGGCTGCGATATCAGCAACATCCAGATGCGAACACCAGGAAACCGGGTAATCTGCCTGAAGTGGATAAGGGAGTATCCCCTCGGTTTTCACTGCCTCAATCACTATCGGTAACAGCAGGTTTTCGAGATATAAGCGTGGCGCAATTATCGCGGTAGAGACGCCTGTTGCTTCAACTCTACGAATCAACTCGGCTAGCGCGCTCTTATCCTCTGAATCACCCAATGCCCACCCGCTAGTAGAAATTACCACCCGCTTAGGGCGCGCGAGCCCAACTGCCTCTGCGATATTGTGTGCGTATTGCAGGCGCAGGCTTTCAGGCCCTAATGGCAGATGGATAAAAACACCTTCTGCACCTAAATAAGCTGCAACCAAGGATTGAACCGACATGAGATCAACCGCTACAGCTGAACCCGTACCGAGATTTTGTGGATTTCTAATGGCAGCCGCTACCGGTTTACCTTCAGCCGCTAATTTTCTAAACAAGGGTGATCCTTGTGCGCCGGTTGCGCCGTGAACTACATATGTCATAAATACTCCTCAATAGTTAATTAAACAGAGTATTAATGGTGCTATGCTAAGATTGGTTACGTCAAATGCACTATTAGAGAATTTTTGCCATGAATGAAAATAAAGTTCCCTGCTGTGGAGTTGCCAGGTTTTTAGTCCTTCTTGATGGGCCATGGGCGACCTTAATCGTGCGGCAATTGCTCCTTGGCCCCCAGCGCTTCACGCAATTACGGGATGCACTACCGGGTATAAGCGCGCACACCCTGACTCACCGGCTGAAACGATTTGAGGCACACGGATTGGTCACTCGCACAGCCTATGCAGAAACACCGCCGCGAGTTGTTTACGAACTAACCCCGTTAGGAGAAGGCTTACGCGATGTGCTGGAGTCAATGAAAACCTGGGGCGACGCAGTGCCGAATGAAACAATTATGGGGAATGTAAAATACAACGAGGCGAGCTTGGCCGATCTTAGCGTTCCGCTGCCGGTGTTGAAGTCTCCTGCTTGAACAATCGCCTATAAACCGACGGCGAGGTACGAAAAGCGCTTTTAAAATGCTTGCGGAGCGACAGAGCCGTGCCGAAACCGGTTGTCTGCGCAATGGACTCAATTGATAGGTCACCACTTTCAAGTATTCGCTGTGCATAGGACAAGCGCTGGTTTAACAGCCATTGTTTGAACGAGGTGCCGGTAAGCTGGCGAAAATGCCGCGTAAAATTGCGGCGGCTCATGGCCGCTCGCTCCGCTAACGAATCGACGCTATGCGGTTCATCCAGATGATGCCCCACCCACTCCAGAATCTGTGACAAGCGATTGTCACTGCCGGAGATGGGCAATGGCCGCTCGATAAATTGTGCTTGTCCACCATCCCTATGAGGTGCAATCAGCAGCCTTCTGGCAACTTTGTTGGCGGCCTCAGCACCCACAATGTGGCGCAAAATATGAAGGCAGCAATCAAGCCCTGCCGCCACACCACCCGAGGTAATGATATTGCCTTCATCCACATACAAGACTTCCGGATTGACATGAATATCGGGATAGCGGCTGGCCAGTTCGCCAGTCGCCAGCCAATGTGTTGTCGCCCCTTTCCCATTCAGCAGCCCCGCCTCAGCAAGCGGAAATGCACCCAAGCATAAGCCCACTATTTGCGCGCCGCGTGCATGTGCTGAACACAAAGCATCAAGCAACGCAGTAGGCGCACTGCGATAGTCGTCATACCAGCTGGGCATGATGACTATGTCCGCGTGAGCCACTGTCGATAAATTATGTTCTGTGGAAATCGTAAACCCACTGGAGGTACTCAAAAGGCCTTCATTCTCCGCACAAACTGTGACCTTGAACTTAACCTCAGCAGTGCTGCCAAGATCCGCCTCAAACACAATGCTCGGTACCGATAAATGGAATGGCGTTATATCGTCAAAGGCGATGACCGCCACATTGATGAGTCGTAAATGGGGAGATTCTTTTTTCATGGCCTGATTGTATCGAATAATGTCTTTCAGGCCACTATTTTCTACTCCACAAGCTGGCGACAATGAACACATCAAAACAGCCTTGCGATCAAACAATCCCAGGAGAATACAATGTCTGTAAGCCCTCGCCGCGCCTTAATTGTTATTGATGTGCAAAACGAATACTTCACCGGCAATATGCCGATTGAATACCCGCCCGTCGAAATATCACTGCCCAATATCTTGTTAGCAATTGAAACGGCTCGTGCAAACAAAACGCCCGTTATCCTTGTGCAACATGACGCTCCAGAAGAATCCCCCATATTCGCTAAAGGGTCTCATGGCTGGCAATTGCATTCCGCGATTAAAGAAATTGCGGCAGACCATCACATCAACAAAGTCATGGCCGATGTTTTTGCGGGCACGGATCTCAAACAATGGTTGTCGGCCAACAACATAGATACCTTGGCGATCACCGGTTATATGACGCACAACTGCAATGCATCGACTATTTATCACGCGGCCCATGAAGGCTACAAAGTGGAGTATTTATCAGATGCCACCGGCGCCTTGCCCTATGAAAATGCCGGCGGAAAAGCGAGTGCAGAAGAAATACATCGGGTTTTTAGCACCGTGTTCCACTCCAATTTTGCCGCTGTCGCAACGACACAGGAGTGGATAGGTGCGGTGAACAATAATGCTGCGCTGGAGCCAGACAACGTCTATGTTTCGAACCTAAGAGCCAGATCAGTTAAAGAAAATTTATAGCTGAATAAACTTGGCACATGAAGCACATGCACGGCTGATTTCAAGGATGAACGCAGCATCAACCATACTTACGCGGGACGTGTAACGAAGCAAGATAATTTCCAATAGCCTCAATCGCCGCACTCACCTTGGGTGGCTGAAGTGTACGCTTCAAAGTTACAGCGTAAATGCCCGCGCCGGGCAGCGCCCAATCAGGCAGGAGCAATACCAACTCACCGTTGGCTAACTCGCGTTGCACCATATAACTCGGCAAGCGGGCGAGGCCAAAACCCTGTACCGCAAAATCCCGCAGCATCGCCACATTGTCGGTCATGGCGCCCGGGGTAAGCATAATGCGTGCGCTTTCTCCGGCGGCGTTTTTGAAAGCCAGCGTGGTCGGTTCCGCAAAGCGATTAAAGCCAATAATGCGATGTTCGCGCAGACTTTCGGGCGAATCAGGCACACCAAAACGACGCAAATAATCCGGCGCTGCCACCAACATTTCGTGCAAGTCAGCCAGCTTGCGCGCCACTAACGATGAATCGCGCAGCCAGCCGGAGCGGATGGATAGGTCGATAGCTTGGGTAGTCATATCTACGATGCGGTCATCCACCACAATATCCAGCAGCAATTTAGGGTGCTGGCGGGCGAGTGGCGCCAGCGCTGGTAATAGAATTTTTTGTGCCGTATCGGAAGCCGCAGAAATACGCAACCGCCCGGCAATTTCGCCCACACCACCGGCCACCATTTCCTCGGCAGTCTCCGCCGCTGCAAGCATCTCCACGCATTTCTCATGGTACAGCTGTCCCGCCTCGGTGAGCGACAGGCTGCGCGTGGTGCGGTTTAGCAGGCGAACACCCAATTCTTCTTCAAGCTGGCTAACGGCGGAACTCAGCACTGAGGTTGCCAAATCCAACGCGCGCGATGCAGCGGAAAAGGAGCCGTGGCGCACCACCATCGCAAATAGCGCCATCCGCCTTAATCGATCAAGTTGCATAGTATTGTTCTGTTTAAGCGAAAGATGATTTAGATCATAGCCTATTTTTCACGCGACCTGATCAGCCTAAAGTCCACCTTCAGGACAAACCTACCAACCCAATTTTTAGAGGCTACTATGAAAATTTCATCAACATTAATTAAGGCAGGTGCATTCTTTGCCATGGTGACTGGCGCCGCACAGGCACTCAGTGCAACATTGGAAACCACCCTCTTTAATCCTCAGGAAAAAAGCATGTTCCCGGTGAGTTCGGTATTAATTACCGGCCCCAAGGAGGCCATTTTGGTTGACGCCCAGTTCCAGCGGAATGATGCGCAGTCGGTTGTTGAGCTGATCAAAAAATCCGGTAAAGCATTAACGACTATTTATATCAGCCATGGTGACCCTGATTATTATTTTGGCCTGGATGTCATCACCGCCGCCTACCCCAATGCCAAGGTAGTTTCCACGGCAAATACCCAAGCTTATATCAAAGCATCAATGGAGCCGAAAAAGGCTTATTGGGGGCCGATCCTCAAAGAAAATGCACCGCAAACACTGGTTGTACCGGAGGTGCTGCAAGGCGACACATTGATGATTGATGGTGAAAAAGTACAAATAGTCGGTATTGATGGCCACGATCCCAAACATACTTTTGTGTGGATTCCCTCCAGCAAAACCATGTTGGGTGGTGTAGTGGTATTTAACAACATGCATGTTTTTTTAGCGGATACCCAAACGCCCGAGTCGCGTCAGAAGTGGTACAAAACGCTCGATACAATTGAAAAATTACAACCGGAAACCGTCATTGCAGGCCACATGCTGGGCGACAAACCAATGACTCTTGATGCCGTTAACTTTACCCGCAACTACATTAAGGACTTTGAGGCCGCCGCCAAATCCTCAATCAATTCCGCTGAATTGATTGCCAAGATGAAAACCAGCTACCCCACTATTGGTGGCGACAGCATTTTGGGTTTAAGTGCAAAAGTCATCATGGGCGAAATGAAGTGGGGGCAATAGCCGCCGCCTAAAGAATCCACATTGCCCTAGCTCCTCGATTACACAAGCTTCGCAATTACACCTGTTCCGCAAACGCACAATGAAGTGCTTTTCATCTTGACCCAAATCAATGATTCCTGTAATTTCAGTAATTACTGAAATTACAGGAATCTCGCAAATGTCTATTACCCTCACCCCGATGATCCAATCCTGCATCCTCCACTTTGGTGAAATGGGGAGCCGCTGGGGGATCAACCGCACAGTCGGGCAGATGTATGCCCTGTTAGTCTTGAGCAAAGAACCCCTGTGTGCCGACGATATGACCGAGGCGCTGGGTATTTCCCGCTCCAATGTCAGCATGGGTTTAAAAGAATTAATGTCGTGGGAGCTGGTGAAGCTGCAGCATCGTCCCGGTGAGCGCAAAGAATTTTATTCAGCGCCGGGCGATGTGTGGGACATCGCCAAGACTTTGATCGAACAGCGCCGCAAGCGTGAAATTGATCCGACACTTTCCACCTTGCGCAATTTGCTGATCGAAAAACCCGCCAATGCCGACGAAGAATACGCGCAGCAACGGATGCGTGAAATGCACGAGCTGATCGAAATGATCACGCTCTGGACGCAGGAAATTCAACGGCTCGATTCCGCCAACCTCGGCAAGCTGCTCAAGCTTGGTAGCAGTATTGGCAAAGTGCTCGATATGAAAGACCGCTTATTGGGTGGCAAAAAAGAATCCACGAAATAATTGACCGAGGTACCCGTCATGCTCGAAACGCTTATGCTCTCCCGCATTCAATTCGCGGCCAATATTTCCTTTCACATTTTATTTCCCACCATCACCATCGCGTTGTGTTGGTTTTTGTTTTATTTCAAAGTGCGCTACAACTTCAGTGGCGACGAAGTATGGATGCGCGCCTATCGCTTTTGGGTAAAAGTATTTGCCCTGAGTTTTGCACTGGGTGTAGTGAGCGGCATTACCATGAGTTTTCAATTCGGCACTAATTGGCCGGGTTATATGGAAACCGTGGGCAATATTGCAGGCCCGCTGCTCGGCTACGAAGTACTGACCGCATTTTTTCTGGAGGCCACTTTCCTCGGCATTATGTTGTTTGGTATTGATCGCGTCTCCAACCGCATTCATACCCTTGCCACATTTTTAGTCGCCTTTGGCACCAGCATGTCAGCGTTTTGGATTATCGCCCTGAACTCCTGGATGCAAACGCCAGTCGGTTTTGAAATGCGTGATGGCAAAGCCTTTCCACTGGATTGGTGGGAAATTATTTTTAATCCATCCATGCCCTACCGTTTATCGCACATGCTGATCGCATCAGGTTTAACCGCTGCATTTTTAATTGCGGGTATTTCTGCTTATCGCATTTTAAAAGGCGATCACAAACCCGCACCGCGCCTTGCCTTAAAAACGGCCACTATTGCGGCAGCACTATTAATTCCCATGCAAATTTTTCTGGGTGATTTACACGGACTAAATACACTGGAACATCAACCGGCAAAAATTGCGGCGATGGAAGCAGTATGGCATACCGAAAAGGGCGCGCCTTTGGTGCTATTTGCGATTCCCGATAAGGAAACCCAATCCAACAAATACGCGCTTGAAATTCCCAACATGGCGAGCTTGATTCTCACCCACAAAATGGACGGCGAATTAAAAGGTTTAAATGAATTTCCTGATGCACACCCACCGGTTGCACCGCTGTTTTATGGCTTTCGCATGATGGTGGGCATAGGTGTACTCATGCTGCTCGTTTCCTGGTGGGGCTGTTATTGTTATTGGCGCAAGCAGGAAATTCCGCCGCTCTTACTGAAAGTATTTGTCGGCATGACTTTCTCCGGTTGGTTGGCCACGCTGGCAGGCTGGTACGTCACAGAAATTGGTCGCCAACCCTGGTTAGTGACCGGTGTATTAAAAACGGCCGACGCGGTCACCAGCACACCCGCCACGAATGTCGGCACCTCGCTGGCCATTTATTTAACGCTTTACGTAGTACTGCTGTTTGCTTATATCCGCACATTGTTTGTGATGGCGAGAAAATCGGTGTTGGTGGATCGTCCGCAAGAAATTGAAACGCTGCAAGAAAAACTCGTCGAAGAAAATCTGTGAGGAAAATAGTATGACCGATATCAGCACCTTGTCCGGCGAAGCATTTTGGTTGCCCGTTATTTTTATTGGCTTGATGGGGCTCGCATTATTTATTTATGCGATTCTTGATGGCTACGATTTAGGCGTCGGGATTTTATTGCCAAACGATTCCGAAGAACAGCGCGATACCATGATCGCAAGTATCGGCCCGTTTTGGGACGCCAACGAAACCTGGCTGGTATTAGGTATAGGTCTTTTATTAATTGCCTTCCCCAGCGCGCACAGCATGATTTTGTTGAATTTATATTTGCCCGTCACCGTAATGCTTGCCGGGTTGATATTGCGCGGAGTGGCATTCGACTTTCGCGCCAAAGCGCCGGAAGACCATAAACGTTTGTGGGATCGGGTTTTTCAAGCAGGCTCATTACTCGCCACTCTGGCGCAGGGTTATATGCTCGGCCTTTTTGTCATGGGTTTTGAAGACACCATCGCCGCGCATTTATTTGCCGCACTCAGTGCAATTTGCGTAACAGCGGGTTACACCTTTATCGGCGCGGCGTGGCTGGTAATGAAAACCGAAAGTGATTTACAAAAACGCGCCGCCTGGTGGGCACGCCGCTGCGCATGGTTGATGGCACTCGGCATTATCGCGGTATCCATCGTTAATCCATTAGTGAGCAATACCATTTTTGATAAATGGTTTGGCACACCGCTGGTAATTGTATTGTGGGTAATTCCGGTATTTTGTTTTCTTTTATTTTTTATTGCCGACCGCTATTTACGCCGCGCACCCTACGCGAATGATGTCGGCTGCTGGATTCCTTTTGTCGCCGCCGCGATGATTTTCCTGTTAAGTTTTATCGGCTTGGCCTACAGCTTTTATCCTTACGTTGTACCCAACCAAATGGACATCTGGCAAGCCGCCAGCGCCCCCGAGTCACTCATGTTTATTTTGTACGGCGTGATAATTGTGTTACCCACCATCCTCGGCTACACCTTCTTTGCCTATCGCGTATTCCATGGCAAGGCGACGCAGTTGAAATATTATTGATGGCGATCACAAAAAGTTTGCACCAGTAGGTTTTTTTACGCGAAAGGAATCGCTAGCATCCACCGCGACCTAACAGGGAGATTAGTCGCGTGCACACCACCTATATTGCCAAGACCCACCTTATTACCGCTGCTGGCCCCAACTCTCTCAGTAATTTTTACGCTTATCGCGCAGGCATCAACACTTATCAATCGGCGAATTACCACACCGCAGATCATCACCAAATTACGCTGTCCCTCATACCAGACGGCGCACTGTTGCCCTTGGCCGAAGATCTGGAAGACACAGACCTAAGCTTTCGCGACGAACGCCTGTTACAAATGGCCAGCACTGGCGCGCTCGATATACTTGCCGGACACCAAGGCGCCCCCATTCCACTGATTATGGCCGGGCCGGAAAACTACCCCGGTGTGGACAATCAATTACCCAACCAATTTCTCTCCCTGCTGCGCACGCAGGCGGAACTGCCTATCCTTTACAGCGCCAGTCGCATCCTCTGCACCGGGCGCACCGGCATGCTGGAAGCCATCCGACTGGCGCAACACTACCTACAGGGCGGGCACTTCGAGCAAATCCTGATTGGCGGCGTCGATAGCTGCCAACACAGCAAGTGGTTGCACGCATTGGAACGCGATGGGCGCCTCAAATCCGAAAGCCCTCACGGCAGAGCCGACACCTTTGTGCCCGGCGAAGGCATTGTCTTTTTATTGCTAACCAACAACCCCGCGCTGGCCATGAGCGACAAGGGTTATCGCATCACCCTGAGCCAACCCGGTTTTGGCGAAGAACCGGGACATATTTACAGTGAACTGCCCTCTCAAGGCAAAGGCCTGGACACAGCAGTAAAAGCCGCCCTGTCGCAGCTACCGGAACATCTCTCCATCAGTACAGTGTTCAGCAGCATGAACGGCGAGCACTATTGGGCAAAAGAATTCGGCGTCGCCATGACCCGCTCAAGCCACAGGCTCATCAATTTCAAACACGAACACCCCGCCGATTGTTACGGCGATTTGGGGGCAGCCACCGGCGGCGCACTGATCACACTCGCCGCCTTAAACTGCCTTAAACCCTCAACACCTACCACCGCCCTTGTGTGCACCTCCTCCGATAGCGCCTATCGCGCTGCTATCTGTGTAATTCCAGAAAGGATCTCAGCATGACTCAACTAGGCGAAGGCATAGCCGTCACCAGTATCACCGACCCGGACAGACCACACTGGGTTCAAGTGGAATACAAATACGCCAACGGCAAGCCGGTAAAAGGCAGCTTTCTTGCAACCGACAGTGAAGGCATGACCTGGGCCGGCAAACTCAACGACCAAGGCCAAGCCTGCCTCAGCAATTTGCCACCGGGTTCCGTTGAATTTGAATTGGTGTCAGACGATCTGGAGGACGAACTCAAACAAACCCGCACCAATATCAAAACCGTGTTGGACTCGATAGTTGCGGAACAAAAAGCCGAAGCCGCCAAACACGAAAAAGAACTCGCGCAACAAAATGCACTGCAACAAGCAGGTAGCCATTACTGGGCCTACACCAAAGGTTTTTGGAATGGCGCGGTTGGCCTTGTCACCTTCGCTAAAGATGTAGTGGTCAAAACCGCCGAAGTCGCGCAATACTTGAGTCCACTGGAACGGCTCAACAACCTGCTGCACGCAGGCTACAAAAGCTATTACGACGGCACACTTACCTCTGCGCAATGGAAACAAAGCCTTGCCAAAAACCTGCAAGACGAAGAGATAAAAGACATCGCCCGCATTCTGGGTATAGATGCCAAACATTTATCCTCCGAAGGGCTACAGCGCCTCAAAGAATTATTCGCCGAAGCCTACGAAATCACCGCCTTCATCGCCGACGACAAAGAATCGCTCGACATGCTCACCCAATTTGGTAAAGATTACGCCGGAGCGCAATCCAGCATCGAATGGGCAGAATTCGCCGGTGGCGGCGTATTTGAAATCGTCCTCACCGCACTACTCCTCATGTTCACCGGCGGCATAGGCAACGTCGCCCAAGGCGCCAGCAAAATCCGCCACGCCGGAAAACTAAAAAGCCTTGGCTCGATATTCAGAAATTTAGGGAAATTATTGAAGCGCAAAAAATTGCGCAAGAAAATATCAGGCAGTGTTGATAAAAAACACACTGTAAATACCGATCTACCACCAGGCAAAAAAACTTCTTCACCAAAAACTGCTCATCAAAAAGCGGCCTTCGGCGAAAAAACTGCACACGAAAAAATGGTAAGCGATGGCTATCAACCTTTAGGCAATACAAATGGAACTTATAAGCCAGGTGAAACAGGTATTGATGGTGTATACAAACATCCAAATCCACCACCAGACTATGTAATTACCGAAGCCAAATACAATACTGCAAAATTAGGCAAATTAAAGGATGGTACCAAGCAGTTAGACGACAAATGGGTTACAGGGGGAAAGCGTTTAGAAAAGGCTGGTTTATCACCATCGGAGCAAAAGGCTATCGCTCAGGGATTAAAGCGTGGAGATGGTACAGTAGAAAAACTTCTTGTAAGGGTTAAACCAGATGGCACTACTGTAATTAAAAAAATCCCATAACCAACATCATTTAAACAAAGCAATTCAACAGGAGAGCCTTAATGCTGCGAGATAAAATGAGAAACGAAGAGTATTTCAATGAGGCGATTAAATTTACTGACGAGTATATCAGTGAAGAAATTGAATACATCAATACGACAAATCCACTTAAACCACTTGCCGCGATGAAAACAAGTGCAGGATTATGTCAAATAACATTGGACAGATTAGAATTTTGTTATTCCCGTGGTGACAAAATAGAAAAGTCAAAAAATTATCTTATCGATCTATTGAAATATAGAGAGATGCAACTTCATTATGCAGATCTGCTGCCAAAAGAAGAAGAGAAGCACAGGGTTGAATGGGAGAGATTAGGATTTTCAACTTATAAAGAAACATTTACTTGGCTAGCTTTTGCAGTAAGCGCAGGAGCCAGCCAGGAGTATTTGAAAAAACTTTTTTACTTGGTTGATAACACTGGACTCGATATTCTTTTTGATCGAATTGCAGTAAAGCTCGGCGATACAGATCGCCCTATTGGCACCAAAGTACTTTATGCAAAACCTTACCAGTTACTGCTGGATGCCCTTGAGGCAAAAAAAGAACAACAACCTATGCTAATGAACAAATTTATGGATGCCTGGTACCCCGCGTGCGTTAAAAATGGATTCTATGATACTCACAACATCACCAATAACTTTGGCTATGCAGGCTACTGGTGCTTTGAAGCCGCGTTAGTAACATTAGTATTCAAACTAGATGATAGCGGCTACCGAAACCATAAATATTATCCCGCTGCATTAGTGCATGGTGATTAATCAACTTTAATCGTTTACGAGCGACAAGAAATGCCACGAGATACACGAAAAAGTGCAGACTACTTTAAGAATCTTTTACCGCAATACATCGAAGGAATAGAAAATTTAACCCTTGCGCTGGAAGACGGCTCTATGCCACTTCCTGACGAACAAACCAAAGTAGCGAACGACTTGTTTGAGTTGCAATTAATGTACTCCATCGCCAGCTATTCAAGTGGCGAACCGCTTGATGCACTAAAACCAAAAGTGGGGAAAATTCTTGAATCAAGAAAAATATTTCTCGTAAAGGCCAGCACGTTGCCTCAAAGGCAACAAATTTATCGTCAACAATTTGAACGGATTACCGGTGACGATGAAATTGATGGAATACACCCGATTAGCCGTTACATTAATAGCCTGTGGTGGCTATCCCTTGCTGTAGCCACAAAGCAATCAAAAGAACACTGTATGGAAATCCTCGCCTGCATAGGCAACAGAGGTGAAGATGCACTTCTGGACAAAATTGCGATTACACTAGGGGATGAAAACACAGCACAAGCAAGCTCCTTATGTTTTCCACACCTGTATCGACCATTGCTAAAGGTTTTTGAAGAAGCACCTGGCAAACGGATAGAATTATTGAAAACCTTTCTGGATAATTGGTATTCAAGCTGTTGGCAGTCAGCGTGGTACAACAATCACAGCAAGGAAAATGAAGAAGAGGGAAACTGGGATTTCTATTTCGGCTACTGGAGCCTGGAAGCTGTGCTGATAGTGAATCTATTAAATATTGACGATTCCGACATTAAAAAACATTGGCACTATCCAGCGGATCTATCGTTCTCATAATAATTATCAAACTTTCCAAAAAAAGCACACACTTTACTCATCTGTAAAAAATACCCACTAGTGGGTATTTTTCATTTATATCAACAATTAGATTCCATCGCCCAGACTCTGGTTATAGACGCCAAACACCTATCCTCGGAAGGAGTGCAGCGCCTCAAAGAACTCTTTGCCGAAGCTTACGAAATCACCGCCTTCATCGCCGACGACAAAGAATCGCTCGACATGCTCACCCAATTTGGTAAAGATTACGCCGGTGCGCAATCCAGCATTGAATGGGCAGAGTTCGCCGGTGGCGGCGTATTTGAAATCGTCCTCACCGCACTACTCCTCATGTTCACCGGCGGTGTAGGCAACGTCGCCCAAGGCGCCAGTAAAATCCGCCACGCCGGAAAACTAAAAAGCCTTGGCTCGATATTTAGAAGTTTAGGAAAATTATTGAAGCGCAAAAAATTGCGCAAGAAGGTTCGTGTTAATGTTGATACGAAAAAACCGGTTAAGACGGAATTGCCGGAGGGTAAAAAGCCTTCTGTTAAACCAATTAAGAAAATGGATGAGCACAAACCGAAATGCTTTAAGCCTGGCGATGCACTCAAAGAAAAGTTTAAAGATGACCCCCAAGGGATGGAAAAAGAATTTTATCGCCAGCTAAAAGCTCAGGAAGAGGGAATCAATAAAATGAGCGTTGGCACATATTTGCAAAACCGCCAAACGCTACAACAACTTACGGAGCAACATGGACATTCAAAAGCACGCGCAATCCTTACTAATGGGGGTAAAGCACAGCAAGATGCTAGAGATGACCTTGCTGCAAAAATGAAGGAGTCAATAAAAGAGTCTCTAAGAAAAAAAATATAAGAAGTAAAGAGGCAGAAGTGATTGTTAATAATCAAGTCAAGAAACAAATGGATCAGTTAGCTGCGTTACACGATCCTGACCTTGTAGCAGGGGGAAATGATACAATTTCTGGAATGGGGAATAAAAATGTAAATTCATCTCTTGGATCGCAATGGGCTAAGGATGGTCGCGTAGATGGAATGGATAATACTGCCAAAAACGCAATGAGTACTTCCGGCCCCGACACAAAAATGAACGTTAAATTAGAACGATGCAAGTAGGAGATTTCTATGACATTCGTACTTGATGAAGATTTTTCTTGGTTTCTGGAACAATTTGGAAAACCCCAGTTAGCCGAAGATGTGACTGAAAACTTAATTGATACTTACAAAGGGTTATTACCAAATAGACTGTTTGAATACTGGAGGACGTTCGGCTTTTGTAGCTTCAAAGATGGCCTTATTTGGATCGTTAATCCTAACGACTACAAATCATTAGTTTATACTTGGCTAAAAGGGACTGGAATTTTGGAAACGGATAATTTTCATGTTTTTGCTCGTTCAGGCTTTGGGGTGCTTTATCTGTGGGGCGAAAAAACGGGTAGAAGCTGGAGCATTGAGCCTTTGAATGGCAGAATATTTAATAATGGAAGTTACCAAAAAGAAATATTGGCAGATAATGCAGACGATGTAATTCAAAGCTTTTTTGGCATTATAAGTCCTGACACGATAGATACCAAAGACTCGAACACTCAAAATTTTATTTTTGAGGATGCGGTTAGTAAATTTGATCCTTTAAAAAGCAACGAAATGTTCACTTTTGAGCCTGCGCCCTTCATCGGCGGCGAAAGATCATTACGAACTATTAATAAAGTTAATATTTTTATTCAATCTGAAATATTGGCAAGTATGGGGCAACGAGAAATAACAGATATGAAAGGTTTAGCTAAAAAAACACTAGGATAGTAGCGCTTAACTCATCCTTTAATTAAGCCTTTTGCAGAGAGCAAAAGGCTTAATGCATTCTCCCATTAACCTCCCTTTCCCGTAATCTGAATAAATAAAAAGCATCACCCGCATTCTGGGTATAGACGCCAAACACCTATCATCGGAAGGATTGCAGCGCCTCAAAGAACTCTTTGCCAAAGCCTACGAAATCACCGCCTTCATCGCCGACGACAAAGAATCGCTCGACATGCTCACCCAATTTGGTAAAGATTACGCCGGAGCGCAATCCAGCATCGAATGGGCAGAATTCGCCGGTGGTGGCGTATTTGAAATCGTCCTCACCGCACTGCTCCTCATGTTCACCGGCGGCATAGGCAACGTCGCCCAAGGCGCCAGCAAAATCCGCCACGCCGGAAAACTAAAAAGCCTTGGCTCGATATTTAGAAATTTAGGGAAATTATTGAAGCGCAAAAAATTGCGCAGAAAAGTTCGTGTTAATGTTGATACGAAAAAACCGGTTAAGACGGAGTTGCCGGAGGATAAAAAACCTTCTGTTGTTCCAGCAAAAAAAAAAAGAAAAAGATGTGCCTTGCTTTAAGAAGAATGCAAAAGGAACCCCGGCAGAATATGACCGCCAACTGAAAGGCCAGCAAGATGGCTTAAATAATATGACAGCAAAGGAATATCTAGAGGGAAGGAAAGCATACACAGGAAAAAGAGCTAGTACAGCAGCCAAAAGAGAGGCGTATGCTGAAGAACTGGCCGAAAATTATTTCAAAAGTGGTGCTGCCAAATCAAAATCAGAAGCTAAGAGTATGGCAGATGATAAGATGAAGACACTTAATGCATTACATAATCCAGATATGATTGCAGGCGGCAAAGACATTATTGCTGACTTTGGTGATGGAAGCGTCAACCAATCTATCGGCGCTCAATGGAAAAGTCGTGTCACTGAGTTAGACAAAGCAGCAGCAGAGGCCATCGCAAATGGCCAAGGGGATTACAAAATGAATGTTAACATGCATCGCTGTCCGTAAAAGAGGGTATAAATATGGATGAATATTTTAATGAATTTTTGAATGAGGAGGGATTTTCTCCTATCACCTCCTCCATTCCGGTCAACGAAGAAACGCTAAAGCACTTTCACGAAAAAATACCCAATAAACTGAAAAATTACTGGGTTGAATATGGATTTTCTGGTTTTGCAGAAGGGCTATTCTGGATAGTAAATCCACAAGACTATCAAAATATTGTCGATAAGTGGCTACAAAAAACTCCAATGTGGGGAAGAGAGAATTTTTACGCAATTGCAAGATCAGCTTTTGGCGAATTATATATTCGAGGAAGTCAAAGTGATTCAACAACAATTATTGATCCACACCTAAACAACATTATTCCTGGTGAAGCAGCAAAAAAAACACTCAGCGCAGAAGAAATAGATAAAGCAGTTGGAGTTTTTTTTATGTTTAAAAGTAAAAAGAGAGTTGACTACTATGATAAAAACAATAAACCACTGTTTCAGCGCTGCCTAAAAAAGTACGGAATTCTAGAGCATGATGAAATGTATACATTTTCACCTGCACTAGCATTGGGCGGTATAGCCGACATCAACAACATCAAAAAGGTAAAAATATTAGAGCAGCTCTCTATTCTCTGTGATTTGGATACTCCAGTTGTACTACCTAGTGCAGGCGAGTTATTTGGATCAAATTAGTAAATAGCAACTAAAAAATGCCCACCACAGAGTGGGCATTTTTTATTCACACACACAACAATATGCAAATGCCAGTGTTCTTGACCTAGGCACTAAGTACCAATCTTGTGAAGGATTAATCATGACTTTTCAATTAGATGATAGATTCGAATGGTTTTTAGAACAATTTGGCGAACCACAAAATTCTATTGCTGTCGACAACTCAACTCTTGGCGCGTACAAAGGTGTTTTACCCAATCGATTATTAGAATATTGGCAAGAGTACGGATTTTGCCGTTTTAAAGATGGGCTCTTTTGGATTGTCAACCCTAGTGACTATCATGAATCGATGAATACTTGGCTTAAAGGCACAGGAGTACTAGACCTCGACAGCTTTCATGTTATAGCTAGAACTGGTTTCGGCTCATTGCTACTATGGGGAAAGAAAACAGGGCAGAGCTGGAGAATAGACATAATTGACTCACAACTTTTTTTTAAGCGTAGCGATGAAAAACGTATTCTATCCGAAGGAGAGGATGTTTCACTAAAAGGTTTTTTTGGTGTCATCTCGCCAGAAAACGTTGATTTAGAAGATATTGACATCGATGAGCCAATTTTTGAACAAGCAATTGCAAAGTTTGGCCCATTAAAAGAAAATGAAATGTTTACCTTTGAGCCTGCACCGTTTCTCGGCGGCAAACAAACGATAAAAACACTTAGCAAGGTAGACTTTTTTATCCAATCAGAAATTCTGGCCAGCATGGGACAACGTCAAATTATGGATATTAAAAGCTTAGCCAAAAAAGCATTTGGGAAATAGTAGAGAAATCTATACGAATACACTGTAGGCCACAAAAAGACTATTACATTGAGATAGCTAGTTAAACTATTTTAAAAAATAGCAGCTGTACATATCCATAGAGCTATCTAATAAATCACACAGAAAATTTTTATAAAAAATTTAAAATTGATTCACAATCGAGAAAACAATCAATATAAATAAGTACGCAATATATTAGGAGACCTTGGATATCTGAATTTAGAACAATAATATAATAAATAATTATCGTATATGCTCTCGACTATTAGGCGAGAGCATTGATTATCTTAAAGAAAAACCACAACTAAAAATAAAGCAAGGCAAAGAAATAATTAAGAAGACGGCACACTCACCTCAGCGCAATGGAAACAAAGCCTTGCCAAAAACCTGCAAGACGAAGAGATAAAAGACATCGCCCGCATTCTGGGTATAGATGCCAAATATTTATCCTCCGAAGGGCTACAGCGCCTCAAAGAATTATTCGCCGAAGCCTACGAAATCACCGCCTTCATCGCCGACGACAAAGAATCGCTCGACATGCTCACCCAATTTGGTAAAGATTACGCCGGAGCGCAATCCAGCATCGAATGGGCAGAATTCGCCGGTGGCGGCGTATTTGAAATCGTCCTCACCGCACTACTCCTCATGTTCACCGGCGGCATAGGCAACGTCGCCCAAGGCGCCAGCAAAATCCGCCACGCCGGAAAACTAAAAAGCCTTGGCTCGATATTTAGAAATTTAGGGAAATTATTGAAGCGCAAAAAATTGCGCAGAAAAGTTCGTGTTAATGTTGATACGAAAAAACCGGTTAAGACAGAGTTGCCAGAGGATAAAAAACCTTCCGTTAAACCAATTAAGAAAATGGATGAACATAAACCAAAATGCTTTAAGCCTGGCGATGCACTCAAAGAAAAGCTTAAAGATGACCCCCAAGCAATGGAAAAGGAATTTTATAAGCAATTAAAAGCGCAGGAAGCTGGATTGAATAAAATGACTGTTGGAGAGTATTTGCAGAACAGGCAAACATTGCAACAACTAACCGATCAATATGGTCATGAAAAAGCAAGGGAAATTCTTACGCAAGGAGGAAAGGCTCAAGAAGCAGCAAGAAAAAAACTGCAGAGAAAAATTCAGGATTCAATTGAAGTAACACTTGCCAAAAGAAACATTTTTGGCGAAGAAGCGGAAAAATTGGCAGCCCAAAAGGCTAAAGAACAACTATCCCAGCTTGCTGCTTTACATGATCCAGATTTGATTGCAGGTGGTGGCGATACGATTTCTAGGGTTGGCAATAAAAATATTAATTCATCCCTTGGATCCCAGTGGGCCAAAGACGGCCGGGTGGACATAATGGATGTGCAAGCAAAAAAAGCAGCAGCAGAGCTAGGATCTGATGCAAAAATGAATGTAACCCTAGAGAGATGCAAATAACAGGAGAAAACGATGCGCATTACTGAAAATAAAAAATTTGAATGGTTTTTGAAAAAATTCGGAAGCCCGATACACTCACAAATTGCTACGCAAGAAACAATTGAAAAATATAGAAATAGGTTACCCGATGCACTAATCGATTGCTGGACAGAATATGGGTTTTGTAGCTTTCTAGACGGACTATTCCAAATAGTAAATCCAGAAATCTACAAAGAGACAATTCCAACTTGGCTAAAGGGAACTGGTTTACTTGAAATTGACACTTTTCATGTTTTCGCTCGCTCTGGATTTGGTGAACTTTTTTTATGGGGTGAAAAAACCGGACAACACTTCAACATTGAGATACTAGAAGGATCTATTTTTGATAATGGATCGGATGAAAACTATATTAACAAGGAGGGTTCAAGCGAAGCAATTCTGAATTTCTTTACCGTCTTAAAGCCCTCTTCTTTGGATATAGAGGACATCAACACCGAAGAACCAATATTCCAATACGCTATCGATAGATTGGGGGCCTTAGCAGATGATGAAATGTTTACCTTTGAGCCTGCGCCATTTCTGGGTGGAGAACAGACATTTAAAGCAGTTAACAAAGTAAACTTCTTTATCCAAAATGAAATTTTAGCCAGTATGGGCCAGCGCGAGATTATGGACATTAAATGCCTAGCCAACAAAGCGTTCGGAAAGTAGCTTTTAATATATTTTTTATTAAGCCCTCAACCGAAAAATGAGGGCGTTTTAACTACATCTCCCCTCTTCAAAAATTTAACTAAAAGCCTGTAAGAAGAGCAAGGCTATTGCTCACGTTGTGGCAGCACGAAACGCACATCTAGTGAATTAATCGCCGACACACTCACTAAACCTGGCAAAGATTACGCCGGAGCGCAATCCAGCATCGAATGGGCAGAATTCGCCGGTGGTGGCGTATTTGAAATCGTCCTCACCGCACTGCTCCTCATGTTCACCGGCGGCATAGGCAACGTCGCCCAAGGCGCCAGCAAAATCCGTCACGCCGGAAAACTAAAAAGCCTTGTCTCGATATTTAGAAATTTAGGGAAATTATTGAAGCGCAAAAAATTGCGCAGAAAAGTTCGTGTTAATGTTGATACGAAAAAACCGGTTAAGACAGAGCTGCCAGAGGATAAAAAATTAACACCGAAGAAAAAACCTACCTACCAACACGGGCAAAGTGATGGGGGTCTTGGTACTTGGCAAAAATAAACAACACCACAAAAAGGTTCAGATTATCAGGCCAAAGTTACTGGTGCGCCAAAGGATACGGAATACGTTGTTAAAACAGATCGAATGAAAAGTGGCAAAAAGAAATTTGATGGTTACGACCCTGAAACCAATACGTTAATTGATGCAAAAGATTGGGAGACTGGATCGAAAGGGTGTCTACTTTTTGTGGGTAATACCAAGTTTTCGTAACACCAAAAGGATAAAAAATATGAAAGATATGTTGGAATTAATCACTAGATTCAAATGCTCAATGTTGACTGCAAATGAATACATAAAGCTAAGCGAGATTATTATTTCGCATATACAAAAATTTGACCCTATTTTCGAGATTGTTAATAGTTGGGGTAATACGGCAAGCTCCTGGACAAAGATCGAAGATGATTTTTCAAATTTTAATTCAATAGTGTTTCAGCATATCTATGACAAAGAAATTAACTATAAAAATCCAACGGGTTCAAAGGATTTTTTGTTGGATTCCATTTCATGGGCGGGATTTTCTAATTCATACTCAAATACAAAGAAATCTCAAGATGGGAAATACACCATAACAATAAGAGCTGGCGGGGAAGACGGCATCGGTTTTGTCAATGTAAAATTTCCTCAGATCGGTCACGAGAAATTTTACCAGACAGATACAATGAAAAATTTTATAGAACATCTGCTATCTGTAATTCCGCTACTTGCTGCATACGTATCTATAGATAGTCTCTTTGATCAAGTTGTTGATTACCAAAAGCCCTATGATATACAAATAGGGTGGTTAAATTATTTTAAAAAAAATGACATCTTAAAAAAGATTCCGCATGAAATATCAAAACAAGCAACAAAAGAAGGAGTTTATTTTTGGTTGGATGATGAGGTTTCCGATGTTTCATCCGAAAAAATAAAATTAGCAATAAATGTTCGCGATATGTTGGGTGATTTAGGTTATCTTAATATTGAATAGATTTAAAATCGAAGCATATATTATTTTTCCACATCCCCCAGTTTAACAACGAATAAATGCCCATTTTATAGTGGGCATTTATTGTGCCATTTCTTGCATTTTAAATAAGCAGAATATTTCGTGGCTTCAGCAAAATCCGCCACGCCGGAAAACTAAAAAGCGTTGGCTCGACATTTAGAAATTTAGGGAAATTATTGAAGCGCAAGAAAATATCAGACAGTGTTGATAAAAAACACACAGTAAATACCGATCCACCACCAGACATAAAAACTTATTCACCAAAAAATGCTCTTCAAAAATCGGCCTTCGGCGAAAAAACTGCACGCGATAAAATGGTAAACGATGGATATCAACCTTTAGGCAATACAAATGGAACTTATAAGCCAGGTGAAACAGGTATTGATGGTGTATACAAACATCCAAATCCACCACCAGACTATGTAATTACCGAAGCCAAATACAATACTGAAAAATTAGAAAATACTGCAGATAGAAAACAGATGAGTTATGGCTGGATTACGGAAAGTAATCGATTAGAGAAGGCAGGACTATCAACAAATTAGATAGACGCGATTAAACGAGGATTAAGGCGTTGCGATGGCACAGTGGAAAATTTCTTCTGAGAGTTAAACCTGATGGAAGCACTACTGTGAGAACAATACCTTAAGCGGGTAAAGAATTTAAAAAAAGGACAACATCATGTTACGAGATAAATTAAGAGATAAATATTATTTTGATAATGCGATTCAAAATAGCACTGATTTCATATCAGAAGATATCGATTATCTAAATAATACAGCCACGCCAAAACCACTTGCAGCAATGAAAATCAATGCAGGATTATGCAATAACTTAATAGAAAAATTAATCTATTGCTACTCTCGCGGTGACACCACAATAGATTCAAAAAAAGACCTTATTGACATATTAAAACATCGAGAAATGCAACTTCATTATGCAAACCTATTACCTAAAGAAGCGGCCAAAAATAGAGTCGAATGGGAACGATTAGGATTTTCAACGTATAAAGGAACATTTACTTGGCTAGCTTTCGCAGTAAGTGCAGGAGCCAGCCAGAATTATTTGGAAAAACTTTTTCACTTCGTTGATAACGTAGGTCTGGATATTCTTTTTGATCGGATTGCAGTAAAGCTAGGCGATACAGATCGCCCTATTGGCACCAAAGTACTTTATGCAAAACCTTACCAGTTGCTACTAGATGCTCTTGAGGCAGAAAAAGAACAACAACCTTTGCTCATGAACAAATTTATGGATGACTGGTACCCCGCATGTGTTAAAAATGGATTCTATGATACACACAACATCACCAATAACTTTGGCTATGCAGGCTACTGGTGCTTTGAAGCCGCGTTGGTAACATTAGTATTCAAACTAGATGATAGCGGCTACCGAAACCATAAATATTATCCCGCTGCATTAGTGCATGGTGATTAATTAACTTTAATCGTTTACGAGCGACAAGAATTGATGGAGTTTATAAAAATACTAGTCCACCACTAGACTACATTATTACGGAAGCAAAATATGGTACGGCGAAGTTAGGGAAAACTACCGATGGCATACAGATGAGTGATTCATGGGTTACTGGCAGTGATAGATTGGAAAAAGCTGGTTTAACCCAAAAAGATATTAAAGCGATCCGTGAAGGTTTGGAATTTGGTGATGGCACCGTTGAAAAGCGATTAATTCGTGTAAAACCAGACGGAAGTGTCACATCAAAAATAATTAAATAGTGAGGTATAAAATGTTACGTGATTCTCTAAGAGATAAAAACTATTTCGATGAGGCTATTGCAGACATAGATGATAGTATCGCACGCTATCAAAAGCGATTAGCGCAACCAGAAAAATTAGTGCCATATGGTAGAATGGGCGGCTCAGCAGGGCTTTGTCGGCTCATTCTTAATCGGATGAAATATTGCTACTCAAGAGGTGATACTCTTAAAAATTTACAGCACAATTTGGTGGATTTATTGAAATATCGAGAAATGCAAAAGAAATTTGCTGACGAATTGCCACCAGAAGATGCAGATCGAAGAGTCGAGTGGGAGCGTTTAGATTTTTCAACATATAAAGAAACATTTTCTTGGATTTCCTTTGCTTTAGCAGCAGGCGCATCAACAGATTATTTTGCTAAACTTTTTAAGCTGGTTGACAACCAAGGTTTGGATACAATTTTTGATCGGATTGCAGTAAAGCTAGGCGATACAGATCGCCCTATTGGCACCAAAGTACTTTATGCAAAACCTTACCAGTTACTGCTGGATGCCCTTGAGGCAAAAAAAGAACAACAACCTATGCTAATGAACAAATTTATGGATGCCTGGTACCCCGCGTGCGTTAAAAATGGATTCTATGATACTCACAACATCACCAATAACTTTGGCTATGCAGGCTACTGGTGCTTTGAAGCCGCGTTAGTAACATTAGTATTCAAACTAGATGATAGCGGCTACCGAAACCATAAATATTATCCCGCTGCATTAGTGCATGGTGATTAATCAACTTTAATCGTTTACGAGCGACAAGAAATGCCACGAGATACACGAAAAAGTGCAGACTACTTTAAGAATCTTTTACCGCAATACATCGAAGGAATAGAAAATTTAACCCTTGCGCTGGAAGACGGCTCTATGCCACTTCCTGACGAACAAACCAAAGTAGCGAACGACTTGTTTGAGTTGCAATTAATGTACTCCATCGCCAGCTATTCAAGTGGCGAACCGCTTGATGCACTAAAACCAAAAGTGGGGAAAATTCTTGAATCAAGAAAAATATTTCTCGTAAAGGCCAGCACGTTGCCTCAAAGGCAACAAATTTATCGTCAACAATTTGAACGGATTACCGGTGACGATGAAATTGATGGAATACACCCGATTAGCCGTTACATCAATAGCCTGTGGTGGCTATCCCTTGCTGTAGCCACAAAACAATCCAAAGAACACTGCTTGGAAATCCTCGCCTGCATAGGCAACAGAGGTGAAGATGAACATCTGGACAAGATTGCGATTACACTAGGGGATGAAAACACAGCACAAGCAAGCTCCTTATGTTTTCCACACCTGTATCGACCATTGCTAAAGGTTTTTGAAGAAGCACCTGGCAAACGGATAGAATTATTGAAAATCTTTCTGGATGATTGGTATTCAAGCTGTTGGCAGTCAGCGTGGTACAACAATCACAGCAAGGAAAATGAAGAAGAGGGAAACTGGGATTTCTATTTCGGCTACTGGAGTCTGGAAGCTGTATTGATAGTGAATCTATTAAATATAGACGACTCCGAGATTAAAAAACATTGGCACTACCCAGTGGATCTATCGCTCTCATAATATTCATTGCATACATCAAAAAAACTATTTTAAAGTTTTAGTGAAATACGTAAGAATTAAAAATTCAAAAAATATATTTACATCCCCCCAAAACTAGTTAGCAGGAAAAATGGCTTTTACAAGAAAACAAGCAGAAGAAACCTTCGAAAATTTTTTAATGATAATGGATGATCAATTAGAAAATTTGAAAGGCACCGCCGAAAAAAATCAAATAACACTTGATTATTCATTAAGGGACCTCGAAAACCTTGAGAAATTATTTGACATAGTTTCTCAAGATTTACCCAAAGATGAACTATCTAAAATGGTGGTTTTTTTTGCTAGATATTTAGGCGAGCTGATGATAAATAGAAATGGAGGAAAATGGACAATTCCTTTAGATAATGAAAAAAATATAAATTTCAATACTCCTGTTATAACAGGACACTCACCGATTGACGGGCTAGAGTTTGCCCCCATTTCTACGATGAGAGCCTATGCATTAAGACGAAAGAAGGGTACGTTGAGACGCTCCTATGATGCAAACGTGAATCCGATTGCTGTAGACATAGATCACCTGATCGAAGAATAGTGAAAATTGGGAATGAAGATCGATTTGGTAGATTTTTAATCCCTCCACTACAAAGCGAGCATTTTTAGTTGGCACGCGCCACTATCTGAATCCGTACCGTGCGCGTTGCCAAATGTACCTCACGCAAAAAATATCCAAGCCCAACAATTAAGGTTAGCGTTGATGCAGTAAATAACGCGCTAATCACCCATTTGAATTCCACCTGCAACAATACCTGCAAAAAAATAAACGCCACCACCATACACACCAGCAACGCAGAACAAGTGCAAGCCGTGATTGCCGAACTGGCATAGTGGCGGCGGCGTTCAAGGCGACTTAATTCTTTGTGAAGTAAATCAGTATCGTGCAGATGTACGGGCAATTCCTCTTCTGTGAGGCTGCGCCCGCGATCAATAATCCGCGCAAGGCGACTGGCCATTACATTCAGCAAACCGGCAATACCGGTGAGCAAAAACACGGGCGCCAGCGCAAGCTGAATGGCGTGGGCGACATCGCCGAAACTCATTACCAGTTCTGGGGAGGAGGTCATTTTTTGGACTCACATGATTCATTGCGTCACAGAGTATGATAAGGACAAGACAAACTAGTCAATCAGAAAAACATTACCTCCCCAAACCCAACCACTGGTTGACACCTTTTAACCTGCGCAGTACAAAAAATTCAATTACCAAAAGCACAATCAATGAAATCGCCAATAGCGGCAGAAAAATTGCCAGACCAAGGGTGATTGCCACTACTGTAAAACCAACACGGGCGGGCATCGGTGGTGGTGCGCCCAATGCTGATTCGGGTTTGCGTTTGCGCCATAAAATAAATCCGCTAACGCTGATGAGTATTAAGCCTGCGCAGGTGAGTACGCCTAACACTAAATTAAACCAGCCAAATAAATAACCTTCATGCGCTGCCACGCCGATACCGATGGCGCGATCCAGTAATTTTTTCTGTGCAAAATCGCTGCGCTTTTCAATGCTGCCATCGCCATTGATCCATACATCCGCACGCTGGGGGCGATTAGACGTCTGCGAGGAGGCTTTCCAGCTTTGCGCCATCAACTCATGATGATTATGCTCGCTGTGATCTGTGTGATGTGAAGCCTGAGAAGAGGCTGCCACACTTAATTCCACGGGCGGTGCGAGCTGCAATTGTTGCGCAGTAGTGATCACAGCGGGCGTTAAATTAAAAACCTCACTGGCCTGCGCACGCCAATGCTGGTGTTCTTGTGCGCGGCTTTGGCTCCAATCCTGTTGTGCAGAGAAATCTATTGCGCGCACTTCTTTTAATGCGCTACCCCAAACTAATGCCCAGGGTAAACCGGTGACTAATAAAAATAATGCCAGTGCAGAAATCCAGATGCCGGTCACCGCGTGAATATCACGCCAGAATGTTCTGCTGCCTTCGCGCAGGCGCGGATAAATAATGCCTGCCATGCCGCGTGTATTGCGCGGCCACCATAAATACAAACCGGTGACGATTAATACAATTGCCCAACAGGCCGCCAGCTCTACCAATATTGAACCGACATTACCGAGCAACAATTCGCCGTGAATGGTTTTGACGATATTCATTAACTGTTCGTCAGTACGCTCTTTTGCAAGCACAGCACCGGTGTAGGGATTTACAAACACCATCCAGTTGGTATCCGCCTGCACTTTAATTAGCACGGCTTCATTGGCGGATTGCGGCAGGCGATAACTTAATAATTTTCCGTTTTCGACCGCTGCCAGCGCCGCAGTGATTTGATCGTTAGGTGCAAGCGCCTCACCCGTTACTTGCAGGCCCCGATAGTCACGCTCTTGCCAGTGTTCGTAATAGGGTTTGAATAAATAAATCGCGCCGGTGAGCGATAATAAAATCACAAACGGAATAGCAAAAATGCCGGCATAAAAATGCCAGCGCCAAATGGTGCGATAAAGAGCTTTTTGATTATTGCTTGTTTGAATTAATGCATTCATATTTTTGCGGCTCTTCGAATTCGTCTTCTGTGCAGGGTAGGAATTTTTACCACTTTTTATAGGTTATAAGTCATAAGAAAGACTTAAATAAAGTGTGCGCCCTGGCCATGGGTGTGCCACATAACTTTGCTCATCGGTGAGGTTATCCACACCGAAACCGACTTCAATTTGCTCGCTGAAATCATATGTGGTTTTTACGCCCACACGGGTATAGCCATCCTGTGCGCCCATCACGCCTTCGGCGATGTCGTCGTTTTGCAGGCGACCAAAACTTTTATCGGCATATTGCACATTACCACTGAGATCCCATTTGTCATTCACGTGATAAGTGAGCAATAAGTTGCTGCGCCAGCGTGGCATACGTGGGTAGTCATTGCCTTCAATGGTGGTGGTTGGGTTGGGGCCTTCGGCGGTGCTGTTATCTTCAATGACTGATTTGGTATAGGTGACATTAAACCGCGCATCCAACTCGGGCACCAACAGGCCAGAATAATTAAGGATCAATTCCACACCATCGGTTTGCACTTCATCGACGGCAGAAAAAGTGGTTACCAGTGTGGAGAAGTTGCTTTGCGATTCAATCGCGTCCTCTATGGTTTCGCTAAATAAATTAATACGCGCGTAGCCACCATCAAATTGTTTTTCCAACATTACATTGTGATGCACACCATTTTCCGGTTTTAAATCCGGGCGCGGCACAGTAGAACCGGAATAGGATTGGCTTTGGGAAAATAGCTCTTCCACAATTGGAAAGCGATAGGCGCGCGCGGCGGAATAACGCACCAGCCATTCATCGGCAGGCACGAAGCCGAGTGAAAATTTTGGCGAGAATTGATTATGTTTTGCATCATCCACATCGACTAATTCAAAAGCGGAGCTGATGGGATTCTTACGGCTAAAATAACCGTTTTTACTTTCCCATTGTTCGTAACGGCCACCCAAAGCTAAATCCCAACGCGTGCTAATATCCCAATTTAATTGCACAAACGCAGCATCGATACTGGTTTCACCACCGCTGCGGCTGGTGTAACCGGCGTTGTCGCCCTGCAGCCAATTGCTGGAATTGTATTGGTTCAGATTGAGGCGATAGCCTTCGTGGCGCACACCACCCAGCCATTGCATGCCTTCCAATCCCACATCATCCAGCACCAATTTCACATCGAGAGTCTGCCAACCGGTATCGTCATAATCCGCAGTTAAGCCGGTGTTATTAAAGAGTGGATCTTGGGGGTTGCGACTAGAGCTAATGCTATTGTCTTTGAGAATACGGAAATCGCTGAGATTGGTTTCCACACGCAATTGATCATTCAATTTTCCTTTTACGCGCAGGCCGGTCGATAAACTTTTGCGTTCCAACTCACTATTACCCAAGCGCCCAGCGGCGATATTCATGCCAATACCGTCCTGCACAAAATTTCCCGCCCAGGCTGTGCTGCCATCGGCATTGCGCAAATAGCTGTTGGCGGCATCGCGCAGGGTATTGCGATCTTCATAGGCAAGGTTGAGCAATGCTGACCAGTCGTCGCTAAAGTCGTAACCTAATTTGATTTTAAAATTATCAGTTTGCGCTTGTTCAACGCCGGTATCGCCGTAGTAGTAAGCGGGCTTACCATAGACATCGCGCTGCACAATGGCGCCGGTAACCGTTGCGGCGCCGCTAGCGGGTGTTGCGCGATAGTCATAATAAAACGACTGGGGTTGGCTGTCGTTTTCGAGATGGTTGTAAGAAAAATAAACGCTCAAGTCGCCAATTTTATCGCCGTAGGAAAAAAAAGTTTTGGTGCCGGTTAAGCGATCCGAAAAACCGTAGGCGGAGAAATCTTGCGAGAAATAATCCAGATCCACATGCACTTTGCGTGTTTGCGGCAAGGCGGTTTCAATCAGCACTACACCGCCCATGGAGTTACCGCTGTACTCGGCAGAAAAAGGGCCGTAGAGAATTTCCACCTGTGCAATTTCACTCGCACTCACCATGGTCCAACGCGGCGCGCCACTCCAACGGGTTTGCAGCAAATAATGCAGCGGCACGCCGTCGGCAAATACCATGGAGCGCGGCGTGGCAAACATATTGGAACCGCGCAGGCCAAGGGTGCCGTTGGAATCGCCAATATAGCGTTTGCGAATCACCAGGCTGGGTTCGTATTTCACCAAGTCCTCAGTGGTGGTCGCATTGATGCTGACCATATCTTCCTGCGTCAGCACACTGGTGGGATTGGTATAACCGGCGTGACTCGCATCGCGTGCGTCACCCCAGACTTTTACCTCTTCAACCGGCTGCGGATTTTTAGCGCGCTTTTTTTTCAACACCTGTTCATGTGCCTGCGCAACGCTGGTCATACCTATACTCAGCACACCAGCACCCGCCAGCACAACCGCCAACAACCGTCTCACTAGTCTCACCCACCCTACTTTTTAATGGTTTTTCCTGAGGAGCAGAGTAGGCAGTTTGCGGCGCGACGAACAGTGACAAATTGTCGCAGGGGCGAGACCAGGGAGGCAGGTAAAATAGGATTTTCGTCATACCTGCGAACGCAGGTATCCATAAAGATCAATAGCGAAGATCAGCGGCGCTTAATGAGGGATACCAGGCCATAAACCAACAGTGAAACCAGCAGCGCCGGTAAACCCAAATATAAATCGCCGCCGATACCACACCAATGCAAAAGAAGTACCGTGCCGCAGCCAAGACCCATCAGCCATAGCGCCATAGTTTGCGACAAGGTTTTACCAAGACAGAGCAATAAAATAAGCGACACAAATGCTGCCGAGAGCATCGCCCAGGACAACACTACTAACGCAAAAACCGATTGTTGATTCAGCAGCGCCCACGCGAGTGCAGCACAGGTTGCTAAGAGTGTGGCGATTTTTATACCGATGATGTTGGTGCTACTGCGCGCCGCAAACAGACGCGGCGCCAAGTCTTGCGAGATAAATGACGAACAACTCAGCAGCAATGAATCCGCCGTGGAAATTGTGGCCGCAAATATTCCCGCGAGCACCAAGCCGACCAGCAGTGGTGGCAATAATTCCACCGCCATTTGCGGCAGCGCCAACTCGGCATCAAAGTTTGCCGACTCAGGTAAATAAATTCGCGCGAGCATTCCCACGGCGGTCGCCATGCAATAAAACACTACAAACCAGGCGTAATACCACAGGCGGGTTTGCACAAAATTCTGCGCAGCATTGAGCGTAATAAAACGCACCATAATGTGCGGTTGGGCGATAACCGAAAAACCGGCAAGCAGCCAGCCAATAAAAAATATACCCACACCCGCCGCACCGGGTAATACCACCGACGCAGGTGCAAATGAAAGAAAACCGGGAATATCATTCATGGCGGTAACGCTGGCCGATACGCCACCCAACGTTTGCACCGCGATAAATAACATCAAACCCATGGCAACAATCATCACGATTGATTGCGCCGCATCGGTCCAGATAGACGCGCGAATACCACCAGCAATGCAATAAAGCATCACCAAACACGCGCCGATTACTGCCCCCAACCACGCGGGCCAATTGAGTAATACCTGCAAGGCTTTACTGCCCGCGACTAGCTGCGCACCGGCATAGGACAATAAAAACACCAGCGCAATCAGTGCCGCAATTACCCGAAAACCACGCCCCGAAAAACCGGCCCAGCGCGTCAGTGCACCGATATAACTGGTTTCGCCGTTATTAAAAGCCTGCGCGCGCAAGCGCTGATGAACCCAGAGCGACGCGAGAAAATCCCCAAGAATCCAACCGATCATTAATAAACTGGCCGACAAACCAACGGCGTAGGTATAACCAATCACCCCGATAAACATATAGCCGCTGTTATTCGTGGCCACCGCCGACAAACCCACCAACCAGGGCGGCACACTGTGACTGGCGAGATAATAATCCTGCGCATTATTTTTACGCACGCGCGCTGAGGCTAAACCAATAACCAGAAAAAGTACGAGGCAAACAATAAAACTGATCAGCATAACAAGGCCCGGATTTTAGACGGTGCTATGGGCATCAAGCAGCAACTGCTCAAACGCGGGCAAATGGTGGAGTGGTTCTAACGCGGGGTCTTTGGCGAAATCATCCAAACGCGCATCGCCATTGACGAGCGCTTTGGTTAAGAAATTAATTGCATCGTCAAAATGGGAAAGCGCCGCATGAGCGCAGGCCAACTGATAAAACGCATGCGCATTGGAAGCATCCAGCTGCAGCGCGTTTTGACACAAATTAATCGCCCACTGGGGCTCATTGGATTCCAGTGCAGCATCGGCTTTGTACGTGAGCGCTTCACAATCCCGTGGGTTGAGCGCCAGGATTTGATCATAAACCGCAATTTTATTGGCGGGCGCCGACTCTTGTGCAGCGCGCAACCAGAGCGCGTGAATTTCTTTGGTGCGCTCAATGGCTTCGCGGTTTTCATCAATGTAGGTGGATTTTTCCCGCAGCTGCTGTTCAATTTCACGCAGCCGGTCTTCATAAGCACCAATTAATTTGCGCAGTTCTTTATCGGCAAGAGTGCCCATTTTTTCTTTCATTTCGCGGATGGATGTCCAACCCACAATCACCAATACCGAACTTACCGCGGCGATAATGTAGAAAAAATTGGAGACGGTATTGGTGGCATAACTCACGCTGCGGTCAACCGCTTCAATTTGGCGATCGGTAATTTGCTGGATAAATTCCACGCGCTGCGCGGCCATGTCGGTACGCAGGGATTTTAATTCATCCAAAATATAACGCTCGGTAAACGCACTGTAGAGCGGTGCGTCCAGCTGCTCTACAATTTGTTGTGCCTGCTCTGCCGCAGCGCTGGCCTTTTTTTCCGGCAAACTTTGCGCCTGAATACCCGCCGCAAATAACAGCGGCAGGAGCACAATTAGCAGCAGAATAAAGGCGCGCTTAAACGCGGAGTCTTGCTTCATACAATCACTTCCGCCGCTAGCGCATAGGCACCTTCGGCATTGTGCACTTCGCGCCCCATCAGCGGCGGATTAAACACACAGGCTAATTCCATTTCTTCAAACGCACGTAGAATATGTTTGTCGTGTTTATCCAAAATATAAATAGTGCCCGGTTCTATAGTGTGAATAGCGCCGCTGGCGACATCTTTTATTTCACCAAAACCGCTAATGCAATACACCGACTCAATATGGTTTTGGTAGTGCATAGGCAGCACCGCGTCTTTAAAAATACGGGTGATATGGAATGAAAAACCGGCGCCATCACTTTTTAACAACAGACGGTTACTCTCCCACCCTTCTGCATTAATGGTGCGACCTTGCAGTTTTGCCTCGGATAATTTTCTAACAATCATAGATACCTCTCTATTTTTTAATCAGGCCAAAAGACTTATGCCGTTTTACGCGCGACATATTCACTCATGGCAGCAGCAAAACTTAGCTCAAGAATTTTCAGGCCTTTGCGCAGATCCTCCTCACCAATCGTGAGCGGACAAAACACTTTTACTACCTGCCCCTGATTACCGGCTGTTTCAATCACCAAACCGCGTTCAAATGCATGGCGACAAATTGAATCGGCAATAGCACCGCTGGCGCATTCAATGCCCTGCATTAAACCACGCCCTTTTACGCGCAGGGTGAGCGGCTGGAATGCATCGAGCATGGCTTTTAATTGCTGCTGTACGATGAGGGATTTCTGCGCAATTTCCTGCGCAAAATGTTGGTCGCGCCAATAGGTTTCGAGCGCCGCTGTCGCGGTGATAAAGGCATGGTTATTACCGCGAAAGGTGCCGTTGTGTTCGCCCGGCAACCAGCGATCCAGCGCGGGGTTTAACAACACAATCGACAAGGGCAAACCAAAACCGCTGAGGGATTTTGACAAGGTGACAATATCTGGCTTAATGCCACTGCTTTCAAAACTAAAGAAACTACCGGTGCGGCCGCAGCCAGCTTGAATGTCATCAACAATTAACAACATGTCGTGTTTGCGACACAGTTTTTGCAACCCCTGCAACCAGGTATCGGCCGCAACATTTAAACCGCCCTCACCTTGCACCACTTCAATAATCACAGCGGCGGGAATATCCACACCACTGGAAGGGTCAGACAATAATTTGTCCATCATTTTGAGGGTGTCTGCATCGCGCCCGTGATAACCGCAAAAAGGCATGCGCTCAATATTGTTCAGCGGCACACCGGCGCCACCGCGATGATGTTGATTACCCGTGGCAGCGACCGCACCGAGCGAGACACCGTGGAAACCATTGGTAAACGCAATTACACCGCTACGGCCTTTGACTTTGCGCGCAATTTTTAATGCCGCTTCAACTGCATTGGCGCCCGTCGGCCCGGTAAATTGCACGCGATATTCCAAACCGCGCGGCGCCAAAATAATATCGCGCAGGCTGGTCAAAAATTGCGACTTGGCCTGAGTATGCATATCTAACCCGTGGGCAATGCCATCCTGCTCGATGTAATCCAGCAGTGCTTTTTTAAGCAACGGATTATTGTGTCCATAGTTCAGCGAGCCGGCGCCAGAGAGAAAATCAAGATAGGCTTTGCCCTGATCATCAAATAAATAGCTGCCGCGCGCGTGGTGAAATACCACGGGAAAAGCGCGAGAGTAAGAGCGAACTTCCGATTCCATTTGTTGAAAAATTTTCATTGTCGTCATCCTCTTGGTGAATATGATTTGTGCTAACGGGAATAGCTAAATTTTGGATAGCAGCTTCCCCTGGCGATACAGAGGTATCACCATTCGGGTAGGGCTTGGCCCTTAAAGGTTTAACGGTTTAACGATTTATGGGTGATGTTCGCAGCGCGGGCAACGAGTTGCACCGCGCGCGTTGCCCATCATTAATCCAGCCAGCGCCGGTTGGAGCAGCGCAAACCTGCACGCAGATCGTCCAGGTGATAGGCCATGGATTTGTCGGGGCGGTTGGGCAGCGGGGCAATTTGCAGCAAGTATTCGTCGTCATGCTCACCGCCAAAATGGCGATCGCGATCAAACATCATGCTTTTCACGGGGATGGCGCCGCAGTCGCGGGCAAAACTTTCAAACAGCGCCCAGGAGGCGTGATTGTCGGGGGTGATACTGGTCGTAAGACGCTGGGCTTTTTCGGTGCCCGGCTGATCCACCAACCACGTGAGCATGCGCTTGGCCAAGCCGGAACCACGCATTGCCTCGCTCACCACAACTTGCCACACAAAGAGGGTCTCGCTGTCATTCGGCGGGCAATAAGCCGAGATAAAACCGACCAACTGCCCGTTGAGCAGGGCGGCAACCGAGGTATCGGCAAAGTGCTGGCATTGCAGCAAATTACAGTAGACGGAGTTGGTATCTAGCGGTGGGCTGGCAGCAACCAGTTGGTTGAGAGCATAACCATCGGTTGGTAGAGGGTGGCGCAGCTCCAGGTTGTCCCATAAAAGATCGTTTCTGGCGTTCATAAAAACCTCCATAGTGCGTCTTTGATAGCGGCAATATTATTACAACACTAATCAATTGGAAGCCTTTTTAATAGATTAAAAGGCTTTAAGAAAGGATTAAAATTTAGTAAACATCGAATTAACAGCACAAAATCGTTTTTATTGGCACTTAATTAAACTTTTTGCCTTAAAATATACTTAGTACACAAAGTATATTTTTGATAGTACAAAATTTATCAGCACAGGTCTAGTGATAATTTTGTGACATAACCTGGCCTTTGCGCTGAGGATGACAAGAAGCACTCCCACAGGCATGCTGCTATCCCCGCCCCCTAACCTTTACTGACGACATCTTAAATGAACCAGATCGACCAGGTACTCACTTCACTGCGCCGTGTAATTCGCGCCATCGACCTCCACTCGCGCCAACTGGTGAAAACCGCCAGTGTCACCGGCCCGCAACTGCGCCTGTTGCAGCTGATCCGCAGCCAGCAGGGCGGCACAGTAAAAGAGCTGGCGGACGCCATGAGCCTGAGCCAAGCCACAGTCACCAGCATTATGGATCGCCTGGAAAGCCGTGGCCTGATTGCGCGGGTGCGCTCGCTGACCGATAAACGCAAAATTCATCCGCAGCTTACCGACAGCGGCAATGCCCTGCTGGATACCGCCCCCACCCCGCTGCAAGACAGTTTTGTGCGCAAGTTTGACCAGCTGCACAGCTGGGAGCAGCACATGATTATCGCTTCGCTGCAGCGCGTGGCAGAAATGATGGATGCCGAAGCAATTGATGCCTCGCCCTTTTTGGACATAGGCTCGCTGGACAGGGTGGAAGTAGACGAGGCGACAATCGCCCAACAGGGCCCACAAAATTGACGCCCCCATGGGCTAGTCACAAAAACATCACCAAATAGTCCAAATCCCGCCACAGCTCCGTAACAAAGCCCACCTAAGCTGCGCCCCTGACACAGTTAATTGCCCATATCGGGCATTTGCCAAGGGAGCGCACACCATGAGTTCAGTAAGAGCGATTCACCTGTCGCTGGCCTGCTTGATTGCAAGCGCCAGCTTCCCCGCCGCCGCCACGCTGTATTTTTCTGAATACATAGAAGGCAGCAGCAACAATAAAGCATTGGAAATCTACAACAGCAGTACCAATGACATCGCCCTGAGCGGCCATAAAGTGGAGATGTATTTCAACGGCAGCAATAGCGCTGGCCTGACCATCAACCTCATCGGCAACATCCCCGCAAACGGCGTCTTTGTACTCGCCCATGGCAGCGCCAATGCAAGCATTCTTGCCCTTGCCAACCAAACCAACAGTTCCGGCTGGTTTAATGGTGACGATGCGATTGTGCTGAAAAATGGCAACACAATTTTGGATAGCATCGGGCAAGTCGGCGTTGACCCCGGCAGCGAATGGGGCACGGGTTTTACCAGCACCGCCGACAACACTCTGCGCCGCAAAACCTCCATCACCGCTGGCGATGCAATCATCAATAACAGTTTTGACCCCGCGCTGGAGTGGGAAGGTTTCGCGCAAGATACTTTTGATCATCTCGGCACCTATCAAGGCAGCAGCAATGGCGGTGGCAATAATGGCGGCGACAATGGCGGAACAACCGGCAGTTGCGGCGACGCTGCCACCTTGATCAGCACTGTTCAGGGCGCCGGCGCAAGCAGCCCGCTACTGGCTAGCGGCGTCAGCATTGAAGCCATCGTGGTTGCGGATTTCCAAAATGCCAATCAGCTCGGCGGATTTTTTGTGCAAGAAGAAGATACCGACAGCGATGGCAATGCAGACACATCCGAAGGCATTTATATCGCCAGTACTACACCTGTTGCAGTGGGTGATCGGGTACGCGTATATGGGAAAATCGCAGAGACTTTTCAATTAACCCAACTCAGCGAAACAACGGTAGCCGTGTGCGCGAGCAATCAAGCCCTGCCGACGCCAGCCACTCTTTCACTGCCGGTTACCTCACTGGATACCTTTGAAAAAATTGAAGGCATGTCCGTGGCTATTGCACAAACACTCACCGTAAACGAAACCTATCAATTAGGTCGCTTCGGCCAAGTGCTGCTCGCCAATGGCCGTTTGCAACAGCCCACCAATGTGGTTGAACCCGGTGCAGCGGCTAATGCATTACAAGCGCAAAATAATTTAAATAAATTGATGATGGATGACGCCAGCAATCTGCAAAATCCTGATCCGGTTATTTTCCCCGCACCCGGTTTGTCTGCACAGAACACACTGCGCAGCGGCGATACTGTGGCAAATCTACAAGGTGTAATCACTTACGATTTTGGTGTGTATCGCATACTACCCACCGTCACACCCAATTTTTTACACACCAATGCACGCCCACTCACACCGGTAACAGATTCAGCGGCGAATTTAAAAATCGCCAGTTTTAACGTCTTAAACTTTTTCAACGGTAATGGCACTGGCGGTGGCTTCCCCACCTCACGCGGTGCCAATACAGCAGTGGAATTTGCGCGGCAAAAAGCAAAAATTGTTAGTGCTCTTGTTGGACTGGACGCCGATGTAATCGGCTTGGTTGAAATTGAAAACGATGGTTACAGCAGCACCAGCGCAATTGCCGAATTAGCGTCAGCACTGAATACCGCTAACGGAATCAACACTTGGAAATATATCAATCCAGGCGTAAATAAAATCGGCACCGATGAAATTGCGGTCGGGTTTATTTATCGCAGCGACAAAGCTACTGCGATTGGCACAACCGCAATTTTGGATTCAAGCATTGACCAACAATTTATCGACACCAAAAATCGCCCCGCGCTCGCGCAAAGTTTTCGCGCCAACAGCAACCGTGCAATTGCGACAGCTGTCGTCAATCATCTTAAATCCAAAGGTTCGGATTGTAATGACCTAGGCGATTTGGATATCGGCGATGGCCAAGGCAACTGCAATATCACTCGCACCCAAGCCGCCACCGCCTTGGTGAATTGGCTGAGCACCAATCCAACCGGCGTTAATGATCCGGATTATTTAATCATTGGCGATTTAAATGCGTACGCCAAAGAAGATCCCATCACGCAGATTATCAATGCGGGTTATACCGATCTGATCCATAAATTCGGCGGCAGCAGTGCTTACTCTTATGTGTTCGACGGGCAAGCCGGTTATTTGGATCACAGCTTGGCAAGCAGCTCATTAACACCACAAGTGTTATTCACTGCTGACTGGCATATCAATGCCGACGAACCTATCAGCCTCGACTACAACACTGAATTTAAATCGCCCACACAAATTGCCAACTTTTATAGCGCCGACGCATATCGCTCATCCGATCATGATCCGTTAGTAGTTTCATTGAAATTAATTTTGGACCTCGATGGCGACGGCGATGTGGATAAAAACGATGTGCAACTCGTCACCAACGCACGCGGGGTAACGCCAACTGCATTTGATCAACGCGATGTAAACGGCGACGCCGTCATCAATGCACTCGATGCACGCACACTCACATTGCAATGCACCCGCCCGGGTTGCGCCACTCATTAATTGACAAAGCCTCCCGTAAAGGGAGGCGCTTATTCTTAACCGGAGTTTTTTATGAAAAAAGTACTAGCACTTTTAGTTACCCTTGGCTTGGCATTGTCGCTGAATGCCAATGCCAATGCCATCAATATCGAATTAACAACCGATAAAAATGCCTTAACCCTGAGCGATACGCTTGCAATCGACGTACGCATTAGCGGGCTGAACCATGGCAGCTCACCATCACTCGGCGCTTACGACCTCGACTTTAATTACGACCCGAACCTGTTTGCTATTCACAGCATCATGTGGGGCGACGCCACACAAGGTAATCAATTGGACTTAATGAACTACGGCAGCCTTCAAGACAGCAGCTCTGGCAACGGATGGTTAAATTTATTTGAATTATCTTTTGATAGCGCAGCAGATTTGAATTTACTGCAAGCAGGAGAGTTTATTTTATTCACCGTGCTGCTTAATGCCATCGCAGACGGCAGCAGCATTCTTTCATTGACCGCAAACTCATTGAGCGATGCCTATGGCGAGGAATTATTTATTGCACCCATTAACAATTTATCCGTGGTGGTCAACAGCGTTTCCGTACCAGAGCCGTCCAGCATGTTACTGCTACTGGGAATGATTGCATTTATCGCACTGCGCAACAAACTAGCGCAATCGCAGAAGTAAATACACAACAAAAAAGTCCGCGTTTTTAGCGCGGACTTTTTTATATTTACAGATTCAATAAAAAACTTAGCCGACAACCAAATTATCGCGATGAATCAATTCGTTATCATCGCGATAACCTAAAACATCGGCGATTTGGCTACTGGGTTTACCGATAATTTTACGCGCTTCATCGGCGTGGTAATTAATTAATCCGCGCGCGATTTCTTTGCCGTTTAAATCTTCGCAAATCACCATATCACCACGGGTGAAATCACCGCGCACTTCTTTGACGCCCACTGGCAAAATACTTTTACCTTTCTCGCGCACCATGCGCACTGCACCGTCGTCCAGAATAATGGTGCCGCGGGTTTGCAACTGGCCGGAGATCCAGCGTTTGCGTGCGGCTTGTGGCTGTTGTTCGGCCCACAAAAAAGTGCCTAGGCTTTCACCGTCCGCAATACGCAGCAATGCATTTTCAATGCGCCCTCCCACAATTACTGTGTCGGCACCGGAGCGCGCAGCAACTCGTGCGGCGCGCACTTTGGTAATCATGCCGCCGCGCCCCAAGGCACCACCAGTACCCCCAGCCATTTGCTCCAGGCGATTATCATCAGCGGCGATTTCACTCAGCAGTTGCGCATCGGGATTGGAGCGCGGGTCGCTGTCGTACATGCCTTTTTGGTCGGTGAGAATGACCAGCAAATCCGCCTCAATTAAATTGGCCACCAGCGCACCGAGGGTGTCGTTATCGCCAAAGCGAATTTCGTCGGTAACCACTGTGTCGTTTTCGTTAATCACCGGCACCACATTTAAACCCACCAGAGTTTTTAAGGTGGAGCGTGCATTTAAATAGCGCTGGCGGGAGGATAAATCGTCGTGGTCGAGCAGCACTTGCGCGGTGAGCAAACCGTAGCGCTGGAATTCCACTTCGTAGGTTTGGATCAAACTCATTTGACCAACGGCCGCCGCGGCTTGCAGCTGATGGATTTCAGTCGGGCGCGCCGCCCAACCCAAACGGCGCATACCAGCGGCCACCGCACCGGAGGATACCAACACTAATTCAATGCCGCGCAGACGCAGCTCAGCCATTTGTTTGACCCAACCGGCAATGGCCTCGGCATCAAGACCTTTACCATCATTGGTAAGGAGAGCGCTGCCGATTTTTACTACCCAGCGCTTAGCTTGGGGAATGATGTTTCTTTTGCTCATGAAGAGATGCGCTCAAGAATAATTTGTTAAATTTTTATGCAAACACCGGGCGCATAATGCAACACGCCCGGAACGAGACCCGGGCGTGAGATTACACTATTTTTTTCGCTGACTAATCGCAAAATCAACGCGCATTTAATTAGTGACCAACGTAAATAACTTCTACGTCGTAATCATCTTCATTGAAGTTATCATCCTCCACATCGCCGCGTGCACGACGCGCTTCGCGCTCGATTTCGCGCAGCTCTTCAATGCGATCACGCGCTTCCTGCGCCATCTGATTTTGCAATTGCTCTTCGCGCTCGCGCGCTTCCGGATTGGTTTTTTCCTCTTCCCAGACTGCTTCAAGGTTATCCATGAGTTTGCCAATCAATGGCACTGTGCCTTCGCGATTGAGCGCCGAAATACGATAGACCGGGCCAGTCCAGTTCAATTGATCAACCACCGCCTGGCAGCGCGCCTCCACCTCATCGGGCGGAAGCAAATCGATTTTGTTAAGCAGCAGCCAGCGCTCGCGGGTGGCGAGGGTCGGGCTGAACTTGGCTAACTCCTCGGCGATGATACGTACATTGTCTGCGGGATTGGATTCATCCACAGGCACCATATCCACCATGTGCATCAGGTAGCGGCAGCGGGTTAAATGTTTGAGGAAACGTACCCCCAAACCAGCACCTTCGGCGGCACCCTCGATCACACCGGGAATATCGGCGATCACAAAACTGCGGTGCTGCTGCACTTTTACCACCCCGAGATTGGGTACGAGTGTGGTGAAGGGATAATCCGCCACTTTGGGCTTGGCGGAACTGACCGCGCGGATAAAGCTGGATTTACCGGCATTGGGCAAACCGAGCATACCTACATCAGCCAATACTTTTAATTCAAGTTTCAGGTTGCGCATTTCGCCTTCCGTACCGGGCGATGTTTTGCGCGGTGTGCGGTTGGTACTGGTTTTAAAGCGGGTATTACCCAAACCGTGGAAACCACCCTGCGCCACTTTTAATTTCTGACCGTGTTCGGTCAAATCGCCAAAAACCTCTTCGGTATCGGTATCAATTACCGTGGTGCCTACGGGCACGGGCAGAAACAGATCGGCACCTTTGGCACCGGTACAATCTTTACTGCCGCCTTTCTGGCCATTTTCGGCGCGATACTTGGGCACAAAACGATAATCGATGAGGGTGTTCAGGTTTTCATCAGCCACCAGATAGACACTGCCGCCATCGCCGCCATCGCCGCCGTCCGGGCCGCCTTTGGAAATAAATTTTTCCCGGCGGAAGCTCATGAAACCGTTGCCACCATTACCGGCTTCGACATGAATAGGGGCTTCATCAACAAATTTCACAAATCACTCCACAGGAATAAAAATAAATACAATAAAATCATCAAAGCAAAACTTCAGAACTGGATAGCAACCCTGCATATCGTCCTGAATATAAAAAAGCCCCATCGTGAACGATAGGGCTTTTTTATTGTTCTTCATTTGCCCACTGCAAGCAGTAAGCTTGGCTAGTTTTTTAGCGCAATATTAAGCAGCAGGAATGATGCTTACGTATTGACGGCCAAAAGCGCCTTTAATTTCGAACTTAACAGTACCGTCCACTTTCGCGAACAGAGTGTGGTCTTTACCCAGACCTACGTTTACACCAGCGTGAAACTTGGTGCCACGTTGACGAACAATAATGCTGCCGCCAGAAATCAACTCGCCGCCGTAAGCTTTAACACCAAGGCGTTTCGCTTCTGAATCGCGACCGTTACGAGAACTACCAACCCCTTTCTTGTGAGCCATTTTATAGCCTCCTCAATTAACCTTTGATAGCAGTGATTTTCACTTCGGTGAACCACTGACGATGACCTTGACGCTTCATGTGGTGCTTACGACGACGGAATTTGATGATCTTCACTTTGTCGGCACGGCCATGAGCAACTACTTCAGCAGTAACAGTTGCGCCTTCAACAACAGGAGCGCCAATTTTGACGTCTGCGCCGTTAGCAACCAGATACACCTTGTTGAATTCAACAACGCCGCCAGTAGCGAAATCGATTTTTTCGAGTTTGAGGGTTTCACCCACAACTACGCGATGTTGCTTACCACCGCTTTCAAATATTGCGTATGCACTCATTTACTTTGCTCCATACTTTTATCCAGACGAATCTGGACTTGGACGACACGAAGTAGCTTGGCGATATGCCTGGGCATTTGGGACTAGCGTCGTATACCGGTTTTCAGGGGCGGCGATTGTATGCCAAGCCTCCAGATTATCGCAAGCTAAAAAACCATCGCCAGCGCAGTTTTTGCCTATTTAATGATCTGCAGGGCACTCAACCACAACTCCAGCGCCTGCGGCCAACTGGAGACAGTGCCCTGCCCCTGAATCATACCCACACCGTGGATGGCGGAGTTGTAGACATGCAGCTCCGACTGTTTGCTGTATTTCTGCACCTCAGCAAAAAACATCAGGCTGTTACCGACAGGCACCGCTTGATCGCCCACACCATGCAGCATAAACACAGGCGGAACCCCTGCTTTGACTTGCTTCTGCAGTGAGTTATCACTCACTAATTGCGGCTCGGGATGGTCACCCAGCAAGGCCTTGCGCGAGCCAGCGTGAGCATCGGAGCCCTCCAGGGTAATTACCGGATAACCGAGAATGGCAAAATCCGGGCGCGCGCTAATGTCAGCCAGTGGATCATTGTTATCGCCCGCAAAATCAAAACGAGTAGCGACACTGGCAGCTAAATGGCCACCGGCGGAAAATCCTATCACCCCCACTTTAGCGGGATCTATCCCCCACTCCGCAGCATGCTGGCGCACCTGACGCACCGCACGCAAACCATCAAGCAAAGGCGCGGGAAAGCCGTGCTCCTGCATACGGTACTTGACCACAAACGCTGCCACACCGCGCGCGGCAAACCATTTGGCGATGTCGTGCCCCTCGTGGTTAATTGCCAAACGAACGTAGCCACCGCCAGGGAAGATCACAATCGCGGCGCCATTGGCCTTGCTCGCCTCCGGCCAATAGGGCGCCATGGAGGCGTTATCCACACTATAAACGCGCTGATCCTTTACATGTTCGCGGTCGGGATTGACCAAAGGCTTTTCATTCCACAAATAAAAAGCACCCACAGGGCGCGGGGTAGAGGGTTGTTCGGCAAACACTTGCGTAGTTACTCCAATACAAAACAAACAGCAGACAAACAGGAAAACGCGATTAATAACAGCCATAGGTAGATCTCGTCAGGGACGCCGGTTAATGATTATTGTGTTGACCGGTTTGACTATTGCCGAGCGACGGAAAACTGCCTGTTACTGGCGCCCCGCCTTTATCAATAAAATCGCCCGGTACATTGCCGGGCGAACTGATAATAACAGCTGCAATGGAAATTTCAGCAGTGCTTAGTGCAGATGGGTTTCGTCGTCGCCCCACCAGTGGTGCAACTGCCAATCCACGCGCGTTGGGTCAGCGGCGCGCAGTAGCCAATCACTGGTGATCAGCTCCCACTCATAAAGCCCAAGCTTCAAATCCGACCAGATGCTGTGTGCGTCTTCGCGAATATAAGCCTTGGCTAAATCCACCTCTTCACCCACCATCTGCTCGGCGGTAAGCTCGAGTTTGACCAGATCGTCAACCTCCTGTTTAAGCGCGCCCAGAGCCCCCGTTTCCTCGGGGCTGAAGGGCAAATCGAGCTGACTGACATGGTAGGGGTTGTCGGCAGCTTTATTGGTTGGATTATTCGTTGGCTTCATGGCAAATAACTCCCGCTAGCGCTTCAAGATATTTATACCCACATAGGCAGTACAGCCTCTATAATCACCGCCTTTCTCAACATTGAGTGCAAAACTCCACCTTCAGTATAGGCCTTAGATTCCAATGCAAGAGCGCCCCATGCAAGAACAATACACTCCCGCCGAAGTTGAAGCCCAAGCCCAGCAGTACTGGGAAGAACACCAAAGCTTCAAGGTTATTGAGGATCGCAGCAAAGAAAAGTTCTATTGTCTGGCGATGTTTCCCTACCCGAGCGGCAAGCTACACATGGGGCACGTGCGCAATTACACCATTACCGATGTGATCGCCCGCTACCAGCGCATGCAAGGCAAAAACGTATTGCATCCAATGGGTTGGGACGCCTTTGGTCTGCCCGCTGAAAATGCCGCGCTGCAGCGCCAGACCGCACCGGCAGCCTGGACCTATTCCAATACCGACCATATGCGCAGCCAGTTAAAGCAACTCGGCTTTGGCTTTGATTGGTCGCGCGAACTGACCACCTGTAAGCCCGAATACTACAAATGGGAACAGTGGTTCTTTACCCGCTTGTACGAAAAAGGTTTGGTTTACAAGCGCATGGCAACGGTGAACTGGGATCCGGTTGACCATACCGTTCTGGCGAACGAACAGGTGATCGACGGCCGCGGCTGGCGTTCGGGCGCATTGGTTGAGCGCAAAGAGATTCCGCAGTGGTTTATCAAAATCACCGCCTATGCGGAAGAATTGTTGGCCGATCTGGACAAACTGCCCAACTGGCCAGAGCAAGTCAAAACCATGCAGCGCAACTGGATCGGCAAAAGTCGCGGCTTGGATATGCATTTTGATTTGGCATCACCGGTAGGCGAATTCACTGGTTTTGATATTTACACCACCCGCCCCGATACCATTATGGGCGTGACCTATGTGAGCCTCGCAGCTGAGCATCCTATTGCCAAAATTCTTGCGGAGAGCAATTCCGCGCTCGCGCAATTTATCGCCGAATGCAAAGTGCAATCGGTCGCCGAAGCCGATATGGCGACCATGGAAAAGCGCGGTATCGATACCGGCATTAAAGCGCTGCATCCGATTACCGGCGAGCCGGTTTCAGTGTGGATCGCCAACTATGTATTGATGGATTACGGCTCAGGCGCAGTGATGGCCGTACCCGCGCACGACCAGCGCGATTATGAATTTGCGAAGAAATACAACCTGCCAATCTCCCAAGTGATTGCGCCGCAAAATGGCGAAGCGATTGATCTGAGCAAAGCGGCCTTTACCGAAAAAGGTGTGCTGGTGAACTCGGGCGAATACGATGGCTTGGACTTTAACGCCGCCTTCGATGCCATCGCCAGCACCTTGGAAATGGCGAACAAAGGCCAGGTGAAAACCAACTATCGCCTGCGTGACTGGGGTGTATCCCGCCAGCGTTACTGGGGCGCGCCTATCCCCATGTTCAATTTGCCCGACGGCGGCGAGATTCCGGTACCAGCCCACAAGCTCCCCGTGTTGCTGCCGGAAGATGTAGTGATGAATGGCGTTCACTCGCCGATCAAAGCCGATCCTGAATGGCGCAAAGCCGAGCTGGACGGCCAGGCAGTTGAACGCGAAACCGATACCTTCGATACCTTTATGGAATCCAGCTGGTACTACGCACGCTACACCTGCCCCAATTTTGAAGGCGGCATGCTCGACAAAGCCGCCGCCGATTACTGGCTGCCGGTAGACCAATACGTAGGCGGTATCGAACACGCCATTCTCCACCTGCTTTACTCGCGCTTCTTCCACAAGTTGATGCGCGACGAAGGTCTGGTGAGCTGCGATGAACCCTTCGAGCGCTTGCTCTGCCAGGGCATGGTGTTGAAAGACGGCACCAAGATGAGTAAATCCAAGGGCAACACCGTTGACCCGGAAGAGCTGATCAACCAATACGGCGCCGATACCGTTCGCCTGTTCTCCATGTTTGCCGCACCACCAGAGCAAAGCATGGAATGGAGCGATTCCGGTGTTGAAGGTGCCAACCGTTTCTTACGCCGTTTGTGGAAAGCGGTGGAAGGTCACATTAATGCCGGCACACCGGGCAAATTAGTAGTCGCTGATTTGCCGCAAGCACAGAAAGATTTGCGTCGCAAAACCCACGAGACTATCCAAAAAGTCAGCGATGACTATGGCCGTCGCCAAACCTTTAACACCGCGATTGCCGCGGCCATGGAATTGCTTAACGAAACCAGCAAACTCGCCGACCGCGCCAACCCACTCGGGTTAGCCGTTGAACGCGAAGCGCTGGAAGCAGCGATTTTATTGCTTGCGCCAATCGTACCGCACATCAGCCATTCACTCTGGCAAGCGCTCGGCCACAAGAGTATTCCACTCAATGAAAAATGGCCAACCCTCGATGAAAGCGCATTGACCCGCTCAACCGTGGAAGTCGTTATTCAAGTGAATGGGAAACTGCGCGGCAAATTGGATGCAGCCATCGACTCCCCCAAAGAACAATTGGAAGCGCTGGCGCTTGCACAGGAAAACGTACAAAAATTCCTGGAAGGCATTACCGTGCGCAAAGTCATTGTGGTCCCCAATAAACTTGTGAATATCGTTGCCAATTAAAACCCCTTCCTTTTACAAGGGGGAACTACATGAGAGTGTTATGAAAAAAATCATCGTCAGTTTATTAGTGCTCACCCTCACCGCTTGTGGCTGGCATTTACGCGGCTCTACAGCCGGCGGCGATAAGCTGGCGATGACAACCCCGCTGGATTTAGTAATCGACGCCGAGGATAACCACTCGCCCTTGATGGACGCCCTGCGTCAATCACTGAATAGCTTCAACATCAATGAAGTTAACAGTGCTACCGCCAACTCCCTGACCCTAACCTTGGGAGCAGAGATAATGGATAAACGCACCGCAGGTGTGGGTAGTGATGCATTGACCAGCGCCTATGAAATTATTCTCAGCATGGATTATGTCGTTAGCAATACCGAAGGCGTCATCACTCCACTGAATACCCGTGCGCGCATTTCACGCACTTACAACTACGATGTGAACAATGCCAACAGTGCCGCACAAGAAGAGAAATTGGTGCTGCAGGAAATGCGCAGTGAATTAGCACAAACTATTTTGCGTCGCACCAAAACCCTGTCGGTCAAAACATTGCCCGCCAAAGCACCCGCTGCTGACGCTAACTGATATGCCCAAACTGCGCCCTGAACAACTGTCCGCCGCACTGGGCAAACAACTGGGCGCTATTTATTTGGTGTCCGGCGACGAACCGCTGCTAATTCAGGAATGCTGTGATCAAATCCGCGCCGCCGCGCGCAAAAATGGTTTTAGCGAGCGCGAGCTGTACCACATAGATACCAGCTTTGATTGGGGGCAATTACTCGCCGCCGCAAACAGCCTGTCACTCTTTGCCGAGAAAAAAATTATTGAAGTACGCATGCCCTCCGGCAAGCCAGGCGATAAAGGCGGCAAGGTTTTACAAGAGTATGCCCAGTCACCCGCCCCTGATAATTTGCTCTTAATCGTCACCGAAAAACTCGATGGCGCCACGCAAAAAAGCAAATGGTTCAAGGCCATTGAAGATGCAGGACAACACATTCAAGTCTGGCCAGTAACACCCGCTCAGTTGCCGCGCTGGATTGGTGTGCGCCTGCAGCAATCCGGTTTACATGCCGATGGCGACGCCATCGATTTGCTCGCCTCGCGTATTGAAGGCAACTTGCTCGCCGCCGCACAGGAAATTGAAAAATTAAAGCTGCTCGCGACCGATAATCGCATCAGTTATGAACTGATGGCCTCCGTAGTCGCTGATAGCGCGCGCTACGATGTTTTTGGCCTTACCGACAAAGCCCTGCACGGCGATGCCCGCGCTGCCGTGCGCACCCTGCAAGGTTTAAAAACCGAAGGCACCGAACCCATCAATGTACTCTGGGCAGTGACCCGCGAAATTCGCGCATTGATTCAAATCTCGCAAGCGGTTGCCCAAGGTAAACATTTTGAGTGGGCCGCCAAACAGGCGGGGGTATGGGATAAACGCCAGCCACTTATTCAAGCTGCACTGCGCCGCCTAAAGCCTGCACAATTACAGCAATTGCTGCGCAAAGCCAATGGCATCGATAAGGCTGTCAAAGGCATGCGCAATGCCGAGCCATGGGATGAATTATTGGATTTAATTTTAAATATCGCCGGGGTGCAAAGTTTGAATATGCACAATGAGCGACTAAGCTTGAAAAGTTAAATACTACTGGCATTGCGAATGCAAACATCAATGACACGATTCGCAAAAACAGTATCAAAAAGTATTAATAATAAAATGCGCCGCAAGCGCGATTTTCAAAAAACACACAGCCTGCGTTACCTATGCCTTATCGCCCAGATGGCGATGATGGTTATTTTTAACTTTACTGCAGGAATTTTTGCCATGTATTTGTACTCCCGCTCTATTATTCGCGCAGCTTCGATTATTGCCTTAAGCGCCCTCTGCCACATGAGCTATGCGCAGACTGCACAAGTCTCCGCTGGCACGACGCCCACTAAACGCACCACTGAATACTCATGGATGTCCGTTGCCACCTGGGATCGTATGCACGCCGAAGATGTATTGGTCGCCGAACACGATCAGGTAGATGTTTTGTTTGTAGGTGATTCAATTACCGCCGGATGGGATTGGCAAATTTGGGAGAAAAATTTCAAGCCGCTTAACGCAGCCAATTTTGGTATTGGTGGCGACGGCACCGCCAATTTACTGTGGCGCCTGCAGCACGGCACTATAGGTAAGTTACAACCCAAATTAATTGTGCTATTAATTGGCGTAAATAATTTCGGCCTCTATAACGAAACACCAGAGCAAGCCGCCGCCGGTGTCACTGGAGTTGTCAAGCAACTCCAATTAGCCTGGCCCCACAGCAAAATCTTATTAAACGCCGTACTGCCCTTTGAAGAAAAAGCCGACTCACCCAAGCGCGCCATGGTAACAAAACTTAATTCTATTATTGCCAAGCTCGGCGATGACAAACATATTTTCTTTAAAAATTATGGCGCAGCGTTACTGCAAAAAGATGGCAGTATTTCACCTGAAATCATGGCAGATTTTCTGCACCCAACACCCAAGGGTTATCAAATCTGGGCCGACGCCATGTTGCCGGACATCAAACAACTGCTGCAATAAATTTGTAGTGCCTACTTAAAATAGTACCTATTAAGAAAGTGCCTGCCCAAGAGCAGGCACTAGTTCACTTCCACAAACACCAGAGCATTAGCCTCACACAGGTAACAATATGAAATATGCTTATTTTATATTTTGTTCGCTGGCTGCACTTGCACTCAACGGCTGCACCCCAGTAACACCACAGGAACCCACCGTAATTAGTATGCAAGCTACTCAAGCACCGCTCAGCATTATGGGGCGCACCCACAGCACTGGCGATTACGCCTATGAATTTGGTTTTCCTGGCGTGAGTTTTCGCACCGAGGTAATAGGCAAGACACTCACCGCCGAACTACAAAGTTCCGGTGGCAATTCCTGGATTGATGTTATTGTTGATGATAATCACATCACGCAAGTGAAACTGGAACAACAATTACAAACGATTGAATTATTTAATTTTGCCGGCTCAGGACGACACTCAGTAGAAATTATTCATCGCTCGGAAAACTGGCACGGTAGCGTGACACTAAAAAAACTCACCTTAACCGAGGGGAAATTTTTACCCGCACCCGCACTGCCACAACGAAAACTATTAGTTATGGGCGACTCAGTGACCTGCGGCGAAGCAATTGATCGCGTAAAGGGCGAAGAGAAAAACACACGCTGGTGGAATGCGCGCGAATCCTACGGCATGCTCACTGCGAAAGCACTCAATGCGCAGGTGCAATTAGTGTGTTGGGGCGGGCGCGGCTTGGTGCGCAGCTGGAACGGAAAAACCGATGATAAAAATCTGGCCGAATTTTATGAGTTTACTGTTGGCGATCATAACCCCGCACTGAAATGGGATCACCGGAGCTATCAACCGGATTTAATTTTAATTGCGATAGGAACTAACGATTTCAGCCCGGGCATTCCCGCACGCGAAGACTACGTAACAGCCTATGTGCAATTGATTAATAAACTTTTGCACAATCACCCGCAAGCGCACATTGCCCTGACTGATGGCGCAATCTTAAACGGCGAAAAAAAGGCGGCACTGATTGATTATTTACGCGAGACCATTTCACGGGTCAACAATACTCGCGTGCATCAACTGATTTCCAATCACTACCCGGGTGATACACAGGATGCACACCCCACCAAAGATCAACACGCTGCAATGGCGAAAGACTTAACACCGCAACTTAAAGCCCTAATGCATTGGTAAAAAATTTTACAATAAAAAAGGGGCGCGAATTTCGCGCCCCTTTTTTGTGTAACCCTGCGTGCAAACCAATGGTGGTGAGAACTATTTACCGGGCCCAAAAGGTTTTAACAGCAGGATTAATTTTGGCAACAGTGTGAGCGAGCCAATCACAGCCATCAACATCGCAAACGCCGTTAGCAATCCAAAATAAATTGACGGGATAAATTCCGACAACATCAAAATGGAAAAGCCCACAATAATTGTCACCGAGGTGTAATACATTGCACGTCCAATTGAAGCATGGGAGCGGTGTATAGCTTCGACGTAATTTTGGTCATGGGCAAACTCCACGCGGAAACGATAGAAATATTGAATCGCCTGATCCACACCCACACCCACCACTATCGCCGCAATAGTAGTAGTCATCATATCCAGAGGAATTCCCACTAACCCCATTGCCCCTAAAACAGTTCCCGCCGCAATCATATTGGGCAGTATTGCAATCAATGCGATTTTGAATGAGCGGAACAACACCATCATCATTAACATGATGGCAACAAATACCACTCCGATGGTGGAAATTTGTGAGGCAAACAAACTCTGCAGCATGTTGTTATAGAGCACCAACATGCCGGTGAAATTCACCTGCTCCGGCTTAAAGCCGGCGTCGGTGGTGGCGTACTCGCGAATACGCTCTACCAACTCCGCGCGCTTTAAATCCGGTGTAGTTTCAATCACGCGCAGAGTGATACGCGTCTGCTGGGCTTCATCCGCCAGATAGGGCTTGATCAGGAAACCTTTAATATCGTCCGACAACATATTGCGCAACACATTTAATTCAAAGTCATTAAGTTTGCCTTTGTTTATGTCGTGCGCCAGTTGGTACACAGTCGCAAGTGATTGCACCTTGCCCACTTCAGGTAGTGATTCCAAATAGTTGTGCAATTTTTTAATTTGATCCAAGCCCGCCACGCTGAACCAATAACTGGGAGGGGCGTTGGAGGTTGTACCGCTATCGGCAAAGGCATCTTCATCCCCCATCCCGGCAAACGGATCTTCCTCATCAAATACTTCCGCTGCAGCAGCATCACTTGGAATTTCCGCAAACGGATCTTCTTCATCAGCGGTTTCTGACTCAACAATATCAAGCGTGTTTTTCTCGGCGTCGAGAATAATATCCAGCGTCACAGTGCCACCCAGTTGACGATCGATCACACTCAAGCCCTGATGAATTTCGCTGTCGCTTTTGAAGTAATCGACGAAACGATTTTCCACTTCGAGTTTGCTGATGCCCCATATGCTCAAGAATACGGCGAGCATCGCTACCAGCAACACCTTGCCACCATGAAATTCCGCTAACTTGGAAAAACGCACCGTGAGCGCCGCCGAATTATCGCCGCGATCTTTAGGCTCACCTTTGGGGAGCATCATCAAACCGGCGGGCAGGACGACAAACACCAATATAAAACCCACCACCAAACCTATAGTCATCATCCAGCCAAAATCGATTACCGGGCGAATACCACTCATCACCAATGACATAAACGCGACTATGGTAGTGAGCGCGGAATAGAGGCATGGTATCGCCATGTCGCGCATGGTTTGCAGTACTAAATCCGCCTGCTCCAGATCTGGATCTATGGCATGTAATTCGCGGTAGCGCACCACCACATAAATGGTGAAGGCAAACACCATGATTAATAACAGTGCAACAAAGTTGGATGAAATTACCGTGAGCCGCCAGTCAATCCAACTGAGCCAGCCGAGCATGAGCGTGACCGACATCAAGCAGGTGGTGAGCGGCAGAATGACAAAGCGCCATTGGCGAAATAAAAATGCCAGCATAAACACAATAAACAGCAATAGTGCCGCACCAAATACCACCAGATCACTCTTAATGTAAGCGATCATATCGGAGGTAATCATGGTGACACCGCCAAGGAAAATTTGTGCGCGATCCTGATATTTCTCCACAATACCGCGCACAATTTCGACACGCGCCGCATCCTGTGCCGCGGTTGCGGTGCGATAGGCAAGAAATTCCGCCGCCACTTTTTCCAGCTCGTGAGCCTCTGCCGGGGTCAGCCCTGCCGTTTTCGCTTTCAGCCGCAACGCGTCGCGATGCCTTGCCATTTCAATGTACTGATTGTTTACTTTGAGATTGAGCAGAATCGCCGAGGTAGTGCCGTCGGGGCTGAGCAACATATCGCGATAGATAGGGCTGGTTAAAAATTCCTGTTTCACCATGGCGCGATCTACACCCGGTGTGAGCAAGGTACGGGTGGATTCCTTTTGCTCGGCCAGTGAGCGCATCGGACTGTAGAGTAGCGGTACGTCGATCATTGAGATAACACTCGCGACCCCATCAACATTGGCCAATTCGTCGCGCAATTGCTTGAGGGTGTCAATCGACTCGTCGGAAAAAATATCCGCCTTGGGGGTATAGGTCAGCACCAGAAAATCGCCGCTCTGGTAACGCTTGGATATTTCACGCAAATAATCGATAGAGGTGTCATTCTCCAGCGTGAGCGAGTCGGCCGACGCATCCAGTTTGAAATTGGTCAACCCAAAGGCGGCCACTATGGTCAGAATCACCAAACCGGTGAATACATGATAGGGGCGATTGATAACCACTGCGCGATACACCCGGTTGAGTGTCCAGTAAAAGCGTAACAATGTGTGCATGAAATAATCCGGTGGAGTTGAGTCCTTCAGAGGGTGTGGCCAATGCTGTAGCCACGGGCGGCGCCATTATGCCAGCCGCCCCTGGCTAAAACAGTAAAAAGGCCATCAAGCCGCTTTTGGTGGTGGAGGTTTATTACAAAAGTCAGTCATTTTTTATGGCCGTCGCTATGCCCCAGGGAGCGATCCGGACAGAGTAGATCGCGCACCCGTTGCTTTAGTTCCTTGGCCTCGGGAAATCCGCCATCGCGCACCCTGTCCCACACCAACTCATTGTTGAGCCAGACATGAAAAATCCCGCCAGTGCCCGGGTGTAATGCCACTTCGTCGAGCTCGCCGTCAAAGGTACTGAGTAGTTCCTGCGCAAGCCAGGCGGAGCGCAACATCCAACGACACATGTTGCAGTAGTGGATTACTACCCGATTAGTCGCCGCAGGAATCGATGGCGCAGGCGCAGATGGCACAGCGATGTCGGTCATAAGTTTGCCCTTTAGGTATTGAGTTAATAGAATTCGATGGTAATGTCATTCAGATCAGTAAAACGGCGCCCGAATAAACAATACCTTCACACTTACCCATCAAAAAGATGAATAAGGCGACAAAACGGAACCTTCGATGCTCAAACTCCATTTCAAGGACAATCGCCAGCCCCCGATATGGGTCGTCGAGAAATTATTTTCCATCGGCAGCGCGAGCGACAACCATCTAGCCATAGATGACCCCGAGGTGGCCAAACACCACGCCAAGATTCTGCAGGAAAACAACAAACACATCCTCAAAGATAACAACAGCCAAAGCGGCTGCTTTGTAAACGGTCAGCGCATTACACAACGCGAAATTTTACCCGGCGATATTATCAAACTTGGCCACTGCGAGATTATTGTGCTCGACCCCCGCAGCCTTGCCGATCGCCCCAAAGATGCCTATGCACTGCCCTGGCGCCTGGTATCCGATAGCAGCTGGCTGGCTGGCAAACAATTTATCCTGCTGCCCGAGCGCAGCATGGTGATTGGGCGCGGCAACCAATGCGATATCGTTATCCCCGGCACCCACCTCTCCCGTCGCCACACCGAGATCAGCATTGAAGGCAATCACCTGCGCATCAAGGATCTCGGCTCCGCCAACGGCACCTTCCTCAATGAATTGCGCATCGACAACGCCACCGCCAACAATGGCGACCGCCTGCGTCTGGATGTTTATACCTTTCGCATAGTGGCACCAGATCTGGATGACACCAAAACGCGCATGCGCAAACCTCTGGATGAGATCAGCAAACCGATTGAGCGCAAACTGCCCAGCAGCGAACCCAAGCGCTGGAAAACCCGCCCCACCTCACCCGGCAACCGCATTGAGCCTATTCGCCGCAAAGGCCAACGGCAGGCCTGGCTGGCACTCGCCGCCGCAGGCATAGTGGCGGCGGCTATCGTGGTGTTTTTGTTGTGGTAGAATCCGCGGCCGCTTAGGTAAAGTACCGGCCAGGCTTTTGATCCCGGCACCAGAACCACGTTTAGATTCACTAGTCTTTTATCAACACATAACCAACACGTCAGGAACCCGCCATGAGTTTTGAACTTGTCCCTGCAGGCAAAAGCTTGCCCGATGACTTTAACGTAGTTATCGAAATCCCCATGAATTCCGGCATTAAGTACGAGATCGACAAAGACAGCAACTCGCTGTTTGTTGACCGCTTGGTTAGCACCGCCATGTACTACCCCTGTAACTACGGCTACATTCCTCACACCCTGTGTGGCGATGGCGACGCCGCTGACGTACTCGTAGTATTCCCACAACCGGTACAAGCAGGCTCCGTGATTCGCTGCCGCCCACTGGGTGTACTAAAGATGACCGACGAAGCCGGTGAAGACGCAAAAATCGTTGCCGTACCCCACGACAAACTCACCACGCTGTACAGCAATGTCAAAACCTTGCAAGACCTGCCTGAAATTACCCTGAAGCAAATCGAACACTTCTTTGAACACTACAAAGATCTGGAAAAAGGCAAGTGGGTAAAAGTGGCTGGCTGGGGCGATGTAGAAGAAGCGCGCGCCGAGATTTTAAAAGCCGCAGAAACCTATAAAGCAGGCAAATAAGGACACGCCTTTATGTCATGCCTGTGAACACAAGCATCCATAGAAAGTACCTATAAAAAATCTTCCCAAGAAGAATGCAACACCCAAGTAGTATCAACCGCTTGATCAGGTGAGAGAGATCGCCAGGGCCGCTCTAACCAGCGGCCCCGGTTTCAAAAGCAGTTAAAAAACCAATATGGCATAACTACTGCCATCGCACGGAAGCGCATCAGAATAAAAGCCAATCAACCATCATAAGAAGATTCTGAGCAGCACAACAATCACGAGGTTTTGAGACTATGCAACAATCCACCCACAGGCTATCGCTCCGCGAGAAAATTGGTTACTCGATGGGCGATGCAGCGGCGAACTTTGTTTGGCGCAGCGGTTTTTTTATCCCGGTGTTTTACACCGACACTTTCGGCCTTGCCGCCGCACACGCCACGATTTTGATTCTGCTGGTGCGTTTATCGGACGGTATTACCGATATCATGATGGGCTCCATCGCCGATCGCACCAATACCAAACAAGGTAAATTTCGCCCGTGGATTTTATGGTCCACACCTTTCCTTGCGCTGTTTCTCGCACTGATTTTTACCACCCCCGATTTCAGTTATACCGGCAAAGTGATTTACGCCTTTGTCATTTATTTCTGCTTAACACTCGCCTACACCGCCAATAATGTGCCCTACGGTGCACTCATGGGGGTAATGACCGATAGCGTAAAAGAACGGGCCAGCCTCTCCAGCTTCCGTTTCATTGGCGCCTTCGCAGGCGGTTTGCTCGTAATGAGCACCCTGCCCTTTTTGGTGGAACGCCTGGGCGACGGCAGCGAAGCACAGGGCTACCAGCGCACCATGCTGATTTTCGCCGCACTGCTGATTGTGTTCCTACTTATTACCTACAAAACCACCAAAGAACGTATTAAACCGCCCGTGCAGTTAAACAAACCCTTCTGGGAAGAAATGAAGGATTTATTTTGTAACCTGCCGGTGATTTTAATTCCGGTCTTCGGCATCAGCGTCTTTATTATCAGCCTCGCGATGGAAAACTGGACTGCAGTGCATAAAACGATTGCTGCCATAGTCATGCTTGGCAGCTTTGCTTACACCATGCAGCTGCGTAAAACCTTGATTAATCGACCCAGCGAAACCCTCACCAACACCCAAAAAGATATGGCGGATCTGCTCACCAACAAGCCGTGGCTCATCCTCCTCGCGGTGGGCATTATGTTTGGCTTGTTCACCGTAGTGCGCCCCAGTGCGGCCAGCTATTACTTCAAATACTTCCTCAATCGCCCGGATCTAATTGGCTACTATTTTGCCATCACTCTGGTGGCCTCCCTGGCAGCAGCGGTGGCCACGGGTTGGCTCTCCCGTCATTTTAATAAACGCACCCTGATGATTGCCGCCTTTACCCTGGGCGCGCTATTTAACGGCGCGATTTATTTTATTAACCCACAACAAATTACCGCGATGATGATTTTGGCCACCATCGGCGAATTTTTTGCGGGCATGATGCCAGTATTATTTTTCAGCATGCTGGGCGACACAGTGGATTATTCCGAATGGAAAAATGGCCGTCGCGCCACCGGCCTGATCTATTCCGCCGGCACCTTTATCAACAAAACCGGCCATGGGTTTGCAGGCGCCATGGTGCTGATTGTGCTCACACTCTACGGCTATCAAGCAACAAACCCGGAGGCTATTACCGGCTCTATCCAAGGCATGATTTTATTAATGAGCGCCATTCCTGCCGCCATCGGTGTGCTCGGCACCATTTTTGTACTCTGGTATCCGCTGGATGATAAAACCATGAAAGGTATCGAAAGTGATCTTATTACCCGCCGCGAGGCCAATGCCGGGTAAAACTAGCGCGAGATGAACTTGCTGCAAGGCAAAAAAACTTGCCTAAGAAAAGCCCCGCTCTAATCAGCGGGGCTTTTTTTGGAGAAGATTTTTATTCCACCGGATTTCGATTAGACAAAGAGAGCAGTTAATGCGGAGCGTGTTGATCAAACCCGGCGGAGTAACGGGCAATCCATTCCAACGCAGCCTCTTCGCTCGTTAAGTTGCGCCCCTTAAGCGCCAAACGCTGACGGTAATCCTCAATCTGGCAGACCTGCTCAACCATGCGCGTGCGAAAAAATTCATCGTCGCTGGTAAACCTGACACCCACTTCATAACTGTCGGGCGCCTGCTCACGCCGCCACACAATCACACCACTGCCATGGTAATCGGGGTTGGTTATTGGAATATCAAACTCTACTCGCGTACCCACTTTCACGGGCTTATCGGTAATAAAACACAGCCCGCCGGCGCTGAGATTGCGCACCCGCACGCGGGCATCATCATCGCCACCGGCGCAAACTTGAATGGGAATGGAGGTAGGGTGCCGAATAAATGTGCGCATAGAAACTCACCACTTTTGAACAGGAGTTCTTAAAGTGTAATGCAGCAACTCCAGGCGTTAGGACGAGATTTTCATCAAAACCCCAGTGCTTTAGAACTAAAAAACTGTGCTAGGAATGACGCAAAAAAGCGGATGCTCGCTGATAAACAAAACGACGCCACAGCCATTCCAGTGGCCCGCTATAAAAGTAACGCAACCACAACACCGCAAATACACACTGCAATATCCACACGCTGAATATCACCAGCAGCAGTTGCGACAGCGCTAACTGGCCGTACCATCCAAGGCCATAACCGTAAAAAATGCTGGTGAAAATGAGCGTCTGCATAATGTAAATAGTCAGCGCCATGCGCCCCACCGCCATCAACACCGCACGACAAACAGGCCACACCAAGGTTCGGGCCCAACGGGCAATCAACAGCGCATAGGCTATAGCCAATACACCGCTGGCAAACATTTGTAACTCCATGCCCAGCGTCAAGGCATACTGGGAGGTAAAACCACTGGCGCGATTAAGCAACAGCGTCAATAACATTAGCAGCGCGCCCAACAACAAAGTTACCACCAGCAAACGCGATGAATTAGCAGGCGCTTGCGCCGAGAAATAACCGCGCCGCGCAAGCACCACTCCCACCAACATCATCGAACAGGGAAACCAACCGCCAAATACTGCGATGAGCTGCATACTCAAGGCATCAGCAAATCGACGCGACGCTTGCTGCCACCAACCCTGTTGGTAATGCGCCACCTCTTCCGCAAGCGCCGTCTCATCAAACATGTAACTCAACTCTTGCCAAACATCGGCAGGCAACCAAAACATGCCACCATAAAGCAACGCCTGAATCGCAAACAGAATGAGCGCGGTGAACATTAATTTTCTGTCACCCCAGTATCGCCAACGCCACACCACAAAGCTAAATAGCGCGTAAGTCACCAACACGTCACCATCCCAAAACAAATAACCGTGTGCAGCGCCGAAGACCAGCAGCGAAATGCTTCGACGCCACTGCAAATTATTGAGTTCAGAATCGGTGAGTGCCTGCTTATCGGCAGCAAAAAGCCAGAGGCTGGCACCAAAGGCCAGACTCAACAGGGCGATAAATTTTGTATCGGCAAAAAAATAAATAAGATACCAACACCACTGCTCCAGGTTGCTGTAGTGCGGCATTAGCGACGCATCAAGGCGTACCACCTCCGGCAGCGCGAAGGAATAAATATTAACGAGCAAGATACCCAGTACCGCAATACCGCGCAGCAAATCCAGTGTGGGCGCCCGCACTTGCGCAGGCCCAGCGATGGGCTTATCAGGTAGCGGCGCCGCGACAACAGCAGATTCATGAATAGACACTACAACATCCTCCTGTTATTCCCGCCATCCGGGCGGATTCCATGAGCAGCACGAATCAGTTGCTGCTTTCACTCGCATCAATTGCCGTGCCGCGCAATTTAGACTGCAGGCCTTTTAAAAAATTACGCAGTACTTGGGACTGGCACTCACGATAATTGTTGTGGCCGGGCTTGCGGAAAAACGCACTTAATTCATGCTTGCTCAAAGGAAAGCCGGCAACCTCCAGGGTTTCCAGGATTTGCTCGTCTTTATAATCCAGTGCGATTTTTAGTTTGCGGAAAATAATATTGTTATTTAATTTTTTTTCTGGCTCAGGTTGTGCACCCTCGCGCTGGCCACGCTTTTTGTTAATCAAGCCATTTAAAAAAATCGCCAGATGCACATCGTGCAGCGCTTTAAATTCCGGTTTGTCGTCGCTCTTTAACCAATCACTCACCAGCTCGCGCGATGCATTGAATCCACCAGAGGCAAATAACGCCATCATTTGGGAATCACTGAAATCAAAAATAAAACGCAGGCGACGGAGAATATCGTTGTTGGTCATGGCATTAACCTGAAAGTTGAACGCACAAAACGACACAAAAAACAAAACATAATAAAAAGCCCGAAGCTCTTGCGAACTTCGGGCTCTTAAATATGGTGCCCAGACCCGGAATCGAACCAGGGACACGAGGATTTTCAATCCGTATCGCTGTGCGCAGAGTGCGACACAGTAATGCACTTTTTTAAGTTTTTCAATAGGTTACATAAAAACAATATGCACTATAAAGCCCTTTGTTACACATGCAGGTAGGCAGAATGTAGTCGCTACGACTTACCCAAAATATGATTGAGTATCATTTTCTAAGAGGATCGTATTCAACAAACTAAAATCAAATTGCCTTACAGGGTTTTGTTCCCGAAGCCCATTTAGCATCTCCTGAAGGGTTCGCCCCTTAGGATCTTTAGAAATCATAGTGTTGATAGATTTAATTTTGCTTGGAAAAGGAGCGTTGTAATAATATTTATCTAATGCCTCTTTTATCTCTGCCAATGGGCCAGACGGTGCAATATCCCAGCACACAACCAGTAAATTGATTGCATTACTTAGTTGTTTAGCTGTTCTATCCCAAGGCCTAGCAGCACCGCCACCGCCACCGCCACCGCCACCGCCACCGCCACCGCCACCGTGGTTAGGATTTTCTGCGAGTAGAGGATTGAACAGGGGCAGAGGCCTACTATTAATCAATTCAAGAAAATGTTGTGCCGCATACGAGCCACAAAAGAAAGAGCCACTATCATTCCCAACTTTACTTTCATAAGAAAAACAATAGTAGCTATCCGTTAAAGTAACATTTGTACAACTAAGTTTTTCCTGCCCACTAAGAAGCTGGACATGTGCAACCGGCTTTAAATTGTATTCTTGAACAATTCTTACTCGACTATCTTCACCTCTGCATTGCATATTTTCACTCGACGCCTTATTTAATTAAAATCCCCTCATGAGGGTGATGCTATCTATTTCTGGTATAAGTGAGCCACCCTTATTTATCCTCAACTTCGTCATCAAAAAGCTCAGAATCTGGCTTTATAGTGTTTGCAGGTGAGCCAATAGTCTTAACATCTCTAAGCGCCTTGTTTTGCTCATCTGTTCTATTACCAAACAACCGCTTTGCAGCCTCTTGAGCCTGCTTTTTAGATGCCTCTTTATTGATTCCATCATTCTTACTCATAATTCACGCACCAAATAATGGGGGTTACCTTTACGACCTGGCTGATGAATAAAGCCACCATACTGCAAATATGAACGAAGCACCTTATCGTTAATCGGATCAATAATTCTGAATTGTTTAGCGCCGATCCGCTTTGCATAAGTCTCATATGCCAATAGGGTAATAGGCACCATTTCCGAAGAGAAAGGGCAATTGCCCGGAGCCTTCTCTACAAAATCTAAACGCATAAAAGTGCCATTGTAACTTGGCCGACCAAGAGCCAAAGAACAAAGTTTATTCCCTACCCATATAGCAAGATCAAATGCTTTAGGGTGCCTATATGTATACCGACTTGCAAAATGCCAATCCCAGTTAACCAATCGGGATGGCTCTTGATCCCAGAGTTTGGATGCCATTAGAGCTGCACTATCAACCCCATCTAAGCGGGTAGCACGTTTTAAATATGCAGGAAGCTCTTGATGAGCAATTGCACGCGACTCTTTCCGAAGAGTATCGAATTTTGAAACAGTAATTTTGTGCGATGGTTGCATACAACATGTTCCTTTGATTTAAACGACAATTAAATATTTCCAGTTTGAACGTAGACCCAATCAGCAAGTACATCGTTGGGCGCTTTACAGTCGTAGGTATCAGGGAAGGAGGCCTGAACATAAAGCCGCTTATCCAGCGCCAAAGTTAATGATTGAAGCACGATATTGGCAGAGTTCGGATTGCTTGCAGCGGCAACTTTCCTACGCAGCCCTGAATCGCTGACATAGTAAATATCACCATTTTGCTTAACTTGAAGCCCTTTTATTTTTTCAAGATCGCACTTCACAGCGGCATTAGCGGCACTAACACACACCAAAAACGAAAACAAAATCACAAATTTAAGCATATGCATTCCATCCTAGGTAAATGAAAAATAACCCACCGAGCCTAACAAAAAAAATAGCTATAAAGCCAGAGCAATTAAACTCACTCGACTCCGAATCAAGAGGGGGGTGTCCCCTCCATCATCTTCCCCTCACTCGCTTTCAACCATAGCCGCCTTCCGGCCAGAATCAAGAGACTACAGGACTGCGCTTAGTTTCCTCTTGATTCTGGCCGGAAGGCGGCTTTTCATGGTTACGCGAGCGAGGCGAAGATGACGGAGGGGGTAGCAGTTACGCATAAATGCCAAGGGGCAGTTTCGCAAGCGAAACTAATAAATGCAGTGTTTTTCGCATGCGAAAAAATGAATTGTAGTATGTATGTTGTACGCTACATACAACATACAACACATAGGGAGACGGAAGAAATGCAGGTATTTTGGAGATTTTTCGCATGCGAAAATAATTGTCTTGGCGTGTCCGCAACGTGCGCAAGCGCCCGTTGCGCCCCCGTCAAGGTAATATTTTTAGCAGTTCCCGATCACGCGAATGGTAGGTGAATTCATGGGATGTACCCGCCACATAGAACACTACTTCTACGCCCTCTTTGCGATAGCCATCAAAATCTGATAAATCGTAAGTCTGACCGGTTTGGGCATCTTCCAGCATGAGTGATAGGCTGGTTGTAGATTTTATGTGGCCGCGATACAACAGCTGATTTACTGGAGGTGGGGCGGCTTGCACAACCTCTTGAGCATGCGTCGTCTGTTGCGGTTGCGCTTGATTGGACTCCTCTTGTACTGGTACGTCCTGCTTTTTACCCGAATCTATCACCTCTAGTTTTGAACGGACAAAACTTCCACCCAAAATAACCGTAACCAATATGGCGCCCGCGAAGATTGCAATTTGTTTGATGGGTATGCGCTTGGTGGAGGTGTGTATCGAAGCCGACTGATAGTATTTAAATAATTCTTTATCAAACTTTAACTTTGTTCTGAGCGCGTTTGATTCATTTTGGCTTGGCTCAGGGCTTTCGTTGCAAGTATTCCATTCAAACACCTTGCGATGATCCATGCCGAACGGACGATACATGTGCTGATGACGATCTACCAGCTTGCGAATATTGCGATCAATTAGTCCAGGGTGCTGGGTAATCAAAATAATATCGTGTCCTTGATGCCGATGGGTTTCAAAACGACTGATGCACTCAGGAACAGCGGAGCCGTTTGGCCGCGGCCTAAACCATCGCTGACACTCATCAATAACAATAATCGAACCGTCTGGTAAGTCATACCAGCTATCAACCTCATCCAATTTAAAACAGCGCAACTCATTTAAGTTCAGCCCTTCAATATTGGCGTACAACGGCCTAATTTTTTCAGAATTGCGATTTTTCACAATTAGCTCTACCGCTAATAGCGTTTTGCCTGATCCCGGTGTGCCGGTGATTAAATGAATCATTTAAATAGCCTCATTTGACGAAGTGCCAAAAGTGCTATTTTTGCGGCGTACCCAGATAAAATCAGATTAATAGCGAAATCGAGATCTGCCAAACCAAGTAGTGCTGCAGCATCACCTGGCATGCCTAAAAATAGACCTTTAAGTGACGATGTTGCCACAGACAAAACCGTATCAAAACCCTGAAACGTTACAAAACTAATTCCAAGCGAGACAAGAATTCGCGCAACAAAATTGCCAGCGACCAAAGCACCAAACATGCGAAAAATATTAAACACGGGCACCTCCTATTACTATCGCTAAAAATGTGAATATCGCAAAAGCCCGTACCGCTGGCGCCAAATAATCAGCAATAGTTTCGCATGCGAAACTGAGATCAAAAGAGAACTGCTGTCCCTGAAAGCTTTGAACTTTAGGTGGAGGGCAAGATTTGGGCAACCAGCCATAACCCCAATCAAAATAAGACGATACATCCACCGTTCGTTCCGGCACGGCATCCATTCCAATCATGTCCTCATATTCTGGTTCGGGTGCTGGGTCTTCTTGTGGATCTGGCTCGGGCTGAGGGGATATAGCATCTTCCGGTAGTGTTTCGCTTATTTCCAGTGGGCTAAAAATATCCGGATAAACGCCTGGAGCAATCTGAATTAGTGCAGGGTTTTGTAATGCGATTTCGGCGAGTTGTTCGTCAGAAATTGGTTGTGTATCTGACTCAATGCGTGGCTGAGCATTGTAATAATTTTGATAATAAACGCCGTAGTGACCTTGTGATTCACCAACAAAATAAAAGCCATTCATTTGTTGGACTTGAACTAAGTTTGGCGAAGGTGGCATAGGCTCTAATGTGTAAAGCGAGAAGATGCCCGCCCAGTTTGGCCCGAGCGCACAGGGTAATGGTCCAATAGCATTTGCAACACCGGAGCCATTGATAGGAACAGGCTTGTCAACGCATTGCGTGTAAGTGCCTGAATTACCCGGCAACACTATCATTCCATCGGGTGTGATCGAGTAACCGTAATACACCAGTGCTGCAGTTAATGCTGAGGCTGCAGCACAAGCCAAAGGATTTGTAAGGCAGGTTTTTGCGTACTCTTTGATTTTTGATGGACTAAAAGTGGCCGTTTTAAACAACCGCATCTTATTGCCAAACCTATCGCGAGCATCAATAACAACACTGGCTGTGCGCGATGATCCATTGATGGATGTAACACCAATTAACTTGGCAGTATTTCCCGATGTGGTTGGCACCGAATTGGTATTCGGAAAGTTAACCACATTTGCGACGGCTATCTGCGAAGCAAAATATAAAAAGCAACACAGAGCACCACGATATAAATAAACCATTCCATCACCCTTCCTCAAATGAAACAGGGGCGCAAAGCGCCCCTGTAGACCATGGAGCAGATACCTAATCACAAGTGATTAAATGCCTGCGTTTTACTTCATTGCACTGCGAACCCAACCGAATGCTTTTACAGCCACATACACACTCAAGCACGCAAGACCCAGTGAGGTAACATCGGTAATAGCGGCGGTGATTGAAGCGGTTACACCTGAAAGATCCATAAAATTTCCTCTAAAGTTAATTACTTGATTAATTTACGAAGTTGCACAAAGATCCAGGCCGTAGCCCAGAGAAGACCCACTGCTTTTATAAAATCAACAGCTTGTGCAGGGTCAACTTCGGGAAACACGTTAAGCCACCTTTGGAGGAGCTTGACGCATTGTGTTCTCGACAGGCTTGAGTCGAACCTCAAAAGGGTTCAACTCAAGATTTTTAAATTTTCCAACCTGAAAGCACGACAAATCCAAGGTGTATTCACCGACAGAAAATGCATCGACTGGATTTCGTAACGGGATTTCAATTTGTTGCGGGAATGCGCCACCCATATGGGCATAGGCCATTTGATAGTAACGAACCCCCTTTTGTGTGGGGCGGGATTGTGGCAAGTGATGACCATCGATAATGCTGATTTTTAACATGGTGATTTCCTTTGGTTAGTTGGTGATGCGTAGAGTTATTGACACAAGTCCAAGGCGCACCGCTGACGCGGTGCGCAATGAATAGCAGCCGGATTTAATTGCGGATTTTGTGCGTGAATTTCTTCAAGCACGTCAGCAATACCATCCATAATTTTTTGACGGGCAGCACGTAAGCTGGCGGTTTCTTTAATCTCCCAGTAATGAGTGCGGCTCAGCACAACAACACCGGCGATCAATACACCTATCACGCGCTCTTTTGCTTCATCACCGTATTGGGTTTGAAGGACAGGGATTAGCTCACCAGTGTTCTTGTCCAATTGTTCTGCAACAGCGTAAGCAGGGCGCAATTCTTGATCTTTGCGCGCAACGGTAGCTCCGCCCATGGCCAGAACGAATGCAGCCCAATCGCCTGCGTCAGCCGCTTGCCTAATTTGCTCTACAACACCTTCCTGCTCAGATAGGCGTCTTAATTCTCGCCATACAGTCACGCTGGCACCTCCAATTTGCTGAAATTGTCTAATGCGGTGTGTGCGTGACCATGCTTCAATTTTTTCAGCAACTTCGGAGGCATTTTTATTCGCCCAATCTTCGGTGCCTTTTGCTTGTTTGTTGTCTACGCCATACCCGTCGATGTTTTTGCAGATGTACTTAATCAGGTAACCGGTGGCGGAATACTCTTGGCCGGTTTTTTCGTTGATGCCTTTTTTGATTAATTCGATTTTTACGCGATGCTCTTTTGCCCCTTTTTCATCGGGGGAGTCTTTCAATGCGTACTCTTGAAAAATGCTGGTGATGGCTTCAATGTTGGCCGCTGTTGAGAACAGCAAGAAATGCCAATGGGGTGTGCCATCATGGTGAGGTTCGGCGATGCGGAATCCATAAGGCTTGATTTTCGCACGCGAAAGTTTTGCCTGAATCCGTGCCCAAACGCTTGATAAATATTTCTGCGCATCACGCGGTGTAAGCCCAGTAAAGGCCTTGTTCGGTACTATCTTGATTACTTTGTCACCCTTGGTGATTTTGATCATGCGGTGAAAGCGAGAGGGGGCGGTAAGCGTGATAAACACACCTTCATGTTGTTGCGCCTTGGCAATAGCCTCAAACCCCTTGCAGCGTGTGATCAGTTCTAATCGACGAATGGAGGGATTAGAAACTGAAAGGGCGGACAGCTCCGCAAGAGTGAACTCTTGTCCCAGCTCGTTTACGGCTGTACGGCTTTCCAGATATTCGCGGTTGGCTTTCTTTTGTTGCCGTTTTTTCGCATGCGAAAAAGTTGAACAATAAGGGGAGGCTTTCGCATTGACCTGACGCAATTCACGGGCAACAGCTTCGACTCGATCCGCTTGCAGTTTGCGCAACTGGCGGCGCCACCATTTGAGGCAGCACAGGCGGTTAATGTTCGCTTCAAGGTTGCTGCCATCGACTTCAACCTCGGGCGCATCAATGCCGTATGCTGTGACCAGATCAACCAGATCACTAAAGCACTCGCCAAGATCGGTATGGTTTTCTGCAATTGATGTGCACAGGTTTGCCCGGCTATCAGCAAACTCCGTCAACTCTTCATGGCTGCACAACAGGTGTAGGGTGTCGATATTGAGATAAGCATCCAACTCCAAAAACCGCAGGTTGGCTTTAACATGGGACTGGGTTTTAGCGAGGAACAAATATTCAGCGCGCATGGCGTTCGCCAAAGCACCGCAACGCGCCAGAATACGCTGGCGGAAAGGGCGGCAATCACGGGTGCCGAAGGCATCCAGTGATGAATGGGGGTAAAGCTGGCCATCAAAACCAACGAACTGGCCAGTCATGGCGGCTTGAGCTACCATGGTCGGGTTCCTCTTTTAGCGAAGCTGGGACAATCCGGTGATTAGGTGTTGACGCACTTAACCACCACTCATAGGCATATCAGTTGACGCTGGTATGCCTATTCTTTAAAACCGCTCGAAGTCCTGTTCCAAACACTCTTTGGTCAGGAGTGCTACGTTAATCATTCTGTGTTTTCCTACCTTCAAAGTCGGCAGATGGCCGCGTTCGATCATTCCCCGCAGGGTTTCTTCAGTTAATCCAGACATTTCCGAAAATCTGGCCTTCGTAACTACCGGCACAGACATCGGAATACTCATTTTTTGATCAGACTCCATAGTGACTTCCTGAAAGACGCCAAAGTGATTTCCGGCGCATCTTAATCATAAGCAGCCACACAAAACAACTATTTATCTTGAAAAAATACAACCAAAAGTAGTAAATTCCACATTGACGCACTTTTCTACACAAGAGGAACTGCCATATGAGCATCGAAGCGCGAGCAAAACTACTAATTGAACAACTACGCATTCCCCAAAGGGAACTGGAAAGCAAAAGCGGGATTTCGCAGCAGGTTTGGAGCAAAGCCCTGAATGGAAAGCAAAGACTGAACTCAAATCACCTGGAGTTTCTATGCAAGGAATACAGCGACTATGCACTTTGGTTAATGACCGGCCTAAACAATCTTGGGCTTACGCCAGCAGGAGCCAAATTTATTGAAGTATTTGAACCTCTTGCTAAAAAATTTGCTGAATCTATGGCGGAACTCGAATACGTGATGGAGCTTGAAAAATATTTAACCGCGATAGAGGAAGAAGATGTTTTTGACAGTCCCACCTCATCACCAATGCCATCTGTTAGAAAATTAAAATTCGCAGAAATAGAGCACCAACTCATTAGCCGAGATCTAAATGAATTCATTAAAAAAAACAGAAGCACACCGGAAGATGATCTTGAAAATGCAGCACAAATTTATTTTTTTGAAAAAGCTTTTAACGTGTTGCAACAAAATCAAGATGAATACGGAAAAGAGCACAAAATTTTGATCATTACGGGAAGGATGCTAGGCGAATTTTTAATACCCGGAAGTAGGTCAAATGTAATGGAAGCAATGGAGTAAATAACAAGTGAGCGTCAAAAAAGATGGTGATAAATGGCTAGTAGATATCTACACAAACGGAAGAAAAGGTAAAAGAGTTCGCAAGAAATTTGATTCAAAAATTGAAGCCGCAAGATTTGAAAAATTTGCACTTGGCAACATAAGCCAATCAAAAGAATGGAACTCAAACGGCTCCGACAAACGAACACTAAACCAGCTTATTGAAAAATGGTTCATGCTCCATGGGCAAACACTAAAAGATGGTGAGCGCAGAAAAAGAAAGCTTTATCAAATTTCAGAAAAAATGCGCAACCCGATTGCATCAAGTATTACCGCAAAAGATTTTGCTTATTACCGCTCACTAAGGCTTGATGAGGACAAGGTTACACCAAACACAGTAAATCATGAATTGGCTTATATTAAAGCGGTTTTTAACGAATTAGACCGCGCCGGAGAATGGACGCTCCCCAACCCCTTCGGGAAATTAAAAGCAATAAAATTTGATGAAATCGAATTAGCTTGGCTAACCACGGAGCAAATTAAACGACTAATGAATGAGCTTGAAAATAGCACCAATCCATCGGCAATTGTTGTTGCTCGAATATGCCTGGCAACAGGGGCGCGATGGGGTGAGGCGGAAGGATTAACCGGCCTACAGGTTAGAGACGGGCGCATCACATTCAGCAAGACAAAAAGCGGTAAGACCAGATCAGTCCCTTACAGCGATACAGTGATTGAAAATTATGTGAGAGGGAAAACAGGCAGGCTTTTCGAGAGTTGTGCAGGCGCATTCAGGAAAGCCGTAGAACGAGCGAATATCGAACTGCCCGCCGGACAATTAACGCACGTATGCCGCCACACTTTTGCAAGCCACTACTTAATGAATGGCGGCGACATTCTTACACTGCAAAAAATATTGGGGCACTCAACTTTAACAATGACGATGCGGTACGCACATTTTGCACCGGAGCACCTTGCAGACACACCAGAGAAATGCCCCCTCGCGGCGATCTAATTCCAGAAACAAAAAAACCTCCACATGGGAGGTTTTTTTTCGTCTTTCACTAAATTTTTAGTGTAGACAATATGTAGTCACTGGTTTAGATACTGCAATTTTAATTACTACTAAACCATTGATTCATAAGGAATTAATGGTGCCCAGACCCGGAATCGAACCAGGGACACGAGGATTTTCAATCCACTGCTCTACCAACTGAGCTATCTGGGCGTGTCGCTTGCGCTGTGCTGCAAGAGGCGCACATTAAACCCGCTCGGGCGAATTGAGTCAATAGTCATTATTAAAAATAATTTGCTTTTGGCCCCTGGTGATTATTTTTCAATCAGCCCTGTAGCGCAGGGCGTTTTGCTGCTCACTGAACTCCATATTTGATGTCGTGCAATCACCAAAATTGGGGACGATTAGCTGGTCCTGCCAAGAAAATTCTCAAGAGCCACACAACAGCGCTCCCGACGATCATCAGGCAAAAAATGAACACTATTTGCGCACAACACTTATTACAGGAAACAAACTAGTGCACACCGGTGCAGCCAAATGGTCAGGATTTACAATTTCCCGCCCATTTGGTCAGTAAATTAAAGGGTTGACGTAGAACGGGAACAGAATTTGCTGTACTACAAGTAACAACAGGTAAGTACAAGTAACTTTGAATGATTGCAGCCTTTCTGCAGTGGAGCCCGCTATGCAAACCTTTATTGAAAACATGCCTAAGGCCGAACTACATGTGCACCTTGAAGGAACACTGGAGCCAGAGCTAAGTTTTGCGCTGGCGCGTAAAAACAACATTGAGCTGGGTTATGAAACACCGGAAGAATTAATTGCCGCCTATGATTTTTATGACCTGCCATCCTTTTTAAATATTTACTATGGGGCGATGAAAGTACTGCAGGATGAAGCGGATTTTTATCAACTCACCTGGAGTTACCTAAGCAAGGCTTACAGCCAGAATACGATATACGTCGAATTATTTTTTGATCCGCAAGCACATACCAGCCGCGGCGTGGACTTTAGCGTGGTGATTCATGGCATTCGCGCTGCGCAGGAAGATGCCGAGGCGAAACTTGGCGTTAAAAGCCAACTGATTATGTGTTTTTTGCGCGATATGAGCGCTGAGTCAGCAATGGAACACTTGCTCATGGCCGAACCTTATCGCGCTTGGTTGGTGGGAGTGGGTTTGGATTCCGACGAAAAAAATAATCCCCCAATCAAGTTTGCCGAAGTCTTCAAAAAAGCGCGGGAGATGGGGCTGAAGCTCACCATGCACTGCGATGTAAATCAGCAAAACACCTTGCTGCATATTGGCCAATGTTTGGATGAGATCCAGGTTGACCGTATCGACCACGGGATTAATTCACTGGAAAGTGAGGCACTGTGTGAGGTAATCAAAGCGCGTGGATTGGGGCTAACGGTATGCCCGGTATCCAACCGGTTTGTGGTGCAATCACTAACCTCTCGCGAAATTCGTCGCATGCTGGATAAAGGCATGCTCGCCACCATTAATTCCGACGACCCCGCTTACTTCCGTGCTTACTTAAATGAAAATTTAATTGAGTTACAGCGTGAAGGTAATTTCAGTGACGATGAGATTGCAACGCTGGTAGGCAACGCGTTTCGCGTAGCCTGGCTGCCAAAAGCAGAAAAAGATGTCTATCTCAGCCGGTTAAACAATTATCTGCACAACGCGACTTGTACGAGCTAATTTTTTTAAACTTTTTATGTTGTTTTACTTTTTTGTTGTTTTTTCATGCTGTTCTCCTCCGTAGTAGTAGCTTGCCCGCTTTCGCGGGCTTTTTTATGACTATTTTTCCATACAGGTTTTTTATGTTTCCCCTTAATTACCCTCGCCCATTTATTACCAAGTATTTGTTGATTAGTGCAGCTTTATTGGCAGTGAATAGCCACGCAAAAGCACCAACCGATACCCATATCAAAAGCAAAACGAGTTATCAACAAGCGGTAGCGCAATTGGGTTATCGCGAATTAGCAGAGACGTTTAGCCGTAGCAAAGCCTTGGCAATTAGCACGCTAGCAGATGAAGAAAAACTTTCACTGCAAGAATTACAAGCCGCAGCAACACTGGAATTAATCGGCGCGCCCATAGCAAAGGGCGAGCAGGTGCTGCAGGATTTTGTAGCGCAATATCCACGCAAAGATTCGGCTTATCTCGGCCAATTAAATGAGCCATCACTTTATCAACGTATTGCTATCAATTGGCATAATAGTACGGCTGTTGAACCATCCGCTTTTGCACTGGAATTGCGTCAACTAATCGCACAGGGTATTGCAACCGGCTATAACCTGGTCACCACTCCTTGGCCATTCTTTGCGACTGAGCGCCATGTTATTTATGGCCACAGCGACATCCAACACGCACAACAATTACTCGCACTGCTTGCCAGTGAAGGTTTGCAAGCGCGGGTTGGACTTTCGCGCAAAACCTCCGCTTTTCTCTATCGTGATGACTGGGGCACGCTGAGCCAATCGCTCATTGATGTCGGCAATAACCGTCGTTTGGTTGAAGCGAGCGAATACGATTTGCATTTTGAATTTCTCACTGCCGCCGATAAAACCCGTTTTGTCGCCGCCATCGATCGCTATGCAAAAAAAGAAAGCGCTGAACAAATTGGTTTAATTCTAGGGGCGTGGTGGCAGCCGTTTTATCGCAGCCGAACTGCTGCCGAAGGTTTTGCCAGCGCCACGCAAATCGCTGTGAGCAACGGCAGTGAAACCGCACTGCTGTTAACACTGCCGGAACAGGCACCGGCATTGGTTAAAGCGATTCAACAACTCAACCCCTCCTGGTCGATAGCACCCGAGGCAATTTGGGTAAACCTGGCCTTTCACCGCTATTTGCGCGGCGGATACAAATAACCGGCCCTTGTCATTTGCTCAACACTTAATTTTTCTTTTACCTGTCCAATTGGTCAGCAATTTGCATTACTAAAAACTATCTGCGGGCGCGAACAGCCTAGCAACGCGCGCAGTTATTTTTTGGATGTTTATTTATTGAGGTAATTTATGTTTGATTTACTAAAGCGAGTATTAAATTTACAGGTGCGAGTTTTTTTAATTCTCGCCGCGGCTATGTGTGCAACTGGCGCCAACGCAGCAACAGCAGGGAAAAGTGCAACAATTCCCGTAAAAGTAGTTGTGGTGACTATGTTTGAACACGGTGAAGTAAGCGGTGACGAAGCCGGTGAATATCAATTGTGGATCGAACGCCAAAAGCTCGATAAAAAATTCGCTTTTCCCCTCGGCGCTTACGACTTGCACATGAATGATGCAGGTGTGCTCGCCATTTGCACCGGCGGGGGCGTTACCAATGCCACCGCATCGATTATGGCGCTGGGCACCGACCCGCGTTTTGATTTATCCAAAGCTTATTGGGTAATTGCCGGTATCGGCGGTGGTGATCCACTGGACGTATCGCTTGGCACCGGCGTGTGGGCCAAACACGTGGTTGATGGTGATTTACTCTATGAAATTGATGGCCGTGAAATTCCCAAAGAGTGGGAATACGGTTTAATTCCATTAGGCGCCAAAGAACCTAATCAAGAAGCGACAGGCTGGACGGTCGATACCATTGTGTACCACTTGAATCCAACACTCGTGGACTGGGCTTATCAACTCACTAAAAATTTCCCCCTTGCCGATACCCCAGCGATGAAAAAATTTCGCGCGCAATACAACGGCTTCCCCAATGCGCTGCGCCCACCGTTTGTCACCATTGGCGACACGATTGGTTCAAGCACCTACTGGCACGGCGAACTATTAAATAATTGGGCAAATGATTGGATGCATTTACATGCAGGTAAAGACAGTAATTTTATGACCACCAATATGGAAGATAACGGCAGCCTTACGGCACTGCACCGTTTAGCCAAAGCAAAATTAGTGGATACCCAACGCGTATTGGTATTGCGCACAGTAAGTAACTTCAGTTTCCCGCCACCGGGTAAAACTGCCGCCTGGAGCACAACCGCCCCTTATCCGGATCAGGGCCTACCCGCCATTGAAGCCGCTTATGGTTTGGGCAACCACGTAGTACAAGAGTTACTTAGCGGCTGGGATAAATATGAGCACACCACCCCTTCGGTAAAATAATGTTTCTTACCGCTGCACTCGCGCGGCGAGTGCAGCCTTTCTTGTTTACGGATTTATGATGATGAAAAAATATTTACTTGCGATATTTTTATATTGCACCAGCATGAATGGCCACAGCAAATCAATCATCTTTGATAACGATATGGCGATTGATGATTGGGCCGCGCTATTGTTTCTACTGCATCACCCTAAAGCCGATGTTATTGCTGTGACTATTTCCGCAAGCGGTGAATCGCGCTGCAAACCCGGCCTTGATAACACCAATGCGCTAATCGATTTGTCGGGCAAAGTCAGCAAAACTATTCCCGTTGCCTGTGGCGATAATTACCCACTCGATGGTTATTTTGTTTTCCCCGAAGCCTGGCGCAAAGATTCTGACACACTATCCGGTGTGCCGATTAAACCCAGCGCGCGCACTGCCAGTGACCAACACGCCGCAGCAATAATTCACGCCGCACTGGCTGACGCAAAAGAACCTGTCACGCTTATTGCCACTGGCCCGCTAACTAATATTGCGCAATGGCTCGAACGCTACCCGCAGGACAAAAACAAAATAGATCAGCTGGTAATTATGGGCGGCACGGTGGATGCGCCCGGCAATATTATTGTGCCGCTATTTACCAAAGGGCATCCGAATACCACAGCCGAGTGGAATATTTTTATCGACCCACTCGCCGCTGATAAAGTTTTTGCAGCGGGCTTGCCGATTGTATTGGTCGGTTTGGACATCACTAATTCCGTACGCGTAACCACTCAAGTCGCCGCCGATTTTAAGCAGGCAGTAACCACGGATTCTGCAAAATTTTGGGATGCAGTGCTGGATAAAAACGATTGGTTTATTGCAAGCAATGAATATTATTTTTGGGATACCTTGGCAGTGATGATCGCCATGGAACCGGAGCTGTGCCAAGGTGATGAGCAATCGCTGCGGGTGGATTACCAAACCACCACCAAACCTTGGTTACAAACTACGGATAACAGTATGCCAGATACGCGCTGGGACGGAAAAAAACGTAATCATCTTGAGGCTAAAACAGCAGGGACTTTAGTGAAGGATAAAAACTATCCGGCAATTAAGGTATGCCGCAAAACCGAGCCTGCGCGTATTTTTAAGGAGTTTCGCGATACCCTGAACCAATAAGCCCATAAGTTGATGCAAACCTGGAGAAAATAATAACAAGTCCAATTTGTTATTAGCCGCCATACAGTCTGAAGCGTATATTAGGTGGGTTATTTTTTTGGAGACCCCACCATGAACCGCCGCTTGGAAGACGACCCCAGTGTTTACAAAACCCTGCTGGAATCCACGAAAGCCATTCCCTGGAAAATCGACTGGAACAGCCTGACGTTTTCGTATATTGGCCCACAAATTGAAGCACTGCTCGGTTGGGAGCCGGATACTTGGGTAACGGTACAAGACTGGGCAGCGCGTATGCACGAGGAGGATCGCGAGCGTGTGGTCAACTTTTGTGTGAGCCAATCACAAGCGGGAGTGGACCATGAAGCGGACTACCGCGCCCTCACCAAGGACGGCCGTTTTGTGTGGATTCGCGATGTAGTGCATGTAGTGCGCAACCCGGCAGGTGAAGTGGAAGCACTGATTGGTTTTATGTTTGATATCAGCGAGCGCAAACAAACCGAACAAAAACTGATTGACCTGCAAAAAGAATTGGAAAAATTATCCTTCAAAGACGGCCTTACCGGCGTGGCTAACCGACGCATGTTTGACTCGGTTATAGAAGTAGAGTGGCTCAATGCCAAACGCAATCGCCAACCACTGTCGTTAATCATGGTTGATATAGATTATTTCAAACAGTACAACGATCACTACGGTCATTTGCAGGGCGATGACTGCTTGAAACGTGTGAGCCAGGTGCTGAGCGAATCTGCCACCCGCGCTAAAGATTTTGTTGCGCGCTTTGGCGGCGAAGAATTTGTATTGGTATTGCCCGAGAGCAATGAAGAGGCCGCCGCTGCAGTGGCAGAGCGCTGTCGCAAAGCGATTTTTAAATTGCAAATCGCCCACGAAAAATCAGACATTAGTCAGTTGCTGAGCATTAGCCTTGGCGTGGGTACTGTTACACCCGGGCCAAATGATCAGCTGCTTGAATTTATTAATTCCGTGGATCAACGCCTTTATCTCGCCAAACAAAATGGCCGCAATTGCATAGTCACACACAACAACTAATAACAAACTAAAGATTCGTTACTCTTTAAAGCGCCCAACATCGGTTGCACGCGCAATAGTGTCGGCAATTTCACTGCCCTTGCCCTGCAGAATTTCCTGCGGGGTTAAACCGCATAATTCGTGCGGGAACACCAACCAACTGTCGGTGGCGTGCACGTAAAAATCGGGTTTTAAATCCGTCACGTTACGCGAAGGTTTATACCAGGGGCAGGCCACCTTAATCACATTGGGGGTATTGCGCCGGGACTTACGTTTTATCTCATCAATAATCGCTTTAATGGAACGCCCGGAATCAAATACGTCGTCCACAATTAATAATTCCTGATCCGCATCCACATTTTTCACAATGTAATCCAAACCATGCACGCGGATGTCTTTACTTTGTTTGTCGATGCCGTAATAGGATGAAGTGCGAATTGCGATGTGATCAGTAGGCACACCAACACACTCCAAATATTCCTGTACGGCAATACCCACCGGTGAGCCACCGCGCCATACACCGACAATAAAATGCGGGCGAAAACCGCGCTGATAAATTTGCTCACCCAACTTGAATGAATCAAGCAAGAGATCGTTTGCGGTAATAAAATGTTTATCCATTGTTTTTACCCTTAGCGGTTATCCAATACTTTTATTGCGAAGTATTTATTTCGATAATTGGTTATTGAGCAAGTTTTTGCAGTGTATTGCCGAGCGCATCAATCGCTAAGGCGACATCTGCAACTGTGACAGATTCATCCGGATGATGACTCACTCCGCCTTTGCAGCGCACAAAGTACATGGCCACATCGCAGATATCGGCCATCGCCATGGCATCGTGACCGGCGCCGCTCATGAGCTTGTAGGGGTTTAAATTCATATCGCACAATACGGATGCCTGCAATGCTTGCATCCAATCCGCACAGACTACCGCTGGCGCATTGTGAATTTCATTCCAACTGGCAGTAAGATTTCTGTTGATGCAAATCATATCCAATTCATGCTGGATTTTTGCAAATGCCTGATCACGCAATTGATCATCACCCGAGCGAATATCGATGGTAAATTTTGCGTGACCGGGAATCACATTCACCGCGCCGGGGCCACATTCAATTTTTCCTACGGTGGCGACCACATTAAATTCGTTGGCGATATTTTCCACCAGCACTACGCCCAGTGCCGCACCAACCAGTGCATCTTTTCGCATAGGCATGGGCACTGTTCCGGCGTGTCCGGCGTAGCCTTCGATTTCGATCGCGAAGCGACGTGCGCCAGCGATGGCGGTAACAATTCCAAGCGCGAGGTTTTCATCTTCCAATACCGGGCCTTGTTCGATATGGACTTCAAGGTAGGCGAGTAAATCGTCGGGGTTGCGTGCGGCGCTGTGAATATTGTCCGGTTCCAAACCAAAATCAATAAAGGCTTGTTTTAAACTGATTCCGTTACGATCTTTTAATTCCCACCAATCGGGGTTCCAGGTTCCGGCGACTGCGCGGCTGCCTAATAATGTGCTGCCAAAACGTGTGCCTTCTTCATCGCCAAAACCAATAATGTCGATGGCATAGGGCAATTTAATATCGTTTTGATAAAGTTGTTCGACTACGGCAATGGCAATTAACACGCCGAGAATACCGTCGTAAGCACCAGCGTTGGGGATTGAATCCAAATGCGAGGCGAGCACCAGTGTCTTTGCGCAGGCATTTTTTGCATCGTAACGGCCGCAGATATTTCCTGCGGCATCAACCCAGGTTTCCATTCCCGCCTCTTGCATCCATTGCGCTACTAATGCATTGCAACGTTTGTGTTCAGGTGTAAGATAAAAACGACTGATGTTTTCAGGGTTCGAGCTGATGGCGGCGAGTTGATCGCACCAGTGCATGACTTTGTTGGCTAGTGCTTCGGTGCTAATTTCGTTCAAGGTGTTTTTCTCAATCGGGATTGTGGCGCTGCGACTGGTTTTATGCACTCGGAGACTCGCCGTAAACCCTTCCCTGGGGGCTCGTCGTCGCTCACAAGTGATCCGGCCAAGAACTTACGTTCTTGTCGTTCGGCTGCGCGCAAAACATGTTTTGCAATCGCTTGCCTCACCCATGGCTCCGGCGGTCTCCGAGCACATAACACCACCCTTGCTTAAAGTTGAACTTCTTTTTTCTTAATGAAATTTGTTTGCATAGCTTTTTAGCTGATCGATAAACTCTTGTTTTTCAGTATCGCCAATAAAACTCGACGTGAAACTATTGTGTGCGAGCAACAACGCCTGTTTACGTGTTAGCCGAAAAGCGTCGGCGAGTGCAAAATAATTGTCGTTGAGGTATCCACCAAAATAGGTGGGATCGTCGGAATTAATCATTACGCGCAGGCCAGCGTCCATGAGTGAAAATAAATTATGCTCAGCCATTTTTTCGTAAACGCATAAACGCACATTGGAGAGTGGGCATACGGTAAGGGGGATTTGGGTTTCGCGCAGATATTCCATGAGTTTTGGATCTTCATCGGCGCGCACACCGTGGTCGATGCGTTCCACTTTTAATAGATCAATTGCCTCCCAAATATAACTCGGCGGGCCTTCTTCACCGGCGTGGGCGACAACGCGATAACCTTCAGCGCGGGCGCGGGCAAACACTTCGGTAAATTTGCTCGGGGGATGGCCGAGTTCGGAGCTGTCCAAACCGACGGCGATAATTTTGTCTTTCCAAGGTAGCGATTCTTCCAGGGTTTTCATCGCGCTTTCGGCGCTTAAGTGCCGCAAAAAATCCATGACCAGTTTTGAGCTGATGCCCAGTTTTGTTTTGGCATCATCCATCGCGCGTAAAATGCCGCTAATAACAATATCAAACGCGATACCGCGATCAGTATGGGTTTGCGGGTCAAACGACAATTCGGTGTGCAGAATATTATCGGCCTTGCACTTGGTAAAATAATCCCACGCAAGGTCGTAAAAATCTTGCTCATGTTTAAGTACCGAGGCGCCCTGGTATAACAAATCCAAAAAGCTTTGCAGATTGGTGAACTGATAGGCAGCTTCAATGTCTTCCACGCTGTTGTAGGGCAACTTCACCTGATTGCGCTGGGCGAGGTTAAACATCATCGCCGGAGATAAAGCACCGTCGAGATGCATATGCAATTCTGCTTTGGGCAAGCCCGCCAAAAACTCACGCGACGCAAGTTCTTCAAGTTTAGGTAGCCCGGAAAAATCCGTGGCGATTACCGATGGAATCATTGTTGCTCTCCTTCATAAATAGTCATCGCCGTATCCACACCCGCATTGGCGGTTTGCGAATGGCCCGCGCGACGCAACACCGCTTCAAGAGCACTCAGTGTTTGCAACACCGCATCTTTACGTGCGTTGTAACCCATAGTGCCGATGCGCCAGATCTTGCCGTGCAGCGGGCCAAATGATGTGCCGATTTCAATTCCAAAATCGTTAAGCATACTGCTGCGTACGGCTTCACCGGCCACACCTTCGGGAATATAAACGCCGACCACATTGTGCATTTTGTTGGTTTGATCGCCGAACAATTTTAAATTCATCGCCGCCAAACCCTGTGCCATTGCCTTACCGTGAATACGGTGGCGCTCGATGGCATTTTCAACACCTTCTTCCAATAAAATACGTGCGCATTCACGGGCGCCATACAACATAGTGGTCGCTTCGGTGTGATGATTAAGGCGCTCTTCGCCCCAGTAATCCATAATCATGCCGAGATCAAAATAATTGGAGGCGATGCGCCGACCGCTGCCTTCGACATGATTTTCGGTGCGAATACCGGCTTCGATATGACGGCGCTTGCGAATCGCTGCAACCGCCTTTTCGCTCAAGGTAATTGGCGCACTGCCTGAAGGGCCGCACAAACATTTTTGCAAACCAACGGAGACCGCATCCAGTTGCCACTTATCCGTTTCAAACGGATTGCCACCGATAGAGGCAGTGCCATCGGAATAAAATAATACGCCGTGGCGCGCACAAATTTCGCCGAGATAATCCAGCGGTTGCAGCATGGTGGTGGAAGTATCGCCCTGCACTATGGCGAGCATTTTGGGCTGCACATTTTTAATCGCTGTTTCGATTTCGTCGGGCGTAAATACTTCGCCCCACTCTTTGTGAATTTTGTGTACCTCGGCGCCGCAGCGCTCGGCAATTTCACACAGCAAATGCCCAAAGCGACCAAATACTGGAACTAAAATTTTATCGCCCGACTCCAGCAGTGAAATTAATACGGCTTCAATACCGGCGCGCGAGGTGCCATCAACTAATAGTGTCCATTGGTTTTTAGTTTTGAAAACACCGCGATACAGCGCCATGGTTTCATTCATGCATTGCGTCATGGCAGGATCATATTGGCCGACAAGTTGCGCTGACATAGCACGCAGTACACGGGGGTCAACAGTGATTGGCCCCGGCCCCATTAATAACCGCGGCGGTGGTGAAAAAGGTCGCAGAAGCGATGGACTAACACTGTACAGATCGGACATTTAACAACTCCTGACGGCTTCTAACAACGACAAAAAAACACGAACTCATTGCGAATAAAACACATTGGAAATTTTTGTTTGATCAAGCAAACACCTGCATCAACATACGCCCGCCGCTGATGCATAAAAAAATCGCGAACACACGCTTCAACATCACGGCATCCAACTTGGAACCAATCCAGGCACCGACCGGTGCGAGCAATACGGTGAGCGGCACAATCAATAAAAATCCTGGCAAATTCACCATGCCAATCATGCCTTGTGGTGCGTCTGCTGGAGTCTCAGCAAGCAACATCGCAGCTGCGCCAGGAATTGAAATTAACAAACCGAAACAGGATGCGGTGCCCACCGCGCGGTGCGGCGGATAATTACAGGAGGTGAGCAGTGGTACACCGATGGTGCCGCCACCGACTCCCATCATCACCGAAAAAAAACCGGTGGTACTTGCCATGAAACCTTGCCCCGCCATGCCGGGTAATTGCTGGGCGATGGGCGCGGCTTTTGCACGGAACAACATATTGGCAGCAACCAATAAAGCGACCACGCCAAAAATTGCGCTGGTCACTTCGCCTTTTACTTTGAGTGCAAAAGCGCTGCCGGCGATAACACCGGCAACCATAAATGGCCACCAACGTTTGAGTAGCGCCCAATCCACATTGCCGCGTTTGTGATGCGCGCGCAGTGAGGAAATGCTGGTGGGCACAATCACTAACAGCGACGTGGCCGTTGCAACCAACATGGCTGTTGCCGGGCTAATACCGAGCGACTGCAATACAAAAAACAACACCGGCACAATCACAATACCGCCGCCCACACCGAGCAGACCGGCGAGAATTCCTGCAAAAGCACCGGTCAGCACCATCGCGATCATGGTGGGCAGCCATTGGCTTAAAAATTCATTCATTGTGCGCGCTCCTGCATGGTGGCAACGACATTGCCAACCACACCCACGCCGTCGCTGCGCGGGTCGCTGGCCGCAATGGCATTGCCATCGCCGAGACTGACAACAGCACCGGCGTGCCCCATGATTTCACTGCGCGCGGGAACGGCTTTGAGCGCGTGACCGCGTTCACGCAAATTGTTACCGAGTAAATCCACTAAATCCTGCTCCATTTTTAAATCGTGATTGTTGTCGCCCCAGGTGCGCCCCAGTAACCAGCGGCCGCGACTGATGGCATCGTCGAGTGCGCGCCCATCGTACAGATAGCGACTCAATAATGCCGCTTGTGTTTGCGGTTGGCCTTCGCCACCCATGGTGCCGTAGCTAATACGGCGGCCATCGCTTAACAGTGCAAATGCCGGGTTGAGCGTATGAAAAGGTTTATAGCCAGGCGCGAGCGCATTGCGATGACCCGCCTCCAAACTAAAACCCACGCCGCGATTGTTCCACACCAACCCAGTGCCGGGCACAACTACGCCCGAACCAAATTCCCAATAAATACTTTGGATAAAACTGACCATGGTGCCGCTGCTGTCCACGCAGCCCATCCACACGGTATCGCCGGGTTCGGCCACTTGCGGCCAAGGCAAGGCGCGCTCGGTGATGACCGCCGCGAGTTGGTCGATATGTGCATCATCCAGCAATTCATTCCAACGTTCGCTTAAGCGGCGCGGGTCGGCGACTTCACGGTCGCGCACTAAAAATGCAAGTTTGGTGGCTTCAATCAAACCGTGTACCCGTGCCGCTTCGTCCCATTCGGGTTTAAACAGGCGATCGTAAATTGCCAGAATCAGCAGCGAAGCCACACCTTGGGTCGGCGCGGGCAGGTTAAAACATTTGCCAAAGCGGGTTTGCACCGAGAGCGGTTTTACCTCTTGCGCGCGATAGTGTTGTAAGTCAGATAACCGCAGCGGGCTACCGAGTTGTTCGAGTTGTGTGGCGATATGCGCAGCCAGTTCGCCGCGATAAGCCGAATCCAAACCCTGGGTGGCGAGGGTATTTAGCGTAGTCGCCAAGTCGTGATTAGTAAGAGTTCCACCTTCAACCAACGGGCGGCCATTGGGCATAAATACGCGCTGGTATTCCGCCTGTTCGGCCATTTCCGCCTGCACTTTACGGCTGGCGGCCGCGAGGCTGTGAGTAACCAGAACGCCGTCGCGAGCGAGCTGAATCGCGGGCGCTAACAAACGACTCAACGGCAACTGGGTAGATGATTCAGCGGCAATATCGCGCGCCTTTTGCCAACCGGCCAAGGTGCCGCCCATGGTCACGGTGGCGAGTGCACCACGGCTGGGAATTTGCTTAAAACCTTGGCTGTGGTACCAATCGATACTCGCCAACTGCGCTGCGCAGCCGCAGGCATCTATGGCGCGCGGCGCGGCGCCGGGTTTATGGATCAACCAGAAACCATCGCCCGCCAAACTGTTCATATGCGGGTAAAGCACGGTGATGGCAGCAGCTGCAGCGATCATCGCATCCACCGCACTGCCACCTTCACGCAATACCGCCAAGCCGATGTCGGCGGCCTGTTTATGTGGGGCGCTAAAGGCGATGGAGTGCGGCTTTGCCGGAGGTACCGTCAGAGCATCGTGGATCATGAACTGGCTCCCGATAAATCAAGCGCCAGCTGTAACAGGGCTTTGTCATCGCCGCGTCGGCCTAATAGCGACACGCCGTAGGGCGCGCCCTGCTCATCGCCCAAAACAGGTAAATGCACTTGCGGCAATCCAGCCAAACCGGCAGGTGCGGTCAGGCCCATTAATTGGCTGCGATAGCTGTCCATCCACTGGCTGTCGGCACCCAACAGCGGCGCGGGGCCGGGGGTGGTGGGCAGCAGGATGAGATCAACATCGGTAAACCAGCCTTCAATATCCGCCTGCAAACTTGCGCGCTCTGTTTCTGCTGCGGTTTGATCGGCGTCAGTGAGCGTCGCACACCATTGAAAACGGGCGTGAATATCGGGCGCAAAAGTGGGCTGGTTGGCAGTAATCCACTCGCCGTGGGTTTGCCAAATCGCCCGGCCTTGCAGGGTGCGAAAACACTGACTGGCGCGCGTTAGCCAATCGCTATTAAGCAGTATGGGTTTGACCGCAGGTAACAGCGTTTGCTGTTTTAACCAGGTTTGATGCTCAGGGCTCCAGAGCACACCGTTTTGCAGCGGCAGCAACAGCGCCGCACGCAGGGATCTATGGGGGAAGCGCGGCGCAAGCTCGGCAGGCAGCAATACCTCGCCCACTTGCGCCAGGGTTTCAGCATCGCGAGTGAGCCAGCCCACTGTGTCGAACAGCGGCGCGAGCGGCACCATCTGCTCACTGCTAATCAAACCATGACTGGTGCGAATACCAAACAAGCCGTTGTAGCTGGCGGGCACCCGAATGGAGCCGCCGGTATCGGTACCTAACCCTATATCGATATCGCCCGCGGCAACCGCCACCGCTGAACCGCTCGATGAACCACCGGGCAAGCGCTCGGGGCAGGCGGGATTTATCGGCGCGCCGTAATGGATATTCAAACCGTTAAGGCTGTAGGCCAGTTCATCGGTTTGGGTTTTACCGACCAGTTCTGTACCCGCATTCAGCAGCTGCGTCACCACCGGTGATGTCTGTTCCGGTATAGGGTGACTGGCCAGCCAGTCAGGATTTCCCGCCGCCGTGGGTAGCCCGGCGATGTGGAATAAATCTTTCACGCCCAGCCGCAGCCCGGCCAGCCTGCCGGATTCTGCGCAGGGATTGGGTTTGGTATTAGGATAGTGACCGCGCCATGCAAAGACGCGCTGATCGAGCGACATGAATGTGAAGCCTTTGAAAGCAGATTACTTGATTGGCAAGTCAGGCTCGCGCTACTACCTCTGAGACACGCCGTGAATACATCCTTGTAGGCTCATCGTCGACATCCATGTCTCCGATGGTCTCAGAGGTAGCAGCGCAAGCCTTCCGGAAATTGAGCGCTTAACAACACACTATTTCAAATCCGCCGGTGTAGGCACTTTGTCTTTGTAGGTTTCCCAATTACCCAAAATCTTGTCCATTACGGCAGTTCCTACAATATAGGCGGATTCGAGCGATGCATCTAACCCAGCATAGCCTTCATTTTCGGCGAGTAAATTTTCTGCCGCCGTAACACCCGGTGGAGGCATGGTGTAGTTACTGCCGGTGCGCAATACCAGCACGCGGTTTTTATCGGCCTTGCCAATATTGTGTAAATAAGTCAGCGACAAATAAGTACCGGTATCTTCCATCGCGGACGTCACAAATTCACCTTTGCCTTCGGTCCAATAATCGGTCCACTTATTGGCCCAGGTATTCATAATTTCGCCGTGCCAAAAAGTCATGGCCGCGAGCTGATCGCCTTTCAATACAAAGGGTTTACGCTGCGCGTTGGGGTGATTCACATACAGTGAACGCGTTGCTTCCAAACTTTCGATATCGGGTAATTCAATATCTTTGGTCAACTGAAATGCCCACTCGGTTAAGTCGGGATTCAAGCGCAACATCTCGCCCGTTGGTTCAGGTTTTTTCGGGTCATAAGGTTTGCTGGTGTAACGGGCAAAATAACCTGTCTCCCAATCCGCCGGAATTTCGCGCGCATCAATTTCATGGGCCAGGTCGCCGTCCACCAAATATTCGGCCCAAGCCGCTGAACCGATGGAGGCATCTTCCGGGTCAATACCGGCAATACCCGCTACCAACCAATAGGCTTGGCTGAAATCAAAACGTGGGTCCATACCTAACGCCATAGTCGCGGCGGTGGAATGTGCAGTGCCAATACCGGTAACTATGCCCATCACTCCGGTTTCCATATTCATATAAATATCGTGATAGGAATTGGGGAATTCAAATTTGGTATCCAGCTTTTGGCGCTCTTTCCACAACTGGAATTCACCGGCTTTATCGCCGCTGTCCTCACCAATTTCAAACATAGTGATGACCACAAATTTCACCGGAATAGGCGCCGGTGCCTGCACACTGGCTTGCACTGGTGTCGCTGCGGATTCGGTCGCGGGTTTATTGCAGCCCGTGAATGCAGCAACTGATAAAAACATCGCCGATAACAAAAAACCTGTACGCATTTTCATAAATAATTCATCTCGATAAAAATAAAAATTTAACCTTCAGTTTCCTGGCTGCGCTTGATCCAATTGTGTTGACGACGCAAATCTTCCGCGTATTTCAACCAGGAGCCCGCCTGTTTTTCGGTATAGGCATAGGCGCGCGCTTTTTTAAACGCATCAAAACCCTGATCAAATTGGGTTTGTTCGGTCATCACAATGCCCAGAATTAACCATGCCTTACCCGGCTCTTTGACGTTGCTTTGCAGCGCTTTGCGCAGGGCTTGTTCGGCAGGTTTCCATTTGGCTTGATCGACATAAATATTGGCGATGCGCACATAGGGGTCGCCACTGCCGGTAATTTTTGCCAGCTCTTCAAACGCTGCAATAGCCGGGGTATTTTCCCGTGCAGCGATCCAGGCGTTAGCCAACAAATCCACATAGGTTTCGTTGCGCGGCACCGCATTTTTTTGCAGCGCGGCATCCAGCAAACGTGCCCCAACTTCCGGCACGCCTTGAGTCACAGACAATTGCACCAGCGAGCGAATAGACGATTCTTTTTGCAATACGCCCAACTTCCACGCCAACTGCAAACTGGCCAGGCCTTTTAATTCTTTGCCCTGCATCACGTACACACTGGCCAACTGCTCCCAGTAATCCGGTTTTTGCGGCCAGGTTTTAATTGCGGTTTGCAAAGCCTCGGCTGCCTGGTTGTAATCTTTTAATTCAAAACTGCAGGCGATATACAGTTGATACCAGCTTTCGCGCGGCTCCTTACCACTGGCAACACCTGCGGCGATGGCTTGTTTTACATAGGGAATGGCTTGTTGGTATTTTTCCGTTTGCGCAAAAATATTGGCCATAAAAATAGCTTGCTCGGGAGTTGGCGCGGCGATGGTTTTAAACCACTCCTCGGCAAACACTAAAGCCTCGTCATATTTTTCCTGCGCGGCGTAGAGTTGCGCCACCATATAACCCACGTTGTATTTCACGTTTTCCGGCAACATATTTAACGCGAGGCTGCGCTTTAAATAATCGATAGCCGGCGCGTAATTATTGCGCCCCATTTCGGTGTAGCCGAGCATTTGCAACACCAGCGCTTCATCAATAGAACCCTGCTCAACTTCGGCGTGCAGCGTTTTCAGTGCATTAAATGCCTCGGTAGATTTGTTGGCGGCAATCTGCTCTTGAATACTGGTGAGCTGTTTAAAGGTGGAGGCACTCACGGAGGTTGATGCACTCCAACTATTCGCCGCAAACACCACGCCCAGCATCAGCGCACTGAATTTTGTCGTGCGCCACAATCGCTTTTTAAATGAATGGGTTGCGGGATTAGCTAACGAATTGTTTTTTGCCATGATCGACACCTGTTTATTTATCGCGTGTTATTCATCACACGGGAACCGCTATTGACTCAATTTAAAATCAATGGTCTGGCGCGCACGTTGCGCCTCGGGTTTACCATTCACAATTTTCGGGCGGAATTTCCAGCGCTGCATGGCTTGAATGGCGGCCTGATCAAATAAGCGCGGCGGGTTGGATTCAAGCACTTGCACATCGGCCACTGTGCCGTCGGGGCGAATGGTTACCGCCATGGTCACCTTGCCTTCCAGCTTCGCTTGCTTGGCCCGCTGTGGATACGCAGGCGGTACCCGCACCACCGGAATCACATCGGTATCAAAACCGGACATGCCATCACCGGCGGCAAGGGTGCCGAGAAATGGCCCCGAACCGCCGCTGACTTGCGTACCGATTTTGGGCATATCCATACTCAAATTGGTATTGTTGGCCATCATCTGATTACTCAGGTCAGGCACATCCGGCGGTGTTTCTGGCGGCGGTGGTGGCTCCGGCAAACGGCGATCTTTGGTATTCACATCGTCGTTGCTGGTATCCACGCGCACAAAATTTAAATAGGTGTGATTTTTATCCGGCTCGGCAAACATGCCGTCTGTCGCGATCAATGCCTGCATGGCGACAAACACCAGCAGCCCAAGCACTACGGCTGCCACCAGGCTGAAGCTGTATTTCGCAAGCATTAGTCATTCTCCGACGCAACCGAAACCGATGTCGCACCGGCGAGGCGCGCCTGATCCATAACATCAATCAAGGTGTGAGTATTGGAATCCTGATCGGCCACAATAATGACGGACGCACCGGGGTTTTCAGCGAGGGATTTTTCCACGTTGGCGCGAATCGCACGCTTATCAATTTGACGTTTATCCATAAAAATTTGATTCGCGGCCGTAATGCCAATTTGAATTGCATTGGATTCAGTAACCACCGAGGTTTCCGCCTGCGGCCGTGTGACATCCACGCCCGATTCTTTTACAAACGTAGAGGTAACGATAAAAAAAATCAGCATGATAAACACCACGTCGAGCATGGGTGTTAAATCGATTTGCGCTTCATCTTCTTCATTCATTAAAAAACGATTGTCACTCATAAAATTCTCACTTGTCTAAAGGCGACCGTTAATGAAACAGTGGCATTGCCGCCGCGTTTTCGCGCAGCTCGCGCTGGTAGCGGCGATTTAATTCGGTCATAAAAGGAATGCCCACGAGTGACAGCACCATACCGGCCATGGTGGGAATAGTGGCCGCACTCACACCATTGGCCATCGCGCGCGGGTTGCCTGAACCGAGGTAAGCCATGACTTCAAATACCTGAATCATGCCAGTGACCGTGCCGAGCAAACCCATCATCGGCAAGAGTGCAATCAACGCGGGAATTAATTTCATGTTGCGCAACATTAAACAATCCAACTCCGACAACAATTGTTTGCGCTGCTGCTCGGCAAACCAGGAGGATTTATCGCTGCGCGCTTGCCATGCCGCGCGATTGCGCGCGCGGAAGGCCGGGTATTCACGCAGGTAAAACCAGTAGCGCTCAATAATCAGAAAAAACAACCAAAAACTGATGAACATAATTGCCCAGAGCACATTGCCGCCGGTGTTGAGAAAATCACCGAGAGATGTAACTAATTCCATGACGGCGTACCCCCGCGTTAGGCTTTGGACTGAGCAATATCAACCGCTTTTTCAGCGATCATGCCCGACGCTTGTTCACCAATCACTTTGCTGAGTTGTTGCGCGCGGCTGCTGAGCATATTGCTCGATAACAACAGCGGAATCGCCACCACCAAACCTTGCACCGTGGTCACCAGCGCTTGCGAAATACCACCGGCCATGAGTTTTGGATCGCCTGCACCAAAGAGTGTGATCGCCTGGAAGGTGCCGATCATCCCGGTCACAGTTCCCAACAATCCCATCAGCGGTGCAATCGCGGCAAGCACTTTAATGGTGGACAACCCTTTGCGCAGTTCAGCCAAATCTTTGAAAATAACTTCATCGAGTTTTTTGCTGAGCACATCCAAATCTTTAAGGTGTTTGTTTTCGTAGTAAGCCAGCATCATCCGCCCCAAGGGGTTGTCATTGGCCGCATGATCCATATCTTTCAATTGTTTTTTCATCAATGCCGATACCCGGCCCAATTTGATCATGCGTTCAAGCACCACCAGCAGCCCGATAATACCGAGCGCAATAATCGCGTAGCCCACTTCTTGCCCCTGATCAACACGCTCCATAAAACTGGGCGATTGCACCAGCAAGCCGAGCAACGCACCGCGCGATGGATCGAGCGCAAAACCTACCGATGCATCGCCGGATGCCTCACTCAAATCGGCGGCTGTTGCGCGAATTGCACCGCCGGGTTGGCGCGCCAGTTCAACCAGTTGTTGACTATCGGCCACGTAATTTAAATATTTATCGTCGGCGACAATATTGAATGTACCTACACGGGTTACCGGCGCGGTATAAGCTTCGCCATCAGGTTTTATCACGGTGGTTTCAAAACGGCTCACCGATCCCGACAGGGAAATTTCCTGCAGCATCAAACTCCACAGTTGTTGCATTTGGGTGATGGTGGGAACTTCTTTGGTTTCTGCAAGGGATTCCAGCAGCGCAATACGCTCCGGATGTTCTACCGAAATTACCGAGTCAAATAACATTTGTTGGGTATCGCCCGCCATTTGACGAAATACACCAAATAATTCACCCAGATTGCCGGTGCGTTTATCCAATTGGGTGGACAACTCTGCCAGCTGGGTTTCGTTAGCATCAAACACCAGTTGCATTTCAGCGCGCAATTTTTCTTGCGCTGCCAATTTGCCTTGCACCTCTGCCAACATCGCCTGCTGTTCGCCGGCGGCCGCGCGGAAACGCTGCTCGCGCTCGGTATTGTGCGTGGCCTCGGCAGTGACTTCTTTGTTGATTTGTTGATACAGATCTTGCAATGAATTAGCGGTTTGCGCCTGGGCACTGATACTGGTGGTCAGCGCAACAACACCCGCTACCATGCCAATGCTAACCAGCGCATTGGCAAGTATATTTTTCACCGATACACTTTTTACAAAAGCGCTTTTCATTAAAATGCTTTTCATTAAAAAGCGTGGAGCAAATTTCAAAGTAGGTTTCATAAACGGAATTCCTTACTTGGCAGGCACATTAACGGGGAGCGTTAACAACTCAGGCGGTGTTTGTTTGCGCGCAATACGCAAACCATCGCGAACTGCAGTGCGATAACTGGCGTCAAGCATTTCCCAGGAACCGCGCTTGCCATTCCAAAAGCCACTCTCGCTGCCGTCCAGTGTTTGGTAATACAAGCCCACACGACCCACACGTAAAAAATCCACGCTGCGCGCCGCATCGTTTACCACTAATTCACCGCGATACGCTTCAATAGTGCGGCCGTATTCCACTTCCACCAAATAGGCTTCCATAATGCGGCGATATTTTTCACCGGCGGTGACATCGGCGCGATCAATCAGGGTCTGCAAATTAGCCACGCGCTCTTTGCGTTCATCTTTTAAAAACGGCACATCGGCTTCCACCAAATCGGTGAGTGTTTTGGTCATTTTTAACATCAGCGGCAAGGCACCGGTTTCGATGGTGTCAATTTCACTCGTCTGCCGCTGAATGCTGGAAATTTCATTTTTTTGTGAGGCGATCAGTTTTTCCATTTGCTGGTTGTAAATGGTCAAACTTTCCAAACACTGGGAGGCAGTGCGATAGGTTTGCAATGCATCTACCGTTTGATCGGCGAGTTTGTCGATGCGCTGCTGACTGGCAGCCGCATTTTTATCAATCGTTTCCTGCTTTTGCAGGCTGTCTTCCACGGCAAAAGCCGGATGCGCGAGCAGGGTAACCGCCATCAGTGCAGCGCCCAGGGGTTTACGCAAAACCATAATCAACCTCAATCAAATTGCGGGGCTCATACGAGCCCCCTGTAACATGAATTAAAACTTGAAGGATGCAGACGCGACAAAGTGACGCGGCAATTCCGGCAGGACGATGGTGCCCCCAAACAGATCCGGGAAGTTCGCGCGGAAGTAGCGCTCATCCGTCAGGTTTTTACCTTGCAGGCTGAATTTCCACGCATCTACATCAAAACTAATACCGGCGTTAAGCAAGGTGTAAGACGGCAATTTCACCCCTTTGGAGAAACCGGAATAGGTGGCGTCGGCATGCACCGTACTCGCTGTCACACGCACACCATTTCCAAAGTCATAGGCACCGGTCAGGCTGTACATGTTTTCCGGAATACCGGATTTGGTTGCATCGTCTTCATTACCCACCAGCGTTAAACCTTGCATCACATAACCATAAAACAGTGATGGATCGGTTACGCCGGTTAAATCACCTGCGCCCATAAAACCGAACTGGGTACCGTTTTCCAAGGCGGTGAGGTTAGTGATTTCCAAGTGGGTCATAGCGGCAGTCAGCGTGAAATTACTGGTCACCAAAAAGCGCGCCTCCAACTCATAACCTTCGGATTGGGTTGTGTTGTTGCTCACCTGATCTTGCGCACTGTAATTAGTGCGGATCTGATCAAAATAGGCAGCGGCGACATACAAGCGGTCATCCAAGAAACTGCCTTTAACACCCACTTCCTCCAACTCGGAATCAGCCAGGGCATTGCCGGCCGCCAAACCATTGTCGAGCGTAATCAAGCCGGGAGAAATTTCTGAACCCTGCCCCATCACGATGGTGGTTTGTGTTGATTTGGTGATGTAAGGCGTAAAACCAAAATCAGTTTTGTAGGAGAGACTTGCCGTCCATGAACCACCTTCGTCTTTATCCTCACCCACTACATCGGCAGTCGCGCCGCGAATTTTTTCAGCAACAGTGGTGGATTCCATATCCAACAAGTCATAGCGCGCGCCCAGCAATACGCTGAGTTTTTCTGCAACGGTATAGTCCGCCAAAAATGCCATGCCGTAGTCGGTGTAATCGCCCACTAAATAGTTGGAATAATCCGAATCAGTTACAGTTGCCAATAATTTGCGATCAATACCATTGGAGGGTTTGGTCAAATCGCGACGGTCAAAATATTCGTAGTTGAAATCATCACCCTGTTTAAAATCGGTGTAACGAATACTGGGCGATACTTGATAGCTGCCTTTCAACCAATCGGTGTGTTCAGTGTTGAAGGCAAAAATTAATTGATCTTCAAACGCGTAGCTGTCCACAAACTGTGAAAAGCCATACGCATTTTCATTAATGTTTTCGAGGGATTCATAAAACATTTTGTTGGTGATGCTGAAGCTGTCGCTAACATCGTGGATCAGATCGAAATACAGGGTTTGTACCGTAGTCACCAACTGGTCTTCCGGTGCCACCATGGTTTGGCTGCCACTCAACTTGGTCGTGCCTGGGTTCAGCAGTGCCCACTGGGGCGCCATGCTCGCATCGGTTGCAGAAGAACCGGGTACAAAAAAGTTACTGTAATTTGCAAAACTGTCTTTCCACACATCAAATTCCGCGGGCGAGTTATAACCATCGCCGTCGGTATCCACTGAGGCGGGCGAACCGGTGATGTAGGTACCGTTATCAATCAGGTCTTGCGTCAAACGGTTCCAACCTGCCACTTGGTTGCCGTCGTATTCGTGATACATACCGCCAAATTCCACGCGGGTTTTATCGCTCAAATCCATGTTGAATGACGCTTGTAAAATATTTTGGTCAGTGGCGGAGTTTTCATAATAACTGCCGGAATTTTCGGTTTCGGCGTAAACGTAATAACCGAGTTTTTTATCGCCAATTTCTGCTGGGCCACCCACTTCGGCGGTGAGCACATTTTTGTCCCAGGTACCGCGAGTAATAGAAATTTCGCCCGCCGGTTTATCCAAATACTGACCGGTTTCTGCACGCGCTGACTTGGGTTCAAAGTTGAGGAAGCCACCAATTTTTGAAGGGCCATAAATCGGTGATGCGGGGCCGCGCACAATATCGATACGGTCAGTGGCGCCAATTGGCGTTGGGTAGTTACCAGGGTTGTTCACACGACGCACACCACGGAAATAGACTTCACCGGGAGTACCGCGTACATCCAGTGAACCTGCCACACCAAAAAAAGATTGGGTAAATGCACCGGGGGAAATTAATACCAGATCATCAATATCGTTGATGCTGAAATTTTCCATCATATCCGCGCTCACCGAAGTGACGCCGCGCGGTGTTTCCAAAATCGTTTTACCAAAACCGAATACCGACTTAACCGGCTCGGTGGACATCACACCCATGGTGTCTTCTACCTGGCCTTCGGCGGTGTAGGTTTCCAACTCCACTACTTCATCTTTTTTAGCCTCTTGCGCCAACACAGCAGGAGCAGCCACAACGCAGCCAAGGCTGATCAGTAACGCGAGTTGTTTCGGTTTGAATCGTTTGTGCATGATCATGAGGGAACACTCCAAGGGTCTAATAATGATTGCCTGAAACACAAACCAGATTTAGCAAGCGCTGTGCCATTTCCTGTCCGATTGGTTACATTTTTGATTAAAATGATTTATATCCTTATTAATCAACTGGTTATGAATCATAAAAACCGGTTCACTTGCTCATTAATCGATGAATACCAATTTGAACAGCGAACCACAGGAAAAATAACGATCACTGATGAAGCAAAAACACGCGCCATGCACCAAGTAAAAAAGCCAACTTGGTGCACAGCAAAAATTTAACGCCAATCACATAACGCATAGCGTTTGCAGGTGAAGCCGTAGGAGACAGGAGCAGCCGCCGTTAAGCTGGCAATACCCTTGGAGCGGAATTGTTTTTCAAAACGGGCGGCGCGGGTGTTATAGGTGTTGAGCAGTTGTTGTTTGATATCCTCTTCCACAAAACTGTATTGCAATGAATTGCGACTGAGTAATAACAACTCCTCCCAGGACAAATTAAATTCCTTCACCGCCACAAAAAATTCGTCGGTAATATTGGAGTCCCACATGCCGCGATCATCGGTGGAAAGCGCAACCGGAATGCCCAAGCGCAAATATTCGGGGAAAGGATGTTGTGAATAATCGCTCACGTATTCGAGCAATAAATTGGAAATTAAATTAATTTCGATCAGGTAGGGGCCGTGGCGCATTTCGCGCAACAAATCTTTGTCGGTAATTAAATTCACACCGTGACCAATACGATCAGCGCCGAGCATCAGCGTATCGCGAATATGGTAGTTGGGTTCGTCCACCTCACCAGCGTGTACCGACAAACGCACATTGTTGTATTTGTGGCGCAGCTCGCGCAGGGTTTGGGTAAAACGCAGCGGGTAGCCTTTGTCATTGTCCTCACGCCCCACCATGTTCACCGCCACATACAAATCACGGTGCCGCGACACTATGTCGTAAGAGGCGCGCAACTGGTCTTCTGCACTCGGTACAAAGCGCAAAATGGAATCCTGAAAACGCACGGTAACACCGGTTTTTTTCGCATCGGCCTGGGCTAAACGCTGACGAAATATAGCCACGGCTTCATCTTCGGTGAAGGCCGTGCCATCCGGTTTAAAATAACCACCCGCCTCTACCATCGCCTCCAAATAAATTAAACCTTCGCTGCCAAAGGCTTGCATATTTTTATACAGCACTTCCGCGATTAAATAGGGGCTGTGTAACAACTGATCCAATCGCTGCCAATGGGTTTGAAAAAATTCATCGCGCCCTTCGTGTTCGTGATTGAGCATTACACTTTGCATCCAGGCAGCTTTTTCTTTTTCGTCCAGCTCTTCCAGGCGTTTGTATTCCGCTTTTTCACACTCCGGCAATTGCTGGTAAGACGCCTCGGTTAAATTATTAAACAACATTAAATAAGGGCGACGCACAAATTCATTGTTGCCAAAATCGCGGCAATTATTGATGCGCACTTTGGTATAAAAACGATAACCGTGTACTTTTTGCGACAGCGCCAGGTCGTACCACCAATCCGACAATACCGCGCCGCTAATATGATTGTGCAGGTCGCCACCTTTGGGCATGGCATATAAAAAACGGTATAACTCTTTATCCGTTGCCGTGGATTTAAATTGTTCAAACCAGTGATCTTTGGTAATCACCCGGTCACTGGCGGGGCTACTGACCAGCGCATGGGCATTCAGGCTAGTCAGCCCGGCAAGTGCAATAAGCGCAGCAAACGCAAGGTCGCGGCCTGCACCACAAAGGCTATTCATAGGAAGCAATTGCATAAGCGAGTTCTCTAACAGTTCGGGGGGTTGATATAAAGAAAGGAAGCCATCCCCCTGCCCAATGCAATTGTGATACCAGCCAGCGGCATTTGGCGCCAGCACAAGACAGCCCTGTCATTCCCCCCGCAAATAACCTGTCCGATTGGACAGGTTATGCTTTTATCTGGTGCATGCCATTGCGGATTTGCCCAGTAATATTGCGGCCTGCACCGGAATCACAGCGTAAAACCTAAGGCTGGACGATGGCACAGAATTTGATACAGCCGCTCAAGACCCAACTGTGAAATGCATCATTCAACCTGTGGAATTTTGTTATGCCCAACACCACTGACACCCGCCCCTACCCGCGCGACCTGCTTGGTTATGGTCGCAACCCACCACCCGCCAACTGGCCGGGCGGTGCGCGTATTGCGGTGCAATTTGTGCTGAATTACGAAGAGGGAGCGGAGAATTGTGTGCTGCACGGCGATGCCGCATCGGAAACTTTTTTGTCCGAAATTATTAGCGCGCGCGCCTTTGAAGCGCGTCATATGAGTATGGAGTCACTGTATGAATACGGCAGTCGCGCGGGGTTTTGGCGACTGCACCGTTTGTTTAATAAATATCAATTACCGGTGACAGTGTACGGCGTGGCCATGGCACTGGAACGCAACCCCGATGTGGTAGAAGCCATGCTCGAATCCAATTGGGAAATTGCCAGCCACGGTTACCGTTGGATTGATCATCAATTTATGCCAGAGGAAATTGAACGCGAACATATTCGCACCGCGATTGACATCCACACCCGCGTCACCGGTTCGCGCCCTCTCGGTTGGTATACCGGGCGCGACAGCCCCAACACGCGAAAATTGGTCATTGAACAAGGCGGATTTTTATATGATTCGGATTCCTACGCCGATGACCTGCCCTATTGGACGCAGGAATATGCGCAGATCAATAACGGCAAGCCGCATTTAATTATTCCCTACACCCTGGACAGCAACGATATGCGCTTCGCGGCGGCGCAGGGTTTTAATTGCGGCGAGCAATTTTTTACTTACCTCAAAGACAGTTTTGATGCGCTCTATGCCGAGGGTGAATTTGCCCCCAAGATGTTAAATATTGGTTTGCACTGCCGCATTATTGGCCGGCCCGGGCGCATTCAAGCGCTGGAAAAATTTATCCAGTATGTGTTGCAACACAACGATGTATGGGTCTGTCGGCGCGATGCAATTGCACGCCACTGGCACGAACATCACTACCCGGCAGGAGCTGCATAATATGGCGCCGCGCCCGCAGCTCTCTCACAACGACAACGACAACCACAACCACAACCACAACCACAACCACAACCACCATTATTTTTCACGTTTTTTATTATTGATCTGTTTGCTGCTGATCTTTATCGGCCTGCTCAGCATTAGCCAAACCTTGCAGGCGCAAAGCTGTAAATTACCGGATCGCGCCGCCACCGATTACGACTTTGACATGGCGACCGATAGCTTCGGCCCCAACCCCGACGCCAGCACTGACTATTACAAAATGGCGGTGAACTGGTCAGAGGATTACTGCAAGCGTATTAACATTAATCTCGCTACCGAAACCGATCCCAGCAAATTGGAAAAAATACAGCGGGATAATGAGTTCCAATGTTTTTCCACGCAGAAATTTGGCTGGGTATTACACGGGGTATGGGCTTCCTCCTGCGCGGGAAAAAGCCTGGGGCGCTGTACGGATTTAAAAGAAATAAAAAAACACCCGCGCTTTTGTGCTGGCGATTTACCAGCACTGCCCTACGCCGACATTGAACCCTATTTATGTATGTCGCCGAGCGCTGCACTGCTACAAGCGGAGTGGGAAAAACACGGCGCCTGCGATTTCAACTCTGCCACCGCTTATTTTGAAAAATCCCAACAACTGTTCACCGCATTGCGCTACCCACCACGCAACATGAGCCACAAGCAACTCGATCGCTGGATGAAACAAAATAACCCGCCGCTTGCCAACAAACGCCTGTTGTATCGCGGCAGTGAAATGTATATCTGCTACAACACAAACTTTGAATTAATCAGCTGCCCACGGCGCAATTGAACAACCAGATCACGAGACTTTTATGTTTACTAACTCATTAAAAACTTTGTTTAAAACCAGCTTATTAACCAGTGCGTGTTGTTTGAGCGCATGCAGTTCCATGGAACCCGGTAATAGTGCCCAGGCGCAACCCACTTATGAACGATTAAACGCGGTGCTGTGGATGCAAACCTCCGCTGAATATTATGCGCTCACCCAAAGTGCTTACACCCAAGCCACTAGCATGGTAGACAAAGCCTTGGCAGACAAACACTGGAGCGCCGCGCAAGAACAAAGCGGTGACTACAGCAAATTGCCACCCGCGATTATTTTGGATATTGATGAAACTGTATTGGACAACCTACCGTTTCAAGCACAACTCATTAAAGACAACGCCCCTTTCACCCAAGAAGCATGGGACAAATGGACCAAACTTGCTGCCGCTGAACCACTGCCGGGTGCGAAAGCATTTTTGGATTATGCCAGCACAAAGGGAATTACTATTTTTTATGTCACCAATCGCGATGCAAGCCAGGAAGAGGATACGCGCGCAAACCTGCGGCAACAAAATTTGCCCCTGCGCGATGATATTGATGTGGTGCTCACCCGCAATGAAAATCGCTGGAGCTCATCCGATAAGGGCGCACGCCGTCATTACGTCAGTCAGGATTTTAGAATTATTGCGCTGGTGGGCGATGACTTTGGCGATTTTGTTTCAGGCGCAAAAGGCACCGCCGAAACCCGCGTAGAACTGGCAAAAAATAGTGCGGCAGCTTGGGGCAGCAAATGGTTTTTAATTCCCAACCCGGTTTACGGTTCCTGGGAAGCCGCACTGTTTAATCACGATTACACTACGCCGGTTAATGAAGTCACTGGGTTGAAATTTAAAAAATTACAGGGGTTTTAAGATTATTAAAAATCTAACAACTAAATCAAACAATCTCTTCATATAAATATGAAGAGATTAGGTATGCTTCTGTGGCTTAACTCTGAAATGATAAAAATCCCAAAAATGAATCGAATGAAGCAGTTGGCTATGATTTATAGGCTTCGGGGTAAAGCTCTTTATCTACCTCAATCAAATATTTTTTTAATTCCAGTTCGTCGGGAGATGCAAACTCTCTTGAAGAAATTATTCCGTAAGTGAATGATTTTCCTTCTGGGAGCGAGCTACGAGGATTTTTTCCTTGTTTGGCACAACTGGCAATAAAGTTAAGCTGAGCCAATATTGATTGAATAGAAGGATCATTTGTATTTATGATCTTTTGATTAGTAAATTTATCTATAGCTTGAAGCGCTGCTCTTTCAACATTCAAAAGATTCATTTCATATCCACTTCATATTTATACTAAAAATATTTTTTTCATCATTCATTAACAACTGAATACCAGTCTATTACACATGTAAATATTCAAATATTAGTGGAAAAACTTCATGAGTAACATAATGCAAAAAACGTGCGATTTTGGTGACCAGAGCAGGGGAAGTCGGTGAGGATATTTTAGTAAAATGGATACCTCAGAAGACCTAGACTAATTAGCTGAATCAGTTTCTAAAACTGATAACAGGCCCGACAGTCAATTACCTTCGGGCCTCCTATTGATTTATATAGTTTCCCCATCCTGCAAGAATTTAAGTAGAGCCATATCATCAATCGGACCGGTAATGCTTTCTTTAAGTATTGATCCTGATCGCCAAAGCCGCTCCAATGTCTTATAAAGATTATCACTCATAGTACTTGTTATTTTCTACTCGGAAAAATACCTTTCCTTAAGAGCAGGATCAATAAAATCCATAAATGACTCTCTAATACCATCCATATCTTTACTCAAACCACGAAAATTTCCAGCTGCAGCACTAATACCTGAATAATCCCCCTGTTTTGCTTCAGCAATTGAAGTCTTCATATTATTTTTCATATTCAAAAAGTTAGGGATTACTTTTAACTTCCATAAGTGAATATCAGAAGTCACGTTTGAGTACTCCGAATGACTTACCGGTTTTTCAAGAATTTTTTCATAAGCCTCAAATGCCAGTATTCCTGCACTAATAAACTCAATAAAATGTTTTGAATACGCATTCATATAATCAACCGAAGAGAACATTCTTAACAGTAATTTCTCTCTAAGTTTTGAATCTATTTTACACATAAGGCCAATTGGTTAATTTTTGAGTCAACTTTACAGGCGAGCTAAATGCAACATATATTTGCGTTCGACCACCCTCAGATAGCACTTAAACTTTCAAATATCCTTCAAGAAAAATCTGGAATCTTGCTGGCTGAAATTCACCACAAGAAAAAATAAAAATATATTTCCCGCTTTCCTCTATTGAGATATGACCATACAACCTTAACCCTTTCTTTCTTCCCTTGAATATTTTCTCTCCGTCAAATTCAATTACACCAAAATTTAATTCGGACTGTATATTTAATGACTCATCATGAGAGATAATTTTCTCAAGTTTTGAAAAGTCAAACAAATCCGGAAAACTCAGCTTAACTGATGTAACATCGGCAGTAAAAACCATTTCAATATCATTAGCCTCAAGGCTATCACCGTCATAAATTTTTTCATTTAATTTTTCAAACTTCATATCACACTTCCTTTAAGTAACCCTTACTCACCAAATCTTCAATAGTTAACGGCGTTTCTAATTGCGTGCCAAGACCAGCCTGATTAAACCAAGGAATAGCTTTTCCTGCATTAACTTTTGGAATGGGCTTAACCACCGTATATGACTTCATGGTTTTACTTTTAGTATCCGGGGGTAGCGCTCTGTTTTCAAATGGCTCACCTTTATAAGAAACAAAGGTACCAAAATCACGAAACTGGCCAGTATTCCTATCTATAAATCCGCCATAACGATCAATCTGAGTATCTATTTGTAAAGTTATCTCTGACGTACTTATTGCACCTCGATTGGGAGGCCAACCGCCATTGAGATTGTTATCGTTAAATAATGCTTCTAACTCATTCCATTGTTCTTTAGTGTACATCGCATACGCTTGCTCAGATAGCGCATTTCTAACTTCGAATTCTTCTACCGTACTACAAAACTCATCGTATGTAGCTTTCTTTGTTTCATCCTCATCCGATATCACATCACTATTTTTTTCTTTGGATTCAACAGTTGGACTAACCATATTCTGAGTAGGCGTTTCAATTTCCTCTGGATTCCGCGTACCCTCCGGTGCCAAAGGCACTGGCCTATCCGCTGCAGTGGCAGGGAGGAATTCTGCTGCTTTTGCTGGTGGTGCTTTTGGTGGCAAAGGAATTTTATAGGCAAGTAACTCACCCGTCGCGAACAAGTGCAAAGCGTCGGCTAGAGGATTTTGTTTTTGATTAGTGTTGTACAGGTTTTCACTGTTTAAATACGCTAAAAATAGCTGACTACTGATGCCCAACTGATTGAATAATTGCTGAGCAGCATCCGTAGTGTTAATCACCTCGGGTATTAGATCAGTAGCAATGTGCGGATTAGGGCCTTTAATGATACACAAGCCAAATCCATTTTTACCCTTTAATGCACCCGCTGCGGCCAATGTAGGTAACTTATAGATCGCTAGGTCGCCACGCAAAATACATTGGGCAACCGCTTGATATACCTCTCCCGGATGGCTGCTATGGAAATTAGCGCTATGATGGGTGCGATTGAGAATTTGCATCCACTGCTGCAGTGTGACCGGTAACCTGGCAACAAAACGAAAGGTTGAATAGGAATCACTGGAGTAGCGTTTTGCTGAAGATGTGCGAGGAGACCTGGTGCGGGCTGTCAGCTCATAAGACTGGCCGCTATGGTCTTTAATAACGAGATTTATCACTATGGCATCCCTGTGGTAATTATCTTGATGAAAATTGAAAACGCAGTGTAAGGATTTTATTCAGTATGTCCATAACCGAAGCGCGGCTTATCCTCAAACTGTGAAAATAGTCAATTCCATTATTTCCCTTTAATTTCCCAATCACCCGCAGCCAGTTTCACCAAAGCAAAATTATGCATTTTTGAACGCGAACCCTCGCCCAGTGCCTTGGGTGGATAAAACGCGGCTTTGGCCTCAGGGTAATCAATCAATAATTCATCCAATGCCGCGCGAATTTCGCTCAGGGTTTTTTCCAGATTGGTATCAAAATCCGGGCGCTTACGAATGGTGTGCCCCAGTGCTACCAGCCGCATAAAATATTGATTGGCAAGGTGCAGTAATTCATCGGGTAAAATTGCGTGTTGGCATAGGCGCACACGGGGGTTTTGCTGACAGTAATTTAGCAATGCCGCATAAAAACACAGCGGTTTATTGGCCAGCTCTACTTTGTAATCCGTGTCGCGCAGTGCAATACATTTATTTTCCAAATCCAATACCAGTGCGATATGTTGGCTAGCGCCGGGCGCAAGTGTCGCAGCAATTGCTAGCGGTTTACGCTGCAAATAGGGCGATAAAAAAAACACCAGCAGCAATGCGAAAAATAAGGGATATACCGAAATAGTTTGCCACAGACTGGGTTCGCAAATGCCCAGTTTTAAACTGATCACTTGCCCCGGCAGTTGCAACTGCCGCTCTACAATACGGTGTGAATGCGACACCTGACCCGACAATCTCATCTCTGACTCAAAGCGCAACTGGGCATCAAACTGCTGCAAGCTGCTGACCCGCACCGATAAATTCTGCGCGACTAATAGTTCATTTAGTTTTTCTAAATAGGCGTGTACTTGCGCCGGGTTGCCGGCCATGTTCAACGCGGGATTGGGCAGCGAAAGCCGCGGCAGATCCAGTGACACACGATTTTCCACCGCGAGGATACTGCGTTCCAGATTGAATTCGCGCTGCAGCGAGGAACCAAAAAAATAAGCTAATTGCAGCGCAACAAAACTACCTACCAATAACAACAGATGGGCGTAGCTGAGCGTATTTTTTAATGCCCCCAGCTGCGGCCGTTTAAAGCGCGGCAATTTCATACCCAAGGCATTGAGATATAAACTTTGCATTAACGTTTCACCAGCGGCTGTGGGCAACCTTCCGCGTAACTGAGTTCACCAAAATAGGTGGACTGTTGTTGCTGTGCGAGGTTACCCAAGGTGGTTTGCAGGGCGCAGAATAGATCCGTATTGCGCCCATTCATTTTTAAATACCAACTGCTGCCGCGAATATCGCTGTCGCCGATGGCTTGAATATAATTTTCTGAAAATTGTTCGCCGTCTTCTTCTGACCAATAGCTGGCAATCATATCTACCTTGCCGCTGGCGAGTAATTCACGCAGGCCGGTGTGATTGTGGCTGTACACAATGGATATTTGATCCTCGCGTAAATCCAACTCGCGAAATAAATGCATGGGAATAATATGCCCGGAGCGACTGGACGGATAATCCAATAAACCTATGCGCCGACCGAGTAAATACTCGCGGGTTAATAAGGGTTTTTCATGGCGACCAATTAAATAGGCTTGATACTGTGAATAGCTGGCAAGACGTTTATAGCCGTGGGTATTTTCCGCATCAAACGCCTGCACAATATTGTCTTTGGTATTCACTAAATCGCCGATGCCTTTGCCGATAAAAGTGATATCGGAAACATCGCCCGTACCCCAATAGGCCTGCACCTGTTGATACTGCCGCTGCACCACCGGATCACCGCACAATAAATTGGCGAGATTGCGTGCGACGCTTTCTGTGTTCATATACACCGTTAATTTTTCTACCGCGGAATTGTTTCCCGCCGCGCAGGTGTAGCTGTCTTCAATCAAACTCGGCAAATGATAATTAAGCGGTGCCTGACTATTTTTGCCCAGCAGCCACATAGCCAATACCGCTATAAAAAATAGCGTGAATGGCAAACTTAGCGGTGCAAAAATTTTTAAGTCATTCATGTGCGTATTCTTATCAGCCCCTGAAAGAAAATTGCAAAAATCGTACCCTTAATACAGAAACGCCTGTGTGTTTGATAAAACTTGTCTATTAATCGCAAATAGCGTGATTTTTTCTCTTGGTTCAGTGTTAAACCACCTGTTTTTCTGCTTTTTTCCGTAGAGAAAAAACTCTGGCTGAAAAGACAAGTATTAATTGACCACTGCAATAGTGCGCTTCAGCCAGTGCATGCACCAAAGCAGACCAAAGTGGCGACCGGTCAGCGAAAAAACTCGCGACTGCGCGCTCTTATCCAACTCGAATTTTCCTCTCCAGCTCGCACTAACAGCGCAACCGCAACCGATAAACCTTCACATAAACCTGCTTTATTGGTTTGGATAAGCTTATTTATTCACCATAACTAATTGATGTTAAAGATTTATTAACCAGTAACTTTGAATTTCGACAAATGCTTTCTCGCGCACACGGCAATTTGGATGATAGGCCAACACATCTGTTATTGACCTTGTTTGAATTGCTGGAGTTTGTAATGAAGATCGCCCGATTTGTTTGCGGCCTGCTGCTGGTGACCACCAGTGTGCAGGCACTGGCCTGGGGACAAAATGGCCACCGAATAGTTGGCCAGATAGCCAATGAGCACCTGACCAAAAAAACCCAACAAGCCCTGCTGCCATTATTGGGTGGCGACTTGCTGGCCGAAGTGGGCACCTGGGCCGATGAAATGCGCTCCGACCCCGCCGAGTTTTGGCAAAAAGATTCCACCCGCTGGCACTACATTAATGTGGCCGCCCCCAAAGACTTTGATGCAAGCCACTACCACACACCGCAAACCAAAGAAGAAGTAAAAGATATCTACGGCGGCATTTTGCGCTGCATCGCCGCGCTTAAAGATAAAAACACCCCACTCGCCGAGCGCCAGTTTTACTTGCGCTTTCTGGTGCATTTGGTGGGCGATATTCATCAACCCATGCACACCGGCCACGCGGAAGATCGCGGCGGCAATTTGATAGAGGTGAAGTTTTTTGGCGAGCTGACCAATCTGCACTCGCTGTGGGATACCGAGTTACTGGAATCACAAAACCTGAGTTTCAGCGAATTTGCCGCCTTTATTAATACGCAGGACAAACAGCTCATCAAAACCTATTTAACCAGCAGCCCCGCTGACTGGCTCAAAGAATCCATGGCGCTGAGCGAGAGCATCTACCAAAGCGCCGCCCCCGCAGCAACCAACACCTTGCCCGAATTCAGCTACGGCTACATCCATCAACAACTGCCGGTTGCCGAAGAGCGACTGCTGCAAGCGGGCATTCGCCTCGCTGGTTTACTCAACAGCATTTTTGACCCCAGAGCCAAGCCGGGCACTGCTGCCCTGGCGGTAAAACCCTAACGCCTTGGCCACACAACCGATCACACAACCAATCACACAACCATAGCTCGGTAGCGAGCACTGTTATTAACCGCTCCATTACTCTTGTTTAGGGAACACACACTATGAAACCGCTATTAAAAAGAAGCGCCCTCTTTGTGGCGATGACTGCCGGGATTTCCGGTTATGCCCATGCACAGGACACCAGCTCATCCATCCTCGGTAAAATCAGCGCGCCGGACGGTTCACCCGCCGCCGATACCCGCATCATCGTGATACATGAACCCTCCGGCACGCGCAGTGAAGTGAAAACCAACAGCGCCGGTAGCTACTCGCTCAAAGGCCTGCGCATTGGCGGCCCCTACAAAATCACCATCGATTCCGATACTTATCGCGACGCCGAGATGCGCGATCTATTTCTGCAATTAGGCAAGGTGCTGCGTCTGGATCAAACCCTGGAAGCGGCAGATATGGCCGAGTTGGAAGAGGTGCTGGTGATGGGCACCATCATCAACTCCAGCACCAAAGGCGCCAGTTCGGTATTCAGTGAAGACGATATTAAAAAGACCCCCGCCTTCAGCCGCGATATTAAAGACATCATCCGCAGCAACCCGATGGTGGTGGTAGAAGACGGACAGCTGAGCATTGCCGGTAGCAACCCGCGCTTCAACAATATCACTGTGGATGGTATCGGCCAGAACGACGACTTTGGCTTGAACTTCGGTGGTTACCCCACGGCGCGCCCACCGGTATCACTGGATGCCGTAAGCCAAATCAGCGTGAATTCGGCGCCCTTCACTGCCAAAGTCGGCGGCTTCTCCGGCGGTTTGGTCAACGTGGTGACTAAATCGGGTACTAATGAGCTACAGGGCTCAGTATTTGCTGAAGGCACCAACGACAGCCTTTCCGGCGACCCGAAAACCGGCGACCTGGATCTGGGCGAAGAAACTACCATGGGGTTCAGCGTGGGCGGGCCACTGGTGGAGGACAAAGCGTTTTATTTTATCTCTTACGAATCCTTCGAGCAGGACACCACCGCGCTCTACGGCCTGAATGGTTCCGGCGCCAACGAGAGTGAAATCACCAGCGCCCAATACGAGCAGTTCCTGCAGATCCTCAACGATACCTATGGCCTGACCGACTCAGTAGCCGGTGGTGCGGGCGAGCGCGATGACAAGCTGCTGGTCAAGTTCGACATCAACCTGAGCGATGAACACCGCCTGGATTTCAGCTACCAGAAGCAGGATAACGAACTCGACCGCAACAGCCCGGATCAGGATTACCAGCTGCGCTTGAATTCCAACTTCTTCACCATCAAAACCGAATCAGACACCTACAGCTCACACCTGTTTTCTGACTGGAGCGATGCCTTCAGCACGGTCATCGGCCTGTCCTACAAAGACCTGACAACTGACTCGCTGAAAAACTCGGACCTGGGTGAAGTGACCGTCAATATCGGCAGCAATGAAATCCTGTTTGGTACCGACCGCTCGCGCCACGCCAATATCGCCGATACCCAAACCTGGCAGCTGCATTTGGACGGCACCTATTTGTTGGGCAACCACGAGTTGCGTTTTGGCTACCAGGGCCAAAGCGTGACCTATTACAACTTGTTCGGCCAATACACCGACGGCGTGTGGGAATTCGCGAGCCTGGATGATTTTGCCGCGAAGAAACCCAATTTCTTTGCCTATCGCAACGCCTACACCAATAACGCCGAAGACCTGGCCTACAGTGCAGAACGCACCACCCATGCACTTTACGCCGAGGACAGCTGGGCGGTTACTCCCTCGCTGTTGCTCACCTTTGGCCTGCGCTATGAGCAGCTCGCCTCAGACGATGTACCGCAAGAAAATGCGCGCTTCGTGAGCACCTATGGTTACAGCAATACCGAAAACCTGGATGGGCTGGACATCATCCTGCCGCGCTTCAACTTCAACTGGGACTTGAATGAGACCATGACCCTGCGCGGTGGTATCGGCCGCTTTAGCGGTGGCAAACCCAACGTCTGGCTCGCCAACTCCTTCACCAACGACGGCCTCACCTACGTTGCCGCGCCGAGCAGCGCTACCAACGCGGCCATCGCCGACCCCGCTAATGTCGACTTCACCCAAATTCCCGACTCAGTGCAAGCCTCGCTGGTCAGCGGCACCGGCAGCACCGCCTATGTCGACCCGGACTATGAACTGGAATCTGATTGGCGCTATCAACTGGGTTGGGATCAGGAGCTGAACATTCCCTATTTGGGCGATGGCTACCTGTGGAGCACCGAGTTCAACTACATTGACAAGGAAGACTCCTCCTTCTGGGTAGATACCTCGCGCACCGAAAGACGCCGCACCGCCGACGGCCAGCGCATCATTTACCAGAGCATTTACAGCGGCAACCTGGCCAACAACTACGACCTGATGCTGACCAATGCCAAAAAAGATGGCCGCAGTATTATCTGGACCACCAACCTGAAAAAAGACTGGGATAACGGTGTGAATATGTTCGCCGCCTATACCCATCAGGACGTGACCGAGGTCAACCCCGGCACCAACTCCACCGCCTCATCCAACTACAACTTCAACGTCACCATGAACCGCAACGAGGAGTTGGTTGGCACCAGTAACTACGAAATCAAACACCGCTTTGTACTCAACCTCGGCTACGCCGCCAACTGGTTTGGCGATAACGAAACCCGTATCAATGTAGCGTTTGAGCGCCGCTCTGGCCGCCCACTGAGTTGGACACTGGACGCCTTTAACGACAACGACTTTGGCGACCAGCGCGACTTCCAAAACAGCGATGTCTACCTGCCTTACATTCCCACCGGCCCGAACGACACCAATATCGATTGGGAGGGCAGTAACTGGCCGGGTGCCACCACCAACGAAGAAAAATACGCCGCCATGCTAGAGGTTATCCAAGGCGCTGGACTGGAGGGTTATGCCGGCGGTTATGTGCCGAAAAACTCCACCACCCAACCCTGGGTTACTGACCTGGACTTGAGTGTGCAGCAGGACATTCCCGGATTTGCTGACGGTCACACCGGCACCATTTATTTCACCATTGAAAACCTGCTCAACCTGATCGACAGCAGCAAAGGTGAAGTCCGTCGCATGGAATTCCCACAACAAACCCTGTGGGACTACGACGTGAATTCCACTACCGGCCAATACCAATACGACGTGCGCTTTAACGGCACCAACACCAACAACTGGAGTGAATACATTCCGGAAGCCTCGGTGTGGCGCCTGAAACTGGGCGTGCGCTACAGCTTTTAACCTCAGCTCAACTTCCCGTTAACGAACGCAGCTCCCGCCCTTTTGCCTAGCGGCAAAAGGGTCTGGGCAAGCTCGCGCTCAATTCCGGGCTTTTCGCGTGTTCCACCTTTATCAATCACCACTGTTAAGGAGTTACCTGTTATGAAAAAGCTCGCCCTTGGTTTACTCGCGCTCGTCGCACTCAGCGCTGCCACCACCCAAGCCGCCAACTGTATTTACGGCTGTCCCACCGGAAAATCCGGTCAAGTCGTCACCCGTTCGATTTACACCATCAGCAATAACGCCACCACCAAGTTTGCCGATTGGGCCGCCTATCAAGTCACAGCGGCTACTATCGATGGCCCCTCACGCACCCGCACTTGGCGCGTCGACCCCAGCATCACCGCCGCCAATACTCTCGAACCCGCCGACTACACGGATGCCGCCGCGGTATTGGGTACTGATCGCGGCCACCAAGTCCCACTCGCCGCGTTTAGCAACACCGCCGACTGGGCAACCACCAACTATTTATCCAACATCACCCCGCAAGCCGCCGAATTAAATCAAGGCCCCTGGGAGCGATTGGAAAATGCCGAGCGAGTTATTGCACGCAGTGGGCAACCGATTTTTGTTGTCACCGGCCCACTCTACGAATGGTATTTCGGCTCACTGCCCGGCGCCGACGAATCGCACATCATTCCCTCAGGCTATTACAAAGTTGTCATCGCCGTAATCAACGGCACAGTAAAAGCCTCCGCCTTCATCATGGAACAAGACTCCGCGCGCGCGGATAATTTTTGCAATAAAGAAGTCACCATCGATGAAGTAGAAATGCGCGCAGGCATTAACGTCATGCCCAGTTTATCCACCACGATCCAAGCTCCCGTTGAACGGAGTTACGGTGGATTAAAAAGCCAATTAGGTTGCTAACCGAGTTAGTGTTGTTTTCATGAGCGCTCCACTTGAGCGGGTTCGCCCGCTCTTTTTTTATTATTGTTATCTGACTACTACACCTGCCCCACTGTACTCTAACCTAGCCCGCAACGGGAGTTGATTGAGTCATTGATTAAAAGGTAGGAGCCAAACAGTTACTGATTCAATGTTTTGGTAAAAAGAATTTTATCATCTCCTTTTACATTTCTATGCACGCCTGTAATCTCATAATTCTGGGTGATTAACAGGAGCAACATAGCTTTGTACTTATTCATGCTTTTAACAGAAATTTCTTTTGCCCCCATTTCGCTAACGTGCCGTTCTTGCTCAAGTAATAATTTTTTCGCTATACCTTTTTTTCGGTAATGAGGATGAACGCCCCCTAACCAACTATAAAAACATTGTTCATCAATCCAATAACCCAATTTGTACCCAACCAAAACACTGTTATTTTCTGCAACAAGCAAAAGGAAATTTTTATCTCCAATACGCTCCGTAAAAAAATCAGTGTCTGCTAGAGGTGACAACTCTGTAATTTCATTATGCAGAACCAATATTTCATCAAATGAACCAATGCGTATTTCCATAAAAAATCCAAATAACAAAAAATAACAAAAAATAACAAAAAATAATGCGCCTATAGCGTTTTGCCCTACTCATATCGGTAAATTATTACCTTAAATAAACTTACTGATCAACGCTAACTCCCTCTTTTATAAGCATTAACAACAATTCAACCTGAATTCTGTTAAATCATTTCTCGCTTAACTGCACTGCTTGATGATCGATCTGAGTTTTGATCCGGTTATTAACCACTTTAAGCAGGTGATAGAAATGAAACGTAGTCTTTTTTTACCCGCCGCGTTGATTGCGGCTTTTTCACTGCCATTGCAGGCAGAGGTTTTAATTTCCGAGGTGCTTTACGATCCGCCTAATAGTTTGGACAGCACATTGGAATGGATCGAGCTTTTTAATGCGGGCTGTGATGCAATTGATCTGAGCACCTATACCTTGCAAGACAAACAAGGCGCGCCGGTACTTAACCTGAGCGGCACGATTCAGCCAAATAGTTATTTAACATTTGCGCGCGAGGCAGATGCGTTTACCACACGCTACGGCTTTGCACCCAACTTGACAGGTATGTCGCTTGCGCTGGGCAACAGCGGTGATTTATTTGTTTTAAAAAATAATGGTGTCGATGTAGATACAGTTGCATGGGAAAACGGTATTAGCGGTTGGACAATTGCAGCGGTTGATGTATCGATTTATCGCGTTGATAACACAACGCCGGCAACCAACGCGCAGTGGGCAGTCAGCACTGCGGATAGCCCCGGCATCGGCCCGCTCACGCAAGATTGCTCCGGTGGTGGGGCGTCGAGTAGCAATACAACTAGCAGTATAAGCAGCAGTTCAAGTAGCACTGAAGAAATCAGTAGCAGCTCAAGTTCCAGCGTTACATCGAGTGAAAGCAGTAGTATAAGCAGTTTGTCATCTGCCAGCTCATCATCGTTAGCAATACCTTATAGCTACGATGTGTATTATGCACCGGCAATGGGACTTGAAGGATTTGAGTTGCGCGTCGCGCTACACAATATTATTCGCACCGGCCATATTAATTTAACCTACAGCCAAGTGTGGAGCGCGTTGCAATATGCTGACGAAGACCCGGATAACAACGCGAATGTGTTGTTGCTATACAGCGGCCGCTCGGCGGATAAAAATGATCGCGATGGGCAACCTGGATTTGATAACGACTCCTGGAACCGCGAACATGTTTGGGCAAAATCCTACGGCTTTCCTGATGATAATCAATTCGCCTATACCGATATTCATCACCTGCGCCCGGAAGATAAAACCGTTAACAGTTCACGCAGCAACAAAGCCTTTGATAATGGTGGCACTGCGCAAGGTGAAGCACCCGATACCTTTACTGATGACGATTCATGGGAACCGCGTGATGCGGTAAAAGGCGATGTGGCGCGCATGATGTTTTATATGGATGTGCGTTATGAAGGCACCGATGGCAACACACCGGATTTGGTTTTAGTGGATAACACGGCCATGGCAAGCGGTGACGCCAATATCGGTAAATTGTGTACTTTGGTTGAGTGGAGTCAGCTGGACCCGGTCGATAATTTTGAAATGCGCCGCAACCATCGTATTCAGGAATGGCAAGGAAACCGCAATCCGTTTATTGATAATCCAAATTGGGTACTTAGTTTGTGGGGCGATTTCTGCGGCGTAACATCGTCTTCCAGCAGCAGTAGTACTACAAGCAATGAATCAAGCAGCAGCATAAGCAGTGAAGCCAGTAGCGCCATATTATCAAGCAGCTCAGCTACGGCCATAAGCAGTAGCGCAAGCAGCACTGTTATTTCCAGCAGCTCAACCGCTTCTGCGTCAGCCACTAACAGCGGCTCGGGTAGCGGCTCATTAAACTGGTTAAGTTTATTGTTGCTATTAAGTCTAGTTAGATTGCGTAAACAATAAGACCATACGCTTTGTTGTGAATTATAAAATCTATAAACATAAAAAATAAAAAAACCAGCTTAATCGCTGGTTTTTTATGACTTAACGAAAAATCATTTTTCTCTGTTTCTAATTTCTATGGCAATACTAGCCAGCTGTTTTACGATTTCATGATGGCTCTTTGCTATTTCCTGCTGCGACGCAGCAATACGTTTTATGGATATAACCATAACAATGAATAAACAAATGACTAACACATAAATTGCGAACATTCCCAGCATCACTACTGGCCCTAATACAGAAAACATACTATCCCTCATAACAAGTTGAAAAACATTCTCATTAAACGAGAAAACGCAGCAAAAATCAACTTGCGGATTAATCCGTTACGCACAATAAAAATCTATAAATTTTTATCAATCCAGTCAGTGGTTATTGAAAGTACAGTTTCCGCCGTAGATTGATCTTCCGCCAGGCCATTCGCATTGGCTGAACCTAAAACGTTAAACATATGATCTGCACCTTTGATAAGGTGCAATTCTGCATTAGTGGTACCGGCGTGGTTGATTATATTTATCGATGACTCGTAGGGAACCAAGGTATCCGCTGTACCGGCAATTGTGAGTAATTTTTCGCGATAATTTTTTAAGTCTTGCAAGCTGGTATTAACTTTAATTTCTTCAAACCACTGCAAACCAAAATTTAATGGCTCGGGGCGCCAGGGGAATTTTACGACTGCAAAACCATTGGCTTTTGCCTCTGCATAATAGTCGCCAAAAAAGGATTGGAAAACGCCAGTGCCATTTCCACTAACACTGGACCAGGCAACCAGTGATTTAATGCGTAAATCTTTTGTGGCAACGAGCTGTGCAATTAATCCGCCCTGACTAAATCCAATCAGGCCAATGCGCTGTGCATCTATATCCTGCTGAGCGGTTAGATAATCCAGCGTGCTAACAACATCGCGTTGGGCGCTGGTGAGATTATAAAAGCGATAATCCACCGGGCTATCGCCGGTACCAGCAAAGTCGATACGCACAGAGGCGATACCGGCTTCGGCCAAATCAACAGCCAAACGTTGATACAATCCCCCCACTTCATTTTTCTGCGATGCAGTACCATGCAACATCACCACCACCGGAAATGGTTTACCGGTGGTGTGTGTTGGCTTTACTAAAATGGCAGGAATTTTATAAGTTCCATTATCGATAAATAATGGCTGCTCGACATAAACAGATCCAGCGGGGGTCGCATGATCTGGCTTAACGGCGCAACCAGTGATGGCGACAAAACAAAATACTACCGCTAAAAACCTAACGTGCTTTAAACGAATCATTAGCTTCACCCGATTAATTATCGCCATTAAATGGCAACGCCATAAAAGTGCACACTTATACAATTAGAAAAATTTAAGAGCTACGATTTTCAACCCGTGTAATCCACACTGCCTTCCACAATAATCATATTGGCCGTTGCATTAGCATTGCGCAGTGCATGGATGGGGGCATATTCCGCGCAAGTTGCCCAATGATTGGCAGTGACGAGATCGGGAAATTCCATCACCACCAAACGTTTGGGTTGCCAGTTACCGCTAACGACCTCGGCGTTTGCGCCGCGCACTAAATAGCGTCCGTTGCAGGCAAATACCGTGGGCGTAATTTTCGTGAGGTAATCTTTATAGTTTTCGGGGTTATGTACTTCAATATCAACAATCACATAAGCAGCCATAATAATTCCTGCACTCATCCGCTATTGTTGCGCAAGCCAATCGATCAGGGTTTTACGTTCCAGATCAGTCATGTGATGAAAATTTCCCAGTGGCATATAGCCCGATGACAAAGCCGGTAATGCACGCACTTTTTGCGCAGCAAGGTGCACAGTGGAATCAATCACCAAACCAGCAGGTGCGGCATTAAAACCCGGTTGCGAGGGCACAGCCGCATGACAATTGGTGCAGTGCACGTGAATTAATTGGTTAATGCGCTCATCGGTACTGACGCTTTGTTCTGCTGAAGTAACAATCGCCGCTTTTTCAGCTTGTTTAGCGGCAATACTCGCGGGCGATGTAACTGCCATTAACACCGCAACCAATACCAAGCCGCTAAAACTGCTCAACAAAATAAATGGCTTTACTACACCCAAATGTTTGAGATTAAAAAAGTGCCTGCCCCATGCCAAACATAAACCTATTGCAACCAATATCAGCCAGGAATAAACATGACTGTACAAAAAAGAATAGTGATTGCTGAGCATGCAGAAAATAACCGGCAGGGTTAAATAATTATTGTGCGTAGAGCGTAACTTGGCGAAGGCCATAGCACAGGTGTCCGGCGCCTCATTGTTGCTGACTGCCGCCACAAATTTACGCTGCGCAGGCATAATTCCCCAGAACACGTTGCCTGCCATCCAGGTGGCAATCATTGCACCGACATGCAAATAGGCAGCGCGCGGTGAAAATAACAAGTGCGCCAAATAACTCGCCACACTAATCACCAACAACAATATTGCGGCAAATAATAATCCGCGTTTTACCAGCGGTGTGCGCAACAATAATTCGTAGAGCGTTTGGCCACCGAGAATAAAAACGATGCTGGCAACGACCGCCCAACCCGGTGATTGAATCAGGGTGTTGTAGCCCACCAGATAAGTTTGTGCTTGCAGGTAATACATTAATATTAACAAGCCGGTGCCACTCAACCAGGTGCTGTAAGCTTCCCACTTAAACCAGTGCAACTTTTTGGGCATTTCTTGCGGGCGCAAATGGTATTTGGCCACTTCATAAATACCGCCGCCGTGAATTGCCCACAAATCACCTTTTACGCCTTTATCCGCTTTCCATTGTGGCGGCTCACGTAAACTCAAATCCAACCAAATAAAATAAAATGATGCACCAATCCAGGCAATGGCCGCGACCACATGAAACCAGCGGAATGCCAGATTTAACCACTCCAATACCAGCGGGTTAATTAAATCGCCCATGAAAATGCTCCTTCTGTAGCGGGTGCGCGGCTAAATACTTTTTTACCCATCACATAGGTGTGGGCGATATTGTGTTCATCACCCAAGGTCATTAATGCAAACAGTTTTTCTGCCAAACTTTTCACTGAATCCGGTGAATCGCTCTGCACCGATGATTGCCGCAATGCCTGTAACGGTGTTGCACCCAAATTAATCACCACAAAATCAGCTTCTTTGCCCGGCGCAAAATTGCCGAGGTAATTATCCAATTGCAACGCACGTGCATTACCCAAGGTGGCCATATAAAACCCTTTTAACGGATGCAAATTTTGCCCTTGCAATTGCAGCACTTTGTAAGCTTCAGCAAGGGTACGCAATTGCGAAAAACTGGTGCCGCCACCCACGTCGGTAGCAAGGCTCACGGGAACACCGGCGTTCTCCAACCGCGCCATATCCAACAAGCCACTACCCAAAAATAAATTTGAGGTCGGACAAAAAGCAATGCCCGAACCTGTTTGTGCCAAACGCTCAACCTCAAGATCCCTCAAATGAATACCGTGGCCAAATACACTGCGTGGGCCGAGCAAACCAAATTGATCGTACACATCCAGATAATCGCGCGCTTTGGGGTAGAGTTCTTTTATCCACGCCATTTCCTGCAAGTTTTCAGAGAGATGGGTTTGCAAATACAAACCGGGATATTGCGCGTAAAGTTTTCCCGTCACCGCCAATTGCTCCGGGGTACTAGTCGGTGCAAAACGCGGTGTGAGCGCATAAAGTTGCCGCCCCTGTTGGTGCCAGCGTTCAATTAACGCACGGCAATCCTGTTCACTACTCACAGGTGTATCAAGCAAATAATCTGGCGCATTGCGGTCCATCATTACCTTGCCGCTAATCATGCGCAGATTCATCTGCGCGGCGGCGGCAAAAAATGCCTCGGTCGATTGCGCAAAAACGGTGGTGTAAACCATGGCCGTAGTAGTGCCATTTTGGAGAAGAATTTTTAGAAATTCACGAGCAGCGAGCGCGGCAAATTCCGCATTAGCAAAACGCGCTTCAGAGGGAAAAGTATAGTTGTTTAGCCAATCCAGTAACTGTTCGCCATAGGAGGCAATCACGCTGGTTTGAGGATAATGAATATGGCTGTCGATAAAACCCGGCATAATTAATTGATCGGGAAAATGCTGGCACGACTGCAAATCAAATCCTGCCGCCGCCATTTTTTGTGCATCGCCCAAAGCCTTGACTCGCCCTTGCTCAACAACCAACACCCCATCATCAAAATACTCAATACCAGCACCCGTGATGGGATCGGGTTGATCGGTGAAATGTAAAATTTTTGCGCGAAACGCCGCTACCGCACTCTTCGCACCTATCGCATTCACCATACTTTCCATTCCTACCGCAACATCACTCATAACCAGCCTTAACAACAAAATTAAAACGGAAAAATTAAAACTATCTTTTTGTCATACCCGCGAACGCGGGCATCCATAACAATAAAAACCTAGCTACCGCGATAAGTGGAATAACCATAGGCATTCAACAACAGCGGCACGTGGTAGTGTTCCTGCGGATTTAGCACGCGGAAAATAAGCTGGATTTCCGGATAAAAATTACTCAGTGCTTGACCTTCATACCAAGGCGCCACTGCAAAATGCAGCAGATAATTACCCGCTTGAATTTCAAAAGTATTTTCCCACTGCATAATTCGGCCATCACCATCAGTAGTCGCACTGGCGATAGGTTCCTGGGTGTCCAGACGGTGTAGGGTTACACGTACACCCGCCGCGGGTTTGCCGCTATCCAAATTAAGAATGTGAGTTGTAATTGGTGCTTTTTGCATAAAATATTTTCCGTAAACTATAAGATTCTTAAATCACAATTTCGTCATACCCCCATGTTCGCGAGGATGACGATTTCCTTTTTAACACTCCTGATCTTCAATCAAATTCATTAACCGAAGCGTGGTGATTTTCCCCTGCTCCAACGCACCATTAACCAGCTCCTGACTGCGCGAATTGGTGATGCGCGCTTTTAAGAGCGCCAACATTTCTTCTGCGGATTTACCACTGGCGCAGACAATAAAAATAAAACCATTTTGCTGTTCATACACCTGATTCAGCGTATAGAGTTCCTGAATAACTGCGTCACTCGCGGCCAATACTTGCCCCTGCTCTTGGGTGGCGCGACCGGCATAACGGGAACGCAATAGTTCGATGTCACCAATACGTGCATGGCCGGAAAAGGCTTCCAGAATTTCGCTTTCGTTGGCGCGCGCCCAGACTTGCTGCGCGGCGATTAATAAATCCTCGCACTGTGCAAAAGGGCGACGTGCCGATACTGCTTCTGCCCAATGCTGGCAATGACAGCAGCCGTACAGTGCACTTACCGCATCCACCGCAGGCAGGTGATTAAATTCATCCAACTTCATGATTTATTCTCCCAGCAAACATTCACCACCCAAATTACTCGCATAAAATCGCCGTGGTTTTTTGTTGTTGCAGAATAGTTTTAATATCGCGCCAGGAACTGGAGGTACCTGTTTGCGGTGCAGCCGTCTGGTAATACAAACTTTGCAATTGCGCCGCAATGGATACCGCAACCTCCATCGGCAATTTGCCTTTTACTTCTGGCAAGCCAATCGGGCTGTGAATTTTTTCTATTGTTTCATTCGCAAAACCGGCATCACTTAGGCGTTTGCGAAAACGTAGTGCTTTAGTTTGCGAACCAATCATTCCGGCATAGGCCCAGCGCTCATCAGATAACAGGGTTTTACACAGCGTAAAATCCAGCGTGTGATCGTGGGTAAAAATAATTGCCCAACAATTGTCGGGTAACTGCGCGACTGCAGCTGTTGGCTCTGCATAAAATTCGTAGCGGCAATTCGCGGGCAGCGGCGCTGTCATTAATTCAGGGCGATTATCAATCACCCGCACCTGACACGGCAGCCCGGCGAGAATAATGACTAAGGATTGACATACATGGCCCGCACCAAACAGCGCGATTTGCCAAGCACAGGCCGCAAAACATTCCAACATGACCGTGACATTGCCACCGCAACATTGCGCCGCCTCTGCCGCGAGTGGAATCGCTTTTAATACCTGGCAATTTTTATTTTGCGCGAGCAATTCACGCGCTTGCCGCACCAGCAAAAACTCCAGCTGACCACCACCAATAGTGTCGTAGGTGGCGTCCGCCGCAATCACCATTTTGCTGCCGCCATCGCGCGGGGTTGAACCCTGGGTATTAATAATGGTGGCGATCACATAGGCGCTGCCGCTTTGCTGACAGTGTTGAATCGCAGCCGACCAATTAAGCAGTGCCATTTGATAGCTCCCTATTTTTAGCGTCTTGTTTGGTAAACGCCGCGCACTCTTGCAGCGCCCAATAAATTCGCTCGGGCGTTGCGGGTGTATCCAGGCGTGGGCTGAATTGATAATCGGTTGTGCTGCTGCAAGCATCGCGCAATGCCGCCCACACACAAATCGCCAGCATTAAGGGTGGCTCACCCACTGCCTTGGATAAGTGAATAGTATTTTCCAGATTCGGCTCATCAAATAATTCCACGTTGAATTTTTCCGGCACATCAAACGCGGTAGGAATTTTGTAATTGGCAGGGCTATTGGATATAAGGCGGCCTTTTTCATCCCACAATAATTCTTCTGTGGTGAGCCAGCCCATGCCCTGAATAAATCCGCCTTCAATTTGGCCGATATCAATGGCCGGGTTGAGCGATTTACCCACATCGTGCAGCACATCAATTTGCTCAACTTTGTATTCGCCGGTTAAACAATCCAGCGTGACTTCTGCCACCGCCGCACCGTTGGAAAAATACAAAAAGGGCTGGCCTTTGGCTTTGGCGCGGTCGTAATAAATTTTTGGGGTGCGGTAATGGCCGGTAGCCGAGAGAGCAACACGATTGAGATAAGCCAATTTAATAAATTCAGCAAAACTCATAGCCTGCTCACCCAGCACTACCTGGTCCTGCGCAAAACTAATTTGTGCTGCGTCCAACTGAAAATGCTCAACGGCGAAAGCAATTAAATCGGCTTTGATTTTGTCGCACGCATCTTTAGCGGCCATGCCATTTAAATCAGTGCCGGATGACGCGGCGGTAGGTGAAGTATTGGGCACCTTATCGGTACGGGTGGATGACACCATCACCCGCTGCACACTCACACCAAAAGCGCTGGCAACAACTTGTTGGATTTTGGTGTAAAGCCCCTGGCCCATTTCCGTGCCGCCGTGATTAATCAACAAGCTGCCATCGGTATAAATTTGCAACAGCGCACCAGCTTGGTTGAGATGTTTAGCGGTAAATGAAATACCGAATTTTACCGGCGTAAGCGCCAGCCCTTTTTTCAAGGTGCGATGGGTTTTATTGAATTCGGTAATGGCAACGCGGCGTGCGCGATAGTTCGAATTTTGCTCCAAGCGTTCAATTAACGCGGGCAACACATGTTGCTCAATTTTTTGCCCGTAGGGCGTTTCATCTGCACCGAGTTGGTAGAGATTGGTTTTGCGAATATCGAGGGGATCTTTACCTAAATAGCGCGCAATATCTTCCACGATGGTTTCAATCGCCATCATGCCTTTAGGGCCACCAAAACCGCGAAAGGCGGTATTGGAAACCGTGTGAGTTTTGCAGCGCAAACCCAGAATGCGGGCGTTATTTAAAAAGTAGGCGTTGTCTGCATGGAACATGGCGCGGTCGACAATACCTTCCGATAAATCAGCAGAAAAACCACACTTACCGGCGAGCAACATATCCACGCCGAGCAATTTGCCTTCGCTAGTAAAACCGACCCGCCAGCGATTTAAAAAATCGTGGCGTTTGCCGGTTTGTACCATGTCGTCGCGGCGCGGCATGCGGTAACGCACTGGGCGACGGGTGCGCTGCGCAAATAAGGCGGCGATACACGCAAGCGGTGCCGCCTGACTTTCTTTACCACCAAATCCACCACCCATGCGCCGCACTTCTGCCACCACTAAATGAAACGGAATAGCCAGGACCTCAGCGACTAATTTTTGCAATTCGGTGGGATGTTGCGATGAGCTGATCACATGAATGCCGCCGTCTTCCGTTAGCCGCGCTTCACTGATTTGCCCTTCCAGATAAAAATGTTCCTGCCCGCGCACATAAATTTCACTGCTTAAGTGATGCGGCGCGGCGTTAATACTCGCATCGGGATCGCCGAGCAATAATTGATGTTGTGGCAATACAAAACTCTGTTCGGCGAGTGAATCCTCCACCGTTAATTGCGCAGGTAATTCGTCGTATTCAATGCGCGCCAACAATACCGCGCGTTGCGCTGCTTCAAAACTGGTGGCCGCCACCGCAAAAATAGGTTGGCCGATAAATTCAACCAGCTCGCCCGCCAGCAAAGGATCGCCGGAATACACCGGCGCGACATCGACTTTGCCGGGAATATCACTTTGTACAATGACATCGAGTACACCGGGCGCATTTTTTACGGCGGTTAAATCCAGCGCATTAATGCGCGCGTGGGGTTTAGTGGACTGACCGGTGGCAACAAATAAGGTGCCAGGCAAAAGCGGTAAGTCATCCACATACTCCGCTGCGCCGCGCACATGTTTGTGTGCCGATTCATGCGCGGTGGAGTGACCAACACCACCGTTGGATGCTGGCGCCACAATCGCCGGAGACAATTCAGAATTGGTGATTAATCTACGCATGGGCAAACAACCTCGTTTCGATGTGATTGCCCGAGGCTTCAGCAGCAAATTCGTAACAGGATTTTTTAAGCAGGTTGCAGGCCATTGCCATGCGGTACTCAGCGCTGGCACGCACATCACTCAGTGGTGAAAATTCACTGCGCAACACATCACAGGCTTGTTCAAGAATATTTTCATCAACACTTCCGGCAATACACCAAGGGCTTTTATTTAAAAATTGTTCGGTGGCACTGGCACGTTTTGGAATCGCCGCCATGCCGCCAAAGGCGATGAAAAATTCGTTCGTTGTTTTTCCGCTCCAGCAAAATGCACCCATCACGGCGGAGATATCGTCTTCATAACGCTTGCTGATTTTGAACAGCTTCAATGGTTTTGCTAAGTGCGCGCGGTTGATGTAAATGCGCGCCAGGTATTCGCCGGTCATCAAACTGGTTTTTTTGTAATCGCGATAAAATTGCGTCAGCTTTTCACGGCGCACTTCACCGCGCCCATTCACAATTTCCACTTCCGCATCCAGCGCCAATAAATACGGCGGGCTATCGGCGATGGGCGATGCGTTGCAAATATTGCCCCCCAAGGTGCCGCGATTGCGAATTTGCCGTGAACCCAAGCGCCCGAGCAGCGCAACAAATTCCGGCGAGAGATCGCGCAGGGACTTTTCCAACTGGCTGTAACACACCGCCGCACCCAGAATGACTTCGCGCTCATTGATCTCGATCTGCTGTAATGTCTCCACCCGATTCAGATCAATCAAGTGCGCCAAGGATTTGTACTGCTGGGTAACCTCCAACATTAAATCCGTACCACCGGCCACCAAACGCGCTTGGGGATAGGCGTGCAATAGTTGCTGCAACTCCACTTCGGTGTGCGGCTGCCAATAACTGCTGCCATCACCGTGTAATAGCGGCGCGGCAACAGGCGCCACCGACTCAGGATTTTTGCCCGCTAAAGGTGCATTCGGCACCCACTCTTGCACAAAACTGGCCACTTGGGCAGGTTTTTTAAGGGCCGCCATTCCCGCCGCCACAATGGGGCGATAACCGGTACAGCGACACAGGTTTCCGGAGATAGCATCAATCACCGCCGCGCGCTGTACCGCATCATCCGCCTGTGCCAAACGCGCGCCCTCATTGAGTTGCAGGTTGGCCAGCGACATCACAAAACCGGGAGTACAAAAGCCGCACTGGGAGCCGTGGCATTCCACCATCGCGGCCTGTACCGGGTGCAGGGAATCCGCACTGGCGGCGAGTGCTTCCACGGTAAAAACATGGCAATCCTGCAGGCTGCCGAGCGGGCAAATACAGGCGTTCACCGTGCTGTAGGTCAGGCCCTGCGGGCTGGGGCGCCCAACAATCACCGTGCAGGCGCCGCAATCACCGGAGGCACAGCCCTCTTTGGTACCCATCAATTGTTGACCGCTGCGAAGGTAGCGCAGCAGCGTCATATCTGCTGCCGCATCCACACCCTCAACCGGTTTATTGTTCACCACCAACCGCACAATACCTCCTCCACTTGCCTGCCTTGCGCGGGTATTACACCCTCGCTGGCACGGCTAAAAAAATCGAACCTGCCAAGGCCAAAGCAAAAGTCTGGCCAAACAGACAATTTTTCATAGGTTTTTTGCAAAGCGCGGTTTATGGCAGTGAATGGCATGCAATTTGCTCAACCCGACTTATCTTTTTGTCCAGATAGTCAGGTTTATGAGCGAGTTGATTTATGTCTGAAAAAAAGGCCATGCGCCTTGAGCTATTAGCGCTCACCAAGGCTTACCCCGGCTGTATCGCTAACGACAGCGTGAGCTTGCAGGTTGAACCGGGCGAGATCCATGCGCTGCTCGGCGAAAACGGCGCCGGTAAAAGTACCTTGATGAAAATGATTTACGGCGTAGTAAAACCCGATGCCGGGCAAATGCTGTGGAACGATAAAGAAGTGAGCATTAGCGGCCCCGCCCATGCGCGCCAATTGGGTATGGGCATGGTGTTCCAGCACTTTTCCCTGTTTGAAACCCTGACCGTGACCGAAAATATCGCGCTCTATTTAACGCCTGCCGAATACGGCAATTTGGAGCGATTGCGCGAACGTATTATCGCGGTGGGCGATGAATATGGCCTGGCGATAAATCCTGACCGTTTGGTGCACAGTTTGTCGGTGGGCGAACAACAGCGGGTGGAAATTATTCGCTGCCTGCTGCAGGACATCCAACTGCTAATTCTTGACGAACCCACCGCCGTACTCACGCCGCCGGAAGTGGCGCAGCTGATTGCAGTGCTGAAAAAACTTGCGCGCAAAGGGTGCAGCATTTTGTTTATCTCGCACAAATTGCACGAAGTGAATGCACTGTGCGACAAGGCAACCATTCTGCGCGGCGGTAAGGTCACCGGCACCTGTGTGCCGAGTGAAACCAGCCCCACCCAAATGGCGCGCCTGATGCTGGGCGATGAATTGGAATTGCAGGATTCCATGCCCGCCGGCAGCGCCGGTGAATGCCTGCTCGCGCTCGATAAGATTACGGTGAAACCGCGCGATGCATTTGCGATTCACCTGCAAGACATTCAACTGCAGTTACACGCGGGCGAAATTCTTGGCCTTGCCGGTGTGGCCGGTAACGGGCAAGACGAACTGGTGGATTTGATTAACGGCGAGCTGCGCAGCGATAGCGGCAGCCTGTTATTGGGCGGCAAAGATGTTGGCCAACTCGGCGTGCAACAGCGCCGCCGATTGGGCATGGGTGTGGTGCCCGCCGACCGGATCGGGCGCGGTGCGCTGGGCAATATGAGCCTGACCGAAAATAATCTACTCACTGGCTACATCAACCAAAGCGGAAAATTCGGCTGGCTGAATTGGCCGCTACTTAAAAACCGCGCCACCGACATCATCGCCAAATACAAAGTCAAAGCGACGGGCGCCGATGCCAGCGCCAAAAGCCTCTCCGGCGGCAACCTGCAAAAATTTATTATCGGCCGTGAAATTCTGCAAAACCCGAAGGTGCTGGTGTGTTTTCACCCGACCTGGGGCGTGGATGTGGGCGCGGCGAATTTGATTCATCAGGAGCTGATTAAATTGCGCGACCAGGGCACCGCGATTTTGGTGATCAGCGAAGATTTGGACGAATTGTATTTATTGGCCGATCGCCTCGGCGCCCTGTGCGGCGGGCGCCTGTCACCGTTGGCAGCTAAAGCGGAGGTGCCACTGGGGCAACTCGGCCAGTGGATGACCGGCAACTTTGGCAGCCACCTCGCTGACAACACAGCAGCGGAGGTTGCCCATGCGCATTGAGAAACGCCTGCAAGACTCCCGCGCGATGATGTACCTGTCGCCCCTGCTCGCCCTGCTGCTCACGCTCGTCTCCGGTGCGCTGTTGTTTGCGCTGCTCGGGCGCCCGCCGCTGGGCAGCCTCTACACCTTTTTTATCGCCCCGATTAGCGATTTGTACGGCCTGTCGGAACTCGCTGTAAAAGTCACCCCGCTGTTGCTCTGTGCGATTGGGTTAACGCTCTGCTTCAAAGCCAAAATCTGGAATATCGGCGCCGAAGGCCAGTTTGTATTTGGCGCGCTTATTGGCGGCGCAGTGACCTTGCAGTTGGCGGATAGCGAAGGGTTTTGGGTGCTGCCGGTGATTATCGCCAGCGGCGCCTTGGCGGGTTTGGTCTGGGCGGGCATTGCCGCGCTTCTGCTCACGCGCTTTAACGCCAACGAAATCCTCACCACCATCATGCTCAACTATATCGCTGTGAACCTGTTGCTGTGGGGCGTACACGGCCCGCTCAAAGACCCGGAAGGGCTCAACTTTCCCGAGTCCGCGCTCTTTGCCAGCCAGACCTTGTTGCCGGTGTTGTTTGAGGACTACCGCGTGAGCATCGCCATTTTTATCGCGCTGTTTATGTTGGTGGTGATTTGGGTAGTGCTCACCCGCACCCTGCTCGGCTTCCAATTACGGGTGATGGGCGAGAATCACAACGCCGCACGCTTTGCCGGTTTTAACGGCAAAAAACTCATCTGGCTGCTGCTGTTATTCAGCGGCGCAATGGCCGGTATCGCCGCCATTTCCGAAACCAATGGCCCCGTGGGACAACTGATTCCCACCCTCTCGCTGGGCTACGGTTATGCCGCGATTATTGTGGTGTTTATGGGACGCATGCACCCGCTCGGCATCCTGCTTGCCAGTTGTCTGTTAGGGCTTACTTACCTGGGAGGCGAGATGGCGCAAATCGATCAGGGCCTGCCCAAGTCCATCACCGGATTATTCCAGGGCATGCTGCTGTTTTATTTGCTGGCCTGCGACCTGCTGATTAGCTATCGCCTGGTACCCGGCAGTAACCCAACCATAAAAGAATACAAGGTATAAACGAAGGGTATAGATGTATGGATATCGGCATGTTTGAAAACATTCTCTTCGCCATGGTGCGCACCGGTACGCCGCTACTGCTGGTGGCCTTGGGGGCGATGATGTCGGAACGCGCCGGGGTATTAAACCTGGGGCAGGAAGGCATGATTCTGGTGGGCGCGGCCTGCGGGTTTATCGCCGCTTACGCCGGTAGCAGCCTCGGTTGGGGTGTGCTTGCGGCAGTCATTTCCGGGGTGGTGGTGTCGCTGTTGTTTGCGTTTATCGCGCTCACACTGATTTCCAATCAGGTTGCCACCGGCCTTGCGCTCACTATTTTTGGCACCGGTCTAAGTGCATTTTTGGGGGCAGGTTATGTCGGCCAAACCATCACCGGGTTTAACACGGTAAAAATTCCGCTGCTGGGCGATATACCGCTCATTGGCAAAGCCCTGTTCGATCAGGACTTGCTGGTCTACCTCGCCTTTGCGCTTTTTGCCGCCGTGTTTGTGGTGATGCGTTATACGCGGCTGGGATTAATTATTCGCGCCGTGGGCGAAAATCCCGATGTCGCCCACGCACTGGGTTACAAAGTTATGCGCGTGCGCTACGGCGCGGTGATGTTTGGCGGCGCCATGGCCGGTTTGGCCGGTGCTTATTTGTCGCTCGCCTACACACCCATGTGGTCGGAAGGTATCGCCGCCGGGCGCGGTTGGATCGCCCTTGCGCTGGTGGTATTTGCCAGTTGGCGCACCGAACGCATTTTGCTCGGCGCCTGGTTGTTTGGCTTCGCCAGTATTTTGCATTTGTTATTGCAAGGTTACGGCTACGAAATATCGCCCAACCTGCTCGCCATGCTGCCCTATGTGGTCACCATTGTGGTGCTGGTACTCATGATGTATCGCCAACAAAACCAGGGCCTATTCGCCCCGCGCTCACTCGGGCAGCCGTGGCATTCACCAAAATAAAAAGCATTCACCGAAATAAATTGTTTGTTAATGATGCTAAATCGCTAAAAAAGAGGAACCACCATGACGCTGTTAACCCGCAAAAAATTTCTCCGTGTGCTGGGCGCCACGGCGGCACTGCTAACACTGAGCGCCAATGTATTTGCCGCTCCGCTGAAAGTCGGCTTTGTCTATGTAAGCCCGATTGGCGATGCCGGTTGGACTTACCAACACGACGAAGCGCGCAAAATTGTGCAGCAAGAATTTGGCGATAAAATCGAAACCACTTTTGTCGAAAGTGTGGCCGAAGGTGCCGATGCCGAGCGCGTGATTCGCAACATGGCCTCACGCGGTTACGATTTAATTTTCACCACCTCCTTCGGTTACATGAACCCCACCATCAAAGTGGGCAAGATGTTTCCCAAGGTAAAATTTGAACACGCCACCGGTTATAAAACCGCCGCCAACGTCGGCAATTATCAAGCGCGCGATTATGAAGGCCGCTTCCTCGCGGGCATGATTGCCGGTGCCATGAGCAAAAAAAATGTGATCGGTTATGTGGGCGCATTTCCCATTCCCGAGGTGATTCGCGGCATCAACTCCTTTATGCTCGGCGCCCAGGTGATGAACCCGGACATCAAAATGAAAGTGGTGTGGGTCAATACCTGGCACGATCCAGCCAAAGAACGTGAAGCGGCGGAGAGTTTAATTTTGCAAGGCGCCGATGTAATCACCATGCACACCGATTCTGCGGCAACCATTCAAGCGGCAGAGGCGAAAGGGGTTTATTCGGTGGGCTTTAATTCCGACATGAGCGCCTACGGCCCCAAAACCCATTTAACCTCGTCCACGCAACACTGGGAATCCATTTACCGCGCAAAAATCCAGGCAGTATTGGATGGCACCTGGAAGCCGGAAGCGATTTGGCACGGACTGCGTGAAGGTGTAGTAGCACTATCGCCCATGAACCCCCTAGTGCCAAAAGAGGTTGTGGAGAAAATGGAGGCGTATAAAATGGAAATTGTTGCGGGCAGCCGCGCTGTGTACCAAGGGCCTATTTACGATCAAGCCGGTGCATTAAAAGTCGCCGAGGGCAAAACCCTGAGCGATGAAGAATTGCACCAACAAAACTGGTACGTAAAAGGCATAGAGGGGAAAATTCCGCAATAATTGCCTGGCGCGCGGCACGAATTTATGCGCTGCCAGCGCGCCACCAATAAAAACACCCAGCGAGAAACAATAACAATGGCCATTAAGACCACCGCCGAAAAAAAACCTGCCGCCACGACAAGCAGCAAACAAGGAACCGGAAAAACTATGGCAAGCAAACCAGCAGAAGCCCAGCCGGAGTTTAACCCCACTGAAACGCCCACCGGCAAATACAAACCGGGCAAAATTCGCGACCGCAACCTGAGCAATATTATTAACGCCGCCGAAGAAGAATTTGTGCAAAACGGTTTTCGCGGCGCCAGCATTCAAAATATCGCCGACCGCGCGGGCATTCCCAAAGCCAACGTGCACTACTATTTCAAAAGTAAAACCAATTTATATGTAGCGGTGCTGGATAACATTATTAATTTATGGAACGACCTGCTCGGTGAAATCACCGTGGATGATGACCCCGCAGAAGTATTGGATCGTTTTATTCGCAAAAAGGTAGAGCTTTCCTACACCAACCCCCGCGCATCAAAATTGTACGCGATGGAAATGATTCAGGGCGCACCACATTTAAAAGGTTATATCCGCACCGAGATGCGTCAATTTGTACGGCGCAAAGCGCAGATTATCGAACAGTGGATTGAACAGGGCCGCATGGACAAAGTTGACCCCATGCATTTGATCTTTTTAATTTGGGCATCCACCCAACACTACGCGGATTTTGATGTAAAAATTCTCACCGTCATGAACCGCGCAGAATACGAACCGGACATGATTAAAGATATTTCGGATTTTTTAAGCCAAATGATTTTAAAAGGCTGCGGCCTGAAACCACCGGTTAAGTAATCAACACCCATGACAATGATTTCATCAAACAGCAACGCCCTTTGGCTTAAAAACCCACGCGCCTGCTGGACAGGCAATACACAAGACGCCAGCAATGGCCTGGTGATTCAAGGCAATAACATTATCGAATTGGTCGCCGCCGGTGCTACACCGGCCAGCACCTACGATTACAGTTTTGATGCCTCCGACCATGTCATTCTGCCCGGCCTGATTAATTGCCATCACCACTTTTACCAAACTCTCACCCGCGCATTGCCGGGTGCACTCAACAAAGAATTATTTCCCTGGCTACAAGCGCTCTACCCCGTGTGGGCGAATTTAAATGACGAGGCCATTTTTGCCTCCACACAATTAGCACTGAGTGAATTATTACTCTCCGGCTGCACCACCGCCGCGGATCACCATTACGTATTCAGCAGCATTATGCCGCACGCGATAGACGCACAAGTCGCCGCCGCCAAAACCATCGGTAATCGCGTTACCTTAACACGCGGCTCCATGAGCCTCGGCCAATCCAAAGGTGGATTACCGCCGGATTCGGTAGTGGAAAGCGATGAAAAAATCCTGAGCGAAAGCGAGCGCTTAATTAATAGCTATCACGACACCAGCGAAGATTCCTTTTGCCAAATCGCCCTCGCGCCCTGCTCACCGTTTTCCGTCACACCCGATTTAATGCGCGCAACCGCCGTACTCGCGCAACAAAAAGATGTATTGCTACACACGCACCTCGGTGAAACCGAAGATGAAAATAATTTCTGCCTGAAACAATTTAGCATGCGCCCGGTGGATTATCTGGATGATGTAGGCTGGTTAAACAACCGCGTCTGGCTCGCCCACGGCATTCACTTTAATGAAGAAGAGATTGAACGCTTAGGCCACGCCTGCGTCGGCGTCTGCCACTGCCCCACCTCCAACATGCTGCTCGCCTCCGGCATGTGCCACACCCGCGATTTACAACGCGCCGGTGCACCTGTCGGCCTGGGTGTAGACGGCTCCGCATCCAACGACGGATCAAATATGATTCAAGAAGTCCGCCAAGCCATGCTGCTGCAAAAACTGCGCTACGGCTCCGCAAATTTCACGCATATCGACGCACTAAAACTCGCGACTTCAGGCAGCGCAAAATTATTACACCGCCCCGAACTCGGCGAACTCGCCGTCGGCAAAAAGGCAGACCTCGCACTATTTTCTCTAAACGAACCCCGCTTCTCCGGCCACGGTGACCCACTCGCCGCGCTAATTTTGTGCGGCGCCCACAAAGCGGATTACGTTATGGTTGCTGGCGAATGGAAAGTGAAAAACGGTGAGATGGTGGATGTAGATATTAATGATGTGATGGCAAGGCATGGGGTTGCGGCGAAAAGATTAAGAGAGATGGCTGCACATTAAAATGTAGGGCGGCTTCGCGAAGCAAGCCGCCAAAGCAACAAATAGAATCAGAAAGACACCAATACTGACAAAAAGCTAATTTCGCTAAAAATTGCCAGCTGAACTCACTCATCATCTGCAATAACTTTTTCAATTCTGGTTCTTAACCAGTCACCAAAAATAACCGGTTTCCAATCTTTCCCTATTTTAGAGCCAACATCTGCAAGATAGGCGGCAGCGCTTCCCGTAATGGCACCCATAGTATCTCCAGCTTGAGCTGCAACGGCCACACCCACAACACTACCGCCTATGACTCCAAAAATACTTAGAGCTTTGCGCGCCCCTACTATAAGCCCTATCTCCTTAGCAACTTCATTATGATATGCAATTAATGCATCCCGATCACGACCATTCTCTTGCTGCAGCCAATGACGGAATTTTTTTGCTTTTTTCCTAATTAGCAATATGTCTTTAAGAGATAGTTTATTTGAATTCACCAATCCTCTAACATCTGGAAACTCTACCACCTCTTTTAATTCCTCGATAATACTCCCAGATTTTGTTATTCGCTCTTTAGATTCATAGAGCTTGTCACCAACAAGCGAACCCATAGGTCGTGGCAGAAAGAGATCACTTTTTATTGTGGATGCAGACCAAATTAATCTATTTGAGTGAGCTGACGCAGTAAGCGGGGTGGCTTTATGAAAATTAATCTGACCGCCGGCAATTTTATTCAATTCTTCAAAATTTACATTAAAAGAAAGTGTTTGCTTTGTCCCACAAGGTGAGTCACTAATGGTGGTGGCAACTTGCGGGGGACGACCAAAATTTTTAATTCGATATATCTCATCGATAAAAGACTGAACAATAAGGCTATTCCTTCTGGGATCTTTAAAGTCAGCCCTCGCGTTTTCGATTGCAGAACCAAAATCATCAGACTTAACTTCTATTACATTATCTCTAAAAGCCGAATATAAATATTTTCTTTGTCTAGACTTAGAAAACAATTCTTCTATCGAACTATGATAGAGAAATCGCTCCTCAAAAGAATCCTTTTTTGCCTGCAATGTATCCTGTATGTTCCATAAAGAATACTCACCATCTTTTTCTATAGCAGTACTTATAAATGAGTACTCATATATCTTCAAGTTCCCTTCATTTAAGAGCATATAAAAATCATTTAATGAACCTTGCCTTATAAACCAACTTATGAAATCAGCCAACTGATATTGATTTGATGGATTAACTAAAACGGTATCATAATAAATTAACGCTTCTGCGAATAACCCAATATCAATTTGCCTTCCTGAAAGCATTAGCTCTGGTGAAGAGTAGGCCCAGGACTCAAGTGGAACTAAAACGGTTCTATTTCCTGCCATTTAAACACCTACAAATTTCATAAAGAGGTTGTTCATCTATTTGGAGCTTTTTGAAGAAAACATCAAAAAACAGCGTTTACTATGGTGCAGTCATCATATATCAACTGCAATTTCATCACCCCCCCGCTGACCGAAAAAACACTCCTACAAACCATGACAGCAATACCAATTAAAACCAAATCAATCAATTACCAAAGATTACACCAAATCCAGCATCGGTTGGGTTTACAATTGGATTAACTCATTACACAGGCCTCCCCCATGACCACCACCCCAAACAAACTTCGCATAGACATAGTGTCCGATGTTGTCTGCCCTTGGTGCATTATTGGCTACCGACAGCTGGAACAAGCACTAAAGCAAACCGCAACGCCCTATGAGCTTCACTGGCATCCCTTCGAGTTGAACCCCGATATGCCTGCAGAGGGTCAAAATTTGCGTGAGCATTTGGCAGAGAAATATGGCTCAACTAAAGAGCAATCGGACGCTAACCGAAACCATATAACGGCGGTAGGCGCGGAGCTGGGATTTGAGTTTTGCTTTACTGATGATATGCGTATGCACAATACTTTTAATGTGCATCAACTACTGCATTGGGCTGATCAACAAGGGCGCCAGCAGGATTTGAAACAAGCGCTTTTTGTAGCGCATTTTACTCATCGCCAAAATTTATCGGACGATGAAGTGCTGGCCGATATCGCCGCCGAAATTGGCTTGGCGCGAGAGGAAGCTTTAGCCGTATTGCACGATCAACGTTTTGCCAATGACGTGCGCGCTGCCGAAAAGTTTTGGATCGATGCAGGCATTCGCGGTGTACCGGCGATGGTATTTAATCGCCGCCACTTGGTGACGGGTGCGCAAGGCACTGAGAATTACCAACAGATTTTGCAGCAGCTTGCAGAGGAAGCTAATTAAACAGTGAGCGCATTTGACCCAAGGGCATGATGCGCATACGATATGCGCATTACATGAAGGAGGCAATTATGCTTGCGCTATATGATCAAAACGCCCCGAAGAAAGCCACAAACCTTAGTGTAAACAGTGACTTACTGAAGAAAGCCAGGGATTTGGACATTAACCTTTCCGCTGCTTTAGAACAGGCACTGACAGACCAACTAAAGGCCAAGCAAGCGCAGCAATGGCTGGAACAGAATAAAACGGCTATTGCGGCCTACAACAAATCTGTTGATAACAATGGCGTATTCAGCGATGGACTGCGGAGTTTTTGATGGCGCAATTTACGGTTTACCAAAACAAAAACTCACAGAGCAATAAAGCATTTCCTCTGCTCCTGGATATCCAAACAAATCTGCTCGATTCGCTACAAACAACGGTTGTAGTGCCACTCAAAAAACTGGGAAGCAATAAAGATAAGGCGTTAACTCACTTAACGCCCACCATAAATATCGAAGGCACTGATTATTTAATACTGACACCTCAACTGGCAGGCATTCAACGCAAAGAGCTAGGCAAAGCCATTGCTAATGTTGAGTACGCAAGAACTGAAATACTCAATGCCTTGGATTTTCTGCTTACGGGCATTTAACAGAACCGTGCACAAATACTGCGTTTATATTTCTGCAGTATTCGACATACCAACACTGCAACAATAATTACCTTTCTTGTAATCGTTATAGGCTTCCAAATGTCCAACACTCCCCTCTACGGCTTTTCCGACACTTCCTTTCAAGCCGCAGGCGGCATCGACGGTATACGCCAACTGGTTGATGATTTTTATTTGGAAATGGATACGCTGCCGGAAGCGGTGATTATCCGCAAGATGCACAAAACCGATCTCAGCGAGTCGCGCGATAAACTCACGTTATTTTTGTGCGGCTGGATGGGCGGGCCGGGGCTTTATCATGAAAAATATGGCGGCATTAATATTCCCCGCGATCATGCGCACTTGCCGATAGGTGAAGCCGAGCGCGATGCGTGGTTGTTGTGTATGGAGCGCGCGATTGACAAGCAAAATTATTCACCGGAATTTTCAACTTATCTCTTAGCTCAACTTAAAATTCCCGCTGAGCGGATTTTTGCGACGAGTAAAAAACCGGCAGTATAGAAAAATATAGCTGCAATCCCCGATTTATTTTTTCCTCATTCTCTGCCTCACTTTATTCGAATGCAAAACAGCAGGAACAATCACTAATATCGCAATCATCGCTAAAATCCAAAGATAACTTTGGCCCATGATGGTGAGGTTTACCATTTCACCGGCTTGTTCGTTATTGATATGTTTTGCAAAAGCAAATGGCGCAATGGCCGCTTCATTCGCAATAGAAAAACCAATGCCGCTAAAAGCGCTGTTCCAGCCGAGAGCAGAAAAAGTAGCGTAGGCTTTATAGCCTATTGCTGAAGCACCAAAGCCGATGACGCCAATGCCGATTGTGCCCAAACCAAACAAGCCTGTGCCCACGGCGCCGACGCTGATCAAGCCAACAGAAATAATGCCGACACTAACAGGGGCAATCGCAACGCCGCCCCAAGCGAACAACATTCCATAGGCGTAGTCGCCACCGGCGATCCAACCTACAACAGGTTTGTCGCCCTGCTCCGGCATGCCAAAACGAAAATGCAGCAAAGGAATTCCAGCGAGACAAAAACGGCTTTTGTATTCCCGTTGTTTTGCGCCGATTTGATCTGCCTCGCCTTGAAATGCCTGCGGATTAAATATTCGCTCCTCGGCCCTGAGTTTGCGCATTCCGCGCAGCATGCGAATTACTAGAACGATGTGACTCAGCACCAGCCCCAACACCACAAGTTGCGAAACGGCGGCGTAAATACCGGCATTGCCAACATCATTTAACGCCATGTGCTTCAAGCCAAACATAGCCACTACATATAAAATCGTGATTGCAAAAAAAAGCGCGGTGTAAATGATCACACTGTTGCGCTCGCGTTGCGTGCGTGACTGATCAAAACCTGCCCTTACACCGAAGAACGAACTGACAATACCCGAGAAAGCAGCCAAGACAACGACAAGGCTGGCCCACTTGAACAGCGACCCGGTTTTTATCGCCCCTGCGCCCATGGCTGCTGCTTTTACCGGCGGAGAAATACTGGTGATGGCCGCCATTACCGCTAGCGTAAACACCGCGCCCTGTGTACTTTTTGCGAGTGTATTTTCCACGAATGTCACCATCGCTTTTTGCAGTAGCTTGCGCCCGCGCGACAAGCGTTGTTTCACTGTGTCTTCCGACAGATCTAACTGACTGGCGACATACTCCACCGAGCGATGCTCCCGGTAGAACAAAATCAAAGGTTCGCGATAAGTGTCGGGCATTTTTTCCAGTGCCTGCCAAAGCAATGCCTGTTCTTGCGCACTGATTGCTGCATCTTCAACTTTTACCTGCGCCGAATGCCCACTGGCGTGCTCATCTAACTCATCCAATTCATCGGCGCCCCTCACCGGCTGCGTCGCCTCTTTGCGGCGAAAGTGGCTCGCTTTAAACCGCAGAATCCCGCACAGCCATGACTTTAATTTTTCCGGGTCATTAAGAGTGTCGAGTTTTTTCCATGCTTCGATAAAGGCTTCTTGTGCTATGTCCTCGCTGTGTTTTAAGTCCCCAACGGATGAATAAGCCAGGGAACACAACAGGTTTTGGTAGCGCGCAACAATTTTACAAAAGGCATCGCGATCCCCCCCTAATGAGGCCATCACCAAGGCGGCGTCACTCGAATCAATGATGCGGTTTCGTTTTTTAAAAATACTCATGGCTCACCATCTCTACGCTGGAACCATTAAGTGCCCAGCTCCCCACTAAAGGTGACAAGGATTTTTCAATTATTTATCAAAAAAAATCTGTCACCTTCTTGCTGGTTTTGGGCACTTAAGTGTTGTGACGACCAGGAATCGCCACAGATTTTTTATCGGCAGTTTTAATGTTCCCAATTAACCATGGAAACCCTTTATGAAACATCTTTTTGTTAAACATCTTTTTATTCGGTATTTGGGCTTAGCGGCAATACTCACTCTTTCTAGCGCGAGCTTTGGCGGGGGTTTGAGCCCGTTAATCGACGACTTTAGCGATGCCAGCAATAACAACCTGGGTATTCCACGCCAATTCCTAAACGATACCCTTGCAGGGGGAAACACGACAACCGCACAAGCAGTTGTTCAGGGCATTATCAACGCCAAGGGTGAAATTATTCCACCACGCGGCCAGCCGGGTTGGGCAAGCATGATATTGCCTCTTGATTCGCAAAGCTTGCCCAAGGATGCAAGCGCATTCGAAGGCGTGCGCCTGCTGATAAAAATCAACAGCGGCAGCATGTCAATTTCTGCCAATAGCACCGAGATAACCAATTTTGACTACCACGCCGCGCCCATCACAGTAATGGCTGATGGCAAATTCCACGAGGTAAAAATCCCCTTCGCCGCCATGAAACGCGCCTGGTCGGAACAGACGCCGCTCAACACAAAAACCATCAACAGCCTGAGCATTGTCGCCTTTGGCTTGCAAAAAAGTGCCTTCGATTTCGCTGTGGATGAAGTGAGTTTCTATTAATCAAAAAAGCAAAAGCCCGGCAAATAGTATTGCCGGGTAATTACCGCGCAATAGCCCAGGCTCCATGCAAATCTCTATTCAATCAACTGAAACGACGCTATGACTATCTCATCACAACACAATGAGCGGTTCGACTATTTAGATGCAGCCCGAGCCTTCGCGCTACTGCTGGGAATTATTTTTCACGCCAGCATATCCTTCTTGCCTATTTTCATTGGCTGGGCGGTGATGGACATATCGACGAGTTCCACAGTGTCGATATTTATGATGATCAGCCACTCCTTTCGCTTGGAATTATTTTTTCTGCTTGCTGGATTTTTCAGTCATATGACATTTCATCGCGACGATGTACCCGGTTTTTTGCAGTCGCGCTTGGTGCGCATTGCGATCCCATTTGTAATTGGTTGGTTTTTATTGCGCCCGCTGTTGGTTTCCGGCTGGATTATGGGCGCGGAAAGTATGCGCGGTAAAGTGAATATTTTAAATGCATTGCGGGCCGGTTTCGCCACACTGGGCGACTTGCCAAAAGATCTGTTGGTTGGTACGCACCTTTGGTTTTTGTATTACCTGTTATTGATCAGTCTGAGCATCGTATTAATGCATTCTATTTTTCACATGCACAAATCGACAGAACAAAAAATAGTTCAATTCGCTGAAAACACTATGCATTGGTTGTGTAGCTCGCGCCTTGCTATTTTTGCGGTTGCCATTCCCACTGCAGCTTGCCTGTGGTTTATGAACCACTGGGGCATGGATACACCCGACAAGTCACTGGTGCCACACATTCCTGTAACGATCATCTACAGCGGATTTTTTATTTTCGGTTGGCTGCTGCAACGCCAAACAAATTTGCTGGAAAATTTTACTCGCTTAAGCTGGGGTAAGTTCGCGCTCTGCTTACTCGCGATAGTTGCCGCTAACCTGCTCGCCCGTTTTGAAATAAAATTCGCCCACCCGCATTATCAACTGATTAAAACCGGTTTTGTATTCAGCTATGCCATTATGATGTGGTCGCTGGTCTCGCTCACTATCGGACTCTTTAAGCACTTTCTTAATCGCCCGAGCAAAACTGTCCGCTATCTGGCCGACTCATCCTATTGGCTTTACCTTATTCATTTACCCATCGTCATTTGGTTGCAAATCGCCTTTGCCGAATTACCACTGCACTGGTCGATAAAGTTAGTCGCCATTTGCGCAATTACTATTGCATTATCCTTAGTGCTCTACGATGTATTGGTGCGATCAACCGTCATTGGAATGGTGTTGAATGGAAAGCGTAAGCCGCGAGTTAGGTGATGGTAATGGCTTACCTATTACAGAAAAAGAGAATTGAAGCCAAGCTCCAGTTCTCTTTTTTTTGCAATCTGGCGAACATTACTTCTGCTGTAAAAAATTCAACAAATCCTGATTCAAGCGATCTTTGTGTGTATCCGCCAAACCGTGTGGTGCGCCGGGGTATACCAACAATTTTGCACCTTTAATCAAGGCCGCAGATGCTTTACCGGAGGTTTCAATCGGTACGATTTGATCGTCGTCGCCGTGGACTACCAAGGTCGGTACATCAAATTTGGCCAAGTCACCTCTAAAATCAGTCGCTGAAAATGCAGCGATAGAATCGTAAGTATTTTTTGCACCGGCCAGCATGCCTTGTCTCCAGAAAGATTGGATTGCACCTGCTGATGGTTTTGCGCCCGGGCGGTTGTAACCAAAGAAAGGGCCGGAAGCGATATCCAAATATAATTGTGAGCGATTTTCGTTGGAGGCTTTGCGTAAGCCATCAAAAACTGAAATCGGTAATCCGTTCGGATTGCTTTCGGTCTTCAACATAATGGGCGGCACGGCGCTGACCAGCACAGCCTTTTTAACTTGTTTGGTGCCGTGGCGGCCGATATAACGAGCTACTTCACCACCACCAGTGGAGAAACCTACCAACGTGACATCATCCAGTTTGAGCGCGGTGACTACATCGGCCAAATCGTCGGCGTAATGATCCATATCATTACCGTCCCATGGTTGGCTTGATCGTCCATGGCCGCGACGGTCATGTGCAACCACGCGATAACCTTTTTCTGCCAGAAATTGCATTTGTGATTCCCAGCTGTCGGAACTCAGCGGCCAGCCGTGGCTGAACATCACCACTTGGCCATTTTTTGGGCCCCAATCTTTGTAATAAATTTGTACGCCGTCGCGTGTGGTGACTGTGCTGGCGGTGTGTTCAATTTTATCGGCAGCCTGCGCGTGCAGGGTGACAAAAGAGGTTGCGGTGGTGATTACAAAAGCGCTGAGGATATGCATAAATTTTTTCATGATTAATCTCCAAAATAATTAAAAAGTTTCAATACGAAAGTGTGAATGAATTTAGTTTTCGATAACCACTAACTCGACATCGATATTGCCGCGTGTTGCATTCGAGTAAGGGCAAACCTGATGCGCTTTTTCAACCAGCTCTTGTGCTTGCGCTAATGGCAAACCAGGCAGCGAGATTTCTAATTTCACGCGCAGTGCAAAACCGGTTGGGATTGGGCCGATGCCTACTTCTGCTGCGATTTGTGCGCTGGCTGGTATTTGTACCCGCGCCTGGCCTGCAACAAATTTGAGTGCACCTAAAAAGCAGGCTGAGTAACCGGCTGCGAACAGTTGCTCGGGATTGGTGCCTGAGCCGCCGGCACCGCCAAGCGCTTTTGGTGTAGAAAGTTGTACTGACAAGGCGCCGTCATTGGACTCTGAACGGCCTTCGCGGCCACCGGTTGAAACTACGTTTGCGGTATAGAGAATTTGTGAAGGTTTCATAATCTGCATTCCTGTTTGGATGTTGGTTGAGGTTTGTTTGTTGCTGTTGACGAGGAGCATTGTGCTGGATATATAAATACGAACTGATACAATTAGTATTCAATATTTAACGAATCGTATTTTTATGGTTGATCGCCTGGCAGCACTTCTGGGGCACTTTTCGATAAGCGCCCAAACCTTCCAAACCGGCCCGCTGTGCGGCATTAATACGCTGGACGGCAGCAAACCCTATGGGCAGCTGCATCTATTGAAGCGAGGAAAAGCGGAGGTGTGGCATGGGCACACCAAAGCCCATGACCTTGAGGAGCCGAGCCTGCTGTTTTATCCGCGCCCGACACCCCACAGTTTTGTGACCGACCGCGAACATGGCGCTGACTTTGTGTGTGCGCATATTTTGTTTGAAGGCGGCTCGGCCAACCCGCTGCTGAATGCCCTCCCGGATTGCCTGTGCATGCCGCTCACCCAACTGCCGGACAGCGTCGCGCTACTCTCACTCCTGTTTGCAGAAGCCGAGGCCAACAACTGCGGGCGCCAGACCGTGCTCGACCGTTTGTTCGAGGTGATATTGATTCAGTTGTTGCGCGGGCTGATGGAAAGCGACAGCCCACAACTGGGATTATTAGCGGGCCTCGCCCACACACAATTGCGCCGCGCGATAGTGGCGATGCATGAAAAACCGGAAGAGGATTGGTCGGTCGAACGGCTGGCGAAAATCGCAGGCATGTCGCGCAGTGTTTTTTCCAATCAATTCCGCGATGCCGTAGGCGATACACCCGCGAATTATTTACAGCGGTGGCGTATTGGTCTGGTGCAGAAATGGCTGAAGAACGGCCAGCCGTTGCGATTAATCGCAGAAGAAGCTGGCTACGGCAGCGAAGCCGCACTATCGCGCGCATTTAAATCGCAATGCGGACTTTCGCCTATGCAGTGGCTGAAGGAAAGTCAGGCTGCAAAACATTAATCCCGCCATCGGTTTTCAGCGGGATTAACTTATGCGAAATACTCACGCTATTGATTGATTAAATTCTGAATTTCCGTTGGGTGGATTTTTTGCGACTGGTAAAACACTGATTGTGGAAAAGAAACAGATACGCACTCAAAAACTTCCACTTTCTTGTAGTTAATCCATTTGATCTGCATAAATCCCCAAATCAGTTCCCTCACGCTCACACACTGACTTAACCACATCACGCTTTGCGAGCTTACGTAAATACGCTCCCAGATTTTTAAACGCTAATGGTGGCTGTGCAAAACCGCTAGCCCAGTGGGACAACATAAATAAAAAGTAGTCGCACACACTAATACTCTCGCCCACCAAAAAATCCTTACCTTCCAACGCCTTGTCAATCAACGAAAACATTTCCGTCACGCGCAACTCTTGTGCCTGAACGATTTCTTTAGTGTTTTCTCCCGCAGTGTGTTTCTGCGGGTAAAAATACACCATCAGTTCAGGCTGAATGGTGGAGTTTAAATAAAACAACCATTGATAAAATGTTGCGCGCAACGGACTCCCTGCACTGGGAATCAAGCCGGACTCGGGATGCTTATCGCAAAGGTATAAACAAATAGCGGCGCTTTCAAAAATAACCAGATCCTTATCTACCAAGGTAGGAATACGACCAGTAGGATTTAACGCGAGATATTCATGTGACTTTTGCTGATTGGATTTTCTGTCCACCAATATCAACTCAAACTCAACACCCATTTCAGCCAATACCAAATGCGGCGCCCAACTTGCGTTTCTCGGGTAGTAAAATAATTTATACACCATTCACTCCGTTTGTGTGATTTGGAATACAGCAATCATTTTATTTAACCCACAACCCCAAATCCCCCAATAACTGCAGCGACAAGGCTTTTCGGTAATCTTTCAGCGCGGTGAAATTTTCCGTTTCCATGTACAGCGCAAATGCGGCAACGGGTTTGCCGCCATCATCTTTGACATAACCCACATACCAACCTTCGAACGCGCCATCAAAATTATTCGGGGCGACCGGGCCGGCTCCGGTTTTGGCGTAGAGTGCGAAAGTATTTTTGGTTTCCTGCAAGGCGATGGATTCAAACGCGGAAAGGTTTCTGGCGCTTACACCGCAGCCATCCTTGAGCAAGCAGGCGATAAAATTGACTTGTTCTTGCGGAGAAATTGTTAATTCATTGTCGAGCCAAAATTCGTTGCTGCCCGGTGTAAACACTTGGTCGCCATACTGAAAACGGGCGAGCCATTTTTTATAGTCGGCGGGCTTAATACGAGGCACTAATGCTTTGTAATACCACACGGCTGAATGTTTGAATGCACTTGTCAGTGTGTGCGATTGTTTCCAGGTTGCTGGCCAGAAACTTTTTGCCGGGTATTTCACCTGATCCCACTCAAACCGTTCATCGACCGATTTCACCGCGCCGGTTTCCAGCGCAATTAAACTGTGCGGAATTTTAAACGTGGAATAAGGCCCGTGGCGTTCAGTCAAACCCGTTTTATTGATATAGCGACATTCGTTGCTGCGGTAATCCAATACCAAAAAAGTTACTTGTCGGGTGCCAATGTCCGCGATGTAGGGATCGGTATTGATGGGTTTGGTGGTGTTACAGACCTCGGCAACACTGATCAAAGGTGTTAACAGCAGTAAGGCAAATACACTTTTTATTTTCACTGATGATTTCTCCATCGCTAATTTTTTAATCCAGAAAAAATTTATAACTCCACGCTGCTTACAGCGCGAGCGCTAACCTTGGGGGCAAAAAATCAATCACTGTTGATTGATTACTCACGCGCCCGAAAAAATACCAAGTAGATCACCCTGCGCCCGGCATTTCATCTGATTTTGACAATTGTTCTCGCTATTCCGGCCAAAATCACTTGTATACAGGTTTGTTCGATCCCTAGTATGCCAAGCGGCAACGCATTCAAATATAAAAATAATTTTATGCAAGATAAAAAGAGACTGATGCATTCAACCCTCTACATCCGCTCGATGAATGGCAATAAGCAGTAGAAACGGTCAATTACCTTCCCGGCGCTAACCGAACAAAACCCGGTTGGCGGCGCCATCACTGTTGTAACCAATATTCATCTGCATGGAGGAATTTCTTATGCGTCATCACAAAGCAAAGAGCCATCGCCTTATGGCTGTGCTCGGGTTGGGGTTAATGACCGCAACCTGGGGCACGGCAGCATCGGCGGGTTGTAGCTACACCGTCACGAATGCCTGGGGCAGCGGTTTTACCGCAACTATCCGCGTCACTAACGATAGCGCGGCGGCGATTAACGGCTGGCAAGTCAATTGGGCCTACAGTAACAACACAGTCACTAATGCCTGGAACGCGCAGCTCAGCAGCGCAGGCAGCCGCAATTACACCGCAACCAATGTCGGCTGGAACGGCAGCTTGCAACCCGGTCAGTCGGCCGAGTTTGGCCTTCAAGGTGTCACCAATGGCGGCGCGCTTGAAACACCGCCAATCTCCGGCGCTATTTGTGGCGCGGCGGCAACCTCCAGCTCCAGCATCGTCTCCAGCATAGCCGCGAGTGCGACCAGCTCATCAACGGCGTCCGTTACCAACAGCGTCAATATCGCCGGATTGGCGACGGCAACTACGTCTTATGTATCGCCGTGGGAAACCTTGCGCGCGGTAAACGATAACAGTAACCCCGCCAACTCGAATGACAAATCTGCCGGTGCTTATGGCAATTGGAATAATCCTAATTCTATTCAATGGGTGCAGTACGATTGGCCACAAAACTACACCCTAAGTTCAACGCAAGTTTATTGGTTTGATGACAACGGCGGGGTGTTAACACCCACACGCGCTTATCTCGAATATTGGAATGGCAGCGCCTGGGTTAACGCGGGCAATCTGCCGCTGGCTAAAAATGCGTTTAATACCTTGGCGTTGAACGGTGTCGTCACTAATCGCGTGCGTGTGTCCATGCTCAATAGCACCCAATCCACCGGCATATTGGAGTGGCGTGTTGCAGGTACAGCCGCCGGTACGATTACGTCATCAGTGGCCTCATCCAGCAGCAGTCTGGTGCGCAGCTCCAGTTCATTGGCAGCCAGCTCAATAGCGCGCAGCAGCTCAAGTTCAGTAGTGAGCAGTGTGGCGAGTTCATCGGTGCGCAGCAGCACACCCGCCCCAAGTAGCAGTTCCGCCGCTAGCAGCAGCGCGCCGAGTGTGGCGCAGTGCAGCGCTTACGACTGGCCGAAATACGAGCCGGATTTAAATTACGATTTCCGCACCGACTTTGGCCAAGTGGATACCAGCAACTTCAAGGTCTATAACGGTTGCCCCGCCAACACTATCGCCGGGGTAAAAACCAAAGGGCGTTTTGCGTTTATTTGGGGGCACAACCGCAATCCATCGATTACCGATGCGGATATTGATCGCGTGCTCACCAACCTGAATGAAGATGCCGACTACATCCACAATGTGATGGGTTGGCCGGTGGATAAACTGCAGCAGGAAGGCTACTTCAGCAATATCTACCTCTATGGTTCAGGCCTGTGTACCGACAGCGCCTCCAACACCGAGCGCGGTGGCTGGCAGAGCGGCATCAACGGTTATCCGATGGTGTTGTTGTCCTACTATCCCGTGGTGACCCCGAGCGAACGCGGCGGCATTACCCACGAATTTATCCACACCATTATGGCGACCCGCGGCAACAAGGCAGCCTGGTTTAACGAGGGCGGCAACACCTGGTTGCAGATGAATCTGGAAGCGTCGCGCACCGGCACTTACGGTGTGGGCTTTTTGGATGCGACCTCATTCCTCGCACCGCACATGCCCATCGAAAACTACAGCGGCTGGTTGCAAGACGGCACTTTTGGTGGCCCGAATGCAGAGGGTGTAGATCGCCGTGTGAATGGCCAACAAATTTCCACCTGGCGCGAATACCTGGGCGGCAACCAATATAACGCCGCCTTCCCGCACTTCCTCGGTGTGCATGTCTCCAAAGGCGCCAATGCGTGGATTTGGGCCAAAGGGCCGCACAACCATATTCTGCGTTCACTTTCTGCCGGTGTGGGCGAGGAGCAAGTGCAGCGCATGATTATGGAATTCCGCGCGCGTCAGGCGATGGTGGATTTCGGCCCCTGGTCTAATGCGTTCAAGGTACCGATCAATAACAATTGGGGCAGAACAATTAACGCCGAACCGGTCGCCGGTGGCATTCTGCAAGACCCGGGCCCGCATCGGTTGACCTTCTACTCAGCCACCACCCAGGAAGGCACCACCCTGGTTCCAAGCGCCACGACCTTGCCCGGCTGGTCGGGTGCCAACCAGATTCCACTCAGAGTGACCGGCAATAAAGTGCGCGTAAACTTCCAACCCATCGGCCAGAATATGCGTGTGCAATTGGCCTATCGCGCAGCAGACGGCAGTGCGGTTTACAGCAAACCGGTCGCCAGCGGCGAAGCTTGTTTGGATCTCACCAAAGCGCCGAAAAATGGCGTAGTGGTAGCGGTGGTAAGTAATGTGGATCACTTGTACAACGGCGAAGAAACCCGCACGCGCAAACACGATTATCGTTTGCAATTATTGGAAGGCGTGACTGGCACAGCACCGCTGTACGACAAGCATTATCAATAAATAATGGCTCAATATTTATTGGGTTGATAAAAAACGGCGCAAGTGAAAGCTTGCGCCGTTTTTTATAGTGACAGTCATAACAACACAGGGGAAAACAGAAACTTTATTTATTTTTACTCGTGGCGATAAAAAAATCCCACATTACATCATTGGCTGAAATCACCTTTGATGGTGGCTCACTGCCACGGGGTTTTGTGCCACCCGGCCAGGAATGCCCGCCAGTATCGGTCACACACAACTGCACCGCTACACTCGCCTGGCATTGCGAATACTGCTCGCAATAGGCTCTCGGCTTTTTTAATACCGACTGCGGTGTTGTATTACAGCGATTGAGGTTGACCCATTTGGCGATAGTATCCGGCACTGAAACAAAATCAGTCACTTTGGATTCGTCGCGGAATTTTTTCCCGGCGCCGCCATTAAACAATACCCGGTCATCGTTTTTAGCGTGAATGTGCAACACAGAAACCGGCTTGGGCGGCTGGCAATTAAGCGTGCCATCGGTTCCGGCCACTGCCGCAATAGCCGCGAAGGTATCAGACATTTCGCACGCCAAGCGATAGGACATCATGCCGCCGTTGGACATCCCGGTTGCAAAAATCATCTGGCGATTGATATTCAGCTCGCGCGTTACACTGCCAATTATTTTCTTCACAAATCCGACATCATCGATATTTTTATCGCGTGCATCGGCACAGCAGCTGCCTGCATTCCAGGTTGCAAATTTACCGGATTTAAATTTGCTATAGCCATTGGGAAATACCACCACAAACCCTTCGGCCTCGGCTTTTGAAATCAAGCCGTAATATTCATCCTTGGCCATGTAATCCATATCGCCCCCACCGCCATGGAATGCTAACAACAGTGGCGCGGCGGTTGATGTTTGATATGCTCGGGGAACATAAATGCGATAGGTGCGCGTGAGGCCATGGTATTTGAGTGAACGCACATAATCACCCGGCGCATGGATTTTTGCCGCTGCAGATGCATCTGTATCCTGTCGCGCCTCGCGCCGCTCAGCCACCCGCTGTTTGATACGCTCACGCAACGTCGTATCGGTATTTTCATCCTGCGCAAAGGCTAACGGCGGTAATAACAAACAAAAAACCGCACAGAGTGCGGCAATGCAGGGAGATATGGAGTTTTTCAAGGCTGATAAAGTATTCACAAGGCACACCATAGATGATGTTGAAAAGATACTTTTAACCAAAACAAGATTAACTGAAACTGACTAGACTACTCATTCTTTGTATAAGACGCTAAACACTTTGGTGTTTACCACCCAAACTGGCCGCAATAAAAACACAGAGAAAAACCACAATAAAATGCGGTGCAAACCAAATGAAGTTGGTAGCAGAAAGATTTTCCAACGTAGGAAGTGAAAACAGAAAAACATGCGAGAGGATTAGGTCAGCCACAACAAATCCAATCGCCACGTACAGCCATTTTAAAGATGTGATTCTTAACAGCAGATAGGCAGCAATAGCCGACAGGACCCCAATTCCAAGCAATTGAACTACGAACAATTCCCACACAAAAAGCACTGGGAAATTCGCTGAGTTTTCGTTTGCCCAATCAGCAATGGAACCCGGCAGCACAATTGCCGCTGTGTAACCAAGAATAAAGTAAGCCGCAATATAAAAAACAATCGCGCCCAACACGGCGCCAGCGAGAATGCTTTTAACTTTTGCGTTCATGAAGACCTCCATTTCGTTTACGGTTTAAACCGTTGATTTTCCATCTTTAATTTCGTTTAAACGTTTGATAAGTTCCGGATCTTTGTTTATTAGCCCATCAATAATTTCACTGCATTTATGAAGCTGAGTATCACCCAGATAATTACTGAGACTAACAAAACAAAAAACAATCCCCAGCGCAAGTGAATATACAGCATTGAGTTCGGGCATAAATTGAAAATACGAATTGCAGAGTGCAGTTATTGCAACTACAGCATAGACATATACGTTTATTTTTAGGCTTCTTTTAAGCGAAGCCACAAACTTAAGCTCTTTATTCGTCACAAAAACCTCCTGTATTTTTAGCCGCTATTGTGTGTGGAGGGCAATATAGCGGCTGACTAAACCACCCCACCACAATTTCCAGCACCGAATTACACAGCGAATTACTCCGTCTTCGCCGGTGGCACATAGCCTTCAGCTTCATCCACTTTGTCACCGGACAAAAACTTTTCCATTTGTTCGGTTAAATATACTTTGGTGCCCATGTCCATTACGTTTAGCCGTTTTTCGTTGATGAGCAAGGTTTGATGGGCCATCCATTCTTGCCAAGCTTGTTTGGAAATGTTGTTAAACAAATCCATGCCTTTGGCACCGGGGTAAGGGGGCATGTCCAGACCTTCCATTTCAGTTTTGTATTTGCGGCAAAAAACCATTCTGGCCATAAACTTTCTCACTTTACTTTTTTAGCGGTTGATGTGCGTTTGGTTGCACTTGGTGGGGCGCTGTTACGCGGGTCGAGCTGGGCGATTTTTTCCAGCAGTTTTTTAACCGGTGCAGCGAGGCCCAAGGCATCAGGTTGGTGGGGATTGTACCAGTGTGTGGCGGCCTCACCGATAGCCCGTGGGCTTTTGGCGAGCTGGATCAGTACCGGGGTGATATCCAAGTGGTAGTGGCTAAAGGTGTGGCGATAGCTGTTCCATGTTTCCAATGCGATGACTTTGCCGTAGTGATCCTCCGCGTATTCCTGCGCATCTGCCGCTAACGCCAATTCCGGGAAGCTCCACAAGCCGCCCCAAATACCTTGCGCGGGACGTTGTTGCAGCAATAAATCGCCCGCCGGATTGCGCAGCATTAATAGCTGCACGGATTTTTCCGGCAGGGCTTTTTTCGGTTTTTTGCCGGGGTAGTCCTGCGGGTTGCCCTGTGCGTAGGCGATACAACCTTCGCGCAAGGGGCACTGTTCGCACTTGGGTTTGCTGCGCGTGCAGACGGTGGCGCCCATGTCCATCATCGCCTGGGTGTAGTGATTGGCGCGCTTTTTGGGCGTGTAGGTTTCGGCGATGTCCCACAGTTGGCCCACCACATCGCTCTGCCCCGGCCAGCCTTCCACCGCGTGATAACGCGCGAGTACACGTTTGACGTTGCCATCCAGAATCGCGGCGCGCTGTTGAAACGCGATGCTGGTAATCGCACCGGCGGTAGAGCGACCTATGCCGGGTAATTCGGCGAGCGCTTCCACGGTCGCGGGAAATTCACCGCCGTATTGATTCACGACCTGCTGCGCACATTTATGCAAATTGCGCGCGCGGGCGTAGTAACCCAAACCCGTCCATAAATGCAGCACTTCATCAATCGGCGCGGCGGCGAGGGATTCCACCGTAGGGAAGCGCGCAATAAAGCGTTCAAAATAAGGGATCACGGTAGTGACCTGGGTTTGCTGCAACATAATTTCTGACAGCCACACGCGATAGGCGCTGATGTCTTGTTGCCAGGGCAAATGTTTGCGCCCGTATTGATCAAACCATTTAAGAACACGGCGGGAAAAATCTTGGCTCATGGATAATTCAGCGGTCATAGAAACGGGAAGGGACATGTATGTAACAACTCTGGCGAGGCTGCGCTGAGTGCAACCAATTGCTGATAAGAGTTGTGAGTTTACCACCGCCCCCGTGAGGGCGCGCGGTGGTGTGTTTGTTACCGGTAGTAATCTATTATTTTACTCAACAACAGGTTCAGTCGCGGCGGACGATGCTGCTGCCGAAGCGGGTGTTTTAAACAATTTATTCTGCAGTTTATTAATCAGCTCCTGCTTTTTGTCCTCCACTTGTTGCTTCACTTCCTGTTTTTTCTCTTCCACTTTTTGTTCAGCCGCTTCGATTTTAGCGCCGTGTTTTTCACGCAGTTTGTACTCGGCAAAATCTTTGGTTAAATCGCCCAGTGCATTCTTGTCAAAACCACAATCTTTCACCGGATCAATCGCACCAAAGGAACCTTTGCAGAGCAGTAGCGAGAGGCCGCGATCGACCCAATAATTAGTGGTGCCCAGACTACAACCTTTGAGTTGCGCCGCTTCACTGGCGGAGGCGATTTTAATCGGCAATTTAAATTCGTATTTGTCGTTCGCCAGATTAATTTTACCGGTACTGGCCAGCAGCAACTGCGACACACCGGCGTTGAAACTGTTGAGACTAATCACCTGATCGCGCCAAACGATATTGCCATCCAGCTGACGCATTTCGGTAAAGGCGTCCCAGGTCACTTGCTCCTGATTTTGCGTAACCAGATTCACCAATTTGCAAAATTGCTCTTCAATATTGAGCGGCGCTAAACGCACCTGCGCGCCGGAAAAGTTAGCGGTGCTGTTCATGGAGGTCATTAACTGATTCACCGTGGCGCCTTGCGCCGTACCTTGGGTATTGGCCTGAATCGCGCCGGAGAGCGCCATTTTTTCATCCATCTGCAAATCTTTTAACAGTGGCGCCAATTCAAAACCCTGCACCGCGCCATCAAAATTGAGTGCGGCTTTATCGCTGCGGGCGTCGGTTTTGCTGGTGAATTTCACATCACCGCTGTAAGCCTTGGCGGTGAGGCTTTGATTGACCACGCCATTTTTAGCATTCACCGTGAGCAGAATATTTTCCAGCGCCATTTGTTTGATAATCATGCGCTGCAAGGCAAACTTTGCATTCAGATTTAACCCGCGAATCGCCTCCAGTGGTAAGGGGGTATCTTCCTGCGCGGCGGTGGATTCTGTTGCTTCCACCTCACTGGGCGGCGGCAAATAATCATCGACATTAATGCTGTCGCCTTTGAGATCCACCTTAAGCGCGGTGTTAGCCAGATCGGTAATCGCCAAGGCACCATCAAAACGGGTTTTATCCAACTGCATCACCAGATTCGTTAATTGCAGCTGCTGGTCATTGCCATCAATCGCCGCCGAGAGGCTGAATTGTTTCAAGGCATCGCTATTGGCGGTTTCCAATTCGGTGCCGAGCGCGGCGAGCAGCCCGCGCAAATTGGTTTCCTTCACGCTGAGCTGGCCTTTGTATGCGGGTTTGTTTTGCACATCACTCAGCGCCATTTGATAGCCAAGCACCAGCGGCGCGGCCTTGCCCACCCCCAACTGCAATTCGCCGTCACTCAGGGTGATATCGCTCAGCTGGGCATCCACACTCAGGTTATTGTTGAGTGCGATATCCAACAACAACGGCGCAGCACCGTCTTGCGCCATTTCTACGCTCAGTGCGAGGGTCAATGGAAAAGGCTCGGCGCGGGTATTCACGTCACTCAGGTGCAAATTAATAGCGCGCAGTGCCAGTTTCTGGCCGCTTTGAGCATCGCTGTAGTTCACTTGTGAATTGGTGAGACTGATGTCCTGGATATCCAGGGTTAAATCCGCAGGAGCGTCGGCGGGTGTTTCGGCGGCGGGTTTGGCATCACCTTCATCACTGTTAGTTAAGGCCTCCCAATTGCCTGTGCCCGCTTTATCCACCGCGAGATTAATACGCGCGCCATCGACCAACAGGTGATCGACCTGAAAATCCCCCGAGAACAAAGGCATTAACTTCAGCAGCAAGCTGGCGCGGGTTAATTCCGCCAGCGGTTGTTGCGGCGTTGCTAGCGCGGCCACACTGAGGTCATTAATTTCTACCCCGATGCTTGGCCAGAGGTTCCAGCCCAAATCGCCTTTGATGGACAGGGCAATGCCCTGCTCCTTGGCAGCATTTTCGATATGCGGTTTAAAACGATTGACATCCACCAGCATGACGAGCGCGAGCACAGCAATCACCGGAATGGCGATAAGAGCGAGCAGTATTTTTCCCAAAGTCTTCATAGGGACTCCTTGTTAGTAAGCGAAAAAACGTGGTTATCAATAACCAAAAGCTTGTGCGGTAAGCAGAGGGTTCAAGAGGGATCAACCAACTGCAGACCGCTGATATCGGGGTTAAGCGGTTTCACCTGGGGTTTGAGCTGGCCCAGATCGCTGCCAGCGGGCGCCAAGCCAAAATCGACCGGGCCGACCGCTACCGGTACCACCAGTGGACGCTCATCCTCGCGCAGTAAATCGGCGCCGGCTTCAGCAATATCCCAGTCTTCCAGTTCGATCTCCACCAGTGGCAGGGGCAGATGATCTTCATCACTCAGGGTAGCGCCCGCCTCGGCCACCACCAGATCCGGCACCGCCACAGTAGCCACTGGTATGGGTGCGACCTCCGTAGCATCCAATAAGTTTCCACTTTGGGCGCGCAGGCTCAGGCCAGAGAGATCCACCGCCACCGGTGCGGCTGCTGCAGGGCGCTGGTCGGCGGGCAGTAAATCCGCGCCCGCCGGTGCAATCGACCACACTGGCGCTATTGGCGTAACGGGGGTAATCGCTGCCGTCGCAGTAGAGTTATTGACGGGTGCTGGCGCCACCGGACGGACAGGTGCCGGTTTGGGCGCGGGCGCCGCCGTAGCCGGGCTGCTATCGCTGGGGCAGATTTCCACCTGCGCGCCCGCCTTGAGTAATACTTCGCGATACTTATTGGCGGTCGCTTCATCCAGCTTGCGTTTGAGTGGAACGGGGCGGCCGGTAAACAGTGCATCCACCTTGGCGGCATCCACTTTAAATAGCTGCTGCAGCTTGAGTTTGACCTCCGTTAATTGGTGACCAAACACAATATCGCCGCGAAAAATAATGTCGAATTCAGAAGTGCTCATCGCAATAGGACTCGCTAGAAGAGTGGCAGATGCAAGGATAATAGCACTCCTGCCTTTGGCTGCGGGCGCGGTGGGAGCACCAAGCCGCCGGTGTGATAACAAGCGCGATAACCAGTGCACAGAATGTAACCAATCAGTCTTAGGGACAACTGGCACAAGGCAAGAAGCGGAACCATACTCTATACCTGACCCACTCAGGGAGTAATAACGCCATGCTGCCTTTCATCGATAAAAAACTGCAGGATAATCGCTTCACCGGCGATCAACTCATCAGCCCGCACGGCAACGCGCGCATTAAGGTAGAGCAGGATATCGCCTTCCTCACTGACCGCATTACTGCGATGAAAAGTCAGGCGCGCCCTAATCCCATGTTGATTGAGCACTATCAATCCATGCTCAAAAGCCGCGAATCCGTGCTCAAGTGGTTAATGGACGGCTGCGATGACGAAACCTCCAGCCTGCCCGGCCAGCGCAGCGCCTGACCATCAAATGGCTGACGGATCATCACTCAAGTGATGATCCATATCCAACGCGGGTGCCTCGCCCTTGGGGCGCCCGATAGGTTTAGCTGGCACACCGGCAACGGTGGTGTGCGGCGCAACTGCATCCAACACCACACTGCCCGCCCCGATTTTTGCCCCCTCGCCAATTTCAATATTGCCCAGAATTTTTGCCCCGACACCAATCAATACCCCGCGCCGGATTTTAGGGTGGCGATCCGTTTTCACACACCCGCTGCCCCCGAGGGTGACGCTGTGCAGCATGGAGACATCGTCCTCAATTACCGTGGTCTCACCAATCACCACACCCGTCGCATGGTCAACCATAATGCCCTGACCAATTTGTGCGCCGGGGTGGATATCCACATCAAAGGCTTCAGAGATTTGGTTCTGGAAATACAGCGCCAGCGCCGTACGCCCCTGCTGCCACAGCCAATGGGCAATGCGCCAGGATTGCAGCGCGTGATAGCCCTTAAAAAATAAAAACGGCATGGAAAATTTATTGCACGCTGGATCGCGCTCGCGGTGCGCGCGAATGTCGGCGCGCATCGCCCGCTCAATGTTTGCGTCGGCATTCATCGCCTCGGCAAATACATCGCGCAGCATCATCGCCGGCAGCGCCTGACTGTCCAATTTATTGGCGAGATGAAAACTGATCGCCGCCGCAAACGAGGCGTGATTTAAAATCGTGGCGTGATAAAAACTCGCCAGCACCGGCTCATCTTTACTCGCTTGTTTGGCCTCGGTGTGAATTTCCTGCCACACGTCCAGGTCGGGCGGAAATATCGCCCCCGCAGATTGCATAACCATGCTTAACCCTGTTGCAAAATTAACGGAATTAATTCATCCATCGAAAAAAATACGGTCGCACCCAACGCGCGCATTTCATTTACCAAACAATTGTCGCTGCCATCGTGATTGGGCGGGCAATAACCTAAGGGGCGCATGCCCGCTGCCACCGCCGCTTGAATACCGGTCAGTGAATCTTCCACCACAATTGCCTCAGTTGCAGGAACACCCAGAGTTTTGGCGGCGTGCAAAAATAAATCCGGCGCGGGTTTGCCGCGGGTGACATCTTCAAAACTGAAAACACGCCCTTGCACATAGGGCATGATGCCGGTTTTGTTGAGCGTCATGCGCATTTTTTCATGTTTGCCGTTGGAGGCCACACAAAAGGGAATCTTGTGATCGCGCAGATAATCCAACACCGTCATCACGCCGGTTACCGGTTCAAGTTGCTGCTCACACACCACCAGGGTTTGCAGTTGCACCTGCCGCCAAAATTGCGCGCCGCGTTCAGCTTTTTCGCTCTCGGCCAATTGCTGCCAATCGGCAGCCGATGACAACTCATCGGTAATCATGCGAATACAATCCACCACCGATTTGCCGCGATAGGTTTCCAAAATATAATCCAGGCTGCGTTCAACACCCACCGCCTTTAAACAATCCACCGACACCTGTGCCGAGATAATTTCGCTGTCCACCAACACGCCATCACAATCAAAAATAACCAGCATGAGTACCTCGTAAATGCCGCCAACAATAATAAAAAAACAAAAATGAGAAAAAATAAACGATAAAAAAATCAGCTAGCTCGCAACGCGGGATAGGGAGTTTTTAGCAGCAACCATAACCCCGCGATTAAAAACACCAACAGCGCCGACATGCCGATACGCGCCGAATCAGCGTAGAGCGTTAAGCTCGCCACCGCCATGGGGGCTAAAAATGCCGTCGCGCGGCCAGACAGTGCATAAAGCCCAAAATAGCGACCGGCTTCATCGGCGTTAACACTGCGCGCCAGATACGCACGCGATGACGCTTGCACTGGCCCAAAGGCGATGCCAATTAATAACCCAAAACCGATATACACTTTTTCTGCTGCGGTCGCGAATAATCCGCCGCTATCTGCGGTGGATAATGACACCCAGCCAAACAGCGAATAACCCGGCCCAGTGGAGACTATGCCAAAGGTAGCCACAATCAACAGCAGCAAACTCATCAGCACGACGGTTTTGGAACCTAACTGTGCATCCAACCGGCCAGCATAAGCACAGCCGCCAATCGCCACGACTAATAACAAAATGCCGTAGATACCCATCTCAATGGTTTGCCAACCAAACATGCTCGCTGCAAAAGTACCTCCCAATGCCAGTAAGCCATTCACGCCGTCTTGATACACCATGCGTGCGAGTAAAAAGCGCAGCAGGGATTTACGCTGCATCGCTTCCGCCAGGGTGGATTTTAATTCGCGCAGCGTGCCGCTAATTGCGCGCAACAATGAAACGCCGCCATGGGAATCGGGGGTAAATAAAAACATCGGCACAATAAAAATTAAATACCAGAGCGCGGCATAGGGGCCGGTGATGCGCGCATCTTCACCTTGAGTCGCATCCAGGCCAAACAGGGGCTTAATGCCCAACAAGGTTTTGCCCGTTTCAGGGCTGCCAGCCAACAGCAGCAACACACTGAACAGCACCACCAAACCGCCGAGATAACCGAGCCCCCAAGCGAGATTGGAAACGCGGCCAATATCCTGCGCGGGGATCAGGCGCGGCATCATGGAATCGTTAAACAAAATCGAAAATTCAGCGGCGACCATCGCACAAATCACACACACCATAGGCAACCATAACGCGGAGCCGGGCGCCGCAAACCAGAGTAGCAGTAGCGCGGTAATTTTGATCAGCGCAAAAAAAGCGATCCACCGTTTGCGCGCGCCGGTGGCATCCGCGACGGCGCCTAATATCGGCGCTAAGAGCGCGATAATCACCCCGGCGATGGTCACGGTATAACCCCAAGCCGCCTGACCTTGCACTGCATCTTCAGCCAAGCGCGAGACAAAATAAGGCCCGAAAATAAAGGTAATCACCACCGTAAAAAATGGCTGCGCGGCCCAGTCAAATAGCATCCAGGAGCGAATAGCCAATTTGGATGCCGGTGGCTGATGTTGCACTGGCGAATTATTTGCACGCGGCGAGGCGATAGAAGAATCAGTCAACACTAAAATCCTGTCGTGTATTTAGGGGCTTTTGGTTTAAGGCGTAGTGATACCAATAAAACGCTGATAAATTTCACTCAGGTTTTCCAGTACGGTATTTTTTAATTGCAACTCCGTCACTTCCAATTGCTCACGCAACAAGCTTTCGGAATATTCCCGGGCAAATTGATTGGCCAGTGGTGCATAACTTAGATGCCAGGGCTCGGGGGCTATGCCGCCGCAATCCTGCGCGTAAGGGCGAAAAAAATCACCGGTAGAAGTACACAACTCCTCGCTCAACCAGCAATGAAATTTTGCAAAAGGGCCATCACCTTCCGTCTCTGCCACCGTGAGCTGCAATTGATAATCAGGCGCAATGCGCGATGCATCATACACATCAATATCGGTGCCCCAGTGATGGCGCGACGCGCCGGGCAATGCCGACCAGCGCAGAATCGCCAGGACAATATCCCGCTCGCTCATGAGACTTAAATCCAGCGGTGCTCCGGCGCTATCCAGCACCGGGCGCAACCCCAATGCCTTGTTATTCCAGATCATCCGCTGGCGCTCAAAACTGCGATAACTGCTGGCAATTCGCAAATCAAAACCGGCGGCTGCCGCGCGTGTTTGCAAACCTAGCAACGGGGTTTCCAACGCGCGATGCACACGGCATTGCAGCGCAGGTAATTCAATTAACTCGCGCTCATCCAGCCCGAGTAATAATTGTTTCATCCAATTGTGCATAGCTATTAATTATCCAAATTTTTCCACGCTCATGATCACCGACACTAAGCGCGGTAGCGCACAAACTTCGCGCTGGCACTCAATATTGCGTAGCTAATTTTTTGACCGAAGCCCCATAAAAAGAATTGCACCACTAAATCAAGCCTGTAAGATAAGGCCCGCAGTAAACGGAAAATTTGAACACAACATCCGACAACAATAATGGAGAGTCGCACTGTATGACAGCCTGTCAAAGTGAGTTATTACAGTTAAAGAATCTGGGCGTAGCATCGGTCAATATCCTCCGCGCAATAGGGATTAATACCCACGCGGATCTCAAGCGTCTGGGGGCAGTAGAAACTTATCGCCGCATTCGCGCCCGCAATATTAATGTATCCAAAGTCATGCTCTACGCCCTTGAGGGTGCACTGATGGATATTCACTGGAACGACATTCCCCCTGACCTTAAAGCCCGCTTGGTGCAAGAAGCCGAACAACCCGACGAGCTAACTCACGCCACCGCATAAATAAAAACCACATCTGTGCGCAGATGTGGTTTTACACGCAGTTTTTTCTCCGTCACAGGCTACACTAAAACTTTGCCTAATTTAGTGTTTTTGTCGCCGGGGATTCTATGCACCTTTCAACCAAACAATCCGAATTAATGTCCGAGCTGGCCGCCAAACTGGGCGCGCTGACTGAACTCATCTGCACACCGGTAACACCGGCTGAGGAGCCTTTTCGGGTCGCCGCGAGCGATGACATTTTTGCCGATATCGCCCCCACCCGCCTGCTGCGCCTCATGGAAGGCCAGGTCGATTATTACCTGCAGGGCAAGCTGGTCATGCATTTTGAGGCGGGCGACCTGCTCGGATTGCCGCGCTCACTGAACTTGCCGCAAGGCCAATTCAGCTGCAGCAGCCCGGTGGAACTAGTGGCCTACGAACGCGACGCGCTGGTCGAGCAGGCCAACAGCGACCTGAAATACCAGCGCAATTGGACTTACTTTTTGGTCTGCTCCATCAGCTACTTTGAGCAGGCACTCACCCAGGAACTGCGTGGTGAATTCCAACCTGTCGCTGGTTTTTTACACTTCCGCAGCGGTGAAACCATTATCCAGCAAGGCGATACCGCAGATCAGGTATATACCCTGCTGGAGGGTTCCGCCAAGGCGGTATGCGATGGTGTCACTGTGGGGCAGATTCACCCGAACGAAATTTTTGGCGCCCTCGCCGTATTCACTCGCCAACCACGGATGGCTTCGGTGGTGGCGACCAGTGATTGCACTGTACTGGCGGTACGCAAAGAGGAGTTTATCGCCTTGATTGAGCATCAACCCCAGATTTGCCTGGGGCTTATCGAGGAAATGGCCGCCAAAATTAACCAGCTAAATAGCCAGTTACTGCAACTCAAAAGCCCGGAACTTTAAAACACCCCCACAAACAAGAATTATTCTCAAAAAAGACTTGACCGAACAAATGAGAACGATTATCGTTAATTCGTTGCTGCGGATTTCTCCCCACAGCAGCTGAGCGGAATTGATGATCGCCCTGCAAGTCGATTGTTAAAACGGCTCACCCCTTGGGACTTTCTCTGCGAGCATTTCTGCACAAGTCTCTTGGCTAACACGGTTGCTTGGGCCGCCCCTGTGGCGGCCATTTTTCTTTTGCCGTGATTTTTTGCGATTCTTAACCTGCCGCGATTGAAATAATCCCTCCCTGCACACATATACTCCCCCGACGCTGCGTATAAACCAGCGCATCAACTTCTATGGGAGATCCTATCGTGTTACGTATTGGCTTGTTTCTGTTAACGAACATCGCGGTTCTGGTTGTTGCCGGCATTGTGCTCAGCCTTTTGGGTGTAGGCAGCTATCGCACAGCAGGTGGACTGGATTTGCAGAACCTGCTGGTATTCTGTGCGGTCTTTGGTTTTGTCGGCTCCTTTATCTCGCTGTTCATTTCCAAGTGGATGGCAAAAAAGACCATGGGCGTGCAATTGATTGACCAACCCCGCAATGCCGATGAGCAATGGCTGGTTGATACCGTGGTAGAGCTGTCGCAAAAAGCGGGTATTAAAACCCCGGAAATCGGTGTATTCCCCGCACAGGAATCCAATGCCTTTGCCACCGGTTGGAACCGCAACGCGGCACTGGTGGCGGTGAGCCTTGGCCTGCTGCAACGCTTTGAGCGCGACGAAGTGAAAGCGGTGTTAGCGCACGAAATCGGTCACGTTGCCAATGGCGATATGATTACTCTCAGCCTAATCCAGGGTGTGGTGAACACCTTTGTGATGTTCTTTGCGCGCATCATTGGCGACTTTGTCGACCGTGTATTGCTCAAGAATGAAAGCGGCCGTGGCTTTGGTTTTATGATCGCCACCTTTGTCGCTGAAATCGTACTGGGTGTTTTAGCCTCGATGATTGTGGCGGCCTTCTCCCGCTACCGTGAATTCCGCGCCGACCACGCCGGTGCTACGCTGGCGGATCGCGGTGCTATGATTCGCGCCTTGCAACGCTTGCAAGCTGAAAGCGGCGCCGGTGCAGAAAGCCAAATGCCAAGCAGCATGCGCGCTTTTGGTATCAGCGGTGGTATGCGCAGCCTGTTTGCCAGCCACCCACCGCTGGAAGCGCGTATCCAAGCCCTGCGCGACGCCGCCTAAGTACGAGGATCGCCGCATGACACTCTGGCGCTGGCTGCTTGTTACCTTAATGATTGGCGCCAGCGCCTTGAGCGCTGTCGCCAATGCTTTTTCCACCGATGATGAGCGCAATAGCATGGAGGTGTTTGACGCCGCTCGCCCGAGCGTCGTTTTTGTCACCAACCAACAGCTGGCGCGCAACCCCTACTCGTTTGATCTCGTCACGGTGCCACGCGGTTCCGGCACCGGTTTTGTGTGGGATGAACGCGGTTACATAGTCACCAACTACCACGTAGTAGAGGGCGCCCGTCAAATCACCATCACCCTGCAAGATCAATCCAACTGGCCCGCCGAAGTGGTGGGTTTAGCGCCGGAGCGGGATTTAGCCGTACTGCGGATTAAAGCGCCCGCCGACCAGTTAACCGCTTTGCCACTGGGTGACTCAGCCGACCTGCGTGTTGGCCGCAAGGTGTTAGCCATTGGCAACCCTTTTGGGTTGGATGCCACCCTGACAACGGGTGTGGTAAGCGCCTTGGGGCGTGAAATTGAATCGCCCAACCAACGCAAAATTACCAATGTGATCCAGACGGACGCCGCCATCAACCCCGGCAACTCGGGTGGGCCGCTACTCAACTCCGAGGGCAAGCTGATTGGTGTGAATACCATGATCTATAGCCCTAGCGGTGCGAGCGCTGGCATCGGCTTTGCGATTCCAGTGAATACCGTAAAAGAAGTGGTGCCGGAGCTGATTAAACATGGCCGCATCGTGCGCCCCGTATTGGGCGTAGCGGTGGCACCCGATCACTGGGCGCAACAAATTGGTATTCAAGGCGTGCCCATTTTACGGGTAGAACCCAACTCCGCCGCCGCGCAAGCCGGTCTGCAAGGCGCCAAACGCAATAGTTGGGGGCAAATTAGTTTGGGAGATGTGATTGTGGCGATTGAGGACTATCCGGTCACCAACGACGATCAACTACTCAGCGCTCTGGAGCATTACAAACCCGGTGATAAGGTTAATGTCAGTGTGGTGCGCGATGGCAAACTACTCACCCGCAAATTGCGCCTGACTAGCCCTGACTAGCCCCAACCTGAGTTGATATCTGTGACTGCATTGATCCCCCTGTGCACGCTTGACGAAATACCCGAGGGCAGTAGCAGAGGGTTTGTGCAGGGCGATCTGAAACTGCTGGTGGTCAAGCAGCAGGACAAGATAGTTGTCTATCGCAATGCCTGCCCCCATTTGGGTATACCGCTGGAATGGGTAGAACACCAGTTTCTGGATAGCAGCGGCACCATGATCCAATGCGCCAACCACGGCGCACTGTTTGTGATCGACTCAGGTAAATGTGTGGCCGGGCCCTGCGCTGGCCGCAAGCTTGAGGCGATTCCTTTTCGCATCGACGACAACCAGCTGTCGATTATTCGCTCGTAAATTTGGGTAAACCCCATCGTATTAATGCAGTGCAACAGCTAAAGTGATTACCAATTTGTAATACAATATTAATTATCTTTTACCGGATTATATGCCATGCAAAATTTTACTTTCTCCAACCCCACCAAAATTGTTTTTGGCGAAGGCCAAATCAAAGAAATCGCCAACCTGATTCCCGCCAATGCCCGCATTCTGGTGACCTATGGCGGCGGTTCCATCAAAAAGAACGGTGTTTATGATCAGGTGGTAACAGCGCTGGAAGGCAAAACCTGGTTTGAGTTCAGTGGTATCGAACCCAACCCCCATTATGAAACCTTGATGCAAGCAGTAGAACTGGTCAAAAAAGAGCAGATCGATTTCCTCTTACCCGTTGGTGGTGGCAGCGTGATTGACGGCACCAAACTGATTGCAGCGGCGGTGAATTTTGACGGTGAACCCTGGGATATTCTGGCTAAACATGCGCCGTTTAATAGCGCCCTGCCTATTGGCTGCATCTTGACACTGCCTGCCACCGGCACCGAAAGCAATGGCAATTCGGTGATCACCAAAGCAGCCACCCACGAGAAACTGGCGTTCGGCAGCCCGCTGGTGTATCCACAATTTGCAATTCTCGACCCCACCACCACTTACAGCCTGCCACCGCGCCAGATTGCCAACGGTGCAGTGGATGCCTTTGTGCACATTATGGAGCAGTACCTGACTTACCCGGTAGACGCCAAGGTGCAAGATCGTTTTGCCGAAGGCCTATTGATGACCTTGATCGAAGAAGGTCCGCGCTCGCTGAAAGAGCCGACCAACTACGCCGTGCGCGCCAATGTAATGTGGGCCGCGACTATGGCGCTCAACGGTTTGATCGGTGTGGGTGTACCGCAAGACTGGGCGACCCATATGATCGGCCACGAACTGACGGCGATGCATGGCTTGGATCACGCCCAAACCCTGGCGGTTGTTTTACCGGCAGTGATGCAACATCAGCGCGCGAAAAAACACGCCAAGCTGGTGCAATACGGTCGCCGCGTATGGAACCTGAATCACAGCGATGAAGAGGCTTTGATCGATGCCGCCATCGCCGCCACCCGCGGTTTCTTTGAGCAGATGGGCACCCCCACCACGCTCAGTGGCTACGGTGTAGGCCGCGACTCCATCCCCAAGTTGGTCGATATGCTGGTCAAACACGAGCTGCTGGCACTGGGTGAGCACGGCGCCATCACCCCGGAAGCCTCCCGTGAAATTCTGGAGCTGGCGGCTTAATCGCCACGCCCTGTAACCCACAACCCATAAAACAAAGCCCCCGCCAGTTGTGCTGACGGGGGCTTTTTTTATGCTGCCGAATCGACACCATCGCTTAGTGAAATTTGGTCAACGCTTGTTGCAGCTCCGCAAATGCACTTTGTAAATGCGCAATCATCTGACGATTTTGCGCCACAATGCGCGCCGTTTCCTCACTCAAACTATCCAATTGTCCGGTTTGCTGGGTGATGGACTCGGAAGCCTGGGTCTGCTCTTCAGTGGCGGCCGCTATTTGTTGGCTAATTTTATTGATCTCGGTAACTGCTTTGGCAATACGGCCAAAGATCTGCTCTACCGCCTCGGAACTGGTGACATTCGCCAGTACGCGCTGTCGACTTTCACTCATCGCCTGCACCGATGCGCTTGAGCCTGACACCAAACGACTGACGATCTGTTTGATATTTTCGGTGGAGACCTGGGTGCGTCGCGCCAAGGTGCGCACTTCATCTGCAACTACGGCAAAACCACGGCCCTGCTCTCCAGCACGAGCCGCCTCAATCGCCGCATTGAGCGCCAGCAAATTGGTTTGTTCAGCAATGCCCTGTATTTCTGTCAGGGTAGACGTAATGGCAGCACAATCACTCGCCAAGGTATCGATAGAGTGGGCGGTATCCCCCAAAATACGCGACAACTCGGCAATCCCCTCGCGCGCGCCTTTCACTGCCACCTGACCCTCGCGCTGGGCATGCACCGTCTCTTCGGTGAGCACGGCCGCACGCTGAATCTGCGCGGCAACCTCCACAAACGATTGATGCATATTGTCCATAGCATGGCGAATGACTTCCGCGCCACGGCGCGATTGCCCAGCCATATTTACCAGCTCACCGGCATTGGCAGCGAGCACACTCAGGTTTTTATCCGCCTCATCCTGTGCGGACAAGGCAGAGCGAACCGCTTGGGCAATAGACTCCAGCAGCCAATTTAATCGATCCAAAATAGCATTATTGCGCGCGCGGGAGCGAACCCCCAGATCGATACGGCTATCATCAACCACCATCGTTTCGGTGACCTCAACCAACTCGCGAGCCACTACCAACAGGCGGCTGGCAAGCCGCACCAGAATTACCAGCACCGCGGTTTCAATCACCACATAAAAGGCGTGCATGGCCACTATCGACCAGGAGTGCATATGATCAGGGAAAAGATAAATCGGGACTCCCGCCTCTTGCAGCAGGTGAATAACCACATGCAACACCGCAGCGGCGACAGCAGCCCAGATTAAGGGGCGCCAATCAAGGTAGGTAAAAAGTGCAGCCAGAAATACAAAATAACCAAAATGCGCCTCAATCATGCCCTTGAGTTGATGCACATGAAGCGAAACAAACAACATATAAACAATGGCAATGATTGCCGGTGTGATCTGTGGATGATTCACCAGTTTGATGGCAAACCAGTTAATGCCCATAAACAAACCACCGACAACCAACGCCAGCATCCAGGTGCCATGTACCGCGGCATAGAGCAGCGACATAAGCCACGCCAGCCCCGTTACCCAAAGCATGATGTTATCGATGTGGTGACGATAGTTAATCACAAAGTCAACCAGACTACTGGTTCGGGAAGAGGATGGATAAGCAGAACGAGAGGGGTATGAGGTTTTCACAGGAACACCTTGTTGTCGGATAAGACACTATACGAAGTCTAGTCAATATCTGATGACAAGGCGGCACCAAAAATGTGCAGCCATAGCGGTTATAGCTGCACTGTGAGATTACTGATGCAGAATTTTATTCACAATCGAGGTAGTCGAGCAGTTTTCGACAAAACCCAGCACCCGTACCTCGCCGCCGTAAGCTTTGACCAGCGGTGCGCCAACTACCTGATCGGCGCGGTAATCGCCGCCTTTGACCAATACTTCAGGTTTGACGCGGCGCAATAAACGTTCGGGGGTATCCTCCTCAAAAGGCACCACCCAATCGACAGCTTCCAGACCTGCCAGCACCGCCATGCGGCGATCAAGCGGGTTGATGGGGCGACCTACACCTTTGAGTTTACGGATGGAAGCATCGGAATTCACCGCCACAATCAGGCGATCTCCCTGCTTGCGCGCCTCCTCCAGGTAACCGACATGGCCGGCGTGGATAATATCGAAACAGCCGTTGGTGAATACAATGCGCTCGCCAGCGGCGCGGGCATCTTCTATCGCCAACAGCAGCTGCTCTTCGCTCACCACCCCCCTTTGCGCACCCTGATCCGCAATAATGGCGCGACGCAACTCCGGGCCACTCACAATAGCCGTACCCAATTTGCCCACCACTATACCGGCGGCAATATTCGCCAGCGCCGTTGCCTCAGGCAGGCGCTGCCCGGATGCAATAGCAGCGGCCAGTGTCGCGATAACGGTATCGCCCGCGCCGGTTACATCAAATACTTCGCGGCCGCGCGCTGGCAAATGCAGCTCCGCTTGGCCGGGGCGCAACAGGCTGAGGCCATGTTCGCCGCGAGTCACCAGCAAGGCCTGCAAGTCAAGGCCAGCCATGAGGGTTTCGCCGCGGGCGACGATCTCCTCTTCACTCGCACACTCGCCCACAATCGTTTCAAATTCGGCAAAATTGGGAGTGATAACGTCAGCGCCCTGATAGCGGTTGAAATCATCACCTTTAGGGTCGACCAGAACCGGAATGCCCGCCTTGTGCGCGAGGGCAATCAGCGAACTGCAGTCCTGCAAGCTGCCTTTGGCATAGTCGGAGAGCACCAGCACATCAACATCCGCAATCAACCGCTCAACTTTGGCGACAAAATCGCAACTGTCTTCAGGGCCGTATTTGTCCTCAAAATCCATGCGCAACAGCTGTTGGTGATGGCTGATAACACGCAATTTGGTTACTGTGGGTTTGGTGGCAGAGATTTGAAAATCAGCCTGCACCTTGGCCGCCGCGAGGCTGCGCTGCAGAATCTCGCCCGCTTCGTCATTGCCAATCACTCCCACCAATGACACCTTGCACCCCAGGGCACTCATATTCAATGCCACGTTGGCGGCGCCACCGGGGCGATCTTCGGTTTGATTGACATTCACGACGGGGACTGGCGCCTCCGGCGAAATGCGAGTACTCATGCCATGCCAATAGCGATCCAGCATCACATCGCCCACCACCAATACACGCGCATTTTCAAAATGGGGCATCGTTATATGCATAGTCATTCCTGCAGAGGTAAGTTCCATTAAAAAACCCATTCCTGTCATTCACATTAATTTCACACTGATCGCCAGTATCAATCTGTACCGGCGCTAACCACTAAGCCGACTCATCCTGGTCATTAAATTCTTTGGCATGCAGCCGCGCATAATGCCCACCAAGCGCAATCAGCTCTGCGTGGGTGCCCTGCTCCATAATTTCGCCCTGCTCCATCACAATAATGCGATCGGCGTTTTCAATCGTCGACAGGCGATGAGCAATCACAAAGGTGGTGCGCCCTTTCATCACACGCTCCAGCGCCGCCTGGATATAGTGCTCTGATTCATTGTCGAGTGCGGAGGTGGCCTCGTCCAAAATCAGGATAGGTGCATCTTTTAACAGCGCACGGGCAATCGCTAACCGCTGGCGCTGGCCGCCAGACAAGCGCGCGCCGGATTCACCAATCATGGTCTCAAACCCCTCGGGCAGCTTATCGATAAATTCCGTCGCATAGGCGGCGTCAGCCGCGGCCCGAATAGCTTCAGGACTGCGTGTTTGCAAACTGCCGTAGGCGATGTTCCCGGCAACCGTATCGTTAAACAAGGTCACATTCTGATTCACCAACGCGATATGGCTGCGTAAATTCGCGAGGCGGTAATCGCGCACCGAAACACCGTCAATCAGTACATCGCCCTCAGTAGTATCGTGAAAGCGATTCAGCAAACTCACCAGCGTGGATTTGCCGCTGCCCGACCTACCGACTAAAGCAATTACCTCGCCAGCGCGCACCGACAAATTCACGTTGCGCAGTGCAGGCCGCTGCTGATTTGCATAACTAAAACCAAGACCCTTGAAACTGACCTCCCCCTTAACCCGCGCCACTTCATAAGTGCCGGTGTCTTTTTCTGTGGGTGTATCGAGCAAGGTAAAGACGCTATCCGCTGCCGCCACCCCCTTGAGAATCATTGGTGCCACTTCACCTAATTGGCGGATCGGCGTAACAATCAACCCTACAGCAGTGATGTAGCCGATAAAGGCAGCGGTGCTATCCATTTGCATAAAACTCAACGCGGCATAAATCAACAAACTCATGGATACTGCAATCAACAAATGCATCACCGGTGCATTGGCCGCACTGGTCACCACAATTTTCATATTCTGCGCATAGTTCTTTTTGCTCGCCTGCATAAAGCGATCCTGCTCATAGGTCTCACCGCCAAAGGTGCGCATCACCTGATAGCCATTGATCATCTCGCTCGATACCTGGGTGATATCCCCCACCGAATCCTGCACTTTACTACTCAGGCGACGCAAACGTCTGGCCACTTTAGTCACCAGTAGCCCCATGATTGGCGCTACGGATAAAAACAGCAGCGTCAACTTCCAATCCAGATAGAACAACCAGCCCAACAAGCCAATCACCGTTGCGCCTTCGCGAATACCTTTTTTTAGTGCATCGGTAGCGGCTACCGTCACACCATTAATGTTGTAGGTAATCAGGGAGATCATATGACCACTGGGGCGCTCATCAAACGCACTCACCGGCAACTGGGTCATGTGGTTGAACACCTGCACGCGCAAGTCATTAACCACATTAAAGGCCACCTTCGCCATAAAATAACCGCCGATAAACATGCCCAAACCACGCATAAGGGTCGCCCCCACAATAAGCAGTGGCACCAACCAACGCGCCGCTGGATCGGCAGATTCAATCGCCACCACCAGCTGCTCCATTACATGGGAGTACATCACGTTTGCGGCGGCGTAAATGATATAGCCCACTACACTGACACCGAACCAGAGCAAATAAGGTTTAAGGTAGCGCAGCAGGCGCTGGTAGATACGCCAGGAGGAGGTTTCAACGATAGCGTTATTTGTCATCTAGTCTCCATTGACTGTTCAGGTATACGTTGATTACAAGAAAATGAAGGGTGTGACAATATTTGCAAAGCAGTAATCAACCCCGCCGGGATCCAATACATAAACCATCTAACATCGATCTGCCAAAAAAAGCCTCTTGAATCAACCATAGCGGTTAAACAGCCATACAAAAGCCAAAGATATAAAGGCAGCAGCTGTTTCGAAGGTGAAAACTTACTCAACAAATAAAACAAGTGAATTAACGCCAGTACCAAGCCAATAAAGCCAGTCCTGTAGAAAATATCCAGCCAAGCATTATGCGCATGATTAAATACATCCACATCGGGAATGATGATTCTCCCTTCCTTTTCCATTCCAACACCAAACCAAAAGTGTTCACTTACTGCGCGAGAGAAGATTTCAGTCCATACCGTTAATCGGTATCCGTCATCCAACCGTGACGAAAACATAACAAGCAAGTCATCAAGTTTGATTAGCACGCCGATAAAAACAATTCCCGCAGCAAAAACATGTAAAAAAATCTTCTTAGGACTTGGCCACCTGTAAAGTAGGGACATAGCAGCAACAACAAATAACGCCAGGATCGCCCCCCGGCTTTGCGACATTAGCAACGGAATTGCCAACAAGATTATTGCAACAAAATATTTAACATCGCCCTTAATGCTTTTAGATTCCAACCATTTAAAATATGCAAAAAAAGTCAACACCCCAAAAGCAGCCCCAACTGAATTAGGGTTGCGCAAAACTGACCATCCAGCCAACCGTGATGTCACGTCATTTTTAAGATAGAAAACCACCAATAAAGATATACCCACCAAAATCCCTACTATGATCAATCGATCCATGAGCACATCAATATTAATTTCTTTCAGCGATGCCAGCCAAGTGACACCGAACAACCAAACAGTTAACACCACAACTTGAAGAGTGAAATAACCTATATCTGGCTCCGCAGACCATAAAGTGGTTAGCCCTGCATAAATTGCATAGATCAGTGCAGTTGCGAAATACCAGCCGCAACTAAAATACAGCCTCATTTTGCTCAAGGAAAACACAAACAGAATTGGAATAAAAAAAGCTAAGGCATACACAGCCTCCAGACCATCGCGCGATGGCGCCCAGAAAAATGCCGTTATAAATACCAATAACCCACCGAATGACCAAGCAAACAACTTTTGCTCTAGCCACTCACACTTAAATAAATTCATAAAAAACTAACCCCTTCACCCCGGCAATAATGGATCATGACCAAAGTCGCGACGATATGTTGAACAAGCACGCGCCCGTATCTTCTCAAGCAGTTTTTTTTTGTCAGATAAAATAACACGTAGATCTTGCTTAAAATAAACACACAAAAAGTGTAAATAATCACGCGAGGTGAAATGTAAATTTAGCGAAGAAAAAAATAGACCCCCCAAGTCCTTTATCAACCACCGCTCAGGAACCTGTAGACGCAACTGGGCACGATGTAAATCAATTAGATAAATATCCGGTTCAGCATTCTCTGCCAAAGAGGCCATATCTAACATAAAATGACACAGGTAAAAATCACGATGATTAATGCCTGCAGCATGCATTTCGCGTGAAATAACAGCTATTTTTGTTAGAATTAGACGCTTGGTCTTAATACTTACTGAATGCTGCTCAAAAAAATGATCCAGCTGGATGACATCCGTTAACTCACGCGTGACGATAAATGACTGCTGATACGCCGGGCTTTTACCGCGCACACCATAGGCGAGAGGAACTAAACTGGGGACATTCAACGCACACAGTTTGTTAAGCGCATCCCATTCATTTTTAGCGCCTAGTACAGGCATGCGTAACTGTAAAAGGTTTTTGAAGACCTCTTTCCAACCCACACCACGATGCCATTTACGGTAATACCCCTGGCCATTTATTTCAAAGCGCAGAGTCTGACGATCAGACATTTCGCGCGCAACCACACCAGGCATATTCTCCATCAACGAAAAGATATCTCTCCCTGAAAACTCTGCGAGCAACTCTTCACGCAGTATTACCTTCTGCTTAGAATTAGCGACAACCACTTGATGTCGTTTGCTCGAAGTAAAAAAATCCTCTAAGATAGAAACGACCGTTTTTGTACTGCAAAAAAAACTTTCTTTTTGCAACAGATTTTGCGCACAGCAGCTCCAATAATTTTTATCCACACTTAATACTGAAAGTATAATTCGTGCAATATTTTGCGGTTTTTCACCACTATCAATGACCTCACCCATCAAGTACCTTGATATATATGGAGCATACCCACAAACTTTACTCGCTATGACAGGCAAGCCAGAAATCATTGATTCAAGGATTACGTTTCCGCCCATTTCTTTACGCGCCGGATGCAAAAGAACATCAGCTGCTGCAAGCACATCACCAATTGGACTTAGCGCACCTAAAAAAAACACACTCGCATCCACACCCAAATTTTTAGCAATTTCCAGGTAACGCCCAGGCTCATCTGCACCAACTACTACCAAAGCATATTTATTATCAGTATCAATTTTTGTTAATTCAAAAAATGCGGCGATGCTAATATCAACGCCCTTAGTATGAAACCCAGATCCAATACATAAAATAATTTTAGCGGCATCTGGCAAGTGTAATTTTCGACGAAATTCAAGCTTAACTTCTGGCAGACCAGAACTTTGTATATGTTTAAGAGAAATATCTGGTGGCCACAAAAAAAATCTATCAATTGCCGTCGAATAAAAACGGGCAAACACTTTTTGTTCGCTCATTATTTGAGTCAATATATTGGTGCAACTATCTCCCCCAAACACAGATTTTTCATAATTCAGATACAAAACACTTCGAGGAGCAAATTTATATAAAAACGAACGTTCCAGAAGAGCTTTTTGCGCAAAACAGCTATCGCCAAGAAAATAAAAATCTAACCCTGGCATTTTATTGAACCCAATCAACAGATCAAATTCTGACTTGTTATAAACATCCTGAAATGCAGCGGTAAAACTTCGCACACCGGCAACATTAAACCAAACGGGACGTTTGATAACACGAACATCCACCCCTTCAGGAAAATCGCCTTGCCATACACCACAAAAAACTGTCACTTTGTGACCACGAGCAACAGCTTCATTAGCCAATGCAAGCATATAACGCTGAAGTCCACCAAAAGGAAAATACTTGAATATAGTAATGGCGATATTCATATTTCCCTCTCACTAAAATTCAACTTTTTATTCTGCAACTTATCAAGTGCCACCAACACTTGCTGCGGCATTAATTCGCGCAAACATTTGTGATGCACTTTAGGACACTCACGCTCAAAACAAGGTGCGCACTCAATTTTGTTGCTGATAATACTTACGCTATTGGAGAGTGGCGGTGTGTGCTCAGGTGAGGTAGAGCCATAGATCACCGCCAACGGTTTTTGCAGCGCTGCAGCGATATGCATCAGACCCGAATCATTACTGAGCACTGCATCAGCGCAGGCCATTAATTCGATCGCCTCACCCAGCGACGTGTTGCCCGCCAGGTTATAACAATGCTGCCGCTCTTCATCCAACAGCAAATTACGAATTGCATCAGTCACTAGATTATCTTTAGCCGACCCCATTAACCACACCTGCCATCCCGCACGAATTTTTTCATCGGCGATTTCAGCAAAATAATGCTCAGGCCAACGCTTGGCAGGGCCGTACTCGGCGCCAGGGCAAAGTATCAACAGTGGGCGATTAAGCTGCAACGCAAACTTTGTTAATAATTGTGGTTGCTGTGTTTTATCAACACGCAATTCCGGAAAAGGAAAAACGTGTAACGGCGCTGCAGTTTTTGGTAGCGCCAATGCTGCATAGCGCTGAACCATTAATGGGTAGCGCTTTTTATCCAGCACGCGCACATCATTTAATAATCCGTAACGAAATTCTCCACGCCAACCGGTGCGCAGGGGGATATTGGCAAAAAACGGGATAAACGCTGATTTAAAAGAATTGGGCAATACAATGGCTTGCTCGTAACCTTCGCTGGCGAGTGATTTGCCTAATGCGCGCCGCGCGCCCAAACCAAAGGCGCCATGCCCGAGCGGCATATCAATCACACGATGAACTTCTGGCATGCGTGCGAGCAATTGGCGCGTCCAACCCGAGGCAAGCACATCGATGTGTACTTGTGGATTCCGCAGTTTCAGTAATTTGAATAAGGTTTGCGCCATCATCATATCGCCGATCCATGCAGGGCCAACCACCAAAATTTTTTGGATCTTTTTTAACTCGGCAGGAAAATCCATTTCGATCACAGGCGACAACTCGGTCATAGGCGTTTGATATTACGAAGAGGAAAAACAATAACGGAGCCATTCGGCTCCGTTAGTTTGGCGGTTATTTTGCAACCGGCGCCAACCAGTTGGTGTGCGCGGGCAATTCGCCGCGTACGGATTTGAAATACAAATCCTGCAAACGGGTAGTGATCGGGCCACGACGACCTTCACCGATAATACGGCCATCCAATTCACGGATCGGCAACACTTCTGCTGCAGTACCGGTAAAGAATGCCTCGTCAGCGATATAGACTTCATCGCGCGTGATGCGTTTTTCTTTGATGGTATAACCGCAATCGGCAGCCAATTGGAAAATGGTGTTGCGGGTGATGCCGTCCAAACAAGAAGTCAGTTCCGGTGTGTAGATAATGCCATCGCGCACCAAAAAGAAATTCTCGCCGCTGCCTTCTGCCACATAACCTTCGGCATCAAGCAACAGAGCCTCTTCACAACCGCTGTCCAGCGCTTCTTGCAGTGCCAACAGTGAATTGATGTAGTGACCGTTCGCTTTCGCTTTACACATGGAAATATTCACGTGGTGGCGAGTGTAGCTGGAGGTGCGGATGCGGATACCTTGATCGCGTGCTTCTGGAGACATGTACGAAGGCCAATGCCAGGCAGCAACCATGATATGCACTTTCAAATTGTCGGCGCGCAAGCCCATACCTTCAGAACCGTAAAATGCCATTGGGCGGAGATAGGCTTCGGCCAAACCATTTTCACGCACCACCATTTTGTGCGCTTCATTCACCACGTCTTTGGTGAACGGCATTTTCATGCGCATGATGTGCGCCGAGCGGAACAGGCGATCAGTGTGTTCTTGCAGACGGAAAATACTGGTGCCCATGGTTGAGCTGTTGTAAGCGCGCACGCCTTCAAACACGCCCATACCGTAATGCAAAGTGTGGGTTAACACGTGAACCTTGGCGTCGCGCCAGGGAATGAGTTCACCATCAAGCCATATAACGCCGTCGCGATCGGCAAAAGACATAGCAACTCCAATAATTCTGTATGTATGTTTGAGGGATTGTTAGGCGCGGCCACAGCCGCGCAGCACTCAATGTTCGGGGCGATAAAATCAGTTGTGATCGATTAGCTGCTGCCACAAAGCGGTGACTTGCGCGCGTTCGGTCAGGAAGTGATTGTCGCCTTCTAATACCGCCTCCTGACGCTGTAGCGCGAGGCGGTGCCCGGTGGATCGGTATGCTTTGTAAGCCGCGATCAGGTGGGCCACGGATTGGGCATCGAGTAAACCTGCCTCTTCCAGTGATCCGAGTATGCGAATGTTGTCCGTGTACCGGATGATCCCGGGCGCTTTAGATGCCCAAGCCAAGGCCGCGTATTGAACCATAAATTCAATATCCACGATACCTCCCGCATCCTGTTTCAAATTAAATAAAACCGGCGTTTTAGCGGCATTTACTGCACTATTTTTGGCTTTGGACTCAGAGCCTAACTGCTCGCGCATCTTGCGGCGCATGTCGCTTACATCAGCGCGCAATTTATCCAGATCCCGCTCGCGCGTGAGGATGCGCTGCCGCACCTGCTCGAACTCCTCACCGAGGGCTGCACTACCGGCGACTACTCGTGCGCGCACCAGGGCCTGATGCTCCCAGGTCCATGCTTCATTGGCCTGATATTTCTCAAACGCCGCGAGTGACGACACCAGCAGCCCCGAGTTACCGGACGGCCGCAAGCGCATATCCACTTCGTAGAGTTTGCCCGAGGGCGTGTAGGTATTCAGCACATGGATGATGCGCTGACCGAGGCGGGTGTAAAAGGTAATATTATCGATGGCGCGCTCGCCGTCGGTGCTGAGATTGGCATCGGCGTTGTGGATAAACACCAGATCCAGATCCGACCCGTGGCCCAGCTCAATCCCGCCCAACTTGCCGTAGCCGACGATCACAAAATCCGGCGCCGTATCGACCGAACCATCACTGCGACGCGGACGACCATGACGCTCGACCATATGCTCCCAACCCAAATTGAGCACATGCTCCAGCACCACCTCGGCGATCCAGGTCAGGTAATCGCTCACTTTCATCAACGGCAATGCACCAGTTACCTCACTCGCCGATACCCGCAGCGCATGGGCCGAGCGGAAATAGCGCAGCGCCTCCATATGGCCTTCAAGGTCATCCCAATTCAGGCGCAGCACATCGCGGCGCAATTCATCGCGCAGCAAGTCTTTATCGGGCGGCGCATACAAACTTTCCGGGGTGAGCAATTCGTCGAGCAGCGCTGGATATTGCGCAAGCTGGTCAGCAATCCAGGGGCTCGCTGAACAGAGTGTAATTAGCTGCTGGATAGCCGTAGGGTTTTCCACCAGCAACACCAAATAAGCACTGCGGCGCGCAATCGCCTCGATTAGCGGGATGACTCGCGCAAAAGCCTCGGCAATAGTCAGCGGCAGCTTACCGCGCTGCGCCTCCTGCAACAGCATCAGCAGTAAACGCGGGATAAATGCATCCAGACGTGTGCGCCCACTCGCTTGCATCGATAACACAGTGCGACTCTCGCGCAGATCGGCAAGGTTTTTAATTAGCGCGGCGGCCCCCTCAATATCCCTCGCTTCCAGCGCGTGAATGGCATCCTCGCCCTGCAAACTGCCCTCCCACAACCCCAACCAAAAACTTACCGCTTTTTGATCAACAGAAACCTCTTCATCCGGTGCGGCAATTACTGCTTTAAATTCGGCGTTAACGCAGTGGCGATAGCGACTGAGTGTTTCAAAAAAACTGTCCCAATTTTCAAAACCCATCACCCAGGCCAAACGTAATTGTCCGATAGGATCAACCGGCAGCGATTGGGTTTGTTTATCCTGATAACCTTGAATCGCATGCTCGGTATTGCGCAGAAAAATATAGGCTTCAAGCAATGCCGAACCCGCGCCTGGCGGCAAATAATTTTCCTGCTCCAAAAACGGCAAGAGCACCGGCACTTTGCGTTTGCGCAAACGCGCATCGCGTCCGCCGCGAATTAATTGAAAAACCTGCACCACAAATTCCACTTCACGGATGCCTCCCTCGCCCAATTTCACATCGAGATTCATACCTTTGCGCTGCACTTGCCGCGCAATTAATCCTTTCATTTCACGCAGGGATTCAATCGCACTGAAATCGATATATTGGCGATAGGTAAACGGCTGCAACATTTTACCCAGCAATTTGCGCGCAGCAATTTGTCCTTCGCCGCCAGCCATCGCTACCGTGCGTGCCTTGATCATCGCGTAGCGCTCCCACTCGCGCCCTTGGGTCTGGTAGTAATCTTCCATACCCACAAAACTCATCGCCAAAGCACCGCTCTGGCCGTGCGGGCGCAAACGCATATCCACGCGGAAAACAAAACCATCGGCAGTCACCGTATCCAAACTTTTAATCAGCTTTTGCCCAAGCTTGATAAAAAACTCCTGGTTGCTAATCGCACGGCTGGCGTGATTGGTTTCACCGCCTTCGGGAAAGGTAAAAATCAGGTCGATATCCGAGGAGACATTCAATTCCCCCGCGCCCAATTTCCCCATGCCCAACACCATAAACGGCTGCGCCAAATTCGATTCGCGCCCAATCGGTGTACCGTACATTTTTTCAAGAGCGCGATAGTGAAACTCTGCCGCGAGCAAAATGGATTTATCCGCAAAGCGCGACAACTCTGCCGTCACCTCGCGCATATCCGCTACACGATTCAGGTCGCGCCAGATAATCCGGATCATCGCCATCTGCCGTTGTTGCCGCAGACATTTATCCAACTCCGCATCGGTATTGCACGCATTAACCGCCGCCGCAAATGCCTCCAAATGCGCATCCGTCTGCGCCTCAAACAACGAACCAGATTGCACCAGCTCAATTAAATACGGCGGCCGTTGCGCGACGGTTTTGGCAATAAATTCACTCGCGACAAACGCGCGCGTCAACTGACGAAAAAACTCGTCAGCGGCAACCGAGGATGGTAACAAATCGCGCGGATGCGGAAGATTCTGACTCTGGACAGCTGCTTCAAATTGATCCCAATAGCGCTGGGCAGGGGCATGTAATTCGGCGGGAATTGCGGAAAAATTCAACATAAACGCAGGACTCTTAACGCGGTTATTAGGGGGCACGATTATTGGCCAGACGGGGGAATACTAGCAGTTTATAGCACGGGGATTTCACTATATCCGTATCCGCTCAAGGAACAATCAGCCAGCGAAAACAAGGCAATAGTGAGCCCTAGTTGATTCCCTATTTGTGTGCCATTGAGTACAAGCTTCACAGTCAAAATGCCAGCCAGATCTCACCACAAAAACCCGTTTGGAATCATTAAGCTCTGGTTAAGACAAATAAAGCGTAGACTGCGCCATCGCCCCTGATTAGAGGGCATCACTGCAGGAGATTACCAAATGAACAAATCGATGATTATCGGAACACTGTTAGGTGTGGGCGTGGCTACCGCAGGTGGGGCTATCGCCAGCTACCAATTTTTAAAAGAGCCTTCATACGCTGAAGTACTCAGCTCAGTGCCAGTCACTAAAACCACCAAAATTCCCCGCGAAGAATGCTATGACGAAACCGTCGTTCATCAAAAACCCGTAAAGGACACCAACCGTATTGCCGGTAAAGTAATAGGGGCGGTAGTGGGCGGTGCCCTGGGTAATCAGGTGGGAGGTGGTAACGGCAAAAAAGTGGCGACTGTGGCCGGTGCGGTAGCCGGTGGTTACGCCGGTGATAAAGTGCAGGCCAATATGCAGCAAAAAGACACCTACACCACCGTTGAAAAACGCTGCAAGACTGTCTACGACAGCCGTGAAGATGTGATCGGCTACGACGTTGCCTACCGTTTGAAAGACAAGGAATCTTCCCTGCGTTTGGACTATGACCCAGGTTCGCGTATCCCGGTAGAAAATGGCCAGTTAGTATTGAATCAAACAGATCGCTAGGTATTTTTTGCACAGGGATGTGCAGCCAAATCACGCTATGGACCTCGCTCTTCTTCGTTGCCTACCCCCTCACCCGCTTTCATAACCAAACACGCACTGATTGATCACAATCAGCCCAGATTAATCCGTAAAGTTATAAGCACCTAACTAATGATTATTAGCCGCCTCCGCCATGGGCTGTTAGCCTGCGCGCCCTGTTTATTTTTAAACACCCTCAATTTCTGACACCTTTAACCGGATACCGGGTGTAGCCGGCGCACGTGGAGTGGTATGGATTTTCATTTTGGCTATGTTATCGCCGGTTTGGTGGTGGGATTTATTGTAGGTATGACCGGTGTTGGCGGCGGCTCGCTGATGACGCCGATTCTGCTCTATTTCGGCGTTAGCCCCGCCAATGCAGTGGGCACCGATTTACTCTACGCCGCCATCACCAAAGCGGGCGGTATTCATGTCCACCACAAGAAAAAAAATATCGACTGGAAGATTACCGGCGAGCTGGCACTGGGCAGCCTACCTGCAGCAGCACTGACCCTCTGGCTACTGCATTATTTACACACCGATACCGACACCCTCAACAGCATTATTCGCACCACCCTTGGCTACGCGTTGATCCTCACCGCCATCGCTATTTTGTTTAAACGCCGAATCTTTGATTACAGCCGTAAAAATGACGCCTGGATTACCCGCATGAGCCGTCGCGAACAGATGATTGCGACGGTGCTTACCGGCATGGTGCTGGGCGCGGTAGTGACCATCACCTCCATCGGTGCAGGTGCACTGGGCACAGTAGCTTTATTTATGCTCTACCCACTGCTACCCACCGTGCGTTTGGTGGGAACTGAAATCGCCCACGCCGTGCCACTGACGCTGGTAGCGGGCATGGGGCATGCCGGTTTAGGCAATGTGGATTGGGGATTATTGGCAAACCTGTTGATTGGTTCGCTACCCGGTATTTACCTGGGCAGCCACTTGGCACACCGCGTGGCCGACCATTATTTACGCCCGGCGCTGGCGATTATGCTGGTGTTTGTAGGGATCAAATTGCTGTTCTGATAGCCGTAAACCTTGCCGCTAACCATAAAAAAATGGCGACTCACGGGTCGCCATTTTTTATTGGGCATATTCACCACCTAACCCGCCTTCTCCGGTGGTGGCGCAACCCGCAATACCTCTTCCATCGTCGTGAGTCCCGCCGCGACTTTTTGAGCGCCCGACAAGCGCAAGGTGCGCATGCCCTCCTTCATCGCCAATTTGCGCAGCTCCTGCAGGTTGCAGTCGCTGTTAACTTTTTCCTTGAGCGATTCAGACAACATCAGAATTTCGTAAAGGCCTTGTCGCCCCAAATAACCGGTATTGCGACATTCGAGACAACCCACCGGGCGATAGACTTTGGCCGGCACATTCACTTTCCAAGGCGCAACCAATTCCTGCCAATCCGACGCGCTGATACTGCCCTCCTCTTTGCAATGTGGGCAGAGTGTGCGCACCAAACGCTGCGCCATTACCCCGAGCAAGGTGGCATTAATGAGGTAGGAAGGAATGCCCAAATCCAGCAAGCGCGCAACGGTTGAAGGCGCATCGTTGGTGTGCACGGTGGATAGCACCAAGTGGCCGGTAAGCGCAGCTTGCACTGCCATTTGGGCGGTTTCTAGGTCGCGGATCTCACCCACCATGATAATGTCAGGGTCTTGCCGCATCAGGCTGCGGATACCGGCGGCAAAATCCAGCCCGATTTTGTGGTGCACTTGCGTCTGGTTAAAACGCTCCTCCACCATTTCAATGGGGTCTTCAATAGTGCTGACATTCACCTCATCGGTGGCAACTTGTCGCAGCGATGAATAAAGGGTGGTGGTTTTACCGGAACCGGTGGGGCCGGTCACAAACAAGATGCCATTGGGGCGGGTAAGCATGGAGTACCAGCGCGCATAGTCATCGCCCACTAAACCCAAGTCGGTAAAACTGCGCAGCAGCACTTCCGGGTCAAAAATCCGCATCACCAGTTTTTCGCCAAAGGCGGTGGGCAAGGTGGACATACGCAATTCAATTTCACTGCCATCACTGCGGCGGGTTTTGATCCTGCCATCCTGCGGCTTGCGCTTTTCGGCAATATCCATGCGGGCCAACACCTTGAAGCGGCTGGTGACAGCGGTGGATACATTGGCGGGCAATTCGTAGACGTAATGCAAAACGCCATCGATACGGAAGCGGATGCGCCCTACTTCCCGGCGCGGCTCTATATGAATGTCACTGGCGCGCTGGTCATAAGCGTACTGCAACAGCCAGTCCACAATCTTGACGATATGCTGGTCATTGGCATCCGGATCGCTGGCTTTGCCCAGCTCCACCAGCTGCTCAAAGTTAGTAATCGCCGAGGCCGCCGTCGCTCCGCTGGCGCCGGAGACAGAGCGCGCCAAGGTGTAAAACTCCACCATAAAACGCTCGATGTCGGCGGGATTAGCCACCACGCGTTTCACCGTGCGGCGCGCCACATGCTCCACCTGTGGCTCCCAACCAGCCATAAAGGGTTGGGTACAGGCGATGATGACGTGATCCGACTCCACTTTGACGCACAAAATACCGTGACGCTTGGCAAAGGCGTAACTGATCACCTCGGTGCACTTGGCGACATCAATCTTCATCGGATCTATATGAAACAACGGCAGGCGCGCCTTGTTAGCTAACCACTCGGTGAGCGTATCGCCATCCAGAATCTTGCCCGGGCGCTGTAAATCTTCCAGATTTTGGGTGGCGACATAGGCCAGCGGGTGCATGATCGCCTGTTCGCGGCTGCGCGAGGCGCCAAGCAACATATTGGCATCCAGCTGCGACATGCGCCCATCAACGACCAGATCATTAATCAAGCCGCGCAAATCCAATACCCGATCCAGCACCATCGACGTTATTCCTGTAAATAAGAGAGCTGCGACTAAAAACATGCACTGATTGTAGCGGCTCTGCCGACGCGAGTCTGCCCACAAGGCGACAGGCTGGCGTTTTGGTCAGCAACCACTAAGCTCAACACACCCGAAACCTAGACACCTATGTCTAACACCCCATACCAGCCACTAACAAAAGTTCAGCTAAAAAGCATCACAACTTTGTCATAAATAAGTAATAAAGCTGCGTGACCTTGGCGAGTGATGTTTTTATACTGCGCACACTTTTAACCCGAGGGGATAACCATGCCTTTTGCAAACTTGTCGAACCTGTTTGGCCGCTCGCCCATCAAGCCCATGCAAGAGCACATGGCGCTGGCTGTTAAAGCCGCCGCCGAACTCGTACCTTTTTTTGAAGCTGTCACCGGCAATGACTGGCCTCTCGCCAGCAGCATTCAGCAGCAAGTGGTGAAATTCGAAAACGATGCGGACGAAATCAAAAAGCACCTGCGCTTGCATCTGCCCAAAAGCCTGTTCCTGCCGGTACCACGCACCGACCTGCTCGAACTGCTAACTATGCAGGACCGCATTCCCAACCGCGCCAAAGACATCGCCGGTATCATCATGGGCCGTCGCATGACCATCCCCGAAAGCATGAAACCGCAGATGAATGAATTTGTGCGCGCTAGTGTTGCGGCAGCCGAGCAAGCGCTCACCGCCATCAACGAACTGGACGAGCTGCTCGAGACCGGTTTTAGCGGCCGCGAGCTGACCGTTGTCGAAAATATGATCAAGGAATTGGACATTCTTGAGGAGAAAGCCGACCAATTGGAAATTGGCGTGCGCACCTCACTCTTTGCCCTCGAAGCCCAGCTCCCCCCGGTAGATGTGATGTTCCTGTACAACATCATCGACTGGGTGGGTGATATCGCCAACCGCGCACACGATGTGGGCGGCCGTTTGCAACTGCTGCTGGCGCATTAATCCTTTACCTTGAGGAATTCAAGATGACTTTATTTGCTGAATACGGCCATGTGCTGTTTATTCTTGCCTGTGCTTTTGGCCTCTTTATGGCATGGGGCATAGGTGCCAATGATGTATCCAACGCAATGGGAACCTCGGTTGGCTCGCGTGCGCTTACCATGAAACAGGCCATTTTAATTGCCATGGTATTTGAGTTTGCCGGGGCCTACCTAGCTGGTGGTGAAGTGACAGAAACCATCCGTAGCGGGATTGTTGAACTGGACGTGATGACCGACCACCCGGATTTATTTGTCTTCGGCATGCTCGCCTCGCTGCTAGCAGCGGGTAGCTGGTTATTAATCGCCAGTATTTTGGGCTGGCCGGTATCCACCACCCACTCGATTGTCGGCGCCATCATTGGTTTTGCCGCCGTGGGCATTTCCGCCGATGCGGTGCAGTGGAGCAAGGTTTGGGGCATCGTCGGCAGCTGGGTAATTACCCCCGTTATTGCAGGCTTCCTCGCTTTCTGGATTTTCCGCTCAGTGCAATTCCTGATTCTGGACACAGAAGATCCGTTTTCCAATGCCAAACGCTACATACCCATTTACATGTTTGCGGTAGGTTTCTTTTTGTCGATGGTCACCATCCTCAAAGGCCTGAAATATGTACTTAGCTCACACAACCTTTCGTTTAGCTTTCTGGAAAGTACCTTTATAGCGGCTATTATCGGCCTCGTGGTAGCAGGTTTTGGGATGTACCTTCTCAGCCGCATTACCCAGGACAAGACAGCGGATAAAGACAACCGTTTCTCCAGTGTAGAGCGCGTGTTTGGGGTATTGATGATCTTCACTGCTTGTTCCATGGCATTTGCACACGGCTCCAACGATGTAGCCAACGCAGTGGGCCCTATGGCAGCGGTAATCAGTGTTGTTCAATCGGGTGAGGTGGGCGCCAAAGCCGCCGTCGCCCCATGGGTTCTGTTATTGGGTGGCGTTGGTATTGTTGTTGGCCTGGCAACCTATGGCTACAAGGTAATGCAAACCATTGGTAAAAAGATTACCGAACTCACCCCCAGCCGTGGTTTCGCCGCCGAAATGTCGGCAGCCGCCACCGTAGTCATTGCATCCGGCCTCGGCCTGCCCATTTCTACCACTCACACTCTGGTGGGTGCGGTGCTGGGGGTAGGTTTGGCGCGCGGGATAGGAGCATTAAATTTACGGGTCATAGGCGGTATCTTCGCCTCTTGGGTTATTACCTTACCCGCCGGAGCAGGCCTGTCGATTCTGTTTTTCTACTTCCTCAAAGGCGTGTTCAGTTAAGTCTTATTCCACCCAAAAAAACCCGAGCCGGGAAACCAGCTCGGGTTTTTTATTGCCTGGTGTTTTCCATAAGCTTGCATTTTCAGGCGCAATCATCGATAACACCCCGAATGTTTTTCTGCGAGCAGGATCATGACCGTCGACCTTAAACGCTATCAACACCGTCTGCACAGGCTTGTCGCCCTGCCTTCGGTGAGCTGCGCCATTGAACAGTGGGATATGTCCAATCAGGGCGTGATTGACCAACTTGCCAATGACTTTTCCGCACTGGGTTTTAATACCCGTATTATGCCGCTCATCCTAGCAGGTAAAGCCAATCTAATCGCAACGCTCGGCCGGGGCGATGGTGGCCTCGTCTTGGCAGGTCACAGCGATACAGTGCCCTACGATGCCAATCGCTGGCAGACTGATCCATTTCAGCTCACCGAGAAAGACGGCAAGCTTTATGGCCTTGGCGCCACCGATATGAAGGGATTTTTCCCGGTCATAATGGCTGCAGTAGAACCCTACCTTGCGCACCACTTCAAACACCCGCTTATTGTGCTGGCAACGGCGGATGAAGAGAGCAGCATGAATGGCGCCCGCGCATTGGCACAACAGGGGCTCGGTGGTCTCTCGCCCCGCTATGCCGTTATTGGCGAACCCACTAATCTCATCCCCATCCGCGCCCACAAGGGAATCATGATGGAAGCCGTGCGAGTGCGCGGCCAGAGCGGCCATTCATCAAACCCGGCGCTTGGCAACAACGCGCTGGAGGCGATGAATCAGGTAATGAACGAGCTGCTAAGCCTGCGGCAGGAGCTGCAAACCAAATATCGCAACCCCGCGTTTGCTGTGCAAACACCCACCTTGAATCTAGGTTGTATTCACGGTGGCGATGGCGCCAATCGCATTTGCGGTGAGTGCGAATTGCATTTTGATTTACGCCTGTTACCGGGCATGGATAACAACGAGCTGCGCGCCGCTATACAACAGCGTCTCGCCCCTATCGCCGAATCGAGCGGAACCGATATAGTGTTCTCCTCATTATTTCAGGGCGTCGATCCATTTGGCGAAGATGAACAGAGCCTGTTGATAAAGACCTGTGCCGAGCTCACCGGCAATGCCAGCGATAGTGTTGCCTTTGCCACTGAGGCGCCGTTTATGCAGCAACTGGGAATGCAAACCGTCGTATTGGGCCCCGGCTCTATCAACCAGGCCCATCAACCCGACGAGTTCATACCACTTAATCAAATCGAACCGGCCGTAAAACTGGTTCGTGGCTTAATAGAGCGCTTTTGCTTGTAACAACTGACAATTAACTGATCACTTTAAGAAAGAGAATCACAGTGCCCGCAAACACCCAGGATTACGTCAAGTGGTTTCGCCACTCCACGCCCTACATCAATAGACACAGCGACAAAACCTTCGTGTTGATGTTGCCAGGCGAGGCCATTACGCACACCAATTTTCACAATATAGTGCATGACATCGCCCTGCTTTGTAGCCTGGATGTGCGCCTGGTATTAGTTCATGGCGCCCGCCCGCAGATTGATGCGCGCCTGCAACTTGCCGGCAGCCAGAGCCAATTCCACAAAGGTTTGCGCATCACCGACAGCGACAACTTGAGTCTGGTTATCCAAGCGATTGGCGAGGCACGGACAATTGTCGAAGCGGCACTTTCAACCAGCCTGCCTAACTCGCCAATGCAGGATGCCGATATGCAAGTTATCAGCGGCAATTTTGTGGTTGCCATGCCCCACGGCGTTATCGAGGGTGTCGACCTGCAACACACGGGTAAAGTGCGCAAAGTACACACCAAATCACTTAACGCAGCACTTGATTCCGGAGCTGTAGTTCTGTTGTCGCCACTGGCCTATTCACCCACAGGTGAGATTTTCAACCTGTCATTCAGTGATGTCGCTACCCATGTCGCCAGCGCCATCAAAGCCGACAAGTTATTGGCATTTACTGCAGGCAATGGGCTAAGCGATAGCGAGGGCAATCTCATTCGTCAACTGTCGCTGCCAGAGTGCAAGGACTACTTGACTAACCAAGGGGAAACCATCGGCACCGACCTGTATCAGGCGGTGAGCGCCTGTTACCACAGCTGCCTGCAAGGCGTGCAGCGCGCGCAATTAATTAGCTATGAAACCGATGGCGCACTACTGACTGAACTCTTCACCCGCGATGGATTGGGAACCATGATCTATTCCGGTCAGTACGAACAGCTGCGCATCGCCAGTATTGATGATGTTGCAGGCATATTGGAGCTGATTCGTCCCCTTGAGGAACAAGGTATTTTAGTGCGGCGCTCCCGTGAATTACTGGAGACGGAAATCGGCCAATTTCATGTTATGGATAAAGACGGCACTATCATCGCGTGTGCCGCGCTCTACCCCTATGGCGATATGGCCGAACTATCCTGCGTAGCCACCCACCCTGAATATCGCAACGGAGGGCGGGCCTCGACACTACTGCAACAGATGGAAATACAAGCGCGCAAATTGCACATCAAACAGCTATTTTTGCTCACAACCCAAACCGCCCATTGGTTTATCGAGCAAGGTTTTGTGCAGGGCAAACTCGAGGATCTGCCAATGCAGCGGCAGCAGCTTTATAACTACCAACGCAATTCCAAGATTTTCATCAAAACACTCTAGCCCTGCCGGCTCTTCGGGGCCGGACACACACCAATCCACAAATCCGAGCACTCAGCGCGCAAGATCTACCTGCCGATAGCGGGTGATTTCTGCTATGCTTTTGCTCTTTTCTGTAACTCGAATGTCACCGCTGTTAACTGCCCGCAACAGCTCCACGAGGTCATCTGCTATGCCTATTTATCGCTCCAAAACCACCACCTCTGGCCGCAACATGGCCGGTGCTCGCGCACTCTGGCGCGCCACCGGCATGAAGGATGGAGACTTTGACAAACCCATTATTGCCATAGCCAACTCCTTTACCCAATTCGTGCCCGGCCATGTGCATTTAAAAGATCTCGGTCAGCTAGTTGCTCGCGAAATAGAAAAAGCAGGTGGTGTAGCGAAAGAATTCAACACCATCGCAGTGGACGATGGTATCGCAATGGGCCACGACGGCATGCTCTACAGCCTTCCCAGTCGCGACATCATCGCCGACTCGGTTGAGTATATGGTCAATGCCCATTGCGCCGACGCAATTGTCTGCATCTCCAACTGCGACAAAATTACCCCCGGCATGCTGATGGCGGCCATGCGCTTGAATATCCCGGTAATTTTTGTATCGGGCGGGCCAATGGAAGCAGGTAAAACCAAACTCTCTGAGCACAAACTTGATCTGGTCGATGCCATGGTTATCGCTGCCGATGATCAAGCTAGCGACGAAAAAGTGAATGATTACGAACGTTCTGCCTGCCCAACTTGTGGCTCCTGCTCAGGCATGTTTACCGCCAACTCAATGAACTGCCTGACTGAAGCGCTCGGTTTGAGCTTACCCGGCAACGGCTCGCTGCTGGCCACTCACGCCGATCGCGAACAACTTTTCCTCGAGGCCGGTCGTCGCATTGTAGAAATAACCAAACGCTACTATGAACAAGATGATTACAGCGTATTACCACGCTCGATTGCCAGCTTTGAAGCTTTTGAGAATGCTATGGCATTGGATATCGCAATGGGCGGCTCCACCAACACCATTTTACATTTGCTCGCCGCCGCACAAGAAGGAAACGTGCCCTTCACCATGTTTGATGTGGATCGCATGAGCAGGAAAGTACCACAACTGTGCAAAGTCGCCCCCAATACCCCAAAATATCACATGGAAGATGTCCATCGGGCAGGTGGCGTGATGGGCATTCTGGCGGAGCTAAATCGCGGTGGCCTATTCCACAACCAACTGCCAACCGTACATAGCCAAACCTTTCAAGAAGCATTGGATAAATGGGACATCATAAGTACCTCCTCTGAAACAGTAGCAACTTTTTATAAGGCGGGCCCGGCAGGCATCCCAACTCAAGTTGCCTTTAGCCAAGCCACGCGCTGGCCAACACTCGATGGTGATCGCGCTGAAGGCTGCATCCGCTCCATCGAGCACGCCTACAGCACAGAAGGTGGATTGGCCGTTCTTAAAGGCAATATCGCTATTGACGGCTGCGTAGTAAAAACCTCAGGTGTAGATGAAAGCTGCTGGGTATTTGAAGGTAAAGCTTATGTCGTAGAAAGTCAGGATAAAGCAGTAGCCGACATTTTAGATGGCAAGGTAAAAGCTGGAGATGTAGTGGTGATTCGCTATGAAGGCCCCAAAGGTGGCCCAGGCATGCAAGAAATGCTTTACCCCACTAGCTATCTAAAATCGAAAGGTCTGGGGAAAGCTTGCGCACTGCTGACTGATGGCCGTTTCTCCGGCGGGACTTCAGGCTTATCCATTGGCCATGTATCCCCTGAAGCCGCTGCAGGTGGTGCGATCGGCCTGGTTCAGACTGGAGATATCATTCGCATCGATATTCCCAACCGTAGCATAAATGTTGTCTTGACTGACGCAGAGCTGGAAACACGTCGCGCAGCAGAAAATGCTAAAGGCACCCTTGCGTGGAAACCAACTGAAATTCGCCCACGCAAAGTCTCCGCCTCGCTAAAAGCCTACGCTATGCTGGCAACCAGTGCCGACAAAGGCGCGGTGCGCGATTTGAGTAAACTGGATTAAAGGGGCATTCATAACTGCTTGCGCAGCTACAAAATGCACAAGCAGTTCTTAGCAACATTTTGACAAGTTAGCGACAATAAAAAAGCCAGCTAATGCTGGCTTTTTTATTGTCTGTTTATTAACGCAACAAGGATTATTGCTGTGCCAACGCTTTCAATCTAGCTTGTTCACGCTCAGAGAAAGTAACCCATTGATTGGCGAGCTTGGAACTGCGCGCATCTTTTGCCGCCTCTTTAAAAAACTTGATAGCTTCATCAAAGTTTTTCAGCTCAAACTCCGCTTGGGCAACAGTGATATTCGCATGGTCGACACGCTTAATACCACCTTTTTTCAGAGCATCGCGGCCCCACTTAGAAGCCTCTTTGAACTTATCATTGGCAAGATAAGCTTGCGCCAAGCCAATGATCATTTCTCCATCGGTTGACTTCTGTGCTGCTTTTTCATACTCGACCAAAGATTCTTTGGCGTTTTGCGACAAGCGATATGCATCTGCAAGCAACTTCAGATTCTTAGCAGTAGGCTCAACATTTTTATCAGTGTAAATACCTTTTTTCAAAACCTTAACGGCCTTATAAGGAACTTCCGCCTCTAAAAATGAATATGCCAAATTGATAAGATCTTTTTCAGTAGTCAATCCATCCATTAAATAGCAAGTTTCAAGTGCATAGAGTGCATCGTTAGTGCGATCCATCATGCGATAAACTTGCGATAGCTGCTTCCAGTACTGCGCCTTTGGATAGTGTTTGATAAGTTTTTCAAGAACAACCAAGCCGCTCTTGTAATCTTCTTTATCAAAATACAATCCACGCTGAAGAATATACCAAGATTCAGCAGGAACCTTACCAGCTGCCTCCTGCGCCCTAACAGCCTCGTTAATATTTAATAGCGCATTATTATTATCTTCAAGCTGATAATAAAGCGTAGAAAACATGTACGAGTCTTCTGGCTTCAAGGATTCAGCATAGTCAGTCCACTTAAGCAATGTTTCTAATGCTTTCTTTGGATTATCCAGCTGGGAATAAAGTTGCCCAACAATACGAATGGTGGACGCCTCGGTTGCTAATGGCATGTTAGGCGATTGAGCAAGCATTTTATTGAAGCTTTCGATAGCCTTAGTATAGTTCTCGGCCCCAAGATGAGCATAACCAGTATACTGATTAAGCAACACCAGCTCATACGCATTCGCCTTAGCTGAGTTAGCAGCCATTTCATTCAACAATTGCATAGCCTTGCGTGGATCGGGCTTTACAGATTCGTCTTGCGGTTGAAGGAAGTTTGCAGCCTCGGTAATTTTTTTACCGAAAGATTCGCTAACATTGGGGAATTTGCGTTGCTCCGCCGAAGCGTATTTATTCTTCGCTTTAACCTGTGCGTGTACAACTCCGATTTCAATAACGCCGGGAGCAAAAACATTCACAGCGTTATTAACAAAAATTGGCGAAATAGCAACGGCGGTAACTAGCAAAGTTTTGCCAAGAGCAATTGAAACGGCAGGAAATACTTGTCTCATTTCATTACCCCTTATTTCTGCATAGTGTAAGTGAAGCGGTTCTTCACACCAGGCACTTCGACTGGCTTGCCGTCCACAACTTTTGGCTTGTATTTAAATTTGAGCGCTGCACGAACAGACGCGCGGTTAAATACTGTTGTCGGCTTGCCCTCTTTGGTGACGCATTGATCAGCAATAGGCTCTGGATCGCGAGTAGCACCAGTTTCTGTAACGGTATACACAACCGTACAAAAGCCTTCAATACCACGCGACAACGCAGTACTTGGATACTCTGGCGGCACTTTAACGATAGGTAAATATTCACCCTCACTAAAAGCCAATGAACCAGCACCAACATCAATGCCTGCTTTAGCAATAGGAGCACTCATATTCAATGCTTCACCAGACACATTAGGCGCTTCAAACTCTGGCTCCGGAAGATCTGGAGGAGTTTCAGGGGCTTCTGGTTTCTCTGGTTTAGCATCCTCAAAACGAGTCTCAATTTTTGTATCAGGCATGTTGATATCAGGAATTTTCACAGACTTTTTCTGCGCAACTTCGCCTAAATCATTATTCACTAACTGATACATCAAAAATAAGAGCAAGAAGGTGGTAACCACCCCCAACAGCCCTGCTATACCTACTTTTGCGAAGTTCATAGCAATCTATTTCTCTTCAGTAGAGACAGACACATCGGTAATGCCAGCTTCACGCGCAGCATTAGCGACCTCCAATACGAATTCAATACGAGCTTTAGTATCTGCTTGAATTGAAACTGAACCATTGGGATTGTCTGCGCGCATACGCTCAATCACTTTAACAACGCTACGTGGATCAACTTGTTTCTTATCAATCCAAATTTCATTGTCATCACCAATAGCAATCAGAATACTAGCATTAGGCTTCGAATCACCAGTAACCGCATCAGGTCTCACAACCTCTTTGCCAGCTTCTTTAATGAACGTTGCCGTAACTATGAAGAAAATCAGCATAATAAATACAACATCAAGCATAGGCGTGAGGTCGATTGCCTGCGGTTCTTCTTCAGGTTTTGCGTTGTTCCTGCTCATGAGACATCTCTTAATTACAGGTTAATACTGCGGCATCACTTAGTGATCCATTGTCAAATGGTCAGCAAACAAGCGATCTTCACGCTCAGCAATTCGAGAAAGATATGTATTTACAAACAATCCAGATAGAGCTGCAACCATGCCAGCCATTGTAGGAATTGTTGCTTTCGATACCCCACCCGCCATTGACTTGGCATCACCACCACCAGTCAGAGACAGAACACTAAACACTTCAATCATACCGGTAACAGTTCCCAGCAACCCCATAAGGGGGCAGAGAGCAATTAATGTAGTGATCATGTCCAAGTTTTTGTTAATTTTTGCTGACATACGCGAAACCATAGCTGCACGAATTTGATGTGCATTCCATGACTTTCGCTCTTTACGCTGCTCCCAACTATTCAGAGCCTGTTGGACTTCACCTTTTAGACCACCTTTAAAGTAGACCACACGCTCAAAAACGAGAGTCCACATTGCAAAGGTAAGGGCGGCAATGTAATACATCAAAGGGCCGCCCTGATCCATAAAGGCTCCAATGGCTGCAAAAGCGTCCGTTAAAGCCTGCATGTGTTATCTCCTACTTACGCTCAGAGTTTTCAGCAATAATGCCGGTAGTTTGTTCATCTAACACTTGAATAACTGCTTTAGCGCGACCGTTAACCAAGGTGTGCATCAACACAACCGGGATTGCAACCACAAGACCTTGAACAGTAGTAACCAACGCTGCCGAGATACCACCGGCCATGTTTTTAGGATCACCAGCACCGAAGATAGTGATAGCCTGGAAGGTTTCGATCATACCGGTAACAGTACCCAAGAGCCCCAAGAGAGGTGCTACAGCTGCGATGATCTTCAATACGGCCAGACCACTTTCAATTGATGGACGCTCTTTAAGAACAGCCTCTTCAAGCTTCAGCTCCAAAGTTTCGGTATCAACATTCTTATTTTCTTCTGCAACCTTCAGCACACGACCCAGAGGATTGTTAGAGTTGGGCTTATCTGACTTCAATTGCGCCTTCACCTTTGAGGTCATTGCGAACAAAACTAGCATCCGCCACAAACCAAGGAAAACACCGATGAAACCTACCGCAACAATTACATATCCAACCTCACCACCCTGATCAACACGCTCAAGGAAAGTAGGAGTATCAATCAAAGCCGTCAGAAGTTGACCACCAGCAGGACCTGTTGGATCCACACCAAAGTCAACAATTCCTGAAGTCGAGTCTTGCAGTGCTTTTGCACCTGCCAAATGATCAACTGGTTGACGAGGCAGCTCTTGTATCTTAGAACCGTCAAATGTCAGGTACATGCCATTAGAAACCAGGTTATAAACACCAACACGAACAACTTCTTGTTGTGCTTGCTCACCACTTGGTTTAATAACTGTTGAGTTGAATTTCACAACACGACCAGTCTCAACCATTTCTCTTTGCACTTCGTACCACAAGCGCTCAATTTCCTCGATATCTGGTAATTGAGTATTGCTGTTCATTTTCTCGATTAATGTATCGAGGAACTCGCCACGGTTAGGGTACTGCGCACTTACTATTGAAGTTTCCAGTGTTGCCCGGAGGTCACCGGCTGTAGACGTCAAATGACCAAAGAGTTCTTTCATAGAACCCAAACGCTCATTCAATTGAGTCTTTTTTGCGGCTACCAAAATATCTTGTTCTTGATATTTTTTCTCGAGCGCAGCAGAACGAGCTTCTTCCGCTTGACGAGTTGCTTTTGCTTGGGCAAGCAAGTTGGCCTGATTAGCTTTGTCACGAGCGAATTCTGCTTCACGTTGCTTATGCTCTGCAGACTCACTGATTTGAGACTTCTTAACCATATCCAATAACTGGTCTAAAGTCTGAGCCTTTTCTTGTGCAACAGCGAATGAACTGCCAAGAAGACCAGCAACAGCAAGCATCAAGCAGCTTTTTACAAACTTCATTTTCATTGTGCTGCCTCCGGCGCTTGAACTGTCATGGTCATGATATCTTTGGATGCTTGATTGCGCGCGATGCGGAGCCCCTTGAGAATGGAAGAATTGTATGAACCATCAAGAGAAACCCACTGACCTTGAGAAGCATCCCAAGTACCGCACTGCTTGGCATCAGTTGTTTGGTACATCAATGAAATGCGACCAACACGAAGAATGTTTACTTCACGATCTTGTCCATCAATAGGCAGAGTACCTTTGTAAGCTTCGATTGTGCTGCCATATGCAGATTCAATCTTATAGGCTTCCAACACCTGACGGAATTTTTCGGAAACAGAGATGTCAGCACGATCCTGATTCGCCCGCAGCATAGTAATACGCTCTTTACGCTCTTCTACTTGGAAGGGCTTATCGAGACTTACAAATTGCTCCAAACTATCCAGCATGCGGAAGACCAGAGGCTGAATCTGACGCTCAATAACAGTCACTTTCTCAATTGACTGCTCGAGCTCTTGAACAACAACCAGCTGCTTGGCAACTTGTTTTTCCATTTGGGCGTTAAACACACGAAGATCGTCAATCAACTTATTCTGTTGTTTGAATTCTTGTGTCAGATCGTCAGTTTCCTGAGCCAATCTGTCGATGCGCTTCTGGGAGTCTTGCGCCAAAGTAGTTTTGGCTTGACCCGCCTTAAGTACGGCATCCAGAGTTTGATCTGCCATGGCTACGCTACCCATTAGCGCGCCGGCAGAAAGCATCGTGGTCATTGCCACCGCTTTCAATCGCTGCTTTTTCATAATCCCCCCAACTGGGTGTTCAATCAAGTGAGTTTGCGGCAACAGGCTGCCACAGACGCGTTATCCACGTAGCCTCTTCGAGGCGGCTAAGAACGGCGGCATTGTAATAAGCGACATAGCCTACTTCCAATGATTTATCCTTATACCTTCTACATGTGTATTTAGGTATCAAACCGGTAACACATTACCTTTCAAAATAAGCGAACCGGTAACACAAAAAATTAAAACAACAAAAACCACAACGAAAAAAATCAAAAAAAGAAAAATGCATTTAATTAGGCGTTTCGCCGATAAACCAAAAAGCGGTGGGGTAGCTGCGCAGATTCCTCGCCGGCTATTGACGACTCAAGAGACCAAATCCGCATATCCGGTAATGAAAAAAAAGCATCTCCCTCTGGCTCAATACCCACCTCGGTTAAATACACCCTATCTACCAAGGGAAGAGCTTCTCGATAAATTTGCTCACCACCAATAACCACTGCCTCTTCAGCGCCCGACTCATTGCATGCAGCAACCTTAAGCGCATCATCAAGACTGTGTACGACCACCAAATCAGATGATGCGTTCCATGACTTATCGCGCGTCACTACAATATTCATGCGCCCCGGCAAAGACCGACCGATAGACTCATAGGTTTTTCTCCCCATGATTACAGGCTTACCCATGGTCACTGACTTAAAGTATTTCAGATCTTGCGGAAGGTGCCATGGCAAACGATTTTCTATACCGATGACACCATTTTTTGCTGCCGCCACAATAATGGCTAGTTTCATGCGGAGCCTTCGCCTTTTTATTAAAACTTAAATTTGCCAACAACCTACAACTACCAACTAGACGGCAATAGGCGCAACTATTCGAGGATGAGGATCATAGCCTTCAAACTCAAAATCTTGTAATTCGTACCCAAATATAGAATCAGGTCGACGCGAGATTCTTAGTGTAGGCAAGTTTTTGGGAGTGCGTGTTAATTGTTCGTAAACTATGTCGTCAGAGATATGATTGTTGTACAAATGGCAGTCGCCAAAAGTATGCACAAAATCACCCACGCCCAAATCACACTGCTGCGCAATCATATGCGTCAGCAATGCGTAACTGGCAATATTAAAAGGTACACCGAGAAATAAATCCGCACTGCGCTGATACAACTGACAAGACAGTTTTCCATCAGCAACATAAAATTGAAACAAGGTGTGACATGCTGCAAGCGCCATACGTCCCTGCTCCACATTTTGCTGTGGACTCATGGATTCGTCGGGTAAATCAGCAGGATTCCAAGCACTGACAATCAAGCGCCGCGAGTAGGGATTCTTTTTTATCTGGGCAATAACCTGGGAAATTTGATCTACTGTAGAACCATCCGGGCAAACCCAGCTACGCCACTGCTTGCCGTAGACAGGCCCCAAATCACCACTTTCTGTTGCCCACTCATTCCAGATATTACAGCCGCGCTCTTTGAGCCAGTTCACATCAGTGCGTCCTTGCAAAAACCACAACAACTCAACGATGACACTCTTTAAATGCACCGCTTTAGTTGTTACCAAAGGAAACCCTTTGCCAAGATCAAAACGTAGCTGCCGACCAAAAACTGAACGAGTTCCAGTGCCGGTTCTATCGCCGCGAGTGACGCCGTTTTCTACGACATCACGCATTAAATCAAGATACTGCTTCATTCAATAACCCGTCAAAAATTGTCATTTATTTAGCTCTATCACTTTTACCAGTCACCACATAGGCGTATATCAACAGCCCAAGCCCCACGGCAAACATTGGGAGGCAAAGCAACTGACCGCGAGTCATCCAGCCCACCAGCGCCACCCCTTTATCGGGCTCACGCACAAACTCCGTCGCGAAACGAAAAGTGCCATAGGCGATAAGAAATATGCCAGAAATAGCTCCGCGTGGGCGCGGCTTGGCGGAGAACCAAAACACAATAATGAACAGCAGCAAACCCTCCAGACATGCCTGATAGAGTTGGCTGGGGTGGCGACCTACGCCTTCCGGATCCATGGCCTTGGGAAAAACAATAGCCCATGGAACATCGGTAACTCGCCCCCATAATTCCTGACCGATAAAGTTGCCCAAGCGACCGAAACCCAAGCCGAGTGGCACCATTGGGGCCACAAAATCCATGAGCCCAATAAATGAGCGATCAATACGTTTGGCATAAATCATCATGGCAACAATTACACCAAGAAGACCACCATGAAATGACATACCCCCCTCCCATACGCGGAAGAGCCAAAGCGGATCGGTCAACCAATAGTCAAAGTTATAAAACACGACATAGCCAAAACGGCCACCCAGAATGACGCCGAAAGCGCCATAGGTAATCAGATTTTCAACCTGAGCTTTGTTGATCAAAGCGCCGGGCTGTTTTGCGCGATGCATAGCTACAAGCCAGGCGCTGACAAAGGCAAAGAGGTACATGATTCCGTACCAATGCACTTTAAATGAACCAAGAGAAAACGCGACGGGATCTATATCGGGGTATTGCAGCATAAACAGTTAGACCTGACTCATCCGGCGTGGGGCCGGGATTATGACGCTGATTTATGACAAAACTATATTTTTTACGCTCAATTACTATCGGAAGTGACTGGCCGAATCAAACGGGTCAACCCGGTATCGCGCAACTCACGAGCGATGTGATCGCGAATCTGATCGCCATTGGACATACTCATCACCTCTGCCAACAGCTGTTTGGCGCGCGCAAAGGTGATCCCTCTAATCACGGATTTGACCTTGGGTAGGTTCGTGGCATTCATAGATAACACGTCGAAGCCCATGGCCATCAACAGAATGGCAGCCCCCGGATCACCCGCCAATTCACCGCAAATACTGACACTAATACCGGCATCGTGGGCGGCATAGACAATATATTGCAGGGCGCGCAATACCGCGGGATGAAAGGCCTGGTATAAATCCGCTACTTGCGCGTTATTGCGATCCACCGCAAGCAGGTATTGCGTCAGGTCATTACTGCCGACAGATAAAAAGTCCACCTTGCGCGACAACTCCGGCGCCAGATAAACAGCGGCTGGCACCTCAATCATTACGCCGACCTGCGGTTTTCGAACCCTATACCCTTCTTCGAGCAATTCCTTGTGCACACGCTGAATAAGCCCCTTGGCTGCATCAACTTCCTGCATATTGGTAATCATGGGCAACAAAATACGCAAATTGTCCAGGCCCTCACTGGCCTTGATCATGGCGCGGATTTGCGCCAAAAATATCTCGGGATGGTCAAGCGTCACCCGAATGCCACGCCAGCCAAGAAAAGGGTTGTCTTCCTCAATAGGAAAGTAAGGCAGGGCCTTATCACCACCAATATCAAGAGTGCGCATAGTGACAGAATGAGGGGCAAATGCCTCTAACTGCTCGCGATAAATTGCCCGCTGCTCTTCCTCACTGGGAAATCGATCACGCAACAAAAACGGCACCTCTGTGCGGTACAACCCGACACCTTCTGCACCGCGCTCCAATGAACGCACCACGTCAGCCATCAAACCCGTATTGACATGCAGCGGCAAACGGTAGCGATCCTGGGTTTCGCAGGGCAAATTTTTAAGCGCCTCCAAGCCCTTCACCAATGCCTGCTCTTCCAGATAGATAGCCTTGTAGTGCTTGCGCAGCTGAGCACTAGGGTCGCAGTACACCGCTCCCTTATAGCCATCCACAATGACCGGGCGGCCATTCATTTGCGCATAAGGCAAATCCACCGCCCCCATTACCGTGGGGATGTCCATCGCCCTCGCCAGGATTGCAACATGGGAGTTTGATGAGCCCAATACCGACACCAAGCCCGCAAGCTTTTCCTTGGGAATTTCGCCCAGCATGGAAGCCGTTAGCTCCTCGCCAATCAGAATAGTTTTGTCGGGGTAGACGCGAGCCTTCTGATTGGACTCTTGCAAATAAGCCAACACACGACGCCCCAAATCACGCACATCGGTAGCGCGCTCTCGCAAATAGGGGTCATTCATGCTGTTAAAGATGGTTTCGTGTTCGATGATCACCTCGCTCCAGGCATAGGGTGCATTGGCACCTTTGCGGATACGGTCAGTGACTTCGCGGGCAAGCGAAGCGTCATCCAACATTGCGAGATAAGCATCAAACAGCGCCTGCTCTTCGCGATTAATTCGCGCACGCAACTGCTCACCGAGGGATTTGATATCCTCGCGCACCGCAGTGAGGCTGCGCTGGAAAAAGACAATTTCCGCCTCAACATCCTTACAAACCTGATAAGGCACCGCGCGCAGATCAGCCGTTGGCGTGAACACCACCGCCTCACCGATAGCGATGCCGGATGCACCAGAGACACCGAGGAATTTAGCTTGCGTCGCCTTGGCGCCGGGCGGAACTATGCCCCCGGTAGCTTCAGCGTGGGCAATAACACCAGCCAACTGCGCTGACATAGTTACTAAAAACGCTTCTTCTCCCTCGTCAAAACGGCGCTGATCCGCCTGCTGGACAACCAACACCCCCAACACCTTGCGATGATGGATAATTGGCACCCCCAAGAAACTGCTGTAACGCTCTTCGCCCGTCTCCGGGAAATATTGATAACTGGGGTGCGCTTCGGCATGCTCCAGATTGATCGGCTCCTCACGTACCACCACGCGCCCAACCAACCCCTCGCCTGCCGCCAGACGAACCTTGCCCACCGCATCAGCATTTAGGCCATCAGTGGCCATCAGCACATAATCACCCTTGAGGTCGCGCAGATAAACAGAGCAAACCTGGGTTTTCATCACCTCTTTGACTCGCGACACAATAATCGCCAACGCCGATTTCATATCGCGCGCAGCGTTTACTTCCTGAACGATGGACCTAAGTGAGTTCAACATAGAGTCTGGATTGAGCCTGTTAAAAGATGATTCGGGTTAGCGAGCGCGAGTGCGGCGATCCTCGTGCAGCGAATGGAATAATGACAGCTCTTTGAGCGCACGACGGTAAACATCGCGTTTAAAAGACACAACCTTGCCCAGCGGATACCAATAGCTAACCCAGCGCCAGTCATCAAACTCGGCGCGGCCGCCATTGTTGAGGCTCACTTTATTGTCGTCACTGCGCAAGCGCAGCAGAAACCACTTTTGCTTTTGTCCTACGCAAAGCGGCATAGAGTTATGGCGCACCAGGCGATGTGGCAGGCGATAGCGCAGCCAACCACGAGTGCACGCCAGTATTTCTACATCCTCACGACGCAACCCCACTTCCTCATAAAGTTCGCGATATAGTGCTTGCTCGGGGGTTTCGTTAGGATTAATCCCGCCTTGCGGAAACTGCCATGCATCATGCCCGCCCACACGGCGCGCCCACAATAACTGGCCCTGATCATTAGTCAGAATGATGCCCACATTGGGGCGAAATCCGTCGGAATCTATCACGGGGGGAATCATCCATATAAAGAGTTTTGCTGATGGAGCCGCTAACTGCACGCGCACAAAAAAGCAGCAGCCATGTTCCACGAAATAGCGTTTTCCGCACTATATCAGGCTTGCTCAAAGCCGCAACCCTGAATCTTGGAAATGGTTTTGTGATTGAGTGCTCACAGCACTCTCGCTATCCTAGCGCCCCCTTGATCGCGCCCAAGGCCGATGCAAGTCCCACTTCGAACGACATGAGGATTACCCCTGTGGCATTGGCTATTTTTGATCTCGACAACACCCTGATTGCAGGCGACAGCGACTACAGCTGGGGCGTTTTTTTGGTAGAGAAACAATTGGTTGACGCCGAAACCTACCGGATTGCCAACGAGCGCTTCTATCAGGATTACAAAAATGGCACCCTGGACATTCGTGCTTATCTGGAATTTTCACTGGCACCACTGACCCGCTTTACTCAGGATGAACTGCGTGAGCTGCACGCGGAGTTTATGCAACAACATGTTGAGCCGCTGATGCTCAACAAAGCCGAAGCGCTGCTGCGTCAGCACCGCGAACAGGGCGATCACCTGTTAATTATCACCGCCACCAACGGCTTTATTACACGCCCCATCGCCAAACGCCTGGGCGTCGCCGATATTCTAGCCACCGACCCTGAAGTAATTGATGGACGCCATACTGGCAAGTTTGTGGGCACGCCCTGCTTTCAATCCGGCAAAATCACCAACCTGCAGGAGTGGCTTAAACACACCAATCACTCATTAACGGGTGCTTATTTCTACAGTGACTCGATCAACGATTTACCTTTGCTGGAATTAGTGGACAAGCCGGTAGCAGTAGATCCGGATGAGCGTCTCACCGCTATCGCTAATGAGCGCAACTGGAACATCATCAGCCTGCGCGACTAGCGCACAGGCTTGATCAGAGGAAAAACTAAGCGAGGTAAACCCGGGCAAACACGGCTTTAAGATAATCCGTTTCAGGAATAGCCGGGTGAATCGGGTGATCCGGTCCCTGCCCGCCTTGACCGATGATCTGCACATGGCGATCCAAATGGCGACCCGACGCACGCACGATTTCCAGTAGCGTGTCCTTGCCCAAATGCATAGAGCAGGATGCCGACACCAGCAAACCATCGCGCCCTAAAAGACGCATACCCAATTCATTGATATGGCGATACGCCGCCTCGCCGGCTTTTTGATCTTTGCGCTTTTTGATAAACGCGGGAGGATCAAGCACCACTACATCAAAGCGCTCCTCGGAGGCGATCAACTCCTTCAGCACATCAATTGCCTTACCCTGAATCGCCGCCACTTTGTCGGCGACACCATTGAGCTGGGCATTCTCAAGCACCGCATCGGTCGCAGCTTCTGAAGCATCGACACAGAATACTTCGCTCGCACCAGCTACCGCCGCCTGCACCCCCCAACCGCCAATATAGGAAAACACGTCCAACACGCGCTTGCCCTGCACATATTGTTGTAACAAAGCGCGATTCATACGGTGATCATAAAACCAACCGGTTTTTTGGCCGCCGCGTACTGGCGCCATAAACCGCGCGCCGTTCTCAATCAATTCCACCGACTCAGGCACCTCACCGTAGGCCACCTCGGTGTATTCAGACAACCCCTCCAAACCGCGCGCACTGTGCTCATTGCTCAGCAACACCCCCTGTGGCTTGAGCACCTGTACCAGCGCTTCAACAATCTCATCCTTCACCAGCTCCATGCCCGCACTGGCAATCTGCACCACCAGATAATCGCCAAAACGATCCACTACCAAACCCGGAAGTAGATCGGCATCACCGTAAATCAACCGGTAATAAGGCTCGGGAAATGCCATCTCGCGCAGCGCCAGCGACTGCTTGATGCGATGCACCAACAGGGATTTATTAAGCGGGTATTTCTCATCGCGACTCACCAAGCGGCCGCAAATCAAACCATTGGGATTAATCAATGCAATCCCCAGTGCCTTGCCGCCCTGTGTTGTTACCAGTGCTTGCTGCCCCATAGCAAAAGTTTTGAGCGGCGATTTATCAACATCCACTTCGTTGCTATAAATCCACAAATGCCCCAGCTTCAGTCGACGATCGGCTTGGGGTTTTAAAATTAGAACTGGCAAATTCATGATAGCGCTCATCAGGCAAAATAAAGTGGCGCGATTATAAGCCTTGTGCGACCAACACACAGAAATAAAAAGGCGGAGCGTACAAAATGATCGCGTGTCAACTCGATGCAGCCGGCAAAATGCTAAGAAACGCACAAATATCAGGATATATGCGCCAGCCAGCGCATTTTTTGAACACGCGGGACTTTATCATTATAGGGATATACGCTAACGTAAGCTGTGGCGATAAGTACCAATAAGCTCAAGAGCTTAGCGCTGATTGTTTATGCCATTTATATCATTGAATTCACTACCTGCTTCCGCCTGAACTGCAATCCAGCGCGGCCGGTAACCTAGGAAGACACCATGCGAACCCTAAAAACAACGACGATTGTCAGTGCAGCGTTTCTAAGCCTGTTACTTTCCGCCTGTGGCGGCGGCGGCAGTTCACCATTAGATCCCAGGCCAAGCTCATCAGCGGCAAGCTCTAGCGCCGCAACACAGCCAAGCTCAGGAGCAGCAAGCAGTATTGATACAACCTCACCTGCCGATATAGGTCGTGGCGATGGAGACAACTTTGTCTCAGGGCAAATAGCGGTCAGCCATACAACTGAAGAGTTAGCGGCGGGCGCAGCTACAACTCTGTCAGTAAATATCGTCAGCAGCACCAATACGCTGGTTACCGCACCGATTGAAGTCACATTTAACTCACGCTGTTATGCGGCTGGTGAAGCGACCCTAACTGTAGGAGGAACAGCAACCAATAAAACCTCTACAGCAATAGGCCAAGCCAGCATTATTTACACTGCAAAAGGCTGCGTTGGTGCCGATGAAATAACGGCATCCGCAGTTATCGATAACACGGCCAAAGTGGCACGCGTTACCATTGATGTAGCGCAAGACACCGTGCAATCAATTCGGTTTGTTGATGCAACTCCAGACAAGATATTCCTGAAAGATAGCGGTGGAGCCCAAACTTCTGCTGTGCGCTTCCTGGTTCTCGGTAGCACAGGGGCACCAATCAAAAATATTCCCCTCAATTTTGCCCTGAGCACCCAAGTCGGTGGAATTGCCCTTACCGCAGCTTCAGCAACTACAGACAGCACAGGCCATGCATCAACCGTTGTTCAAGCAGGCACAATTCCAACCGCCGTTGAAGTGATCGCCACTGAAACCGAATCCGGTGTGTCTGCGCGCTCCAACAAGCTCTCTATAGGCACCGGCATGCCTGATCAAAACAGCATGTCTATTTCAGCCTCGCGCTTTAACCCACCAGGTTGGAATCATGATGGCGAAGCGGTAGATATAACTATTCGACTTGCCGATGCGTTTAACAACCCACCACCGAACGGAACCTCCGTGCAATTCACCACAGAAGGTGGCGTGATAGCGCCAAATTGCACCACCCTTAATGGCGTATGTACTGTGAAATGGGAAAGTCAGGATACTCGCCCTAGCAATGGCAGAGTAACTATTCTCGCCACCACAGTAGGCAATGAAAGCTTTGTTGATACTGACGGTGACGGTCTTTACTCACCTGAAATAGATGTATTCACCACATTTAATACTCCCGGTGCCAACGGCAACTGCGATCCCAATGTACCGGTATCTACTGCATCGTCAAATGGTGATGACGCGCCGTGTGATGACTTGGCCGAAGCCTATCTCGACAAAAACGAAAATGGCGTTCGTGACAACACTGAAGAATTCACTGACTTTGATTTAGATCGTACTCATGATATTGAGAACGGTATTTACAACGGTGTGCTTTGTAGCACTCCCGGTGAAGGCTGCACAAAAGACCCCGTCAACATTCGACAAGACATCGTGCTGGTCATGTCCAGCGATATGCCCTACAGCGAAAATGGTTTGTTGATTGGCCAGCCAGCCAGCATTGAAATGGGCGCCAATGAAACTTATTCCTTCAACGTTACCTTGGCTGATATCCACGGCAATTCAATGCCGCTTGGCACTACGATTTCTTTAATTACCAACACCGCAAGCGATGTAACCATAAATCACAGTATGCCTAGCGGCGGCGTGGCAAACACTCGCAGCCCGACAGCATTTACTGTGACGCTCAAGGCCAGTAAAACCGAGCGTCCATCCGGTGCATTCAGCATTGCGGTAAAATCTCCTTACCTGGAAACTTCCTTCCAAACTAGCCTTGTACCGAAACCCTTAGATAACACTACCGCAAAATATATAGGCCGTGGCTTAGGAGAAAACTTCATTGGGGGCGAGATAGAAATAGGGACAGGAAATCCGGTTTTAGCTCCTGAAGGAAGCACGTCCCTTTCCGTCAATTTGGTGGATTTAGAAGGAAACCTGACGACAGGTAATGCCGCTGTTACCTTCTCTTCCAATTGTGTATCAGAAGGTAAGGCAAGCTTTACCGACTCGGCAAACAACGTAACCAACACAGCTGTAACAACAATTGGCAGAGCAACGATTACATACAATGCAGGAACATGTACCGGCAGCGACGAGGTTATTGCAACATCGAGCTTGCCGAGCTTGATCGGCAATACCGCCACAACCACTCTTGCAATACCTGAGATTGATAGCTCTGCACAAAATATCGTCTTTGATAGTGCCGAACCCTCTCAAATCAGTCTCCAAGGTGCTGGCAGTGCAGAGCGCCCGGAGATCTCAGAAGTGCGTTTTGTCGTAAACGATAGCAATGGTAATCCTGTCGCAAATATTCCAGTGACACTTACACTGAATAGCACCATTGGTGGTGTATGCATCATTGACGGCGCAAACTGTGTTCAATCGATAGAAGCAACCAGTAACGCAGCTGGCGAGGTAACTGCACGCGTCCAGGCAGGCTCTATCGCAACCTCAGTACGGGTTACCGCCACTGCAGAAAATGACAGTGCGCAAACTATTTCAACCCAATCCAGTCGTTTGGTTATTTCAACTGGCATCCCTGATCAAGACAGCATATCCATGGCGGCGTCTGAATATAATCCGCCAGCCTATGTAGACGGCTATGAAGTAGATGTAACAGTCAGAATGGCAGATGCATTCAACAACCCCGTACAAGAAGGCACTACGGTGAGCTTTACCGCCTCCAATGGCCTGATCGAAAGCTCATGCGAAACCAACCTACTGAGTACCTGTACCGTAACTTGGTTTACACAAAATCCTCCCGCAGACGGTAGGGTAACCATACTTGCCACTGCACTGGGCAATGAAAGCTTCATAGACACAAACGGCAATGGCTTATATGACTTGACCGACACCTTTGCAGCTGGCAGCAGTATTTGTAAAAACAATGCACCAACCCCCTCACTATTAAAAGACAGTGATGCTTGCGATGACCTTGGAGAGGCTTATGTCGACAGCCATCCAGCAGCACTCGGCGGTATCATTGGTGAGTACGATATTGGCTAAGAGGTGTTTATAGATGTTTATGATGCCAACGGAAGCTTGGGCCAAGACGGCATACGCAACGAAGGCAACGGCATTTATAATGGAATCCTTTGTCGCACAGGTGCCGCACCAAATGTATGTACACGCAACACAGTTAGCGTACGCCAAGATATTGTTTTGGTTATGTCAACAGGTATAGCTGACACCAATATTGATGGCCTGCTAGTTGGACAGCCAGGCAATATTGCCGTTGCTCTTGGTGAAACCCAGCTGATAAGTATCACACTGCGAGACTCTAAGGGTAACAGTATGCCAGCGGGAACAACTGTTACTATCGATGATGCTGATGTAGATAACGCTACCGTTTCAATTAACCCGGATCCAGTAGAGATTGCCACCAATAGAACAACCCCAACAACTTTTACAGTATCAATTAAAGGGGATTCAGCCCTCGCAGCATCAGGTTCGTTCAAAGTTGTTGTCGAAGTTCCCACAAAGTCTGGGGTAATTGGAAGTACAAGAAGTTACACAACTACCATCAATTAAAAGCTAGCCATTAATTAGTTTTTTCAAAAAGCCCTGATGACCTCGCAATGCTATTCCCTTAAGCGGAGCAGCATTGTGATTAACCAAGGTTTTGGAAAAATCTTAACCGCCCGAGGTCGTGATGGCCTCGGACGTTTTTTTATAACCAGCTCAGTGTATTACCAAGCAGTTCCAATAATCATCCGAAGGTATTTCGCGGTGACAGAGCACCTCCCATCACAATTAATTGCGTGGCAATATACTGATAGGCAAATTTAAAACTCAGACTCGCAGACACTTTTTATGCGCAACAGCCACATAGCCGCCCCCCCCCTAATGAGGTTGCAACCCAACAACACCCCCTCCACAACTCCCGATAAACCAGCGCTACCTTCTTGCTACGCAAGCCCATCGCATTGTTTTGAAATGAACTTTTAATATCGCAAAACCCCAGCTCAATTTCCCATGGCTTGTAATTTCACTCGACAATCTATTGCGCACTGATTGACGTAATTGGTAACGAGGTAAATACAGTTTTTCCTTGTCGCATAAAGATACTTATCGGAAATGGGCCTTGATGATAACTGGCGGGTTACAGCTTTGAACAAAAGAATAACTTTTATAAGAAGGCGCTAACCTTCATGGGAATTGCGAAGGACGGCAACAGATAGGGGAGAAATAGTGAAAACCAAGGGATGAAATAAAAACGCCCGAGACCATGACAGCCCCGGGCGATTAAGCCTCCCAACTCCGGCAATCCAACCTCTCACCATCTAATTTAGACAAAAGGGATAGTGTGCCGGAATAGAGGAATTACAAACGCACGCGCACACCAAGAGCTACACGACGCTCCTGAACGGATAACGAGTGGAATTGATCTTCAAATTGAGCATAATTGCGATAGTTAGTCTCTGTCAGGTTAGTCCCTTGCAAATAAAGGGTTACATTTTCGACTAGATCGTAATTAATGGAAGCATCCAAATAACCGGCCGCTTCGGTCCAATTACCCAAACTTATGGCCGCTTCATTAGTATTCAAACCAACGCGCCCCTGATAGATCTCGCTGCGCCAATTGTAGGCGATACGCGAACTAATCTTGTCTCCCTGGAACCATAGGATGGCATTGTACTGATGCTTTGAGTTGGACTGTAGCGGGAAGCTGCTACCCTCCAAATCTTCATCACCGGAATCACTATCCGAGAAGGTATAGTTAAACTCCATACCGGTTTTACTCAATAACCCGGGGAGGAAGTCGAACGCTTGTTTATAGCCGATCTCAAAACCCTTCAAGTCAGAGCCAGTCACGTTTTGGGTAGTCCAAACGTTGGCTGTACGGCGCACAACACCATCCGAATCAGGATATGCACGTGCCTCCTGCAGAGTTTCGGTAGCGGTATCTACCTGGATTAAGAACACACCCAACCCAAGAATACCACCCTCGCTGAAGTACCATTCGGTGGATGCATTCCAGTTATCCGCGCGCCAAGGTTTAACGTTGGGATTACCTTGATCGTTGCCGCCACCGGGGCTATTGACCACTTTGTATTTACCCTCCGCATCTTCACGATCACCATCGGGGGTATAGACCTTGTATTCCTGATACCACAGGGTTTCGTCTTCGCCCACATTAACCAAATCGTTGCGACTCATGGTTTTGTTGTAGCCAAAACGTACAATTACATCATCTGCAGGGAAGAAACTGATGTTTGCAGCAGGGAGCACATCAGTGAATGATGCCTCAGTCGTTTTGGTGCCCAGGGACTTAAACATTACCTGCCAACCTTGCGGCGGCTTACCTAATGCAGCATCAGCACCGCCACCGTAATAGGTGCCTTCTGCCGGTACTGCACTTGCGGCATAAGTACTGTTGACCACTTCGCGCTCGGTTTGCACAACCCGCACACCAAGATTACCCGAGTAGGGAATACCAAATAGACCAGCATCACTCTCAAAGTTGCCCTGGAGGTAAGCTGATGCAGTTTCCTCTACCACCGAATAAGCCTTGGCTGGATCAGCAAACTTGGTTGCACCGGGATAAATGGAGTTCATAAAGCCATTTACATCATCCAGTGATTTGGGATCAAGGGCAGCAACCCCCGTCTCAAACCCCTGGAAGGGGCCAAAGTCAGTGTAAGAGATCAATTGCGATCTCAAATCATCAAACGGCGCCAGGCCAATATCGGCGTTGCCTTTGAAGTCATACCAATCCGGATAACGCTGCCACACATAATCACCAGGCAAAGGCTCGAACCATAAATCAGTAGGAACGTTAGGATCAGCCCATGTGGAGTAACGGCCAGTTGGGGTCAAATAATCATATTTTGTGGTTTCGACATCGCGACGATCCAGACGCAAACCAAAATCAACCGATTTAAAGCCGGAGAATTCGAATTCATATGAGCCATCGCCACGCAACACATCCATGGTAGCTTCGTCTTTTTGCCCTATAGCAAACGCCTGAAACAGGTTTAAACGGTCGGCACTGGAAAGATCATCGGCGTAAGCAAATGTTGGATACTCTTTCGTGTAATCCACGGTTACGAGAAAGGGGTCAACCGGATCATCCTGTCCATCTCCGTCAGCGTCCACCCAGTACCAAACAGGAGTACCCTGCTGAAACGTTGCCTCTTCAAAGGTTTTATTGGCTTCGGAGTGTACGTAACGAATCGTTCCTGTAAACGCATCACCGGAATCAAAAGCCAGCTCGAAATTCGTATTAATGGCATCGGTATGATTTTGTTTGCTTTTGGTCGTCGCCTGAAAATCCGGCGCCTCTACTACGGCAACTTGAACTGAGTTAATAACACGATCAGGCGTGCTGCCACTGCCTGGAACCACCGCCTCTTTCTGGGTCACCGTGCCAGGGCGAAGCACATCGTAGTTAGAGTCGCGACTACCGTTAAATTGCGTTTCTACACCGCGATCATACTGATCCATTTTGGTGTAAAAAACTTCACCTGTGAAAGTCAGGGCATCGCTCAGATTGGATTGGAATGACGCAGCAAAACCTTCCCGCTCACGCTCCATTACATAAGCTTTTACACCATAACCACCATGTACCAAGTATCGATCAGTTGTGGTATTACCGTCATCATTTAGATCATAGGGGTCACCACCAGAGTTAACAAAACCCAAGCGTGAATCTTCATACATTTGATAGTTAGCCGCGTTGGTCAAAGAGCTAAATGCGCCAAACGTGAAGCCCATATCACCATTATTCCAACCCACAAAACCATTAAAATCATGGTTGGTGTCTTTAGTAATAGAGCCCTCAGAACCCTCGATTGCCGCCGTCGCCGTCCAACCTTCGTCCATATTCAAAGCACGACGGGTTTTCAAATCAACTACACCGGAAATCCCGCCCGCCGTAGTCGAGGCTGATTGTGATTTGATGACATCAACTCCAGAAATCATTGATGCCGGGATATCAGAATAGTTAGCGCCAACACCAGTAATCGACCAAGGACTTAGAAAAGACTCGCCGTTAAGGGTGGTCAAAACTTGCGGCATACCACGCACGTTCAAACTAGAACCCTCACCTGCCGTACGCTGGATTTGCACACCGGTTACACGCTGCAATGAGTCAGCAATCGTCACATCCGGCAATTTACCTATATCTTCCGCCACAATTGAGTCAACAATTACTGCCGAGTTACGCTTTACATCTACTGCCGCTTTTTGAGAGCCGCGGATTCCTGTGACAACAATCTCTTCAATCATTCCTTGCTCATCGGATTCATTTTGAGCAAAAGCAGGAGAACCCAATGTGGCAACTGAAACAGCGGCCACAAACGATGATAAAAGAGTCTTTCTAAACTGTGGATAACTCATGAACTACCCCTCGTAGTATTAAACCGCAATACCGAAACACACAAAAACGATAAGAAAACACCCAACAAATGATGTTGAACGACCTTAGGTCTGCATTGGTTTCAGGTGGCGATGGGTCTGTGGTAAGGCAAGCGTTAGGATCACCTGCTCTGTAAATTTTTATCGTATCAATGAGGTTTACCTTCCTCATTTCAGGAATATCTTGCATAAAAATGTAATCGTTTACAATTATTTTAAGTGGAAAAACTCTATATTTTTTGCTGCTTCTGAAAATAGAAAATGGAAAAAATGAAACCTTCGTTAGTAAAAACAGAAATATCCATTAAAAATCATAATGTTATGTTTTTTGGATACCTGAAAGAGAAGGGGGACTAGAAGGAAGGGTAATCAGGTAGAGGGCTCAACTGATGGGTAATAAAGTAACCGGTTACCGAAAAACAGCAGCACGCTTGGCGTGCTGCTATTGATAAGCTAGATCACAAGTGCTTCTCAATTGCTCTGGTCAGCTTCGTCGATTCGGGCTTGGTCATACTGCCAAAATGCTCAATGACCTTGCCATCTTTACCCAACAGATACTTATTGAAGTTCCACTTGGGTTGTTCGCTTTGCGCAGCCAGCGCCTTGAATAGGGTGTTGGCCTTATCACCCGTGACAGGTGTAGGTGAGAGCATGGTGAAGGTCACACCGTAATTCAGGTAGCAGATTTCCGCCGCCTTCTCTTCACTGGCGTCTTCCTGTTTAAAGTCATCGCTGGCAAAACCAACCACCACCAAACCTTTGTCCTGATACTTTTTATGTAGCGCTTCCAGACCTTTGAACTGGGAGGTAAAACCACAGTGGCTGGCGGTATTCACTACCAGCACGGTTTTATTTTCCATTAACTCACAGATATTGATCATGTCTTTGGAGTGCAACTTGCGGTACTCGCCCTGCATATACTCAGGGCACGCGGCGCTGGCTAGCTGTGCCAAACCTAAAGCAGCAAGGGCGATGATAGGTTTTATCAAACTGTTCACAGATGAATCCTCGTGGTGGGTGCTATCAATTAACAATGTATGGTTTCGCTTGATTTACGCAGTGTAAGCCTTTTTGGATGCGCTGCCAGCTGGCGCAAATCGACTTAACCAATCCTTACGCATTGCTGTTTTCAGCGCCGCACTGCAAAACGAACACCCAGTTATAAAAAAGCCAGAACAGAGTCTGGCAAGTCACGGGAAACAACAACAATTGATTGGCTAGAGACGCCAGAGCACCACAAAAAAAATCATCAGCATCATGAGGTTGATAACACGCATTAAGGATATCAATTTGTTGTTATTGCTTTGCATGAAACTTCTCACAGAAAAATAAACTCACATCAACAGTAGCAGCTGCTTTTTAGCGGGACAATGATGACTTTGCGCAAAACCAAAAGTCGAACGATGGGTGAAAAAAAATACCTCATACAAAACAGAAATAGCAGCTACTTAATTCCCATTCGCGCATACAAATAGCTGCGAATAAGTTGTTGTAATTCTGGTGTCATTGTAGATAAAACCCCGCGCGCCGATTCAGGTAAGTGATCAAGCGGGTGACCACCTTCCTGAAACACATAATGATCAAAAAAAGCTTTCCATGCATGACGCTCAGGCTCGGGTAGCGAACTAATCGTGAGCACGCCGTGAATAAGTGCGGCATAGGGATCGTCATTCGCTAACGCTGATGATTTCCACCAGTAGTTGACCAAACCATTAAAAGATTCCAACCCCTCAACACCATGCCACCACAACGAGGGAATAAAAATAGCGTCGCCAGGTTCAAGTTCGACCACTACTTTATTTTTCTGTGCATCGGCATAGCGCGGAAATTTTTGCAGATCAGGATTGTTGATGGGAACCAAACTCATGGGCTGGCCGGCGGGAGTAACATCAATCGGCCCAACGTATAAGTTGCCGATTTGATCGGGAGGAAATAGGGTGAATCGCCGGCGACCCGCAACCACCACCGCAATATTATCGGACACATCATAATGCGGCTGCACCAAGGTTTTTCCGCCCAACCACAGGCGCGGTTTAATACTATTTCCCAACAATGTCATTGGGTTTTCGTGCTTTAAACGCGGCAATAAATCCTCTGTGGGTGTGGAGCCCATATAAATTAACGGCGATGGATTTTCGCGCTGGGCCAACAGCAATCGCTCCAGACAATGAGAAAATGGAACTTTAAGTTTATTAAAGTTAAAACCATTCATGGCATCATTGTAGTGCATGCGTCCATCCGCTCCGGGCGGCGCATAAAAAATGTCAACCACATCAGCATGGTGGCCGGCACTACTCTCCAACAAATACTGCGCAAAACCATGTGACGATTCCCTGCCCTTTTTTACCAAAGGCCACGCCGAACATAGCCCTCTGAACACACAGGGCCTGTAGCGAGGAATAATGTCATTAAAAAATAATTCGCGGTTTATATCGCGATATTCATCGATTACCATCACACTGCCCTATCGTTTTGATTACTTGCAGATTACGCCTTACAGTAACGCGCAATATATTCAGCATGGGAAGGTATAACATCGGTAGATTCGCGAATCGCTCGCGCAATATCACCAAGCATTGCATCGAATTTAACCTGTTCAACTGAATCAACCAGCGGATGATAATCCTCCACCTTCATACCCTGCCCTTCCATCACTGCAAACCAGCTATCTTCGGTAAATAACTCATTGTTATCCCGGTAAAGGCGGCCACTCTTGATATAAAGCTCCATTTTTTTCCGCAGGCCATCGGGCACATCCATAGTTCTGCAGTGATTCCAAAAAGCGGAGTCAGTGCGGGACGTTGCCTTGTAATGAAGCAGAATAAAATCGCGAATAAACTCTATATCAGTCCGCATTACATCATTGTATTTATCGATATCCACTTGCGACAAAGCACCGGTAGGAAAAAACGTTAGCAATTTATGAATTGCACTGTGAATCAGATGAATACTGGTGGACTCCAGCGGCTCGATAAAACCGCTAGACAAACCAATGGCGACACAATTTTTATTCCACAGTTTTCGCCTGATACCCGTTTTGAATTTTACTGTTCTTGGCTCTGCAAGCGCAGGTGTGGGCAAATGTTGCAACAGTAAACTGGTTGCTTCATCTTCCGACATAAAACGGCTGGAAAAAACATGCCCATTGCCCGTGCGGTGCTGCAGCGGAATACACCATTGCCAACCAGCAGAATGTGCAGTCGAACGAGTAAAAGAGGGTAACGGATGAATAACTTCCGAAGGGACTGTGACCGCAGTATCCGACAACAGTAAATGGCTCCAATCCTCGTAACCTGTTTTTAATGCCTGCTCAATTAACAAACCGCGAAAGCCACTGCAATCAATAAAAAAATCGGCGCTGTGCGTCTGTCCGTCTTTTAAGATAACTGACGTTATGCAACCGGAATCATCATCAAGGCTTACGTTTGTTATCTCGCCTTGAACACGAATAGCACCTTGCTGCTCAGCGTAATTACGCAGATAAAGCGCATAAAGCCCTGCATCAAAGTGATAGGCGTAACGAATGTCAGCAAGCGGGGAGTTTGGTAAGTTGGGTGCACGCATAAATTTGTTATGGCGCGCCGCCTGGATATTAATTGAATAATCCCCCACATCAGTATCCGGCTTAATTTTTTGCTGTTTAAGCAAAAAATTATAAAAAGCCAGTGAGCCAATGCCTTTGCCATAAACACCAAATGGGTGAATATAGCGGTCGCCAATGTTTCCCCAGTTAACAAACTCAATGCCCAACTTAAATGTCGCTTGGGTTTTTTTCATAAACTGACTTTCATCCAAACCCAGAATTTGGTTAAAGGATGTAATCAATGGAATCGTTGCCTCACCCACACCCACAGTTCCAATATCGTCGGATTCAATTAACACTATGTCGTAGCAACTTGTGCCTAACACTTTTGAAAAGGCTGCAGCCGTCATCCAACCCGCCGTTCCACCGCCCACTATGATTATCTTTTTAATTCTACGCTTGGCATTATCGTTCATAAAAAAATCCTGTAAAACTTAGCGGGATTATGGCGCGTTGCTGGCGAGATATTGCGCCAGATAAGTATTGTGATCTGGCATTGCTTGCGCTGCTTGGTACATCATGTTCTGCATTTTCTGCAGCTGCTCTTTAATCCACACAGAATCATTTTGCTCGATTAAACAGCTGTAATCTTTCGGCCAGCCGAACAAGCCCACCATAAACGACAACCATGCGGATTCAGCCAGTGTTTCACCTTCAAAAAAAGGCACTCGCCCTGCTGACGTAAATAAACTGATACGGTGCTGGAGTCGATCAGAAATAACAGCCTTTTTCTGCACTGACCAAAAATCAGTAAGCGGCATGCCCGGCACCTGAAAATGAAGTGAATGGAAATCCTCCACATGATCATATTCAAGATGCGTAAGGCGATTGTACTCAGCCGACAAATGCGCAAATGAAGGCGACGCAGGAAACAGCGTCGCCAAACGCAAAGCGGCGCTTTGGGTGAGATGCAATTGATCGATGTAGGTTGAGGTCAAATCACCTGCAGAGGCTCCGATAGCCACACAATTTTTATACCAGAAACTTGCTCTTCTTCCCGGTTTTAACTGGATTGCTGCACTATTGTTTTCGAGCGAGTGGCGCGCAATTTCATACTGCGCTGACAACTCAGATAATGCCTGGTCCTCGGTTATAAAAGCAGAGTTATAAATATAAGAAATAGCATTATTATTTTTTAGGGATACGCTGCGACTCAACCCTGAAGATAAAAACTGCAGCTGATTCACAGGCGCGCCGCGAGTACCAGCTTGCATAACATCTATGCGGCGATCAACCGGAAGTGACCGGGTTGACTCAAGCCAAGTGACGGCTAACGCATCCCCCATCACCGCGGCGCGCTTACCGGAACAATCCACTATTAAGTCGCATTCCAGTGTTACTTGCTGACCGAGTGTGTAGCTCTCCCCTGTCGCATTAATTTGCAGCATTACTTTATCAATATTGCCTGTGTTCGTAGAAAACACATATTGCTCAATGGTTGCATCAATAAATTCAACGGATTTTTTTTGTGCATATTGTATTAAGTAACGGGAAAATAATGACGTAGAGAAATTTAATCCATAAGCCAAGGTTGAATATAAGGATTTCGCTTCTGCTGCCGGATGCCGAAAGCGCCCGAGTGAAGCCGCAACTGCACTTAGCGAATATTGATCATAGGGAGTGTTGTCACCCAGAGATTGCAGGTGCGCTGCATAGGAAAAAAAGTTCATGCCCTTTAGCGTAAAACCATGTTCACCATAAGGAAAAAAATATGCAGATTTATGATGACCGGTATAACGCTGGGCCAGCGTAAATGTAGCGGCTGTTGCCGCCACAAGATCAACTTCGTGAATACCCAGAATTTTATTGAATACCTGTATGGACGGCGATAACGCCGCGCAGCGATCCACTTCGCTTTCTTGCGCCGTTTGAATCACGGTAATCTTAACCGCTGTGTTTTCAAGCGCATTGGCGAGCACTGCCGCGGTGACCGCAGCATCGACCCCACTGCCCACAATCACAAGGCTAAACACTCGCGTTTGCTGCATACTCATGAAAACACCTCGTACAGGCTCAAGGCAGCGGGCGGCCACACATTTGACATTGCATTGGTATGTTTTTCTATCGCCAGGGAGTGCGGCGGTATGTCAGCGCAATAATTATTAATTTCTGCGCGCAGGTTCGCCATGTGCGAATCCAGTTCGGTCTTACTTAAACGCTCCACGGCCGGGTGATAGCCCGTGGGAACTATGCCCTGCCCCAGATAAACCGCCACCCAACTAGGCTCAAGAAACATGCCTTTTTTGTATTGCATCACATGCCCCTGCTCTACAAAAAGAGCGATTTTTTCATCCAGACTGGCGGGCTTTTTCATATTGCGCATGTAACGCCAAAACTCGGTATCGTCACGTGTGGTTGCGGTGTAATGCAAAACCAGAAAATCGCGCACACGCTCATACTCCAAACGCATGTCGCGATTAAATTCTTCCGTTAACGTAATGTCATTTTGGGTGCGCGGGAAATACTCAACCAGTTTGGTGATGGCCATTTGAATTAAATAAATACTGGTCGACTCCAGTGGCTCCAGAAATCCACTGGATAGCCCTACTGCAACGCAGTTTTTATACCAGGTCTTTTTTCTACACCCGGTAGTGAAACGAATATGATTAAGATTAGCGAGAGGTTTGCCATCCAAACTCGCCAATAAATTTTCAGCAACCTGCTCTTCCGTCACATAGTGACTGCAATAAACCTGGCCATTGCCATTTCTATTTTGTAACGGAATTCGCCATTGCCAACCGGCAGCTTTGGCCGTTGCTTTGGTGTAGGGCAGCGGTGGAGACATTTTTTCGGAGGGAACGGCAATAGCGCGATCACAGGGCAGCCACTGGCTCCAATCGTCGTAACCCACCTGTAAAGTTTGCTCTATTAGCAAGCCGCGAAAGCCGGAACAGTCGACAAACAAATCCCCACCAATGGTGGAACCATCATCCAATATGACTGAGGTGATGCAACCCGAGTCAGTGCATTGATTTACCTGTTGAATTTTTCCTTCGCGCCGGGTGATGCCTTTTTGCTCAGCATAGGTACGTAAAAATTGTGCGTAACGCGATGCATCAATATGAAATGCATAACTGTATTTGGAGGCCAGTGATTCCGGGTTAGCAGAGGGGTAAGAAAATTTGGACTGTAAGGCCGCTTGCACAGCCAGAGAATAATCGCCGATTGGCCGACTATCGCCAGCGAGTTTTGCCTTTAACCAATAGTGATGGAAACTGACATCGTTAATTGTTCGGCCGTAAATACCAAACGGGTGAATATAGGCATCACCCAGCTTTCCCCAATCAATAAATTCGATGCCTAATTTGTAGGTCGCATTGGTTTGACGAATAAACTCATTTTCATCAATTCCCAAGGTCTGATTAAAATAGCGGATGTGCGGAACCGTAGCCTCGCCCACACCCACAGTGCCGATTTGATCGGACTCGATAAGCGTTATGTGATAATGCTGTGCACTTAAAAAGTGACTCAACGCAGCGGCGGTCATCCAACCTGCAGTACCACCACCCACAATAACAATGGACTGTACCGTTTTTTGAAACCCTTTTTTTTGCAACCCTTGTTGTTGCATCGCATCTTGCTGAGTTTTGTTTTGCTGCATTTTTTTCTCGATATAACGTAGCTGCGATAACTAACTATATCACCGAAAAAAATACGCGCCGCTGTAGCGACGCGTATTTTTCACCAAACCTACGCCGATTAGAATTGCGCGCGCAGACTTAACGCATAACGTCTGTCAGTGACAAAGTTCAAACCATCGGTTTTATCACCTTCCTGATTCAACTGATTCATGGTTCTGGTTTCGGTATTTAACAGGTTAGAAACTTCCAGACCCACTTTGATATTTTCATTGAGGGTGTAGAAAACCGAACCGTCCAAATAACCGGTGTCTTTAGCATATACCGGAGCAAACCAGTCACTGTCGCGACGGGTAATCAAATATTCCGAACGCCAGTTGTAGGCCAGACGCGCCGAAATACTTTCATACTCGTACATACCGGTGATATTGAAGGTATTTTCTGAATAGGAAGGCAGTGGCAAATCCGTAAACGAACGGAAAGTATTGCGACCATCCTGAGGCAATGGCAGGCCATCAACACCTAAACGAATATCTTCAATAACATCGATACCTTCCGAGTCATTAATATCTTGCTGATCGATATAGGTGTAGTTAAGTTGCAAGCCCAAACCGGACCACAAGCCTGGCAGGGAATCGTAGAATTGTGTGTAGGACAATTCGATACCCTGGATATCACCCGAGCCCTCATTTACCGGGCCACTGAAGCTGCCAGGCAAGGTCACACCATTATTAGTAACCGGTGCAGCAAAGGCGCGCTCACGAATAATATTGTCGAGTTTCTTGTGGAATAAACTGGCAGTTAAGGAATCCGTTTTATTGAAGTACCACTCTAAAGTGACATCAATATTGGTTGACTCCTCCGGCTCAAGGAAGGGGTTCTTCGCCTGACCCGTTAACTGAACATCGGTAACACCAATCACTTGTGTAGGATCATTTGGATCAGTGATATCCGTTTTACTAATCTGCATCACTTTGATATTGCGCGTATCGGTAAGCGATGGGTAATAAAGCCCTTTGGAAACGGCAAAACGCGCAATCAAATCATCTTGCAAACTGGCGGTCAGGTTAAATGTTGGCAGAACCGTGGAGTAATCCGTGCCCTCTACGGTGACACCTTCGCTCGAACCACCGGTTGCAAAATCCTGCACATTTTGTGGATAGAGCGCGGCGTTATTTGACAGTGTTGGATAATTTTCAAAACCGGTAGAGGTCAATTGGTAATTCACTTGACGCAAACCCAAATTACCTTTTAACGGAATTGCCAAATCATCAAACGCATAATCAACGCGCACATAAGCTTCCTGACGCTCTTCATTCACAGCGCCAACATGATTAGGCGCAAACGGTGTGCCGGGAATACGGTCCGTTCTCAACCATTGTGAGCCAGTGCCGTAGGGCATCCAGCCATTTTCGTAACCGCGCAGTGTTGTTTCAACCAGATTTTCCACGCTGGACATTTTGGCAAACCAGAATTCATTGGTATCACCATTAATGCCTGCGCCGCGGTAGAAATTATCAAAGGTCACTTTTTCAAATTCGGTTGGGCTCTGGGATAAATCGGCACTGGTTCCGGAGAAGCCTGGGCCACCGGCACACCAACCACAACCACCCACTACACCCCAGTTGGAATATTCGGTGTCACGCACCACAAGATCTTTATCCGCATAATAAACACCCGCTTTAACACCGGTGATCCAGTTGTCATCTATCTCATAGGTAACGTCTGCCGAATAGGCATCCATTTTTGCATCGTTATCAACGTTTTGCTCTAACAGCGAACGGATAAAATTGGTATTGGTCGCAGCGGCACCGTTGGTGTTTGGATTTCTTACCGACGGACTGAGGTATTCAATACTTGGATTTGAACCGCGCAGATCCACATAGAATCTTGAACCGGTTGATTGCGACATAAAACTATTGTTCATAACCGTATTGGAAGAATCAACACGCTGAACATCCAGATCGATGGTCAGGTTATCCATCGGGCGCAGCTTCAGATTAAAACTCGCATCTTCCACTGAGTTATCGGTGTCATTGAAGCGAGTGTTGTACCACAACAAACCTGAATCCAATGCACCAGCTTTGAAGAAACCATCTTCAATCACTGTCGGAAAATCTGCATCATCAGGATTGGTTGAAAGATTAATCGCCGTGTTACCACCGATCACAAAACCCTGCTCATAGGGTGAATAAACCACATATTCGCGCGTAATTAATTCGGCTTCAGCTTTAATGTATTCCACTGTGGCAACAATAGTTTCATCGGCATTTTGCCACTGCAGCGAGCTGCCGAAACCTTCGCGGGTACGATCATTATTGGCAGTGCGAATGGAGATAACCCCAGGCATGTATACCTGCTGGTCTTCATAGCCATTCAACGGAGCCCCATCAGCATCGGCACCAGGGCCACGCGAATAATAGTTACCTACACCTATACCATCGCCGCGTGTTTCAAGTTCAGATTGAATAGCGCTGACCAAGAAACCAAATTCACCAGCACCGGTTTCCCAGCGATCACTAAATAATGCGGAAGCAACCGGTGTTACTGTCTCGCGCATATCACCATAAGAGGCTTTTGCACTTGCGGCTAATACGCGCCCTTCGGAATCAAATGGCTTACGCGTAACCAAATTTACTGTACCGGCAATACCACCCGAAATACGGTCAGCGGTTTGGTTTTTTACAACCTCTACCGCGCCCAACAATTCCGGTGGAATATCCTCAAAATTTAAAGTACCCCAGGGATTTGCACTGAATGCATCGCGGCCATTTATTTCACTGCGCACGCGATCCAAACCACGCACCAATACCCCGGTACCTTCATCGGCAAAGTGATTTGGATCTTCCGACGAGGCAAAGCGCTCGATAGTAACGCCCGGAACACGCTGCAAGGCTTCCGTTACTGATTTATCAGGCAATGCGCCAATATCTGTAGCGGTAATAGCATCAATTACCGTATCGGAATTTCTTTTTAAATCCTGCGCATTCTGAATACTATTTCTCATGCCCGTAACCACAACCTCTTCCACGTCAGCCGTGGCAGCGTTATTGGTTTGCGCAAACGACGGCACACTAAGTGCCATAATCGATGCTGCAAGCAGTGAGTGTTTGAAGTGAGTGCCTGACATTGCTGCCACACCTTTTTTGCTGTTAAACATAAGTAACCCCTTTAGTTTTTTTCTCTCGCAAAAATACCGACACTTATAAAGGACTAACACTTTATAAACCCGATGACTTTCCCCATTTGCACTCGCGGCCCTGTCAATGTTTGTGCGAGATTTATCGACAAACAAAAAAGCAGCCTTATTTTTTCGTTAAAGCGCAAATTCCGACGCTAACATTCTGTTTTTTTAAGTGCCACAGCAAAACCAAAGTCGTACTGTCACTACTAAAAGTCGAACGTCAGCAAATTCTAAAAGAGTTACTTAAGCGCAGCGTTATTGAGTGCCTGCAAGCTGTTAGCGGCAGTGCTGTTGCCGATAAATGCTAGGCGTTACGCCCACCGCTTTTTTAAATGCCTGGTTAAAAACAGATTTACTGTTAAAACCACAACTTTTCATAATTTCGCAAATCGGTTTATCCTGCAGTGTCGGGTCAGCTAGACGTTTTTTGGCTTCCAACACACGATAATTACTGATCAGTTCAAAAAAATTCATCTGCAATTCATTATTAATGGTTCCGGACAACAGTTTGGGCGATACATTTAATTTAATCGCCAAACGCTCTACGGTGATGTGCGGTTCCAAATACGGTTTTTGCAATAGCATAAATTCCGTTAACTTTTCTGCCAGCTGCGGCTGAACTTCCACAAGCACCTCACTGGCAAGACTCTGTGCATCCTGCACTTGCCCCAATTGTTCAGACTGCTGTTGCGCAGGGTTGTCATGGATAAAAAATGGTCGCGCATTAGCTCTGAATGGTGAAAAAAAATCGGCGCGAACTCGATCATCATGATTGATTGCCATTTTTTTATGCCGCCCCAGCAGGCGCGGCCCAAACAGAAAAAAAACACAGCCGACCATAAATAAAATATTGTTCACCACCAGCAGCAAAGCGGCATCTATTGCTATATCCCAATGCAATAGCGACGCAAGCATGCGCACAAGGCCAACCAAAAAAAACAATACCAGGCAGAACAGATACACGTGGCGCAATGCGCTTTGCTGTGGGCGCGCTATTAACAAACACACCAATATCAATACCAGTGCACTGCTCATTAGCAGCGACAGATCTTTTATTGCCAGGAGTGCTACTTCAACCATATCAGTCTACCCATAGGCACATTGAGTCGTGACGCATTGGAGTTATGACGATGGGTATTGTCATATCTATCGCCCACTCGGGCGCACTCCGTTAATTATTCTTTGTCTCCTGCGCGATATTCACTGCCTCCGGCATGGTGAACTTAACCGCGAAAGGACAACGTTGTCAAACAAATTTACAATTATTCCCTCTGAATTATCTTGCGCTAGGGAATTAACAGGGAATCAAGAATTTTTTCAGCGGAAAAAACCAATGCGATTATCATTTCCTGTTCTATCTGCGATGCGGCTAACAACTGTTTTTGCAATTTTTGTTGCTCGCCCGCTGCCAATGTTTTACTGGTTAAACGCTGCTCCAACAGTGCAGCAGTAAGATCCACCAACCCATAGGTTTTTTCCGCAAACAGCATCAGTTCCGGATGCTGTTTTAATAGCGGCATAAGTCGCGCGCGATTCACTGACCAACGCTGTAATTGCGCTTGTAGCAACGCATAATCCTCACCCGCTACCGGGTTCATCAACCAGCGTGTCAGGCGCATATTAAATTGCCGCAGAGATTCGTTTTCAACCGGTAATGCATCCACCAGACGATTCAGTGGATCTGCCTTGGAATAGCTTTCATTGGCCGATTTTTCATGTTGCCGGTGGTAGTAATAAGCCGGCTGCAACAGTTCAATAAATGTCAGCGCGGGTGTAATTGCCTCGGTTCCAAACAATCGCTGCAGTGCTTGTTCGGTTTGCTTTCGATGCAACAAGCCTGTGGATTTTTCTGCCCAGTGGGCGACACTATTCATACGCACATACATTGCATTTTCATATTGCAATTCCTGCGCCGACCAGAGGCGTTCGGCCACAACAAATGCGCGCGGCCAGAGCCGCAGGTCGATTGACTGCTCATCCACAATTTCTGCCCACAATGCCGCTTCGCCACCCAGAATTAATTTATGCTCCTGTGCACCGAGCGGAGTCATTTTTTGCAATGCGGTTATCAATTGTGGTGCAATTTTTTTACCGCTCACCGGGTAAGGTGCGTTGCCTACTATTGCCCTGCCCTGCAATTCATCGCCATTAAATCGCACGCGAAACTCTACTGGCCCCATCCAGGTATCCAGCGAAAACACGGCGGCACTTTTTGTCAATTTCTGAATCTTCACTGTACGACGCGACTTACCGGAAAAATCGATAAAACCCTCGCGCTCATTAAGCAGTGTGAAACTACCAGTAACCGGATTGCCGCGTTTGCGTGGCAAGGAAAATGACCAGCTGGCAATTTCTTCGCGCTCACTGTTGTTTTCGATCAGCGCAAGATTTTTATTGGTATAAGGCAGCGGAGGCAAAGGATCATTGCGATAGTGATAAGCCGCGGATTGCGGCTGATCCAGATAATAACCGGTGGATAAAATCGCCTGAAAACCTGCCGCCACGGATTCGCTTACCGCATCCGGTCCGCGCCAGGATTGAATCACTATGTCCTTGGGTAAATTTTTGTGTTGTATTTCATCCCAGCCAATCATTTTGCGCTGGTGTTTGTGCAAAATGGTTTGTACCCGCTGATTAAAATAGGCCTGCAGCGCATAGCTATTTTTTAAATTGTTGGCCTGCATAAAGGCTTGAATGTCGGCGTTGTTATTCCAATGTTCCGGATCTACCTCATCGCCGCCAATATGCAGGTATTCAAATGGAAATATGGCTTTGGCTTCTGCCACAAGTGCGGCGACAAATTCATACACCTTTTCATTGGCCGGATTGAGCGTGGGTTTATGCACCCCCCAACGATATTCCATCGTATAGGGGCCGGGTGCGGACATTAATTCCGGGTAGGCAACGGCAATAGCGCTGGCGTGCCCCGGCACATCAATTTCCGGCAATACCTGAATACCGCGCGCTTGTGCATAGGCGACGACCTCACGCATTTGTTTACGCGTATAAAACTGACCGTCCGACGCGAGCTGGTGTAATTTTGGATAGCGTTTGGATTCAAAGCGCCAGCCTTGGTCATCGGTTAAATGCCAGTGAAAAATATTGTATTTGGCCGCAGCCATCGCATCGATTTGTCGTTTGATCGTCTCTATCGAGAAAAAATGACGTGAAGTATCGAGCAACAACCCGCGCCATTTAAAACGTGGAAAATCGTTAATGCTGACCTGTGGAATTTGAATCGTTTTTTCGCTTACACCCATTAACTGCAACAGGGTTTCCAAACCGCGCAGCACACCCAGATTTTGATTGGCACTGAGGTAGATTTTTTTATTATCGACCACCAACTGGTAGGACTCGTCCCATTCACTCATGCGTGAGGACATAGTGCGCGCGTCTTTAATCGTGATAACCAATGTTGCTTTGGCAGCAATGCTTTTTTTCCAGCGCAGCTTAATGCCGGTTTGTTGATAGCTACGCTGTGCAAAACGCTTCAGTGCGTTGTTTAATTCAGCTGTAGATTTTCCGTCGATGGCGATCAACCAGTCACTGCCAAGCTGCAACTGCGGTTCACCTGCCGCTGGTATCAATTGTTGCGGATAAGGCATAAGCGGCAGCGACGGCGCATTGGCTACCGCCGCTAACGATGCCATCGTCGATAGCATAAAACCAACAACAAATAACAGCACACGGAACATAAATTATTAACTCTTATTATGTAGAGGACTTTTTATAGGCAACGCAATCTACTTCTACTTTGCAATCCACCACCATGCTGGACACCACGCAGGCGCGCGCCGGTGGGTTTGCGCCAAAATATTCCATAAACACGCGATTGAAGGACATAAAGTCGCGCGGGTCATCCAGCCACACACCACAGCGCACAACATCTTCAGGGCCATAACCGGCTTCAGCTAAAATCGCGAGCACATTGTTAATGGCTTGATGGGATTGCGCCACAATGCCACCCTCGATGATTTCGCCGTTGACCATGGGCACTTGTCCGGAAACGTAGAGCCAGCCATCGGCTTGCACTGCACGTGCAAACGGCAAATGCTGCCCACCAGTTCCTTTACCACCTTCAACACCGTAACGTTTTATTGCTGACATTTTTCACCTTTTGTAATCTGAACTTTCAAGGCTGCTTCGATATTTCTTTCAGGACTGTCGGAGACATGGATGTCGACGACAAGCCTACATGGATGTATTCACGGCGTGTCCTGAAAGGAATATCGGAGCACCCCGGAATCACGCATCAATAAAACCCAATCCGTAAATCCCGCTGCTTTTCCAAGAACTTTCCTGCGCGTTTTCCAGTAATTTTTTTATTGCTGTAGGTCAACACTCCATTGACCCACACTGCTTCTATGCCTTCGGCTAATTGTTGTGGCTGCTCGAAAGTGGCGGCGTCTTTTACGGTGGTGGGATTGAAAATAACCAGATCGGCGGCGGCGCCAATTTCAATGCGACCGCGATCATCCAAACCAAAACGATCTGCCGACATACGTGTCATTTTGCGTACAGCTTCAGCCAACTCGAATAATTGTAAATCGCGACTGTAATGCCCGAGCACGCGGGGAAATGCGCCCCATAAACGGGGGTGCGGCAATGGGTCTACCGGCAAACCATCGGAGCCGATCATGGTGAGTGGATGGGCGAGAATTTTTTGTACATCCTGCTCACTCATGCCGTAATAAACTGCACCAGCGGGCTGTAATTTTTTCGCCGCGCTCACTAAATCCAGTTGCCATTGCTGTGCGATATCCGCTAATTTTTTTCCGCCCTGTTCGGGGTGCGGTTTGCTCCAGGTGATGACTATGTCAAAGTCGCTGGTGACTTGTTGTAAATCCAAAGTGGATGAACTGGCACTGTAGGGATAACAGTCACAACCAATGGGGTGTGTGGTAGCCGCCTGTGTAATTTTTTGTAGCACCTCACCGCTGCGCCCCCAATTACCGGCACCCGCACATTTCAAATGGGACACAATAACCGGTGCCTGCGCGTGCTCGCCAATGTCAAAGGCTTCCTCGAGCGCGGCGATTATTTCGTCAAACTCGGTGCGCAAATGTGTGGTGTAAATAGCGCCCGCCGCGTTTAATTCCTGCGCCAGTTGTTTTACTTCCTCAGTGCTGCTGGAAAACGCCGAAGCGTAAGCCAAACCAGAAGACAAACCCAGAGCGCCTTCCTGTAGCGCTTCACGCAATTGTTCACGCATCGCGGTGATTTCTTCGTTTGTCGCGCTGCGATCCAAACGATCCATATGATTATTGCGCAGTGCGGTGTGACCGATTAACGCTGCCACATTGACGGCAGGCACAATTTTATTAACCGCTTGTTTATAGGTTGCGAGATCAGGAAAACAAAAATCTTCTTTGCTGCCGAGCAAATTCATTGGGTCGGGCAAATTATTTTTTAAGGTGACCGGGCTGGCACTAATGCCGCAGTTGCCCACTATCACGGTGGTAATGCCCTGGGAAATTTTGGGCAACATATTGGGCGTGCGAATCACTTGAATATCGTCGTGGGTGTGCACATCGATAAAACCCGGTGCCAATACCCAACCCTGAGCATCAAAACGCTGATGAGATTCGGCATTGGCAAGGTCACCGAGCGCGGCGATTTTTCCATTGTGAATTGCCAAATCACCGCGCACCGCGCTAGCGCCTGAGCCATCCAGAATAAGCGCGTTGTAAATGACACAATCGAATTTCACCGCCTGCATTATTCGCTTCCCTTGGTTTAGTCGCCCAGCGGCAAACGGTTGTCGCCGCCGCGATATTCATCCAGCGCAAACTTCACCCGGCGCAATAATTCCTTGCTCTCGGTTTTGCGCACCAAGGCCAACTCAGTCGCCAACAAATCTATCGCGAGTAACATGCCGTAGCGCGAAGCTGAAGGTTTGTAAATAAAATCCGTCTCTTCGGTGACGATTGGAATAAATAAACTGGCTTTTTGCGCGAGTGGAGAATCGGGCGCGGAGAGCACAATAATTTGCGCACCGTACTCGCGCGCGATATCGGCCACTTCCAATAATTCGGGCGTGACCCCAGTAATCGAGAGCAATACCAGTACGTCTTTTTCAGTGAGCGTCGCCGCAAACATACGCAGCAAGACAGGATCGTGATAAGCCGTTACCGCAATGCCTAAGCGCGCGATGCGGAATTGCACCTCGTCCGCCAGCATGGTGGAGGCGCCGCCCATGCCGCCGATATAAATCAGCCGCGCGTTATTTAATAATGCTGCCGCACTGCGGAAATCGGCCTCGACAAAACGCGCGAGATTAGCGCGTAAGGTGGATTCTACTTCGCTGCAAATTTGCGAATAAAAAGCGCTCTCTTCCAAGGCTGGCACTTCGGATAAAAAGCGTGTTCCCACCGCACTCGCCTGCGCCAGTTTTAATTTCAAATCGCGAATATCATCGCAGCCGACCGATTTGGCAAAGCGCGAAATGGTGGCGATGCTGACATTCGTTTTTAGCGCTAACTGATCAATACTTGCCGAAGCGGCAAAGGCAATATCTTCCAGAATAATATCCGCCACTTTTTGCTCAGTCGCCGAGAGCCGGTCGCGATTGGAGCGAATGTGATAAACAATATCGAACAGTGCAGTCATTTCGGTGCTCTTAAATTATCGAGGCCAATAGCAGCGCAAAACCCAGCGCCACAAAGGAAATAATGGTTTCCAATGCCGTCCAGGTTTTTAAGGTCTGGGTGACAGTCATATTGAAATATTCTTTGATTAACCAAAAACCGCCGTCATTCACGTGGGACAAAATTAATGAACCCGCGCCGGTGGCAATGACTAATAACTCAGGGTGAGGGTAACCGGCAGCGAGTGCAATTGGCGCAACAATGCCTGCCGCAGTACTCATGGCAACGGTGGCGGAACCAGTGGCGATGCGCATCAGCGCGGCCACAAACCAGCCCATTAGTAATGGCGTTAAGGCCATGTCGGAAGAGAAATTGACAATTTCTTTGGCAATGCCCGCTTCCACCAAAATGCGATTTAACCCACCACCAGCGCCGACCAATAAGGTGATACCAGCGGTGGGTGCCAAACAATCGTGACTGAATTTTAAAATCGAATCGCGATTAAAACCGCGCGCAATTCCGAGGGTGTAAAAACTCACGAGCGTTGCAATCAAGAGCGCAACAACGGAATTGCCGATAAATAATAAAAAGTCATTCAGACCTGTGCCGCGCTCAGCAATTAAATCGGCCCAGCCGCCAAGTAGCATTAACACTACGGGCAATAAAATAGTCGCGAGTGTGATGCCAAAACCGGGCAACTGGCGTTCGCTATCGGCGTGAATAAATTGCTCTTCCAGCGGGTTGTGCGCAGGCAACTGGATTTTAGGCGAAATCCATTTGGCAAAAATTGGCCCCGCTATTATCGCAGTGGGAATGCCAACAATAAGCGCATAAAAAATGGTGCGGCCAACGTTGGCTTGATATTCGCCCACCGCAATCATCGCGGCCGGATGCGGTGGCACCAAACCATGCACTACCGACAAACCCGCGACCATGGGCAAACCCACTAATAACATGGAAGTGCCGGTGCGGCGCGCCACGTTAAAGGCGATGGGAATTAACAATACAAAACCGACTTCGAAAAAAATCGGGAAGCCCACGAGGAAAGCGATAAACACCATCGCCCAGTGCACATTTTTTTCACCGAACCAGCGAATCATGGTGCGCGCGATTTGTTCCGCGCCGCCCGATTCCGCCATCATTTTTCCGAGCATGGTGCCCAGTGCCACAACGAGTGCGATGTGCCCCAGCGTTTTACCCACACCGGCTTCATACACAAACACCACATCTTTTGCGGGAATACCGGCCATTAAACCCAGACCGAGCGACACCAGCGTCAGCGTAATAAACGGATTCAAACGATAGCGGGCGATTAATAAAATCAGCGCGATAATGCTGAGCGCCGCGTACACCAAGAGCCACTGGCCTGAGGTTAATGCATTAGAAAAAAAATCCATCGCTGCGCGCCTTAAAAAAACGTTTCCACGGCATCGATCACCGTGTAGTTATCGTCAACCACCAATAGCTGGCGCCACTTATCAAAGGTCAGGCAGGGGTGGGAAATATCCAGCGCGAGCATATCGCCCACCTGCAAATCAGCACCGGCAGACACCTGCATAAAGGCGTGTTGATCCATCATTTTGGTCAGCTGCCAGTCCGCTGGAGCAGGCGCGGGTTTTTCATCACCGGGGCGACCTTTGTTGTGAGGACGAAAGTGCAAAGCGGGAATGGGCAGACCGGCATCAAACGCCGCATCGCGTTTACCCAGCCCGAGAATCACCAGACCGGGTTCGGGAATGGATTGCACATAAGCCCAGAGTTGTAGCGCGGGCAGCAAGCTGCTGTGCATAGCCCGGGCGATGGGGTTGCAAGCTTGGATACGAGCTTCGGAGGCTTTGTAAATGCCGACATCATGGGTGAGGTAACAACCGGGGCGCAGGATGATATCCAGCACGCGGGCATTGCCCAACGAGGCACCGGCCCATTCCTCCGCCACCAGGTCAAACCAGGCGGAGCCAGCGCCAGTCAGTATTGCCGCCCCTGCCGCTAACTGGCCATGGGCTTCCAATGCCATGAGTTCACGGAGCGCAAGGCGCAGGAAATCACGGATCTCCGCCTCGGTTTTAAGCACCCCTTCATAGACTTCTATACCGCGCAGGGCGAGAGAAGTCGGGAAACGGTTGATAGCCTCCAGTACGGCGGCGCGGCTTTCAGCGTCGCGCACACCAGTGCGGCCGCCATCCACCCCCAACTCTAATAACAGGGGTAAACACTGGCCTGATTCACGGAAAAACTGCCCCAACTGCTCAACATTGGCAGCTGAGTCCACAATGACATAACACTCAAAATCCGGGTCTTGCAGCAGGCGGCTGATAATCGCCATGTTGGCGCGGCCCACCAATTGATTCGCCAGAATGACCCGGCGTACACCGAAGTGGTAAGCCGCCTGAACTTGGGGCGCGGTGGCGAGGGTGATACCCCAGGCGCCATTATCCAACTGGCGCTGGAACAGCGCGGGGCTCATGGTGGTTTTGCCGTGGGGCGCGAGTTTCAACCCGTAGCTGGCGATAAAGTCTTTCATCCACTGCAGATTGTGTTGCAAGCGGCTTTCACTCAGCACCGCGACTGGCAGGCTTACATCCTCGCGCAGCAGGTTCCAACCCTGCGCGGCAATCTCGCCCACCAAAGGCTGTGTCAGCGAATCCCCAGCCGCAATACCTAAACCCTTGCCCACAGGGCTAAGCGGTCTGATTTTCAGGTTTGACTGTAAATTATTTTCTTTAGTCATATTATTTTTTTGCCAATAGCAGAAAAATCGAGCGTTTTTACAAGGCTACCAGCAAAAATGCGCCATGTTAAGAAAATTATTTACAAAAAGACGTTTTTGCCTGAAAACTTCTTTCAGGGTTTTGTCCGCCAGCCCTCCTTGTTTAGCCCCCTCCCTCCCCTCGTTTACTTCCCGCATCAAATATTTTTTCCAGGTTCGGGAATAAAAATAACTCCCCCCGCGTTAACAGGTTGCAAGTCGACGAAAACGGGCTGCAGCGCAACCCGCTTTCAAACCCTGAAACGAATGAGGACATCACCATGAACAAACACACTTTATTGATTGCTGCTTGCACCCTGGCCTCCAGCGTTTGCTGGGCACAAGACGCGTCATTGGCCGTAGATACAAGCGCCAACACCCAGACTGCAGCGGATGCTCGCCTCTCTGCCCAGGAAGGCACATTGAGTGCCGCTTTTGGGTTGCAACAAAATGCCAGCGCAGCGACCAGCACTAATGCCAACAGCGACGCAACTGACAGCGGCGCAGAAGCAGAGCAAAACAACACCGACCAAGCCAATGCCGGAACAGAAACCGCCGGCGCAATTTCTGCAGCAGCGACCGGCAATGCAGCAGTGGATGCACAGGCAGTGCTCACCCCCATCAGCCAACAGGCAAACCAATTGTTGGAGCGCGGGGCGGCGGCACAGGAAAACCTCTCGGCCAATCTCTCCGCCACTGTGAATGCCACCAGCACCGCCGCCAACGGCGCGATTAGCCAACAGTTGAACTCAACCCAGCCGTTGGTTGCCGATAGCAACCTGCAAGGTTCGGCAGAACAGCTGGTTAGCGGTTCGGTAGATAGCACGTTAGATAGCCTGGTAAATGGCTCGGTCACTGGCTCAGTGAACGGCTTGGTAGATGGGGCGATAAGTGGTTCTGTAGAACAATTGGTAACTGGCTCGGTTCAACAGTCCGTCAGCGGCTCAGTCGAGCAAGCCATTGGCAGTTCGGTAAACACAGCGGTAGAAGGCGCCATCAACAACAGCATCGCTGCGAGCATTCAGGACACTGTGGATAGCACCGTGAATAACAATATCAGCGCGGCCTTAACTGACAGCTTGAACCTCGGTTTGTAATAAGAGATCGGCGCTCCGGCGCCGATTTTTTTTGCCTTTTGCGGAGCAACCATCATGAACCCACGCAGTAATAAACAACTGATTATTAGCCTTGGCCGTTGGGTTATCAGCCCTTTAGTCATCGCCCTCTGTAGCATTGCCGCCCACGGGGCCAATAAGCTGGATGTGGAGCTGGAAAGCGGCGCCGAATACGATTCCAATTTGGCGGTAGTTGAGCTTGACCAATACTCCAGCGCTGGCGACTGGGCACTGCTGGCCAATGCGCGCGTAAATGCCCAGTGGCAGGCGACACCCAAGGCGATATTTAAAGCCGGTGCCAGCTACAACAGCAAAACCTATCAAGACATGAGCGCGTTTGACCTGGGCATCCAGCAATTGTTTGCCGATGCCAGTTATGAACTGCCGCTGTTCAAGCTGGGCCTGAGCTATCACCAGGCCGACGCCGCGCTGGACGGCACCGATTTTTTAACCCTGCGCCAGCACAGTGTTTACCTGTCGCGCCTGTTCAATCAGCGCACCTTTGTGCGCGGGGCGGTGAATTATCAGGACAAGGATTTTCCCACCAGTGCCGAGCGCAATGCGCACAACCTGGGTATGGCGGGCGATGTGTTTGTGTTTTTTAACCAAGGCACCACCTTTGTGGCGTTTGGCTTGAATCACGAGCGGGAGAATGCCAGAAGCGATCCGTTTGATTTGACCGCCACCAGCGTAAAAACCAGCATTAATCACCAGTTCCCCGCCTGGGGCAAAAAGACCAAGTTGCAACTGGGCTGGCGCTATGAGCAGCGCGATTATTCGACCATCACCCCGGCGTTGGAAGCCAAGCGCGACGATACCCGGCAGGTGGTAAATCTGGAATGGCAGATCAATACCCATGATTGGTTGGCGCTGGTGAGTAAAGTGGAGCGCGGCGATTATCAATCCAACCTGCGCGCGGCGGATTACACTGAAACCCGCGCCTCACTCACGTTAAAAGCCAGTTTTTAAGGGCGCTGCAATTGGCCGTGACCAAAAATCGGGTCGCGGCCCGGTACGCCCAAATCCTGCGCACGCTTGATTAATTGCGCCATCACCGCCTGAGCAGGAGTAGTTGCCAGCTCGCAAGCAAGCAATGCCGAGACCAACGGCGCCGCCATAGAGGTTCCACTCTCACGGCCATAACCGCCAGCACTGCGCGCGGTGATCACCGACACCCCCAGCGCGGCAAAGGCGATATGTTCCCCCCGATTGGCCCAGCGATAAGGGCGCTGTTGTTGATCCACCGCGGTCACTGCAATCACTCCCTGATAGGCGGCCGGATACAAGGGTGGCGCGGCTGGCCCCTCGTTACCCACTGCCGCCACCACCAGACTGCCAGATTCAATAACTCGCTCAATTACCTGCGCCAGAATGCTGTTGTCCGGGCCGGTCAGGCTCATATTAATCACCGGCACTTTTTGTTCTATCAGCCAATTCAAGGCACGCACCAGATTCATCATGGTGGCGCCCTGGGTGTAATCATTGCGCGGGTAAAATACCGAGGCCGCATAGAGTGTTGCACCCGGCAGAAGCGGTTGCAGCTCATCGCCTTTGCCTCCTGTCCCTGTTCCAACCAACAGCCCCGCCACCGCTGTGCCGTGGGCTTTGGGCGATTCGATATCGGCCCCGATAAAATCCTGCTGCCGGATTTTTACCCCGGCAAACGCGGGATGCGTGCTATTAATCGCGGTATCGATCATGCCGATGGACAAGTCATCAACACAGGCTGGAGCCTGAGGTGGCAATGTGGATGATATGGGTGATGAAGCGGGTTGCGAGGACTGGGGGGCAGCAGTTTGGGGCGAGTAGATATGATTGCGATCCAGCTGCGGATGCAAACTGGCGGGCAAGCGCTGGCGCAGCGCGGCGCGGGAATCCAGAGCGGCGGGCACACGAAAGCGCACCAGTTGCAGCCCCAACCCGGCAAATTGGGTCTGCTCAATGATTTCAACATCAAGCTTGGCCAGCTCCGCCAACGCAGTTGGGTCGAGCAATAACAGCCATTCGCGCTCCACGGCGCGCCAGCCATCTTCCACTTTGACATCCACCAACACCGTGGCACCACGGCGATCAACAATCGGCAGCACCGCCGTTAGTAAGTCGGGCACCAGTGCGGTTGTTTTGGCGAGGGCGGCATCGACCGGTTGTATCAAGGCGTCGCGCAATACTGACTCCGCCAGTAAATCCTTCTGTACCGATTCCTGCACCTGGCGAACTGTGTCATCCAGCTCCCGCGTTACGCCGTCCAGTGTGGTATCCACCGGCAGGCGCTCCAACAATTGGGCAGCAACCGGCTGGCACAGGCAGGCGAGCACAAGACTGCTGCAGGCAATACGCAAACAACCAAGACGTAAATGACGACGGTAAAAAGGTTTCATTGGGTCACCATGGCGTGTAATAGGGTAAATTAACCACAAAAAATGGCTGGGTTCATTACCTGGTTAACGTTTGCGGGGAATAAAAATTCCAAAAATAATCACTGGGATGGGAATAAAACCAACAGCGGGCCGTTTACTGGATAAGAGCACCAGAAACTATCCCTCAATCCAGACCTGAAATCAGCGCCCATGAAGACCGACACCAGTATCGCCATGAAACAGGAATTAACCCAACTCGCGCCCGCCTTACGGCGTTTTGCCTACTCGCTCACCGGCTCCGCCGCCGATGCCGACGACTTATTGCAAAATACCCTTGAGCGATTGCTGAGCCGTGGTGTGCCCGAGGATATTGAGTTGGCCAAATGGGCCTTTCGCGTGTGCCGTAATATTTGGATTGATGAGTACCGCGCGCGCAAGGTTCGCCAGCACCTTAACTACGCCATTGAGGAGAGCGAGGAGCCGGTGGCCGATGGCGCACAAGCGATTGAAGACCAGATCGCCCTGACGGAGGTAGATGCCGCGATGCAGCAATTGCCCGACGACCAGCGCACAATTATTTCACTGGTGGCACTGGAGGGCATGTCCTACAAGGAAGTGGCCGATACCCTGAGCATTCCCACCGGCACGGTAATGAGCCGGCTGGCGCGGGCGCGCATCGCCCTGAGCCGATTTTTAAATCCCGAACAACCGCCCGCCGCTGAAGGCGCGTGAGGAATCCGCCATGAGTCTTTCGAACCAATCGCCATCCGATCAAGCGCCACCCTATGAAGTGTCCGATGAACAACTGTCCGCCTTTTTGGATGCCGAGCTGCCCGCCGCGGAAATGGAGGCTGTGCGCGAGCAGATTAGCCGCAACGAAAACCTCGCCAACCGCCTGGCAGAACTCGCCATGGTGGATACACGGGTGGCCAGCCATTATCGTCGCATTGATGAACAACCCATGCCGGAGGCTATCACCCGCCTGTTAAGCGACGAGCAACCAGCCAATAACATCATTGCCTTCCCGCTGTGGCGGAGAATCCAGCAGGGTTTGCAACAGCATGCGGCCATGGCTGCATCGGTAGCGCTGGTGATTGGTTTTGGCGCCGCGCAATTATTGCCGGGCAATGCCGGTAGCAGCGACAACTGGAACGCCATCGCCGAGGCGCTGGATAGCACCCGCAGTGGTGAACAGCGGGCACTGGCCGACGGCAGCGAGATTAAACCGCGCTTGAGTTTTATCAACGGCGAGGGCAACTACTGCCGCCAGTTCCAAGTAAACACAGGCAATAGCAGCGCGGAAAACATCGCCTGCCGCCGGGATAACCAATGGCAATTAACCCTGAGCGTGCACAGCCAGGCCAGGCCATCGGCGGATGATTACCAAACCGCCAGTGGCAGTGACAATGCGCTGATTGAAAACGCACTGGATAACATGATGCAGGGCGATGCCTTTGATGCAGCGGCCGAAGCGGCAGCGATCAATAACCACTGGCGCCGCAATCCATAACCACCGGCGCTCCGCTCGCCAAGCACAGGAGATTGGCAAGAATGAAAACACTGATTGCGTTGTGTTTGCTGGTATTTCTCACTGGCTGCGTCAACCCCAAAAATCAACAGGGCCAACAAAATCAACCGCACCGCCACTATCACCCCGCCAAGGGCGATGGCACCGGCTACAAGGAACTGGCGCTGAGCGAAACCCACTACCGCGTGCAGTTCAAGTTGCGCGGCCAACAGCGCGCGGCCGCCGAGCGCTATGCACTGCGGCGCGCCGCTGAACTGACATTGCAGCAGGGTTACGACTGGTTTGTGGTAATTAAAAAGACCCAGCGCCGGTTGAAGGATGAACCCGCGTTTCCCGCCCGCCGCGAGGCCATCACCCAGCACCACTGTGGTCTGCTCGGCTGCCGCAGTACCCGCTATGAGCGGCCGGATGAAGACCCGTTCGATGAGGAGGTTTACACCCTGGTACTGTTGGAAATCCAAATGGGGCGCGGCGTGCGCCCGGAGAAAAACAGCTACGACGCCGAAACCACCCAAACCATTATTTAGCCTGCAGCAACTGCCACTCGCGCCCGGCATGTTCACTGCGGAAGGTTTCTATCGCGCCGCGCTCCTGCAGAGTCACATACACGGTTTTTCCATCGGCACCGCCAAAAGCGACATTAGTGGGTTTTTCGCCCTTGAGTTTTATACGCTGTAGCACTGTGCCATGCGGCGAGACCAGGGTGACTTCACCAGCACCGTAACGGGCGATATAGAGGTTGCCGCGCACATCGCTGCGCATGCCATCCAAACCGTGATCGGGAAATTCAATCAACAAGCGTTTGTTTTTTACGGCGCCGGTGGCTTTATCGATGTCGTACTTCCACACCCTGCGCTGCACACTTTCATTGACGTACAGATGCTGTTCATCCGCACTCACTTCCACGCCGTTGGTGGTGCCCATATTGTCTTCGAGCAATGTGACCACACCGTCGCGGGCGATCATCCACAGGTTTCCAGTATTGTCCGCCCACTTGGGGTCACTGGCGTAAATGACCCCGGATTTGGCGATAGCAATATCGTTGGGTTGATTCATCTTATCGCTATGGGCATGCACCGAAACTGCTTTGCTGCGCGGGTCGATTTTTAAAATATTGTGCCCGGTGTAATCCGCCACATACATAAAACCATCGCGATCAAAACGAATACCGTTGCCGGTGCTGCCGGTGGGTAGGGTGAGGAATAATTGCGCGCTCTGGGGTTTATCGACTTGGGGTTTATAAACAATACCTATGGTGCCGCCTTGGCTTGCATCGGCGTCGCGCGCAAAACTTACCGCATAGAGATTGCCCTTGGCGTCCACCGCTGGGCCTTCAATGCCTTGGGTGAATATACCATCGCCGACATAATCTTCAGTTTGGGCGCAGGCCCAGGGCGCCAACAGGCTCACGAACAAAACGCTGGCCGGGGCAATTCGAAGCGGAAAAATGCTGAAAGATAAACGATACATCTCGACCTCACTCTAGGGACAAATGCCATTGGGAATAAGTGCAATTAAAAACAGCTGCAATTAAAAACAGCTGCAATTAAAAACAGCTGCAATTAAAAACAGCTGCAATTAGGGTTGCGTGTACTAAAGGCCAGAGCGGTAGGTAGGGTATAAAACTGCGCATATCATTGCGCTTATCGGTTTTTTACTTTTTATGGTGTTAATTACCAGCGGGGATTTATAGCGAATAATCACCGCCAGCGCAAATGCGCCAACGGGGGATTAAAACTCACCAGCGATTTAAAAATAAAAGGAGACACAGAGCGCAACAAACAAAATGGCCGATAAACCCTGCCAAAAACGCAGCGGATTTTTTTCCAACAGCAGCGCGCGGTAGTGCTGTTTATATTTGGGGTTGGGGTGTTGCAGCTCGTGCAAAAATTCCGAGACATCGGCGTGGCGCCGCTCCAAATCGTAGCGCAGGCCTTTGCGAATCGCACCGTCCACCCAAAAAGGTACCAGCGGGTTGAGTTCATAGGTGGAGGTGTAGCGAGTATTTAAATAGGCGCGCTCGGTCCGGCAGTTGGCGAGTTTGCCATCAAAGGGCGCGCTGCCGGTGAGCATTTCAAACACAATTACCGCCAGTGAAAACACATCGGATTTTTCATCGCTCTTGCCCGCCAAAATGGTTTCCGGCGCAGAATATTCGGCGGTGCCCAAAATATTTTCACGCGCAATAGGCGAGCTGATTTCCGCAATGCCTTTTACCAAACAAGAGCCAAAATCAATAATTTTAATTTCGCCGTGGCGATCCACCATGATATTGGCCGGGCGCAAATCCTGGTGCAGGGTTTCACGGCGATGAAAAGCGCGCAGCCCTTTGCAAATTTGCTCCACCATATAGATAACCGTTTGCACGGATGGCAGCGGATTTTTTTTAATCCAGTGATTTAAGGTCTCACCATCAATATATTCCATCAAATAATAGAGACAGCTTTTAGGTTTGTTGGGCGCAATCACTTTCACCACATGGGCATTGTGAATGCGGCTGCCAATCCAGGCCTCCAAAATAAATCGTTCTATATAGGCGGGGTCGTCGCAAAAATTAATCGACGGGGTTTTCATACACAGCAGCTGGTTGGATTCCAGGTCGCGCACCAGATACACCTGGCTGCGGCTGCTTGCATGCAATTCTTTTTCAACGCGATAGCCGTCGATTTCCATGCCGGAGGTTAAATGTGGCGGGAATGGCAGAGCACCGAGTTTTTGACAGGCGTCGTTAATATTTTGTGCGGGCAGGGAATCGATACGCAGCAACTGGCAGCTGATGTTGTCGTCGCTCTGATTAGCCGCCGCCAACGCCAACAATTGCTGACTGAGCAGTTCGTAATCATCACCGCCCGCCTGTAAAAAATGACAGAGCTGTTCATCACTGACAAAATCGTGCAGGCCATCGGTGCTCAATAAAAAAATATCCTTCTCTTCCAGGTCGATGGTTTTGCAATCCACATCGAGCGATACATCCAACCCCATGGCGCGCACCAAATAAGACTGCTCGGCGTTAATGACGGTGCGATGGTCGCGTGTCAATTGCTCCAACACACCGGCGCGAAAACGATAGATGCGCGAGTCGCCCACATGAAAAATATGCGCGCTGTGGGATTTAAAAATAATGCAGCTGAGCGTGCTGACAAAACCTTTTTGCGCGTCGCGAAAATGTTGGCCACGGGAAAAGAGCCAGCGATTGAGCGCCACCAACACTTGAGTGGTGGATTTTTTCACGGTCCAGGTATCGGGCGTGGAGAAATAATCAGCGAGAAAATTGCGCACACAGGTTTCACTCGCCTCTTTACCAGCTTCGGCGGCACTCACCCCATCGGCAATAATCGCCACCGCGCCCTTGGTATCCAGCAGCATGCCCTCGGGAATACGCATTCCTATGGCATCTTCATTTTGAGCCTTAATGCCTGCGGTTGATGCTTGCCCAAGGGTAAATGCCAATTTGCTGCCAAGATGCCACTGGTCCATTAATGCATTTCCACCAATTGCACCCGGCCATCGGGCAGCACTTCAAACATGGTGCTCTGCGGTTCTTCCAGAAACATCGCGGCGAGTGCAGTGATTGCAATAGCGGCCGCGATAGTGAGGAAAAATACCGGGGTACTGACAAAGGAAAAAATGGTGAGGAACACCACAGCACCAATATTGCCGTAGGCTCCCACTATGCCGGCAATCTGGCCGGTAAGGCTGCGGCGAATAAGGGGCACCACGGCAAACACACAACCGGCCGCCGAACCTAAAAAGAAGGAGCAGCACATCATCGCGGCGACCGCTAACGCAATCGGCCAGTCGCTGTTAATCATCGACATAACAAAAAAGCCCAGTGCGGCGCCGATCAACAAAATCACCAGGGATTTTTTGCGCCCGAATTTATCGCTGATCCAACCGCCCGAGGGGCAAGAGCCAATATCCACCGCTGCAAAACAAGCACCAAATACTCCGGCCAGTGCTACCGGCACCGCAAAGGTATGTTGGAAAAATAGCGGCAGCATAGACACCACCGCCAGCTCCGAACCAAAGGTCACGGCGTAGGCGAGGCTCAAAATGGCCACCTGCTTAAACTTGTACTGCTGGAGCTTGTCGACCGGGGCGGAAAAAACGTGCAGATTTAAACTGTAGATCTTGCGGCATTGCAGTAAAAAAATCGCCAACAGTAGCGCATAGATTGCATAGAGCGTGGTCGCAGCAATCAAGCCCAGGCTATTTACTTTCCAGGCCAATAACGCCATGGCGCCATACATAGGAATATTCACCAGCAAATAGAGCACAAAATCTTTTTTGCTGGTGACTTCCAAACCACCGGATTTATTCGGCTTGAAATAAGTAGAGCCCGCGGGCGTATCGCGCACGGAAAAATAATAAATAAACGCATAGAGAAAGGCGATCAATCCGGTGATGCCAGTGGCATAGCGCCAGCCGTCATCGCCTCCCACCAGCAATGCAATGGTGGGCAAACTAAGCGCTGCCACCGCCGAACCTATATTGCCCAGCCCCTTATAAATTCCTTCCGCCAAGCCCATCTGCCGCGCGGGGAACCACTCGCTGATCATGCGAATACCAATCACAAAACCGGCGCCGACAAACCCGAGTAAAAAACGCGCCAGCGCGAGCATTTCAAAACTGGTGGCCAGCGAAAAAAATAAACAGAGAAAACCGGTGATGATTAATAACAGGGAATAAATAGCGCGTGGCCCAAAAGAATCCACCAACATGCCAATCACAATCCGCGCCGGAATGGTCAGCGCCACATTGAGGATCAACAGGGTTTTTACCTGCTGGTCGCTCAACCCAAAACTGGCTTGAATGGCCAGCAACAGCGGTGCGTGGTTAAACCACACCAAAAAAGTAATAAAAAAAGCCAGCCAGGTCAGATGCAGGATTTTGGTTTTCCCCGCAAACGACAACAGATTCATTTTTGCACTATTTTCACTCATGCCCCAAGCCTCAAGGTTTACTTATGAGGCGCAAACAGCAATAACCAAGCCACAACACAGTGTTGTGTTATTTTTTTGCAAATAGCTTATGCACCAGACTAAAACATCCAACTAAAAAGCACGAAAAGGCACAATTATTGATCACTGTGCACCCACTCTTTATCCGCTTTCGGTGCAAAACCACAAATCCATTTCGCACAGTTTTAGCGCTATAGAGCAATAAAATCCGGCGGAAACACCTGATTTTGCGAAAGACGTCCCACCACTACCCGATCGCTCTGCTTCATCAACAGGCACAACCTATGACCGCAAGTGCCTTGATGGGTAGCACCTTGTTAAAAAAGGTGCAAAACAGATTACAAACCTGCAAATGCACCATTCAGAATCAATTACACAATTTAGAGCGTTTATTTGGCGCACTATTTATTCTCAAGCGTGCCCTCAAATACACCCATATCAATAAAAACCGCTTTTTATGTGCACTATTTATGATTTGGCATAGCCGTTGCAAAACCCTCATAGAAGTTTCATCACTTCAGGATGCAGAGCGATCACCGGCTTCATTAAGGTGCACGGCCCTCTGCCGACCTTGAATAATTGTCTGCCGGAAAAAACGCCATGAGCACTTACCGTTTCCCCCTGTTGGATTTTTCCAATAAATCTGTTGCGACCCTGCACTTCACCTGGTTCGCCTTTTTCCTCACCTTTGTGATGTGGTTTAGCTTGCCACCACTTAAACCGCTGATCACCGCCTCCTTTGCGATGACACCGCAACAGTGGGCTGCGCTACTCACGCTCAACGTAGCACTCACCATTCCTGCGCGAATTGTGGTGGGTAGCTTGGTGGATAAATTTGGCCCGCGTGCGATTTACTCCGGCTTGCTGATTTTTTCCGGCGCCTTATTAATTGCTTTTGCTTGCGCACAATCCTTTGAACAGCTGGCACTCTTCCGCTTTTTACTCGGATTTGTCGGCGCCGGTTTTGTGATTGGTATTCGCTTGGTGAGTGAATGGTTCCCGGCGCGCCAGGTTGGTTTGGCGGAAGGGATTTACGGTGGCTGGGGTAACTTTGGTGCGGCAGCGGCGGGTTTCACCCTGCCCTATTTGGCGATCCATGTATTTGGCGGTGAAGACGGTTGGCGTTATGCCATGGGCACTGCGGCGGTGATTGCGATGGTATACGGTGTGGCCTTTTATGCTAGCGTGCGCAATACACCCAAAGGCTCTACCTATTTCAAACCGAAAAAATCCGGCGGTTTGGAAGTGAGTAATCGCAAAGATTTTATCTTCTACGTGATTATGAACGTGCCTATGTATTTAATTCTCGCGGTACTCGCGTGGAAAATGTCCCCCACCAATTTGGGCTTGTTAAGCACAGCGACGACTTACATTTTGTATGTGGTGTTGTTTGCCCTGTTTGTATTTCAGTTTTCACAAATTTATCGCGTGAATAAAGACATGCTGCAAAAAGGCAGCGTGGCCGAGCACGACAAGTACGAATTTAAACAAGTGGCTATTTTAAGCTGGGCTTACCTTGCAACCTTTGGTTCAGAGATCGCAGTGGTATCCGTATTGCCCGCGTTTTTCATGACTACCTTTACCGGTTTGAGTGTGACCCAAGCGGCAATGCTCGGTGGCTCCTTTGCGTTTATGAATTTAGTGGCACGCCCTGGCGGCGGTTGGGTGAGTGATAAATTCGGTCGCCGTTTCAGCATGAGTATAATTCTGGCCGGCGTTGCCTGTGGTTATATGCTGCTTGCGCAAATTAACGCTAGCTGGCCGTTATACCTGGCATTCTCTGCGGTATTTATCTGCTCGCTGTTTGTGCAGGCCGGTTGTGGTGCCGTGTTTGCAGTTGTACCCTTAATCAAACGCCGCATGACCGGCCAAATCGCTGGCCTTGCCGGTGCTTATGGCAACGTGGGCGCGTTGTTCTTTTTGACCATGAATACCTTTATCGATATTCAAACATTCTTCTGGATGCTTGCCGGTACTGCTGCTATAGGTCTGGTATTTGTGCAATTCCTGAAAGAGCCAAAAGGTCATGTGGTTGAAGTGAATGAAGATGGTTCACTGCATAAAATTGAAGTGAGTTAATTCTCATAGCTCGAAGTGCACCACTACCAGTTGAGACACGCCGTAAACCCATCCATGGGGGCTAATCGTCGACATCCATGTCTCCGATTGTCTCAACTGATAGTGCTGCACTTCTCCTGCAGAAATGTGCCACGTCATTTCCAAAAAATTCTCTTGCGAGAATTTTTTCTTTTTATAGAACTGAAATTTTATGGATCACCTGCAATCAGTGCTGCAAATTTCCTTCGCGCAAAAAAGTGAGGCGGGGCGTAAACCGGAAAATCAGGATACGGTCGGCGCACGCATTCCCGAGGGCAATTTACTCACCACCAAAGGCATAGCAATTGCGATTGCCGATGGTGTGAGCAGCAGTATGGCCGCGCGCGAAGCGAGTCAAACAGCGATTGCCGGTTTTCTCAGCGACTACTACGCCACACCCGACACCTGGCGTACCCAGCAATCCGCCATGCGCGTGATTCAAAGTTTAAATTCCAGCCTGTGGGGCCGCAGCCAAAATTCGATTTACGGTGAAGGCTATCTAACCACTTTTTCCGCGCTGATTTTAAAAGGTGATAGCGGTTTTATTTTTCATGTGGGTGATACCCGCGTTTATCGCCTGCGCGAGAACAATCTGGAATTACTCACCCGCGACCACACCCAGCGCATCGACAAACACACCACCCATTTAAGCCGCGCCATGGGCGCCGACCCTTATTTAGAAGTGGATATGCACAGCCTGGAATTGCAGCGCGGCGATATTTTTATTTTATCCAGTGACGGTATTCACGAACATATTCCGCCCGCCGAATTAAAAGCGCTGATTTTGGCCGAGCAACACAATTTGGACAGTCTGGTAAATCAGGCACTACCACTTGCGCTGCAACACCAGAGTGAAGACAACCTGAGTATTCAAGCGCTGCGCATCGACAACCTCGGCACCGCCGGGCAAAACGACGCGGTGCAAGTATTGTCGCGCCTGCCCTTTCCGCCGGTGTTTTCACCCGGTCAAAGTATTGATGGTTTGACGATTAAAAAAATCCTGCACGAATCAACAAGAAGCCAGGTGTATTTGGTGGAGGATGAAAAAAAGAATTTACTGGTGATGAAAACGCCGTCCGAACTCTATCAGGACGATAAAGCTTATATCGAACGTTTTGTGATGGAATCCTGGATTGGTGCACGCATTCAAAGCACCGGTGTCGTGCGGGTCATTCCCGCGTCGGAAGCGCGCTCCTGTTTGTACTATCTCACCGAATATATCCCCGGCCCGACACTCACCCAATTATTAAAAGAGCGCGGCGTTTTAGCGATTCTCGACGCGGTAGAACTGACCGAAAGTTTAATTCGCGGCATTCGCGCCTTTCACCGCAAAGAGACACTGCATCAGGATCTAAAACCGGACAACATAGTGATTAGCGGCAAAGGCCCGGTGATTGTGGATTTCGGTTCCTGCTGGGTCGCTGGCGTACAAGAAGCAGGTGCACCCATTGAACGCGACCAGGTGCTGGGCACCCTGGATTATTCCGCGCCGGAATATCGCTACGGCGGCAGCACCAGCGAAGCCTCGGATCAGTTCTCGCTCGCGGTGTTGCTCTACGAAATGCTCACCGGCAAACAGCCCTACGGCAGCACCTACAGCAAAGCCATGGACTTAAAAAGTTTCCAGAAACTGAAATATATTTCGGCGATGAAATTTAATCCGCTGGTGCCCTACTGGCTGGATCGCGCGCTGGAAAAAGCCCTCAGTATCAACCCCAATCACCGCTACCAAGCGCTGTCGGAATGGCTGCAGGATTTAAAACGCCCCAACCCCGATTGGCTGGTACCGCGCTCGCAGCCGCTACTGGAAACCCACCCGGAGCGGGTGTGGAAAGTATTGGCCATTTGCGGCTGGTTGGCGGCGCTGCTGGCATTTATCTTCCCGCGCTAACATCTCGCGCCACGTTTACATCCCATCACACCCTATCTCGCCTCATGGGCACTCAGGCTGTGACTAATTTGGCCGCGCACGGCGGCCAATTTCTGTTAGGCTCTCGCCCTGTCTCGATCACCCGTCATAACACCCAAAAACCAATAACGATAGCCACCAAGAATACTAGCGACACCGCAGAGGGATGTTTGTCATGGCCAGTAAACGTGCACTGATTGTGGATGACTCCACCACCGCCCAATACCGCTTGAAAAAAATGCTCCGTGCCTACCCGCTCGATATCGATATTGTCGACTCGGGTGAAGCCGCACTGCGCTACCTGGCGCACCACTCACCCGACGTGATTTTTATGGATCACCTGATGCCGGGCATGGATGGTTTTCGCGCGCTGCAAATTATTAAATCCCACCCCGAAACCGCGATGATCCCGGTGATTATGTACACCTCCAAAAGTGGCGATGTGTACACCGGCCAAGCGCGTGCACTGGGCGCCTTGGATGTGGTCAGCAAAGATCGTATTAACGCCACGGATTTATCGCGGGTGATGGAGACCATTCATATTTATCCCCTGCCCAAAAGCCAAACTCACAGCAACACCGACGTGGAAAGCCCGGAATTAATTGCAGCGGCCAATAAAGTGAGCGTGGTCAGCGGTTCGGAACTGGAGCGCCGTGCGCCCAATCAGGCGGCGATGGAACAGGCGCGCAATATCGAACTGCGCCTCAGCCATATGGAACACAGCCTGGAAGATAACCGCCGCTTTATTACCTCGCGCGTGTCGCGCGAATTGCAGGGGCTGCGGCAAACCTTGCGTCAGGAATTTAGCAATATTACCCAGCAACAAATTCCGCCCGCCGCGCCCGACACAACAGAACCAACGGCACCGGCCAGTAATAGTCGCTGGGGTATAGGTTTGCTTTTAGTCGCGGGGATAATTGCCAGCGTGTATTTCCTGCTACAAATCAAAACGCAACTTGAACAAAACACTCAGCAGCAAGATTTATTAACCGAGCAGCTGCAAGAATTTATGCAGCAAGCACCCTTTCAACAAACATCCGGTCAACAAACACAAGCTCAACCAGCAAACATCACAGCACAAACGGCGGCTGTTAATCACACTCCCACACTGGCGGCAAACGGAACAACAGCAAACGATTCGATTAATTATTTGGACGATCTGGCCTGGACATTTAATCAGCAAGGTGCACTCGCCTTTCGCCAATACACCATCGACACCAGCACTGTCTTGCGCCTGCATGAATTATTGCATCGCCTCGCCAGCCGCGGCTTTAAAGGCATGGCGGTGATTACTATTTATGTGGGGGATTTTTGTATCGGCAAGGACAAAAACGGTATGGATCAACTCGCTGCCGATGAAACCAGCCTGAGCAATTGCCTGCTCTCCAGTGAACTCTACGGCATGGATCGTTTGATGGCCGACTATGTACGCGAAACCGAAATGATTTTGCGCAATTTAACCGGTAGCATTAACAGCACACTCACTCTGGATATTCACGCGCTGGAAGGCACCGAGCTCTACCCTGAACGCCTGCCCACTTTTTTTGCCGGCGAATGGAATGCTATCGCGCAAAAAAATAATCGCATTGAATTGGTGCTAGTGGAGGACACTAACTAGAAGAAAAAATGGCGAGTTAAATACTCGCCATTACCACACCTTCAGGAGTATCTACCGCCGTATAATCAACACCTAGCGCATCGAAGTGCGCTAAGCCACAACGTAATTTCATTTTTTCTATCTCACGCAGTTTTTCGTTATCGAGCGTTGATTTTGTTTCTCGGATTAAATACAGCTTTTTATCATCCTCCAGAACTACTGCCCAATCGGGGTTATAGTCACCCACCGGCGTAGTCACCCTGAACCAACCGGGCAACTTGCAGAAAAATAATACGTTCTCTGCCTCATCCAACAATTTTGCGGTTTCCTGTTCGATGGTGGATTGAAAAACAATATAGTCATCCGGTGTGCGACCAAGGTCACCGCCATCCGAGTTCAAACGCGTGACTTTATAGAGATTATCAAGGTAGGTTTCCAATTCATCATGCTGGAATTGCTTAACATCGTAATACTGCCCATCCAGCTTTTCGTATTTAATGTCTTCCGTTAATAATTTGTTACGCGCTTTTTGAATTTGACGTGCAACCTGCGTCATAAATGCTTGTGGATTAAGTTTAAATTCTGCCAACCGCCCACAATCCTTCAATATTGCTACGAGCGTTCCGCGCGTTAGCCCTGTTTCACGCTGCAAGAATTCCAATATATCTGGCAGGGCATCGTGAGAATTCACATAGTTTGCTTTGGGCGTCTGCAGTTGGCGCTCCGCCACTACGCCCGCCTCGGTAATAGCAGCCAAGGTGTGGGATGACAACAAGGTCACTGGCGCAATTTTGGGCATGAGGTTTATCTGTGCCAAGGATTCTGCGATTAATGCCTCCGTACTGAATTGAATCCGATAGCGGGTTTTGTGTTTGATTTTCTCCCACAGCGCTTGAAAATCCGGATTTAACTCAACGCGCTTATTGTATTTCACCGCCTGTCGATCACGGTTATTCACCACGCGCCCTTTAAACAAAAAGCTTTTTAATTTATCAGTGATGGCGGGTCGAATAGGAAAGAAATTTTCTGGTACATCCAATACAAAGCCCGGTTGTTCAGGAGTAAATTGTTGGGTGATATCACCTTGCGAATCCAAATAACCTTTCGCTTGCAACGCAGACCAAAGTATTTGTGACTGCTCCTGGCCAAGCGGTTCACCTTCAGCGATTTGTAAGCCAGCAAACGCAATGGGCTTCACGCGCCCAAACTTGAAGTCACCACCCACATCTTTTTCAATTTCAGTTTGCAAGTTGCGTGCATAATGCTCAAAGGATTCGTTCGCCACTACGGTTAAGCGATTTATTGAGGAATCGTAAATTCGCTCACCGTTGGCATCAACTGCTAAGCGCAAACCGCGCCCCAATGTTTGGCGGCGTTCGCGTTCACTACCAAATTCACGCAATGAACATATTTGAAAAATATTGGGGTTATCCCAACCTTCACGTAATGCCGAGTGGCTGAATATAAAACGTAAGGGCACCTCGTCAGACAACAATCGCTCTTTGTCTTTCATAATCAGGGCGTAGGTTTCATCGTCCGCGCTGGTAGTGCCTGATGTGTCTTTCAGGCCGACAACTTTGCCGCGTTTTTTATCGGCAGAAAAATAGCCATCATGAACGGCTTCTACATCACGCTTGGGCAAGCTACTGAATTGCGGTAATGCAGCAATCTGCCGATAGGCTTCTTCAAACCAGAGCGCGAGCTTACCTTTGTGGGGATTACCCTGTTCGTCGTAATAGCGGTAGTTATCGACCTTGTCGATAAAAAATAGCGAGAGCACCTTAACCGCTTTTCCGGCTTTTTGCAGGTTGCGCTCTTTTTTAAAGTGCTCCTCCACCGTTAGGCGGATTTGCAGTTTCATCACATCTTCACTCAATCCACCCTGTTCTTGTTTTGGCTCAAACACCTTGTTGTTGGCAAAGCGAACATATTCCGCGCCCGGTTCTGCATAAATTTCATCAACCACATAACCTTGATAGCCGCTGCGGTTGGTGTTATCTGCTAAATCTGTGCCCTGTTTTAGCTTTACGGTTTTTTCTTTGGTGCCATTGGGTGTGTCTTCAAAAATAGTGACTTTGGCGCTGGGCGTTTTTGCTTTGCCCTCGTAACCTACCTGATCCAACCGCAAAAACGCCTGATTGATATTTTGTTCCGCCTCAATCGATGAAACCGCGATTTGTTTTACCAGTTTGGCATCGTAGGCTTTTATTGGCCCTAACTCATACACCAGGTTGTAGGGGTTTTTATGGGTGGCGGAATAACGCAGAGCGCACAAGGGTTTTAAATTACTAATGGCGCGCTTGGCTTTTACCGTGTTATCCACACTTTGCGGTTCATCAATAATTAATACCGGGCGCACCGTTTGAATAAACTCAATGGGGCGACGGCCAGACATGCGATCTTGATCCTGGTGAATCACGTTCAGCTTTTTACGTTGCTCATCAGTTAGCTGAGCGTAGTCTTCAATATCGCCAGCATCCTTTTGGAAGGCTTGGATATTGATAATTAATATTTGAACCGTATTGGCGGTTGCAAACTGCCGTACCTTGGAAAGGTCAGTGGATTTATACACATAATGATCAAAGGGTACATTGTCATACAGACTGCGAAAGTGTTCGCGCATTGCCTCAATAGAGGCGAGCACACCTTCACGAATCGCAACCGAGGGCACGACAATAATAAATTTCCGCAGGCCGTAATGTTTATGCAACTCAAAAATACTGCGCAAGTAAACGTAGGTTTTGCCGGTGCCCGTTTCCATTTCAACCGAGAAGTTGGGAAAGGTGTAACCATCATCGGTTGCGATTAATTGGGGCGAGAGTTCAATGTGGTTGCGCGTTTGGATCTGGTGTAAATTTTCCAGCAAGGCACCATTGGTTTGCGCCTGCACCATAAAGTTGGATGCATTGGCAATACCCAGTTCGGTATAAGTGCCTGCTTCACGGGGCATACCGTTAAACAAATTAACCACGGAGTCGAGGGCGTCTTGCTGATAGGCCAGCTCGGAATTAAATTTTAATTTCATAACCAGCCTTATACCGTGCGGAATTCAATTTGATCGGCTTTGTCGCGGCCTTGGTTAAAATCAGCGAAGGTAGCAATGGCATTGGCTTTGAGTTGGTCATTGCCATGAAAGGCGCGATCCAAACAAATAAACTGCACCGGTTCTTTTGCCAATACGGCATCAATCAAATTTTGCTCGATAGTATCTTGCAAACAAATTAACCAACCGCCCTCACCAACCGAAAATACGGCATGGTTTGCCAGCTCAATGAGTTCGATTTTCTCGGTAGGCATAACACCGGCTTTTATCAGCAGTTCATACAGAATATCTTCCTGACTGGCGTTGGGGTCTATATGGTCAATATGCAATTCAAACTGCTTGGCCAGTTCATCAACAGCAATATCTTTTGCGGGCGCTTGCCAGTGTTTGAAGTTAGAGCGACCCAACTTTAGAACCTTGAACCCAAGATCAAGATTACCCTTGCCTTCAAAATCTAATTGGCCGGATATTTCATCGCGAATTTTTTGACCTGCGCGGCGAATACGTTCTTTACCAATATCGGCAACACTTACAAACCCCGTAGAAAAGGCATTAGATTTTTCGTCCAATCGCTCAGGAATTTGAACTTGGATGTACTTTATTCGTACACCCTTGTCCATGCGAAAAGCCATACAAGCGTCAGCCGTTGATGAAGAGCCAGAGAAAAAATCCAGCACTATATCGTCATCACTAACTGACTGTTCCAAGATATACTTAATTAAACCCTTTGGCTTAGGAGTGTCAAATATCCCCTTGCCTAATACCTCTTTAACCTCTCTGGTTCCAGATTCATTAGAAAACTCTGGCCCCAGCCAAATAGATTTGGGCTTTATTCTTTTCACTTCTCCATCAACATCGGAAAAGTCAACCTGAAAAATATCCCAACGCTTTTCACTACCTACTTGCCCAGCGATTAATTCATCTACTCTATCAAAAGCTGTTGGTGCACCCCACCGCCAGCGACCATCGGAATCATCTGATAGGAGGGGATAAACTTCTATAGAAAAATCAGAATCCTTGTTAAGACTAATTTTTTTATTAGTTGGATTAACATAAAAAGGATAATACATATTAGGACGATCTTCCCTTCTCGCATTTGCTCCTCTTTTTCTTAAACCCTGCAAACGATATCTTCGCCCTTCTTCATCTATCTCTGGATATTCCTCAAGATAATCATCGGGCAAAGGAACGCCATATGTTTTAAAATCGTTTTTTGAATAGGCCAATAAATAATTGTGAGCGTTAGCAAAATGCTTGTCATCGCTCCTTCCTTTCAGATTGCTTACCACAGAAATATTACCTAAAAAGTTCTCCTCACCAAAAATCTCATCACACATCCTGCGCAAATTTTCTACTTCATTGTCATCAATAGAAATAAAGATCACGCCATCTTCGCGCAGCAAGTTGCGAGCAAGATAAAGGCGCGGGAACATCATATTGAGCCATTTGGTATGGAAGCGGCCTTCGTTGGCGCTGTTGGTGGAAAACTTTTTGCCATCGTCACCGCTTAAACCTGCATAGGACAAATAGGTTTCCAGCGACTCGCTAAAGTTATCCGGGTAAATAAACTCTTTACCAGTGTTATAGGGCGGGTCTATGTAAATCATTTTGACTTTGCCGTAATAGGCTTTTTGCAGGAGCTTCAGAACTTCTAAATTATCGCCTTCAATAAACAGATTTTCAGTCTTATCAAATTCGACTGATTCATCGCGGCAGGGCTTTAAGGTGGCGCGGCTTGGCTCTTGAATCAAGCGCAAACAATCGCGTTTGCCCGGCCAGTCCATGCCATAGCGCTCACGGCGGTTATCGTATATTTCTGAAAAATTACCCAGTTCAGCCTTCAGGCGTTCGTAATCAATCGCCTCAACAATTTCACCTTTATCATTTTTTATTTCGGTAAATACGCCGGGGAAAAGCTGCTTTAATTCTTGTTTACGCTGTTCGGCAATAGCGAGCGATTCACCGCTCATTTGGGTATTCAGGTCAGTCATGAAGAGATCCGTTTTTCAAAATAAGGGATTGCGGCTTAATTGTTTTGCACTGAATGCAAACTACAGATCAATCAAGCCGTTTTTTTCTTTACTGGCAGCATAAATGGTGAGCAACAATTCTTGATCGCTCGACATACGATACTCAGGCAATTGCAAACTGAGTTTTTGGCTCTCGCCAATAATAGTGGGTACACCTTCGCCACGCCGTTCAATTAATGCTTGCTTACCTGCAGCAGGGTTTGCTTGGTAGTAGCGGCTTAATAAATTCACAATCGTTTCATTGCGAGTGACGGTGTTTTCCATTAAACCGTCGATAGTTAAACTATTCGGTAAAGCACCGGGTGTAAAAATTTCTATTCTATCGGCAAACATATGCACACGAATTTTGCTGCCGGTAATGGAATAGTCCCGATGAGCCACAGCATTCACTATGGCTTCGTAAATAGCACCCAAGTGGTATTGCGGAATATCGATACGACCGGGGCGCTTGACTGCTTCAATACGCATATTTTTGCGTACAAAGTCAAATGCACCATTGATTTGCTGATCCAGTGGGCCGGTGTAATCTGCTGCATCTAATTGATGTTCGGCGTAACGCTCATTACCACGGTAAGCCACACACTGAATGTACGCACTGCGCAACCATTGGCTGGGATCTGCAGTTAATAGCAATACACCTGTAACAGAAAGGTTAACCTCGCCATCATCGCCATTAGCGGTTAAATGTAATTTATAAAGTTGATCACGCTCCGGCGTTTCGGCTTTCAAAAATCGCTGCTTAAGGCTTGTATCAATATCAGTGAGACTGGTACGCGGCACGGCTACTTCATCAAAACGAATCAGGCGCGATTGGCTACGCTGCTGAAATAGGCGTGCGAGCACATCGGGCTTCATTTCTTGTTTGGTTGAACCCACACGCTGGTAGTAACGCCCTGCACTACTGTGAACCATAATACTGCGCGGAACTTCTACATAAATAACCGTTTTCAAGTCACCTTCACTATTCGGAAGCTGCAATAAATAGGTATGGATATTGACTGGAGGATGAATGGATTGCTGACTGATATTTACCAGCCATTCTTCAACATTCGTAACCTTGTCATCTGGAAGCCCCTCTACATTGCGGCTTTTATCGTCTACGCCAATCAGTAAAGCGCCACCCTGCCCATTAGCAAAGGCAGCAATCTCATGTGCCATTTTATCTTTGTTTGGATCAAGTACAGAATTACCCTCCATACGCACGGATTTGAATTCAATACTGGAATCCTCACCCAGCCGAATGTAAAAAAGTAAATCGCGGGTTAACTTTTCACGATCCATAAATATTCCTGCCAGAACTTGCTGTATTCGAACTAGTCATTACCCAAGCCGGATTAATCATTAAGAGTCCAGCGAATCGTAAACAACACTTCAGATTCGTGTGTGGTTTCAAGCTTTGCGTAGATTTCATCGAGCAGTTCGTCTTCTTGCTGCTCTATACGCTGTTTGGATTGGTTGTATTCAACAAAGGCTTCATCTCGCTCGCGCTCTTTTTGTTTGAGCTGTTTTTTTGCTGCAAGTTTATCGGTTAGGGATTCCAATTGACGTGCAGCTTTCTTTAATGCTTTTATTTCTTCTTCCAGCGAATCCAATGTCATTTTTAACGCTTGGCGACGGTCTTCTGCCCATCGCTCTAACTTCGTACTTTCTTGCTCAAAATAGACAGTTAATTGTTCAGTCGTTTGTGTTTGAGCCTTATCCAGTGCAGCTACAAACACTGGCTGCAAGGGAGCATCATCTATTGTGATATTTTGTGCTTTCACTTGTGCCGGAATACGCAATAAATGTGAGGCATCATCTTGCGCCAATACGGCTCCAGCGTCAGTAATCGCCAGCACCAATAGGTGCTCCTCCAATGTACCAGCAAACTTAAAAGTTAACTTAACTAACTGCAAAACTCCCGACTGGCCGATATAAGGTTTCAGTGCAGTGTAGTGTCCTTCTAATTGCTCATAACTAAATTCAAGTTGCGCTTTTGGTAGTGGCTGGCGAGCTTTTGCCTTGTGCACCAAATCCCACGCAAGAAAATGCTCCGTCGATTGCAAGCGAAAAAAATCTGATGCATTTTTTTCAGCCTGATCCCAACTTAAATCATAACGATTGCCTTCCCATTCAAAATGGTTGCGATTGAAGCTGGCGCCAGACAATTCTGCTTTTGCCAAATCCAGTAGCACATGCTGGTATTCATCAAGAAAATCTTGCGAATTATCACGGCGGGATTTTAAGCTGGCTACAACGTCTCTATCAAAATTATTCAGCAGCGTTTGCCGGGCATTTTCCTCCCTTACAGCCAAGACACCATCCATATCTTGCTGCAATTGATTAAAAGCATATTCAATTTCTTCATCGGTTCGGCATTTTTTATATATATCGTAAATACGTTTTTCTATATCGATATTGCTTTCAATTGCACCCAATATTTCATCAGATGCGCCAAATACGCCTTCAAAGAGTTTTAGTTTTTCATTCAGTAGTTCAAATACGCGGTAGTCGGCAGGATTTTTTCGGTTAACAAAATTCACGACTACCACATCATGCATCTGCCCATAACGATGAACACGACCGATACGCTGCTCGACCTTTTGTGGGTTCCAAGGCAAATCATAATTAATGAGTAGCGAGCAGAACTGCAAGTTAATACCCTCACCACCTGCTTCAGTAGAAATTAAAATGTCCGCTTCATCGCTTTTAAATTTACTCACCAACGCCGCTTTCATATCTGCCGCTTTTGACCCGCTAATACGAGCAGTTCCCGCATTGGCAACTCGCCATGCATTGTAAGTAGCAACCGAATCAGAATCATTGTTGGAACCATTAAGAAGAACAATTCGTCCCTTATAGGCGCTTTCCTCTAACAGATTTTTAATATATTGCTGAGTACGACAGGATTCCGTAAATATTACTGCCTTACGCTTTCCGCCCAGTGCCTCTGTCATAGCAAATGCTTTTTCCAGAACACGAACGAGCGCTTCACCTTTTGCATTTTTTGTGATTTTTTTGGCTAGCAATTGGTATTCCTTCAAATCACCAATCTCTAGTGCCAAGGCTGAGCTATCCACCACACATTGTGCATCATCACCATCTTCCTCCTTAAAGGAGTCTGCCCAATCATCCACTTCTTCTAGATCCGTTAATACATCCTCTTCCAGTAACTTTTTCTCTTCGAGCCGCTTAATCATTCCGCCCAAGGTATCAGCTACCGCAAAACTGGACGATGCAAGAATCTTTCGAATGCCTACCGCGACCAAATCTTTCGCTTTGTGATTGAAAGCCTGATTATTCGGCTGCGCCAGATAATCTGAAAGTTTTTGGTATAAGTCCCATTCTTCTTCTGTTGGAGTAAAGTCTTGCGTTAGTGAGTAGCGATTGGTGAACTTAATGCCGCCTTCTTGCTGCACCTGTTTGCGCAGGGTTCTATGACACAGGGGCTTAATGCGTTCCTTTAAGTCAACTAACCGTTTTTTATCGGCAGAACCGTAAAGAATGCGGAAGGTTTTCTCGTCACCAAAAAAATGTTCGTCGATAACTTGTGAAAGCCCATAAAGCTCCATCAAATTGTTTTGCAAAGGCGTCGCAGACAGCAGTACCTTTGACTCCGCATGCTTGGTCGCCTCAACCACATCTTTAGCTCGTTTACCTGCGGATTTGTATACGTTGCGCAGCTTATGGGCTTCATCAAATACAACCAGGTTCCAACGCACATCACCAACCAGTGCTTTTTGCCTGGCGACGAATTCATAGGAGCAAATGACTATTTGCTCCTCCTGAGAAAATGGATTTGGTTTGCCTCGCTTTTTCTGCTCACGCGCAACATTTGCATCCAGAATAATGGAAGGCAATTCAAACTTATCTGCAAGCTCCTGGCTCCATTGCTTGCGCAGAGAGGCAGGGGCAACTAATAGGATATGGCGTTTTTTCTCCGCCCACTTTTGCGCCATGACCAAACTGGCTTCAATCGTCTTACCAAGGCCAACCTCATCGGCGAGTAATACCCCACGCGCAAGAGGAGATTTAAGTGCAAAACAAGCCGCTTCCACTTGGTGCGGGTTCATATCAACACGTGCCGATGCGATGGCACGGGAAATTTGCGATTCGATACGCCCGGCAAGGGTCAGCCAATGCGCAAAATAAAGACTTTGATAATGAGTGAACACGTGCTTACCCCTTCAACCCTGAGTGCTGTTGCTCAAGCCATTGATCTATCGCCTTTTTTGCAAAACGCCATTGCTTACCTAGCTTCTGCCCAGGAATTCGACCTTCCTGCACAAGCTTATACAAGGTAGATTTGGGGATTTTCAGGTAAGCAGCCAGCTCTTCAAGCGTTAGCACCTGATCATTTGGGACGCCGAGCACCATACGACCTCAATTTGTCGGTTATTACTAGTTTTTAGTGGTTATTAGGATAATTGAATGGAGCGATATAGCAAGAGGAGATGAGCGAAAAGGGGGATGAAACAACGGGGCCAACCCCTAAGTCCCCACGCCAAACACAGCCCATTAATTAGCTCTCATCAATATCGTAAAAATGACTAATCACAAAGCGCGCTTTTGGCAGCAAGCCGTTTTCTTGCGTATTGCTGTAGTAAGCTTGCCAGTGTTTAACGCCACTCCAAAACGTTTCGGGGGCGGAGAGGTTGGCGTTTACGCCGGGGGCGAGATCGAAGCCGTTGGCGTTATAGAGTTGGTTGAGCATCATCGCCGAGGGGAAACCAATTTGCTGCATAAGTGGATTGGCGGCATTGCCAGCGCCCCATACAAATGCCAGCCAGGGCAGAATATTTTCTACTGCGTCGTAACTCACCCGTGCTTTTTGATAATCCGCTAGCGATGCAAGAATTTTTTCCTGCGGCACAGGAATGGCGAGCAGCGCCAGATTGGGAAAATCTTTTTGGCTGGGCAAATACTTTAAGGGCAACTCGATTAATCCATTGCGGGCGGGTGCATAGCTGGCGTTAGCGGGTTGGAATAGCGGCAAATTAAAAAAGCGCGCTTGGGTAAAATCACCCTGCTCGACTTTTAACAGCGCGCAGTCCGACCAGTAGGAAGGCAGCATGTCACCGCGCAAATGGGATTGCGCGACACGCAAGCGAAAGGAGGCTACATCCTTACCTCCGGCCAACACCACAAAACTCCATTGGCTTGCATCCGCCAGCGCAAAACTCTCATAGGCGCGTGGCAGCCATTGCAAATTGCTTTCGCGATTGGTGCGCGCTAGCGGGTATACGTCGGTGTGCACTTGGCTTTGGGTTGCGAGGGTTTGTTTGATCATGTTCCTTTCCTCAAAAAAATCACATTATTAAAAACTATTTAATTTAAACGGGCCGCAGCTCTTGCTGTAAGCGCGACGCAATTTTTCATCCGCATCGGTACACACATAATCTACGCTGAATTCAATACCGGCGGGCGTCGCATGAAAGCGCAGCAGTGCCACATGGTCACCGCGCTGACGATGTTTGACACTGAGCCGCAAATTGGAGAACTTCAGTTCATTCACTTCGGCCGCAATCGGATGGCAGGGGAAGTCCTCGCCCTTACCAAACAAGCTGCGCCAATTATTTCTAACGAGCTTGTATTCATCCACACAGTTGGTATCGATCAAACGCGACGGCGAGGCGATCACTTCATAAAAGAGGGTATTGCCGCGCACATTTTTACCCTCGACTATGCGCCCCCAGTGCACATCACCGGTGATATAAATCACCGGAATTTCAGCGGCAAATAATTCGGCGAGCGCCGTGGTGATCAGCGCAAAATCGGCGTAGTTGGGCATTTCCATATCGGCAATTTTGCACGCCCAGGGGCCGGGGGTTTCAATTAATAGGGCCTGCCCCGAACTGAGCAAACCCACAGCGGCGTGCCCTTGTTGTTTGCGCTGGAGCAAATCGTTTTTCCATTGCCCAATCGCCGCATGAGTTGCGGCATTAAACATCTGCACGCCGTCGTCATCGCGCTGGGTGCGCCCATCCAAAAACAACATGCTTAGCGGCGCAATATCCTGCCGGAAAAAACCCGCTGCTTGCGCCGGGGAACGCTGGTAGCGCTCATATAAACGATTGGCTAACTCAGCCCAATTGGCACGATCCTGTTCGCAGTGGGTATTGTCCAACTGGGCTTGGAAGAGCGGAAAGTTATTCCAGAATTCGTGATCGTCCGGCACACAAAGCACTGGGCCTTGGCGCAAAATATTGGCCAACCCCGGCTGTTGCGCGCTGTTGGAAAACCAATTGAGTTGATATTTTTTCCCCAGCGTTTTTGCCAACGCCGTTTTGTTGCAGGGTAAATCTTGTTGCGAGGGCAGATCCAGATACACCTGATCACCCGCAAGCACCGTGAAATCCGGCGCGGGCTTAATGTGTTTTATCACATCCGCCAATGCGCGACTTTTATCATTGGGTTGGTAATAACAGGAGGAGAGCAGCAGGTTAAAACTGGCCGCATTTTTTAGCGGCAATTGTTGTGGTGGTCGGCGGCTACTGAGTGTGGTCACACAGCCATTAGCGCTAACCGTGACCGTGAAACGCTCAGCGGTATCCGGCCACGCCAATTTAAAAATCCCGCGATAGTTAATCGCTTTACCGCGCGCATCGCAGACTTCATCACCCAGCGCTTCAAAACCCGGCGGCAATAATTGTGCGGCCACCGGCTGACCGGCAATTTCAAAAATCACTGACGGCGGAGGGTAAACCGCCAACATGCCGACCCAGATTAATAATTCATCCGGGCGCCCCACTTGATTGTACGCAAACAGCTGCACCTGATTTCTCCCTGCAGATATGGCAAGGCAGCACTATATACCCGAATTTGAGCCAGGCAAAATGCAACAAAGCCGGCAAGTGCCGGCTTTGTTAAATGACATACAGCTCAAAAACTTACTGCGGCATTAAACGTAACACCACCACGCTATGGGCAGCCATGGTCAGGTTTAATTTTTCTGCAGTGGAGCCCTTGCCGCCATTCCAGATATCGCGCCAGTTGAATTTTTTCTTATCAAAGAAAATCTCATGTTTGCTGATATCGTCTTTCATGTAGTGAAAGCCCCAATCCAGACTGTAATTCACTGTGGTATCCGCGCGATTCAAAAAGAGTACGGCGTAATCGCCTTTCTCCAAGGGTTTGACATAAATTTCGATATCGCCTTCATCAATCCATTTCATCGCCTGAATGCCCAGTTTGTCCTGATTAATGGCGAGCATGTCCTTGTTGGTGAGAATTTTTTTGGTGGCCTCGCTCATCTTGCGTAAATCATTACCGGCGATCAGCGGTGAGGCCATCATCGCCCACAGGGAAAAATGTGCGCGGTCTTCGTCTTCATTCATGCCGTTGCCGACTTCCATCATGTCCATGTCATTCCAATGGCCGGGGCCCGCGTATTTACGCAAACCGGCTTGTTTATCCAGAATGGGTAATACGCCCCAGGACGACCAGGAACCGTGGTTGTGCTCGCAATTCCAGCAGGGGTAAATGTCACCCGTGGTGCGCCATGAATGACCAACGTCCGTTGCCCACTCCCAAGGTTTGTTATCGCCCCATTCGCAAATGCTGAATAACATAGGGCGGCCCGCTTTATGAATGGCATCGCGCATGGTGGCGTAAGCAGCTTTGGGGTTGATGTCTTTGGTATCGCACCAATCGTATTTCACGTAATCAATGCCCCAACTCGCATAGGTCACCGCATCCTGATATTCGTGGCCGCGACTGCCTGGGCGACCGGCGCAGGTGGTATTGCCCGCGTCAGAATAAATGCCGAGTTTTAATCCTTTGCTGTGAACATAATCTGCCAGCGCTTTCATGCCCGACGGAAAACTCTTTTTATCGACCTGGATAAAACCTTGTTTGTCGCGCTCGCCGTGCCAGCAGTCGTCGATATTAATATATTCATAACCCGCGTCTTTCATGCCCGATGCCACCATAGCGTCAGCCATTTCGCGAATCATTTTTTCATTTACATCGCAAGCAAAAGTATTCCAGCTATTCCAACCAAGCTGCGGGGTTTTGGCGAGATGCTCAAATTTTTGCGCACTGACGCTCATGCTGGCAGCCAATGCAAATCCGAACAGACCAGTGTTTATCAATAGTTTTTTTATCATGGTGTTGACCTTTTTTGTCGTGAGGATATCGTCGAATACATCATTATATTAATAATCTGATAATTTAATACGGCGTTAAAAAAAACTGCAATTTTTATTGCAGTTTTTTACTGACGCAGCGTGCAAATTATTTCGGCTGAAAACGCGCATTAAACTCTTTCATAATGGCAATAGTAGATGTATCGGTATCAAACACACCGTACATGCCCTGCTCTTCTTGTGGCGGGTCACCCATAAAATCGTCGCCCTCTTGCCACCAGTAGTTCGCGCGTGTGGTGCGGCCATAACCATTCCAGGCCCAAATGTTGTAACCCGCACTCGGTTCACCTTGTTCAAGGCTCGCCAGCATCAATTCAAATACACCGCGAAAATAGTTATCGCGATATTCGGTGGTGGAATCCATCGCGTAGGAACCCATATCGCGATCCAAACCAAACTCTTCCAACACCAAGGGTTTGTTTAATTGTTTGGCAACATCAATGTGTGCACGCATATAGTTCTGTGCTTTTTCCCACGCCGATGGCCAGGTTTCTGCGGGTTTGGTTTTATCAAACCAGCTCCAGTTGCGAATCCACATGTGGTAGGTGAGGTAATCGATATCCGGCGTGGCGTGCGCATCAATAAATACTTGCATGTCATTCACTGATCCCATTTCACCTTCACTACCACTGCTCACTAAATGATGTGCATCCAAAGTTTTGATATAAGCCGCAGCAGCGTGAACCCAATCGATATAAATTTGTTTTTCTTCCGCCGTCGTTTGTGAATTACCGGGGCGCGGCTCGTTAGCCAATTGCCAGGACATAATCGTCGCGTCATCCACATAGGCTTTGCCGTTAATGCTGTTCACGCGGGTAATAATTTTTTCCAGCGTTTTTCGATATTCCTGCTGCGCTTTTTCGCTGCGGTAGAAACTCGCTGACTTGGCCATAAAGGCTTCCCATTCGTTAGTCACGTTCGGGTCTTGCACTGGCTCGCCTTCAATCCAGGCCATGTATTGAGTCATACCGCCCGACCATTGCCAGAAATTATTAAAATACAGCACCACGGTCATATCGCGTTTAGCGAGTTCAACTAATAAATAATCCAAACCTTGCAAAAAGGTTTCATCGTAGTTGCCAAAACCATTGGTCACTGCCGGTTTTACCGCTGAATTAATTTCACTTTTTTCGGATACAGCTAATACACGCAAATTATTTACGCCGATGGCTTTCAAATTATCTAGCTCTTTCGCCAGGCGATCGCGATCGCCGACTTCGTTGGGCGCACCAAGATAAGCCGCGTACCACATATTTACGCCGGTAATCACATAGGGTTTACCCTGCAGCTCAAAGTGCCCACCGTTGGCGCGCACAAAATGTTCGTGGGCAGGCGATGTTGCAACATTGGCCGCAGGTACAACTGCTGAGTTACTTTCTGCAACGGGTGTTTTTTTATCGCAGGCAGCTAACAACAATATGGATACAAATCCGACAATAACAGCAATAATATTCTTCATTATTTTTCCAGATTAAGTTGTGTGTACAGAAGCATCGCCCTGTAAATAACGGATCGCTTCCATCATGGCGCGGCCATTATGGTAGGGGCATTTCCAAAAACCCACTTTGTAATAGGGTGTGGCGCTGGGCGCGTGCAGCCGCGACAACCACAACCACTCACCCGACTCATTATCAATTTGATATTTTTTAATAAAGGCCCACACCGCTTCCGCCGCCGCAAAATATTTTTGTTCGCCACTGACACTGTAAGCATAAAGAAAACCCACTAACGCTTCTGCTTGTACCCACCACACGGTGTCGTTATTCACGGTGGCACTGGCAAAATCGTAAGAGTCCACCACCTGCCCCAACTCGCCAATGCCTTCTTGCAGCGTCACTTCGGCGATACGAATTAATGTCGGTGTAAGCGCGCGCGTATAGGCTTCGTCACCCAGCGATTCCAATGCTTTGGCAATTAACCAGCTGGCCTCGATATCGTGCCCATAGGTATAACCGGGTGAAAAATCCTTCCACTGCAGATCCATAAACATGCGCAGATGGTGCGTGCTTCTGTCGATAATGTAGCGATCAAACATTTCGATGTTGTATTGCAGTGCCGCGCGAATTTCTGCACTCGGCTGCGCCTGATACAAGGTGGTATAAGCTTCAAGAATATGCAGATGGGTATTTTGCGATTTGGGATAATTCAAATCTTTGTCGCTGAGGCGTAAGTCCTCAATCACGCCCCAGTCGCGGGTAAAGGCTTCAAGGTAGCCGTGATGGGTGTGATCAATAGCGTGCTGCTCAACTAACTGAAAACATTCCAGCGCGCGCGCGAGTGCCTGCGCATCGCCCGTGAGCTGGTAGTAAGCGCAGAGCGCGTAAATAGTAAATGCCTGGGCGTAAACTTGTTTTTTGGTATTGATCGGCGCGCCCGCCGCATCCAGCTCCCAATACACACCGCCGTGCACATCATCAAAAAAATTCGCACACAAATAATGGTATGCGCGCTCAGCACAATCGCGATAAACCGGGTTATTGATTTGCTGCGCGGTTTCACTAAAAAACCAAAGAATACGCGCATTCAGAATAATGCCTTTACTGGCAGAGGGAACAGGCAGATTGTCTGCACCCACTTCACCGTAAAAACCACCCTGTTGCTGATCGATAGTATGGGTAGCCCACCAATCAGCAATAGCGCTAAGTTCTGCGCGAAATTCTTGTTGCAACACAATGGCAGATGAAGGAAGCATGGCGGCGTTCATGGTTTAAACCAAATCCTTCATTACTTGCAAATTCGCACTGATTAATTCATTGCGCACCGCAACCGATGCCGCTGAACGCAGGCCATCTTCCGGGGTATTTTTGCAATAGTCGATCAGTTTTTCCACGGTAGACGTTGCCACGTGCATGCGTGTATCCGATGAGGCGTAATAAATAAACACTTCATTTTTTTCGTTCGCAATCCACCCGTTCGAGAAAGCGACATTGGACACATCACCCACCCGTTCAGCACCGTGCGGTGCAATAAAATGTCCGGCAGGGCGATGGGTTACTACCCAGGGGCGCTCCAATTCGGTCATGAACATGTAGAGCACATAACGTAAACCGGCGGCGGTATTACGCACACCGTGGGCGAGGTTCAACCAGCCTTCGGCAGTTTTAATCGGCGCAGGGCCTTGGCCATTTTTAACTTCTTTAATGGTGTGGTAAACCTTGCCATCCACAATCACTTCGGATTTCACTTCGGCGCGAGTCATGTCGTCCACCAGACCCCAACCAATACCACCACCGGCGCCCACGCTGATAAAACCGTCTTGTGGGCGGGTAAACAAACCGTACTTGCCGTCGATAAATTCCGGGTGCAATACCACATTGCGCTGCTGACCGGAGTAGGTCACCAAATCGGGCAGGCGCTCCCAGGTAATTAAATCTTTGGTGCGTGCAATACCACATTGCGCTTCCGCCGCAGAGGTATCGTTCGGGTGATTTAAATCTTTGCGCTCGGTACAAAACAAACCGTAGATGTAACCATCCTCGTGATTGGTTAAACGCATGTCGTACACGTTGGTATCGGGGCGATCTGTTTCCGGCATGGTGATGGGGTAATCCCAAAAGCGGAAGTTGTCGATACCATTTGGGCTTTCCGCAATCGCAAAAAAGGATTTGCGATCCACACCTTCTACACGCACCGCTAAAATGTATTTACCGTTCCAATACATTGCACCGGAATTAAACGCGGCATTAATGCCCTGGCGCTCCATTAAATGTGGATTGGTTTTTTCATTTAAATCGTAACGCCAAAAAACCGGAGCATGTTCGGCGGTGAGAATCGGGTTTTCGTAACAATCATAAATACCGTTGCCATCGCGTTTTACAGCATTTTTTTTCGTGATTAGCGTTTCATGTTGCTGCAGTAAGGCTTTTGCTTTTTCTTTAAAACTACTCATGTTTCAAATACTCCAATGAGTTTTTCCAGTGTGTCATTCTGATGAGTGTTTCATCACACATCGAACTTATAACGTAATCGTTTACACCCGTAGTTAAAATTTTTTGTGCTGCAGAAAAACCGCAGCACAAAATCGCTATCAGGGCTTGCTTAATAAATGCTCGTCGTTAGTACCCTGCAGTGCAGAGGCAGGAATATCCGCCGGATAATCTTCCAGTTTTTGGTACCAGTTAAACCAGAGGAAAATGCTGGTGATCGCTGCCACAACCATTGCCGCGATAAACTCTGGCCAATGTTTGATAACCATAAAAATCGGCGCGGCGACCAGCGAGGTTTGCCACACAATCCCCACCAGTACATTGACTGCATCACGGGCAAAGTTTTTGTTGGCGCCCACCTGCGGATAATCTTTTTGCACTTCCGCCAATACCGGTGCCCAAAAACCCCAAGGACGCACTTTGGTGTAAAACTTTTTCAGCACTTCCATATCGTCCGGCTTGGTCAACAGCGAACCAATCACACAGGCAGCAATACAGGCGAGGAACATAAAGGGGAAAGCATTGATGGGTGCTATATCGGTAAAAATCAGCGGGAAGGCGATAGCGAAACCAGTCACCATGCCCCAGAAATAACCGTAGCCATTAAACCGCCACCAGTACCACTTCAATACGTTGGAGGCGGTGTAACCACCGTAAAGTGCACTCACCAACCATTGAATAACCTGATTGAGGGTGGGAATGAAAAAGCCAATCGCCACACCGAGAATGACAAACAAGACGGAAATGAGGTAACTCATTTTTACGTAGGTTTTTGGTTCGGCATCGGCATTGATGTAGCGTTTGTATAAATCGTTAACCACATAAGCCGGTGCAGCATTGACTGTTGCGGCAAAGGTGGACATAAAGGCCGCGAGCAAACCAGCGATTAACAACCCCAACAAACCGCTCGGCAAAATTTCACCGGCCAATACCATGGGAAGAATTTGTTCAAAATCGACATTCTCACCCATCGCATTTAAATCGCCCATAAATAAACCCAGCGCAAGCACCGTTAACCCGGTGATAAGCATGTAGCGCGGAAACATCAATACGACGGTAACAACACCACTCATTTTGGCGGCTTCTTTCGGGGTTTTAGCGGAGAGCACACGCTGCATGTCGTAAGTGGGTTGTGGGCCGGCCATGCTTTGCAACATGCCTTTAAACAACATCAGCATAAAAAAGATGGCAAATAATTCATAACCATCGGCATCAATTTTTTGTTGTGCGGCGGCGAGTTTTTCTGACCAATCCAAATGTAATTCCCAGCTGAATAAAATACTGGTCCAGCCTTCGGGAATCGCCGCATTTAACATTTCCGGTGAAATGCGCTGCATGGCAATTACTCCCACCGCGATGCAGGCAACAGTCATAATGAAAAATTGCAGCACCTCGGTAAACACTACACTGAACATACCGCCTTTCACCACGTAAAGTGTGGTGATGGCGGTGATAATCAGCCCGTAACACACATCGTTCATATGTGGGTCTGCAGCCAATTGCCAGGGCATAAATACCGCTGCAAATTTACCAATACCGATAAACCCGTAAGCAATAAAACCAATCACATTCACCAGCGCAAACAGCACCACAATTAAATGTGAGAGGCGTGCGCCCTTACCTTCGCCAAAGCGAAAGGTAATCCATTCCGCACCGGTCATTACGCCTGAGCGACGCAACCAGGCAGAGAGGAAAACCATCAAAAAGATCTGGTTAAACACCGGCCACAACCAGGGAATAAATACACTGGTGAGACCATACACAAACAGCAAATACACCAGCCACATAGTGCCGGAAATATCGAACATGCCCGACGCATTCGATAAGCCCAGTTGCCACCAGGACAGTTTATTGCCGCCGAGGAAGTAACTTTTTATATCTTTGGAGGCGCGACTGGAAATCCAAAAACCAACCACCAGAGTGGCAATAACGTAAGCGAGAATAATCGCTATATCCAACAGAGGAAGATTCATTAACAGATTCCAAATTTATTATGTGGATCGACACGGGTCGTTTTTCTTATCTGATTGTTACTTCCGTGCATCGCCATACAACCCCTAGCGGGCAGGCTCAGGAAAAACCGCCTAGGTAACAGCAGGGAGCAAACCTTTGAAAAAGATATAGCGCAACTGACCATAAGCACCTTAACAGCAAGCTAATGTAACCGTTTACATTTTATTTTTCTAGTCTCTTGTGGTGAGCTGTAGTAAATTTTCAGTCAAATAAGCAGTTTTTCGGACAAATCCATACCCACCCGCCTATCACCGGCACCCTAAGGTCGTTTTTTATGTCCAATATTCGCGATGTTGCACGCTTGGCTGGCGTATCCGTTGCAACCGTTTCACGTGCCCTGAGCAACCCCGAAAAAGTTTCTGATGAGAGCCTGGAAAAGGTTCACAAGGCTATCGCCCAAGTGGGCTACCGCCCCAACATGCTGGCGCGCAACTTCCGCTCAGCGCGCGCCTACGCGGTAGTCGTGCTGGTGCCCGATATAGCCAACCCCTTCTACTCGCTTTTTATTCGCGCCCTGGAAGACCGCGCCCAGCAAAAAGGTTATGCCGTGCTGCTGGGCGATACCCGCGGCACCCCCGAGCGCGAAATGGAGTACATCCGCCGCGTAGAAACCCGCCTGGCCGATGGCATAGTGCAGCTGCGCCCCAGCTCGGAAAAAAGCCAGAACAACATTCCGCCCGATATTCCCTGCGTGAATGCCTGTGGCTGCGAATACACCACCGGCCCGGCCATTCGTATCGACAACCGTGCCGCCGCCAAAACCATGGTGAACTATTTGATTTCGCTCGGACACAAACGCATCGGCGTTATCTCCGGCTTGAAAGACAACCCCCACGCCATTGATCGCCTGGAAGGTTATAAAGAGGCATTGGCCGAAGCAGGTATTCCTTTTGAGAAAGACCTGATTGCCGAAGGTGACTTCACCATGTGGTCCGGCCTGAACGCTGCCTTTCAGTTCTGCAATATGAAAGTGCGCCCCACCGCGGTGTTCTCGATGAACGACGAAATGGCAATTGGCGCCATGCAGACCTTAAAAAACCAGGGTATTCGTATTCCGGAAGATATGTCGGTCACCGGCTTTGACGATATCGCCTACGCCAAATATTCCGACCCGAGCCTGACCACTATTTCGCAACCCGCGGAAGAAATGGGCAAAATGGCGATGGATATGTTGCTGAAAGTGATTGAAGGCGAACCACTCAGCCAGCGCGAATGTGTATTGCCGACAGAATTTATTATTCGCAAAAGTACCGGACCATTGTTAACCAAAAAGTAAGGCTATATTTTTATATCATCAAACAATACAGCATTTAAATATTGTCATCTGCAATAAAAATTTATATCGATACAAGTAAATAAATAAGGCCAAGGGAGCATTAACTTCCTTGGCCTTATTTATTGATACGAAAAACTGTCAGGGTTTTAAGTATACATTCCAGTTGGAGCAAGATCCGTTAGCATAATATGCGGAACTGCCGGGATAAAAGGTACAAGTGCGGTTATTCCACCCATTGCTGTAATTGGTATAAACACCAACAACATAAGTGCCCGATGTACATGCAATGCTGTACTCTTGATAAAGATAATATCCTCCACCAGTGCTATATACCTGCGTAAAGGTACAACCTCCATAAGAATTACCGAGGACAGGGTCACCATACTCTGCTACTTTTTGATCTGCATGCGCAACAGCAGAAAGACCTAATGCCACTACAATAGCCGCCATAAATTTAAACTTCATATTAACTCCTTGTGTTAACTATTATCGGCCTTGCCTCATGCTTCGCTCTCGGGTGAGTGATAAATTTGGCCGTTATTTATCGCGATCCAACTCCCTTCCTACCGGAACTTTTTACCGCACCACTTTTATTGAAAAATGGAATTGCCCTGCGACGAGATATACACAACAAACTCACCTTTTTCCGGATTGGGAAAATAAGTGATGGAATAATTTGAATCTGGATTGTTACTAGCTAACACCTGCCACAGTGCACGATAAGCCTTATCGGCACTGGCATCATCCTGAGAAGGGATAGTTATTTTGCACGTCACTGACCGGCAACTCATGTGCGTGGGAATATAAGAGCCGAGCGCAGCGGTATCAGCAAAGATTGACAGTAATTTATTTTCTTCTGTAGCCGCCCATTGGTAATCGACAAGCTCGGCCTCGTAGCGAAGATTGGATTCTTCAATTAAGGATTTGCTATTTTTTTCACTTGCGAACTGCCTGAGGATATTAATCTGTTGCTGTTGTGCATCACGGGCTTTTACCAGCGCCTCTATATCTGCTGTTTGGTGTATTAACTGCACAGCTGGGGAAATTTCATTGGTCGATGCTGTTTTATTTTCAACAACCACTGATTGATCAGGAGAGAGCGGCGCAGATGCAGGAGGAAATACGGCAAGCGGGATAACATCATCCGCGCAAGTATTGACCGAAAGGTTGGGTGCGATGTAATGATTTTTTGTCACAGTAAACGTTATATAAAACGTCAAGGTGGCAGTTATAGCGATTATGCTGACAAATTTAAAATTACCCATCCGTAGCACCTGTTGTTATTAACACCCCAGAACAACATGCATACTAGACGACAAATAAAACCGCAAGCACAAAACCTAATTTAGATTTTTTTGGCGCGCAAGTTTCTTTTCATTAGAAAAAACAATTTTACAAAGCCAACAGAGAACCATTTTTTATCAATAAAAAAGCGCGCAGTAATTTTTTACTGCGCGCTTTTTCGTTTCTGGGAAAATATTATTTTTTTGCCGCTAACTCAAAATGATCAAGCAATTCCATTGCCGCCACAATTAAATGGTACAGCGTACTGGCGGGCGCGACATCTACGACCACTTCATCATTAGCACCGCGTTGATCAACATAGGAACCCGGTGTTGATGCGCAGAGATAATAGCTAAATAAGTCATCCACGCCTTTAATCGCAATCGCTTCAGCATCCGAATTTCCCTCACGGATCTGCACCAGACTCGCTTTAATTAATTCAGTGATTCCCCAGCACCGTTTGTTGGGGTCAATGATCTCGCCGGTGTAACTCACCGCATCAAATAACAGGCCGGACTTATCCATACCAATTTCCAAACCGCGCGCGTACAGCGCGTTGGTATAACGGGAAACCGGGCGGCCGGTACGGCGGTGATACCAATCGAGCAGCCAGACCCACTCCATCATATGACCAGGTTCAACCGTATCGCCTTTGGCATTGGGCAAACGCGTCCAGCTATCGTCAAAAAATTCAAACAAGACACCGTGTTGCTCATCAAAAAAGTGGGTTTGGAATAGCGCAAATAATTCGCCCACCCGCGCCAAATATTTTGCATCACCGGTAGCATCGTAGAGCGCAAGAAAGGCTTCAAATAAATGCATGTGCGGATTTTGGCGGCGACAGGCATAGTCGTAATCACCCTCGATCCAACCACCTACTACAGAACCAAAAGCGGCATCCAAATGGGCGATTAATTTATCGGCCTCCTGCAGATAAGCCGCCTCGTTAAATGCGCGATAACACCAGGCATTGGCGAGCAGGAAAAACGCGTGGTCATAGAGATCCTGTTTGGTATCTACCACCACAAAATCTTTGTTCAATAAGTGGGTATATCCCGCGCCTGCGGTAGGGTGTGCCGCTGCTCCATGCACAAACGCCAATAACTTTTTGGCAATATCCTTACCCTCCGGGCACCAGCCGCGATGGTAGGCCGCGGCAAAAAAGAAGGCTTGGCGAGCCTGTACCCGCACCCGGGTGCTGGACTCCAGGTCAGGCACACCCGCGGGAGTCAGGCGCTCGTAGTTAGCGCCGGTTGTAGGCTCTATACCACGCGCTAACCAGAGAGGCAGGGCATCTTGTTTGATCCAGTGTTCAAGGCGACTGGCCGCCGCACGCAATGCTTGAGACATAAAGAATCCATTTACCGCCAGATGCGGTTGCTGTGAGTTAAGTGGCGAATGGGGATTATGGCTGATTGAGTCGGCATTTTGCGCGGAGCCTTTAACAGGGCGCAAATAAAAAGCCCCGGAAAACCGGGGCAAAAAACACAACAGCGGGCTATGGCTTAACAATTAATCACTAACAACTGTCAGCAACGACCACAGAAAACAATGGATAAAACCACCATAACTGTAATCGATTACTAACAAATAACCATGAATAAAATGGCCTTAGCGGGGCTTATTATGGATAAAAATGTAATCGGTTACAAGTATTTTGTCATGAAAATCATCACGGGATTACGATTCGCCATCCATCTGACTGACAGGCATAAAAAAACCCCGGCAAGCCGGGGTTTTACAAGGAGCGTCAAACGGTTACTGCGGTAAAAAGTCGAAGGTTTGATTGATGGTAGTGCGCGCCACATTGGAGGCAGGAAAACTGATCAAGCGAATGCGCTGCAGGATTTTCCCCTCCAGATCACTATCGCCCAGTTCGCTGGATACCAATGTTGCCTCAACGATTTTACCGCTGGGGTCGATCACAATCTTCACCACCATCTTGCCTTCCAGCGCCGCGTTTTGGCGCAGGGCGCGGTTGTAGATCGAATAGATCGCACCTTTATGCTGTTCCATGATCTTGCGGATTTCTTCTTCGCTGCGCGCTGCACCGCCCGCACCATTGCTGTTGCCAGCAGTAGCCTGGGTCGATTTTTTGCCCGCTTCGACCAAGCCGCTTTTCACTTTGGTAGTCTCACGCCCCGAAAGTGCTGTACCGCCGGTATCGCGGCTCAATGCTGCGGTATTAATGCCACCACTGGCGGTTTTGGCGCCGCTGGTAATCATGGCGCGATCCAACTGCGCAGCTTCACCCGTACTATTGGTTACTGTAGTCGCTGCCGTTTCCACCGCCGAGGTCTGCATCATTTCACGCATTTCAGCCAGATCGTCTTTAAACTGCATTACACCAGTATTGGCCGCCTGCTCGCGCGCTTTTTCCAGTGCCGCTTTAGGTGGAGCAACAGGTTTTTTCACCGGCTCCGGCGGTTTAACGACCGGCTCAGGCTTTTTTTCTTCCACTTTAGGCTCGGGCTTTTTTTCCTCTACCTTGGGTGGCTCGATAGGTTTCGGGGGCGGCAGCTCTTTCTTTTCCAACACCACCCGCGCCAATTGCGGTGGCAGCTTTTCTTTTTCCGCACGGGTAATCTCAGGCACTTTGCTGAGTGTCACCAGAATGCTGAGCACCAGCAACACCACAAAACTCACAACCAGTATTTTGGTAAATCGCTGATCGTCCTCAATCGAGGAGCTCCAGGGCAACTGTAAATTCAACAGGGGGTTGGCCATCTCAACCCTCCCCATTGTTAGCGGGTAATTCTTTTTTGGTTACTGCCAGCGAAATATCGCGATACTCCGCCGCCGCACAAGTCGCCATCACTTTCTTCAGTAATTGATAAGGCACCTTTTGGTCAGCCATCACCGTAACAGGGCGCCCGGTCAGTTGATTTTTTTCCGTCAATGGCCCGGCTTTTTCGGCGTGATATTTCAATTCCTGGGTGAGCGGTGCAAACTGATCACCTTCAGCGGCCAATAAATCCGCCACCGAGCCCACTGCCCTGCCAGCCACAACCACGTCGGTTGCACTGATCAATACCAACAAATTTTCTTCCGGAACCTGATCAGACACCGACGCGGGTAACTTGATACTTTTATCCGTTTGCAAAACTTCCACATCACCCGAATTCACCAACAGGAAAAATACCAGAATGGTAAAAATATCCATGAGTGAAACCAGGTTTAACTTGGAACCTTGTTTTAACCGGCGATGATGTTTTGCCATGCGTTTAGCGCGTAGGGATTGCTTCATGGTGTCGCTCCCTGTGCATTGCCACTCACGGCGGAGGTTTGACCACCTGCGGGTGGCGCATCGCCCAATGAAATCTCCGGAAACAATTCCGCATCGACCATGCTGGCGGCAACTACCGCTTTGAATGAACGTACGGTATCCATAGTGCTAACCAGGGTTTGATAGTCGGTATCTTTTTCGGAGAGGATATAAATATCTTTTTTCTGGATACCTTTATCTTCCAACAAGCGTTTGGTTTCCTGTAGCACCGTCGCCAATAATGCGAAGTCATATTGCCCGTCAGCGGTTTTTTCCACCCACTTTAATTTGATGCCCGCCGGATAATTCACTTCAAATTTATCGGCGCGAATAATCAACTCCAATTGCTGCGGTGGCTCTTCGGTTTGCGGCGTGCTTGAATCCGCCATGTCCGGCAATTTGAGATCCAGTACGGTGGTGCGCGCGAGCACCATGCTCATCAACAATACCGGCACCAATATGATCATCAGATTCATAAAGGAGGTGATATCGAGATCTGGATCCTCTTTAAAACGGCGTTTTATACGCATAAGATTTTCCCCAATAAATACAACTGCTGATTGCGCAATAACTGCAACGGGCAGTAAGTTTATTGAGCGGCTTGCTGTGGTTTAGCGGCCGATTCCGGCGCGCGCGTACGCACACTCACTTCACTGGAATGAGCGATAATATTCAGGCACTTCACACCCGCCATTTCCAGGCTATCGATAATTTCGGTAGTTTTACTTTGAATCATGGAGTGAATCAGCAAGAGAGGAATAGCAGCAATCAAACCAAAGGCGGTGGTGTTCATCGCCACGGCAATAGACGATGACAGGAGCGCAGCTTTTTCAGCGGGGTCAGCGCTGGCTACGGCGGTAAACGCTTGAATCAAACCGATAATGGTACCAAGCAAGCCCAGCAAGGTGGCGATATTTGCCAATGTTGCCAAATAAGCAGTGCGTTTTTCCAGGCGCGGCATGGCTTCCATTACACCTTCTTCCATCGCCAACTCAATATCATCGCGACGCGGTGATTGCGCCATGCGAGTAATACCCGCTGCAATAATGCGCGCAATAGGTGCGCTGCTGGTCTTGCCTAAATTGACCACGCCGTTGTAATCCTTTTTTTGCAGCAGCGGCAAAATACGGTCAAACGCCTGGCGGTTAGACGACTTGGCAGACGACAATACCAACCAACGCTCCAATGCAATAGCAATGCCCACTACCAATACAATGGCAATAGGATACATAAAGGCGCCGCCATCCTGAAAAAAACGAATCAAAGTATCCATAACGTCTATTAACCTCACCAGAGAATGTAATTAAAAAATGAATTGATTATTGCGCAGCGTCAAACTCGCCCGCTGCTTCCAAATGACGCTGTAATTCATCGCGTTCCAAATGTCCAAACACTGAATCTGCTTCGCTACCCAACATTTCCATTTCCAATTCGGGGCTGAGCGGTGATTGCCAGGGCAGAATATACATCACTCGCGGCTGTTCCTGATTGCCGGTGACGGTGGTGCGCAAATTAATATTCGCCTCACCGATAGCTGCAGAATTTCTCGGCGCCGTATTTTCTGTTGGCTGTTGCGGCGACGTTTGTTCTGGAACTGCTTGCTCCTGATCAATTGGCTCTTGAACAGCCTCTTGCGCGATTGTCGCAAAAGACCAACACATCACTAACGCGAGAAATAATTTATTCATTGCTCTCACCCTCAACCGCTGCCGGAGCAGCCTCCACCGCAGCTTTCGGTTTAGCGGTAATACCCAGGCGACGCTGCAAATCAGCAATCCAACTTTTGGCTTGTTTATCCTCACCGCCGATCAATTCTAAATAGGCCTCATAGTGCGGTAGTGCTTCCGCGCTTTTACCCAGGTACAAATCGTAAAGTATGGCGATATTTTTATGGCTCTCGGCGTGATAAGGCCAAACGCTCAGTGCTTTTTTGTAATTGCTCTCTGCTGCCGCAAAATCCCCTGACTCGCGCTGCAGGATTGCCAACTGATTGTAGGCATCCAGGTTTGTATGGTTAGCGGCGATTGCATCGCTGAATGCCTGAGCTGCACGTTTGTTTTCCTGTTGCGCGCGATACACCAACCCCAAATTCAAATGCGCGCCCGACAGCTTTGGGTTAGCGGTGATAATTTTTTGCAGTAAGCCCTCCGCCTGTGCCCACTGTTTGTTGCGCATGGCGCGAGTGGCATCCACAAATTGCTGGTTGAGTTCGCGACTCACCGAGGGTTTGTTTTGTAAATAGGGATTCGGCGTAGCGGGACCCGCCGGCAAAATACTCGCACCAGGCGCGGCGATAGACTCCTCTGCAGCAGATTTACTTTTTCCACCGCTGGATTTTTTTGGTGCAGTGTTAGAGCAGGCCACCAATAAACTTGCCACGGCGATTAATAACCATGTGCCTGCGTATTTAGTGAATATCATTACTCACCTCCACGCGGGTTTCACTTTTGTTGTAGCGTGCGGGCAACAGTTTAGCGAGCGCATCAAAACTGCGTTTAACACCATTGTCATAAGTGCCTTTCCAACTGCGCTGCGCATTGGCTTGATGAATTTCAATCGCTTTCTCTTCGAAGGGATAAGCCTGCTCTTCCAGCAAAATTTCGTATTGCTCCAAGGCCAATTCATCCAATTCTTTGGGGCGCTGTGAGGCCATTAAATCGCGGCTGAGCTGCGCATAAATTTCACCGATTTTAAAACTGGCCTCAGTAGTGAATTCAGCCACGCCATAACCCAGCACTTGTTCCTGCGCTTTGAGTGCTTTTTCCAAGGCCGCGCGTTTGCGCTGCAAACTGTTTTTAAGTGGCAAGGTGAGTTGGATACGCGAGAATTCATCGTAAGCTGGCTGCGCTAATTCTGCTTGTGCACTGGCCGCCAGATACGTGGAGCGATCGGTTTTGGCACTGCCGGCACGCTGATGGCTATTAATAATATTTTGCAGCCAATAATTACGTTTATCGCGTTCACCCGAGGCGCGATACAACTCGGTCAATTTAAATTGCGCTTCTAAATTGTTCGCCAAGGGGCGCGGGTATTCGGTTGCATAACGACGGTACTGTTCAATCGCCTGCGCGCGCTTGCCGGATTTTTCATACAGCTCGGCCCCCATATAGAGCGACTGGCGTTTAACATCAGGATCGGTGCTGGTGCGCTCCATGACCACCAATTCATCCGCTGCTTGTTGCCATTTATTTTGGTTTTGATATATCAGCACCATCTTGGCAGGCAAGGTAGCGGTTAGCGCATGACTGGGATATTTTTTGCGAAAACCCAAATAAACATTTTCAGCCTGCGCCCATTTTTCCTGCTCAATTAAATACACACCAGCATCGTACTGCGCTTTGGCTGCAATCTCGGTATTGGGTGTGAGCTGGGTGATGCGCATTAATTGTGCGATGGCAGAATCTTTATCGCCAAAGGTCAAGCTGGCTTCAGCTTGCTGATAAATACTTGCGGCAATGCGCTCTTGCACTTGTTGCACACTGGGTGCGCCCGGTTTTTTACCGTAGGCAGGCAAGAGGTTTAACACTTGCATGTAGGCCTGTTCAGCGGCGGCATATTCTTTGGTTTCAAAACGGCTGTGGCCGAGAATCAGCCAGCTTGAAAACAGCAGCGAACCCTCAGCTGCCGGCTGCCACTGGATTACGCGCTCGGCAATCAGTTTGGCGTCTTCATAACTATTCTGTTGCAACAAATCATTGGCGGCTTCCGCCAAGACGACGACTGCGCGCGGATCAGTTTTGTACACATCGGCAAAATTTAATGCATTTTGAATTTTGCGACGCTGCCATTCTTCCTGACGGTTATCCGGCAAACTGCGCGCCGATTGAATTAATTGTTGCGGCAATAAAATCGCTGCATAACCGGCATCGGCGCCACGCAGCTTATCCATATAACCGTAGGCAACCTGCTCATAGGCTTCCATTGCCGCCGGCAAATCGCCCGCTTCATTTAAACATTCGGCGAGTAAAAACGTCATCTCTGCTACTTGTGCATCCTTGGCAAAGGTTTGCACAAACTCGCGATACCATTTTGCCGCACGCGCAAACGCGCGCATGGCTTCGCTATTATTTTTGGGTTTTAAGGCTTGTGCTTGCGCGTGTTCAAACTGCGCCAATTCCTGTAATGATTGATGCAAATAGGCAAGTGAATTATTGCCTATCACACCTTTGCGGCTAGTCCAATAAAAACTGCTGATGCCATACCGTTCTACAAAATCCTGTTTTGCGGGCAGGATTAAACTGGGGAAATCGCCTTCCTGATAAACATCAATCACTTTAATACTAAAGCTGGGGGCAAAATCGGAATCGGGATTGTGTTGCACAAAATGCTGATAGGTTTCGGCACTGTCGGTAAAACGTTTTTGTTCGAGATATAACTGACCTAATTGTTGGTACAACAAATATTCATAGGGACGGCGACCACCTAATTCAGTTTGCAAACTAACGATGGATTTTGCACCTTCAAGATACGACAGCGATAACCCCATCACGCGTAAAGTATCTTTCACCAAATTCGCTTTGGAAGCACCAATGTCCCCAAGCACTGCGTCCACTTGTTCCGGGTTGGCAGCGCTGCCCAATAGTTGATCCAATACCTGCGCAAATGACAAGAGCGCCAGATCGTAATCGCTGCGTTTAAATTGCGCCCAACCGCGCATATAAAGTGCATTTTGTTTTAGCTCGGGGTTGCTACCATTCACCACCGCCGCATAATTGCGTTCAGCCGCGGCATAGTCGCCATCGGCAAACGATTTTTCCGCGCGCCGAAATTGAGTTTCTGCCATAAAACCGGAATCGGGATTGTTATTAGCCAGTTGATCAAGCACTTGCGCCGCTTCGTCATTACGACCATCCAACGATAAGGCTTTGGCAAGCTTGTAACGCAATTGATCAGCGGCAATACCATTAACCGGTTGCGCGCCTTCACTTTGCAATTTAAGTAGCTCGCTGTACATAGCGACCGGCTTGTCGTAAAAGCGGCGCATGTCGGTAGCATCGAGCTGAGCCTTTTCACTGCGCGCCATTTCCAAATCAGCCAGGCGCACCAAAATTTGCTGTCGCAGTTTGGGGTCATCGGCAACTGACAGCGCGCGCTGATAACTTTGTTCAATACGCGCCACATCCAATACTGCAACTTTTGCTTTGCTATCAGGCAATTTTGCTTCCGGTAAATCGGCCAGGGTTTTACCGCGCCCATCATCGCCCAAGCCAACGTAGCTACAACCCTGCAGTTGCATGCCAGCGATAATTATTAATCCAAGCAGTCGCTTCATTCCGGTTGTCTCCGCAATTCCGCGTCATACAAACGCGCGACCGCAAGATGCGCTTGCGACAAATAATTTTTCAAACGTTTTTCATGGCTCGCCAATTGTTGATCCACCTGCTCGCGCAATACGCGGGTTTGCTGCGCGATTAATTGTTCGGTGGCGTGCAACTGGGTTGCTGTTTCCTGCTGCAACGTTTGCAGGCGCGCCAATACCGGTTGGATATCCAAACTGGTGGCGGTGATCTCATCGATATGGATTTGGGTTTTGATCACGCTCGCCAGTGCGCTATCTATTTGTGCAAGTTCCCGCTGCTGCTCCGCCAGGGCGATAGGATAATGCTGCGCGGCTCGCCACAACAAAATTCCGGCAAACATTTTTTGGCGCTGCGCCAGCTCATCGGTTTGTTGCCCTGCCGCTTGCATGCGCGCGATGGTTTGTCCGGCGCGGGTAACACGCTCCTGCAGTGCACGGGTATCGGCGTCGGCCAACGCGAGATAGTCATCCGCTGCAATAATTTGCTGCAAACGTGTGGCAAATTGATCGCGGCGCTGCTGTAACTGTTGCGCCTGCAGCGCAAAAGCAGATTGGGTTAGCTGTTGCTCTTGGCGACCGCGTAGCGCTTGTTTTTCCAACAACAGTTCACGATAAGCAATCAGTTTTGGCTGCCAGTTTTGCAACAAGCGCTGTAAACGCAATAAATCGCGCAACTCCAAAACCGCCGTTTGAAAACGGGTTTGTGCAAATAATTCGCTCATGTACGCGGAGCGGGTTTTGATAATGCTGGTGCCATCGAGCTTCAACCAGTTTTGCCCATCATCAGCAATTACTGCCGAGAGTCCTTGCCCTTCCTCATCGTTTTGCAACGCCTTGCGCGCCTCTTCCGCGGCCATGGGTTTGGCATCGATTAAAGTGAGCAATTCACCTTCTGTTAGCGTTGCGCGCATATCGCGAATTAATTGAATTTCACGCGCTAATAATTCTTCCGCCAGTTCATAAGCAGCGACGGCTTCGCCCTGCGCATTTAATTTTTCGTAGGCAAAAGGTAAAGCGAGCAGCGATTCCTGCACCGCGGGATAAATCAAACTGCGCGAACGCAATAATTGCCAGGGCTGTAATGCGGTGGTGTACTCTTCTTGCGCCACGGCGGCCCAGCCATAACCCAGCAGCGCTTGATTGGCATAAATGCCATCGAGCCGCACTTTGGTAAATTCACGAATCGCCGCCGCGTATTTTTTTTCCGCGAGATAAGAATAACCAAGCGCTGTGGAGGATTTGTCTTGCAGTGCCCACTGGGTCGCGCGGGTGCGCGGGTCTTTGGCTATATCAATATCCGCCAGCGCATTAAAAAATAGTTGTGCCTGGGTAAAATTACCTTCGCGCGCATGCGCTGCACCCAGGTTATACAGTGCGTAAGGATTCCAGCCACGCAGTTCACTCTGCTCAACGGTTTTGGGCGTGAGTTCAGCGTAGCGCTTGTCACGGATGCGAATATTGATTTGCAAAGCTTGCAGTTGGGCGCGCAATGCTGGTTTGAAATCGGCACTGACACGATTAAAACTTTGCTCGGCAGCGGCCCAATCGCCGCGTGTGTAATAGAGTTTGCCGAGATAAAACCAAGCGGCATCGCGCACTGATTGGGGGCGGCGTTCGTCCTGCAGGATTTGACTGAAAACCGATTCAGCGTGATTTTGCATACCGAAGGCGAGACTGATGCCGCCGGCAATTAACTCCGGATTATCGCTGTGCCCCTGAATACCGTTGCGCGCATCTGCCACCATTAATTCGGCGATGGCATTGACGTAATCCTGTTGGTAGTAGTGAAAAAGTGCGACGCCGTAGCGCAAATCGGCTACGGCAGTTTTAGGCTTTTCCTCGGCCGCTACGGAAAACGCCGTTGCAAGCAACGGCGACACCAACAGAGCCAGTAATCGACAGCGGAGCAGACGCATTACATCTGCCATTGTTTGATTGAAAATTCAGGTTGCAACTGTGCAGTGGAGTCGACAATTTTTAATTCCAACACCACCGGCTCCTGATTTTTATTGATCGTGATCTTGGCGCCGCGTTTGTAATCCTGCTGCGGGCCACGGCCGGTAAAAAACGCGCTGATTTCGTGTTCGCCGCTTTTTAAATTACCGATATACAACCGCTGCACCCCGCCGCGAAACAGCGCGTTGGTTTGTTTGTCGGTGTAGAGCTCACTTGCCACTAACTGATTGTTGATTTCAAGTTTGATGGCATCCAAGGCGAAATACTGGCCCAGATCCATGGAAACATACACCGCAATTTGGGTGCTGGCCGGGTAGAGCAATTCCTCTTCGAGAATAAGTAAATCGCGGTTTAGCGTCAGCACCGATTCTTTCAGCGATTCAACCTGCCCTGCCGTTGCTGGCGCTGCTGATTGCGCCCAGGCATTACCCGCGACTAACTGCCCCCAAATTGCCATCAATAAAAATAACCCAGCCATAGCAAGCCTGTGGCGCAAGAGGTGAAACATGGTCTATCTCCGAAGAATGGATGGATGGCCGCTGAGGCGTCACCCGGCAATCAGAAAGCCCTTAGCATTTTGTAGACCAACTGATTCAACACCGGTAAATGCGCCACATTCTAGAAGCCCGTTCACTTTTTGAATGTGACACCGAGCACAGTTGATCTGGCGCCTCAATTTCTTTTTGGGTTGCACGTGTTTCTTTTTTTAATCCACGAGTTACGTTTTATGTCGCCAACTAACAATTTGCGCGCAGGTTGTACAACAACTCGCCACCTGAAAGCCTAGAGCGTTTTTGCCAGAATGCTAAGTGCTTGCTGGTGCAATTTTATTGGGGATTTTCCAGCCCTTGGCTGTACAGCACTTTGCCCTGACTGGTGATAATTACCGCATCAAAACCGGGCAATTTATTGATCAATGCCAAGCCTTTTTCCGGCCCCATCACAAACACACTGGTGGAGAGCGGATCGGTATCAAACCCCTGCGGGCCGATAATGGTCACGCTGTTGACGCCCGAGGTGGATTTACCGGTGCGCGGGTTAATAATGTGATGGACGCGCTCGCCGCTGTCGGCAATAAAGTAGCGCTCGTAATCGCCCGAGGTGGACACCGCCACATTGTCGAGCGGCAGGCTGATCGCAACAGCATCGGCGCGCGGATTTTTAATGCCAACCAACCAGGGGCGACCACGTTTGTCGCCCAGTACCCGGCTGTCGCCACCAGCGCTGAGACTGGCGTGCATAACCCCATAACTGCGCAAAATAGCGATTCCACGATCCACCGCATAACCTTTGGCGATGCCGCCCAAGTCTATGTACAACTGCGGATGTTCAAACCACAGCGTGCGCTGCTGTTTATCCAGATGAATCAAGCGATAGTTAATTGCCGGTAAGAGTGCAGCACGTTGTGCCTCGCTCGGCGTAAGCCTTTTGCGGTAATCGTAATAGCGCGCCAGGGAGGCGAAGGTGATATCAAACGCGCCGTCGGTGAGACGGCTGTAATACAGGGATTTATCAATCAGACGGGTCAGCTCTGGCGAAATTACCAAGGGTTTATCCGCTGTGGCCAGTACCGCCTGTTGATTGGCGCGCGATAACTCGCTCGATGTTATGTAGGGGCTAAAATGCTGGTCGATGCGGTGCATTTCCGCCATTACCGCCGCCAACGCAATTGCGGCTTTGGCGTCATCCTCCAGCCAGAATGTGAGGCTGACACGGGTACCCATGACATCCTGTGCATCGCTGTGCCATTTTGCTAAAGCTGAGCCACTAAAAAATATTACATAGAAAATAATTAACTTCATCTAATTTCCATAAAATAATTGGGACTTACGCCCCAATTATTTTATTACAGAACACATGTAGCATTTCCAAGCTAGTTGTCATGTCAGCTATGTATCAATTAGAAACAATGTAATAACTAAATGACTTGTTTAGACTATTAACGCTGCACTTGGTATCGTAAACACTACTTTGTATTCTAAAGCCAGACGGTGCAGTAGAGTCGCAGATCCACATACCATTTTTTGGTCGTCTAATTGTATGTTTAAAACCTGTACCTTGAATTGAACAGCCAGACAAACCGCTATGACTAGATTGAGCAACAGTTACCCACCCCATACTTCTAGCACGACTCCTCGATATATCACAAATTCGAAGATATTCACTTGGGCTAGAAACGTTGTATGCATATTTACTTGCGCACCTCTGGTCTGCAACTAACGAAACAGCTACAACATTAGAGGGATGAGTTCCTTGAAAACAGTAGGCTTGCGCGAATGCAGAATTAGATATGCCACATCCGGCCAAAAGCAGTAAGAACAAAACTCTTTTATAAATCATAAAAACATCCTTAATAGAAATTTATATATGAAGATCCATACACCATTTTTTAAGAGTAACTCAAAGTTTGGTGTGTGCTTACTCTACCAAAAAAAAGAAAAATATCACTCACAAATTCAGAAAAATATTTCACAGCGCACCCAAACTTCACTTTTAAAAATTTTTATTCTGTTATTTGCAATAAATCAAGCTGTACAACGATAGCCCACTAATTATTTAATTAAGCATACTCGACCTCATATCGACGTTGAATCTACATGAGGCCTCCACCAAATACACAATCTAACACTGTATCAATTTTGTATTAAAGGTTCAGGTCAACGCGATAGTGGGTTTTACCCTGTTCATCGACCCGGTCTTCCTGTGCAAACATGGCGAGCATATCGATTGCATTGGCCGACTCAAAAAAGGCCTTGGGCGCGGCCACTTCACCACTGACCCGCCCACCACTGGGCGCTGTTAGCTCGACAGCCAAATTCACATCCATTGGCCCGGCCAGTTGGAAAAATTGGGCTTTGATACCGTTGTTGCCATTGTCGGACAACTCAGCCGCGTAACTCCCAATATCCAACCAATTGGAGCCGGTATTCACCCGGGCGCCATTCCAGGTCAGCTTGCCCTTGAGTGCTTGCAGTACGTTGCCGCGCAATTGCAGTTGATCGATATGGGAAGAAAACTGACCCTGGATCGGAATGGGCAAGTAGGTTTGTACCAGTGCCGCTGGCACCAAGACGTCCGCATTGCGCAGCTGCAAAGTACCGCTCGCGGTCGCACAAATTTCGCCATCAAACTCTTGTTGCGGCAAGCGGGTAGTCACCTTGGCGCAGGGAGATAACAGCGACAGCGACAGGGGCTGTAATTTCCAGCTCAACTGGCCAAGCGAATACTCCCTTGTAGGTGTGCGCAGGCTGGCGAGGCTGGCGCGCCCATCCCACAGGGTGCCCGTCACACCACTGAGCGCCAAACCGGTGCCACGGGTGAGGAAATAGCCACCCCAGATGGCCGGAATATTGGCAATCGCAAAGACCAGAAAAAGCGTAACCCCCAGGGGAATCCACAGTTTTTTACGCGACAGCAGTAGTGCAGTTATACGGCTCATAATTATCTTTTAAGTAGGTGGCAGGCAACTAGCGCTGGCATCAAGCGCAGCGCTGCAGGGCTCAAAGTTTTTGCAGGCGCAGATTGACAGTGACCTGACCGACATCATTAGTTGCGGCAATAGATAGTTCACTCACGCTAATCCCCTGCTTAAACTCCATTTCATACAGCCATTGCATCAGCGCGTCATAGGGTGCACGCTCCAGCCGCACCCGCACTTCACCATTGGCACCAGGGTTGAAACCGCTCATGCTCAGGCCGTTGGCGCGCAGCGATGAATCTATCACCCCACTGATATTGGCCGAGCTGGCAGTATTGCCCTGACTGCGCATTTGCTGGATTTGCGCCGCCATGATTTGCACCTTACCCAAGGCCTGGGTAGAGGCTGTATTAGCCGCCAGCAGTTGATCGCGCTTGTTCTGGATGGGTGTCAGCACTACCAGCCACAGCAGATAGACAGCTACCGCCAACGCACAGGCCAGCAGCATCATTTGCTCGCGGCGGTTGTATTTATTGAGCAGGGTAAATATCTGGTTCATCACAAGCCCCTAGGGATTTTTACTGACTTTGAGGCGTGCCGATTGCACATTGCCTTGGGCATTGGCACTCAATACTTCGGCATTAAGCCCTTGGTCGCGAATTTTTTGGCTCAAGGTTTCAAAGGCACCAAAAGTATCGGCCTGAATATTGATGTTCAATTCACCCGTATCACCCGCATAGGAAATCCCTTTGATAGTGACGGTGGGAGCCTCGGCGATTTGCGGCAGAGCCACCGCAAGTAGCGCCATCACACTGGTTGACTGCCCCACTGGCTGGCTTTGACGCAAAATAGTCGCCAACTGTTTTTCTGCATCCACTACCCGCCCTTGCGGAATAGCGATGCGCGCGGCAGCTTCGATTTGCTGACGAATTTTCAAATTCTCGGCGCCCAATTTATGGATTTCATACAGCAGGGTGCCCAAGTAAACCGCCACACAAACACCGGCAAAAATAGCGATAGAGCGCCACAACTTCCACCAGCGCTCAATGGGCAAACGCTGGGAGAAATCCCCTTGGCAGAGGTCGATAGAGCTATTACTAAAATCCAATGCCCAGGGGTCCGCAAGGCTTTGGCTGGCAATTTGCTCATGCAAACCGGCGGGAATCATCTCCACCAATGCGGCCAGATCCTGCTCACTGGCCGCGCGCAAGTGCAGCGCAGGTAATTGCTCACCGCGCACCTGATCGGCAAGCAACATCTGTAATGCAAGGCGGCCCTGAGCATAGGCGACACTAAACCCCATGGTCGGCAGGTAGCGTAAATGCAGTTGGCCTTCAAACAACCCCAGAGTCCAATGATTGCCGGGCTGGGTGATTGCATCTAATGCCAGCGGTTGGGTTAGCGGTGCACTCCAGCAACGGGTAACCTCAATCCCCAGCGCCGCCAGTTCGGCAAAGGCCGCTTGCAGCCAGGTTTTATCGGCATAGGCGACAACCACTTTGCCATCGGCAGGTGTGCCCAGCGCAAAGTGCAAGTCTTCCACATCGCCCACCACCGAATCCTCCAGTTGGAACGGTAGGAGGTTGCGCAGATGTTTCTTTTCTTTATCGCTGTATTCAAGTTGGCGGGTATTGACGCGACTACCGGGCAATATCACCCAGGTACTGAGCGGGCTTACTACCTGACTGCTAACCGCTGCACGCAGCGCCTCGCGATCGCCACTGGCCACAGAATCATTCGCTGGCGTACCGTCGGCCTCAAGCCAACACCAACGAAAGCTATCCGCGAGGCTTTTGCCGTCGTCGGAAGTATTTACGGAGAGCACCAATTGCATGGACATAATTTGCTCTAACTCTGCATTCAAAAACGGATTATGGATTGCGACTTAATCGACCAACTCGGTCTTGTCACTGTTTTTGTCCCGCTCATTGCGCACCGAGCTGGGCAACTCAAACACATCATCGCGCTGGATGGCCTTAAGGCTATTATTTTCACCGCGCTGCATGAGGGTGCGCATACTGCGGCGCTGATCCACCAACTGCACCGTTGCATTGAGCCAAAAGTAATCGGTTTTTACCGTCAGCCCATCCAGTACCAAGTTTCGACCGGAAAACAACTTGTTCCAGCTTTCACTGATAACCCCAGGCTCGGCAAAACCGGTTTCGGGGCGATCAGCAATAAATTGCTCCGCCTCTGAGGGGCTCAATGGCTCCAAATTATTGGCGTCATTAAGCGTCAACAACAAGTTGTTGATGCCATCCCCAAACGGGCTGATCGCCTCGATGGTGTTCACATTCATGCCCACCTTGTCACCCGGCAGGGCGGTGATAAACGGCTGCAAACGCATAACCAGCTGCGGCAGTTCGTTAAAACCGCGCACCAGCCGCAACTCATCGACCGACTTAAAGGGTGCATTGGCAGGCAGATAACCGTTTTTCAACCCTTGATAATAATTGGACTCGGCACCACCCATGCCCGCTTCGATGTCGTCGCCATCAATCCAATCCAGCACCGCTTCGAGCAGGTACTCGGCTTCATTCTGATTGAGTGGCAGATCGGGAAAAGTCTGCAGCAAGCGGATAAAACGGCGCTGTGGTTCCGAGTAGCGCTCGGCATCGCTGATGGGTTTGTCCGCCACCAGCGGCGTCAGCAAATCATTTAAATTGAACTGTGCGCTCGCATCCACCAGCTGCGCAACCCCACTCACCTCATCGTCTTCAATCGGTACTTGAGCGTTCCAGTCTTCGCCGAGAAAATCAATATTGGGGTCGTTATCGGCGACACTGAACATCAGCTTGGCGACCTCTTCCGTCCCCTCCAAAAAGGCCCGCGCCTGGGCACCATGCCAACGCGATTCGGCACGCGCCAAACCCAGTTGGTATTGGGCAGCAAATTTCACACTCAGCGCCGCCACCAGCGCCACAATCAACAATACCAGCACCAACACGGTGCCGCGCTGCCCATCAACAAGAGTGCGCCGCATACCAATCAACGTGTGCAACGCGGCGCGATTATTGTTCTGGCAGGGCAAAGAGACGCACACTGGGCCCTACTCCTTTGATATCGATAGTAATTTCTACCGCCAACGGCAAGCCGCCGGCACCTTGTAAACTGCTATCCGGCCACTGCTGTAGCCAATCGTCCGCATATTCGCGCCCTTCGAGCGCACTTTTGCCCTTGGAGGTGATGATCCCCTGATGCAAAAAACGCAGCTGCAGATCATCGACGTCATTCAGCAACAACTGATGAAAGGCATCGTCTTCCATCTCGATATCTGCCAATGCGCGGTTGTATTCGGGCATAAAATCGCGCCACAACTTGCCCTCCACCACACGGTAACTGATTAGCTGTAAATCGCTGCGCGGCAAGTTGGCAAAATTGACCCAACCGCGCCGCTTGAAAAACAGCACAGGCTGATCGGCATTTTCACCGGAGGAGCGCAGACTCTCGCCTTGAAACAGCGCATTTTGATCATTGGCCAGCGGCATTTGCACATGGCGCAAATCGGCAGCAATAATCTGCCAAGCGCGATCGAGACGATTAATTTCATCCAATACTTCATTGGTGCGCTGGGCACCTTTATCCGCCGCATCCAGCGACTGAAACGCCATTACCGCAATCAGCGCCGAAATAACCAGTGCGATCATCACTTCGAGCAGGGTAAAACCGCGCTGCGCCAAAGGGCGATGTTTACTGCACAATTTCAGGATCACTGATATACCCCGTCAAGCGTGCCAGCGCTGGTTGATCCTGATCCACCATGGCAGAACCGAGCGAAACACCATCGGCAGGCCCCATCAAACGCACCGCAATTTCAACCCGTTTAAAGCCCTGCACGGGCAAGGTATCCAGCGCGAGGGTGGTTAACTGCCATTGCCAGCGCAGGCCAGCCAAATCAACCACACCGGAATCTTTTTCGGGCAATTGGTAACTCGCTAGTGCCTTTTTCGCTTTTTGCTGTTGCAGCAGGCGCACGCGGGCAAGTTCATTTTCTGCCACCCAATAGGCATAGGTTTTATCGCGGATCGCGGCGGAGCCATCCAACTGGGTCATCACCAGCGTGATTAATGCCGGCAGCGCCATAGCCACAATCATCAGCGCAATCATCGCCTCCAGCAGGGTAAACCCGCGCTCCTGACGAGTGCGAAAAATACGCGCAACAGAAGATTTCATCGCCCACGAGACTCCTCTTCCAGGCGTTTTTCTTCATTGATCCAGCGCAATTCACCGCTGATATCCAGTTCAAAACGCTGGGTTTCTTCGTCGCCATCGCCTTGCAGTTGATCGACAAACAAACTGATTTCAACCACACCAGAGGCGTCGCCACTGGGAAAAAAACCCAGTACCGGTTCCTGATATTCAAGCTCGGGGTCGTATTCCCACAGCTCTTCATCGATATAAAACTCAAGCACCAAACCTTCATCAAGACAGTGCTGGGGCAACTCGGGTACGGCCTGCCACTGACTATCGCGCACCCGCTGCCACTGATAACACCACTGCGCCAGGGCATCAATATCCTGTGGGGGACGCAGCTCTACAAACAGGCCGTGTGTTTCGCCTTTGAGCACTGATTGCTCAGCGACATAACCGGCCTGCAGCAAAAACGTTTCCGCCTCTTTTTTACTGCGCTCGGCCAGCGCATTTCCGCCCACGGATATAGAAATCACACTTACCGCCATGCCGATAATAAAGACGACAAAAATAATTTCGATAAGGGTAAAACCCTGCTCGTGGCGGCTCACAACTGTCAGGTCCGGGGCGCGCGGTGGTTACTGCTCATCCCATACACTAATGTCGGCATTCTGGCCTTCACCGCCCGTCACGCCGTCTGCGCCCAAACTATAAATGTCGTATTCGCGACCATCTGCCGGACTCATGTATTGGTAGTCATTGCCCCAAGGGTCTTTTGACAGCGAATCGATATATCCACTGGACTTAAAGTTGCGCGGCACCGGGGCGATAGACGTCTTGGTCACCAGCGCTTCCAACCCTTGCTCGGTGGTCGGGAAGTTAAAGTTGTCGATGCGGTAGAGCTTGAGCGCGGTCTGCAGCGAACTAAAATCGGCGCGGGCTTTCTGTACGTTGGCCTTATCCAGGTTGTCCATCACGTTGGGTACCACAATACCGGCTAGCAAGCCGATAATAATTACCACCACCATGATTTCCACCAGCGTAAAACCCGCTTGGCGCATCCGACTTTTCATGGCCATTGGTTGCATTACTTTATTCATATAACACTCCTGGAATATCGCTTGTTGTTAGTATCACCGGGTATTAACCCAGCTTGGTCATTTCAAAAATCGGGGTGAGGATCGCTAATACAATGACGCACACAGCCCCACCCATAAAAATAATCGTGGCCGGTTCCAATAAGCCCATGGCGACCCCCAGCATCATTTCCAGCTCGCGCTCCTGATCTTTGGAGGCGTTGTCCAGCTGTTGCGGTAAGGTGCCGTTGGTTTCGCCACTGGCCACTAACTGCACCAGCAAGGGTGGAAAATGGCCCGTATTTTCCAGTGCACGGCTTAAACTCATGCCCTCGCGCACCGCGGCGGCAACTTGGTCACAGGCCTCTTGCAGAATTTTATTGGTCATCACCTGGCCGGAAATATTGAGTGCCTGCAACAGCGGCACGCCACTGGCCGATAACAAACTCAAAGTGGCGGCAAAACGCGCCGAGTTTATCTGCTTCACCAACTCACCAATTACCGGCAACTTCAATTGCACCACGTGCCAGGCACGCAAGCGTTTAGGGTCGCGCATCAGGTGTTTAATGAAAAAATAGAGCCCGATCAAAGCGACAAATAAATAAACGCCGTAGTTCAGCAAAAACTCACTGGTGGCGATAAGGCCCTCAGTCAAGGCGGGTAACTCGCGTTTGCCCTGCTCAAAAATTTTAACCAGCTTGGGTACTACCAGCACCATCAGCGCGATGATCACGGCGAGGCTGACCACCAGCATCACAATCGGGTAGATCATTGCCATTTTGATCCGCTGCTGCAGCTGCTGGCTGGTTTGGGTGTAATCCGCCAACCGCTCCAATACCGGGCTTAAATAGCCTGAGCCTTCACCGGCACGCACCAGTGCGCGATACATATCGTTAAATGCCACCGGGTTATCGCCCAGAGCCTGCGCCAAGCTAAACCCCTCCAACACTTTGGTGCGTACCTGCAACACTACCCGTTTTACATTGGCTTTTTGCGATTGTTTGGCGGTGGCATGCAGGGCTTCATCGAGCGGCAGACCAGACTTAACCAATGAGGCCAACTGGCGGGTGATAAGACTTAATTCGCGTGTACTCAAGCGACTGGCGCGACGGCGCGACCAGGCCGCAACATCCAATCCCTCACCGGCAGTGGCTTGGGCCTCATTGCCCGCACTGAGCACTTCCAAGGGTTTGAGCTTTTTAGCGCGCAATTGCGTGCGGATATGCCGTTCGGAATCCCCTTCGAGAATTCCCTTAACGGTTTTACCCTCATCGTTCAGCGCTTTGTAACTGTAGGCACCCATGTTTGCGTCCTTACAGTTGTGTCGTCACACGCAGCACTTCTTCAATGCTGGTGATGCCATTAAGGACACATTGCCGGCCATCGTCGCTCATGGATGGACTGTGTTTACGCGCCTCCGCCAATAGTTCCTGCTCGCCAGCTTGTTCGTGAATCAGGTGACGTAGGCGCTCGCTGATTTCAATCAGCTCATAAATACCTTTCCGTCCACGATACCCCTGATGATTGCAATGCTTACAACCACTCGGCGCCGGACGCCAAATAGAGGTATCCGCCGGCAGCTTGAGCATATCGCGCTCCGCATCACTCGGTAGGTAGGTTTCTTTACAGTGTGAGCAAAGCACACGCACCAAACGCTGCGCCATCACCACTTCCAGACTCGACGCGAGCAAGAAGGGCTCAACGCCCATGTCTTTTAAACGCAACACCGCGCCAATGGCAGTATTGGTGTGCAACGTCGAAAGTACCAAGTGACCGGTTAAGGATGCTTGAATCGCAATTTCAGCGGTTTCGCCGTCGCGGATCTCACCCACCATCACCACGTCCGGGTCTTGTCGCAATATAGCGCGCAGACCGCGGGCAAAGGTCATATCGACTTTGGTATTTACCTGGGTTTGACCTATGCCGGGCAGCAGGTATTCGACCGGATCTTCAATCGTCAAAATGTTGCGACTGCGGGTATTGATGTGGCTCAAGCCCGCATAGAGCGTAGTGGTTTTCCCCGAACCGGTAGGGCCGGTTACCAAAATAATACCGTGTGGCTTGAGCAGGTTTTTGGTGAGGCGCTCATAGACCAGTTGCGGCATTTGCAGCTGCTCCAGGCGCAACTGGCCAGCGGCCTGATCGAGCAGACGCAATACGATGCGCTCACCAAAAGCGGAAGGGATTGTCGATACCCGGATATCCACCGCGTGACCGGCGAGGCGCACGGTGATACGACCATCCTGCGGCAGACGTTTTTCGGCGATATCGAGGCGCGCCATTACCTTCAAACGCGAGACCAGCACCGGTGCCAATTCGGCTTTGGGTGAGAGCACTTCGGTCAATACCCCATCGATACGAAAGCGCACAGATACCCGGTCTTCAAAGGGTTCAAGGTGGATATCGGAAGCGCCTTCACGCACCGCTTGCGAGAGGATGGCGTTGATTAGACGGATAATTGGCGCGTCATCATCGCCTGCGAGCAAGTCAGTGCGGTCGGCCAAGTCGTCGGCCATGGATGACAAATCAAACTCATTACCCAGGTCCTCGGCGGCGCGCTGGGCGGCGCCATCTCCGCTTTGGTATTCGCGGGTCAAACGCTTTTGGAAATCTTCGGCGGGCAATTCTTCAAATTGCAGGGCTGGCCCCAAAATGCGCTGCAGCTCCAGCAATACTTCCAGGGTCAAGCCCGGTTTGTGCAGGACTCGCGGCAGACCATCGGCCTCAGTCTCATCAAGCATGACGCCGTGGGCAGACGCATAACCGAAAGGTAGGCGCTCATAAACGGCAGGCTCAGGAACTATGGCCTGCTCATCCAGCGGCAGCGCTTGTTCTAAGTGCTCGTTCACCATCACTCCCCTGTAGCCTCAGTGGAATCGGCTTCTGCAGGTAGTGATTGGCGATAGCGTTCAATCTGTTCTTCCCATTCGGGCAAGACTGGAATGTCGCTGTTATTTAACAATATTCCTTTTGTGCGACGCGTTTCGACTTGCTGCTCACGAATTGTCTGATATTTTTCTGCTGTTGCGCCACTCAAAACACGGTCATCACGAATAATCGTAGATTTAAGGAAAATTAAAAGATTTGTTTTTCGTTTAGTGGCACTCTGAGAGCGAAACAAATGCCCGAGCACAGGAATGCTACCCAAAACAGGAACACGTTGATCACCCTTATTGATCTGATCCTCAATCAACCCACCTAAAACAACTGTTTGACCATCACCAGCAAGAATTTGGGTTTTAATTTCACGTTTACTGGTGGTTGGCCCATTTGGTGAGTTCTGGGTATTACCAATTACAGAGGATATCTCCTGCTCTATATCCAACACCATGCTGTCCCCCTCATTGATATGCGGAGTGACTTTCAGCTTGATACCTACATCTTCACGATTGACCGTATTGAATGGACTGGAAAAAGAATTGACGCCGTTATTGCCTCCTGTGTTGGCACTCGTATAGGAACCAGTAACAAAAGGAACCTGCTGCCCAACCAGAATAGATGCTTCACTGTTATCGGTAGTCAGCAAGCTGGGCGTCGAAAGAATATTGGTAGATTCTGTCGTTTGGAGTAACTTCAACACGCTGAGAAAACTGACATTTTCACCCAAGCGCCCTATTCCAAATACTGGAGCACCCACTGAGTTTATGCCACCCGCTAGAGCCGCGAGTGCTGCATTATCATCAGGGTTCTCAAGCATATTTAATGCAGGAGCTGCAACTGTGCCAAGCGCGCCACCAGAGGTGGATCCACCAAAGCCAGAGTCATCAGACTGATACATCCATTCAACGCCAATTTCTTTAGCGTTACTACCCGTAATTTCGACAATAATTGCCTCCACTAATACTTGGGCACGGCGGATATCCAAGCTGTCCACAATGGACAATAAAGTGTCCATTGTGTCGACATCAGCCGTGATCAATACAGAATTGGTTGCCTCATCGGCCTGAACTGCAGGTTGGGCAGCATTGGCAGGCACACCTTCAGTTTGCTTACCCGGCCCTATACTTTGCAGCAGACTCGAAAGCACATTCGAGACCTCCATAGCTTTTGCATACTTCAAATAAACAACGCGTACATTACTGTTTTTAGATTGCGGACGATCCAGATCATCGATCAAAAACTTGAGGCGCTGACGGGTTAGGTCATCACCACTCACAACAACGGCATTGGTGCGCTTATCGGCAACAATTACCGGTGGTGCGGTAGTCATACCGCGGTTGGGATCGGGTTTTTCCAGCTGGGTGAGCATCGCCACCACATCAGCCGCATTGGCGTAGCGCAGCGGAATGACATCAGTGTGGGTAATGCCGATTTTATCGAGCTGTACAACCAACTCGCTGATCCGCGCCGCATTGGCACGGGTATCGGTAATGATCAGCGCGTTGCTCGGTTCATAGGTGGTGAGGTGACCGTATTGCGGCACCAGCGGGCGCAATGCGGCGAGAATTTTGGCGGCGCTGGTATTTTTCAGCGGAATCACCTGGGTGATATACAGGTCATCGCGATCTTTAATACTATTTTCGGTGGGTATAGCAAACTGGCGAGCATCGCGGTTCATTACGACACGCACAATATTGCCACTCTCCACCGCGGTAAAACCATGCACATCCAATGAGGCAAGGAAGAGCTCATACAACTCTTTGGCATTCAGTGGACGGGTATTTATCACCTTGATTGGACCGCGTACCTTGGGGTCAATGATGATGGTTTTACCGGTCAAGCCCGCGATGGATTTGATCACATCCTGAATATCGGTATCGTTAAAGTTGACCGACCAGCGCATTTCACCCTGACCCTCAACTGCCTGTACCTGGGCTAGTGAGGTGCCACTCACGCTGATCAACGCCGCAAGCAGCAGGCGCCCCACTGCTTTGCGAAAGATGATCTTGTTATTGTCACGACCATGAAACCGGATCACAAAAACCTCACTTGAGCATTACGTCTAGGTTAACTGTACTGCCACCGCGTCTGATTTCGAGATTCGCTGAGGTGGCACTACCCATACTTTTATATATTTCCATAACCTTGCCGGGCGCGCTGAGCGGCACCCCATTGACAGCCGTCACTATATCGTCAGCCTGCAAGCCCAAGGCATCAAAGAGCTCCGCATTGCGTCCGGGGCGAATTTTATAACCCACCACCTGACCGCCCTCGCGGTAAATACTCATCGCCACCACATCCGCCAGGGTTTTGGTCACCTGCGCCATTGAAGGCTCAGCCGCTGCCGACGGCGAATCGTATACCGGGCTTTTATCACCAGTAAGTGACGGCGGCTGGAAGTTGGCTGCACTGTTATCTTGCGCTGGTGGCGCAGAATAACTGCTGGTTAATTTAGGGGCATTGGGATCATCTTTGAACATCCACAGCGATTCAAAGCTGCCGTTGTTGTTGATAATCACGCGCACATCCAACACCTTGGCGAGGGTGACCTTGTTACCCACGGGCAAGGTATCACCTACGGCGTAAACATCGGCTTTATCGCCCGCCACAATAATCGCACGCGCCGCCGATTCGGTACTGCTGCCAATCACCCCGCGCAACACCAGATTAAGCTGGGTATCGCTGCTGGCTTCTATGTCGCTCACCACTGCTGGCGCCTGTTCTACGGGCGGTGCAGCGGCTACATCACCGAAAGGGGCAAGGGATTTTAATTGGGTAATATTGACTGCCTCGGTGGTCGTAGAACCTGAATCCGCCTGGATCGCAAGCAGGGACACACTGGCAGGAGGAATTTCGGGTGCTGGCACTACCAGCCACAGCAAGCGCGCAAGGCTGTGGCTTAACCAAATGACTAATAACAGCATAACCAGCCATTGCCAGCGCTGCAGGGGGATGCGGTTTAAAAGCGCAAAGAAACGGCGCAGCTGAACTTCCAACTGGGCAGTGCGCTGCTCAAAAACAGCTCTGTTCGATTGCAATCTATCTTGCATGGGTATGACTGAGTCCTTCACGCTGGCTGACGACAGGAATGAGTTGGGAATGGCAATTGTCAGTCGTATCAAAAGCTTAGTGCGTTATGATTATCAAAGCCACGGGATTCTACTCCATCCATATTACAAAAGCGAAATAGTCCTACAAGCCCGTAAAACATGGCGCGATAAGCCTTTTTGGCCTTAATTGGATAATGAATCACAAAGGAAGTTGCAGGCGAGCGAGAATATGCGACACAGGGCACAAAAATGAAGGGTGAAAACGAAAAACCCCGACTGCTTAAGGGGGCAATCAGGGCTTTTACAGGATGAAGGCCATACCTTGGCAATACGGGATGCTCTATTCCATTCAACTCCTTGCGACTGTCGCATCCTGCGACAAACTCCAATGACTGTCATTATTGATGAATGAGGCGTCAGTTTATAGTGGCTAAGCTCTGCAAGTTTTGTAAGAGATATCGCACACGCCTGCCAGTCAAAACGCCTGCAGTTTTGTGACAGCAGGTTTATAATCCGCCGCCGCCAGCCAATAACCTGCGAGAGACACACATGCCGCCCAAGAAAAAAAGCATCGACTTTGAGCAATCGCTCGCCACGCTCGAAAGCCTGGTGGCGCGTATGGAGCAGGGCGATATGACGCTGGAAGAATCGCTGCAGGCGTTTGAAACCGGCATAGCCCTGACCCGCGAGTGCCAAACCCGCCTCGCCGCCGCTGAACAACAGGTCACCTTACTGATTGAACAACAGGGCAATATCCGCCTGGAAGCCTTTGATAGCGATGAAGGCGAGGCCTGATGGACACCGATTTCAATAGCTTTGCCAGCGCCTGTCGCCTGCGGGTTGATAGCGCCCTTGACCAATATTTCCCTGCCGGTAGCGACCCAACCCAACTGCGCGCTGCCATGCGCTACAGCCTGTTTAATGGCGGCAAGCGGGTGCGCCCGATCCTTGCCTACGCCTCAGCACTGGCGATCAACCCCAGTATCGAGCTGACCCTGATCGATCCCGTCGCCTGTGCCCTGGAGTGCCTGCACTCCTACAGCCTGGTGCACGACGACCTGCCCGCCATGGACGATGACGATCTGCGCCGCGGCAAACCCACCTGCCATATCGCCTTTACCGAGGCCAGCGCCATTCTCGCGGGCGACGGCCTGCAGACCTTGGCTTTTGACCTGCTCACCCAAACCGAGTTACCAGCTAACACCCAGATCCAGCTGGTGCGCCAACTGGCCGCAGGCTCGGGCGCTGAGGGCATGGTGCTGGGCCAAGCGATTGATTTAGCCGCCGTAGATCACCAGCTCAGCCTCGCGCAGCTGGAAACCATGCACAATCACAAAACCGGCGCACTGATCCGCGCCGCCGTTGCGATGGGCGCACTCAGCGCCGGCGCCAGCGCGGCACAATTGGCCGCACTCGATAACTACGCCGCCGCTATCGGCCTGGCCTTTCAGGTGCAAGACGATATTCTCGATGTCACTGCCGACACCGCCACCCTGGGCAAACAGCAAGGGGCCGATATAGCTCGCAACAAGCCGACTTACGTATCACTACTGGGATTGGATAGTGCCAAAGCCAAAGCTGCTGAATTACATCAGCAGGCGCAGGCCGCACTGCTGGATTTTGGTGACAGCGCCGTCCATTTGCGCCAACTGGCGCGCTATATAGTAGAAAGGTCGAACTAGCCAAGCCTCTGCCAAGCTGCCTACAATGGCCGACTGCCACCTGATAACCAGACTGATGACCGCGAATGCATAACGAGATACCCACCTCCCGCCCGCTCACGCCACTGCTCGATAGCATCGACAGCCCCACTGAGCTGCGCGCCCTGAGCGAAAAGCAGCTGCCGCAATTGGCAGAAGAACTGCGCGCCTTTTTGCTCTACAGCGTCGGCCAGACCGGCGGTCACTTTGGCGCTGGCCTCGGTGTGGTAGAACTCACTATCGCCCTGCATTACGTCTATCAAACCCCGAACGACCGCCTAGTGTGGGATGTGGGCCACCAGACCTATCCACACAAAATCCTGACCTCGCGCCGCGAGCGAATGGGCACTATTCGCCAGGGCAGCGGCCTGTCCGGCTTCCCCAAGCGCGAAGAGAGCGAGTTCGATACCTTTGGGGTCGGCCACTCCAGCACCTCCATCAGCGCCGCCCAAGGCATGGCGATTGGCGCCAAAATGGCAGGCATTGAACGCAAAGTGGCAGCGATTATCGGCGATGGCGCCATGACCGCCGGTATGGCATTTGAAGCGCTGAACCACGCCGCGCACACTGAGACCGATATGTTAGTGGTCCTCAATGACAACAACATGTCCATCTCCCCCAATGTGGGCGGCTTTTCCACTTACCTGTCCAAAATCTGGGCGAGCAAGTTTTACAACTCATTGCGCGAAGGCAGCAAACAGGTGCTGGGCAAGATCCCACCCGCCTGGGAGTTTGCGCGCCGCACCGAGGAGCACTTCAAGGGTTTTATGTCGCCCGGCACCCTATTTGAGGAGATGGGTTTTAACTATGTCGGCCCCATCAACGGCCACGATCTGGGCGATTTAGTGCGCTGCCTGAGCAACCTGCGCGAGATCAAAGGCCCAAAACTGCTGCACATCATCACCCAGAAAGGCAAAGGTTTTGAGCCAGCGGAGCTGGACCCGGTGGGCTATCACGCGCTCAACAAAATCGAGCCCAAAAAAGCCGAACTTGGCGCGGTGGATGCACCCAAAAAAGTGAAATATCAGGACGTATTTGGCCGCTGGCTGTGCGATATGGCGGCGCAGGATGACAAGCTAATTGGCATCACCCCCGCCATGTGTGAAGGGTCGGGAATGGTGGAATTTGCCGCCCACTTCCCAGAGCGCTTTTACGATGTGGCCATCGCCGAGCAACACGCGGTGACACTGGCAGCAGGCATGGCCTGTGAAGGCCAGAAGCCGGTAGTGGCGATCTACTCCACCTTTTTGCAGCGCGCCTACGACCAGTTGGTACACGACGTCGCCCTGCAGAATCTGGACGTCACCTTTGCCATCGACCGCGCGGGTTTGGTCGGCGAAGACGGCCCCACCCACGCCGGCAGTTTTGATATCAGCTTCCTGCGCTGTATTCCCAATATGGTGATTGCCGCACCGAGCGACGAAAATGAGTGCCGCCAGCTGCTTTACACCGCCTACCAATACCAAGGCCCCGCCGCTGTGCGCTACCCGCGCGGAACAGGCCCGGGCACAGCGATAGAAAAAACCATGACCGCCCTGCCCATCGGCAAAGGGGTTATCAAACGCGAGGGTAAACAAGTCGCCCTGCTCTGTTTTGGGCCGCTACTGGCTACCGCCCAACAAGTCGCCGAGCAGCACAATTACACCCTGGTGGATATGCGTTTTGTGAAACCGCTGGATGCACAATTAGTGGAGCAGCTGGCGGGCTCACATCAATTGCTGGTGACCCTGGAAGAGAATACGATTGCTGGCGGTGCAGGCAGTGCCGTGACCGAACATTTAAATCATATCGGCCTGATTTGCCCGACCTTACAGCTCGGTTTTGGCGATGAATTTGTTGAACACGCCAGCCAGAAACAGCAGCTGGCAAGCCAGGGGCTGGACGCCAAATCCATCGCCGAGCGTATTAGTTTGCGCCTGAAGGCAACAACAAGCGACGCCAGATCCATAGCACACTAAACTCGATAGTGAGGCTGCCAAGCATTACATAGCAGCCTGACTGTCAACCTGATTAACCCGCGAGGAGAGCGCCACCTTGTCATCCTCTAAAGCTGATCACTCCCAAGGCCTGCTGTTGTTTCGCCTGCACAACCAACAGATATTTGGCCTGGGCACACTTAAAATCCAGGAATTGGTTCCTTATCAAGCCGTGACCCCCATGGTCAACCAGCACCCGGGTATTCTGGGTGCGCTTAACATTCGCGGCCAGACCATGCCCATAGTCGACCTCGCGGCAGCGGTGGGCAAAGGCGCCACCCCGCAAGATGCACTGGCCAGTAGTTTTATTATTGTCACCGATGTACAGCGCCAAAAAGTGGGTTTTCTGGTGCGCCAGATCGAGCGTATTGCCGATACCAACTGGCGCGATATCAGCGCGCCCGATAAATTTTTGGGCAATAGCATTTACATCACCGGCGTCACCCGGGTCGACAACCAGCTGGTACAACTGCTGGATGTGGAAGTGATCATGGCACGCCTCTTCCCGCTCGACGCCTCCAAAGCCACCGCCACCATTACCGATGTAGAACGCGAGCAGCTGCGCCCCATGCGTATTTTATTGGTGGATGACTCGCGCACCGCGCGCAAACAGTTGAGCGACTCCCTCGATGCCATCAATGTGCGCTATCAGGTGACCGATGACGGCCAAAAGGCGCTGGAGATCATGCGCGCAGCAGCCAATCAAGGGCAGCCCATCGACATTCTGGTCAGCGATATCGAAATGCCCGGATTGGATGGCTACGAACTGGCCTTTGCCGTGCGCGACAACAAACAACTCGCCAGCGCCTACATCATCCTGCACACCTCACTGTCCAGCAGCATCAGCGTCAGCCAAGCCCGCCAGGTCGGTGCCGACGAAGCGCTCACCAAATTCGACGCGCGTGAATTAATCGATGCAATGTTGCGTGGCGCCACCAAAAAAGTTCGCTAACTAGCGCCCAATCAAACCAATGACGCCACCCCACCCGCAAATCGCTCCGCCAGAAAATCGATAAACAACCGTACCTTGGGCGCCAAATGGCGCTGCTGGGGGTAGACCACCCAGACCCCGGCGTCGTTAAAACGGTAGTCGTCCAATACCTTCACCAAGCGGCCATCGGCAAGAAATTCATCCACGTAATAATCCGGCAACTGCGCCAGCCCCAAACCTTTCAGCGCTGCATCCAGCAGGGCCGGGCCGGAGTTGGCCTGCCAGTTACCGCGCACCTGTAGATCCTTACACTGGCCGCCGTCACTTAATAGCCAATAACCGCGCGTGCCAACCAGGCAGTTGTGGCGCTCCAAATCGGTCAGGGTTTGTGGCGCCGACACGCGCGCCAAATAGGTGGGCGAACCGACTATGTACTCTCGTCGGTCACACAGGCGTTTGGCGATCAGGGTGGATTCGCGCATGACCCCCATGCGAATCGCCAGATCAAACCCCTCTTCAATTAACTCCACCTGCCGGTTGCTGAAGTACATCTGTACCTTGAGTTGCGGGTAAAGCAGCTGAAAGTCGTTCACCAAGGGCGCGATATAACGGTCACCAAAGGTGGTCGCTGCGGTAATTTTCAGCAATCCCGTAGGCTGGCCTTGATGATGCTGCAGCAGCGATTCCGCCTCGCGCAGCCCATCAAACAAATGGCGACAGCTGTCGTAATAGAGTTGCCCCGCATCGGTAAGGCGGATCTGGCGCGTGGTGCGATAGAGCAATTGCGTGCCCAACTGCTGCTCCAACTGGCTCACCAGCCGACTCACATGGGAGTTAGATACTTGCAGCTCCCGCGCTGCGGCGGCAAAGCTGCCAAATCGAACTACCGCGATAAACGCCTCTACCCGCTCCCAATGTTGCATTGTTGCTCCACGGCAATAATTAAGTGATTTTCAGCTAGCTTATTGCCACTGAGTCACTAGTCTACACTTTGCACCCGGAAATTTTAACGCTGAGGAGTCACCCATGAAATCACGCGCCGCTGTCGCTTTTGCCGCTGGCAAACCACTGGAACTGGTAGAGATCGATGTTGAAGGCCCACGCACCGGCGAAGTGTTGGTGCGCATTGTAGCCACCAGCGTCTGCCACACCGATGCCTATACCCTGTCCGGCAGCGATCCCGAAGGGGTATTTCCGGCAGTCTTGGGCCATGAAGGCGCGGGCATTGTGGAGGCGGTAGGCGAAGGCGTAACCAGCCTGAAAGTGGGCGACCATGTGATTCCGCTCTACACCGCCGAGTGCGGTAAATGCAAATTCTGCTTGTCCGGCAAAACCAACCTGTGCGGCTCAGTGCGCGCCACCCAAGGCAAGGGGCTAATGCCCGACGGCACCACCCGCTTCTCCTTTGAAGGTAAACCCCTATTCCACTATATGGGCACCTCGACTTTCTCCGAGTACACCGTATTGCCGGAGGTTTCCCTCGCCAAGGTTTCCAAAGATGCACCGCTGGATAAAATCTGCCTACTCGGCTGCGGCGTCACCACCGGTATCGGCGCCGTCATCAATACTGCCAAAGTCACCCCCGGCTCAACCGTCGCAGTATTTGGCCTGGGCGCTATCGGCCTCGCGGTAATTCAAGGTGCGCAGATGATGAATGCCAGCCGCATCATCGCCATCGACGTAAACCCCGACAAATTTGAACTCGCCCGCCAATTTGGCGCGACCGATTTTGTAAACCCCAAAGACCACAGCGCGCCCATCCAACAAGTGATTGTGGATATGACCGACGGCGGCGTGGACTACTCCTTTGAATGTATCGGCAACGTGAACGTGATGCGCTCGGCACTGGAGTGCTGCCATAAAGGTTGGGGGGAATCGATCATTATCGGCGTGGCTGGCGCCGGGCAGGAAATCAGTACCCGCCCCTTCCAACTGGTGACCGGTCGCGTATGGAAAGGTTCGGCGTTTGGCGGGGTTAAAGGCCGCAGCCAGTTGCCTGGATATGTGGAGCGCTATATGCGCGGCGAGATCAAAATCGACGAATTTATCACCCACGATATGCCGTTCGACCAAATCAACCACGCCTTTGACTTGCTGCACGAAGGCAAAAGTATCCGCACCGTTTTGCACTTCTAAGCGCTACAGGGGCACCGACATGACCAGTATTTTGACCAACATCGCCAGCAGCAAAAGTTTTGGCGGCTGGATAAAGCGTTACAAACACCATTCCACCAGCCTCAACTGCGACATGGTGTTTGCGATTTATTTACCGCCGCAGGCCGAAACCCATACGGTGCCAGTCTTGTGGTGGCTGTCGGGGCTGACCTGTACCGATGAAAACTTTATGCAAAAAGCCGGCGCCCAGCGCATGGCGGCAGAGCTGGGTATTGCCATTATCTGCCCGGACACCAGTCCGCGCGGCCTGAGCCTGCCCGGCGAGCACGACACCTATGATTTCGGCTCCGGCGCGGGCTTCTACCTGAATGCCACCCAAGCGCCGTGGGATAAACACTACCGCATGTACGACTATTTGACCCTTGAGCTGCCGGAACTGATCAAAGCGCACTTTCCGGTGAATGGTCGCGAATCGATCAGCGGTCACTCCATGGGCGGCCATGGTGCGCTGGTGCTGGCGCTGCGCCAACCGGGCCGCTACGCCTCGGTATCGGCCTTTGCACCTATCGCCAACCCTGGTAACTGCCCTTGGGGTCAAAAAGCGTTTAGCGGCTATTTGGGCGAAGATCGCAACACCTGGCAGCAGTACGACGCCTGCGCATTGATTGGGAGCGGTGTATCAAGCCAAGAGCTGCTGGTGGATCAGGGTGATGCGGATGAGTTTCTAGCACCGCAACTGGGCGCAGACGCCCTGCAAGCCGCCTGCGCCAAAGCGGGCCAACCGCTGCTTTATCGCACCCGCAGCGGCTATGACCATGGCTACTTTTTTATTGCCAGCTTTATCGACGATCACCTGCAGTATCACGCCAAATACCTTTATCCAACGGGTGCTCACCACTAAACACCCGCCAACACCCTTATTTGCGCATAAAAAAGGGGCTTGCCAAGCCCCTTTTTCTCGGCTAGCTTTGTAATCGGTTACAAAATAATTGCAGTAGAGTTATCCATTAACTTCCGGCTGTTCGACACCACAGAATAATAATTTTGTTTTAATTCAAAGATATACACAAAAACCAGCATTTGTTTGCCTACCGATACAATAGGGGGTTTTATCTTTTATTAACAAAAAACAAGTAACCGGTTACAAACAATTGGTTAACAGAAGGACGCAAATAACAAGCCGCCCGCATTTACAACAAGGATTGGATGTCAGGAAGAGCGTTTTGACAGTGAGTTGTTCATCGCCTTGGACGAGGCGCCCGCAAGAATAATCATAACGAGGTTCAACCCCATGAAAGTAACAAAACTTATCAAACCCTTCGCCGCCCTAGTGCTGGCGCTCAGCGCCATCAGCAGCAGCGCCGGCATTTATGTGTCCGGCAGTACCGTCTATGAAAACAGTTCGCCCTTTGTGATGCGCGGCGTCAATGTCGCCCACGCCTGGTACAACGACAAAACCGCCAACTCCCTGAGCGATATAGCTAAAACCGGCGCCAACAGCGTGCGTGTGGTGCTCGCCAGCGGCAAACTCTGGAGCCGCACCCCGGAATCGCAAGTGGTTAGCATCATCAGTCAGGCCAAAGCCAACAAACTGATTACCGTGCTGGAGGTGCACGACACCACCGGTTACGGCGAACAAACGGCGGCCACCCTTAATGAGGCGGTGGACTACTGGATCAACATTAAAAACTCACTGATCGGCCAAGAGGACTACGTCATTATCAATATTGGCAACGAGCCCTTTGGCAATGGCCAATCCGCCAGCGCCTGGACCGACGGCCACAAAAATGCCATCAGCCGCCTGCGCGCCGCCGGTTTCAAACACGCACTGATGGTCGATGCCGCTAACTGGGGCCAGGACTGGCAAAACATCATGCGCGACAACGCCGCCAGCGTATTGGCCAGCGATCCGCAAAAGAACGTGATTTTCAGTGTGCATATGTATGAAGTTTATGGCAGTGCCAGCAGTATCAACAGCTACATGGCCAGCTTTAAAAACAATGGGTTAGCTTTGGTGGTGGGCGAGTTCGCGGCAGATCATTTTGGTAGCAATGTCGATGAAGGCTCGATCATGAGCTACGCCAAACAATACAACTATGGCTATTTTGGTTGGTCATGGTCAGGTAATGGTTCTGGCTTGGCCTCGCTGGATATCGCCCAAAACTTCAACGCCAACACACTAACCACCTGGGGCAATACCCTCATCAATGGCAGCAATGGCATTAAAGCGACTTCCAGACTAGCCAGCATTTTTGGTGGTAGCGCATCATCCAGCAGCAGCTCCAGTGGCAATAGCTGCGGTACCGCGCCCAATGGCTACCCCTATTGCTGCAGTGCCAGCTCAGCCACCGGTAATGGTTGGGGTTGGGAGAACAATCAAAGCTGTGTGGTGCGTACCACTAGCAGTAGCTGCAACTGGTATGGCACCAGCTACCCGATTTGCACCAGCGTCAGTTCTGGCTGGGGCTGGGAAAACAACCGTAGTTGCATCTCCCAAAGCACCTGTAATTCGCAGTAAGGCGTTTTCAGGCAACATCCTTTACAGCCCTTTGGCGATGTAGCAATACATCGCCTTTTTTACGTAGCCGCCAGCCAGTAAATGAAAAAGCGCAATCGGTTCGCGTCAGGGTTTAGCCATGAGCACAACAGGGAGGCGTAAAAAGCAGAGCAAAGCGGGAGAGAAGGGAGAAGTTACAGAAGAGAGATGCATGGAAACTCAAGTCCTTTTGAGCCTCACTAAACCACTCACTCATTTCATGGTCATGCCGCGCTTTTATACAGCTTGTACTTTTTTAAAACCAACAGCGCTAGTCTCTTATGTGATGCAGTTCCCATATTTGTCGCCAAATGTAACAACTTATTACAGCGGATTACATTTCGCCTGGTTACAACCTTGTTTTACAGCCATTAAAAAAGCGCCCTTAGGCGCTTTTTTAATGAGGGGTTAATACCGAACTCAATTACTTGTGTGCAAAACGTTTGCGAATCAAGAACAGGAAACCAAACGCAAAGATCAGGAACAGCGGGAACAGTGCGAGGTTTTGCAATGTCGCTTGGCCTGCAGTCAACTCTACCGCTTCCGCCGGAACACCACTGGCAATCGCTTCGGCTTTTGCATCATCCAACCAACCGCCAATTACCGGATTCCACATACTCATGGAGAACATACCGGCACCACCTAACAGGGACATCCCCAGCGCACCCGTTTTCGGCTGGTATTCACTGATAAACCCGATCATCGTCGGCCAGAAGTAGGTAACACCCAATGCAAACACCATCGCTGCAATGTAAATCATGCCGCCGGATGCATTGCTCAACAGGAAGATACCAATGGTGGTCACCACGGCAGACATCAACAACACACCCACCGGGTTAAGAGCCTCTACAATCGGGCCAGCAAAGAAGCGGCCCAATGCCATCAGACCAGTTACCAAGGCCAATACCAACATGGGGTGAGCACCTGACGCACCAAAAATACGGTCAACCCATTGCTGGGTGCCAAATTCAGACGCGGCGGTCACAGTCATGCAGAAGAACATGAAAATAAACAGCGGCGAGAACAACGCTTTGATATTGGTTTTGGTAGAAGTCTCGGAATTCGCCATGGTTGGGAATGGCTGACCGAAGATCATTACGCCATAAATAATGGTAGGAATGATCATGATCGCAATTTGCCACTGCCAATCCAGACCCAACTTGGTCATCAGGCTTGACACCAAAGCACCGATCACAATGCCACCGGGGAACCAAACATGGAACTTGTTGAGCATGGCAGTTTTGCGAGTGTGGTAGATATCGGCGATCAAGGGGTTACAGGCGGCTTCAACCGAACCGTTAGCAAAGCCGATGAAAAAGCTCGATAACAACAGAGTGACAAAACCATTGGCGGTAATTGTCAAAATCAAACCAATCAAGTGGCAGGCAAAAGCCAGATACATCAAGGTGCGTGCACCGACATGGTTATAAATCAAACCACCAAACATCATCGCCACCGGAAAACCGAGGAAGGCCATGCCGTTAATCCACCCCAACTGGGTGTTGCTGAAGTTAAAGTCTGCACTCAGTTGCGTGAGGATACCGGCGCGAATCGCAAAGGTCATTGCGGTCACAATCAGTGCGACGCAGCAGGCGGTAAATAGTCGCTGCGGATTAATAGTTGCTGAGGAGCTGGTCATAGGATTTATACCTTTTTATAGGGTTTTATTGTTACTTGGTTTGTTATTGATTGTTGTTGTGAGTTGTTGTTTGACAAAACCAAACTGCCGGGCACAAAACCCGGCAGTTATTGACACTACACCAGTGGCGTCCAAACGCCATCCTGTTGCGATGAGGTTAGCACAGCCTGAATAAAGCGCATGCCCTCCACACCTGTGTCTATATTCGGCACCCAATTTTGCAAAAAGTGGGGCTCGCCCTGCTGACGCGCAATCAAAATATCGGCGATGTCTTTATAGAGGTTGGCAAAACCCTCCAGATAGCCCTCCGGGTGACCACCCGGTGTGCGCATACCACGCGCTGCAATATCGCTACCTATATCACTGCGACGGGTAATACGTTGACGCGGTTTATTCAACTCGCAGAACCACAGCTCGTTAGGATTTTCCTGCGCCCACTCAATGCCGGCTTTTTCGCCATACACACGAATACGCAAACCATTTTCACACCCGGGTGCAACCTGGCTTGACCAGAGCATCCCTTTGGCGCCGCCATCAAAACGCAGCAGAGCATGTACGTTGTCATCTACCGGGCGACCATCAACAAAACTGGTCAAATCCGCACTGACGGTTTTCACTTTTTGCTGGGTAATAAATTGCGCAAGCTGGAAGGCGTGAGTGCCGATATCGCCCAAACAACCTGCCAACCCAGAGCGCGCGGGATCAGTGCGCCATGAAGCTTGTTTGTTGTCGTCTGCCGCCGCTTCGGTCAGCCACTCTTGTGGATACTCCACTTGTACAACACGCAGTTTGCCGAGTTTACCCTGCTCGATAATTTCACGGGCATAACGCACCAAGGGATAAGCACTGTAGTTGTGGGTAAGCGCAAAAAAGCAGCCGCTTTTTTTCACGATCTGCTCCAGCTCCAGCGCCTCTTCCAAAGTGCGGGTCACCGGTTTATCGCAGATCACATCCACACCGGCTTCCAAACAGGCTTTGGCAACCGGAAAGTGCATATGGTTAGGCGTTACGATAACCACTGCCTGAATACCATCGGCGCGGGTTTTCTCTGCCCGCAGCATTTCTTCATAGGAGGTGTAAGCGCGATCGGCAGCGATGTGTAAATCAGCTGCAGACGCCTGGGCATTTTCGGGATTAGAAGACAGCGCACCCGCGACCAGTTCAAACCGGTCATCCATACGCGCCGCAATACGATGCACCGCACCGATAAACGCACCGCGACCACCACCGACCATTGCATAACGAATTCTTGGAGTTGTCATTGTTGAATTCCTGAATTTTTACAGACCGAGAATTTTACGATTTTTGGCTTCGTCGATGCCGCTCTTGGCAAAATCGTCAAACGCGCGCTCGGTGACTTTAATGATGTGCTGCTGGATAAATTTAGCGCCCTCTTCCGCACCCACTTCCGGGTGTTTCAAGGCACATTCCCATTCCAGCACAGCCCAACCGTCATAATCATAAGCGGCAAACTTGGAGAAAATTTGTTTGAAATCTACCTGACCATCACCCAATGAACGGAAGCGACCGGCGCGATCCACCCAGCTTTCATAACCGCCATATACACCCTGTTGGGCGCTGGGGTTAAATTCCGCATCTTTTACATGGAACATTTTGATGCGCGCGTGATAGCGGTCGATAAACGCGAGGTAATCGAGCTGTTGCAATACAAAGTGGGATGGGTCGAACAAAATATTCGCACGCGGGTGATTGTTTACCGCTGCAAGGAAGCGTTCAAAGGTAGCGCCATCATGTAGGTCTTCGCCCGGATGGATTTCGTAACACACATCCACACCCGCTTTATCAAAGGCATCCAGAATGGGCATCCAGCGTTTGGCCAATTCGGCAAAACCCTGCTCCACCAAACCGGCAGGACGCTGTGGCCAAGGGTACAAATAGGGCCAGAGCAGCGCACCGGAGAAGGTCGCATGAGCGGTTAAACCGAGGTTTTTACTTGCCTGTGCCGCCAACATCAATTGCTCAACCGCCCAAGCCTGACGCGCAACGGGGTTACCGCGCACTGACTCTGGCGCAAAGCCGTCAAACATTTCATCGTAAGCCGGGTGCACCGCCACTAACTGCCCTTGCAAATGGGTGGATAGCTCAGTCGCCACCAAACCGTGTTTAGCCAGTGTTGCTTGAAACTCAGCACAGTATTCTGTGCTGGTTGCTGCTTTTTCCAAGTCAAAAACGCGCTTGTCCCATGTGGGAATTTGCACGCCTTTAAAACCTAAACTCGCCACCCAACCCGCGATGCTATCCAGGCTGTTAAACGGAGCGGTATCACCTAAAAATTGTGCGAGAAAAATCGCGGGGCCTTTCAGCGTTTTCATGGGGGAATCTCCAACAGAACAGGGGCGTAAACCAAGGCGGCGCTGTCGCAACGAGCCGCTTCATTATTTAAATTGCCGGTACATATATACAAGATGACTTAAAGTAATCATAACAATAAGCCATACGGAGGCAAGACTTTATTCCAAGTCGCCAAAACGCGCGACAGAGCAAACAGTTATTTACACTTCCGGCAACGCCCGGAGGCATCAGCCGGACATAACTCACACACCAGCGGCGGCTTCGATTAATAAGGAAAAAGAAACACCGGCCAACGCCCCAAACGCAGGGTGGGATTTAAGGCGCGAACGGCTAGTCGCCGGACTGGGCAGTCCACATAAAAACCGCGCCAATTGTCGCGGCTGCTGCAGTGCTACATGCGCCTCACGCTTCACACCTGCAACAAGCGTTTGCTGCGCGGGCGTGAGCGGTAATACAGGAGGCAAAGACATAAGCGCTGGCTGCGCATGGCGACAGTGATTGCAGATACCACAGGGCGGCGCGCCCTCTTCACCAAAATAGTACATTAGCTGCTGGCTCAAACAGGCGGGATTATTGGCAAACGCAAGCACCGCATGAATGCGCTGAATATCCCGCGCCTCCCGCTCGGCAAATAATTGTTCCAGGTAATGATGGAGTTCGGCCAGCTGATCGGCGTTATGCATGGTTTTATTATTTTTATAGCCCTGACGCAAATTGGCGACGGTTAATTCAATCCACCCCTGCTCTGCCAAATAATCCAGCGCGTTACTGATACGCTCTTTGGATTCCTGCAATTGTTCCGGTACCGTCAACATATCCAGCGACAACCATTTTCTGCCCATACGCCCGGCAGCAAATAAACGCTGTAAAAAACCAGCGCGGTCAGCATCAAACTGCGCAAGGATAAATGTATGGTCCCGCAAAAAATGTATTTTGTATTCGGTATAAAACGGACTCTGGGCACTGATCACACCGCGCAGCTCTAAATAAGTGAGCGCGGTATTCAATACCAGCGGACGTAAATCAAACTGATTGGATAATTCATAAGTCGATATATCAAATACATCGTCAAAAGTGAGCAAGTGCTGCACCAATGCCCGCAAACTTTCTGCTGTGGGCGTATCGCCATAGGTAAAATTTTCCAATACGCGAATATCATCGGCCACCGCAAACATTTCACATAATGAAGGCTCGCGATCGCGCCCGGCGCGCCCAATTTCCTGCACGTAGTTTTCAAACGATTTGGGCAAATTAAAATGGTACACCGCGCGAATATTACTTTTGTCTATGCCCATACCAAAGGCGATAGTAGCGACAACTATCGGCACCTCGCCGCGCATAAATTGATTTTGCACCTGCTCGCGCTCGTCATCCGGCAACCCGGCGTGATAATGCACCGCCATTAACCCCGCGGCATTAATTGCCGCCGCCACTTCCTCTGCGGTCTTTTGCAAAGTCACATACACAATAGTCGCAGCGTTGCGCGGATGTTTTTGCAAGCGCGACAGAAGTAAATTCATTCGCTCCTCTGCACTACAGGGTGTGACACGCAATTGTAAATTCGGGCGCGCAAAACTGGTTTGAATATGGTCCGCCTGGGCGATAGCAAATTGTTTGCAAATATCGGCGGCCACTGCTGGTGTTGCCGTTGCCGTTAAAGCCAATACACGCTCAGCGCGCAACGTTTTGGCAAGATCAGCCAGGGTTAAATAATCCGGGCGGAAATTATGCCCCCATTCAGAAATACAATGCGCTTCATCTATCGCCAACAAACTGATTTTGCAGCGCGCAAGCCGCTGCACAAAACGCTCGTTCTTTAAACGCTCGGGCGAGACATACAATAATTTTATCTGCTGCTGATAAATGCCATCGTAGATGGCCTGCACCTCATCTTTGGACAGAGAAGAATCCAAACGCGCGGCCGCAATACCCAGCGCCTGCAATGCATCTACTTGATCTTTCATCAACGCGATAAGCGGCGAGACAACCAGCGTTAAGCCGTCGAGCATTAATGCAGGCAATTGATAGCAGAGACTCTTACCTCCGCCTGTCGGGAATACTGCAAGTGCAGATCGCCCCGCGAGTAGCGCGCTAATCACTTGCTGTTGACCGGGACGAAAGGAGTTAAGTTTAAACGACTGTTCCAGAACAGTATGAGACGATGACATAAAAAGACATTCCGTAATGTTGTAGTTCTTCCATGAACCTAAAGCGGCACACTAAATCGGCGACTTAAAACGTCGCCAACCGAGTATAAACAGGCTACTCAACAACAATGCCCATAGACTTGGCTCCGGTACATTATTTATTGGCGTAAAGCTGACCTTGGTTGAGCCATAACCCTCAAAATAATTCACGGGCTCAAGCAAACTGAATACCACTGAGTTTTCCCACACATCGACTGCTGACTTGAGCGTATGCAAATGATCATCCGGTTTAAAACTGGCTTCCATCCATAAATCAAATAAAAAACTGTGGCCTAACTGATTTTTAAACGAACCACGCAGCGCTATGCCGGTATACATATCCGCGACGGATTCTACATCGAGATAATTTTGGGTATCCAGGTCAAACAAATAGGTTTCACCCGTGCGGTAATTATTGAATTGGCCACCCGCAATCGCACCGTTATAGCGGCCGCGCTCCGGGAGTGCATTGGAGTCAGCAACTGACTCATCAATAAAAAAACTAATGCTGCCACCAGGCTCCGGTTCACCGGTATCCCAATCGTAAAAAGTGAGGTTATCTATATCCAAACGTACCAAGCCAGCCATGGCAGAAGGTGCAGCCAGCGCAACTATCAAACCCACTATTGTTATGAATCGCATAAACGTCTCCCAAAATCCCTCGATAACGAACCTCAACCAACGGCAAGATCAGAACTGCCGCGCGCTGCAGCAACCCACTTCTTTTAGCCGATGCAACGCGCTTGCCCAATGGCTCTTCATATTAACTGGAACCTTTGCCGATAACAGTGAACTTTTTTACAAGAACTGATTTTAGGTGTCGCCATGAGACCAGCGGTTAACAAAACCACTCAAAACTGAACCGACCGTTATAAAAAAATATTTTTAAAAGATACTTTTTGCATAACTAGCCGGTTAAGCAGTAGCACCCCACTGAAAGCACAGGCTGATCAGCGCAAGCGTTTAACCAATTCAACGCGGCGATTTTTTTGCTTCCCCGCATCACTGGTATTGCTACTGGCGGGCGCATAAGGGCCAACACCCTGTGCCTGCAGGCGCGCGGCAGCGACTTGATAATCTTTTACCAGCCTGGCAACCACCTCATTAGCGCGCTGCCCGGAGAGCGTGACATTGGAGGCACCATCGCCCGTGTCATCGGTATGGCCAACGACGTAGAGCAGCAAATCCGGATTGCGCTTTAACAGTTCTGCAATCGCATCCAGAGTGGGCTTGGATTCCGCTTTAATATCTGCCTTGCCGGTATCAAAATAAATACCATAAATCAGCGCTTTACCTTCAGCATCAAGCTGTTGCTTCAAACTATCGGCATTTACATTCACTAAACCTGTTTCTACCGCTTTTTCTTGCACAATCACTTGCTGTACACCCACTTGTGATTCATAAGCACCAATAAATAAAGCGATATACACATTGCCGGTCGGCAAGGATTTTTTAGCCAATAAGTAATAGGAGTTGCGATACCAATTGTAAACACTCCCAGAGATGGCCAATGCCTCACCCAGCTGACTACTTTGTTTTTCGTTGCCGCACTGCGTTAATTCGCACTGCGAAATAAACGCAAAACCAGCGCTGGTTAAGGCATTTTTATAATTTTCATAGACCTTTAAGGTCGAAACATTTTCGATAGTGTAAGTGTGACGGGTTAAATCGCCGGTTAATTGCAGTGGCGTTTTTTCTGTTGCATTGATTGCATAAGGAATTGTTACAACTTCCGTATCCATTTTTTTATGTTGTGAAATTTTTGCGCCGGGATAGCGCGGCAACATCTCATTATCTTTCGCCTTTTCATCTGCCGACAAAGGCTCGGTACTGGTTGGCGCTGCCGCCTGCCCGGCGTAAGCAGCGTCTACTTTTACCAAACCTGTTTCCAGTGGCTCGGTCTCAAGTATCACCTGCTGCACACTGACCATATCTTCATAAGCGCCAAAAAACCAAGCAGCTATAACTTTGCCTTTCGGTGATTCTTTTTCACCAATCCAATAATAGGGGTTGTGGTAATTGTTGTAGACACTGCCCCTTACCGCAATCGCGGTACCTAGTGCCGCCGCCTGATCTTCATCGCCACAAGCCTCTAGCGCACAAGAAAACAGCGGTTTAAAGCCCGCCTGTTTGGCAGCAACAATGTAATTTTCATACACCTTGAGCGATGAAACATTTTCAATTTCATAATTGTGCAAATACAAATCGCCCACCACATCCAACCGGGTAAAGGAGTACGGTTCTTTGCTGACATCCACTATAGAAATCGGGAAGGTGTATTTTTCATAGTCATACATTTTTGCCTGCTCAAGATCCGCATTGGGATAAGCCGCAAACAGCGGATGATCTTGATCGTAACTCGCATACAACGGTGAGCTTATTAGTGCAAAAGAAAGCACAACAGGGTGTGATAACAGCGACAGTGTACGAGAAAACATAACAACTCCTTGGTTAATTTTTAGTGTGATATTGACAGGTATCTCTATGACAGAAAATAGGCAAGATTAATACTGGGCGCTTAACACGCAGTGAATACAGATCACAAATTTGATGCGGGTGTAATATGCTTAAACTAATATCAGCTTTATTAGCGTGAAACAGCAACGTATCCCTTAGTACAATCTATTCGCCATACAATCACGGGCAGAGGTCAGGCGACTGCATCAAATGTCGCAAAAATACAATTCATTGAACCTGGAAACAGTCATAGTAAAGATACCCCCCCTATGGAACTTATCACATGCAACCAAATCAGTTATTCCGTTCACTGCTAGTTACAATATTTGTATTAATTGCTCCCTGGGTACAGGCCAAACCACTGAATTTTGAAACGGAATATCAAACATTTGAGAAGCAACCCGTTTCACTGCAGGCATTAATCGGGAAAAAACCGATCTATCTGAAATTCTGGGCAACCTGGTGCCTGGATTGCCGCCGCGAGCTACCAAGCCTTGAGAGAACCTATCAACAATACAACGATAAAATTGCCATCTTTGCCGTGAATTTAAATATCAACGAAACCGATGAAACAATTCGTTCGCTGCAACAAAAAAATAAACTCACTATCCCAATATTAATGGATAACAATGGCACCATTGCAGGAAACTTTGAATTTAAAGGAACACCTTTTCATGTATTGATTAATAACCAAGGAGACGTGGTTTACACTACCTACACAGACGACGAACAACTCGCCGATCAATTAGCCAAGCTCGCAAGCAACTCCAAAACGGCAGCAACACCTGCAGATGCAACAGTAGAAATCAGCTCTGTTGCCAAAACATCCTTACCTAAAGGTGCTGCGGTAATGTATTTTTCGGCAACCTGGTGTGATTGGTACATGAAAGACATACATCCTGAACTGAGCAGCAATTGCATCAATGCCCTGAAAATTATTGATAAACTTTATCGTTCAACACCAAAGCTACAACTATCTGCCTATGTCACTCATTTATGGACAGAGCAGACGGATGTGAATGATTACAGTAAAAAATTCTCACTTCCTTATAATGTCAGCGTGGACAAAAACAACGAACAATTCCGCCGCTTTAAAGCCACAGGTTATCCCACAGTGATTGTGTTGAAAGACGGCAATGAAATCGCCCGCATTACCGAATTTGACGGCAGTGAGAAGCCACTGCAAGTGATTAAGGCCGCGCTAGCTACACATTAAGGATAGGGATTAAAATTACTAAATAAAAAAGCGCCCCTTTATCCGGTTGCGCTTTTCTATTTACAACAGTTGAACCCAGAAAACGATTCTTAGCATTTAACTATTTGGGCCTGTGCGACCATCACTATCTATAGCGGATAGGTCAATAGCGAAAAATGGATTTGGTTTACCAGAAAATGAATAGTAATCGGGTAAAGGATATTTTTACTCAAGGTATAACTCAACCCATATAAAAATCCCGCTAGCGCATAAATCCAAATAGCAGCACCACTCAAACCCACATGTATTGCTACAAAAATTACTGTTACCAGCAACAAAGGTAATAATTCTTGTACCCAGCGGTTAGTCGTCATACCGGCCACAGCATTGCACAACGACTGCTGTAGTAACAGGCGCATAAATGCCTCTTCTGCCAAAGCGATAACAAACAAATTGACCAGCGCAAATAACACCATGTGTTCTATTGCTTTTGGCTGAAAACGCAAATCCAAGACCGGGATAGCAATCGCCACAATCAGCGCTGGCGCAAGCAGTGCAATTAAAAATTGCCATAATGGTGAAGCCACAAATTCGCAGTTACGCAATCTGGGCCAAAGTAAAAACAACAAACACAGACCAACCAATAGCTTGGAAAAATTTACAAACATCTCAAAGCGTGGTTCAGAACCGGCTTCATGTGCGAGCGACAATAATAGTGGATAAGAAAACCCTTCCGGGCGATAGGTCGCCACAAAAAACACCAGTGGCACCAACAATATAAAGACGCCAACTTTTATCCAGCGATTTAACGCCTCTTTCCGAAAAAACATGGCAAGGCAAACAACACCTGCCAGGCCAATCATATTGACCCAAGGCATCCAACCCACAATAACCAAAACTGCAACAACAAGCGCGAGCAGGACACCCGCTATCAATTCTTTTTTATTCACGATAATTTTCTTCTTGCTCACAATAAAAAAGCCGATTCTCTCGAATCGGCTTTTCATTTTAATAATCTATTTATTCATTAAAAAACTTCTTAACCCCATCGAACCAACTCGACTGTTTGGGCGAGTATTTCCCGCCTTTCATGGTCGTTTGGAATTCTTTGAGTAAATCTTTTTGTTTGCTTGTGAGATTCACCGGTGTTTCTACTACAACACGGCAGAGCAAGTCACCCACTCCACCACCGCGCACTGGCGTTACACCTTTACCGCGCAATTTGAAAAGTTTGCCGGTTTGGGTTTCAGGTGGAACTTTTAATTTTACGCGACCATCCAGTGTTGGAACTTCTAATTCACCACCCAATGCAGCATCGACAAAATCGATGGGGACCTCGCAGTACAGGTCGGCGCCGTCGCGTTTAAATATATTGTGCTCGCGTACATTTACCTGCACGTACAGGTCGCCACTGGGTCCACCATCGGCACCGGCTTCGCCTTCACCGGACAAACGAATACGATCACCCGTATCAACACCCGGCGGTACTTTTACCGACAAGGTTTTGGTTTCTTCTACACGACCCTGACCGTGGCAAGGCTTGCATGGATCAGAAATAATAGTGCCGCGACCACGACAGGTGGGGCAGGTTTGTTGCACTGAGAAAAAGCCCTGCTGCATACGCACCTGGCCATGGCCGCCACAAGTGGAACAGGTAACAGGTTTGCTGCCGGGTTTTGCACCGGAGCCGTCACACACTTTACAGCTAACGAGCGTGGGCACTTTAATTTGTACGCTGGTGCCTTTTACCGCTTCTTCCAAACTCAGTTCAAGGTTGTAGCGTAAATCGGAGCCGCGCGCCGGGCCGCCGCGACCACCACGCCCGCCGCCACCAAAAATATCGCCGAACACATCGCCAAAAATATCGCTGAAATTGTTAAAGCCAGCACCGCCACCGCCGCCCATGCCTGACTGACCATCCACACCAGCGTGACCAAACCGGTCATAGGCTGCGCGCTTATTGTCATCGGAAAGTACTTCGTAGGCCTCATTGGCTTCTTTGAATTTTTCTTCCGCAGAGGGGTCATCCGGATTTCTGTCCGGGTGAAATTTCATCGCCACACGACGGTAAGCTTTTTTCAATTCTGCTGCGTCTACATCTTTTTTGACGCCGAGCACTTCGTAGTAATCGCGTTTTGCCATGGTTACACCGATAGTAGAAATGTCTTTTGCATTTCAGTTAATAATTCATTTGCTTCTTACATGACAAATGCGGGCAAGCCCGCATTTGTTTTTGTTACTTCCTGATCAGTGATCGAAAACTTATTTATTGTCTTCTTTCACTTCTTCGAATTCAGCATCTACGACACCGTCATCTGCCGCTTTGTTGCCGCCTGCTTGTTGCGCACCGGCACCAGCGTTAGCACCTGCAGCTTGCTGCTCGGCGTAAAGCTTTTGCGCGAGTGAACCTGAAGCCTCGGTCAACTTGGTAGTTGCCGCTTCGATTTTCGCCAGATCTTCCGACTTAGCCGCATCGCGACCTTCAGTCAGTGCTGCTTCGATAGCAGATTTTTCATCAGCAGTCGCTTTGTCACCAGCATCCTTCAAGGTTTTTTCTGTAGCGTGAATCAAACCTTCCAAGGTGTTACGCGCTGCAACTACTTCGGCAAACTTGCGGTCAGCATCAGCGTTGGCTTCTGCGTCTTTAATCATTTTCTGGATTTCATCGTCGCTCAAACCGGAAGAGGCTTTGATCACGATGGATTGCTCTTTACCAGTGGCCTTGTCTTTCGCGCTTACATTCAAAATACCGTTGGCGTCGATATCGAAAGTCACTTCAATTTGTGGCATACCGCGTTGCGCTGGTGGAATATCGCTGAGGTCAAAACGACCCAGTGATTTATTTTGCGACGCTTGTTTACGCTCACCTTGTACTACGTGAATAGTCACAGCCGTTTGGTTGTCATCCGCAGTCGAGAAAATTTGCGATTTCTTGGTAGGAATCGTGGTGTTTTTGTCGATCAACGGAGTCGCAACACCACCCATGGTTTCAATACCGAGCGTCAATGGGGTCACGTCCAACAACAATACGTTGGTGGTATCGCCTGACAATACTGAACCTTGAATTGCCGCACCGATGGCTACCGCTTCATCCGGGTTTACATCTTTACGTGCTTCTTTGCCAAAGAAATCCGCAACGGCTTTTTGTACCAATGGCATACGGGTTTGACCGCCTACCAAAATCACGTCATCAATTTCGCTCAGCGATTTACCGGAATCTTTAATCGCTTGTTTTACTGGCTCCATGGAGCGAGTGACCAAATCTTCCACCAGCGATTCCAACTTGGCGCGAGTCAGTTTGACCACCAAGTGTTTTGGACCGGTTGCATCAGCAGTGATGTAAGGCAGGTTCACTTCAGTTTGCTGACTGGATGACAATTCAATTTTGGCTTTCTCTGCTGCTTCTTTTAAGCGTTGCAGCGCCAGTGGATCGTTGTGCAAATCGATACCGGTATCTTTCTTGAAAGTTTCCGCGAGGAATTCAATCAAGCGCATATCAAAGTCTTCACCGCCGAGGAAAGTATCGCCGTTGGTTGAAAGCACTTCGAATTGGTGTTCGCCATCTACGTCTGCAATTTCGATAATGGAAATATCAAAAGTACCGCCACCCAGATCGTATACCGCGATGGTGCGATCGCCCACGCCTTTATCCAAACCGTAAGCCAGTGCTGCAGCAGTAGGTTCGTTGATAATACGTTTTACATCCAGGCCCGCGATGCGACCGGCATCTTTGGTGGCTTGACGCTGTGAATCGTTGAAGTAAGCCGGAACAGTAATGACCGCTTCGGTCACTGCTTCGCCGAGATAATCTTCAGCGGTTTTTTTCATTTTCTTCAGCACTTCAGCAGAAATTTGTGGCGGTGCTTTTTTATCGCCTTTCACTTCTACCCATGCATCGCCGTTGTCGGCTGCAACAATTTTATACGGCACCATGGAGATGTCTTTTTGCACCACATCGTCTTTGAATTTACGGCCGATCAAACGCTTTACCGCGTACAAGGTATTGTGCGGGTTAGTGACTGATTGACGCTTGGCAGATTGACCCACCAGAATTTCATCGTCGTTGGTGAACGCAATGATCGACGGCGTAGTGCGATCGCCTTCGGCGTTTTCGATCACTTTTGGTTTGCCGCCTTCGAGTACAGATACGCAAGAGTTGGTAGTACCCAAGTCGATGCCGATAATTTTGCCCATGGTGTTGCTCCTAAAAATCTATGTGTTGCCGGGCGCGTGATCACTGGCTGGTATGTGCGTGACCTGCGCCGAATTGTTAACTTAAAAGTCGGTTATTTACTGGCTGGATCAGCACCAATCGCCGTGGATTTATGCTTTTGCCGGTAGTTGTTTCCTATATTGGCGCCAACGCGATGAATTCAAGTGCAGCGCCAAAAAAATCCTTACACTTCCTGCGGATATCCAAAAAAAATCAAGGTGCCTTGGACACGACTACCATCGCCGGACGCACTAAACGACCATGCAGGGTGTAACCTTTTTGGAAGCAGTTGAGCACAGTATTGGGCTCTACGTCAGGGTTGGGAACTGCAGAAACCGCTTGATGTAAATTTGGATCAAAAGGTTCACCTTCAGGGTTCACTACCGCCACTTGATGACGGAGCAGTGCATCCACAAAGGATTTATGGGTGAGCTGAATACCTTCAATAAACGCAGCAAAAGCTTCATTGGCCGGATCGATACTCGCCAATGCACGCTCCAGGTTATCCACTACGGGCAGCAGGTCGTTGACCATTTTTTCCAAACCAAACTTATGCGCTTTTTCCACATCTTGCTCGGCGCGACGACGCGCATTTTGCGCATCCGCCTGCGCGCGCAGGGATTGCTCTTTGGCTGACTCATAAGCCGTAGCCAAAGTGGCGAGTTGCGCTTGCAGGGTTTCAATACTCAGCTCGGCATTGGCCTCGGGTTGACCTTGAGCCTCGGCAGTTTCCTGCGCTTGCTGCTCGGTTGCTTGTTGAATATCGGAATAATCTTGAGTTGACACAGTGTTCTCCAATGATCAGTTGGGCGGAGTTCTCGGCAATGGAGCAGGCTCCGCAATAATGGCCACAGCAAAGGCGTTGGTGTCCAGTGCAGGCTATATGGGGCTGAGGTGGGCAGATTCAAGCAAAGTGCGGCGAAGTTTTTGCCACACCCCTGCTGGCGGCAATTGAACCTAACTACGGATTTCCAGAATTGACGCCACCCTTAAAGCACCATCATGGCGCACAAATCATTGTTTTGATCATCGTCTATTACGCCCAGATTCTGTGCATATCCCCACTTTTATGTGGTTTTTGACGCCTTTTCATCGCCTTAATAACCAAGGCCCACCAAAAAACACAGCCACCTGAAAATACCTTGCGACCACCATTGACAACGTTGTCTCATGCAGCTACTGTCAATCCATCTGATCACAACTTAGCCGCCTTCGGAGGCCCCATGTCATTACGCGTCAAAATCTGGATTGTCTCCGCCCAAATCCTGCTCGGCCTGCTGGGGATAATGTTGATTGGGCTATTTACCCTGCGCTATTCCAATAATCAGGATAATGAAGCGCGTGTGGAGCAGCTACTGAATAGCACCTATGCGACGGTGATCCAGATGGAACAGCTGGCCGCGCGCGGCGAACTAAGCGATGAGCAAGCCAAAAAAATCGCGACGGATTTGCTGCGCAACAACATCTATCACAAGTCCGAGTATGTGTATGTCGCCGATGAAAAATTGAATTTTGTCGCCGCACCGCTCGACCCGCAAATTCACGGCACCAGCTTCCATGAATTTAAGGATGGCAATGGCCGCAGTGTGGGTGAGATCCTGCAAAAAGCGGTGGAAAAAGCCCGCGGTCAAACAGCCCGCTATAAATGGACCCAACGTCAGGCCGATGGCTCCATCGAAAATAAATTGTCTATTGCCAAACTTTCACCGCGCTGGAATTGGGTGGTAGGCACTGGCATTGGTTTTAACGAAGTCAACGCGCGCTTTTGGGAAACCGCCAAATGGCAACTGACCATTTGTTTACTGGTGATGCTGATTATTGTGGTTCCCGTGGTGCTGTTTGCGCGCAAGCTTGATAACGGTTTGGGCGCGGAATTAAAAGAAGTGCTGGCGCTGGTGCGCGCCGTTGCCAACGGCGACCTGACCGAGCGCAATGTACGTCGCGCAGCAGAGGACAGTATTTATGGTTCGGTAGTGAAAATGCGCCATGCCTTGCGCGAGATGATCGGCAGCATTTCGCACATGGTCGCGCGCCTGCACGCGATTAGCGATGACATAGTCCATAAAGCTGAAACCAGTACCGCAATGGCTGAAGACCAAAGCGCCAATACCATTAAAATCGCGTCTTCTGCAGAAGAATTTAATCTGCAAACCAAGGACGCCATGCAGCAGGCAAAAATTGCCACTACCCAAACCGATCACGCCTCCAAAACCGCCAACCAGGGGCAAAAATTGATTTCCAGTGCGGTAAAAAGTTTTGTTGAAATCGACAACAGCGTGACCCAAACCCAAACCAGTATTGATGACCTCGCGGCGCGGATTAACAGCATTTCTGCAGTGATTTCGGTGATTAGCGAAGTCGCCAACCAAACCAATTTGCTCGCACTGAACGCCGCGATTGAAGCGGCGCGCGCGGGTGAACAGGGCGCGGTTTTGCGGTAGTGGCCGACGAAGTGCGCCAGCTCGCGCAGCGCACCACCCAAGCCACCAGCGAAATTGGCGAGACCATTACCGCTGTGCAGAACTCCAGCCGCATCGCCAAACAAAATATGGATGACATGGTGGTGCAGTTAAAAGATGGCATAGGCCAAACCCGTCAGGGCGGTGAAATTGTGGAGAGCGTGCGGCAGGAGACTGATGAAGTCGCCAAGATGGTCGCGCACATTGGCAACTCACTCATCGAACATGTACAGGCGAGCAGTTTGATTCTGGAGTATGTAAGCCAGGTCGAGCAGTCATCGCTGGGCACCAAAGATGCTGCGCGCGGTACGCTGCTGGCGTCCCAACAAATTCGCGACGCCTCCGACGAACTGAGCCGCCAATTGGAAGGTTTCCGCCTCTAGCATTCCGGAACGACTTATCGCCCCCCCACTTGCCGCCGCCTGCGCAAATACTGTATATATAGCCAGACAATTATTCACCATAATGTCTGGCTTTTTTAGTGGCGCACTTCATCGCCGCTGCCGGATTTGCGAGGCGCTGATGCTGACTCACCTGAATATCCAAAACTTTACGCTGGTCGATCAACTGGATCTGGACATCAAACCCGGTATGACCGTGATTACCGGCGAAACGGGGGCGGGTAAATCCATCATGCTCGATGCCCTCGGGCAGGCGCTGGGTGATAAAGCCGATGGCGAGCGCGTGCGCACGGGTGCCAGCCGCGCCGATATCTGCGCCAGTTTTGATACCAGCCAAATCCCCGCAGCACAGGAGTGGCTACAAAGCCACGATTTGCAGCAGAGCGACAATCCGCACGAGTGTTTGCTGCGCCGGGTAATCAATGCCGATGGCAAATCCAAAGCCTATATCAACGGTCAACCGGCGACGCTGCAGCAACTGCGTGCGCTGGGTGAAATGCTGATTGATATTCACAGCCAACATGAGCATCAATCGCTGTTGGTAAAAGATACCCATCGCCGCCTGGTGGATGAATTTGCCGGCCAAACCGAATTAGCCAAACAGGTGCGCCTCGCCTTTCGCGAGTGGCACAGCCGGTTAGAGCATTTTATTAACCTGCGCGATAACGCCGCCGATGTGAGCGCACGCTTCCAATTGCTTAGCTATCAATTTAACGAACTGGAACAGCTGGGTTTACAGCAAGGTGAACTCGCCAAGCTCGAAGCGGAGCAGCGCAGCCTGTCCAACGCCGAAGAAATTTTGCGCGGCAGCCAGCAACTCGCCGCGTTTTGTGGCGATGACGAACAGGGTTTGAGCGTAAACCTGCATCGCGCACTGCATATTTTGCGCAGCCTGCCGGAAAAATCCGCCGCACTGCAGGCGGCCGAAGAGTTACTCACCAGCGCGCAGATTCAAGTGGAAGAAGCGCAGCACGAAATTGAGCGCCATATCGATACCTTCAACCTCGATCCTGCGCGTTTGACGGTGGTGGAAGACCGCCTCTCAGCAATTTACGACATAGCGCGCAAGCACCGCATCCAGCCGGAAGCACTACCGTCATTTATCGATAAACTCAGCGCCGAACTGGAACAACTGCAAGGCGGCGATGCCAAGCTGGATCAATTGGCGCAGCAAGTGGAGCAGGCGGAAAAGGCCTATCGCCAACTGGCCGAGCAGCTATCAGCCAAACGCACCAAAGCCGGCGCAACACTGGCCAAACAGGTTAATGAACAACTCAAATTACTGGCGATGGAAAATGCCAAGCTCACCATCAGCTTATTACCACTGACCGACAAACCCGGTCCCAATGGTTTGGAAGAGGTGGAGTTTTTAATCAGCACCAACCCCGGCCAAGCGCCGCGCCCGCTGGCAAAAATTGCCTCGGGCGGGGAACTCTCGCGCATCAGCCTCGCCATTCAGGTGATTACCGCCAAAACCTCCGCGACGCCCACACTGGTATTCGATGAAGTCGATGTCGGCATCGGCGGTGCCACCGGTGATGTCGTGGGCCAACTATTGCGTCAGCTGGGTGAGCGCGGGCAAGTGATTTGTGTAACCCACTTGGCGCAGGTGGCAAGCAAGGGCCACCAGCATTTGCAGGTAGTGAAAACCGCGAGCAAAAAAAGCGCGGAATCCACCCTGGTGGAATTAGCGGGCGATAGCAAAGTGGAGGAAATTGCACGCATGCTGGGCGGCTTGAAAATTACCGATCAATCCATCGCCCATGCTCGTGAAATGCTGAGTTTTTAAGGGTATTAACCAGCGATCAGCAAACTGTGAGCAAATAAAAAAGGGCGCTATGCACTGCGCCCTTTTATTCAACCACCCAATCAACTAACAACATTCACTATCAGGATGGGCGTTTTTTTCTCACGTAGAGCACCAGACTGTGATCGGTGAGTTCGTAGCCGTATTCCGCCACTATACGTTTTTGCAATGCCTCAATTTCATCATTATGGAACTCAATGATGGTGCCGGCATCTATATCCACCATGTGATCATGATGTTCGCCGCGCGCCACTTCAAATACCGAGTGGCCGCCATCGAAATTGTGCCGCACTACCAAACCGGCAGATTCAAATTGGGTTAATACCCGATAGACAGTTGCCAAACCGACATCGTCGCCCTGCTCCATTAGCGCTTTATATACATCTTCCGCGCTCATGTGATGCTGTTCAGAGGACTCCAGCATTTGCAAAATTTTCACACGAGGCAAGGTCACTTTAAGACCCGCTTTGCGCAGTTCGTGGTTACCGTCTGCCATTATTTCCCCCAAACCCTTCTCAGTGTTCCTGTGGTTCGGGTATTATCCGCGTTCATTTTCGTTAGTGGAAGCCCTAGTATGAAATTAGCCAGCCGTGTATTTCTGGCCCTTGTGTTTATTGCGGGCCTCACCGCCTGCTCCAGCTTCCGCTTTCCTGGTGTGTATAAAGTTGGCATTCAGCAGGGCCACATCATTACCCAGGAAATGGTCGATCAATTAAAACTGGGCATGAACAAACGCCAGGTACGCTTTGTACTCGGCAATACTTTACTGCCGAATACCTTTAACGATGACCGCTGGGATTACCCTTACAGTGTACGTCGCGGTTCACAGGGTGAAATTACCCAATACCTTTACACCGTTTATTTTGAAAACGATAAGCTGGTAAAAACCGAGGGCGATTTCCTGCCTGGTAAAGCACCCATGAGCGGTGAAAAATCCAAGCGTTATTTGGATGATATGCAGCGCGATGTCCCGGTGCCAACAGAAGATAGTACACCGCCAGATTTGCCCGATCCCGAAGAGTTGGAATAAATACACTTAAGTATCTGGCAAAAAATAACTACCCAAAAACAACCGCCTAAAAAACTAACGCCCGGATCTCCGGGCGTTGTTGTTTTTGGGTAGTGGTTTTTAGAGGGTTGTTTTTGCAGGACTGGCTTGCTCTGGTAAATATTTACGCTTCACACCGGCGCCACATCAGCCCCGCGCAAACTGCACACGCGATTACGTCCCTCGCTTTTCGCGCGATAGAGCGCCGCATCGGCCTCTTGCAATAATTGCTCAGCGCGCTCTATACCCGATTCAAAAGATGCCACTCCCGCGCTCAGGGTGACGTGAAAGATTTTTTGATCGACCGTAAAGGTAAGGTCGCGAAAACGTTTGCGGATATCTTCCATTAATAAATGCGCTTCAGCGCGGGTGCAGCGCGGCAATACCGCCACAAATTCTTCACCGCCGTAACGCCCCACTGCATCCATTTTACGCAGCCGTTGGCGCAATAAATGGGCGATGGCTTTAATGACTTTGTCACCTGCCGGATGACCGTAGCTGTCGTTGATTTGTTTGAAATGATCCAAATCCAGCATCACCAGGCTCAGTGCTTCACCGGTGCGCTGGGCGCGGCTCAGCTCTATATCCACCTGCTCTTTAATGCGCGAATGCTTCAGTAAGCCGGTCAAACTGTCGCGATCCAGTGCATCGCTTAACTGGCGGCTGCGCGCAGCGCGCACGGAAACTGCCGTTACCAATTCCAGATCGCTGAGCGGTTTGCTGAGGAAATCGTCGCCCGCGCGCCCCATGGCTAACGCGCGTTTTTGTTCGTCCTGCTCGGAGGATAAATAAGTAATGGGAACCCGCAGCCAATCCTGATTCAAGCGAATGACCTGCGCCAGTTCTATGCCGCTGCAAACCGGCATATTGATATCGAGCAAAATCAGTTCGGGGTGAAAGTCATTGAGCAAGGCAAAAATATCGCGTGGGCTATTGCTCACTTCGGCGCGAATATCGGCACCGCCAAGCACCAGTTTATAGTGCTCTGCGAGGGCGAGATCATCATCAATAATCAATACGCGATAGGGGGTACTGCGGTGGCGATCCAGATAATTTTCAAAGCAGTCTACCAGCCGGATGATATCCAGTGGCTTCACAAAATAACCCACCGCACCGGCACGCACGGCGGCATGGTAGGCGTCAAAATCAGTGCGACTGGAGACAAAAATCACCGGCACCGAGGCGGGTAATTGGTGCTGTAACCGGGCAATCGCCTCCGGGGTTTCGCGCCCCTCATCAATGAACATGACATCGCAGATCATAAAATCCGGCGGGCGGCGCAAAATCTCGCCCTCGGCAGCTGCGATGGTGCCAAAGTGCTCTACCTGATGGCCGAAATGGCGCAGGGTGATGCAGAGTTCATTGGCCACATCCAGATCATCTTCCAGTACATAAATGAGCGAGCTGACCGCCCCCGATGGTGTTGCCGGTGGTGGCAGCGCGACACTGTTAGCAGGCGCTATTTGAAGTTCGCCCCCCAGCGCTGTCACCGCCACTGAAAATACCCGCAGCATGCCAGTGTCTACGGTGCCCGCGGCTACCCAGTCCAACACCTGTAGCTCCAGTTTTTTGGCTTGTTTACCCAAGTCAGGGAAGCCAAAACTGCCCGCTGAGCCGGCCAATTTGTGCAATTTTTGCCCCAATTCCTGCAGGGCGGCGGCTTGGCTTTCCGGCACTAATGCCAGGGCTACCAGTTCGCGCAAGCGCGCGATTTCAGCGGGCAGCCGCGCCGCATAATCGGCGCGCAGAGCCTCAAGGCGCGCGGCGATTTCGGTTTTTTTGTCCATAGAAAAACTGTACCCGATGGTTTGCATTGGTGTCTGATTCTGTAACAGCAAAAGGGATACGCCCCGCAACGACAGGCGCCAGTTGTCAAATAATAGAAGTGTTGCGCACGAATAGCCAATGTCCGCCAATGGGATATTTACGGCGCTGAATTTAATATCTGGGTAGCCGGAACTGCATCACAGCAAAGCGCGTCTATACTAGCCTTAGCGCCACCCACTTCCGACCAACTAATAATCCATTTTGCCAGCCACTGCAGGGCTTCATGCTAAAAAGAATCGCCGTAAAAGACATCAAACTCGGTATGTTTATCTGTGAATTTTGCGGTTCATGGATGGAGCATCCCTTTTGGAAAACGCGTTTTTTACTGGACGATGAAAAAGACCTGCACGCGATTCAGGCGAGCGGGATCAAGGAGCTGTGGATTGATGTCAGCCAGGGCATAGATGCCAGCGATGCCGCCGCAGCCAAGACCGAAGCCGAAGTAGCACAGGAAGCAGAAGCGCTGTTGCTGGGCGCAGATAAAGCCGCCGTAGGCGAAAAGCTATCGCTCGACGAGGAAATCCAGACTGCCGCCAAACTGTGCGCCAAAGCCAAAGAAGCGGTGATTGAAATGTTCAGCGATGCGCGCATGGGCCGCGCCATTCAGGTGGAACAGGCGCGTGCGCTGGTGGAGGAAATTTCCAACTCGGTACTGCGCCAACCTCACGCCCTGATCAGCCTCGCGCGCCTTAAAAATGCCGATGAATACACCTACATGCACTCGGTAGCCGTCTGTGCGTTGATGATTGCGCTGGCGCGCCAGTTGAATATTGACGAAGAGATGGTGCGCGAAGCCGGTTTTGCCGGTCTGTTGCACGATTTGGGCAAAGTGGGCATCCCCATGAAGGTACTCAATAAACCAGGGAAACTCACCGACGCCGAATTTTCGGTGGTCAAATCCCACCCTGAAGTGGGCGCACGTATTTTGATGGAAAACTACGACGTGAGCCCCATGGTGCTGGACGTATGCCTGCATCACCATGAAAAGATGGACGGCACCGGCTACCCTCACGGCCTGAAGGGCGACACCATCAGCCTGTTTGCCAAGATGGGTGCGGTCTGCGATGTCTATGATGCCATCACCTCCAATCGCCCCTATAAAAAAGGCTGGGCACCCGCAGACTCGATTCGCAAAATGGCGGAGTGGAGCAAGGGGCATTTTGATGAGGCGGTGTTTCAGGCCTTTGTCAAAACCGTGGGTATTTACCCCACGGGTTCATTGGTACGACTGGAAAGCGGCCGCCTGGCGGTAGTGGTGGAACAGAATGAGCACTCGCTGCTCAACCCCACAGTAAAAGTGTTTTTTTCCGCCAAAACCAAAATGCCGATTATTCAGGAAACCCTGGATCTGGCAGCCCTCAAGGGCAAAGACAAAATCATCGGCCGCGAATCACCCGACGACTGGGGCTTTAAAAATCTGGATATGCTCTGGTCGGGCCTGGGCTAGCCCCCACACCAATAGCGCTAGCGCTTCTCCCAAATACTGACCAGCTGCTGCGCCAGAGTCATGGGGTCAAAGGGTTTGGCGATCACCCCCAGCGCGCCCAAATTCAGGTACCCCTGCACCTCCTGCGGCTGCACTTTGGCGGTCATAAACACCACCGGTACGGCCACCATTTCCGGAAATGCACGCAGGTGCTTCAGGGTTTCGGGGCCGTCCATACCCGGCATCATCACATCCAGCAGAATCAAATCCGGCTTGAAGGCCACCGCTTTTTGCAGGGCTTCCGCCCCGGAGCTGCAGGCTTCCATCACAAAACCATGAATTGTCTCCAGTACCATCATCGCGATGGCTTGAATATCCGGGTCATCCTCTACATACAAAATACGGCTGAGTTCCTGTGTCATAAATCGAACCTGATTGACGGTTAGTGATGGGGTACAAGATCGGTAGCGCGGTTGGCGAGCGGGAAGATAGCGTAAAAGGTAGCGCCCTGCCCCGGTATGGAATCAAAGCCTATGCGGCCATGCATGCGCTCCACAAAGGTTTTGCTAATGGCCAAACCCAACCCGGTGCCACCGCGCTGGCGCGAGGCCGAAGAGTCAGCTTGGGTAAATTTCTGGAACAAGCGCTCGCGAAACTCCTCGCTAATACCCGGGCCGTGATCCACTACGGCAATTTTTACCTCGCCTTGCAGCTGGATTAACTGGATTTCCACCCGCCCTTGGGGAGGAGAGTACTTGACGGCGTTGGAGATAAAATTGGCCATGACCTGCTGCAGGCGGTGGGCGTCCAGCGAGACCATTAGCGGCACATCCTGTTCATTGGCGCAGACACTCAGGTGCAAGCTGACATTAAAGCTGTCGGCGTAGGCTTTATTGGTTTCCAGTGACTGTTCAATGATGGGCACCAGCGGCTGGCGCTCCAGATCGAACCCCATTTTACCGGCGATGAGTTTTTCCATATCCAGCAGGTCATTGATCAACTGGGTCAGGCGCAGCGCGTTTTTGTGCGCAATCACCAGCATGTTTTGCATTTTTTCCGGCGGCGCGCCCAACATCCCGCCCACAATTAACCCGAGTGAACCGGAAATTGCGGTCAGCGGGGTGCGCAACTCATGGCTCACGGCGGACACAAAATCATTTTTGATCTGTTCCGCACGCTTGCGTTCGCTGATGTCCCAGATAAAACCATCAATGTATTTCAGCGCGCCACTGGCATCAAACACACCGCAGCCAAGCTCTTCGATCCAGCACCAGTCGCCATTGCCATCGCGCAGGCGGTAGATAATCTGAAAGGCCTGCTGCTGCCTCAGCGCCTCCTGTACCTGCTGGTACACCATAGGCACATCCTCGGGATGGGTGATGTCGGAGATGCTTAACGCACCATCGCCCATAAAACGCGTTGAGGGATAGCCGGTCAGTTGTTCCACCTTGTCGCTCAGGTAGAGCATGGTCCAGCGGGCATCGTTGAGGCAGCGGTAAACCGCGCCGGGAAAGTTACTGAGGATGGTATTGAGTTGTTCACTGCGCTCCTGCAGTTGCAGCTGCGATGCTTGCAGCGCCTGATTGGCCTCGCGCAGCTCCAGCAGCTGGATCACTTGCCCGGCGAGCAGTTTCAGGGCCATCGCCTGGGAGGAGCCGAACCGGCGCGGTGTGGTATCAATCACACAGAGGGTGCCAAAGGCATAACCCTCTTCCGATACCAGCGGCGCGCCGGCATAAAACCGGATATGCGGCTCGCCCAAGACCAGCGGATTGTCGCTAAACCGCGGGTCGCGGATTGCATCCTCCACAACCAACAGGTCGCCCGGCTGCAAAATGGCATGGGCGCAAAAGGCGAGATCGCGCGGGGTTTCGGTCACATCCAGACCAATACAGCTTTTGAACCATTGGCGCTCGTGGTCTATCAGGCTAACCAGTGCAATCGGCACCTCGCAGATCATCGCGGCCAACTGGGCAAGGTCATCAAAGCTCTGCTCCCGACCGGTGTCGAGAATATTGAGCGCATGCAAATGGGCGAGGCGGGTTAATTCATTGCCTGGCAGGGCGGCTTTCATAGGGAGTCCTCCGGAGTTTTCTGGTCGGCGCGCGCCAGTACCCGGTTTAACAAGGTATCAAATTCAATGTACGACAAGGGTTTGGGCTGCCAGAACAGCTCCTCCGTCACACCCGTGCCATTGAGCAGCGCCTTGGCTGGTTCAAGATCGCCACTGACAATAATAATGGGCAGCGGTTTGTTGCTCTCCGCTTGCCGCAACCCGGCCTCGCGCACATGGTGCACTATGTTGATGCCATCCATATCCGGCAGGTTCAAATCCAGGGTCATCAGGTCATAGTCGCGCAGTTGCAGCAATTCCAGCGCCGCTTGGCCAGTTGCCGCACAATCTATGTCGTAATGCTCGCCGGGCAGGAGCGCACTGAGGATTTCCGCGGTGGCTTGATCATCCTCCACGATCAACAAATGCGGCTTGTTTTTTACCGGCTCGACGCGCGAGGCAGGTACTTTTTGAGTGGCGTCCTCGCAGGGTAGTTCAAAATAAAAACAGGCACCTTGGCCTGCATCCGGCTCGACCCCCAAGCTGCCCCCCATGCGCTCGATGATCTCTTTGCAAATGGCCAGCCCCAGACCGGTGCCGCCTTTTTGGCGGGTATCGGAAGAGTCAGCCTGGGAGAACTTCTGGAACAGGCGCGGGCGGAACTCCTCGCTCACACCCGGCCCCTTGTCGCTCACTCTCACCCTGACCCGTCCGAACTTGGCCTCCAGCTGGATAGTCACTACATCCTTGGCGGGGGAAAATTTGGCCGCGTTGGACAGGTAATTGGCGAGCACTTGCAATAACCGCTGCTGATCCACGGTCACCTGCGCATCGCCGCGCCCCACCAGTTCATAGCTGACCGAATATTGTTCGGCAAAGGCGGTGTTCTCTTCGATGCTTTGCAGGATTAGCGCGCGCAAGCTGTGGGGGCGCATGTCAAAGTTCATTTTACCCGCCACCAGTTTCTCCATATCCAGCAGGTCGTTAACCAGATAAATCAGCCGGTGGGAGTTGCTGTGGGCGATGTGGATCATGCGCTGCGCCTGCTCCGGGACTGTGCCCGCCAGGCCGTTAGCGACGATTCCCAAGGCGCCACTGATGGCGGTCAGCGGCGTGCGCAGTTCATGGCTAACGGTGGAGATAAATTCGGTTTTCATCTGGTCGATACGTTTGATCTCACTGATATCGCGCCCTATGCCCAAAAAACCGGTGACATCGCCCTCGCCATCGCGCAGTGCGGAGACCGCCAACAACACCGGAAAACGAACCCCGTCTTTGCGCACGTAGGTCCACTCCCGTTCATCGCCAAAGCCTTCGCGCGCCTTAGCGACAAAGGCATCAAAACCGGGTTTCACGGCGTACCCCAGCTCAGCCGTCAGTTGCGCGGCGTAGGCGATATTTTCGGCCTCCAGATGAAACAGCGCGGGGGTCTGCTGGTCGATTACCTCTTCCGCGCGGTAGCCGAGCATTAACTCGGCACCCAGGTTGAAGGTTTTGATAAAGCCCTGGGTATCGGTAGAAATAATCGCAATATTGGCCGCATCCAGGATCGCCTTGCGCAGGGCATTGGTCTCTTTTAACTGCAGTTCGGTCTCTTTAAGCGAGGTGACATCGGATACATAACCATTCCACAGCACCCCGCCGTCCTCCAGCTTTTCCGGCAGGGACTCAAAATGCGCCCAGATCAGGCCGCGTGTCGGGTGGTTGATGCGCACCGTGGACACCCAGGGCGTCAACTTGCTGGCCGAGAAGGAAATCGTCTCGCCTACCCAGCCCACATCCTCCGGGTGAATGAGCGGAAATATTCGCTCCGCCGACGCCGACACATCCTCCGGCTCGATGTTAAAAAGATTTTTGATGCCCGCGCTGGCATAGGGGAAAAAAGAGGTGCCGTCGGGGCGCATTTGGTACTGGTACAAAAAGCCGGGCAGGCGTTCGCTCAGTTTATGGAAGCGTTCGATAATGACTTTTTTGTCTATGTCCTGCTGCCAGCGCTCTACCACCGAGCTGATCCAGCGCGCGAGCAAGCGCACAAAGTCCTTATCCAGCCCGTCGTATTGGTGATGGCGGGTTTTGCGCGAGCTAAACGCCAGAGTGCCGCAGATTTCACCATTGATCCACAGCGGCGCGCCGATGTAGGACTCCACCTGAGTCAGGCGATAGGCCGCGTGCTGGCGATACTGACTGGTGGGCATATCGTCCTCAGCCACGACATCGCGGTTTGCCACTGTGAGGCTGCAATACTGGTCTGCCAAGCGATTGCTGAAGGGCAATGGGTCGCGCTGGCTCTGCGCGGTAAAGGCTACCCGCACGCGATAACTGCTGCCGTTAATGGCGCTGATCACTGCGCAACTGAGCCCTAGGTAGCGGGCGCCCAAGGCGAGGGCGCGCTGTAACTGGGCATCCGGGTCAACCCCGGAGAGCGAGGCGATTTCATTGAGGGAGTGCAGCGCCGCCTGCTGGCGAATGCTGATCAATTCGGTATTTTTGCGCTCGGTAATATCGGTGTAGACACCCACTACCAGCGCGGCCTTGCCGTTGGGTTGCCACTCCACCACCTTGCCGCGGGTGAGAATCCACTTGTAGCTGCCATCGTGAATTTTGAGCCGGTATTCGTTTTCATACATGGGCGTTTCGCCCTTGATGTGGCGGATGATATCGCTGTAGCTGGCTCGCTTATCTGCTGGATGCACCCGGCTCATCCACTCATCCAGATCGAGCGAATTGGCCGTTTCCGGCCCCAAACCGCAGAGCTGGCGCCACTCGGGGGAAAAGCGGGCGCGGTCGTTGACTATGTCCCACTCCCAAAAGCCCGAGTCGCTGGAGCGCAGCGCCAGTGCCAAGCGCTGACGCGCCTGTTCGGTCTGTTGGTGCTCCGCCTGCAACTGCTCGGCGTGGGCGGCAATAACCTCGCACAGGTAACTGCGCTGCAGGCGGATAAAACCAACCATCAGCAGCAGCGCGCACAGCAGTGCCGCCGCCCACTTGGCCACTACCTGCCGCACACTGGCCTGATAAGCCGCGTACTCACCGGTAATTTCATGCCATACCAGCACCGCCATGGGCGCGTTTTCGCGCAGGATGTTGGGTTGGCCCAGTGCAATCCAGGAGGTGAGGTACACCTGGTCATCGCTGTGCAGCAAGTGCCCCTGGCGATTAATCGCTACCTTGCCGCGATTCCACCAGTCGTGCAGTTGGGCATTGTTGGTACTTTCCAGCCGCCAGTTGTCCACCGCCGTCGGGTTGGTTTTGTGCAGGCTCTGCCGGGCGCTATCCCACAGCAGTTGTTCAACCGCATCTTTTTGCAGGAAGCTGGCCATTTGGATGCCACCGGGGCGATTGTCGGCAGCCGCCAGTGGTGCCATACCCACTTCCACCACGGCAATCACCTCGCCGCTTTGATCGCTGTTGGCCATGATGGGAATGGCAGCACTCGGGCCGCTGCCACTGCGGGAAATTTCGGTGCCCCACACCGGCAGGCCGGAGCTGAACGCCTGGATGATAAGCGGGCGCACCGCACTGACGCTGTCGCCGGCGCGCTCGGGCAAATGCATACGCAAAAAACTGACGGCGCCTGGCGCCACATAGATGGATAGTCGCTGCACGCCCAAATCGCGCATACCCTGCCAGTAATCATCCAGCTGTTGACGCAAGCGAACTTGCGCGGCGCGGGTCTGTGGCGCCGCCATACGCCCTTGTCCGGCGACAAACTGTTGCTGGGCGTCGCGCAGTAAATTGAGCACCGAGGTGTCGCGCACAATAAGCTGGGCAAGCAGCATGGCCTGCTGGGTCATGTCGCGGCTATGGCTATCCACCCGATCCTGATGGCGCTGGGTCCACAGCTGGATCCGCTCTTGCCAAACCTGTTCATGGTGGTGCAGGTCGGCACGCATAAATCCGCCAAAGGCCAAAGCCAACCCCAAGGCAGCAAGCCAGGGTAGCCATGAATACCAACCTTTGCGAATCAAGGGCATGAAGAGTCTCTGGGATAAAAATGTGCGGACAGCGCATTACCCCAGTGTAGTGCAAATTTTTTGTGAAGCAGGTTTAACGCGAAGGGTTGTATAACGCCAGCCCGAGCGGGCTGGCGGGGGGTTTATTCATCCACCGCCGCGGCGCTTTCATCACTCGCCGCTGCCGTCTTTTCCGCACGTTTGCGGCGCGCCTCTTTCGGGTCAGACGCCAGTGGGCGATAAATTTCCACCCGGTCGCCGGCATGCAATATGTGCTTGTCGGCAGTATCCAGCCCCTTGGTGCCGAGCGACTGGCCAAAAATGCCCAGTTTGGCACTGGCGAGATCCAGCTCGGGAAAGTGGTCGATGATTTTAGAGCGCTGCACGGCCTCCAGCGCGGTGGTGCCCGGCTCGACCAGCAGGGCAATAATTTTCTGTTTGTGGGGCAGCGCGTAAGCCACTTCCACAGTGATAAGGTCAAAATCGGCCATGGTTACTCAGTCCACTGTTGCTATGGGTTTATTGATAGATATGTTTGGCGCGCGCACACAAGGAATCCACCTGTCTATTGCTCACGGCCTCAAATAATTTGCCCGCCGCCAGCCCCAGCAAGCGGTTGCCCAGCTCAAACTCCAAACTGAGCGACACCTTGCAAGCCTTATCCCCCAAGGGGGTAAAGCGCCAGGCGCCGGTGAGGAATTTAAACGGGCCATCCACCAGCGAGAGCGTCATGCACAGCGGTGGCTGCAATTGGTTGCGGGTCACAAAACTCTGGCTGACGCCAGCCTTGCTTAACTCCAACCGCGCCTCCAGCCAGTCATCGCCGCGGGCGAGAATTTTGGCACCCACACAGCCATCCATAAACTGCGGATAGGCTTCGATATCGTTGATCAGGTCAAACATCTGTTGCGCCGAATAATTCACCAGCGCGCTTCGCTCTACTTTATGCACCACGGCGTTTACCTATTTTTATGCTTGCCCATCTAAAAAGCCTATTCCACTAATACGCCGCGCAGCACCGGGAAGATGCCGTTAATAAGCACAATCAATACTGCCAGTGGCGAGATGTAACGCAAGATCGGCCGCCACCAGCGCAATAGCCAGCTGGATTCGTATTTCAATTCATGCAACAGGTGTTCATCGCGCAGTTTCCAGCCCACAAACAGTGCGATCAGCAAACCACCGAGCGGCAGCATAATGTTGGTGGCGATAAAGTCCATGCTGTCGAACCAGGTTTTACCCCAGAGGAAGGGTTTGTCGGCCCAATCGTTAAACGACAACAGCGACCCCAAACCCAGCGCCCAGGCAATGAAACCCAGGAGCAAGCTGGCAAACACCCGATGCAGGCCAAAGCGTTCATTCAGATAGGCCACACCCGGCTCCAATAGCGAGATAGTGGAGGTCCAGGCGGCGAGCATTACCATCGCAAAAAAGACCGAGCCTATCACCAGCCCCGCACTCATATTGCCGAAGGCCACCGGCAGAGTCACAAACATCAACCCCGGCCCACTGCCCGCCGAAATGCCCGGCGTGGCAAATACAAACGCAAAAATGGCCACCCCGGCAATCAGGGCGATCAGGGTATCCAACAGTGCCACCACCAGCACCGTCTGGCCGACGGATTGGTTGCTGGGCATATAGGCGCCGTAGGCCATTATCGCGCCCATGCCCAAACTCAGGGTAAAAAACGAATGGCCCATGGCGATAAGGGCTGACTCCCAGGAGATATCCTGCGGATTAAAACTGAACATAAAGCGTAGCGAGGTGGCAAACTCACCTTCCCTCATGGCGTAGACCAACAGGCACAGCAGCAATACAAATAGCAGCGGCATCATCAGCCGCACCGAGGATTCCAGCCCGCGCGACACCCCCAGCGCCAAAATCACCACCGTCATGGCGGTAAACACTGTGTGCCACAACAGCATCTGGTCGTTATTGGCGAGCAAAGTGTCAAACAGCTGCTGGGAACTCTCGCCCGTTAAACCGGCAAAGCGGCCATCGAGCGCCTGACTTAAATACTCCAGCGTCCAACCGGCAATTACCGTGTAAAACGACAGGATTACCAAGCCAGCCAGGGCGCCCATCCAACCAATCACCGTCCAGCCCTTACTCACCCCGGCGGTTTCGCAGAGTTCGGCGGTAGCGAGAATGGGGTTGGCGCGAGCGCGGCGCCCCATGAGGATTTCCGCCATCATGATCGGCACGCCAATCAGCAAAATACAGCAGAGGTACATGAGTACAAACGCGCCACCACCGTTCTCGCCAGTGATATAGGGGAACTTCCAGATATTGCCCAACCCCACGGCCGAACCGGTCGCCGCCAGAATAAAACTGCCGCGCTGGCCCCAAATCACATGCTGTTTGAGTCGCTTCACCGGCTCGCCCCCAGGAGTATTGTCATTATTAACGCTCGGATAAGTGATTGTACCCAGATTCCCCCGCAGGGCATAATGCCCGCCCGTTTTTGCTTCACTCAAGTAGCGTCCAGTCATGGCCAAAAAAGCACAAAAGAATCAAGGCAATACCATTGCCCTCAACAAAAAAGCCAAGTTCGACTACGAACTGCACGACCGTTTTGAAGCGGGTATCGCGCTCACCGGTTGGGAAGTCAAAAGCCTGCGCGCCGGCAAAGGCAACATTACCGACTGCTATGTGATTTTCAAAAATGACGAAGCCTGGCTGCTGGCGGCACAAATCCAGCCCCTGCAAACCGCCTCCACCCACTTTGTGACCGACCCCTTCCGCACCCGTAAACTGCTACTCAATCGCCGCGAAATTAGCCGTTTGCAGGAAGCCGTGGAGCAAAAAGGCTATACCGTAGTGCCTACAGCACTTTATTGGAAAGACCATCTGATCAAACTGGAAATTGCCATCGCCAAGGGCAAACAACAACACGACAAACGCGAAACCGAAAAAGAGCGCGACTGGGCGCGCGATAAACAGCGCCTGTTCCAGAAGGATTTACGCAAGTAACTGACCGCATTGCACTTTCTATCGCGCTACTTCCCCCCCTTTCCCGCCAAGCGAACACTAACTCACCTCTACCAACCCTCAACTTGAGGGTTGGTAGCACTTTCTGGTCACTAAATCTGCATTTGCCAGCGTCGTTCTGGCGCTTGAATCTCCGTATTTTTGAGCTATTCTGCTGAATCGTGTCGCGTAAATTATCTGTATAAATCTGTATAAAAATGCCTCTCAATTAACGATAAGGTGCATCTATGAATAAATGCTTTCAGCAAGGACTTTTGTCCGCCATGGTTATCAGCCTCGTTGCCTGCGGTGGCGGTGGAAGTGGAGGCGGTAATAAATCGTCGGCTCCCGCCAGCAGCGTGGCGCCCAGTTCAGTAGCCGCGAGCTCAGTGGCTATGTCCTCATCCAGCTCGACCGAAACCAGCTCCTCTATGGATGCCAGCTCTACGCCAGCGTCTTCCGTAACACCCAGTTCAACCCCGGCCTCATCCAGCGAGGCTAGCTCCGTCGCAACAAGCAGCCTGGTAGCCACCAGCTCCTCGAATAGCAGCTCATCGGCTCCAGCGGTGGAAACCACCTTTACCGTACGCATCACTCCGCCACAGCTCGATGGCGGCACCGTGGTTAAATCAGGCCGTACCGCTGCGGCTAATAAAGCCGAAGAAGAATCATTGCCCCTCAACCAACTGGCCGTTGTTGTTGTCGATCTGGCCGGTAATGTCGTGCGCACTATCCCGCTCGATGAAACCAACTCTACCCAAAATCCCGACGGCTCATGGTCGATTAGAGTACCGGGCTACCCGCAGCTGGACTGTATTGTGATCGCCAACCTCGATGGTCCAATCACCGTATTTGAGCCAGGCGCCAATGTATTTAACAGTGATCTATTGTTTGCTCCGACAACTGGAGAAGACCTGGAGGTAAGCCTTGCCTCTACCGCCGCTTATCAAAGCTTTGTAGAACAACTGGATGCATTAGGCGGTGAAGGCACTTTTGAAAGCCTGGGCCTGGACGTGACTGATCCCACCCAGTTGACTGTGCTGCAGAACCTGATTCAAACCATTAGCGATGTATTGGAGGACCAGGTTTTTGTAGGGGCAACCAGCATTGCCGCAGCCCTTGCGCAAGTAGAGCAACAGGTCACCGATATTGTTCAGGTGGAAGCCAGCAATGTTCAAGATCAGGTAGATCCGGCAACCAATACCCTGGCAGCGGGTATGCAAGCTGGCGGCGTCTACTGGTTTGAAGCCTTCGAACCCAGCGAGATTTATTACGGCGGTTTCTCCGCACTCAACACACCAGAACAAGAGCGGTATTACGATGGCGATCAATTCCAACCGCTACCCGAATATGAACTTGACGGTGAAGTGGTGTTAACCGCAACTGGCTGGGTCATCTCCGATGACATTTTCCAGGTCACCGCCCTTAACCAAGACGGCTCAGTCAACTTCGGTGCCGCCGATGCCCCCACCAACAGTGCAAACGCCAAGGCGACCCAGGTAATCGACCTGTCTGGCCGCACTATATCGACCTTCTTCGGTGCCTACGGTGATACTCGCGGCTTGGTCTCGCAAATCAATCCAGCCAGTACCTTTGCTGAAGGGGCGCTGGGTTACCGCGTCACTATCCAGAGCATCAATGATCTCTATAGCCTTTGGTACAACACCGGCTATGACTTTGGCAACGGTGTTGTTTGCCTCTGGGATAAAAATGGCGATGGCCAGCTGAATGATTCCCCCACCGCCTACGGCGGCAACTGCGAAACCGTCAATAGTATTGGCTGGAATGCGGAAGGATTTGCGCAATCCAGTGCTGAACTGACAACCATTGCCAGCCTTACTTCACCTGACCTCGCTCCCGGTACCGCAGGCGCCAAACTGATTGCCATCGACTGGCCTAGTGGCGAGGTGATTGGTGTGCAATTAGTGAATGATGCCAACAAAACCGCCAGGTTCTACTTGCACAATTGGTTCGATAACACCCAGACCCTGTTGGGCACAGGCACCTGGGCGCAGTTGACCCTACCTAATCTGGAAGGCGATGCCGCCAATGCCATTGGTTTTGAAATTCCCGCTAGCGTGCGCGCTGAGGGTGATTTTGACGAGGACGAACGCTATGCACTGTTTGCAGTACATGACGGTTTTGTCCGCCGTGGCGACAAAACCAACGCCGGTGATGTACTGGAAACCAGCGAACTGCTGATCAATGGAGTTGCCAAAGACAACCTGTTGGCCGCATTTAACTACCAACCCGCCATCGCCGGCGCCTGGGTCATTGGTGGCGACTATGTGATGTTCCGTAAGGACGGCACCTTCGCTCAAGTGAAAACCAGTAACGAAGACCCTAACTGCCAAGTTGGTTTTGCCTATGGCCAATACAGCTGGAACCCAACCAGCGGTGCTTTCTCTGTCGAAATCGATGAGGACACTACGGCCGTTGATCCACAAGACAGCTGTAGTGTGGCGGGAATTGAAACCCTGACTATTACAGGCACCACCATGACCCTGACCGAAGGTGAAGATACTTTTGAACTGACCAAGATCACCGCCTCTGAATCAGCGCCGCTGGCAGGTGCTTGGGCGGTGAGTGAGGCAGGCGACTGGTTCACCTTCACCGGCGATAACACCTTTATCCATGCCAAAATTGAAAATGACGATCCCAACTGTCAAACCGGCTGGGCTAACGGCAGTTTCACCTGGAATACGGAAACCGGTCTGCTCAGCACCACCGTAGCCCAGGACTTTACCGATGACTTCCCGGAGACAACCTGCACACTGGATGGCGATGTGACTGCCTCACTGGATGGCAACACGCTGTCAGTCACCGTAGAAGAGGATAGTTTGACCCTGAAACGCTTTGGCAACCCACTGAACTAATTATTCAGTTTTGCCCTTTGCAACAAACCCGCCAGCTGGCGGGTTTGTTGTTTTTGGAAGCTACAAAATCAGGCTTAGTCCGCACTACCCACAAAAAAACGCTCGGCAACATCCACCGCGCGTACCCCAATCACCTCTCCCATCAGCCGCCCTGGCATGTCATCCATGGGGGGGTGAATACCACCCCAAATGCGCGACAAGCTGCACTGGTCAGCGGCATCGCGATAGGTCGCCCACTGCAAGGTCAAATCCACACTCGGCCCCTCTTCGAACACCAGATATTCATTGCGGCGCACCGGGAATTCGCCCAAGCCGCCGGGAAAATAGGCATCGCCGGTAAAGGCCGTGAGCACCTCCGCGGCAGCGCGGGAAAAGGTGGAGTGCCCGGAAACATAGCCACCAAAAGGCGGCGATACAAAACTGGGGCGCTGGTAGGGAAACCAGTTTTCCGCCAACACCCAGCCCACCCCGGCGGTATCGCTGGCCGGATCGCTAATCGCCGTAGGCCCACGCCATGCGCGCAGCTTGATTTTGCCCACATGCTGGTTGCGATTACCGCTGAGTAAATCGCCAAACTCCACAATCTCGATAAACCCCGGGTCGAGCGGAATCCCCTGCGGGTGGTAATTATTGCGCGTGGAATCGCTGCTCTGCCCCAGGTCAGCCATGGCGCGAATCGCCGAAATGGGGCGCACATAGTCGTACCAACCCTTCACGCCCCAGGCCGCAATGGCAGCATCGTGCATGGCACCCCCAAGTGCAAAATAACCCTTCACATCCCACTCCAGGCTACCCAATGACTGTCCTTGGCCGCGAAAGCGTTTCGCCAGGCGCGCATCCTGACTGATGCCGTTAAAAATCTTGAACCAATGACCGGGTGGGGTTTCGGAACTGGGGCCATCGGCCCAGAACTCAGCCAGCACCCGGGTGTAGTCACCACGCGGCACCCATTGCGGGGCGTAGGGCGCACCGGTTTTGGGGTTAAGCCTGTACCCCTGCTCGGAGGCACCACCGCTGTGTTCGTCGTAAAAGTAGCGATGATCACCAAACAAACGCGGTAGTTCCGCCGCGTTGCCTAAACTCGCTGGAGAGATATCGATCATCACCCCATCGGCGGGATCAAGGTGTGCCGACCACTTGGCCACTAACGCAAAACTCCACTGATAATTGGCGGGGTCAGTATCCTTCAAACTCGGCGGCTGCCCTGGATCAAGGTATACCGCATAGGGGTTACCCGCCCGTTCGTAGCGCTGTAAATCCCTATCCTGCAGCGCAAACGGCAAAGTATTTCCCCACTCGGCGCCGACAAAACTCGCCGCGCCATTGCTGATCACATTGCCGCCCTGGTCCACAAATACGTCCAATGTAATTGGCTGCCAGCGATCAACATCGCCGATTGTCGGGTTGCCGGGTAAAAAAGGGGCAATGGGCTGATTCACCGGCTGATAGTAGCGGTTGGCGTGGGAGCCCGCCTCATTGGAACCATCCTGCAGGCCGTAATCGATATAACAACGGGCGATGTAATTGCCCAATGCTGCGGGGGTTAGCGGGGTTAGATCTACGGCGTCGTAAGCCGGGTCGTAGCCCAACTCGCGCATCAACCCTTCAGCTAAAGCCAGGGTATGCGCGTAACCGGGCGATTGGCGATAACGGTGTTTAATCAGCTGATAAGTCGCGTAACTGATCGCCTCCTCGCGCGCCGGTTGCGCATCGGTCAATGCGGGGCGCTGTGGCAAGGGGCAGCTGAAATCGTGACGGTTTTTGCCTAAAAGATAGGTATCCGGTAATGATTGAGTGGAATTGGGTGGGGTATAAATCGCCCAGGCATCGTAACTGGCCGCGGCAATATGAAACAGGTTGCGCGCCTGCACCGGCGGTCGCACCCGATCCTTGCGGATCGACTCCAGCACCACCTCATTCCACCGCTGCGCCACCGACACCGGCCGGTTATCAGGTGTTTGCGCAATCGCTGGCGAAGCACGGTTGGAATCACCTCCACAGCCCACCAGTAAGCCAATAACTAACAGCCCAATCGCCCACTGAAGGCGACGGGATAAACAGATCGAAACGGCGTTCAACATAGATGAGTTCACTGGTTTATTGAGTAATAACCCATTTTAGGTGGCACCTCACGACAGCGCACCCCCTATTTGGATGAGGAATCCAACCCAGCACCAACCAAAACGATGGAAATTTATGCCCTTAAAATGTGACGCAAATCCAAAAGTTCCACTTTTTTATTCCATAAAGAACTAACAAGAAAACTGGAAATTCTATAAGTACAGGGCTATTACTTATTTTCACCAAGACAACAATGCCAACAGGATCACCACAGGACGCACTGGAACACGCATGTCTACACCCAAGGACACAATCAACCGTTTGCTTACATTGGTTCAGCTAATTCCGCACCAACCAAAACGGATCAGCACCACCAGCCTGTATGAAAAACTCAGCGCACGCGGTCATCACATAGACGCACGCACCTTGCAGCGCGATCTGGAACGTCTGTCCCACGCATTCCCGGTGCTCTGTGATGACACGGAAAAACCCTACCAATGGAGCCTGAACGCCAACCTCAAGTTGCAGGATCTGGATACCCCAGCCGCTCTGGCGTTGTATATGGCAGCACCCCAAGTGCGCAGCCTGTTACCGCAATCCGTTATCGATGAAATAGATCCCTTATTTAGCGCGGCCAAGCAACATCTCAATCATTTACAACACAACAAACTGGCAAACTGGGCCGACAGAGTCCGCACCATTCCCAACGGCAAAACCTTAGTGCCCGCCGCAATCAACCCGGACATATGGCAACAAGTCACCGAAGCGCTACTCAGCCAACAACAATTGCAGGTGAGTTATTTAAGTCGCACCAAAGGCGAAAAGAAACAACTACAACTCAACCCCATCGCATTAGTTGCACGCACCACCATCACCTACCTTATCGCCACGGTTGGCGATTACAGCGACCCGCGCCACTTTGCCCTGCATCGCATTGACAGCGCCCAGCGTTTGGAAACACCCGCACAACAACCGCCCGATTTTAATTTGGATAACTACATCGCCAACGGCGCCTTTGCCTTACGCCAACACCCCGAAACCGTAGAACTGATTGCCGACATACACCCGCAACAAGCCTGGCTACTAAACGAAACCCCGCTCAGCCCGCAACAACAACTCACCGCCCTGCCCGACAGCGATTGGTTTCGTTTAACAGCAACCGTACCGCTCGAACAAGAAACCCTATGGTGGATATTCGGTTTAAACAATCGCATCCGCGTGTATGCACCGCAGGTGTGGGTAGAACAAATTCGGGAAGCGGTGGCGGATATGCAAAACTTTTATCAGCAGACTAGCGACGCAAGATGTCGCAGGGGGTTGTTATAACTACGCAGACATTAAAAACAATAAGTGATTGGAGTTAGCCGACCATGGCATTAATCAATACAGATTGGACAAAAGAATTAGCTCAAGTTGAAGCCACTATAAATAAAGTATTGGATGAAAAAGTTGAACCTATGGTGGATAAAGCGCTTGATCGAAGCATTGCAGAAATTGAAATCGCGTTAAACAAGACGAGCTTTGAAGTACAAGAAACGATAAAACAATTATCTGCGGAAATGGATAGACAGAGACAGCTTGTAGTAGCTGACATGAAAGGGGTCGTAACTTATGCCGCGACTGCATTATTAATAGTGATTGTATTAGCTTCCACAGGGTTCACGCTTTTCAAAATTTATTGCATGAGTCGGGAGATACTTAATGAGCAGTAGTGAATTCAGCAAGAAAATTGAAATTCAGAATACACATTTACGGCTGGAGAAAGATCTAATATTAAATGACTCATCAAGGATTAAATTTGATGAAGTATTAGCCAAAGTTAAATTCCATAAAAAAATCTATATTGATTGGAATTTTGCATCTGTCGACCCAACAGGACGGGCGGTTATCCTGAATTTTTATGGGCCTCCTGGAACAGGCAAAACAATGGCTGCTGATGCTCTCGCAGGCACGTTAAGCATGTCGATTATTAAGGTCGGCATTGCGGATATTGAAAGCAAATTCATGGGGGAGACCGCAAAAAACATTAGTTCGCTTTTTGAAAAGGCCGCCGCAACAGCGTCTGTATTATTCTTTGACGAGGCCGATACCCTGTTGGGAAAACGACTTTCTTCTGTTACGCAAGGTGTTGATAATGAAGTTAATTCAATGCGATCAACCATGCTGGTCGAGTTAGAGAAATTTGATGGCATTGTGGTTTTTGCTACCAATTTTATAAAAAATTATGACAGCGCTTTTCATAGCAGAATATCTCATAGTATTGAGTTTTCACTTCCTGACTTTTTGGGGAGGAAAGCGATATTTGATAGATTTCTAATTGATCAAATTCCTATTAATTCAACAAGGCAAGAGTTTTTAGAACTTGCCGCTCAAGTTTCTGAGGGGTTCTCAGGACGGGAAATACGTAATTGCATGAGATTAGCCTTACCGAAGTGTCTTATTGAAGCTAGCGAAAATGGTTTGGAGCCAGTTCTTAATATCCAGCATTGTATTAATGCTGCTGAGGAAATTAACGCTGCTAAAAAAAATTATGTGTCATCGCATAAAACTGCCATATCTAAAGAAAATGCGGATGATTTTAAAAAATTATTAAATATAGAAACAATACAGGAGTAAGGGTTATGGGTTGGTTTTCTAGTATCGTAGATTCAGCGGTAAGTGTGGTAAAGACTGTTGCACAAACAGCTTCCGATCTTGCCAAAAAAGCGGTTGCTTGGGTTGCAGATAATGGCGAAAAGGTTATTGATAGTGTCAAAAATGTCTATTCGGCCGCCAAGCCTTACTTGGAGAAATCTATATTATGGTTAGATCGTGCCGCAGATCTCATACCTTGGCCATTTGTTAAAATAGGTGTCAAGGCAGGGATAAAAATTCTCGCGGGGCTAATGGCGCTAGAGAACTCTCCGATTTTGAAAAAGATTGAAATTTCAATTCGTTGGGTTATTGAGCGCTGCAAGAATCTTAAAGACAAATTTACCTCCACTGAAGAGTTTTGTGAAGCAGCAGAGCACAGTGAAAATTTAGACAAAGCTATGGACCTTATAGTTGAAAAAGAGGACAGAGCGACCGCCGGAGCTTTAAAGTTGATTGTAGACTTTGATCTCTTATCCTCTGAGATTGATGCACTTTTTGACTCTGACTTGATCAAAAGTTTTGATCATTATGCTCGACTTTCTGTGGTTCGAAAACTATTGAAGAAAATGGACGCTAAGTTAAGAATGGAAGAATACCAATACGTTGAAAATTGCGATGAAGAATTCATTGTTAAGGCAGGAAAAGAATTACTAAAGTTAAATCCAACTCTTGCCGAAGCTGATTTATCAAGATTAAGCAATTTAACTCAGCAAGTGTTTAATAAAAATATTCAAGCGTTAGTAATGGAGGAGCTAGTTAATAGCTGGTTGATTTCCCTTAATCAAAAAAAATTAGATTATGATGCGCTAATCAGTAAACTATCTAAAGATGAAGTTCTGCTGCGCAGATTCAAACGTGACCTTGAGAACGGTGACGAACTTGAAAAGGAGGATATGGATATACTTTATCAAATAGAAAAAAGTATTCCTATTGATAGAAAAAAGTTGGAAGAATTGCAATCCAAGATACAAAGCACAGAGAATTATATTTACGCCAGTGAAGGGTTTTTAATGGTTATTTCCGGAGATGAATTTTTTGAGGGGGAAAGCGCCTATTTGTTAGATGGGGCGATTGATGTCGCACAGACCATTATTAATGCCATGAAAAATGGGATCGACTGGAATGATTTGAGTACCGAGGGAAAATTTCTGGTAGTTGATTTTGCCAATATTTTTAAATTAAAGAGCAAAGAAAGAGCCGAACAGCTTGTTTCTGTTGAGGTATAGATATGAGCGTTGACGTGATTACCTTTATATTACCTGACACTAGCGTGCCACTGCAGATGGCTTTTTTTAGTGTTATTTCAAGTTTTTTTATAGTTACAGTCTTATTTTACTTAGCAAATGCAACAGAAAAAAATTGGCAAAAAAATTGGATCTCACACACAGAGGATGACACATCTGATGACTTGGTTGCAGATCATGGATCAGTGCACGATATCAGCGATGCGGTTGCCACAAAATCTGAAAAATGGGCAGAAGTGGCGCCAGGGATATTATTAGTTATTGGTTTGCTTGGAACTTTTATAGGTATTGGTATAGCACTTGATTCAGCTTCTGAACTTTTGGCTGGTGCAGGCAACGATGTACATCACAAAACAGATGAGTTGATGGGCATGATGGCGGGTCTTGGGGCAAAATTCAAAACATCGACTTGGGGGATCATCGCTTATTTAAGTCTTCAAATTATATTCTCTTTGTTCAAAAGAGATGATGCTCGGCTCAGATGGTGCATCAAGATGATTAAAGAACAATTGGATGCGAAAAAGGAGCAATCAAATAAACGATTCGATTCAATGCAGGCATCGCTTGTTAATGCAGTAGATAGAAACACTGCTTCGTTTGTAACCACCTTTAATCATGGTATTGCAGCGATACAAAACATGACCAATAAATCTAATGCCTTATCAGATATGACATTGAAGTCCATCAGTGAGCTTGGCTCAAAAACTAACGAACTAATTGAGCATCATAAACTGCATCAATCCATCTCCACAAAAGCGCTTGAAATTCAAAATGAAATTCATATGGAAACCAAATCTTTAGTATCTGGAATTTTAATGCTTCCTGAAAGTATTAAATCGTGCGTATCAGTGATTGAGAAAGCGAATTACAAGTCACACGCCATTTCTTCTTCCATATTAGATGTAGTCAACGAAGTATTAAATGAATCTAAAGATTTGACACATAGCATGTCGATTTTGCCTCAATGCATTAAAGAGATGGGAGTTTCGGCAGAGCTCATGAGTGATGCAGCGGATAAAAATGAAAGATCAAACACCAGATTTTCAGAAGTTATTACAGATTTTGATCAAGGTGTAAAAAGTGTCCTTGTTGATTTGAGCAATGAAATCTCCAGATCTCTTAGCGCCATGGATAGAAACTTTAATTCAAACATGGAAAATTTCTCTAATGCCGTAGAGGTTATGAATGCCGACTTGAAAGGTTTTCTCGAAAAGTTTAATGAGGAGAGCCAAGCTACAGGCAAGCGGCAGGACAAATCACTTAATGAGTTCAAATATATTAGCGAAGATCTTATGGAGAAAACAAAAATATTGAATACGAATCTTCAATATCTTTTCAATAAGCTAGACCAATCATTAGGGGCTGTCTCGTCAAACTCAGTTAAAATCAGCGCTCTATCTAATGAGATTAGTAATTCTAATGATAATATCTCTGCCTCCCTTAAATCTATATCTGAATTTTCAGAGAGACTAATAGATCATAACAATTCAAATAAAATTATAGATACTAAAATATCCTCAATTGACGAGTTTGTTAGATCTTCTGAAGATTTAGCTAAAGTGATGCGAGAAGTTTCGTCCGACAATATAGAAACGATCCGCAATAATCTGTCAGAGGTTCAGAATGTGCTCGTAAAAATTTATGATTTAGCTTCTAACTATGAACTGCAAGCGGAAGTAACCGAATGAAAACCAAGTCCAATGAATGGGTTTCAATCGCTGATTTAATGGCGGGTGTGGTGGCAGTAGTCATGCTCCTTTTAGTCGTTTCATTTTTACAAAGGCTTTCAGCGGAGCAACTTGCGCGCGAGAAAGATGAAATGGTTGAGAGCACTCGTCAGCAAAAAGTAGCTAATTTGCTAATCAGCATGGAGAATGAGTTTAAATCAAATGGACTCGGAGCTTTGATTAGTGTTGATTCTGCAGCATCAGAGCTTACGCTGCGTGATGGCGTTTTTTCTCGGGGAAGCGCATGTTTAACGAGTAATGCTGAGGAAGCAATTCTTGCATTGTCCGTGAGGCTAAAAAGTTTCCTTACTGACTTCCCTACCGGCAGAGTATTTGTTGAGGGGCACACTGACAATGTTCCTGTGTCTTCACCGGTAACTGATTTTAAAAAATTCTGTACAGTCTATGACGATAATTACACTCTTTCTGCTGCGAGAGCACGTGAAACAAGAAAGTTATTTGTAACTAATTTAGGCTCTAGCCTTTCGAAGCGAATTATTGTTGCTGGTTATGGCGATTCACAACCATTAAAAGATATTCCTCCTGAAGATGCGAGTAATAGGCGTGTACAGGTAAGGCTTGTTGTGAGTGAAAATTAATCAGGACATTATTTGAGTAACGAAATAACTATTCATACTCATTCCTTGTCGGTGCATCCTTTGTTTATCGCTCGGGTGATGCGAGAAAACTATCCTTACAAGGAATTACACTGCTCACATACGTGCCAGAAAATCGATGCAACACAAGCTGTCGCATCAATCTCGCATAATGCTCTCACACCAATAGCTACAGAGCCACCTCATGCCAATCCCTCTACCACCCCAAACATTCACCTGCCCTGCCTGCAAATGGCAGCGCACGACGATTCCGGCTAGTGATGTTTTGATGCTGGGGTTTAATTGGTTTGATCATTGCCCCGTATGTGACAACAAAAACATTGCCCAGCAACCAGCCAGCACAACCGAAATTATAAAGGCGCGTTTGGCGGGATTTTTTCAGAACAAAACCGAGGACTAACCATGTTAAAAACGATTCTCGCCCTTATCGGGTTAATTGTTATAGCGAAGCTGGTTTATGGATATTATTCCGAACTACAACGCGAAAAAGACAGGAAAGATCATTAACTTTTTAATAGCCTGCGCTTTGACTAAGCGCAATTTATGACATAAATATTGATCTATATAAATTCATGAGCATTAAATTTATGAAAATTCGTTTAATCGAACAAAAACCTAACGAATGTGGCTTAGCTTGTGTAGCTATGCTGACAGGAAAAACCACAGCAGACGTTAAACGGGTTATTTTCACCGAAAAAGAAATTACAAAAATATCCACTGACGATGAAAGTGGGTTTTATACACACTGCCCCGACCTAGTTAAGGCTCTTAAAAATTTTAATACTGATGCAGAAACTGTCGGCTTTAAGTCCTGGAGCGACTTAAACGGAGTTTATATAGTTGGCGTAAATACAGATGAAACTATAAAAGATAAAAATTTCCACTGGATAATTGTTATAAAAGATGAGGGGAAAGACGGACGGTTTATTATTATTGACCCTGAAGAAGCGAGTATTTATTACAATGGTGCGGCATGGGTTGATACTAAAGGCGGTTATTTTCGCCGGCCAAACTCTAATATCGTAAAAATCGACATAGATATCGACGGTATAGATTTCTCGACCATCACACTCGCAAAAAATCAATAGTAATTACACTCACAACATAAGTGCGCAAAAAAATGCCAGATAATGAAACTCTCGAATGGTCAACTTACATTTTTAGAATAGGTGATTTTGGTAGAAATATAGCTTCGCAATGCATAGCACATGAGAATCGGCTTCGGAATTTTGAGTTTCTTGCGTTTAACGCTCAAGACATAGATGAAATGCTTTTGCTCTTGGTTATTGTTGATGCAGAGGAGCACGGCGCAGTTGATGAACTTGAACATGTTATAAGTTGGAGTGCCGATAACAGCATCCGCTGTATTGTTTTTGTGAAGAAAAAAATTCCGGAAAATATTGATGGAAAAAACATCACCACATTTATCCCTATCGCAAACATAAACCACAACCAGTTGGTACGTTTTGTTTGTCAGCTGGCGCGAATGATTGAAGTGAAGGAACCGGTATGTGTGGATATTTCAGACCTGAATGCGGTTTTGATTGGATCAACATTGGGTTTGATCAGTATTCAACCCGTGAATACCTTGCAGAAAAATTATCAGCTTGCAGTAGAGAATGCACTGCAAGATTTTAGTAAGCAAAATCTTACAGTAGAAAAAATTACCGGACTGCTCGTTCGTTTGGTAGCGGCAGAACACAACTCATGGGTGAATTACGCTGGTGCTGAAGAAGCACTCTCCGCACCAGAGTATACAAATTGCTGCCAAGTGATTTGCTTGGGTACTGATGCCGAGATGCAATCAGATCAGCTGGAGCTGTTCGTGTTAGCAGTAGGGTGAGCTCAGCATAGACTACAAGTAGGCTTAGCTATTACGCTTCAATTTTCAGTACCTTCAGCTTGTTCCACCTCATCCCGATGACGCGGAATGGCTTGCAAAACGGGTGCTGTACCGCCCAGCGCCACAAGGCGTTTAACGGCCTGAACGTGAACGAAGGTTTTGATGGCCTCACGAAAAATATCATTTTTATTTGTATTCGGATCAGCCAATTCGAGCGCTTTGTTGTAGAGGGCACCCTCTATTGTCATGGTGTTACGCATGGTTTGTAATCTCACCGAATCAAATAAGATTCAGCCTTGCATCATTTTTGATGCAAACACAAACAACAACTATTCCCTCTGTGCTTGTTCCCATACCTTGAATTCAGAAGGCCGCAGGCCGTAGCGGGCTAATACGCCTTCGTGCAGGCGGCGCAGCTCTTCGATAATCAGTGCTTGCACATTGGCGCGTTCAGCGTCGGGGACCTGCCTTGCAACGGCATCGCTGATTGTTGTCATTGCATCTGCTTCGGGGTGAGTGACTACATCCTTGATTGTCGTTTTGATCAATTCACGCCATATCAACCTGGCTGGATCGGGTTCTGCCAAGCCTTGTTTAATCGCCAGATATTCCTGGGTAGAGCGTTCGTAGGCCCATACATAAAGGTCGCGTAATAGTTCCACCCGGGTGAGTTCGTAAACACCGAGAGTGGCACAGCTATAAGCCTGTTCGGGCACATCCAAGAATGTCAGCGGGCACAGGTTGGCGCGGAATAACGGCAGGTTGGCGGTCAGTCTGGAGGTGCGCTTGTTGATATCGGCAAAAGGTTGCAAATAAGGCAAATGCACCATCATAAAAAATGATTGCTCAAAGGGATCCTGTATTGTGTTGGATTTTGCCAACAGCATGTCGAGTGCGGTTTGTATCTGCTGGGGGGTGGATAAAGGGCGGTACACACTTTTACTGATATCTACCGCGTGCATTCTGATCCGACCTTCATCAGCAGGGTTGGGCAGCAGGTTTTCGGCGAGCGCACTGTGCAAATTCATCAGTGTGTAATGATTAAACCCGGCGCTTTCACTATTTTCAACGAGCAATTCAATGGCAGCTTTGTGATTCAGGATCATCTGTGTTTCGAGTACCGCTTTACCTTGGGCAACCTTGCCTTGCTCAATCAATTCGACGGTGTCCAGTCGTGAATAGGTATTGCCTTCCAAATGACTGGAAGCCCAGGACAAATCAATTAACAGGCGATTAAGTATGGCGCGGCTGTAGGTGCCAGCGGGCGCCTGATTTTGCGTCGTCCGCCCCATTTTATGGAGCTGAAGGCGCAAGGATTGGGAAAGGTAATAGCTGTGGTTGGGTTCGTAAGCGGCCAGAAAATCCTGTTGGTAACCCACGGGTTTGCGCGCAGCAAGCGGTTGGTTGATATAGGCCAGTATGTCCCTGCTATCCGTAGACAGCGGAATGTAATCCGGAAAGTGATCACTGTCTGCCGGGGTGGCTATCGCGCTGTTTGCAATTGCGAAGTAGCGACGCGCACGGCCCCTACCTGTCGCCACAACCCGGCCCGATGCCATTAATTCGCTGATTAATCGCTGTGCCGTTCTGCGAGGAATATTCGGATGTTGTTCGAGCAGTTCATTCAGGGCAAGGCCACTGCTGGACTGGATGCTGTGGAGTAATGAGTCGATATTTTTCATGCTACTGGCGCCGTTTGACCCTATTTGGCGTCATTCTGGCGCAGTTATACAAACTGCGCCAGTTTTATCTCTTAATCGCGCCACTTTTCACCCAAACTGCGCCACACTTCACCCAAACTGCGCCAAAATGGTGGCGCAGTTTAGTGACTCATCTATCTCTATTTGTTGTCCTTCAGCATCACCTTGCGGAAATGTTCGCCTTGCATGGTGGGTTCATAGTTGTCGTAGCTGGTGAAAAGTTGGGGCGACCAGTCCGGGTCAAAGACCCAGGCCACCCAGCTGATGCCTTTGCTGTTGAAGTAGTCGGTGATGCGTGGGCCGTAGCCGCCTTCGTCGATAACCGGGATGTGGGCGCCTTTGTCGGTGGCGCGTTGATAGCCGATCTCGGTGGCGAATACCGGGTATTTATCGGCCATAAAACCAAAGTCGCGCTCCCAGTTGGCTTGGTAAGGCGCGCCGACTTTTTGTGGGTAGGGGTGACTTACATAGGCAATGTTTTGGCGATCTATAGGGTTGGCCGCCGCTTCTTTGAGGTCATAGGCCCAGTTAAAACCGGCAACCAGTGCAATGGCTTTGCGGTTGTGGGCTTGAATGATGGTGATGGCCTCTTCGTTAATGGCTTTCCACTCCGCCCAACTCACTACCCCCAAACGACCATTGAATACCGTTGGCTCGTTGAAAATCTCATAGAAGGCGACGGAGTTAACGCCGTTGTAGCGCTCGGAAACACGGCGCCAGAAATCAAAGGTTTCGCCTTTGGTGGTGTGGTAGGAACTGTTTTGGAACATTTCAGATTTGAGGTTGCCGATGGAGTGCCAGTCGATAATGGTGTACATGCCCAGTTCGTTGTTCCAGGCCACTACCTGATCCAGCAGCTCTAAATAGCCTTTTACGCCGCGCTCTTTCCATGCGCGCGGGTGCACTGGCACACGCACCACGTTGGCGCCCCAGCTGCGAATCACTTCAAAGTGTTTTTTGGTGAAGCGTTTGTCCTTGGCGATTTTGTCGGGGTCGGAAATATTGACGCCGCGAAACACCAGAGTCTTGCCCTGCTCATCCACAAAACGATTGCCGTCCACTTTGATCAGCGGGAGCTGACGGCTGACTTTGGTTTTATCAAACGCGGGAACATCGCTGGCATTCCACCAGCCGCTGGCGGTTTCCCAGGCGTTGTCGGCCTGCACCAAGCCGCTGAAGGCAAATGCCAAGGCGGCCAGTAGCAGGCGCGGGAGGGTAAGTGCGGTATGCATAGTTATGTCTCTTTGGTTATTGTTGGAGAGACAATATGTAACCGATGACAGCCGGTTATGCCACGAGGTTTGCGCTAATTTACGCCGCGAGCCGTGACGCGAGCTGCTTAGCGTTCGATTTTATAAATCAGATCCACGGTTTTGGTTTCGCCGGACTCCGCCTCAATGCGGAAGCTGTCGGTGAGTTGGTATTCAATGCCAAAGCTGAACGCCTGATCAAAAATACCCACCACGTAGCGCACCAACAGTTTAGGGGTCAAGTATTTGCCCACCCACAATTGGCTCTGGTCGATGCCGTCATCGGATTTCACTTCCAGCTGATCGACGCGGAAGAAGCGGTTGATCTCGGCGGTGATGGAGCCGCCCGAATCCATGCCCAAGCCGCTCATGGCGCTGAGCAGCAGCGAGGCGTCGGCATCGGAGGCGTCTTTGATAGGTTTGCCGGTGAGCAACATCATCATCGCTTCGCTGTCACTGCGGCTGGGCGAGGAGAAAACTTTGGCTTTCGGGCGCTGCAGGGTGCCGTCGATATCCAAGCCCACTTTGGTACTGTCGCTGTCGCGGATTTGGCGGGTGGCGCGAATATCCAACCCGGGGTTGTCATAGGGGCCCTGAAACGCGAGGCGGCCGCGCTCGATGGTCAGGGTTTGGCCATAGGCTTTATAGCTACCTTCGGACACACTCACATAACCGTTGGTAAAGAAGGGGCGATGGGCCTCCTTAAGCAAATTCAGACGGCCTGTGAGTTTACTGCTCAGGCCGAAGCCTTTGAAACTCACATCCTTACCCAGGGATAAGTTCAGGTTGCTGTACACGCTGAAGGGCGATACCGACTGCTCTTGCAGGAATTTCTCATCCACGATCACGACGTCGGAGGACACCTGGGTCGCCGAGGGCGGCAGGCTTTTGATATTGGCGCGCGCCCAGGGAATCACCGCGTCGCCGGTGAGGTGCATAGCGCTGGCATCGGCGGTGACTTTGATATCGGGCGACAGATTGGCCTTGAGTTGCGGCAGGGATACCACGCGGAAATCCGTGCCATTAATAAACGCCTGGGCGCGCCAGTTGGCGGTGCCAAAACCGTTGAGATCGCCCACCAACGTCATCCGTCCATCACCCGACTGCACCTGACTGACCAGGCTGATAACGCCGGCGCGGGTGGAATTGAGGTTCAGCTCTATGCCCTGCAAGTCCAACCCCAGACGCGTCATGTTGGCGCCGCCATTGCGCAGGTTGATATCGCCCAGCAGATAGGGCGCGCTGAAACTGCCACCGGCAGTCAGGTCGGCGCTGAGCTGGCCTTTCACGTCATTGGTAAAGGGCAAGAGGGTTTCCAGCGGGGCAATATTGTGGAAGTTCACCTGCAAGCGCGCTCGCTCGATGGCCTGTTGTTGCAAGTCCAACAGGCTGTCCAGATCCATCCGCCCGTAACCCACCCACTCCAGCCCGGCGGTGGCGCTCAGTTGCGCGTTTTGCAATTGCGCGCGCAGGGCAAAATCTTTCCAGGGGTAAATATCGGTCACACCACCGGCGTATTGGTAGCGCAGCTCGGCGTTGCGGGTCGTCACATTAAAGTTGGCGCTGGTGCCGGCGAGGGACAAATCGGGCGACCTGAGCGTGAGGTTGCCATCCATCACCCCGGCAAAATAGACCTCGGTTTTAAACAGCGATAAAAACTGGCGCAGGGGCACGGCGTCCAATTGGGCATCCAGACTGGCACCGGTGGCGCTCGCCCAATCGCCCCCAATACACAGGCGCGGCAGGTTGTATTTTTCGATTGTGCTGGCTGGCAGCGCCGGTTGATTAACCAGCCAGGCGTAAGGGGTTGTCGGTAGCGGCGATTGATTGGGCAGCCACTCAGCGCGCAGCTGCTCGTTCTCAATATCAGTGTCGCGCACCACAGCGGCAGTGAGGTTGGTGCGGGTAGTCAGGCATTGCTCACCCAACAATAGCCCCGTCGCACTCACCCGAATCGGTTTGCTGGAGGTGAGCCACCAGCGCGGCACTTTGGTCAGTTTCACCGCCAGCTGGTTCAGGCTGCCCTGCCAGGCGTAATCGCCATACTCCCCCTGCACACCAATATCCGCGCGGCCCAAACTGGGGCTGCGCACTATGGCCTGCAGCTGATGTTTGGCCACCGAGCCGGAACCTTTTAGCGTGAGGCTGGAAAAATACTGCTGCGCCAACTGCACGCGGTTAGCGACAAAATTAAGCTGGTAGCGCTCCTGCAGCAGCTCACCCGTAAGCAGGTTGATAGGGTTTGCCAAGGGCGGCGCGACGCTGGATGCCTGCACCGCCGGTGTTTCTGCCGCCAGCGCTGGCCCAACCAAAGGCTCCGCCTGGGACGCTTGCGGGGCGAGGGACAACTCCAGTTTTTCCAGCGCATAGCGCCGTCCCCAAGAGAATTTGTTGGCGCTGGCGGTGAGGCTGATACGCGGATGGGTGCGGTCGCCGCGCAGCTCGCCTTTACTGATCACACTGCCGGAGATACTTTCATCGATTTGCTGCAACAGCGGCGCATTGATATTCCACTGCAGATTGATGTCATTGCCCACTTCACCTTTAAGCTGTAGTTGGTTGGCGCCGACTATCAACTCCAGCGCGTCGCTGCGCAGGCTGTTGCCATCCACCGCCAATTCACCGCTACCGAGCACATTCACTCCGCGCAATTCACCCTCGATGCGCAAGTCGCGCAGCGCCGCCTGCCACTGCGATTCCTTGAGGCTGCCGCTGGTGCTAAAACTGGCGTTGAGGTGGCTCGGCCAGTTATCGACGATACCCGCGAGGTTAAAGGCTTTGGTTTCGACCGCGAGCTGCCACTCCAGCGCGGGCAACCAGTTGACACTACCGGTGATGTTCAAACGCGCCGCGCTGTTGGGCGAAGCCTCATCACTGACTGTAGGGGTGTTAGCACTGGCGACGGGATCCGGGGCGACATCCGCTGTTATATCGGTCATGGCCGGTGCACTGGATGCCGCTGCCGAGCTGCTCGTGGCGATAGCCTGCAGGCGTTCACCCAATTCGCGGATACTCAGGTTCTGTATTTGCAGGCCATCCAGATTGCCATTTACCTGGCTGTTGAGCGCCAGCGCGGGGGCATCGGGCAGCTGGATCGCCCCCTCTACAGTCGCGCGATAGGCCTGCCAATTCCCCTCGGCCTTGAGCAGACCGCGTGTTACCGGCACGGTTTTCTCTGCCATCCACCAGGCGGCGGGCAGGGTTTGGGCGGGCCACTCCAGCACCAATTTTAAGGCGGGTGCAAGATCCAACTCGCGCTGTTCGTTGACCAAAGCCCCCGAGGCCTGGGCGCTCAGCTGCACTGGCGAGTCAAGTTGATTATCCAGCTGCAGCTGCAACAAGCTGCCCTCCAGCTGGCTCAGGCCGCGATAAAGTAAGCCCTCGGTGTTAGCGTCGGGCGCGGGCTGTTGCCACTGCCAGTTCAGCGCCGCATGGGAATCGTAGGGGTAATCCAGACTGGTGCGGCCGGTCAGGCGCAGTTGGTAGTCGCGGTGAATCAGGCTCAGGTCGCGGTAGCGCAGGTGAAAAGTACCCAAGCTTAAATCGCCACTGAGCTTTTCCCACTGCAGCGGCTGCTCACCTTGCTGGAAGCTGATGTGGCGCAGATCCAGATTGCGCAGTTGCACCCGCACCGGTAGCCGCAGGCTGGGCCAAGCGCTAAAAGGGGCGGCAGCGGGTTGCTCCTCCGGAGCGACGGGTAGTTTCAGGCTGATGCGCTGGGCGCTGAGGGAATCGATCATCAACGCGCTGTAAAGCAAGTCGATAGGACGCCAGCGAAAAGAGACCTGCTCGGCGTGAAACTCCACCTCGCCCTGCTGGTAATCCACCGTTTCGATATCCAGGCCAGTGCGCAAGTTGCCCGTCATAGGCCCAAGGGCGACATCGGCCAGCGCCGCAAGACGCGTGACCACCCAGCGGCTGCCGGTTTGGGTTTCCAGCAGCGCACTCAGGGTCGCAAGCAGAATTAACAGCAGCGCGACAAGACTAAAAAACCAATTGCGAAACTTGCGTAAGGTCATGATTACAAATCCGGCCCCATGCTGATGTGCCACATCCAGGACTTTTCATCGTCCAGCGCTTTGGCCACATCGATACGAATCGGGCCGATGGGAGAGATCCAGCGCACACCGACACCGGCGCTGCGCTTGAAATCAATATTGGTATCGTCAGCGGCGTTACCCTGATCGTAAAACAGCGCCGCCACCCAATTGGAATCCTCCAAGCGGTAGTCGTATTCAATACTGGTCACCAACAGGTTATTGCCGCCAATCACTTCCTCGGCGGCGGCCGGGTCCTCCAGCGGGCCGGCAAAATCCTCACCATAGATATTGCGCGTTGGCCCCAGGGATTTGTATTCATAGCCGCGCACGCTGGAATCGCCACCGGCAAAAAAGCGCACCGAGGCCGGCAGTTGATCCACATTATCGGTCTCGGTGATGCCCAGCTCGGTGCGCAGCAAAATCCGCCCATAGGCAAAGCCCTTCACGTATTTGGCGCGGCCATAAAACTGCGCAAAACTGAAGTCCGAGCCGATACTTTTGGGGGAGCCGGAAATGCGCCCAAGCGCCGACCACCCGCTCAAGGGGTAGGGCGAACCGTCGGTTTTGGTGCGCAAAACCGACCAGGACGGGATAATCAAATCGCTGCGCTGGGGCAACATACGCCCAATGGTAGATTCCTCCTGAATGTAATCCAGCGCATAGGTCTGCAGCCATTTGTTGTCGTGATAATAGGAATAGCTGCTGCCGTAGGTGTATTTTTCGCTGAGCGAGGTCACCGTCTCCTCTTCCAGATAGCCGGTGTAAAAGCGCAGAAATTCATAGGCCGGGCGACGCATGGGAATAGTGTAGGTGGCTTGCGCGCTTTTTTTGATGTCGGACGCCGCCAGATCCGCGTTAAAGCGGTGGCCGCGCCGGTTTACATAGCGATCCTCAAAACCGAGCAATACCCGCGGCTCATCGGCTTCAATACCGGCACCCATGGAGTAGGCATGACGCTTGCGCTGCTCCAGGTCGATATTGATAGGCACCTGATGATCCTCCAGCGCCTGCAGGTCGGGCGACACGCTCGCCACTGCAAAATAATTGCTGGCGTTGTACACATTTTTTAACTCCAGCAATTCATCGGTATCGTAATAATCGCCGGGTTTTATGTTGTAGTAGCGCTGCAGAAAATCCTCATCGAGGATCGAGTGCTGCAGGTTGATCTCGCCAATCCGGTAGCGCTTGCCGGTGTCGTACACCAGCGCAATGACCGCACTTTTTTCCGCGACATTGACCGATACCTGCGACTGCTTGAACTCGGCATCAAAATAACCGTGCAGTGACGCGAGCGAACTGAAGCGCGCCTTGAGGGTTTCATAGCGGCCGTGATTGAGGCGATTGCCCAGTTTGATGCCGGGTTTGTCGTAGAGTGATTGGAAAATTGAATCCTGGCTGCCCTCGCCGAGGATTTCAATGCGCAGCTCGGTCACCAGGATCGGGTCGCCCGGCGTGAGCTGCATATTCAAGCCCCAGCAATCTTTATTGCGCACCAGCTTGGCCTCGTACTCCAATTCATAAAAGCCGAGCGCCTGGGCGGCAGCGGTGATTTCTGCCGCGCTGTCATTGAGCATGGTATTCAGCCGCCACAGCGGCGTGGTGCAGCTCTCCTCGGCCAGGCTCAGGTGCAGGCGCACATTTTCGCGCAGGCCTTTGGTGCCGCCAGTGATATCGATTTCCGGCTCGGCGGCCTGCACCTGCGGGCTGCCCGTCAGCCACAGCGCAGCCACGGACAACACCGCCACCACAGAGCGCATGCGAAATGGAAAAATAAAGCGAGTGACTGGGGGAGAGAACAATCCGGGTATCTTCATGATGTAGACGCAGGCGTTACTGTAACTGCTTGGTTCCTTCACTAAAAGGTTAATCGTGTGACAATCTTGTTCGGGTATTTATCCCCTTGGGCCGCTATAATTCCGCCCCCTTGCCTGTCTCCCTGGATCGCCCCCTATGCTCAGCTACCGCCACGGTTATCACGCCGGCAATTTTGCCGATATTCTCAAACACACCGTGCTGGTACACATGCTGGAGTATATGACGCAAAAAGATAAACCCCTGCGCATTATCGATACCCACGCGGGCGCCGGTGTGTACAAACTGAGCGGCCCACAGGCGCAAAAGAACCGCGAGTTTGATACGGGCATAGGCCCGCTCTGGACTAGCAGTGAAAAACCCACCGCCCTCGCCCGCCTACTGGAACTGGTACACACCCTGAACGAGCGCGGCCCACTGCAAATTTACCCCGGCTCGCCGCTGATTGCGCAGACCCTGATGCGCCCCATCGACCGCCTGTTCCTGCACGAACTGCACCCCAGCGACTACCAATTCCTGCGCGATGCCATGCGCAGCGACAAGCGCGTCAAAGTGCTGGATGAAGACGGTTTCGCCAGCCTGCAAGCACTGCTGCCGCCACTGGAGCGCCGCGCGCTGGTATTAATCGACCCCTCCTATGAAATCAAAAGTGACTACCACCAGCTGGTGAAACAGGTGATTAACGCCCACAAACGTTTTGCCGTGGGCAGTTTTGCGATTTGGTACCCGGTGGTGAACCGCGCGCGGATTGACGAAATGGAGCTGGCACTGAAAAAATCCGGCATCAAAAATATTCAATTGATGGAATTCGGTATCGCACCCGACAGCCTTGAACACGGCATGACCTCCAGCGGCATGATAGTCATCAACCCGCCCTGGACACTCTGGGGCGCAATGGAGGAAACCCTGCCCTGGTTAGTGGATAACCTGAGTGAACCGGGTCAGGGGTTTTACCGCCTGGAGCAACTGGTCGCCGAAAAGTAGTTTCCACAACAGAGACGTTAACCCGCACGGGAGCAAGAAATCGCTATGAGCACCATGACTCACGCCAAACGCGCCGCCATCGCCAGTGCATTTATCTTTCCTGGCGCTGGCCTGTTTATGCTCGGCCAGCGGCTGCGCGGCTGCGTATTCGCGGTGCCCGCCGCGCTGATTATCGGGCTGCTGTTTATCAACCTGTTGCAGGTTGCGCTGCAGCTTTCCAACGAGTTGGATGCCAAAGCCAAACGCGGTGATTTTGGTCTGGACATCCCCTATCTGTGGAATAGCCTGCACGGCGCCGTGTTTGAATCGCCCTATTGGGCCGAGGGCAAATGGCTGCTGCTTGCCGCCTGGCTGTTCAGCATTATGAGCTCCTACGCGGTGGGCAAAAAACGCGATCTGGAAGAACAGCAAGCCACCACAACCCCTGACACCCACGAACCACACTAAACCATCCAGCGCTGGAGCAACCATGCAGGCATCCCTTATCGCCATAGGCCTATTGTTTTGCAGCAATATTTTTATGACCTTCGCCTGGTACGCCCACCTCAAGGAGCTGAATAACAAACCCTGGATTATCGCCGCCTTTATCAGCTGGGGCATTGCACTGTTTGAGTACCTGTTGCAGGTGCCGGCCAATCGCATTGGTTACACGGTGATGTCAGTGGGCCAGCTCAAAATCCTGCAGGAAGTGATCACCCTCAGCGTGTTTGTACCCTTTGCGCTCTTCTACCTGAAAGAGCCGCTCAAGCTGGATTACCTCTGGGCTGGCTTATGCCTTTTGGGCGCAGTATTTTTTATGTTTAGGGACAAAATAACAGGATAAAGCCCCTCGTTTTTCCGGCAAATGGCGCGAATATCAACTATAAATAGCTAATACGCGAATGCCATTTGCTCCCGGACATAACCACAACAACTCCGCAGCCAGGGCGTCAGCATCAACCGCTTACCCGTAGCAGACCTGCCTCTCATCACAACGGAACCTGTACTCAGTCAGAGCGGAACTTGTCTCAGCCACACTGGCGCAGCGCCGCTGGCAGGTCGCTATCATTATGACCAAGGCCAGATCGTGGATCATCAACCGCCCAACACCAAGGCTGTAAGCGACCCATTACAGCCACTGCCCGCAGCCAAAGGCGCCCAACCCGCCCGCACCGGCGTCGCCTGCGACAGTTTTACCAAAACCAAAACCAAACGCCTGGTGCAAATTCTGCGCGTCACCCAAATCGCCCTGCTGCTGGTAAGCATTATCACCATGACCGCCGCGCGTTATGACGACAGTTTTATCATGATCGCCACCGGCATTTTTTTATTCAGTGTGGACTGGGCGATTTATAAAAAACGCGCGCTGCTGGGTGCGACGATTTTTCTCATCACCCTCACCCTGATGCTCTCTTATCTCGCGTGGATGGGCAGCGGCATTCGCGATACCGCGCTGCTGGGTTACTGTGGGGTGATGGTATTTGCCGCCATGCTCGGCAACAAACGCCTGCTCGTGTTTTTAGTCGCACTAATGGTGGCCGTGCTCGCCGCCATCAGCTACGTCAACCACTTCCAACTGCACCAACATGCGATTGCGCCAACCAACCTCGCCACCGGCAGTATTACCATTATTATTTTATGTGTGATTGCAATTGCAGTGGCGCTGCTCGCGCAGGACTACCGCGCGGCACTCAATGAATTAGCGCGCGAAAACGAGCGCATGATCAATATTCAAAATCATATAGAGCGCCTCATCAGCCACGATTCACTCACCGGCCTGCCCAACCGCAATTTGGCGCAGCGCAATTTTCAGAAAATTTATACACAAGCCAAACAACAGCGGCAATTGCTCGGCATTATTTTTATCGATCTGGATAATTTAAAACCCATCAACGATTCACTCGGGCATCAAGCGGGCGATCAGATTTTAAAAGAAGTGGCGCTGCGCCTGCTCAGCTACACCAAAAAAGTCGATTCGGTATGTCGCTATGGCGGCGATGAATTTATTGTATTTTTGCCCAACATTGAATCCGCCGACCAAGCATCACAAGCGAGTTTGGACATACTGCAATTGGTGTCAGAAAATTACCTCTACCGCAATATTGAAATTTTCTGCACCTGCTCCATCGGTATCGCCCTCGCCCCACAAGACGGTGAAGACCTGGATACACTGATTAAAAAAGCCGACATCGCCATGTATCACTCCAAGGATTCCGGGCGCAACAGTTTCCGCTTTTTTAACCCGGCGATTAATCGCAACATGCTCGACCATATCAGTTTAATTTCCGGCATGCGCAAAGCGCTGCAAGAAAAAAATTTCAGTTTGCACTACCAACCCAAAATTGATTTACGCACCAATCGCATTTGCGGCTTTGAAGCACTGCTGCGCTGGCAACACCCCGAACAGGGTTTTATTTCACCCACTATTTTTATCCCGCTCGCGGAATCCTCAGGTTTAATTATTCAATTGGGCGAATGGGTTATTCAAGAAGCCTGTCGCCAAGCCAAACACTGGTACGACAGTGGCCTGCTGCAATTTACCATCGCTATTAATATTTCCTCCATTCAATTCAAACGCGGCAATATCGACAACCTGGTATTAGGCGCACTCGCCACCAGCGGCCTGCCACCGCAATATCTGGAATTGGAATTAACCGAATCACTATTAATTGAAGACAGCGACCGTTTGGCGAGCACACTGGCACACCTGCGCAGCGAAGGTGTTCACCTATCCATCGACGATTTTGGCACCGGCTATTCCAACTTGGGGTATTTGAAAAAATTTGAAGTAGAAGCACTGAAAATTGATCAGTCCTTCGTGCGCAAAATGGATGACCAAAGTAACGACGCCGCCATAGTGCGCGCCATCATCCAAATGGCCAACAGCCTCGGCCTAAAAACCATCGCCGAAGGCGTAGAAGACGCCCCCACCCTCGCCCTGCTGCGCAGCCTGGGCTGCACCCAAGCACAAGGCTATTATTGGGCACGCCCCATGGCCGCCGATGAAGTCCCTATTTTTTGTGAGCTGTGGGACAAAAACCACTCTGCTTAAATTAGCGTCAAGACTCGGAGCGGTAAAGATTTTTACCGCAGGTTTTACATACATGCAGATTTAATACTTTGGAACCAATATTACCGGCCTGCCTAATATAAATTTGCCGTCCACCGCAACGAAAACACTCAACCCCATGGGCATGCACTAACTGCGGGTGCTGATTTTTATAACATTCAAACGTAGCAAGTGCCTTGTATTTTCGTAGCGACGAGAAAATCGCATAACCGATAATGACGGCTACGAAAATAATAAAAAATGGCACCAAAATTAAAAGCGTAGCCGACATAAATAGTCCCTATCTCACAAATAGATTAAACCATCACCTTGGTCATAAACATACTGTAAGGGTCTTCCGGGTAATCACCAAACGGGCCGCAGTATTCAAAGCCGTAGCGCTCGTAAAGTTTACGTGCAGGGATGAAAAAATCCGGTGATCCGGTCTCCAAACTCAAGCGGGTGTAATTGCGTTCGCGCGCCACCGTTAAAATATGCTCCAACATCGCCTTACCCACACCCTGCCCGCGAAACCGGTTCGCCGAGCGCATGGATTTAATCTCTGCATGCTGTGCATCCAACTCTTTCAGGGCACCACACCCCATTAACTGCTCACCATCCCATAAGCTCCAAAAGGTAATTTCTGGCTTACGCAATTTTTCCAAATCCAACGCATATACACATTCTGGCGGCGACGCGGCATACATATCCTGTAAGTGCTCAGTCAATAAATCTGCAATTGCAGGGCTGGTCAGGTCATCAACTTTTATTAACATAATTACATTTCCTTTTTAGTAATAAAAAACTCAATTCCACAACGATACTGCTCCTCAGTCCACTCAAAGCGATTGCACATGCTTTTTAACTTATAAGGTGCAAGCTGCTTTTCGATGGTGGCAACCCATAGCGCCGCGCTTTCAATATAGGCGTCTTTTACCAAGCTTTCTGCGACTGCAGACAGCGAGGTTTTATCGCCATCGGCGACAATCAAACCTATATATAAAAACTTATCGTAAGCGACTTTGCATTCGGCATGAACGGGTAATGAGCGGCCGAGATTTGGCAAGCTGGCGATAATCTGCGCGTAAGAATTTTCACCCTTCGCGCCTGCCAAATAGATTGCCGCCAGAATCCATGCATCGGTAAAGTTAAAGATATACATGGATCTATTCCCCGTTCAGTGAGGGCAATTAGTGCTTGGTTAGATTATTCATCCACTTACGGCTCGCAATGCGTTTGATGACGGGAATAAATTTTAAGCCGTCTTCAAGGAACATGAGTGCGTATAAATAGATAAACGATATTTTAGTGAGAAAGACGGCGGCGATATAAATCGGCAAGCCAAAAACCCACATCACTATAGTGTCTGTAATAAGCGTGAAGCGGTTATCGCCACCGGCGCGTAGTACGCCGATAATACGCATCATGTTGATGACTTTTACCCACACCAGCAAACAGAATACACCGAGGGTATTAAATAATAATTCGGTGGATTTAGCATCCAGCTGATCGAATATGTGCAGCATCAGCGGGCGGGCGAACCAGAGTGCGCTGCAAAAAATAATTAATAAGATGAAGGTGATGCGATCAAAAAACTGATGCAGCTGCCACGCGGTGTCATTGTTACCCGCACCCAGTTCGCGCCCGATTAATACTGCCGAGGCATTGGCGAGGCCGACAAATAATGCAAAAAAGGCGCTTTCAATGGGCACTATAACGCCCATCACCGCCAGCGCTTCGGTGCCTGCAAAACCCGTTACCAAATGATAGGTGGAATTGCCCACCGCCCAGATGGCGTAGTTGGCAACCAGTGGCAATGAGAAGGCGAGATAGCGATTAATTTGGGTTTTATCCAAACCCATTTTTAATTGCGTAAGATTCAATGCAAAGCCATGTTTTTTTGCGTAAACCCAGCCCACTACAATTAATAATTGCAATGCACGTGCACCCAGTGTTGCCCACGCCGCACCGGCAACACCGAGCGCAGGAAACCCCCAATTGCCACCAATCAGCGCGTAGTTACCGGCAATATTTAATGCGGCGGCAAATACGCCAGCAATTAATGGCATAGTGGTATTACCCAGCGCGCGCAGCGAGGCTTCGTAAATCACAATCCACTGGGTAAATAATAACGCGGGCGCGGTGATGATGAGGTATTGCGCGGCCAGCTCTACCACTTGCGGGTCGGGGTTGATCCAGCTAACCCAGGTGCGCGAGCCAAAACCAAATACTAAAACAAAAGGCAACATCACCAGGGTGCCCACAATCAAGGTCACGGCAAGGCTGCGCTGACAACTCACAAAATCTTTAGCACCAATGTATTGCGCGACCAGAATACTGCAGCCAGTGGCAAGGCCACTCATTAGCACTAACAATAAAAAATGGATTTTTGCCGCAAGCCCCACCGCGGCAATGGCGCTGGAACCTAAATCGCCCACCATAATTACGTCGGCCATTCCCAGCAGCGATTGCAATAACATCTGCGCCGCCACTGGTAGCGACAATAAAATTACACCGCGCCAAAACGCACGCTTGTCGGTGAGGGAAATTAATTCGGGAGGCGTGTGCACAGCTGGCTCCAGTGCGGATAAGGAACCAGCATTATAGTGGTTATCAACAAAGGCGATTGTTAATAAGTGGTAAGAGCCTAAACAATGGCACTACCCAACGGCGTAGTTACGATGTAGCGTCCGGGTTATTTCCTTGCACACCATTCGCTTGCGAATCAGGCTCTTGCAAACCATTGCCGACCAATCTATCTACCACCACACTGCCCACCATATCGCCCTGCACGTTTACCGCAGTGCGGATGGTGTCGAGCAGGCGATCGATCGGCAATAAAATGGCGATAGCTTCTGCCGGCAAGCCTACCGACTGCAGCACCATTACCATAGTGACCATGCCCGCACTGGGCACACCGGGTGCGCCCATAGAGGCGATCATCGCGGTGCAAAATACAATTAACTGCTGCGCGAGGCTTAATTCAATTCCCACCAGGTTTGCGACAAATAAGGCGGCGGCAGCTTCATACAGCGCAGTGCCATCCATATTAATGGTGGCACCCAGAGGCACTACAAAACCGGCAATATTTTTGCGCACCTGTAAATTAGTTTCTACACAGCGCAGCGTAATCGGCACAGTGGCAGAACTGGAACTGGTGGCAAAGGCGGTAATTAATGCCTCGCGTGCACCACGCCAAAACCAGAGCGGCGATTTTTTGGTAAACAGATACAAAATGAATGGCAGTACCACCATCGCATGAAATAAGGTGGTGGCAAATACCAACACAATAAAGCCGCCTACCGTAGTGAGTAATTCAGTATTTTGGGTGGCCACTAATTTAAATAACAGCGCAAAAATTCCCAGTGGGGCCAACCGCATAATCCAGCCCACCATACGCATAATCAAATCCAGAAATTCCTGCATCATATTCAGGATATGCTGGTAGCGCGCACCGCCCATCACCAAGGCCACACCCAAAAATAATGCAAACACCACCACGGGCAAAATATTGCCCTGCGCCAGGGCGGCAAATGGGTTTTGAAATAAACTGCGCAGGAATTGGGCAAAAAAATCGGCGGGAGTTAATTGTTTGGCCTGAAAGTTGTGCATGGCATCAGCAAACATCGCCAAGTGCAAACCAGCGCCGGGCTTAAATATATTACTCGCCACCAGCGCAACCACCATTGCCAGTGCCATGGTGGAAACAAAAAATAGTAGCGTGTATTGCCACACACGTCGCGCCTGATGATGCGCTTGCAAATTAGCAACACCCACGACGATAGAAGTGAAGATCAGCGGAATCATCACCATTTTTAATAAATCGACAAATACATTCCCCACAATACCGCTGCCGTAAAACAGATACTCTTTGGTGAGCGAGTCATCACCCAGCAGGCCGATACTCGCGCCAAGCAGTATGCCCAGCAGTGCGGCGATGAGAATTTGGGTATTTAAACGGGGCATGGTGGAATCCACTGGGAATGTCCACCCATTAAAGCGGAAAACGGCTGATTGCTCAAACGCCTGCAGCCATCAACAGAATTTAACCAATAATTGTTAACGGCCTATCCGGTTTGGCATAGGACAAGCGCGCAATTTTCTGGGTGTGATGATAAGAGTCCAACCCCGACAGAGTCACAGTGCCCGCCGCTTCCAAATCGACAAAACCATCGCTGCCCACAATCTCATCGGGTAAATAGACATCGACAATTTTACCTATCAATAAAATTGTCCCATTGACTTGCAGGTCGATGCGCTGTGCTAATTGCACCGCCATTTTTACACGACTCTCTTTCACAAAGGGCGCAAAAAATCCGCCCAGCCATTCTTCACTCAAACCCGTCGCCGCAAATTCCGATTGCGCGGCCGGGTAACTGGCCGAAGTCTGGTGTGCCTGCTGGTAAATCGCCTCATGCACATGGTTAAGGGTGTACAGTTCCGTATTCATAATATTGTTGAGTGTGTGGCGATTGCCATTGTCGGGGCGCACAATCAAGCCGCACAGCGCCGGGCTTGCACCCAAGTGAAAAAATGAACTGAACAGCGCGAGGTTAGTTTGGCCCTGCAGGCTCTGGGTGCCGAGCATCACCAAACTTTTAAAACCGCCGAGGGAATTAATAAAATGCGCGCGATAGCGCTGTTCCAGCTGCGCCATGTCATCGAGATTGATATGCATACCACCAGATTCCTTTTGAAAAAACTCAGGATTTAATCGCCGACATACCGCCATCCATCGCAATGATTTGCCCGGTCATCCAGCGCGCGTGCGGCGATAATAAAAATGCTGCCATAGCCGCTATGTCTTCAGCCTCGCCAACTTGTTGCAGCGGATGACGCTTGGCAGCAGCCTCGAGTTTTTCCGGTGAGTTAATTAATTTTTCGGCGAGTGAGGTTTTGGTGAGTGAGGGCGCGATTGCATTTACCCGAATGGCGGGTGCCCACTCCGCCGCCAAACTTTTTACCAGCCCCTCCACGGCGGCTTTACTCGCCGCAATACTCGCATGAAACGGCATGCCCAGTGCGGCCGCAACGGTACTAAATAACACCGCACTCGCGTGCGGGGATTTTTTCAACAGCGGCGCCACCGCTTGTAATGTCCGCACGGCGCCAAGCAGATTAATTTGAAAATCCTGCAGGAAATCCTCTGCCGCAATACGCGCAAAGGGTTTTAAATTAATGGTGCCCGGGCAATAGACCACACCATCCAACACCTCGGGTAAACCGCTGGTATCCGGTGCCTGCTCGGCGGGGTTATTCACTATCACGCTGGCTCCGGCAACGTCCACGGCGTGGCGCGCCCACACAGTGACATTGTGCCCCTGTGCCAACAACTGCATCGCCAAGGCGCGGCCAATGCCGCGGGTACCACCCACAATTAAATAGTTGCTCAAACTCGTCACCTTTTACCTAACCAGATTTCGGGATTATTGGTAGCTATACGTGGCGGGTGACAAACTGGATCTACTGTAGTTGGTTCACTCCGCGTCGCTCTTGCCAATCACCCGAAAGCGGCGCTGCAGGCGATAGCCCTGCTGATCCACCAGTACCAATTGGTGTAAGCCCGGCTCCAATGCGATTTCACGCTCGTGAAAAATTTTTGTCTCGCCGATAAATTCATCGTTCAAGTGCCAGTACAAAATCGCTTCGGGATTGCGGTGTACCGCTTTTAATACCGCGCGGCTGCGCTTGCCGTCCAAATCCATCGGGATATAAATGCGGCTTTGCAATTGCGGATAGATTAATTCGATGGGTTGGTCATCATCCAATTGATTGAGATTCGCCAAACAATCGCTGCGCCAGGGTGGCAGCGGTTGGTAATTGCTGTGATGCTGACGCCAATAAAATTCCTGCGCTGGCGGCAATACAAACCAGTTTTTGGATTGCATATTACTTACCGCCTCACATTGGCTATGCACGCGAAATTGCGCGTTTGTATCCAGGTGAATACGCCGATGATTGGCGGTGACTTTGGCAAAATGGCTGTTGCGCGGCACTTCAATATCCACCGCTGTGCATTGCCCGCCCGCGAGATAACCGTCGTCATCGCAGACTGAAATGGTTTTCAAACTGTGCAGCGGTTTGGCAAACCAATTTATTTTGGGCAGCGCATCAAATACATCAAACAATACTGGTGCGGCGCTACTCTGCCCGCTTAAAAATGTCGCCGGTTCACCGCTGGCATTGCCCACCCACACACCCAAGGTGTAGCGGCCATTGCTGCCAATCGCCCAGGCATCGCGCAGGCCATAACTGGTGCCGGTTTTCCAGGCGATAGTTTGGCTGCCGGAAAAATCGCGCCAGTAATTGTCGTAACCGGGGCGCGCCACATCGATCAATGCCTGCAAGGTGAGCCAGGCGGCGCCTTGTTGTATCACCGGCTTAAGCACAGGTTTTATAACCGGTTTAGCAAAATGCCTAGCGGGTAAATTAGTTGCATCCGCGGTTAATAATTTCACCGGTGTTTGCGCTAAATCGCCATCGCGTGCGCTGGCGGCGAGGCGCGCATAAATGCCAGTGAGTTCCCACAGGGTTCCCTCGGCACCACCCAAAATTAACGTGAGCCCGTAATCCTCAGCGGGGCGAAACAAGGTGCTCATGCCCATGGTTTGCAATTGTTTTTGCAAACGCCCGATACCGTAATCGCGCAACATATAAACCGCAGGAATATTCAGCGAATGGGCGAGCGCAAATTGCGCCGGTACCGCCCCGCGAAATTGGCGGTCGTAGTTGCGCGGACTGTAACCACCAAACTGGCTGGGAATATCAGGAATTAAACTGGTGGGCGCCAGCTCGCCGGATTGCAACATCAAACCATAAAGCAGTGGTTTTAAAATGCTGCCGGTGGAACGCGGGCGCTGGATTAAATCCAGATCAGCAGCAAAAGGAGCCGTGTTATTCCAAGGCTGGTTGCCAACATAGGCCAAAGTCTCCATGGTGCTGTGATCCAGCAATAACAACGCGAGATTGTGCGCACCTTCATTGGCTAAACGCGCACTGTGACGCGCGGCAATTTGATTCAATACTTGCTGTAAACCAGCATCAATAGTGGATTCAAATAGCGCGTGATGAGCATGTTGTTTTTTTAATGTCGCCAACAAATGGGCGGCGCTTTGTGGCAAGGGTGCAGGCCGCTCCGGCAGCGGTTCCAATAATGCGAGCTGTAAATCCAACGCCGACAAATAGCCCTGCTGTTGCAAACGGGTTAACAAACGATTGCGTTTGTGCAGTAATTTATCGCGCTGACGACCGGGATGGATTAATGCCGGACTATTGGGCAATACCGCAAGCAATGCCGATTCCGCCCAGGAAAGATTTTCCGGCGCACGCCCAAAGTAGCGCCAGGCCGCTGCCCGTAAACCGACAATATTCCCGCCAAAGGGCGCGTGGCTGGTGTAGTGAATTAATAATTCATCTTTACTGAAGCGCCACTCCAATTGCAGGGCGCGCGTTGCCTCAATTATTTTACTGGACAAGTTGCGCGCGGGCGTTGGCAAGTTGCGCTGTTGATAATCCGCCTGCCGCAATAGCCGCGCTAATTGCATGCTGATTGTGCTGCCGCCACTGGTTACTTTTCCCGCCGCATAATTGCCGCGCAGCGCACGCACCAACGCAACTGGATTTATACCCGGATGCTGATAAAAATAATGGTCTTCAAATAACAACAGCGCTTTTTTGTATTTTTGTGGCAGGGTGGTGACAGGGGCAAAACGCCATTGCTGATCCGCCGCGATGCTGGCGCCCAACAAACTGCCGTCGCGCGCAACCAACATAGTCGCGTAGGGGGTATGCGCGAGGGATTTAGGCAGGGGAAAGTATTGCAGTGTCAGCGCTAAAACAACGACACAGCCAATCACCCAAAATAAAAACCAGCGCGTGCGATGCAAAGCCCAACTCCTTTAGTGCCAGCGGTTGGCAACTATGTGCAATGCACGCCGCTTGCTGGCAGCAATTATTTTTTCTGTTCGGCGAGCAACAAACCCTGCTGGTATAAATCCGAACTTTTTTTATGGTCGCCCATTTTTTCCATCAGGCGCGCCATTTCCATGGTGGTCTCTACACTCGCCTGTAAATTCATACTGCGCTGGAAATAATCGCGCGCCAATTCCCACTGCTGGTTGCGCAACATCACGCGCCCCATGCTGAGCAAGAGTGTTGCATCCTGGGGTTTTTGTTTGAGCCAAGCTTCCAAGGTGCGAATTTGACCGTGAATTTCCTTCACCTGCAATCGACCATAGAGGTTTATCAAGGGCTCATACCAATCATTGTTAAGCGCTTTACGCACCAGTACTTCTGCATCCTGATCCTGATAGTGAGTCGCCAATGCCTCGGCATACACAGCAATCACCGCCGGATTTTTTTGCAGGCTGCGCGAGTAGGATTTCCACAGGCTTTGCAACGCTGGTAAACGTTCGGCCACCAGAAGCGATTTAACTTGCTCGCTCAGGGCTCTCATTTTTTCACAAGCCAGCAATTGCTCCAGCGCCTCAAATTCCACGTTCGACAAAACCTTGGCTTTACGCATCGCCGGGAACATATCTTCCAAAGCGCGCCAATTTTTTTGTGCAATATAAATGTGGTGCATTAAATCCAGCACCGCTGCCTGGCGCGGCATTTTTATATCGATAGGTTTGAGAATATTAATCGCTTCTTCATAGCGCTCTGCCTGTACATGCAAGCGCGCACGGGTGAGCGCTACCGGCAATTCGCTATGACTAATACTCAAGGCTTTGTCGAGAATGTTATCGGCTTCCGCTTCATCGCCCATTTCAAAACTACTGCGTGCCGCCGCAATATAATTCGCCAGTGGGTACTCCACTTTATCCAGCGTGCGCAGTAATTTTTTGCGCGCCTCCAGCCAGTCACCGGTAAGATAATCCACCATGCCGTTGGCGGCGCGCTTTTGCGCGCGCTCTACACTGCCGAATAAAAATATCTCACGGAAACGACGCACCATTTCTGCACTGCCCAGTAATAACTTGCGCGCAAACCACAGCACCAGATAAAGCGCGACCACCGCCAGTGCGGCAACCCATAGTGTCATTTCAATCGTTTTTGTGCCGTAGGCAATCAGCAGATAACCATCGCCACGCCAGAGTAAAAATAATAATCCGGCGGCGAGCAATAAAAAAACAATCGCTTTTAGCAGACGTAATCTCATTAGCGCACCCCGCGACGTGCTGCAGCCATTTTTTCACGCTTGGCAATATATTCTGTAAGCGCGGCGGAAGAGTTACTGAAGTTGGTGAGTTCTGGCGCAATGATTTCAGACTCCAATGCTTTAAGCTCTTGCAACACCGCTGCGGCTTTTTCATTGAGGCTGAAATATTGGTTAATCCAGTTTTGGGCTTTAACCAAACTTTCCTGATAAATGCCTGCCTCGTTGCGCAACAGAGCGACCTGCGCCTGCTCCAGCATTAAACGTAAATTTTGTTGCAAATATTTTTGTTCTGCCGGTGGTAATACCGCATTAATTGTTTTGCCGTGGTCGCGCACCCGTACATAGGAGCCAAGTTTGTGGAGCAGATCGTAAAAGCCGCGCGTAATACGCTGTTTAACGGTTTCATTCTCGGGCACGTCTTCCGTTTCAAATACATCGCCCTGATTTCCCAGCGGCTCAATAAAGGGAATAGCGTCGATTTGATTTGCAACAGCGGACAAGCGCAAATAAATACCTTCGCGATCAATAATCCCTGCAACTTTTAGTACCGCAATTTCCTCAGCCAGCAGTTTGCGCACACCGACCAAATCAGCCTGATCAATATCGCGCAATACATCATCTGCTGAGATTGCCAATGCCAATGCATTTTGACTGTCTTGTTCCAACAAAATCCGCTGATCCGCCAAGCGCAACAAATACTGCGCTTCCTGCAATTTCCATTCGTCGCGATTTGCGCTGGACAAAGCCAATACGCGGGCATTGTTGCTATCAACTTGCTCCGCCAATTCATTGAGGTTTAGTTGAATTGCCGCTTGCTGCTCAATAAATTCTTTATTGAGTGAATCTTCCAGTGCTTGCTGGCGACGCTCAAACAACGCCACCTGTTCTTCCAGCTGGATGCGCAAACTATCCACCAATTGCTGCTGGCTTTTCCCCTGTTGTAATAATTGCCAGGCACCAAACGATAATGCCGCAATAATCAGCAACACAAACAACCACAGGAAGGCAAAATTTACTGTGTGTTTTTTTACCGGTACGGGAGCAGGAGCCGGGCTAATTGGCGCGGCGTTAGCAGGCGCTGCTGAGCTGGAGGTTTCAATATCAGTCACTGGATTAATCCTGTAATAAATTGCACTTATGAGTGAATCAATTGCTGTGAATTCAAGGGCGACGCGTTCACTGATTGCCAGTGTAATTGAGCAGCGCTGCCGTCATTGCATGATCAGTCGCATTTTCTGCGGTAATCAGGTGTTTAAATCCCGCTGTTCTCGCCGTTTCGGCCACGCGGGCACTCGGCACTAATAAAGGCAGAGTTTGCAGCTGCGCGAGCGCATTGGCTTGTGCTGTTTTTTGTGCCGGACTATGCAGATTTTCACCCAGGTTAGCCGTCAGCCTTAATAAATTTTGCAAACTTTCACCGCTGTGTAGGGCCAGAATAAATCGCTCCTTCACGCCGGTGCCCGCTGGCTCATTGCCAATGACCTCTGCCAATAACTGCTGCAGTTGCCCCTGTGCTTCGCTTGGGATCAACCGCTCATAAAGTTCGCAGTAGTCAACCCAGGCACCGCGTTCGCGCAAGGTTTCGGCGAGATGCCCGCGCCCGCCGAGACCGCGAAAAATTAATATCTTGTCGCCCTGCACATCTTGCAACTGCGGCGCGCACAGCAAATCCTCACTGGTCATGCCGCCGCTTTCACTTATCGCCAAATCCGTTACGGCAATACCGTGGTTCGCAAGTTTTTTGGCCGTTGTCGCACCCACCGCAAAATAGTCTATACCGATGGGCAATTGCGGCCAGTAATCTTCCAGCCATGCCATGCCGTAATCCACCGCGTTTTGGCTGACAAAAATAACTTTCTGGTACAAATCAAAATCCAGAATTTTATTTTTAATCGCGCGCTGTTGCGCCTCATCCTGCACGGCGCGCAATTCCAGTAGCGGCAAGCGACGGCAGGCAAAACCCAGCGTTTGCAAGTCCGCCGCCCAGGTTTCGGCCTGAGCTTGCGGGCGGGTAATCACGACACAAGGTTTGGATGCTAACAGCATAGTGCTATTCAGCGTCAGCATAGACGGCAGCGAGAATTTTATCGGCACCTGCAGCGAGCAGGCGATCCGCCAGCGCTATGCCCATTTGCTCCGCCTCGGCCACCGGGCCGGTGATTTCATCAAATAACATCTGGCTGCCATCGGGCGCCCCCACCAAACCGCGCAGCCAGAGCTGGCCATTGCGATGCAGCGCGTAACAGGCAATCGGCACCTGACAACCACCCTGTAAATGGCGATTCATGGCGCGCTCGGCACTGACTTGCTCGGCGGTGCTGCTGTGATGCAAGGGTTTGAGCAATTCAATCGCCGCCAGATCATCCATCCGGCATTCAATGCCAACCGCACCCTGGCCACCAGCAGGCAAGCTCAGCTCGGGTTCGATATAAGCGCGGATGCGGTCTTTCAATTCCAGACGAATCAGCCCCGCAGCAGCGAGGATAATTGCATCGTATTCGCCATCGTCGAGCTTTTGCAGGCGCGTTTGCACGTTGCCGCGCAGGAATTTGATCTGCAGATCCGGGCGCGCGGCCAACAATTGGCACTGGCGGCGCAAACTGGAGGTGCCCACCACCGCGCCCTGCGGCAGTTCATCCAACGACGCAAAACGATGAGAAACAAAGGCATCGCGGGCATCTTCGCGCGGGCAAATGACGGCCAAACCCAAACCCGCCGGGAACTCCATGGGCACATCTTTCATCGAATGCACGGCGATATCGGCATCGCCTTCAAGCAGCGCGGTTTCCAGTTCTTTAACAAACAGCCCCTTGCCACCCACCTTGGCGAGGGGAACGTCGAGAATTTTGTCACCCCGACTGGTAAGGGGAACCAGCTCCACTACCAACCCCGGGTGGTGTTTTTCCAATTCGGCTTTGACATATTCCGCCTGCCACAGGGCAAGGAGGCTTTTACGGGTGGCGATGCGCAGTGGGCGCGATGAAGAGTAGGACATGGTAGATCACGCGATAAAAAAGTTAACGCAATCATACCACTATGAAAACCGCTCTGGGTTTGGGCATTGGGGTTTGCGGATCGGGTTTTACTTTTTTGTTCAGGGGCTGCGCCCTGATCCTGGCCACCAGAAAAAACGCCAGCACAGGGCTGGCGTTGTCAGGGTTATGCAATCGCGCGGCTTATTGGCCCGCTTTCAACAGCTCCCAGTATTTTTCGTAAACCAGAACGGTATCACCCAGATCCTGATGGAAACTGCCTTTGGCAATGTCTCCAGCAGCAGGGAATACAGTTTTGTTGGTGCGCAGGGCTTCGTCCAATAACGCGATGCCAGCGGTGTTGGGTGCGGCATAACCCAGTTCTTCAATTGCCGCTTTGGCGCTTTCGGCACGCAGCATAAAGTCGATGAACTTGTGTGCATTTTCCACGTTGGCGGCACCTTTGGGAATCACAAAGCTGTCTACCCACAACACGGCACCCTCTTCCGGATAAATGTATTGCAGGTTTTCCATCTCTTGTTGCGCCATGTAGGCTTCGCCGTTCCAGATAGCACCAATGCTCACATTGCCCTGGATCAACGGGGTTTTGGGCGAGTCAGAGTTGATGACTTTGATGCTGGGCCAGAGGGCTTTTAACTTCTCGTAAGCAGCTTTGATTTCCTCTTCATTAGTGCTGTTGTTTTGGAAACCCGCCACGCGCAGACCGACGTAGAAGTTATCGCGCACATCATCCATGATCATCAATTTACCGGCGTATTCCGGCTTCCATAAATCCGCCCACTTGGTGATCTGGCTGGCATCCACATCGTTGCCATTGATCGCAATTGAAGTGGCGCCCCACAGGTAGGGCACACTGAAATCGTTATTCGGGTCGTAGGGTTTGTTCATCATGTTGGCGTCGAGGTTGCCGTAATTCGCCAGTAATTCTTTTTTGATCGGCTGGATCAAACCCTCTTTGCGCATTTTTTCTACGTAGAAAGTGGACGGCACAGCAACGTCATAACCCTTGCCTTCCATCAATTTGATTTTGGCGTACATCGCCTCATTACTTTCGTAAGTGGCGTATTCAACCTCAATGCCCGTCTCTTTGGTAAAGGCTTCCAATACTTCCGCAGGAATGTATTCAGTCCAGTTGTAGATAACCACTTTTTGCGGAGTAGCCGGGGCGACGGCGGTATCGGCGGTTGCCGGGGTGTCGGACTTTTCTGAACATCCAGTGATAACGAGGGCTGCGGCCAAGGCCAACCATTTTTTCATCTTATTTATCCTCACGTAAGAGAAGTTGGGAAACAATAACCAGAACCAGAGACACTACCAGCAAAATGGTCGATATCGCATTCACTTCCGGTGACACGCCCACCCGCACCATGGAGTAAACCTTGAGTGGCAGGATTTCATAACCCGGGCCAGTCACAAAAGCACTGACAATCACGTCATCCAATGACAGGGTAAAACTTAACAACCAACCCGCCGCGACCGCTGGCAGCGCCAGAGGCAGGATGATTTTCCAGAAAATGCTGCTTTCACTCGCGCCCAGATCGCGCGCTGCCTCCAGCATTTTCATATCAAAGCCTTTGAGACGCGAGTAAACCGCGACTATCACAAAGGGCAAACAGAAGGTGATGTGGCCTATCACCAGCGACACAAAACCCAACTTGATACCCAGCGCCATAAATACAATCAGCAGCGAAATGGCCATCACAATTTCCGGCGTCAGCATGCTCACAAACACCATGGAGGAGAGTAGCGCCTTGCCTTTGAACTGGTAGCGATGTAAAGCAACAGCAGCAAGCGTGCCAATAATAGTTGCGACCGTCGCCGCCACAATTGAAACGGTGAGTGAATTGAGCGCGGCGGTCATTAAACCGTCGTTATTCCAGAATTTTTCGTACCATTTGAAAGTGAAACCGCCCCATTTGATGCCGTACTTGGATGCATTAAATGAGTTCACTACCAGCACCAAAATGGGGATGTAAATCAGGGTCAGGATCAACCCCATAAAACCCCATCTAAAAATCGGAGCCATTGAGTCCTCCTTGTTTATTCACAAAACGTGCGGCGCGGAAATAAAGCCACAGCATGAAGCCGAGCAGCACTATCAGGATGACACTGAACGCCGAACCAAAGGGCCAATCGCGAGTGTGCAGGAATTGGGTTTTAATCACATTGCCGAGCAGCAGGTTCTTGGCGCCACCGAGCAAATCGGAAATGTAGAACATGCCCATCGCGGGCAAGAGCACCATCAGGCAACCCGCCACAATCCCCGGCGATGTCAGTGGCACGGTGATATGCCAAAACCGGCTGAGTGGGCCGGCGCCCAAATCTTTGGCGGCGTGGTGCAAGCGCACATCAAGCTTTTCCAGCGCCGAATAAAGCGGCAGCACCATAAACGGCAAGAGGATGTAAACCAAACCCAGAATCACTGCAAATTGGGTGTAAAGCAGCTGTATCGGTTTATCAATCAAGCCCAACCCCAGCAGCGACTTATTGATAATGCCCTGATTGCCCAAAATAAATTGGATGGCATAGGTGCGCACCAGCGAGTTGGTCCAAAACGGCAGTATCACCAAAAATAAAATCACGGGTTGCCAGCGTTTGGGCAGGCTTACGATTGCCATCGCAAAGGGGTAACCAATCAGCAGGCAGGCGATCATCGCCAACAGCGACATGCGCAGCGAATCCCACAACACTTTTAAATAGAGCAGATCCAGAGTGCGCACATAGCTGTCGACATTCACCGGCAGGCTGACTGTCGCCTGCGGGTCGCGGGTAAGGAAACTGGTGAAAATAACCAGTAAATTCGGGAAAAAGACAAACAGCGTCAGCCAGACACTGGCGAGGCCAATTGCCCAAAAACGAAATTGGCTGACACTAGACTTCATAAGGCAACACCACTTCCCAACCCGGCACCCACTTAATGGCCACCTTCTGGTTTAAGCTGTAGTCGAATGAGGGGTCGTCTTCATCGAAGAATTCACTGGCGATCACCTCCATACCGGAAGGCAAACGAATTAACGAATCGAGTGTTTTACCTTTATAGTTGCGCTCCACTACGGTGCCCACCAGGTATTGGTCGGGGTGCGGGTCGTCGATGTATTCCACGCGCACATCTTCCGGGCGCAACAGTACGTTGACCTTATCACCTGCTTTGAAGTTGTGCTCGGCGTGCAAACGCCACTGCAGCCCTTCCACTTTTACTTCGTATTCATGATTGCCGTCCACCGCGACAATTTCACCATCGAGCTGATTGATTTCGCCGATAAATTTCGCCACAAACAAGTTGGCAGGCTGTTCATAAATCTCGCGCGGCGTACCTAACTGCTGCACCTTGCCCTTGTTCATTACCACTACGCGATCCGACATGGACAATGCTTCTTCCTGATCGTGGGTTACATAGACAAAGGTGATGCCGAGTTTACGCTGCAGGCGCTTCAGTTCGATCTGCATTTGTTGGCGCAGTTTGTAATCCAGCGCCGAAAGGGATTCGTCGAGCAACAGTAATTTGGGGCGATTCACTACCGCACGTGCGATAGCCACACGCTGCTGCTGGCCACCGGAGAGCTGCGCCGGTTTGCGCTCGGCAAATTCGCCCAGGCGCACCATTTCCAGCGCTTCCATCACCCGGGGTTTAATTTCTTCTTTCGCCACACCGCCCATGCGCAAACCAAAAGCAACATTGTCGAACACAGTCATGTGCGGGAATAACGCGTAGCTTTGAAATACAGTGTTGATGGGGCGCTTTTCGGCGGGCACAGCGCCAATGTCCTGCCCCTCCAGTTTAATCACCCCGGTATCCGTATCCTCAAGACCGGCAATCATGCGCAGCACGGTAGTTTTACCGCAACCGGAAGGACCGAGCAGCGTAAAAAACTCACCGTCAAAAATCGTGAGATCGAAGTTATCAAGAACCCGATTACTGCCATAGGTTTTAGACAGATTATTGAGAATCAGCAGGGGGCGCGGATCATTCACCTAGACAGTGCTCCTCTAGTTATTTCACAAAAGCCGTATCGATGCACAAATGCACAGGGCTATACAGGTAATCAGGAGCAACCAGGGACACGCAACTTACAAACACAGGCAGACGCACTGAACTCGTCAGGACATACCTCGTTGCCGGGCAAGCGCCCCAGGTTTACTCGAAAATGTTCGTTCTTTTGCGCCGCTTTGAATGGTGCGAATGGCACAGGATCACAGTAAACCTTGCAACGATTTAAGGGTGTGGAGCCTACGCAAAAGACAGGCCATTCTACTCAATCGGCCCGCTAAAAATCCAGCATTCACACGCTTAAAAACTGATCGACAAAAGCAATAGGGCTTAAAAACAAATCGGCTCCGTAAAGGAGCCGATTGGTGCAACAGGTTCAGCACTAGATTATTCCGTAAGCGCCGCACAAAGACTTAAATGGGACGGCCACCGTAATCCGGTGTCGGCTTTTTCGGTGGGTCGGCAGTGACATTGGCAGGGACTTCATTGATCTTGCCCCCCCGCGCCAAAAAGGCTGCAATTTGCGCTTCCAATTCATCGCGCGCTTTTTGTCGTGACGCTATGCTGAAATCCTCCAAAGCCTCGGTTTCTACTACCTTGGTTTTGGCTGCATAACTGACCTCATCGCTTTCCAGCGCCTCTTCTACGTCATCGGCGTCATCTTCCCCGTCTACGCCGGTTTCATCTAATTCTTCATCGGTAATGGGGTCTTCATCAGTCATAATGTCACCTGAAAACTTGTACAATTAAATTCTTTGTTGCTGCAGTCGTTTGGCCAGCCCGCGCGTTCACCTGCAACACGGCTAATATATAGCGCAGACTTATTTAAACGTCATGATGATTTGCGATGAATTTTTAGGCTTTTTTTGTCTTACCATCGGCAATCGCGGCGGATTTTAGTTATTAACCCTGAGCAAGTCTAGCACCGCCCGGAGCGGGCAAAAAAAATAATAACAACCGGTCAAAACAGCTGCGCAACTTCTGCACAGCTTCGCTCGGTACAGGTATAGATACCACACAAGAATTGAGAATTTTTTACCCGGAGCAATAAAGCCCTATGAATCCAAAACGTTTGATCAAACACTTTCCGGAGCTGGCCAATTTGCCAGAAACCGAACAGCGCGCTCTGCTGGACAAAGCCTATAAAGATGTTTTCAGCCAGGAAAATAAAATGAAAAACTGGCGCTCCAATTTAATCAGCGCCGCACTGATGACCAGCCTGTGTTTTTTGTTTGTGTTGGTGTTGCGCCCGGCGCTGGGCATATCCTCACAAACTAGCGCCTGGGTGCTGATGTTGGTGGCCTTGCCCGTGTATTTTTTCATCCAGCAACGCCGTTATATTCAACAGCTGCGCGCTAGCTTGAAAAAAATCCAGACATAAAAAATGGCTGGGATCATGGATCGCACGCCATAAAAAAACGCCACACTGGGTGGCGTTTTTTTATTCACTGCGAGTGCAGCAAAACATTACACAGCATCTGAGCCGGTTTCACCGGTGCGGATACGAATAATCTCATCCAATGGTGCGATGAAGATTTTACCGTCGCCGATTTTTCCGGTTTGTGCTGCTTTGGTAATGGCTTCTACCGCTTGCTCAACCATGGAATCGTCTACGGCCAATTCAATTTTCACTTTTGGCAGGAAGTCCACCACATATTCAGCACCGCGATAAAGTTCAGTGTGACCTTTCTGACGGCCAAAGCCCTTTACTTCGGTGACCGTCATACCCTGCACACCCACGTCGGACAGTGCAGTACGCACGTCGTCGAGCTTGAAAGGTTTTACGACAGCTGTAATCAATTTCATTATTAAATCCTTTGCTGGAGTTTTGCGAATGCTGATGCCGGAACAGCGGGAGTAAGACTGGCTCCTGCCCAGCGGCTTGAGGCTAAAGATACACCCAAGCTTTACCGATCAACAACAACTTTATAGCAGATCAAATTGCAACGGCGACCAGCGCTGACGCTGATCGCCGTTATTAGGCATTATTTGCTGCGAGTAAACTCTGGGTAAGCTTCCATGCCGCACTCGGCAATGTCCACGCCCTCAAACTCATCTTCTTCAGATACACGGATACCCATGATCAGTTTGATGATGTACCAAACTACCAGGCTAGCACCGAATACCCAGGCAAAAATGACTGCTGCACCAACCAGCTGACCGAAGAAAGTAGTACCTTCGGCAGTGAATGGAACTACCAACAGACCGAACAAACCTGCGGTACCGTGAACAGAGATAGCACCAACCGGGTCATCAATACGCAGCTTGTCCAAACCAAGGATAGAGAACACCACCAGAGCACCAGCCACTGCACCGATAATGGTGGCAACCAACGCACTTGGAGTATCCGGGCTGGCAGTGATGGCAACCAAGCCAGCCAGCGCGCCGTTGAGAATCATGGTCAAGTCAGCTTTGCCGAACAGCAGACGCGCAACACACAGTGCACCGATCAAACCACCGGCAGCGGCAGCGTTAGTATTGAGGAACACCATAGCAACAGTGTTGGCATTGCCGATGTCGCCAAGCTTCAGTACAGAACCGCCGTTGAAACCGAACCAGCCCATCCACAGGATGAATGTACCCAGAGTTGCCAATGGCAAGTTTGCACCGGTGATGGCATGGATTTCGCCGTTAGGGCCATATTTGCCTTTACGTGCACCCAGCAACAACACGCCAGCCAAAGCAGCAGAAGCACCGGCCAAATGGACAATACCTGAACCAGCAAAGTCTTTGAAACCGAATTGATCATCGAGATTCAAACCAAACATACCTTCAGCACCCCAGGTCCATGAACCTTCCATTGGGTAGATGAAGCCAGTCATTACGATGGCGAACAACAGGAATGCCCACAGCTTCATACGCTCGGCAACCGCACCAGACACGATTGACATAGCGGTAGCTACAAACACCACCTGGAAGAAGAAGTCAGATGCACCAGAGTAGATAGAGCCACCAGTGAAACCATCTTCGCGCTCGGCGAAACTTTTCAGGGTTTCAGCGGCGTCCACATCACCAATACCGGTAAGGAAAATACTACCGCCGTACATAATCGCGTAACCACACACCAAATACATGATGCACGACGTAGCATAGAGCGTGATATTTTTGGTCAAAATTTCAGTGGTGTTTTTAGCGCGCACCAAACCCGCTTCCAACATGGCAAAACCAGCCGCCATCCACATCACGAGAGCACCGCATACTAAAAAGTAAAAGGTGTCCATCGCGTATTGAAGATGAAAAATATTCTCTTCCATTGGTTGTTCCCCGTTTCGTTTATTAAAGTGAATTACAACGCTTGGTCGCCGGTTTCGCCGGTGCGAATACGCACCACCTGCTCCAAGCTGGATACAAAGATTTTGCCGTCGCCAATTTTGGAACTGTTGGCCGCTTTGCTGATCGCTTCAACCACTGCATCGGTCTCGGCGTCTGAAACGGCAATTTCCACTTTGGTTTTGGGCAAAAAGTCGACTACGTATTCCGCGCCACGATAGAGTTCGGAATGGCCTTTCTGGCGACCGAAGCCTTTCACTTCAGTCACGGTCATGCCATGCACGCCGATATCGGACAGGGCTTCACGCACTACATCCAGCTTGAACGGCTTGATGATTGCTGTTACCAATTTCATTTACTGCACTCCTGAAAAAATCCCCGCACCGGAGGGTGCGGGCAACACCGGAAATACTGCCCAAGTAAAGATTTGCCGCTGCATGCGCCAAAGCAGCGCTTACTCTTTGCCAAAACCCGCTTGGCCAGATTGGCGATCTCTACCCGCATCAACTGCTCGGGAAGGTTTTTGCATAGAGCAGGCCAATTTCATAATTTCTATATAAAACAAATAGATAAGCTAATTTATTGATCCAGATTACATAAAAAATCACATTCCCTCAAAACCCCCGCACCAACTTGGAACAGTTGTGCAAATAACAAGCACCAATAAGTGACATAAATAGAAAAACAGAAACAATAGGGGAATTGGGCGACAGCATTCCATGCACGGCACTGCGTGATCGCCCTCAAAAAAGGTACACTGACGCCCCGAAAATCGGGGTTTAATGGCGGCAGAACCGCCCAACAGGAGAGGATATGCTCAAAGATCTGGCGCAACGCCTGTTTGAAGAACTGCAACAACAACTGCCTAACAACACAGCGAGCCTGCCCCAACGCGAACTGCATATCGCTTTGCAGGCGGCGCTGGCGCGCTTGGATTTGGTCACGCGCGAGGAATTTGATGCACAAGCGGCTGTGCTCCTGCGCACACGGCAGAAATTGGAGGCGCTGGAGCAGCAATTGGCGCAATTGGAAAAGTAAAACTGTGGCCTGTGCCAATTGTGCGCAGCGCCGGGCTTGTTTTATAGTCGAACATCGAGCGTAACCAGCGCCCGGAGGACTCCCCCTCATTCATCACAAGGATTGTTTATGTCTCTCGCCATAGTTCATTCACGCGCCAAATTAGGCATTCATGCCCCTCAGGTTACGGTGGAAGTCCATATTTCCAATGGTTTACCGGGCTTATCCATAGTTGGCCTGCCCGAAACAGCCGTGAAAGAAAGTAAAGACCGGGTGCGCAGCGCGATCATCAATAGCCACCTCGAATTCCCCGCCCAGCGGATTACCGTCAACCTTGCCCCTGCCGACCTGCCCAAAGAAGGTGGTCGCTACGATTTACCTATAGCCCTGGGAATACTGGCCGCCTCCGGACAAATTCCACTGGAAGCCCTGGAACAAAGCGAATTTTTGGGAGAGCTGGCGCTGTCCGGTGAATTGCGGCCGATAAGCGCAGCATTACCCGCAGCGTTGGCAGCAGGTGATGCGCAACGAAACCTGATTATCAGTGGAACCAATGCCAACGAAGCCGCCTTCAGCAGTATTACGCGCGTTTTTGGTGCAGAAAACCTGTTGCAGGTTTGCGCCCACCTGCATGGGCGTGAACTTTTACCGCGCGCCGAAGCAATCCGCGACCAACAGGACAAGCTGCTGCATGCACTGGATATACTGGATGTTAAAGGACAATCGCAAGCCAAGCGGGCATTGGAGATAGCCGCCAGCGGTGGTCATAACCTGTTGTTTTACGGCCCGCCGGGCACGGGTAAAACCATGCTCGCCAGCCGCTTGCCTGGAATTCTGCCGCGCTTGAATGAACGCGAGATGCTCGATGTCGCCGCAATCTATTCAGTTGCCTCCCAGAGCAAAGACTATCAATGGCAGCAGCGCCCCTTTCGCGCACCGCACCATACCGCCTCCGCTATTGCGCTGGTAGGTGGTGGCTCCAATCCCAAACCGGGCGAGATTTCCCTCGCCCATGCCGGGGTATTATTTTTGGATGAGCTGCCCGAATTTTCGCGCCAAGTGTTGGAAGTGCTGCGCGAACCGCTGGAGAGCGGCGAGGTGCGCATCTCCCGCGCACGCAGCCAGGCCTGTTTTCCTGCGCGCTTCCAGCTGGTCGCGGCGATGAACCCCTGCCCCTGTGGCTACCACGGCAGCGATGCCAATCGCTGCCGCTGCACCCCGGATCAGGTAAAACGCTATCGCGATAAGATATCGGGGCCATTATTGGATCGTATCGACATGCATGTGCCGGTGCGCGCCCTGCGGCAGGGGGAATTGCAAACCAAAACCCTGGGCGATGGCAGTGAGGCGATTCGCCAGCGGGTAGAGGCGGCGCGCAATCTGCAGTTGGCGCGTCAGGGCAAAGCCAACCACCAGCTGAGTGCACCGGAATTGGAAACTTACTGCGAGTTGACGCAAGCGGATAAGAACTTGCTGGAGCAGGCAATTGAAAAGCTGGGCTTGTCGACGCGGGCTTACCACCGGGTATTAAAACTGGCGCGCACCCTGGCGGACATGGCCGCGCGCGAACACTTAACTACGGTGGATATCAGTGAAGCGCTGAGCTATCGCACGTTGGATCGACAACTCAGCCAATAGCCAATTCACCGATAACCGGGCGCCCTGTCAGTTCAATTTGGATTGATGGGGCACGCTGGTTTCCTGCAGCCATGCCAGCATTTCAGCGTAGGATTTGGACTCAGCGATGTAACGCCCCTGCATTAAATTGCAGCCCATCTCTTTCAGCCAATCTTTCTGCTCTTTGGTTTCCACCCCTTCTGCTACTACCAATTTACCCAGGTTGTGCGCCAGACTTATCATCGCCGACACCAGTCGTTTATCGGTATGGCTGCGGTTTAACTCCTGCAAAAACCCCAGATCAATTTTGACAGTACTTATTGGCAAACGCTGTAAATGCAGCAGTGATGAATTGCCCGCACCAAAATTGTCGAGCAGGAAGTTGATACCGAAAAACGACAACGGGCGCATGCACAGCGACACCAAATCGATATTGTCGGCAAACACTGTCTCGGTAATTTCAAATTCGATATCGCCCGGTTGGATATCGTTATCCGCAAAAATCCGCGCGACTTCGTGCACCAGATTCTCGTCTTTGAATTGGCGCATCGACAAATGGATCGACATCATCAACTGCTCATCCCAAAAACCCTGCAGTAATTTGATGTCGTGACAGGCCTGGCGCAACACCCAATAGCCAATCGCAGTAATCACACCCGTCTCTTCGGCGGTGGCGATAAACTCGCTGGGGTTGAGTAGCCCTACGCCCGGTTTATCCCAGCGCAATTGGGCTTCGATGGCAACAACTTTACCGGTTGCCATATCGATGCGCGGGCTGTAGTGCAGGACAAATTGTTGGTAGCGCAAGGCCGCACGCAGATCCGCCTCTTGACGCAGCTGGCGGCGCACATCCTGATTCATCATTTCCGTAAAGAAGCGGTAGTTGCTGCCCGACACTTGCTTGGCTTTGTACATCGCCATATCCGCATGTTTGAGCAGGCTATCGGCATCGCGCCCGGCTTCGGGGTAAATGGCGATGCCAATACTGCAGCCCACCACCACTTCGTGACCGTTGATATCGGCCGGTTGTTGAATGGAATCAATCACTTTTTGCGCGATATGGGCTACATCGGTGCTGTTGGCGATATTTTGCAGCAGCAGGGTAAACTCATCGCCGCCCATGCGCGCCACCGAATCGCTGCGGCGCAAGCAGGAATTCAACCGCTCGGCGCAGATACGGATGATGGCATCGCCCGCGTCGTGGCCAAAGTTGTCATTGACTTGTTTGAAACCGTTGAGGTCGATAAACATCAGGGTAAAACTGGTGTGGTCGCGCTCGGCCAAATGCACTGCGTGCTCCAGACGATCGCGAAACAAAATGCGGTTGGGAATATCGGTCAGGGAGTCGTAGTGGGCGAGACGGGTGAGGTGCTGCTCGGTTTGTTTGCGCTCGATGGCATAGCGCAGCGCGCGCTCCAGCAGCAGGTGATCGATTTGGCCTTTAATTAAATAGTCGGCGGCGCCGGCGCGAATCGCCTCGCGATCCACCTCGGTTTCCATTTCATCGGTCATTACCACTATCGGGGTTTGGCAGGCTTGGAGCCGTGCGGCGTTGAGCAAATCGCGCGCACTTTCCGCACCCCAGTAGTAGTCCAGCAACACCACATCGAACTCTTGCGACAGAATTTTAGGCAGTGCGGCGTCCAGTTGATCGCACCACACCAGCTCGTAATTGACTTGCCGGATATGGGATAAAATTTCGGCGATGAGCAGGTATTCACCCTGTTCACGGTCGACAAATAGAATTTTTACTTTGTTGCTCATGGAACTCCATCCCTCACACAACTTGCTTCACGCTTGAACCAATTGGCTCAATGGTAACAGCGCACCCAGGCAAACTAAACGGCTTGCCTATAACAAAAAAACACTCAAATCACGCTAAATCACTAATGCAGTTATAGCGATTAGCCATACTTCAAACCCGTGCAATCTGCATTACAACCGGGGGGTAGCTTGCTAGAATGCACCCCCATTTGACCCAGGCATTACCCGTGACTCAACTCAACCCGCGCCAAAAAGAAGCCGTGCTCTACATCGATGGCCCCTGTCTGGTTCTGGCGGGGGCGGGCAGTGGCAAAACCAGCGTAATTACCCGCAAAATCGCCTATTTAATTGAACAGTGCGATATACCCGCACGTCATATCGCCGCCCTGACGTTTACCAACAAGGCCGCGCGCGAGATGAAAGAGCGCGCCAGCAAATTGGTCAAAGGCAGCGCCTCGCGCGGTTTGACCGTATCGACCTTCCACAACCTCGGCCTGAACATCATTCGCCGCGAACACAAAAGCCTCGGGTTTAAACCCGGTTTTTCCATCTTCGACTCCGAAGATGCGCGCTCCCTGCTCAAAGATTTAATGATGAAAGATGGCGATTTGGACAGCGACCATCTGGACTTGGTGCAGCACCAGATCTCCAACTGGAAAAACGACCTTGTCATTCCCGCGCGCGCCTTGAGCATGGCGCAGAGCCCCGGTGAGCAGGCCATCGCGCTGATTTACCAGCGCTACAACCAAGCCCTACGCGCCTATAACGCCGTGGACTTTGATGATTTGATCCTTATCCCGGTGGAATTGTTCCAGACCAATGCCGAGGTGCTCGCGCGCTGGCAGCGTAAAATCCGCTACCTGTTGGTGGATGAATATCAAGATACCAACTCCAGCCAATACCTCTTAGTGCAGTTGATTGTGGGCAATCGCGGCGCGCTCACGGTGGTGGGCGACGACGACCAGTCCATCTACGCCTGGCGCGGTGCGCGCCCGGAAAACATGTCACTGTTAAAACAGGACTACCCCAGCCTGCGAGTGATCAAACTGGAGCAGAACTATCGCTCCACCAGCCGCATCCTGCGGGTGGCCAACCATTTAATCGCCAACAACCCCCATGAATTTGACAAGGCGCTGTGGAGTGAAATGGGCTTGGGCGATCCGATCCGCGTGCTGCGCTGTAAAAACGAGGACGCCGAGTCCGAGCGCGTCGCCACTGAAATCCTCACCCAGCGCATGCGCAACCAGTACAAGTACCGCGATTTTGCGGTGCTCTATCGCGGCAACCATCAGGCGCGCCTGCTGGAGATGAAACTACAACAGCATCAGATTCCCTACAAAATCAGCGGCGGCTCCTCGTTTTTTGCCAAAACCGAAATCAAGGATGTGATGGCCTATTTGCGCCTGATTGTTAACCCTGATGACGACAACGCCTTTTTGCGCATCATCAACACGCCGCGCCGCCAGATCGGCACCAGCACCCTGGAGGCGCTGGGTGGTTACGCCGGCGAACGCAACATCAGTTTATTTGCCGCGCTTGATGAGCTTGGCCTACAAAGTCGCATTCCCGAGAAAAATCTGGAGCGATTACAGCGATTTGCGCACTGGATCAAACAAGTGACCCGCAATTGCGGCGGCGACAGGCCAGTGGATGCTATCCGCGAGATGCTTAACGATATTGATTACGAAGGCTGGCTGCACCAAAACTCGGCAAGTAGCAAAGCCGCCGAGAAGCGCATGGAGAACGTGTTTTACCTGGTTGAATCGCTGCAAAAAACCATCGACAAAAATAGCAGCGATGACGACGACGGCGAGGAGTCACGTATTGAAGATGCCGTCGCCAAACTGGTATTACGCGACATGATGGAACGGCAAGAAGAGGAAGACCTGAGCGATCAGGTACAGCTCATGACCTTGCACGCCTCCAAAGGGCTGGAGTTCCCCCATGTATTTATGGTGGGTATGGAAGAGGAACTGCTGCCCCATCGCAATAGTATTGAAGACAATAACATTGAAGAAGAACGCCGCCTGACCTATGTGGGCATCACCCGCGCCCAGCGCACCCTGACCATGACCCTCGCCGGCAAACGCAAACAGTTTGGCGAGATGAGCGAAACCACCCCCAGCCGCTTTCTGGATGAGTTGCCAGTAGAGGATGTGGAGTGGGAAGGTTTTGGCGAACAGAGCCCGGAGAAGAATCTGGCCAAAGGCGAGGAGACCCTGGCGAACCTGCTCAATCTATTCGATTAACCTGCCCCACCAACACTTATCACCGCACCAGTTTGCCACTTCTGCGCAAACTGGCATCTACAACAGTCGCATTTTATTAGTCATCACTCTGACAGGTTTAGCCTCACAACCCCAGCCTCGCCCGGACAACAGCCCCCAATTTACACCCGCCGCAATAGCTCACCCCGCTACACCCGCCTTGGATTTTCAAAATAGTCACCAGTTTGCGCTGCCTGATCAAACTGGTGCGACGGCATCGCCAGATAAGCCGAGCATGGCGCCCATGTCCTCGTTCCATTGAGCGGCATCCATCGCAGTACTTAATTCAGAAGCACCTAATAATGAAAACGAGAGGTTAGCTATGCTCCCCCACAACCCTAAACAAGGTCATTACGCTTTCAACGCGGCTCCGGTCTTTCATCGCTCCCTGTTAACCCTGTGCATCATGGCGCTGACTGCCCCTGTGTTGGCCCAGACAGGCGACAACGGCAGCTTGGAAGAAGTAGTTGTCACCGGTGTGCGCGCCAATTTGCAAAACGCGCAAGATATCAAACGCAACGCCAACACCGTGGTGGATTCCATCTCCGCCGACGACATAGGCTCCTTACCCGACCGCAGTGTGCTCGAAGCCATGCAGCGCATCCCCGGTGTATCCATTGAGCGCTTTGCCTCAGCCAATGACCCGGACCATTTCAGCGTGGAAGGTTCAGCGGCGGTCATTCGCGGCATGAACGCCACCCGCTCGGAATTCAACGGCCGTGACTCCTTCACCGCCAACTCCGGGCGCGGGTTAAGTTTTCAGGATGTACCACCCGAATTGATGGGTGGAGTGGATATCTACAAAAACCAGACGGCTGACATGATCGAAGGCGGCATTGGCGGCACCGTCAGCCTGCGCACCCGCAAGCCGTTTGACTCCAATTCCCGGCAAATCGCCGTCTCTGCCGACTACTCCTATGGCGACATGGCAGAAGAATGGACACCCACCGTTTCCGCCCTCTACAGCGACCGCTGGGAAACGGCGGCGGGCGAATTTGGTGTGTTATTCAATGTTGCCGATTCATCACTCACCGGCATGTCCAACGGTATCCAGAGCGATGCCTATGTGAAATACGATGCAGCGGTATTGCCCGGCGCCGAGCGTTTTGTGGGTGAAGACGGCAAAGGTACCGTGTGGATGCCTAACGGCTCCAACGCCTTGATGAAAACTGACGAGCGCGATCGTCAGGGTTTCGCCACTGCCATTCAATGGGGCAACAACGACGACACACTGCTTGGTACTTTTCAATTTATGCGTTCGGACGCTCAACTGAACTGGACCGAATACGCCATCAAATACCAAGGTGGCTACTACGATGAAAGCGCCAAACAAGACATCCGCCGCACTCGCCCGCTTGAAGGAACCGAGTTCGAATTCGACAATGACGGTATTTTCCTCGGTGGCACTCTGGTGGATTCCGATGGCTGGCGCGCCGCTGACGGCAACACCAATCGCATCCCGCGCGCCTGGGGCGATGACCCGGTCAATATTCCGCAGTGGGGTCACTTCTTCTCCACCGATACCCGCTTTAAAAGCACGCGTACACTGGTGGACGATTATGCGTTCAATCTGAAATTCACTCCCAACGACAACTGGGAATATAGCCTCGACTTGCAATATATCGACGCCACTACTGAAGATGATGACGTCACGGTGATGATGGCGACTCACGCCATGCAGGATTACGACACCCGTGGCAGCACCCCATCGCTGACCCTGATCGAACCCTGGAACGGCTACCGCACCAACAACCCGGACATTTATGCCAGCGGCTTCCCAGGCTTCTCGGATGATCCAGCGGGCGACAGCAACTACTTCCAGGACCCAACCTCCTACCTCTGGCAATCGGCGATGGACCACTACGAGCGCTCCGAAGGTGACTCGCTGGCGAGCCGTATCGATATCAAACACACCCTCGATGACAGCTTCATCACCGCACTGAGCGGTGGTCTGCGCGTGGCCGAACGCGAGCAAACCGTGCGCTACAGCGTCTACAACTGGGGGGCACTCGGACCGCGCTGGCAATCAGATATCTACTGGGCCGATCTGGAAAAAGTCTCAGGTCAGGAATACACCCTGGTAGATTGGAGCGACTTCCACCGCGGTGGCGTAGTGACTATTCCCGGCAACGGCATGCTGCACGCATCGCCATCTCTGGTGAAGGATGTCATCAAAGGGCGCGAGCTGCTGGCTGATGCCGGTTCATTTGTGCCCGCCAATAAGCGCGCTGGCACCACCGACTACTTCACTCCGTCGGAAATCTTTGTCACCAAAGAAACCAACGAAGCAGCCTATGTGAAAGTGGATTTTGGTTCCGAGGATTACGCAATGCGTTTCAGCGGTAACCTCGGTCTGCGCTATGTGCGCCTGGAGCGCGATGCCCAAGGCTCGGTGCAATACCCGGATTTGGTACCGGATTTCGCCGCACCTGCAGATATGAGCCTACCGTTGACTTCTGCCTCAGTAGAGGCCTGGGCAACCCAAGCCAGCCAGGCACTTTATGACCAAGGTGGGTACGCCGACTTGGCCGCTGCACGCACTGCGCTGATGGCAATGGATTCATCGCGCTGGGCAAGCGATCCGAACAACTTCCTGAGCGATGACGAGCGCGGTTTTGCCAACAACGCCTTTAGCGTACAAAACGCCATCGCCGACTATTCCACTACCCTGCCCAGCTTCAACCTGAAAGTGGAGTTGACCGATGATTTGATCTCCCGCTTTGCGGTCGCCAAAGCCATCGCCCTGCCGGATATGGAAGCGGTAAAAAGTCAGGCGAACCTGAGCCAGATCGGCTTGAACATCGAGCAACCGGAGCAGGATCCTAACAACCCATCTGCCGGTGGCGGAATTTTAGGTGCAGAAGTGGCAGGCTGGCGCGGAAGCTCAGGCAATCCTGGCCTCAAGCCAATGGAATCTACCCAGTTTGACGCATCGCTTGAGTGGTATTTCGCCAATGTTGGCTCGCTCACCACTACCCTGTTCTATAAGGATCTGACCAACTTCTTTGTCTATGGCACCTTCGCGCGGGACTTCACCAACCCGGTGTCGGGCGTCACCCAAACCGTTGAGGTAGAGGGCACCCGCAATGGTGGCGATGGCACCATGCAGGGCTTTGAAATTGCTTATCAGCAGTTCTACGACATGTTGCCCGCCCCTTGGGACGGTCTAGGTTTGCAGATGAACTACACCTATATCGATGCCAGCGGTGTACCCAATGGTGGCGATGGTAGCGCCGATGGTTTTGCCGGCACGGCCACCGATACCGGTGCGCGCGTCGACTTCGATAAGGTGCCGCTGCAAGGCCAATCCAAAGACACCTTCAACATTGTCGCCATGTACGACAAAAATGACTGGTCGCTGCGGTTAGCCTACAACTGGCGCTCCAAGTATCTGCTGACCACCCGCGATGTAATCAGTAAGTATCCGTTGTGGAACGACGATTCAGGTTTCCTCGACGGCTCGGCGTTTTACAACATCAATGACAATGTGACCGTTGGCCTGCAGTTGACCAACATCGCCAATACCCAGACCAAAACCATCATGATTCTCGATGGCCAGGGCGCGGAAGCGGGTCGTTCATGGTTTGTAAATGACCGTCGTGCGGCGTTGATTCTCAAAGCCAATTTCTAACCCGCAATCCGGTTGCCCCTGACAGGGCAACCCAAACAGGGTGTTAAAAAACAAAACCCCCGCCATGGCAACCATGGCGGGGGTTTTTCGTTCTAGCGAAGCGACAGCTTACTTGCTGTTTTCAACCATGTAATCCACGGCGCCTTTGATTTCATCATCAGAACAGGCAGCACACATACCCTTGGCAGGCATAGCATTAAAACCACCAATCGCATGGGTGTAGAGGGTTTCCAAACCCTTGCCCGCCCGCGCAGTCCAATCGGCAGCATCACCCAATTTAGGCGCGCCCATTACCCCGGCACCATGGCAGGTAGTGCAGAAGCTGCCGTATACGTCTTTACCTGACTTGGGGCCAGCAGCGGCTGCCGGCGCTGGTGCTGCGGCGCAATCATCGCCTGACATACAGCTGGTACCCACCGGAGCAATACGCGCCTTGATGTCATCTTCACTGTTGGCAACAGCAGACGCCGCCACCAAACCTGCAACAAACAGAATTCCGAACAATTTTTTCATCTGGATCACGGCGTTTTCCTCGTTGGTATAAAGGCCGCTGAAGTTGCTTCAGCAAGGCCCAAGTAAAATCTGCCCCCGCGCATGGGGCTGGTTAAGCGTCGGCGCGCATTATAGCGGCAAATACCCACACAGGCGATGCCAGTATTCGCCCCGGTACCCGGATGCCCAGGGCAATGATTTTATCTACCAATCGCAGCTGTTATGCTTATCGCCAGGATTTATACCTACTACTTATTACCTACTTCGGGATTTCGCCCACAATGGAATATAACAGCGTCACCTTTGTCGCCTACTTTAGTGCGGCGGTGGTAGCCTCCCTACTCACCGGGACCTATCTCTTCCAGTTGCTGCGCGGGCAGAAAACCTGGGTTTTCCTCTGGGCGGCAGCGCTGCACACCATCCATTTGGGCGTGATCGCCCTGTCCTTTTCCGGTTACGAGATCCCGCTCTACCTGCTGATTATTTTTGAATACCTGCACTTTAATGCCTGGGTGTTCTGTATCTGGCTCAGCCTGCGACACAACAGCCATCGCCGCCAACTACCCGCCAGTCTGCAGCTGCTGTTCAGCGGCGGCTGGCCGATTACCGCGCTGGCGATCGCGATGTTGTTTATGCCCAATATGAACCAGGCCGGATTATCCATCTGGTTTGCCTTGGGGCTGGCGGTGATTGCGCTGGTAAGCGTTGAGCAGCTCTACCGCTTTGCGGCCGAAAATGATCGCCAGATCAAACTGTTGTGCATGAACCTCGCCGCTATTTTCCTCTACGATATTTACCTGTTTACCCATGCGCTGATTTTCAAGGGGCTCGATCCCATGCTCTGGCAGTCGCGCGCTGCGGTTTCCATCGCCACCTGCTTATTTATGGCACTGGGCGGAATTTTGCTGCTCCAGCGCACTGACCGCCCTGCCAACTTTAATTTATCGCGTCCGATTGCCTTCTATACCACCTCATTAGTGGGTGTGGGCATTTTGATCACCGTGTTGTCGCTCGGTGGTTACTATGTCCGTTTATACGGCGGCAACTGGGGAACGGTTTTCTACAGCTTGTTATTAGTGGGCGCCGTACTACTGATTGCCACGGTGTTTATTTCCAGCCGTATTCGCATGAAATTGTCGGTGCTGATTAATAAACACCTGTTCCGCTATAAATACGACTATCGCAACGAATGGTTGCGTTTAATTAACTATCTCGCCCAACCCGCCGAAGCCAGTGAAGTCAACCAGCGCGCCTTTTATGCCGTCGCCTCCACGACCAAAGCACCCGGTGGCGCTATCTGGCTGCAGAAACAGGGCTTTTACGAGCCCGTCTATCGCACCAACCTGCCCAATTACGTGACGCTGCAAGAAGAACCGGTCGACAGCCCGTTTTGCCGCGCATTTATCGACGCCGAATGGGTGTTTATCCCCGACAGTGGCGACAACAAAGCCCTCAGCCAACACAATGAGTTACTGCCGCACTGGGCACACAATATTCCCGATCTCTGGCTACTATTCCCGCTAATTGTGGGCGAAGAGCTGGTGGGCTTTATGGCACTTACCAAACCGGCGGGCGATCAAACCCTGACCTGGGAAGATCTGGATCTGCTCAAAACCATGGGGCGTCAAATCGGCAGCTATCTGAAACGACATCAGCAGGCGGAGCAGTTGGTGGAAGGGCGCCAGTTTGATACCTACAACAAACTCGTAGCCTTTATTATTCACGACCTGAACAACCTTATCGCCCAGCAGGCACTTGTGGTGCGCAACGCCGAAAAACACAAAGGCAATCCGGCGTTTTTTGAAGATGCCATCAAAACCATCAGCAACTCCGTCGACCGCATGAACAACCTGCTCAAAAAACTGCGCCGCGACGAGTCGGATCTGGTCAAACGGCTATCGATTCTGGAAGTCGTAAACCAAGCGGTTAGTGAATGCCAGCGCGCCAAACTCACCGCCGATATTGAACCCACCACCCGCACCCTCAATGCTGACCAGGTGCGGTTAGTGATGACTATCACCAACTTCATCAAAAACGCGCTCGAGGCCACGCCAGACGATGGCCGGGTTCATGTTACACTGCGCGTCAATAACGACTGGGCCACAGTTATCATCGAAGACAACGGCTCAGGTATGGATTGGGATTTTATCCACAACCGCTTATTCAAACCCTTTGAAACCACTAAATCCGGTAAAGGTATGGGAATCGGGGTTTACCTGTCGCGGGAATACATCAGCGAACTGAGCGGCACCCTCAACGTCGCCAGTGAGCCAGGCGAAGGCACCACCATCACCATCACACTCCCACTGAACAAGGATTAACGGGGCCGCATGAGTAAAACAACTGCATCCAAACCTATTCTGCTAATCGTAGAAGACGACGCGGGCTTGCAAAGCCAATTGCGCTGGCACTTTGATCAGTACGAAACCGTGGTTGCCGACAACCGCCAGGACGCTATTGCCGCCATGCGTCTGCATGAAGCGTCGGTAGTGATTCAGGATCTCGGCTTACCCCCGGACGAAGACGGTGTCGATGAAGGCTTCAAGTGCATTCAGGACATACTCCGCCTTTCCCCCAACACTAAAATTATCGTAATGACGGGGAAAACCGACCGCGATAACGCCCTGCGCGCCGTTGCCATGGGCGCCTACGACTTCTACCAAAAGCCGGTCGACCCCAACACCCTGGATTTGATTGTGCAGCGCGCCTTCCACATTTTTGAGTTGGAGGACTACAACCGCCGTCTGAATCTGTCGCAACAGGAACCATTGGAAGGGCTAATCACTAACGACCCCCAACTACTCAAGATTTGCCGCCAACTGGAAAAAATATCGCCCACCACCGTTACTTGCACCCTGCTGGGTGAAAGTGGCACAGGCAAAGAAGTTTTGGCGCGCGCTATTCACCAACTCAGCCCGCGCAAGACCAAGCGATTTGTAGCTATTAACTGCGCGGCAGTGCCGGAAAATCTAATCGAAAGCGAACTCTTTGGCTATGAAAAAGGCGCTTTCACCGGCGCGAATAAAACTACGTTAGGCAAAGTGGAAACCGCTAATGAGGGCACTCTGTTTCTGGATGAAATCGGTGATATGCCACTCAACCTGCAAGCCAAACTGCTGCGTTTTTTACAGGAGCGCGTGATCGAGCGGGTTGGCGGGCGCAGTGAGATCCCGGTGGATGTGCGTGTGATCTGCGCTACCAACAAAGATCTCGAAGCCATGGTTAAAGCGGGCAGCTTCCGCGAGGATTTGTTCTATCGCATCTGTGAAATGACCGTAAATATCCCCCCCTTACGTAACCGCTTGGGGGACAAAGTACTACTCGCGCGCCACTTCAAACTCAAGTTCGCGAAGGAGCACGGCCAGAACGTCACTGGGTTCACTCCCGATGCCATTGCCGCCATCGAAAACTACAACTGGCCGGGCAATATCCGCGAAATGGAAAATAAAATAAAACGCGCTGTGATCATGGCGGATGGCAAATATGTGACGCGCGAAGATTTAGGTTTGGCTGAGGCAGGAGAACTCTCACTCAACTTGCGCCATGTCCGCCAGGAAGCCGAGCGCGGGGCGATTCTGCGCGCCCTGAGCATGACCGATAACAACATCTCTGCCGCTGCCAAATTGCTGGGAATCACCCGCCCTACTTTCTACGACCTGATTAAGAAATACGACATGAATGTGGTGGCAGCAGTACACCTTGATGACACAGACCCGAGCAGCGAATAGGCTTGCCCCAAGCACCGATATAATCAAAAGATATATAAATTACCGTTATACACAGAACCAATTATCTCAATATGGATCGACCATTTCGCTTTATGAAAAAAAACTCCCCATCAAGGTCATGGCACCCCCGCGATCCTGCTAAATGTGACACCTCGCCGTAAAGCCGCGCGATACAAGCCTTTACCCGCTGCATCCAATGGATGATTCCACTAAGCACACACGCTTTTTCAGGTAGTTAGAATGATTTTTAGCTTCAAGAAATATTGTACTTTTGAGTTTGCTATCACCGGCTTACTAACAATCATCCTAACCGGTTGCGGCGGAGGTGGCTCCGAGGGTAGTAATACACAGGGAAACAGCAATAGCAGCATCCCGACAGCTCTACCCAGCTCTACCCCAGTGGTAGTGGCTTCCTCTGTGCCGATAAGTAGTTCAGCACCTTCAAGCAGTAGTTTGGCGATAAGCGTAACAACCAGCAGCAGCGCACCAAGCAGCACCCCGATACAGGCTACCAAGTCGTCATCACCCACCCAATCAAGTTATGCCCGCTCCTCGCGTGCAAGTAGTTCCTTGGCCGACATGGATGACGATGTTATCTACCCGGAAGAGCCGGAAGAATTCTTTGACTTACCGCCAACTGCACCGCGCAACGTAAAACTCGAGGTTATTTCATCAAATACTGCAATTATTAGCTGGAGCCCAGCAACCGACGATGTTGCACTGTCACGCTATGAAATACGCCGCGATGGTGTTGCCATAGGGACCAGTGTCGCTTCAAATCTTGAATATGAAGATGGTGGGCTAAACCACAACACCTATTACACCTATACGGTGCGTGCCATCGATACTTCCGGCAACAGATCAAACTTTTCTACTGCTCTAATCGTCAAAACCACCTCAATTAACACCCACAACACTTCAAGTAATAGCTCAACCACAACAAGCTCAGTCAGCTCGATCAACAATACAAGTAGCAGCGTGTCAGAAACAAGCTCAACTAACAGCACAAGCAATAGCTCGGTTGCTCTAAGTTCAAGCGAAGCAACAAGTAGCAGCACGGCGTCGATAAGTGCAAGTAGCGAAGCTAATGCAAGCAACTCAAGTACGAGTGCAGTGACTAGCAGCAGCGCAACCGCAGTAAGCTCAAGTAGCGAAGCGAATGCGAGCAGCTCAAGCAGCGATAATTTAGTTAGCGTAGAGTGGATTACACCATCACAACGCGAAAATGGTGACTATCTGGAATTGGATGAAATCGGTGGATACGAATTACGTTATAAGCCGATTAATAGCAGCGTATATATTCGTGAGATCATTACTGATAAATATGCAACAAGCTATGAAACCACCAATGCATCAACAGACGGTCTATTTCAAATCGCTGCATTTGATACCAACGGACTCTATAGTCGCTTCATCACCTTATCGCCGCGATAGTACGACTGCAAAATTAGCTATCTTCTATAAACATAATAGATAATCAGCGCCCGAAATCTCTCTTAAGGAAGTCACATGAGGTTACAGGCGCTCGATTTACTCCGATTTATTGCCGCACTGGCAGTAGTGCTCTATCACTACACAGCACAACCAAACCCTACATTCCCTCAAATAGCCCAATTCACGCAATTTGGTTATTTGGGTGTGCCACTGTTTTTCATGATAAGCGGCTTTGTAATTGCAGCATCAGCAGAGCGTCGCTCACCCCTGATATTCATGATTTCGCGCGCCGCACGACTGTATCCCGCTTTTTGGATAGGCGTATTATTTACCACGACGATAATGTTCGCGCTGGGAGCATCGACACCAAGTACTACAGATATTCTTCTTAACTTGACCATGCTCAATGATTACGTAGGCGTTAACAATATCGATGGCGTCTATTGGACGCTGCAAGTAGAACTTAAATTCTACGGCTGCATATTTTTATTGATGATATTTAGGTTATTTACCCGCTATTCGTTGTGGTTACCGATTTGGCTGGCTATCACCTTAAGCTATTTGCTATTCGGCCAACCATCCAAAATGGGTTGGGTTATTAACCCAGGTTATTCCTGTTACTTCATCTCGGGTATCTGTCTGTATCTGCTCTGGAATCAGAAGCACACCCCGGCTACCAATGCTACATTGATCATTTCAAGCTTACTCTGCAGCTACCAAAGCTATCATCAAGCAGCGGGGTTCATGCACTCCAGCGAACCTTATGAGTGGGTAATCGCCGCGATTATTGCCGGGATTTTTCATGGTTTTTTTCTATTGATCGCCCTAAGCAAATTTACATTGTCATCACTTAATATCTACACCATTCTAGGCGGGCTAACTTACCCCCTCTACTTACTCCACAATCACGCCGGAAAATTATTAATTGATTGGCTGAAACCTCAACTCAACGAGCCAGTAGCAATCCTTGTCACTACCGCAATTATGCTCATTCTGTCGTACCTGATTTATCGATTTATAGAACCCAAGGGCGCCAAGTGGGTTAAAAGACGCCTCGAACAGCTTTTTGCTATTACTCGCGACACCCCATCAAAAGCTCTAGACAGAAATGCCTAACCTGCATCAATCAACCTGTAAACCAGTCGAAAAAATTTACATCAGCTGTCGTCATAAAACGCATATTTATGTATATATGTTTGATTTTATTGAATTTAATAGTGTAGGCACGATTTCTGCTTTATCCGCATGCAGCTTAGGCTACTTTAAAATCACTCATTGGTAACACATTAAAGGATGACCCTCATGAAACTTATTAAATTTGCAGCGGCAGCGCTTTTAGCTCTGAGCTCATTGAGCGCGAGCGCAAGCTTGATTTCAGTTGTTGATAGCGGTAGCAGTGCATATGCTCCTGATATCGATGCATACACCAACAACAACTTCACTACCCCAGGTTATGTCACACCAGATACCTACACTATCGCTGGTAGCCTTAAAGCTAACGCCAAATTGGCAGTGACCTACTACTACTTGGGTCAAGAGTCTAGCTGGAACAATGTTTTCTCTGTTCCTGGAGACGCTGAAGCACCATTGAAGCTGTCTAATAAAGGCACTATTACTACTTATGTAGAAAAAGATGCTCTGTTCGACTTCCTTTTCACCACTTATGTACCACCAACTTCTGTGCTGCCTGCTCATAACTTGAGCGTAAGCAATGCTCAAGGGGCCACTCTCGGTACCAACAACAGAGTGTATTCTTTTGCAGTTGCTCTAAACGCCATGTTTACCGGTCAGGGGCCTAATGCTAAGGCAGCTCATGCTGGCAGCTATGACGCAATTCTGTTCCTTGATGATACAGGGCCCTATGTTGGTGATGACGACAACCACGATGACCTGTTGATTGGTGTTCGTGTCACAGCAGTTCCAGAACCAACTACTCTGCTCTTGATGAGCATGGGCTTGCTTGGTTTGTTTGGTGCACGCCGCCTGAAAGCTTAATTAGCCTTCAAAGCATAAAAAAACCCAGCGTTAAGCTGGGTTTTTTTATGGGTATAATGTTTACGACACCACTATTTTCGCAAAAGATCGCCACACCCCCGATGAAAAAGGACTAATACCTAACGCTATGCGAATAGCTTTATAGGCCTCTTTTTTATCGCTAGCTGCATAATGGCGAGCCTTGCGAGTATAAAATGCGGTCAACCCTGCTTTTTTCTCTTGCTCGCTAACCGCATCAGGATAAGCAGCAAGAAAATCCAGAATAATTTTTTCGTTGGTTTCAAAGCGTAGCTTTTTGTTGCTGGAAATCTGATTCTCCATTACACGGTAATAAGCCAAAAACTCAGGAATATATTGAAAGCGATAACGCGAAGAAAATTTAAGCCACAAATCATAGTCATCCGCTACACGACGCTTACCGCTCATTCCCCCCATTTCATTGAAACACTTACGGCGAGTCATGGTGGTATTCATGCTGACAAAGTTATCTTTTAACAAAAGTGCAGCTATGTTCCCGGAATAACGGCGCATATTGTTACGATGTAACTCATTGCCTTGCTCATCGATAGTAATGCAATCCCCATAAACAATATCCGCCTCAGGATGTTGCTCAAACGCCTTGAGAGACTTTTCAAGCTTATCGTGTGGCCAATAATTATCTGAATCAAGGAAACAAATAAAATCACCCTTGGCAATAGACAACGCATAATTACGCGCAACACTTTGACGCTGGTTTTCCTGATACAAATATTTAACCCGCGGGTCTTTGTCAGCATACGCGTTAATTAACTCACGACTGTTATCGGTAGAGCCATCATCTACAATAATTAACTCAAATTCTTTATAGCTTTGTGCAAGAACACTCTCTATCGCGGCAGGAAGGAATGCCTCCCGATTATAGGTTGGAGTAATGATCGAAATGAGCATAGTTTTATCCATAAATAAGCGGCCTTTACCAACTAAAGTGAGCGAAACTATAGTTTTTTAATTGCTATTGCCAGATTGTTATAAAAATCTTGTTTCAAGGCCGTGGGCCTTAGCTGGGCATTCCCCGTGAGCTGTTGGATTTTTTCAGAGCTCAACTGCAGCGCACAGTCTACTGCTGACTCAAGTGCAGAAACTTCTACAGAAAATCGAGGGGAAAACCATTTCTGCCCGGAATAACTAGCACCTATTAACAACGCACACTCTGAATTTGCTATTTCGTTCATAGGCGGGGCATCTGTTACCAAGACTACCGAGCCGTATCCCATAGCTTCAACAATCGAGTGGCCGAACCCTTCAGTCTCTGTTGCATAAATATGAAACAAGGCAGAGCTTGCACAAGCGGTATATTCTTCAGCGCTAGAAAAAATATCAATATACTCCACATTTTGCGGGGGATTTTCTGGTCGGCATGAAACATCTATTACCAATTTTAATATTGGCCACTCTGGGTGAAGCCGCCAAACCTCTACTAGCTTATCTGCACCACGAAAACGACTTAACCCTACCCGAGAGAAAAAGTAATTGGCAGATTTTTCAACCCAGCAGTGCGAATCAACATTAGAGCAAAAACCTATGCGATCCACTTTTGATTTAAATTCCGAGAAAATATCTTTTGCGAACCAGGTTTTAGTCCAGACGTGATCAATACAATCCAACAAAGAAAAATATCGGGGGTTGAACCATTCCTGATTAGGTATCAATATCTGCTTTCGATGAGAAAATAACTTCCAATAGAATATTTTTTCCAGATGGATAGAAACAATATCCGGCTTTCCCAACAATAACCGCTGTAGTTTTCTATAAAAAAATAAAACCCCGCAACGCATTAATATTGTCACCAGAGTTTCAAAAAACCTTCCGGTAAAAGTCTTATTAAGCAAAGGCACTTCATTAACGATTACCTCATGTCCCAACAACAGCAAGGCATCTTCTAATATTTTTGCATCCTTCGCTAACCCTAACCCAGCGCGAGAATAGTAAATGTAAAAATTCATATACCTCCCCTTTGCGAGCGACTAACAAGATTCATTATTTTTTTGGTATAAAACTTCAACCAAAGGCGACTACAATATACAGCACCTACCAACGGCGAGGAAAAGTATTGCAAAGTATAGAATTGGGTCAAATCGCCCCGATAATGCTTTTTATAATCTTCGGCGCGCCCGAAACCAGCAAGAAAGTCAAAATAGTTCACTTCGGAAGATTTGAATGCATATTCTAAAAGCCAACCCATATGCAACGTACCGAGAGAGATTTTTTTATCAAAATCTTCCAGATACCCAGATTGAATATTATAAATGACATCATCTATCTGAATATTATACGACGCAGAAACAATCAAACCATCAACCACCAAATAAGATAATAAAGCATTAACACCAAGAGCACTTTGCAATAGTTGCTTATGAAACTCTACTGCACGTTGTTCAAAACAAGGCTTGCCCCAACGCAACAGATGGAAAGAATTTAAATGATTGAAAAATTCATCCAGTTTCTTTTCCTCAAGAGAAATCAATACAAATTCTACATGTGCATAATGTTCCTCAAGATAACTTCGGCGATTAAATGCCTTAAGGCGAGTCATTCGTCCTAATGATGCGATGTAATGATCAAAGTCTCCTGATACAGGAGTTCTATAACCAAAATCTTTTTTATGCTGCCAATAACTTAACTCTGGCATTTGATTTATTGGCGTATCAGAAAATATATAACTAGTATTACAAGACCGGGATAGAATATATGCCTGCAAACTTTTATATAATTTTTTTTCTTTTTCACGATCAAAAATAGGAGAGATATACTCTGATCGGACAGTAGGAAAAATGCCCCAGGCATTTCCAATAAACTGATAATTCTCCATAAGAACCCTTTTATATTTATAAAAAGGCAATATTCCAATCAGGCGATCTTTTTCGAAGACAAGAAAAATACTCAGATCTAATTTTAAGTAACTACCCCATTGCCGCCACCAACTCACCATCCACTGCCAACTCATGAACAGTGAATTAGCATCCGCCCTGTCCATTAATTCACGCCAAGCAGCCTCCATAGCATAAAACTCTTGCTCGGTGATCTGCCGATAAACCAACGCATTAGGAGAATAATAAATCGGTTTTCCAGGGAGATTCACAGCAGGGAGAGCCGCAGAATTTTCCGTAAATACATTATCTACAACTGTAGGAAAAACAAACTGCTCCTTGGCAACGCGCAAAAAGTCACCGTCAGAATCACCAGCAACTAGTCCCCAATTGCCCTTCACATGATCAGATAGTGTGGCAAAACGTGAACCGTAACTTTTTTTAACGAATCCATTCGCAATCAACCCAGGGCGTAGCGCAGAAATAGAAGTATTCCAGTGAATTGCAAAGACTGATGCATAACATCGCAACCAAAATGAACATGCTACCGAAACTACCTCGGATTTTTTTGAACCAACAAAATCGACCACTTCCAGGCTGTTACCTGGTGTAATACGAAAAATGATAAGGGCTTGTGCACCTTTATTGGCAGAACCGACATGTAAAAAGCGATACACATTAAATGGACAATCAACATAACGCCACTTTAAATATTCGTAATTTCGTAAAATCTCTACATCGTTTGAATGCTCTCGATGTAATTTCCACAAATGCTGGATAACTGCTTTTTGCGGCAGCTGGCTTAGTTCTTCAACAAGATATTTTCTATATAAGTTTCTTGCAGTAAGAGACAAGTATGACCGACAAATTTTTGACCAACTGAACAACATAATTTGTTTTAATGTTCTGGGATGATTCAATAAATCCCAAACATCAAGACGCGCAGGAGAATGCCATCCTTTTTTCAACAATAATGGAAACGCACTGTCGCTAATACCCAACGACATGATTGGCATTTTGAATGCATTTGCCATTTCGTCTTTTATAGATTGCCCTAATCCCTTACCACGGTATGCAGGCGCAACAATAAAATCACAGCTCCATATAGCATCCACAGCCTGATTGGACTCTGTGACGAGTTTTATGGGCATAGTCGCATTAAAACCAACTATACGATCATCATCCCGCGCAACAATACATTGTACATCTCGACCAAACCGCGGACAAAACTGCCATTCCCATAAGGATTTTTTATATTTATCCGCCGCATACAAACCAGCAACTTCAGTTAGCAGCGCAGCAGTAATAATTTCCGTGGAAACAGTGATTGTCATAATTACATATATTTCCTGTGCCAGGATTGGAACATCAGCACTGACCATAAATGGAAGGAGTAATCATGACTGGTAGTCAGATGTGCCTGCCATTTCTGACGAATCAAGTCGCTATTAAATACATTGCTATCAGCAAGCGACTTTTCAGATAACAAATCCTCTGCCCATTCACGTAATTCATTTTTTAACCAATGCCCCACCGGAACCGCAAAACCTTGTTTTGGCCGATCAACCAATTCGCGCGGAACATACTGATACAAAATATTACGTAAGGGTTGTTTGGTAACTCCGTTGACTACATTAATCGCTGTTGGCACAGTTAAAGAGAGTTCTACCAATCGATGATCCAATAAAGGCACACGAGTTTCCAAACTGTTCGCCATAGCAGCACGGTCTACTTTTACAAGAATGTCATCCGGCAGATAAGAATTAATATCGCACCATTGAAAAGTTGAAGTTGAGTCTTCACGCAGTGGCATATCATCCAATGCATAGTGTAGACGTTCAGCAGATTTCAATTCTGTTTCGGGGTTGAGCCAATAACCAACCTGATTCTGATAATAATGACGGGCATCAACTGCATTAAAACCCAGGTTATAACGCTGCACTTTTTCCAACACCAGTGCTGGCGATAACTCCCGTTGATTGGACTTAAGTAAACGGGTTAATCGAGCAATGACAGGAGCGGGCAAACCATTCATTATTCTATTTGCCAGGCCCGCTTTTCGGGAGGCAAAATTGCGCGCATAACTCGCATAGCGACTATAGCCAGCAAAGAGCTCATCGCCACCATCTCCCGATAAGGCGACAGTCACTTGTCGGCGTGTCATCTGGCTTACGATATAAGTAGGAATTTGTGACGAATCAGCAAAAGGCTCATCATAAATATCCGGCAACAGGCTAATAATATTAAGTGCATCCTTAGGCTCAACATAAAACTCGTTATGTTCAGTGCCTAAATGCCTGGCTACTGCTTTTGCATGTTCGGCTTCATTAAAACCGGGGACATTGAAACCAACCGAGAAGGTTTTTACTGGTCTTGACGACTGCCTTTGCATTAAGGACACAATCGTCGACGAATCTATACCTCCCGATAAAAATGCTCCCAAGGGAGCGTCAGAAATCATTTGATCTGCAATTATCTCGCTCAATAACGGCTCAAGTTGTTGATGCAGTGCTTGCGCATCGAGGCTTTTATTCCACTCAAGCGAAGGTGCCCAGTATCTTACTTTTACAGGTGCCGCACTTATATCCGCTAAATTAAAACGTAAATAATGTGCTGGCTCCAATTTGAACGTCTTTTTAAAAATACTCCAGGGTGCAGGAATATAATTGTGTCGCATCAACAAACCCACTGCACCCGGTTCAATTTCTTTTTTAAAGAAAGGGCATAACATTAAGGGTTTAAGCTCGGATGCAAAAAGTAGATTACCGTCTGCATGGTAGTAATACAGGGGCTTTTCACCCATCCGATCACGGATTAGCCATAATTCTTTTTGGTGATGATCAACCAAGGCTATTGAAAACATCCCAACAAAATCATTGAGGGCAGGTTCAATTCCCCAAGCCTCAAATGCTGCCAGAATAACTTCAGTATCCGACCCACCTTTAAACTGGAATCCCGCCGCAATTAAACGCGTTTTGAGTTGTTTAAAATTGTATATTTCACCATTAAAAGCAATCGTAAAGCGGCCTGATACCGAATGCATGGGTTGTGCACCCAGTGGCGATAAATCCTGTATGGCAAGACGCTGATGCACCAGGCCCACACCGATTTTTTCATCCAGCCAAATTCCTTGATCATCAGGCCCACGCAATCGAATACTATTTCCCATAGCCTGGAGCAACTCTGGCGCCAGCAAGTTTATCGATGCTGAATTTAAAACCATTCCGGCGTAACCGCACATATTTCCTTACCCTTAATTTTTTTTGCGCTTCACAATAGCCATTAATTGGGAACGCTCATGCTGATTCAATGCAAATAATGCTCCTACCACGATGAATACCATAGAGGCCACACTTGCTATCGCCAGTAAAATTCCGTAGTTAGTTATAACAAAAAATTGCTTGGCAGCCACCAAGGTCGCAGCCATGGCGACACAAGGTATTAGCCAGGGCAATAATGCGAAGCGAAGATACACAAAAGGCGAAAACCCCAGATGCTTACAACACACACCAAGCACTATTGGCTGAAAAACCAAAGCGGGTATTAACGAGCCTAGTGCGACACCTAAAATACCCAAGGGATAAATTAGCAACAGGCTCAAACCGAGATTGGATAAAGCAACTATTGGTTGCCACTTGGCAAAAAAGCCGTGTTTATCGATAGCGGTGAGATAACGGCTAGCCATAGGGTTAACCAGTGGGAGTACCAAAAAGGCAATCAGTACACCCAGGAATTCTTGGGCAGAGCGTGCAATTTCATCACCAACCCAAAGTGATAAAAATTCTGGTCCTAATGTATAAGCACCAATCGCCAAAATTAAACAGGGTGCGACAGTGAATTTACTTCCCGTTAGATAAACTTCCTGAATTTTTCGCTGATCATTCAATGCCCCGAGGGAACTAAAATAAGGCATAAATACATGGGTAAAATTATAGGAAATAAGGCGAATGTAGCTAACGAGGTTAGCCGGAATACTGTAGAGCGGAACAGCAGCTGGCCCCATCACAAAACCGATTACCAAACTGTCCGTGGCATTTTCCATTTTAGTCGCCACACCTTGCACCAAGGTTTTCACACTAAAGCGCAACAGTTCTTTTAATTGAAGCAACGAAAAATAAGCTCGACGCAAACTCAGGAATGGTCGGCGGTACTGCATAAGCCATACTAAAAAAAGATACTTTGAGCAGATTCCTATTGCGTTGGTTGCTGCAAGTAGTACCAGAGCATTTTCAGGAGTGATAAATATAAATAAGATGGTGCTGCCCAGTATTGAATTAACAATAGTGACATTGTTTTTTAAATAATATTCCTGATAAGCCTCCAAATAACTCTCTGCAGTATAGGAGGGAAAGGTAATCAATAATTGCGCCGCCAATATCAGCAGAAACCAGGTATAACGAACATTGTCTGTGCTTTCTTCGGGGGCAACTAGCTCAGCAAAAAACATCCCTCCAAGGCCGAGAATAAGCGCAATCAGCAACCCGACACCGAGCAAGAAATACCATGCTGTTGCATACAGCGTGATTAAAGCTGATTCATCTTTTTGAGCAATAAAGCGGGCAGCAAAACGGCTTACCGCCGGACGAATCCCCATATCCAACATGCCCATATAGCCAATAACAGCACCCACCATTTCCCACAGGCCATAATCATAGTTACCCATATTTTTAATCAGGATAGGCGTCATCACAAAAGTGATACCCAACTTGATAAATAGGGCTCCTAGATTGGAGGCGGTATTAAAGGCAAGACGCTTATACACAACCGTTTTCCTTTAACTGCTGATAGTATTCATGCAAGGCTCGCGCGGGTTTTGCCAAAGCAAAACGTTCCACGGCTAGAGGTTGAAAAGCTGCGAATGATTCAGCTGAAGAATTAGTCAGTTCCGCTTCTATTGCATTCGCAAGTTGATCAGGCCGATAAGGATCGATAACAAGTGCAGGAGTATTTTTAACTACACAGCGTAAGCCTATGCAATTGCTCGCAATTAATGGAGTTCCCGCGCTTAACACTTCCATGGCCAATAATCCACATGCCTCCCAGCGTGAAGGCATAACGACCAAATCGACACCTTTAATAGCAGCAGGAACATCATCGGTAAATGGCAGCTGACGAAAATAATCAGATAAACCTAATTGATCTATGAGCGCATAATCTTCACGAATAAATCCTCCCCATCCAAAAGTTAGAACAATTGGCATTTGTTCGGATGTCCGGCGTTCTAACAAAATTTTCATGGCCTTGATAACATCAAGCAGGCCTTTTTGTGACATAAAACGGCCAAAGAATCCAATGATATTGCGATTCTGTAAATCTAACTCCTTATGAAAATCACGTGGCTCGGCACTAGCAAAACGTTGAGCATCAACACCATGATCAATGTTATGAATTTTCTCGGGTGAAACCATTGGTATAAATTCTTTAAAATTCTCTAAGGCGTCCTGACCAACTGTTAAAACCCCATCAAGTCTCCAGTAAGCCAAATTCAATAAAAGTGATTTTACTTTGCCTTTTATACCAACAAACTGATCAGCACGGAAAACGTCATGCGCCGTCATAATATGTGGAGCAGGCAGCCGCTGTGCTAATGAACTAACTAAAGCACCAGCAGAAAAACCATGAGAATGAATCACATCAAACTTTTCAGAGCGTAGTATAGAATTTAGTTCTCTTCGCAGTGCAGAGTCAGAATTTGCAGCTTTAATAAAACGAATACGGCCAACGGGAAAATATTCGGCCAAAAAGTCTTGTAGCCCTATGTCTGGAGCCAACAGAACCAGCTCATAATTAGCATATAAGTCTTGAGCGTATATATAACGAAAGTAGGTTCTGATTCCACCAACAGGCCAGCGCGCCACCAATAATATTTTCACGCGTTTGATTCCTTGATTTTATTCATATTCATCAATATGGACGCCGCTATTACAATGCCGGCCAGGTTATACCAGTAATATTGGCTTAATCCCCAGTAGTTAATGCTGTAAACCACAAACATCCAAAAGACCACATTACAAATTTTAAATAGCGTCTTGTAAAAATCACTACAGGTTTCTGCACTCACTATGCCCTCTTTTAATTGCCGCCGAATCGCAATAATAAAACGCATAAAAAAGTACATACCAACAATTCCAACCTCAATTAATAGCTCGCCATACATGGTATGACTTGCTTGTCTGCGGCCAAAAGTATTGTATTTGGCCTCCGCGGTAGTGCCTAAACCAAAACCAAAAATCGGGCGCTTCAAGCCAAGTTCAAATTCTTTAATCATTCCGTTAATACGCCCCTCTGCGCTTGCTGATTGTTTTGATTCAGATGAGAATAGAGATAAATACCTATCACGTTGCACATCATTCATGACACTCAATGCCGCAATTATTCCAATTACAATGAAAACTATAAGCATAAATTTTCGCTTGCTTTCCTTGAAAACGAACCAGCCAACAACAATGAGAGCTAAAAAAGCACCGCGAGACATGGTTAGTATCAAGGCATAGAGCAATATCGCTAGCAGACCAAGATAAAATAACTTAATTATCCATCCTCGCTGCAATAGAAAATAATGTAAAAAGGGAATGGCAGTTACAATCACAAACCCCAATTCATTGGGGTTAATTACATCTGCAGGTGCGCCGGATAATCTATTTGCAAATTCACCACTGCCCATATAGGTAGAGCTACCCCAATAGCCTGTGGTGATATTTAAAAAGAGCGGCTCCAGTACACGAAAGACCTGGCAGGCAACAAAAATAAAAAGCGATATTTTTAAGCGTTTTTCTGTATCCAAAATCAGCGCACAGAAGTAGAGGAAGACAATTGCTTTAATAAATATTTGCAGATTGGTTCTAAGTACACTACCAGGGTAGGTTACAAATGGTAAGGTAACAATCAATACAATCAAAAAAGCACTAAATACCTTGAAGATTGGTTGATTAAATTTATGAGCTATCTTATCGCGCTGAGCAATCAGTAATACAGCAAGAATAAGGAATAACAATACAGTTGGTCGAACTATACCTAGACCCGGAATTCTTGACGGTATATTTAAAAAAAAGAATAACTGATAAATGATAAAAAGAAAAAAAGTAAACCCAGACACTATTACTATTTTTTTGCTTGCGCTAGCGCCACCATGAACACCTACAAAATGATTCATAAAATAGCCTATATAGTGTCAGCTTTTTTGGTCAGCCAATCTACAGAAAGTAGCGGGTACTCATCCAGGTTAGCTAAATAACCACCTTCCGTGTTGATACTTTGAAAGCCAACATCTTCATAAAAGGACATGGCAGGTGAATTTCTATCTGTGGGAATAAATTGACCCGTCAGTGTTTTAACGCCTTTCGCTTTAAGAAACTTGATAATTTCATACATAAAGGCTTTCTCAAGAGCAAAGCCCATTGCTCTGCAACTCATCACAAAAGTATCGACGTAGGCAGTTTCCTGCCCTTCATACATAATAATGCAAACAGCAACCAACCCGAGACTACCGAACTTGTCACCAAGAGACGCCGATAAAACAAGATATTTTGGATCATTCAGAAATTTTGCCACTTCTGCTTTTGGGTAGCGCTTTGTAGTGAGGTTAAATTGATTAGTTCTGTTAACCAGCTCCAGAATGCGATCTAAATCGGATACGTTTGCGGAGCTGAAGCCATACCACAACTCCAAAAGTTTTAAGTTTTCTAATGTTGCCCCCGCATCTCCTAATGCATTAGCGCGCGCTGATTGCTCTTGATACAAAGCGGTTCGCCTTTTCGCTTCGTCAGTAGCTTGTGTATTGGGATAATCTTTTAGCCTCGCAAGAGACTCCCAAGTTTGGGGTAACTCTGCATCAAGAATCGTTACCTCAGGGTGGACAGCTGCAACTAACGCTCGCTCGTGCCGATTGTCATCAATGAAAACAAAACTATCTTTTCCTAAATTTAATACTTTTTTTACATTATTAATTGAATCAGCTTTAGGATTCCAATTTATCTGCAAGAACGCGAAATCTTCTTTCTTTAAAGCCATTTCATTCCAGCGAATATTTTCTTCGGAATTTTTACTAACAGCTACAAGAATTATGCCTTGATCTTTTAAACTCTTTAATAGTTCCTGTCTTTCGACATAATGACGCACTTCGCCATCGGCCATCACACCTGACCAAAGCGTATTATCAAAGTCTAGCAACAACACTTTACATTTTTTTAGCGTCAGAAAAGTTTCGCATTCTTTTATATAAACATCTGCAAGATACTTACCGAAATAAGATGTGTGGAATAAGCCTTTATATATTCGCTGCGGAGCAATCTGCTTAGCACAATGCTTTATTCCAAAATCGTCTGCTATAGCCTGCTCATCGATCAGGATCACATTCTCCACGTTCACAACAAGATCTTTCAGTTTTTTATTGAGATAATCGACTGCTAATTTCTTTTTTGGCGGCAATGCTGGCAGCAATGGAAGCCGCTTTTCCCAACGCCCTAAAGGCAAGCCTGATACTGAGTGTATGAGGCATGTTTTATCCGTTTGCTTTCTTAACGCAAAAATAAAATCGGTGACCTTGCTAATCATGCCATCGCAAAAATTTATTATTTGGGCTGATGACATTTTTTCAGAATGCGATACGATTCTTGAATACTCTGGCATTACTTCAAAGCTGAAAAAACTAAAAGCAATAATATCTATAGAATTATCGTTTACGTAATTAATTATATTGGAGGTATCTAATTCGCCGCCCGATCCAGCACTTAAATATATACATCGAAAATCTATAGAAAAATCTTTACCCTGTTCCACAGGATCTGAAAAGACTCTAATTTCATTCATAAGGCAATCACCGACTGCCAAAACTTTTATCACCTTTTCATTTACATTTACATTTAAAAGAGATTTATGCAAAGAAAACCAATACTCTTTTGATAGGGAGTTGCCTCCAACTATCTTCTCAAGCATTTCATGATCTTTGGCAATTACGTACTGATGGTAACTCAGCTGAACATCCAACCCAGATAAATGTGGGCTGTACCGCTTTCGCTCATCCAAATAGATAGATAGAAACTCCTTCTTTCCAGTATTTAGAAATGCACACAACAGCTTCAACAAAGGAACTAAAAAACTAACACGCAACTCCTCCTTGGATTCAACTTTCTTTACTCCAAAATTTTGGAATACATAATCTGAAAAATGATTTTCCATTAACAGAAATGATATCTCATCAATATTTTTTAATAATTTTTTTGCCAGCTTAGCATTCATTAGATGACTTACGCCTCCATTTGACATCAATTTATATTGACGCTCTCTCGTGTCTTCTTAACAAGTTCCCAATATGTTCAACCCCAAACAAAGATTTGGAAAATTGAAAGTTATCCTCAGACCCAGTGAATCGGCGCCAACTATTATCTAAATTAATATTATGTCTATCCGAGAATGCAGTAACTGCAGCAAGGTATCCTGCACGCTTTACACTCTCTTTAACCTCAAGCGTGTAATCCTGCGGCTGCCCGTTTGGATAACAAAATGTTCTTGGCTCTTCCCCAAGATATTGGTCTAAATGCAACTTGGACTTTTCTATTTCCTGAATTGCCTCATCCAAACGAGTCATTCCTAACGATGGATGCGTAACTGTATGACCGCCTATTTCTATCCCATTAAGCTGCATTTCTTTTAGCTGTTGCCAATTAACTGCCTTGTAATCATCTGGTGCAATCTTGGGGATCTCGAGATTACAAGCTATCGCTAATTGTGCAATTCCATTCAAACGGTCAGTATTATCAATATTTAGAAAGTGATTTACGATTAAAGACCATGTTTTTTCTTTATCACCACTCAGATCTACGCTCAAACCTGATAAAAAAATTTCTTTAGAATTGTCAGTCTTATTTTCTAGCAACCACTTAACTTGGTCATACCACAACCAGAGATCACCATTTACAAACCCGGTAGTCACAAAAAAAGTGGCAGGCACTTGATAGCGCTTTAATAGCGGATAGGCCACTTCGTAAAAATCCCTATAGCCATCATCCACCGTGATCACCACTGCATTTGCAGGTGCAGTACCATTTTTTTGAATAGCAAGCGCCAGATTTACAAGGGTCATGGGTTGAAAATATTTTTTTATCAAGCGCAGTTGTTGCTCGAAAGTAGCAGCGGTAACTTCATGGCCTTTTTTTTCTGCTGAAAAACGGTGATACATCAAAATTTTTGGTTGCTTGCGCGTGAGCAAACGCGCCAACTGATAGCCGCCTAATTTGCCCGCCAATTCAATTACGGCAGATTTCATTGCACTGCTCCTGTTAGTTCACGATAAAGCGCCAGATGCTGATTCAACATGGCGCTGATGGTATAACGCGACTCAGCTTGTTGTTTGGCTGCAGCCCCCATAGCGGCGGCGCGCTCTGGTTCCTGTAATACACTGGCCATTGCTGCACTTAATGCAGGCACATCACCCACTTCATACAACCACCCTGTTTCGCCATGGCTGACAGCCTCCGGGTTGCCACCAGTGCGACTGCAAATGACGGGTAACCCGGCAAACTGGTATTCGACAATCGCATTGGAAAAACCTTCGGATTCGGAACACAAAAGTCCTGCGCATAGGTACTGCAAACACTCAGGAATATCACTGCGTGAACCTAAAAAATGCACTCGCTCACCGACACCCAGTTGGCTGGCAAGCGACGTCAACTCAGTGGCATCACCAGCACCAATTATCACCAGGTGCGGATTATGATTAAGGTCTAACCGGGCCAATGCACTAATCGCGTCTTGCATACGCTTTATAGGGCGAATATTGGCAACCAGACCAAAAATCTGTGCACCTGTCGCCCGCAAGGATTCCAATTCAGGAATGCTGGCTGATGAATTAAAACTTCTGTTAAAACCGTTATAAATGACTCTGAGTTTTGCTGCAGGAATACGCTCTACAGCGCCGGTAACTTCAGCAACAGCACGGCTGTTACTCAGCGCACAAGCAACGTATTTGCCAGTCAAGGGGAGCAGCTTGCGATACATGGGTGTATACCAAAAACCCATATCACGCCGAGAAATAATGGATTTGATGCCTGCCAAAGCAAACATAGGCGGGCATATCAGCGAAGCGTCGTTAAAGAAAATATGCGCCAGATCGAAACCATCTGCCTTTGCCTGACGCGCCACCCGATAGATTCGCCACCAGGTTTTTAAGGATTTCACTGAAGATGAGCCAACAATACTTGTTGCGCATGGCAAAGGATTGGCGCGCAGCCATTCGCTGTCAGCCAATATCAAAACCCGTAGCTCACACCCTGCCTGTTGCAACAACTTGATTAACAGTAAAAATTGGCCCTCGGTTCCGGCATGGGGATTGGTAAGCCTGTCTATGACTAACAAAATCTTCATCTGACTTTTTCCTTCCCTGTAACAACAGCAATTGCTCGCGCTGGATCCAACAAGCCCGCGTACAAAAAGCGCCACCCGGCTTCCCAATAGGATTTTTTGCTCTGCAACAGCGCTTGCGCCAAACGGAAATTGATAACTGCGCGACGCTTACGAATAGTGCTCTTACTGTAGGGATAACGATTTATTGCTTTGTTCAGAATAATCAGCGCGTTGCGCCAGCGGCGCTCCAGCCCCTGGTGGCTAATGGATTCTCCATGACGGCGATAGCAGTAAACTCGCACCGGCAAAAAACCAAAGCGGGTCACTTCTGCCATGCGCACTTGCATGTCGTGATCCTGACCAGCACGAAGTGACTCATCAAACCCACCCACCTGATCGTAAACAGACTTGCGCACCAGGGAGCCAACGGGCAAGTGAAAATAGCAATCTAACAGTATGCGATTCGGGTCGTTAGTTTCGGTGTGTTTTTCAGAGAGAATGTTGTAAATCTGCTTGCCCGCCGCATCAACACCAAACCCCATGCCATAGACCAATCCCACATCAGGGTTGGCCTGCAGGAAGCCAACCTGGTCTTTTAATTTGTTAGGGAGAAATATGTCATCACTATCAAGCACAGCGATGTACTCACCACGCGCTTTGGACAGTGCCACATTGAGTGAAATGGATTGGCCGCGATTAGCCCCGCCAGCATGACGAAACAATTGCACTCGCCCTGTGTCGAAAAAGGCTTCTACCAACTTATCACCACCGTCAGTAGAACCATCATCCACCACGATGATTTCAAGGTTGTCATATTCCTGCGACAACGCAGAATTAATCGTTTCCTGAATATATTTGGCGCGATTAAAAAGAGGAATTAATACCGATACCAGACCGGGAGTGTAACTCATGCTACCTAATCCTTTCCGAACTCGAGAATAGGCGCGCATCTTAGCAAAATAGGTGGTTGCTTACATTACATAGCTGGGAAATGGGGCTTGGCACAGACAATAAAAAAGCCCCTGATCAGGGGCTTTTTTCATTAATCCATTTTTGGAGGGCTTTCAAAGGCAATACCCTCAGAATTGGGTACGTCGTCCTCTGAAAAAATGTATATGTATGCGGGAAGCTTTCTATCCAATGATCCGTAGTAGGGCGAAAACTTGATTTCAGTATCCGTCCAACTGGTAAAAAATTGGACTTCTTGATGGGTTACATCCGCATACTTAGGTGCATTACCCAACACGACTCGCTTGAATGAACCATCCATATAGATATCATCCATCCAAATTTCCTGATGCATTTCGGTTTGAGTGCTGTCCTGACCGATTAAGCCAATTGTTGGCGAATGGCCTGCAATATCAGAGGCGAGCGTGTAATAGCCCTCTGCATCAACAACACCATTCACTTTAGTTTTGATGTATTTTTTATTTTGATCAGCAAAATATTCCATATGATTCCATTCGCGAGGCAAAACATTGGAACGCTGAACACTGCGTAAATCAGCCTGATAGACTTCCGTATTAGTCCAAGACGATCTGAAGGTACCGTCAGTACCATCACTCTCCCAGACACGCAAATATTTGTTAGAGCCAGGCCCACGCGTATTTACCGCCAAGGTTGCAGACTTGTTACTCACATTGAGCGTTAAACGGTTCCCTGTTAATCGATTAGTGTTGTACTGCCCGTAATAGTTAGCATGAAGAATTTTGGTGGCAGGATAATAGGCAATAACACGGCCATAGATGGTAGTCACACCAGACCAGTGCTCACCAGCATTAACTGTAAACTCGTCACCTTCTTTTGGATTAAATTCAGGGTCTATGCTGCTCAACTCGAACTGGAAATAATTGCGGGTTTCATTTTGCTGGCGGAACCACCAGCTGATATAAACTTTTTTTGATTCTTGCGGAGTACCTGCACGGGGATGCACACGAGGATTCTGAAGATTAACTTTAACCCCTAAGCCATTATAATACTTACCAGTCGCTGGCCCTCGCACTATTGCAGGGTCATTACGAATATATAGTGAGCCATAGGAGTTGCTCCAAGGAGAACTAGTACTTCCCATTGTGTCTTGCTGGGTAATCATGCGATCAGGCAGAAAGCTATTGAAGTATGAATTCGCAACCCCCTTCTCATAAGTAGTACCCGCCTGATCATAAAAAATTGGAACAGCCTTAACACCAAAACCGCTACCCTTAATACTGACATTTGAAATCTGACCTTCAGCGTTTTTTTCAACTGAAACCTGACTAACTGCCTGAGCAAAGCTCAAGGCTGGAATTATTAGCAGAACCAACAGTAGGGCTCTCATTTTTTCTCCCCCCTTTAACAAATATTTCGGAGCTATACCTAACTCATGAAGCATAGTAGCTAATTTTGATGAAGATACATCCGATATTTCTAATAATGTGACTTTTTATCAGGAATTAAATTAAGTTCCGTCATCAAGCTTTTCAATAGCCCACCGACTCGACCCAAGAGATAACAAAAATCTAATAAATAGATTTTTAAATAACTATCAAGCCTATGCGACTTATAACCTGATGCAACGATGCGCTTTACAGAAAGAATCCCAGGAAATAAGAAGATTATTGAAATTGCCGGTAGCAGCATGGACGGAATTACCAAAGCGGATAGTGGCAACAATAAAATACCAACCGCGTAAGCAGCAACAATCAAAAAAAGGAAATCAGCCCCCCCTTTTTTCTTGCTTTTAAGATAGCTCGATGAATGCCAATACTGGCGAGCCATGAAAGAAAGTAAGTTTGTCGGATACCCAAGATGCACCAATGCACAAGATTTAGCTTCATGTAGTACAAAGCCTTTTTCTTTCAATGCTCTAGCAAGAGCATAATCCTCACCAGCATTTAGTGCTTCATCAAACATTCCGCAAGATATGAAACTATCTTTAGAAATCAAAATAGAACCGCCCACTAGTCTATTAGTGACGCCATCTTTTGGCTTAGGGTTTATCAACCATGCACTTTCTACCCAAGAGGGGTGTTCTCGCAACAGATAGATTCCGCCGACGGCATCGCATGAGTTTTCTTTCATATAGTCCAGAGAATCACGAAGCCAACCCTTTGCAGGCAGGCAATCAGAATCTATAAATGCAATTATTTCTCCGTTTGATTGACGAACGCCCTCATTTCTCACACCGCCAACCTTTACATTCGGATGAACTATAACCTTGTCAGCATAACGTTTAGCTATTTCAACTGTTTTATCTGTTGACCCATTGTCAACGACAATAATCTCCAGTTTATGCTTCGGATAATCCATCTGCATAACGGCTATTAGGGACAACTCTATATATTTTTCTTCATTAAAAGCAGGCATAACAATTGATACAAATGGCTCCCACTTCAAAGGTGTTTCATAATTCATGATACTTTAGCCTCAACTATCTCTGCGGGATTTCCACGAACGATAACTTTAGACGGTACATCTTTATTAACAACGCTATTTGCAGAAACAATGGCTCCATCGCCTATTGTTACGCCTGGTAAAATTATGGAATTCATACCTATCCATACGTCATTACCTATATTGATTTCACGCGGCTCATCAACTGTTCGGTACCTCTTAGAAGGCTCATCCAAAACAACTCTGTGTCCATGAGAATCCACAATGTTGCAATTTGCTGCTATCAGACAGCGCTTCCCAATACTGATTTTTTTTGATGCATGGATGCAAGAACCGTGAATTCGAGTATCTTCTCCGATATCAACCACGCTCCCTTGATTCTCAATAAATATTTTTACTGATGAATTCATATTAATGTGGTAATCGTCATTAAAAGAATTAAGAGTTACCCTCGCCCCCAATGAAAGCTGCGATCCTCTCGCGATATTCAACAGGGGGACACCAATAACCTTTACATCTTCACATTTAATTTTTCTAAAATATGAATAAGATTTAAAGTAGAAAGAACCGAGCACGACAGCAATTACTTTCTTAAGCTTTAACATAATTTTTGTATCTGCTAATTACCGATTTAAATTTCCCATTGCTAGATTTTTCAATTTCATCAATCAACATCAAATCAATCGAACAATCACCCCCAACTCTTTTGATAAGTTCTGCTTTTAAAGCAGCCCCTAATGACTCGCAATAACTACTATCCGGAATAATACGCAACTCAATATCTCCTTCTTTATTTTGGAAAATCTGAGCAGCTTTAATACCAGTACCACCTTTAAAAATCGGATCCAACCTTCCTACTGGTGTTCCATCTTTCATGTATATCAGGTCGTCTACTCTTCCTTGAACATCTTGGAGTATTTTGAAGCCATTTTTGTTTTCTTCACCCAATACTACATTGTCCCCTACAAGATACCGGATGACGGGCATTGAAAAATTTATTAAGCCTGTAGTGACAAGCTCACCTTCACCAATGTTATGAATACTCTGGTCAGATGTTTTTACCTCTAGTACTGCATGTTCCGGGTGTGAGCAAAATTCACCGTTCGGCAGGGTAGAAACAAAAAACGCCATCTCTGTACAACCATATTGGTTGACCACAGGAGCATTGAAGGCTGCTAATAATTTCTCTCTCTGAAAGGAATGAAGATGCTCAGCAGTTGTCATTAATAATTTGAGATCAAGCTTCGGGAGATTATTTTGAATAATGAAATCTGCAAGCTGCACAATACTGGAGGGATAGCTAAAGATTTCCTGAGGCTTGAAATCTACCAACTTCCGATAGTAGGAAAGCAGGTTTTCTTTTTTTAAGTGGTATGAGGACATTAGCAAATTTTTATTTACTGCATCATAGCGCCAGAAGGGCGGCTTTTTATCTGCAGCAGGCATAATGATTCGCCCAAACATAGTTGCACGGCGGTCTACTGGTTGCAGCCCATACCAAGAGCGCAGTCGCGAGAAAAACGCATAGTGTTCGCTGCGGGAGTTCTCATCGGTATATACAGTTAGAGGAGTACCTGTTGTTCCACTGGTGTGCAGCTTGATTTGTTTTGCATTTTGGTTTTTAGGTTGAGCTTTAAACTCGTGTGAATTTTCACGAATGTATGCTTTTTCTATTACCGGAAATAGATTGATCTGCTCTATCGATTTTATATCACCAGCTTCAAGTCCCTTGTCCTGAGCCCAACGCTGATAGAAAATTGTATTGTTAATAGCATGCCTAGCTATGGCAACAAATGCACGTGACTGATATTCGCGCATCTGCTCCTGATTAAAATTCTGTGTTTTTAACAGCTCGGTCAATTTAGATTGACCTACGGGTTTGTATCGCTCGCTACGCAGTTTAAAACCCATTGCAGATACTGCAATGTTTTGGATAAATACAGGACTCTTGTAATAAATAGACTCCATCCAAGGTTTCATTTATGCGCTCCTTTCAAGGCCGAATAGAGACTTAGGTAGTGCAGACCCATACCTTGCGCACTAAAATTCAAAAAATATTTTTGATAATTATTTTCAACGTATGCTTCTTTTTCTTCATTAGATAATGAAAACCATTGGCGAAGCTTATTCACTATAGAATCTGTGGACGCAGGAGTTAGCAGACCATAACTGTCAACTCCCAACACTTCTGGAATACCGCCTACTGCTGAAGCGATAATCGGGGTTTTATTGCGCATAGCTTCTAACAAAGTTACGGGAATACCTTCTGTTAAAGAGGGCATTACGATTAGTTGGTAACGGTGAAAATGTTGTTGGGCATTAGCAATAAAACCTGCAAGTTTTATATTGTTTTGTTGGCTAAGGCTACTAATTAATTCTGCCAGCGAGTTGCGTAAACTGCCCTCGCCATAAATAGTTAGTTGGCAAATAGTTTCTGTTTTATTTATTTCAGCAACAGCTTTGATAAGGTAATCGAACCCCTTTTCCGGTGAGAGCCGACCGATAGCTAGCAATTGGTAAGGATTGCCCTCAAGCGTTGAGGGCAACGAGGCCTCTTTGGAATTTATGCCATTTTTAATTACATGCACTTTTTTGCTGTTACGAAATGCGGGAATTTCACGCATTTTTTCACTGACCAGCACTATTGCATCGAAGCGTTTAAGAAAAATGCGATCTAAAAATTCGTAGACCCACATTTTTTTAGGGAACTTTGCTTTTACATAACCATGCACCGTAGAGACAAGCGGCAAACCAATTTTGCTCTTGCCCAGCATTCCCAACAAAATATTGAACTTATAGCCGTGGGAGTTAAGCAATTGAACACCACGACTATTCAATTCATTCAATAACAATAAGGTGCCTGCACGATTTAAACCTGCCGGCATTCGCCATACGATTAAATCAATGTGTTGATCATTCGCGGCGTGCTCCAAAGGCTTTAGCGCTTCCCCCGGCAAACCACAGCTGACAATTATCGGGTGTAGGCCTTGCTGCTGTTGCTCTTTACAGAGAGTAAGCAGTACTTGTTCAGCACCGTACAAACCACCACTATCGATAAGATGGGCTACTTTCATCATCCTACCCGCGGCTTCCACATAACAATTTTTTCGCGTTTTATAAATTTGATGAACGCCATGGCTGCTGCAATGTTGATGAGGCAAAAATAATTAACCAGCGCGAGCCAACGGTTTTTAGTGCCATCGTTCAGCGATACGAATGCCGCAACAGAATAAAAAATAATTTGCGCGAGGAATGTCAACTGATATAACCAGCCCTCACCGGTAATAAGGCCATTGCTAACCAACGCAAGGAACAATGGAATAAAAGCGAGGTAGCGGAGTAATTTATGCGAGGTAATTTGCAAGGAGAATAAACCGTACTTAAACGGATTAAATAAGTGTTTCATATCCCACATCGCCCAATACGCTCTTAGTGAAACACGTACCCGCATGCGAAATTCAGATTGTGAACTGCTAAGTGACTCTTCATTTAATAACGCCTTTTCACAATAGATAACACGCTTGCCTTGGGTAATCACTTTTAATGGCAAAACAAAATCGGGCAATTGATCAGCACTCATTGGTTGATACAACGATTTACGAATCGCGTCTATACCACCATCCACACCAACTACGGAAGACACATTGGCTTCCAGGCTGCGCAGATGATTTTCATATTTCATGTAGGCACTGCAACCATCGCCAATTACGTTACCTTCTTCATTTACATAAACCATTTTTCCAGTTACGTAACCTACTTCCGGGTCGTTAAAACAGTTGACCAATTGACGCACGGCATCGGACTGATAGTGGCTATTGGCGTCAGAAAAAATAACTATCTCACCGTTTGCGTGAGGCATTGCCAAATTTAGACCGGAGGTTTTTCCTTGACGCGGCACTTGTCTAACAAGGCGAACACGAGAATCTTGTGCGGCGATTTCTTTCACTATGTCGTCGGTGGCGTCTTCGGATTCATCGGAGATTACAATAATCTCCAAACGATCGCTGGGGTAATCCTGGCTTAACTTATTTTGAATGGTCTGACCAATTACTGCGGCTTCGTTAAACGCCGGAATCAGTATAGTCACAGTAGGAAGCTCATTTAACTCCGCCGATTGCACAGGTGGGCGCCTGGGTAGATAGCGCAATAAAATCGGATAGCCGATGTAGATATAAACTATCAACAATGCTGACAACCAAAAAAGCAGTTCCATAAATTACCTTTCTATTGAATTGATTCGCTAAAATGCAGCAGGGATTGGAGGGTTTTATCACAATCAAGTTGCATGCATTCTGCTTGTAACGTAAATACCGAAAAATATTGCTTTCCACTCAGTACAGCCGGAATTTGGAGCAGCTTGGCCTGCGCCACTGTTGCTGTTGTATATCCACCCACATCAAACCACTGTGCCTGTATAACCCGCTTTAATCCGGACTTTTGTCGCAGCTGTTCAACGCGAACTTTTTTACCACCAACGACAATAACCTTTATGCTTTCCTGTAACCAAAATTGGCTATCGTATTGGCGCGCGATGTAGGGCACCAAACGATCCCGTGGCGTTTGAGGAATATATTGATTAATTTGTAGATAAATATTATTCGGAGCAATAAATTTTTGCGTAAGCCTTGCTGCAGGCAACGAAGGAGGCAAAGGTAAACTCGATGTATGTGATACAAACCCTATATCGCCCAAACTGTAAGTGGGCGCTGTAGTGTCATTAGTAGCAGCGACCAATTTCCCCATTAAAAAACCGGGCATTAATAACAAAGTTAATAGCAAAACTCTTTTGAACCCAAGAGACTCACCTGCAACGCCTGTGGTTGCTTGCACTCTCTTTATAACGGGCGCGAAATAAATTGCGGGAAAACAAATCAGCGCAAAAACAATCCAACCAAAGGTTTCATGATCTTCCATTAACGAGCTTTGCATTTCGGTGTAGTAGCCCACCAGAATCAGGACAAATATTCTTATCCAGTTTGCCAACAACCCCAATGCACCCGCAATTAACAGAGAAAGTATCAGACCTTTTTCACGATAACCATTGAGGTAACTAATGGTGTAACCCAGCGCCAGCGATATAATTAAATACCGCAGCCCGGAGCAACCATCGGCAATCATAATGTGACCGGAAGGAATAAAAATACTACTGCCATCGATCAATGCCGGGATGCGAATCATGCGCACCATTTCACCTACAACAGCACTGGCAAGTTCAACCAAAGCATTGTTTAGGTAATCCCAAATAGGAAGAGCGAACACAGGCATTAATAACAGGAATCGTAATTGCCATAATGTTTTAACGCCAAAAGCGAAAGCTAAAGCCAGAAAGAGTATCGGCAAAAGAATTAACTGTTCCAGAATTTTTATCTGGATGGTGTTAAACAAAAACCAACAAATGGATACGACGACTAATCCAATCGCCAACAATAAATCTATCCATAAATTCTGCCGTGCATGACATAGAGGCCCAACTTTATACAGCAACACCAAAAACCAAAGTAATAACGGATAGGCATGCGAAAGCGACTCATCCCATTGAGTCCATTGTGCTGAAAGACCGACGAATGTTGGCAAGTAAATAGCAACTATAATAGCAATAACCATAAACGGTGCTACGCGCTGCCATACGTCCTGCTTCTGCAATTTAACCTCCATCACATTTATCCTTCAGTGTCCATAATGTAATACCTATATCTGTTCGGAGAGCGGGAATTTGATTTTTGTTATAAACAAAACTGGGCCAAAACTGGCCCAGTGTTTTATACAACTTAATATAAAAATACCTACTGGTTTTTAAGCCTTTCACGCGCTTGTGTAAGATGCTCCTGGATCTCGGTATTATCTGCAGCGAGATTGGCAGCGCGTTCCAAATAACTAATTCCTTCACTTACCTTGCCATTCTCTACCAAAATCCATCCGTAGGTATCTAATACCGCTGCGGAATTTGGAGCCAGCTCATAAGCCTTTTTTGCCGTTTCTTCTGCGCGCGAATCCTTTTCAAGGTAATAACTCCACGCGAGGTTATTTAATATAACGGGGGAATTGGGTGCTTTTTGTAAGGCACTCTCATAGCCTTCAATAGCGGCGGGAACGTCATTGTTTTCCTGGGCATCCAAAGCTTTCAATAAACTGGCCCGGTAACTTTGTGGGAACTTTTCCAACCATTCCCCAACAAATTTTTCTGCCTGCTCTTTTTGATTCTGTGCCAGATAATGTTTATAAATAGAATCAGCCGCCAATTCAGTTGGCTTGGATTGCCAGGACTGTTGATAAAATGTAAAGGCTTCATCTGCTTTACCTTCTGCACTGCGGATCATCCCTTGTAAATAAAGCAACCCTGACTCTGTTTGTTTATTTTTTTCAAATTGATCGAGCAGTTTTTGTGCCTCTGCATAATTACCTGCTGCAATTTCTGTCTCGACTAATCCGGCAAGATAGGTGATGTTGTCGGGAAATAATGCACTTGCCTTGAGCAGATAATTTCTCGCTTCCCCAACATTATCAGCCGCAAGCAATTCACCAGCATAGGTGGTGTACAGATTGGCTGCTATTTGCTGCACATTTTGCGCGTTATTACTTTTTTCCAGAGCACGCTCCAAATGAACCAGCGCCGCTTTATTTTGTTTCTGCGAGGATAACAACTGAGCCAGCACAGCGGACGGTTGCCAGTCGCTGCTGTTTTGTTCCAGGTTTTCCAAGAAGCTGACCGCCTCTTTAATACGATCCAAACGCACCATTTGAACTAACCACAAACGGTATGAATTTAAGTTTTTAGGATCTAACTCAATGATAGATTGCCATGCAACAACTGCTTTGTGCGGCAATTTTTGCTCATTGTAAACTTGGGCAAGACCAGCAAAGGACAACTGCTTTTCGTTATTCCCTTTAATAGATAACGCCTGCTCAAAGAATTTTTCTGCTTCTTTGTAATCTTTTTTATACAGAGAAAACCAGCCCTGCAAAAATGCACCGCGCGGGCTACCCGGGTTTTGACGCTGAAACTCCTTTAAAACTTCTTCTGCGCGATCATCAAAGCCATTTGCGAGCAGAGTTTTAAAATAGGTTTGTTGCACCATCAAATCCATTGGCTGCTCTTCAAAGGCTTTTTGCAGTTGTGCAATTGCCTGTTCGGGCTGCTCTATCGCCATATATCGCTTAGCTAAGGCAATGCGAATGCGCTGCTGTTTTGGCTCCAATGCGAGGCTCTTTTCCAGCGCGATAGCGCCATCAGCACTGGCAGGGTCGCGATCCAACAGAGCCAAGCCATAGGTTGCTAAAATAGTAGGGTTGTTTGGTTGACGCTCGGCCGCATTTTTTAATAGGGTAATCGCCTCATCCATTTGATTACTGCGGAATTTTGCCAATGCGGCGGCCTGGATAACTGACGGCGCTGCAGTTTCTGGGTCAATAAACTGATCAAACAAATCTATCGCGTTTTGATCTGCGCCCTGTTGAAATTCAACCATTCCCAACAGCGTCGCTGTATTTCTGTCATCTGGATAGTCTTTACGTAATTCTTTCAACAGCTTTTCGGCGTCGCTGAATTTACCCTGTTGATACAATTCCATCGCATCGTTAAATTTTTGCTGGGCAACATTACGCTCAGGGTTGGCATCCGCTAACAGTTTTTGATAGGTGTAAGCTTCGCTGGTGCGACCCTGCTGGATAAGCACTTCTGTTAATTGCGTTAATACTTTTGCGCGATCGACTGTGATGACGTCGGTGTTTGGAACCAGCGCCAACGCTTTGGTTAAGTATTCTTCTGCAGCGGTTAATTTATTTTCATAAAGCGATAAATTACCCAGCAAAACCAGCGCTTCAAAATGTGTTTCATCTTGCGCTACAACTTCTTGCAATAATAGAAGTGCAGCTTCGGATTGACCTTGTGCGAGCAGAATACTGGCTTCCAGATATTTTGCATCCTGCGCGCTATTCGGCAGCGACTTGAATGACTCCAGTGCTTTGGCGTAAGCATCCTTCTCACCCAGGGCAATATTAGCTTTGACAGTTAAATAAGATTGTTGATAGTGAAGTGCAGCATCGCTGACTGCGGCCGGATGCGTTTGCATTACATCGAGCGCTGTACGGTACTTTTTCATCTCAATATGGGCGCTGGCAAGCTCTGCTGAAACGCCCGGCAACTCTGCCACCACATTGTCGAGCATGGTTACAACGGATGAATAAGCGCCTGTGGTATTGAGTATGCGCGCGAGTGAAATGTACGCATCCGCCGAATCTGGAGCCAACTGGATCGCGTTACGCGCTTCAAGCATCGCCGCACGCAACTGCCCTTGCTGTTGATAGACTTTGGCAGAATTTTGATGGCGCAATGCCGTTTCTGCATTTTCGCTTTTGTCTTCACCACATCCTATCAATGCAACACCCAGTGTAATGGCTGCAATCTGTGCAATTTTTTTCATGGAATTTACCATTCCTATTGTTAATGAAGGTTGGTGAAGCGATTAAAACCTGTAGCCAATTGTGGCTCCAGCTCTTAACTCCTGATATTCGTTGCTGGCATCTACAGAACTACGCTCGTATTCGGCGGCAAATAACCGCAGGTTAAAGCCACCCGCAAATGCATAGTTGTAGTACACCGTTATTTGATCAAGAGTGAACTCGCTGTCGTTCACCGTGGCTGCAAATTTGTTCTCGACCCTACTGGCATTAAACCCCAGTGTTGCGCTGCGCGATAATTGGTATCCCAAACCCAAGGCACCACCTAAACGCTCTTCATCGCGCTCCAGGGATTGGAATTGGTGCTCATCGCGATACACGCTCAGGTAAAAATCGCAGCGCTCACACAGCACCGAAGTAGACCAACGCAACTCTGCATGGCGCAACAACACCTGATCCAATTGATCAGCAGTTACATCGCTGCCACCGGGGATTTCACCCGGCGCCGCATTGGCATCAAAACCACGCGATGAATCAGTAATTTGCTGATTAAACGCTAGCCCGAGCTGATGATGACCGGCGTCATAATTCATTTGCACGGCGTAATAGGGATCATCACTTTTGCCGAGACGAGATGAGTCTGTACGACTCTGCCCTAACTCAATCCGATAATTTATTTTGCGCAGACGCGTTTCCAAAGCCACGACAGCCATGGTTTGGCTGTAATCAACATCAGGGTTAAATTCAAATTCAACATCGCTTTGGGTGAGATATACCGAGAGCGAATCGACCGCCGAGAATGCGTGAATTACACCAGTGCTACCGCCTGTACGCGATGAGTTTTTTTGCTCTTCAAAACGGTATTCAACTTCGGTGGCATTGGCGTTAATAAAAAAATTATCGGCGCCAGTAATACGTGTGCGAAAGCCCGGTTGAACACTTAATATTTGTTTTTCATCTGTATTGGATTCCAGCTCAAGTGCGGCGGATGACTTGGGCAGCTTTTGCAGACTGTGTGAAATTTTTAAATCAAACGGATTGTGTGGTTTACCCAAAACAAAATCGGTTTTACCAATAGTTGTGGTTCGCTCTTCCTGACTGTCTTTTTCATAGCGCATTTGACTTACGGCGTAGTCCGAGTTGAGCGTAATATACTCGTTGTTATAGAGCGCAAACGCACTTGCCATCAGCTGGTTTTGTTGCTCTGACAGTTCATCAGTTTGGGTTTTGAGCGCGTTATCCGTTTGCTGCGCACTCAGGGATATAGTTGCACCAAAATCACTGCCCGCAACCTCAGTTGGTGCCGCAAGTGCAGATGCACTGGCATAGGCGGCAACCAGAAAAGCAATTGGCGATTTGTTCATTTGAGCATCCCTCACACAATTACTGCGTTAGTTATTGAACACCAGCCCTGCAAAACGCTCTTTCCCTACTGCATCTACTGCAGCGAGAACCTCATCCGTCACAGCAGAACCGTAAGGCACTACCAGAAGCGCATGATCACAGTATTTGGCGAGAATTCGCGCCTCTGTGGACTGCTGTACCGAAGGAGCATCCAGCACGATGAAACGATCGGGATAGCGCGATTTAATTTCTGCCACAAATACTTCCATGCGTTTTGAGTTAAAAAACTCAGCGGCTGATTCACTGGAACCCCCGGAAGGAATTACCCGCAACCGCTCAATACCACTGGGATAAATAATGTTTTTTAACGGCACAGTGTAATCAGTGAGATATTGGGTTAATCCCTCATTTACTTCTTGAGTGACATATTTGTCTGCCGCCGATGAGTAGGGATTGCAATCGACATAAAGCGCGGTCTTGTGTTGATCCAGTGCGAAAGTAGCAGCGAGATTAAAACCAACAAAACTTGAACCGCCATGGGTAGACACAGAGCTGACCAGTACCACCATGTTGTCGCTTTTGCTGCGCTCCAACAAACGAATGCGGACTTCACGAAATGCATTTAGCAGTTCGCGTTGGCGCATACCGGTGAAGATAACTTTCTTTTCATAAAGCTCGTCTTGCGTCCATAAACAAGGCAGCTCCATGTTTTTAATTTTTTCACGCTTGCGATGTTCAAGTACGGCGGTTTTGACTAATTGATCACTCGTCTCCACCAACGCGTCGACGCCTGCCATCAACTGTTTAAGACTGCGCTCTTTTGCCTGTTCCATGTTACCTACCCGGTATTAACCTGTGGTTATTTGCCAATAGACAGCGATTGCAACATACAAGGTCATTGCGAGTACGCTGGCGGCCAATATCAACAACATATCCTTCTTCAACAAACGATCACCCAGTGGTGAACGATAATGGGGAATAACACCAATCAACTGGATATCGTCCGGCAATTGTTTTTGCAAGGTGCGCGCCGAACGTAAATGCGGATCAAACATAACGTAGGCAACCAACAAACCTATAGGCAATAACAATCCAAGCAGCGGGCCGAGAAGTGCGAAGTGAATAAAATGTAATCCTGAAGGTTTGAGCGGGAAAGTGGCCGGCTCCTGAATACGATAGCTAACGCCCTGCCCTTCTATATCGAGCGTCATAGACAGACGTGCAGCTTCTTTTTTCTGCAACATATCGTCATAGGTTTTGCGAATAACATCGTAGTCGCGCGTTAATTCAGAAAGTTGTGCCTGATTGGCGGCGACGCGCTGTTGACGAGCGAACTCTTGCTCTTGCAACGCCATCAGCGATTGCATACGGCGTTTTTGTGAGCGCAACTCCACATCGGCGTTGGCGAGCTGTTTGCGCAATTCTTCATACAGCGGATTTTCGGCTTTTTGCGTGTCGGCATACATATCGCCAGAACCTTGCAGGCGAGCGATAGTTGTATCCAACTCAGCGATCTGCGTGCGGATGGAAATAATATCCGGATAACCTTCTTCGTAGCTGAGCAGTAGCTGCTCCAACTGAAGTGCAAGGGTTTGGCGGCGCTGACGCAAATCATCTACCTGACCCTTGGCCTGTAAATATTGCCCTTCTGAACCCAATTGCTGCTGGATAGTCTTGTAGCGCGCCTGGGATTCTTCAATGGTGATATTTAACATTTCAATTTCTTGTCGCAGCCCCGCAATACGCGACGCAACCTCAGCCTCGGTACCATCGGTATTTTGCGAATTGAAATCTTTCAGGCGCGATTCCGCTTGCTCCAACTGCTTTTTATAGGACTGCACCTGGGCATCGATAAAGTTATAGGCACCCAAACTTTCTGCGCGCTTTTTCTTCACCGTATCTTCCATAAACACATTAACGACGGTGTTCAGGACTTCAAAGGAACGATCCGGATCATTGGCAATGTAGCTGATTCTGAAATAGGAGCGATTGCCTTCCGCTTTCACGCTGAGGCCACTGCGAATCCGGCGAATTGCCTGTTCTTCCTGCTCCTGGGTTGCATTTTTATCGACCATCCCGACTTCTCTGGCCACTGCCAGCATAATGCCGCGCGTCCAGATAATTTCACGCGCCTGTTCAGAGCGATCAATTTTGGTCATTTCAGCAGAGCCCTTCAGCAGCGGCTCAATAATGGTTGTCTGGTCGGCAAACAACACCGCTGAAGTGGTGAACTTTTTAGGCCAGGTAATCCCCAGCAGTAACACCAGAGCACTGACGGCGATAAACAGCACCACGCAGATGTAGCGAAACCTGACCAACTCCGCCCGCAATGAATTCAATAAGTCTTTGAGATAGGCTTTATCCATGAAACATCTCTTGATATGCAAGCACCGGAGCGCTCACCAATTTAGTTATCTGACTCACACAGTAGAAAACCAGGAAAATTAAAAGGCGCGCTCCGGGATGCTAACAATATCCGAGGGCTGCAAATCATAATTTGTTGCCACCTCGCCATCGGCCATCAGGTCATCCAGACGAATGCGGTAAACCTTTACCTCACCGTTGATACGGCGGTAGAGCTTGGCATTGTTGGCCGACGCAAACTCGTTCGGGCCGCCCGCCATAAGTACCAGATCCAGCACCGTCATACCCTCGCGATAGGGGATAGACTGGGGCGCCCGGACCGCACCGGTAATACGCACGCGACGCTGGAAATCAGAACTGCTGGGATTGGCCACAATCACCGTCACTTGCGGATTGCGTACATAAGAAGACAAACCCGTGGTAATCGCTGCCGAAAGTTCGGTGGCGGTTTGGTTGGCTGCCAAAATATCACCGATTAGCGGCATGGAGACCTTGCCATCCGGGCGCACCGGAACTGCCAGCGATAACTCGGGGTTGCGCCAGACGTTAATCTGAATAGAATCGCCTACACCAATGCGGTACTCGCTAAGTAAACCCGTCTCCGAGAGGGGTGGCATATCGGAAGGCTTGCTGCTACTGCAGCCCGCAAGAACTACCAGACTTATTAACTGAACAAACCAGACGATTTTTCTCACGAGACATCTCCTTCGCAGTAGTTGCGATAATAATGGCGGTGCAGATCGATCAATGCACACCCTTGCCTAACAAAACTATTTCCACCGTCTGGATCATGATCAACATATCCATGAGAAAACTGTGGTTTTTGGTGTAGTAGAGATCGTACTGAAGCTTGTTCTTGGCATCTTCGACGGAGGCGCCATAGGGATACTTAAGCTGCGCCCACCCCATTAACCCGGGCTTCACTTTGTGACGAGTTTCATAGAAAGGGATCTGCTTTGCAAGATCTACCACAAACTCAGGGCGCTCAGGGCGCGGCCCGACGAAAGACATCTCGCCCACGAGTACGTTGTAAAGCTGGGGCAACTCATCCAAACGGGTGTTGCGAATAAAAGCGCCGACGCGAGTAACGCGCGCATCATTTTTCTTCGCCCATACCGCCCCGTTCTTTTCCGCGTCCTGACGCATACTGCGAAACTTGTAAATGCGAAAGCTTTTCCCGTTAAGCCCGACGCGGGTCTGGAAATAGAGTACAGACCCGGGGCTCTCCAAACGTACCGCAATGGCGGTGAGCAACATAAAGGGCCACAACACCAGAAAAAATAGTGACGCCAGTGTCAGGTCAAAAATCCGCTTGGCAATCGAGCGTCGTTTGGAGTATTTGAAACCGTCGGAGAACAGCATCCAACTGGGCTGCAACAGCGTGATATCAATCTTGCCCAGCTCGCGCTCACAAAAGCTCAGTGCATCGCTGGAAGGTACACCAGCCAATTTGCAATCGAGAAATTCACTCAGCGGGAATGCATTACCACCGCTGCGACGACGCTCGTCCGGGGCGATAACAATTTCGGATATCTGCGCAGCTTTTACATAGGCCAACCAATCAGAGGGCTCGGCGATAACCAATTCAGAGTTCACTGCCAGCACTTCACTGGCACTAGGCACACAGCCCACAATTTTCACGCCTAAGGCATTGACCTCTGGCGCCAGGTCTTCGAGCAACTTTTGCGCGCGGGCGCCTGCACCGTAAATGATGACCCGACGCTTGAGTTGGTTAGCATCAACCATTTTTACAAAGATAAAGCGGGTGACTATGACAACCGCGGTTGAAATCAATACCCCCCAAAAAATCAATGCCTGCGGGATCAGTCCCCCCAATAGCGCACTGATAACAAATAAACCCAAACTACCCAAAAGGAAAAAACTAACCAGTGTGCGCAATACCATGCTCGAGAATCCCTCTCGCACCAATGCGGTATAGACCCCCATCGATAAAGTACAACAGCTCAACAGCGCCGCGAAAATCACCAGCGCCAAGGGCGAATATTCCAACTCACGAGCCGGATCGGCAGACGCTATTAATTGGCTTGCCGCCCAAAAGGACAAACCCAATAAAATAGCTTCAGCAATACCGAGGAAGAGATAAGGCAGATGAATATAATGTTTATTAAGTCTGATGTAAGACAAATGCGATTCCTTCAGGCGAATTGTGTGGGTAAATCTTTTGAAGCCGCGCATTATAGCGACATTGTGTTACAAAAGCTCGACCAATAGTGACGGCATTTTGTCACATCAACCAAACACCTCACGGCAAACCCAACAAGTGTCAGGATACATGTAGAGTGATGCAAAAATTCACCTCAAATGTGGTAACTTAGCGCACCTCTGGATTCACCCTTCGCTAAGGAATTTTCCCATGCTCGCAAGCAACCCTTCGCTTTGCATTATCGGTTTAGGTTATGTCGGTCTACCACTCGCCGTGGAGTTTGGCAAAAAGCTCAACACCATAGGTTTTGACATTAATCCAACGCGGGTTGCGGCTTTGCACCAAGGCGTTGACAGCACACTTGAATTGAATGCCGAAGAGTTGGCAGAAGCCACTCTCATCAGCTACACCACCCGTGAAGAAGATATTAAAGGCCGTGACGTATATATAGTCACAGTTCCCACCCCCATCAACGACAGCAAACAACCAGACCTGACACCACTGGAAAAAGCTTCCGCACTGCTAGGTCGAGTCATCAGCAAAAATGCCGTGGTGGTGTTTGAATCCACTGTTTACCCCGGTTGCACCGAAGAGATTTGTGTACCGATCATCGAAAAAGTTTCCGGGCTGAAATTCAATGTGGATTTTTTTGCCGGCTACAGCCCCGAGCGCATCAACCCGGGCGACAAACAACACCGCGTACACAACATCACCAAAATCACCTCAGGCTCAACACCGGAAGTAGCAGAGTTCGTCGATCAGCTATACCGCAAAATTGTAGTAGTCGGCACCCACAAAGCCAGCAGCATTAAGGTTGCCGAAGCCGCCAAGGTGATCGAAAACACCCAGCGCGACATTAATATTGCCCTGATTAACGAGCTGTCGCTGATTTTCAAGCGTCTCGATATCGACACTATTGAAGTGCTGGAAGCCGCAGGGACCAAATGGAACTTTCTACCCTTTCGTCCCGGCTTGGTCGGCGGCCACTGTATCAGTGTTGACCCTTATTATCTGACCCACAAAGCACAACAAGTGGGCTATAACCCAGAAGTGATTCTCGCTGGCCGCCGTATTAACGATGGCATGGGCACCTTTGTGGCTGAGTCAGTCGTGAAAATGATGACCCAACGCAAATGCCACGTGGTGGACTCCAACATCCTGATCATGGGTCTGACCTTTAAAGAAAACTGCCCCGACCTGCGCAACACTCGCGTAATCGACATTATTAATGAGCTCAAAAACTACAACGCCAATGTCCATGTATTCGACCCTTGGGCCGACGCTGCCGAAGCACAACATGAATATGGCCTGGACTTGATTGAGTCACCCAAAGCCAACAGCTATGACGCCATTATTTTGTGTGTCGGCCACGATAAATTTCGTGCGATGGGCGCCGCGGAAATCCGCGCGCTAGGTAAAGATAACCACGTGCTGTTTGATGTAAAACATATTCTCCCTAAAGACGCGGTAGATGCCCGTCTCTAAGCTCAAGGAAAACTCATGAAAGTATTGGTCACAGGCACCGCCGGTTTTATCGGCTCCACACTTGCCAAACGTTTACTCGCTCGCGGCGACGAGGTTATCGGAATCGATAACCTCAACAACTACTATGATGTACAAATCAAAAAAGACCGCTTGGCACACCTGACCGGCAATAGCGCGTTTACCGATATTCGTTGCAATCTGGAAGATAAAGCCGCTATCGATAATGTGTTCAAAACCCATAAGCCGGATCGCGTTGTTAACCTCGCCGCTCAAGCAGGCGTGCGCTACTCACTGGAAAACCCCCAAGCCTATATTGATGCCAATATCACCGGCTTTTTGAATATTCTGGAAGGTTGCCGCCACTTTGGCACTGACAACCTGGTCTATGCCTCCAGCAGCTCGGTCTATGGCATGAATACCTCCATGCCATTTGATGTGCACAACAACGTCGACCACCCCGTTAGCCTCTACGCGACCAGCAAAAAAGCCAATGAATTGATGGCCCATACCTACAGCCATCTGTTTAAGATCCCCACCACCGGCCTACGCTTTTTTACCGTTTACGGCCCTTGGGGCCGCCCGGACATGGCACTGTTTATCTTTACCAAAAAGATTCTTGCCGGTGAACCGATTGATGTATTCAACTACGGCAATCATCGCCGCGACTTCACTTACATTGATGACATAGTGGAAGGCGTAGTGCGCACCCTGGATAACGTTGCCACACCCAACAGCAACTGGAGCGGCAACCAACCCGACCCCGCCACCTCCAGCGCGCCGTACCGCATTTACAACATCGGCTCTAACAACCCGGTTGAATTGTTGCGCTACATTGAAGTGCTGGAAAATTGCCTGGGCAAAAAAGCGATCAAGAACTTGCTGCCACTGCAAGCGGGCGATGTGCCGGACACCTACGCCAATGTGGATGCACTGATTGAAGATGTGGGCTACAAACCAACTACGCCGGTAGAAGTGGGCATTGAAAACTTTGTGAAGTGGTATAGAGATTATTACAAGGTCTAAATAAAGAGCCACAAGGTTTAAATGAAGAACTACGAGGCTTAAAAAATCAAAACGGCATCGCAAGATGCCGTTTTGCTGACCGGATACCACTGCAACCCAAGAGCAGCCAATGATGAACAAAAACACCATCACCCATGCAATGACCGTTGATGTAGAGGATTACTATCACGTCGCCGCGTTTGCCAAGGTGATAAAGCCCAGTGACTGGGATAACTGGCCATCCCGGGTTGAACAGAACACTGAGCGGTTATTGCAGCTTTTTGCAAATCACAATATAAAAATTACATTTTTTATTCTTGGCTGGGTGGCGGAAAAATACCCACAGCTGGTAAAAACCATCAGACAACAGGGTCATGAAATAGCATCCCACGGTTTCAGCCATCAACTTATCTATAACCAATCACCGGAAGTGTTTCGCGCTGAAACCGAAAAATCCAAACAAATTCTGGAAGACTTAGCGCAAACCCCAATTACCGGTTATCGCGCTGCCAGCTACTCCATCACACGCAAATCACTATGGGCATTGGATATATTGGCCGAACTGGGGTTCACCTGGGACTCCAGCATTTTCCCAACGCGCCATGACAACTACGGCATTCCCGGGAGCCCCGAAGAGCCCTACCGGATTATCACCACCAACGGCGCCAGCCTGCTTGAATTCCCACTTACTACCGCCAAAGTAATGGGCCAAGCCATTCCAGCTGCAGGTGGCGGTTATTTTCGTCAGTACCCTTACGCACTATCCAAATGGTTATTTGCGCGCGCCAGTTTGAATCAGACCAAACCACAAATTTTTTATCTGCACCCCTGGGAAATAGACCCGGAACAACCACGCGTGCCTAACGCCAGCTGGTTCAGCAACTTTCGCCACTACACCAACCTTAAACGCTGCCTGCCACGCTTGGAACAAATGATTAGCGATTTCCAATTTGGCACTATGAGCGAGAGCTTGGGCACTGCCAAAGTGCACAAAATACTTACTATTCATGAGCTCGCCGCCAACACCGGTAATAAACAATCGCCAGCGTCGACCTAGACGACGTTGATCAACAACAGTAGAATCGCGCCCCTCACGGTAAGGTTGGACGATTATTTGCAGGTAATATCGCGCAGAAGTCGTCGTTGACAGGTCGAAAACTGCAAGAACAGAGTTATTTCATTCAGCACCCGTAGCTCAGCTGGATAGAGTAGCGGCTTCCGAAGCCGTTGGTCACAGGTTCGAATCCTGTCGGGTGCGCCACTTTTTATTCTTCATTTACACTCTAGGCACCGTTTGGCTCTGTCTGCCCACACACAACAAGGTGTCGGGCATACACAACCCCCCCAAGGAGGCAGTGATGATATTACCCGTAATAATGGCTGGTGGTTCAGGGAGTCGCTTATGGCCACTATCCCGCGATTTAATGCCCAAGCAGTTTTTAAATCTGGATGGCAAATCCACCATGCTACAGGCGACAGTCAAACGCCTGAATGGCTTGGATACCCTGCCACCGCTGGTAATTTGCAACGAAGAGCACCGCTTTATTGCGGCCGAGCAACTGCGCCAAATTAACCAACTCAACAACAATATTATCCTTGAACCCGCCGGTAGAAATACCGCCCCTGCCATCGCCCTGGCGGCTATGGCTGCGCTGAAAAAAGGCTTGGATCCACTGCTGCTGGTTCTGGCTGCCGATCATATTATTGTGGATGAGCAGGAGTTCAGGCGTATTGTTTCAGCCGCCATTCCATGCGCACAGCAAAACAAACTGGTTACCTTTGGCATAGTGCCGACCGCCCCCGAAACCGGTTATGGCTACATCCAAGCGTCAAGCTCCATGGCAATTGCCGGTGAAGAGACCGCTTATGCGGTTAAACAATTTGTCGAAAAACCTAACTTGCAGACCGCCGAGCAATACCTTGCCAGTGGCGATTACTACTGGAATAGTGGCATGTTTTTATTTAAAGCCAGCGTGTATCTGGACAACCTCAAACAATACCGTCCGGATATTTTTACGGCGTGCGACCTGGCGATGGCCGATGTCGATCCGGATCTGGACTTTATCCGCGTCCATAAAGAAGCTTTCTTACAGTGCCCCGATGACTCCATTGATTACGCGGTGATGGAAAAAACCGACAGCGCAGTTGTTATCCCCCTAAATGCAGGCTGGAGTGATGTCGGCTCCTGGTCTTCGTTGTGGGAGGTATCGGAAAAAAATACCGACGGCAATTCACACAAGGGCGATGTGCTGTCGTTTGAGAGCCACAACAATTATGTGTTTGCCGAGACTGGCCTGGTCGCTACGGTCGGCCTGGAAAATACCATTGTGGTGCAAACCAAAGATGCAGTACTGGTGGCCTCAAAAGACCACGTCCAGGATGTAAAAGCCATCGTAAATAGCCTGAAAAAAAGCAGTCGCCCGGAACATCGCGTGCATCGCGAAGTCTATCGCCGCTGGGGCAAGCAGGACTCTATCGATACCGGCTATCGCTATCAGGTAAAACGCATCACGGTGATGCCGGAACAAAAAGTTTCCATGCAAATGCACCATCATCGCTCCGAGCATTGGATTGTGGTATCCGGCACCGCCAAGGTGAGCATTGATGGACAAGAGGCGTTGCTGTCTGAAAATCAGTCGGTGTACATCCCCTTGGGTACTGCGCATGCACTGGAAAATCCCGGCAAGATTCCCCTTGAACTGATTGAAGTTCAATCCGGCGCCTATTTAGGCGAAGACGACATTGTGCGTTTCTCTGAACGTTGAGGCGGGCTTGATTATGACAAAATCACTAGAACAGATTATTGGCGAGAGCGGCATCAGCTTCGGCACTTCCGGTGCGCGCGGTCTGGTGAGCGACTTTAGCGACGATGTTGTCGCAAGCTTTGCACAAAGTTTCCTGAGAGTCATGCAGGGCGAATTTCAGGTTAGCCGTGTCGCGATTGGTATTGATAATCGCCCCAGCAGTCCGGCCATGGCCGCCGCCTGCGCGGGTGCTGCCCAGGCATTAGGTATCGCCGTGGATTACTACGGTATTCTGCCCACGCCAGCACTGGCCTATCAGGCAATGCAAAACAGTGTGCCGGCAATTATGGTGACCGGCAGCCATATCCCTTTTGATCGCAACGGCCTGAAGTTTTATCGACCCACCGGTGAAATTACCAAGGCCGATGAGCTGGCAATCGTTAGCACTGATAGCGAATTGACGAGCTATACAGCCGTATTGCCCGCAATCAACCCGCTGGCGGCCGCGAACTATATCCAGCGTTACCGCGATGTTTTTGCCCCCGGCATTATGCAGGGTTTGCATATCGGCCTCTATGAACACTCCAGCGCCGGGCGCGATCTCTATGCCGACCTATTTCGCAGCTTGGGCGCGCAAGTGACTAGCCTGGAGCGCACCGATACCTTTGTGCCCATAGATACCGAAGCTGTGGCGGAGGCCGATGTAGAAAAAGGCCGCCGTTGGTCACAGGAATATGGGTTTGATGCGCTTTTTTCCACCGATGGTGACGGCGATAGACCACTGATCGCCGATGAAAATGGCCAGTGGCTGCGCGGGGACATTGTCGGATTGCTCTGCGCGCGCCAACTAGAGATCAGCGCCTTGGCCGTTCCCGTTAGCTGCAATACCGCCATCGAGAAATGTGGCGCCTTTGCCAAGGTGACTCGCACCAAAATTGGCTCGCCCTATGTGATTGCAGCGCTGGAAGAACTCGCGCCGCACTTCGCATCCATTGCCGGCTTTGAAGCGAACGGCGGCTTTTTATTAGGCTCGGATGTGCAACTCAATGGCAAACTACTGAAAGCCCTGCCCACCCGCGATGCCCTATTGCCGGGCATCGCCTTGATTGCGGCAGCGGCCAACACCAAAATCTCAGCTCAAGTTGCCACCCTGCCAGCGCGCTTCACCGCCAGCGATAGAATCCAAAACATCCCCACCAGCAATAGCAAAGCTTTTCTGGCTGAAGCCAGTGAGGATCAGTCAGCCCTGTTAAACCTGCTGGAGATGAACAGTAAAACTGTCGATTCCATCAATACTACCGACGGCCTGCGCATCAGCTTTCGCGCAGGTGAGATTATCCACCTGCGCCCATCGGGTAACGCCCCGGAGCTGCGCTGTTATGCCGAGGCGGACAACCAAAAGACCGCTGCCACATTGGTGAAAAACGTACTTGATAAACTTCAGGTTAGATTGACCCAAACATCGACCTGAATATGAACCGTTTTTTCTCTTTGTCTTATAAAGCATCTTATTTACAAGGAATAAACTCACCATGAAAGTTACCGTATTTGGAATTGGTTATGTTGGCTTGGTACAAGCCGCAATTCTCGCCGAAGTAGGCCACGATGTTGTCTGCGTCGATGTGGATGCTGACAAAGTGGAAGCCTTGAAGAAAGGCCAGATCCCTATTTACGAGCCAGGCCTGGAACCCTTAGTAAAAGAAAACTTCGCCGCAGGCCGACTGAGCTTCACTATCGACGCCGCATTGGGTGTTAAACACGGTGAAGTACAGTTTATCGCTGTTGGTACACCGCCCGATGAAGACGGCTCCGCCGATTTGAAATATGTACTCGCGGTTGCCAGCACCATTGCCGAGCACATGGAGTCGCACAAGATTGTGGTGGATAAATCCACCGTTCCGGTCGGTACTGGTGACAGAGTCAAAGCCAAAATGGCCGAGGTGCTTGAAAGCAAGGGCAAATCGCAACTGACCTTTGATGTGATTTCCAACCCGGAATTCCTGAAAGAAGGCTCGGCAGTTGCCGACTGCATGAAGCCAGATCGCATCGTTATCGGCACTGACAACAAAGATGCCGAAGATGTGATGCGTGAACTCTATGCCCCCTTCAACCGCAACCACGAAAAAATTATCGTGATGGATGTGCGTAGCGCCGAGCTGACCAAATATGCCGCCAACTGCATGCTGGCCACCAAAATCAGCTTTATGAATGAAATGGCCAACCTCGCCGAAATTCTGGGTGCCGATATTGAAGCGGTACGTCACGGCATAGGCAGCGACCCCCGCATTGGCTACCACTTTATTTACCCTGGTGTTGGCTACGGTGGCTCCTGTTTCCCCAAAGATGTTCAGGCGCTGATCCAGACTGCCGATCAAATCAAGTTCGATGCCAAAGTCTTAAAAGCGGTAGAAGCACGTAACAACGAACAAAAAACCACCTTGTTTGCCAAAATTAACAAGCACTTCAATGGTGACCTCAAAGGCAAAACCTTTGCATTGTGGGGGCTGAGCTTCAAACCCAATACCGACGACATGCGCGAAGCCCCCGCACGCGTACTGATGGAAGCACTCTGGGAAGCTGGCGCCAAAGTACAGGCATTTGACCCCGAAGCGATGAACGAAACCCAACGCATCTACGGCAATCGCGATGACCTGCTGCTCTGCGGCACCAAAGAAAGCGCCCTGAAACATGCCGATAGCCTGGTTATTGTCACCGAATGGCAAGCGTTCCGTGCACCGGATTTTGACTTAATCAAAGAGATGCTCAGCCAAGCAACCATCTTTGATGGCCGCAACATGTACGACCCTAAACGCTTAGCAAAACGCGGCCTCACCTATTATTCTGTTGGTCGTCAGTAACAGCCGCTATTTGGGATTATTGCCAGCGAGCCGAATGCTCAGGCTTACTGGCAATAACCTACGCACACGCCGCACAAAAACAGGCAACAAAAAGCAATGACTATTCTTATTAGCGGTGCAAATGGCAAAGTGGGTACGGCGCTAACAGCACAACTTAAGAGTAGAAAATTAGCCTATATCGCGCTTGACCACGCCCAGTTGGACATTACCAACAGCGCAGCCATTAAACAGCGCCTGCACGAATACCGCCCCAGTATCATCATCAATACCGCAGCCTTTACTCAGGTAGATATTGCCGAGCAGCAGCAAGAAGAAGCCTACAGGGCAAACGCGCTGGGGGCAGAACTGCTTGCACAAGCAGCAGCCAACCAACAAATCCCGATTATTCACCTGTCAACAGACTATGTATTTTCAGGCGATAAACCACTAGCGCAATCTTACGTAGAGGACGATGCAACAGAACCCGCAAGTGTTTATGGCAAAAGTAAACTTGCCGGCGAGCAAGCCGTACGCAACGCGAATGCCCACCATATTATTATTCGCACGGCGTGGCTATTTGATGAGCACAGCGATAACTTTGCCAAGAAACTCATTACGGCAGCCAAACAGCAACTCGATTTACCCAACCCCACATTACGCATAGCCGCCAACCAGTATGGCTGTCCGACCGACACAAGTGATCTAGCCAGCGCCATTGTCCACCTGCTGCAAACCTACGCTTCAAAAGCAACACTGCCATGGGGAACCTATCACTACGCCGGGGAACCTGCCATATCACGCCTCGAATGGGCACAGGAAATTCTGACCACTGCGCAGACACACGGGCTTATCACACGCCTGCCAATACTTGCCCCCACTACAGATACCTATTACATCGGTAGTGCGCCGAGGCCAGCAAACTCAGCACTCAACTGCACTAAAATCCAACAGCTTTTTGGGATAGAACCCAGCCAATGGCGCAATGGGCTCAGGCATTTAGTACAGACATTCAGTACAGACAATGAAATAAGCTGCAGCGATAAATCATCATGAAAATAATTAACACCGCTATACCCGATGTCATAATTATTCAGCCGCAACTATTTGAGGACGAGCGTGGATTCATTTATGAAAGCTACAATCAACAGCAATTTGAGCTTGCACTAGGTCAGCAGGTCAATTTTGTACAAGACAATCACTCGCTATCCTATAAAGGGGTGTTGCGCGGCCTCCACTACCAATTAGCACCTATGGCACAAGCCAAGTTAGTTAGAGTCACACGCGGTGAAGTGTTCGATGTAGCCGTAGATCTGAGAAAAGCATCCCCCACATACCAACAATGGGTGGGCGCTTATTTATCGGCAGAAAACCGCCAGCAGTTATGGATTCCCGAGGGTTTTGCACACGGTTTTTATGTGCTGAGCGATGTCGCTGAGTGCCTTTATAAAGCGACCAATCATTACGCTAAAAACCATGAGCGAATTATTGCCTGGAACGACCCGCAACTGAATATTAACTGGCCCCTAAACGGAGCACCGAACCTATCCGACAAGGATCGAAACGCCAAGATAATGACCAGCATGGATAATTAGCCCCTGCCGCATTAAAAACCGTCAACCCGCCACTGCAATGAGCCTACCAATCATTTTTCAACATTGAAAAACAGAGGTTCAAAAGCTTTACTGGCTGCGAAATTATTTAAACCTGCTAGAATGCGCCTTCTCAAATCATACCTTTCTGCGCTATCAATCAGCGAACTGCTTGCCATTGCCTATACCTATGGAAGTCAGCGCAAATACTGTGCGGGTAATACACCGCTCAAGTATGGATTAGCAAATTATCAGTGGGATCTAATCAATGAAGATTATTGTTACTGGCGGCGCCGGTTTTATCGGCTCAGCTGTCATTCGGCACATTATCAACAACACCAGGGATGAAGTAATCAACCTTGATAAGCTCACCTACGCCGGCAATCTGGAATCCCTAAGCAGTATCGATAGCCATGAGCGCTACCGCTTCGAGCAAGTAGATATTTGTGATCGCAACAAACTGGATAGAATTTTTAACCAATACCAGCCAGATGCCGTTATGCACCTCGCAGCCGAAAGCCACGTGGATCGCTCTATCGATGGCCCCGCCGCCTTTATTGAAACCAATATTGTGGGCACTTATCAATTACTGGAAGCCAGCCGCAATTATTGGAAGGACTTGCCGGAAACACGCAAAGCCGCCTTTCGCTTTCACCATATTTCCACTGATGAAGTCTATGGCGACCTGGAAGGGCCAGTGGATCTGTTCACCGAAACAACACCCTATGCGCCAAGCTCGCCCTACTCTGCCAGCAAAGCCAGCTCGGATCACTTGGTACGCGCCTGGCGTCGTACTTACGGCCTGCCAACGTTGGTAACCAACTGCTCCAACAATTACGGCCCCTATCACTTCCCCGAGAAGCTCATCCCACTGGTAATCCTCAATGCACTGGAAGCCAAGCCCCTGCCGGTATACGGCAAAGGCAATCAAATCCGCGATTGGTTATTTGTCGAGGATCACGCCCGCGCACTTTACAAAGTCGTTACCGAAGGCAAAGTCGGCGAGACCTACAACATTGGTGGCCATAACGAGAAACAAAATATCGACGTGGTGAATAAAATTTGTGAGCTGCTGGATGAATTAAATCCGGCTACAAATCTAAACATTAAATCCTACAAAGAACTCATAACATTCGTGCAAGATCGCCCAGGCCACGACCTTCGCTACGCTATTGATGCAAGCAAGATCAAACGCGAACTCGGCTGGACTCCGGAAGAAACATTTGAAAGCGGCATCCGTAAAACCGTTATGTGGTATTTAGCAAACCTGCCATGGGCACACCGCGTTCAAGATGGCAGTTATCAGCGCGAACGTTTAGGCACAAAATAGGAAGATATATGAAAGGTATTATTCTTGCCGGTGGCAGCGGCACAAGGCTTTATCCAATTACCAAAGGAGTTTCGAAGCAACTCCTCCCCATATACGATAAGCCGATGATTTATTATCCGCTCTCTGTGCTCATGCTGGCGGGCATACAAGATATTTTAATCATCACCACACCTGAAGATCTGGCGAGTTTTGAGCGATTATTAGGTGACGGTAGCCAATTTGGAATACGCCTACAATTTAAAGTGCAACCGAGCCCGGATGGATTAGCTCAAGCTTTTATTATCGGTGAAGAATTTATCGGCAACGATTCTGTATGCCTAGTCCTTGGCGACAATATTTTTTATGGTCAGGGCTTCACCCCTATGCTGCGTGAAGCAGCAGCGAGACCAAGTGGCGCCACTGTTTTTGGTTATCAGGTAAAAGACCCTGAACGCTTTGGTGTGGTTGAATTTGATAAAAACCAAAAAGCCATTTCAATCGAAGAAAAACCCGCAAAACCCAAATCCAATTTTGCTGTAACCGGTTTATATTTTTACGACAACGCTGTTATAGAAATCGCAAAAAACGTTAAGCCATCCCACCGCGGCGAGCTTGAGATTACCAGCGTTAACCAAGCTTATCTTGAACAGGGAAATTTACACGTAGAATTACTAGGGCGCGGTTTTGCGTGGTTAGATACCGGGACTCACGAGAGTTTGCTTGAAGCAGGAATGTTTGTACAAACCATTGAGCATCGTCAGGGTTACAAAATTGCATGCTTGGAAGAAATTTCCTTTCACAATAAGTGGCTTTCTGCCGATGCTTTAAAGAAAGTTGGCAACCAGTTAAGTAAAAATAGTTATGGACAATATCTTTTGGATCTGGCGGTGGAATCTTTATGAGTCTGTTAAAACATATAGATTTAAATTCCTTAGGTGATGAACGAGGTCAACTCACGATACTGGAAGCGCAAAAAAATATCCCGTTCTCTGTAAAGCGAGTCTATTACCTGACCAACATGAAGCATGATGTTCCGCGCGGCTTCCATGCACACAAAGAGTTAGAGCAAGTAGCAGTATGTGTGGCAGGAAAATGCCGCATGCTATTGGATAACGGACAAGCAAAAGAAGATGTGTGGTTAGATGCGCCGAACAAAGCAATTCGTATAGAGCCAATGGTTTGGCATGAAATGCACGACTTCAGCGAAAACTGCGTTTTACTGGTTCTTGCTAGCGAACACTACGATGAATCAGATTATATTCGCAACTATTCAGATTTTATTGAGATGGTATAAATGCCTCAAATACATGATTACTCTGATGTAAAAAGCATCAATATCGGAACCGACACCCGCATATGGCAATACAGTGTCATTTTTGAAAAAGCGCAAATAGGTAGTAATTGTAATATCTGCGCTCATACCTTAATCGAAAACGATGTGATTATTGGAAATAATGTAACCGTAAAATCCGGCGTATTTATCTGGGATGGATCGCGCATAGAGGATGATGTTTTTATTGGCCCTAACGCAACATTCACCAATGACGCCATGCCTCGCTCCAAGGTGTATCCCGATACGTTTAAAGGAATCACTGTAAAAAAAGGAGCAAGTATCGGTGCAAATGCAACTATTCTACCCGGCATAGTAATTGGTGAGTACGCCATGATAGGTGCTGGTGCAGTAGTAACTAAAAATGTCCCTGATCGCGCAGTTGTAGTAGGCAACCCTGCAAAAATTATTAGGTATGTAACAGAATGATTTCTTTCCTTGATCTTAAATCAATAAACGCCCAGTCCCGCTCTGAGCTTATAGATGCCTGCACACGAGTAATAGACTCTGGTTGGTATATCTGCGGCAACGAACTAACCACATTTGAAAAAGAATTTGCAGAGTACTGCGGTACAAAATATTGTATTGGTGTAGCAAATGGACTGGATGCGTTAATCCTGACGTTACGCGCATGGAAAGAGCAAGGAAAATTAAAAGACGGCGATGAGGTTATTGTTCCTGCCAATACTTATATTGCCAGCATTCTTGCCATAACAGAGAACAACCTCACCCCAGTGCTTGTTGAGCCAGACCCAGCAACTTACAACCTTTGCCCGATTAACACCAAAGCGGCAATCACCCCAAAAACCCGCGCGATTTTAGCAGTACACTTATATGGCCAGTTAGCAGATATGCCAAAATTAATGGATATCGCTAACAACCATAATTTATTGATGCTGGAGGATTGCGCTCAAGCTCACGGTGCAAGCTTCGATAACCGCAAAGCAGGAAACTGGGGACATGCTGCTGGCTTTAGCTTCTACCCGGGCAAAAATCTGGGTGCGCTGGGCGATGCAGGAGCAATAACCACTAACGATGACGAACTTGCAAAAACACTCTTTGCTTTGCGCAATTACGGCTCACATGAAAAGTATAAAAACTTGTATCAAGGTGTAAATAGTCGTCTGGACGAAATCCAAGCTGCCATACTCAGCGTTAAATTAAAATATTTGGATGTGCAAACACAACACCGTCGCCAAATCGCACAATTTTATATGGACGGGATTAAAAATCCAGCAATCAAATTACCTCTCGCAGAGGGAGCATCACCACTAACACTTAATAGCCATGCATGGCATTTATTTGTTATACGTAGTGAGGATCGAGATAATCTTCAACAGTTTCTTGCGGAAAATGGCATACAAACATTAATTCATTACCCCATTCCACCGCACAAACAAAAAGCCTATGTAGCATGGGAAAATCTTAGCTTTCCCGTCACAGAATCCATACACAAACAGGTATTGAGTTTACCGATGGGGCCAACATTAACTCAGGAAGAGGCGGAACAAGTGGTACAAATTTGTAATCACTTTACTCCTTTGGCTACATAATGACACTTATTAAAACAAGCCTACTCAATGGGCTAGCCGTAGTTATCAAAATGCTAACCCTCCTAGGCATTAATAAAGTTTTAGCTATTTATGTTGGCCCTGCAGGATATGCTGCAGTTGGCCAGTTTCAAAATGCCGTGCAGATGATTACAACCTTTGCAAGCGGTGCAATTAATACTGGCGTAACGAAGTATACAGCTGAATATCATCAGGATGAGGCAAAACAGCGCCTTGTCTGGGGCACCGCAGGGTCGATTGTTTTGTTTGGCTCGCTGATGACATCCATCATCATTGCAATCTTTAATAAACCGTTAGCCTCATGGTTTTTAAAGAGCGAGGATTATGGAGGTGTGTTTTTATGGTTCTCCGGAGCACTTGTTCTCTTCACTCTGAATACCTTACTCATAGCAATATTGAATGGAAAAAAAGAAATAAATCGCTATGTGCTCGCCAATATTTCTGGAAGTATCCTGGCGTTAATTATCACTACTATACTGGCAGTTTATTTCAAGTTGTACGGTGCATTAATTGCGCTAGCTCTATACCAATCTGTTTCTTTTTTCGCAACATTAACCTTTTGCTATAAAACCAGTTGGTTTAGGATTGAGCACCTTTTTGGAAAAATAGATAAAGAGATAGCATTAAACTTAAGTAAGTTTGCCGCAATGGCATTAACGTCTGTTATATGTGTGCCGCTGAGTCAAATAATTTTACGTGAACATATAGGTGAAAACTTCGGCTGGCAATCTGCTGGATATTTAGAAGCGATGTGGAGATTAAGCGGTGCTTATTTAATGTTAATTACCACAACATTAAGCGTTTATTATCTGCCTCGATTATCAGAGATAAGAAATTCTATCGAGATCAGATCTGAAATTATTCAGGGTTATAAAGTAATACTTCCCTCCGTAATAATCGGAGTAGTTTTTATTTACCTGCTCCGAGACTACTTAATTTTACTTTTATTTACTTCTGAATTTTTACCCATGCGAGATCTTTTTGCATGGCAACTGATCGGGGATATATTAAAAATAGGAAGCTGGATTTTAGCTTACTTAATGCTCAGCAAAGCGATGTCGTCATCCTACATCACCCTAGAAATAATTTTTTCGTTGTCATACTTGGCGCTCTCATGGCTATTCACACGAGAGTTAGGATTAAGTGGTGTAGTTATCGCCTATACAGTGAACTACCTGTTTTATTGGATTTTTGTGGCAATTGCCGTTAGAAAATTATTATTTGATGGAGTCAGAATATGATTAAAACATTATGCGTCTTTGGTACCAGACCAGAAGCGATAAAGATGGCTCCCGTTGTGATTGCACTTGCTCAAAATAAAAGTTTCGAGGCGAAGTTCTGTGTGACGGCCCAGCATCGCGAAATGCTTGACCAGGTTTTGGAGTTATTTGAAATAAAGCCCGATTATGATCTAAATATTATGCAGCCAGGCCAGGATTTAACTGATATTACGTGCAAAATTTTATCCGGTTTAAAATCCGTCTTTGCAGATTTTAAACCTGATGTGGTATTGGTGCATGGTGACACAGCAACTACTTTTGCGACAAGCCTGGCCGCATACTATCATCGCATTCCTGTGGCGCATGTAGAAGCAGGCCTCCGAACTGGTAACATTTATTCACCATGGCCAGAAGAGGGGAATAGAAAGCTAACAGGCGCGCTAACAAACATTCATTTTGCACCGACAGAATCATCTAAATTAAATCTTCTGAAAGAGGGTGTGCCGGAAAGTACTATTTATGTTACAGGCAATACTGTTATCGATGCCCTACTAAGTACAAGCAAACGCCTTGATGAAAATAGCGTATTAGAAGAAAAATTTTCTTCCCTTTTTAATTTTCTCTCACCACAAAGACGAGTCTTGTTAGTTACAGGGCACCGTAGAGAAAGTTTTGGGCAAGGGTTTGAACAAATATGCAAGGCGCTATCAGCCTTGGCAAAAAACAACCCTGATATCGATATAGTCTACCCCGTTCATTTAAATCCAAATGTCAGAGAGCCTGTAAATAGACTTTTGACCGGCATTTGTAATGTCTATCTAATCGAGCCTTTAGACTACCTACCGTTTGTATATCTAATGAAAAAATCTTATTTAATATTAACTGACTCAGGCGGAATACAAGAAGAAGCACCATCCTTAGGTGTGCCTGTTTTAGTGATGAGGGATACAACGGAACGACCCGAGGCTGTCACGGCGGGAACTGTAAAATTAGTAGGAACTGATGCTGACAAGATAGTTAGTGAAGTTGAGCTTTTACTCACAGATGAAGTTAAATATAAGCAAATGAATATGGCGCATAATCCTTATGGAGACGGAACAGCATCTGAGACTATTACAAAAATTTTACACTCCTCCTTGCTCAGCAAAACGAATATATTATGACAAAAACAATGAATAAAACCGTTCCAGAAGTAAAGGGACAAATTTTTTTTATACAGGCCTTACGAGCAATAGCAGCCGGAATTGTATTGCTCTGGCATTTCAAGCCAACAGTAACTGATGAATTTGAGTTGTCCCTATTAAATTTATTTTTTGCAAATGGGTTTGCGGGCGTTGATATATTTTTTGTTATCAGCGGGTTTATTATGGTTTATTCAACCGATTCACTTCAAGGAGGAAAACTTAGCGCTGTGGTTTTTTTAGCTAAAAGATTTACTCCCATTTGGCCGCTTTATGCATTTGGCACCATATTGTATGTGTTATTTTTATTAACTTTAGATTGGCTAACCATAGAAGAGTTAAAGCGTGCGGCCTTAAGCTTACTATTTTATCCAGTATTGCCTCATCCAACTTTAGATGTGGGATGGACACTTAACTTAGAAATATTTTTCTATTTATTATTTTCTCTATGCCTGCTAACTAATAGGTTTAGATGGACAATAATATTTTTCTACATCGTCATATTTTTCTTAATAAAATCAAATACTATTGATTATTTAGAGATTGCAAGCAAAGCTCCAGTTTTTTCTCTTTACATACAGCAAGCACCACACCCATGCGTACTCGAATTTTTTCTGGGTGCAATTATAGGTAAATTATTTCTATTAAATATTTCCATTCCAAAACATTTAGGGCTATCGCTAACAGCAATACTTGTTTCATTTTCTATCTGGCAATATTTAAGTGGATTCGCAGGGCGCCCTGGAATATTTGGATTTGGGCTGGGAGCTATAGCATTAGTGCTTGGCCTTGCAATAGCTGAAAAATCAGGCGCAGGATGGAAACCAAATTCAATACTCATGTGGTTGGGCAACATATCATTTTCTATTTACATTACTCACACTGTTATTGGTCTCTCAATAACAAGAGTATTAAATAATTATGGAATGAGCTCTTACACCAACAACATCGGCTACATTATATTTCTAATATTTATAATTCTTGTCTTCTCGTTCTTAACATATGAGCTTATAGAAAAAAGATTAAGCGCCAAGTTATCCAATATATTAACCAATACGATTATTAGTAGAAGCTCAAAAAAAGCTTCATCACCTAAACATTGCGTTTAATTACTTATTGGGCGCCAAGATGGCTACAATCAAAACCTCCAGCTCTCTCGTATATCAAAATCTGGCGCTTCTTTTCATATCTTTGATGTATATACCACTAATTCCCCCGTTAGCGGAAACGCAGCCCATTTTTCTTCTTGCACTAGGATTTTTTCTTCTTGCAATTAAGAAGGTATCAGTTAATTATTTCTTTGTTGCTTTGATATATTTTTTACTAATGTCAGCAACTGCCATATTGCAGTCACAGCTAGAGAGAGAGTTTGTTCAAGAGCTTTTTAAGTTACTACTTGTCCTTTTTTTAGCGTTTCTACTTTATAACTCCCTAGGATATGGGACAAAGTGGTTTTATAAATTTTTTATTCTTATTCACATATCTATAGCCGCTTTGACACTACTGGGATTAGGAGATTGGTTATCCCTTATTTTTCCTCGATATGTTAGCTTTGAAGGGGGAAGAGGCCTTTCATATCTATCAAGTGAACCCTCCTATGCAGCAACATATATATTTTTCATAACTCTCGTCTACACACTCGGCTTTAATCAGCGTTATTTTACCTCAAGGATGACGCAGATATTTTTATTGGGAATTTTACTAAGTACATTTTCCTTAATAAGCTTTTTTTACTTTTTAATCATCATGTTAATAAGCCTTTCAAACGTCAGCACCAAAAAGAAAATTTATGTCGCCTTAATTGCCGGCGCATCAATCATGGGATTTGTATTTTCTGTTGAGCGATTTGCAAACGAGTTATTTCCGCTAATTGAAGCAGTTTTCTCTCAGAGCCAGGATTATCAAGAATTAGCAATAAACTATCCTAGCGCCAGCACCAGGGTTATTCTAAATTCAGTAGCAATTCTAGATGGTCTCGACAGAGTATTTTTATTACCAGGGGATTCATATTCACAGGCTCTTCCGGATCTGTTAGACAGGTATGGATTAGAGCAAATTCTTATTCGGCATGAAGTTATTGGTGCGCTCTATAACGAGGGGGTTAATTTAAAACCCCAGGCATTATTTCCGTATATTGTGTATGTTTTCGGAATACTGTCCTTACCTTTTATTTTTTATCCTTTATACGTTTTAGGGAAAACTTTTCTATCAAGAAGCTATTTACTATTTATTGCTGGCATCTTTATTCTATTTTTATTCTATTTTTATCAGTCACAGTATGTAAATCCAATTCAACTGTTTGTCTTCATAATTATTGAAAAATTTGTTGCCGCAACCAAGAGGGCTGCCCATTGAAAATCGCCTTTTACAATCCTAGCCGAATTATAGGTGGAGCAGAAATTCTATTTTATAGATTGCAGTCCGAATTGAAGTCAAGAGGCATACAAAGTCAGATAATAGACTACTCAAATGGCGCATTCATAAAATTAGGTGGATCATCAGAGGATTTAGTTTCAATATCCTCCGTTCTGGAATCTTGCACAGTAGATTGCGATGCTATATTTATTCCTCCAAATTTTTCATATGAAGCGCTTTCAAATTTGAAATTAAAGAGAAATACTAAAATTCTGTTTTGGTCAATCCATCCACTAAATTGTATTCCTATTCTTCCCTTTAGATTCTACAAGGAGCTAAAGCCATATTCAAAAATTAAGAAATTTATTGATCTGGTTTTTCTCCGCAGCCAAATAAATTTTGCAAAGTCTCTTTTCAACATGGCGACGGAAAGAAATGCTCTTTTATTTATGGACAATGAAAATTACACTACCGCAAACCAATTTTTACAGGGGAATGCAAAACTGGCATTTCTCCCGATACCAGTTTCCTTCGAAGTGAAGCCCGGAAATTTTGAAAAAAAATTAAAGCCTAAGAATAAGTTTGAAATTTTTTGGATAGGAAGATTGGTTGATTTTAAAATAGGCTCGTTAAATCGATTAATTCAAGACCTGGACACATGGAGCTCATATTCCCAAACGGAAATTGTCTTGCATATTGTGGGGGGTGGAAAAGAAGAGCGCCTAGTTATAGAGCCTAAAAAAATCGCGATAGTAAGACATGGCCAAATTACTAACCAGGCCTTACAGAGTTTATTAATTGAAAGAGCTGATGCCGCCTTCGCCATGGGCACCTCAGTTTTGGAAGCTGCTGCGCATGGGATACCGTCTTTTATTGTTGCTCCTACCTATTTAAAAGTGGGCGATCCTGAGTCATACACTCCGTTGCCTCAAACGAAAAACTTCGACTTGGGCGGCTTTGAAAAAAATCCACAATCCAAATCTTTTGACCAAATACAGTTAAGAGAAAACATTCACTCTATGGAATTCAGGAATTCCTGTAAAGATTACGTAGAAAGCAATCACTCGCTAAAGAAAGTGGTTGACACCTTAATTTCTCTAGAGAAAAGCTCGACACTTTTCTACTCCGATATAGAGCATCAATTTAAACGAGACTTTTTAACTCGTCGTTTTTATTCATTAATCACAGGTAAATAAATTACATGAAATTGCTTTTTATAGGAACTGAGGTGGCTTTAAAAAACAGCCCGGAGGGAATCGTCTCTCGATCTATTATTGAAGGATTTATTCAAAACAATTGGACTGTTGATTTGATTTCGCCACACATGTCGATAAATCCAAGAGATTTTGGTATCAACCAACATTATACAATCAGTACAGGATTTTTATTTAATAAATTACAAAAAAAAATTTCAGGTGTGGAAGGGGGGGATTTCCTTAAAAAATGTTGCGGAATATTGGAAGATATTAATTTAGCTGACTATAACGTAATATTTTTAAGAAGTGACCCAGTATCCATTCACTCTATAGCTGTTCATATAAATAAGAAATATGGAATACGATGCGTTTGCTCTTTTGGAGACGTAGGCTCTGTGAATCCTTATTATTCTAAAATGGGGATTGCACAGCTACGTAAGAAAAATTTGGGGGCAATTGAGCGTGAAGTTATTGCATCCGGAAATATAATTACTCAAACTAATAGCCGGAGTATATCTTTATACAAGCAGAATGGTTTTGATGTTAGTAGATTTTTTGTTTTGCCCAACCCGATAGCACATACCTCACAGGGTAACTCCACAATACCGGTAAGCGAGTCAAATTATCCTAAAAATATTGTTGATGCATATAATAACATTGCGTCTTCAACAAAAGGTAAGCAGTATAATTTCGCTTTTCTAGGCTCATTGTATGGCGATAGAAAGCCAGACCAGATGTTTAAATTTTTCTCTCAATATGAAAATGTGTCCGTTCATATTTTTGGAGGTGTAAGAAATATTTTATATGAGAAAAAAGGTTTCTTTTATCGAATGCTGAAAGAGTCCGGGCTAAAAAAAATTAAAGAAGTTGCAGTAAAAAATTCGTTTAATAATGTGCATATTTGGCCATTCATGCCGATGCCTGTGGTAAGCAAATTGATCGATGAAAATTTTGATGCTGTTATTAATATAGATGCCAATTTTTCGCCAAACCCGTTTCTGTCATCAAAAGTTGTTCAATATATTAGTTATGATAAACCTGTCATTAATTTTAGCAACACAGGAGCAACTACAGATTTATTAGAAGAAGCGGGTATCACTTATTTCGTGGATTATCAGCCAACAATTAAGAATATACCTATTGAAAATTTATTAAGAACTTGCACTCCATCTATAGACATCAAGGATCGCTACACGGCCAAATCGATAGTTGGGAAATTTTTAAGTGAAATAAATTTATAACTGGAGATTATCTTGAATATTTTAATAACGGGCACCGGTTTCCTGGGTGAGTGTTTGACAAATAAGGTTTGCTCAAGCGCGAGGCATCAGGTTGTTACATTGTCACGTAAGTATAATCCGTCCATTAAGGAAAGTGCGTCCCAAAAAATTGTCGAAGACATTAGCAACCTTGCTGATGCTACGGAAATGCTGGGAGACATTGATGTCGTGATTCATACAATGGCGCGCGTTCACATTATGCTAAATAATGATAGTGATCCGATCGTTGAATTTAGACGAGTAAATGTGGACGGAACATTGGAGCTGGCTAGAAGAGCAGCAAGTAAAAAAGTAAAACGTTTTATATTTATCAGCTCGCTGAAAGTTAACGGAGAATCCACTAACGAGAAACCTTTTACCGAGCAGGATAAGGCGTTGCCTGAAGATCCGTATGGAATATCCAAAATGGAAGCGGAGGATGGTTTACGAGCTATTGCTGAAGAAACAGGCATGGAAGTTGTAATCATTAGACCTCCCCTTATTTATGGTCCCGGAGTTAAAGCCAATTTTCTTAAATTGATTAAGATTGCGGCCCTTCCAATACCCTTGCCTTTTGGAGCTGTAAACAATAAGCGGAGCATGGTATATCTTGGAAATTTAGTTGATTTTATCATCACAAGTATTGATCATCCTGCAGCAGCAAACCAGACCTTCCTTATTTCTGATGGTGAAGACTTATCGTTAACTTCCTTATTGAAAAGAATGCGTGCTGCCTTCAATCGGTCTCCACTTCTAATACCTATCCCAGTATTTTTGTTTAAATTTGCCGGGACAGTTACAGGAAAGCGCAATGTTATTGATCGATTGACTGGGAATTTGCAAATCGACTCAGCTAAAGCGCGAAACTTAATTGGATGGACCCCCCCCTTTACAATAAATGAGGGTATAGTGAACACCATTAACGCTTATAAAAACAAGGCAAAATAACATATTACATATTTATGCTATTTTATTTTCATCACTAGGATGAATACTTAGATTTTCTATTCGTTTTAATTATTTATGTAACCGGATTTATTGATATGCCCCCCTTTGTTACCGCAAGAGCAAGTGGGGTCCAACAAAGAGCCTCCCACACTTATGAAATTCCGCTTAATGAAAATCAACATTATGTCTGTTCCGCCCCTAAAATTTTGGCTTATTCTTTTTCTGATTTCTTTTATTTCGGCCTGTGAAAAAGGCTCCAATAAAACTTCCGATCAGATTATTCCTGTCACCCAATATCCTGCTCCTGAGATTAACGAATCAACACCTCAGCGTATTAGGGACTTAACCGAGATTATCTATGCACTGGAAAGATATAAACTAGACAATAGACAATACCCCATCAGCTCCAATGGCTACGATGGTCTTTATACGGATCATGGTGTAGCAAGCGAACAATGGATCAAAGGGCTGGTACCGAAATATCTGGAGAAACTCCCATCCGATCCACGTAGGACTGACTCCGGAAACCATCAATATATTTATCGCTCGAATGGTGCGAATTATAAGTTAATTACCTTAAACCCTAATGATTGTGAGCAAGTAAAAAAACTATTCCCCACCCTAATAGACCCACTAAGAGATTGTTGGGCTTATGGTTTTTGGACAAAAAATGCGGCACTTTGGTAGCAGTTGACTCTGCAGTACAAGATCTAATTAGGAGGGTTAATTTATGATAAGAGTTTTTGATTTTCTTTTTTCTTTTTTTGGAATACTAATAGGCATACCTGTTTTTATTATTATTTTTATTGTTGGTATGTTTGATACTGGCTCACCACTTTTCTTTCAGCAGCGAGTAGGGAAAAATAAAAAACCCTTTGTCCTGATTAAGTTCCGAACAATGACGGTGGATACAAAAGATGTGGCTAGTCATTTAGCACCAGCAGCTTCGGTCACGCCGCTGGGAAAGTTTCTGCGCAAAACAAAGCTGGATGAATTACCTCAATTATGGAATGTTTTGGTTGGAGACATGAGCTTAGTTGGACCAAGACCATGTCTATTTAACCAAACGGAACTAATATCTGCACGCGAGGCACTGGCAGTATTCAATGTAAGACCCGGCATAACCGGCCTTGCGCAAGTCAAAAACATTGATATGTCGACACCGGATTTATTAGCCAAAACAGATAGAAAAATGTTGGAATCGCTTAATTTAAGTGCGTATTTTAAATATATTTTTATCACCGTATTAGGTGGTGGCTACGGGGATGCTATTAAATAGTTTTAATAGCATATTTTACTTCACTGCTAAATCCGCTCTTAATAATTTTTTAGCAAACACACACCATCAAACAAGTCTCAACTTGTTGCTCTTCTCTTTTTTTGCCCAAACTGAATCATTTAATGATTCAGTTGAGCGATATCCTGCAGGAGCAGCCAGTAAAATACTTTTTACGTCATCGCACTTATAACTGTCACATGCTATTGCAAGGGCAGAAATCAGAGACTCTGTTTCTGGCCAGTTCAAACACACTTCTTGCGCAGACATAATTCTTGAATGCTCGGTACCGCTTACATTATCGCCAATTAACAACTCTTCATAAAGTTTTTCACCAGGACGCAAGCCGGTGTATTCAATTGCAATATCACCATCTGGATGCGCCTCATCTTTAATTTCCAAACCAGATAAATGGATCATACGTCGCGCAAGGTCGACAATTTTTACTGGGTCACCCATATCCAATACAAATACATCACCACCCAACCCCATTGAACCAGCTTGAATTACCAACTCCGCAGCTTCGGGAATTGTCATAAAGTAACGAATAATATCCGGGTGAGTAACAGTTACAGGGCCGCCTGCCTTAATCTGTTTGCGAAACAAAGGAACAACAGACCCAGACGAGCCCAGCACGTTACCAAAGCGAACCATAGTAAAGCGGGTTGTTTTTTGGCGCTGCGCCAGTGCCTGTAATACAAGCTCTGCCATACGCTTGGTAGCACCCATAATATTGGTTGGGCGCACGGCTTTATCTGTTGAGATAAGCACAAAAGATTCAACCTTGGCAGCAATGGCGGCCTCCGCGCAGTACCAGGTTCCAAATATATTATTGCGCACCCCCTCAACAATATTATGTTCCACCAGAGGAACGTGTTTATAAGCAGCGGCGTGATAAACGGTTTGTACAGCAAAGGTGCTCATTACAGACTCAAGGCGCTCTCTGTTTTGCACTGAGCCCAACAAGGGCACTAACTCTATTTCCTGACCACGCATTTCACTGCGCAGTTCGTGCTCTATGCTGTAGAGCGCGTACTCATTAAGCTCAAATAAAATAAGAATTTTGGGGCGCTGCTTAACAATTTGCCGGCACAACTCAGAGCCAATTGAGCCGCCGGCACCCGTGACCATAACAATTTTATTTTCTATGCAGGCATGCATAAGCTTGGGGTTTGGTTTAACGGGATCACGCCCTAACAGGTCTTCTATATCTACATCTTTAATTTGTTCGATTTTGGTTTTGCCGCTAAGAATATCGCCAACGGCGGGAACTGTTTGCACTTCAATAGCCAAGGGCTCCAACTTTTTCAACACTGCCGCGCGCGCGGCATGGCTTGCACTGCCCAGCGCCAACAAGACTTTTTCTGCATTTTTATTTTGCAACAATTGTGGCAGTGAATGAGCGCCGTAAACTTTAATACCTGCTACGGTAGTTCGATGCAATAAGGGGTTGTCATCTATAAAACCTACCACCTTATAAGGGGTTGCCTGTAAGGCTACAGCTAATTGGTGACCGGTATGACCGGCACCGTAGATGAATACAGAAGTTGTTCTGTCTGCAACCCGGTGATTGAGCATCTGGACAATGCTGCGTACCAACAGCCTGGGCGTACCGATAGTGATAAAAAGCAATAGAGAATAAATAAAGGGAACAGAACGCGGCACATAGGAATTTACATAAAAACTGACGATTGCTAAGACTAAACCTGAAACACAGGCACAAATACCAATTGTGATCATTGCCTGTGTAGACATATAGCGTAATACCGCTCTATACATTCCCAGCCGAATGAATATAAACAGACTGATAGCAATGGTGATGCTTATAGTAAACACCTCTTTGCTCTGAATTGGCGGTACCAATGTACCTAACCGCATACAGCTGGCCAAATAATAGGCGGCAGCCATGGCTAGCGCATCAAAACTGACACATAGGAAGCGTTTAATTATTCGCGGGGCGTTAAATAATGCGTGAATCATATAGTTCCTGCCTTAATGCGGTATCCATACTGGCGCTGAATTCTTTGAATAAACCGAACATTTATAGTAGAAGAAAGGTTTTCTGGAATCTTAACTTAACAAACTGGAAGCAACTGTAAATATATGCACCAAGACCAAAGTAGTCAGCTGTTTCACTGTGGGAATCTGCGACTCAATATTGTTTCGCAACTCAAGGGAAACCCCATAAAAGGGGCGAACTATACCGACAAGCTGAAAAGTTTTGAAATACTATTTTAGTGGTAATATGCCGTCATTAAATCGATCTTGGACTAGCGCTACCGCGTAATTTGCAAAGGATTAGCAATATAGCAACTTTCCCCCTAATCCAGCCCCTTAAGGAGCTCATCTTGTCACAGAACAACCCAGCGCCAATAAACACAAATAGCACCTATGATAAAGATGACGAAATAGACCTTCTTGGTTTGTTGCGCGCATTGCTAAAAACCTGGAAGGTTTGGTTTGTTGCTTTAGTCCTTGTATCAGCCATATTTGGCGCCGTTAAAGCGATACAAACGCTCGCGACAACACCAGAAACCGTTTACAGCAAACCTATTCGGCTGACATTTCCTAATGCTCACTTGCAACAATTCCCCAGCGGCGCGAAATTTGCGCATAGCGATATAATTGCTCCTGCAATCGCACAGCAAGTATTTGAACGCAATAATTTAAGCGCTTATGGACTAAAGATCTCTGACTTTCAGCGTGGTTTGAGCGCGACCCCCTATTCCCCCACTTATCCGTTGATTATTGAACGCTACAGTCGTCGCCTGAGCGACAAACGACTCACGGTAGAGAATATCGCCGACCTGCAAAAACAAATGGATGAAGAAATTGTGCAAGCGACTGCTGGTGAAGTGCTCATCAGCTGGCGCCTAGATAAGCACGTGATCCCGATAGGTGTCGCTGAAAAAGTTCTAGCCGACCTACCTGCTCTTTGGGCAGAAAAAGCAATCAAAGAGAAGGGCGTTCTTGAAATACAAGCCCATTTAACAACAGCTAAATCATTGAACCTAACCCTTATAAAAGAAGAAGAGCTGCTGATTGCCGGGGATATATTGACCGATAAAATTAATCTACTAAGGGGCAATATTAACGAGCTGAGCCAGTTTGAAGGCTCTCAAACCATCGCCGACCCCAAAACTGGTATGCGCTTAAATGATCTTAATAACGCTCTGGATGACTTGAGCAACTATGATATTGCCAGTGTTTTAGCCTCTATTCGCATACAGGGTTTAAGCAACTTTCCAGAACTGTCTAAGTATTATTACACCGACAAACTGAACCGCTTAAATATCAAACTCAAAGGCCTTGAGTATGAAGCGTCATCGGTGCGAGACTCCTATCGCCAACCTAACACCAGTGCTGGTTTAGGCGCTGATGGAAATACCAATAACCAGATGCTAGCTCCCCAGCTTAACAGTGACATACTTGACAAGCTGGCCAGTCTTTCCGGTGATCTGGAGCGTGAAAAGTACAACCAACAACTCAACCAAAGGTGGTTAAGCCTAACCAGACAAATCAGCACGGTTAAAAGCACTATTGCTGAGACCGAACAGTTACTAGCGGCAATCAAACATCCTACCAATGCAAATCCAGGCGCTATCGAAGCACTTGCGCAGGCAAAAGCACGCCTACCTGGAATTCTAAATCAACTGACTGAGTATTTTGATGTTTCAGAGCGAATTGCCTCTCAAATGCGTACCGAACTAGTGGGAATCAAGGATGAATTGTTTGTACCTGTTTCTAATTCTGTATTGGAAAACAAAACATCTATTAGTATAAAAGAACTACTAATAACCTGGATTGCCTTGATGTTTTTGACAAGCGTACTAGTGATACCAACCTGTATGATTCGCAATGCATTGAAGGCAAAAAGCCTACAGCAAACTAATCTGTAATAATTCGCCAATCACATATGCACGCTTTGGATAGTTGTTAGTTCTGAAGCGTGCTTATTAATTTATACGCCCTACCATTTCAGTGTGACCTTATGAATTCTTCTGCACGGAACATTTGAAATATCAAATGCCAAAAAATAATAACAGCTGCACACCAATTACTATGACCGTATTTCTAACCTAACTATACTTCCTAGGCTTTACTCAACACTTTCGAGCTTCTCAAAATACACCTCGTCAAAGCTATTCTTTTTATCCAATAATCAATTGTCCGATTGCACACATATAGAACGACCAACCGCGCCAATACTGCTAACCTTAGAGCGGCGATAAAAACAAAAGCAGCGCCAATAGGCAAGGTAATTCTCTACTCTAAATGATTATGCCAATCCATGAATGACAAGCGTTTCAATTCCATATTGCTGCTCGCCATAGCCGCCACGCTTATCGCGCTGTTATTACAGCAATATCTACCGCAAAAACGCCTGACCCTCTTACCTAGCAACACCCCCAGTTATTTTTTTCATGCCGGCCCAGGTGGGGATGGATCCCCAGCGGCATTTTGGGTGGATGAACGCAAGCTTCACTGGCGCTGTACATTTCCCCGTGAAGTCTCAGCCCCCTATTTCCCTTGCAGCTTCAACTTACTGCTGACCAATGACGGGCTGCAGGGAACCGATTTATCAGGCTACTCATACCTGAATGTCAAACTGAGGGTGATCGGCAAATCGCGCAAAATTCGCTTTGCAATGCGCAATTTCAACCCCGCCTATTCCACACCGGAGGATGCCAACAGCGGCAAGTTTATCTCCGTCAATATCCCTGTCGGCGACCTGCAAGGTGAGACGCGTATTGAGCTGAGTGAGTTCAAGGTGGCCGACTGGTGGTTGGATCAACTCAACATTCCCCGCATCCATGCACAGCCCGAGCGCAGCAATATTACTACCCTGGGTATTGATTACGCCGAGGGTATGGAACCGGGTAACTACGACATGATCATCGAGAAAATTGAATTTGTGGGTGAGTGGGTGAGTGCGGAGACCTGGTATTTAGCGATTCTCACTGCTTGGCTGCTGGGTATTTTTAGCTACGCCATCATCCATTTAATCCGCCTGCGCGAGCAGTCACGCCACGATGTACAGGTGATCAATACCCTTAACCAATACACTACTGAACTGCGCCGCGAAACCGACAAGTTCCGCCGTTTGTCTACCGTCGACCCACTGACCCAAGCCTACAACCGCTTTGGTATTGACCAGATTGTCAGCACTATGATCGCGCTGAATGAACGCGAAAACGGTGCCGGCACGAATCCGGATTTTGCCTTGATCCTGATCGATATAGATCACTTCAAGCGCATCAATGATCGGCGCGGCCACGACACTGGCGACCGGGTTTTACAAGCAGTGGCCACCATTATCGCCAAAGCCATCGGCCGCAAGGATTATCTTGGCCGCTGGGGCGGTGAAGAATTTATTGTGCTGCTACCCAATAAACGCAAGGAATTTGCTATCGCCATGGCGGAGAAAATCCGCCTGTCAATTGATGGAACCCTATTTGAACCGGACAACCCACTCGCGGTAACTGCCAGTTTTGGGGTGAGCGACCGCTTGCCGGGAGAAGAGTTTAATGACACCTTCAAGCGCGCCGATATAGCGCTCTATCAAGCCAAAGCCCAAGGCCGCAACTGTTCAGTGATGGCAAGCGATCGCCTTGATGACCACTGAGTTTGCAGTACCCGCCCATTAAAAAACCCGCCGTAGCGGGTTTTTTAATGCTTGCCAATACCATTTGCCCTAGAGCTTGTCGAAGGAGTCAGTAATCAGGCAATCGAAACGGCGCGCATCATAATCCACCACTCGCGCCACATCTTGCGGTTGAATGATGTTTTTAGCAGCCGCATCTTTGGCCAGCTCTTCGATAGAAGAGCCACTGATCTTGCCGGTATTTTTCGCCTTGAGGAATGACTGCCACACAGGACCAAGTGACAAAAGCATTTGATAGGTCCCCTCTACGCGACCAAACGCATCCTCCGGGTCGTGGCTGACATAGAGGTACTGGCCGAGCATGGTGCGCACCGGATTCTCCTCCATAATTAAATCTCCCAGTTCGCGAATCAGATGATCATTGGGTTTCTTCACAATACTGCCAAACGGCATAGCGACAAAACTGATCACTTTGGCGAGGAATTTCACCGGGAAATTATCGGCAAAGTCACGCAGCGCCTCCTGTGCAATATAAAGTGCCCGGGTTAAGGCGTACTCTGCGTGCGCATCTTCTGCGCGGGTGCGTGCATGAGCAGAGTGGAATTTCAAAATCGCACAAGCGATAAACAACTGGCTGTGCACATCACCCAAGCGCGCTGACAGCAACTCGCGGCGCTTGAGATTGCCACCCAAAACCCCGAGGGCAATATCCGACATGGACGCTAAGGCCGCACTCAGCAGATTAATGCGCTGATACCAGCGCTTGCTGAAATCATCGGCATTGGCGGGCAGGCTGCTGAACCGGCCGCCCACTATGCCCAGCAATTTGGTGCGTAGCATGTTGTTGGCGATATGGCCAAGGTGCGAAGTAAACAACTTATCGAACTTTTTCAGGCCCTCGCTGCCGTTTTCCAACTGCATGGCCTGCATCTCTTCAAACAAGAAGGGATGGCAGCGCATAGCGCCCTGACCAAAGATCATCAGTGAGCGGGTAAGAATATTGGCACCCTCAACGGTAATCGCCACCGGAACCGAGTGGTAAGAAGCGACTAAAAAGTTACGCGGGCCTTTTTGAATGGCGCGGCCACCCACCACATCCATCGAGTGCTCGACCGATTTACGCATCAGTTCAGTGGCGTGATATTTAGCCATGGCGGTCATTACCGACGGTGCGCCGGTTTCCAAGCCCTTGGTAACGAACTGGCGCATCGCCTCCAGGGTATAACCGGTCGCCGCGATTTCGGCAGTAGCTTCTTGCACCCCTTCAAACTTGCCGACTTCGGTATTGAACTGGCGACGAATACGCGCATAGGCGCCAACCATGCGGTAGTTCATTTCACCGCTGGCGGTAGACAGTGCCGGTAGCGAAACCCCGCGACCTGCACCGAGACATTCAATCAGCATGCGCCAACCCTTACCGGCCATGGCGGCGCCGCCGATGATCCAATCCACGGGGATAAATACATCCGTCCCATAAATAGGGCCATTCATAAAGGGTGAGCCGGGGTTGTGGCGCTTGCCAATCTCTACACCGGGGTGGTTGGCGGGGATCAATGCACAGGTAATACCGTAGTCAGTTTTGCTGGCATCCCCCAACAAACCTTCAGGGTCGTACACTTTAAAGGCCAAACCCACTACCGTTGCCACCGGGGCGAGGGTGATCCAGCGCTTGCTAAAGGTGAGCTTCAGGCCGATGACTTCCTGCCCTTCAAACATACCTTTGCAGACAATACCGGTATCGGGAATTGAGCCCGCATCGGAGCCCGCTTCGGGGCCAGTCAGGCCAAAACAGGGAATCTCGGTACCGTTCGCCAAACCGGGCAACCAGCGCTGGCGCTGCTCTTCGGTGCCGTATTTGACCAGCAGCTCACCTGGGCCGAGGGAGTTGGGAACCATCGCCGTAACCGCCGCCGTGCCGGAACGGCTGGCGATTTTGCTCATAATGCGGCTTTGTGCGTAGGGGCTAAAATCGCGCCCGCCGTACTCTTTGGGGATAATCAACCCAAAGAAATTTTTGTCTTTGAGGAACTGCCATGCCTCTGGCGGCAGGTCTTTAAGGTCATTCTGGATCTTCCATTCGTCCAACAAAGCACAGAGTTCACTGACCTCGTTATCAATAAAGGACTGCTCTTCGGCGGTGAGTTGCGGCAGGCTGATTTCGGCAAACTCATTCCAATCGGGACGGCCGCTAAACAGCTGCTTTTCCCACCAGGTAGTACCCGCTTCCAGAGCATCGCGCTCAGTGGCGCTAATGGGCGGCATGGATTTTTTGAGCATGGCAAACACCGGTTTGGTGAGCAATGCGCGGCGCACGGAACCTACATTGAGCACAACCAGAATCAATGCCAAGGGCACCACTAACCAAGGGGAGAGCATAGCCGGGGTGATAGCACCGAGCACCAGCCAGGCGATAATCACAATCGATGACGCAGCAGCCAAAGCCACCTGACGGTAAGTCAGCACGGCGACCAATATCCATATCGCGAGTAAAGAAAGCAGTAACATCATTTTATTGACCTCTGATCCGTCTATCTGTGTTGGTTTTTATTGCTGATTTATTCTAATCATGGTTTTGCGGCGCAAACCCTACCACTAACCTTAGCCCAATACCGTTAAGTCGGTGATATTTCCATTGCAACACCCAAAACCTTGCCTTGCTTGCGGGCTGGCACAATTTACAACCGGCGTGCACCCAACAGCTGTTGCTCCAACTCATCTACCGCGAGCAATCGATCATCTATTAACTCAATACGACTATCGAGCAGATCCAGCTCAGCGTCCGCGTCCAGTGGTTTCACACTCAGTACACCCTGCTCGGCATTAAACATGTAGACACCCTGATCAGTATTCATCACCGCTTTGGCGCGCACCAGCGCCAACCCGGTCATCCAGCCGAAGAGTTGATTGAAGTCAAACACGATTGCGGGTTGGAACATCCAGCCACAGGAGTAAAACCTCTGCCCGCTATTTTCGCGGCGCAGATACTCCTTACCCTCCGGCAACTTAATTGCCGCATTGTAAAGCTCGCGCTGGGGACTGAGGCGGTTGGGTTTGGCGGCCGCGTGCAGGCCAGGGTGAGCGAGTGTGTGAGCCTGGCGCGGATAATCCAGCCAGGGCAATTGCAAAGCCCCCTGCTCCACCGCAAACGACGCTTGTTTAGGTGGTGTAAAACTGGCGACAAGATCGTCGAAATTGGCGCGATCCAGCGGCGAACACTGGTCGATCTTGTTGGCAACCAGCACATCGGCCACGGCGATTTGATCGTTAAATGTCGCATTGCCGGTATAGCGCTCGTCACTCAACTTGCGCGGATCAACGAGAGTCAGGGTCGCGCGCAAATCCAGCACTGTGTCGTAATATTCGCCGGTCAGGGTATTGATGATTTCTTCCGGGTGACCAAGGCCGGTGGGCTCAATCAAAATGCGGTCGGGTTTGGTGCGGGCGATAAGCATGTTCAGCGCCATTTTCATCGGCAGCCCCGCCACACAGCAAATGCAACCGCCCGGCACCTCACGCACATGGGCGTTACTCTCTTTGAGCAGCGCGCCATCTATACCAATTTCACCAAACTCATTCACCAGCACCGACCAAACCTCGCCCGCCGGTTTAGTCGCAAGCAAGTGTTTAATCGCCGTGGTTTTACCCACCCCTAAAAAGCCGGTGATGATATTGGTTGGAATCATGAAACATCCTTAACACGTTAAATGCCAAACAGGGTTGATGCAGGCAGGCTGCGCGGCCGCCAGTCTAGTGATAATCCCTCCCCACTGAAACAGAGCGCGATAAATACTCCCCCCCAAGACCATGACTATTTTTTATCAATACTGTGTAAAAATGTAACCTAATGTAATCGGTTGCAAATTTTTGTATGGATGACATAGGTCATAGTTTTAACTATTAAGCCCAAAGCCACCCTCAAATAAAACTAACAAGTTGTTATTTTTCATATAGATAAATAAAAAACGTTAGAAGCCAATATTTTTATCTATCAAAACACCCGCTTTTTTATAATTTTTTTTACGCACAAATCATTTGAAAATGTAAACGATTACAAATAGGATTCCGCCTTCTCGAGCATGGGACGGCAATTCATATTCAAGCCTCACCCGACCGAGCGCCTGGTCTTGAGCAACCTCACGGGCAATAGACGACATAACAAATCAAAAACTAGAGGACGTACGCATGAAGAGTTCTGCAAGTTTTAACCGGAAATTACTTTCTACCCTGATCGCCGCCAGTCTTGCCACGGGTGCCTACGCACAAGACCAAGGCTTGGAGGAAGTAGTAGTCACCGGTATTCGCGCGTCACTGACCAACTCTGTCAGTGTTAAACGCAATTCTGCCTCGGTAGTGGACGCCATCAGCGCCGAAGACATTGGCAAGCTGCCGGATACCACCATCGCCGACTCGCTGCAGCGTGTACCCGGCATTCAAATTCGCCGCAACGCCGGTGAAGGTTCAACCGTGAACGTGCGCGGTATGCCGCAGGTGAGCACCCTGTTGAATGGTGAACAATTCCTGAGCGCGGGCTCTATCACCACCGCCCAACCCGAATTTACCGATATTCCCGCCGAACTGCTGTCGCGCGTGGATGTCATTAAATCTGCTCAGGCCTCAACCCTGGCGGCCGGTGTTGCCGGTACTATCGACCTGAAAACCCGTCGCCCCTTTGACCTGGATTCAGGCTGGACTTTTGCGGGTTCTGCCGAAGCCTCACAAGGCCAGTACACCGATGACGATACCGGCCATAAAGTGAATGGTTTTGCAGGCTTTAATAACGGCGACAACTTTGGTGCACTGATTAGTGTGTCCAACTCCGAAGCGACTCTCGCCAACTACCGCTACGGTATGTACAGCGACTGGTGGTTCCGCGGTTACAACGAGTCATCCCAGCCTGTTAGAGGTACAGATCCGCTGTGGCCAGCTTACGGTACTCCTACCGATCTCACTGGCGATGGCGATACCAACGACCAGGTTTTTGGCACCATCGACTACGGCGTCACCAACCGTATGGCGGAGCGCGAGCGCACCGGTGTATCGGCAACGACCCAATTCCAGGTGAATGATCGCGTTGAATTATTGGCCGATGTTTTTTACACCAAGATGGACCAAGGCGATTACGTGAACGGCTTGATCGCCGATAACTCCTGGGCACAGTACGATTGGGTAAGGCCGGACCCGTCCACCCTGATCAATCGCGGCCCAGCTGCGGACGCGAACGGCACCGGTAAAGATTTCTACACCTCATCGATCACCAATCTGGATGCCTTGCGGGTTATCGCCAAAGGTGAAACCCAAATGGATGAGCGCGAATCGCTGAACTTTAACCTGCAGGCCAATGTTGAACTGACCGACAAGCTGAGCGGCTCGGTACGCTATGCTCACGGCAATGCGACTAACGATCACACCGGCAGTTTTGCCGATGCACTGCTGACCAGCGGCATGCAATCCGGTCTGCAAACCAGCTATGGTGGGGTAAAAGCGCCGGTTAACCCGGGTGGTTACGGCCCTAATGGCGAGCGCGTACCGGTAGTAGCCGACTTCTCTGGCAAACACCCCAGCATTCAATACCCCGCCGGTTTTGGTCAGGATATTAATAGCTACGGCTTGGTCTCCTCTTTCGCGCATCAAAACCGCGAAGAAGAATCGACGCTCGACGTGTTCCGCGTTGACGGTACTTACGACTTCCAGGACGGGGTAAAACTGGACTTCGGCTATCGCTTTGCCGACCGCGAAATCGAACGCTACCAATATGACCTGATCGCTCCCTTTACCGTGAAAGATGCCAATGGCGCGGATGTCACTGTCTACTCCAAATGGAAAGACTCAGGTATCGCCGGTGTGAAAGATGGCGACACCATTGCCCGCACCTTCAAGTTCACCGAGCTGCAAGAACTGGGTTACATCCATCAGGTGAGCGATTTTGGCCCGGCTAGCGATGGCAATAGCTACTACTTCATCAACCCCAAAGCGATGAAAAATACGGCGGCGTTCCACGAGGCGCTCTACCCCGGCAACGTGCGACAAAAAGATGGCTCACAAAGTTTTGTGGTGGGCGACCAAACCCAAACCTTCTACATTCAAGGTTCGTTTGAAGGTGAAGCCGGCCTGCCATATCAAGCCAACTTTGGTATGCAGTACGTAGAAACCAGCCTCGACATCACCCAATTTATCCCTTCGGTCGATACGACCAAGGTGACAGTGGATGGCGTGGTGTATCCGGCACTGGATGGTGTTGCACCGACTATCGCCGGTACCGAGGTAGTTGAACGCAAATTTAATGACTTCCTGCCACGTTTCAATATCGCCTTTGATACCAGCGAAGACACCAAGTTGCGCTTGGCCTACTCCAAAACCATGACCCAGTTGGATGCCAACGATCTGGGCCTGGGTCGCACCTATACCACCAATAACAACCCTGAATTGGGTGTGTTCCAGGTGGTTAGCGCGTCGCAAAACGGCAACCCCTACATGGAGCCATGGCGCGCCGATAACCTGGATTTGAGCTACGAGTGGTATTTCACCGAGAGTGGCATCCTGAGCCTGGGCATGTTCCGTGTGGATGTAGAAACCTCTATCGCCACTACCACGGTTCGAATTCCAACTGTCGCCGACTCGGACGGCGTCAACCGCAGACCGGGTGAAACCATGGATCTGACCACCCGTGGCAATACCGACGGCGGCGTGGTGAAGGGAATGGAATTGGGCTATCAGCAAGCGTTTGATTTCTTGCCTGGCGCCTGGGGTGGTTTGGGTGCAACGGTAAACTACACCTTTACTGATGGCACCGGCGGCGAAAAAGACTTCTACGGCGCAACCATGCCGATGGCCGATAACTCGGAAGATCAGGTCAACGCCGTGCTCTGGTACGAATACGACCGGTGGCAAGCGCGTGTTGCCTACAACTACCGCAGCGAGCGTTTTATTGGTCGCGCCTGGAACGACGGCAGCCCGGCCGCCTGGTGGCAAGCGCCGACCTCATACGTGGATGTTTCGGTTAGTTATGACATCAACGACAACCTGACGGTCTATGCGCAAGGCACCAATGTCACCGAAGAGTATGAAGAGACTTACATGCAATGGAGCAACGTAGTCGTTAACCAAAATGTGTATGAAGCTCGTTATACCCTGGGTGTCCGCGCCAAGTTCTAGGTAGAACGGGAGCCAGCCTCCCGTTCAAATAATCCGGAAGCCCATAAAAAAACTCTGCCTGGTGCAGAGTTTTTTTATGGGTATAAGAATCAGGCCGAAAAACACCTCAACCCGATAATTGCCAGCGCATCAACTGCGCGCGATGGTCGTTAAAGTTCAAACTACAGCGACGCAAAAATTCATCGACAGCGGCGATGTCAAAACACGCCTCCTCCGCAGTTGCCCTACGCAGCTGCTCACCTTTGGGTACAATGCCCATGCCGGTAAAAATGCTGTACCAGGAGGGTGCCGGATAATAATGGCCGAGCTGCAATCTATCTATTTCCGCCGCTAAATCCTTACCGGCATACCAGCTGCGATACAACTCCAACATGACTGGCGATACATCCTGCTGATTGGCGGTGTTAGCGCGCCAATAATCAGTGTCGCGCCGCGAACTGGTTTTGTAGTGGGTGACAATATAATCGCGCACGCCGTCAAAATGATTATTAATGCGTTGATTAAATTCAGCCTGTAACTGATTGGTAAATTCCCCTCGCGCAAAATATTCCGCAAAAATCGCGACCGTCTGCTGCACCAAAAATAACGCGGTCGCTTCCAACGGCTCGATAAAACCCTGCGCTAATCCCACCGCCAAACAATTGTGCGCCCAGTGCTGCTCCACCCGCCCAATTTTCATTTTCAAATGACGTACCGGTACGTCAGCATCCAATAACCCCAAGTGCGCACGCAATTCTGTTTCGGCTTGATCTGCCGAGCAAAAATCAGCGCTATACACATAACCATTGCCATAGCGATTGGTGAGTGGAATTTGCCAGGCCCAACCGCACGACATTGCAGTCGCAAGTGTTTGCGATGGAATTTTTTCTCCGATAACCGAAGGCATAGCCACAGCCGCATTGTTCAACAAATTATTGGCGTAACTTATAAAGGGAACCTGCAAGGTTTGTTGCAGCAACAAGCTGGAAAAACCGGTGCAGTCGACAAAAAAATCAGCAGCAATAATGCGCTCGTCCGCCAACTGCACGCTGGCAATATCACCATTTTCCCGTTGCTGTACCGCAACGACATGCGCAGACTCATGAATAACCCCCAGAGCCAGCGCTTTTTTCCGCAAAAATTGCCCGAGCAATGTGGAGTCAAAGTGATAGCCATAATGCACGTCAAACGGAAAATGCTCCGGCGCTACAGGTGCAAGGCATTGTTGTGCCAGACGCGCAGCAATAAAAAAGCGATCGGGTTGAGCGTAAACATCCGCACCACGCAAACGCATTTGCGCGTTGTGCATAAACATCGGCAAGGTCTGGCGATCCAAGGCCGCCGAAAAAGGATGGAAATAGGATTCAAAACCAGCGTGGGTCGACCAGCCATCAAAGCGAATACCGCATTTGTAGGTGGCGTTGCATGCGGGCATCCACTCACTTTCCGCGATATGCAAACGATCAAAAAATAATTTAAGTGCAGGTGTTGAACCTTCACCCACGCCGATAATGCCAATGTCGGGAGATTCAATTACACGAATACTGACGCCCTGCTGAATCCACTCGCGCGCCATAACCAACGCACTCATCCAGCCAGCGGTACCACCACCGACAATCACGATATTTTTCATAATAATTCTTTAGCAAACTTGCGAAGGATTCATCTTAACCTTACCGACGCAAGATGTAACCGTTATCATAAATTTTTGCGCAGGAATTTTTCGTAAAGCGTCGTATAGTTAAGCCATGCTCGTTTAAATTCTGTGGTGCAACACTATGGCTTCTGTTCAAGTACAGGTGACCCGTTTTCTAAGGCTAATGGGCATAGTCGCGCTCTTTTCTGCCGCCTCCGCCACTGGTGATGTATTGCAGGTTAAATACATAGGCAATAACCATCAGGTCAGCGAACAATATTATCTTGCGCTGATTGCCGCTGCGCTTGAAACCACGCGCGCCAGCCATGGCCCTTATCACATCAATTTTTCTGAACAGACACTCACGTCCGAACGCAAACACGAGTTGTTGATTGCGGGCGACGCGTTGAATATTGATCGCCTGGTTGGCTTTCCGGTTGCGCAGGGGCCGCGGTTGAAATTACTGCGCATTGACCAACCTATATTGCAAGGCGCCATGGGCTACCGGGTGCTGTTGATTCACAAGGATAACCAGGCGCTATTTGACAAAATTTATGCACTCAACGAACTGCGCCAATTATCGATGGGTTTTGGACGCGGCTGGGAGGGGCATGTCTACACCCACAATCAATTTGCGGTAACTGAATCGCTGAACATGACCAGCCTGTTAAAAATGTTAGCGGCGCAGCGCTATATGTTTGTACCCTTGAGCATTATTGAAATAGAAGATAATTATCTGCTGGACGGCGAGCGGGCCAAGAATCTGGCCATTGAAAAAAACCTGCTGCTCTATATGCCGCTGCCGGTTTATTTTTATGTGAGCCCCAATGCCCCCGAACTGGCAGAGCGACTGCAAAGTGGGTTACAGACCTTGAGCAAATCGGGTGCAATGGATGATTTATTTCGACAACACTTCGGCAGCCGATTGCAACGGCTCAACCTGTCCAAGCGCCGCTTGATCAAGTTGCAAAACCCCGACCAAAGTAGCGACTACCCCGAACAACATCATCAATGGTTAGGTAATTATTAACCGCTAGTGATAGACAACATCTTTATAAGTCGGCGCCAATTTTGCGAGCAACCGGTTTTGTGTTGCCACCGGCACACCACATTGTTCCATGGCCAAAATCAAATTATCCACAATCGCATTAAATTCGGTGTTGGTGTAGTTATACCCGGCGTGAATGGTTTTCATGGAGTCCCCCTGATATTCGCAAGGGCCTTGCACCAGGGCGCAGACATAATTGGTAAATCCGATTTTAAATTTCTGCATATTCACGCCTTTGAAGCGATGTTTTACCCGCTCGTCTTGTGCGAAATTTAAAATCATCTGATGGGTAATATTGGCAATTCCCTCGCGTTGACCCAGCGCATCGTAAAGCGAGGGCTCTCTGGTTAAACTTGTGCAGGCGGATAGCAACAAAAAAATGCTCATCATTAACATCGGGCGCAGTAACATTATTAAAAACTCCCCTGCAGCGATAAATACCAACCGGTTTGATCTTTAAAGGTGGCCACTTCACCCAAGTCCACATAAGCAGCAACCAGCGCTACGCGTTTATTAGGAAACCAGCCAACAAATACTGTCTGCCAGTCATCCTCTTTAATAAAGGATAAATTGTTGGGCTTTTGGCGATATTCGGTGCCCAGGAGCCAATGGCGATTCACTAAGACACCCGCAGATATTTCCGGTAGCAATTCATAGTCATTATTTTTATCGCCGCCAAAACCCACCAATCCGGTTTGATTGGCCTTGGTATAACGCAAGTTCGCATTGAGTAATAAATTGCGGTGCAACAATCCACCCAAAATTAATTTGGTGGCAGTGAAATTGATATCGGTGCCCGAATCGTCCTTTGCACCAACCGCTGCAGGCACCAAAAAATCCAGATTCTTTTTATGCTGAACACCAATACTCAGCTGTGGTAGCCGTGTGTAAATTAAATCGCCCGCTACACGCACCTTGGCAGAAATAATTCGCTGGCTAATGGAATCGCTCGGCAGGGACAAGGCGGCAGTTAAAGAATCGTGTGTCAGTTTTTGCTGCGCGATGGATAGTTCCACGCGATTGCGCCAACTCCAGCTGCCGCCAATCGCTTCCAATTGATAATCGCCGGTATCCACATAACTTGCAAAGGCGGTAGCGCTCTGCTCTTCCTGCGCGCCGTAACCGGAAATAACCGCCATAGGCACTATGCCACCACCGGCACTGCCTTCAATGGTTGTTGCGCCGCCGGTTGCCAATAAGCGGCTGCGCTTGATGGGTTGGTCGGCCGCCAAATCAGTATCAGTAACCGCGTGCACAAACAATGTTGGCAGCAATAAAACAATACTCAATAACATTTTGGGGACAGTCATTTTTTTGATAGCCATTATTTTCATGCGCGCAACTCCGCCAGATACCGATTCACCCACTGGATAAAATCTTCCGCTGGTAGCGGCTTGCTATACAAGTAGCCTTGAGCGGTATCGCAGCCGTAATCTTTTAATAAGGTTTTAATCGCCTCGGATTCAACACCTTCTGCCGTAATGCTCAAGCCGAGGGTATGCCCTAAATCAATGGTGGAGCGCACAATCAATTGATCATCAGCGCTGGTGTCCAAATTTAAAATAAAGGATTTATCAATTTTTAATTCCGAAACCGGCAATTTTTTTAATTGCGAGAGCGACGAATAACCAGTGCCAAAATCATCAATCGACAAGGTCAAACCCAAGTCGCGCAAACGGCGCAAATTATTCAGGCATTTATCGGCCTCGCGCATGATGGCGCTCTCGGTAATTTCCAATACCAAATGCTCGGCAGGTACACGTTGTGACTGCAACAACTCCGCGACATAGGCCGGCAGGTCATCCACTAGCAAATCAAGCGCCGAGAGGTTCACCGAGCAGGTGATATTAATCTGCAGATCCAACAAACGACGCAAATGGGTTACTGCCGTTTTTAACGCCCAGCGCGTGAGCAAGGTAATTTGCCCGGAACTTTCTATGACACTGATAAATTCATCCGGGCTAACAAAACCCATCTCCGGATGGTGCCAGCGCACCAGCGCTTCCGAACCCAGATTATCGGGCTGATCCAAATTAATTTTCGGCTGGTAATACAAACTGATATGGCCGGCATTTAACGAGGGTTCAAATTCGCGAAACAAATGCAAACGACGCAAATGTTTTTCATCCCAACCCGGTTGATACCAACAGCTGCGCTGTTCGCTCGCGCGCCCCTCATTTAAGGCGAGATTAGCGCGGCGCAACAACGAATCCGCCGAATCGGCATCCGCCGGATAGGTCGCCAAACCGATATTCATTTCCACACTGACTTGAATACCGCTGACCTGTAGCGGCGTTTTAAACCCGGCATGGATCAATTCAACCAGCTCATTCACCGTCTCTTTATCGGGCGCCATTAAAATAGCTAAAAACTCATCGCTACCAAACCGCAATACTTCACCGTGCGTTAACAACCGGTGAATTTTTTGGCCGACTTCGCGCAACACCGCATCGCCAATTTCCTGGCTGAGTTCATCGTTGATCTGGGTAAAATTTTTAATATCTATCACTAACAAAAATACGGCTTGTTTCAGCGGTCGCGAGCGCGAAATCGCCTCTTCCAAACGCGGAAAAATTACCAGCCGATTAGGCAGGCCGGTCAGCGGATCATGCTCTGATTGATACAACACTTGCTGTTCACGCTCACCAATCGCTTTTTGCATGCTGATAAAAGCGCGTGCCAAATCGCCCAACTCATCATTGGATTTCACCGCAATCGGGGTGGAATAAAAACCACCGGCAATGCGCCGCGCAATTGTGGCTAACAAGGTCACCGGGCGCGTGACGCTGCGCGCTAAAAATAATGCCGCTATACCGGCAAGCACAGAAAACACCAACGCCAGCACAAACAACTGCACATTTAAATGCGAAAAGTGCGCGAGGGATTGGCTTAAAGATACCTGTAATACGGCAATCAACTGCTGGTTTTGACGCGCCGCCGGCACCGCCAGGGAAATAAAATCGTCATAGATAAATACATCGCCCAACTTCTCGCGCTGTGTTAATTGGCGAATTAAATTCTGTGGTTGCTCATGGCTAAGCGTGCCGTTGAGATAATGAAAGCCATCGTCTAACTGACTGACAAACGACACTTCCAGACCGGTCAGTTTGCGCAGTTCTGCGCTGAAATCCTGTTTTATTTCAAAACCCATTCCCGCAAGGCCAATTACCACTGGCGCCTTGACCGTAAACATTACAAATTGGTAGGCGCGACCATCCACAAAAATAATGTCATACGCCTGACCGCGACGCTGGGCCTGATCTTGCAAGTTGGCAAATTCATCGCCCACCTGCAATGCAAAACTTTCACTGCTAGCCACTAATTTGCCATCGCGACCAATCATCACACCGATATCCGCTTTCACCCGCGCCGAGTGATTCATTAATGCCGAGGCAATGGTTTTTTCATCGTTAGTGGCTACCGCATCTTTAAAGCCAAAATCTTCCGTGAGCACTTTTACCGAGAGCGCCAACTGTTCAACATTTTTTTGCATGATGCGCGTAAACAACTCGCCACCAGCGAGTAATTCAACACGCGCATTTTGTGTCACCGCTTTATTAATGATGACACGTGTCGCGAGGTAGGAAATCGTTTCCAGCACAATCACTAACCCGATTAAAAAAGTTAGCAATTTGAGCAGATAACTAAACTTTGGCATTCCGGGTTCCGGTTAAAACAAGTTGGAGTAATCGTCTGCTGGCGCAGCGTTATCGGGAGGGTTCAGCTTCTCCAGGCGAATAGTCTGCGCTGCTGCACTCTCATTTAACTGCACCGCACTTGCCGGGTAGTCGCCGGGCAAACGGGGATGATAGACCTGTAATTGATAGCTGCCTGCAGGTGCGCTGATGCTCACCTTGCCGGTGTTATCGGTCACTGCAAAATACTCGCTGTCCACCACATAAATATAGGCCACCATGGAATCGTGAATATTGCAGCCCAGCACTACAGTGCCGGGTTTATCAAACACTACTGGCTCCGCGGTCATACCGTGATAGAGACGCAACTCAAATTTTTTCGCTGGCGAAAAGGAATAGACGTGGTGGCGAACATCGTCGCCATTGGGAAAACGCACCTGGGTATTGGTGCGAATGGCGAGCACCTTGGGCACAAACATATTCTGCCGCTGGTCCATCAGTGCGGTAGGTACATCGGTGTAATTGGGTTGCTGCGCGGGAATCAGGGCGATAACCCCATCTGCCAGCGGTGCACCGTCGGCCTCTACCAAGGTCGCCGTAAATTGCGCCGCAGCGACATTCATGGAAATAAGAAAAAAGCTGCACCACAAGGGGACTTTGCTAACCCAAAAAAAATATTTCATTGTGCAATATCTCTTATTAATTCGCAGCGATTGCGACCATTGGCTTTGGCGCGGTACAGCGCTTTGTCGGCACGTTCAAATGCACTGGCTAAATCATCGCCCGCTTTAAATTCGGTTAATCCAATAGAGATGCTGATGGACATAGGTTGGTTTTTGTAATTAAACGCCGCCTTGGCAATTGCCTCACGCAATTTTTCCAACACCACGAGCGCAGAGTCGGCATCGGTTTCCGGCATAAATGCCACAAACTCTTCGCCGCCATAGCGACAGAAAAAATCCACTTCACGCAGGCGTTTGGCAATCGAGCGCCCAATTACTTTAATCACTCGGTCGCCCGCCTGATGACCAAAGTTATCGTTTATCTTTTTAAAATAATCGATATCAAAAATCGCAATCGTCAATGGCCGTTGGTAGCGCTGCCAGCGCTGCACTTCTGCTACGGCGCGTTCGTTATAGGCCTCGCGGTTAGGCAGCTCAGTGAGCGGGTCATGCAATGCTTTGTGCCGATGTTTTTCCAGACTGGAGCGATTTTGCTCCGCTTCGGTTTCCATCAGTTTTATTTTTTCGCCCAGCGTCGCTAACTGCTGCGCCAATTGATGTTGGTTGATATCGCTGCTCTGGTACTGATCAATTGCCTGGCGAATATTGCCAATCTGGGATTTCACCCGGTCTTTGAGTTGATTGATGTCGGTGGCACTATTGGCACTGGTTTCCAAATCACTCATCTCGCGCATTACGTCGTCTTGCAACTTGCGCGATGCCGCGAGTTCCTGTTGGTTATTTTTAACCGCGCCGCCCAACAACCCATAAATTTCGGCCAATTCCTGATTGACGTTTTTTAAATAATTGGCAAACGCCTGATTCGCCGCGAGGTAGGCCTCCATCACCAGATCGCGCACAGCCTCCAGTGTTGGGATTAGCGCCGTTTGCGCCAACCCATTCGCCACCTGGCGGCGGATAGCGTCAACCTTGTCCTTTATCGCCGCTTCATTTTCAAGGCTGAGTAAAAACTGGTTCAGCACCCGTGCAATTTCCTCAGCATATTCCGGTGCCAGTTCAGGCACCTGACTTTTGGCGCGCGGGGCAATGTTCAGGGAAACGCGCGCCTCCTCGCGATGCTGTTCCAGCGCCGCTTGCGATTCTTCCTGTCCCAATGCATCAGGGTTATCCATATCTGCCAAGAGATCGGCGGCAGTCGTTTTAGGCTCCGCTTTGGCTCCCAGTAAGCGTTCAAAAAATCCGATCTTGGGCTGTTCGATTTCCTCCAGCGCCAACTGTTGGATTTTGGCCAGCTGCTGCAACAGCGCCGGATAGAGGCGCACTTTCTTACTACGCTGGGGCAGCTGGGAAAGATAATCGCCCAGCTCTTTTTTTACACTGCGCGACAATTTGAATTGCTGCAGCGGTTTGGTCACGTCCATCAACGCCTGGCGCACATCCTGCGAGCCCTGTTCGCGCTGCTGCTCAAAGCTCAACGCCGCACGCTCCAATTGTTGAAGAATGTCGGACATATCCACCGTGCTCATATCGCCACGCAGCTTTTCACGCAGGCTGGAGAGAGTCCGATCCAGTACTTCATCCTGTCCATCGGCGGCAATGCTCACGCGCACCAACGCGCTGCGCAAAATGGCCTGCTGCTCGGCAAACTTTTTTTCCAGCTGATCCTGCTCATCAAGCGCATTCAAATACTTTTCGCGCCAGTTATTTTTATCGCTGTTATTTGCTGTCATACAACCTGTGGGGACCTGCTTAATCGGGGCGTTGAAAAGGGAGTCTGTTGAGTATAGCCAGTGCTGCTTAAATCACATTTTTAGCGTCACAGAAAAACAAAACCCGCGCAGCGTAACGCGGCGCGGGTTTCAGGCAAAAGCCTGGAAAAAGTTATTGCGCGGGCGCTGTGGTACCGCGTTCAGCGCGAATCTTGGCAACCAGAAAATCCACCACTTTCAGCATCTCGGCATGGCCACCCGCCAAACGCGAGCTGATGCGGTATTTGCCATCAACCACCATTTCCGGTGTGCCGGTGATTTTGTAGCTGCGCGCACGGGCTTCAGCTTGTTTGATCTGGCTGGTAACACCAAAGGAGTTATAGGTGCTCAGTGCCTTGGCCTTCTCAACGCCGTAGGTAGCGAAAAAGTCAGCCCACTGTTCAGCACTATTGATTTGTTTGCGCTCCAAATGCAGGGCGTTAAAAACGGCCATGTGGGTTTTTTCTTTCAGCTTAAGCGCTACAGAGGTGTAGTAACCACGCACCAGCGGCTCCATCTGCGGATTCCACATAGCATGGGTTTGACTCAGGTAAACATCTGACCCCTGCTTTTTTTCCCAGGCTTGCAGCATGGGTTCAAAATCAAAGCAATGCGGGCAGGAATAGGCGAATACTTCCGCTACTTCAATTTTGCTGGGGTCACTGGTGCGTACCGGCTGCTCCAGTACCACGTAGTGTTGACCTTCTTTATAAGTATCAGCTGATTCCTGGGCACAGGCACTCAGCGAAAACACCAGCCCTAACAGGGCAACCAAAATACGCATAAACCGCTCCTCAATACTTATATTGTTGATGTAATAGTTGTGCAAAAACCTGTGGGTTTAGTCCTGCAATAGACTGACTAGTTCCCAACTTGGGCCGGATTCTGCGACCCAAGGTCATATCTGTAAAGAGCAGATACAAAAAAGGCGACCGGAGTCGCCTTTTTTAACACTTGTTAACTCTCGCCGCGATCAGTGCAAACCGGCGATGTAGTTAGCCAAAGCAACTATCTCGGCATCACTCAATGGGGCAGCAATCGAACGCATGGTCATTTGGTCGCCATCGTTAGTGCGATCGCCCGCGCGGAAAGCGCGCAATTGTTTTTCGATATATTCCGGATGTTGCCCGCTCAAGCGTGGGAAACCAGCAGCAACGTTGCCCTTGGCATCCGGTGCGTGACAACCGGTACAAGCAGGGACACCCGTACTGATATTACCTGCACGAAAGGTGCGTGCACCCAAGGCCAAGGCATCCACTTTCAAACCGGAGTTGACCTGCACTTGCAATGGTTTGGAACCAGACAGTTGCATAGTTTGAGCCGCGTAGTGAGCGGCTATGTCTGCCAGATCCTGCTCATTCAAGTTGGCCAACAAACCCACCATTTCCGGCACTTTACGGCCGGTAGTTTCTTTTTTGGCGGCGTCCTGCTCCAGGTCCCAGGCTTGAATATCCTGCAACTGTTTAACAAGGTATTTCTCGCCCAAACCAGCCAATTTCGGGAAGGTTCCAACCAGGCTATTGCCGTCGGCGCCGTGACAGGCACCACATACGGCTGCCTTGGCAGCACCCGCTGTAGCATCGCCAGCCGCCATAGCGCCCTGGGCAACCGCTACCAGACCCAGTGATAAAAGTGCATTTCGTACGATATGTTTCATTGGCTAATCCGATTTGATCGATGAATCTGATTGTTATGCGTGCGTCTTTGGTGGCAAGTATATACGCAAGAAATTCGGGTTAGGTTCGCTTAATGACAAGTCAACAAGCTACAATCTCACCCCTATTCCGCATGAATCCCGCTTTTGGCGCGCACGGCGGCCCGAAAAGCGCCGGCATTATATTACCAACGCGCTAATAACACACTATTTTGAAGGGTTATTATCTTGACCGAGATCGTATTTACCAAGGCTTATTTCACCAAGAGCGCACCCAGTATCCGCGAGTGTCCTCCCGAGACTGGCTATGAAGTCGCCTTTGCGGGTCGCTCCAACGCCGGTAAATCCAGTGCGATTAATGCGTTGACCAACCAAAAGCTGGCACGCACCAGTAAAACCCCCGGTCGCACCCAGTTAATCAACTTTTTTAACCTGAGCGATACCCAGCGCCTGGTGGACTTGCCCGGTTACGGCTACGCCAAGGTTTCGCGCGATCAAAAAGAAAAATGGCAGCGCGACTTGTCGGAATACCTGCAAAAACGCCAGTGCTTGCAAGGTTTGATCCTGCTGATGGATATTCGTCACCCACTGCAGGACTTTGACACCACCATGCTCAACTGGGCGATCAAGGGCAATATGCCGGTGCATATCCTACTCACCAAAGCCGATAAACTCAGCCGTATGCAGGCCAATAACTCCCTGTTCGCGGTGCAAAAGCAGCTCAAACAAGCCAATCTGGACAAGCTGGTCAGTATCCAGTGTTTTTCGGCGCTGAAATATGCCGGTCTCGATGAACTCAAAGCGAAATTGCAATCCTGGCTCGCGCCGGAATCGGTCCAATTGGATACAGCTGGCACAGCGCCAGGCGCGACATCGCAGCAATAGAACCCCCAATAAAAAAATCCGATGATTTGTGAAAATCATCGGATAAAAAACTGGCACCCTTGGGGTGGCGCCAGATGGGCTAGAGTAAAACAACCAAAGACGGGAGGAAAATACACACGTTAAATCAATAAGTTGGCTTAACTGATTACTCTGACCTAAGGGCTGGCAATAAAGTTCAGTGAAATTTTTCAAATACGCTCAGTGCAACATTTTTTGCACAATTTAGTGATCGAGATCACCTCCCGCGGCATCAAAACCATCCAATCGTCACCTTATCCCCCTGAATACCGCGCCTGTGATTGCCAAATAACAGGCAAAAAAAACCCCGATAAAATCGGGGTTGGCTTAGCTTAATTGACTTCATGCTCAGCTGGCTTAAACGCCATTAGGGGAGGAGTTAGCTCATGATCGTAAAACACACATAACTGAGACCCACCCCTTTCAAATTAAGTTCAACAAATTTGTAAATAAATTTGCACAATCTTTGGTTAATTCAGCAAACATTAATAAAAACAAAGCCTTAGCTTGTTAAAAAAATTTACACAGCGCTTAATGTGCCTCATCCCAGTTATCGCCCACACCCGCTTCCACCAGTAACGGCACCTTAAGTGACGCTGCCGCCGACATGCGTTCAATTAACCCTGCACGCACGCTATCGAGTTGTGACTCAGCGACTTCCAGTACCAATTCATCGTGTACTTGCATGATGATTTTGGCATCCAATCCCGTTTCATCCAGCCAGGCCTGCACCTTAATCATCGCGGTTTTGATGATATCGGCAGCGGTACCCTGCATGGGGGCATTAATAGCGGTGCGCTCGGCACCCATTTGCAGGTTTTTGTTTTTGGCGTTGATCTCCGGCAGATATAGGCGACGACCAAACAAGGTCTCCACATACCCCTGTTCATGGGCAAGCGCACGGATATTGTTCATATAGCGCTGCACACCCGGGTAGCGCTCAAAGTAGCGATCAATATATTGCTGTGCTTCGTTGCGCCCGAGGTGCAATTGTTTGGCAAGACCAAAGGCCGACATGCCGTAGATCAAACCAAAGTTGATCGCCTTGGCACTGCGACGCATTTCCGGGCTGACCGCATCCAACGCCACGCCAAATACTTCGGCGGCGGTGGCACGGTGTACATCCAGCCCTTTTTCAAAGGCGCTGAGCAGGCCGGCGTCATCCGACAAGTGCGCCATAATGCGCAGTTCAATTTGCGAGTAGTCCGCCGCTACCAATTTATAACCTTTAGGGGCGATAAACGCCTGGCGAATACGGCGCCCCTCTTCCGTTTTAATCGGAATATTTTGCAGGTTGGGATCTTGCGAGGATAAACGCCCGGTTGCCGCTACCGCTTGATGATAGCTGGTATGTATGCGGCCAGTGCGCGGGTTAATCACCAGCGGCAATTTATCGGTGTAGGTCGATTTTAATTTTGCCAGGCCGCGATACTCCATCAACACTTTGGGTAGCGGATAATCCAGTGCCAACTCTTGCAACACCTCCTCTGCAGTTGAAGGCGTACCTGTCGGTGTTTTTTTAATAACGGGCAACTTCTGTTGTTCAAATAAAATCGCGCCTAATTGTTTGGGCGAACTTAAATTAAATTCTTGCCCGGCAATCTCATAGGCTTTGCGCTCAAGTTGTGTTAATCGCTCACCTAATTCAATACTGTGTTTGCCGAGCAACTTGGCATCCACCAACGCGCCGTTACGTTCAATACGCGACAACACTGGCACCAACGGCATTTCAATATTTTCAAATACATTTTTTAGCGATTCAATTTTTTCTAACTGTGGCCAAAAAAATTGATGCAAGCGCAGAGTGATATCGGCGTCTTCCGCCGCGTAGTGTCCGGCGTCCTCAATTTTTAATTGGTTAAAGCTGAGCTGTTTTACACCTTTGCCCGCCAGCTCTTCAAAGGTGACGGTTTTGTAATCCAGATAATTTTGGGCGAGGTCATCCATATTGTGGCGACTGCCTATGGAGTTCCATACATAGGATTCCAGCATGGTATCGAATTTAATACCGCGCAATTCGATGTTGTAATTGAGCAGCACACTGCGATCGTATTTTAAATTCTGGCCAATTTTTATTTTATTGGCATCTTCCAAAATGGGTTTTAATTGCTCCAGCACCCACTCCAGCGGCAGTTGCTCGGGTGCGCCCATATAGTCATGACCGCAAGGCACATAAGCGGCAATACCAGCTTCAATCGCAAAATTCACCCCGACAATTTTGGCATCCATAATTTCCAGCGCGGTGGTTTCGGTATCAAACGAAAACAGGGCTGCATTTTGTAAACGCACTAACCACTCGGAAAATAAATTTTTATCAGTAATGATGTCGTAACGAATTTCCTGCGGAAGGGTAGTAGCGGTTTCAATTTTTTGTTCGCTACTATTTCCCGCAGTAAGATCATTGACTGTTGCAGATTGCTCGACCCTATTGTGCGCAACTGCACCTTCACCTAAATCTTTTACCCAACTTTTAAATTCCAACTCTTCAAATAATTCGCGCAAGCGCTGATTATCAGGCGCTGAAAGATGAATAGATTCCGGGCTCAGCGGCAATTCCACATCCACTTTAATCGTGGCCAAGCGATAAGACAGATAAGCCATATCGCGATGTTCAATTAATTTTTCCGGCATGGTTTTGGCGCCGCGAAATGACAGGGTGCGCACTTTTTCCAAATCGGCATAAATTGCATCCAACCCACCCATGCCCTGAATTAATCCCTGCGCGGTTTTTTCACCCACACCGGGCACACCGGGAATATTGTCGACCTTGTCGCCCATGAGCGCGAGGTAATCAATCATCAACTCCGGACCAAAACCGTACTTGGCATTAACGCCGGGAATATCCAATACCGTTTCAGTCATGGTATTGACCAAAGTGACATGCTCATTCACCAGCTGCGCCATGTCTTTATCGCCGGTGGAAATCACCACGTCGCGTTTTTGTTCGGTGGCTTGGCGCGCGAGGGTGCCAATCACATCGTCGGCCTCTACTCCCTCTATTACTAATAGCGGCAGCCCCATGGCTTGCACTATGTCGTGAATGGGTTGCACCTGGGGGCGCAAATCGTCGGGCATAGGCGGGCGATTGGCTTTGTATTCGGCAAACATGTCGTCGCGGAAGGTTTTGCCTTTAGCATCAAAGACTACGGCTATAGGGCTGCGTGGGTAGTCCTTCACCAACCGACGCATCATATTTACCACCCCTTTGACCGCACCCGTGGGCTGGCCTTTGGAATTGGTGAGTGGTGGCAGGGCGTGATAGGCACGATAAAGGTAGGAAGAACCATCAACAAGCACCAGAGGCGGCTGATTTTGGAGAGTCTCGGTCATAGGAATATCTGCACTAAAGGGGCTGTAAATAGGCCGCAGGATACACCAAAGGCCCAGTGATCGAGCCAGAGCCATAATGCAATCCCCCCAAAGGTAACAATCAGGGAAGCGATGATTACAAAAGTGTTACCACCACAAAAATGTGTTACCAGACGACAAAGCTCGTGCGATTTATAGGATAACCGGCTAAGTTTCGGTATTTATTCACATTTTATAGATTTCAATAACAAAAAGATTTAACCAACCACTAGCCAATCAAATTTAATGTGTTACCATGAGTAACATAAGGTAACAAAAGAGCTTAACCCGCTTCTGATGTTACCCAAACGCTAGACTTAAACACTTTACCCAAGACAACTAGGTTGCTCACAAGGCAACTGGAATTGAATGATCCATCGGAGGAACCCACGATGAAAAAGACCACACTGATATTTGCCACTTTGTTACTGACCGCAACCGGCGCTTATGCCGATGATGCGAAGAATCAAGAATTGACCCTGGCCGCTGCCGATTTAGGCGTAAAGGCGACTTGGGTTGAAACTCAGGAAGACGCGGAAGCGCGTATTGCTGATGAATTGACTGCTAAAGAAGATGCTCTGAACGACAAGGCACACGCCAAACTCGAAGAGCAGTTGGAAGCCAAACTGGCCAAGCAGTTCGAACTCTGATTGAAACACTGAAACACCGGTTGTAGCCGGATTGGTCAACCGCTAATCCGGCAAGTATTTTCTCGTTATTGTTTTGTTTGACCCTTTATTTTCTCCTCGTGTATTAGCCCTGCAAAGACTTGATAAGTGTTATCGAGCCGCTGCGGGGCTCTTTTTTTGTACAGAATCACAAATTTGTCATTTGCTTTTTAGGTTGGCGTCAAAACAAACATCAGTAACTGGCAGCTGACCTAGACTGATCAGGAACGCTGCTTTTGTAAGCCGTTTTTGCGTGCAGATGTATCAGCCACAGCAATAAACCATCGCGATGTTTATTCTTTCTGTCGGGTATTAACCCCTATTTGCACAGGACTGTTTATGGATACTTTAATCTTCTCGCAAACGGCGATTTTTCGCCTGCAACAATTAGCCAGCTGCATTTATCACAAAACAGGAATTCGCCATCGCATGGCGACACAAGAAGGAATGCTGGAACTGCTGCGCGATGGCAGCGCGTCACGCGATGCGGAGGTGCGCGAGTATTACGATTCATTTGTGCTGGAGTTAAACAAACGCCAGCTGGACATGCTGGAAGCGCGCAATGTAAAACTGCGCAAACCCTTTCACAGCTCAGTGATTGGCGGCGCCACTGTCAGTACTATCCGCAAGACAGCGTAAAAAACTCTGCCCCAATTGCTCCATCAACATGTGATAGCTGGATACTTGCTCATTACCCACAGGGTCCAGCATTCCGATATTCAAGCCCAACGAATGCGCCATTTCCTCTAGCGAACGGCTGTTATGGTAGGGCTCCAAAAATACACAGCGCCCCTCTTTCGCCAGTACATCGCGCAATTCCTGCAAATGTTTCGCGCCCGGGCGACGCTCCGGCGTAAACGTTACATAGGCCAATTGATGCAGGCCGTAATGGCTAACAAAGTGGCTGTAGCCCTCGTGATACACCGCAAAACCCAAGGGCTTTACCGGCGCCAACTGCTTGAGCAACTGCGCATCCAACTCCACTAACGACTGACTAAAACGCTCGGCATTGAGGGTAAATTGTGCACCCGACTCAGGCGCAATTTGAGTCAGGCGCTCGGCCAATGCACGGGCGATAACCGCCGCATTGCGCGGATCCAGCCAGATATGTGGATCGCCGCTGGCGTGCTGATGCTGATTGTCGCGACTGGTATGGGCATGATCGTGATTATCGAGTTCAGGCCAAAATAAATCGCTCAAGCCATAGGTTGTCAGTACTTGTTGCGCCGGCAAACTGGCGAGTGGGCGCGCCAGAAAACTCTCCAATTCCGCTCCCACCCACAGCACCAAATCCGCATCGCGCAGGCGACGATGATCGGACATTTTGAGCGGATAATCATGGGCTGAGGCTGTTACAGGTAGCAGAGTATCGATAGCCGCATGACTGCCAGCCACCTCCTGGGCGATAAGCGCCAGTGGTTTAATGCTGGCCAACACCTTGGGTTTGGCCGCCGCCGTGCTCGCCAATGAACATAGCAACAACGCCATCAAGGTGCGACAAATAAAAGCCAGGGGGAAAACAAAACCCAAGCGGGGTAAACCCATGATTGTGAATCCTGTAACACCGCGCAACGGCGGCAGTGAAATAAATGCCCGAACAAAGGTTATATAGTAACATAGCCAACTCATTCCTCGCCTGCCCCACACAGAGATGGGCGCGCGCCAACCGACAGTGACAACGCTATGGAACACACACCGCTCGCCTGCAGCCATCACGATCACGGCCATTGTATTAGCGATGCATTAGAAGCCGCGCGCCAACTGTGCCTGAGCCGCGGTGTGCGCCTGACCGATTTGCGCTTGCAGGTGCTGGAGCTGATCTGGCAAAACCACAAACCGCTCGGCGCCTATACCCTGATGGAGATGTTGGCCAAAGCCAATACCCGCCGTGTGGCGCCGCCAACGGTGTATCGCGCGCTGGATTTCCTGCTGGAGCAGGGGCTGATCCATCGTATTAATGTACTCAATGCCTTTATCGGCTGCCCGTCGCCCGGCACCAAACACCAGAGTCATTTTTTGATCTGCCGCGCCTGTGGCATTGCGGTGGAACTGGATCAACCGCAGTTGAGCGAACAAATTCTGGCGGTCGCGCAAGACGCAGGTTTTACCGTGGAAACCCAGGCGCTGGAAGTATCTGGACTCTGCGCCAACTGTGCCAACCACACACCCGAGCGAGCGACGGCATGAGTGAGTTATTGATTAAAGCCCGCGGCTTGGGTGTGCTGCGCAATGGACGGCAGATTCTGCAAAACGCCGATCTGGATCTCGCGGCAGGCAAAATCGTTACCCTGATTGGCCCCAATGGCGCAGGCAAAACCACGTTGGTGCGTGCCGTACTTGGGCTGATTAAGATCGATCAGGGCAGCATCGAAAAAGCAGCGGATTTACGCATTGGCTATATGCCGCAAAAGCTCCATTTGGATGCCAGCTTGCCGCTCACTGTGGCGCGCTTTCTGGCGCTGGGTGGCAAAGCGCGTGTGGATTTGGGTGAGATACTGCAACTGACCGGTATCGATAAACTGATCAATATGCCGATCCAATCCCTCTCGGGTGGCGAAACCCAGCGGGTATTGCTCGCGCGTGCGCTATTGCGCGACCCCCAACTTCTGGTACTGGACGAACCGGTGCAAGGTGTGGATGTGGGCGGCCAATCGGCGCTCTACGCATTGATTAACGAGATTCGCAACCAGCGCCACTGCGGCGTGTTATTAGTCTCCCACGACCTGCATTTGGTGATGGCAACCACCGACACAGTCATCTGCCTCAACCAGCATGTATGCTGCCACGGCCACCCGGAACAAGTCACCAATCACCCGGCCTACCTTGCGCTCTTTGGCGATGCGCTGGGCGGGGCGGTGGTAACTCCGCAAGTCGCCATTTACACCCATCACCACGATCACCAACACGATGCCCACGGTAACGTCATTAACGCCAAACCCGGCGACCATGTGCATACCAGCAGCTGCGGACACGACCACCATGCCTGATTTTTTACTGCTCGCCCTGCTCGCCGGTATTGCCGTGGCGCTGGTTGCTGGCCCACTGGGTGCCTTTGCCGTCTGGCGGCGCATGGCTTATTTTGGCGATACCCTCGCCCATTCGGCACTGCTGGGTGTGACCTTTGGTTTGCTGCTGGACATCAACCTCAACCTCGCCATAGCGCTGGGGTGCCTGTTATTGGCACTGATTTTGGTCGCGCTGCAAAACAACCGTTTTCTCGCCACCGATACGCTGCTGGGCATTCTCTCCCACTCCACTCTCGCCCTCGGTTTGGTATGTGTCAGTGTATTTAGCGAGAGCCGCATCGACCTGCTCGCCTATTTATTTGGTGATATTTTGTCGGTCAGCCAAGGAGACGTGATCAGCATCTGGGTAATTTCCCTTGCGGTACTGGCGGCGCTGATCTGGCTCTGGCGGCCCTTATTGGCGATTACTGTGCACGAGGAATTGGCGCAGGTGGAAGGTGTACCGGTGACGCGGGTGCGCACCGCACTGATGTTATTGATGGCGCTGGTAATTGCGATTGCGATGAAAGTGGTCGGTGTATTGCTGATTACCGCGCTGCTGATTATCCCCGCTGCCGCAAGCCGCCGCCTGAGCCGCACCCCGGAACAGATGGCCATTATCGCCAGCCTGTTGGGCATGCTGGCCGTAGTTGCCGGTTTGGGCGCGTCCTATTTATGGGACAGCCCCGCCGGGCCCGCGATAGTGCTGTCAGCCACCGTTATGTTCAGCCTGACCCTGCTCAAAAAGCAGCAGAATTGAATCGGCGATGATCGGTTTGTAAGCCAAAGCGCACAAACAATAGCGAAATTTGCGACTGTTTTCACATTGTCGCCTGGTAGATACTGCGATCTGTCGTGCCGTACCCAATGACTGGAGTGGCGGCTAAATCAGCAAGGACAGAACCGATGACTACCCTCAATATTGGCAATCAGGCATACAACAGTCAGGATGTTGCGCACAAAGTGCAAAGCGACATCCAGTTTTTGGAGTCACGTATCGCCCTGCTGCGAGAGCAAACTAACCCCAACCCGCAAGTGCTGCAAATCTATGCACAAATGCTGGAGAGCCGTCAGGCCGTACTCGGCTGGCTCAACCAGAGTGAAATGCAAAAAGCCCTGGATAAATTGGGCTAGTTGTCACTCAAACTTCATCAAAATGTTGCGTTTCCGTCATGTTTTCGCCGCAATATGCTGCGAAACAGCTCAGGAAACGCACTATGAACACCTCTGCCAATCACCTCGCTGCTGCACTCGCTTTACCACTTGCATCTACAGATAACACCCCCAAACCTACCAGCAGTTTGATTAATGCCCGCACCGTGTGGATCTCCGATATCCACCTGGGTTTTCGCGACTGCAAAGCCGATTACCTGCTCGACTTTCTCAACCAAATTCACTGCGACACGCTTTATCTGGTGGGCGATATTGTCGATTTATGGTCACTCAAACGCCGCTTCTGCTGGCCCGCCAAACACTATCAAGTGATGCTCAAATTCTACGAACTGGCCGCTAAGGGTATGCGTGTAGTCTATGTGCCAGGCAATCACGACGACCCCATGCGCCACTTCAGCGGCGAACTCTTTGGCCCCATCGAAATCGCCCACGAGCATGAATATGTCACCGCCGATGGCAAGCGTTTACTGATCATGCACGGTGATGCGATGGACGCCTACATCAATCACAGCTGGTTAAAACGCGTGATTGGCGATCACGGTTACGAGTTATTGCTGTTTATCAACCGCTGGTCAGACCGGCTGCGCAAGCTGGTGGGGCGACCTTATTTTTCGCTCGCGGGTCTGATTAAAAGCAATATCAAAGGTGCCAAAGCGGCGATCGCAACTTACGAAAAAGAAGCCTTGGCGGAAGCAAAACGGCGCGGCTACGACGGTGTGGTGTGCGGACACATTCACTACCCGGCGCTGCGTGAAGAAGGGGGTTTGCGCTACGCCAATTGCGGCGATTGGATCGAAAGCTGCACGGCCTTGGTGGAGGATCACCAGGGTGTGATGCGCCTGTTGCATCACAGCGACACGATTCAATGGCAGGAGCTGGAGCAACTGCGCCAGGCTTAAGGCACAAGCTATACAACAAAAGGCGCTGCCACTGGCGCCTTACTCATCGAATTGTCATATTCACCCACTAAGCTGGCGCGCTAGTCCATCGCGAGAGTTGCTGCCATGCTTGACCCTCATCGGCCCGCCTCAGAGTCAGCGCCACTGGATGAACGCCTGACGTCTGCCACTGGGCCACTTAAACGTTATATCCAGCGAATTGCGCCAAACAGCAGCGATGCAGCGGATATCTATCAGGAATCTATCCTGCGGGTGATAGAGCAAGCCCGCACCCAACCGCTGCGCAACCCGCTGGCCTATGCGGTGCGTATCGCGCGCAATTTGTTACTGGGTGGCAAACGCCAAACCCTGTCACTGGACACCCTGGATGACCTCAGCAGCCCGCTCCCCTGCCCGGAAGAACGCACCAGTCAACGCCAACGTGCCGAACTGCTTACCGGTTTTTTGGCGACCATGCCCGTCCAGCGGCGTGAAGTATTAATTCGTCGTCGCCTGCAGGGCGAATCACGCGAGCAGATAGCGGCGGCAATGGGCCTGAGCGAAGCGGCCGTTAAAAAACACATGACCCGCGCGCTCGCCGATTTGCAGCGTTTTTTAGACAACCATCGCCACTTTTAAGCCTTTTGATTGCAATGAATACGATTCCTGTGAATAGCGACAATGATGATTACCAGACGGCGGCCGAATGGCTGGAACAGCTGAGTGAACAACCGCTGGATGAACTTTCCAAACGCCGCCTGCTACTGTGGCTGGATAGCAATAACGAACGCCGCGCGCTGTTTGAACGCATGCTTAGCACTTGGGCTGACCCGGCGCTAACCCAAGCCGCGCAGAACCTGCTGGCTAGTCAGCAGGCACGCACGGCGGCTAGTGCCGGTGCAGGTTTCAGACGGGGCGCCGCCTGGGCCTTGTGCCTTACGCTCTGCGTTGCACTGCTGGTAAGCAATCGCTTTTTGGGCGAGGCACCTGCGGCCAAAACCCTGCCCTTTGCCACCGCCACCGGGATTCGTCACGACCTGCAACTAAGCGACGGTTCGCTGCTGGAGATCAGCCCGGCCAGCCGTTTGGCCATCACCCTTAGTGCACAGCAGCGCAACATCGAGCTGCAAGCAGGCGCCACCTATTTTCGCGTCGCCAAGGATAAAACCCGCCCCTTTGCAGTGACCATTGGTACTGCCAGTGTGGTGGCGGTGGGCACTGAATTTAATATCGACAAACGCCTGCATGAAACTGAAGTCACCGTTTATGAAGGCGCAATTGAGGTCCGCGCCAACCCCACCGCCCAACCGCTACTGCTGCGGGCCGGTGAACGCGCGCTAATTAGCGCCAAAGGCGTAGAGACAGTGGCTGTCAATCTGGCCGAACTGGTGGATTGGCGCTCGGGCTGGCTGGAATTGCAAAACGGCAGTTTGGGGCTGGTGGTGGAGCAACTCAACCGCTACAGCCCTACGCCCATTCAATTGGCAGACCCCGCGCTCGCCAAGATTGCTGTCGCCGGCCGCTTTCGCCTCAAAGAGGTAGATGCAACCCTGCAGTTGATGACCGAATTACATCAGCTCGAGCAGCGCCAGATCACCCAACAAGGCAAAGCCGTCATCCAACTGTTTGCCCGGCAGTGAAACCTTAACACCACACCATGAAATCCTCCGGCAGATACAGGCATTTACCGGGATTGATCTTCACCGGTCTACTGCTGGCGAGCATGGGTACTACTTATGCACAAACGGATGCCAAACTCCCGGCGGCCGCCACTGCACTCAACCTACCCGCGCAACCCCTGAGCGACGCCCTTACCCACGCGGCGCGCCAACTGCAGGTGAGTATTGTGTTCGACCCACGCGCACTGGCAGGTGCCACAGCACCGGCGCTACAAGGATATTTCAGCCCGGAACAAGCACTGCAGAAATTGCTGGCGAACACCGATTTTATCGCCCTGCAGCGCCCCTCCGGCTGGTTGATTCAAACGCGTCCATCGCTCATCACCCCTGTGCCACCGGCAGTACCAACCAGCACAACACACACTGTGGAGCAGCTGTTGGTGCTGGGCAGTTACAGCAACAACCAGCAGACCGCCATCGACCAGAAACGCAGCAATATTGGCTTCATAGAAAGTATTTTCGCCGAGGATATCGCCAAATTCCCCGCCCACAATATTGCCGAGGCGATTCAGCGCAGCCCCGGTATTTCAGTGGTACGCGACCGCGGCGAGGCGCTGTTTTTAAGCATTCGCGGCCTGCCCACCCAGTTCAATCGCGTCAGCCTGAATGGCCACCCGCTCACGGTGAACGAAAATGTACGCAACTCCGAGCAGTACGGGCGCCGTTTCCACTACGACACCTTCCCCACCGAGTTGGTGGCCGGGGTTGAGGTGCGCAAAAGCACAAGGGCGAGCGATGAAGAAGGGGCAATTGGTGGCAGTGTGGATATCCGCCCTTTTGCACCGCTGACGATTGGAGAGCCGCGCCTGAGCCTGAGTGCAAGCGCCAACAGCGCCGAGCTGGTAGGCGATTGGCGCCCCAAGTTGGCGGCACTGGGCAACTGGGTCAATAGCGATCGCACACTGGGGTTTAGTCTCGCAGGCGCTTATAACCAACGCCATTTGCGACAGGATCGCGCACTCAACTTCCGCTGGGAGCATCTATCTATAAACCAACTGCCAACAGGGGACGACCGCGACACGCTAGTCACCCCCGCCGGGGTGCGCCCCACCCTGGAACTGGAACAGCGTGAACGCTTGGGGTTGAGCAGCAGCGTGCAGTGGCACCCCAGCGAATCCTGGCAGCTGGATGTGCATTGGCTGCAGCTGCACCAGCAGATCGATTATCAGGAATACAGCTACAGCGCCGACTATGACAGCGAGGGTTTGCTGGGCGATGCCATCCAAACCCGCGGCAATGCCTTGGTCGCGGGCAGCACCCACACCGGCTCAGTGCAAATCGGCCACGAATCTGCCGGTTTGGAAGATAACAACCGCATGCTGGATATCACCCTCGGCTGGCAGGGTGACGACTGGCAACTCAGCACCAGTTGGGTGAACAGCCGCGCCAGCAGCGGCAACCCCGAGGCAGTGAAACGCACCCGTCTGCGCCGCGTTCAGGATGTCAGTTTCAGTTTTGATTACACCGCCAACAACGCGCTGCCGCAGATTGACTACCAGAATATCGACCTGCTCGACCTCAGCAATTTCCCTGGCCGCCGCCTGGAATGGCGCAGCACCCGCAGCACAGACAGCGACAATGCGCTCAAACTAGACAGCACCCGCACACTCGATCACCCACTCTGGCACAGCCTGGACATAGGCCTGCACTGGCGCCGCCACAGCCGCGACTACTGGCGCAAGGATCGCCTCGTGAGCGGGGGTATTAGCGGCGTTTATTTCCCTAGCGACTATTTTGTCGCCCTGCCGGTCGCTGACTTTTTGGGCAATACCCGCCGCCTGCCCCACAACTGGTTAGTGCCCAAGGCGGAAAAATTTTGGCAAGGTGTTGATGAACAAGCGTTTTATCAATCCCCCTCAAACAACGAGGATTTACAAAATAGCTACCGCATCAGGGAGGACAGCCGCGCGCTTTACCTCCAGCTGAATTTGGGTGCCGACCAAGGCCGCTGGCCGCTGCGCGGCGACATAGGACTGCGCTGGGTGGCAACCGACCAACAGACACAGGGCGGCGTACAAACCACGACGAATAAGCAGAGCTATCAGCAGACCTATAGGCAACTGCTGCCAGCTGCAAATCTGGTGGTAGAGTTGGATGAACAATTACTCTGGCGCTCCGCACTGGCAAAGGTGATGGCGCGCCCCGAGTTTCAGGACCTGGCGCCAAGGCTCACCCTCAACTCCGGCGACATAGCCACCGCCACCGGCGGCAACCCGGAATTAAAACCAGTCACCGGCTGGCAATGGGACAGCGCACTGGAACACTACCCTGCCGAAAAAATGCTGCTATCGGCAGGGATATTTGCCAAAAAACAGGATAACTTCTTCCAAACCAGCACCCGCACACAAGTGATCAACGGCACAGTGTACGAACTAACCAGCCCCGACAATGGCGCCCGCGCCTACATCGCCGGCATCGAACTCGCGTGGCAGCAAACCCTGCCCGAACCACTGCAACACTGGGGTGTAAACGCCAATTACACCCACACCTGGACGCGCGCCAGCTATCGCACCGCTACAAGCACTGGCGACGACTTAAGCACTAACATCACCCGTGACCGGCTCGCCGATGTGGCGCGCAACAGCGTTAACCTGGGAATCTATCGCGAAACCGACCAGTGGCATTGGCGCGCCCACTACAGCTGGCGCGATCAAGTGCTCAATCAGGTCGCCAGCAGTAACCTCGCGGCACAAAACATAGAAGCTTTCGGCACCCTGGACATGCACCTGAGCTGGCACCTGAATTCCAATCTCAGCCTCAGCATGGACGCCACCAACCTCACCAACGCCGCCCAGTGGGAAAGTGTGTTGGATGGCGAATTCGCTGGTTACACGCACTATGGGAGGAGTTTTTGGGTGGGAGTGCAGTGGCGACTGGAGGAGTAGTATCGTCTAAGCTAACAACTCATTCATTAGCAGATATTTCCTGCCTTCATAAATCATAGGTTGTCACTTGACAACCAATCAACTCAGGATTAGCCTATAACCATCAACAAGGAGTGATGATGCCCAGACGTAAACACCCTCACAAAACCATTGAGGCCGCACTTGATTATGCCGAACAACACGGCTGGCAAGTTGAGCCGGGAGGCAGCCATGCCTGGGGCAAAATCTATTGCCCATTCAATGATCAGCAGTGCCGCTGTGGAGAATTCTGTATCGCAAGTATCTGGAGCACACCCAAAAATCCGGAAAATCACGCCAAACAGATTCGCCGAGTCGTCGATAACTGCACGACTAAAACGGAGAAATGACATGCAAACATTCACGTTCACGTTGAAATTTACCCTACCATCAGGGCTGAATGCGGATCAGTGTATCAGCCGATTAGAGGCAGTCGATTGTGATGATGCATTGGTTGGTATAGGCCAGTCAGGTCGACTTGCATTGCAATTTGACCGCACCGCCGCGAATGCACTAGAGGCACTGGTCAGCGCCTTGAGTGCAATAAAAATAGCTATTCCCGACGCGCGTTTGGTAGAAGTAGCACCGGATTTGGTAGGGCTAAGTGATATTGCCGGACTATTGGGTTTTAGCCGCCAGAACATGCGCAAACTCATGATCAAACACAGCAGTGAGTTTCCCGCACCAGTCCATGACGGCAGTGCCACAATCTGGCACTTGGCGACTGTGCTGGAATGGTTCGTTCAACATCAACAAAAGCCGGTAGCACCAGATTTATTAGCCATTGCCAAGGCGGCAATGCAACTGAATATTGTCAAGGAAAGCGCACATTTAGAAGCTGGCCTTTCCCAACGGCTCATCGCATTAACCGCTTGACGATCAGGTCAGCCCAACTTATCAATCCCCTTGGCGCGGCTGCGCAGGTTGCCCCAGGGGCCGGTGATGGCGAGGGTGAAGCCGGGGCGTTGGATGTTGACGAACAGCGTAGTGCCGTCGGGGGAGAAACAGGCGCCACAGAATTCACCTTTGTCGGGGTGGGCGTTCATCGCGAGGGTGTAGATGCGCCCGTCCGGAGTGAGGCCGCGCAGGTAGTTCACCGTATCCGGGTTTTCCGAGTAGCTGTCTTCGCAGATGATCAGGTCGCCCCAGGGCGCCACGGCGATGTTATCGCAGGATTCCAAAATGGCGCGGTTGTGGGTTTCGTAGACTAATTCCATCACCCCCGGCTGCTCTGTTTCGCGCGTCGTGCCTTCAAAGGCGCTGGGTTGATAGCGCCACACCTGGCCGATTTTGAGCGGGCCGCCACCAGTCGCCGCAAAGAGTACTTCGCGGGTTTTGTCGTCGCGCAAGGCAAACGCCAAGCCTTCGCCGCGTGCAAAAATCGCCGCGCCTTTGGCTTCGCCGCGAGTATTCAAATCACCCTCGGGGGAGGTGACATCCTCCAAGTCGATCCACTCGCATTCAAAGCGCTGGCGCATAGCGACGGGTTGCGCATTCTTGTCCTGTGCGTCTTCCTTCCAATTGCGGGTATTGGCGCTCGGCCAGCCGCGAATGGCGAGGGCTTGCAGCTGTCCGCCCTCCGCCAGTTTGCCCGGGGTTTTGGGGATAAAGCGGTAAAACAGGCTGCGATCCGTATCTTCCGAGAGGCACACAATGCCGTTGGTGCTATCGACCGCCGCCGCTTCGTGTACAAAACGCCCCATATCCTTGAGTGGCACCGGGTCGACCAAGCCCTTGCCGAGCGAGGGGACTTCAAAGATATACCCGTGTTCGCGACCGTAGCCTTGGGCTTTGCCGACCAGTGTCTCCTCGCAGCTGAGCCAACTGCCCCAGGGCGTAGCGCCGCCGGCACAGTTGCGCGCGGTGCCCACCAAACTCAGGTGGCTGCGCTCTACCCGCTGGCTGCGATGACTGTAAACCAGGGTGCTGGTGCCGCCGTTGACGGGCAGACCGCCAAAGCTGTCGTAACTTTTTGTGCCGACATGTTTGCGCGCTAAATCCTTATCGCCGCCGAAGGCATCAATTTCCTCGCCCACCGAATCCAGTTCGTGGTTGCGCACCAGAATGCATTTGCTCACATCGCCCGGCAGCGGGAAGGCGGCCATACCGTCCATCGCGCTGGGGGTAATTAATCCATCGCTCATGCGGTCGCCGGTGCGGGCGATAATTTTGTAGCTAAAATCGCGCGGCAAATTGAGAATGCCCGCCGGGTCGGCCAGCAGTTGGCCGACTTTATCGATCCCGTAAATCGGGTCTTGGGCGTAGACCTGTGCCTGCAGTTGCAAACTGCGCAGGCCGCCCAGGGCGATGGCGGTAGCGCTGGCATTTTTAAGAAAGTGACGACGGGTTAAACGCATAAAAAAACATCCACAAAAGTAAATAACAGACATTGGAAAACCAGCGCTGTTTTTGACGCAAAAAGATGACTATTAGATGACAACCAAGCCAGGTGCCCAAAAAAGGGCTGAGCTGAAATGACCGCCCAGCCTGAAATTGGGAAATACAAACTTCGTCATACCCGCGAACACGGGTATCCATAAAATGCCTCTGGACTCCTGCGTTCGCAGGAGTGACGAATGGCTTAGAAACTGGCGCGCACCCCTAAGGAATAGGTGCTGCCGTAGTCGGTATAACTGCGGAATTCATCGCCCTGCACAAAGTCCTGCTGGGCTTGGTCGGTGATGTTGATACCTTCCACAAACACCGTGACATTGTCCGACAGGTCATAAGACGCGCTTAAATCCAGGGTGCCGAACTCCGCTTTGTTTTCCGAGGCGAGGCTGTTGGTGCCGATCTGGTTGAGTACACCATCGCGCCAGCTGTAGCTGAGGCGCAGGCCGAAGCCGTCCTTTTCATAAAAGGCGGTGATGTTGTAGCTGTTTTTGGCGACATCTTCCAACTCGCCTTTGACCGATTTGTCGTTGTCCACATAGACGGCGCTGGAGTCGGTCCAGGTGTAGTTGGCCTGCAAACCCAAGCCGTCAAAGGGCGCGGGCAGTTGGTCAAACACTTGTTGATAGGCCAGTTCCATCCCGGTGACTTCGGCGTTGGAGCCGTTCACCTTGGAGCTGAGTTCATAAACCACACCGTTGAACAGCAAATCCGACTTTTGGGTTTGGATAAAGGTTTCAATATCCTTGTAGAAGATACCGGCCGAGAGCGCGGTAACCTTGTCCAGATACCATTCCAGTGTCAGGTCATACTGCCAGGCTTCAAAGGGGTTGAGCAGCGGGTTACCGCCGGTGGCAGTATTAACATCGCCGGAGTTAAAGGTCAGGCGCGGAGCCATGTCTTGTAGATCCGGGCGGGTAATTACCTTGGCCACGGCAGCGCGGGTGAGTAAATCGTCAGTCCAGTTGAGCGAGAAGTTGGCCGAGGGCAGCACATCGGTATAGTCCTCGTCAAAGCTCACCGGCGTAGTCACACCGCCCACAGACGCATGACCGGACGAGGTCTGTTCAGTTTGGGCAACGCGCACACCAAGATTACCTTTGAGTGGCAAACCGCCCAGCTGGTGCTCCATATCCACCATTGCATAGGCGGAGGTGATGGTCTCGTCGATGCGGTAGGAATTGCGCAAATCGCCCGATGAGAGGGGCGCTGCCAAGTCGGTCGCGCTGGGGTAGTTGCTCCAGAATTTAGTTTCATCCGGCACCAGCCACAGGGTGGGGAATTCGCCTTTGGCATCGCCGAGGAAACCGCTCACCGGGAAGGGCTCAAAGTAGCTCTCGTCAAACACCTCACCTTCAATGCCATTGATCAACACCAGGTCGCGGCGGTCATAGTTGCGCGAGCGCTCACGCAGCTTGATGCCGCTGGTGAATTTGGTGAGACCGGCGACATTCAGCTCGCGCTCGGCATCAAACTTAATGGCCTGTTCTTCATCTTCCGCGCGAATAGTGCGCCACTCCAAACGGCGCCCCAGCCACTGCTCGGGGTCGGTCAGGTCAGCGTTTTGATAGGTGATGCTGGGCACCCAGTCGCCATCCACTTTGGGGAAGTAAAAATCAAACGCCACGCCGCTGGTGCGACGAAAACGGGTACGGATAATCGGGTCGGCATCTTCGCTGTCGGCGGTGGAGTGGAACAGGTCGCCGGAGAGTTTCCAGTTGCCCAGATAGAGCGCGCCGTTTAAGCCCAGTGCCAGGTTTTCGTCGTTGATGCCCGAACTTTCGCGGCCGATTTGCACCGCGCCATCGGTGGTGGAGCCACCAATCAAAGCGCCGTCACGAATCACTGCCGAACCGGGGGTGAGTTTGTTGAGGTTGTAATCCGCGCTGTAGGTGAATTCGTCGTAGTTCACCGTTTGATCGACGTAGAAAATGTCGAAGTTGACTTCGGCGATGTCACTCGGGCGCCATTGCAAGGCCGAAGCGATACCCATGCGCTCACGGTCTTCCAATTCCAGGGTCGGGCGAATGCCACCGGGGGTGATGATAGGGCCGGAATCAACCGCGCCATCGCCGTCTGTATCTATGCCAGCGGATTGGGTCCAACCAAAGTTGAGCGAACGATCCTGACGCACACTGCGCTCGGCGTAAGCGGCGGAAACCAGCGCGCCAAAGGTGTTGTCGCTGTTGCTCCAACTCGCCAAACCGGACAGGCGCGGGTCGGTTTTGTCAGCTAATTCCGCGTGGCTGGCTTGCAGCGAGCCGGTGTATTTGCTGCCGTCCAGATCCAACGGTTTGAAGGTTTTGATGTTGACCGTGCCGCCGATGGCGCCTTCATCCAAATCGGCGGTGGGGCTTTTGATCACTTCCACGCTGGAGACCAGCTCGGCGGGCAAGGTGTCAAAACGGAACTGACGGCCAAATTGCCCGGAGGTGCGCACGTTTTCGTTGACCGCCATGGCGCGGCTGTTGAGGCTGGTCACCTGAAAGTTGGAACCCAGACCACGCACCCGCACATACACACCTTCGCCACGGTCGCGCACCACTGCCACACCGGTCACGCGCTGCAAAGCTTCCGCGATATTTTGTGCAGGGAACTTACCGATATCTTCCGAGGCGATAGCATCCACCACGCCCACGGCGTTGCGCTTGGTATCCAACGCCGATTGCAAACTTCTGCTGTAACTACCCTGCACGACCACTTCTTCGAGCAGATCAGTTTGTGCGGCGCTAGTTTGGGCAACAGTGTTTTGGGAAAAAACAGAAAGGCTGGTCAAGGCAATACTGCCGATGGCAGCGGCCAATAAATTGCTAGGGAAAAATGGGGTTTTCATGAGTCTCTCTCTGGTTAGTGGTATTGGCCGCAAGGCCTCTGGCAACTACCAAGAGAGAGCTGGAACGAAAAAGGGGACACATTTTTTTATATTTTTAACGGCGCGTTCAATTCATCGTTTTTGTCATGCAACTGCAACTTGCCACTGGTTGAATAGCGCGTTTTTTTACGCTTCCAGCGCTTGTAACGCCACTGCCACCACAAAGCCCAGCGCCGCAATCAACCCTGACATTTCATGGGTTTCGGCAAAGGCTTCAGGGATCATGGTTTCCACCACCATCGCAAAAATACCGCCAGCGGCCACACAGGTGATCAGCGCTTTTACCTGCAGCGGAGCAGCGCCAAAAAACACCGCGCCCAGAATCGCAAATACACCCGAGCAAAACGCGATGCCGCCCCACAGGCGCAACATAAACCAGCCGCTGCGCCCGGCACGACGCATACCGGCGGTGCTGGATAGCGCCTCGGGAATATTGGAGATAAAAATTGCGGCGATGGTGGCCAAACTGAGTTTGCCTCCGCTCGCCACTAACAACCCTATGGCGATGGATTCCGGGATGCCGTCCAGCAGGGTGCCAGCGGCTATGGCAACACCGGTATTTTCCGCCGCCGGTTGCTGGGTGTGGGAGCGTTTGCGGTGTTTTACACCGGGGCTATTCAACCGATGATTCACCAGCGAGAACACCAGTGCGCCACCCATAAAACCACCGGCAATCCACAGCACACTGGCCTGCGCCAGCGCCTCGCCCACCAATTCAAAACTGAGCGCTGCAACCAGAATACCGCTGCCAAACGCCATGACATAGGCGACGGCTTTGGGCGGGAAGCGGATAAACCACCCCAAAAGCGCGCCGATTAACAGCGCACTGGAGGCGATAAAGCCCCAAAACCCCGCCTCCAGCCATGCCGGTATCACTGGGGGTCAAACCAGCAGCGCACATTGTCCGGCAGGGGCACGGATTTTCCGTCCACTGCACTCACCCACACCACTTTGGAATAGCCTTCAGCGGCGGGTGTATCCGGGTGGGACTGGGTGTAAACCAGGTACTTGACCATAAAGCTGGAGCGCCCCGGCTCACTCAAAAACACATCGATACGCAGCAGTTCCGGGTGGAAAATCGGGCGCATAAAGGTGCAGCCAATAGTGACCACCACCGGGTGGGTATCACTTTTGAGTGGTAGGCCTTTTTCCAGCATCCACTGGAAACGCGCCTCTTCAAAATAGCGAAAGTAGAGGGTGTTATTCACATGGCCATAGGCGTCCATATCGCCCCAGCGCACCGGAATCTGGCAGGAATAAAAAGGTTTAACAGCGGTTTCGTTACTCATAATGGCTCCTTAGTTTGCCTTCCTTGGGGTAAAACTGACTTCCATACTACCCAGACCAGCATAGTCGATCTTGATCGCGCTATTCACCGGTACTTCAATCACGCCGGCATAGGAACCGGTAATCACCGCCTGCCCGGCCACTATGCCCTCGCCGCGGCTGCGCAGAAATTCCGCCAGCCAGTAGAGCGGCGCACGCGGATGGGTATTGGGGTGCTGGCCCTGGCGCTCAATTATTTCGCCGTTGGCGCAGGTCATAATCACGGTAAAACTGCTGGCGCTACGCGCGTTGCGGGAATCCACTTGCGGGCCGATAAACAGGCCCTGATTCACCAAACCGTCGGCGAGCATTTCGGGGAATTCACAGCTGGACGGATCGGTGTAGCGGCTGTTGATCAGCTCCAGCGCCATGTGGGTGCGGGCGATGGCGGCATCCACCTCCTCCGGGGTATAGGGTTCAGGGCGCGGGGGCAGATCCCGCCCAAAGAAAAATGCCAGTTCCGGTTCGATGCGCGCACGCTCGCCCTCTGCTGTCGTTTTAGTCCACAGGCTCACCGGCGGAACCGAATCGATAGTGCGGGTATAAATGGGGCCGACGATCAGTTTGTCCTCCGGCGGCAACAGGCATTTCCAACCGACAATGCTGTCGTCCATTTGCTCGCACCACTGCTCGCTCACGGCAGCCTGGATCGCCAGCGCCTGTTCAATGTTTTGCGGGCGACAGGAGGGCGCCAAACGCTCCCCCTGGGTTCCGGCAATACGCCGTGCAACTAGTACTTTTGCTGCCTCGGCGGCAGGGAATAATTCGGTCATGGGCTCTCTCGCTGGTTGATGGGGTGTGGCTCTTATCGCCGGCCACTAAAAACAGTTTCACTATAAACAAAAAACCCCTCGCAAAAGGGGTTTTGATCACGCAGTTTTAGACTGGCGCCGCACTAGTGGTGGGGCGCCAGTTCGTTCGCGATGTGCTTTAAATCGTCGCTGCTCTCAATAATATTGGCCACCGTGGTGTAGGCCTTTTCCGGATCCAAATGCAGGTCTTCAAACACTTGTGCGGGAATCTCCAGCTTGGGGCCACGGCCGATGTTGTGTTGGTGCAACAATCGCTGGGCGACAAAAATCAACTTGGCGTATGCAGCATATTCACCCTGGTAATGCGGGTTGGCCTGATAGCGCAACCCAACCACGACTTCCTCCGGCATTGACCAGAGCGACATCAGTGAAGCCGCCAATTGCTCGCGGGTAATACCCAGTAAATGGCGTTCAATAACCTGATGCTCAACATGGGGGTTGGCATCGGCCAATTCACAGTAGTTGTGGAAGTAAGGCGGAAACACTTCCGCCAGAATCAGATAACCGAAGTTGTGCAACAGGCCACAAAGGTAGGCCATGCCAAAACTGGGGCGGTGATCACGCGGGATTGCCGTCACCAAACCTTCAATAGTGGCCGCCATGTATACCGCTTGTTGCCAGTAAGGCAGTGCACCATGCGGGCCTTCTTTGGGAATGGTCATGGCCTTGCCAAGGGACAAACCCAGTGCGAGGTTGAGTACCATGTCAAACCCCAGCACACGCACTATGGCATCGTGGATGGATTTGATTTTTCCCGGCGCAGAATAATAGGGAGATGCCGCCCAGCTGACGACCTGCGCTGCGAGGCTCGGGTCAGTCTCCACGATTTGTGCCAAATCACTGATATCCGCATTGGGGTTCACCCGCAATTTGATGATGCGCTGGGCGGTATCGGATAAGGGCGGTAATTCCAGAGTTTCTTCCAGGCGCTGCTTGATACGCAGTTGGGTGAAATTACGTACCGCACCCAGAATCTGCTCGCTGTCGGTGATGCTGGTATCGTCTACCTCCAAAGGTTCAAGCGGCACGGCTATATCGCAAACCGTCGCGTCTTCCATAATTTGCTGAAATTCTTCGCGGGTAAAACGCAGCAACTGCTGTTCATCGCCCGAGTCCGCCAGTAATTCACTGCGCTCAATCAGGCTGCGGTCAATCAGGGTCAACAGCCCAGCTAACTTGGGTAGCGCCGGGATGGACTGTAAATTGTGAGAGAGGCAAAACTTGTGAATGTCTTCCGGCTTGGCCGCGTGAAGTTCACGCCCCAGTTGGCGGTTAACGGCCTTGAGATCCAACAGGCGGTCAGCGGCATAAATCACCTGCACACGGCCTTTGGCGTCTTGCAATATTACGGATTTGGCTGCGCTCATAGTGCGTAAATGCTGGTCATGCCAAAGTGCTCTCTCATTCTCATCGAGTGGCACCTCAGACACCTGATAATGCACATTCTGTTTATTGAGCAATGACTGAACACTGGAAGGGACTGGCACGACCTACTCCTCTCATTGACGATAACTGATTGATATACATAGGGTTAGGTGAATCCTGACCTTCTTGTAAGGGGGAGTGTAAAGCAGGAAAATCATTTCTCATATAGCGCAGGGAAGATTTGTTAACTCGCCATACGCATCCCGCCTACCGCTTTCAAGCATAGTCGAGTTTTGCAAGCCACAATGACAATCGGACAGATAAAAGAAATAAATGCGCCAGAAAAACGACTATTTTTAGCCACAAGATGAAACATACGCCAATCTGCCAAAAAACGTGATACATGTCACAATTTGACTTGCAGTGGGTATCACACCTGCAGGTAGCGCTGATTATTGCCGAGCCACCGCACCACTAGCTGCTCGCAGACTTGCGGGTAATCGCTCATCAACAGCAGGGCCGCATCCTTCACCTGGGGGAGCAAATGGCCATCGCGCTGCAGGTCGGCGATTTTGAATTGCATTTCACCCGTTTGACGGGTGCCCAGCACTTCGCCAGGGCCGCGCAGTTCAAGATCCTGTTCGGCGATATAAAAACCGTCACTACTTTCGCGCATCACCCGCAAGCGCTCGCGCCCGTTGTGAGATAACGGCGAGCCATACAAGAGTACACAGTGGCTAGCGGCCGACCCGCGCCCCACTCGCCCGCGCAGTTGGTGCAACTGGGCGAGACCGAGGCGCTCGGGGTTTTCGATAATCATCAAACTGGCGTTGGGTACATCCACCCCTACTTCAATCACCGTGGTCGCCACCAGCAGATCCAGCTGATTGGCTTTAAAGGCCGCCATCACCGCCTCTTTTTCCGCGGGTTTCAAGCGCCCGTGGATTAGCCCAATACGCAGCTGTGGCAGGGATTCGGTGAGGTTCGCCGCCGTTGCCTCGGCCGCCTGGGCCTCCAGCGCTTCGGACTCTTCGATGAGCGTACACACCCAATAAGCCTGCCGACCCTGCTCGCAAGCCAAACGTACCCGCTCAACCACTTCCTCGCGGCGATTATCGCTAATCACCACAGTGGTGATGGGCGTTCTTCCGGGCGGCAGCTCATCGATCACCGAGCAGTCCAAATCGGCATAGGCGCTCATCGCCAAGGTACGCGGGATGGGGGTAGCGGTCATGATCAACTGATGGGGGCGCAATAGCCCGGAGCGGTGCTGTTCGCTGCTATTAGTACCTTTTTCGGAGAGTGTTAGCCGCTGATGCACGCCAAATCGATGCTGTTCATCAATCACAATCAAACCCAAGTTGGCAAAACTCACCGCCTCCTGAAACAGCGCGTGAGTGCCAACCACCACCTGCGCCTCACCGCTGGCAATCGCCGCCAATTGGTGGCGGCGCTCCGCCACTTTGAGTTTGCCGGTGAGCCAACCGAGCTGGATACCCAGCGGCTCCAGCCATTTGCCAAAGTTGAGGCGATGCTGTTCGGCAAGGATTTCGGTGGGCGCCATAATCGCCGCCTGTTTGCCCGCCGATACCGCTGCCAGCGCCGCCAGTGCCGCCACTACGGTTTTACCCGAGCCGACATCGCCCTGCACCAAGCGCAACATGGGAATCGGTTTAGCCAAGTCAGCGGCGATTTCACCCACCACCCGGCGCTGGGCACGGGTCAGGTCAAACCCCAAACCGGCAACAAACCGCTGCTGCAAGGCGGCATCCAGCTTCAAACGGGCAGCGCCATCAGCCTGGGTTTCGCGGCGCAGCAATAACAAACTCAGATGATGGGCAAGCAGTTCCTCAAACGCCAACCGCTCTTGGTAAGGGTGTTCGCCAGCCATTAACTGCTGGATATTGGCGCTGGTGGGCGGCTGATGCAGGTAGCGCAGCGCCTCGGCCAGCGGCACCTGATTGAGCTGGCGGCGCACCACCTCGGGCAGCAATTCTTTCAGCGCGTGTTTGTCCAGCCAGGTCAATGCCTGCACTGCCAGCGAGCGCAGGCGCGGTTGGGTCAAGCCTTCGGTGGCGGGGTAAATCGGGGTGAGCGACTGCTCCAGCGGCAAGGGCGCAGCGCTATCCAGCTCGTCGTATTCGGGGTGGTACATCTCCAAACCCGCGGCGCCGCGGCGTGTCTCACCAAAAATACGCAGGCGTGTGCCCTGCACCAACCGCTGTTTTTGCGCATTGTTGAAGTGATAAAAACGCAGGGTAATAGTGCCAGTGCCGTCCTGCACCTTGCATACCAGACTGCGGCGCTTGCCAAATACCACGTCGCAGGCGCGCACCTCCGCCTCCAACACCGCATTGATATTGGGCTGTAGCGCACCAATCGGCGTAATACGGGTGCGATCCAAATAGCGCAGAGGCAGGTGGAGCAGAATATCTTGTACGCTAAACAGGCCTATCTTCGCCAATTTAGCCGCTAAAATGGCACCAACCCCCTTAATCGCGGTGACCGGGATCTGGTCGAGAGTTTTACTGGTATTGATGGCTATGCTCACATTGGACATCAAAGATCATGCCTAATGGCGACAGGCCTTGATCGCCGTGCGCAGCGCGTCAATCGCTTTATGGCGGGGGAAACTCGCGCGCCAAGCCAAGGCCACAGTGCGGCTGGGTGAAGGTTCGGTAAAGGGGCGAGTGACCAGTACTTCGGCGCTGTAGAGTGAACTTTCAGCGGCAGACGCGGGCAGAATGGTCAGGCCGAGACCCGAGGCCACCATGTGGCGCAGGGTTTCAAGGGAACTGCCCTCGGCGGCGGTGCGCACGTTGCTGCTATTGGCGCTGGCTTCGGCGCTGTGTTGCAGGCTCGGGCAGGTGGTGAGCACCTGATCGCGGAAGCAATGGCCTTCGCCGAGCAATAACAGCTGCTCGCTATTGAGATCGAGCGGGTCGATGGCGGTTTTGGCGGCGAGGGGGTGATCCTTGGGCATCAATACCACAAAGGGTTCGTCGTACAGCGCCTGGGTGACTACGTCCGGTTCCACAAATGGCAGGGCGACAATAATCACATCCAGCTCGCCATTGCGCAGTTTTTTACGCAGGTTGTGGGTATAACCCTCCTCCACATAGAGCGGCATTTTGCTCGCCAGCTGTTGCAGGTGGGGAATAAACTTGGGCAACAAGTAAGGCCCAATGGTGAAAATCGCACCCACCGACAGCGGGCTGCTGAGCTGGTCTTTACCGGCGTCGGCCAGGTCTTTAATCGCCGCCGTTTGCTCCAGCACTAAATTGGCCTGGGCGACAATTTGTTCGCCGAGTGGCGTGGGCTGCACCCGCGACTTGGTGCGTTCAAACAGGGCTACCCCCAGCTCGTCCTCCAGCTTTTTCACCGCAATACTCAAGGTGGGCTGGCTGACATAACAGCGGTCGGCGGCGCGGCCAAAATGTTGTTCCTGGGCAAGGGTGACTATGTAGCGCAGTTCGGTCAGGGTCATAATACAGCTCCGCAGGATGGGCTTTTTTAAAAAGCGAGGGGCGTTTCTTGGAATAGCCTAAAACTATCAGATAAGCAACATTTATCAAATACTAATTAACGCAACTTCACACCATCGCACCATCACCCCAATGAAACCGAACCTATGAATGAACCTGTGTTGAGTGAAAAGTTATTAATTATCGGCTGCGGCGATATAGGCCAGCGCCTCGCACAGCAACTGGCGCCGCGCGGCTATGACATAACCGGCCTGCGCCGCCGCGCTTGCAGCGACCTGCCCTACCTCGGCTATCGTCAGTGCGATGTCACCCAGGCCGGGCAACTGGCGCCGATTCTGGCTGAGGGTTTTGACGTGATTGTGATCAGCATGACGCCCGCCGAGCGCAGCGATGCGGGCTATCAACAAGCCTATGTGCAGAGCTGCCAGCAGTTGGTTGTCGGGCTAAAACAACAGACACACACACCGCGCCTGATCCTCTTTGTGTCCAGCACGGCGGTTTACGGCCAAAACGATGGCAGCTGGGTGGATGAAACATCGCCCACCCAGCCCGAGAGCTTTAGCGGTCAACGATTACTGGAAGCGGAGCAAACCCTGCTTAATAGCGGATATAACAGCAGTATCCTGCGTTTTAGCGGCATTTACGGTCCCGGCAGGAATCGCTTGATTGAGCAGGTGATCAACCACCGCGCCTCCGCCAGCCCTCATTACACCAATCGCATCCACGTTGAGGATTGCGCCGGGGTGCTCGCCCACCTGATCGAATTGGCCAAAGTTCAAGCGCTGGAGCCGGTTTATCTGGCCACGGATTCCAGCCCCAGCCCCATGGTGGAAGTCGTTAGCTGGATCGCCCTGCAACTTGGGATTAGCGACTTTTTGGCTGCCGATGCCGTCAACGAACGCGGCAATAAACGCATCAGCAACCAGCGCTTACTCAGCACTGGCTACGTACTGCGCTACCCGGATTTCAGGCTGGGCTATCGCGAGTTAATCGCCGACTATCGCCACTAATGGGCGGGTTGGAGGAGCGGAATCAATCCATCCACAACCAGTTTGGCGGTGACGGCAGCGCCCTCGGGCTGGAAGTGGGTATTGTCCTTGAGGCCGTCGGGATAGGCCGGATACTTGCCGGCGGGCAAGTTCATAAAATAATGGCTGCTGACGTAGGCTTCGCCCTTGGCGCTAAAAAATTCAGCCGATAACAAACCCAAATCCAGCAGCGGTACCGCTAACTCCTGCGCCACGTCCCGGGCGGCGGCGGGATAGTCGCCGTGCGCATTGCCCAATTTACCCTCCATCCAAGGGTAATTGCGGCTCACCGGGGTAAGCACTACCGGCCGTGCTTGTCGCTCCCGAGCCTGCTGCACAAACAAGCGCAAATACTGTTTATAGGCGGCGATGTTGGTGTAGCGCTCGGTTTTGTCGACGGCGGCATCGTTGTGGCCAAACTGTATCAATACCCAATCACCCGGCTGCAGGTTGCGATAAATTTCATCCCACCGCCCCTCTTCAAAAAAAGTCCGTGTGCTGCGCCCACCGCGCGCTTTATTCGCCACAAGCAGTTGTTTTGCACCAAAGAGCTGCTGGCGCTGCGCCACTGGCAGCACATCAAGTTGCGCCTGCAACGCCTGGCCCCAGCCGGTGACCGGGTGGCGCTTGGCTTGATAGTCTTCATTCAAGGTGTGGTCAGCGGCGGTGGAATCCGAGGCGATATAAATAGTGCTACTACTGGTCTTGGGCAATTGACTGCAACCGCCCACGACTAAACACAGGCTCATCAACACAACATAAATTTTCACGGACTACTCCTGGTTGTTAAAAAAACCGGAGCACAGGGCTCCGGAAAGGGTCATTGGCATCATGACAACAGCGGGGAAACTGCCGGCTTACACCGGCAGGTGGTACTTTCAATTACCTAAACACAATCACCTGAGCGGGCTTAGAACTTGTAGCGCGCACCCAGGTAGTACTGACGGCCCGTATGCGAGTATCTGAGCGGGGTCATTAACTCGGAGTTATCGTAACGGTCGTCAAACTCATCGGTCAGATTGATGGCTTCAAAGGTCATGGTCAGCTGGTCGCTCAACTTGTACGACATATTAAAATCGTAGTTAGTGGTCGCTTGCTTACCCTGCACATCAGCGGTGTAGACATCATTACCATCCAAATCAAAACCCAGCTCGGGCACCAGAATGCCGGTCAGGTAGCGGTCGCGATAGGAAGTGGAGATACGCGCACTGAAGGTGCCATCGTCATAGTAGAAGGTGGCGTTATAGGATTTGGGCGACATATTCACTAGATCATTGGTCTTGTACACCGTGGTGACTTCACGGGTAGTGCTGTTCACCGAACTGCTTTCCACATAATCCAGTTCCGACTCCACCTGGGTGTAGTTTGCCTGGAAACCAAAGTTCTGCCACAGGCCGGGCAGGAAGGTGAACGGCTGCTGATAAGTCAACTCAAAGCCCTGCAGCGGACCGCCGGGGGTGTTGTAGTAGCTCTGTACACTGAAGGATTCATTGCCATCAAACCCTTCCGGCAGTAGTTCCACTGGCCAGCCGGTCTGGTCCCAGGTTTGCACCTGACGCACGCGCTGGATATAGCTCTTGATGTCCTTGTAAAACACCGCTGCCGACAGCAATGCACCCTCGGAGAAATACCATTCCGCACCCAAGTCGTAGGTATCAGCGCGGTAGGGGTTTACCTGGGGGTTGCCCGCATTGATGCTGTAGAGCGCATCGTCATTGCTATAGGTGCTGGGGTTACCGCTGATGGTGGGCGACAAGTGGTTGAGGTTAGGGCGCGCCATGGTCTTAGCCGCGCCAAACCGCAGTACCACATCCTCGGCCAGATCCCAGGCGAGGTTGATGGAGGGCAGCCAATCGTCGTAGTCATGGGTCGCCTCAATCGGTAAGTAATAACGCATACCCGGGGTCGCCGTTGCACTGGCGATACCGTAAAACTCCTCACTGCCCTCACAATTATTGTCGCCCGCCGGGATGGCCGGAATAGCAGGTGTAGTGTCTGTGGCCGGTACCGCGCGCACGCCGGGACAGGTCACATAACCGGAGGAGGTAATATTGGTTTTGCTGTAGCGTGTGCCCAGGTTGCCGCGCAGGTCGCGATCCCAAAGATTGGCGGTAAAATCGATTTGGAAATAGGCGCCGTAGGTTTCTTCGTTCACGTCATAATTATTGCCCGAAGCACCAAAGTGACCAACGCTGGCCAGGGTGTAGTTACCGCCGGGTTGCCCGTTATCCTCATTGTTGTAGATGCCGAGCAGATCAGCGACCTGGCCAAAGTCGGGTACCAGCCAGCTGTCCACTGCACCATCCAACCCTTTGCCATAACCATCCAATACTTCACTGATATCGGCAACTGTCACCCCGCTGGGCAGGGCTTGGGGCAAGAGGCCATAACTCAGATGGCGGAACTCCTGCGAGCGCATGGTGTAATCCTTGTAATTGACACCTGCGGTAAATTTCACCGCGTCATTCAGGTCGTAACTTAAATCGACCTTAGCCGTATCAAAGGTGTTATCCACATACATTGGGTTCAAACGCACTTCGCTGATATTGGAACCACGCGCCGAACCGTTGGAGTTTACGGGTACTTCGCCGTAACCCAGCCAGTCCCAGTTGTTGCTGTCCGTCAAGTCAAAGGGGAATACCATCGTGGGTTCTTTGAAACTCTGGCGCGCATCCCATACAAAACCGTCAAGGTCGGTATTGTCGAGGGTAATCAGCGAGTTGACCGGGCGCTCGTAATTGGACTCGGAAGTACCCACAATCGCATCCAGACGCAACTGGTCGTTAAACTCATGCTCCATGCTCAGGCTGTACTGCGCAAACTCGGTAGTTTCTTCAAACATCGCCGATTCGGTGCGGAAATCCACGTTATCCATCACCGCGTAAGTCAGGCGATTCAGTGAATCCTTCTCTGCTTCACGCACGACAATCTGGGTTTTACCCCCCAAATTTACCGCGCGATGCAGGTTGACCCCCAGGGTATCCTCGCGCTGGTTTTTTTCGTAATTGGAGTAAAGGATATCCAGGTTAAACAGCGTGGAATCACTCGGCTGGAATTGGAAAGCCGCGGTCACACCCAAGCGGCTCAAGTCATGCTCCTGACGGCGCCAGCCAGGGTAGCGCGGGTGCCAGGATTCCGTTGCGGTTTCATAGGCGGCGATATTTTCCGGCGTATTGGCCGGGCGCGGCAGGCCTGTGGCACAGTTGTTCTCATCGATACCAAAAGTGCCGTAGCCGTTATTGCGATTGAGGTTGGCTGCACTGCCGGTTTCATTGCTAATCGGGTTGCGCGGCGTTTGGGGGTCATAGCCCACTGGCGAGCAAAAACCGTACATATTGTTCGGATTGGAAGTTCCCGTTACCGGGCGCCCAACATTGGAATTTCCGCTGGTACCAAAACCATTGCCCCAGTCAAAGCGCACCGGGTTGAAGCCCTCTTCCAAAATTTCCCGCTCGCTGTAAGACAGCGACATCAAAGCACCAAAACGGCCATCCTCGGTTTTATTGCTGATCAATCCAGAGAAACGGGGGTCGGTGCTTTCACTCAGTTCGTTGTAACCACCCTGGGCGCTGGCTGAAAATTGAAAGCCATCAAAATCAAAGGGGCGCGATCCGCGTAAATCCACGGTAGACCCCAAAGAACCCTCATCGATTTGAGCTGATTGGGTTTTATTCACCTTCACCTCACTAAAGAGTTCGGAGGCGAAGGTATTGAAATCAAAGCCGCGACTGCGGTTGGGACCGTTGGAGCCCTGCCCGGCGGTGGACAAGGCCTCCAGGCCATTGATGCGTACCCGGGTAAAATCCGAACCCAAACCGCGGATCGAAATCTGGCGCCCTTCGCCACCATCGCGGTCAATAGAGACGCCGGCAATGCGCTGCATGGATTCCGCCAGGTTCATATCGGGGAATTTACCTATATCTTCAGCAACAATCGCATCCACCTGGGTGGTGCTATTGCGCTTGATATCCAGTGCTTGCGCCAAACTGGCGCGGTAGCTACCGGTTACTACCACTTCTTCCAAATCTTTATTGTTCTCTTGCGCAAATACAGCCGGAGCACTCGCTGCACAGGCAATGGCAACTGCCAGCAATTTTTGGTGATAGGTGTGAGTTGTGGCCGCAGGGGCCTTGTCTTTGTTGAACACAGCGTGATCTCCCTCATTATCTTTATGGTTTTGGTATCAATCATTAACTTCATCAATCACAACCCCCGAGAATAATGCTTAAAACTATTCCCGGATGATGCTAACTCGAAAAAGCTAAGTTTTAGTATAAAAGACCATTTGATAAAAAGAGTCAACAGCTTGGAGGTTGGTCGCAAAATAAGGCGCCAAACAGGAAACATATCCTAAAAATGGGGCTTTTATATTAAGTGGAATTTGAAACAAGGCGGCGAGCGATCCATTTAATGGAGCTAATTTGATTAGCACGCAATTTTTGTCATCTATCGGGTTATTCAGCCATGTTCTTTACTTACGGCACAAGTGAAAACGATTACATATTGTGCGATGGCAAAACTGATCAAGTTACATGGGGAACAAGGTCACAACTGGCGCCAATATCAACATAACAGAGCAGGTTTTTTCCTTAGTTGCCGCAAACGAATTTACTGGTAGGGCAGATTTGCTACCTGCCCTACCAGTTATAAAATGTATAAAAAAATATGCGTAATCGATTACACAACACCCAATCAAGGTTGAATCCCGTCACCTTGGGTAACATCCACGGGAATCATCCAAATCGCAGGCAATAAAAAACCGGCACTCAGGCCGGTTTTTTAACACGCAAGAAACTATTAATTGCGAGTTTCGGTCTTGGTTACCTTGGTAGACACTTGACCAACTACGCGACGGTTTTGCTCGCGACCATCAGCAGTCATGTTGTCTGCAACCGGTTTGGCTTCACCGTAACCAATTGCATTTACGCGATCAGCAGCAATACCGTATTTGGTAATCAGCGCTGCTTTCACTGCATCAGCACGGCTTTGTGACAGCTTTTGGTTGTAGGCATCAGAACCCTGGCTATCAGTGTGGCCTTCAACAGTCACTTGAGTATCAGCATACTGATCCATAAAGGTAGCCAGTTTAGCTACTTCACCTTCAAAATCAGGCTTGATAACTGACTTGGCAGTATCGAAGGTAATGTTCAGTTCAATGGCAACAGTTTCAGTCAACTTCAAAGAACAACCAACAGCGTCAACCTTGTGAGTTGATGGGGTGTTAGGGCACTGGTCTTTGGAGTCAAATACACCGTCGCCATCGCTGTCTTTTTCAACGACCGGTGCAGGTGCTGGCGCTGCTTTTACTGGCGCAGGTGAACCGCCAAACAGATAGCTAATACCAGCATTCAGGGCCAGATCGGTGTACTCATTGTCCAGGCTGTTGAAAGCGCGAACATCGGTACGGAATTCCCAGTTACCGCCCAGTGAACGCTTAACACCGGCACCGAGGTTCAACAGGGTGTCGCGCTCGGATGATGGGGTAGCGGCGTTGAATTCACGCTCCTGGTCACCTACACCAAAGGCAACATAAGGGCGCCACAGGCTTTCAGTGTTGATGTTGTACAGGGCATCCAAACGGTATTGTGTGCCATCTACGTCAACAGCGCCCGCTTGGGTTTCACTGTCCCACTTGCTGGCAACGGCTTCCAAAGTCCAGTTTTCGTTCAACACGTAACCAAAACCCAGACCCCAGGTATTGGCATCTTCAAGAGCTTCGTCAAAGAATACACGGCCAGCATCGGCACGTACTTCGAATTTGTGGTTATCGGCGCTAGCGCCTGCTGATAAAGCGGCAATTACTGCAGATAAAGCTAATACTTGTGTGTGTTTCATAGTCATAGTTCTCCGTTGAAAATAGCGAGTTCCAAAAAAACAATCGGGCTGGTTACTTTATACATACCCGGATTGATAAAAAATGATCAAAACGATCAGTCAACTACACCGGCTTAAAATCCGTTTCATGATTATTTTCAGTCGCTTACATTAACAAATTAAAGTGCTGTCTGCCAATTTAAGCGACTTTGAACGCCAGTTTATGCTGTTTTCTTGAACAAAAGATCCCAAACACCGTGCCCCAGGCGCTCACCGCGCTTTTCAAACTTGGTGATTGGCCGATACTCCGGTCGTGGTGCATAGCCGGTTTCTTTAAATTCAGTGGCAAATCCCGGCGCCCCATTCATCACTTCCAGCATATGCTCCGCATAGGCTTGCCAGTCAGTGGCCATATGAAATATGCCGCCGTCGACGAGTTTAGGGCGGAGTTTCTGAACAAAGGCTGACTGCAGGATTCGCCGTTTGTGATGTTTCTTTTTGTGCCAAGGGTCAGGAAAGTAAAGTTGCAGGCGATCTATGCTGCCGTCGGGAATACAATCTTCCAGTACATCCATAGCATCAGCCATGTACACCCGCAGGTTGGTTAACCCCTCCTGCCCGGCTACGTTAATCAAGCGCCCGACACCTGGCGGGTGTACTTCAATACCGATAAAGTTTTTTTCCGGCTCGTTGCGCGCCATCTCCAACAGGGAATCGCCCATGCCAAAACCGATTTCCAATACCAGTGGCGCCTTGCGGGCAAACACCACTGCCGGGTCAATTCGCCCCTTAAACAGGCTCAAACCAAAGCTCGGCCAATAGGTATCAAAGGCATTTTTTTGCCCCACAGTAATACGCCCGGCGCGGATCACAAAACTGCGAATCGCTTTGGGTTTAAATTCAGGCTTGATAAGAAACCCTTGCTCACCGCCTTCAAGGTCGGGAGTTAACTCAGGAAAATCAGACATAGAGGTTATCAATCGTTAGATAAGAAAAAGGCCGCGCCATCAGGCATCCGGTTTGGTTTGCCAGGCCGCCAGCATTAGCAACAGCCAGCCCAGCAGGAAGCACAGACCACCAAGCGGAGTCACTGGCCCCAGCCAGCGCGGTGCACCCAGCGCCAATCCGTAAAGGCTGCCACTGAATAACAGGATGCCCAGTATAAAGGCTAGGCCAGCAGCTTTTAACCCTGGTGTTGCCGGTTTATGTAACAACCACAACCCCAGAAACAACAAGGCAAAGGTGTGATAGAACTGGTACTGTACCCCCGTTTTTACAGTCGCCAAGGCGCTGGTTGAAAGCAGTTGCGCCAAGCCATGTGCCGCGAATGCGCCGATAATTACCGCTAAAAAACCGCTAATTGCAGCGATTATAATCAATAAACGCGCCATTTATTCCTCCGCAAAAGGCTTGTTATAAAACAAAAAAGCAATAAAAAAGCCGCGCAATGCGCGGCTTTTTAGTAGTCAATAATCGCTGTTGGTCAGGCTTCCAACATCATGGTTTTGACTTTGTTCATGGCATTTTTTTCCAACTGGCGGATACGCTCCGCTGAAACACCGTATTCGGCAGCCAGGTCATGGAGTGTCGCCTTGTCTTCATTTAACCAGCGGCGCTGCAAAATCACACGGCTACGATCATCCAACTGTTCAATCGCTTTTTCCAAACTGTTGACATTGGACTCCTCCCAATTGGACTCCTCCAAACGCACAGCAGGGTCGTAGCGATTGTCTTCGAGGTAATGGGCTGGCGCCACATAACCATCGTCTTCGTCATCTTCACCGGCATCAAAACCTGCGTCATAAGAAGCGAGGCGGCCTTCCATTTCGCGTACTTGCTTAACATCAACACCCAGATCTGCCGCGACGGCGTGAGCTTCGTCGTTGCTCAACCACGCCAAACGCTTTTTAGCGCCACGCAGATTGAAGAACAATTTGCGCTGGGCTTTGGTGGTGGCGATTTTCACGATGCGCCAGTTTTTCAGGATAAATTCATGAATTTCGGCTTTGATCCAATGCACAGCAAAAGACACCAAACGCACGCCCTTATCGGGATCGAAACGTTTAACGGCTTTCATCAGACCGACATTGCCTTCTTGCACCAAATCGCCCAACGGCAAACCATAACCATTGTATGAACGTGCAATGTGCACGACAAAACGCAGATGGGCCATTACCAATTTACGCGCGGCATCAAGATTGCCGTTGTGGTGCAGATCGCGCGCCAGCTCTTGCTCCTCCTCCACAGTGAGGATAGAAAAAGCACTGACCGCTTGAACATAGGCGTTCAGGTTTGCACCAGGGGCAAGGATGCCAATAGGTTGCAGACTTGTACTTGCGCTCATGTATACCTCCAATAACTGTGGTCCGAGTGTACCACCGGCTATTTAGTTGTGCTAGCACCGAAAAAGTTCACTTTACGCGAATGTTGCACCGGCTAGGGACACCAGATTTACCCGCCGATTTAACGTGGTTGGATCTGGTACAAGTGGCGCGCCACCGCGATCCAGGCGCCGATCAACCCCGTTACTCCCGCAAACAGGATTAACTGTAAGCTCTCTATAAAACCTAAGCCTTGTAAACGAAAGCTGCTTTGATACAGATCAGCCAACTGTGCAACTGGCGCCGCTAACCACCAAAAACCCAGGCCCAATAAAATGGCCGCGACAATGCCCCCGCCGACACCAAACCAAAGACCGGTATAGAGAAACGGGCGGCGCACATAGGCGTCGGTGCCACCTACCAGTTTCACGACCAGAATTTCATCGCGGCGATTTTCAATCGCCATACGAATGGTATTACCGATAACCAACAACACCCCCAGCGCCAGCAGCCCCGCCAAGGCGGTGACAAAACGCTCGGCCAAGGCAATAAATTGATGCAAGCGCTTCACCCAGAGCATATCCAAGCGCACATCGGCGACCAGCGGGTTGGCGGTCAAGGTCTGCTGCAGATCGGCCAGCGCTGCCGGTGTATTTTCGACCATTTTCGGGGTAACCAAAATCACCCCGGGCAGTGGATTTTCATCCAAATGATTGGCAAGTTCACCCAACCCGGAACCCTGCTTGAACTCCGCAAGTGCCTGTTCGGGCGAGATATAATTTGCCTGTAACACATCCGGGCGCTGGGCCAAACGGCCGCGTAAATCCTGCGCCTGGGTTGCAGTGATATCCTTCTTTAAAAACACCGATACCTGACTGGAATCCTGCCAGGTTTGGCCAATTTGCTGCAGATTATTGAAAACCACAAACAGCGCAGCGGGCAGTGCGATAGCAATCGCAATCACCAACCAGGTCATGGCACTTTGCAGCGGTGTTTCAAACATACGCAGCAGGCTTTCGATGGCGGAGTTGCTGTGATGGGCACTCCAGGCATCAAACTTGTCGCGCCAGGACATTTGGCTCTGCACCGCACCTTGCGGACGCACAGTTTCTACACGCGGCGGCGCTTCGCGGCGCGGGCGATCAGCACGGCTAGTGGTGCTCGCGCCCATACGATTGCGGCGCTCGGGTTTTGCGGGACGATTCGATTTCACCAGAGCACCCCGTCGTGTACCAGTTTACCTTGCACCAAGCCCAACACCCGTTTGTTCATCCGCTTTAACAATTCCACGTCGTGGGTGGCGATCATTACTGTGGTGCCCACCTCGTTGAACTGGCGAAACAGCGTCATGATTTCGTTGGCTAATTCAGGGTCGAGGTTACCAGTGGGTTCATCCGCCAGTAATAAGGTTGGTTTATTGACTACCGCCCGGGCGATGCCCACGCGCTGTTGTTCACCACCGGAGAGCACCACCGGGTTGCTGCGTTCTTTATCCAGCAGGTCAACCTTGTCGAGCGCGGCGCGCACGCGTTTGCCGATTTCCTGATGAGGGTAACCGGCAACCTGCAATGGTAGGGCGACGTTATCGAACACCGTGCGATCAAAGAGCAATTGGTGATTTTGGAAAACTACGCCGATATTGCGGCGAAAATAGGGGATCTGGCTTTTGGGCATGGTTTCCAGATGATGACCATCCACAAATACCTGCCCCAGCGATGGCTGCTCCATGAGCATTATCATTTTCATCAGCGTGCTTTTGCCCGCCCCCGAGTGGCCGGTGAGGAAAACCATCTCCCCCGCCTGCACTTCAAAGTCGACGCGCGCCAAGGCTTCGTAGCCGGTGTCGTAGCGCTTGCTTACGGTTTCAAATCGAATCACAACAAACCCTGTTTGCTAAATAGTTAAGCGGCATCCGTTTGATTAAACAGCGCCTTGATAAACGGCTCAGCCGCAAACGGCTGTAAATCATCAATCGCCTCGCCGACACCAATAAAACGCACCGGCAGGCCGAATTTCTTGCTCAGGGCAAAAATTACTCCGCCTTTGGCGGTGCCATCGAGCTTGGTTAATACCAACCCGGTTACCCCGGCAGCGTCGCGGAAGGTTTCGGTTTGGTTGACCGCGTTCTGGCCGGTTCCAGCATCCAGTACCAACAACACTTCGTGAGGCGCAGAGCCATCAACCTTGGCCATCACTCGTTTGACCTTGGACAACTCATCCATCAAATGGTTTTTGTTGTGCAGGCGGCCCGCAGTATCGGCAATGATCACATCAATTCCCCGCGATTTGGCCGCTTGCAGGGCGTCGAATATTACCGACGCCGAATCCGCACCGGTATGCTGGGCAATCACCGGGACATTGTTGCGCTCACCCCAAACCTGCAGCTGTTCGACCGCCGCCGCGCGGAAAGTATCCCCCGCCGCCAACATGACTTTTTTACCCTCGTTTTGCAGGCGCTTGGCAAGTTTGCCGATGGTGGTCGTTTTGCCCACCCCATTCACACCCACCACCAGAATCACATAAGGTTGCCTGCTACTGTCGATCACCAGCGGTTTTTCCACCGGGCGCAGCAAATCTGTGAGCTGGTCGCGCAGGGCTTGATAAAGTGCATCCACATCGTTGAGCTGCTTACGGGCGACGCGGGCTGTCAGGCTATCGATAATTTCTGTGGTTGCATCCATCCCCACATCGGCAACCAATAATTGGGTTTCCAGCTCTTCAAACAGCTCATCATCGATGGTTTTGCGACCGAGAAACAGATTGCCCAAACCCTCGGCAAAGTGACTGCTGGTGCGGCTTAAACCCTGTTTGATACGGGCAAAAAAGCCGAGTTTCGCGGGGGCTTCCGGTGGGTTAACTACTACCGGGGACTCGACAACGGGTGCGGGTTCGCTCTCGCTGACCACCTCGACAGCAGGCGATTCGATAAGCGGGTTGTTATCGGAATTGTTATCGAAACTGCCATCGGGCTTGGCATCAACCTTAGCGTCAGGCTTATCGGATTTTTTAAAGAGATTGAAAAACATAAGTGTGATCTGGGGTGTTGGCAAAAATGGATGAGTGGCGCACAGCAGCAGATATGGATTCTGCAAAGCCAGCAAAGGCGCTATCCTACCACTTCTTCACCGCCCGCAGAGAAAAAGCCTTGTCCAAACCCGTCGCAAAATCGCTCACAAAATCACCCAAGGGTAGCAACCAACTGCGCATTATTGGCGGCCTGTGGCGCGGGCGAAAACTCGGTTTTCCTGATGTGGATGGCCTGCGCCCCACCGGTGACCGGATTCGCGAAACCCTGTTCAATTGGCTGGCGCCGGATATTCAAGGCGCTCACTGCCTGGATTTGTTTGCCGGTTCCGGTGCCTTGGGGTTGGAGGCACTGTCGCGTGGTGCCGCGAGCAGCCTGCTGATTGAACGCGATAGCCGCGCCGCTGCTCAGCTCAACGCCAACCTTGAGTTACTCAAGGCAGAGGGTGGGAAAGTATTGCAGATGGATGCACTGGGGTATTTAGGTACTGCAACGGCACAACGCCAGACACCGCGGTTTGATGTAGTGTTTATCGACCCGCCGTTCCAATTAAACCTGTGGCAAGCCGTGATCGACCTGATAGAACAGCAGCAATTATTAAGCGAAGGGGCGGCGATTTATATTGAGTCCGGCCTGCATGACCAGTACCTGCCCCCTGCCAGCTGGCGCTTGCACCGAGATAAAACCTCCGGCAGCGTTCACTACCGGTTGTTCTATCGCGATGCCCCTGACCAAACGCAAACCTCGACCTAAATCACGGCCATCACTCAGTTAGGTGCGATTTTGATAAAACGGCTGTAGAGACCATTTTTATCAAACGCGGCCACCTCAAACACATAAGTCCCTTCCAACCAAGCTAGATTCAGCTCATTGGTGTAGGCATTCTCGACGCTCACATAGGTGTACTCGGTATCAGTCAGCCGGCGATAGCGCACCTCATAACCACCTAACTCACTGATGTCGAGTGTGGTTCCGTCTTCACGCAAGCTTGGGATATTCCAGCGCAGATACACCGGCCCTGCAACCGCGCTGCCCTCTGAACCCAGTGAACTTGCAGCTGACGAACTTGATGAACTGGTGATCGGTGCTGCCGAGCTGGAGGACGAACTGGATACCACCGGCGCGCTGCTGGTTTGCGAGGAAGTTGATGAGGCAACCGACGAAGTGGAGCTGGACGAACTGGAAACTGGCTCCGTATTACTCGGTACCGAACCGGCAGGTGCCTCCTCAATTTTAAACCAGTTAATGTTGTAACCCTTGGCAAGCGCGGTCATGCCAAAAATATGAGGGCCAGCCTCGAGTGTGACTATACGCTCCACATCCACCCATTTTTGGAAACTTCCGGTTTTGGGCACGGCAACCACATCATACTGTTTACTGCCATCCGCCTCATGAAATGCAAGACTGCCGCCACCGTAGAGGCTGGAGGTGCGATAAGTAACTTTGTAATTACCGGTAACGGGAATATCGATCACCTTATTTTCATAAGACAACCAATCGCCCGCGTCGATAGCGCCAATGTTTGAACCACCACCCACATCGGTCGTGGCCTCCACTTTGATACCAGACATAGCAGCAAAATCTTCCGCCTGGATTGTGACTGGCAGAGCTATGCCTTTGTAGTCCACTTGCATCCAATTGAGATTAAAACCCTTGACGAGGGCAGTGATGCCCAACTTATGAGTGCCCGCTGGCAGGGTAATGGTCTGTTCGATGGTAATCCATTTCTGGAAGCCGCCCGTTTTGGGCACGGCCACGGGTGCAAATTGATGGCCCGTATCCAGATTGTAGAGGTAGAAACTTCCGCCCCCATAAAGGCTGGAAACGCGATAGCTCACCTTGTAATTACCGGCGGTAGGCGCATGGATTTCATGGTTGCCATAGGCCAGCCAATCACTGGCATCTATCGCACCGATATTGAAGCCGCCACCTTCATCAGTGGTGGGTTCAACTTTAATACCCCCCATCGCGGTATAAGCTTCTGATTCGATGCGCAGCGAGGTAGTCGGCGCAGTGCCCGTGCTGCTTGCCGTGCTGGATACCGCAGCGCTGCTGGGCTGCGATGAACTCGATACGGCCACACTGCTCGGTTGTGACGAGCTGGATACCGCAACACTGCTGGGCTGGGAGGAACTTGACACTGCCACACTGCTCGGTTGCGATGAGCTGGATACCGCTACGCTGCTGGGCTGGGAGGAGCTCGACACGGCCACACTACTCGGCTGTGACGAGCTGGATACCGCAACACTGCTGGGCTGCGATGAACTGGATACGGCAACACTACTCGGCTGTGACGAACTGGAGGGGGGGGCCGGTGCCTCTTCCGCTATCTTGTCCAATTTAAACCAATTGATATTAAAACCCTTGCTCAAGGCTTTAATACCCAAAGTGTGGCGCCCTGCGGGCAAGGTCACTGTCTGCTCCACGCTAACCCAAGTTTGCCAACTACCGGTTTTGGGAACTGTAACCCTGTCATATTCGGTATCGGTGTCGAGCTCGTACAAATAGAAACTACTGCCACCCTGCGGGCTGGATAGGCGATAAGTGATTTTGTAAGTGGTAGGTACCGCTATCTCGATAACCGTATTTTCATAAGCCAGCCAATCGCCCGGATCTATCGCACCAATATTCGAGCCACCGCCCGTATCTTTGGTGGCCTCAACCTTGATCCCTTTCATGGCCGAAAAGTTTTCCGCCTGAATCACCAGCGAACTGGTCGTTGAGCTGCTGCTCGTGGTGGTATTCGTCGTGGTCTGTGCCACCGCACCACCGGCGGCACTCATCATCGGCGCCACCAGGCTCATCACCAGGGTCATTTTGCGCAGGTACATCTGCCAATTCAGACCGCGCTTCAATTGTTGGCGCGTGATGTAGCCCATTTCAATCAGGATTTCACCCAAAGAGGTGGCATCCATCATGCGTTTATCGCTGGGGTCTACCGTGGCACGACGGCGTTTTTGCTCCGCGATGGCCAGTTGCAATTGATCCTCTCGCAGTAGTCCCTTCTCTCGCAGGATGTCCCCTAACCGCGTCGCCTTGATGTTGCCAGCCATCTCACACCTCCAAAAACCCTTGTCTATACTTCAGTTCGTCCATCGAGAACTGAAACCTCTGTTCAGTCTAGTAGAGGCTAACCCAGGTTTGTGGAGCGCCTATAGACAAATTGGTGATTTACAGTTTGCTGGTCAGTTCATTACGAATTTTGTACCATGCCGGCCCCGCCAGCCGGCGTCTTCTCTGGAACTATCCCTATGCGCACAGTGGTCTATCCGGGCACTTTTGACCCCATCACCAACGGCCACATCGATTTAGTGGAGCGCGCCTGTCGGCTGTTCGACAAAGTGATAGTCGCCGTCGCAGCGAGCAATCGTAAAAACCCGCTGTTCAGTCTGGACGAGCGTGTAGCACTCGCGCAACAAACGCTCAGCCACTTAACCAATGTGACCGTCGTGGGGTTTGATATTTTGTTGGTGGAGTTTGTACGCCAGCAGAATGCGCAGGCGGTATTGCGGGGGTTGCGTGCAGTATCGGATTTTGAATACGAGTTTCAGCTGGCCAATATGAACCGCGCACTGGCGCCCACCATGGAGAGTATCTTTCTCACCCCGGCGGAACACCTTTCTTATATATCTTCGTCAATCGTGCGGGAAATCGCCATTTTGGGCGGTGATGTCAGCAAGTTTGTCGCCGCTCCTGTAGAAACGGCACTCAAGCAAAAATTTGGTCGCTGATCAATTCTCATCCGCCATTACGGACGAATACCGGCTTAAGGCGATCAATGTTTTTAGGCCCATTTTTGGTGCTGTTGCAGGAAGTACACATGGGCTGTAGGTTGCTAAAATCGTTGTATGCCTCAATCACATCGCTTTTACGCAGCCCTTCCCAATAGCCATTAGCAGCCCTGACACTTATCCAGTCACATTGATCGAGCACGTGGCTCGTCCAATTTTTGCGGTGATCAATACTGTCTGCCGCTTTGCCACATTTCACACAGGCGACTTTTCCTCGGCCGCCCCATTTATTCCAAACATCGTCCGCATTCTGCCATCCCGGACGCGTACCTTTGAATAGATAAGAGGGAGCGGCAGGCTGAATGAAATACTCCCCGCTCTCAAACTCCCGCAATACTTTGGCTTTACTGCGCGTATTGCGAGGGTTGCGCAAAGCAGCCTGCCTGGGTTTATCCAACCCGAATTGACTCTTCATCCGCGCCTTGCGCAGGGTTCTCGCTTTTGTATCTGAATGGGGCATAACCTATCTCCTTATGATTGATCGATATCGCTGATTCTACGTCTCTACCCACGGCACACCATTACACCAGATAACGTCAGCCTATTTCTGGCACGCCACGCAATACACCGTGGTGCGATCACTCATGCGCACCTCTTTGAGCGGTTTTTTACAGGTCATACAGGGCTGATTACCGCGCCCATAGACCAGTAGTTGCTGCTTGAAGTACCCCGGTTTGCCATCACCACCGACAAAATCGCGCAATGTCGTGCCGCCCTGATCAATGGAGCGTTGCAGTACAAATTTAATATCGCGCACCAGTTGCTCACAATCCTTACGCGTCAGTGCGCTCGCTTTGCGAATCGGTTTGATGCCCGCCATAAATAGCGATTCATTGGCGTAGATGTTCCCCACCCCCACCACGATTTTGCTGTCCATGATGAACTGTTTCACCGCCTGGCTGCGCTTGCGGCTGCGCTCGTATAAATAATCTGCAGTGAATGTATCGGTAAGCGGCTCCGGCCCTAAATCGGCCAATAGCTTGTGAGTTTTGGGGTCGCCCTCCACCCATAACCAGCAACCGAAACGGCGCGGATCGCAATAACGCAGCGCCTGTTTACCGAAGATCAGGTCAACATGATCGTGAAACAGCGGCGGCTCGTCGGCTTGCACAATACGCAGGCTGCCGGACATACCCAAGTGGATCAACGCATGGCCGTGACCGAAATCCAGCAATAGATATTTGCCGCGCCGGTAAGCACCGCGCAGTGAATGGCCGACAACCCGCTCCTGCAAGTCGGTGGGGATAGGCCAGCGCAGGCGCGGCTGGCGCACAATCAATGCCGTGGTTTTACGGCCGACGACGTGGGGCGCAATACCGCGCAAGGTAGTTTCAACTTCGGGCAACTCGGGCATAGGTAATCCTGTGAGCGGTAGACGCCGCTATTATGCCAGCGGCGCTCACTGGGTACCCGCATTCAAACGCATCATCAGGTTTAATTGATTGGCGATCAGCTGGAATTCCTCAAATTGGCGTGCGTTCAAACCACTGCGTTCACCATCGGCATAAGCGATAGCCAGGAGCCGTTTATTGAGCTGCAAGGGCGCCAGAAATAAACCACCAGTAGCTCCCATCACTTGTAACGCCCCCATGTCTTTTAACGCCACCTTGGGTTGATACCAATAAGGTTCCTGCTGGCGCAAAAACTCATGCAGTAATTCACCTTTGTGCAATTGTTCCAAGTTGATTTTGACCTGCTGCCGCCACAGGTGCGTTCCCTTGCCCGCCACGTAACGCACGTCCAGTTGTTTGGTTTTATGATCGACAAACAAAATGGCGACCCGCGCTATAGCCGCGCCCTCATGCAGGGCCGCGAGCGACAATTGAGTCACTTTGGGCAAGCTGTCACCAGCCATCATCGCTTTGTGGATCTGGTTCAAGCGCTGCTGGAACAGGTAGTCAGCCACATCGCTGGAGGGCTGCTCTTTGGCATCTATATCATCGGGGTCAGGTAAGGCGCTGATGAGCATATCCACGCCGTAAATCTTGGCGATTACCGACGCCTCATCTGCCATCAATAGAATCTGCTGCTGGGCGTCCTCCAGTGGCAACTTACAGAGGCTGGCCGTCTGCTGGCAGAGCTTATGCATTTCGGGGCTTTTAATCCCGCGCTGGATATAGGTCGCAATCTGGTTGCCCAAATTCACGGCGCGTGCGGCGGCGCTGGAATGCACATGATTCTCGCAGGCCTCGCTCAGCAAATCGCCCAGGGTCCAGTCTTTGATCAAATGGCGGGAGAGCAGGCTGGTATCCACCCCCAAATACTCCAGGGCAAGGCTGTGCTCCGCCTGCGGTTCGCGGTCGCGCGCCTCGATAAACTCCGCCACCACCGGCAGGCCAGTCGATATAAGCGCCAACTCACTGATGTTACGCAACAGCGCCGCGATAAATATCTGTTCTTTTTTATCGCCATCCAAAAACGGCACCATCGCCTTGGCTTGCACTGCGGCGTGGAAGGAGCGTGCGAGACTTTGGATCAAAAGCGCTTTGGGTTTGCCCTGCAAAAAGTTCTCGATCAGGGTAGTAGCGAGTGTGATATTACGCAGGTTGTCAAAACCCAAGTGCACTATCGCGCGCGATACCGTCTTAATCGATGCAAATGCCGGATTATAATGCACAGAATTGGCGATTTTTAACACTTTGGAGGTTAAGTCCGCATCGCGCAGGATGATTTTGGTGAGATCCTCTGCGCGACACTTTTCGTTTTCACTCAGCTCGCAAATTTCCCGCACCACCGCATTCAAGGTGGGTAATTCCTGCTCCGCGAGTGTGTCCATCCACTCCTGTAAACCCTGGGGGTTGATCATAGTTGGCACCGGGAACTCGTCACTGAAATAGGTTTTTTATTCTGTCTTGAGTGTAGTTCAGCGCCGGATTTACGCCGACCTTGGCGCGAATTTCTTTTTTGGGTGTATGCAGCGGCGCAAATTGGCGCTTAAGTAGCGCCGGAAAAGGCGGGGGAAAGCTGGAGCAGGTACACAGGCAATAAAAAACCCGGCGCTGGTTAACCAGGGCCGGGTTTTTAAAGCAGATCAGGTAATTACTTGATTTTGCCTTCTTTGTAGACCACGTGCTTACGCACTACTGGGTCAAACTTTTTGATTTCCATCTTTTCTGGCATGGTGCGCTTGTTCTTGTCAGTGGTGTAGAAGTGACCAGTACCAGCAGAAGAGTTCAGACGAATTTTTTCGCGCATGACAATAGCTCCTAATTACACTTTGTGGCCGTTGGCACGAACATCAGCCAACACAGCGTCAATGCCACGCTTGTCGATGATACGCATACCTTTTGGAGTCAGGCGCAGAGTTACAAAACGCTTCTCAGCTTCTACCCAAAAACGGTGGGATTGCAGGTTTGGCAAAAAACGACGCTTGGTGTGGTTTTTTGCGTGGGAAACATTGTTGCCGGTAATGGGACGTTTACCAGTAACTTGACATACCTTGGACATTTTAGTGCCTCATTAAATAAATCAGCGCGCTAAGCTGGAAGCGCTGTGCTAGAACCGTAAAACAGACTAACAACCAGCCTAGAGCATTGTTGTAAGCAGCCTATTCTTTCCTAAACGCGGCTTGAAAACGGGGTCGGCGCAGCAAATTTCATAGGGGGAAACTTGCGCGAAAGTGGCGCTCTTTTATACGCCTTCACAACCCTGCCGCAAAGAGCCGCGTTTTATACCAAAACAGCCCTTCAATAGCAATGAAAAGCTGTTTTTTTGACCAAAAAATCTAATCCTCTGCGCTTTACAGTATGCCTCGCTCGGCAAACGACACCACTTCGCTATCGCCCACTACCATGTGATCCAGCACCCGCACATCGATCAGATCGAGCGCCGCCATCAACCGCTGGGTAATGCGCTGGTCCGCTTGACTGGGCTCGGCCACACCACTGGGATGATTATGCGCCAGAATGACCGCGGCAGCGTTGTGCGCCAAGGCGCGACGAACCACTTCGCGCGGGTAGACTGAGGCGCCATCGATAGTGCCGAAAAACAGCTCTTCATAAACAATCAGGCGATTTTGGTTATCCAGAAACAACACCGCAAACACTTCGCGGGGTTGATGGCGCAACTGGGCGCTAAGATAGCGCCGCACCAGTTCAGGGCTATTGAGCATATCGCCGGACTTCATCGAGGCTGACAGGTGCCGCCGCCCCATTTCCAATACGGCCTGCAATTGGGCATATTTTGCGTCACCCAGCCCCAAGCCTTTGCAGAAGTCGCGTTGTGATGCCTCCAGTAGCGGGCGCAGGCCACCATATTGTTGCAATAGTTCCCGCGCCAGATCCACCGCTGATTTCCCCACGCAGCCAACGCGCAGGAAAATGGCGAGCAATTCGGCATCGGACAGGGCTCGCGGGCCGAGGGTGAGTAGTTTTTCGCGTGGACGCTCAGCGGCGGGCCAATGGGCGATGGACATAATCGTCTCCTTTATATAAGCGCCATTAAAAAGCGCGATTCCTTGTAGTAGCAACTGTTGCTCACTGGCGCAGATAGACGCGCCAGCGGATACGAAAACGCTGGCAAGAATGGTATCTTAGCCAGCTTTCGTCAAGCCCTGCGCGGTCAGCGCCGTAAGTGGCCAATTACGTCAATGCAAGCTAAGGTTTGCACTAGCTGCTTGTTTATTCACCCGTGCGTGTAGCGCCAGAGCTTTGTGGGTACCTATGTCATCCCTTACCAATAAACAGATTCTCCTCGGTGTCACCGGCGGTATTGCGGCCTATAAAAGTGCCGATCTGGTGCGCCGCCTGCAAGATGCGGGTGCCAGCGTGCAAGTGGTGATGACGCCGGCGGCGCAGGAATTTATTACGCCGCTGACCCTGCAAGCGCTATCGGGGAACCCGGTACATACCCAATTGCTCGACCCCGAAGCGGAAGCGGGCATGGGCCATATCCAGCTGGCGCGCTGGGCGGATTTAGTATTGATCGCCCCCGCCAGCGCCGATTTTATGGCACGCCTGACCCAAGGCATGGGTAATGATTTGCTCACCAGCATTTGCCTCGCGACCGCCGCCCCTATTGCGCTGGCGCCGGCGATGAACCAGGGGATGTGGCGCAATCAGGCGACACAAGCCAATCTGGATTTGCTAATCGAGCGCAAAATTCATATTTTTGGCCCCGCCGACGGCGGTCAGGCCTGTGGCGATATCGGTCCCGGGCGGATGCTGGAACCTTTACAGTTGGTCGATGCCACCGCCAGCCTGTTTGCGACCGGTAGCCTCGCGGGCAAAACGCTTGTGATTACCGCTGGCCCCACCCGCGAAGCGATTGACCCAGTGCGCTACCTGAGCAATCACAGCTCCGGCAAGATGGGTTATGCCCTCGCCGAGGCTGCTGCAGAAGCGGGCGCCAAGACGATTCTGATTAGCGGCCCGACCCAGCTGAAAACACCGCCGCGGGTGCAGCGCATTGATGTCACCAGCGCGCAGCAAATGTTCGACGCCAGCATGGCCGCTGCCGACAGCTGCGATGTGTTTATCGCCGCTGCCGCCGTGGCCGATTATCGCCCCGCGCAGGTTGCGCCCCAAAAGCTTAAAAAAGGTGCTGATGAAAGCATCACCCTGACCCTGGTCAAAAATCCCGACATAGTCGCCAGCGTTGCCGCGCTGCCCAAGCGCCCTTTTACCGTCGGTTTTGCCGCCGAGAGTGAAAACCTACTGGACTATGGCCGGGCGAAGCTGGTGCACAAAAAGCTGGATCTGGTGATTGCCAACAATATCAGCGACAGCCGCATCGGCTTTAATAGTGATGACAATGCGGTGACGGTGATTGATGAACACTCAAACCACGAACTGAGCCAGCGCAGCAAACAGCAGCTGGCACGGGAATTGATTGCACTGATCGCACGCAAAGTGACAGCACCCACACAATAACGACGACTGAATTAGCAAAAGGTAACTACGTGAAACCACGGGATATCACTATAAAAGCAACAGGTACGGCGCCCCTATCACGCAGCGCCCAACGTGCACTGGAGCAAGCCAAACGCAAAGCGGCAGTGCAGCAAAAAATCCTCCTCACCCTGCTGGGAATTGCGCTAGTGGTTAATTTGTTGGCTGCCTATTTCCTGCACCAGCAGCTGGTAGTGGTAAAAAATCACGAAAACCTGCAACGGCTTACCCAGGAAACGGTCAATGAGCGCAAAAGTGCGCTTGAAAACCATTTGCGCGAGCAGGCCAATGCGGTTGAATTGCTGGCCAATAACCCGGCCTGGCTGGCAGCGCTGGATAGCAGCAACCCGGACAATAGCGATGAAACGCGCCAACAATTAACGCAGCGCCTGGCGGCCGACAACCCGGGGATCCTGCATATCCGCCTGACCCCGACGGGAACAGCGGCCCTTGATCGAGAGGCTGAATTCCCGGTGCGCTATCTGGAATTGGACTTGATCCAGCGTGCCGAGCAGCGCAAACCCGCCCTGCCTGAATTGATCGAACTGGATAACCGCTGGATGCTGCAATGGGTAAAACCGCTGGCAGCCAACCCTGAGTCCGCCCCCTTGGGTACGCTCCTCATCACCACTGATGCCAGCCAACTGGTGGAACTGTCAGCCGGTGGGAACCAAAGTGTGGGCGAGACAATATTGTTACAACAGTTCAGCGGCAGCCCGGTGCAGACCATTCGCAAATCCGGCAGCGGCAACGCGGGAGCCAAAGCGAGCGCCAATATCGACCAAAGCCACCTTGTGGTGCAATTTACCCCTTCTGAACAACTTAAAAACACCGCCGAAGAAATGCCAACACTCTGGCTGCTGGTTGTTAGCCTGATCGCCGCCGCCAGTTTGGCGCTCTGCTGGTTCCTCAGCAAAGTGATTACTCGCGCCACATTTAAAGATACAGATAGCCCAACACCTAGCCTGCAAGACACAGTGAAAGCCAGTAAAGATTCTGTGGACGAAGAAAACCTTATCAATCCACTGTTCCAAACCCAGGACATTCTGGATATTGCGGTTATCGATGAAGATGAGGATATCCTCGGGCTGAGCGAAAACTCGGGCAAAAAAGCCAGCAGTGCCAAACGCAGCAGCCTCACCGAGAGTGATGTGCCTCTGGAGATCTTCCGCTCTTATGACATTCGCGGTTTGGTAAACAGCCAAATTACGCCGCAGCTGGCACAGCTAATCGGCCAGGCGGTGGGAAGCGAAGCAATCGATCAGGGTGAACACAGCATTGTGGTCGCACGCGACGGTCGCACTCACAGTGAAGCGCTCACCCAGGCGTTAATTAAAGGTATTTTGCGCACCGGCTGTAATGTAATTAATGTGGGCGTGGTCCCGACGCCGCTCATGTACTTCGCCACCTTTCATTTTGACGATACCCACAGCGGTGTGATGGTGACCGCCAGCCACAACCCCAAGGAATACAACGGTTTTAAAGTGGTGATCAACAATCGCGCGCTGGCCGATGACGCGGTAGTGGAATTGCGCTCGCGTATTATTGCGCAGCGCTTCCATCAAGGCTTGGGTGAGGAGACTCCGCGCGCAATTATCCCCGACTATATCGAACGCATTTTTTCCGACGTGGCGCTGGCGGGAAATATCAGCATAGTGGTGGACGCCGGCAATGCGGTGCCCGGTTTGGTTGCACCGCAATTATTTGAAGAATTGGGCTGTGATGTCACATCGCTTTTTTGCGATCTGGATGGCGAATTCCCCAATCACAATCCCGACCCAACCATCGAAGAAAACTTGCAAGCACTGATCGCCAAAGTCAAAGAGGTCAAAGCCGATATTGGTGTCGCTTTCGACGGTGATGGCGACCGCTTGGTGGTGGTCACTCCCAAGGGCGATATTATTTGGCCCGACCGTTTATTGATGTTATTTGCCAAAGATATTCTCGCGCGCAACCCCGGCGCCGATGTGCTGTTCGACGTAAAATGCTCACGCCAGTTGAACCAGGTAATCAGCAGTTATGGCGGCCGGCCGATCATGTGGAAAACGGGCCACTCGCCGATGAAAGCGAAAATGGAAGAGACGCAAGCGCTTATCGGCGGCGAATATTCCGGCCATATTTTTATCAAGGATCGCTGGTACGGCTTCGACGACGGTATCTACGCCATGGCGCGCCTGTTGGAAATTATTACCCTGCGCGATCAAAACATCGATGACATTTTTGCCGGTTTCCCGCAGTTGCATGCAACACCGGAAATCAAGATCAATATCAGTGATCAGGACAAATTTGGCTTGATTAAAAAACTCGCCGAAACCGGCGATTTTGCCAATGGTGCACTCACCACTATCGATGGTTTACGCGTGGATTACACCAAGGGTTGGGGCTTGGTGCGCGCGTCAAATACCTCACCCGCGCTCACCCTGCGCTTTGAAGCGGAATCACCCGAAGCACTGGAAAAAATACAACAGATTTTCAAACGCGAATTAATTAAAGTTGATGCCAATCTGCACATCGATTTTTGAATTATTAGCGGTTATCAAACACTTTTCATCAACGACTTTTTATTATTTACAGGATATTTGAGTTATGTCTTTAAACCGCGAATCGGCAATGAATATCGCCAACGTATTAACCGAAGCCCTGCCCTACATCCAACGTTTTACCGGCAAAACGGTGGTGGTGAAATTTGGCGGCAATGCGATGGAAGGCGAAGAGCTGCAAAACAGTTTTGCGCGCGACATAGTATTGATGAAACTGGTGGGCATGAACCCGGTAGTGGTTCACGGCGGCGGGCCACAAATTGGCAGCCTGTTGGAAAAGCTCAATATTAAATCGGAATTCATCAATGGTATGCGCGTGACCGACAGCGCGACGATGGATGTAGTCGAAATGGTATTGGGCGGCACAGTCAATAAACAAATCGTCAGCTTGATCAATCGCAATGGCGGCCAGGCGATTGGTTTGACCGGTAAAGATGGCAAATTAATTCGCGCAAAAAAACTCACCGTTACCCATAAAACACCGGAAATGTTAGCGCCGGAAATTTTGGATATAGGTCACGTAGGTGAAGTGGAGCATGTCAATACCTCGGTCATTGATATGCTGATCAACAGCGATTTTATTCCGGTGATTGCACCCATTGGTGTGGGTGAAGACGGTGCCTCCTACAATATCAACGCCGATTTGGTTGCGGGAAAAATCGCAGAATTTTTGCGCGCGGAAAAATTAATGCTGCTCACCAACGTGTCTGGCCTGCAAGACAAACAAGGCAATGTATTAACCGGCTTGAGCACTGAACAAGTAGACGGCTTAATTGCCGACGGCACTATCTACGGTGGCATGCTGCCAAAAATCGCCTGCGCACTGGATGCCGTAAAAGGTGGTGTCACCAGCGCCCACATTGTGGATGGTCGCGTCAATCACGCCGTGCTGTTGGAAATTTTCACCGACGCCGGTGTCGGTACACTAATTACCAATAAAGCCAAAGCGTAATGAAATGGCAGGCTGCATTAGCAAAAGCAGGTGCAGCCTGCAATGAATGGAGGCTCTATGATTAAAACCCCAAACACAACAACACCGCGCCGTCAGCAAATATTGGAATGTCTGGCGCGGATGCTGGAAGCCAGCCCCGGCGAGCGCATTACCACGGCGGCACTGGCGAAAGAAGTCGGCGTGTCGGAAGCGGCGCTCTATCGCCACTTTCCCAGCAAATCCAAAATGTTTGAGGGTTTAATTGAATTTATTGAAGAGACGATTTTTTCGCGTATTACGCTAATCCTGGCAGATGAAAAATCCACCCTTAAACGCTGCGAAAAAATTCTTTCCCTGCTACTTAATTTTGCAGAGCGCAATCCGGGCTTAACCCGCTTGCTCACCGGCGATGCTCTCACCGGTGAAACCGAGCGACTGCGCACACGCATCGAACAATTTTTTGATCGCATCGAAACCCAACTCAAACAAATTTTGCGCGAAGCAGAATTGCGCGAGGGGGTGCATCCCCAATTGCCCATCGCCGCTGCGGCCAACTTATTAATCGCCTTGGTGGATGGCCGAATCGCCGAATTTGTACGCACCGGTTTTCGACGCCGTCCTACCGAGCACTGGCAAGAACAGTGGCAATTAATCGCCCAGGGATTTTTAGTGTCCAGTGCTGTACAGGCGTAAAAAAACCGGCAATTGCCGGTTTTTTTACGCATGAATACAAAAAATTTATTGGGTAATTTCAATAAACCGTGTGCGATCTTCATCAAACTTTTTAGACATCTCACTGTATTCCTGCTCGCGCTGCTGGATTTGCAACTGAATATCCTTTTCTTCCTGGGTGAGATTGTTAATGCTTTTAAGCAGGTCTTCCGGTAGTTGACGGCCGCTGCGCTCAACCGCTGCCGCTTGCGATTGATAATCCTGCAAGCGTTTATTAGCTGAGTGTAAATTGGCTTCCAGAATGCTGATATTGCCGCGCAAACTCTCAAGGTTACGCTGCTTGGCAGCATCTATATCACCGACATTGCTATAGCTGCGGCGCAACTGTATATCCTCGCGCTCGCGCTGTTCGCGCAATTGCTTTTCTTGTAGCGCACGCTTGGCAGCATCGCCCTCGGGAGCGGGCGGCACCACTTCAATCACCTTGCCGCTAATACTGACAACTTCATAACCCTTACTGACAAACTCAGCGGGAATATTACTGTCCATCACGGTGACACCTTCGCTGTTTTTGTAGCGATAGATTACCTTGGCTGATTTGTTAGCCTGTGCCGCAACACCCTGCGCAAACATCACTCCAATAGCAAACACCACCAACAGTTTACGCATCTGGATTCATCACCTCGTTAGCGTTATCGACAACAGAATGGTAGATCACGCCAGATCCACACCGTAGGTTGCACGATAAGTTTTAATTTTTTCCACCATCGCCTCTTGCCCTGCCTGACCTTGCAGATAATCGATGATGTGATTCAAATTGATAATGCTAATGACCGGAATCCCAAAGGTCTGTTCCACTTCCTGAATGGCCGATAACTCACCCTGGCCTTTTTCCTGACGGTTCAAACCAATCAATACGGCCGCTGGTTTGGCACCGGCCGCATTAATAATCGCCATCACCTCGCGCACCGCGGTGCCTGCGGTAATTACATCGTCCACAATCAGAACTTTTCCCTGCAGCGGCGCTCCTACCAAGGTGCCGCCTTCGCCGTGATCTTTGGCTTCTTTGCGGTTATAGCAGTAGGGCAAGTCGCGTCCGTGCTGGTCAGCCAAGGCAATCGCGGTGGTGGCTGCCAGAGGGATGCCTTTATAAGCCGGGCCAAAGACTATATCGAATTCCACGCCAGATGCCGTGATCGCCGCCGCATAGTAACGTCCCAACTCAGCCAGTGCCTGACCGGTTTGAAAGCGGCCGGCATTAAAGAAGTAGGGGCTGGTGCGCCCGGACTTGAGCAAAAACTCACCAAAGCATAGGGCTTGATGTTTGACTGCCAGCTGAATGAAGTCAAATTGGTATTTTTCCATGCAAAGTATCCGACTATGAACTAAGTTTGAGGTGACAAAAATAAATACAACGAGGTCTCAACCATGAGTGAGACCCGCATTTGGATCAACGCGCCGAGCCAAATGTAAGGATGTGAAAAATAGTAACACCTACCACAAAAAACCCAACCGTAGCGGTAACACAATCACACCAAGCTCGGGTATGATACACAGTCCGTAATCAAGGGGCTAACATGAGAGTTATCAGTCTTAGCGTCGATGGCATTTTTCAGGCGGCGCAACGCGGCCTATACACTTGGCTCGCGAATCAGGATGCAGATTTCATCTGTCTACAAGATCTTCGCGCGCTTGAGCGTGAACTGGAAAAACCCGAGTTCCAACTCAAGGGCTACCACGCCTATTTTTTCGATTCAGGTACCAAACACTACAACGGTGTCGCTATTTATTCGCGTATGCAACCCAAAGCACTAATTTACGGGTTAGGTTTTGCGTCGGGCGTGGATATGGAAGGCCGCTATTTACAAGTCGATTTTGAGCAGTTGAGCATTGGCTCACTGCTCGCGCCGAGCGCCAGCTCGGAATTGGAATCGCAAGAAGTCAAAATCAAATTTTTTGACGACTTCCAGGCCCATCTGGACAAAATTACCCGCAAACGCCGTGAATATATTTTCTGCGGCAACTGGCAAATGGCCCACACACCCAAAGATGTGAGTAACAGCGCGGAAAACCAACACAACTCCGGGTTTTTACCCCACGAGCGTCAATGGTTGAGCCAACTGTTTAACCAAATTGGTTACGTCGATGCCTTCCGCAAGGTCAACAAAGACAGCGATGAATACAGCTGGTGGCCGAATGGTTTAAAAGATGATGGCGACGGTTGGCGCACCGATTTTCAAGTGGTGTCCAACAGTCTCGGCGGCAAAGTGGAGTATGCGGCAATTTATAAAACCCAGCAGTTTTCCAGCCATATGCCGGTGATTATCGATTACGACATAGAGCTGTAAATCGCCCCCAATTAAATACCGTAAAATGTAAAAAAGCCCGCTGCGGTAATCCGAAGCGGGCTTTTTTATTATCTGCCATTTGGCAAAAATGGTTTAAACCGCAAGTGCGTCGTACACCACAACTTTGCTCCACAGGTGTTTATGCTCATCGATAAACTTTTGATGCAGTGGATGAACCTGATAAATATCCTGCCCCGCCACATCATCAAAACCGAGCAATTCGGAAACATGGTAGGAGTTATCCACCACGTCACGCTTTTCCGTAGAGGCAGGCACGCCCACGTGGATGCTGCGCACGGTTTCAATCGCCGCGAGTGATTTCACCCCGGCTATTAATTTTTCCAGATCTTCTTTTGAATCCGGATTTTTCAACCAGAAAAAAACATGGTGCAACAATTTCGGCATAGCATTGGCTCCGGCTACAGGTTTGGCGAGTGCATCGCCCGCCACCAACGCGGCACCGGCGATAGCACTGGTGGTAAGAAAATCACGGCGTGTAGTTGTCATAGTCGCTCCTTTTTATCGATTCATTGTTATTAACGAATGTGTTTTGATAGAGCAGTAAAGTTGCCGCGAATCGCCCTTTGACGCAAAGTTATTTACGCAAGATTACCCAATCAGCACCACAACACAGCTTACCAAACCCGCACAGGTGCGAGCGGCTGTGTTTATTCACTGATAAAAGTTTGCAATACCCGATTTAAAAAGCGGCGACCTAAAGTGGTTGGGCGCGCGCAGCCTTGTGCAATTTCTACCAAACCTTGCTGCGTTAATGTGTGCCACTGGGGCTCAAGTTGTTGCCAATCAAGGCCGGTGCGCTCAGTGAAATAATTTACTGGCACTCCCCCGTGCAAGCGCAGTGCATTCATCATAAATTCCAGCGGTAGCGCTGCAGGCAGCAACAAATCGCTGCCGCCGCCAAATGTATTTTGATGACCGCCAAGATTGGTGGAGATTTTTTGGGATTGGGCCGCATCCAAATAATGTTTGGGTAAGCGGGTTTTCCACAAGCGCAGAATTTTATCTTCGGCAGGTAAAGTAATTTTGCCGTGAGCGCCCGCCCCTATTCCGAGATAATCGCCAAACTCCCAGTAATTGAGATTATGGCGTGCATATTTTTTAGCGCGTGCATAGGCGGAAATTTCATATTGTGCGTAGCCAGCAGCAGCCAATAATTCCACGCCTGCATCCTGAATATCGGCGAGTATTTCCTCCTCCGGCAATATCGGTGGTGCGGAATAAAATGCGGTGTTTTGCTCGATGGTGAGTTGATACCAAGAGAGGTGTTCCGGCGCGAGATCAATTGCCTGTTGCAAATCGGCTTGTGCCGCAGCAACGGATTGTTCCGGTAAACCGTGCATTAAATCCAGATTGATATTGTCAAACCCGGCAGTGCGTGCAACGCCGACCGCGCGCAGCGCTTCTTCACGACCGTGTACGCGGCCGAGCAATTTTAATTGTTGATCATTAAAACTTTGAATGCCGATGGATAGACGATTCACCCCTGCCGCGCGAAAACCGGAAAATTTTTCCTGCTCAAACGTACCGGGGTTTGCTTCGAGGGTAATTTCTATATCAGGTTCAAAACCGATAATTTTTTCTGCATCTTTTAATATCTGGCCAATCGCCTGCGCCGACAACATACTGGGTGTGCCACCGCCAAAAAAAATGCTGGTGAGTTTGCGGCCTTGCGCAAGCACTTGATCCTGTTGTAAATCCAAACGCAGCGCATTTACATATTCTGCTTCAGGAATATCATTATTCGCTTGATGGGAATTGAAGTCGCAATAAGGGCATTTGCGAATACACCAAGGCACGTGAACATAGAGCGCTAGTGGTGGTAATTGTAGTGATAGCGACGGTAGTATCAGTGACATTATTGGCTCTTCAGTGCAGATAATTTTTGTAACAATTCCTGCATGGCTTTACCGCGATGACTGATGCGATTTTTTTCGGCTTTATCCAACTCAGCCGACGCACAATTGTGGCTGGGCACAAAAAATAACGGATCATAACCAAAACCACCTTCACCGCGCGGTTCGGTAAGAATCACACCTTCCCATGTACCATGACACAGAATCGGCGTTGGGTCTTCTGCATGGCGCATAAACGCCAGCACCGCATGGTAGCGCGCCGTGCGTTTTTCTGTAGCAACGCCATTTAATTCCTGCAAAAGTTTTGCATTGTTGTCTGCGTCTTTTGCAGCTTCACCCGCATAGCGCGCGGAATAAATTCCGGGGCGACCATTGAGCGCATCGACCTCAATACCCGAGTCATCAGCAATGGCTGGCAAGCCGGTTTTGGCGCAGGCATAACGCGCTTTGATAATCGCATTTTCAACAAAAGTTAAACCGGTTTCTTCCGCGCTCTCACTAAAAAAATCAGATTGCGGCACCACCTCAAAACCGCAGCCATTGAGTAACTGCTGGAACTCACGCAATTTGCCTGCATTGCCACTGGCTAATACTATTTTTTGCATTGCATTTTTTCCTGAGAATCATCATTAGAAACAAAAGGCGCCCGCAGGCGCCTTTGTCATTCAATAAGTGTTGTTATTTATCCGCATAAAGTGTGCGATTAAAAGTAATCTTAAGCGGCCGTGCCGCGCCATCTACGTTTAATTCGATATCAAAATGCAATAACTCTTCATTGTTAAAAACAAAGGGCGCTAAATAATAGGTGGCGTCGCCTTCGCTCACTTCAATAAATTTTAGCGTTTGTTTTTGCTGCATTAAATTGCGACGTACACCACTGACCTGTGCTGGCAAACCCAAACTCGTTGCACCATTTTCAGTTTTGGTCACACTGATATTGACCAGCGCCCGATCCTTACCGCGCACCAACTTATAGGCTTCCGCTACGTTTGCCGGAATATCAGTGCTGTTAAATACGTTGTAGTGCACGGTGTAAACACCAAAGTGCTGCTGGGTAGCGATTTCTTTGGGTTGATCAATTTGGGCCTGAGCTGTTAGGGCAATCAGGCTTAACAAAAAACCCTGTAGTAACTTTTTCATAACAACACTCCTGTAATGAATGAATCACGACGGTACAGGTAAAAATGCAAAGTAGTATTTGCCTGAAGCCATTATTTACTTAAATGATAAATCGCCGTCTCACCGAACAGATTGGGCATAAAATCTTTGAGCGTCTGACCGGACTGTTCGTTCACCACCTGGCGATGGATCACTTTGATATTACGCTCGCGGCACAGCACTTCAAAGTCTTTAAACGTACAGAAGTGAATGTTGGGTGTGTCGTACCACTCGTAGGGCAGCAAGTCTGATACCGGCATACGGCCGCGCGTCGCTAAATAGAAGCGCGCTTTCCAGTGGCCAAAATTGGGGAAGGTGACAATACATTCTTTGCCCACGCGCAACATTTCATCCAATACCAAATGGGGAAAATGCAGGGTTTGCAGCGCTTGGGTCATGAGCACTGTATCAAAACTTTTATCGGCGAAATTGCCGAGGCCGCGATCCAGGTTTTGCTCGATTACATTCAAGCCTTTATCGATACAGGTATTGATTTGCTCTGCATCAATTTCCAAACCGTAACCTTGCACTTGTTTGGTATCGATTAAAAATTTTAACAATGTGCCATCACCGCAACCCAAGTCGAGAATGCGGCTGCCTTGGGTGATCCAGTGTTGGATTTCATTGAGATCAATACGCATCAGATTTCCACTCCGGCAAGGTAGCGACTAAACACTTGCTGGTAGCGTTCGTCCGGCAATAAAAAGGCATCGTGGCCGTGTTTGGATTCAATTTCCGCGTAGGTCACTGCGCGATTAGCGCCCACCAATGCGTTGACAATTTCGTGCGAACGTTCGGGTGCAAAACGCCAGTCAGTACTGAAGGAAATCACCAAATAATTTGCCTGGGTTTGTTTAAAGGCAAGCACCGGATCGTCATTGTATTCGCGCGCCAAGTCAAAATAATCCAGCGCTTTGGTGATGCGAATATACGAATTTGCATCAAAGGCATTGGCGAAACTGTCGCCCTGATAACGCAGGTAACTTTCGATTTGAAATTCCACCGGCTCCGCGATGCCCAGTTCAAAACTGCCGCTGCGCAAATCGCGGCCGAATTTTTCACCCATCGCATAATCCGACAAGTAAGTGATGTGGCCAATCATGCGCGCGACTGCCAAACCGTTTTTGGGAATGGTGTTGTGCGCGAGGTAATCGCCGTCAAAAAAGTTGGGGTCGCTAACAATCGCTTTGCGCGCCGCTTCGTTGAACGCGATGTTTTGCGCCGAGAGTTTCATTGCCGAGGCGATCACCACTGCATGGCGAATCCGCTGCGGGAAATCCAGCGCCCAGCGCATGACCTGCATACCGCCGAGGCTGCCACCAATCACGGCGGCCCAGACATCAATACCCAATACATCGGCCAAACGCGCCTGACTGGCGACCCAATCGCGCACGCGGATCATCGGGAAATCCGCACCCCAGGCTTTGCCAGTTGCGGGGTTGATGGAGCGCGGCCCGGTGGAGCCATGGCAGCCGCCGAGATTATTGAGCGCAACGACAAAAAATTTGTTGGTATCAATCGGTTTGCCAGGGCCGATATAGGCATCCCACCAGCCGGGGCGTTTGTCGTCCATGCTGTGATAACCGGCAGCGTGATGATGGCCGGAAAGCGCGTGGCAAATCAGTATCGCATTGGATTTTGCCGCATTTAATTGGCCGTAGGTTTCGTAGACCAATTCATACTCATCGAGCGTGCGCCCGCAGGCCAGCAACAGCGGCGCCGTGAAGTGATGAGTCCGGGGAGTAACAAGACCCACCGAGTTGGCGGGTAGTTCGTTTGGCATGGTGATCTCTTACCGCAAGCAGTGGGCGCGCCAGTGGCGGCGCGCCCATCGACATTAAATGATGCGACAGTCTAAAGAGAGCACCTGCCTGCTGCAAGGTAGAGTTTATGAGTTGCCCTGCAACACCGCTTTGCTTTTGGCAAAGGGCAGCACACGTGCGCCGGTGGTGTCGGTGCTGGCAGGTAAATCATCCATCAATTCTGGCTCCAGGGGTTCGGCCAGAATTTCGCGGTAGAGCGGTTCGATACTCATCAGCGCCGATTGCAACTGGTAGAGGTTGGTCTGCAAGGTTTGCAGCTGCTCGGCGTGACTATTGCGCTGGGACTGCATTTGTGTGAGCCGCAACATGTGGTGTTCCAGCAGCTGCTTTTGATATTGGTTTTGATGGAACAGCGGCGCCAATGCTTCCTGCATCCAGTGATTGATGTGCTGATGCAGATCCATATATACCGCGCGCACCTCCTGCACCAACGTATTGATAAAACGGCTGATCAGCGCACTTTTATGGGTGAGTACGGTAGTGAGCGACTTGCGGAACTTCTCGGCGCGGGTCTGTAACTGACGTAACTGGCGGCGCTGCTTCTGGATTTTAAGCAGGTGCCGCATCATCAAATCATCACCCGACAGGCTGTGCTCCGGGCGCTCGTAAATAGAGGTGAGCACGCGGTTACAGCGCTCTATCTCCCGCTCAAGGTGATTAATGTTGCTGTCCACCGCGTCAAAGAAACTGGCGATGGCGCGCGCTAACCCCAAGGTTGTCCAACTCTGGGCGAGGTTGCTGTGCGCCTCCTCGATTTGCCGGTCCAGTGACGGCATGCCAATCGGGCTTAACAACGACAATTGCTGGGATTCCAATAAGCGCTGACTGGTGCGCAGCGACAGCGCTTGTTTATGGTATTCGTGATGGGTGCGCCGAATAGTGTCGCGCAATGCCTGTAATTTTTCGTTGGCCTGCTCGGGGGCAGCGGCACGCAAACTTTCCAACTCTGCTTCGCACTCGGCGATGCGCTTGGCCAACCCGCTGCGGGTATTGATCACCATGGCGTAGCTGTCACCAATCAGCGCGTGGCCGATAATTTGTTGCTGGTTGCGCAATACCGCTTCCGCAAGCATGGATTCCAACTGCGGGAAGTTGCTGCGCGCCAGTTGCGCCTGATTGCGCCCGACTTTGCCGAGCAGCCCCTGTTTGGCCGACACCGCCACCACATGCTGTGACGCGAGGCCAAGCTGATGCGCCGTGAGCTGACGCAGGCGATCGATGCTCGCCGCCACTTCATCGGCGGGAGTAAGGTCGTCCCACAGGCTATCGATTTTGTTGAGCAGGGCGATGACGGCGGTGCAGTTATTGTCGCGCAGGCCCTGAATATGCTCGCGCCAGATCTCCATATCGCTCGCAGTCACGCCAGCATCGGCAGAGAGCAAAAACAAAATCGCCTGGGCATCGGGCAGGGTTTTTAAGGTGAGTTCAGGTTCGTTGCCCAGCGCGTTCAGGCCGGGGGTGTCCACAATGCGCAGACCTTGGCGCAGCAATGGGTGATCGAGGCTAATCAGCGCGTGGCGCCAGGCCGGGAGAGTGACCATGCCCTGGGCATCGCGCTCACCCAGCTCGTCCTCGGCAAAGCCTAACTTAATTGCATCGGCCACGCTGACCTGTTTACTGGCTGAGACTTGATTGATCGCCGCGCGGGTCTGTTCGTAATCCCTGGCATCAAACTGAATAGTCACCCACTTTTGCGGGATTCGCTTGAAACTCTGCAGGCTGGTATTACTGCGGCGGGTTTCGATGGGGAGCAGGCGCACGCAATTGGCGGGCTGGCTAGCATCCCAGAAAATTTCGGTCGGGCACATGGTGGTGCGGCCCGGTTGCGATGGCAACAGGCGACGACCGCCGCCAGCGTAGAGCAGCGCGTTAATCAGCTCGGTTTTACCGCGCGAGAATTCGCCGACGCAGGCGATGGTAAAACTCTCGCCGCGCAACAGCTGACGGGCGCGGTGCAGGGTTTTGTCCATGCTCTGGCCAAACAGGCTGTGCGCCTTGCCCCAATGCTCAAACCGCTGCAGGCGCTCATCCAACTGGCGCTTCCAACGGTTGTAATGGGTCATTTGGCGATGCAAGGATCTGACGTCCATAACGCGAATCTCGTCTGTTGTTAGTAATAACCCAGCGAAATAACCAAAGGGTGATTACATAATTATTTTAGGTAGAGGAGCATTAAAGCCGAAAAACGCGCCATTGGCTAGAAGTTGAGCAGCCAGCGGTTAATTGCGGGGGCTGAGTGGCGGCTAAATTGCGACTTTACAACATCTTTCTGTCAGGGAATTGCGGCGCGCACCGCGCGCGATGAGGGAATTGTTGGGGCAAAAAAAACGCAGCGAGCTGCTGCGTTTTTCAGGGTTTGCAAAGCTGTCTTACTTAGACATTTTGCTTGCGACGACGCAGGCAGACCAATCCAGCCAATGCAATCGCCATTAACACCAGGGAAGATGACTCTGGCACGCTGGTGCTATTAATCTGGATATCATCAACCAGAAAATAATAGCTGGAGGTGATTTGCAAGGTATCGATATTGGCGAAGTTCAGCGCCACGTTCTGCCAGGGGCTACTGAAACTGACTTCAACCATATCTACCAGGCCACCATTGAACCAGCCGATAACAGCGCCGGTTTGCCATTCAGCTTGCCAACCGTGCAGCCACAGATCCTGCACGCTGAAGCTACCGCCGCCCTGCTGGGTCATGAACATATCATCGCCATAGTTGTTCAACGCAGCAAACTTGCCACTGTGGCCACCACCGGTACCAGTACCCCACCAACCACCGGTTTCACTTACATCAATCACATCCATATTAGTGCTGAATACAAAACCTGAATCCACAAAACCAGCACCGGAACTTGGCCCAAAAGTACCAGGCGCGACCTGGCTGTCAAAATCAATAATGGTGGCGCTGGCGCTAATGCTGACCAACAACATAAAGGGAATTAATAAGAGCTGCTTCAGTTTCATAGGTATGTCCGTTTATAAGCATCTAAATAGAATAGTTAATATTTCTACTAACTATAATGAACCCCCTTTTATATGCAAAAAATGATCCACGCGCCAAATTCGGTTTTCTAGATAAAATAAATCCTTAATAATCATTAAGTTAAATAAATTTCACTGCAGTGGATAAAAGCTTGAAATGTCACAATATGTAAAAAAAACCGACACCCGCAATCAAAAATCCAGCTGCACCGACACGCGTAGGCTGCGCGGTTCGAGCGGATGAAAATGCACATCCTCCACCCCCTCGTCCACCTCGCCCGGCAGGCGCGAGGGGTAAAAATAGGTGATGTCGTGATCGCGGCTGTTGGCCAGATTGAGCAGATCCAACCCCAGCGACCACTGCGCCCAGCGATAGCCTAAACCCAGGTTGACCACACTGGTGGACGACGCGCGCTGCTGATTAAAACTGTCCAAAACCCGCGCGCCAAAATAGCGGTAGCGCAAATTGCCATGAAAGCCCTGTGCCGCCGGCGCATAACTCACACCGGCACTGGCGACAAACGGCAGCGAACCATCCACATACTTGCCCTGCACAGTTTGTTGTTCGCTAAAACGCGAGTGGGTCCAGGCCAGTTCGGTATCCAGGCTCCAGCCCTCGGCAAACCAGACATAGCTGGCGATTTCGACACCAGAACGCTCAGAGGCGCGACTCGCCTCGGTATTGCCCGCATCGCCCACAAACAATAATTCTGAATCCAGCGCCAGGTACCAAATCGATGTGGAAATACTGTAGCGCCGGTTATCGAATAATTTTGCACCCAGCTCTGCCCCTTGTGAGCGCGATAATAAATCCACCGGTTCACTCAGCTCACCCGATAGCGGATCAATCACAATTGTTGCACCGCGTGCATCGTTGGAATGAAAACCCTGACCGAGGTTTAAATAGGTTTCAACATTATCGCTAAAGCTATAACTCACACCCGCTTTAATACTGGTAATGTCATCTGATGCCCTGCCGGAGTTTTGTGCAAGATCGCTATCTACCTCCACTTGCAGATAATCATGACGCAAGCCCAGATGAGCACGAATTTTCTCGCTTAGTTGAATATCGCTCTGCGCAAAAAGCGCCAGCGATGTTTCATCAATTGCATCTACGCGTGTCGCTGACAAACGTTCGCGCGCGCGGGTTTTATACAAGCCCACTTCATCGATCGCATCGTGGCGAATTTGCACACCGAGTTTATGGGTTGCGGATTTTCCGGCAAGGCTGGTTTGCCAGTTGCGCACCAACTCACCGCCGAGCAGTTGCCGATCATCCACTTGCTCAAACTCATCACCGTTAACCGGGTCATCCAAAAAATAGGTGAAGTTGGAAAATAAATGTAATGTTGAATCAACAAGGTAAGCGCTGATCGACCAATTGGCGTTCACCCATTGTGTTGACAGACTGTAACGGCTGGCATCACCTCCCACATCGGTATCCAGTGAGCCCAGTGCGTCAATCATGCCCTGCTCCACCGCGCGCTGTGGAATTTGATCGGCCGAGTTCCAACGATTGCGATAGCCCATCGCTGTAAGTGAAAATTCACCGCCGGCAAGGCGCGATGAATAACGCGCAAGCAGATTGGTTTTGCGCAGGTCTTCATCAATATCTTTCCAGGGGCCCGAGTAAGCTTGCGCCTCCATTCCAACTAATAAATGCCCATCATCAATAATGATTGGTGTCGCGCTGTATAAACGCTGATAGCCGTAATCACCCGCGGTAAGCGCCAGTTCACTATTATCCAAGGTATTTTTTACTACAAACGCTGCCGCTCCTGCACCGGAAAAATCACCGACCTCGGCGTAATAAGTGCCTTTGCGATAATGAATGGTGTGAATTAATTCAGGGATAATAAAATTTAAATCCGTATAGCCCTGACCGTGACCGTGGCTGCGCATATTTACCGGCATAGTGTCGATGCTGGTGGCAAAATCAGTGCCGTGATCCAAATTAAAACCGCGCAAGAAATATTGGTTCGCTTTACCGGAACCACTGTGCTGGGTAACCACCATACCGGGAACCATTTCCAGAATTTCACCGGTGCGCGCAAGTGGTCGGTTGGCAATTTCAGCACTGCCGATAACACCCTCTGCGGCCGCCAAGCTGCTGCCCACTAAATTCAGGCGATGGCCGTAGACCACTAAATTCTCCAGTGCTGGCATTGGCCTTGTCGCGGTGGCAAGCGCAAGTCGCTCCGGCTCACTGGCGCTGCCGTAAAGTGGAATAACAATCGCTGCAAAAAAATACTGTATTTTTTTCATCATCACTTTCCTAGGCTGCCCAGCGCTGCAAAATCCATTGCACTGCCACCAACGCAATCACTGCCGAGGTGCCTCCCAAGGCATAGCGCGCATACCAAAAGTAATGGCGCAATAACATCAACACCGGTAACAGCAGTAATACGATTGTCATTTGCCCCAACTCCACGCCCAGATTAAAGGCCAACACCGCCAACAGTTGTTGATCGGCAGGCAAACCCAATTCACCTAACACGCCGGCAAAACCCATCCCGTGTAGCAAACCAAACCCAAAGGTGAGCCAACCCAAACGCAGCAACAGCGGGAAAATATTATTGAGGGCAACCAGCAATACCGAGACTGCAATACCCAATTCCACCCAGCGGCTCGGCAGTTGAATAATGTGTAGCGCCGTAAGTGTCAGGGTGATGGAATGCGCGAGGGTAAATGCAGTGACAATCCAGCAAGCGTTAATAATAATTTGCCGATTATTGCTGACCGCCTGCCAGCGATGGTTGCGCCGCTCCACCACACAGGCGACTAACAACAACAGCAAAAATAAAATATGGTCCAGTCCAATCCAAATATGCAGCACGCCCTGATAAATAAATTCACCCAGCGTCGCAAGTTTACTGCCCTGCTCCGCCTGCCAGTTTATCTGGCGCTGTGTATCGTCCAGCACTCTGATACTGGATGATTTGTTATTGCTGGTACTGGAAAGTGTCAGCAATAATTTATGGTCGGCATCGTCTTTAAAGATTGCGCTGTAGTGAACAGCTATATCGCCAGCAAGTGAACACTGCGCACGCAGCGGAATTACCACATAAGCTTCATTAAAATGCGCATCAATTTGCCAGTCATCACCCAATACCACCGGGCACTCGCTGCCGCGCGTCAATTGCAAGTGGTTGGTTAAATATTTTTTTACGGCATCTGCACGATTTTGTAATTCTTGCCAGCGCAATTGGCCGTCGCCATCCACATCCACCAGTAGCGCACGCTCCAAATCATACAGGCGCACTTGCAGCTCACCGGTTACTAATCCCTGCGAATTAATTTGCACATTCGCGTAGGCGGTACTGAGTTGGTGGGCCGCAGCCTGGTTGGTAAAAGCCCAGCTGATCAACAGCAATACAAAAAATCGATGCAACATTTTTATCTGCGTCATGCTTAACCCTCCTGCTGCAAATGAGTCAGGTCAAGCGCAACGGCTTGTTGCGCACGTTCCAGCAATAATTTATCGCTTGCTTCCCGCGCCAGTTGCCAATTGCGTTCAGCCCAGTAGAGCGCTTGTTGTGCATCCGGTTGCACTTGCAAAAAAAACAGTGCCACTTCAGCGGCATGCGCTTGATCATCGCGTGCAATACGCAACTGCATTCGCTGCGCAAGTTGTTCGTGTATTGGCGAATCCTGCAGCAGATTTTTTTCCGCTATCACTAGGCGCAACAACAGCGCATCATCCTGCTGCGGCGCATTATTTATTAAAGGCGTTAATTGCTGGATTACCGCAGGCGAATCGCCCAGCGCCAGATTAATATCAGCCCACTGCACCCAATAGCTGAGGGAATTCTTATGACTAACCTGCTGTAAATGCTGCAAGGCGCGCTCGGGTTGATTCAAACGCAGCGCCATATCCGCCAACATTTGTAATAGCCAGAGGTTGCGTTCATCCCTGGGTAAACCTTGGCTCGCAATTAATTGTTGTAACTGCGCATAGCTTTCGCGCAATGCCTGCTCACTTTCGCTGCTGCGCACTTCCAAATTGCACGCACCCAGGGTCAGTAAATCCACTTTGCCGAGCAAAGCCATGCAGGTTTTTTTGGCGGCAGATAATTCGCCCTGAATTAAATGCAAACGCGCTTTTAATAACAGCGCCGTTGGTTGCGCTGCGTCTTGCAGCAAAATAAGGCTGAGTGTTTGCTGAGCCAAACTAAAACGATGTTGATGTTGTTGTACCTGCGCCCAGGCCAGGAGTGTGGGCAAGTGATTACTGCCGGATTCAACCTGCGGCTTTAACACTGCTTCAGCTATACCGTAAAGATGGCTATAACCCGGTTGTGATGCTTTGCTTAAATAATCATTCGCTAATTGGCTGATGCTATCAGCATTCATCACCCGCGTTGTGTTAGTTACTTGCGCGGCAGTTGTATCCCAACGCGCAATAATTTGCTCTGGTGAGTGGGGTTGATAACGTGCGTTTGATTGGGTCAATGTTTGTGCATTTGTTGTCGCCAATACATTGGCGGTTGGCAACAATAGGGCAAGATAAAATCCAACCCAGATTAACAAAGATAATGTTTTCATCGGTCACACCCGCTGCAATTCAGCTAATAAAATAGAGTCGTTTTTAACGGAGATATTTTTATGAATTTTAAAAAGCCTGCCATCCATAGCGGGCATCAAGGTAAGGAACTTTTAATCAACAACTATTTCACGTTAAGGCGCCAACAGATCATCAAACGCGTTTTCATCACTTACATCTTGCGTGATGTTGCGGCTGTTGAGTGACAAGGGTGTATCGTTGGGCTGTTGATTAAATGCCGTGCGGGTATAACTGCTCATGGCAACCGTCAGTAAATCAATAGTGATATTGACTGTGGCTACCGCCGAGCTGGTTTTGCCATCGCTCACACTAAAGGTAAATTGATCAGCACCCACAAAATCCGGCGCCGGGGTGTAACTAAAACTACCGTCGGTTTGCAGGCTAAGCATGCCGTTTTGTGGTGCTGTCACCACTGCAAAACTGAGCATGTCTTTATCCAAATCACTCGCCATTAATTTTCCGGTAAATGGCGTGTCGGCCTTGGTACTGAGCGCCGCATTATTTGCCGTGGGTGGCGCATTGACTTTTGGTTTTTTAGCGCCGTCACCACCACAAGCCGTGATGAATAAACTGCCCGACAAAATCAGCGGTAAGAGTGCGTTAGAAATTTTCATGGCAACTCCTTAGTTAGAACCGGGCAGTGGATCGGCCAGATAAGGGAAGGAATTTTTCATCATCATCGCGTTAAGTGGTGCACCGTCGGTGAAAGGCACATTGCCCACATTGGCGTCTTCGGGTTTACACAAACCCAAATCGGTATCCACACCGCCAACAGGAATTGGATAACACAAACGCCCCATAACAACGCGCAACGCAATATCCACCACATCGTCACCCGGGCGACGGCCATTAGGGAAACCAGCCAGATCATTACCCGCCACACCAAAATTGGATTGCTCCGCTTGTGCCGTTGCAGCAATGCCAGTGTTCAAGCGCAACATTTCTGACGGCGTAACGGTTTTTAATTGATTGACGCCGGGGAAGCCGGTGAGAAAAGCGGTGACTAAATCCATGCGCGGGAAATTAGTGGGCGCCAGCGTGGGCAAATTGGCACCGAGCGTGGTGTTAACCGCATCTTTAAATAAAATATTTAATAATTCAGGTAGCGAGGGATGCGTAACGTAATCAGCAAACTGGCCATCTGTTTTTGGTTCGGCAGTGGAAAAGCGATCCTTATCTTTTAAACCAATCACCAATTCATTCACCAGTGGGTTGCCCAAACGCGACACCTGGGTGAGCGCACCGCCATTTACTTCCGTTTTATTAAACGATGCCTGCGGATTTAAAATACGCGCCTGCGGCAAGCTCGCAGTAGTCCAACTGCCAATCACACCATTGCCACTGCCCACCAAACAGCTTTTGGGAATTTCGAGCGAAATGGCGGTGACATTTTTATCGAGCAAATCATCATTCATTGCCGATTGGGTAATACCACCGGGGAAGCCACCACCGTCGCCAGCTCCAGCGGCACTATCGCCTTCGACGGGAACATAATTAACCAAATCAAATGTTTTTCCGAGATTGACCACAAAGGGATCTTTGCGCTGGCCGACAAATACTTTGCCGTTGGCACTACACCCGGGAATCGCAATTTCATAAATAAAACTGTTGGCGTAATTGGCATAAGCCTGTGTGGATGAAAATGTTTTGGTGCCAATAAAATCCAGTGGTTTGTTAAATGTCATACCCATGCCCGATGCCATAGTGACATCAGAACGCATACCGGTTTTACGATCACCTGTGCGCAATTTCACGGTATAACTTTCACTGAAATTAGCAGCAGCCATATCGCTTGCAGAAATGCCGCCGACATTTTTCAAAGGAACCGCAACTGAACGGCTGTTACCTTCCGGCCCTACCGTCAGCTTTACACCTTCACCGCCTGCCAGTGCCTGGCTGAAACGAAATTCAAAGGTAAGGTCTTCTACAGCATCGCCGGTGTTATCCACGTGGATGCTATATACAGCGTGTGGGTCCATCGCAAAATAATTGGGGCCGCCGTAGGCATCTTGCAGCGGAATATAGTTGGCGATCAGCGTGACATAATCTTCGCGCCCGCTTTCATAGGAATTAAACGCGTAAAAATCGGTTGAATCGAGCGCGGGTGCGCGGGTGATATTCGGCGCTTCGCGGTGGGATGATGCAAAACTGCCAGTGGCAAGCAGGCTTGCACAGAGGGTACCAATAACGGCCGATAAATAATTATGTTTCATGATGACTCCGTTGGTTGTTGTGACATTCACAACAGCAAACGGCTCAAGTTGATTTTTGGATTCAACTTTTTGTGATTATTTTTTAATTATCGTGTAAGTGCGCAAAAATATTTTTTAGCGGGCATAAAAAACCCCGCGCGGGGCGGGGTTTGGATACAACAAAATCAACACACTATTCTTTTTTGGGCTTGGTATTAATAGTTTTAGCAGTAGGCGGTAAAAAATTGGTATCGCTAATTACCGACTTACCGGTCTTTTGCTCCAGTGCAATACGCGCCTGTTTGGCAATGCCACCACCCTGACTGGCTGCGGCTTTATTTTCATCCATACCGGTTGCATCTTCTGCTTCCGCTATTTGGCGAGTAGATAATTCGGCCAGTGCGGTAAAAATCAGTTCGGCTTCACTCATATGATCGCGCAGATTTTGGCTTTCCAAACCTTTCAGCGCTTTATGCTCCTTGACGTTCACATCGGCCCACTCGCGGTGAATAATATTCGTCAGGATGGCAAATTCATCACCTTTATTAACACCGTGACTTGCCCAATAATCAGTGAGTTTATTGCGCGTCTCCTGCCCCGTCATGCGCTGCTGAATCCACTTTTCGCTGCGCCCCTGCTGCTGCCAGGTTTCACGGGCACGATTTAGCGACAGCCCCGGATCTGACATTTCCTGCATACGTTCGTAACCGACCTTCGCCAGCCAGAGTTTGATGGGTTCGGCTTTAGGACTTGGCACTGATTGCACAAGACGCAAGAGAGTCTGTGCAGTTGCCGCATCTGTTAAGCGCTGCTTGCCGTCTTCAGCAGGCATTTTCAACTGGTTACAATCTGTAACCAGTTGACTACCCTCTTTGGCTAAGCGGTTTTTCAATACCTTCCAATAATTGCGTGCTCCTTGATAATCCGGTTGCTGGGTCAGCACCTGCACCACATCAATCACCGAGAACCACCAAGTTTCAGTTTCTTCGTCGTAAACGCGGCGAATAGGTTTTCCATCAAATTCTGTCGGTAAGATTTTCATCTCTTAACATCCTGTAAATTGTTGTTAGCACATCGAAATACTGTCCGGTTGATAAGCAAGATCACCAACCGGACAAATCAGGAGTCTAACTTTTTATCCCTGCAAAAACACTTACATCGCCACCAATTCCGCCGTGTACAACACGGTGGTCGGCTGGCCAGTGGGCGATCCACCGAGTGGTTCCAAACTCACTGCGAGTGCGGCGACTTGTAGCTGATCAAACAGTGCCGAACGCGGCAAACTCAACTTGCCAGTTTTGGGGAGCAGACCGAGTGAGATTGGCGCGCGACCATCGGCGGCGACCATCCACAATTCATAGTCCTGATTGTCCAGCGGGGTGAACTTGTCGGTGGCGCTCACCACTAGTTGGTCCTCGCGTAATTCAATCAACCACAGGGCTTGGGCTTTTTCGCTTTGCACCACGGCGATTTGGGCCGGCGATAAAGGTTCGACCGGTTGCAGATTCACCAGCAAGACCGCCATCAGGATTGCCGCGGCGGTAGCTAACCCGGCGAACCATTGCAAGGCGCGTGGTTTGCGTTGCGGCAGTGCCAGCACATTACTGACCCTGTCGGTGCTAGCACCGGTGCTGACAAAACCCAACTGCTGTTGGATACGCTCCCACACCTCGGGCGCGGGCTGGACATTGGGCAGTGCAGCACCCAACTCATTCAGGCGACTCTCCCAGCGCCACAGGCTGGAGCGCAGGCCTGGGTGTTGCATCAGCAGTCGCTGGTAGCGGACACGCGCAGGGCCTTGCAAGCTGCCGAGCACATATTCAGCCGAGAGTGCATTTTGACGTTCATCGGTAAGGTAATTCATGATTCAAGGCACCTCTTTAAACGTTCCAATCCGCGACGAATCCAGGTTTTGATGGTGCCTAGTGGCAGCTCCATCCGGGCGCAGACTTCCATGTGGGTCAAACCGCGAAAATAGGCGAGTTCGATGGCGCTGCGCTGGCTGTCTTCCAACCGATCCATGCAGCGGTCGATGCGCACCCGGTCGCGCTGCTCATACAACTCTTGCTCGGGTGTCTGATGATGAACTGCCTCTTCCAATTCCTCGGCGCCAGTCTCGCGCCGACTCTTGGTGGCGCGCAGCATATCCAGCGCGCGGTAGCGCACTATGCTGATCATCCAGGTAAGCACTTCGCCCTTCTCCTGCTGATACTCGCCCGCGTTGTGCCATATCCGCACAAATGCCTCCTGTACCGCCTCTTCCGCCAAATCGCGACGGCGCAACATCTGCAGGCTGACGGCGTAAAGTTTGCCCGCACTGCGCTGGTAGAGGTTGGCGAAAGCCTGCCTATCGCCCTGTGCGGTGGCGCTGAGCAGCTGCAAAAACTCCTGATTCGGATCCATAGTCATTCTCGTTGTTATCAACCGTTGAGGATTCATCGGGCCACTGGACTCCGCCAGAATGTGGCCCATTCAGTTGCTTTACGGCCTGCCGCGGGTTTTGGATTCAATTTTTTTACAGAATTGCTGAAATGAGACGCCCTGCGCACTCGCAAGGCAGTATCGGAGGAATAGAAAAGAAGGGAGATAGCCGCTGGCAGTTGCATAAGCGCCACTGCCAGCAGGTAATGAGGGAGCAACAAGAAAGAAACTAGTACCAGTAACCCAGCACCACTTGCGGGTTGAGTTGCAGCCAAATGGCCAGTTCACGGATCAGGATTTTCTCCACGATCTGCAGGCCGAGCAGCACGACAATCGGCGAGACATCAATCACCCCACCTAGCGGTGGAATCACTTTGCGGATAGGTTTGCAGAGCGGATCGATAATTTGATTGGCGAGGCTGAGCAGCGGGTGATGGCTCATGGGCGCGATAAAACTGCCGATGATGCTGATAATCATGCACCAGAAGAACACGTTTACGATGATGGTGAGCGCGCCCACAAACCCCCAGGCCAGCAGGATATGCGGCAGCGCGATTAACCCGGTCAAGCCGGTGATCAGGCAGAGAATGGCGCTCGCAATCAACTGCACCAGCAGGATCAATACTACCGACGCTGTATCGATACCGAGAATACTGGGGATCACTTTGCGCAGCGGGCGCAGTGGCGGCATAGTGATTTTAACCAGCGCCTGGGAGATGGGGTTGTAAAAATCAGCGCGCACCAGTTGCAGCAAAAAACGCAGCACTACAACCAGTAGCACCAGCGACAAAAGGCTGTAGGCGATCAAATGCAAAATATTGGCAAACATGCAAAGCTCCGGTGATGAAAGAAATTCTGGCCTGACAACAGACGCTGTTACTTACCTACAGGCGCCAGTTACTTACCTAATAGTTCCGATAATTCCACCGCGCGATTGCTGCAGGCCGTCATGGCGCGGGCGACAACGGCGCGGATATTATCCTGCTCAAATGACAATATCGCCTGCTCGGTAGTGCCCTTGGGCGAGGTAACGCGGCGGCGCAGCTCGGCCACATCATACTCACTTTCTTTAGCGAGCATGGCGGCACCCAGCGCGGTTTGCAAGGTCAACTCCGTCGCACATTCACGGCTCAACCCCAGCTCCACACCGGCATCAATCATGGCTTCCATTATTAAAAAGAAATAGGCGGGGCCGGAGCCGGAGACGGCAGTGACCGGGTTTAATAAGGCTTCGTCATCCAACCATTGCACTATGCCTACTGCACCGAGAATCGCGTTGGCGAGGGATTTATGTTCATCATTCACCCGGCTGTTAGCAAATAAACCACTGGCACCGGCGCGCAATTGTGAAGGCGTGTTGGGCATGCAGCGCACGACGGGCAAGTCGCCGTCCAACCAAACGCCGATACTGTCGGTAGTAATGCCCGCCGCGAGCGAAATAACCAGCGGCTGATGCGACAGCGAATCGCGCAGCGCCAGAGTCACTTCTTTAAGCATTTGCGGTTTAACCGCCAGCACTATTACATCCGCCCAGGCCGCCGCCGCGTTATTGTCAGTGGTGGTTTCAATAGCAAATTCCTGCTGCACTTTATCCAGCGTTTCCTGACGCGGGCCGGCAGCGAGCATCTGGCTGTGATTAAAACCTTCGGCAAGCAGGCCGCCGATAATGGCCTTGGCCATATTGCCCGCGCCGATAAAGGCAATCTTGGGTGCTGTCTTGGGTACTGCGATTTTTGGTGTAGCCACAATAAATCCTTAACAAAAAGTAAAAGTAATCACGCGGTCGCCGGTTTGGCGCGCGCGCCAAAAATATCGGTGCCGACCCGCACATGGGTCGCACCTTCGGCAATGGCCGCTTCCATATCGCCGGACATGCCCATGGACAGGCAATCCAGCCCATAGCCCTGCTGGTTTAATGCCGCAAGCGCCAGGCGCAATTTGGCAAAGGCAGCGCGCTGCTGATCGGTATTATTCGTCGCCGCCGGAATTGCCATCAAACCGCGCAGCTTTAGGCGATTCAACGGCGCTATGGCGGCAACTAACGCGGGTAATTCGATGAGGCTGATACCCGACTTGGTGGTTTCATCGTCTATATTCACCTGCACACAGATATTCAGCGGCGGCAGGGATTCAGGCCGCTGCTCATGCAAACGCTGGGCGATTTTAAGCCGGTCGACCGAGTGCACCCAGTCAAAGTGCTCGGCAATCGGGCGGGTTTTGTTGGATTGAATCGGGCCGATAAAGTGCCATTCGATATCCGTCAAACCCGCCAGCTGGACTTGTTTGTCCAGCGCCTCCTGCAGGTAGTTTTCACCGAAGGCGCGCTGGCCCCAAGCATAGGCTTCGCTCAAGGCTTGTGCAGGTTGGGTTTTGCTCACAGCGATCAACTGCACAGTTTGCGGATTTCGCCCGGCAGCTGTGGCAGCTTGATGAATTCGTGCGGTGACTTTCGCGAGCTGGTCGTCTATCTTGTGCATATTCCGTTTTCTTAAAAATCGCTGAAATTGCCCACAAACGTCTGCGGCGCAGACGAATAACAAAAGGTTGCTCTGATGGATATCACCGAACTGCTGGCGTTTAGTGCCAAACAAGGCGCGTCTGACTTGCACCTCTCGGCGGGTTTGCCGCCGATGATTCGTGTCGACGGCGACGTGCGCCGTATCAACCTGCCGCCCATGGAGCACAAGCAGGTGCACGGCTTGATTTACGACATTATGAATGACAAGCAGCGCAAGGACTACGAAGAATTTCTGGAAACCGACTTCTCGTTCGAAGTGCCCGGTGTGGCCCGCTTCCGGGTGAACGCCTTCAACCAGAACCGCGGCGCCGGCGCCGTGTTCCGTACCATTCCCTCCAAAGTATTAACGATGGAAGAATTGGGCATGGGCAATGTGTTCCGCGATATCTGCGCGGTACCGCGTGGATTAGTGTTAGTGACCGGGCCGACCGGTTCGGGTAAATCCACCACGCTCGCGGCGATGATCGACTACATCAACGACAACAAATACGAACACGTACTCACCATTGAAGACCCGATTGAATTCGTACACGAATCCAAAAAGTGTTTGATTAACCAGCGTGAAGTGCACCGCGATACCCACGGTTTTAACGAAGCACTGCGCTCGGCACTGCGTGAAGACCCGGACATTATTCTCGTCGGTGAGATGCGCGACCTGGAAACTATTCGTCTCGCGTTAACTGCCGCCGAAACTGGTCACTTGGTATTCGGCACCCTGCACACCACCTCCGCCGCCAAAACCATCGACCGTATCGTGGACGTATTCCCCGCGAACGAAAAATCCATGGTGCGTTCAATGTTGTCGGAATCGCTGCAAGCGGTAATCTCACAAACCCTGATGAAGAAAAATGGCGGCGGCCGTGTCGCGGCGCACGAAATTATGCGCGGCACCTCGGCGATCCGTAACCTGATTCGCGAAGACAAAGTGGCGCAAATGTATTCGGCAATCCAAACCGGCGCATCGCTCGGTATGCAGACCATGGATCAGTGCTTGGCCGATTTGGTCGCGCGCCGCATTATCAGCCGCGATGCCGCCAAATCCAAAGCCAAATTCCCGGAAAACTTCTAACTAAAAGCCCCTGAAAACGTCTAGTTAGAAACAAAAGGTTTAATCATTTTTTGCAGCACAACTTTTCAATAATATTTAAGGTGCATTGTTATGGATTTTGATCGGTTATTGTCCTTGATGGTAGAAAAAGGCGCGTCGGATTTATTTATCACCGCCGGTGTACCGCCTTCGATCAAAGTCCACGGCAAGGTTGTGCCCGTGACCGCCACACCACTCGCGCCAGAAAAAGCGCGCGAGCTGGTGCTGAGTGTGATGAATGAAAAACAGCGTAATGAATTTCTGGAGAAAAAAGAACTTAACTTTGCGGTAAGTGCACGCGGTATTGGCCGTTTCCGCGCCAGCGCGTTTTACCAGCGCAACCTCGCGGGCATGGTATTGCGCCGTATTGAAACCAAAATTCCGCAAGTGGATGAATTGGGCCTGCCGGAAATTATTAAAGAATTGGCCATGACCAAACGTGGCCTGATTATTTTTGTAGGCGCGACCGGTACCGGTAAATCCACGTCACTCGCCTCCATGATTGGCCATCGCAACCAGAATAGCAAAGGCCATATTATTTCCATCGAAGACCCAATTGAATTTATCCATCAGCACCAAGGTTGCATCATCACCCAACGCGAAGTGGGTATTGATACCGAATCCTTTGAGGTTGCACTGAAAAATACCCTGCGCCAGGCGCCCGATGTGATTTTGATTGGTGAGGTGCGCTCGCGCGAAACCATGGATCACGCCATCGCCTTTGCGGAAACCGGTCACTTGTGTTTGTGTACGCTGCACGCCAACAACGCCAACCAGGCGCTGGACCGTATCATTCACTTCTTCCCGGCGGATCGCCATCGCCAATTGTGGATGGATTTATCACTGAACTTAAAAGCGATTGTGGCGCAGCAATTAATCCCCACACCCGACGGCAATGGCCGCCGCGCCTGTCTGGAAATTATGATCAACACCCCACTGGCGCAGGATTTAATTCGCAAAGGGGAAGTATCAGAATTAAAAGAATTGATGAAACGCTCCACCGAATTAGGAATGCAGACATTCGACCAAGCGCTTTATGCACTCTACGACGCCGGTGAAATCACCTACGAAGACGCGCTGCTGCACGCCGACTCACCCAACGACTTGCGCCTGATGATTAAACTCGCCTCGGAAACCGATTCAAATTATTTGTCCCATGCGGCAGATAGTTTGTCGATCCAATCTGACGATCAAAATAATCGCGGGAAAATGTTTTAACCTTCCACGCTTACATAATTATTTTTTTGTAATAGCCCCGCTAGGATTTTCCGGCGGGGGAGTTAACTCGATAGCCTACATTCGATAACCAAAAAAGTAGTTATTATCCACCCAGATCGATTACTAAAAATCCCCCCACAAATACTGCACCAAACTAATTGCCGCAACTGGCGCAGTTTCTGTGCGCAATACTCTTGGCCCGAGGGTGAGCGCGTTAAAATTTTTCGCCAAGGCCTGTTCGATTTCACTCTCGCTTAATCCACCTTCTGGGCCAATCAACAAGGTAACGTTTTGCGGTTTTTGTTCAGCGGGTAGCGTTTTGCTGTCGCGGTGATGTAATACAAAACGCAAATCGGAATTGACGCTAGGAAGCCAATCGAAGATTTGGATGGGGGCGGATAATTGCGGCAATAAATTGCGTTGGCACTGCTCGCAGGCGCTGATGAGAATATGTTGCCAGCGATCGTGCATTTTTTCCTGGCGGTCACCATTCACTTTCACTTCAGTGCGTTCAGTAATTAGCGGTGTAATTTTGGTGACGCCGAGTTCGGTGGCTTTTTGTAGCACCCATTCAAACCGTTCACCGCGCGAAATACCAATCGCAAGCTCCAGTTCCAATGGCGATTCACGGTTTTCGGCGCTGTGTTCTTGCACGCTGACGATCACATGTTTTTTATTCACTTCATGGATAGTCGCAGCGAATTCACCGCCTGCACCGTTGAATAAAATCAATTCGCGCCCGGCTTGCATGCGCAGCACCTTGCTTAAATGGTGCGAGGCGGCTTCTTCCAGTTCGATCTGTTCGCCGCTCAGCAAATTTTGTTCGGTAAAAATTCGTGGGATTCGCATAGTCGCTAGTTTCTTAAAAGATCAATTAGTTTCGCAAAAATCAATGCTCGGTTTTGGCATGCAGTGATTGGTCTGTATCATCCACTGCAGATTCCACTATTAATGCAGATTGAATAAATAGACGCGCCGCGCCTGTATGTTCGGTGAGGGCATCGGCGGCTAATAAAATCGCGCCGGTGGTCCAGGTAGTTTTTTCGCGCGGCCAGATTACGTCATCGCGGAAATTGTAGCCCGTCCAATAGCCGCCATCTTCATCCATAAATTGGAATAACCAACTAAATAAATTCACCGCTTTGGCGTGTTCGCCTGCTGCTAATAATGCGAGTGTTAATTCACAGGACTCTGCAACGGTTACCCAGGGTTCATCGCTTACGCAGCGGCAACCAATATTGGGTTCAACAAAGGTATGCCATTTATTGTCAATGCGCTGCTGCGCGGATTTGCCCTGCGCAATTCCCGTCAGAATGGGATAGAACCAATCCATAGAGAAACGGGTTTTGGGTTCCCAGGTGCGATCAAAACATTCGGGATGATGACGTAATGTATTTCCGAGATGTTGATACGCTTTATACCAATGCGCCGATTCTTCGCCCAGTGTCTGTGCGATTAAAATCGCGCATTCAAGGCTTTTATATATTGAGCTGGATGCTGTTACCAACGCATCTTTTTTTGCGCTGCCATCTTCGGCGACTGCCCAATAGATTTCGCCCGTCGATGCCTGGTAGCGCAAGACAAATTCAATCGCTTTTTTTACAGTCGGAAAAAATTCGCGCAGAACGCTTGCATCTTCCGTCACTAAATAATAATGCCAAATGCCCGTGGCGATATAGGCAATAAAATTGGTTTCGCGATGATCTTTATCGACCGGTTCATCGCCAAGATAATTTGCCCACCAACTGCCGTCAGCAAGTTGTTCTTGCACAAGCCATTGATAGGCGCGGCGCGCAGCTGCTAATTCACCGCCAATAGTTAAACCCATGGCGGCTTCGATATGATCCCAAGGATCAGCTTTTCCGCCTGTGAACCAAGGGATGCAGCCGTTAGGTAATTGGGTTTGCAAAATATAATTGACGGTTGGGCGCAGGAGCGACTCGGGGAAAAATCCTTTGGTGAGTAATAAATTTTTCATGTGTTACCCCCTCCTGCCCGCACAACCCCCTCCCGGCCTCCCCCTTGATAAAGGGGAGGAGTTTTAATCCCCTCCCCTGACAAGGGGAGGGCTAGGGTGGGGTCAATTTTTTTAAAATACATCACCACACTTTTTCCCATAATCGGATTCAGCCATTTTTCCAGGGTTTGTGTAATCCAGGGTTTTTCCATTAAATCCCAGACTAATAAACGATGATAGCTTTTGATGAGCGGATTAGTATCCTGGGTTTTCCACCAGAGGCATTTTAGCCACCAAAAAGGTGAATGCAGTGCATGCGCCCAGTGGCGTTTATAAAATTGAAATGATTGTTTTTCTATTTCACGACGCAGATGTGCGCCATTAAAAATACGAATATGGCCACCTTCAACTTGATGGTATTCATGGCTTAACCACCAACAGATTTTTTCTGGCCAGGCGCGCGGTACGGTGATAGCCAGCAGGCCGCCAGGTTTTAAGATGCGCTCGATTTCAGCGAGCACGGCTTGATAGTCGGGAATGTGTTCCAGTACTTCGCTGCAAATAATTTTATCGACGCTGTGGTCGGCAAAGGGCAATTGGGTCGCATCCGCTTGTTGCAGATAAAATTGTTTATTACCTGAAGCTTGGGCAAAAGGTAAAAAGCGTTCGCGGCTGGTGAGTAGATCGCGGTGATTTAAATCGACACCGATGGCGGTGACATCGCCGTGCAAATAGGCATTGATCACATGGCGGCCTTCGCCGCAGCCGAGATCCAATACGCGGTCGCCTGCGTTAAGCGGAAAATCGTGAAAATTAATCGTAAGCATTTTGCACTCGCTCACTCGCTACTTCACGTTCAACTACTGGATCAACCTGCAACTGTTGTTGCAACACCTGATAATAGTAGCGTTCCATTTTTTTACCGACGCAATCCCAACTGAGTTGTTGCAGAATATGTGCGCGACCCTGTGCGCCTAATTGCTCGCGTGTTTTTTCGTTGTTTAATAATTCGTGCAGCGCGCTTTGCAAATCTTCAACGTTACCTGCGCGCACCAAACGTGCGGCCTTGCCCACTACTTCTGGCAATGCACCGCCGTCGCTGCAAATTAACGGCACTGCACAAGCCATGGCTTCGGCAGCGGGCAAACCGAACCCTTCATAGAGCGAAGGCACTATAGCGATACTTGCCTGCGCATATTCTTCGACGAGTTCCTGATTGCTGATGCCGGATTTAAATTGCACTACGTCTTGTAAATTTAACGCCTGTAATTCTTTTTGCGTTTCGCCATTCTCTTTCAATTTTCCGATGACAATTAACTGCAACTCGGGAAACTCATTGCGCAGTGACGCCAGCGCGCGCAATAACACGCTTAATCCCTTCAAGGGCTGATCAGAGGAGGCTGTGGTAATTAACCGGAATGGTGCGCGCGAAATATTGTCGAGCGGTTTAAAAATACTGGTATCCACACCATTGGGAATGACATGGATATTTTCTACTGGGCGATCAAATGCGGCGGCGATATCGCGCTGCGATTGCTGCGATACGGTGATCACATGGCTGAGTTGCTGCACCACCTTTTTTTGCATCGCCAAAAAACTGTACCAGCGATTGATCAACCAGCGCTGGCCTTTTTCCGTCGCCGCAGCCAGTGCGAGATCGCGGTCTTGCGTAATCGGGTGATGCACAGTGGCGATCACATTCACTCCGCGTTTTTGCAAATCCAGTAAACCGTAACAAAGACTTTGGTTGTCGTGGACAATATCGTACTGCGGTTTGTGTTTTTTAAAATGCGCGCATAACCGGCGGCCAAATGAATAAGGCTCACCAAAGGCGCCGCTCAATTTACTCCACCACTCGTAAAAATCCGCGAGCGATAAAAAATGTTGTGGCCGCAGTGCGCGGGTGGGATTCGGGTGCGCGTATAAATCGAGGCTTGGCAGTTGGATCAAGCGTACACGCGGATCTAATTCAGGATAGGGTGGGCCGGAAATGACATCAACGCTGTGCCCTAACTCCACCAATGCTTTGCTCAAATACTGTAAGTAAATCCCCTGCCCGCCCACATGCGGGTGGCTGCGGTAGCCCAATAACGCGATACGCAAGGCGCGTGGTTTAGTCGGAGAAACATCGGCACGTGCTGCAGACGGCGCTGCGCCTGTAGTTTTGGGCTGGTGATTGGTGACGGGGAAATAAGACATGGACAACAGACACCTGAATGTTTTGCGCATTATAGGTGTTTGTTGCCGACAGGTGTTTGTCGGTGCTGCCCGACAGTTTTCTGGCTGGTGCTATTCGCTGGGTAGAGATTCGGGCGCGGTAACAGGTTCCTTACTCGGTAATTCCGTAGCAGGGGCTGCAACAACCTGAAAGCGCAGGATACCAATGACCTGATTGGCTTCAGTTACCACCCGGATATTCCAACGCCCGACGGAATCCTCGGGGAAATTTTCTTTACGCGACCAGGAGCGATAGCCCGCCTCGCGCGCACCGCTGATATGCAGCGCCACTTTATCAATGACTTTGCCGTTATGAGTCCACACATGGTAAATGCGCTCATTTAACCCGCGCGGAGCGTGGATCGCCGTGTAGGCATAAATACCGTTACGCAGCTGCTCAGCGGACACCTTTTTATAGACACGCATCGGTACGCGATCTTCAGTATTTATTTCATCGGTGATTGCCACCTCGGTAAGCCAAAGCGTCGCCGGTGGAATCCAGGGGCGCATCAATAATCCCAAGGCACCAGCGGCAGCCGCCAGCAAGATCACCACAAAAAAGCGCTTCCACCACACTAATTGCAGTGAGCGCGCCACATTGGGCAGGGTGAGCGCTACCGCAATAAGTAGCGAATAGAGATACGCCTTGGGTGTCGGCAGTTGGAAAATAATCGGTAAGGCAGTGAGCGATACCGCAAAAATCGTAACGCCATGATAAATAAAATACAGCCAACGGCGCGGCGCCAACCAGCGATAGTAAATAGGGTCAACAATCGAGACAAACGCGGCGACGATTAAAAATGCAGTAAATACCATCTGCCCGCTATTCCAGGCAGTGGTGATAAAAAAGAAGGGGACAACAAAGAACAGGCTTTCCTGATGCACCATCTGCGTGGCAAAACTGACCAACGCGGGCGGCAACTTAAAGCCAAACCAGTGAAATATACCGCGCGTTAACAAAACCTCTGATGCCAGCCATACCCAACTCACCAGCATCAGGATGGCAATGACTTTCACCAACTCCTGATTGCGCTCGACCATCACAAAACTGAGCACACCTGAGACAAAACCAAACAGCGCTATCGCAAACGGATAGCGCTGCGCAAACGCAAATAGCCACTCAACCAGCGCTGTAATTCTCGCACGCACCGACAACATCATTCACTATCACTCGTTGTTATCGACAAAATAGCCAATAAGTCACTGCAGTGTATAGGTTAACCGCTGCCGGGCTGTGAACTATCGCAAAAGTTAGTGCTCGCGCCCCGCATCAAAATGTTTATCCAACGCCGCAAGCGCCAAACCGCCTACCAACAAGAGTACCAACACAGCCACTAAGGATGCAGTTGCAACAATACCTGAAATTAACATGGTGATTTCTCCATCGGTTATTGCACTGGTCTGTTAATGGAAAGACAGTGCCTTCAGGAGTAGATTGCGCGCGTCAGGACCGGGTGTTGTTGATCTCGATCAATTGTGCGTGGCCGCACTTGCACGCGCGCAATATTATTTGATCCAGCACAAATTCCACTTGTGCCAGTATTGCGCAGGGCATTTGGTGGAATTTAATTTGCGCATAAAAAACCGGGCTTAAATGGCCCGGTTTTTTATCTATCACTTGCGTTCAATCGCACATGCATATTAATGCTCGCGCTTTGGCTCCAAGCGTTTTTCAACGAATGAGAGAGCAAAACCGATGAGGATGATAAGTGCAAACGTACCCATTAACAGGCCAGGCCCAACAATAGCGGATGTCGCCATGATTACTACTCCAGTCAGGTTTAGGGCGATAGTCGCCGCTGATTAAAAAATTACGCCAGATTACAAACCATCTGCCGTAAACGTCTTCATTACATAATCCACCCGCTGTTCGGCGGTGCGGTGCATGCGTTCTTTGAGCGATTCAACATGGCGCAGGCGCGGCAATAAACCGCGGCCATTGGCTACTTGAATTGCGAGACCCGGGCGAGCGTTGAGTTCAAGCAGTTGCGCGCCGCGCACTTTGTCCAATACCAGATCGGTGCCGATATAGCCGAGGCCGGTCATTTCGTAGCACTTGGAGGCCAGCAACAGCCAGTTGCGCCAATCGGCAATCTGGATCTCGTTGAGTGCGCGCTTGGTATCCGGGTGATGGGTTACCGGTTTGGAGTGCTGCACGGCTTTGAGTGCGCGGCCAGTGGCTATATCCAAACCCACGCCCACCGCACCCTGGTGCAGGTTGGCTTTGCCGTCGGACTTGTGGGTCGCGAGGCGCAGCATGGCCATTACCGGGTAGCCTCTGAAGATGATGATGCGGATGTCCGGCACACCTTCGTAGGAGTAATCCTTGAAGTAGTCATCGAACTGGATCAGGTCTTCAACGATCACCACATCCGGCTTGCCGCCCAATGAATAGAGGCCAGCAAGGGCATTGGTCATATGGCGGCGAATATCTTCGATGGTGATTTCCACACCCGACGATTTGATGAACTTATCGCCACGGCGGCCAATGATGACCAAAATCCCCTTGCCGCCCGAACCCTTGGCGGGTTTCACCGCAAAAGCTTCCAACGCCATCAGTTTGTTTTCAATGGTGGCGATTTCATGCTGCGCATTGACCACAAAAAACAGCTGGGGAGTGGCGACTTCGTACTCTTCCGCGAGCAGTTTGGTTTTGAGTTTGTTATCCACCAAGGGAAACAGACTGCGCGGGTTGTAGGTAGCAATAAAGTCGTGGTTGCGGCAATTCATGCCGAGTATGCCCATGCGCTTTAAACGCCAAGGACTAACCCAGGAGTTCCACCAGCGCTTGATACCGTTAGGTGCTGCCGGTGCCAGTGGTGTAGTGCTGCTTGGTGCAGTGGGAGCCTGACTCATGCATCGGCTCCTTTGGCTGGGTCAGCGGCTTTGGTTGGCTCGTTTAATTTGCCCACCTCGGCGTTATCCACCATGGCGCGGAAACGACGCAATTCGGAAAGTTTGTAGCCGGTGTATTGACCCATCAACATAATCAGTGCGAGTGCCACCAAATTCAGTTCGGGGAAGTTGAATGTCAGGTGCCCCACCAGCGACAGCTGCATCAGTGCATAGGCCAAGACTGCTACCAGCAAGCTGCCACCGCCCTGCACCAATACTTCTTTGGGGCCCTCTTCTTCCCACAGGATCGACATACGCTCAATCGTCCAGGCGATGATGATCATTGGGAAGAAAGTGATGGTCATGCCGGTATTCAGGCCCATTTGATAGCCGACCAAGCTGAGCACCGAGATGATAAAAATCACCAGCACTACCAGCGTCGCAATCCGCGAGATCAATAACAGGTTGAGCCGCGACAGGTAGGTGCGCAGCACCAGACCCATTGCCACCACCGTCACAAAACTGACCACCCCCAATACCAATGAAGTCTGCAAAAAGGCCATGGCGATCAGGATCGGCATAAAGGTGCCCGAGGTTTTAAGGCCGATAATGATGCGCATAAACACCACCACCAACGCGCCCATAGGCAAGAGCAGCAGCAGTTTAAACATACTCTGCTCTTCAATCGGCAAGTGCTGGATGCTGAGCACACTGAAAGCGCTGTCCTTATTCTGTGCATTGACAAGATCCAGCGCCGGTACGGTCTGGTGGATCATGGAGAAGCTGACCCGCGAACGGTTGCCGCCGGCCACATCCAGAATCGATTCACTGCCGGTGTGCCACAACAGCAGGTTGTGGGGCACGCCTTGCTCCCCGGTATAGGGATTGAACAGCACCCAATGTTTATCATCGTAAACCTGCACCAGACGGGTCAGGTTCTGGTGGCGGCGTGCGTCTTCCAGATACAAACCCAGCGCCGGGCGCGCGGGTATGCCCGCTTGATTGAGCAGCTTTTCCAGCAGCTGGGACTTTTCACTCTGGGCAGCCAGCAACAGGGCGGCATTTTGATCCAGGGTTTCGCTATTGAGCAGTTTAATCAGTTCCCGTGCCAGGCTGCGCGGGCTGCTGGATTTTGCCCAAGCGGTATCCAATACCTGCTGGGCTGCGGTCTCCTGCGATGAACCGTCCCAATCAACCAGTCGGCTCAGCGGTTCCTCCAGCACTTCATCGGCCTGGGCGTCTTCCGCTTCCATAAATTGGGTTTTGTAGTAAATGGTCTGCGGGCCCACGGCTTCACGCTTTGACCACTCCCCGCGACGCACACCATTTTCACTCACTACCGAATAGCCATAACCCGGTGCAGCCGCTTGCTCACTGAAGCTGCGATAGCCGGGTGGGCTGTCGGGCAGACCCAAGCGCGCCGTCACCGGCTCACCAGTGGCGTCAAAGTCGATACGCGCCTCAATCAGCCACACCGGTTTTTGCACACCCGGCACAAAGGGGATTTCCATTTGGCTATGGCGCATCCAGGCGGTTACCACACCGACCAGAACTAACAGGCCGATCACGGTGTAAAAGGGAGCACGGGAAGCTTTTTTCATTGGGAGGATCCTTAACAGGCGGGTCTTGCACGGCCGGTGCGGTGCACCGGCCTGAGATTAATCGGTATTAGTTTTTCCCGGCGTCATCGCTGCGCTGGAGTGGTGCGAGGTTATTGCCACTCACATCTACCAGCATCACATCGCGCAGCAGGTTGCGGCCAATCAGGATGGGAAACTCAGAGTCGCTGCGATCTGCCAGCACAAATTCACCGCGCTGGCTGAGCTTGCCAATGGTGAAACGGATCTCTACCACCGGACGGCGGTCAGGGTTAGCACTGGTGGCAGTTTGCACAGTTTGGAAACGCAGACGTTTGCGTTCCAGTACATGGGGCTCTTTGGTGTCGGGGTTGTAGATGGTAAAACGCACCCACTCTTCGCTGTTGCGCTCAAACATCTGGATGTTGCGCGCATCTATCACCGAGTGCGGCACATTGGTACTGATACGCGCCTGCATCACCACGTTCAGACCGGCGATGAGCGCTTGCTCGCGCAGACCGACAATTTGTTTATCGCTCAACGGCGGCTGGCTGCTGAGGAACTTTTCGGGCGGTGGTGGTGGCGGGCAATCGGTTTTGGGCTGCGCCGCCATTTGGATCACTTGTGGACGCTCTGCCAGCATAGTCTGCTGTACGTTGAGTTGGGTTTGTACTTTCTGCAGCTGTTCCATTAGCGTCGCCTGTTGCGACACCATCAACTGGCCCTGCTGTTCCTGTTTGACAAGGCACTCGCGCGCGCTGGTTAATTCAGTTTGGGTTTGCACCAGTTTTTGCTGGGTGCAAGCACTTAGGGATACCACCGCCATCGCGGCCAAGGTCAAGGTGCGCGCCGAGCGACCTGCCATCAACAGAGTTTTTTTATTCATCACCACAACCGGAAGTTTTTAGAAAAGCGTTATTGAGATTACAAGTGCGCTAATTGTAGCCGCTGGTGTTTGCTAAAACACCCTCGCCACAGGATTTATCCTTTAAATCTATAGTGTTTGGGGTACTCGGGCGGCAGGCGACGAAAGCGTTTGTATTCCCATTGATACTGGGCCGGAGCGCGCTGCACACAGGCCGCCACGCTGGCATTCAAACCAGCCACCGAGGTGAGCTGATCCTCGCTGTAAATCGCCGGGTCAGCTTCCATCACCACCATTTTGAACCCCCCGGCAACCCGCTCGGCATAACATGAACACACCGCGCAGCCGGTACGCTGGATTAACCCGTGCACCAGCGTCATGGTCAGCGCAGGCTGCCCCATAAAAGGTGCCACTTCGCCGCCGGCATCAGCAGCGGGCACTTGATCGGGCAAAATACCCACAATAGTGCCGCCCTGCAGCGCCTTGAATAACATCATTACACCTTTGCGATTGGTGGGCGCCATAGAGATGTTTAACTTGCTGCGCCCCGCCAGAACCAGCGCATCCATTTTGGGATTTTCCACCGGTTGATACATGGCCGTAAGCCGCGCCACGCTCGCCAAATAGGGTGCCACCACTTCCCAGTTGCCATGGTGCGGAGCGAGTACTAATACGCCCTTCCCCTCCGCCAATTTACGGCGCAGCAAATCGTCGCCCTCTTTGGTGACAATTTTGCTATCCAGCCACTCCCAGGAGTTGCGCCAGATAGCGCCAGCTTCCATCGCTGTTTTGGCAGTTTCCTGCAAACTTTGTTTGGCCAGTAAACGCTGCTCGGCCGGCGATAATTGGGGGAAACACAAACGGATATTTTCAGTAGTGATTTTGGCAGCGCGACCATTCACCAGCCACCAGCAGCGCCCGAGTGTGGCGCCGATAACACGCAAAAATCCCAGCGGCAGCAGCGCAAATAATTTAATTAACAGTGGAGCTATGTTGTCTTTCATGGTGCAACTACCCGATCAACACAAAGTGCGCGCAGCTTACCGGAAAAACACCGCAGGTACATTATTCCGCCAGAAACGAGGCGCATAAAAAAACCGGCGCTGTCAGGCGCCGGTCAAGCGGTTGGAAGAAAAAACCGGTGGGGTTTATTGCACAATCCACTGATGTTGCTGATTGTTGTTGTTTGCCTCACCGCGGGTGGCGGTGCTTACCGTGAAGTAATAGCTGATCGCTGTACCCGGAGCCACATTGGGGATAGTCACCTCAAAGCTATTGCCTTGTACCCGTGTCATGTTGTTCCAACCGGGGGTGAATACCCATGCCCAGTTGAGGTTTTCACTGGTAGTAAAGGTGATTTTCACCCCGCCGTTGCTGTAGTTCGCAGTAGTGGTGTAAGCCACTGGCGCGCCATTCGGCATTACCGCGTTCGCCGAGTAGCCGGTGGTGGCGGAGGACGAGGAGCTGGAACTGCTTGATGACAGCGATGAGCTGGAAACGCTGGAGGGTACCGATGAACTGGATACACTCGAAGGTGCCGACGAACTGGAGCTGGATATACTCGATGCCGAAGAAGCTCCCGCGTAGGTCATTGCCGTCCAACTATTTTCGATTGGCCCCGGGTAGAACAGCTGGCCGCTCGCTGGCGTGAAGGTATAAAAGCGCGCCTCGACCAAATCACCTGCCGCATACACACCACTGCGGCTGGCTTGGTAGGTGTAGGTGCCATCGCCATTATTGATTTCACCACCAGCTTGCGCATGCAGGTCAATTCTCACAAAGTCCTGCGCACCATTGCGACGGGCAAATAAATGCACTTGTTGTTTACGCTCTGGCAGACGGATGCTGAATTGCATACCGCCCGCCAACGCGGTCATTTGCACCACACCCGTTGTCACTGCCGATGAAGACGAACTGGAGACGGATGAAGTTGACGACATACTGGAGGCAGACGATTCGCTGGATGAGCTGCTCATTGAGGTGGCCGAACTGCTACTGACCGAAGACAAACTGCTCGCTGACGACAGGCTGCTCAGGGAAGACGCACTGCTTGGCGCCGAACTGCTGCTGGAAGATACAGGTACTATCACCCCGGTATAGACCTTCAACTCACCCGGGCTGACCAGCAGGCTGGTGCCATCGTTAAAAGTCACGTTTTTGGCATCGGTAGCACTGGCGTTGTAGGCCACGTAGGTGCGCTCGTTGTCCTTGCGGAACACCGCAAAGGTAGCGTGATTGGTGGCAACTACCTCGTTGTCGATACGACCAAAGCGGTGGAATGTTTTGATCCAGGCAAAGGTATTGGCCAGTGAGTTGCCTTCCTCGGTGTAAGACGCCGGGCCAGCAACCGAATTGCGCATCCGCCCTTCGTTGGCATTAAAGTTAGCCAGCGCAGTGGTCGGGTCATACACCGCTTGATAGGCATAGAAAATCGCATCCCACATAGTAAACATGGTGCGGCCATTGGCCATGTAGTCAAAGTTCTTGCGCGCATACTCGGGGTATTGGCCCAGATAGAGCGAACCTGACTGGATCGGTAACAGAATAATGCCGTGCATGGCCTCTGCCAACGGGCTGAACCAGGTGGCGTAATCTGTTTTGCCGCCCCACACCAGCGACGCCATGGGGCGTTTGTAGGCGGGGTGGTAGTTCTCTTCATGCACGTTGTTCCAGTATTCCTGGATGGCAGTCATCTCGGTGGTATAAAGGAAGATACCGGCATCACGCACAGCGGTATTACCGGTTTCTTCGCCCCAGAGGATCATCGCAGTCCAGGCGTTCATCGCTTCAGAGGATGACTCGTTGTTATTGCCCGCACCAAAACGCGCATGGCCTGAGGCCCAGGAATGGCCGGCATAAATGTCAAAGTTGCGTAGGAAGGGGAACATTTTGCCGGTAGTGCTGGTAGCCGGGTTGCGTGGGCGCTCCCAGTTGCCGTAGTCGCGCATCAGTAATTCAATCATGCCGCCAAACTGCTGGGGTTGGGCCCAGTTTTTGTCGTTGCGCGCCACTTCAGCCGCCGCCCGCACAAAGTAACCATAGTGGAAGTGGTGATCGTTCAGCTCTTTTAAACTGCCGAAGCTGCCATCAATACCAAGCAAAGTGCCCCAGTTACTGTTGTAGTAGAACAGGTTTTTGGCGAAGGGCGATGGCTCCAAATCATCGATCACATCCGCCTTTAACCAGCCTTCCAACCGCCACTTCAACTCATCTTTAAATTGGGTTTCGGCGGCGGTATTGCCCGCCTGTTGTGCCAGTGGGATAAGGGTTGCCACCTTGCCCAGGCGCTTACCGGTGTAATAGGTGTCGCGGTTGCTGAATACTTCCGAGCGCACATTGTTAACCAGACCGGATAAACGGGTTTTGTCCGCCTGATCGGTCAGGGCTGGCAGCGAGGGAATCACCCCCTGGTAGGTAATGGCGGTAGTGAACGAAGCACCCTCGGCCAATTTCATATAACCGCGAGGAGTGAAATAGCTGTCGCCCGTCAGGCTGGCGCCACCGGCCAGTTTGCGCCACTGATGCGGATACAGGCCCATCAGGGTGCCAGTGCCGGTTGATTCGGGGTAGTTGTTGGTTGTTACCGCATAGGTACTAAGCAACTTGCTATTGCTCGCTTGATAGTTCCAGCTCACTTGCGATCCGGTCACGTGGTTGTAGGCATATTTGCTCACCACAGGCAGAGCCGCACGACTGGGAAGCGCCGCCACCGAGAAGTATTTTTTACCTGCTGGCAGGTTGGCGGTGATTTTGGAAGTGCCAAGCCCGGACCAAGTGGTGCCGGCCGGGGCAAAAGCAGCGTAGTTGCGGCCCTGTACCGAGAAACCGATAACCGCCGAACTGCTATTGCCCGACCAGATTTCCGGTGTGCTCGCGGCGACCGGGGCGGTGCTGTGGGTGGCAAAACTCAGGGTGGGATTACCGTTGCTATAGTTGGCAAACACGTAGGGCGAGCCATGACCAAAGGTCACATCCATCGCCGCCGTACCCGCCTCCATGCGGGTGGTGACATACCAGTCGCTGTAGTCGTGCACCTTGGCCGTAAAGTTGCCGCTGGCCGCGCTGTTACCCAGCACAAAATCGAGTTCTTTAAAGTAAACCGTGTCGTGCATAGGCTGTTCTACACCGTTTACCCACTGGGTGGCCGGTGCCGGCATGGTGCCCACAAATGCGTAATCGATAGCCCAAAAATCCTCCAAGCGTGGCGAATAGAGACGAATACCGTTGATTTCCGGCTTAATCGCAAAGGGGTGGGCGTAACTCACATTGTGTGAGCCGCGGGTGCCCCAATCCTGCCAGGGGGAGTTGGTGCCTTCCCACAGAATCGAGCTCCACCAGGAATTGGTGGGCATGGGTTGGTTGGCCAGGTTGCTGGTGATGTGTTTGGTGGTTTGCACATCGCGGTTATCGGGAATCGCCAAATCGATGCGGCCATCCCAATTGGTCAAATAGCTACCGCTTCCCACCGCTACCGGGTTAATGGTCGGGGTAGTGCTGGGTGGTGGGTTGGGTACTTGCGCTGTTAATTGTGTTGCCGTCAGCAAAAGCGCTGCAGCCGAAATGATTGCTTTCATGTTCACCTCATCAGTGACAGGGAGTCGTTATCTATTATTTGAATACACCGTAAGGGGTTATCGCGCCCTGTGAGCCTGTCGCAGTGGCTGCTGCAACCTGTCGTTATGGGTGGAATGACTCACGAATCAATAACCCTGTGTTAGCAGAATCTACCTCTGCCGCACCAGCGTCGTCCCAGTTTTGAACTGCACCCCAAGGTGGCATTGGCAAGCTGCAGAAATGGAAAAATAGACAATAAAATCAAAAAGATAGGCTAGTTACCGGGGGTAACAGCCGGTAGCAATATGGCATCGGTCTCAACCCACGCCAGAGGCGCTTACCGCCTTTAGGACGAGTGCTGCACAAGTTGGGACAAAAAAAGAGCGCCTTGCGGCGCCCGTAAAGGAGTATGCGAACCGAGGGAAGTAAAATACGGGGGTTTAGTGCGCTTTGACGGCGGAGAAAATATCCATAAAGGTGAGTTCTTTTTCGATCTCCACCGGTACATGCAAACGGCTGGCGATGTCGCGCGCCGCAACTATGCCGCGAATATGGTGCGCCTCTTTGTCCACCACCAGCAGGTATTCCTGATGGGATTTTTTAAGGGTAGAAACCACATCGCCCACAGTGCATTTTTTGAATTGGTCAAAATCGATGGCACGAATCTCGCCGCGGGGGTGCATTAAATCGCGAACCAGCAGCTCATCGTGTTTCAATTGCAGCGCCATTTGTTTCAGCAGCATTTTGTGATGTGACAGGTCATCCACACTGATCACCCCCACAAACTCTTTATGGTCATCTACCACCAGCTTGATCCGGACATCCTCCGCACGCATCAGCTCCAACGCCTCAGCGGCTTCCAGATGGCTATCCACCATATGCGGTTTGTGGCTGCGAAAGTCAGTCAAAATAGCCAGTGCCGGCGTGGCCGGTTTAATGTCTTCAAACTCTTCTGGTTGAACCAGGTGATCGTTAAACGCCAATGCAAACACAGATAAATTTTTCATGATAAGTCCCGAAGTTCCAAGGGCGCGCCTGTTGTTTGGCGCCGTAATACCAACATAGGCGCTCATCACCCCAATTAAAACCCGCCCAACCCGGCTTTTACGCGCCCTTTACTCGCACTTTACGAGGCGTTTACTGTGTTTACGCGGCTGTTACTCGCTGTTTACGCGCGCTTTACTCCTCCAGACTTTAACCCACCCATTTCTCGTTTAACGCCCGAGCATTCGCAGCAAGGTGCGATCCTTATCAAACAGATGATGCTTGAGCGCGCCCGCAATATGCAGTACGACCGCCACCACCAATAAATAGCCCAACCATTCATGGGTAAAGGCGCCCAACTGCGCGAGACCGGCATGGATGGGTTCGGTCTGGCCGGTAGCGGGATTTTTGTTACCCACCACCATCACCCAGCCAAACACTTTGATGCCGTATCCCCCCAAACCGGAATACATCATGCCCGAGATCGGCATCAGCACAGTGCCCACAATCAGCACCCAATGGGTCGCCCGCGCCAGCCGATGTTCCAGCGCCGCATAAGCACGCACCGGCACCGGCCAACCGTTTCTCATCCGCCACCAAACCCGCAGCAATATCACCGCAAAAATCACTACACCGATGGATTTATGCCAGTCGTACAGCGGGTAGTACTCGTTGATCGACATATAAAAACCCATGCCAAGCATGGCGATTATGGTTAACGCAATCACCCAATGCAGGGCGATGCTCAGGGGGCTTAGGGTTTGTTGGGTATCCATAATTGTTACTCAATGACAGGGAAGGATGCGGACCAAAAGCCCGCAGCAGAGAATAGAAACGCCTAACGGACATCCCAAATAGCTAACAGCCGGGATTCATCAAAAATGGCGAAACCGCCAACTAATATTCCATCAATAATCTGTGCCTCTACTAGAACTTGTGCGTTTTTATCAGTCACCAGTAACAGCGGAACTCCATTTACTAGTTCCATTTTTCCAGCGAGAGCTTCCTGTAGGCGCGACAATGTTGCTGGCGGGTTTTGCAGGTCAATAGCTCCCGTTGCAAGTGGATAGATCACTAAACCAGTGCCTTTTTGCTCGATTAACCCGGGGAATAACCATGGAAAATCCAATGGGGTTTGCCCATCAATATCAATGGTCAGATCTTGCTTTATATTCCTTGCCGTAAACGTTTCAATCAGAGAGTCACCGCGCCCCCCCAAATTACCGGATGCAAACCCTCGATAAATTCTCAGCTCCGCTGGAGCAAAGAGTTCTACAAATTTTTCGCGCTCTTTATTTGCAAGAACATCACTAAATTGCCTGATAACTGTCACATCTGCTTTTTGCAGGGTTACCGGCTCTTTTTGCCCCCCTTGTTGCTGTGAAAAACAGCCCGTTGAAGTTAGTGCTAAGGTGACATACAAAAATAGTCCTAATATTTTTTTCATCATTTTAAATTCCACTTGTTCATTATCGTGATTAATTTCTCCAAAAATTGGTTCTTGCCGGTTTATCTACCGAATAACTCAATTCATAACCCTTCTGCTTGTTAATTTCAAATTGATCAAAAACTTACGATCATCGCCGAAAATATGTGCTGAGGAGCCCAGTTTCATTTTAAACAGGAAATTGCTGTCCATTTATCCCATATACGCAAAGACAAGCCCCTACAGGAAAGAACTAGTGATAAACCTCCGTTTTTGAACATACAAACCCCCTTCTAATACCGCTATAATCGCCGCCATTTTCCAATTTCTTCGATCACTTTTCTTAACTGAGTCTGCCATGTCTGACAAACGCTATGACGTAAGCACCTTCCAGGGTTTGATCCTCGCCCTGCAAGATTATTGGGCGCGCCAAGGCTGCGTAATTCTGCAACCGCTCGACCTCGAAGTCGGCGCCGGTACTTTCCACCCCGCCACTTTCCTGCGCGCCATAGGCCCGGAAACCTGGAATACCGCCTACGTGCAGCCCTGCCGCCGCCCGAAAGATGGCCGCTACGGTGAAAACCCCAACCGCTTGCAACACTACTATCAATTCCAGGTAGCGATGAAACCCTCGCCCGCCGATATTCAGGATTTGTATTTAGGCTCACTGCGCGAAATGGGTATCGACACCAACGTGCATGACATCCGCTTTGTGGAAGACAACTGGGAATCGCCCACCCTCGGCGCCTGGGGTCTGGGTTGGGAAGTCTGGTTGAACGGGATGGAAGTGACGCAATTTACTTACTTCCAACAAGTTGGCGGCTTGGAGTGTTTCCCGGTCACCGGCGAAATCACCTACGGTATTGAGCGTATCGCCATGTACCTGCAAGGTGTGGATTCGATTTTTGATCTGGTGTGGACGATCAACCCGAATGGAGACAAAGTGACCTACGGCGATGTGTTCCATCAAAACGAAGTGGAGCAATCCACTTACAACTTTGAAGAAGCCGACACCGCATTCTTGTTCAGCAATTTCGATTTCTACGAAAAAGAAAGCCAGCGTTTGATGGAAAAAAATCTGCCGCTGCCCGCCTACGAAATGGTGATGAAAGCCTCCCACGCCTTTAACTTGCTCGATGCGCGCCACGCGATTTCTGTGACCGAGCGCCAGCGTTTTATTTTGCGTGTGCGCACCCTGTCTCGCGCTGTAGCCCAAGCCTATTACGATAGCCGCAAAGCCCTCGGCTTCCCACTTGCGCCTGAAGCCTTACGAGCAGAAATGCTTTCTGCCATTGCGGAGGAAAAATAATGTCTGCTGATTTTTTAGTTGAACTGGGAACCGAAGAGTTACCACCAAAAGCATTGAAAAATTTGATGGCTTCGTTTGCCGAAACTATCGAAGTGAATTTAAAAGCGGCTGAATTATCTTTCACCGCGATTAAACCTTTTGCCGCACCGCGCCGTTTAGCTGTATTGGTTGAAAACCTTGCAGAAAGACAAGCAGATCAGCACCATGAAATCTGGGGACCACCAGCAGGCATGTGCTTTGATTCTGAAGGTAACCCAACAAAAGCAGCCTTAGCATTTGCTACAAAATGTGGCGCAGATATTTCTGGGTTGAAAGTTGATTCTGACGGAAAAGCAAATAAGTTAGTTTTCAGAGCAACATTTGACGGAAAGAAGTCTGTTGAGCTTCTTCCAAATATCGTCACTGACGCACTCGCTAAATTGCCGATTGCCAAACGCATGAAATGGGGTGCAAAACGCGAAGAGTTTGTACGCCCGGTACATTGGTTAGTGATGTTATTTGGCAGCGATGTTGTCAACGCCAGCTTGCTCGGCTTAACTGCCGGCCGCACCACACGCGGTCACCGCTTCCATTACAACAACACCATCGACCTCGCTAAAGCGAGCGATTACGCCAGCGTATTAAAAAATCCCGGTTTCGTCGTCGCCGATTTTGCCGAACGCGGTACGACCATCAAACAACAAGTAGAAGCTGAAGCGAAAAAAGTAGGCGGTGTTGCGGTTATTGACCCTGCCCTGCTCGATGAAGTTACTGCCTTGGTTGAATGGCCAGTCGCACTCACCGGAAAATTTGAAGAGCGTTTCCTCGCTGTTCCAGCAGAAGCATTAATTGCTTCCATGAAAGAACACCAAAAGTATTTCCACGTGGTAGATGCTAACGGCAAGTTGAAAAACAATTTCATCACCGTAGCCAATATTCAAAGCAAAGACCCGTCGCAAATTATCGACGGTAACGAACGTGTAATTCGCCCACGTTTATCCGATGCTGCCTTCTTCTTTGAAACTGATAAGAAAACCACGCTCGCTTCATTGCGTGATCGTTTAAAAACGATCGTGTTCCAAGCGCAGCTCGGCACCATTTACGATAAAACCGAACGTGTCGCAGGCTTGGCAAAACTGATCGCTGGTAATTTAAACGCTGACGCTGCATCGGCTGAACGCGCAGCGCAATTGTGTAAGTCTGATCTGGTGACCAATATGGTCGGCGAGTTTGACGATATGCAAGGCATCGCCGGTTACTACTACGCGGTTAACGACGGCGAAAATGCCGAAGTCGCCGCGGCGATGAACGAACAATATATGCCGCGTTTTGCGGGCGACCAATTACCGGCAACCACCACCGGCGCGATTATCGCGCTTGCAGATCGCCTCGATACCATCACCGGTATTTTTGGAATTGGCCAACAGCCTACTGGCTCAAAAGACCCGTTTGCTTTGCGTCGTGCGAGTATTGCTGTTTTGCGCATTCTTGTTGAGAAAAATCTCGCGTTGGATTTGCGTGATCTGCTGACCTTCGCTAAAAACCAGCACAAAAACCTTACCGTCGGCGACGAGTTGGTCGAGCAAGTATTGGCTTATATGTTGGAACGTTTCCGTGCCTTCTTTGAAGATGCCAATATCCCTGCCGAAGTTTTCCAATCGGTAACCGCAAAACAATTGTCGCAACCTTTGGATATCAACCAGCGTGTACTCGCGGTCAATGAATTCAGCAAATTGCCGCAAGCACAGGCGCTCGCTGCGGCGAACAAACGTGTATCCAATATTCTTGCTAAACAAAATGCGACGCTTAGTACGGAAGTTAATGCTGCACTCTTGCAAGAAGATGCAGAGAAAACTCTCGCTGCAGCAGTAAGCGCAAAAGCCGCTGTAGTGGCTCCGCTGTTCGCTGCACGTGAATATACCAAAGCACTCGCGGCACTCGCGGATTTGCAACAACCAGTCGATGCGTTTTTTGACAGCGTAATGGTGATGAGTGATGACCCGGCGCTGCAACAAAACCGCTTGGCGTTGTTGCAACAATTGCGCGGATTGTTTTTGGAAGTGGCGGATATTTCGTATTTGGTTCCGGCGAAAAATTAATTGGCATTAAATCTGGGCGTGATAAATCACGCCCCTACGTAAGGGCGCAATTTATTGCGCCCTATACATTGGGAACGGCATGAAACTAATTATTCTCGACCGCGACGGTGTGATTAATCACGACCGCGATGACTATGTAAAATCCGCCGATGAATGCGTGCCGATTGAAGGTAGCATTGCAGCAATTGTACGTTTAAATAAAGCGGGGTTTACGGTAGTTATTGCAACGAATCAGGCTGGCCTCGCTAAAGGTAAATTTGAACTGGAAGACCTGGAGGCGATGCACGAAAAAATTACGCGCCTGGTTGAAGAACAAGGCGGCGAGTTGGGTGGTATTTTTTATTGCCCGCATCATCCGGATGATAAATGTAAATGCCGCAAGCCTATGCCGGGCATGCTCGATGCGATTGAAGCGGAGTTTAATACCTCGGTGGAATCGAGTTATTTTATAGGCGATAGTTTGCGCGATTTGCAAGCGGCAATTACCAAGGCGTGTAAACCTGTTTTAGTACGCACCGGCAATGGCATAAAAACGCTCGCACAGCTCGCCGATGCCAAACTGCAAACAGACCCGCCCCTGCTCTCTCCAGATCAGGTACAAGTTTTTGATAATCTTGCTACCGCTGTCGATTTTATTTTGGCCGAATCTCTCTCACCAAATGCATAACAGGATTTAACGTGCTCAAACTTCGCAGTTTACTTTTTACTATTGGTTACAACGTTAGCAGCGTATTAATTGGTTTTATCGGTGTGATTATTTGGCCGATTTTTCCCTACGCCTGGCGTTGGCGAATTGTGACTCTGTGGAATCGGTTTGTGATGTTTTGGCTGCGGGTATGCTGCGGGATTCGTTTTGAAATTCATGGCGAGCGCCGCCGCGATGTGTTTCCCTGTGTGGTTATGGCCAAACACCAAAGCACGTGGGAAACCATGTTCTTGCAATATTATTTTGGCCCGGTCAGCACCATCCTGAAAAAAGAATTGTTCCGTATTCCTTTTTTCGGTTGGGGCCTCGCCAGCTTGCGCCCGATTGCAATTGACCGCAGCAACCCTATGCAGGCATTAAAAGACATTAAACGTATTGGCCTGCGCCGTTTGCAGCAAGGCAATAATTTACTGATTTTCCCTGAAGGCACACGCACCCCTGTAGGCCAAATTGGCAACTACGCTCGCAGCGGTGCCGATATTGCAATCAGCGCCGGTGTACCTATTGTCGCCATAGCGCACAATGCCGGTGAATGTTGGCCAACCAAACATTTTATTAAATATCCCGGCACTATCCGGGTGGTGATCAGCGAACCTTTTGAAACAGCAGGTAAGGATCGCAAACAACTGACTGAAGACGTGAAAAACTGGATTGAAAGCGAAATCGCCAAAATGCCACCGGCTAGAAAAGATGGTGTGCGGGTATTGGCAAGCGAATAATCACTTAATCTTCCCGCGTTAATACTTCCAAGAGTTCAATCTCGAATACCAGATTCGAATGGGGTTTGATATGGGCGCCGATCTGGCGCTCGCCATAGGCTAGATGGGCGGGAACGTAAAGTTTACGTTTACCGCCGACTTGCATGCCAATGAGGCCTTGATCCCAGCCTTTAATCACTCGACCGGTGCCAATCACACATTGGAAGGGTTTGCCTTTGCGGTGGGAGGAATCGAATTCGGTGCCGTCTTCAAGCCAGCCGGTGTAATGAGTGGTGATCAGCGCGCCTTTGACCAGGGTTTTGCCGTCGCCTTGGTGCAAGTCTTCAATAATCAATTCGTTCATAAACTTTCGTATCTGCTGCCCGCAGGCATAGCAGTAGTTATCCAATAGGCTTAATTGTCTAAATGCAGGTAATCCAAAAACGCGCGCTCCATGGCTTCCACATTAGGGATCACCGCTTCTTCGCCCGCCCAGGAGACGTGCATTAGCTCAAAGGCTTTGTTATCGGCGTCTTCACGCGCGGTGATTTCCTCTTCCGTCACACGTGCAAGACGCGGCAAGCCCTGGGTGAGAATGGCGATAAAGGGCAGTGACTCGTTGACGCCGGTGGTGTTGATTACGGCAAAACGCGAGCGTTGGGCAACACCGGGTTTGTCTTCGCCGTTCATGACTTCAAACGACAGCAGGGGAATAGTCTGTTCGCGCCAGGTGCAGTTGCCCAAATACCAGGCTGGGGCGTTTTCAACCGGGACAACCTGTGCCACCGGTACGATTTCGGCGATGGTGACGTTGGGGGCGAGCAGCATGCGGCCCTGTAGCGGGATTAACAGGCTGGCGACTTCCTCAATTTTTTTCTCAATGCGTTGCGGCGCTCTCATGAAAATAATGTCCTGCGGTCAATTGGTCTTGATCAATTATTAGGAATTCAGGCCAAGCGGCGGGCTTGCACCAGCGCCTTGGCCAAATATTCGGGTGTGCCGCTCAAGCTGACACAGCCAGTGGCCAGCGCCGATACGGGCATGGAATCGCTGGTGCAGTCATCCGGGCTTTGTACCCAGACTTTGCCGCCAACCTGTTTGATCAGGCGACAGCTCGCGGCGCCATCATCACCCATGCCGGTAAAAATTATCAGGTTACAGCGCTCGCGGTAAATTCGCGCGGCGTTGGCTGTTATCTGGTCGATGGAAGGCGCGTAGCTGCCTTTCCAATGCTGGCCGTAGTTGAGCATGAGCGTACCGTTGTCGAGCAATTCCACCGGGTCGCGCGCGGTAATCAGTGTCAAGCTGTTGGCCGCTAGCACTAGCCCCTGGGTTGCTACCATCGCCGGATAGTGCCCGGCGTTGCTCATCATGCGATTAAGCGTGACGGCTTGCTGGGCATCGATATGCTGTACATACAAAAAAGCGACCCCCAGATTGGCAGGCAATTCTGCCAAAAACCGCTTCACTGCGGCCGGCCCACCGGTGGAGGCGGCGAGCAGCCAGAGTTCGCTGGCGGGTGTACTCTGCTGCAGGTTGATATCGCTACGAAGCCGTTGCAGGCGCATGCCTATGCGACGCAACCAAGCCGTATGCCCCTCGGAACCAACCGCGAATTCACTGCTATCGCTGAGGATAATAGGTATCCGACTCTGGGCGAATAAGGTATCCAGATGCTGCCCGTCGTGGCTCTCTTCAGCTACATCCACTAGCCAGGCATCCAGCTCCGCGTGGGCTTCAAGCGGGGCGTCGGTATTACCTTCCAACACCACACTCAACCCCACTTTATGGCCCGCCTGTGCGACCAGTTGCGCCAAGGCTTTTTGTTTGGTGGTGTTATCCACCAGTAACCCCAAGCGCAGCATGGCAACCCTGCCTTATTTGGTGCGAATGTGCAGCAATTCCTGGATGTTGCTCAGCAGCAGATCTTCCTGATACGGCTTACCCAGATACTTGTTCACGCCCAGACTAAAGGCGCGCTCGCGGTGTTTTTCACCGGTACGCGAGGTGATCATAATGATCGGCAAATCTTTCAGGCGCGAGCTGGTACGGATATTTTTGGCCACTTCGAAACCATCCATACGCGGCATTTCGATATCGAGCAACATCACATCCGGCATATGGTCTTGCAATACTTGCAGCGCCTCTACCCCGTCTTTGGCGGTGATTACGCGGAAACCTTCGCGCTCCAGGAAGCGGCTGGTTACCTTGCGTACTGTTACCGAGTCGTCCACCACCATTACCGTCTTCTCACTCAGGTCTTCGTCTTTGAGCGCTGCCAAACTGAGCGGTTCGAGCTGGATAGCGTTTTGCAGGCCCAATGCCAGCTGTTCGCGGATCATGGCGTGCAAATCGAGAATTACCACCACATTACCATCGCCCATTACTGTGGCGCCGGATACTCCGCGCACCGCACTGAACTGGGCGCCAAGGGTTTTTACCACAATCTCGCGCGAGCCCAGCAGGCGATCCACCTGCAGCGCTACGGTGTGTTCGGTACTGCGCACCAATACCACCGGCAGTGGCAGCATTTGGCCATCGAGTTTGGGTTGGGCGCTGGAGTCCAGCAGGCTGCCGAGGTAGCGCACCAGATATTGCTCGCCCGCGTAATCAAAACGCGCGGTTTCGTCCTGGTAATAATGCTCCAGCTCAAAGGGGCTGACGCGCACAATACCTTCAATCGAGTTGAGCGGGATGGCGTAGAGGTCATCGCCAATCTGCACCATCAGCGCGCGGTTAACCGATACGGTAAACGGCAGGCGGATGGTAAATTCAGTGCCTGAACCCCAGTTGGAGTCGATAAACATGGCGCCGCCGAGCTGTTTGATCTCGGAGTGCACCACGTCCATGCCTACGCCGCGACCGGAAATCTGGGTGACTTTGTCGGCGGTACTGAAACCGGCGTGCAGGATGAATTGAATCACGTCCTGATCATTGAGCTGGGCGTCGGCAGACATCAAACCGCGCTCGATGGCTTTTTCACGCACGCGCTTGAGGTTAATACCGCGACCGTCGTCGATCAGGCGCAGGATAACATCGCCCCCTTCGCGTCCGAGGGTAAGCAGAATGCGGCCATTCGGATTTTTGCCGGCGGCGATACGCTCATCCGGCATTTCAATACCGTGGTCAACCGCGTTGCGCAGCATGTGTTCGAGCGGCGCAACCATACGCTCAAGTACACTTCTATCCAGTTCGCCTTCGACGTTGTCCAGCTCAAAATCCACCTCTTTGCCCAGTTCGGTGGCAGCTTGACGCACGATCCGGCGCAGGCGCGGCACCAGGCGCGAGAAAGGCACCATGCGCGAGCGCATGAGACCCTCTTGCAGGTCGGTGTTAATGCGCGACTGTTGCAACAACAGGGTTTCGGTGTCGCGGGTTTTATCCGCGAGGGTGAATTTCAAGTCCATCAAATCCGAGGCGGACTCAATCAGCGAGCGCGACAGTTGTTGCAGCTGGGAATAACGGTCCATCTCCAGCGGGTCGAATTCTTCGTGTTGCGCCATCTGCTCCTGGCGGAACAATACTTGCGCTTCAGTTTCAATATCGAGTCGACGCAGCTGTTCTTGCAACCGCTGGATGGTGGCATCCATCTCTTCGATCGAGCCGCTCAAGTCGCTAACCTGCTGTTCCATACGGCCGCGGCTAATGGAGGTTTCACCGGCGAGGTTAACCAATTCTTCCAGTAATTCAGCGGAGACTTTAACCACTTCCTGCGGGCCGGTGCGGCGCGCTGCCAAATGCTGTACCTGGGCAGGGCCGGTATTACCGGAGCGCAGGCCACCACCATATTCACTGCCGGGAATCTGTGGCAGGTTGCCCGTGGCCGGTTTGGCCTTGGGCGCAAAAGTCAGCACATTCGGTTTTTCACTGGGTGTGCCGTCGGTTTCAAATGCGCGAATTTGGTCGGCGCGGGTATTGTCGACCACCACCGTGGGTTTGCTGTAAACCGGCTGAGGTTCATCGGCATCGCTAACCGTATAACCCTGGGTCAACTCATCCGCCTCATCGCCCAGTTCAACACTGGTATCGAGCAGTGGAATATCCAACTCTTGCGCTTCGCTGGCCGTGGGCGCTGCGCCCGTTGCCGCCGGAGTAATGGCAGCTGTGCCATTCAGAAGTTTGCTCGCCTGTTCCACGCCACTGTGCATGCGATCCTGGAAGTCGTGCAGGCGTGCAAAAAAGGCCTGATCCAACTCGGCGTCCTGATCCATCTCGATCAGCATGGTCTCAAAGTCGTGGGACAGATCACCCAGCGCCATCAAGCCAGCCAGACGCGCGCCACCTTTGAACGTGTGCAGCGAGCGTTTTAGCTGCTCAACACAGTCGCTATTGTTCCAATCGTCCTGCCATTCGTTGAGTGAACCGTCGATTTCCTCAAGGATTTCGCCCGCTTCCTCAATAAAGATTTCCACGATTTCGGGATCGTAATCCTCGTCGAACCCGGCAGCATTTTCCGCATCGTGAGTGGTTGGTTCTGGTTCTGGTTCTGGTTCTGGTTCTGGTTCTGGTTCTGGTTCTGGTTCTGGTTCTGGTTCTGGTTCTGTTAGTAATTCTGGCTCGGCCCCGATTTCCACCAGCGGTAAATCGAGAAGGTCCGACGTATCTGCAGCCGTGTCATAACCGGCCACAGCATTTTCCAGCGCAGGGTAATCGTAATCTTCTTCGGCTTGCGCAACCTCCGCCGAGGGGTAATCAATCAGCTCGATGCTGTCTTCGTCGCTATCGCCAGTGTCGTCAACCAGCTCTATCCCGGTGTATTCGCTGTCACTGTCGGTTTCGGTGTGGCTATCTATTGCGGTATAGCTGTCTAGCCCGGTATAGATATCTACAGCATCGCTATCGATTAAATCTTCTTCCACCGCTTCCATGAGCGGAATTTCTTCGTCAAATCCACCCAGTTGGTGGGTGCTCAGGGCCGTGAGCGTAACAACTTCGGTGCTGAGCAAATCGTCCAGGGCATCGTTGATGCTGTCGGGGATGCCATTGAGATTCTGGCCGGCGGCGATGGCGTCCACCATATCCAGCAGCGCAACATGAGCCAGGTTGAGTGAACTGCAAACCTGTGCTGAACAGCTGAGCTGATCGGCAATGATCGCTTCATAGACACTGTGAATCTTCTCGCTCAGCTCCGCCATAGCTGGCAAGTAAGCATGGGCCGCCGCTTTGGTGAGCTTGCCCAGCTCATCCATTACGGGAATCAGCTCAACGGTGTCCGCCGGGTTGGCTTGCCACTGGGCAATAATCTTGTCTGCATCCAGCAGCAGGTTCATTTCCTCGGCCATAAAGATAGCGAGTAATTCCGGGTCAACCGGGCGCTTGCCGGTTTCGTCCAGTTCCTGCTGGCGTACCAACGGGGCGACGTGAATGTCGCGCAGCTCATTGACGCGTGCAATAAATTGCTGCAAGCGCGGAATATTGACGGTTTCGCCGTCCTCGATTTGTTGCAGGGCAATTTGGGTATAACTGACGGCATCACGCAACAGTTGTAGGATATCGTCGTTGATATTGACGTGATAAGAACGCAACTCTTTAGCGAAACGCTCCAGTGGCGTCGCCAATTCAGCCACTTGGGTAATTTCCGCCATATGCGCACTGCCCTTGAGGGTGTGCAAGGCGCGCTGCATTTCTTCACTGGGCGGTTCGTAGATGGGGGCTTCGGCCTCCATCCGCGCGATAAATTCTTCCACCACCTGCAGATGAGTAATAGCTTCAGCGCCAAAAATATCCCACAGTTGGGCATCCGGATCGTCTAGATCCAGCGCCTCATCGACAGACTCTTCAACCATTAACAGCGGTGGAGTTTCGGCATCAAGCAGCTCTTCATTTGCTGATTCGCTGTGCAAATCCTGCTCCAGCCGTAGCTCGTCGATGACTGCATCAACCAGATCTTCCTGTTCGCTGATTTCATGACCCAGATCCAACACATAGGCATCTGCGTCCTCTTCTTGCTCCGGTAATTGATCCTCGGCAATCGCCGTCAGCAGATACTCATCGTTATCTGCCGAATCGTTGAGACTGATCTCTTCGGATTCAAACTCCGCCTCGGCAGCCACTTCCTCTGGAGTGGCTTCGAAGGTGTTGTCGGTTGGCGACGCCTGTGCATCGCTGTCTGACTCTTCTTGCTCCAGCGCGTCGGGAATAATCCCCTGCGACAGGGATTGGGCTTGCTGGCGATAAGTTTCAGCCAGGGCCGCTTGCGGGTAGAGTTCGTTGTCGCGGAAGGCGGCAATCATGCCCGGCAGCAAGCTGCAGACATTTTCAATAATGCGCACATGCGCTGCTTGTGGGCTGATCGTGTGATCGAGCACGCGATTGAGCATATTTTCAATCGACCAGGCCAGCTCGCCGATCTCATTGGCGCCCACCATGCGGCCACTGCCTTTGAGGGTGTGGAAAGCGCGACGGAATTCAATCAACGCCTCGCTATCGTCGAAATTCTGCGCCCAGCGTGGGAAGTATTCACTGATAGTTTCAGTGACTTCGGTGGCCTCTTCGATGAAAATCTCGATAATTTCATCGTCGATGTCTTCATTATCGCGCTCAATCACCGGCGCATTGTTGGTGGCAATCAGGGTGGGTTCGGGATCTTCTTCGACCTCTTTATCTACCTCTTGATCAATCGCTTCTTGCCACTGATCACTTGGGGCCGAAGTAGTTTCGGCTGCCTCAGTCGATTCAATGTTGTACTCCGCCACCTCAGGCAGCGAGTATTCAATGGTTTCACTTTCACCGCTGGGCACATCGCCGGTAGCGCTGGCATACACCGCTTCCAGATAGGCGGATTCATCTTCGGCAGCCACCTCATCAGCTGCGGTTTCGCTGCCATGCGCTTGTTCATAGGCGGCCGCTAACTCAGCTTCTGCCGCACTAACTTCACTGCTGGGCGATGCACTTTCCAGGGCAGCGGCGGGCTGTTCATCGCGCTCAATGTTACTGACTTTGGCGACGGCATAACCCAGGGTGGCAACACTTTCTTCCGCCACAGTGAGGAGTAAGTCGATTTCCTCTTTACGGCCACCACTGCTCAGTCGCTCCAAATAGTATTCAACGCTGGTAATAGCGTCGGCCAAGGTGTCCAGGGTAGACCATTGGGGTGTGGTGTCCTGCGCCAGTAACTGCTCTTCAATAAAGCGGGCGCAGGCGCCAAGAATTCTGGCGGGGCGGGGCAGAGGCATAATATCCAGACCGCCGCGAATTTCGCGCAAAGTAGTAGGCACCGCTTGCAAATGCTGGCGGTTCCACTGGGAGGCAATGTATTCAATGATCGCGTCTTTGGCATGCTCCAGGCCATTGCGCGATTCGCGCAATACTGATTCCTTGGCGCGACTCAGGGTGATATCGCCCTCATCGCCACCAGCATCCTGAGCGCCGTATTCAGACAAGCTGTCGAGTGAGTTTTCGATGGAAATAATCTGGCTGGCCACGGCCAATAGCTGCTCATCCGACAACTGGCTGTCGGACTCAACCACTAACTCCAATGCCGCGCCCTGCTCCAGCAAACGCTTGCGTAAATCACCTAAACCAAGAACCGCCATGGTATCGGCAACCCGCTTGACGATAGGCAGTGCTTCTTTGAGCGTGTTCTGGGTATTACCGCCCGCGAGGCATACATCCAGACCATTTTTGATCAGTCCCAATTCTTCTTTGATCGCGCCCACGACCGAGCGCATCGCGTCTGCATCCGGTACCGAAATCATGTCCTGGATTTCTTCGCCGGTCTCTTTGCCTTCCAGCAGCGCCTCTTCCAGCTGATAAGTATCGTAAATACGTTGCAGATGGGAGTTAGGGGGGAAGCCAGGCGCGTGTTTGCCTGCACGCGCCACGTAATACAGCAGGTTTTTGATCAGCTCATCGTTGGTGAAACTGTTCAGCGCTTTGGTGCCATGTACTGCCAGCACTTTGATTTCTTTATCCAATTGACGCAGTAGGTTTTTAACGGCCACGCTCATCTCAATCGCATCAATTTCGATGGCTTCCACCAGCGCAAGGCAGATGTCCCATAGCGCAAAACGCGCGGTGCCGTGGGTCAATTTTTGCAGGCGTGAGAAGGCTTTTTGCAGGTAGGCTAGATTTTCTTCCGGGTTGACGCCGCGGATAAACCCCGAGGCGGCGTATTGGTACATCTGACGCAGTTTGAGCACCATGGCCTGAAATTGCACATTGTCATTAGTGACCGGCAGGCGTGCGCCGCTGACTTTTTTGGCGGGCGTTAAATTGGGCACAAACAGTTTGGTATCGGTGAGCAGGCTCTCGCCGCGCACGGCGCGCAGGTCGTTGAGCAGTGGCAGCACCACCAGCGGGTTGTCTTTGCGGGTGGCTTTGACCTGATCCAAATACAAAGGGAATTGCAAAATAGCGCGCATCAACACTTCCTGCGCTTCGCTGCTATTGCCCACAGTACCGGCGATCATCGCCTGGGTGAGCTGCTCCATCTCGCTCGCGAGCATCGCGGCGCCATAGAACTCCACCATCTGCAGGCTGCCATGCACCTGATGGATATGGGTCAAGCAAAAGCGGATACGCGCAGCATCTTTCGGATTTTCAACATAGCTTTCGAGGGCTTGGCGCGCTTCTTTCAGCGTCTCACTGATCTCGTGGATCAACCAATCCAACGCGGCAAAATTGCGATTGTCTGCCATGCAGAGCTTTCCTCTCGTTATTCTCGCTCGGTGCGACTTTTTAGCGTTCTACGCGAACGTAGGCTTGCACTTGATCATCGTCAGTGCGCTGCATTTCGGGATGTTCCCAGTCCATCACTTCACCCAGGCCGACTACTAACAAGCCGCCCGGTTTTAACCGTTCCACCAGGGCATTCAATACATCGCGGCGCAACCAGCGACGGAAATACACCAAGAGGTTTTGACAGAAAATCACATCCACGTTCACCTGGGGTAATTGGCGCGCATGGATAATATTGCTTTGGGTAAAACACACGCGGTCGCGCAGCTTGCTCACCACTTCATAGCTACCGTCGGTACAAACCTGTAGATAGCGTTTGGCTTCGTCCGGTTTTACCTGCTCGGTGCGACGTTTGCTATAACGCCCCTTCCGACCGGCTGCCAGTGCCGACGAACTGATATCCATGGCGGTAATACCGTAGTAGGGGCTAATCGCCGCCAGCTCAAAACAGTCATTTACTACCATCGCCAGCGAGTAGGGTTCTTCACCGGTCGCACAGCCCAAACTCCAGACATCAAAACTACCTTGCAGCGACTGATTGTTAATCTTTTGCTGTAGGTAGCTGCGCACATACTCGATGGATTCACGGTGGCGGAAAAAGCTGGTTTCCTTGACCGCGATTCGGTCAATCAAGCGCGCCCATTCGAGCTTGGAATCGATACTGTCCTGCGCCACAAAGTGATAATAGCTGTCGTAATCGTCATAGCCCAGGTCGCGCAAGCGCGAGTAGATCTGCGATTCCAGCCAGGCTTTTTGTTGAAAAACCAGCTGGATACCGGTGCGCTCCTCCAGCAGTTTGCCCCACTGGACAAACTGGTCCTGGCTGAGTGTCGGTAGTGTGCGTAGTGACCAGGCCATAGGTACTTTCTGTGAGTTACAGGCTGCGCCGCCAGGATCGCTGGCGGCGACTGCTTATCAGGCTTTTGAGGCGTTGGCGAAGATATCGTCGTCAGGCAACAATTCTTCATCCAAATCAATGACATCCGCGTTCTGGTCAAAGTCCATGGCTGGAGTAGTAGCCATGGCTTTGCGCGCGGCATTAGCGCGGCCTTCCGACATGTCCTCTTCCGGCAGTTTGAAACCAGCTACGGATTCACGCAGGTCAAGTGCCATTTCGGCGAGGTTACCAATCGACTGCGCGGTAGCAGAAGTACCGGCAGAGGTTTGGGTAGTAATCTCTTGAATAACATTCATCGTGTTGGAGATGTGACCCGCCGACGATGCTTGTTGGCGCGCGGCGTTCGAAATGTTCTGGATCAATTCCGCCAAGCTTGAAGATACGTTTTCAATTTCTTCCAGTGCCACACCCGCATCCTGTGCAAGGCGCGCACCGCGCACCACTTCAGAAGTGGTTTGTTCCATCGAAATTACCGCTTCGTTGGTATCGTTCTGAATGGTTTTTACCAGCGCTTCAATCTGCTTGGTTGCGGCTGCGGAACGTTCCGCAAGGCGTTGAACTTCGTCCGCTACCACCGCAAAGCCGCGGCCTGCGTCACCTGCCATCGATGCCTGAATTGCCGCGTTAAGTGCGAGGATGTTGGTTTGGTCCGCAATGTCGTTAATCAAGCTTACGATATCCCCGATCTCTTGTGACGATTCACCGAGGCGTTTAATACGTTTGGAGGTGTCCTGGATCTGCTCGCGGATGGTATCCATCCCGTGGATGGTGTTCTGTACCACTTTGGCGCCGTTGCCCGCGATCGATACTGCGCGCTCTGCTACCGCTGCCGATTCGGCGGCGTTTGCAGATACCTGGTCAATGGTCACAGCCATCTCGTTTACCGCGGCGGATGCACCGGCGATTTCTTGCGCCTGGTGTTCAGAAGCTTCGGCGAGGTGCAATGCCGTTTGCTGGGTTTCTTGCGCAGCGGCCGATACGTTTACCGCGGTTTCGTTGATTCGCGCTACCAGAATACGCAGCTGGTCGATGGTGAAGTTGATAGAGTCAGCGATCGCACCAGTGAAGTCCTCGGTTACGGTTGCAGTAGTGGTCAAGTCACCGTCCGCAAGGTCGGCCAGTTCGTCGAGCAGACGCAAAATCGCAGTTTGGTTACGTTCGTTGGTTTCGGTGGTTTCGTCAGCGCGTTTGCGGGCGCCGCGATACTGGTTGAAGCCGAGGAAGAAGAGTGAAATCAGGGTGATGGCAGCAAACACAATTACCCAGGTGTTGTTAACAAAGGGGCGATTGTCGGCTTGCTGGGCAATTTTATCGGAGATAGCGGCCAGACTTTGCAGCAGCTGGGGAGTATCAACCAGCAGCGCATCGGCAGCTTGACGAGCGCGGGTCAGGGTTGCAGAACCATCAACCATTTCCTGAATTGACTTGCTCACACCATCAAACAACAGGGTGATTTGATCGAGACTGGCGCGGGCTTGCGGATCAGATACGCGAGTGATACGCAACGCCGGGTCGCCCTCTTTCATCGCGCTCAGTACCCGGGCATAGAAGTTGGCATCGCGGTTAAACTGGTCGGCCGCATTGCCAGCATCGGCATCACCGCGCAGCATTTTATCCACGTTACGACCAATACGTTCGGCGCGCCAGGAGAGCAGCTGGGCCTGAATCGCCTGATCGGCAGGAGCGCCGGATTCGAGCAGGATATCCACAATATTATTGTGTTCGGTCTGCAGCGTTGGCAGGTTGTCATTCAGGGTATTACCCACATTGTTGAGCGATACAATCAGATCCTTGTTGGTGGCTATATCCTGGGCGTTGTTTTGCACACCCTTCCAGATAGCACCGAACTTATCAAACTCGACACTGAGTGCCTTGCGAGTGCGCTCGTCGCTAGTGCGCAACATGTCCCAGGTGCCGCTCATGCTGCTCACCACCCCGGTCAACTCACCAAAGGCTTGTTCATCGCCCGAGGTGGCGTCACGTGCCAAAGACGTCAGACGATACGCTTGCGCACGCAAGTCACTCGCCTGTTGCAAGTAGCGTTGGTCGTTCGTTTTACCCTGGTTAATCAGCACCAGAAGTACTACCGCCGCCACAAACGATCCGATCAGCAAGACCGTAGCGATGATAGTCGCGGGTTTCGCCCGGAAAGCGGCAATTTTTGACTCAGTTTTCATCTACACACTCCTACACCAGCATTCGGTTTTATTTTTTCTGTCCACTATGCTTTTTGCGCGGGTCAAAAAGCCTGATATTGCCTTGCGATTGTGAATCTACTACGACTTGGCCGCGTTGGTGAAACGCGGATCCTCGGCCAACAATGCAGGTCTGAATAGCGACCAGCGCTCGCCTCCTTGAGGATAACTGCCCGTGACAAACGGCAGGATGGCATTGGGTACAGCGCCAGCCTGTTCAGTGTATTCATCCATGGGGAAATGTTGCATACCAAACACCTGATCGACGATAAGGCCAGAATAAAGTGTTTCGGTTTCGAGAATTAAGACGCGACGGTGTTTGCGTGAACTGCCCAGGCGATCGCCAAAAAACATCGCCAGATCAAACAGCGGCAGCAGACGACCGCGCACATTAGCAACGCCTTTGACCCAGGGCTGAACACCGGGCAAGTGCGTGTGATTGGGAACTTCGAGCATTTCCGACACTTCGCCGATGGGGGCGACAAAATAGCTGCCCATCAGGGAAAAGCCAATGCCGCTCCAGTGGGGGCGAATATCTGCCTGTGCCGGCAAGCCGCGCGCGGCGGCCCGGCTGCGCTGGGCTAATGTAAGCAGGGCCTGAAACGCGGCCTGTGGTTCTGACATATCTCTGTCCATAACTGTCGTGCATCAACACAGAGATTTTCGGCCTGGCGAGCCTGAGGTCGGTGAATGATGCTTGTTGTTATTGTCTATTCATCATCCCGGATGGTGACAAGCTTGTCCTTTATTACGCCAGTACTTCGGCCATAGCGGCCATCAGCACTTCCTGGGTGATCGGTTTGGATAAATAGGCTTTGGCGCCTTGGCGCATACCCCAAACACGGTCAGTTTGCTGGTCTTTGGTGGTGAAAATAATCACCGGAATATGGGCAGTTTCCGGGGTTTTGGACAGCTGGCGAGTTGCCTGGAAGCCGTTTAGGCCAGGCATCACCACATCCATCAACACCACATCGGGTAGCTCTTTTTGCGCCATGGCAATACCTGCTTCACCATTATCGGCCGTCATTACAACATGGCCGTTTTTTTCCAACATGCTGGTGAGCTTGTAAGTTTCGGTGGGTGAGTCGTCAATAATTAATACTCTGGCCATAAATGCTCCAAAAAAACATATTAGGTAGCCGCAGTGGTTGCGGTTAATCGTCAGTAATTATTTGGATGAAGCCCCAGCTGACCCTGTTGGTATTATTGCGTTTGAGCGCAGCGGGAGAACAACCAAACTCGCCCCGAGAGGATCGGGGCTTGCCTATCAGGATGCTTTCAAATGCTTGACATGGGCTTCAATGGCGCCCAGCAACTCGCTTTTACTAAAGGGTTTGGTGAGGTATTGATCGGAGCCGACAATACGCCCTTTGGCTTTGTCGAACAGACCGTCTTTACTGGACAACATGATTACCGGCGTAGTCTTGAATTCACTATTATTTTTGATTAACGCACAGGTTTGATAGCCGTCGAGGCGCGGCATCATGATGTCGACAAAGATGATATCGGGGCGGGTGTCGGCAATTTTCGCCAGGGCATCAAAGCCATCGGTAGCGGTAATCACCATACAGCCTGCTTTTTTAAGCAGTGTTTCAGCCGTGCGACGGATGGTTTTACTGTCATCTATCACCATCACTTTGAGGCTTTCGTAAGTTACTTCCATACTCTGACCTTGCCTTTTGTTATTGCCACAGCTGATTTATTGACTGTAGCTGCCAGATATACGCGTGATTTATTGAGATCTATGGACGCGCCAGATAGTCACCGGTTAGCAGGCGTCAAAATAACGCCACTAAAATGGAGCTAAACTTTTAACATAGTTTTTAGGCTTGCGCCATAACTAGTTGAATATATGAGTAATCCGTACAGTTTTTATAATCATTTGAGAGGTAGAAACACGCGGCAATAACCTTGCTTTAATTCTACCTAGCCTTTAACTTTAGTTCCCACTTGGTGCGCTGCAGGGTTTTTATGCCGGCGGCAAATCCCACTTTCCGTATTTTCAGTTGAGCATCCTTTATGGCTATCTCTCTTGGCGTGGTGATGGATCCCATCGCGGATATTACTTTTTATAAAGACACCACCCTCGCGCTGCTATTGGCGGCGCAGGAGCGCGGCTGGGATTTGCACTACATGGAGCAGAAAGATCTCTACCTATTACAGGGTGAAGCGCGCGCCAGCACGCGCAATTTGTTTGTCGCCGATAACAGCGACAGCTGGTACGAATTAGGGCTGCAAGAAGATAAAAAACTCGGCGATCTGGATGTGATCCTGATGCGCAAAGACCCACCGTTTGACAATGAATACATTTATAGCACGTATATTCTCGAAGCAGCGCAACAGCAAGGTGCGCTGGTGGTGAATGACCCACGCAGCCTGCGCGACTGCAACGAGAAAATCTTTGCCACCCAATTTCCCCAGTGCTGCCCGCCGGTGTTAGTGAGCCGCGATATGCTGCGCCTGCGCGAGTTCCACAAACACTATGGCGATGTGATTTTTAAGCCGCTCGATGGCATGGGCGGCAGCCGTATCTTCCGCTGCCGTCAGGACGACCCCAACGTGGGTGTGATCCTTGAAACCCTGACCGAATTTGGCCAGCAGTTGATTATGGCGCAGCGTTACATCCCCGCCATCAGCGAAGGGGACAAGCGTATTTTGGTGGTGGACGGTGAAGCCGTGCCCTACTGCCTGGCGCGTATTCCCGCGCAGGGCGAAACCCGTGGCAATCTGGCGGCAGGCGGTACCGGTGTCGCCCAGCCACTGACTGAAAAGGACCGCTGGATAGTCGCGCAAGTTGCGCCCGTATTAAAAGCCAAAGGGCTGATGTTTGTCGGCCTGGATGTGATTGGTGAATACCTCACTGAAATCAATGTCACCAGCCCAACCTGCGCCCGTGAAATCGATAAGGCCTACAACACCGGAATTGGGTCACGGCTTGTCGATGCCATAGCGCGTAAATTAGCGCTCCGTTAAACCTGCCCCTTCAGTGACACGCCAGAACTAGTCGCCGGTGAAAAAAACCAGAGTCAGCAGCATGAATCAGGCCATTGCCTTTGAACAGCAAACCTTAGCGACCGCACCGGTGGATAGTGGCGATCGCCTGAGTTTTACCTTTTTTCTGGCGATAGTGGTGCATGCATTATTGATTCTGGGCATCAGTTTTAAATTGCCCGATCACAGCAATACTTCACAGACCATTGAAATTACCCTCGCCACTCACAAAGCGGCGCGTGCGCCGGATGACGCCGATTTTTTAGCCCAGCACAATCAGGAAGCCAGCGGTACGCTGGATGAAGCCAAACAGCTCACGACCGAGCGCCAAGCTGAATTTGCCGATACACAGGTGCGCGACGTTAACCCGGTGCCACAGCAAGCCGCTGCCACCCAAAAACTCAAAGAGCAGCAGCTGATTACCACCCAGTCGCGCAGCACCCATGTTGCGCAAATGACGCAGAACCCGGATGAGCGCACGGAAGTACAGCAGCGCGAAGGGCTAACGGACGATCAACTGATGGTTTCCGCCGAAATTGCCAGCCTGCAAGCCAAATTGGATAAACAGCGTCAGGAGTACGCCAAGCGTCCGCGGGTACGCACCCTGACCTCGGTATCCACCAAAGAATCTTTCGATGCCAAATACCTGCATGACTGGAGTACCAAAGTTGAGCAGGTTGGTAATCGCAATTACCCCAAAGAAGCGCTGAACCGCAAAATAACCGGCCATTTGCGTCTGTCGGTGGTAATCAACCCCGATGGCACCATCTATGAAATTAAAGTATTGCAGTCCTCCGGCCAGCGCATTCTGGATGATGCCGCGCGCCAAATAGTGCGCCTGTCCGCACCCTTTGCCCAGTTCCCCGCCGAGATCCGCAAGCAGGCCGATCGCTTGCAAATCATCCGCACCTGGAATTTTGAGATCACCGGCAAACAATCGACCATCACGACCACAGCCAATTAGGGACAGGAATAAATTTTCCCCCAGCGCTTGTTTTAGCTCCTGTTGGCCTCATACTGAATCCATGAACGATAAACCTGACTTTCCAACCGATATTGACGAGCTCACTCCCGGCAGCCTGCGTGATCACTTTTTGATTGCCATGCCCGGGCTCAACGACTCGTCTTTTGCGCACACCGTGACTTACATTTGTGAGCACAGTGAACAAGGCGCCATGGGCGTAGTGATTAATATGGCGACACCCATGTTGCTCAAAAAAATTTTTGCGCAAATGGCACTGAGCGATGTATCCGATCTGGGTGAGCAAATTGTGATGAGCGGCGGCCCGGTGCAACCGGAGCGCGGTTTTGTATTGCACAGCCCGGATACCAAATGGCAATCCACACTGGAAATCTCTCCCGAGATCAGCCTCACTGCCTCGCGCGATATTATCGTGGCGCTCGCCGAAGGGCATGGCCCCAAGCATTCGCTGATTGCACTGGGTTATGCCGGTTGGGGCGAAGGCCAGTTGGAAGCAGAAATTGCTGCAAACTCCTGGCTCACCGTGCCAGCGGACAAAAATATTATTTTCAACACCCCGCTTGAACAGCGTTGGACGGCGGCGGCCCAAGCCTTGGGTATTGATGTGAATTTAATTGCCAGCACCGCTGGTCACGCCTGATCGATACCCATCATCCATGACGATTAAATCCCTGCTCGCATTTGATTACGGCACCAAAAATATTGGTGTCGCCACCGGTCAAACCATTACTCGCTCCGCCAATGCCCAAGCGCAATTAAAAGCCCGAGACGGCGTACCCGACTGGGCCCAGATCGAAAAGCTGTTGCAGGAGTGGCAACCGGATTTGGTATTGGTAGGCTTGCCACTCAATATGGATGGCAGCGAAAGCGAATTGAGTACACGCGCACGCAAATTTGCCAACCGCCTGCATGGCCGCTTTGGCGTAAAAGTGGAATTGGTGGACGAGCGCCTGAGTAGTTTTGAAGCCAAAGGTGAAGTGATGGAACAGGGCGGATCACGTCACTATAAACATAACCCGGTGGATTCTATTGCCGCGCGCTTGATTTTGGAAAGCTGGTTTGAGCGGCAATCCACCTAAAATTACCGCTCTGCAATTGCGCTGCTGCGTTTTTTATTTTTCAACACGCTGATAATTTTTAATCACAAACTGCGCCACAAAACCCAGGTTGCGATACAGCGGCTCACCCGCTGCTGACGCCTGCAAGGTCAAATATTTTCCACCCATCACCACCGCTTGCTGAATTACCAACAGCATCAGATTTTTGGCGATGCCCTGCCCGCGAAAATTCTCCCGCACCCCGACCAAATGCGCACCAATAATGTCACCGGTTTTATAAATCAACGCTGTTGCTGCGGGCTGATCATTTTTTTTGACGAGCAATAACTGGACATTGCTGTCGGCAATTAAGGGTTGCAGCGCATTGATATCGATCCAATAACCAAATGCTGCACTAGCAGTCTCCGTCCATGCAATCAGTTCTGGTGTCGTTTGCACTTTAATAATATTCAAGGGTGAAAAGTCTTGTTGCGTTAGAGTTTGAAAGTCTTGTTGCACAATTGTTTGCAAATCAAGATACATCGCCAACTGCTCAAACAAAATTTGAAAACATTCATCCTGTAAATACCGCTCCAACTGCGCGGCTTGTTCACCGGCGCCAGTCCACACCGGAATTACCGCGCGCGTAGGTAGGCAATGTAAAAAATGGTTGAGTTCATTAATTTGCGCCGAGGTTGCATGCCATTCAAACCAAAAACGATTGGGCCAGGTGGGCGAAATACTTAATCCATCGGTAGCAAATTCTGAATGATCTTCCACGCCCATTTTTTGCCACAGTGATGTCAGGTTGGCGATATTCAATTGATCTAATGCTTGCATATTTATCACTCTGCGTTAACGTCGATTAATTAATACGATTCCTGCAATCATGGCGAGTACACCCATCGATTTTGAAAAGGTGATAGGTGTTTTGGGTAAATCAAACCAACCATAATGACTGATTAACATCGCAATCAATAATTGCCCGGTGAGTGCAAAAGACATCATCGGGCCAACACCCATGCGCGGAATCAAAAAATAAAAAGATGCGACACCAAAAGCGCTAATTGCACCGGAAAACCATAAATAACCCGGCACAGTGTAAATGCTTGTCGCCGATGGAAATTGACGCGCAGTCATAGCAGCCACAATCAGCGCACAACCACAGGCCACCATAAAAGTCACCGCTGCCGCAAGCAGCGGACTTTTTAATAACACCCCCAACTGCGCATTCATGCCCGCCTGAATTGCGATAGCGGCGCCCGCTAGCAAGGCAAGCAACGCAACATAATTCACAGCCTTGTCACCATGTCGTGTAGTTCAAAACGCACTTTGCGCTCCTGTGCAGTGCGATCTTGCGGGTGGCGTTTACCAATAGGGCAAACCGCCGTAGTGGTAAGATTTTTTTCGCGCAAACCTAATACCCAATCGTAACCTTCAGCTTCAATACCGGTCATTGGGCAAGTGTCAATTTCCATTAGCGCGGCGCAGGTAAGCAAATTTCCCAATGCGATATAAGCTTGTTGGTGCGCCCACTCTTGTCGCTGTGCATTGTTCATTTGCGCCAACGCCGCGTTGTAGTGCTGCGCCATATTGTGCAACTGTGTGGGTGCAACCTCGCGCACAGCTGAAAATTGTTGGATGTAGCGATCAACCGTTGCATCACCCACATTCGTATGCGCGGCAAAAATAATTAAGTGAGAACAATTGGCGACTTTGTCTTGCCCGAAAGAAAATTCAACTAATTGCTGGCGAATCCTGGGTGATTCAATCACCAGCAAATGATAAGGCTGCAAACCGTAAGAGGACGCACTCAAGCGTGTTGCTTCCAATAATTGCTGCAATTGTTCGGGGGCGATGCTATCGCTGGAGAATTCACGCACGGCGTAGCGCCAGTGCAAAGCCTTTATCAAGTTCATTCGTTACTCCTGCTGTGATAGTTGTTAACCAGCATAAAGAGCGAACAAACCCAAATCATTTACATAGGTTGATAGATTACAGTTTTTTGCGAATGCGGCTGAGTTGGGTGGGGGTAATTCCCAAATGTGATGCGATGTGGTGTTGTGATAAGCGTTCAAGTAAAAAGGGATATTCGCGCATAAAACGCACGTAGCGCTGGGTGGCATCTTCCTGAACGATTGCAATTTCGCGCGCATCCTTGGCGAGCAACCAATTGCGTTCCAAATAATAGATCTGGAATAGTTTTAAATCATCGCGCTGCAATAAGAGTGCGCGATAGGCGGGAAAATCAATTTCAATAATCTGCGCAGGTTCAAGTGCAACAATGGTAAAGGCCGAGGGAGTATGGCGTAGCAAGGCTACCATTGAGCCGGGAAATGTGCCTTCGTAAAAAAAGTTTTTATTGTACTCAGCACCTTTTTCGTCGGTGATAAAAGATCTGAACAACCCGGAATAAACAAACGAAAAAGAAGGTGGAATTTCACCCAGGGCGTACAGCACCTGATGTTTACTGAGCGTGCGAAATTTGCAAATCGTAACCAATGCCGCCCAGGTCTCCGGGCTAATGGGCGCGTAGGATTCCATGGTTTTTTTCAGTTCATTAAACGCATCAGCCGTTGCACTCATTAACTCGTTATCCAAAAAAACCAGTAGGCGTTGATTCTAGGGAGTTTATGCAAGGTCATTCAAGGCATGAATGCCATAAAATAAAAAGCCCCGGTGTTTGCACCGGGGCCTGGTCGTTTAGATCGCCATCAGGTGATTAGTTTTGGCAGGATACCTTACCCAAACCCAGCACATAAAAACGGTCGCCCGCCAGTGGTGAGTTGAATGGCATCTCGCCGTATTTACCCGCCGTGGCGCTCAGGTAGTCAACCAAATCCTGACCTGCAGCAAAGCGCCAGTTGTTGAGTGTGGTTTGTGAGGCAGAGGAATAATTGCTCATTAAATTCGCCACCGTACCGGAACTGATGGTAAAACCGGTTTTGGTCGATTCATCCACATTACATGCTGCATCACCAAACCAGAGGAAGTTGCGCTCACCGCGATAGTTACCGCCGGTCACATCCTTAATCAGGTTGCCTTGCAGTTCCGTAAGCGATGCGGCCAAGTCAGATTTTTCCTGATGAATGCGATTGACCACAAACATATTGTCTTCCTGCAATACACTCGCACCGACGCGAATGCTCAACAGATCCTTGCGGTAGTTGATAAATGCATTGTTCAACATGTGGGAGCTGCCACGGCGGATCAGCGGTACGCGGCGCAGGGTATTGCCCAGCAAGTCATAACTCGCATCGCGAGTCACAAATAAATTGTGGTGCATAGTGGTTCTGATTTGCGCATCGATGGTGTGGCTGTCGCTGGAGCTGTGCAGTGTTGCGCGTTTCACATCGAGAATTTCATTGAACGACATGGTGATGCCATAAGCACCCACTTTCACATCAAACGCCGAATCGCCGGTGGTATCAAAGGTGTTTTTGTGAATCCAGATATCGTGTGATGCACCGGTGGAGCGGATCATATCCGGGTCGCAATAATGGTCTTCGGTGTGGCCTGCGCCTTTAAAGTTAAGGTGCGTGAGGATGACACTGGTCGCGGTTTGGGTGGGCGAGCCAGTGGAGTCTTTACCAATCGCAAAACCGCTAAACAGGAAGTACGCCTCGCTGCCACGGCCATCGATAGTTTTGTTGGAGCCTATCACCGGGTTGCGAATCGGGTTGTTGGATTTGTTCATCGCGGTGTTAAAAAATTGCGTTACACAATTTGCACTGCTCACACCATTTTTTGCGCACCATTGCGTGTAGTTCACACACTCGGCTTCCGTTGCGCCGAGCAGCGATTGCACTGTCGGGTTGCTGCAACCCAAACGGTACATGCCAATTTCGTGAGGCTGCGCAAATTGGATTTTGTCGAATACGATCCAGTTATGCTCTTCGCCAGTAATCGCATTCAGGATTTGCTGCTCAACCGAGGTGCTGGAATTTTTGGTGATAATAGTGAGTTTGCTATTACCGTTAGGGTCGTATCCACCCTTGGCGTTTTCACCGTAACCCACCGGTTTGCCCAGGGTTTTGGAGAGACACTCTACAATCGCCTGATCCGATTGCAGCGAAGTATCGCGCCAGTTCACCGAGGGGTTAGTCGCCAACTGGATACACTCGGCGCTGATGGCACCGCTGGAGGAATTCACCGAGGATGCGCTGCTGTTGACCTGGCTTGATGCCACACTGGAACTACTCTGAGCGGTTGATGAAGGTGCAACTGATGAAGGCGTTGAGGAGGCCACCGATGATGAGGCCGGTGTGCTGCTCGGCGCTACTGATGAAGCTACCGATGACTGGCTGCTGGAGGAGTTGCCCACCACCGTTCCACCGGTCACTGATAACTGATCCAGATTCGGGCCGCCATCGCTGGTGGTGGATACCGCGCGAATCACATTGCTACCGGCATTCAAATTAGCCGTGAGCGATTGTGTCGCCCAGGTCGCCCAGGCGCCGGTGCCGTTAAACGCCAGCGCGGAATTGATCACCGTGCCATTGACACTGATCGCCATGGCGCGATTGCTGGTGGTGCCATTGGCATAGCGGAAGGTGATAGTCGCGGTGCCGGCACTGGCTTGATTGACGGTCCACTGGGCGGAACTGCCGACCAGATTGTCGAAGTTCACAAACCCGCTGCCGTTGTAGCCTGTGTGATTGGATTCCACTGCCGCTTGCGACAGGCTGCCACTCTCGGCTTCGTAGCTCACTGTCTGGCTCGCGGGTGCGCTGCTGGATGCCGGGGTACTGGATGCGGCAACACTGGACGGCGCTGAACTTGAGGCGACGGCACTGGAAACAACTGAGCTGGAGCTGGCAGTACCACTGGCGTTGTACACCTCAATCTCCGCCATGCGCAGGGGTGAGCTGCCGCTGACAATCAGGTTCAGTTTTTTCATCGACACCGAACCCAGGTTCACAGTGCGCGCGGCGCCTATGCCAGAACCTGTCGCCAATACCGCGCCGGTATCGTTGTTCACCAGCTCCCAGGCGCCTACGGTGCTGCCTGACTCGCGCAGGATCACCGTATTAAAGTTCACTGCACTGCCCCACTTAACCGAGACGCGTTGGTTGGAGGTGCCGCTGGCTTGGGTATAGGTGCCGGTGTCGCCATCGCGTACCAGCTTGGTGTCGTTAAAACCCGAGCCATCGGCGCCCGCGCTGGGGCCGGTGATAGCAAGGTTTGCACCCAGGGTTTGTGCGTGTACTGCAGTGGCAAGCAAGCTGGCGGCACTGAGCACCAATCCCCGGCTTAGCCAATGCATGCAGTGCTTGGACGTGTGTTTGAAAATAGTCATCTCGATTACCTTTGAATTTATTGTTTATCGAAAACGATTGGCGTCACTGCGAGGGGCAGCGCCGAAGCGGATGCCCCTGAAGACGGATTGGTAAAATCAATTACGGCGAGATTTTTCCTACCCCGGCATTGGCCATAACGATGGCCGGTACATTGGCAGCGGCATCCATTTGTACCGCGTAGGGCACCGACACCGAGCAGGTGGATTGCAATTGGCCACTCACCACTTCCGGAATAACCAAAGCGCCATTACCCACCGTGCGGCTGTAGTAGATGTAGGGCAATACCGTATTGTCGTTATTGGTTTGCCAGCAGCCGGCAACATCGGAATCGTCGGAGGCCAGCAGCGGGTTGTTGACGTTGTAGAAGTAGTTGCTCTCCACCAGCGCCTTGGCGTTCATACGCGAGTTAATGGCATGGAACATGTGGTCAATACTGTCGTTCGACCAGTAGTTGTTGTACATGTGCACTAACGCGTGGCGGATCAGCGGGGTGCGCTGTTCGATGTTTTTGTACCAGTTGTGATGGAAGGTGATGTTGGTATTTTTGTTGTCGCTATCGCTCGAGCCAATTAATCCCGCACGGCTGGAATCGTTGTAGAGGTTGTAGGAAACCGTCACGTTGGTCACCCCGGCTTTCATATCCAGCAGCGAATCGTAACCGTCTTTTTCGCCACCCGAAGCTTCCAGCCAGTTGTGGTCGATCCACACGCGATCCACATTGGTTTCCAGGCCGATAGCATCACCGCCGTTGGAGGTGGGTGAACCGCTCTTCTTCACATTACGGATATGCACGTTTTGGATGATGATGTTGGATGCATCGCGCACATGGATGCCCATTTCATCAAACAGCGCATTGGTGCCCACCCCTAGAATCGAGATGTTGCTCATCGCCTTGATTTCAATCACATCCGCCTGGGTATTACAGCCCTGGGCAGTGGTATTGCCGTGATTGATAGTGCCATTGACCCGGATCACTATAGGTTCACTCATGGTGCTGCGACCGCAGAGCGCCGCATTCAATTCCGTACCCGTCGACACGGTAACGACGCTACCTCCGGCACCGCCAGTTACACCGGCATGAGCCGCAAAACCTTCCATTTTCGCCGGGCGAATCGCCCCATTGTTAGAGGATGCACTGCTGGAGGTGTTAGCCACCGAACTGCTGCTTGGCGCAACCGAGGAGGCGGGCACACTGCTCGGTGCAACGGACGACGCCGGTACACTGCTAGGTGCAACCGATGACTGGCTGCTGGAAGAGTTAACAACCACTGTTCCACCGGTCACTGACAGCTGATCCAGATTCGGGCCGCCATCGCTGGTGGTAGATACCGCGCGAATCACATTGCTGCCGGCATTCAACTGGGTTGTCATGCTTTGCTCAGCCCAGGTTGCCCAGGCGCCGGTGCCATTAAACGCCAGCGATGAATTGATCACCGTGCCGTTGACACTGATCGACATAGCGCGATTGCTGGTAGTGCCATTGGCATAGCGGAAGGTGATAGTCGCAGTGCCCGCACTGGCTTGATTGACGGTCCACTGGGCGGAACTACCCACCAGATTATCGAAGTTCACAAAACCGCTGCCGGTAAAACCGCTGTGGTTGGACTCCACTGCCGCTTGCGACAAACTGCCGCTTTCAGCTTGGTACACAATCGTTTGGCTGGAAGGTACGCTTGAAGCGGAGGTACTGGACGCGGCAACACTGGATGGGGCGGCGCTGGAAGCTGGCGCCGACGAAGCCGTGCCGCTGGCGTTATAAACTTCAAATTCGGCCATCGCCGGGGCGCTGGTCGCATTCACAATCAAATTGATTTTTTTGGTGCTGCGTGTGCCTAAATTTACCACCTGCTCGGCGCCGATACCGGTGCCCGTCGCCCACACAGTGCCGGTGTCGTTATCGACCAAACTCCAGCTGGTCACTTTGCTGCCCGCTTCACGCAGGATCACCGTATTAAACGTCACCGCACTGCCCCACTTGACCGACACGCGCTGGTTGCTGGTACCTGAGGCTTGGGTGGCGGTGCCGACATTACCGTCGCGCACCAGTTTGGTGTCGTTAAAGCCGGAGCCATCGGCGCCAGCGCTGGGGCCAGTAATGGCAAGGTTGTCACCGAGTGTTTGTGCTTGAACGGCACTGGCCAGCAAACTGGTTGCCGCCGCGAACAGGGCGTAACGGCCCAGTGAGCGCACAGGGATATTGTTTTTCATTGTTGATACCTATTCCACTTTTAGTTATTGGTTTCTGCGGCGTCTCGCCCTGCACAGGTCAGGACTTGCAGCCGATGTCGTTAGGACATAGCGATAACACGGCCAATAAAGACCGGACGAGGTAGTGACCGAGGAGCCGATAGGTGCATACCAAAGGTCGCACCGGGCTTGAGGCTGCTGGGTTACAGCGCAGCACTTGTGGGGTATTGGTGTTCGTCTGTGAACGGGACCCGGGAATCAACCCACGGGGCTTTTTGAGCGACAGGGTTAAACCCGTCGTTCTGCCAAAGCTGTGGATTTGGGGTTTGCCGGTGCAGTGGGATTATTATGTTTTTACCCATCACACCCAGCGGGTGGAACTGAACGAAATGGTGCGCCTGACCGCTCATAGCGTCAAGAGGGAAATTGCCGTTTTCAGCCATACTTTGTGATGAAAACAACATTAACCGCCACAAAAACGATTACATATTTTAATAATAATTAATGTAATCGTTTACTTGTTTTTTGAAGAGCCGCTGGTGAACACACCAAAGCGTCACATCAGCGGGCAATCGCCGCTACACTGCCAGGCAGAGAATTGAAGGAGTAAGCCATGCTAAAAACACTCAAACACAACTGGTTTATGTTGCTCTTTGCCCTGCCCTTTGCCGGGGTGGGCATCGGTTTACTCCTGTTCAGTATTATTCCCAACCTCTATACATGGCAGCAGATGAAATCCTGGCCGCAAGTGCAGGCGCAACTGCTGGAGGCCAATTTATCGGTCAATCGCGGCGACGATAGCAATACCTACCAGGCCACTGCGCGTTACACCTATCGCTACCAGATGCTGGACTATACCGGCGAGCGGGTAGCCATTATGGGCGGCAGCGACAACATTGGTGACTTCCAGCAACAGCTGGCCGCCCAACTATCCTCCGCGTTGCAAAACCAACAGCCCGTTCCCGCCTGGGTCAACCCCACAGACCCCACAGACGCCGTGCTCAACCGCGACCTGCGCTGGAGCATGCTCGGCTTCAAACTGATTTTTGTGCTGGTGTTTGGCGGCGTAGGTATCGGCCTGATGCTGTGGACACTGCTCGCCAAAACCGGCGCTACCAACCACCCCGAGAGCACCAGCAAACCCTGGCTCGGGCAGCAGCAATGGGCAAAGCGCGAAGTGACCTGCAATGGCAAAAGCGGCCTTTGGTTTCTCTGGGGCTTCACCCTTATTTGGAACCTTATCTCGCTACCCGCCGTGATTGCTATTCCCGGCGAACTGGATAAAGGTAACCAGCTCATCCTGATGGTTTTATTATTTCCCCTCTTCGGGGTGATTATGCTGGCGTGGGCCATCAATAACACCCGCAGCTGGCGCCGTTTTGGCCAGTTGCGTCTGATGCTCGACCCCTACCCCGGTCGTTTGGGTGGACAAGTGGGCGGTACCCTCGCCCTGCCTCTGGCCTACAACAGCCAACAGCGTTTTTCCGTCAGCCTGCAATGCCTGCGCAGCTACGAAACCGGCAGCGGCAAAAACCGCAGTCGCCGTGAAACGGTGATCTGGCAAACCACCGGCTTGGCGCACACAAAACCTGCACCCGCCGGTGGCACCTTATTAGCGGTGTGTTTTGACGTGCCCGCCGACCTGCCCGCCTCGGAAACCTACAGCAGCGACTATCGTTTCTGGCGCCTAGACTTACATGCCGATTTACCCGGCGTGGATTTGCAGCGCCAGTTTGAAATCCCCGTATTCGCCACCGCCGAACCAGCGCACACGGCACTACCGATGAGCAGCCAACACCCGCAACTCATGGATGAGCGCGAAGCGCAAATTGAAGCCGTCGCCAATATCGAACAAATCCCCGGCGGCGTGCGCATGCATTTCCCGATGCTACAAAACGCGAGCACTAACCTGACTGGGTTAATCGTGGGCGTATTTTTTGCGGGCGCCGGTATTCTCATGGGCCTTAAATCCGATGCCCCGGCAATCATGGTGTGGGTATTCACCCTGCTCGGCAGCCTGGTCACACTTATCTGCCTCAAACTGCTCTTCACCAGTTTGCGCGTCCAGCTGGATCACAATGGCCTGATCAGCGAACGCTACTGGCTGGGAATTCCCATTGGACGCAATCAAATGCCGCGCGCAGAAATTAGCAACTTACAAATCGCCACCAGCTACAGCACACAGAGCAGTAAAGGTCATCAAGAAATCTGCAAAATCATTGCCCTCACCCACAGCGGCAAAAAAATTCCCGTCGCGATCAATTTACAAGGCCGCGAAACAGCGCAGCTGGCGTTGGAGGCGATTGGAAGTTTGAGTGGGTATGCGATTGGTTAGGTCGATATGAATCCGCAATAAATTTAAAATAGTAATTGCAACAGTGCGACGGATATTTTTGAAAAGCATCGGGTAAAAAACCCATCCCGTGAAATAAAATTGACAGCTCAAAAAAACGGCGTATTATCGCGCCCAATTTCCAAGGTGCTAAAAACACTTTGCTTTTCAACCCGACAACTTGTTTGTCACAACTTATGGAGTACTCAATGATGACTTACGCGAACTATACCAACCGCTAACAACCTTTTGAGTATTCAGACTTGGAAGGTGATAACAAAACCTTCCAGTCAGGCGCAACACGAAAGCCCTGATTAGGAAACTAATCGGGGCTTTTTCTTTTCTGCGATTTAAAAAGCCAACTCGAAGGTTTCATTTTTTTAGTAACGCAAAGTGATTTATCAAAAAAATCACTTAAGGGATTTCTATGCCTGTAAAAATTGAATTAAACAAAAATGCGGGAAATGGTTTTAAACCCGTAAAAATTTACACCCGCGATATTGAAAATGAAGCGCTGACGCAACTGAAAAAAATTGCCGAGTTGCCAATTATTCATTCGCATATAGCAGCGATGCCCGATGTGCATTTAGGTATTGGTGCGACCGTAGGCGCGGTGATACCGACCTTAAATGCCATTATTCCCGCTGCAGTGGGTGTGGATATTGGTTGCGGGATGAGTGCGGTGCGACTTTCGGTTAAATCGTCGCAACTGCCGGATAACCTCGCCGCAATGCGCAGTGCGATCGAACGTGCAGTGCCAGTAGGTTTGCAAGCGCATAAAACGGTGAGCATTCGTGAAAGCGCATGTAAACAAATGACAGCCGGTGTGGAGTGGCTTTTTGAAAAACATCCCACAGTGATGAAAATGTTAAAACAACCGAACACCCTGTGGACCAAACAAATGGGCACCCTCGGTAGCGGCAATCATTTTATTGAAGTCTGTGTGGATGAAAATAAAGATGTGTGGATCATGTTGCACACTGGCAGCCGTGGAATAGGCAATGCGATTGGGCAGTATTTTATCGCCCTCGCCAAAAAAGATATGGGCAAACATATTCACAATTTGCCCGATAAAGATTTGGCCTATTTCACCGAAGGCAGCGAGCACTTTGTGGATTACGTGACGGCGGTAAATTGGGCACAGGAATACGCGCGTGTAAATCGCAATGAAATTATGGGCTTGGTATTGCGGGCAATAGCGCCATTTTTACCCAAGTTTCACGCCGATCGCCACGCGATTAACTGTCACCATAATTACGTGAGCCGCGAGCATCATTTCGGCGCTGATGTATTGGTCACCCGTAAAGGAGCCATTAGCGCACGCGAAGGTGAGTTGGGAATTATTCCCGGCAGCATGGGCGCTAAGTCTTTTATCGTGCGCGGAAAAGGCAATACCGATTCGTTTTGCTCCTGCGCCCACGGTGCCGGTAGAAAAATGAGCCGCACTGCAGCACGTCATGCGTTTAGCAAAGAAGATTTAATCGCACAAACCAAAGGTGTTGAATGTCGTAAAGATAAAGCAGTAATTGATGAAATTCCTGCGGCATACAAAGACATCGACGAGGTTATGCACAACCAATCTGACTTGATAGAAGTGGTTCATACACTCAAACAAGTCTTGTGTATAAAAGGATAAGGCTATGAAACAGGAACGGCGCAACGGTCATGCATTTCACCCCATTATGAGCAAAGGTGGTGTGCATGAAAAAACGGAAAAGGCAAAACGTAAGGCTGCCAAACATGAAATGAAACGCAAAGTTAACGAGTGGCTCGATGTAAAAGGAGGGTCATCGGCCACCCGTTCACCAGCGCGCAGCAGAATTAGTGTTAACAATTTCGATGCACAAGAGAGCAGCCCAAAGCGCGCGATAATCATCCTGCACTAAATGAAATCGGTGCTTCGGACTGCTCTGTTTGTACTCGAGTGAAATTGGCACTGTGTGAATCAGTGTCATTTGTTTACAGCGATTAATTTTTTGCTTCCGACCACACCGCAAATTCATTGCCACTCGGCTCAGTGAAATGAAACCGGCAACCGCCGGGGAAATCGAATAGCGGTTTAATAATTGTGCCCCCGTTAGCGATAACTTTTTGTAACGTCGATTGAATATCCGCGCTATAAAAAACCAACAGCGCCGCGCCATTGCTGGTTTTGCTGCACATATCCGCCTGATAAAAACCACCATCCAAACCCTGATTGGAAAACGCGGTGTATTCAGGGCCGTAATCGACGAATTCCCAACCGAACACACTGGAGAAAAAGGTTTTGGTTGCCAGTAAATCGCGCGCAGCGAATTCGACGTAGTTGAGTTTTTCGTGGTTATTCATTAGTCGCTCCTTTTGAAATTCACTTTTTCGCTGCAAGCACTTCAAGTGCTCGCTGTTTGGTTTTTTCCAAGAACGAAGCATCACCAACCTTGCCATGCCCTGGCACAACTAGCTTTGCAGTGCCGTAGCGAGTGATAAGTTTTTCAGCGGAGGCAGGCCATTCTTCTATTACTGCGTGGCTAAGATTGCCGAGACCTTCGGGTTTGACAAAACAGCCGCCGAATAGAATTTTCTGCTCTGGCATCCACACCACGACATTATCTGAAGTGTGACCCGCACCGGGATAAAACACTTCTATTTTTTTATTGACCAGCCAAAAAGGATTTTTGGTAAATGAATGAGTGGCTTTTGCTTCGCCTTTATTTTCAAGCAACTGGTTAGTTTGCTTGGAGGCATAAGTTGGAATGGACTTTGAGTTGAGAAATGCAATACCACCAGTACTGTCGCTGTGGAAATGGGTGGAAATACTTGCCTTAGCGGTAAAGCCCTGCGCGTCAATCCATTGCAGTAATACTTCAGTATCTTTAGCTGAAATAGGTGTATCAATCAGGTAAGCATCTTTGTTATCAAGCACGACTAATCCGTTAGAGCCAACCAACCCCCAGCCTTCGATTTTTTCGTAAGCGGTGTACAGATAAACGCCCTCTTCGATTTTTTTAATTTCCAGTTCAGGTAGTGGTTCGTCAGCGCATGTCATGTTTGTAAACAACAGCACACAAAACGATAAAACAGAAACTATTTTCATTTTTTTGAATTCCTTCTAACTTCTTATTGAGAAATATCTTGGTTGCAGGCAAATCACACGCGGCACATTCGACGTAGTTGAGTTTTTCGTGGGTGTTCATAGTTGCTCCACAGGCTGAATTTCAACTGAGAGAATAATTGCACATGGATACTTATAGCTAGAACTTGATATATTTTGGATATGGCTTATATGTAATAGTTTTTAGCTATTCCAATGCATAAACCAATAAATTTAGCATCAACATCTACAACAAAAGGATGCTAGTAGACTTTACTTCTTTGAATTTTGACACTATATATAGTGTCATGGAGTTGTTAGTATGCCCGTCTTCGATGAAGTCAAACAGGAATTGACCCAAAATAAGGGCAACATCCGCTGTCAAAGAGTAACTGCGCTTCTGAAGTCTTTGGGATTTGAGGTTCGTGATGGCTCACAAGGAGGCCATAAAGTTTTTACTCACGACAAATTGGCGGATTTTTACAGCAGTAGCTTTAACTGTGGGCACGGTAAGAACCCGGAAATTAAACCTGCATACATAGTAAAAATTTTGAAAACTATTAATCAATATGAAGAGGCACTCAGAAAATTATCTGAGTGATAGATGCCATGTTCGACCCAAGACTGTATACCACTAGTGTTCGCTACGGATTTTTTGAAGGTGAATATTGCTTTGAAGCCAGGGTACGCGAACTGCCAGATGTGGCCGAATATGCAGATACTCACGAAGAAGCTTACGCACTGGCATTAGACACAATTAGCACAACCGCTATTATCTTTGCCGAAAAAGGTCGGGCAATGCCTGAACCAGAGGCTCCAACTGATGATTTTAGTGGGCGGGTAACCTTACGCCTTCCTAAATCACTGCATCGCGGTTTGGCGGTTAAAGCGGTGGAAGAAAATGTAAGCCTCAATCAGTTATTAGTTTCTGTGCTTTCTGCTTTTCGCGGGTTTGATGCCGCATTGAGTGATTCGACCAATGGGTGGACAGATATACCTGGCACTAAACTCAATAAACATGACTCTCCCAAAAGAGCTAAGGTTGTACATTTACAAACCTATTCCAGAAAAACAGCTAATTGGTGATTACCGTGAGTAGTTCATTTGAAAAAGCAAAAAAGGGATTACAGTTTGAAGATATTTTTCAAACTTCAGTTTCAGCATGGATAAAAGAAGGCTTTGATCCAAAATTTGATGTTATTGAAGATTATGGTATTCAGTTTAAACAAGGCGTTAGGCAATCAAACTTGCTCTCTATTACAGAAGCTAATCAATCAACAAAGATTTTTAGGGTATATATAGATGTTGGTGTTCGCTTGGTCAGTGACGAAAAAGATGATGCATTAGCACAATTAGAGGCCAGCTACTGCATCGATTACCTTGTGACTGATCCACATCTTTCAGAAGATCAAACAGCATTGGATGAATTTGCCCTGAAGAATGCCTGTCACCATTTATGGCCTTATTGGCGCGAATACGTAATGTCGCAATGCACGCGTATGAACCTACCCAAGTTACCACTACCTTTTCATTTTGTTGCACCACAACCAGTTAATGACGAGTAAGCTGCCGTTCACAACCTCTTGCCCCAACACCACCCAGCGTATTTTTATCCCTGTGATACTAACCGCGTGAATCACCAGTGGTTATTGCTTAGTTTCATGGCTTTTTCAGATAGGTAGAGGTAACCATCAGTCACCCTTGATTCTACGCATATGCTCAGCCACCGATTCAGTGACAAAACGCCCTGCAGCAACATCCGCTTTAGCATCATGTGCGGATTTAGCTAGTTCATTTTCCCACGGCTTCCCCCGCGTCCACTCCACTGCCTCCAAACGCAAATGCAGTGCCGCTTTGGCGACTATGTGCGCGCTCACCGGGGCGGTGATAAACAAGAAGAGTGCGATTAATAATTCGTGCAGACTCAAACCATCTCCTTGAGTCGAAAAGAAAATCACTGAGCCGATGATGATGCCGCCCACCCCCAGAGTGGTAGCTTTGGCGGGGCCGTGCAGGCGCAAGTAGAAATCCGGCAGGCGCATCAGGCCGATGGAGCCGATGAGGGCGAAGGCGGCGCCGACGAGGAGGAAGAAGCTGATAGTGTATTCAAGCCAGACGGGCATGGTTTTCCCCTTATTTAACTTTTCATTATTCGACTTTCTATTATTCAATAATGTCGCCGCGCAGCAGGTATTTGCTGAGCGCGACTGTGCCGACAAAACCCATCACCGCGATGAGTAGTGCCGCTTCGAAATACAGCATGCTGCCTTGGTAAATGCCAAACAACACCAGCAGCGCGATGGCGTTGATGTACATGGTGTCGAGCGCGAGTATGCGGTCGGGCAGCGAGGGGCCGAGTATCAGGCGCCAGAGGTTGAGGGCGATGGCGATGCCCAGCAGCAACATGGCGATGCTTATGGCTGTGGTGAGCATTCAAATACCTCCTTTAACGGGGCTTCGTAGCGCTGTTTCATCTCCGCGATGGCGGCGTCTACATCGGTAACGTGCAGGCTGTGCACCAGCAGGTAGCGGCGATCCAAACTCAGATCCGCCGACACTGTGCCGGGCGTGAGTGAGATGGTGCTGGCAAACAGAGTGATGGTGAACTCATGGTGGATATCGAGCGGCACCTGCATAAACGCCGGTTGCAGTTTGTGCATGGGGCCGAGGATGCGCACCGCCAGAATCAGGTTGGCAATGAGGATGTCCCAGAACACTACCAGTACAAATTTCACCAGCACCAGCGGGTGACGCAAGCGCAAGGACTCGGGCCAGAAACCTTGCGTAAGCCAGGGGATGAGCCAAGCCAGAATGCTGCCAAGTACGACTTGGCCGACGCTGACATCATTGGCCAACAGTAGCCAAAGTAGTAGCAGAAAAACGCTCAGTGTTTTGTGCGGAAACCAGCTGCGCGCTTTAGGTGCCGTTGAGGAAGGTGTTGCCGGTTGTGGGTTCATTGTGAGTTGCCCTCAATTGCGGTGAATTTATGCATGGCTTGAATATAAGCCTCGGGCGATAACAGCTGGTGCGCTAGCGCCTGGGTGTAATCCAGCACAGTCGATGCGCCCAGCGTGACCATAAAAATGCAGAGTAAAAGCCCGATTACCGCCAGCAGTTCACCTTTTTGAGCTAATGGTTTGCCGGCATCGGGATCGGTTGCATCTCGGGTTGAAACTACATCACCCTCTCCACGCCAGAAAAAGGTGGAGCCACTGCGGCTAAGTGCCATCAACGTGGCGAGGCTGCCCGCGAGCAATAGCACCCACAGCCAGATTGCATTGCCTTGAGCACCCGCAGCGCTCAGCAACAACAACTTGCCGATAAATCCACTTAGCGGCGGCAGGCCAATCACACTCACAGCGGCGATAAAAAACAGACTGCCGAGTAGTGCCGACTGCACCATGCGCGGCCCTTTGGTGATGCGATCGCCCAGGTCGCCACGCTGGCGCTGGATAAGATTGGCCAGCATAAACAGCGCACCGCAAATCCAGGTCGAATGAATGAGATAGTAGAAACTCGCCGCCAATGCTGCTTCGGTATTAAGCGCGATACCGGCGAGCAGTGTGCCCACCGACACCACCACCAAATAGGCGATCTGGATGCGCAGTTCACGCGCCGCCAGTGCGCCGAGCAAGCCCAGCGCCAGCGTAATCAGCGCCAATGGCCAGAGCCATGGCAACGCAAGATTTGCCAGCGGTCCGGCGCTATCGCCAAAGATCAGCGTGTAAGTGCGCACTATGGTGTAAACGCCCACTTTGGTCATGATCGCAAAGAGCGCGGCCACCGGCGCACTGGCCGAGGCGTAGGCGCGCGGCAGCCAAAAATACAGCGGCGCTATGGCGGCTTTCAAGCCAAATACCACCAACAACAACACACCGGCGGTGGCGGCGAGGGGGGCATCGGCGGGGTCGAGTTGGGCGATGTTGGCGGCCATATCAGCCATATTGAGGCTGCCGGTAATGCCGTAAAGCGCCGATACAGCAATCAAAAACAGCGCTGAACCCGCCAGATTAATCACTACATAATGCAAACCCGCACGCGCCCGTTCGGCGCCACGACCGTGCAACAAAAGCGCGTATGAGGCGATGAGCAACACCTCGAAAAACACAAACAGGTTGAACAAATCGCCGGTCAGAAATGCGCCGTTCACCCCCAGCAACAGGAACTGCACCATGGCGTGGAGCTTGTCGCCGGGGCCATCGGTGCCGCGTGAAGCGTAGATAAGGCTGAACAACGCGAGTACCGAGGTGACCAGTAGCATGAGCGCACTCAGGCGATCCAACACCAGCACGATTCCGAACGGCGGCATCCAATTGCCCAAGGCGTAAAGGTGGATTTGACCGTCGTTGGCGACTTGCAGCAGAGCAATCGCCACTGCCACCAGTAGCGTGGTGGAGATAATGCTTAAGCTGCGAATCAGCAATAGCGAGCGGCCGGAGAGAAAAATCAGCAGCACTGCAGTGAGCAGAGGAAGTAAGAGAGGAGCGATCAGTAAATGACTCAAACTTCGTCCTCCTCTAATGGGCGAACCGGTTTGACCGGTTTTTCGCCCAAGCCCGCCGTGCCATCCACGTGGTCATTACCCAGTTCGGCGCGGGCGCGCAAGGCGAGCACCAGCAGGAAGGCAGTCATCGCAAAACCGATCACAATCGCGGTGAGTACCAGTGCTTGCGGGAGTGGATCGGCATAGTTGAGGGTTGAGCTGAGGCTGTCGCCCTTGTTCACCACGGCCGGTGCGCCGGTGCGCAGGCGACCCATCACAAAAATAAACAGGTTAACCCCATAGGACAGCAGGGTCAGGCCGAGAATGACCGGAAAGGTACGGGCACGCAGCAGCAAGTACACACCGCAGCTCACCAATACCCCAATCACCAACGCAATTAGCGCTTCCATCAGTGTGCCTCCTCTGAGTCGCCATAAGCTGTACCGGACGATGTGTTGTAGGTGGTTTGCGCCAGATTGCCCAGCTGCGCCAGCATGAGGAGGGTCGCACCCACCACGGTGACGTACACCCCGGTATCAAAAATCATCGCCGTCGCCAGTTCAAACTTGCCCACCAGTGGCCAGCTCACATAGGTAAAACTGGTAGTGAGGAAGGGGTAGCCGAATAACCAGCTGCCAATGCCGGTGATTGTGGCGATCAATACGCCGAACACCGCCACGCGGCCATAATCCAGTGGCAGGCGCTGCTGCACCCAGGCCGAGCCGCTGCACACATACTGCAAAATCAGCGCGATGCTGGTGATCAGCCCGGCGATAAATCCCCCACCCGGCTGGTTGTGGCCGCGCAGGAAAATGTACACCGAGACCATAAGCGCGAGCGGCAGCAAAATCCGCGACAGCACCGTGAGGATGGGGGGATAAGGATCACGCGCCCAGCGGCGACCCTCGCCATCCATCCCCGGCAATGGCAAACGCAAACCGTCGAGCATCAGGTAAACGCCCAGACCGGCAATCGCCAGTACGGTGATTTCGCCGAGGGTATCAAAGCCGCGAAAGTCCACCAGAATCACATTGACCACGTTAGTCCCTCCTCCGCCGCTGACACTGTTAGCGAGGAAGAAGTCGGCCAGACTTGTATCGTAGGGACGAGTGAGAATCGCCATGGTCAGCAAAGCCACCCCCAAACCAGCGCCACCCGCAAGCAGGATATCGCGCACAATCCGGCTCTTATCGGAATCGTGCGGGGTGATTTGCGGCAGGAAGTAGAGCGCCAGCATCAGCAGGATAATGGTCACTACTTCGACCGAAATTTGCGTAAGCGCCAGATCCGGCGCGGAGAAGCGAACGAAAGCGAGCGACAAAATCAGCCCCACCACGCCCAGCACCAAGAGCGCTGCAAGGCGGTTGTGATGGATAACGACCGTCACCAATGCGGCGATCATCAACACTACCGCGAGCAACAAGCTGACCCAGTCCACCGGCGTGAGCGCGACATTCCCTAGCAGGGAACCCAGCGGCCAGAATTCCACCGCCGCCATCACTAACGCCGTGGTGATAAACAGCGCTGCCGAGCGCTGCAAGGAGCCGTTTTCGATAGCATCGGTCACGCGCTGGGCAAAGCGCACGAGGCTCTGGATGCGTTTCTCAAACTCTTCTTTCTGATCCACCCGGTAACCACGCTCATAAAACGCAAACAGCCCTTTGCGCTGGTAGTAGAGCAGCAAGCCGCCGAGCAGCGCCGTCACACTCATCGCCAGCGGCAGGTTGATGCCATGCCAAATGGCGATGTGATAGTCGGGAATGCCCTCCCCCAACACCGCGTAACTGGCCGCATCCAGAATGGGCGCGACCGTGAAATTGGGCAGGATACCTACCAGCAAACAGAGCACCCCCAAAATGGCCATGGGCAAGATCATAAAACCCGGCGGCTCGTGGGGCGGGAACTTGGGCAGGTTGATGGGTTGGCCGTTAAAGAACACATCGTGAATAAACCGGTAGGAATAGGCCACTGCAAAAATCCCGGCGAGCGTCGCCATCAGCGGGATAATCCAGTCGAACCCGCCCATCAACTCCACCTGCAAGGTCTCGGTAAAAAACATCTCCTTACTCAGGAACCCGTTGAGCAGTGGCACCCCGGCCATGGCCGAGGCCGACACCATGGCCACGGTCGCAGTGATCGGCATGTACTGCCACATGCCGTTGATGCGGCGCATATCGCGGGTGCCGGTTTCGTGGTCGATAATGCCCGCCGCCATAAACAGCGAGGCCTTGAAGGTCGCGTGATTGACGATATGAAACAGCGCCGCCACCGTCGCCAGCTCACTGCTAAAGCCCAACAACATGGTGATCAACCCGAGGTGGCTGATGGTGGAATAGGCAAGCAAGCCTTTAAGGTCGTGTTTAAAGAGCGCGGTATAAGCGCCAAACACAAGAGTCGCAAGGCCGGTGAACGTCACCAGATAGAACCACAAATCCGAACCCGATAACGCGGGATACAAACGCGCGAGCAGAAATACGCCTGCTTTCACCATGGTCGCCGAATGCAAATAGGCCGATACCGGTGTGGGTGCCGCCATGGCATGAGGCAACCAGAAGTGGAAGGGAAACTGGGCTGATTTGGTAAAGGCGCCGATCAAAATCAGGATCAGCGCGACCGGGTAAAGCGCATGCGCCTGAATCAAATCGGCCGAGTTAGTGATCACTTGCAGACTGTAAGAGCCAGTTATTTGGCCAAGAATCAACGCGCCCGCGAGTAACGTCAGCCCCCCTGCCCCGGTAATCGCCAGCGCCATACGCGCGCCTTTACGCGCCTCACTCTTCTGGGACCAATAGCCAATCAGCAGGAATGAACTCAGGCTGGTCAGCTCCCAAAACACCACCAACAGCAGGATGTTATCGGCTAGCACTATGCCGAGCATCGCCATCATAAACAGTTGCAAAAGTGCGTAGAGGCGACCGAGGGAATCCTGTTTATCCAAGTAGTAGCGGGCGTAAAAAATCACCAGCAGGCCAATCACCACAATCAACAGCGCGAACATCATGCCCAAGCCATCGAGGCGCAGGCTCAAATCCATGCCCAGCTGCGGCAGCCAATCCAGATGGAAGAAAAACAGTTGCCGCTCAAACAGCGCGGGCAGGTAGGACACCAATAAAGCCAGTGCCAACAGCGGCCCTATCGACGCCGAGGCCGCGCAAATAGTGCGCCCAAAGCGCTCGCATAAGGGCGGCAAAAACGCGCCCAGCAGGGGCAGTAAGATGATCCACAACAATTCCATGCGATATCCCCGGAATGCTTGATGACAATGCACAACAGATGCATAACTACAGCCAGCGCAACAGGCTGACTATAAGCATAAAACGCAGACGAGTTTTAGATTAACGCAGGTGGGTCAGTAAAAAAGGGATGGCGCTGACACAGCGGCGAGCGGCTGCGCAGCCAGAAGGCATTGGTGTGCGGATGTTTTGCATCCGATGTGTGGACAAAACAGGAAGTCAACATGCTTCTGTTATACCCATTTTGGCGTGCAGATGCCAGTCAATGGCGTTTTTTTTCACAGTTCCTTACGCCCAAAAACACAAAAGCCACAGCCCCCTGATTGAGAGGTGGCTGTGGCTTTGCGGCCCTGGTTTTCAGTTAAAAAACTTAGGCAGGAGCTAATGCAAAAACAACGACGTGTGCAGTAATCAATAACCCGCAGAGCATGAGCTGCTGACGAATACTGAGAGTGGACATAAAGGGTACCTGCTAGGAAATCGGGCCGTGACCCGTGTCTATGTTTCTATTCTTATTAAAATGATCTGCAATCAATACGTTACCGCAAACGGAAAAGTTGATTGTTGCAAACCATGCCATTCCCTATAGACAAGTCATTTATAACATACAAATTTTTACAGACAAATATCGATTGACTATATAGACCATAGAAAATGATGAATATTGCGCCATTTCGCTATATAGCCAATCGTTTTGTCCCACTGCAATTACTGACAGGCCACCTTACCCAAACCCAGAACATAATGACGGTCGCCCGACAAAGGCGAATTAAACGGCACCTGACCATATTTACCTGCCGTAGCGCTCAGGTAATCCACCAGATCCTGCCCAGCCGCAAAATGCCAATTGCCCAATAGGCCCTGTGAGGTGGCGGAATAGTTCTCCGCCAAATTAGCCACTGCACCCGAGCTAATGGTAAAGCCGGTTTTGGTGGTTTCATCGAGGTTGCAGGCCGCATCGCCGAACCAAACAAAGTTGCCTTCGCCGCGATAATTACCGCCGGTCACATCGCGGATCAAATTATTTTTCAGCTCCGCCAGTGATGCCGCCAGATCCGCTTTTTCCTGATGGATGCGGTTGACCACAAACATATTGTCTTGCTGCAACACGCTCGCGCCCACACGAATGCTGAGCAGGTCTTTGCGATAATTCACAAACACATTGTTCAACATATGCGAGGTACCACGGCGGATCAGCGGTACGCGGCGCAGGGTATTACCGAGCGCCATATAACTCGCATCGCGCGTCACAAATAAATTGTGGTGCATAGTGGTTCTGATTTGCGCATCGATTGTGTGGCTATCGCTGGAGCTGTGCAGTGTTGCGCGTTTGACATCGAGGATTGCGTTGAATGACATGGTGATACCGTAGGCGCCGACTTTCACATCAAACGCGGAATCGCCGGTGGTATCGAAGGTATTTTTGTGAATCCAAATATCGTGTGATGCGCCGGTGGAGCGAATCATATCCGGGTCAACATAATGGTCTTCGGTGTGGCCTGCGCCTTTAAAGTTCAAGTGCGTGAGAATCACACTGGTTGCGGTCTGTGTCGGTTGGCCAGTGGAATCTTTACCAATCGCAAAACCGCTAAACAGGAAGTACGCCTCGCTGCCGCGACCATCGATACTTTTGTTGGAGCCAATCGCCGGATTGCGAATCGGGTTATTGGATTTGTTCATCGCCGTGTTAAAGAAAGTGCTCACACAGGCCGATTCACTCACACTGTTTTTTGCGCACCACTGCTGGTAATTCACACACTCCGCTTCGGTTGCGCCGAGAATGGATTGCACAGTCGGATTGCTGCAACCCAAACGGTACATTCCAATTTCGGTTGGCTGCGCGAATTGGATTTTGTCGAACACAATCCAGTTGTGCGCTTCACCGCTAATTGCATCCAACACTTGCTGTTCAACCGAGGTGCTGGAATTTTTAGTGATGATAGTGAGTTTGCTGTTGCCGTTAGGATCGTATCCGCCTTTGGCATTTTCACCATAGCCCACTGGAGTACCGAGGGTTTTATATAAACACTCCACAATTTCCTGATCGGTTTGCAAGGCGGTATCGCGCCAGTTTACGTTGGGATTAGTGGCGAGATTAATACAGTCCGCACTCAGGTTTACATCGCCGGGAATATAAGGTGCGCTTGATGATGAACTGCTCAGGCTCGATGAAATAATCGATGAATTAGCACTTGAACTTACCCCGCCTGCCGCAGAACTGCTCGCACCTGCATTACCTGTGGATGACGCACTGCTGGATGAACCCGCCGCATCGGTATATTCAATGACCAGATTATCAATCGTCAAAGTCGCGGTGCTTTCTGCTCTAATCTGTATAAAAGAATTCGCCGTGCCATCGCTAGCGCTCAATACAAACCGTTGACCCACAACCAGAGTATTGGCATTTTCATTAAAGATTCTATCGCCGGAGGTGTTGGCGTTATCCACAAAAATCTGTACTTTTCCGGAACCGATGGCTTGCATCACATCAAATGAAATTTTGTAGGGCTTGCTTAAATCCAGATCTTTACCCACTTCACCAATGGTAAAACGCGCACCGGTTAAGGTAATGGTGCCATCTGCAAACACTGGCGTACCACCGGATTTTTTATAGAGCGATTGACCGCTGCCGTTAACGCGATAGGTTGTGTAGAAATTACTGGCAGTAGCGCCTTCAAAGGTTTCCGTAAAAAATACTTCGGCCACATTACCTGCAGAACTTGATGCAATAGGTTCTTCACTGCTAGCTGCAGAGGAACTGGATTCAACAACTATTTCACTACTATTAACTGAGGAACTTGAAGCAACAGCACCTTCACTACTATTCATAGATGAACTGGATTCAATAATCAGCGTTGATGATTGGCTCGAACTACTGGACGATGGCCCGTTAATTAATTCCAAAGTAGTTTGAAAATGCGCTACGGCTTGTTCCGCAGAAATCAGTTCCTGATTAATGCTACCGGATGCTTGCAATAATGCTTTTACCGCCGGTGATTCGGCAAACACTTCCGGCGCTGTAGTGAAATCCAAAACTGTTCCGGCTGCAATTGCAGCGGCAGTAATTTCAATACCGTTGCTTGCGTCACCATCCGCATCAAGGCTTTGTAATAAACGCAGTATATTAATGAGTTGGTTATCGGTAAGGCTTTCTGTGTTGACTATATCCAGCGGCGTAATAATGTCTTTTGCTACTACACTGGGTAATTCCAACCCACCAATAAAGAATGTAATTAATTCGCCTATGCGATAGCTGAATTCACCATTAGTGTTGGTAAAACCTTCTTGGGTTTCCGTGCGGTAACCAATATTGGCAACCGCTGCATCGAGAAATACGCCTGTTGCTACCGGCGCCTGGCTACTGGTCTGTGCTGAGCTAGCTTCTGAACTCGCGATACTGCTTACAGATACTGTCGAACTGGAGAGTGAGGATGCAACAGAACTCGTATTACTACTACCTGACCCAGAACCACCACAGGCGGTCATCAATACGCTGAGCATAGTGACTGAAATAATTAATTTCTTCATAGTTTTTCCTGATAAAACATTGTCGTTTTTATTGATTATCAGACCAATAACTATTGCCGGTTGATATGCGCCAACATCTGGCTTCTATTTTTTTTGGATAGAAAAACGCCCGGAGTAATTCCGGGCGTTTTTTCTTTCAAATATTAATTTTGAGTGATTGAGATATTATCAAAACCAAACATCAGTTCATCAACGCCCGGTGCCGCGAAGAACCCAATCTTTAAAGATGTTGCGATTGAATTATTATTAACATTTACAAAACTACTGGTGTTAGCAACGGTAAAATTAACGCCATCTGTTGATGTCGATAACTGGATGCTATTGCCTGTTCTGCTTATACGTAAATAATGGCCAATTGTCCACGCACCATTACTGCGAGACTGAGCAGAACCAGTACCCACATCTAACTTAAATGCTCTCGATCCTTGATAGGTTGGCGAGGTTGTCAATGTGTAATAACCTAATTCCGCAAAACGGCCGAGGTCTATGTAATTTGCCACTGGTGTAATCGCTTCTGTAATTAATAAGCCATAACGGAATTGATTGTTGTTATTGACAGTTATAGAGCCGCCATTGGCCACTGTCATTGAACTAAAGCGGGCAGTAAATACAAAATCACCACTTACATCTTGATACGCAAAAAAGAACTTGCGATTTGTCGTATTCAGACTGCCGCCTTTGGCTGTAAATGTGATACTAGATGCAGTATTTACACTTATGCTTCCTTGGGGTACTGACGTCGAAGATCCAAATAAATCCAATGAAGCCCCAAACCATAAATCAACTGATGGCGTTGAACTACTTGACTCGCTGGAACTTGACATTGCTTCACTACTAGCTTCAGACGATGCAACCGAACTTGAAGACTCTTCACTGCTTGCAACAGATGATTCTGCAACGCTGGAAGATGATTCTGGAGATTCATCGCTTGATGATGCTTCACTGTTCGACTCAGAAGATGCAACTAAACTGGATGATGATTCAATTTCACTGCTAGCAACTGAAGAACTTGAAGAGGCCTCTTCGCTGCTTACTGATGATTCCGCTGCGCTTGATTCAGCTTCACTGCTAACCATTGAAGAACCTGAAGAGACATCCTCACTGCTGACTGACGATGAACTTGAAGACACTGCACCACCCGCAGAAGATTCTGAAGACTCAGATGAACCTTCATCCAAATATTCCAGTTTCAAATTATCAATTGTAACGCTGGTAGAACTTTCGGTGCGGAATGCAATAAACGACGTTGCGGTGCCTACAGTGGGTGTAATTTCAATCAACTGTCCAGCAGTCAGGGTATTCACTGCTGCATCAAATACTCTGGAGCTACCTCCATGCATTGAGTTAGCAACGCTTGTCGTATTGTTATCAACATAAACTTGCAGCTTACCTGTACCGGAAGTAGCCACTACATTAAAACTGATGCGGTATGGGCGACTTAAATCAAAATCACCATTTGCACTGGTATCACTTGCCAAGGTATTTGTGCGCGGTGGACGATGACCAATAGTGAAACGGCCAGCAGAAATAGTTAACTCATTATTCGTTACAGTAATGCCACTATTGCCTCCAGTAACAAAGTAGCGTGCTGCGCTTGGATCGGTAGAAATGGATTGATAGGTCGCACTGAAGAGTGTGGCTTTATCAACATTAAAACTTTCATTCAGCGTACCCGCAGTACCTACTGACAAGGCACTGGATGACTGCTCACTTGATTCATTACTTGAGGTATTTGCTTCCGATGAATTTGCAGAAGAACTGCTAGTCGCTTCACCCTCATTGCCAATTTTACCCACACCCGCATTCGCCATCACAATTTCTGGTATAGATGCGGCCGGATCCATTTCGACAGTGTAAGGCACAGTTACTGCGCAGGTTGATTGCAATTGGCCATCAATAACTTCTGGAATAACCAAGGCACCATTACCGACGGTACGGCTGTAATAAATCGTCGGCAGTACTGTGTTGTCATTATTGGTTTGCCAACAGCCTGGTGTAGGTGAATCATCTGATGCAATCAGCGGATTATTGGTGTTGTAGAAGTAGTTACTTTCCACCAATACTTTTGCATTCGCACGCGAATTAATACCGTGGATCATGGTATTAATGTTGTCGTTCGAATAATAGTTGTTATACACATGCACCAGCGCATTGCGAACCAAGGGCGTGCGCTGCTCTATATTTTTATAATAATTGTGATGGAAAGTAATATTGTTGTTGGTGTCGCTATCGTTAAAACCAACCAAACCTGCACGGCTCGAATCATTAAACTTGTTGTAAGACACAGTTACGTTAGTCACACCGGATTTCATATCCAACAGTGAGTCATAACCATCTTTTTCGCCGCCCGATGCTTCCAACCAGTTGTGGTCGATCCAGACGCGATCCACATCCGTCTCCATACCAATGGCATCACCACCATTAGATATTGGTGAACCACTTTTCTTCACATTCCGGATATGTACGTTCTGGATTATGATGTTGGAGGCATCGCGCACATGAATGCCAATTTGATCAAACAATGCGTTGGAGCCTACACCAATAATCGAGACGTTACTCATTTGTTTTATTTCAATCACATCGGGCTGGGTATTACAACCCTGCGCAGTAGTATTACCGTGATTGATGGTGCCGTTTACCAAAATTATAACCGGTGCGGTTTTATTGCTACTGCGTACACCACACAATGCCGCATTTAATTCAGTACCTGTAGTCACAGTAATCACTGGACCACCCGCGCCGCCAGTCACTCCTGCATAGGCGGCAAAACCTTCCATTTTTGCAGGGCGAATCCCGGTGCTGCCACTATCAATACTGCTTGTCGATGAAGCGGAGCTGACTGCGGGTATTTCACTAATAGCACTGGAGCTGGAGCTCGCAACTACAGTTTCACTGGATGATGAACTTACAACAGACGCGCTGCTCACCGATGACTCTGGCACTGCAATTACGTCTTCGCTGGTGGCCGATGAACTGCTTTCTGCAGTTTGACTGGAACTGCTGGAAGACGTGCCGTTAATAAATGCCAACGTCTCTTGAAAGTGCGCGAGCGCCTGTTCGGTAGAAATCAATTCCTGATTAACACTTCCGGATGCTTGCAACAGCGCTTTTACGGCAGGCGATTCTGCAAATACATCGGGTGCTACAGTGAAATCCAACACAACACCGGCGGCAATCGCGGCGGCGGTAATTTCAATACCGTTTGAGAGATCGCCATCGGCATCGAGGCTTTGCAATAAACGCAAAATATTAATGAGTTGATTATCGTTAAGGCTTTTGGTATCGGCGATATCCATGGGCGTAATAATGTCGCTCGCTATTACACTGGGTAATTCCAACCCACCGATAAAAAAGGTAATTAATTCACCAGCAAGATAATTAAATTCGCCATTGGTATTGGTTACACCTTGCCGGGTTGCAGTGCGGTAACCAAGATTGGCCACGGCTGCATCGAGAAACACGCCGGTCAATACCGGTACTGAACTACTTGCCTGATCTGAACTAGCAATACTGCTGACAGATACAGCAGTGCTGGATGATAACGATGGAGCTGAACTGGTGTTTTTACTGCCTGAGCCTGAGCCACCGCAACCAACCATCAACAGGCTGAGCACGAGGGTTGATACAATTGATGTTTTCATTGTTGATTCCTGATAAATCGCTGTAATTTTTATTGTTTCAACAACAAGAGTTACTGCATTTGCATGCAATATTCTTGTTATTTATCAAGACCTTTTACTACTGCCGTAATTACTGAGCTGGTTAGCCAACTTCTGCATATAAAAGCGTTAACACTCACAAAGCCTGCGAGTATTTATTGGAAAAATTATTCTATTTTTTGAAAGTTCAAAATCGGGGGGATTAATATAAGACAGTCTTAAAAAGACTATATGCAAACTGCATGGCTTGATAAACGATGAGCAACTATTGGCAAGAGAGAACGAACGCAGAAAGTATAAATTGGATAAATTAGTGCTGCTATCACAAGCAGCAAAAATTGACAGAATCAGTAGTAGAACTTTCATTGGCCGTTTTCTCTAGGTTATTGTAATAATTTGATAACCAAACCAATGCCGAGGTATTCAGGAACGTCCGTCCCAATTATATTTCTGAAGTTATTTTTATATTTTTCCGCCTTTGTTGGCGGGTGATTCGTCAATTCTTGAATTTTTTAAACTATTAATCAAGTCACATTTCAATCTGTAAAGGGTTACAGCGTAAGATAGTATTTTGATGTTACATATCTACTCGAATTTACCGTTTTATTTGTCTGGCATTTATAAAAACGGCCAGCATGTACTGGCCGTTTTTAAGTAGAAGTTACTGGGTAACTTCAATATTCCAGATACGAATGCCACCACCGCTGTCACCATTGCGGCTCATTAAAATAAACAATTCAGAGACAGTCGCATCGGCAATGGTCACGCTAACGGTTGATTGCTCCGGATTGCTGCAAGATGATGCGACCTTCCAGGTTTTTCCTGTCTGATCAACAATTGCTATTTGGCCATTTTGACAAGCACCTGCTGCTGTAGCACTGGCATTTGAATAGGTTACGGTCATGGTGATGGGATTACTGCTTGGCGCAAAAGCATAGGATACATAACGCGAAACGCCCGTCGCACCACTGAGCAAGGTTGGATTTACTTGGCCACTAGTGCCTTCCACCAAGGTGGTTGGCTCTGTGCGCAAAGATGATCCGTTGTAGTTAATCGCATAATCAGTACCTGCACCATTCAAATGCAATCGCAAATTGCCGGCACCAGATGATTGGAAATTGAAATCGCCAATTTTTATCGGTGTTGATGCTGTTGCATTGAAATTGGTATTTTCATTCGCTCCAGGTTGAGAGACAACGGCGGACGCTAACTCGGTATGGCTAGGCTTCCAATTAATGGCGATCCCGCTGGGAGCAGATGAAGATTGGGCAGAAGACGACGAGCTGCTGGCCTCCGGCAAATTCAAACAACTGTTAATTTTGTTGCGCCCGGCATAAGTCTGTACATGGTTTTTTACATCGGCAGTTGCCATAACATTGTAGGTGTAAGGCGGTTGGTAATCTGTAGTAACAGAATCATTAGTACCGGCATAACAAGGTGCTGTGCTGCAGGATGCTACAGGGGTGTCGCTCCAAGTGACGCTGGTGAAACTATTACCCGTTGCATTCCAGTAGCCAATGCTGGAACTATCCACTGACAGAATAGGATTTTTTACGTTTTCAAAAACATTGTTATCAATACGTATCTTCGCACCCATGCGCGAGTTAATACCCGTACCCGTCACGTTCTGGTAGTAGTTGTTCCAGATATGGCCTTCGCCGAAACGGAAAAGTGGCAAACGCGATACCACATCTTTCCAGTGGTTGTGATGGAAACTGATTGTGCGGCCTACATCTTCCGCAACTGCATCATCTGAAGAACCCCAGAGGGAGGTTTTTTGACTATTGCGCAACAGGTTATAGGAAATAGTCACATTTTTAACATCACTGCGACCACTGACTAGCTCGTCATAAAGATCTTTATCGACGGTCAGATCGTTGTAAAACTCGTTGTGATCAATCCAGATATTGCTAACCGCGCCGTCTTGCCCATCCAGATGAATATGATCGCCTGCGCCGTTAGCTTGCGGTACTTCATGCATCAGTAAATTGCGCACAATAATATTGCTCGCACCGTGGCTAATGCGCATACCTACACCATCAAATTCGCCGCTATTTTCCAAACCAATAATAGAGACATTACTGCGACGCACACGAATTTCGGTATTGTTGGAATTCGCCCAGGTGATCGGCCCATCGATATACACAATTAAAGGCAAATCTTTGTAGGTCGCGTTGGTTGCACTTAACACACTATTTAATTGCACACCGTTGGTCACAGTCACTGTGTTATTGCCCAAACCGGTATCTGCACCACCAGTCACTCCATTGCCAGCCGCCGCAAAACCTTGCGCAGTATTAAAGTTATTACAACTGGTGAAGTCGAAAGCTACGCTGCTAGTACTGCTACTACTTAACGCTGCACTACTAACTGAGCTAGATGATAAAAGACTGCTGCTAGATTCAGTAACAACGCTAGAAGAGCTTGCGGTACTAGCAACCAATGACGAGCTGCTCTCCACAGCTAGCGATGTGCTACTTACCACGGACGACGGGGTGGATGAGGCCGCTGGTGGACTAGAGCTAAGTTGAGCGGCAGATGAGTTACCTCCACTGCTACCACCACCTCCACCGCCGCAGGCTGTTAATGCAACTGCGGCGGCAAGACTGAGAACAAGATTACTGTGTTTCATAAAATATCTACCTCTATTACTGCTGTAGGTTTTGCATCCCAGCCTAAATACAAAACGATCGGACAATGCCGATCGTATTCTCGGATTAATGTAAAATTTTATTTAGTGATTTCAATTTTCCAGATACGAATGCCACCACCACCGTCACCGTTGCGGCTCATCAAGACAAACAATTCGGATACTGTCGCATCAGTAATTGTGACACTAACCGTTGATTGCGCTGGATTACTGCAAGAGGATGCAACCTTCCAGGTTTTTCCGGTCTGATCAACAATAGCGATTTGGCCGTTCTGACATGCCCCTGCTGCAGTAGCACTGCCATTTGAATAGGTCACCGTTAAGGTCACTGGTGTTGCAACAGGTGTAAAAGGTACGGATACAAAACGGGTTACTCCACCGGCTAAATTAAGCGCGGTTGGATTGACCTGACTACTGCCTTCCACAAAAGTAACCGGATTGCCAGACGTATCGTCTTTGGCAGAGGTGCCGTTGTAATTCACGGCATACTCAGTGCCAGCGCTATTCAAATGTAAACGCAAACTACCTGAACCAGAGGAATAGAATTTAATTCCTCCGATGGTGACTGGGGCAATAGTCGCATTGAAGTTGGCATTGTTGTTAGTTGCTGGCGCAGCAGCTACCAGCGCTTGCAGATCGGTATAAGTAGGCATCCATGTCGTAGTCACTGGAGCCACACTGCTTGATGAACTGCTTGCATCACTTGAAGACCCACCTACCATGTCTGAGCTGGTTGATGAGCTGGCTTCACTGGAAGTCGCTGCACTGGATGTGCTGCTGCTTTCAGTAGACGACACGCTCGAAGCAGATGATGAGGTCACTACACCTTCTACATTCACACAGTCACTGATGTCATCCGGCAATGGATTCCAACCAGCGCCGCTGTTGTAGGCAGCAAATACTTGCGCACGGCTGCAATAACCCGCTGCTTCCGCGAGCGATAATGAATAGCCAAACTGACGACCAGTCAGACTCAGCGGTACACCACTCGAATCCATGCTGTTGTATTCGCGCCAGCCAGTGGTCGCAGTGCCCGTTGCCGGATTAGCGGCCGGTTGCGAATTGATACCTAAACCCGCCCAACCAATTGCATTAATGTGCGAACCGACTTTGGTATTAACAAACACGATGTTATCGAAGGTAGTTGTGCCACCTGGGCTGCGCGCCAAGTAGTGAGTGCCATCGATTGGCGTTTCACCGGTTGGACCTGCACCACTGGTCAGGCTGGAGTTGAGAAATACAAAACCTTTATCGCCCGCCGCTTCAACGCGCGCTTGCAATACATAACCGCCATTGTTGTTACCAGTAGAGCGACCCAGGGAGCGGATTTCACTTTTCTCAAACAATGAAGCCTTACTGTAACCCCAAATAAAATCCACATTCCCCGCAACCAGTGAGTTGTAGAACCAAGTCCAACCTTTTAGCAACAAGGTATCCTGCTCACTGATAAAGTTGGCGTTCTTCGCCACCAAACGGCCGTTAGTGCTATTGAAATAAATTGTTTCAGCCTGACCACCGGCACCAATTAACGTGGTGTTTTTCAGGGTGAGGTTTTCCAGCGTCAACATGTCTGCTGTTTCCACCAAAAATAACGCGCGCCCGGTAGAACCGGAGTTGAGCAATTCGTTGTTGGGATATTGAATCACCGTGTTATCGCGCGACTCACCAATCAACGTCACATTATTTTTGTTGCGCAGATACAGTGGCTCTTCATAAATACCATTATTGATGGTGATAGTGGCCGCATCGTCCAAAGCGATATTTTTCATCGCATAATTCAGCGCACCTTGCACCGAACGGAAATGCGCGGTGGTGCCATTGTCATCCACCACCAAACTGGTTATCCCTGCTGCAAGCGCCGGGCGGGTGGTGAAATTCCAGTTGGCATTTTTACCCAAGCCTGTAAACGCTTGACCCGCTAAAGTTGCACCGGTAAATACTGATTCACTAATCGCTACATAGTAGCTGGTGCCAGGTTCCAATTTATTCGCGTGTAAACTAATGCTGGCGGTATTGCCGCTGATGCGAATGGGTTTGGTTTTCAGGTTGCGTAAAGTGCCAAAACCAATTGCATCACTTTCATCCACCAAGGCAATTTTATCGACCAATGAATCGTCGCTGGTTTTAAAAATGCGCACGCTACCGGCGGTTCCCAAGGTAGGAGCAGAATCAAACGTCAATTTCAGCGTTGCATCTTCATAGGCATTGGTTTCACCAGCAGCCGGTGAAAGCTGGTTAGTAAAAGTGTAGCTAGCAGTAGGCATCACAAATTGCGGTGCAATAGTCGCGGTAATGGTGCGCACCAAACCAGAATTGCTGGTGAAAGTGAGTGTTGCACTGCCCTCACCTACGGGCGTAAGTGTGGCAGTGTTGCCCGTCGTGCTCACACTTACCACCGCATTATCGCTGGATACCACTGTCACACTATCGTCAGCACCGGCATCGGTTTTAGCAGTGATGGTAATTGCACGGGGTGCATCGCCCACTTCCGCCGCATAGCTATTGGCTGCAGGTGAAATTAACAGTGATGCCGGTTTTTCATTGGCGTTACCCACTTTTACATCGTCAATTTCAAACGATTTATTCGCGGTCCATAAACCGATTAAACCGGCGGCAGTGAAATCTGCGTCGGTGTGAGTCGCGATGGTTTCGCCATCCAGATACACCGTGAGGTTACTGCCCAACGCTTCAATGCGCAGGGTATACCACTGGCCATCCAGCATTCCCAAGGTGCCTTGCTCAATGGGCTTTTTCACTTGTTTAGGCCGGCTGATGGAGCCGTCTTTCATCTTGGCAATTTCCACTTGGGTGCTGGTAGTCGCGTTTTGCACATTGAGTGCACCGGCATACCAGTTATTGCCATCCACATAGCGAGTGATCAAATAAATTTGTTTGTTACTGGTAGTGCCGTTAGCACGCGGGCGAATTTTTGCTTCGACGTAATAGTCAGCCGAGGTCACACCGGCAAAGGCTTCTGGTTTAACCAGTGCAATCACACCACCAACACTGTCAGCGGTATAACGTAATGTGTAGTTGCCATTGTCATCGGCAATATCAAATGCACCGGTGGGCACCAAAGTATTTAGGGTGGTGGGTTTTAAATTCCATTTGTCGCTGTTGTTCAAGCCAAAATCATCGCAGAAATACAGACCTGTTGCCGGGCACGCCCACGCAGTTGCAGGAGCAGAACTGCTCACGGCACTGGATGACGCTTCTTCACTGGAACTGCTTACCGAGCTGGACTCACTCGATTGTTCGCTCGATTGTTCACTTGATACCTCCACACTGGACAGCGCCACGGAGCTGCTGCTCAGGGCAACGCTGGAAAGCTGAGCGCTGGAACTTGAGTTTGAATTGGATGAATTATTAGAACCGCCACAGGCAGTCAATGCACCTGCAGCACATAACAATGCAATCAGAGATGTAGTTTTCATAGTCGATAATCCGTTTTTATTATTAATCTTACGAACGTTTTTTGGTGGAAAAATAAGCCGATAAAAATCGGCTTATTTTTCGCATTTTCATTTCAAAGCTAACAACTTATTGAATGCGCTCGATCGCGGTAATATTTACTCCGCCAGTGGTTAACCCTTCTCTTCCATAAATAAATCTGACCTCGGTCAAACTATGTGTAGCATCCAAAGTAAGCGTAATACTGGAACCACTATCACCACCTGCAGCGGCAAAACTGGCGTCAGCTACTGCAAGCGCTTTCAATGGTGAAACTCCACCTATAAGGGCAACTTTGGCTGCAGTCGCGCCTGAGCCAGTTTGTTTGAAACTCACATTCAAGGTCACTGCTTTACCCGATTCAACAGGTATTGAAATGTAGGCGCGAATATTGGAAGGCATATCTTCACCCACCGCAGGCATCATGGTGGTGTTATTGCTAAAGAACGCGCCGTTGGTATTCCACCAAGGTAGAGCGGTTGCATTGTTTGTTGAACCCGCGGGACGGTAGCGCATCACGTTTGCAGCAGTTGAATAGAAATGCAGTCCATCAACTGTAATATCTGCGCCTGCTTTAATACTGTTATCCCCTGCTACTGTGTATGCAGCGGTAAATAAATCAGTACCCGCCGTAGCGTAAGCGCTGGAATCATAACCCCAGGTTTTAGTCACAACGCCACTTGCCGCGCTAGACGAACTCGCCGCGTCGGATGAGGAAGCACCGCCATCAACAGAAGAACTGCTTGCCTCTGAACTTGATGTTTCCGAGCTGCTAGCAGGTGCTGAAGAACTACTAGCTTCTGAACTAGGAGCTACTGAGCTTGATACTTCTGAACTTGTCGGTGCTGAGCTGCTAGCCGGAGCAGAAGAACTGGCTTCGCTGCTGGAAGAACTTTCAACAGGAGCATCGATTGCTTCAATACGCACACCACTAATCAAAATACCTTCTGCACCCATAGCGCCATCAACACGCAACTGGATAAATGAGGTTGCAGTGCCGCGGCGATTGGTATTCATTTCAAATACAATTTCTTCACCATCAGTAATAGTATTTGCAGTTCTATTGATTAAGCGTGACGCAGCCGTTGTCTGATGAATCGAGGAGCCGCCGCTGGTAGTGTTGTTGTCTAAGTAAACTTGGAATAACCCAGTATTATCTGGGGCGCTGACCACATTTATCACTACTTTGTAATAACCGCTCAGATCGAGCACACCATTTACGCTGGTATCTGAAGATGCCGTAGGCGTCTGGGTTAATACTCCCTCACTGTTTGGGGCAACTACCTGGCCAATAGTGAAACGACCACCGGATGCCAAACGAATACCACCCGCTTCTAAGGTAATACCTGCACCACCACCAGCGATGAAATGCATAGGTACTTCACTATCAACACCCAATGTTTGTACCGCTGGGCCATTAGTACCAAAAAATAGATCTTTGGTTACCGCGAAATTTGCTTGATAGATAAAGGGCGATGGAGCAGGAGTGACAGCTTGTGCTGCGGTATAGGCGCTATCACCCACTGCATTACCCGCTTTCAGAAATACATAATAAGGCGTGTTATTAACCAAACCGGTTAAACGCTTATAAGTATCGGTAATTCCGTCGGTCACAGTGGCAGTAGTGGTTTCATTTTGGGTGTTCACCGCCAATGAATAACTTTCTGCACCATCAGTTGCAGCCCATGTCACCAATGCACGCTGACTGTCACCATAAACTGTTAAACCAGTTGGAGTTTCAGGAGCTGTTGCAGGTACTTCTGGCACACCCACTGCACTCGGACCAAATGCACTTTCACCACCGTTGTTAATCGCTTTAACAAACAAGTAGTAGCTGGTGCCGTTTTCCAAACCAGTAATGAGGGTTGTTGTTCCCGTAATTTTCACATCACCATTACCAATTAACGTTGCTCCCTCCAAGGAATCAATGGTGTTGTAAGCCACAACGTAACTAGTAGCACGTGATGCAACTGGCCAATTCACACGTAACTGGTTATTGCCTGGTTCAAAGGTTGGCGCCACGGGTGCTTCTGGCGGCATAGGCACGTTCCAGTTAGGTAGACGCTCACCAATGGTACAAGTATTTGCCGCAGGCTCACTCGTGGTATTAGCTTGATAGCCCATCCACAGATCGCTAATGGTTACTACGCCAGCGCTGGGTACACGCAATTGCAAAAATGAACTGGTAGTACCCACCTTGTTGGTGACTAATGCTCGCACTTGACCATCAATACGCACTTCGCCTGTCGCCACTGTTGGATCTATGCCAGGAAAGGTAATTTCTAGACGTTTGCCCGCTTCAAACACGTCCAAACTAATTTCTGTTAACAGACTGGCAGTGCCATGCATGGACTGCCCAGATGTGGTGGAGTTATTGTCGATATACACCATGAACTGCTGGTTTGCCGGCGTACCACTGAACTTTTCAAATTCGCGTATACAGAACGACATTTTCCACGGATTGGTAAGATCCAACTCACCCCAGGATCTGGTCATTGGGAAATTTTGATTATCCGCAGTTTGGGTCGTGCCCACTTTGTAATCTGTCACAACTGTCGCTGGGTTAATGTGCGTACCCGTTGTTTGCAAACGCTGACCGATAGTGAAACGCGCATTGCCTAGAGTCATTTTGCCCTCACCGACCAATACACGGCCGGAATCCAACCCCGAGGTAGAATAATAAAAAGTATTATTAGTGTCTTCTGCATTAGGCTCTAACAGGGACTTATAGCTGTAATCAAAAAAAGAGCTTGCATTTGGCGCACTAAAGTTTTCGTGAAAAGGCAAAATATTATTGACCGGTGGAGCCACACTCGCCGCACTGGATGAGGAAGGCTGGGTGAAACGATCGCAATTCTCCAAACCGTATTCCTGACACAAATCCGGTTTTTCCGGGCTGCCACTACCACCACCACAGGCGACTAATGCTGCGCTGAGCAAAGTCATACTGAAAAGTTTTACGTTCTTCATAGCTGTTACCTAAATCTATTAAATCGTTACGCGGTACAAACCGCCCCATAGGGTTTTGGGAGTAAAGCACCTCACCAGAGGCGCTGCTCAATTACATAAATTTGTAATTCAGTCCCACTTGGAATGAACGACCAAACGCTTCATTGTGATACATGATTTTTCCACCAGAATACTCATTGCCTTGGAAGTACTTGGTCATGTACTGATCGGTAATATTAAGTGCATCAAAATAGACTTTCAGCTCATCAGTGACTTGGTAGGTGGCTTTGAAATCCACACCAATAGTTTCATCCAAATACACGTCTGACCAGATTTTGCAGGTAGCACCAGGATTGTCTGGTGTAGATATCAAACGATTTTCCGTTCCGGCTGGGCAAGCTCCCAAACGCTTAAGTATTTTGCTGTTGTAGTTACCACTCAAACGTAAAGAAACGACTTCATTTTCCCAACCAAATGTCATGTTAGCTGTGGTGTCTGCCTGCTCCGGCAACTGCGTAGTACCAACACGAATAGAATCGCCCATGCGCGCTTCACTATTCATAAATGTCATGTTGGACTGCAAAAATAAACCAGAGTCAAAGTTTTTCACAAAGGTAAACTCAATACCGTATACCTTAGCGTTATCACCATTCACCGTGGTATTAACATTATTAATCACCAAATCTTGAGGTATGGTAAACGCTTCAACCTGCTCAATAGGTAAACGCACAGGCAAATCTCTCACTGCCATTTGTACACCCTGTACATCTACAATGTAGTCGGCAATATCTTTATAAAAAATTGCCGCTTGCATAAACAGGCTTTCATCAAAATACCAGCCGATTGACGCATCGTAGTTAGTGGAGGTCATGGCCACTAAACTTGGATTGCCGAGGCGCAAAGTATTATCAGAACCGAGAGTGAAATTTTTCAATTCGGCTTCAGTAGCACCACCACCCGTAGTGGAGCATAAGCCCGTGCTTGGGTTACAGAGGCTAAAATTACTTTCCAAATTGGCAAATGTACGCGCCTGATCAAAAGAGGGGCGGGTAAAACTGGTCCAGATAGATGAGCGAATTAAAATATCTTCGCGTGGCTCAAAGCGGTAGTGAATGCTTGGCAACCAGTTATCGTATTTGGTTGAGTCGGGCAGCATAGGAATGGAATAGTCAACACTCACTTCATTGCCACTACCCAGATCAAAATTATCATTATTAATTGCAAAATAACCATCGGAGAAAAACTCGGTTTGATCCCAGCGAGCGCCCACTATTAACGACTGGTTCTCCGCAAGATTAAACTCACCCATAAAATAAAAGGCGAGAGAATCTTCTGTTAGCGTGTAATCGCGATAAATACTTTCCAGACCCTGCTGGGTATCACTCGTAGATGTAATTACATTAACCGCATTCAATAGATTTTCTGCGCCTGCATAAGTAATTGCCGGATATACAAAGCTTGGATGATCCACATAGGCGGTTTCATGCTGCAACAGCTTGGCAGAGCCTTGATCTGCATAAAGACTACAAGTACCTGACAATGGAGCATCCAATGTTAAACAGAGGTGCTTTTGCGAATTTGGCGCCAAACTCCAACGATCCTGATCGCGCTCTCGAGTGCGGTTTTTAACACTTACACCCGTTTTCCAGTAGTTGAGCCAGCCATCACTGTAATCACGCTTCAAGTTAAAGTTAAAGCTATCTAGCTCATCAGCACGCGAGGCATCCTCGACAAATAAATTGTCGAACAAAAATTTATCCATGCTAATGCCATTGCTTCCATAGCCTTGAGACTGACCGGAGAGATAGCCCCCCGCCACACCCGGCAATTGATTTATCTCCGTTTCACCTACAGCTTGGGCGCGAATAAAATCTTTTCCAAAACGCGCGATAACGGGAACATCGCGCACACGGAATTGCACACGGCGGCCATCTGGCTTTTCGGAGGTTGCTTCAGACCATGTATAGTCATAGTCCACAGTGTATTCACCACCGTTAACCTCAAAAATATTCTTTCCGCCTAAGGAATAAGATTTCGTAGTGTTGTCAGTTTCTTGAATAAACATTTGCTGTTGAATATCGGTATCCAATACGGCAAATGTAGAAGTGGTGCGATCCAAATAAGCTATGTCATTTTCACGCACTTGGGTTGGTACGCCATTAACCGTTGTTTCGGTAATCGTCTGTTGCGCCTGCCCAAAACGATAGTATTCGCGCCACGCTAAATCCAAGTCGGTGTATTGGGTATAACTGGTGCGCAAATAGTATTCGCTGTTTTCTGTAGGACGATAACCGAAATCCAAAGACATGGCTTTGCGCTCGCGTTCGGCGACTTCCTGGCGGTTTTGGAATTCAAACGGAATGAGCATATAACTGCTCAAATCATTTAATTGCTCGTCATTGGAAAAATTCAACGGTACAAAGCGCGGGTCAGTAGTTTCATGATGAATCATTTCTTGATTGACAGTTTTGCGCTCCTCCCAGGACAGTGAGTAGCCCAAGCCTATGGTGTCATCGGCAAATAAGTTAGTACCTTGAATCGATATCTTAGGTGAGTGCTCCTCGCTGTAATCCTGATAATAATCTTGTACGTTCAGACGCAGAGAATCTTTTTTGCGATCAAATGCACTAACGGTTTTTACGTTAACCACACCACCAATAGAGTTCAAATCCATATCAGGAGTGAGCGATTTAAATACTTCAATCGCACCCAGTAAGTCGGCAGGAATTGCATCCAACGCAAACGCACGTCCATCATCACCTGCTGTTGCCAGTTCAGATCCATTTTGTTGCACAGTTACAAAACCCGGGCCAAGACCACGCACAGAAACGAACTTACCTTCACCTTCGGATTTCTGCAGAGTGATGCCAGGTAGACGCTGCAATGATTCAGCAACGTTTTGGTCGGCGAAATTACCGGCATCATCTTGTGAAATCACCGAGCTAAAAATATTCTTTTCACGCTCAGCTTCCCGCGCATTTAATTCTGCTCTACGAACACCAGTGACCGTCACCTCTTCCACATCAGCGGAATTTGACACCTCCTGCGCATACAACTGGCCACTCGCGACCAACGCAATACACAGTGGTAATAAACGTTTCTTATGCATAGTCTTCCCCTATTTTACAGCTTGAAAAAATTGTTAAATAATTTTTAACAGCGGGCTGTTAGTGGTGTGCGTATTAAACAGACGCAACAAAACAGCCCTGAAGAGCGGCACAAAGAAGGACGAGGGAAAATACAGCGCAAAGGTATACGCGGGGCTTAGCAATGATGCTAGCCAAGGCGAACCAACCTTTGAAGGTTGAAATGTAGTTGATGCTGTTTTCATTTATCTCGTGGCTTTTTTGCAAGCTCTGGAATTCAGAATGCTTAGGAGCCACCACCAAAATCAGTGGTGATTTTGGTATTAACCGAGATAGAAATTACATTGCCAGATTTTAGTTTTATAGTGCCAGGCGAATGGCGGGAGCATTGCTCCATGGTGCACTAGGGCACTCTGATTATTAATTTTCTTTGCCGAGGGATTGAGTAATACGACCGGGACAACTCTTATTATTTTGCAAATCGAGACATCGATCACAGGTGATGGATACTACACCTATCATTTAAAAATTGACTAGCTCGATACCCGATTCTGGTGAAAATAGTGCAATATTTCAACAGAAAACGAAAAATGCGCCACTTTTTGATATAAAAGTGTTTCGATTGGAAACATTTTTGTCAGCTAAATCTACTATTTGTTCAGTTACTGGCGCTCCAGCTGCCGACAGAAGCGCTCATCACACACTTCTGGACACCTATTTCTGCCACCGAATCTCCGCCCGCGCGCCGCTCAGGGTCTGGGGGTCAACAAATACCGCGCCGCCGTGATGCCACTGCATAATGCGTTTTACTATGGCAAGACCCAGGCCAAAACCGCCGGTGGCGGTATTGCTGGTGCTTTCGCCATAAAGGCGTACAAAGGATTCAAAAACTTTGTCGCGTTGTTCGGCAGCAATGCCGGGGCCGTCATCTTCTACCGCAATACAATAGTGAATAGCAGTTTGTGTCAGCTCCACGCGAATGGTGTGAGTGGCGTAGCGCGCGGCATTGTTGATCAGGTTTTGCAGCACGGTTTCCATCAGCTTCCACTCGCAGCTAAATTCCTGACCTTGGGTTTTGTCGATAATTTCCAACTGCAACTGCCGTTCATTGTGGCGATGAAAACGCGCGCCGATCTCAGCGAGCATATCCATCATATGTCCCGGTGTTTGCTGCAGCTGTTGGGTTTTTTGTTCAAAGCCGGCATACATTAACAGCGCGCTAATCAGTGCCTCCATTTCCGCCACATCCTGCTCCACACTGCGCAATTGACGGCGATTTTTTTCATCGAGCTGTTGTTCATCGAGTAATGCCAAAGCAAATTTCATCCGCGCCAGCGGCGTGCGCAATTCGTGGGATACAGCGTTGGTCATTTCGCGGTGCGAAGCAATTAATTCGCGCAACCGCTGCGCCATGTGATTAAACGCTTGCGCCAGAGGGTAGAGGGTAGAGGCAGGGGAAATTTTTAGGGTGTCGGGCACACCGTCTTTGCCCAGAGTGCGGGTTTGTAATTCCAGTTTTTTACTATCGCGCGAGAGTGGCCACACCCAAATATAAATCACCAGCGCAATCGCGAGATAAAACAAAATTAGCAACAGCCGATACAAAGGCGCGCCGCTTTCATCGCCTAAGGGCAACATCAACATCATCACTTGATCAGTTTGCGCAAGGCGTTGATACCAAATGATATGACTGTCACTGCGACTCGCCAGAATTTCACCGGCGTGCAATTGCTGCAGCGCGGCCGATTGCGCCACATCGTCCAGCGATAATAACTCCAGATCCACCGCGAGGTGCGCGGCAATTTGCTGCGCGCGCTGTGCATAGCCATCATTTGGCTGTGGTTGTTGGCTTAATAAATCCTGCTCGATCAATTGCAGCAGCGCCACGACTTCCGCTGTCGGTTGCTGCTCGGGCGCGAGGTTTTCCCAAAATTGATTGAGCCCCCAGCCAATTAATACTACCGAGGCGACAATAAAAAAATACAGGGATATAAAGGCGCGGTTCATCAGAATTTATTGCCAGGCATCAGCAATAAATAAATATCCCTTACCCCAAATGGTTTTGATGCGCGTCGGGTTATCGGGATTATCATTTAATTTTTTGCGCAATTGGGAGATGCGTACATCGATAGTGCGATCAAGCCCATCGTACTCGCGGTTGTATATATGGTTAAACAAAAATTCGCGACTGAGAATTTGCCCCGCTTGCGCGGCGAGCGCGAGCAGTAAATCGTATTCATGACTGGATAACACCACTTCCTGTCCTGCCAATAATACTTTACGTGCGGTGGGCTGAATGCACAATTCACCAAAGTTTAAGGCTTCCTGTTCACGCGGATCATTTTGGTAATAGCGGCGCAGCAGTGCGCGAATTCGGGCAAGCAATACACGTGGCTCCGCCGGTTTAATCACATAATCGTCGGCACCATATTCCAAACCCAATACTTGATCCACATCGGAATCGCGCGCGGTGAGCATTAAAATCGGGCCTTTGAATTGCGGGCGCAATTCTTTGCACAGGGTCAGTCCATCTTTACCGGGCAACATCAAGTCCAATACGATCAAAGCGGGATTCAAGTTTTGCGCTTGACGCAATACCCGATTGCCGTTTTCCTCAATTGCAACCTGGAAATCATTGCTCTCTAAAAAATCTTTTACCAGCTGCGCCAGACGGCGGTCATCTTCAACCAATAAAATTAAATTGTTGTGCGACATGGAGCCAGACCCGGAAGATAGAAATAGATTAATCGAAATACTGTTATCAACGAAATTTTTACCGGCTAGTTACCTTTCAAACAAGCAAGCAATTTTTGTTTTGCCATCTGACCGGAATGCCACTCAACCTGTTCGATAATGTCGCCATTATACTCCAGCCGAAAATTGATTTTTTCTTCCATCGTTTCCAACGCCGCCTCGATGGTGGGTACCGCAAATACAATCAGGGGTTTTTCATCGCCCACTAAATCCTCCTGACCAAGATCCCAATGGAATGCTTTTACTTTTGCGGGTTGGTCAGCATTTTGATAGAGCGTGAGTTCGATAGTGCCGGGCTTTTCCGGTATGGGGAATTTGCCACCGCCATTAGCGGTATCGGCAAGATTGGAGAAGGCCAGTAGCGCGCCTTTGTAAGAACCACCGGGGCCCATTAATGCCACTATGTTGCCCTGTTTATTAAATAACGCCGTGCAATACTCGCCTTTTTTTGCCTTGGAACTGGCCTGAAAAAATTCCCAACTGCCCTGCTCCCACGCTTTGTACTCCGCGCTCTCCAAGGCATTTTTTACATTGCCATCGATGGCTTCTTTAACATTAATTTCTTTTTTGCTGGTGTCCATAATACCGCCCAGGACATCAAAATTGCTGTCTGCAGCCGCTGTTTTTTCTTTATGGTCAGCTACGCAATTGGTTCCTTGTGCCACCATACCACCCGGACAATTGGCACTGGCGTGGGTAGTAATTAACAGCGTGAAAAAACTGGCACCAAGAATACTGATTACATATTTCATTTTATCTCCTATTAATCTGGAACTTCTGCAAAACCGCTACAGGTAAAACTGCTATCACCACTGGCCCACACCCGGACATCCGCAACCCGCCACACTGAACTTTGGTCAGGGATAAAAATAAACTGAAAATTGCAGCGCGAATAAATGCCCTCTTCCCACGCAGCGCCAGACTTCATGTCCATCACTACTGATTTATTATTGAATTCATTGGCGTAGTCCAAAAAGCGCATAGTGCCCGCTTCATTGACTATGGGGTTGCCCATTTTTGTGACGACTTCTGTTTCTGTTTTACCAAGCCAGACTTGAATTAAATGCACCTCAAATCGATTCAACTTCCGTTTACCCTGAATTTTTGCAGCCTCTTCCTTAAAATCAAACTCGGCTTGCATGGTGTTGATGCTTGCCTCCAGGTCCTGTTTCATCGTTTGCGCTACCGACTGAATAGTGTTTTCTATTTCCGCCATTTTTTTCTGATATTCAGCCCACTCTTTTTTGGTGGGATAACTGGACCATCTGCCGGTTGGATCAGGGCGTTTTTTTGGCCACCAGGCTACTTGCCAGGCAAAATCCAAAAATTCTGACGCTGTTACATAACTCACTAAATAAAAATCGGCGGGCAATCCAATTTTTTGAATCTCTTTGTTGAATTTCTCTAATTCAAATTGCTCGGTTTTTTTGTTTAGTGCGGCTTTGACTGCCGTGTGCATAACATCATCATTACAGGCGATTTTTGCGGCCTTTAATAACATCGGCGAATTGACTTGTTTCCAGTCACTCGTCGGTACTGCCTGGCTTTTTAAATCAGACCGACGCAGCATGTAACTATTCTCGGCCATGCGCATATTCACCGGATCATTAAAACCCGGCTGCTTGGGAATATTTTTCTCATCGTAGGAAAATTTATTGACGCACTCAAACTGCAAACGCATTACCACGTATTCCGGTTTTGCAGCATTTTCATACACAGCGGTCACATCCAACTCTTTTACACTGAGCGGGCCGAAAATCATATTCATTGGTGTCCTATCTGACACCACCCTGAAATCTGCAAAATACATTTCGCGATCACCCATTTCACCTTGCATATGAAACAAAGCGGTTTGGGCCAAAACCGGAGTTGCCAACAGGAATAGACAGGCAATCGCCTTGTGAGCTAATGCTTGAAACATATTGAACACCCTATATAAGTCCATGGGTTGCGGGGGGAACAGAACTAAAAAAAGCTCCAGGGGTTGCGCCGCGCCCGGCGGTATTTTTTGTCATTGTAGACCACTTGAAAACGCTGATCGCTCACCGCTGTTCCCGTGTCTATTTCGCGCAATTCAAAATCGGTGCTTGCACTGGCGGTTAATTCAAATTGATATTCACCTTGCGTGGCCTCTTGCCAACAGCGCAGCGGTTCGGTTTTATCCGATTGATACAAACACAGGGAACGCACCGCAGCGGATTGCCATTTAACTTCAAGCTCGTCGCGGCACACTTCTTCGCCGGCATTCAATACACACAAACGCGGTTTGATGGAGAACTGGATCAGCGGTAATGCGGATGAACCCGCGCCGGATAAATCGCTGGCGAGCGCCGTGCTTCCCAGCAGCTGCGCTGCAAAGAATAAACCGGATGCAACCGAGGTTGCGGTCAAGCGGTTCAGCACCGGGCCATCAGAAATGGTATACCCCTCCAACGAAAACCGTGATCACTTTATTATCGTTAATTAATGGGCTCGCTGAAATCTCGTCGGGTAAAAAACGGTAACTGGCGAGCACACGCAAATCCCAGCGCGCGCTTAACTCGTAATTCCAATCCAAACGCAGCAGCGGCGAGAGCGCCGCGTCCGTAATATAAGCACCACGCTCATCAGCCTCAGCATCACTTACGCCGTAGTAATAATTCACTACCTCGCGGCTCTGCCAATTAGCGCCCACCGACGCCAGCCACTGATGTTTGCCATAACGCCACTGTTTGGCGAGGGCGATGCGCAGTTCCTCGCCCGAATGAATTTGGGTGAAGTCGGTTAAATACTGGATCTGTAGATCAACCAAAGAACTGGACCAACTATATTCAATACCGGCAAGGCCGGCCATGTGGCGATCGCGCAAATCGCGCTCGCGCAATGGCATAAATTCCGGCGCAACCAATTCGCGGTCGCCGCCATCACCCTCGGTCACTACCGGGTTCTTGCCGCCGCCAGTATCTTTTCCCGCAGTCGCCAGCGTACTGCCTTCAATAAAAAAATTGCTCGGGCTCCAGCGATGAAAAAAGACCTGATCGTAACTGGGAGTGGCGAGCAGGTTCAGCTGTTGGGTTTCACTCTGCCAAAGGATCATACCCAAATCCAGGTTCTGGATAAAAAAGCGCTCACCCTGATAATTAATCTGCGGGACTATAAACAGCGGAATATCGTCACTATCGGCCAGTGGATTGGTGCGCACTCCAACCCCCAAACCAACACTCACGTCCCATTTACCTACCTCCACACAATCGCCCTGCCCCTGCTCACAGGCAAACGCAGTCGCCGCCAAACAAGGCGCAACCAAAGCGGGCAAGAAAGTGGTGAACAGTTGGCGGATCAGAGTCATAAGATTGCACAAAAAAAGAGAGGGATAGCTTATTTATAAACCAGCGCGCGGTATAGGGTTGTAAGGAATTGTAGCTGTTATCCGGCGATAAAAAAAATTCCCCTCGCTGTTACACTTTTTTACCAGTCGCTACATATCCACCACAGACGCTGCCACAAGCGCTGCACACAATAGTTCCATAGAAGATAACCTTAAAAGGAGCGACCCTATGCAACTCACTGGCTATATTCCCGCCGTCATTTTATTACTAAGTACCGGTTTACTCAGCGCCTGTGGGAGCGACATAAAACTACCACCGGTAGACCCCAATTCAAAAGCCTTGAGCATCGACTTTAACGATACCAATACCGATTGGAAATCAGGTTTTGCGGATTACCCTGTGGGTCAGGAATCGTTTTATGAGCTTGATGCAGGCTCTACCACCCTGCCCGCCAGTTTGGCGACAAACCGCAAGGGTTATAAGTTGAGTGGCAATAATCACAGTGATGATTTATTTATGTTCATCACCAAAAAATTCGAAGGGCTTGAGCCTAATACTCGCTATGAATTTCAATTCAAAGTCCGTTTTGGCACCAACGCGCAAAAAAATTGCATGGGTGTGGGCGGTGCGCCGGGTGAAAGTGTGTGGATAAAGGCAGGTGCGAGTAAAACCGAACCACTGGCCGTAAATAACGGTGCTGGTGATTTGTTAATGAATATCGACAAAGGCAACCAAGCCGTGGGTGGCAGCGATGCCATAGTGCTGGGAGATTTTGCCAACAGCCGCGAGTGTGGTGACAGCAACACCGACTATATGCGCAAAACCTTGCGCAGCGAACCAGGCGCCTTTTCCGGTGTAACCGCAGAGGATGGCAGCGTTTGGATTTTACTCGGCACCGATTCAGGCTTTGAGTCAACCACGACCATTTATTTTATGACCCTGGATGTGATTGCTACCAAGCGCTAAGTGGTAATAGGGTTTCATAAAAAATCCCGATCAGAAAATCTGCTCGGGATTTTTTATGGATATTAATTTATGAACTGAGTTAGCGATGTTTGATCTTATCGCCTTCTTTTAAGCCTTCCAGAATTTCAATGTTAATACCGTCGGAGATGCCGGTTTTAACTTCGCGTTTCTCAAATTTTTGCGGGCCGGTTTCGATTTCAACAAATTGGGCTTTCTCTTCCACAATTAAATTGCCTTCGTTGATTGCCAATATGCCTTCTTTTTTCTCCAATACAATATCGGCATTCGCACTGTAGTTGGAGCGCAGGAATAATTTTTCACTCAGTTTTACGGCGGCGCGGATTTGGAATTTAATCGTGCCCTGGTCGGTTACACCCTTGGGTGAAATATATTCCAATACGGCGGTGAAGGGTTCGCCTTCCAGCGCACCGACATCCAGAACCAACTCCATACCTTCGCGGATTTTACCCACTTCAGATTCATCCACCATACCTTCAAAAATCATATCGTTCATGTCAGCGAGAGTGGCAATAGTGGTGCCCGCACCGAAGGAGCTGGTCTCTACAATAAATGCGCCTTCTTTAAAGGGCAGATCCAAAATCATACCGGTGACGGTAGCAGGAATCATGTTGGAAACCTTATCGGATTTTTTAGTGGCACCGGATTTCATCAGCAGCAAATTATTTTCCGCGGCAGTCACTGCCTCGCGCTGCAAATCATAGTTCAACATGAATTTGTTAAATTCAGAGGTAGAAATTAATTTATCCGCAAATAGCTTTTTCTGCCGTTGAAATTCGTCAGTAGCATTTTGTAAATTGATTTTTGCTGTTTCTAATTGCGATTCAGCTTGGTTCAACATCACCATATTGGGTGCCAGAGTAATTTTGGCAATGATATCGCCTTTGTTTACATTCTGACCGGCAACCACATACAACTTTTCTACGACACCGGAAACCTGGGATTTAATTTCCACTTCGCGCCGCGGAATCACCTTACCCACTGCCACCGTCTTTTTCACAATCGTGGTTTTAAATACTTCGTCCGATTGATAAACCACAGGTTTTTCCTGGGATTTGTTGTAGAGGAATACTGCAGTGCCAATAAACACTACCGCGATTAAACCTAATACGGCAAACCAGATAAACTTTTTCATGACGTCCTTCTTGCGATTGCTAAAAAATAGTGGATGTAAAATTAATTAAAACAGTGTGGTGAATAACTTACTCGTCTTGCAGCGCGACAATCGGATTCACAGTTGCTGCTTTTGCGGCAGGCATCAGTGAAGCCAGGAACCCTGAAAAAATTAATACTGCTACGGCACTCAGGGCGGTATTAAAATCCACCTCCGGGTTGCGGAACATGCCGGCACTACCGCCATTGGCTTCCATCAGCATATTGATACCTTCCAATAAAAGTACGCCCATTACCAAACCGAAATACCCGGCAATGGCGGTGATAAAAACTGACTCTTGTACAATCATGCCGATAATGGATGCCGGTGTTGCGCCGAGCGCTTTGCGCAAACCAATTTCACGGGTGCGCTCTTTCACTACAATCAACATAATATTGCCCACACCAATTGCGCCGGCCATAATTGTGCCAATCGCTACAATCCAACTGAACACATTAATACCGGTGAACAAACCGTAAATTTTGTCGAATTCATTTTGCAAATTAAAACTGCCCAATACACCCATATCATTTGGATCAACTTTATTGCGCGCGTACAAATATTTTTTTACATCCGCTTCTGCGACAGCGGCATGTATACCTGCTGGAGGAATTACCACAAAACTGCCCACCCAATCCGCTTGGTTAAAGGCGTAGCGCAGCGTGTCATTGGGAATATAAACCTTTTCTTCTTCAGCACTGTTGGGGTTAGTCGAGCTGGATTTATAAACGCCCACTACCTGAAAACTAATACCCGCCAAGGTAATATCCGCACCAACTGCATTTTCCCCCTGCTTAAACAAAATCTCTTTTACGCGAGTGCCGATGATTGCCACCTTGCGGCGCTTGTTATCATCTATTTCATTGATATAACGGCCTTCCACAATTTTTTGTTGGTGGATATTCGCCATGCCCGCATGGGTACCTTGAATGGGAAAGCTGCCATTATTTTTTTTGTATACCGTGTAGGCTGGTGAGCCATCCCAAATTCCCACGCTATTTTGCGCATAAATTCTGTCTACACTCGGCACATTATTTTTAATCGCTTCGACGTCATCTACTTTCAAACGGATTTGCCGGCCAACCGGTAAACCTTGATAAGCCAGTTGTGTTGGGCTTTGCGACCAGATCCACACTGCATTGGGAATTTCTTTAAAATCTTCCACCACCCCATTTTCCAAGGCTTTACCGGCGCCGAGCAAAACAGTGAGCATAAAAATGCCCCAGAACACACCAAATGCCGTAAGTGTGGTACGCATTTTATGCTGATTAAGGGTGAGGAAAATTTCCTGCCACTTTTCGGTATCTATTAACATAAAGTGGCCCTTAATCAGCGCGCATGGCTTCAATAGGTGCGATACGTGCTGCTTTTAAAGCAGGGACTAAACCTGCTAAGGCACCAACCAACACCAATAAAATAATGGCGGTAATCGCCACCTGAAAATTCACTTCCGGGTTTTGGAAGAAAGGTAAATTTGCCCCCGCTGAACGCAAACCAAAAGACACTAATTCCAATAGACCCACACCCAAAACCAAACCTGCATAACCGGCGATTGCCGTTACCAAAATCGATTCCATTAACAAGGTAGTGACAATGCCAAAAGGTGTTGCGCCCAGCGCTTTGCGAATACCAATTTCACGGGTGCGCTCCTTCACGGTAATAATCATGATATTGCTCACCCCGACTATACCGGCCATTAATGTTCCCAATCCGACAAACCAAATGAATGCATTAATTGCCAAAAATAATCCGTTCACCATTTTTGCCGGCTCAGCCATATTGAACGAACGGATTGCACGTTTGTCTTCCGGTGAAACCTGATGGCATTGCCTTAATAATTGCATGACACTTTCTTCAAATTTAAAACCGTCAACCCCTGCTTGGGGGCGCAACCAAATGGAGCCAATTTTATCGCTGGTACCAAACAGTTTTTGAAAAGTGGTTTGTGGTATGTACACCCGCTCGGAATCCTGCCCGCGATTACCCTTGTCGTAAAACACTCCCACCACTTTCATCACTACACCGTTAACGCGAATATCTTTACCCACTGGGTCTATATCTTTACCAAATAATCTTTCGCTCACCACGGTGCCAATGACCGCAATTTTGCGCATCTGTTGATCGTCGAGCGGGTTAATTTTTCGACCAAAATTAAATGGCACCGATTCTTTTATTTTGAAAAAATCATCGGGCACACCGTGCACTCCAAAAGAACCATTTTTCTTTTCATAAATGATTGAGATTCCACCGCGCTGGCTCTCCGCTGCAGCAATACGTACTCCGGGGATTTTTTGTTGAATCGCCGCAATATCTTCCGTTGTTAACTCAATTTGACGACCGACGCCCCTGCCGTTGTGGGCGATCGACGTTGTGCCGGTATAGACCACAATAAAATCCAGCACGTCAGAACCAAAACCATCGTAAACACCGTTCTGCATTCCACGCCCGGCACCGAGCAATAGAATCAACATGAAAATACCCCAGAACACCCCAAAGGCAGTCAACAGGGTGCGCAATTTATTCTGGCGCAGGGTGTAGAGGATTTCTTGTAAGCCATCAAACATGGTGTTTACCCTAGAATCTCTTCTTCATCCTGATCATCCGCCGTTATTAGTGGCGCATGATGGTGTTTGCCCGAAACAATCAAACCGTCTTTTAAAATAATCTGCCGTTGAGTTTGATCAGCAATATCCTGTTCGTGGGTAACAATCACAATGGTATTGCCCAACTGATGAACTTCTTTTATCAGCGCCATTACTTCCTGGGTGGTTTGGCTATCCAATGCACCAGTGGGTTCATCGGCGAGAATCACTTTAGGTTTAGTCACCAAGGCACGGGCAATCGCCACGCGCTGTTTTTGCCCACCGGATAGTTCATTAGGCATATGGGTAGCGCGATTACTCAAGCCCACCATTTCCAAATATTGTGCCGCACGGTAGTTCCGCTCTTTGCGGCTGACACCCTGGTAATAAAGTGGCAGCGCAACATTTTCTGTAGCATTTTTAAACGGCAATAAATTGAACGATTGAAATACAAAACCCAACAATTCATTGCGCAGTTTTGCCGCTGTTTTTTCTTTGAGGTTTTTGATTTCACGGCCGGCGAGAAAATAATCGCCCTGATCGTGGCTATCCAAAATGCCGAGAATATTCAGCAGCGTCGATTTACCGGAACCGGAGGAACCCATAATCGAAACCAATTCACCTTCACGGATATGCAGGTCGATGCCCTTTAATACATGCAGCGGTTGCTCGCCGGAGTGATAGTACTTATGGATGTTATGGAGTTTGATCATGTTAAATTCCTTGGCGGTTTGCTCGTTGGCTGCGCAGGCAGCTTATTCACTTTTCAAGGGCTAGCCGTATTTTTTAACCGCGCTTAACACTTTTATGACAAGTGTCAGCTAAGCGCGATTGTGAAGTGTCACCATTAGTGACTTATTGTTAACTTTGATGCATTAGCAGCAGCTTTGGATTCACTGCACTAACAATTTTATTCATCTTGCAAAGCAGTAATGGGATTCACACTCGCCGCATTACGTGCTGGTAATAAGGCTGCCACCACGCCGGTAATCACCAGCACCGCAAGCGCCATGATTGCAATTTGAATATCAATAAACGGTGACGCAAAAATACCATCGCCCTGCCCCAAGCCAACCAGCAAAGCGCGAATACCTTCCAATAAAAATACTCCCGCAACCAAACCGGTGTAACCGGCAAGTACGGTAATCACCAGCGATTCATGCACAATCATCAAGCTTATGTTCAAGGGCGTTGCCCCCATGGCTTTGCGCAACCCAATTTCGCGCGTGCGCTCTTTTACCACCACCAACATAATATTGCCGACACCAATCACACCGGCGATGATGGTGCCAATCGCTACCATCCAACTAAAGCCGATTACTCCGGTTACCAAACCACGATTTTGCTGATAAACCTGCTCCATATTAAAACCGCCGATCACACCGGAATCATCCGGGTGAATGCGATTGCGTTGGTAGAGCAATTGTTTGACATCGCGCTCGGCATCAAAGGCGCTGTAACCTTGTGCCGGAGTAAAAAATAACATTTGAAATGCGTCGACTTGATTAAACGCGTAACGCAGCGTTTGATTGGGTAAAATTATTTTACTGTTAGCTTGCTGTGCACCATCACCGGGTTCGGTGGATTTATAAATTCCCACCACCACAAATTGCACACCGTTTACTTTAATCGCCTCACCAATAGGGTTAGTGCCATCTTTAAATAAAACTTCCTGCACGCGGGTGCCTATTACCGCCACCTTGCGTTTCTCGCGTTCGTCCAGCGCGTTAATGTAACGACCTTCCGTCACTTTCAAAAATTCAAACGGCTCCCAACCGGGGTGGCTGCCATTAACCGAAAACGAACCGCTCTCTTTGCCATAAACCACATACTGCGCGGCACCCCAGGCGCCGAGATTATTCTTTCCATCCACCATTTCTACGCTGGCAATTTTTTGGCGAATGGCTTCTACATCGGCTTCGGTAAATTTCACACTGCGGCCTTTACCCAGGCCTTCAAAGGCGAGCTGGGTAGTATTGGATGGCCAAAAAATCACTACATTTTTTGCATCGCCAAAAATGCCTTCAATTTTGCTGCCAAAGCCCGTGCCAAAACCGAGCAGAATAACCAACATAAAAATTCCCCAAAAAACACCAAAGGCCGTTAAGCCAGTGCGCAGTTTTTGTTTTTTGAGGCTGTTGATAATTTCTTGCCATTTATCCCAATCAAACATGTTTTGCTCCTTCCCTACTCGGCTTTCATTGCTTCAACCGGCATGATGCGCGCAGCGCGCAATGCGGGCATTAATCCGGCAAAAACCCCGGAGAGAATCAGCAATAACAGAGCGCTAATGGCGATACCCAAATCGATTTCCGGTTGTTGAAAAAAAGGCAGTTCTACTTTTAAAGCGGTTAATAGTGCCGAGACGCCTTCCAAAATTCCCACGCCCAATACCAAACCGCTGTAACCCGCCACGCTGGTCACCAATACCGATTCAAATAACAGGCTCCCCACAATGGAACTGGGTTTAGCACCCAGTGCTTTGCGAATACCAATTTCGCGGGTGCGCTCTTTCACCGTGATAATCATGATATTGCTTACCCCCACAATGCCCGCCAGCAAGGTGCCAATGCCCACCAACCAGATAAACATATTCAAGCCGGTAAACATGGCGTTGATGTCTTCCGCTTCGCGCGCTTTGTTGCTCACTTCAATTGCACGTACATCGTCGGGGGCAATTTTGTGGCGCTGTTTTAACAGCGCGAGAATATCTTCTTCCAGTTTGATGCCATCGACACCGGGTTTGGGTCGCACAGTAATTAACGCTACTTCTTGACCACCGCCAAAGGATTTTTTAAATGCGGTCACCGGCATATACAACCGTTCCGACATTCGCCCCTGATTACCCTTGTCGTAAAACAAACCAATCACTTTGAAAGAAATGCCGTTAATTAGTATTTCTTTGCCCATGGCTTCGGCGTGGGTGGTAAATAATCGCTCACTCACCCGCGTACCTATCACCACCACTTTGCGGTTGTCATCTTGATCCAACGGATTCAAACGGCGGCCATCATCAAAGCGCACTTTTTCTTTGATATTAAAATATTGATCGGCCACACCCAGCACCCCAAAGCTGCCGGACTTATTGCCGTACATCACTGAAATATCAGAATTGATAAAAGAGCCGAGCGGATTTTCGCTGGAGAGATAACCCACACCGGGAATTTGTTGGCGAATTGCTGCCATATCACTGTCGGTTAACGCAATTTGACGGCCAACCGGTAGACCCAAATAAGGTACAGAGGTGGTACTGGGGAAAATCCAAATTGAATCGGAAACGTCGTTGCTCCAACCATCGGCAAATGCGTTTTGCATACCGCGCCCGGAGCCGAGCAACAGGATCAACATTAAAATGCCCCAAAACACACCGAAGGCGGTAAGCGCAGTACGGAGTTTATTTTGGCGCAGGGTAAATAGAATTTCTTGCAAGCTGTCCATGGCGATTTCCTAATCGTGCGGTAGCAGTAGCTGGATAAGTGCTTTGACGCACCCATCTCCTTTTTGGATTCACTTCCCACTGTTTTTATTAATAAGGCGCCCAAATTAACACAGACTGGTGTACTTGGATATTTGTTCAACCCGCGTGCTTAGCACTTTCATCTATAAAAATGCAGTTGCAAATTGACAAAAAAGAGTCCCTGCAGCAGCACCTGCCGGGAACCCAATAACCAGCCGCGCCCCGGGGTGCTGCACGCGGCTGGCTATCAAGTGCGGAGAGAAAACCAAATTCAGGTTGGGGGATAGAATTTGGTTGACTCGATAGTTGGATGATGATTGAACTGATTTGGATTCAAAAAGAGTGAATAAAAAAGCGCAGCCCCTTTGAGTTATCTTAGGAAGCTGCGCTTTTTAGATTGGATAAAACGGTATTACTTAGCTAATTGCCCCACTGCGATTCACACCATTAATCAACGCTTTTATAGCCGAGGTAATAATGTTGCGATCTTGCCCTACACCGTAAACCGGTTTGCCATTTTTCACTTTGATTTCCACGTAAGTCACCGCGGCCACATCAGAGCCTTCACCGACGGAATGTTCGGAATAATCAATCACGCTCACTTCCGCATCGATAAATTGACTGATTGCGTGGGCGGCGGCATCGATGGGGCCGTTACCGCTGCCGCTGATTTGCACGGTTTTGTCCTGATGTTGGGCGTGGATGACTATATCAACCTGATGCGTGTCATCCTGCTCACTAAACTTACTCGATTGATAAGTGATAGGCGAATTTACCGCAAAATATTCGTCGTTAAAAATCCGTGCGATGTCAGTCGCTTTAACTTCTTTCCCGGTGCTGTCGCTAACTTTTTGTACCACACCGCTAAATTCAATTTGCAAACGACGCGGCAATTGCAAACCGGCTTCCTGTTGCAACAGGAAACTCACACCGCCTTTACCGGACTGCGCGTTTACCCGCACTACCGCATCGTAACTGCGATTCAAATCGGCCGGGTCAATTGGCAAATAAGGTACCTCCCAGAGTGCGTCTTTTTTCTGCACTGCAAAACCTTTTTTGATTGCATCCTGATGTGAACCAGAAAAAGCGGTAAATACCAATTCGCCGGCATAGGGGTGACGCGGATGCACCGGCAATTGCGTGCACTCTTCATGCAATTTACGCACGCGATCTATGTCAGAAAAATCCAACCCTGGGCTAACGCCCTGCGAATACAAATTCATCGCCAAAGTAACCAAACACACATTACCGGTGCGCTCGCCGTTGCCAAACAAACAACCTTCAACACGATCTGCACCCGCCATCACTGCCAATTCTGCCGCAGCCACTGCGGTGCCACGATCATTGTGCGGATGCACGCTGATAACAATAGAATCGCGGCGATTGATATTACGGTGAATCCACTCGATTTGATCGGCATAGGTATTCGGTGTGTTCATCTCCACCGTGGCGGGCAAATTCAAAATCAATTTCTTTTGCGGGGATGGATTCCAAATTTCTACCACCGCATCGCACACGTCTTTTACCAATTCGATTTCAGTCGATGAAAACACTTCCGGCGAGTATTGGAAAGTCCAATCCACTTCCGGTGCTTTCGCGGTTAATTCTTTGCACCATTTAGTACCTTGAATCGCGATATTTTTTACACCTGCTTCATCGGTGTTGTACACAATTTTACGGAACGCTGGTGCGAGTGGATTGTACATATGCAAAATCGCACGCTTAGCGCCGCGCAAACTTTCCACGGTTTTTTCGATCAAGTCGTAACGCGCTTGCACCAATACTTCGATGGTAACGTCATCGGGAATTAAATTTTCTTCGATCAATTGGCGAGTGAAGTTGTAATCAATTTCGCTGGCCGAAGGAAAACCGATTTCGATTTCTTTAAAACCAATCGCGACCAATTCTTTGAACATACGCATTTTGGTGGCAACGGACATAGGGTCGATCAGTGCTTGATTGCCATCGCGCAGGTCAGTGCTCATCCAAATGGGCGGTTTTTCAATGTGATTATTCGGCCATTGGCGGTCGGGCAAGGAAACACCGACAAAACGCTGGTATTTGCTGGATGGATTGGCAAGCATGGTTGACTCCGTGATGTCGCAAAAAGGTATATCGTAAAAAATAGAGGTTGATGGAAAGCCCGGTCCGGTCACAACAGCTGGGGATAACAGCGCTGGATTCCTGGAAGTGCGGTCACACAGGTAGGAACCCCATTCCGGCGCGGGTAGCGCACGGCTTTTATCAACATGTGCCCAGTATAGGCAGATGAGCTTGGCAGATGATTGCGAAGCTTGTGTTAATATCAATAATTGAACAATATTATTGCTATAAAATTCAATTTATTGAAATTTAATTTCCATCATATGGAGTTTATCGCTATGGAACTCGACCGTTACGACCGTTTGATCCTTGCGGCGCTGCAACAAAATGGGCGCATTTCCAACCAAGAATTGGCCGACAGTATCAGCCTGTCGCCCTCCCCTTGCCTGCGCCGCGTGCGCGCACTCGAGGAAGCGGGGCTGATCGATGGTTATGTCGCGCTACTCAATGCGCGCAAACTCGGACTGACGCTGGTGTCGTTTATCCAGATCAGCATGGATAAACACACCCCGGACAGGTTTGATTCCTTTGAAAAAACGGTAGAAGCCTACCCCGAAGTGTTGGAATGCCACTTGATCACCGGGCAGTCGGCGGATTACCTGTTAAAGGTCATAGTGAAGGATATGGATGCTTATCAACAATTCCTGCTGCAAAAACTCACCCGCATCGAAGGGGTGAGCGGGGTGCATTCGTCGTTTGTGCTGAAATCGCCCATTGATAAAACGGCGTTGCCAGTGGGATGAACACTTGAGGTTTTGATGTGTTTGAAAAAAGCATCCATCCACACTTATAAAACGGCAATTACTCCAAACGCATAAAATCAAAATCTACACTGCCGCCGGTTTGCTCTGTGGCGAAGTTAAACAGGGCAAACCTATACCCCATAAAATGATCCAGTGAATATTTCATCTGCAATGTGTTGCCGATGGGTTTCCACTCAATGCCGTCAAGGCTGTAAGCGAAAGTTGCCGTGTCTTTCAAGTCGCGGAAATCCGTATAGGTTTTTAAATGAATTTTTGATTCAGTGAGCGGAACTCGTTCAATCACATCCCACTGATCTTTTTCACCGCTCGCCATCACAATGAATAAACCTTCTTTGGTTTTTTCAACGCCTACAAATCCATAGGCAGATTGCAAAGCACCAATACCAGCGTAATCGCCTGATTTCATGTTGCTGGCATCAATGAATGTATGCGCAGTTGAAACAGGGCCAAACGTGCGTTGGGTTAGGGTATTTTGCGTTTCAACAAAACTTTTATCCAAACGCAAATTGGTTAAACGTAAAAATCCGTTGCGATCGGTAAGCGACCAGCCTTCGGCAACTGGATTGTGATTCCATTGCCACGCCATTTTGAGCGGCTGATTGGCAGCATAATAAAATTCATCCGATTCAATAATATTATTGAATCCTTGATGTGTAACTTGAATCGGTAACTCATCAGGCACCTTGCCGTTTACACCAAATATCGGCCAACCGTCTTTCCAATGCACAGGAACCAAATAAGGAATTCGCCCTACTGCACCACGGTCACGAAATAAAAATGCATACCATTTGCCATCGGGTGTATCAATTAATCCACCTTGGGCGATGCCCTTGTCCGTTAATGCGACCCTGCCTTCATAGCTTCCCAGCAAAGTATCCGAGCGATAAATTAATTGGGTACGCATTTTATTCGCGGGCCAGGAAATTAAATTTAAGTAATATTTTCCGTTTACTTTTAACATCTGCGAACCTTCGGAAGGAACCCAGAATTTATCGCCTGCAACACGTGACGCTTTTGGGATCAATACACGATTAACGCCGTCTTTTTTTATTGCCGTAGCATCAGCGGTTAGCTCGACGATAAAAATATCGTCATTGCCATAAATCATAAATACACGGCCATCATCAAAAAATAATGATGAATCATGAAACAAGGCATCGATTTCGACTCGTTGCCAATCGCCAGTTTCAATATTGTCCGTTGAAAAAATATAGGTTTTTTTGGTGGTATTGGAAAAACTACTGACGTAATAACGCCCATTGTGATAACGCAAGCTACTCGCCCAAGTTCCTTCACCATAGGCTTCTTTGCCATTATTCAAACTGGATTTTTCATCGCTTGATAAAATTGGATAGGCATAACGCACCATTTCCCAATTTACCAAATCCTTTGATTTCATAATCGGCAAACCGGGATTCATATGCATGGTGGTGCTACTCATATAATAAGTGTCGCCCACGCGCATCACAGCTGGGTCCGGCACATCTGCCCAGATCACAGGATTATGAGCAAACGGTTTTTTGATCTCCGCCGTTTGGCAGCCCATCAACACACTCAACACCAATAGCAAACCCGTGAGTATGAAAACGGCAGGCAAAACCTTCCGCTTGGGCAGTGAGCTGTGAAACTCCATAGAGTCGTTTTGGAAATGAGTGAGTTCTTGCACCTTGCTGATCCTTTCTTTTGTTTGGTTTTTGTGACGAATCGGTGGCCTATCCTCAGTGATTTCCTGCTACTAAGCAATTCATCACAAGGTCTTTACTCATTCTTTACTTTTCGCTTAAAACTTGTTCAAAATTCACATATAAACCATCATAAGTGCAAATCGCACATTGTTTAATGATAGGGGTTCATCATGTCAGCACTTGCACAAAAAAATCCCAAAAGAAATGACCGCGTGGCTGTGTGAAGTTAGCGCTAAGGACGTAGCTTTTAAACAGCGGGATAAAGTCGACGTATTTCGATTTACGCGTAACGCATTTATGGTAAATGGGGAATTACCCTTACCAGCGGGATAAGTTCTATCCCGCAGTAAAATTTATGATTTTAAATTTTTAGGGAATAACAACACGAAGATTATTTCCCGACTTAACTACATCCAGTTTTTGGTTTTGATTGGCTACCTGCACCGAATAATAAACTGGTGCTCCTAATGCATCGCCGGTGATACTCAATTCATAATTGCCATTGGTAAGTGGGATTGAGTAGGCGCCGGAATTAAATGCCGGATAGGATTTTCCATTGGTGGTAATCGTTATACCACTTAACCCTTCACCCACATCATAAAATTCGTTGTTATTTTTATCATCGTAAATAACACCCGTTAAAAAGTAGCTTGAACCGGAACGCGCAAAATTTTGTGTCAGCATGGACGATAAATAATTGCGGCCATCCTGCATAAAATAACCTTGCAGCTGACCAATACCCAACTCGCGGAAATTGGCGTTAAGGATATTCACGCGATGCCCCGGTGATTTAAATAATCCTTCGTGTTGTGAAATCGCGTAGCTGGTTAAATTGATTGTACTTCCCGTCGTTCCGCCCCAGGCGATATTTTCCCCACTCGTCCAATTGCCGGTAAATGTATAACCTGCTGCTTGCATCCGTTCATGGGGTGTTGAATTATTTTCACCTGTATGAGAAAAAACATCGGCATCCAACATCCATTGCGAATGTACGCGTGAAGATTCAATCAACAACAAATTATGGGCAAGCGGTTGTTTGGGTGAGTTGGTAATTTGAGTGCCGGTGATGCCATCGTTTAAACCGATTCCCAGGCGGGTCGCTTCCAAATCAGGATTAGCGCGGGCGCGATTTATTAACTCAACGACTAACACCTCCTGCGCGGTTGGCTGTTTGGTTAAATCAATGACAGCCGGTGTTGCACTGACTTCACTGCTGGCAATACTTTCCTGATTTCCGCTGAGTGCGATCACCACAAAATAATAGGTTTCGCCGTTGCGCAGGTTGGTAATAATATGCGGCGACGTTGCATCATCTACCTGGGTTCCATCGGCAAAACTGGCAATATTGTTAATCAGAATATTGGCTTCGGATGCATAGTAGATACGATAGCCAGTTGCACCGGCGACGGCGTTCCAGGTTAGCGTGACCGACGCGGTGCCAGGGATGGCAGAAATATTTTGTGGCGCAGCGAGTGAACTATTTGAGGAATTAGCGCCGCTATTCAGTGTGGAAGAAATGCTACTTGCGCTAGTGCTGGATACAGGATTAGCGGAAGATGGGCTCGCGGGCGCCGATGGATTTGAGTTTCCGGATGAACCCCCACCTCCGCCACCACAGGACACTAAACCACCACCGCACACTAAAAGGCAGAGTGCAAAAATGGAAAGGGATCTTCTAAAAAATAATGTAGTGTTCATAGCGCTTTAACCAATCTTGCCAATAACAGTTTTGATACTAGCAAGATTGGTTAGCACCAACCGAGACTCCAACCACAAGTCAAGGTTTGCACCGATGGTACATAACAACCTTTGGTTATAAGATCTTTCTTTCCTCTGCGCTAATCTTCACATCGTTAATACTCGCAAAACGTCGCTGCATTAATCCATTTTCAGCGAACTCCCAATTTTCATTACCATAAGAACGAAACCATTGCCCTTCGGCATCGTGCCATTCATATTCAAAACGCACCGCAATGCGATTTTCAGTGAATGCCCACAATTCTTTTTTCAGGCGATAATCCAGCTCTTTGTTCCACTTCGCTTGCAAGAATTTAACGATAGATTCACGCCCGGAAAAAAATTGATCGCGGTTACGCCACTCACTGTTCGGCGTGTAAGCCATAGCAACACGTTCGGGGTCGCGGCTATTCCAGGCATCTTCCGCCGCTTGTACTTTTTTTAGCGCCGTTTCTGCCGTGAATGGAGGAAACGGCGGCCGGGGTATAACGGCTGTTAAATCCACAGCGGATTGCACATTCATAATGATTACCAGGCTTTGTAGGGCAGGAATTTGCCATTGAGATTGATGATCACCCGATCACCTTTCGGATTTTCTTCTTTGCCAATTTCCATGGAAAAATCAATCGCACTCATAATGCCGTCACCAAATTTTTCGTGAATGATTTCTTTAATCGTTGGGCCATATACGCCGATCATTTCATACAAACGATAAATCAACGGATCTTGCGGAACATTCGGTTCCCAACTTTTACTGGGGCATTGCATCAATGCAATTTTGGCAGCTTCCGGTAAATCGAACACTTTGCACAGCGCTTCCGCTTTATCCGCCGGCGCGCTGTTCATGCCCAAACAGACCGAGGTGGTCCACACCGGCGACATGCCAATGCTCTCTGCAACACCTTCCCACGTCAGGTTCATTTTTTGTTTGGCGATAACAATGGCTTCTACAACGTCTTGCTTTTTCATAGTGGTTTCCTCAGGCATTAACAAAGTTGATTAACAGGTGTCGATTGCTCGACTGATGGTTGGTCTAGCGGATTTACACTGATCGGGAATTCATCGCACGCAGAATTTTTAGTAAAGGTTTTTGAGCGCTTCACTAAAAACTCCACCAGATGATTGCGAATGGTGTAATAACCGGGGTGATGAATTATTTCGGCGCGTTTACGGGGTTTGGGCAAATCCACCACCACCGATTCTGCAATCACCGCGCCCGGTCCATTGCTCATTAATAAGATTCGATCCGATAATAAAATGGCTTCATCGACATCGTGGGTAATCATAAAAACCGTTTGGCGAGTTTCGCTGCAGATATTCACTAGCTCGTCTTGAATCACGCCGCGAGTTAATGCATCCAGGGCGCCAAAGGGTTCGTCGAGTAATAATAATTTTGGTTGGGTAGCAAAGGCGCGAGCGATGGAAACTCGCTGGCGCATACCGCCGGATAATTGCGCGGGTTTGCGCTGTTCAACTCCTTGTAAACCCACCATCGCTAAATAGCGCAGGCTGTGAGTGCGAACTGCTTCTTTACTCCATTGTGGCCAGCGAGCCCCCACCCCAAACATCACATTGTCGAGCGCACTTAACCAGGGCAATAGCGAATAATTTTGAAACACCACCCCGCGCTCCAAACTCGGGCCGCTGACTTCACGGCCATCCATAATCACTACGCCTTCAGTGGGCACATCCAAACCGGCGAGGGTATTCATGATGGTCGATTTGCCGCAGCCCGAATGGCCAATAATGCAAACGAACTCGCCTTTCTCAATCGTAAAATTGGCTTGCTCAAATACGGTGAGTGTTTCTTGCTTTGATACAAAACGTTTCGCCAGTTGTTGAACTTGTAAAAAAGATTGGCTCATTCCACTACTCCTCGTATTGGACCAATTTGGTAGCGGCAGTGAGTGCCATATCCAGCAACATGCCCACCAGACCAATCATCAGGATGGAAAAAATCACACTGGTTAAATCCAGGTTATTCCATTCATTCCACACGTAGTAACCAATCCCGGTTCCACCAACCAACATTTCGGCAGCGACAATAACCAACCAGGCGATACCGATAGAAATGCGCATGCCGGTTAAAATAGTCGGCGCCGCTGCGGGTAAAATAACGGTGAACGCCGTGCGTAACGGTGATAGCTCATGAGTGCGTGCAACATTGATCCAATCTTCACGCACATTCGCTACACCAAATGCGGTGTTCAATAACATCGGCCAAATGGAGCAAATAAAAATCACAAAAATTGCTGAGGTTTCTGAATCCTTAATAATGAACAGCGCAAGTGGCATCCACGCCAGTGGTGAGATGGGGCGCAACACTTGAATATAGGGATTTAATGCGCGGTACATGAGCGGTGACATGCCAATTAAAAATCCCACTGGCAATGCAATAATTGTTGCGAGAAAAAATCCGCTCAGTACGCGATATAGCGAATAGCCGAGTTGAATACCTATGCCTTTATCGTTGGGGCCCGCATCGTAAAAAGGATTGCGCAGTTCTTCCCACGCACGCACTAACACTGCCGAGGGTGGCGGCACGCGCGCTTCTTGTTCCGCACCGCCCATGAGCAATTCATATTCCGATTGCGCTTCACTGGCCGCTGGTGCTTGTGAGGAAAATTCCCACAAGCCCAGCACCAACACCAGAAAACTCAGCGATACCAGCAGCGCACGCAGGTTAAGTGAACTCATGGTTAACCCCTGCGAATTGGAAAACTGTTGATGTATTCATCCGGCTTGGTGTAATCAAATTCTTTGCCCATGATGAAATAGTTTTTGTTGGTGCTGGTGGGAACGGCATAACCCAACTCTTTCATCACCTTTTCACAATCGGTTGCGAGATAAACCTGACGCGCGATGGTCTGGTAGTCCACCGCGCCTTTGATATAACCCCAGCGCTTCATTTGGCTGAGAATCCATACCGCCATGGAGTGCCATGGGAAAGGATCAAAGTCGATGCGGTCGGGCACATTTTTCACCTCGCCCAAACCATCGGCGTAGCGGCCCAGCAGCACCTGTTCAATAACTTGCACGGGTTGGTTGAGATAATTGGCGGGAGCAATCGCGGCGGCAATTTCCTTGCGATTTTCTGCCTTGGAGGAATAGTGCGTCGCTTCCACAATTGACTTAAGCAGCGCGCCATAGGTGTTGGGATGGGTCAGCGCAAATTCCTGGCTGCAAGCAAAAGCACAACAGGGGTGACCATCCCAAATATCTTTGGTGAGGGTGTGGATAAAACCGACTTTTTCCCATACCGCCCGCTGGTTAAAAGGGTCAGGCGAGAGGTAGCCATCGAGGTTACCGGCGCGCAAGTTAGCGACCATTTCCGGCGGCGGTACTACGCGAATCTGCACATCCTGATCCGGATCTAAACCGTGTTCGGCGAGGTAATAACGCAGCAAAAAATTGTGCATGGAAAATTCAAAAGGCACGCCAAATTTAAACCCCTTCCACTGCTTGGGGTCGCGTTTATCCTTATGGTCTACATGCAACACAATCGCCTGGCCATTGATATTTTCCACCGCCGGCATAATGAAATTTTTGGCGGTTGAGCCGATACCCAAACTCATCGCCAGCGGCATGGGCGTCAACATATGCGAGGCATCGTATTCACCGGCGAGGGATTTATCGCGCGCCACGGCCCAACCCGCGGTTTTAATGACCTCCACCTCCAAGCCGTGTTTGGCATAAAAACCCATGGGCTGCGCCATGATAATCGGCGTGGCACAGGTGATAGGCACAAAACCAACATTGAGTTTTTTCTTTTCCAGCGGACCGCCCGCTTCTTGCGCCGCCGCTTTAATCGCCGCCATGGGCAGTACCGAGGAGAGCGCGGCGGCGAGGGTGCCGCCACCTACCGCACGAATAAAACGACGGCGGCCGTGATCATCCTGATTAAACACCGCGCGCACTATGGCGTTTTCAATAACACGGTCCATCACCGCTTCGCTGGAACCTAAATTCCCATCCGCCGATATTGAATCCACCCGGGCGTATTGCTCTGCCTGTTGTTCCAAAGCCTGTGAATAGGCACGGTTATCTGCCCCCAGGCGACAGGTATCGCAATGGCAACCACGCTGGTGAATCAATGAGGTTTCGCTGCTGTATGCATCACCCAAACTTTTATCGCTCATAACGCCCCCTTTGTATGCATGCACGCACCAACACTTGGCGACGCGCTGAATCAATGAAAAATCCGGAACTTGCGTTGACTTGCTACAAGGCTTATTGCGAGCCCCGTGCCAACCTCTTAACTTTTCGTAATTGACTGATTTTTAAGGATATTTTTTATTATTGCGGGAAACGATAACAACGAAAAATCGTGACTCACGAAATTTCGTTCAGCTTGGCACGATTTTTCGTTGTATTAGCTGGTGTGTATTCACTCAACCACCACCTACCGCATCCAGCAAGGGGATCCTCTGTGAGCAACCTGCCCTGCCCAGTCCATCACTCCGCCGCGCAGCATCAATCCACTCCTGCTATGTCGGCGATTACCCAGGTATTCCAACAATTTGAACAGCAAAACCAACTGATCCTGAATGCGGCGGGTGAAGGTATTTATGGTGTGGACGCTGAAGGGCGCGCCACCTTCGTCAACCCGGCGGCGGAGCGGATTCTAGGCTGGAAGGCGGAGGAACTGATTGGTAACAATATTCATTTGGCGATTCATCACAGCCATAACGACGGCTCGGATTACTGCGTACAGGACTGCCCGATTTTTGCGGCATTTCACGATGGCACGGTACGACGTGTGGATGATGAAGTGTTTTGGTGTCGCGACGGCCATCCGGTACCGGTGGAGTACACCAGTACGCCGATTTTTGATCAGGGTAAACGGGTGGGTGCGGTAGTCATTTTTCGCGATGTATCGGAGCGTAAAAGCGCGCAAGCAAAATTGCATTCCACCATGGAAGAGCTGCGTTTGGCGCTGGAACAAGTTGGCCAGCTGAAACACAAACTGGAACTTGAAAATGCCTATCTGCAACAGGAAATCAGCGAGGGGTTTAGCTCCCATCTTATTGTAGGTAAAAGCCCCGCCGTACAGCAGATCAATTACCAGATTCAACTGGTCGCACCCACTGTAGCCACGGTATTGATTACCGGAGAGTCAGGCACGGGCAAGGAATTGATCGCACGCGCTATTCACCGTGCCAGTGAGCGCAATCAGCGCCCGTTGATTCGGGTTAATTGTGCAGCTATTCCACCGGAATTGTTTGAGAGCGAATTTTTTGGCCATGTACGCGGTGCATTTTCCGGCGCCGTGAGCGCACGCATGGGCCGCTTTGAAGTTGCCGATGGCGGCACACTCTTTCTTGATGAGGTCGGCGAATTACCATTGGCGTTACAGGGAAAATTATTGCGCGTATTACAGGATGGAGAATTTGAGCGGGTAGGTGAATCCATCACCCGCAAGGTGGATGTACGGGTAATAACGGCCACTAATCGCGATTTAAAACAGCGCGTTGAACAGGGGTTATTCCGCGAGGATTTGTATTTTCGCCTGAATGTTTTTCCCATCCGCTCGGCACCGCTGCGCGAACGACTGGAGGATATACCGCTGCTGGTCGCGCATTTTTTACAGGCCACCTGCCAGCGGTTTCACAAAACCGCGCTTAAAATTTCCCTCGCCCAAATCCAACGCCTGCAGGCCTACCACTGGCCGGGCAATATTCGCGAGCTGGAGAATCGTATCGAACGGCAGGTCATTCTCAGCCAGGGCGATAAATTGGTGCTCGATGATCTACCGCAACTCCAACAAGCCAGCCAAGTATCGATTCAACCGCCGACTGAAACACTGACCGAGCAGGATTGTCGCCAGATGCAATACCAGGCAACACTGGATGCGCTGCTGCGCACCGGTGGGAAAATTTATGGCGCGGATGGTGCGGCGCAATTACTGGGTATCAAACCCACTACCCTTGCCTCGCGCTTGAAAAAATTAGGGATAAACCGGCAACAGCTATTGGCTGCGTACCCGCAATAAAAAAGGGGCTAATTAGCCCCTTTTTTAATTCGTTTTAGCCATGTTTTTTATGCGCACGGCGGTCGCCCTGGCGGCGATCCCTGGGGATGTCCTGCGGGATGCCTTTATGCTGTTGGCGACGATCATGGCTCTGACGTTCTTCCAGAGCATCTTCAATTTGCGTTAGCAGTACCTTAGGTGTCTTTACTTCTGTCATCGTTAAATCCGTCTCACTAAGCAGTTAATTCAAGGTTGGATCGCTGTTATTACGACTTCTGTATTATTGTAGACCAGCTTGAAATTCATTTTTGGGATTATAGAAGTTTTCTTATTTCATTTTTTAATAAGAAAAGCCGAATCCTTGCGAATTCGGTCCTCTAATAAACTTAAAATGTTATAATTAAGACAGAAATCATTTACTTCTTTCAACTATTCATACTTTTGAAAATATACCTGATCTTCAGCGATAGTAGCTTCCGGGTTCAATACTTTCCAGTGCGTAAGCAAAGTATTCTGTTTTTCTTCCAAGGTGAATAACAGCGTATCTTGTTGATAGATATCCTTAAACTTCTGCATGGAGGTTTCGCTAAACGCTATAAAATGAACCTCTATTTCAGATTTTCTCTGCAATACTTTACAGGTTATTTCTTGGGCAGTTTGATAACCATTTATCTCCAATAAACAACTAGCAGGCCCGATTGTCAGGGTATAAGCCACGATCATCGGCGTACCCGGGTAGTTTTTGCCATAATCCGCTTCATATATATATGTACCATTCCAGCTTTTAGTTTCGGCACAAGCAACAACTCCGATAAGCTGTAAAAAAACAATGAATGCAATCACTAACTTTTTCATTTTTTATCCCATGTATCCAGGTTTTATTCCCTTTTCAAACATCTTTCTGACTGTTTCAGCGACTTCTTTCAACACAATTTTTCCATCTTTATTTTTATCCAACCCAATATTTTGTTCATAAGCTTTGGTTCCTTTTCTGAAAAAAATATGATCTACAGGTTTTCCTATGGCTGTCGGAAGAAGTATTGCCATATATACATCTTCCAGTGTGTGTAATTTTCCTTTGTATGTATTGAAATATTTTTTTACATAATCCAATTGATCCACTGCTGACATTTTTTCCAGTGCAGAAGAGTTAGTTTTTAAATATGTGGCTGTTTGAGGCATGAATTGTATTAAACCAACAGCGCCACTTCCCGCCGCGTTTTTAATACTGGGACTAAATGTCTCACCTGTTTCAAAAGCTATACACGCCATTAGATAATCTGGTGAAATCTCTAATTGCTTAGATATTTGAATAACTTTTTGTTTAAATGCTGGCGAAACTTTTGCTCCCCAAGCAATTTTTAATTGATGCTGTGGAGGCACAACAGAAAATATTGATTGTGATTTTTGGTTTTCATTATTTTCACTAACATGTGTAAATTCAGGAAACGTAGCGTGAGTTGCTATTTTTATTTTTGGTGGTTCAGTCAAGTATTTAGATAAAGCTTGCCAAGTTTTTCCTTTCACCTCTACGAGGCCATCTGGCTTAGAGAATTTCAAAACTTGTTTTTGGAATGATTCAATTGCGCCTATAGTTTTTTTGCCAACCAACTTATCGACAGCCAATAACCTAAAGGGAAATTGAATTGCCCTATTTAAGGTAATTTGAACCAACTCAACATCTTCGCGACTATTAACGCCTTTTTTACCTACTGAGTTTTTTATTTGCATGAACATTCTCCTTTGTTAATTGCTATCTCAAGGGCGCAAATATAGTCCTCGTATGCTCATCTATCAACTCAATGTATCACGTTAAAAAAACAAAAAAGCCACAACGTCAATTTATGAAGTTGTGGCTTTTCTCTAAACGAATTATTTAAAACTGGTTATATATCCAGATTAGCCACAGCCAATGCGTTGGTTTCGATAAACTCACGGCGTGGTTCCACGTTATCACCCATCAGGCAGGTGAAGATCTGGTCAGCGGCAATCGCGTCCTGGATGGTCACACGCAGCATGCGACGGGTTTCCGGGTTCATGGTGGTATCCCACAATTGCTCCGGGTTCATCTCACCCAGACCTTTATAGCGCTGGATGTTGTAGCCTTTGCGTGACTCTTTCATCAGCCATTCCAGGCCTTCAGCAAACTTGAACAGCGGTTGTTTACGCTCACCACGCTGGATATAAGCGCCCTCTTCGATCAGGCTCTCCAGTTTTTCACCCAGTGAAACAATAGACGCATATTCACCTGAGGCAAAGAAGTCGTGGTTAAACGGATAAGGAGTAGCTATACCATGGGCAGTGATTTCTACCTGTGGCATAAACAGGTGGCGCTCGGTATCTTCACGCACAGTGATGATATAGCGCTGACTACCGGCACGGGCGTCGATACTGAAATGCGCAGCCATCTGGTCACACCATTGTTGCATATGGCCTTGATCTGCCAGGTGCTCAGGGCGGACTGCCGGTAAGTAGATCATCTTTTCCAGCACATCGGCAGGATACAGGCGCGACAAGCGATCAATAGTCGCCATCACCTTGCGGTATTCATACACCAGCTTCTCCAGCGCTTCACCGGCAATGGGTGGGGCACTGGGGTTGACGTGGAGACTTGCATCTTCCAGCGCCGCCTGGGTGAGGAATTCTGTCATAGCCGCTTCGTCTTTCAGGTATTGCTCCTGTTTGCCTTTGGCGATTTTGTACAGCGGTGGCTGGGCGATGTAGATATGACCGCGTTCAATCAGCTCGCGCATTTGGCGGAAGAAGAAGGTCAACAATAAGGTGCGGATGTGGGAACCGTCCACGTCAGCATCCGTCATGATAATGATGCTGTGGTAACGCAGTTTTTCCGGGTTGTAATCCTCTTTACCAATACCGCAACCGAGTGCAGTAATCAGGGTGCCGACTTCGGCACTCGATAACATCTTGTCAAACCGGGCTTTTTCCACGTTGAGGATCTTACCCTTGAGCGGCAAAATCGCCTGGGTTTTACGCGCACGGCCTTGTTTGGCAGAGCCGCCCGCAGAATCACCCTCTACCAGGTAGAGTTCGGAAAGCGCTGGATCTTTTTCCTGGCAATCGGCCAGCTTGCCGGGCAAGCCAGCGATATCCAATGCACCTTTACGGCGAGTCATTTCACGGGCTTTTCGCGCGGCTTCACGGGCGCGCGCAGCATCAATCATCTTACCCACAATGGCTTTGGCTTCTTGCGGGTTTTCCAACAAGTAGGCGCCAAAGTGTTCGTTCATTTCCTGTTCTACGGCGGTTTTCACCTCGGAGGACACGAGTTTGTCTTTGGTTTGGCTGGAGAATTTAGGATCGGGCACTTTTACCGAGATAATCGCAGTCAGGCCTTCACGAGCATCGTCACCGGTAGTGGCCACTTTAGCGTTTTTGGCGATACCTTCTTTCTCGATATAGGTATTCAAACCACGGGTAAGCGCCGCACGGAAACCCGCCAAGTGAGTACCACCGTCGCGCTGCGGGATATTATTGGTGTAGCAGAACAGATTTTCCTGGAAAGAATCGTTCCACTGCAGCGCCACTTCTACGCCAATACCATCGTCACGTTTAAGTGAAACGAAGTGCACCATCTTATTAATGGTGGTTTTGTTCTTATTCAGATGGTCTACAAACGCACGCAAACCACCTTCGTATTGGTAGACCTCTTCCTTACCGCTGCGCTCGTCTTTCAGCACAATGCGCACACCTGAGTTCAGGAACGAGAGCTCGCGCAGGCGTTTGGCCAGCAATTCAAAGTGGAATTCGATATTGGTAAAAGTTTCAGCGGAAGGTTTAAAGTGAATTTCAGTGCCAGTAGTTGCTGAATCCCCCACTACTTTCAATGCTTCATCGGGTACACCATGGCGATAAATCTGCTCATGGATTTTACCGCCACGGCGAATAGTCAACTTTAACCATTCAGAGAGAGCGTTAACTACCGATACACCCACACCATGTAAACCACCAGAAACCTTATAGGTGTTGTCGTCAAATTTACCGCCCGCATGGAGCACGGTCATAATTACTTCGGCAGCAGAGACCCCCTCTTCATGCATTTCGGTAGGGATACCGCGACCATTGTCAGAGACAGAGACAGTTTCGTCAGGGTGAATAATGACACGTACTTCATCACAGTGACCGGCAAGCGCCTCATCGATAGAGTTATCCACGACTTCAAACACCATATGATGCAAGCCTGAACCATCATCAGTGTCACCAATGTACATCCCTGGGCGCTTACGCACCGCATCCAGGCCCTTGAGGACCTTAATACTGGACGAGTCGTAAACATTCTCTTCTGACATAGCATTTCTCCGCTTTTTTGTTCAGTAGCGATCAGCAACAGGCTGATGACTTATTCATTCAATCCAGAAACCAGAACTTCACTGATTTCTTTTACCCTTCCCTGTTCCACGTGGAACATTTTAGGGATTAGGTTTTCTATATCACGCCAGCTGGATAAAAGTGCTTCCTGTTCAACACCAGTTATAAAAATCTGGGTTTGCATCGCATGAAGCCAATGCACCAACAGTTTGCGATGTTTTTCATCCAACTCAGCGGGTAAATCATCCACGAGATAAATAGACTTACGCCCTGTCATACGGCTAAACACATAACCTTGGGCGATCTTTAATGCACAGACCAGTAACTTTTGTTGGCCACGAGATAGCAATTCAGCTGCGTCTTGACCATTCACCGTTATTTTTAAATCTGCCCTGTGGCTTCCCATCTGGGTATAACCCAGACGCTGATCCCGTTCAAAACCCTCGGCGAGTATATCGCTATAGTCTCGCTCTTTATCCCAGCCGCGATAATAACTGAGCTTGATGCCCTCCACCTTAACAAACTCCCTCAGCAGCTCGGAAAGGTTAGAGTCAAACTCCACCATGCAGGCAATACGTAACTCATGTATTTTTTCAGTGAGAATCACTAATTCCTGATCCCAACTGGCTAATTCAAAGCGGTCTATTCTATCACGCCGCAACAGGCTATTGCGGTGTTTGAGGCAACGTTGAATAGCCTTCCATGCGGGGTAGAATTGAGGTTCCACGTGGAACACTAACCAATCGATAAACTGCCGACGAACCTTGGGGCTGCCTTCCAATAATAAAAAAGTATCGGAATTAATAACTTGAACAGGCAGATAAGCCGCAAGGTCAGCTGCAGAGGAAACAATCACCCCATTGGCTTTGAAGCTAGCTTCACCATCCATTGAGCGGGTAATACCAATGGGTACCTCTGAATGGTCATCGGTATGTACACGACCAAAAACGGTAAAGGCTTGTTGTTGATGGCGGATTAGCGGTTTGTGTTTATGGCTACGGAAAGATCGACCTAAAGCCAAGAGGTTTATAGCTTCCAGAATACTGGTTTTACCCGAGCCGTTTTCACCAAAGATGAGATTCACCTGCGCCGAGGGAAGGATATCAACCCCTTCGAGATTGCGCAGGTTTTGAATAAAAAGACGCTTGAGGGTCATATGACCGGCAGGAATGGCTTATACCAATGGCCTCTCTTAGAGGCGCATTGGCATAACAACATAGAGAGAGTCGCTGTTTTCCGGCTCTTCCAGCAATGCACTGGAGTTAGCATCCGACAGAGTAATTTTCACATTTTCGTTACTGATCACATTAGTGACATCTTGCAAATAGCTCACATTGAAGCCTACTTCCAGAGAATCACCGGTGTAATCCACAGTCACCTGCTCTTCTGCTTCTTCCTGCTCGGGGTTATTGGCGACTATAGTCAAGCTGCCATCAGACAATAGCAAACGTACACCACGGTATTTTTCATTGGATAAAATCGCGGTGCGAGCAAAGGCTTGTTTCAATTCCAGGCGCGAACCTATCACCACTTTGTTACCACCGCGCGGCAATACGCGCTCATATTCGGGGAATTTTCCATCCACCAGTTTAGAGGTGAAGGTATAGTCCATCGAGGTCACACGGATATGATTGGCGCTGAGTACGACTTCAACTTGGGCAGAAGAGTCATCGAGCAAGCGGGATAATTCCAGTACGCCTTTGCGCGGCAAAATAGCCTGCACAACTTCATTGGCATTAACCGCTACTGCACGTGTACACATGGCCATACGATGACCATCTGTAGCGACAACACGCAGTTGATCCTGACGTACTTCCCACAACATACCATTCAAGTAGTAGCGAACATCTTGCTGGGCCATGGCAAATGCAGTGCGTTCAATCAAGCGTTTTACTTCTTGTTGTGCACAGCTGAAACGCAGATTACCGGGTGCATCTTCCACATTCGGGAAATCACCAGCTGGCAAGGTCGACAAGGTGAAACGGCTACGGCCGGATTTCACCAGAATACGGTTATCTTCCAGGGTAAATTCGATATTGCTGCCATCCGGCAAGGAACGACAAATATCTACTAGCTTGCGCGCCGGTACGGTTATCTCACCGGATTGGCCTGCTTGCTCTAGGGTGATGCGGCCTACAATTTCCACTTCCAAATCCGTACCGGTCAACGACAATTGATCGCCATTTAATTGAATCAATACGTTCGACAATACCGGCAGCGTTTGACGACGCTCCACCACACCAGCTACCAGTTGTAAGGGTTTCAGCAAGGCTTCGCGAGATACGGCAAATTTCATGTGATGGTCTCTTTGGTAATCTTCCGGGACTTATTTAGGTTTTATCTCAGTGTGCAACAAAGAACGTAATTATCTTTTAACTATAAAATCAAGTAGTTAGAGAGCGTAACAAGTTTTTCATATCCTCGCGGATATCTGCTGTCTCTTCCTGCAATTCTTTAATTTTTCGACAAGCGTGCAAAACAGTTGTGTGGTCGCGACCACCAAAGGCTTCGCCTATTTCCGGCAAACTGTGGTTGGTCAACTCTTTCGCCAAGGCCATAGCCACCTGACGCGGACGCGCCACTGAACGACTGCGACGCTTGGAAATCATATCGTTCATTTTGATTTTGTAGTATTCACATACAACCCGCTGGATATTGTCGATACCGACTTGTTTATCCTGCAGGGCTAACAGATCTTTAAGGGCTTCACGCACCAGCTCAACATCAATTGCCCGACCGGTAAAATTGGCGCTGGCAATCACCCGCTTGAGTGCACCTTCTAAATCACGGACATTGGCGCGGATACGTTGAGCGATAAAGAACGCCGCTTCATGGGGCAGGTCTATATTCACCTGCTCCGCCTTTTTCATCAAAATGGCAACCCGGGTTTCCAGTTCGGGTGGCTCTACTGCCACGGTTAAACCCCAACCGAAGCGCGACTTGAGCCGCTCCTCAAGACCATTAATTTCTTTGGGGAAGCGGTCACAGGTGAGGATAATCTGACGACCACCTTCGAGCAATGAATTAAAGGTGTGAAAGAATTCTTCTTGTGAACGCTCTTTACCAGCGAAAAATTGGATGTCATCAATTAACAGCGCATCCATGGAACGATAGTAGCGTTTGAAATCATTGATCGCATTCAGTTGCAGCGCTTTAACCATATCAGCCACAAAACGTTCGGAATGCAGGTAAACCACTTTAGCGTTGGGGTTCTTGGCAACCATGGCATTGCCCACGGCTTGCATCAAGTGAGTTTTCCCCAAGCCCACACCACCATAAATAAACAAAGGGTTGTAAGCGCCGCCTGGGTTTTCTGCCACTTGTCGTGCGGCGGCCAGACCCAACTGGTTGGACTTGCCTTCCACAAAGGTCGCAAAAGTTGAACCGGCATTTAAATAATTACTGTGTTTAAGCCCACCCTCTACTTCTATATCGGCTGCAGCGCGGCCAAGGGTATCGCGGCTGGGAATATCAACTTGCGGCTCTTCGACAACAACCGCCGCGTTAACTTCATAATCACTACTTTTAGCAACAAAGTTTGCAGATTTTGGCGAAGATGAATAGGTAGAAACTGCTCGAGGTTCATCATTAGCCGGAACAAAAGATAAATTATCAGTCACCGATGACCCTTGGGTGACAAATGCCGCAGACGCGGCGGCTGGAGTCTGGCGCTCAAAACGATTGCTCGCCACGGGTGGTGCCTGAAATCCAGCGGCAGGACGGGGAGCAACACCAACCGCGACTTGTAGATTGGCATCCTGATGGTAGTGCCCGGCCAGCTCGCGAATACGGTTAAGAAATTTATCTGCAACCCAATCGCAAATAAAACGATTGGGCGCTAACAAGCGCAACTCGGAAGGTGCTGCTGATTCATCAATCTGCAGTGGCCGAATCCAGGTATTGAATTGCTGCGATGGCAACTCATCCTGCAAGCTGGCGGCACATAGTTTCCAAATCGACTGCAGCAAAACAAAAACTCCCGAAACGCGACAAGCGTTAGTTGATTATTAAAAGAGAGGTAAACGGCAACAAGACGGCCAGTAGCTTCCACAGGGGAAACCCGCCGAACAATGACAAACCCAAGTGATAAATGAAACGGCTGGCGAACAATTTATACAAGGGGTAGCAAGTCTACTCTCGCCCCCTGAAGTTATCCACAGTAAAAGCCAAAATAAATTCAATAGATTGAAACTTAGCCATTAAAATTCAACCAGTTACACAACAAAAAGAAAGCGAGGGGAAATCATTTAAAATCCTTTAAAACCACAAAAACTGTGGATAAACCTGTGCACAAACCATGAATAAAATGAGGACAACGAGGTACAAGGTGTATATAAGAAGAATTGGTGGCTTTTGTAGATTATTTGCACAAAATTATTTGCTTTAGCGATTGGCTTTCATTAAAATCCCGCCTCTTTTCGCACACCGTGTGAATTAACTCAGGATTTTTAACAGGTTTATCATGAAAAGAACTTTCCAACCCAGCAATCTGAAGCGTGTTCGCAATCACGGTTTCCGTGCTCGTATGGCTACTAAAAGTGGTCGTGCTGTTTTAGCTCGTCGTCGCGCCAAAGGCCGTGCTGAGCTGACTCGCGTTTAATTACGCCGCTTTTTGGTTCACTAGCAGTTTGTTGAAATTCGTTATTGGCAGATGTGGGATAAAGGTAGTCGATGACGGTCATTCCTAGACTATTTTTAGCGCATATATGCCAGCCGAAATAGAATTTCAACAGCCTGCTAGCTCGAATCACTCCCGAGACAACTTCTGTTTTGGTAAATCCCTTCGTTTACTTTGCGCCGCTGATTTTAAACCCGTTTTTGATAATGCCCCGCTGCGTGCCTCCCACCAGAATTTTCTGATTCTTGCTCGTTTCAACCAGCTACCCAACGGCCGACTCGGCTTGGTGATGGCGAAAAAACATATTCGCCATGCAGTGGAACGCAATCGCATCAAGCGCTTGGTACGTGAAAACTTTCGCCTGCAACAACAGGCGTTTGTTGGTGTGGATATGATAGTCCTGTCGCGCAATGGCTTGGATAAATTGTCGAATAGCGAATTTACCCAACAACTTAATCAACAATGGCAGCGAATTTTCAAAAAAATGCGCCATCATCGGTTAACATCGCAAACGCAAACTTCACCGGCAACAAAGGTGGAGCCACAGCAGGTAAACGCAGATGTTAAAACGGTTGATCACTAAGCTAAATCAGGGTCTGGTATACATAGCCGTGAAGTTACTCCACGGCTATCGCTACTTGCTTAGCCCCTGGATCGGTAATCAATGCCGGTTTTACCCGAGCTGCTCCCATTACTCGGAAGAGGCAATAATCAAGCACGGATTTTTAACAGGGACTTATCTAACCCTGCGTCGCCTACTAAAATGCCACCCTTGGCATGCAGGCGGCCTGGATCCGGTGCCCGAGGTTAACAAAACCTGTTGTTCTTCTACCCATTCACACACTACTGATGGCAGTCATTAAGATGGATTGGCAAAAAAACCTATTAATAGCGGCAATTCTCGCTACTTTATTGATGTTGGTTATCCGCTGGAACGAATTCCAGGAACAGCTTCCTGCACCGGTAGCCGTTGCATCACAAAATTCTTCTCCTGCGGCGACACCAACAGGTGCCGTACCTTCAGCGACCAGCGAAATCCCTGTCGCTGCAGGTGATGTGAGTGAGGCTGAAAAAGTTGAGTTGGCGACAGCGAAACTCATCAGCGTAAAAACCGACAGCTTTGATCTGGTGATTAACCCCTTGGGTGGCGATATCACACAACTGGCCCTGCCACGCCATTTTTTGAAACTGGATACACCGGACCAACCTTTTGTCCTGCTCGACAATCGTGACAACCATACCTATCTGGCACAAAGCGGTTTGATCGGCCTGAACGGTACCGATACTGCCCAAGGTCGCCCACTGTTTAGCTCTGAACAGCAAGAATACCAACTGGCAGAAGGGCAAGATCAACTACAAGTTGATTTGGTGTTACAACAAGGCGAGGTAAAAATCACCAAGCGCTTTACCTTTACCCGCGGTGATTATTTGATCAAAGTGGATTATCTGATCGATAACCAAAGCACCAATACCTGGTCAGCCCAGCTCTACGGTCAAATCAAGCGCGACAGTCAAAACTTTGTCAAAGTCAGCGCACTGGAAATGAACCCCTACCTGGGCGCGGCTATCACCACTGCCGATGAGAAATACAAAAAAGTCACCTTTGATGATATGACCGAAAAAGAAGAGAAGGTCAGTGTTCCAGGTGGTTGGGTCGCTATGGTGCAACATTATTTTGTCAGCGCGTGGATTCCGGATGCCACCAGTACCAATAGCTACCATTTGCGTAAATTGGGTAATACCGATCTTTATTTAATGGGTTTCACCGGCAAAGTTAACGAAGTCGCACCAGGTAGCCAAGGTGTTATCAGTGCCAACTTCTATGCCGGCCCCAAAGATACTGAACGTTTGGAGCAAATCTCCCCTTACCTCGACCTGACCGTAGACTACGGCTGGCTGTGGTGGGTAGCAAAACCGCTGTTTTGGGTATTGAAGTTTATCCACAACCTGGTAGGTAACTGGGGCTTGGCAATTATCGGCCTGACTCTCTGTGTCAAACTGCTGTTCTTCAAACTTTCTGCAACCAGCTATAAATCTATGGCGAAAATGCGTAAGTTAGCGCCGAAAATGGCTGAAATGAAAGAGCGTTATGGCGATGACCGCCAGAAGTTCTCGCAAGAAATGATGAAAATGTACAAAACCGAAAAAGTAAATCCTTTTGGTGGCTGTCTGCCGCTGCTGATTCAAATGCCGGTATTCCTTGCGCTTTACTACGTATTGATGGAATCGGTTGAGTTGCGTCACTCGCCTTTCTTCGGCTGGATTCTCGATCTGTCGGTTAAAGACCCTTACTTTGTGTTGCCGATTATTTACGGTATCACCATGTATTTTATGCAGAAGCTCAATCCGCAACCGACTGACCCTATGCAGGCGCGCATTATGCAAATGCTGCCGTTGGTATTCACTTTTATGTTCCTCTGGTTCCCGGCCGGTCTCGTACTTTACTGGGTAACTAACAATAGCCTGTCGATTTTGCAGCAGTACATCATCACCAAACAAATCGACGCAGAACCTTCTCACAAGTAAGCCGCACTATGATAATTTCCAACACCATCGCCGCCATAGCTACCGCCACTGGCCGTGGTGGTGTCGGCATAGTCCGCGTCTCCGGCCCAAAAGCCAAACAAGTCGCTGAACAACTTCTCACTGTTTCGCTCCAGCCGCGCCACGCCCATTATTGCGATTTCACCAGCCACCAAGGTGAGGTACTCGATCAGGGCATAGCGTTATTTTTCCCCGGCCCCAACTCCTTTACCGGTGAAGATGTACTTGAACTTCAGGGTCACGGCGGCCCGGTAATTCTGGATTTACTGCTGCGCGAAATCACCCAGTTGGGTATCCGCCTCGCCCGCCCCGGAGAGTTTTCCGAACGCGCCTTTTTAAATGACAAACTCGACCTCGCACAAGCCGAAGCTATTGCCGATTTAATCGACGCCACTACTGAACAGGCGGCGCGCAACGCCCTGCACTCACTGCAAGGCGCCTTCTCCAAACGCATCAACGAGTTGGTGGAAGCACTGATTCACTTGCGGATTTACGTGGAGGCTTCAATCGACTTCCCCGAAGAAGAAATCGACTTTTTAAGCGATGGCAAGGTGGCACGGGATCTGGATGGCATCATCGGCAAATTAGCCAGTGTATTTAAAGAGGCAAAACAAGGTGCGTTAGTGCGCGATGGTATGCGTGTGGTTATCGCCGGTCGCCCCAACGCGGGTAAATCCAGCCTGCTCAATGCGCTTAGCGGACGTGAATCCGCAATTGTCACCAGTATTGAAGGCACCACCCGCGATGTGCTGCGCGAGCATATCCATATCGATGGCATGCCACTGCATATCATCGACACTGCAGGCTTGCGCGAAAGTCCGGATGAGGTCGAACAAATAGGCATCCAGCGCGCTTGGCAGGAAATCCAACAGGCCGATCGAGTCCTGTTATTGATCGATAGCCGCCAAACCACGCTGACTAATCCCCATCAGATCTGGCCGGAATTTGTCGATCAACTGCCAGATCCGAGCAAAATCACCCTGGTGCGCAACAAAATTGATTTGAGTGGTGAAGCCGCAGGCTTATTTGAAACTGATGCTGCTACTTATATAGGTATTAGCGCTGCCACGGGCGCAGGTGTAGATTCACTGAAACACCATTTGAAAAATATTATGGGTTTTAGCGACAGCGGCGAAAGTGGTTTTACCGCCCGCCGCCGCCATTTAGATGCTTTGGCGCGCGCTGAGAATTTCCTCGCCTCGGGCAAAGCCCAATTACAAGGCTACGCTGCCGGTGAACTGCTCGCGGAAGATCTGCGTCAGGCACAAAATGCACTGGGAGAAATCACTGGTGAATTTACCCCTGATGACCTCTTGGGGCGCATTTTTAGCAGTTTTTGTATCGGCAAATAACTCATCACCCTCTATTCCCCTTCTCAAGAGGCGCTTGAATTAAGCGCCTCCTTCTCCAGCAATTCTATTTTTACTGCTACAGCTTCCGCCTCTTCTGTTAATTCAGAGTAGCGACGTATATCGCCATTGCGCTGGGCTTGCATAGCTGCCTCCAATAGAGCCAGATATTGCTTCCTAAGGGTCTTGAGTGGATTGGGCTTCAAAAAACCAAACATGGCTGCTCCGCATCGGTGATAGGTTTGGGATAGTGTCCTGACTTGTACCTTAAAAGCCGATACCGGGATCACTGGTGCAACAATAATAAAAACTGACTAAAAACCGCAAACCTTCCAGTAAAAGACACCTTTATTCAAGCTTATCATCATGTTTTTCCACACGCTTACACAGCTTATCCACAGTTGAATCGAGTTTTATCATCTAAATGTTTGTTTTTAATACTATTTCGATTACTAAAACAAGCCTGTGTGTACAAACCTGTGAGTCATGGCGACAAAAGCTGGGCAGGTTTTTGGGGATAAGTGGTAATTTTCCGGATGAGTGTATAACCAAGGCTTTTATATCCAGCTTTCGAGCAGCTTAGAACCAGCTTGCGCGATGTTTTTCCAGTCCCTTATCATTCAATTAACCTATTGAAAAACAATAACTATTTTGCCTTATCCACAGAAATATCGCGCTACATATATAACTACATCTTTTAAATACCTAAATAACAATACATATATTCATTTCATAAAATATTTTCCTTTGTTGTAACGCGAGCTGTTTTTTTGAATAAGTATCTGCTCGGATGAAGTTCAGAGTTTTCTCTGAGACACGCCGGACTTTTTCCTACAGGCGAAGCATCCATGGGGGCTTGTCTTCCACATCCCTGTCTTAGAGGAAACTCCAAATTTTCTCTTCAACTAACGTGGGGCTAAAAAAGCATTGATTAATCCCTGTACAAGTTTTGTGCAAACCGCTGACAAGCCCTATAATGTCGCCCCTTTTGTCCCTCGCCTGTCCAAGGTATTAGTACGCAGCCCGGCTGCAAGGTAGTAAGCGATGATTTTCCCGGATCGTTTTGATGTAATTGTGATCGGCGGCGGCCATGCCGGTACTGAAGCCTGTCTGGCGGCAGCGCGCATGGGCTGTAAAACCTTATTGCTCTCGCACAACATCGAAACCCTCGGCCAAATGTCTTGTAACCCGGCGATTGGCGGGATTGGCAAAAGCCATCTGGTAAAAGAAATCGATGCCATGGGCGGTGCTATGGCACTCGCTACCGACAAAGGCGGCATCCAATTCCGCGTACTTAATGCGCGCAAAGGCCCCGCTGTGCGCGCGACCCGCGCCCAGGCCGACCGCATCCTCTACAAAGCCGCGATCCGCGCAACCCTGGAAAACCAGGAAAACCTATGGATTTTCCAACAAGCCGCTGACGATCTGATTGTGGAAAACGATCAAGTACGCGGTGTGGTTACGCAGATGGGCCTGAAATTTATGGCCAATCAAGTCGTCTTGACTGCCGGTACTTTCCTTGGTGGTTTGATCCACATCGGCATGCAAAATTATTCCGGTGGTCGCGCGGGTGATCCGCCGTCGATTGCACTCTCAAAACGCCTGCGTGAATTACCGCTGCGCGTTGACCGTCTAAAAACCGGTACACCCCCGCGCGTCGATGCACGCACGGTCAATTTGGCTGTACTGGAAAAACAATACGGCGATGAGCCGCGTCCGGTGATGTCGGTGATGGGCAATCGCGCCATGCAACCGCAACAAATTTGTTGCTACATCACTCACACTAATGAAAAAACCCACGATGTGATTCGTCGCAACCTCGATCGCTCGCCCATGTACTCGGGCGTGATTGAAGGAATCGGCCCGCGCTACTGCCCGTCGATTGAAGATAAAATCCACCGCTTCGCGGATAAGGATTCGCACCAGGTATTTATCGAGCCGGAAGGTTTGACTACCCACGAGCTTTACCCGAACGGAATTTCCACCAGCTTGCCGTTTGATGTGCAGCTCGAAATCGTGCGCTCGATGAAAGGTTTTGAGAACGCACATATCCTGCGACCGGGTTACGCGATTGAATACGATTATTTTAATCCGCAGGATTTGCAACACAGTTTGGAAACCAAAGTGATTGGCGGATTATTTTTTGCCGGCCAAATCAATGGCACCACCGGTTACGAAGAAGCGGGTGCGCAAGGTTTGCTTGCGGGAATAAACGCGGCGCTGCGCGCGCAAGAAAAAGCAGCCTGGTGTCCAACTCGCGATCAAGCTTATGTTGGTGTATTGGTTGACGACTTGATTACCCTCGGTACCAAAGAACCATACCGTATGTTTACCAGCCGCGCCGAATATCGGTTATTGCTACGTGAAGACAATGCCGATTTGCGCCTCACCGAAAAAGCACGCGAATTTGGTTTGATCGGCGATGCACAGTGGAAAATTTTCTGCGATAAACGTGAACAAATCGCACTTGAGCAAGAACGTTTGCGTTCTACCTGGATTCAAGCCGGTTCTGCAGAAGCAGAACAAGTGGAACAAAAAATCCAGACCAAACTCACGCGCGAATACAGTTTGATGGATTTGTTGCGCCGCCCGGAATTGAGCTACACCGATATCGCCTCACTCAAAGGTGAAGCTATCGCCAATGAAGCGGCGGCCGAACAAGTTGAGATTGAGGCAAAATATTCCGGCTATATCGAACGTCAGCAAGAAGATGTGGATCGTTTGCGCGCCTATGAAAATACCATTATCCCCGATGACTTTGATTATTCAGTGGTAGATGGTTTGTCCAATGAGGTCAAACAAAAATTGACCGCTGCGCGGCCGCAAACCCTGGCGCGAGCGGCGCGCATTTCCGGTATTACCCCGGCAGCGATTTCGCTGGTGCTGATTTATTTGAAAAAACGCGGTGTGTTAAAACGCCTGCAGGAAGATGCACCTGAACAACAGGCGTCTTAATTTTTAAAAATTGATGGGTATTGCTTGCGCTCCATCAATCCTACAAAACAAATTTTTTAAAGAGTGACGAGTGACTGATTTAAACGCTGAATTACGCGCGCAATTGTTGCGCGGCGCTATTGAAATGTCGGTGGCGCTCAACGAAACACAAATTGAAAAATTATTGGCCTACGTACGCGAATTTGAAAAGTGGAACAAAGCCTATAATCTTTCAGCGGTGCGCGATATTCGTCAAATGGTGGCGCGTCATTTGTTGGATAGTTTAAGTGTGGTGCCTTGGTTTACCGCCAATAAAAAATTTTCCGCTGCGCGGGTAATTGATGTTGGCACCGGTGGCGGCCTGCCGGGAATTCCATTGGCGATTATGTTTCCGGAACAACAATTTACCCTGCTCGATAGCAATGGTAAAAAAACCCGCTTTTTATTCCATGTAAAAACCTTGCTTGGTTTAAGCAATGTCAGTGTGGAAAATCGCCGCGTGGAAGAATTTAAACCCGAGCAAAAATTCGATGTGGTGATTAGTCGCGCCTTTGCCAGTTTGCAAGATATGACCGATGGTTGCACACACTTGCTAGTCGATAAGGGATTTTTTTTGGCGATGAAAGGCCTGTTTCCACAAGATGAGTTGGCGCCCATCGCCGATAAAATTGCATTAATCGAAAGTGTCAAACTGTTGGTTGCTGAAACAGATGGCGAACGCCATCTGTTAGTATTGCAACCGCAACAATAAAAATTGCCAACCACGCTGTGGTTATAGGATTTTCACTTGACCAAGATATACGCCATTGCCAATCAAAAAGGTGGAGTTGGTAAAACGACCACCTGTGTGAATTTAGCTGCATCACTGGTAGCAACCAAAAAGCGTGTCTTGCTGGTGGATCTCGACCCACAGGGCAATGCCACTATGGGCAGTGGTGTCAATAAAAACGAAGTGGAATTATCCATTTACGATGTACTGACCGAGCGCGAGTCGATTAATAACTGTTTGGTTTTATCCGAGAGCGGTAAGTATCAGGTGTTACCTGCCAACGGTGATTTAACGGCGGCCGAAGTAGAAATGTTAGCGCTCGACAACAAAGAGCGCCGTTTGCAAAATGCATTGAACCAGGTGCGTGAACAATTTGATTACATACTGATCGACTGCCCGCCTTCGCTCAATATGCTTACCCTCAACGCCTTGACCGCCTGCGACGGCGTCATTATTGCCATGCAATGTGAATACTATGCGCTGGAAGGTTTGTCCGCGCTGGTGGGCACCATCAATCAAATTCAAAAACTGCTCAACCCGAATTTAAAAATCGAAGGTTTACTGCGCACCATGTATGATCCGCGCAATAGTTTGACCAACGATGTATCGGCGCAGTTGCAGCAGCATTTTGGCGATCGTTTGTATCGCACTTGCATTCCACGCAATGTGCGTTTGGCGGAGGCGCCCAGTTTTGGTATGCCAGTATTGGCGTTTGATCGTCAGTCCAAAGGCGCAATTGCGTATTTGGCATTGGCGGGTGAAATTTTGCGGCGCAATGAAAGTAGCGAAAAAACGGCTGCTGCCGCAGAAACTATTTAATAAAATTTTTAACAAGGCGAAAGCAGATGTCGACTAAACGCAAAGGATTAGGAAAAGGTTTGGATGCACTTTTGAGTGCAGGTTTGGGTGTTACCTCACCTGCGCCGGAAATGCCACTTGATCCTGCCAATGTGGATAGCAAACTCGATTACCGCGACGGCAAACTTGCCCATTTACCGGTTGAATTAATTCAGCGCGGTAAATATCAACCGCGCCGCGATATGCACACCGAAGCTCTGGAAGAGCTGGCGGAATCAATTAAAGCCCAGGGTGTGATGCAGCCGATTGTGGTGCGTCCGATTGGTGAAGGTCGCTACGAAATTATCGCCGGTGAGCGTCGCTGGCGTGCGACCCAGATCGCCGGTTTGGATAAAATCCCTGCGGTAATTCGCGATGTGCCCGATGAAGCCGCGATTGCAATGGCGTTGATCGAAAACATCCAGCGCGAAAATCTCAATCCGATCGAAGAAGCGGTTGCGCTGAAACGTTTGCAAGATGAGTTTGAATTGACCCACGCGGAAGTTGCGCAAGCGGTGGGTAAATCGCGCACCACTATCACCAACTTGTTACGTCTGATTGCGTTGAGTGAAGAGGTCAAAACCCTGCTTGAACATGGCGACCTGGAAATGGGCCATGCGCGTGCACTGCTGACACTTGATGATGAAACCCAACGAGCTATTGCACGCCAAATTGTGGCTAAAGGTTTATCGGTACGGCAGACGGAAGCGTTGGTACGTTTGCATCAGGAGGGGAAAAACCCTGACAAAGTAAAACCGGAGGTAGTGGTATCGGCCGATATTCGCCGATTGCAAGATCAGCTTTCAGACACTTTGGGCGCGGGAGTAGAGATCCAACATGGCGCCAAAGGCAAAGGTAAGCTGGTGATTAGCTATAACTCGCTTGACGAATTGGATGGAATTCTCGGGCATATTAAATAAATTCAGTTTTTTAGCCGTCGTGTCGGCACCTGTCGCCAAGGTGCCCTTTCCCAATATCTAGTTATGAACTCCAATCTGAAACACTACTTGCAGTTATCGATAAATCGATCAGTAAATTTACAACAAATTTACTAGTCAGTTTTTACCTTTGGTGCTAGCACGAAGGTTGCTGCTGGGGTGCTTAATCACTATAATGCGCCACGTTTGGGCGCGCGAAGCATCGATTTGTTACTAATGGTAATAAACGATTCTTTGTGACAGAATGCCGCCGCAAAAAACGGAGGGCTATAAAACCATGTCGCGTTATCTCAAAGGGCGTGACGCTGCTCTTCGAACAATAGCAATCCAGCTGGTGGTTAGTGTGATGATCGGCTTGGCTGGTCTGGCGATCAATAATCCAATCGCGATCGCTTTGTTCACTGGTGGAATTATTTGTGTGATAGCCAATTTATGGCTGGCACTAGTGGCGTTTCGTCCCCCATTGGGCGCGCCAACCCAAAAAATCCTGGCGGCTTTTTACGTCGGTGAGTTGGGAAAGTTTGTTATCACAGCCTTATTATTTTTGCTCGCGTTCAAGCAGATTGCGTTGCTAAAGCACGCTCCTTACGCCGCAACTATGATTCTGGCTTATGTGTTGGTTCAGGCAATTGCCTGGCTATATCCACTAGTTCGCAGCGCCGCTGGCCGCAGTTAGTGTGAACCGATTTCAACTTTGGTCATTTGGAACTTAACGATGTCATCCGCCGAACACGCAGAAGCAATCACGTCCTCAGAATATATCAAGCACCACCTTACCAATCTGACCTATGGCAAATTGCCTGACGGTACCTGGGGTTTTGCCCACAGTGGTGATGAAGCAGCACAAATGGGTTTCTGGGCAGTTAATGTCGATACCATGGGTTGGTCTCTGGTACTTGGCATTGTATTTTTCCTGTTGTTTCGCAGTGTGGCGAAAAAAGCGACTAGCGATGTACCAAGTGGTTTCCAAAACGGTATAGAAGCGGTTGTTGAGTTTGTTGATAACAGCGTAAAAGGCATGTTTCCTTATAAAAGCGCTGTTGTTGGTCCCTTGGCGTTAACTATTCTGGTGTGGGTATTCTTTATGAATGCCATGGACTTGATCGCGATCGACTTACTGCCAAAAACTGCAGAGTTGTTTGGTGTTCATGTGTTAGGCGCAGATCCTCATTCGGTATTCTTCAAGGTTGTACCATCAACTGATCCCAACATCACTTTGGGTATGGCCGCTACCGTCTTCCTCCTGATTCTGTTCTTCAGTATTCGAGAAAAAGGCATTTTAGGTTTTGCTAAAGAGCTGACTTTACACCCTTTCAGCAGCAGTAACTTTATTGTGCAAACCCTGCTGATTCCGGTAAATCTGGTGCTCGAATTATCTAACCTGATTGCTAAACCAATATCGCTTGGTCTGCGTTTGTTCGGCAACCTTTACGCCGGTGAAGTAATTTTTATCCTGATTGCAATTATGATCGGCGTAAATCTGGTTCTGGGTGTATTTGGTATGTCACTGCAGATCGTCTGGGCATTGTTTCACATCCTGATCATCGCCTTGCAAGCCTTTATCTTTATGGTACTAACCATTGTATATATGAGCATGGCGTTCCAAACGGATGAGCAACACTAGTTTTAATATTTATTGTTTTTTTGGTTTTTGGTTTTTATTTTTATCAACTTAAGTAGGAGAAAACACTGTGACTGAAGCAACAGCTTTGATTTATTTGGCAGGTGCACTGGTAATCGGTTTGGGCGCAATCGGCGCTGCAATCGGTGTAGCACTCTTGGGTGGCAAATTTTTGGAAGGCGCTGCACGTCAACCAGAATTACTGCCAATGTTGCGTACCCAGTTCTTCGTAGTGATGGGTCTGGTGGATGCGGTTCCAATGATTGGTGTTGGTATCGGCATGTACATTTTGTTTGCTGTTGTTTAAGTACTGCTCGCCAACAACATTTAATCCCTTTAACAAAGGCATTCAACTGTGAACCTTAATGCAACTTTCATCGGTCAGATAGTGGCGTTTGCCATTTTCATTTACCTGACACAACGCTTTGTGTGGCCACCCATTGTTGCGGCAATGGCAGAGCGCACCAAGCGTATCGCTGATGGGCTCCAGGCTGCAGATAAAGCCGAAAAAGATCTCGAACTGGCCAAAAAGAAAGTGGTTGAGCAACTGACTTCTGCCAAGAAAGAAGCTGCTGCCATTATCGATCAAGCTAACAAGCGCGCTATCGAAGTTGTTGAAGAAGCAAAAGAGAAAGCGCGCGTAGAAGCTGAGCGTATCAAGGCCTCTGCCCAAGCGGAAATTGAACAGGCAACAGCACGCGCGAAAGAAGAATTGCGCAGCAAAGTGGTTGTTCTTGCTCTGGCCGGTGCGGAAAAAATTCTTGAATCTTCTATCGATCAAAATGCTCACAACGAGTTGGTTAATAAACTCGCTGCAGAGCTCTAAGAGAGGTAGACATGGCTGAACTAACCACCTTGGCTAGGCCTTACGCCAAAGCAGCATTTGAATACGCCATCGCTGCCAATAAATTGCAGTCATGGTTTGAAGCTCTGGAAGTTTCAGCCGCCGTTGCAGAACAGGATCAGGTTAAAAAAGCCTTGGCTGTTTCTGGTCTTTCTGCGGCGCAAAAAGCTTCCGTTTTTGTACAAGTGTGTGGTGATCACCTGGATCAGAATCAACAGAATTTCATCCACACTCTTGCGAGCAATAAACGTTTGGCACTCTTGCCGTTTGTGAAAGAGCTGTTTGCCAAAATGAAAGCCCAGCAAGAAAAAACCATCGATGTTGAGGTAACCGCAGCGTTTGAGTTGCCGGTTGACTTGATAAACAAATTGGCTCAAGCACTGAGTGCCAAATTGGATCGTAAAGTCAGTGTTCAGGGTTCGGTAGATAAGAGCCTGCTGGGTGGTGTTGTTATCCACACCGGCGACATGGTGATTGACGGTTCAGTCCGTGGGCGCTTGGCTAAACTCGCCGAAGCAATGAAATCCTAATCTTTGGGGTTGAGGAACAGAGCATGCAGCAACTGAATCCTTCTGAAATCAGTGAAATCATCAAGCAGCGTATTGCTGGTCTTGAGTTTTCAACAGAAGCTCAAAACGAAGGTACTGTCGTTTCCGTAACTGACGGTATTATTCGCATTCATGGTCTCGCCGATGTTATGTACGGTGAGATGATCGAATTTGAAGGCGGAATTTACGGGATGGCACTGAACCTGGAGCGCGACTCTGTTGGTGCAGTAATCCTCGGCGATTACCGCGGTGTGGCCGAAGGCCAGAAATGTAAGTGTACCGGTCGTATTCTGGAAGTGCCTGTTGGTCCGGAACTGCTGGGTCGCGTAGTAGACGCGCTGGGCAATCCCATCGACGGTAAAGGTCCGCTGAACACCAAAATGACTGATGCGGTTGAAAAAATTGCACCGGGCGTAATTTGGCGTAAGTCAGTTGACCAACCAGTACAAATCGGTTTGAAAGCGATCGATGCCATGGTGCCTATCGGCCGCGGCCAGCGCGAGCTGATCATCGGTGACCGTCAAATCGGTAAAACCGCCATTGCGGTTGATGCGATCATCAACCAAAAAGGTTCTGGTATTAAGTGTATTTATGTGGCGATTGGCCAAAAAGCCTCTTCGGTAGCCAGCGTAGTACGCAAGCTTGAAGAGAACGGCGCGATGGATCACACCATTGTGATTGCAGCGACTGCTTCTGACCCAGCGTCCATGCAATTCCTGGCCGCATTTGCCGGCTGTACCATGGGTGAATACTTCCGTGATCGCGGTCAAGACGCACTGATCATTTATGATGACTTGACCAAGCAAGCTTGGGCTTACCGTCAAATCTCCCTGTTGTTACGTCGTCCACCGGGCCGTGAAGCCTATCCTGGCGACGTGTTCTATCTGCACTCCCGTCTGCTCGAGCGCGCCTCTCGTGTAAGCGAAGCTTATGTTGAGAAATTCACCAAGGGTGAAGTGACAGGCAAAACCGGTTCCTTGACTGCATTGCCGATCATCGAAACTCAAGCGGGTGACGTGTCTGCATTCGTTCCAACCAACGTGATTTCTATTACCGATGGACAGATTTTCCTTGAATCGTCCATGTTCAACTCGGGCATTCGCCCGGCGATGAACGCCGGTATTTCGGTATCGCGCGTGGGTGGTGCGGCACAAACTAAAGTGGTTAAAAAGCTGTCCGGCGGTATCCGTACCGCGTTGGCACAATACCGCGAATTGGCTGCCTTCTCGCAATTTGCTTCTGATTTGGACGAAGCGACCAAATCACAATTGGAACACGGTCAACGTGTAACTGAATTGATGAAGCAAAAGCAATTTGCGCCGATGAGTGTTGGTCAAATGGCTTTGGTACTTTACGCGGCTAACGAAGGTCATCTCAAAGATATCGACGTGAGCAAGGTGCTTGATTTTGAAGCGGCACTCTTGTCGTTTGCCAGCTCGGAATACGCTGACACCATGGCGCAGATTGATGCCACCGGTGATTGGAATGGCGAGCTCGAAGGCAAATTCAAAGAGCTGATCACCAAGCTGAAAGCAAGCCGCACCTGGTAATTTGGCGGCCATAAAATCGATTCCTATCGGTTTTATGGCTCAGCGTCTTAGGCCGTTAACCTGAGTTCGAGAGTATGGCAAGCACTAAAGAAATTCGGACGCAAATTTCGAGCGTCAAAAGCACGCAGAAAATTACCAGCGCGATGGAAATGGTCGCCGCCAGTAAAATGCGTCGTGCGCAAGAGCGTATGCAGTTGGGCAAGCCTTACGCCAACCGTATTCGCGAAGTAGTCGGGCATTTGGCTAACGCTAATCCCGAATACAAACACCTGTTTATGAAAGAGCGCGAAGTCAAACGCGTGGGTTACATTCTGGTGTCCAGTGATCGTGGTCTCTGTGGTGGCTTAAACACTAACCTGTTTAAAGCAGCCATCCGTGATATGAAAGGCTGGAACGATCAGAAAATCGCTATTGATCTGTGTCTTGTCGGCGCCAAAGCGGCACAATTTTTCAGAAGTTTCGGTGGCAATGTTGTTGCTTCCACCCGTGATATCGGCGAAGCCCCGACGGTTTCCGATCTGATCGGTAGTGTGAAGGTGATGCTCGATGCTTTTGAACAAGGCAAGATCGACAAGCTGTATATGGTGAGTAACGATTTTGTGAATACCATGACCCAGTCGCCTAAAGTTCGCCAATTGTTGCCTTTGGTTGCCGAAGAAAATACCAAGTTGAAACATCACTGGGATTATATCTACGAGCCAGATGCCGAGTTCCTGTTAAAGGGTTTGTTGACTCGCTTTATCGAATCACAAGTGTATCAAGCAGTGGTTGAGAACGCCGCCTGTGAACAAGCCGCGCGTATGATTGCAATGAAAAGCGCAACCGACAACGCCGGTGAATTGATTGATAGCTTGAAACTGATTTACAACAAAGCGCGTCAAGCAGCGATTACCCAGGAACTGTCTGAAATTGTGGGTGGTGCGGCAGCGGTTCAGTAAGCTGCCCCGTCCAGACAGGCTAACGATTTTTTGTATTTAAACCTTCAGCCCCTTGAGTTTTATTAAAAGGGATCTGGAATTTCTGGAACAAAGAGGAACCGGAAATGAGTAGCGGACGTATCGTTCAGATTATCGGCGCCGTTATCGATGTGGAATTCCCACGCGATGCAGTGCCTAAAGTTTATGATGCACTGGTTATCACCGATGGCAACCTGACCCTCGAAGTGCAACAGCAATTAGGCGACGGCGTCGTGCGCACTATTGCTCTTGGTTCCTCCGAAGGTTTGCGTCGCGGTTTGGTTGTTACCAATACCAACGAACCGATCAAAGTACCCGTAGGTAAAGAAACCCTCGGTCGTATTATGGATGTTCTGGGTAATCCTATCGACGAGTGCGGCCCTATCGGCGAACAAGAGCGTATGCAAATTCACCGCGCTGCGCCCAAGTACGAAGAACTGGCTGCTTCTGAAGAGTTGCTCGAAACTGGTATCAAAGTAATCGACTTGGTGTGCCCTTTCGCCAAAGGCGGTAAGGTTGGTCTGTTCGGTGGTGCCGGTGTAGGTAAAACCGTAAACATGATGGAACTCATCAACAACATCGCAAAAGAACACAGCGGTTTGTCGGTGTTTGCCGGTGTAGGTGAGCGTACCCGTGAAGGGAACGACTTCTACCACGAGATGAAAGACTCTAACGTAGTCGACAAAGTAGCCATGGTATACGGCCAGATGAACGAGCCGCCCGGCAACCGTTTGCGCGTAGCTTTGACTGGTTTGACCATGGCGGAAAAATTCCGCGATGAAGGTAAAGACGTTCTGTTGTTCGTCGACAATATCTACCGCTACACCCTGGCCGGTACCGAAGTATCTGCACTGCTCGGCCGTATGCCGTCAGCGGTAGGTTACCAGCCAACATTGGCGGAAGAGATGGGCGTTCTGCAAGAGCGTATTACCTCTACCAAAATTGGCTCGATCACCTCTGTACAAGCAGTATACGTACCTGCGGATGACTTGACTGACCCGTCACCAGCAACCACCTTTGCGCACTTGGATTCAACGGTAGTACTGAGCCGTGATATTGCTGCAAAAGGTATTTACCCGGCGATCGACCCATTGGATTCCACTTCACGTCAGTTGGACCCAATGATCATTGGTCAGGATCACTACAACGTGGCGCGCGGTGTACAAACCGTATTGCAACGTTACAAAGAGCTGAAAGATATTATTGCGATTCTGGGTATGGATGAATTGTCAGAAGAAGACAAACAAACCGTATCCCGTGCACGTAAAATCGAGCGCTTCCTGTCACAACCTTTCCACGTAGCAGAAGTATTTACCGGTTCACCAGGCAAATACGTTCCACTGAAAGAAACCATTCGTGGTTTCAAAGGTTTGTTGGCAGGTGATTACGACCATTTGCCAGAACAAGCTTTCTACATGGTTGGTTCTATTGACGAAGCTGTAGAAAAAGCAGGCAAACTCAAGTAATCCCTCACCCCGCGCCCGGCGCGGGGTTTGTGTGCTGTTCTGTTTAAGTGCAGTTTATTCAAGTGAAGAGACACTAGTATGGCCATGACTATTCAATGCGATATCGTCAGTGCTGAGCGTGAAATTTTCTCCGGTATTGTGGAGATGGTAATTGCCACCGGTACTCTGGGTGACATAGGTATTGCCTATGGCCACGCGCCCTTGTTGACCGGTATCAATCCTGGCCCAGTGCGTCTTATTAAACAAGGCGGCGCCGAAGAAGTGTTTTTTGTATCCGGCGGCTATTTGGAGGTTCAGCCCTATCATGTAACTGTGCTGGCAGACACTGCTTTGCGCGCCGATGATATGGATGAAGCTGCCGCTCTGGAAGCACAACAATTGGCACAACATCAGCTGTCGGAACAATCCAGAGAGATTGATTTCCAACGTGCTGCCGCCCAATTGGCAGAAGCTGCTGCTCAATTGCGCACCTTGCAAGCGATCAAAAGAAAAGCAGGCAAGTAAGCAGTTGATAAGTTTTACAAAAAGGCGACTTTCGAGTCGCCTTTTTTATTAGAATCTTTCCCTCCCTACAGACTCGATTGGTTATTCACGCTAAAGGACTCCACCATGCTCGATATTCTCATTCTCGCTGCCGGTAAAGGTACCCGCATGCGCTCCGATTTGCCCAAAGTGTTGCACCCGATTGGCGGCAGAGCCTTGGTGCAACATGTGGTTGATACCGCGCGTCAGGTGGGCGGCGAGCAAATTCTGATTATCGTTGGCCACGGTGCGGAAAAAGTCGAAGAAAAAATGGCAGCGCCCGATGTGAAATTTGTCCTGCAAGCCCAGCAACTCGGCACTGGCCACGCGGTACAACAAGCACTGCCCCACCTTAGAAATGATGCAACCGTATTAATCCTCTACGGCGATGTGCCGCTGACACGCGCGGAAACCCTGCAAAAATTAATCGCCGGTGTGGACGAAACCCAAATGGGTTTGCTCACCGTGAATATGCAAGATCCAACCGGCTACGGTCGAATTGTGCGCGATAATTCCGGCGCAGTGATTGCGATTGTCGAGCACAAAGATGCGAGCGACGCGCAGAAAAAAATCGCCGAGATCAATACCGGCATCATGGCCGTCAAAGCAGTACACCTACAAAAATGGTTACCGCAATTAAAAAACAATAATGCCCAAGGCGAATTTTACCTGACCGATATTATTGCCATGGCGAAAGCCGATGGCATCGCGATCCATGTTGAACAACCCAATGCGGTTGAAGAAGTTGAAGGTATAAATAATCGTCAACAACAGGCGGCACTTGAGCGCTTTTATCAAAAACAAAAAGCCAATGAGTTGATGGTAGCGGGTGTGACTCTACTCGATCCATCGCGCATTGATATTCGCGGCAACCTAACCGCAGGCCGAGATGTGGTTATCGACGTGAATTGCGTGTTTGAAGGCGATGTTGTCTTGGGTGATGGTGTAGTCATTGAGCCTAACTGCGTGATTATCAATAGCAAAATTGGTGCGGGAACTCACATCAAAGCCTTCAGCCATATTGAAGAAGCGGTGATGGCCGCTAACTGTGATATCGGCCCTTACGCGCGTTTGCGCCCAGGCACTGATCTGGCCGATGAAGTTAAAATTGGCAATTTTGTCGAGACTAAAAAAGCCGTGATCGCCAAGGGCAGTAAAGTGAATCACCTGAGTTATATTGGCGATGCCAAAGTCGGCAGTAAGGTGAATGTGGGTGCTGGAACTATCACCTGTAATTACGACGGCGTAAATAAATTTAAAACCGAAATTGGCGACAACGCGTTTATCGGTTCCAATTCGGCATTGGTCGCACCGGTAAAAATTGGTGCGGGCGCCACTGTAGGGGCGGGTTCGATTATCACCAAAGATGTTGAAGATAGAGAACTGGCAATTGCACGCAGCAAGCAGCGCAATATTCAGGGTTGGGAACGTCCAACAAAAAAATAAATCAAAAGATGAAAAATGAAACGAGGCCAAGTGCCTCGTTTTTTATGGAATCTATCTCGTGTTTTTATGGAGAGCCGCATGCACATGAGAGTAAGTACCAAACTTTGGCTAGCATTTGTCGGCACCATAGCTCTATGTGTATTGGCGCTTTATCTGTTGCTGCATAACAGTTTGCGCCAAGGATTTTTGGATTACACCTCAAAGCAATCTGTGCAACGGTTAGAAATATTGCGCAGTGCACTTTCAAATGTTTATCGCGAAGAAGGTTCCTTTGATGCACTTGAGGCCAATCCATCGCGCTGGCTCAATTTAAAAGAAATTATTTTTGCAGAAAGCGATTCCCTGTTTGATGGCCTGCCGCCAGCGCAACGCGCTGGGGAAAATGCGCCACGCGCCTATTACCGTGAGTTTGTCAGCAGTATCAGTTTGCATGACGCGGATAAAAAACTATTGCTGGGTGTTAACAAACCCAACCAAACATTGGATTGGATTCCAGTGACCAATGCAACCCAGCTGGTTGGTTTTATCGGCTTTGTAAAACCCACTGTTGTGAGTAGGCAGCAAGACCAAAATTTTATCCAGCACCAATTTAAAATTTTCAGCATCATCAGTTTATTTGTATTGGTGATTGCGACGATTGTTGCAACCCTACTGGCGCGACGAATCAGCCAGCCGTTGACTACCCTCGCTCAAAAAGCCCATGCATTGGCGTCTGGCGATTATTCGCAAACGATTCCGGTTACTAGCCAGGATGAAATCGGCCAACTCTGCAATAGTTTTAATCAGCTCAGTGAAGCGCTGGCGGCAAACCAACAATCGCGTGCACTTTGGGTTGCCGATATTTCCCATGAAATGCGCACACCGCTCTCCGTATTGAAAGTACAAATTGAAGCCATGCAAGATGGTATTAGACCTGCCAATCATGAAAATCTGGCGTTGCTGTATGACAAGGTTTTGGGCTTGAGCAATTTGATCGATGATTTATTTGAACTGTCGTTGTCTGACGTGGGCGCACTTAGCTACAACAAAAAAACTATTTCTCTCGTACCTTTGGTCAAAACCTGCGTTCAACATTTTCAAGTGAAAGCGCAAGCGGCGGATTTAACGTTAAAAGATAATATCGATGTAACTCAGGACTACTCAATAGTCGCTGATAGCGACCGACTGCAACAGTTATTCAGCAACCTGTTGGAAAACTCCATTCGTTACACCGATGCTGGTGGTGAGATTCAAGTGGGTATCAACACAGGTGATACGCATATTGTCATAACCATTGATGACAGTCCACCGGGTGTTGCTCCCGAGCAACAGGATAAAATTTTTGAGCGACTTTTCCGTTTGGAAAACTCGCGCAGCCGTGCAACGGGTGGTGCGGGTTTGGGGTTGGCGATTTGTAAAAATATCGTCAGTGCCCACCAAGGCAAAATCACTGCGGGCACCTCGGCGTTGGGTGGATTGCAAATTTGCATCGAGTTACCCAAAGCCCAACAATAAATATTCATCGCGTTTATTAAGGATGTAAAGATGCAAACATCACCGTTGATTTGTTTGGTTGAAGATGAAGTTGATTTGGCAAAATTGATGGCTGATTATCTCAATGCCAGTAATTTCCAAACGATTGTATTTAATCGCGGCGATGAAGCGCATCGTTGGTTGCAGCAAAACGAACCGGCATTAATTTTGTTGGATTTGATGTTGCCCGGTATGGATGGTTTGGAAATTTGTAAGCATCAGCGCCAACACTCGGCGGTGCCCATTATTATGATGACCGCCAAAGTTGAAGAAATTGACCGGTTATTAGGGCTTGAATTGGGTGCGGACGATTATGTGTGCAAACCATTTAGTGCACGTGAAGTAGTAGCGCGTGTTAAAGCGGTATTGCGCCGCAGCTTTCACACGCCACAAGAATCTGCTGCAACAGCGCCAGTTGTTATTGATGAGCAGAGCATGAGCCTGCGGGTTTTCAATCAAGTGGTTGAGTTGACCAACGTGGAATTTCAATTGTTTTCCCTGCTCTATTCCCAGCCCGGCAGGATTTTTTCCCGCCAATATATCCTCGACAATATCTATCAGGACTACCGCGTGGTCGGTGATCGCACGGTAGATGGGCACATTAAAAAATTGCGCAAAAAACTCAACGATGCCAACGATCAGGTTGAGTTGATCCGCTCAGTTTATGGCGCTGGATACAAATACGAAGCACCTTAGCCGGGCAAACCAGCGCACTGTTCCCCCCCCCCCCCCCCCCCCCGCAAAAGACACAATTCATTCACAATTCACGCATTTTGCTTCCTCATTTGAGGTCTAGATTGGCATCTGTAGACCACAACCACAGAGGAACAATGTCATGAAAAAGTTAATTATCGCCGGTTTGATTGTTGGCAGTATCGCCTGTGCATCGTTTGTTGGTGCAAAAGATTGGAGCGGCGAGGCCAACTGGAATAGCAATAGCGGTTGGACATCTGGCCATCAGCGTTTTGTAGCGGAATTAAATCTGGATACTGAACGTGCCGAAAAGATGTCGGCTATCCTCGACTCATACCGCGAAATACCCAAGCTGTACTTCACCAACCAAAGCGACAAAATTCCGGAATTTCTTGCGCAAAAAGAAGCAGAATTAGCCGCGCTCTTAACGCCGGAAGAATTGGCGCAATTCAAACACTCATTTGCTGAATGGGCCAAAACTAAAAAATTCGGCTTTATGTCGTTTTCATACAGCCAACCACAATCACACCAGCAAGCTCCCACATCACCACTGCCTGAATCCTTGCGGCAGGAAATCCGCAAGACCTTTGATAATGAATTGCTGCAACTGCGCGAGCAATTGCAGCAACAAACATTAAACGCGTGATCCAATAAAGCGCTCAAGGAAAAACCGTCATAGCAATGACGACTATGACGGGATCCAGAGCTTCAACAATAATACTCGTGAGAAAAAAATGAATTTGCGCACTATTTCTACCATTACCCTATCGGTCGCCTTTGCCGTATTGCTGATTACTGGCGTACTTTTGTACGCAACACCTTACAATTATTTTGTCGGCTCACTGCATATCTGGGGCGCGGTGCTATTTCTGGTTTGCATTGTGTTGCACATTAAACACAATGCAAAAACTTACAAAAATCATATACAAAAACGTCCGGGAAAATGGTCGATGGGTTTGGCGATTGCGGGCATAGTCCCGCTGGTGATGGGGCTGATTTTTAATTTGCCGCCGGTCTCATCGGTTGCGACCTTTGGTTACAACCTGAAAAAATCTGCTGAGCCGGATAAACGCGAATACACACTCATCGATTTAAGTGCCGATACCAGTTCGCCAAAGTTGCATGTGTTTTTTAAAGCCGGCCGTGAGTATCACTCTGCACCGCAAGAGTTGTTTTTAAGTTTGACTTACACCAGCACGCCGCAAATTGTGGTGTGGATGGAAACGCTGGAAGGCAAATATATCGATACGCTGTACATCACTGGCAAAACATCTGACTCCAGTTATCGTTCTAAAGATCCGGCGATTGATGTAGTGCGCCGCCCGGAGGCCTTGCCCTACTGGAGCCATAAACGTGGCATTAAATCGGTTGACGGACTTTACACCCCTGACCAACACAATTCGGATTTGGACGGCATCGCCGCTGCAACACCGAAGGTGGATTATCAAGTCACTCTGTCGGCACCGCGTATGGGGCGCTACAAATTGATGGTTGAGGTTAATCGCACCTATGATTTTAATGACTACTACAGCAAAACCCGTTTTCCTGATGATGCAATTTATTCTGGTACGGGTTCATCGGGTCAGCCTTCGCTGATTTATGAGTCGATTATTGATTCGCAAAAACCGGGGCAGCATTTATTTAACCTTGTCGGCCACGGCCATCATTCAGGAAGGGATGGTTCGCTCTATACCGAATTGGATAATGTCACCACTGCCAAACAGATTCTGGAATTTATCGTGGCGAATGTGGAATAAGAACAATCAAATAGTGTGTGGACGACGACAAAAAACGAGGCCAAGTGCCTCGTTTTTTATGAGTCAAAACGCTGTGGATTAGATCAATTAGAGAAACGTAAAGATTTACCAAGACGCCAACAAATTGATGAATGTAACCGGTTAAGAGATTAATATCGCACCAAATCAATAATAAACACGAGCGATATATGAAAACTCCCAAAGTATTACTTACCTTTTTATTAAGTGGATTAATGACTGCCTGTGGTGGTGGTGGCGGAGGCGGTGGATCAGCCCCGGCATCCACGCCTGCCTCCTCGGTCGCACCTGCCAGCAGTGTTGCACCCTCGTCTGTTGCGGTTTCTTCCCTCCCTGCCTCATCAACCCCAATCGCCAGTTCAGTTGCGTCGAGCGCCGCCAGTTCGGTTGCCAGCGGTGCACCGGCGATTAGCGCCTTTATCGTGGTCGATCAATTCGGTTATCTGCCCGATGCGAAAAAAATCGCGGTTATTCGCGACCCACAAACTGGCTACGATGCCGCCCTCAGCTTTACCCCTGGCGCAACTTATCAATTGCTGAATCTGGATACGAACGCGGTGGTATTGAGTGGTGCCGCCGTTTCGTGGAAATCCGGTGCTACTTTTGAAGCGGCAGGCGATAAAGCCTGGTGGTTTGATTTTTCCAGCGTAACCACACCCGGTAATTACGCGGTGGTTGATGTTGAAAGAAACGTACGCTCACCCGGTTTTAAAATCGCGGCCGATATATACCAGCCGGTGCTCAAACACGCCATGCGCAGCTTCTTTTACCAGCGCGCCGGTTTTGCCAAATTGGCACCCTACGCTGAGGCGGGATGGACTGATACAGCCAGTCACATAGGTGTGGGGCAAGATAAAAACGCACGCCTGTTTAGCGACAAAAATAACGCCGCGACTGAAAAAGACTTATCCGGCGGTTGGTACGACGCGGGCGATTACAACAAGTACACCAACTGGCACGCCTATTATCTGGTCGCCCTGCTCCACGCCTACGCAGAAAACCCGACTATCTGGACGGACGATTACAACATCCCTGAATCCGGCAATGGCGTGCCCGATATTATTGACGAGATCAAATGGGGCTTCGATTGGCTCAAGAAAATGCAGAATAACGATGGCTCTGTATTGTCGATTCTCGGTCTTGCGCATGCCAGTCCGCCCTCTGCCGCCACTGGCCCCAGTTACTACGGCCCGGCGAGTACTTCTGCCACCCTCACCAGCGCCGGTGCGTTTGCATTGGGCAGTAAGATTCTGGCAACGCTGGGTAATGCTGATTTAAATACCTACGCGGCCGACCTGAAAACCCGCGCCGAAAATGCCTGGACTTGGTCGGTTGCCAACCCGAATGTTGTTTTCCGCAATAACGAGGGTGCATCGGCGGGTTTGGGGGCGGGTCAACAAGAAGTTGATGATACGGGCCGTGCGACCAAAAAACGCACGGCGGCAATCTACCTATTTGCTGCGACGGGTTCATCAACCTACCGCGACCATGTAGATGCCAATGCGACGAATGCAACCAGTTGGGTGGATGTGTGGAGTGAACCCGAGTTAACCGCCTGGCTCTATTACGCCAGTTTGCCCGATGCAACCAGTAATATCGCCAGCACCATAAAAAGCCAGTATCAAACGGCACTCAATGCCAACCATAACTGGCCAGCTGTACGTAATGCGGATGATCCCTATCGCGCCTTTATTGGCACCAGCAACTTTACTTGGGGCAGCAATCGCACTATCTCGCGCAAAGGGCTGACCTTTCATAACTTGATCGATTACAACATTAGTGGGACAGACGTTGCGGAGGTGCGCAACGCTGCGCTTGGTTATCTCAATTACATCCACGGTGTTAACCCGCAAGCGATGGTCTACCTGTCCAACATGTACAGCCTGGGTGTGCACAGCTCGGTCAACGAGTTCTACCATTCCTGGTTTACCGATGGCAGCGCACTCTGGGATCGTGTGGGAACCTCTACTTACGGCCCGGCGCCCGGTTTTCTGGTTGGCGGCCCCAACCCTTCTTATGACTGGGATGGCAACTGCACCTCAAATAGCCCGAATAGCGGTTGTGGTGCCGCCGCGCCTAATCCACCCAAAGGCCAACCGGCGATGAAAGCCTATCTGGATTTTAATACAAGCTGGCCACTCAATTCATGGCAGATAACCGAGAACCATAACGACTATCAGGTCGCTTATATCCGCTTGTTGTCCAAGTTTGTGAATTGATTAATCTCCTGTCAGTTTACGGAGGGCATACCAATGCCCTCCAACTCCCCGCATAATCACTGCCCGGTATTTTGATTCTTTACTCAGGGCTGATGTGATAGAAACCAGTGTTATCTCCCATATAGATTTTTTTATCCGCTACGCCTGTATAGGTCAGTTGCTGCTATTGATCGCGTATCTTTTTTATAAACCCTATCGCTCACAATCTACTTTTCGCGCGCAGATTATTCCGTTGATGTTGGCGTTGGGTGTTGCTGCGTATTTATTGCTGACCGCGCCTTACTCACCGCGCCCACAGGGATTTATTCGCAGCATTCTGTTGATGTTTACCCACACCATGCCGGTTTTTTTATGGTTGTATGGCAAACAATTGTTTGATGACGAATTCAATTTACAGCGCTGGCCAATTTTTGGAAAAGCAGCCTTGGTGCTGTTGGCCTGTTTTTATATTTATGTTTTCTTGATTCGTGGCGGTGGTGGCTATCTTCAAATGGCTAGCCATGTCATTGCGTTGGTGTTTATTGTGCATCTCTTGGCGAGCGTGATGCTGACCTGGCGCAATGACTTGGTGGAACAGCGGCGTGTCGCGCGCTTCTGGTTTGCGCTGCTGGTGGGATTATTTTTTCTGATGTTGGATCTGGTCGAACTCAGCAATACCCGGTTAAATCGCCACCAGATTTTTATGCTGATGAACGCATCTATTTGTTTAATTGGAACCAGTGTGACGGCTGGGCTGATATTTTTTCATGAGTTATCGATAAAACCAGAATCAGTATTCATATCAGATCCAATACCGGAGGCACCGCGCTACTCACGTTTAACCCCGCAAGAAAATGCGCTCGCTAAAAAATTGCATAGCTTTATTGAGGATGAAGGTTACTTACAACCCGATCTCACCATCAGCAAATTAGCCGAACAATTGGAATGTCCAGATCACCATTTGCGTAAATTGATCAACCAATCGCTGGGTTACACCAACTTCAACGCGTTCCTGAATCACTACCGAATCGAGGCGGCGAGCAAACGCTTGGTGGAAACGTCATTACCGGTACTCACGATTGCGCTGGATATAGGTTTCGGTTCCATCGCCTCTTTTAATCGAGCGTTTAAAGACATTGTGGGCACTACGCCGACGGTTTATCGAACTACAGCGCAACAGTCGAATTCACCTGAATAATATTGAATATTGCTGGTCAATTTTAAAATTGATCAGCTTTTTTTGATTTTGCTAAGCCAATTTCCAAATCTTTCACCAAAGTGCGTGTTTTTGATAAACACACGATGGTGAAAAACAATGCGCAATATTTCCTACAAAAAAATCAGCCTGCTCGCCGGTGCGATGGCATTTATTTGGTTTGCCGCCCCGATTTACCAATTCCTTGCCTATGAAGGCAAGGTGCCTATGTGGTTCCCAGCCGATATAGCGGCACCGGATGCTTATCCTCAAACAACGGCATTTTCTGCTCATCCGCAAGCCACCGCCGCGTTGCAATTATTGGCGCAACATCGGGAAGAAATTCACGCACCGGCAATCTCCGCCGCAGTCGCGGTGGATGGAAAAATCGTTTGGACGGGTGCAGTGGGTTGGGAAAATATCGAACAACAAATACCTGCAACCGATAGAACACAATTCCGGATTGGCAGCACGTCTAAAGCAGTGACGGCAACGCTACTCGCCAAATTGTTTCAAGATGGAAAAATCGAATTGGATAAACCCATCGCACATTACGCTCCTAATCTGCCCAATCCGCACTGGAATAAAATTACACCGCGGCAACTGGCATCCCACTCCAGCGGCTTACCGGATTATTTGGATAACTATGGCGATCTGTGGGGAATGTATTATTTATTCAAGCTCGATAAACGCTACACATCCGTACGTGAATCGCTGGAAGTGTTTGACGATAACGACCTGCTATTTACACCGGGCAGCCAATTCCACTACACCAGTTTCAACACGGTATTGCAGAGTGTGGTGCTTGAGGCTGTTGTGCAAGAGCCGTTTCTTAGCGCCATGCGTCACCATATTTTTACGCCGCTGGGCATGGATTCCACCGCCGCTGAATACGAGCTTTCGCAACCCAATTCTCTGGCGACCTTCTACTGGAATAAAGATGGCAAACACCCCGCATTTCGCGTGTGGCAAACGGTCGATTTAAGCCATAGGCTCGCGGGCGGGGGATTCATCTCCACACCTTCCGATATGGCCAAGCTGGGATCAGCCTGGCTGAATGATGACTTTATCGCACCGAAAACCCGCGAGCTTTTCTGGCAACCCCAATCATTATCAGATGGCTCAATCAATCCGCAAAAGTATGCGCTCGGTTGGCGTTGGGCAGAGTATGACGATGGCAAAGGGATCATCAAAAATGCCAATCACGGCGGTGTTTCGCGTGGTAGCCAAAGTTGGCTGATGGTAATTCCGGAGCGAAATATGGTGGTTGCCGTCATGATCAACGCCAATGTCGAAGAATTCTGGGATTTTGGGCAGGTGGGCATGCCCTTGGCACGCCTGTTCTTCTAGCGCCAAGTTGCTTTTTTAACCAAATAAACCTTGCCAATAAGTTTCGAAAGGCTACAATAACTTTCATATCGAAACTTATTGGCCAGCTAAAAATGACAAAACGTAACACCCAGCAGCGCCGTCGAGCGATTATTGACCTGCTGAATGCCAGTGGCGAGGTCAGTGTTGAAGCCTTGGCGGAGCAGTTTGCAACCTCGGAAGTCACCATTCGCAAGGATTTAGCTGCCTTGGAATCCAATGGTTTACTGTTACGTCGTTACGGTGGCGCGGTGCCGGTGCCGCAAGAATTGATGAGCGATCCAATCGAAAAAGTTTCGGTTCGTAAGCAAGCGATCGCCAAAGCCGCCGCGCAACTGATCCGCGACCACAACCGCATCATCCTCGACAGCGGCAGCTCCACCACCTCGGCGCTACTTCCGGAGTTATCCCACAAGCAGGGGCTGGTGGTAATGACCAACTCCCTCAGTATCGCCAATGCCCTGCGCGAACTGGAAAACGAACCCACCATTTTGATGACTGGCGGTACCTGGGATCCAAAATCCGAAGGTTTCCAGGGCCAACTCGCCGAGCAGATTTTGCGCTCCTACAACTTCGACCAATTTTTTATCGGCGCTGACGGTTTGGATCTGGAGCGCGGCACAACCACCTTCAATGAACTTTACAGCCTTAGCCGGGTGATGGCCGAAGTCGCGCGCGAAGTAATTGTGATGGCCGAGTCTGACAAGATCGGACGCAAAATCCACAATCTGGAATTGCCCTGGTCGGTGATAAAAGTATTGGTGACTGACGATGGTATTGACGCAAAAGACAAACAGAAAATTGAACAACAGGGTGTGCAAGTGATTTGCGCATCGGCATAAATTATTTTTACTACTACTAAAGCTTAAGGAGTTAATTATGTGTGGAATTGTCGGCGCAGTAGCGCAACGTGATGTAGTGGATATTCTGGTGGAAGGATTGCGTCGCCTTGAGTATCGCGGTTATGACTCCGCCGGTGTGGCCGTGGTAAACAGCACTGGCGAATTACAGCGCCTGCGTCGTCTGGGAAAAGTAAAAGAATTATCTGATGCGGTACACAGCAGCCCAACACCGGGCGGTACCGGTATCGCGCACACCCGCTGGGCGACACACGGCGAACCGAGTGAGCGCAACGCGCACCCACACGTTTCCAAAGAACACATCGCCGTAGTGCACAACGGCATTATTGAAAACCATGCTTCGCTGCGCAGTTTGTTGCAAGAAGAAGGTTATATTTTTACGTCTGATACCGACACCGAAGTGATCGCGCACTTGGTGCAAAAAGAATTAAAAAATTCCGAGAGTTTATTAGCAGCGGTGCAAAAAACCGTAAAACAATTACATGGCGCCTATGGCACGGTTTTGATGGACAAAAACGATGCATCGCGTTTGGTGGTTGCCCGCTCCGGCAGCCCCTTAGTAATTGGTTTAGGCATCGGTGAAAACTTTATCGCGTCCGATCAATTAGCACTCTTGCCGGTGACTCGCCGCTTTATCTTTTTGGAAGAAGGCGATGTAGCGGAAATCACCCGCACCACGATTAAGATTTTTGATAAAGACGGCCAAGCGGTGGAGCGTCAAATTCACGAATCCACCGCCAGTTACGACGCCGGCGATAAAGGCCAATACCGTCACTTTATGCTCAAGGAAATTTACGAACAGCCTAACGCAGTGATGAATACACTCGAAGGTCGTTTGAGTAATGAATCAGTAATGGATGAAACCTTTGGCAACGGCGCGGCTGAATTATTTAAAAAAGTAAAACACATTCAAATCGTCGCCTGCGGCACCAGCTATCACTCGGCGATGGTTGCACGCTATTGGTTGGAAACTTTTTCCGGTATTTCTTGTAATGTCGAAATCGCCAGCGAATTTCGCTACCGTAAATCCTTTGTACAACCTAACAGCATGGTTGTCACCATCAGCCAGTCCGGTGAAACCGCAGACACGCTTGCCGCTTTGCGCTTGGCAAAAGAACTCGGTTATTTAGGCAGCTTGAGTATTTGCAACGTGGCCGGTTCATCACTGGTACGCGAATCGGATTTAGCGTTTATGACGCGTGCCGGTGCCGAAATTGGTGTGGCATCCACTAAAGCTTTCACCACCCAATTGGTTGGCTTGGCGATGCTGGTATTGGCCATTGGCAAATACAACGGCCTCTCTTCCGAACAACAAAAAGAAATGGTCAGCGCGTTAAAAAATCTCCCTGCAAAATTGGAAGAGTCATTAGCGCTCGCACCAAAAATTGAAGCCCTTGCCGAAGAGTTTGCCGATAAACACCATGCGCTATTTTTAGGCCGCGGCGATCAATATCCTATCGCGATGGAAGGCGCGCTAAAATTAAAAGAAATTTCCTACATTCATGCCGAAGCCTACGCGGCTGGCGAATTAAAACACGGTCCATTGGCATTGATCGACGCCCATATGCCAATCATCGTGGTAGCACCCAATAACGACTTGTTGGAAAAATTAAAATCCAACGTGGAAGAAGTGCGCGCACGCGGCGGCATCTTGTATGTGTTTGCGGATGAAGATGCAAAATTTGAATCCGACGCCACCATGCGTGTCATCAACGTACCGCATATCCACCCCTGGTTAGCACCGATTCTTTATACATTGCCGCTGCAATTATTAAGTTATTACGTGGCGATTATTAAGGGAACCGATGTGGATCAGCCGAGGAATTTGGCGAAGTCGGTAACCGTAGAATAAAAATTTTGTCGGGAAGTATCCCTGTTGTCTGTTTAAAATAATTAGTGATACTTTAAAATAAATGGCGATACTTTAAAATAATTAGTGATACTAACCCAGTAGTGACCTATATTTGATCAAAATAGGTTGCCACTGGGTTTTTTATGTCCAAGAATCCCGAAAAAACTAAGGGAATCAAGGCTAAAGCGGAAAGGCAGATAGCTTCGCGTTTAGCTAACGGCGCTGGTTCAGGCGCCGGAAGATCCTATAAACCCTATTTGACTGTTAGGGATGTGAACTCCAGGGGAAGGTATAATCGCTCGCCCAGCGTTACGGTGGGTCGCGTTCACCAGTTGCTATCCGACCTTGAATACCATGTATTGCTAATGCTGGATTGGGATTCGCAGGTGACCGATATCCGCGAACAATTTCCGGTGCCTCTTGAGGAATCACAAGCTATTGCACGTGAGATGGGGATAGCTCATCTGAGCTATCAAGGTACAGACGAAGTCCTTACCACAGACTTTCTGGTTGATCTGAATATCCAAGATAAAACTATTCGCAGGGCAATATCCGCAAAATACGTCGAAGAACTTGATAATCCGCGCGTACTGGAAAAGATGGAATTGGAACGTCGCTACTGGTCGTCCAAGGGCATACAATTTAACCTGGTAACTGAGCTGGAAATTCCAGCCTTACTTCAAAAGAATGTAAAGTGGTTTCATCCCTACATGAATCACTTTGATTTAAGTACCCCCGAGCAACAACAAGAATATTTTAGGGTATTGCTCGCCGCAATTAATCAGTCACCCTCGCAAAAAGTTACCGCTATAACCACCCGCTTAGATGATGAATATAACATCGACCCAGGTACCCATCTGGCTTTACTAAGACAGTTCCTTGCCCAGCGGGCGTTCTACTTTGATATCGAAGCGTTAACAATTGTGAACTTAAGGGCAAGAGACCTTGCACCTTCGCATTTTTGGCTCGAACAGGATTATGAATATGCTGTTGGTGAATGATGTCTATGAGTTCGCTGGTCACCGCTACCGCATTTTATGGGGCGAACCGAAGACGATTTACTGGATAAATGTAGATGCTGAAAACGCCCTACCTCAGCAGGTCGAGCGTGCTGTTTTGATTGAACACCTTGCTAATCAAGAGATGCGCTGGATCGACGATCCTTTCGAATTATTCATCTTGAACCCAACCAAGCAATCTCAATGGGCAAAAGACATCCAAAAAAAGGCGTGGGAAATGGTGGGGCCTTACGTTACTAACGAGCCTGCCATTTATGAACGCGGTTCGCGTGGCAAGATGATCCAGGCGATGGTTGTGAAGCATGAGACCACTAAAGCTTTGGTATACAGAAAACTGAGAGAATATTGGCAACGTGGTAAGAGTCCAAATGCGCTGTATCCGGATACAACGAATAAAGGGAGTCCGAATAAACCCAAAGCCATCACCGATAAAAAGCGTGGGCGTCCTCGCAAAGTAGCGCTAGGTACCGGCACCAATATCACAGCAGAAATAGAAAAAATATTTCGTACCGTTATCAAAGTGTACTACTTAACAAAAGACGAAAATACGGTTCGGTTCGTATACCGCAGGGCGTTGTTTCTGCTTGGGTTTGATAGCTCTAAGAAAAACAACGAAGAGCAGTTAGCCGAGGCTCCAACCTATGAACAATTTTATTACTTCCTCCAAAAGGAAGTGACAGACACTGAAAAAATTAAAAAACGACTCGGCGAGATTATTTACCAGAAGGACTACCGTCCTGTCCTGGGGTCATCGACGGCAGGTGCAATGGGACCTGGCAGCCTATACCAGATCGATGCAACGATTGGCGATGTTTATCTGATTGATGAGGAGACTCGAAGCGTTATTGTTGGTCGCCCAGTAATTTATATCGTGATCGATGTATTCAGCCGAATGATTACTGGTGTGCACGTAGGATTGGAGGGGCCATCATGGGTAAGTGCAATGTTTGCGTTGGCAAACACCATGTTCGACAAGGTGCGATATTGCGCAAGTTACGGTATTACTATTAATCAAGACGAATGGCCAGTCATTGGTAAGCCTGAAGCTATTCTTGGGGATAAAGGTGAGCTAATAGGAAAAGCAGTAGAAGTGCTTTCCGAGGCATTATTGTTGATTTGCGTTTAAAACTGACCCACCTTTTGCGTTGAATTTTGACCCACCCTTAATGGTTTATTTTACAGGTTTGGGTTGTGGATAAGTTGTCGTCTTTTTCTCCTTTTTCGGTTGTGCTGAACTCTCTTTGAAACGATAGCTATCATTGCCGGTTTCAACAATATGGCAATGATGGGTGACTCGATCCAATAACGCTGTAGTCATCTTTGCATCACCAAATACATTCGACCATTCAGCAAAGCTGAGGTTGGTGGTGATGATCATGCTGGTGCGTTCATACAACTTGCTCATTAAGTGGAACAACAAAGCCCCACCAGTTTGACTGAGGGGTAAATAGCCCATCTCATCCAGAATCACTAAATCGGTATGCATTAAACGTGATGCAATTTGTCCGGCTTTGCCTTGCTGTTTTTCCTTCTCTAATGCATTCACCAATTCAATGGTCGAGAAGAAACGAACGCGGCGATGTAGTTGCTCAATCGCTTGAATGCCGATGGCACTGGCAAGGTGGGTTTTGCCCGTTCCAGGGCCACCGACAAACACGACATTCTGCGCGTTATCCATAAAGTCACCGGCACACAATTGCCGGATCAATGCTTCATTGGCCATGCTGCTCGTAAAATCAAAGCCACTCAGATCCCGGTACGCTGGGAATTTGGCAGTCTTCAGTTGATAAGCCACCGAACGTACTTCGCGCTCGGCCAGTTCTGCTTTGAGTAAATGATCAAGGATGCCGGTGCTCGCCTGGAATGCTGGTGAATCCTGTTCAGCAAGATCGTTCAGTGCATGGGCCATGCCGTAGAGTTTGAGTGACTTCAGTGCGGGGATCATGGGATTAGTGTGCATGGTGTCCTCCTTGAGTACTGATGGTTTGAGCGCGCAGGTTATCGTAGCGAGTGACGTTAGCCAGTGGTTCCACTCTCAGTGCTAATGCAGGCGGTACTTCAATCGGTGGGATGGGTGTTCCCTCTACTAATCGACTCAGGATATTGATCACGATTTGTTTGGAGGGTGAACCGGTTTCCAATGCAAGTTCTACAGCGGTGAGAACATCTTGCTCATCGTGCAGCAGCACGAGTGCAAGAATATCCACCATCTCGCGGTCACCACCGACACGCTTTAACAAAATGGTTTGCAGTGATTGAAAGGCTTTGGGCAATTCTGCGAAGGGAGCACCGTTGCGAATGGCTCCGGGTTTGCGCTGCAACACCGAGAGGTAATGTCGCCAGTCATACACTGTCGTTACCTGCTCATGCCTGCGGTTAAACACGCGGGTATGCACCGCGATGATATTGCCTTCCGCAATCACCTCCAGGTGATCATGATAGGTATGCAAACTCACCGGTCGATTAGCGAAGGAAGACGGTACGCTGTAACGCGTGCGTTCGAAGGTGATTAAACAGGTGGGCGATACGCGCTTGGGCTGCTCGACAAAACCATCGAACGGTTGCCCCACCGGCATCAGGAAAGATCGCTCATGATCCAATGCCGCTTGAATGGTTAATGCTTCAGTGGGATGGGTGGATTCACTCCAGAGTTGAACGCAGCGCTCGTGTAACCAGTCATTCAAAGCAATCAATGAAGGTTGGGCGGGCACCTGTTGCCAAAGCCTTCTTCGCGCATCCTGCACGTTCTTCTCGACCTGACCCTTCTCCCAACCCGCAGCAGGATTGCAGAACTCTGCATCAAATAAGTAGTGACTCACCATCGCTGCAAAGCGCGCATTCACATCACGCTGCTTGCCACGTTTTACCTTATCGACAGCCGTCTTCATGTTGTCGTAAATCCCGCGTTGCGGAATGCCACCCCAAGCCATAAAGGCATGATGGTGCGCATCGAACAACATCTCGTGGGTTTGCAGCAAATAAGCGCGGACAAAGAAAGCTCGGCTGTAACTCAATTTGAAGTGAGCGACTTGCAGCTTTACCCGTTCGCCCGCAATTACCGCCCAGTCTTCACTCCAATCAAACTGGAATGCTTCACCGGGTTTGAATTGCAATGGGATATAGGTGTGCTTGCTCGCACCTTTACTCGATTCCAACTGCTGGCGGCGCCAATCGCGGGCAAAGACAGCAACGCGATCATAGGAGCCTTCAAACCCCAACGCACGTAAATCAGCGTGCATCTGTTTGAGTGAACGACGCTGCTTGCGGGAGGTGCGTGCAGCATCGACCAACCACTGCCGCAACTTATCGGCAAAGGCATCAAGCTTACTGGGTGTTTGTCGCTTGGGATAAACCGGTTCGCTGATCTCATTGCGCAGGTAGCGGCGAACGGTGTTGCGGGAAAATCCGGTACGTCGTGCAATCTCCCGTAACGAGAGTTTGTCACGGAAATACCAACGTCTGATCTTGCTCAAAATGGCCACGTTAATCACTCCTATCTCCCGCTCAAAAAACAAGCAGGATAGTCGGTTACGTGGGTCAATTTTCGACGCAAATATGCGGGTTTAGTGGGTCAGTTTTAAACGCAAATCAACAGTCATGGGGAAAGATGCGGTCAATAAAGCCTGAAATTCTTATGCCTGGTGGTAGGCAAACTTACCAGAATCGGAATAAGTTATTTGATACACGTAACGTAATTCTATCCCCTACATTTTCACCCCTCCCTCCAGGGCTGCTTACGGCTGCACCAGGTAATGTTCCCGGTAAAGTGAATACATATGTGTATACTGCAGGGACCAGTAATGCGACGGCGTTGGCAACACGAAAACTCGGGCAGCTAACAGAAACCTTGGACGATTTAGAGGTTGCTCCTCGTGGTAATGAACTGAACAAAAAAATAGAAGCAGTTTTATTAAAAGCATTGATATGTCACGGGGCTCAACCGAGTGATGCTTTTGAAATTCTTAAGGATGTAATTTGTGATAATCCAAAAGAGTCTCGTTGGAGGGCTAACCTATCCCGCTTTGTTGGTTATGGTGCTGTAAGCCCAGAGAGATTATTTGGCTGTGAAGATCACCAAGCGACATTGCTTCGCTCAGGATACATTAAAAGTGGAGAACAACACCGTTTTCAACTTGCTTTACCGCCCTCTTTATCTTCAAAGACTGTGAATCGCAGATTAATTGTGACATTAGCTTGGTTTTCACCAATCACTGCACAGAGGGCGCATTATCGGGAGGCAAAATGTTGGTTTTCGATAGTAGACGATTTGCACGATAAAACCTTAGGCGCTCATAATAGAAATTATGATGGCAATATGATCAAGCAGGGAACGGTTCAGCATGAAGTTTTTTATGGTGAGCGTGCGGGTGTTTTCACTGCTGATAGCCTTATCGAGATAGATATAAATTGTAAAATAAAAAATAATGATTTATCGGACTCGAAAATTCCATTTGCACTTGTCGTTACTTTAGATACGCAAGATATCAGTATCCCGATATACCGTGAAGTAAAACAAGGAATCGATGGATCTGTAGATAAAATTAAATCTACAACTCTGGACGCGGAGGTAGGTAAACAATCGAATGGATAATTGTTTCACTTATTTCTTGGGCATAGACAATGTTGAATGCCCGATGCAAAACACCGGGAATTTTGTTTGCCTGTATTTTTGGATCAGTCTTATGATGCCCTTAACGAGATGATTTATATTGAAACCTACCCATTTTTCATCACGCCAACTCAATTCCAACCTTGCGCACCAAAAATGCAAATAATCCAAAACAGACGACTATCATTAATGCAAATGGTAAGTATTCGAAGCACTAGGAATGATGCGAGAGGTCACGTGCAATTCTTCCCAAGCCGACATTCCGCCAAAAAGAAAAAATACATTTTCAAAGCCCAAAGCTAAAAATTTGCTTACCAAGAGAGCCGATTGATCTCCGAATCTGCAAACTATTACGACATTTAGACTACGATCCACATCTTCAAGATGCTTTACAAGGCGCGTTGTCGAGGGCATGTTAGTAGCATTAGAAATATGGTTGTGGATATATTCCCCCATCGAACGCAAGTCAATGATCATTAATCTTTTATCCTGCGCAATTAGACGTTCAAGCTCTAAAGGCTGGATACAAAGTGTTTGGTGTGTGGTAGCCATAAACTGTAACTCAATTAGGCATCTTTGATGCCGTTTAAAACCCTTTTATTCAAATTCTATACAGCCAGTATTTCTCAAATAATATCTTGCCAAAATGTAACAATCGACCAGGCGGTTTCATCTTGATATCGGGATTAGGTTCGGCATAGAAATTACCTTTACCCATGCCTGCCATACCATCACCGATTTCCAGAAAGCATTCACCGTGGCCGTTGAAAGATTCTGTATCACCTGAGCCGTTTACAGCGACTGCAATATTATTGGCAACTACTTCGGCTTGGCCGTGGGCTAGTACGCCCGCCTTAGGCAAAGGCTTGCCATTTTTGAGCGGAATACCTGCCACGTCACCAATGGCGTACACATCTTGATACTTTGTTGCCAGATTAAAGCGATCAACAGGAATCCAACCATTCTCACCGAGAAGACCTGCCTCACGAACAACAGTGGGTGCGCGATGCGGAGGAATGTAAACTAATAAATCGAATGATGTTTTGTCACCGTTGGCAAAATGTATTTCACGCATTACAGGGTCGATTTCTTTTACCGCATGTTGTGGAAAGTAAGTCACGCCTTTGCTCTCAACCATAGTGCGAACTTGTTGTGAGACCTCCGGCCCGGTAACTGGCATCGGGCCAGGTTCGGGTGAATAGATCTCAACGCTCACATTTTTAGCCAAGCCCCTTTTGCGGAAATCGGATTCAAGCAACATGGCCGCTTCGTAGGGTGCAGCGGGACATTTAAAAGGCATCGAGCACACGAGAACCACAACCTTGCCTTTGTTGAGTTTTAAGCTCGCACTCCTAATGGCTTGTGCGCCCTCTAGTGAATAGAGATTATGTCCCGCTGCCATTAATCCAGGTACGGTTTCGGGTGCAAGCTCTGCACCTGTGGCAATGATGAGATAGTCACCATGGAGTTGCTGGCCGTTAACCATCACTGCTTTCTTTTCCGCATCAATTTTTTCAATTGTGCCCTGGATAACCTCGATACCTTTCCGTGCAAGACTACTGACCGGTTTCGATATTTGTTTTGCATCTCTAGCACCCGATGCCACCCACAATAACGATGGTGGAAATACATGGTCGGCGAGTCGTTCGATTACTACGATGCGATGTTGGCTGGATAACTTTTTTCGTAATTCAGTAGCGGCAACAATGCCGCCGATTCCACCACCGAGTATCAGAATGGTTTTTCCTGAAGTCATATACTTACCTTTTACACTGAATTGGTGATGGGGTTAAACGTCGGTAAAACTTAATTTTTTTTCGTAATACACTGCCCGGCCTGATTCTGTTTCTATAATCGGGTCAGTGAAGAAATTTACAGGATCATCAATTTTTCTTCCCGGCAGCAACAGATCGCGGCCATAACTTAACAAAAAACGGTTTTCATCGATGGCCCCAAAGTAGTAGTCACGCAGATCTGTTTTTTGTGCCGCTTCAGAACAATCGACTGGCACCCAACCAATACCATGTGCGTAAAAGCTTGTCCAACAGTGGTAGCCGCATTTAAATGCCGTGATATCACCTCCGGACATACCTGTTGGAAATGCCATGCCAATTTCAAACTGGCCGGGTACTCCACACGCGCGAATAATGGCGAGAAATAATGAGTGAAAATCGGTGCAGTTCCCTTTGCCGATGGAACAGGCAAAGTCAGCATCGCCGCTGCCCCAACCATCACCGGATTTATCATATTGCATGTGTTCGAGCACATGATCATAAGCCGCTTTGGCGATATCAATTGCGGTCACATGTTGTTCTTTGATGCTTCTGGCGATACCCAAAATATCGGCGGTGAATTGAATCAGGCGATTGGGTAGCAATTGCGGTTGATGATGCAATTGCCAACTGGAATTGGGAACCTCAGCAAAGCGCTGGAAATCCGTAGTGTGTTCATGGCGAGTTGCCGTGGTGGTAATAACCAGATCGATCAAACTGGTTTTGCTGGTATCCAGTGTTGCGCACAACACGGCATTACCATAAGTAGAATCGTACTCGATTTTATAATCGATATTGGATTGAATATCGATTGCATGTATTTCCTGATCAATGGTTGAACGGGGAAAAGGAATCCACACATTAATTTCTTTCGCCGATCTGGGAAAATCGGGCACTTTTACATCATAGGTGGTTTGAAAACGGCGACTTCTGTTCATGGACTTTCTCCGTTAAATCAACCTGAAGCGAACAGCGAAACATTCGCCTCAGGTTGTATTCTGCTAAACGTTGCTGCTATTTATTTCAACAGACCTGTATCGCGTGCGACTTTTTCAATCGAGTCAAAATCGCTTTGATTCGCGGCAACAAATACTTTTGCACCTTGCAAATCAAGCACCGCTTTTTGCTCGGGAACACTAGGGTCAAGATTCAAAAATGCATCTTTAAATTTGGCAACCAATTCCGGTGATAAACCTTTACGGGCCGCCCAGACATAATCCACGTACTCGGGTGAAGTCCATACCAGTTTGACTTTTTTAGCGTCGAATTTTTTCTCCGCCAACATTCTGTCCCACACTTCAATATTGAGCGCACCGCCTTGGATCTTGCCGGATTCAACCAACTTTACGGTTGCATCATGAGCGCCGCTGTAAACGGGCAAACTTGCAAAATCTTTTTCAGGATTTATCGATAGCAGACTGAGCAAATAATGACGTGGCATCAAATGGCCCGAGGTTGAGCTTTTTGAACCAAACGCAAAGGTCTTACCTTTAAAATCTTCAGGCTTTTCAATGCCGGAAGCGGTGTTAGCGATGAACACACTTTTGAATTTACGATCAATGTCGCGCATGGCCAGTGGTTCGGCTCCTGCCAGATGACGTGCTTGAACAAATGTAAATCCACCTAGCCAGGCAAAATCAATTTTGCCTGCTGATAGAGCGGAAACCGCTGCGCCATAATCGGTGACGGCAACATAAGTCACTTTTTTACCGAGCTTCTTTTCAAGGTAATCGACCATCGGCTGATTCTTGCGCGCAAGTTCGGTCGGGTTTTCATCAGGTATACCTGTCACGCGGATAACGTCGTCAGATGCATAGGAAACGGCGGATGTCAGCAGGCTACCGCCAACAACCAAAGCCGCGATCAAACGCTGCCAGGGTTTACACATTGAAGAAAGAGTTTTCATAAAGATTCCTTTTGTTAAGGGTTAGTGTTGAGGGTTGGGTTAATCCTTTCATGCGATAGTGCTATCCAGTTGGCTAGAGATAGGTGCATTACCGCGTGCATTTTTTTCGTGAGTAGAGCACTCACTATCGTCAATAAAATACGCTGCATCTCGCTGCGCAATAACAATCATCGCCGATAGAAAATCCGGTGCTGGTTCAATAAAGCTGAGATAATTTTTTATAGTTTTACTGTCAATGCTGTGGGCCGGTGAGACGGAGGGACATGCTCTGGCACTTATCACAGACGATAATTTTCCATCGGGATACACCACGACAAGTTGCACCATTAATCCAGTAGGCAGAAACTTGTCGGAAATAAATGTTAGCCCCTGTGATGAGAGTGATACCGGGCGAATAACACTGAATGCAGGAGCAGCACCACAACGACAACAAAGCTGGGCCACTTCCAGTTTTGGAATATCGCTTGTCATTGGTGATGTCAGCGGCGCGCCGCTCGTGCGTGAAAGCAAGTTTGCCAACCGTTGCGCTAAAGGCGGCTCGCATGAAGGGCCATTGAGGATACGTTTGCGCATGCGGTCGCCCACCTGATCCACTAGCGTGACAACCGCCACCATCACCACTAACAGGACCACAAGATCACTGATGTGAAATAAGCTGATCGAGGTGTAGAGCGAGTCACCAATACCACCCGCGCCCACGAACCCGACTGTCGCTGTTGCCCTCACATTGACCTCAAACCGGTAAAGCGTAAATGCCAATACACGCGGACTAACTTGAGGTAGCACTGCGTACAACCAGGTGGATAAACCACTGGCACCGCTCGCTTGCATTGCCTTGGCGGGGCCAGGTTCTACCTCCTCATAAACATCGGTGTAAAGGCGACCTAATACGCCAATATTGTGCACCGCAATCGCAAGAATCCCGGCCAGCGCACCGGGCCCAACCCAGACAACAAAAACCAACGCCAGAGTCAGTTCCGGCATCGCGCGCGTAACTTGCAAGAAAAATTGTGAGCCGCTTTGCAGCAAACGCGACATCCACAGCGAAAGCCCACGCTTACCGTAGGTTTGACTCAGGTAGCTGCCCGTTACTAACGATCTAGTGGATAGCGGAGCAAGGAAGAATGCGAAGACGGCGGCGAGCAGCGTGGCGATCCATGCCATCAATAAGGTTTGCCATACCAGCGTGGCGGTTTTACCGAGAAATTCGGCGCTGAGATCGAACTCGGTAGTGCCCGGCAAATTGCTCCAATTTCCTGTTAGCAAATCCATCCAGGGAATATCGAGATATGCAAAACTGGCTATCCCGCCAACAGCGGCAAATAGCAATGACCATTTAACGGGGTGACGCCGTAAATAAGCGCTTACCCATTCGAGTGCGATTACAAACATCAGTACGGCGATGAGCGTAGTCGCCAATTTATCGAATTCGAGATAGCGAATACTCAGGGCAATTTCACTGCCCAAACCACCCGCGCCGACCACGCCCAGAATTGTGCCCGTGCGGATGTTGCACTCCATCCGGAAGAGCGCATAAGCGACCCATTGGCGCTTCACCTGCGGCAAAATGCCGTGCATTAAAATGCCCCAGCGCCCCACACCAGCGGCGCGCAGTCCGCCGATAATTTGTCGATCTACTGCTTCAGCGAGTTCGGCGTAGAGCTTGCCGATAGAACCGCCCACGGTTAAGCCAATAGCCAATACCGCAGCACCTGGCCCGAGACCGAGGATCTGTACAAATAGGTACGCCCACACAATCTCCGGAATTGACCGGAAAAAGCCCAGCGTAAAACGGGAGACTGTTCTGGCGGTGGCAACCACGAAGGATTGACGACGCCCCTGACGCCCTGGAGGATCGGGCAATTCAGGTATGCGGATGGCAAACATCGCCAAACCAATCCCGATAACAACGGCAAACACTGTCCCAAGAATCCCGACAAACAAGCTCTCAAAAGACAGCAGGAAAATACGCTGGAGAAAATCCGGCGAGAGATTTGGGCTAAGCAAACCGCTTAGCAATTCACCGGCGTTGCGTATCCCATCACGGTCAAAAAGTGCACCCGGATTAACACGGGTTCCTTCCATCGCCAGAACAAAGGTGAGCCCAACGACGAACCAAACCAGGTAACGCTTAAGCTCCTGCTTACGGTTAAATTCGCTCATTGTTTCCCTCATGCAGTTCTTCACTCCCTTGATAAAGCAAGTTGAGTGCATCCTGGGTAACTTCTGAGGGTTTGGCGTCCAGTACTAATGTGCCTTCACGCAATCCGATGATGCGGTCGCAACGGTGCATAATTGCATCGAGCCAATGGGTGCAAAAAACCAAAGTGACGCCACGTTCTTTGGCTTGATTGAGGATAATTTCGGTTACCGCGCGGGCGGTGGCTGGATCAAGTGACGCTGTTGGCTCATCGGCCAGCAATGTGGTGGGCGCAGAAATAAGTGCCCGCGCAATGGCGACGCGCTGCATTTGACCCCCACTAAGGTCGCTTGCCGGGCGCCATTGGTGCTCACCAATGGAAAGGGATTCCAACAGGGAATGCACTGGTTTCTTTTCTACCGGCCAAAGCGCTGAGGCCATAACCTTGTGCCATGGCCACAAGGGCAATTTTCCCGCGACCACATTCTGGTGAACCGACAATTGCGGCACCAGTAAATGGGTTTGTTCAATAATGCGTGAATGGGCGCGGTGATAACGCAGCTCGTTGGCTGACATTTTGGCCAGGTCTTTTCCGGCAACCAGTACCCGCCCTTGGGTGGGTTTAAGTACACCTGCCAACAGGCGGATAAGCGTGGATTTTCCGCCACCGCTTGGCCCAATAAGGGCAACCGTTTCGCCAGGTTTAATGGTCAAATTGAGATTGTTGATGGCTGCCCGTTTACCCCAATACCGCGATACCGCTTTGAGTTCGAGGATGGGAGCTTGGCCACTCACAGGTTGTGAGCTTGGCAAAATATGTGGATTCATAACTTGACTCCTTTCCCCCGAGTGTCAGGTTTCACGGGGTTTACTGGCTGCTCATAAACGTCTACAACACTCTCTACAGCGGCATCCTGGACGCTGGGTAGTGTTGAAGTAATGCATCTGAGTCAGTGGTTTTGCCAAGCAATCAATTATTTAATTGATTGCTTGACTATTTATTATTAAAAAACGCCAGTAGGCGTATCACATTCTCAGTACTACTTAGAAAACCAGGACTTTGTCAGCCCAAAGTGTCCAATCAGTGAGTTCTTCCAGCGTACCGCGATGGGTACCTTCTGCTAACTCTTCTTCGGTCATACCGCGTGCATCCATACAGGTGCCGCAAACACCAATCTTGCCTTCACGACGAATAACCGGCCCAAACATCAGTTCAAGGTTGTAATAACCTTGCGGAACTTTCTGGCCGCGCTTGGCGCAGACAGCGGCGTCTCCCATCAAAAATATGCGCACATCGTCAGACGCGCGCTTGGCGATAGCAGCTGCTAGTCGTACACCGTTGTAGCTACGTTCGGTTCCGTATGGTCCGTCATTCAATATGAATAAAATATTGCTCACGTCTGTTTCCTCTTGATTTCCTGTGGTGTTGGTAGGCACTGGATCAAGAGGGACATTCGTAACTTCCTACTAATCTCCCGTCAAACAGCACCCGTTTGTATTGCAAATCCTCGTGCTACCCAATCCGCCACGCCTTCTTCCCAACGTGTTGCCTGGTAGCCTTTTTCGTTTAACCGATTCACGGCCTCAATCGACATGACGCACAATGGCCCACGACAGTAGGCGACTATTTCGCGATCCGGTGGTAGATCAGCCATTTTCTGTTCCAGCTCAGACAGGGGAACAGAGATTGCGCCCGGAATATGGCCTGCCAAAAATTCATCCGTTGGACGCACATCCAATACTGTGACTTCTCCACGCCTGACCCGCTCAAGCAATGTTTCATTGTCGGTTCGCTCAAGCGCGCCGCGTTCGCGTAAGAATGCTTCGGTCACTTGGCGAACTTCCAACAATCGCGCTTCACCCACGCGACGAAGCACCCCGCACAATCCAAGCACTTCCTGATCAGCGAGCCGGTAAATGATGTTGACGCCATTGCGTTCGGACTCAATCACCCGCGCAGATCGGAGAATCTGCAAGTGCTGCGACGTGTTCGCCACACTCTGGTTTACTTCATTGGCAATCGATTCAACGGTGCGCGGCCCTTGACTCAACACATCAAGCAGCTCTAATCGAATGGGACTCGCCAAGGCTTTTCCGATACGCGCCAATTGCTCGTAGAGTGAATCTTTGAACTGTCTATTTGAGGAGGTCATGGATTTTCCATTTTTCAATTGATTGCTTGAATTATAGATTCCAAACGCCATTCATCAAACAGCTATGTGCTCCCCAGACTCTAATTCACTGAATAAAACGGTATTGCCTGCAAAAAACTCTCATTGGTGAACGCTGCTGATCAACCCCTGAATCCTCATTGCCTTGACAATCTATTTGAAGCAGATATTCTAGTCAAGCATTCAATTAAATAATTGAATATAAGATAATGACGCTTCAGGTGTCAGGTATTGATATAAGCACCCGTAGCTAAAAGGATTCCTTAACCCTATGCGCAAACACACATTAGTGGAATTCGCGACCCATCATCCCCGCTGGGTTGCAGCCATAACACTCATCATTACCGCGTTATTCTGCACCCAGTTCCCGCGCATCACTCTGGATACCAATCCGAAAAATATGCTGCCACCTGACTCGGCGGTAAGGGTATGGAATGATGAGATCGAACAAACCTTCCGGCTATATGAAGACACCATTGTTGTGGCTGTGCACAACGATGAAGGTGTCCTCAATCTCAAGACGTTGGGCAAAATACATCAGGTTACTGAACAGATATTGGCGATAGAAGGTGTCGCAGCCCGCGACCTGGTCAGCTTCAACACGATTGACCATATCAGCGCCGACAGTGAGGGACTTGATGTCGCTCCGCTGATGTCAGAAGCACCAACGACTACTGCCGCACTTGAGACCCTTCGGGCCAAACTAATTGGAAATCCGCTCTTCACCGACCGGATTATCTCCGAAGACGAAACCATGGCCGCTCTCTATGTGCCCTTGGAAGACGGTGCTAACGGCAAACAGGTAGCCGATAACATCCGCACCATTATCGCTGCGCAAGAGGGCGGTGATGATTTTTATGTTGCTGGTGATCCGGTTGTCAGGGATACCTTTGGTGCGGATATGTTTACCATGATGGGACTGTTTGCACCCATTGCCGGGATGATCATGTTTATCGCTATCCTCTGGATGTTCAGCAGTTTGCCTCTGGCCATGTCCATGATGGCCGTCGCTATGGTCAGTATTTTATGCAGCATGGGACTATTAATCGGATTGGGTTTTCCGGTGCATATTATGAGTTCCATGGCACCTGTATTCCTGATGGCGATTGCCACAGACAGTATTCATATTTTCAATGAGTTTTATCATCGCTATCGCAGTGGCGGCAACAAACAACAGGCCATTCATGAAACTCTGGATGCGGTAAGTCGCCCTGTGCGCTATACAGCCTTCGCAACAGCCGCCGGATTTGCAGTGCTGCTGTTTATGGAAATCATTCCCGTACAAGTCTTCGGTGGTGTGATTGTTTTCGGTACCTTGTTGCTGCGCCTGTTGAGCTTTACCTTAATCCCCGCGTTATTGATGATGATGGATGAGAAAAAAATTCTTGCCGCCGTCGCTCGCGAAAATAGCAAAGAGCAAGCTTCCACACATTGGCTAATAAAACTTGCCGGTATCGGCGTCAATCACCCGAAAAAGATAATTGCAATTGGCGCTGTGTTGATGGGGATTTCCGTTATCGGTATTACCCAAATAACCATCAATAATAATTTGGTCGAATGGTTCACTAAAAGCAGTGAAGTGCGAATTGCAGATGAAAAAATCAACCAATCTCTCGGTGGTACAGCATCGGGATATATTGTTGCCATTGCACCACAAGCGGAAGGGATAAAAACACCAGAAGCTATGCAATATCTCGATGGCTTGCAGCGCCATTTAGAGTCTTTACCAGAGGTCGGCAAAACCTTTTCGATTGTCGATTATGTCAAACGCATTAATCGCGTATTGCACGAAGACAACGCCGATTTTTATGTGATTCCATCCGATGCCGATACGATTGCCCAATATCTGTTTTTATTCGGTATGTCTGCTAAACAGTCCGACCTCGATAATGTGGTTGACTACCCATTCCAGCAAGCCAACATTTGGTTGCAATTGAAGACTTGGGATGCGGAGGCGATGCGAACCGTTATTCGCGCTGTTGAGGACTACCAACAGCAAAACCCCATCGATCTGGAATTCAAGCCAGCAGGCACAGCGTATTTCAACGTAGTGTGGAATGACGAAGTTCTCTGGGACATGCTCAAAGGATTTATTCTGGCACTGCTCGTTGTTTTTATATTACTCGCCTTTAATTTTCGCTCCATCCGGTGGGCACTGATTGGGTACATCCCACTATTGTTTACCATCATGATGATTTATGCCGTGATCGGATTTACTGGCAAAGATTTTGATATGCCCATCTCCGTACTCTCATGTCTATCACTCGGCATGGCGGTCGATTTTTCCATTCATTTCATTAGCCGTTTGCGCCAGCGAATGGATGAGACAGCAACAACCGGCGAAACCCTTGCCGATAATTTACTCTGGACAGCTGCGCGCCCCGGCAAAGGCATCATGCGCAATGCCATTTTATTCGCCGCTGCATTTTCGGTAATGATGTTTGCACCACTGACCCCTTACATTACGGTAGGCGCATTCATCCTGAGCATGATGTTAGTGAGCGCACTGACCACATTAATTTATCTCCCGGCGTTAATCCTGCTATTTCAACGTTGGTTATTCGTCAAAAAAGCGCTGCCTGATACCCGCTCTTCAGCATCCGCAGTCACTTCTATTGGAGAAGGCGCATGATTTCCTTGATTAAAAAACTCATCAATCCCGGACTTTGTTTGGCGGGTCTGGCCGCCGTGCCCTCAATGAGTTTAGCAATGGACGCAACAGAGATTGTGCAGCGTTCATTGGATGCAACTTACTATGCCGGTGCCGATGTGCGTACCAAAGTTACCATGCAGTTAGTGAATCCAAAAGGTGACATACGCGAACGTGAGATGACTATGCTCCGTTTGAATGGAGCTGACGGTGAACAACGTTACTACACCTATTTCCATCGCCCCACGGATGTGAAAGGGACTGCATTTCTAGTGCAGAAATTTACCGGAAAAGAAGATGATCGCTGGATCTTTGTGCCCGCGATTAAATTAGTGAAACGTATTGCTTCTGATGATAAACGCTCTTCGTTTGTGGGATCGGATTTTACCTACGAAGATGTTTCTGGCAGAGAGGTTGCCGATGAAACGCATGTGCTGGTCGGAGAAGAAACATTTGAAGGCAGGCCGGTCTACCGCATTGAAAGCAAGCCCGTAAAACCAATTGATTATAGTCGCCGGGTTTCGTTGATCGACAAAGAACGCTGGTTGCCCTTGAGTGAAGAATATTTTGATTTACGCAACCGTCCATCCCGTGTGTTCAGTGCCGTTAAAGTGGAGAGCATCGCTGACATATGGACGATCACCGCCAGAACAATGAAAAACCTGCAAACCGGATATCGCACAGATGTCACTTATCAAGACATCAATTATAACTCCGGGCTTGAGGCCGATATCTTTACGGAACGCTATCTGCGCAACCCACCGCAGCAATGGGTTAAATGACGCGCATGGATTTTGTTTACAGTAAATCGTTACCGATGTTGGCAATGAGTCTCTTGCTACTTATTAACCCGGAAGTCAGCGCCGAGGTTAATGGGACTCTACAGTCACACACCGCCGCCAGAGTTCACACCGAATCATGCGATAGTCGTGATTGTGAGATTCCATTTTCAGAATTGCGTGCACAACTGAAAGCAGATTATGCAACCAATGACAATGCGCATTCGTTTACTGCAAATCTGGAATTGGTTCAGGATTTCGTTTTTGACGAAACCAGTGCACGGGCGCGTGAGCTCTATTGGGATTGGACAAAAGACGCCATTCAGTTAAGAACCGGGCGGCAAATGATCACTTGGGGCACAGGTGATATGCTGTTTATCAACGATGTGTTCGCCAAAGATTGGAATGCCTTTTTTGGCGGAATGCCAATGGACTTCCTCAAACGTCCGACCGATGCGATCAAGTTTGATTTTTATCCGGGCAACACAACGATTGAAACAGTTATCGCGCGCTTCGATGAAGATCATTTGCCGGAGATGCGACGCTTTGAAATGCAATTCCCGTCATTAGCGCCTCCGATTACAAGTGAATCGAATGATGATGATTTGGAATACGCTGGAAAACTTTCTCGTTCCTTTTCAGGGTGGGATGTCAGCGGTTATGCATCGAAAGGCTATTGGCGCAGAGCATCGTATCAACCGGCCATTGCAGCGCCAGGAACCAACGTTTTCTACCCACGCCTGAACACCTATGGTGCAAGTCTTACGGGGCAAATTAAAAACGGGGTATTGAATCTTGAAGCAGGTTACTACGATTCACGTGATGATGTATCTGGTTCAAATCCCTTCATTCAAAATAGCCAGACCCGCCTGTTGAGCGGATACAATCGGCAGCTTTGGAAAGACTCCACACTGGGTGTGCAATTTTATATTGAGCACATGGAAAACTATTCGGAATACCGAGCCGCCGCGTCATCGGCTATGGCAGTATCATCGGAATGGAACCGAGTTGCTACGCTACGATTTACACAATTCCTCATGCATCAAACGTTAACGGTTAATGTATTTAGCTATTGGGGCTTGAGCGAATCTGACAGATTTTTACAATCCACACTCAGGTATGCGTTTAACGATAATCTCTGGGGTGAAATCGGAACAAATATTTTTTCGGGAAATTCGCAAGGTATGTTCGGTGCGTTTGATCGTAACGACAACCTCTATTTAACACTGCGCCTTGCCTACTGATTATCAATCGGATTTTAATTATGACCACACCAATTTATCTCGACTACAACGCAACAACACCTATTGCGCCCGAAGTGATTAACGTGATCACTCAGTGCCTGGCTGAATTTGGAAACCCATCATCCAGTCACGCCTACGGTCGCCGCGCCAATGAATTGGTTCAGTTGGCACGTGCGCAGGTTGCGCAACTAATTGCCGCCACTCCAGCAGAAATTATTTTCACTGGCTGTGCCACCGAGTCCAATAATCTCGCTATCCTCGGGATGGCACGCGCCAGCGCAAATAAAAAACATATCATCACCAGCGCAATTGAACATCCAGCTGTTATGCAACCCTGTTTGCAATTGCAACGGGAAGGCTGGGATCTAACAGTATTACCAGTTGATGCCAATGGATTAATTAATCTTGAAGTGCTCGCGAGCCACATCCGCCAGGATACCGCGCTGGTTAGCATCATGCATTCCAATAACGAAATTGGAACCATCCAGCCCATTTCCTATATCGCGCGGATCGCACGGGCGCGTGGCGTACTGCTGCATGTAGATGCTGCTCAATCCATTGGTAAAGTGAAAGTCGATGTGAACGAATTGGGAGTTGATGCATTAACCATTGCAGGCCATAAATTTTATGCCCCAAAAGGTGTGGGAGCGTTGTATGTGCGTGAAGGCACACCCATTAACCCAATCATGTATGGCGCAGGTCACGAGCGCAGCCTCCGACCCGGAACAGAAAATGTTATTGCAGTTGCAGCACTGGGCGAAGCGGCTCGTTTAGCTGCCGCACGTCTACCGGAGGCTGAACCTCATTTAAAACATTTACGTGATGATTTGCACACCCGTTTGTTAGCACAAATTCCCGGAATTATTTTGAATGGCCATCCAGAGCATAGACTTCCTAACACACTAAATATTTCATTCCCACGTGTCAGTGGCCGTGCACTTCTTGAAAGCGCAGCAGACCAAATCGCTGCGTCAGTAGGATCAGCCTGCCATTCGCATGGCGATGCAGTCAGCGGCGTGTTGGCGGCGATAGGTGCATCTGCTGACCGCGCGCGCGGTTCAGTAAGATTGTCGGTGGGGATATCAACAACTGACGACGAAATTAAACAAGCCTGCCAAATTTTAACTAACAGCTGGAAGACAATGACGAGTTAATATCTTAGGTGATTAAAAGTTTTGGCGTTTAACTAGATTAAACGTTAACTTGCCTACTGTCAGTTACCGCGCTCGGCCAAAAGCGGAAGTTCATGATTAATGAATCATCCTCCGATTAGATGATTATTAAAGAGCCACTAACCATCGTTTGGTGCGCTTAGTTAATCCCGAGTAACGAAACCACCAGCCCAGCCAGCGCCGAAACACCAATCACTTTCATCACATTCATTTTGTAACGAAACAATGCGATACCCGCTGCAATAGCAATGATGGCTGATATCCACTCAAACTGCCCATCAAAACCGGATGGCCACAAAATGTGGTAACCAAAAAACAGGGCGAGATTTAAAATCACACCCACTACCGCCGCTGTAATAGCAGTCAGTGGTGCCGTAAATTTCAAATCGTTGTGCGTCGTTTCAATAAAAGGCGCGCCTGCAAAGATAAAAATAAACGATGGTAAAAAGGTAAACCAGGTAACGATAGTAGCGGCTACTGCACCCGCCAGAAATACCATGTCAGGGCCAAATACGGCTTGCACATATCCCCCCACAAAACCGACAAAAGCCACCACCATAATCAGCGGCCCTGGTGTGGTTTCGCCGAGCGCGAGACCGTCGATCATTTGCGTGGGTGTGAGCCATGCATAGTGGCCGACCGCGCCCTGATAAACGTAGGGTAATACCGCATAAGCTCCACCAAAAGTGAGCAGCGCCGCTTTGGTAAAGAACCAGGCCATTTGGGTGAGGGTGTGATCCCAACCGAAATAACTCCAGAGTGCAGCTAGCGGAATCGTCCAGAGTAATACGCCGGAAATCAAAATCATGCTGAAACGCGACCAGCGGAAAATAGCGTGTGCAGGCGTTGGTGTGTGATCATCGATTAACGCAGTGCCGAAAGATTTATCAGCTTTGCCGTGGCCACCACCGCCGTTGAAATAATCAGGCAAAAAGCGCCCGCCTAAATAACCAATCAGCGCCGCTGCAATCACTATGTAAGGGAATGGAATATTGAGCGCAAATATCGCCACAAACGCGGCAGCGGCAATCGCCCACATCACATTATTTTTTAATGCGCGTGAGCCAATGCGATGCGCAGCATGCACGACTATCGCAGTCACCGCCGGTTTGATGCCGTAGAACAAACCCGCTACCCAACTCACATCACCATAAGCGATATACGCCCAGGAGAGTGCAATCAAAATAAACAGTGATGGCAATAAAAACAGTACACCGGCGACTATGCCGCCCCAGGTGCGATGCATTAACCAGCCGATGTAAGTGGCGAGTTGTTGTGCCTCCGGGCCGGGCAACACCATGCAGTAATTGAGCGCATGCAAAAAACGTTTTTCGCTGATCCAGCGTCTGCGCTCCACCAGTTCCTGATGCATGATGGCGATTTGTCCTGCCGGGCCACCAAAGCTGATAAACCCGAGTTTTAACCAGAAACGAAATGCTTCCCAAAAGCTGACCGGCTCAGGCGCATCAACGGGTTGATCGGACGTTAATTCAGTGTTGTTCATGCTGTTTCCTTATCGGTAAAAGCGGCCAATAGCGCATCGAAGACGCCATTGGCAGTGGCGATGAGTTGATCGTCGTCGTGAATGCTGTTGCGCAATCCCCACAGGATTTGCTCCAACCCACTGGCTTCGCTGGGCTGGATGCCACCCGCATCCAGAAAATGCACCAAGGCGCCCATGCGCGCTAAACCAAGGTGGTCGAGACCAAAACTTTCCAGTAGGACTTCAAAGGTCACCTTGCCATTGAGGTGAGTGAAACTGGCGCCGTCAAAATCAAAACCCAGTGCATCGGCGGGGCAATCCTGCGGTGTTTGCAACCACATAAAACGGGCGTCGGGGTCGATAAAACGGCGAATCAGCCAGGCACTGGCAAGGCGATCCACCCAAGGGCGTTGACGGGTTGCCCATAACCGCCCGCGATAGAGGCTGATGTCCAATCGAGGGATTTCACCGGTGTGCTCATGGGGTTCGTTGGGCGATAACTGGCGATTGAGCTGAAGTTCAAGCTGTCGCAGCGCCTGCTGGGTTTGCGCCTGGGCTTCGCCGGGGAAAAAATCAGTCGCGGTGATGGCGGTGAAGTTTTTACGCAGTTTGCGCAACTGTCTGGTCGCCTCTTGCAGTGAGCTGGTTGCCAATTCTTTTAGCGGAGGCAGCTCCTGTAACAGGTTGGCGTAGTCATCGCTACGGTCAAACAGGCCGCTAAATTGGCTAGCGTCTTCAGTATCGACGATGAGCACATAAGCCGAGCCTTCACCTGCCTCTACTTCTTGTGCCAAACCATCAAACAATTGCTGATGCTCTTGTCGCTGTGGAAGCAGGTAAACGCCGTCGCGCAATACTGCGGCACCAGCAGACTTCAGGGTTCGCCACACCCGCATACGCACTGTCGCGTTTTGGGTAGGCAGGGATAAAATCAGCAGGATCCATTTCATAATTTGTAGAGTAGTTGACAAATGAGTGACAAACTCTACAGGATTTTGTAATGAGCATACAAGCCCATATCAATAAACCAGAGAGGGTCTATGCCCACTCCAGATTTATTGGTGCATTTATTGGCAGCGCAGAAAAGAGTAGGCAAACCCCTTAGCGATACATCTTATTCATGAAAGCCCATAAACATTTCATTCAGATTAACGTTCTGTGATACCGCAAAAACAATTAGCGCTAGCGATACAGCCACCGCAATAATCCATAAGAATTTTTTCATAATAATCTCCATTAATTAAATATGTTTTAAGAGTGGGTAAGCGCTTCTTTGATGGTAAAGCGCATGGCATTGAGTGCGGGAATGAAAGCGGCAATTATTGCGCCTAGAAGTGCAATCAATAACCAATTGAATAATCCGCTGATCGATGTGGTCACAGTTAAGGGTTGCAGGCTAATCGCTGCCAATACTTGTACCATGCAAAACGAAAATAGAATTGCAATAGGAAATGCCAGTAGATAACTGCACAATGAAATTAACAGGGATTCGTTAATGACTAGTGAAAAAATTGTTAAGTGTTTTGCGCCCAATGTGCGCATTACTGCAAACTCTCGCAGGCGTTCATTGACACTGGTGCTGATGATAATTGCCAAGCTGATAAAGCCAACCAGAATCATGGTAATCGAAATCATCACCAGCACTAACACCATTATTTTTAAATGACCGCTGCTACTGATTTTTCGAAAATTTTCAGTAGAAATTCCATACAAATGAATATTGGATTGCTTAAGTGTTTTCTCCAATTGCAAAGCTAAATCATCAATAGAAGATGCTGTGGGCTTATCAAGCCTGATGCGCACTGCATTCGATTTAAGTGATGGTCGCGGGTTAATATAAAGGCTTGCGCCGCTCAGTGGCTCGGCGACAATTCCATTCAAGCGATATTGATAATTTTTACCTTCCAGTTGTACATCAATACTATCGCCGATTGTTTTTTCCGGAAAAAATTGATGCCATGCAGTTTGATTTATCACAACGTCATCCATTCCAGCATTCATTGCCGTATCAATTCCATTATCGTTTAACCAATTGCCATGGGTTAATTGAATACTGAGCATGTCTGTGTTGGCGGGCACTGCATATAAGGTTAAACTTCCGTGCCCACCATCGGGGTAAACTCGCTTAATAGCAAAACCACTAGCGGTAATCGGTGTGGCGGGATAGCGTGTAAAAAATTCTGCGCGATTAATCCCAGGTATTTGTTGTATCTCTGTTTTTATGGTGTCAGTTGAAATCCTATCAGAAAAACGGGCTTCTATCTGATAATGGCGGTACGCTTGTGCTTGCTCGCCTAACTTATCCCAGGATGATAGTAAATTTTGACTGGAAATAAATGTTGCACCCGCAACCGCCAGAAGTATTAAGGTAAAAAACAAGCGTTGCCTGCGCCGAAAAATATTTCTCAATATCATTATCCAGAGTGGAGATATAAAACGGAATTTACATCCGGTTTGGATTTTCTCTGCAGAATAATGCGAAATACCATAATCATCCAGAGCGGCTCTAATGGTTTTGATTGCTGCTGCTCGAATAGGGAATATTGAGATCAATAAAGGCAAACCAATACAAAAAATAATATTCAATATCCATACACTTTTGGGTAGTGAATAATCGGTAATGTTGATATTTAATAAATTAGCCGACATATGAATAAAAGTATTACCTGCCAAAATGCCAAGTGGAAATCCAATTATTAATGCGATAATTCCAATTATGGTGAGCAGCATGAAATAGAGTGAAAAAATTTGTGTTGAGCTGGCGCCTATGGTTTTCATAATGCCAATTTGCTGCACTTGTTGCGCTAAAAGCCCCCATATTGTTGTCGCAATTAAGACTGCGCCCAATACAACAGCCAGCAAACTAAATAACAGTAACATTTTCAGGCCGGATTCCATCTGCGTTTGATGAGGATGCAACCCCAAGGGAGGAATCCTAATTTCCGTCACATCAACGATTGATGAAATATTATTTAGGATTTCTTCTGCAATATGTTCAATTGCCAGAGTGTTTTGTTTTTCTGGTTTGACGGTCAATTTGATGAAATTCGCATCAACTGGTTCTTGTAAATGTAAAAAACTGGTCTTCGACATATATCCATAAATCATGTGTTCAGTGTTGGCAGGTGCTAAAGCCGGATCATGAACACTGCCACTCACCCTTAGCGAGTGGGTAAGGCCGTTCTGCCCAATTAATTGAATATTTTTGCCTATAACGGTTTTCGCTACACCGAGTGCTTTACGTTCCAAAAGAATTTCATTGATGTCAGGCCATTCGCCTGCATCCAGTGTCGGTTTATTAATTCGTACGCGTGGCAAATCAGGTAACACAAAAATCAATGCCGTCACAAATTGATTAGGCGATATTTCAACCTTTGAATAAAATTGTCCGCCGATCTCTGCATCATCAATACTGGGATTTTTTACTATTGTTGATAAAGCATTTTCTATTTCATCGTCTGAAGTTTTTTTATCTATTATGATTTGTACGGACGATGGATTGGTTGCTATATAGTTGCGCTGCACTTCGCGCGTCAACACAATATAGGCTAACAACATGGCGACAATAGCAGCCGAACTGAATGCTATGGCAATCACCATCATGCTATAACGTCCTGGTGTTGCTCTTATATCACCCGATAATTTACGCAGAGCCGTTTTCATGCTGTCACCTGTTCAGAGGTAACAATTTCTCCGTCTTTAAGCGTGATGATTCTGTCGACGTGTTGACTAATATCCCGCTCATGACTGACGGTAATAATAGTTTTTCCTTCGTGAGCCAATTGGGTAAACAATTGCATAATCTGATCAGTATTAATTGAATCCAAATTGCCAGTAGGTTCATCGGCTACCAATAGCGCAGGGTCATTTGCCATTGCACGGGCAATTGCGACTCGCTGTTGCTGTCCGCCTGATAAAGCCGCAGGTAATTTGAAGGCATGTTCAATCAAACCAACACGATCCAATAATTCCATTGCACGCGCGGCTCGTTTTCCGGGTGAAAATTGATTACAAAAATCCATGGGCAATAGAATATTTTCTTGAATATTCAATGTAGGAATCAGTTGAAAGAATTGAAAAACAATGCCAATATTTTTACCTCGCCATTGCGCCAATGCATTTTGACTTAAATTGATAATTGACCTCCCGTGAATAATAATATCGCCTGATGTGGGAGCATCAATTCCAGTAATTAAATTAATCAGTGTGGTTTTACCGCTACCGGATTTACCGACAATAGCGACACGTTCCCCCTGAAAAATATCCAAATTAATATTACGCAAGACAACAACATCTGAGCCTGCTGAATCATAGGATTTAGATAGATTGCGCAGTGATACCAGATGGGATCCGGATGAATTATTGCTATACAACATGCAAGTTGAACCCTATATAGTGAGAGCAGATGCCAGTCCACCCGAAAATGTGGCCTTAAAAAGAATAGGCAGCACGATAATGTTTATTTTGTCTGCCGCGAAGAACAAAAATATCCGGTTTGTTCGGATTCATTTTGGATAAGGTGCTAAACCAATGACCAGTAGCCAGGAGCAATCCCAGCAACACACCAAAGACCTGGTGTTGAATGTATTTCCGGCGGTAATGCTGGAAAAAGGCTATATCAAGATGACGGTACAAGACATCATCAAGCGCGCCAATATTGGCCGCACAACCTTTTATGCACACTTCACCAGTAAAGAGGATGTGTTGAAGGGTTCAATTGATCGTTTGCGCGATAACCTATTATCTGCCGTGAGTCAGGATGAATCGACGAGGGAGGGCTATCTGACATTTACCTTTTACTTTTTTGATCACATCATCAGTCATAATAAATTTTATGATGATCTGGTGGGGCGTGATGATTTTTTTATTGTTGAGCGTTACATCTTACGAATGCTCACTGATTTGCTTAATCGTGAAATTAAACTAATCCCCGGTTGTGATGCGCAAAGCAGTAGAGCCGAGTTAGTGGTGCAGCATTTAGTAGGCGCAATTTGGGCAACCAGTGTTTGGACGCTTGAGCGTAAACACTTGTCCGCAGAAATGGTCAATGGATGTTTTCAGGATATGGCGTTACCAGGTTTTGAAAAAATCATAAAAACACTGTGATTCTTTGACAATTGTTTTTTATTCTCGATCGGCTCGAAACTTACAACAGGCGGCTCCGGCCAAGAGCGAAAGTTAAGGCACGTCAATATAATTGACAGGACAGGTAGTTTTCTCAGAATTTTTACCGCAGTCACTGGTTATATTGATTTTTCTACTGCTGGAAACGATTCGCCTACTTCTTGCAAATTATTTTCTAAAAACAATACTGAATTATTGTAATTTGATTTATTCAGTTCTTCTGCAGCATACAGCTTCATAAATTCCTAAATATAAAGACTCTACTTTTTACTTCCGCTGTTGGTATAAAGCCGAATTTCCCCCAAACATCCACCGCTATACTCGACATAATGTCCAAAATCGCCTTCAAAATAGACGTTCAGCCATAAAAACCGATTGCGCATCGGTTTTTATGGCTTTAAGCTCTGCCAACATTGATAAACCATTAAAGCGAGCGTTTTCTGTGCAACTGGGCGAATTGGAAAAATTGGTATTGAATTACTTGTGGGAGCACGGCACTGCCGATGTCAAACAGGTTCACGATCATTTTAAAAAGACGCGCGGCGGAAGCCTTAATACCATCCAAAGCACATTGGATCGCCTGCACAAAAAAGGCATCCTCGCACGGGAAAAACAAGGCCACGCCTACCAGTATCGCGCCGCTATCGAAAAGAAAGCTTTTTTGGGCGAGTTGATCCGTACCGTTACCCAGGATTTCTCTTCTGACCACAATCATGTGCTGGCGGCTTTTGTCAGCCTGTCTGCCGATCTTGATGAAGCACATTTGGATAGCTTGGAAGCGCTGATCAAAGCGTCCCGGCAACAAAAAAAGGATGAGGCACCATGATCACCGGAACTGGCGGACTACTGCTTCACCTTTGGCTGGTGGTTGGCCTGAGCGTGCTGGGCGCTGCCCTGTTGATGGCACTTATCCAGTCCCGATTACTGGCGTGGCTGACCTGTTTCAATGTGACTGCCAAGCAGCGATTCCTCTGGTGTATCGCCTTGTTTCCCTATGGTGTCGGCCTCTACGCCGCCACTCTGGTGCTCACACCCGCACTCACCCATGAATTCCTGAGTGTTGACCATGGCCACCTGCATTCCCTCCAGGGTCACTTCCATTGGTTCAGTTGGCAAGGTGCCGGGGTTTTGCTGCTATCTATGATTGCTGGTTGGAAATTACTGACGATGTTGTGGCGTAGATCCCGGCAGCATCACCAGCTGCAAACACTGCTGGCATTTTCAGAAGTCGATGCAACCGGCTGTTATCGGGTAGAGAGTGATATCCCCAACGCCTTCACTCTGGGATTGTTGAACCCCAAAATCCTCATCAGCCGCGCGCTTGACCGTGCACTGACTGCGGACGAGCTGGATATTGTGTATCGCCATGAATTGGCGCATCAGCGTGCGCGCGACCCGCTGCGTTTGTCGCTTTTCGGGATGCTTATCTCGGTATTTATCCCTTCAGCCCGCCAGGAACTTTACGCAACGTTGGAGCTATTGATTGAACAGCAGGCCGATGCGGAAGTGGCCAGTCAGTTTTGCGATCCGTCTACCGTTGCTGCCACGCTGGTCAAAGTGAATCGCCTTGCGCTGCGCTATCAACGTCACGCCCTGGATTTTTCTGCCTGCGGATTTTGCACCACCGCAATAGAAGCTCGCATTCAACAATTATTGGGCAGTGATCATGGCCGCGCTTTTCCGATCCCCAGTTTTCTTCTCAGTACCTTTGCATTGGTAGCGGTCGGTATGTATTACGCCAATAGCCTGCACCACAGCATCGAAACCCTTCTGCATTACCACCCTTAATTACCGGCACTGGACTCCATTACTATGTTGATTTTCCCTCTACTCACGCACTTAAAACCGATCCGCAATCGGTTTTTTGCGCCAAAAGGCCTACTGCTACTGCTGTTGATTGCACCCTTAGCAAACTCTGTAGAACAGACAAAACCTGCTCAAACCCTCGGTTTGCAACAGGCGGTTAGCAAAACTCTGGAGCAAAATCCGACTCTGGTTGCCTTCGGTTACCAGTTCGAGGCGCAGGCTGGCCGGGTGCAGCAAGCGGGTTTAAAACCCAATCCCGAATTAACGCTGGCGGTTGAAGATGCCTTCGGCAGTGGTGAATTGACCGGTATGGATAGTGCGGAAACCACGCTTGGGATCAGTTGGGTGCTGGAAGGCCAACAGCGCCGCGAGCGGGTCAATGCCTCGCAGGCACGCACCTCGGTGCTGGAGGTGGAACGCGATATCCAACGCCTGGATGCCGCTGCCAAGAGTGCGCGCTTGTACATGCTTGCACTCGCCCTGCAAACCCGTTTGCAACAAGCCGAACAGGCTATTGATTTTGCCCGCAATGTGGTGAAAGTGATTGAGCAGCGGGTCAATGCCGGTAATTCGCCCGCTGCTGAAAGCGCCCGCGCCAAGGTGGAGTTGTCGCGCCGGTTGCTGGAGCATGAGGATATTGAACACGAACTGCTGGTGGCAAAGCGTCAGTTAGCCGCACAGTGGGGTGCAACCCAGGTTGACTTCACGGCGGTGGAAGGAACACTGACTCAGCTGCCCAAGGTTGCCAGCTATAGCGAATTGAAAAGCCGTCTCGATCAGAATCCACGCCTGCAATACTTCGTCACCAGCGAGCGCTGGGAGGAGTCGCAACTGGCGCTGGCCAAGGCACAAAGCAAACCCCAGTGGCGATTATCCGCCGGGGTAAAACACCTAGCCGCCACTGATGACCAGGCGCTGGTTGCCGGTGTTGCAGTTCCGCTGGGTGTGTTTGATCGCCAGCAAGGCCGTATTACCGAAGCCCGTGCCCTGATGGCGCTCAACCGCGCCGAGCGTGAAGCCGAGCAGATCCAACTGGACACCAATTTGTACGGCACCCATCAGGAATTGCTGCACAGCCTGCATATTGTGAATGCCTATCAGACCGAAATCCTGCCCGCCCTCGCTACCGCTCTCAACGAAACTCGCCGCGCCTATGACTTGGGGCGTTACAGCTATCTCGAATGGCAAGCGGTGCAGCGCGATTATTTAGATGCGCAAAACACGTTGATTGAGGCCAGCCTTGCCGCGCACCTCAAAGCGATTGAACTGGAACGCTTGACCGGTGTGGCGATTGCCCCGGCAACGACGACGTCAACAACAACTGATTCCACTACAAACTGATATGAGGCTCTGTATGAACCCGATGATAAAAAGCCGTGCCTGCGCTCTGGCGCTGGTAGTGGTAACTGCTTGTGGCCTCAGCGCTTGTAGCGATTCCGGATCTAATGCAAATGCAGGTCATGGCGATGGCCATACCGCTGAAGCGCCCGCCGTCGAAAAAGGTGAGCACAATGGCCGCTTGCTGCACGACAAAAACTTTACCCTCGAACTCGCCATTTTTGAAACCGGTGTGCCGCCCGAGTACCGCGCCTGGGCGTTGGTGGATGGCAAACCGATTGCACCCGCAGAGTTTAGCCTGCAAGTTCGCCTGACCCGTTTGGGCAACAAAATCGATACGATTAACTTTGCTCCGCAAGGCGACGCACTGCGCGGCGATAGCGTTATTTACGAACCGCACTCGTTTATTGTCACGGTCGAAGCGACCCACAAAGGCAACCAACACCGCTGGGAATACGAAAGCTTTGAAGGTCGCACCCGCATCGAACCCGCCGTTGCAGAAGCGCTGGAAATAGCCACAGAAATTGCTGGTCCGGCGCTGCTCAAGGAAACTATCGCCGCCTATGGTAAGGTCGTCCCCCACCCGAATTTGGAACGCGATGTACAAGCTCGGTTTGATGGTGTCGTTACCGATGTTCAAGTCACCCTTGGGCAATCCGTCGAAGCCGGGCAAGCGCTGTTTACGGTCGAAAGTAACGAGAGCCTGAAGTCCTACACCGTTAAAGCGCCGATCAAAGGCGTGCTCACCGCGCTCCATGCCAAAGCCGGACAACAAACCGGCGGCAAAACATTGGCCAGAATTCTGGATAACAGCCGCATTTCGGTCGAACTGGCCGTTTTCCCCGAACACTTGCATAAGGTAAAAAACGGCGCGCCGGTTACCTTGACCTTCGCCGACTCCGAGTTTGAAACCCGCATCGAACAAGTCGCTCTGGAAACCAATGCCAATCAATCGGTCAACGCCCGCGTCACCCTCGACCAGCCTTTGCCCTTGGGCGCTATGGTGAAGGCGCAGATCCAGATTGATGAGTATGAAGTGCCACTCGCAGTAAAACGCAGCGGCTTACAAGCCTTCCGCGATTTCACCGTGGTTTACGCACAAATTGGCGATGAATACGAAGTACGCATGTTGGAATTGGGGCGCGAGGCCGGGGACTGGGTGGAAGTACTGGGTGGATTGGAACCCGGTACAACTTACGTGACTGAAAATAGTTTTGTGATTAAAGCGGATATTGAAAAGTCCGGCGCGTCTCACGATCACTAAAACACGCGATCACTACGCCCACTACTGAATACGGAAAATATCATGTTGGAATCGATTATCAATTTTTCGCTACAAAGGCGCACGCTGATTCTCAGCCTTGTGCTTGCGGTGTGCGCGCTCGGTCTTTGGAATTTCAATCGCCTGCCGATTGATGCCGTGCCCGACATTACTAATGTGCAGGTGGTGATCAATACCGAAGCACCGGGTTACACGCCACTGGAAGTGGAACAGCGCGTAAGTTTTGCGCTGGAAAATTCCATGAGTGGTTTAAAGGAATTGAAATACACGCGCTCACTGTCGCGTTATGGTTTGTCGCAAATTACGCTGGTGTTTAACGACGGTACGGATATTTATTTTGCCCGCCAGCAAATCACTGAACGTTTGCTTTCAGCTGCCGATGAATTGCCCGCAGGCCTCACACCCAAGTTAGGCCCTGTAGCAACAGGTTTGGGTGAAATTTTTATGTTCACCGTGGATGCCGAACCGGGCGCGACTAATGCCGATGGATCAGTGGTGACACCGACGGATTTGCGCTCGGTACATGACTGGATTATCCGCCCGCAATTGTTGCGCGTACCCGGCGTGGTTGAGGTCAACCCGATTGGCGGTTACAAGCGCGAAATTCTGGTTGCGCTCGATCCACAAAAATTACTCGCCTTAAAACTGAATCAGGAACAGGTGATCGCGGCGCTGGAACGCAGCAATAACAATCGCGGTGCCGGTTTTATCGAACACAGCGGCGCGCAGTGGTTGCTGCGCGTTCCCGGCCAGGCACAAACACTCGCCGATATCGAAAATACGCTGCTCTATCAACAAGACGGTGTGCCCATCCGCATTAAAGATGTGGCCAATGTAGAAGAAGGTTTGGAGTTGCGCTCCGGCGCCGCCTCGCAAAATGGCCGCGAAGTGGTGATGAGCACTGTGTTTATGTTGATCGGCGAAAACAGCCGCACGGTTGCGATGAATGTCAGTGAAAAATTAGCGGAAATCCAGCGCAGCCTGCCCGAAGGTATCACGGCTACTGCCGTGTATGATCGCACTAACCTCGTCAATAAAACGCTCAATACCGTACAGAAAAACCTGCTGGAAGGCGCGTTGCTGGTTATCGTGGTGTTATTTGTTTTGTTGGGCAATATGCGCGCGGCGCTGCTTACTGCTGCGGTCATTCCTATTGCGATGTTAATGACCATTACCGGTATGGTGCAAAGCCAGGTAAGTGCAAACCTGATGAGCCTCGGCGCGCTGGATTTTGGTTTGATCGTCGATGGTGCGGTGATTATTGTAGAAAATTGTTTGCGCCGATTGAGCGAAGCCAATCGCACACGCCGATTGCCGCTTAACGAACGGCTTGCACTGGTGTTTGATGCAACACGCGAAGTGATTCGCCCGGCACTCTTTGGTGTCTTTATTATCACTGCCGTGTATTTGCCAATTTTTGCGCTCACTGGCGTCGAAGGCAAAATGTTCCATCCCATGGCCATTACCGTGATTATTGCGCTGGTGAGTGCAATGATTTTGTCGATTACCTTTGTGCCTGCGGCCGTAGCCATCTTGTTTAAAAAACCTTTGGAAGAACGACCCAATAAAGTCATGCAGCGCGCGTTTTCTTTTTATCAACCACTGCTGCAACACTCCATTAAATGGCGTGTCGGTGTAGTGAGTATTGCGGCGATTTTTGTCGTGCTGTGCGGATTGTTATCGAGCCGGTTGGGCAGTGAATTTATTCCCAATCTGGATGAAGGTGATATCGCCATGCATGCGCTGCGCATTCCCGGCACCTCACTCACACAAGCGCTGCAATTTCAGGAACAGCTCGAAGCCAAAATTAAAACCATGCCTGAAGTGGAGCGCATTTTTGCCAAGATTGGTACGGCAGAGGTGGCAACTGACCCTATGCCACCGAGTGTGGCCGACAACTTTATTATTTTAAAACCGCGCAGCGAATGGCCCGATCCAGACAAAAGCAAAGCGCAAGTTGTGGCCGAGTTGGAAGCCTTGGTAAATACACTGCCCGGTAACCGCTACGAATTTTTGCAGCCCATCCAAATGCGTTTTAACGAATTGCTCGCCGGTGTGCGCGCTGAATTGGCGATCAAAGTATTTGGCGATGATTTTGAACAATTGCTAGCAGCGGGTGAAGCGATTGAACACGCGGTTGCCGATATTCCCGGCGCGGCGGACGTATCACTCGAACAGGTCACCGGTCTCCCTATGCTCAGCCTGCAACCGCGACTGGAAACCATGGCGCGTTACGGTGTGACCCTGGAGCAATTACAAGACACCATTGCTACCGCCTTTGGTGGTCAGGTCGCGGCGCAATTTTACGAGGGTGATAGACGCAGCAATATCGTTGTGCGTTTGCCAGAGCAACTGCGCAGCGATATGGATGCCATGGCCGATCTGCCGATTGCTTTGGCGAATCAGGATTATGTACCGCTAGGTGAGCTGGTCGATTTCGAACAGAGCATCGGCTACAACCAGATCTATCGTGAAAATGGCAAACGTCGCATCGTGGTAACCGCTAACGTGCGCGGTCAGGATCTGGGTTCGTTTGTCGATCAGGTGCGCACGACTATCGAGGAAAACGTCGAACTTCCTGCGGGTTACTGGATCGAATACGGCGGCACCTATCAACAATTGCAATCTGCATCAAAACGTTTGTCGTTAGTGGTCCCGGTCACACTGATGTTGATTCTCGCGTTGTTAGTGATGGCATTGGGTTCCTGGAAAGATGCCTTGATTATTTTTTCCGGCGTACCACTCGCATTGACCGGTGGATTGTTAGCCCTGTTGCTGCGTGATATTCCATTTTCGATTTCAGCAGCCGTCGGTTTTATCGCCCTCTCGGGTATTGCGGTATTAAACGGATTGGTAATGGTGTCGTTTATTCGCGACCTGCGCCTGCAAGGCCACGGTTTGGATGATGCAATTATTCAGGGCGCTATCACGCGCTTACGCCCGGTACTGATGACTGCATTAGTCGCCGGTTTGGGTTTTGTGCCCATGGCATTTAATAGCGGTATAGGTTCGGAAGTACAGCGGCCATTAGCGACCGTGGTGATCGGCGGGATAATATCGTCAACCTTATTAACGCTCGTGGTACTGCCCGCGCTTTATCGATTGCTGCATCGTGAATCATCGTCACAGAACAATAATGCAAACCATAATGTAAACAACAATCTGCAACCGACCAATTAATCTTTTTTGAAATGTAAGGAATCTATTGTGAAATTTTTACTGCTAGTTTGTTTAACCTTTGCCAGCAGCTTCGCATTGGCGCACGGCATGTCCGCAGAGGATCAGGCGCGGATTTTGAATGCGGGTTATTTGGAATACCTGCGGCTGGGTGCCACCCACATGCTCAGTGGTTACGATCATTTATTGTTTTTGTTCGGGGTGATGTTTTTTCTAACCCGCTTCAAAGACATTTTGATTTTAATTACGGCATTCACTGTTGGTCATTCGATTACTCTGGTGTTTGCGACCCTCGCGGGAATCACCGCCAATTATTATTTGATTGATGCCGTGATCGCACTTACCGTGTGTTACAAGGCGTTTGATAACCTCGATGGTTTTAAAAAATACCTGCAAACCCGCTCGCCCAGTTTGATCTGGATGGTCTTTATCTTTGGGCTAATTCACGGCTTCGGTCTTTCTACCCGTTTGCAACAGTTGCCACTAGGCAACGAAGGGCTAGTGCTCAAAATCCTGTCATTCAACCTCGGCGTTGAACTGGGGCAAATTGCTGCGCTGAGTATCATGTTTGTATTGTTGACCCTATGGCGTAAAACCGAATCCTTCCAGAAATTCAGTGCAGCCGCTAACGTATTGCTGATGTTTCTGGGTGGCTTGTTACTGTTGATGCAATTACACGGGTACCAACATTCGCAATACCCGGACGACTTTCCACTCAATGCTGACGATCACTCGCATATCCATGAAGATATGGCGAAGTCGGAATCACCACTTTCAGGCTATAAAAAACCTTTGACTCTCGGCGCGGAGCCAGATGCAGCTGAAGCACAGGAATCCGACATGCACACGCATGATGGCGAAGATTATCATTCACACTAAACGTTATTTTTAATCACAGAGGAAAGTAGCAATGAAAAAATTAGCAGCACTTTTATTGATGGGCGTATTGGGCAGTGCTCAATTGGTTGTAGCGCATGAAGACCATGAGCACGCTTACATTACCGAATCAGCAGCGTTAGTGGTTGCGCAAAAAACACTAACCCAATTAACCGAAAAAGATGCCGGTCTGGGTTTTGGAAAGCTGCCAGCCAACTGGGCTGAAGTTCCCGCTAAAAATGTGAAGCTTCATAAAAACGGCGACGGCTACTATATCGTTGCAGCCACCAATGATGCAGAAGGAAAAACTTTGTACGTACTTTTATCATCTGAAGACGGCGCCGTGTACGATGCCAATTTCACTGGCGAGTTTAAAAACCAGAAGGAATAGTAAATCCATATCAGCTAGCAAACCCGATCTTTTTGCTAGCTGATATACACCCAACTTATTCTGATGAATGCATCAGAGGCTATTCCTTATGCTCGATGTTTTGAAAAATTCCACTTATCGAAATTTGTATTTAGCGCAAGTTATCGCATTGATGGGTACGGGATTAATCACGATAGCGCTCGCGTTGCTGGCGTATGACCTTGCCAAAGATCAAGCAGCACAAGTACTCGGTATTGCATTAGCAATCAAGATGATTGCATACATAACTGTGGCACCGGTGGCCTCCGCCTTTGCGGAAAGATTATCTAGAAAAATTGTGCTGATAAGCCTGGATGTTGTCAGGGCGCTAACTGCCTTGTGCCTTCCATTTGTCACCGAACTTTGGCAAATCTACACTCTGATTTTCATTTTACAATCTGCCTCTGCTGCCTTTACACCGGCATTTCAGGCGGTCATTCCTGATGTATTACCCGATGAAAAAGACTATACAAAAGCGCTGTCACTGTCGCGGTTGGCATATGATCTGGAAAATATCCTAAGCCCCATATTGGCCGGTTTACTTCTTTCCATTGTTACGTATAACAATCTATTTGTAGGCACATTTTTAGGATTTGTTTTCTCCGCATTCTTTGTAATGAAAACCACGTTACCCGTTGCGAAGAGGCCACCATTCAAAGGTGTATTGAATCGAATTAAACAAGGGTCACGGATTTATTTTAATACACCCCGCTTAAAAGCATTGTTTGCCTTAAACCTGGCGATTGCCTCTGCAAGTGCAATGGTGATTGTCAACACGGTGGTTATCGTCCAATCCACGTTCCAATTATCAGCGCACGCAACAACATTTGCATTTGGTGCTTTCGGTTTGGGTTCAATGTTAGCTGCGCTCTATTTGCCACGCATCTTGGAACATAAGTCAGACAAGGCCGTCATGATTTCAGGTGCGACACTGCTGTCGATCTGTTTATTTTTAGGCGCATTTGCCAGTAGCTATTTTTTACTATTATTGCTGTGGCTCATCATGGGCATAGGCTATTCGGTTGCACAAACACCCACTGGTCGTCTTATCCGAAAATCAGCACGCAGCGAAGATAGAACTGCATTATTTGCCGCGCAATTCACCTACTCACACACCTGCTGGCTTCTGACTTACCCCTTGGTCGGATGGTTAAGCTCGAACTTTGGCGCTATGTTCGCATTTATTCCTATGGCGATTATCGCTGCAACTGCCATTGTTATCGCTTATACGATTTGGCCCAAGCACGATGATCCAATGGTTTCGCATCATCACGATAGTTTATCGCCAGGTCATGAACACTTGCTGGTAAAGGATGAACAGGGCAATCACATCCATGACTATTTAATTGATGAGTACCATCAAAAATGGCCCAGATAGTATTGTCCCTGCCATTTCTGAGGAAACTTAATGAACTCACCGAAAAAAATCCGCCTCCATTTAAAGCAACACGTACGTTTGTTTTTGTATTGGTTTTTCTGGCCACTTTAGTTGCTGCCGATATTTATTTTATTGCATCCAAAAAATATAGCGGCGAAAAAAATGAAGGCTCAAGTTCATCTTCGGTGCAGAAAAACAATAGGTAGTCAGCTTTGGTGTGAACGTGGCGGTTGATTCACTATGGTTTGTTTTGCCTTTTTTGCTCTACCGGTAAAACGGTTTGGAATTGAATTGTTGTAAAAAAGCAGATTAGTTTTTTTAGTTCCGATACGAATCCGTTATTGGTTGAATTTTTAGTCGTTTCTATTACTGAATCAGTTAAAAACGGAAAGCGCGGGATAAGCTGATATCTAAGCGTAACCAACGTAAGATCAGAAAAGACTAAAAACCTAGAAATGAAAAAAGCGCACCAAACGCTTTTTTCATTTCTGATTAGGCAGATTAAATAAAATCCGGCCTACTTTTTATCGGAATTTTTCGAATATCCTGCTTACTGGCTAGGGGGAATTATAACCCGGCTTGGGCGCACCCTTTCGGGTTCCGGTCTGCGCCAACATGTCCATTAAACTATATTAATCAATTTTGAGTAAATATTTACTAAGAAAGCAGATTAGCGACTGTTAACTCTCAATGCCTTTAGAAGTACTATAACGTTACTAACATATTCTGGTGTTTGTCGGGCCTGAAATTATGGATGTCTCAAAGTCAATCTCCATTATGAGTACATCAAGTCAGCAAAGACCGATAACGGATAGTGGCTTCTATTTCAACCATTCTGTATAAAAAATGTTTTAAATGCCTTGATGATGATTTATGTGCCATTCTGGCTTGTTTTTCATAGAGTGGCTTGGTTCAGTTATTAATAGCTACTCGCATTTAGTCGCGTTCACTTGACAGTAGAAATTCAGGCGAAATGGATCCGAGCCGTTAGCGAAAATTAAAAATTGCTTCTAGTTGAAACCTATATGATAATTTCACTGCGGGGCGACTGACCGGATGAGATTGAGCGCCCCCCAGCGGGGAAACCCGTAGCCGCGCAAGGCGGTTCGAGGCGAAAGCCGAAGTGATTCTGGATACCCTAAAGGCACCTTTTTGGTGCCTTTTTTTATTGGGATTCAATCCAGATAGGGGGTAAGGTAGCGTTGATCGTCTGCCATCGCTATAAAAGGTATGCATCCATACTTTACAGCTACTTCAATTAAGCCTCGTTCAAGGCGGGAGCCGTCTTTAGCCTTTGGCTAACGTTGTATTTAGCAGGCTGGATCTTTTTTTTTGATATACTCATTTGAAGCAGAGAATTCAGGCATTTCGCCGACAATGAAAAAAATGGTCGCCCGGCTGGTTTGGAGCATAGTCCCGCAGTCGGTTCCGACCAGTCTATTTAAAAAGCCGATACTTTTGGCTTTATGGTTGAAAAAGTTAAGTTTGAGGGAGGTACCGCAGTTCGGTTAGTAAATATTGGGATGTCTGCATTAGATTAAATAGTATCGCCAATTATTTTAATGATTTTTTTTGTTTATTAAAGATCAATAAAATTAGTATCACTATTTATTTTAAAGCACAAAAATAGTCAGCTATATAAATCAATATCTTAGCTTTCTAAAAGTATCACTAATTATTTTACACCGACACCTGTGTTACTTCCCGACAATAAATAAACCCAATACAAAACCTCCACATCTATTTACACGTAAAAACTTTTTCATATTTATTGATAAAAAAATCCGCATTCAATTTCATTAAAAAATAATAAAAAATTTCGTTTTAAGATGAGCGCGGCGACAAAAAAATCTGAATAGGGTTACATCGACAATCTACATAAGGTTTATTTGACAATAACATCTTGCAGTCGTATACAAGTGCACTTCGGAATCACCTCGTCAATCTAAACAATAACAACAAGGCAGTATGACGACCGAAAAAATGCCTGTTCACAAGGAGCAGGGTCGGTCCTCAACGCCCTCGATCTTTTTAGTGGTATTGGTTGAGCGGCATTATTCTGGAGTTTAATAATGAAATTTCCTCTCATCGGTAAAAGCACCTTGGCGGCGCTTTTCTGCAGCGCCCTATTGGGTGTAAACAACACCCAGGCACAAACCCTGACCAATAATGCGACGGGTACCCACAACGGTTTTTACTACACCTTTTGGAAGGATTCCGGCGATGCGTCCATGGGTTTGCAAGCGGGTGGCCGTTATACGTCCCAGTGGTCCAATGGCACCAATAACTGGGTGGGTGGCAAAGGCTGGAACCCGGGTGGCCCCAAAGTGGTGAACTACTCGGGTAGTTACAATGTGGATAATTCGCAAAATTCTTACCTGGCACTTTACGGTTGGACGCGCAGCCCCCTGATCGAATATTACGTGATTGAAAGTTACGGTTCTTACAACCCGGCGAGCTGTTCGGGTGGCACAGATTACGGCAGCTTTCAAAGTGATGGCGCTACCTACAATGTGCGTCGCTGCCAGCGGGTACAGCAACCGTCCATCGACGGTACACAAACCTTTTATCAATACTTCAGTGTGCGCAGCCCGAAAAAAGGCTTTGGCCAAATCTCCGGCACCATCACTACTGCTAACCATTTTAATTTTTGGGCGAGTAAAGGCCTGAATTTAGGCAATCACGACTACATGGTGCTCGCGACCGAGGGTTATCAAAGTCGCGGCAGTTCCGACATTACCGTGAGTGAAGGCACGGGCGGTACTACCAGCAGTTCTGTTCCGTCTAACGGTAGCGGCAGCTCCAGCTCGGTCAGTGCTAATACCGGAGGTGTGCTGGTGCGCGCACGGGGTGTTGCCGGTGGCGAGCATATTAATTTGCGTATTGGCGGCAGCACTGTGGCGAGTTGGAATCTCACCACCAGCTTCCAGGATCTGAATTACACCGGCACTGCCTCGGGTGATATCCAGGTACAGTTCGACAATGATGGCGGCAGCCGCGATGTGGTGGTGGATTACATCCGCGTCAACGGCGAAACCCGGCAGGCGGAAGATATGAGTTACAACACCGCCTTTTATACCAATGGTTCCTGTGGCGGCGGTGGCAACTCGGAATTGATGCACTGCAACGGCGCGATTGGTTTTGGTTACACCTACGATTGTTTCAGCGGCAACTGCAGCGGTGGCAGTACGGGTGGCGGCACTAACAGCAGCGTCGCCAGCAGTGCGGGCAGCACAGCCAGTTGCGCCGGTTATGTCGGCATTACGTTTGATGACGGTCCCGGCGCCAACACCACTACTCTGGTTAACCTGCTCAAACAAAATAATCTCACGCCAGTGACCTGGTTTGTGCAGGGCAATTATGTAGCGGCCAATAGCAACCTGATGTCGCAACTGCTGAGCGTGGGTGAGGTACAAAACCACAGCTATACCCATCCACACCTGATCAATCTGGGCTATCAGCAAATTTATGACGAGCTGAACCGCACCAATCAGGCCATCCAAAATGCGGGCGCACCCAAACCCACCCTATTCCGTCCGCCTTACGGGGAAGTGAATACCAACGTCAATCAGGCTGCCCAAGCGCTCGGGTTGCGGGTGATTACCTGGAATGTGGATTCACAGGATTGGAACGGCGCCAGTGCAACAGCCATCGCCAATGCCGCCAACCAACTGCAAAATGGTCAGGTGATCCTGATGCACGATGCCAACTACAACAATACCAACGCCGCTATCGCGCAAATTGCGTCCAACTTACGCGCCAAGGGTTTATGCCCCGGCCGCATTGACGCCGCCACTGGTCGCGCCGTTGCACCTGCCGGTGCAGTAGCGAGCAGCAGTCGTAGCAGTAGCAGCACATCCATCGTTGCCAGCAGTAGTAGTGTCGCCACTGGCAACGCCTGCCAGTGCAATTGGTGGGGCACGCGCTACCCTTTGTGCACTAACACCGCCAGTGGTTGGGGTTGGGAGAACAACACTAGCTGCATCACCACCAGCACTTGTAATAGCCAGGGTGCTGGCGGTGGGGGAGTGGTTTGTAATTAATATTGAGCAGTAGTTTTTAAAGGGAAAAGGCCAAAAGAGAATTTCTTTTTTGGCCTTTTTTAGTGTTGCAGTTAAGGATTCATTCTTTTCAGGCTATTGCCATTCCATTTCCAGTTCATGGTTTGATACTGCTCTGCGCTATCCTTAATAGTGGCGCCGAGAGTTTTGGTTTTTGAATTTATATCGAACTTGGGATAATTCCCGACAAAAATATATTTTTGCTGTGTTGGATCAAAAACCCAATAATCCAGATAAAGATTTGGTGTACCGAAAGAAGTGGTAACCGCCAAATCGGGATTGCTATCAAAATTAATGTCTGGAAATAATACATACCCAATATCGCCAGCCAGAATGCTAATGTCTGGGCTAACTACTAGTGTCTGATTTCCATGCGACGACACTACTGTCAATGCCTTAATTAGCTTTTCATCGCTCCCCAGATCTTCTGTAACTATTTTAATTTTCACCAGACCATGTGCGTTTTGATGAATGCATTCCTTCAAATCCTCATACGAAAACCCACATTCTGTTGTTGGTGCTGGGTCACTAATATGGTGTTGGGCGTTGCAGGCATTAAAAATAAATACCAATCCTAAGATAATAATTTTTTTCATCGTAAGTCCCTATATAAGGAAGAATTTTGCTCTATTAAGATATTCTTGACGATCAGGTAATCCATTAAAACCACCATTTACTCTTCTAGTAACTGCCCTTAAATCATCAACATCAGAATAATTATTTAAATTTCGTTTGTCCCAAAACCATAGACTGGCATCAAGTGCATATATAGGATGTAAAGATACAAGCTTTTCGTTTCCTTTTGTTAGAAGATTTAGGCAAGCGAAATTTGCGTAATCTGAGTAGTTTTTTCTGCCGGTTAACTGGATCAACCCTCTTCCTTTAAACCTCACTCCATCGCCTTTCTCAACGTTGCCAAGGTCTTTTCTAGCTTCGTAAGCCATTCCACTAGCTATTTCTTCGGTATAAGTAAGCGACATGCTTTCATGACCAATTTGGGCCAAAAAATGCGCTGTTCGTAATGATGAGTTAATTCTGTATCTGGGAAGATTTTTGACTAGTAGGGGGTGGTATATCTTCACGGTGGCTGGATTTCCATATCCCATAATCGCGATCAGAGCATCAATACTTAGTCCTTTGGAGAGTGTTTTCTTGAGGCTTTTGATAGTCAAACCATTTGGATCTACCCTACCATCAGGTTTGGCCATATTAAGGATATTTTTTTGATAAAGCTCAATTGCCGAAATGGTTTTTTTGCCTATTGCGCCATCAACCGCGAGTGCGCCATTTAGTGGAAATTTACTTGATCGAGAGAGATTTAATGCAGCTTGTATGACCTTTACATCGATTTTCGTATTGGAACCATTGTTTCCTACGCTCTGCTTTATACACATGCTTGTGAACTCCTTTTTAATTAATATCCACTTACCATTAGATAATAATTCGATTCACTATCAGACGGATGTGTCTGTTGTCTCATTCCAATAGTTGAAGTGGACTTAAACGCGTTATCATGTCCAGCCCTTCCTTCGGCTCGGATTCCCCTCATGAACGACCTCACCCTCCTGCAACTTTCATTAGTCCTACTGATTTTTGTGTGGAGCGGTTTTGTGCGCACCGGTTTGGGCTTTGGCGGGGCGATGATGTCCTTGCCGTTGTTGCTGTTGGTGGATAACCGGCCGCTGGTGTATTTGCCGATTATTGCGGTGCACTTGTTAATTTTTTCTACGCTCACCGTGTGGCAGAACAATCGCAAGCGCGCATTGGCGGAGGAAAAAAAGCCCTCCACGGTGGATTGGGTTTATCTGAAAAAATCGCTGAAGATTATGATTATCCCCAAGCTTATTGGGGTGGCCGGGTTGTTAACCATTCCGGCGCAGATTATGAGTGCGATTATTTTTGTCATTATCTCGGTCTATTCCCTCACTTATATTTTGAATAAACCCTTTAAAAGTTCGCACCCGGTGAGTGATGGAATTTTTCTATCGCTCGGTGCTTATATTAGTGGTACGTCTTTGATTGGTGCGCCGTTGATTATGACGGTGTATATGGTGCATGTGGCGCGGGAAAAATTGCGCGATACCTTGTTTGTGCTCTGGTTTATTTTGGTGAGTATCAAAATGGTGGCGTTTTTAATTGCGGGGGTGGATCTGCAATTGCAGGCGCATTTGTGGTTATTGCCGGCGACCGCGATTGGACACTATTTTGGTTTGAAGTTTCACCAGCGGTTAGTCAGTGCGGATCCGGTTGTATTTTATCGCGTGATAGGCACGGCCTTGTTGTTGGTTAGTGGTGCAGGTTTGGTGTCGGTTTATTGGTAAGATTCGGGTTATAAGATTCCTTCAACATTTTTTTCGGCGTTTATTCAACATGACTGATTCCCCTGAGAAAAATAGCTTACCTGCCCCGGTCAGTTTTTGGTCGGCGTTTTTATTTTGGCTGAAACTGGGCTTTATCAGTTTTGGTGGCCCGGCCGGGCAAATTGCGATTATGCATCAGGAGTTGGTAGAGCGGCGGCGCTGGATCAGTGAAAAACGTTTTTTACATGCACTCAATTACTGCATGTTATTGCCCGGCCCCGAGGCGCAGCAGTTGGCGACTTATTTGGGTTGGTTAATGCACCGCACCTGGGGTGGTTTAGTGGCGGGTTTGTTATTTATTTTGCCGTCGCTGGTGTTATTGATTGTGTTGTCCTGGGTGTATATCGCCTATGGCGATGTGGCTTGGGTGGCGGGGATTTTTTACGGCATCAAACCGGCGGTAACCGCGATTGTGTTTCAGGCGGCTTATCGCATTGGCAAACGCGTATTAAATAATCATTGGTTGTGGGCGATTGCAGCGCTGGCGTTTATTGCGATTTTTGCATTGAAAATTCCCTTCCCTTACATAGTGATTGGTGCCGGACTTTTGGGTTACATCTGCAGCCGCTGGCGACCCAATTTATTTCAATCTGCAGGTCACAATTCAGGGCAAAAAAATAGCGCTGCACAAAAAAATTACGGCCCTGCCCTGATTGATGACCATACGCCCACGCCTGCGCATGCATTATTTCGCTGGTCGCGTTTGACCGGCATTGTGCTTGTGGGTGCAGCGCTCTGGTTAATTCCTATGGCACTGCTCTGGTCAGTTTATGGATGGCAGCACCAGTTCACCCAAATGGCCTGGTTTTTTACCAAAGCGGCGCTGCTCACCTTTGGTGGTGCCTATGCGGTGTTGCCCTATGTGTACCAAGGTGCGGTGACCCATTATTCCTGGCTCACGCCCACTCAAATGATTGATGGTTTGGCGCTGGGTGAAACCACGCCCGGGCCGTTAATTATGGTGGTGGCTTTTGTCGCGTTTGTGGGTGCCTATGTGCAGCAGGCCTTGGGTGCTGATTTGCAATTTGTAGCGGGCGCAACGGCCGCTATTATCGTTACCTGGTTTACGTTTTTGCCGTCGTTTATTTTTATTTTTGCGGGGGCTCCGCTGATTGAAACTACCCATCAAAATATAAAATTCACCGCACCGCTGACGGCCATTACTGCAGCAGTGGTTGGGGTGATTGTTAACCTGGCATTATTTTTCGCCTATCACATTATCTGGCCAGAGGGTTTTAGCGGCGAGCTGGATTGGCTATCGGCCGTGATTGCGCTGCTGGCGGCGGTGGCATTGTTTCGTTTTAATATCAGCGTGATGAAGGTGATCGGTGCCTGTGCGCTGATTGGTCTGCTGGTACACACCCTGATGTTATAAATCAGGGTGTATTTTTTTAATCTGTGTGTTTCGCAGAATATCTTTTACTGCCGCCATCGGCCCAGAGTGTTGCCAGCAAACCCAGTGTCGGCACAATAATAAAACCCAGGGTGACGGGCATGACAGATTGGTTGTAAGCCTGACCGATGTAAGTGCCCAAACCCATGGAAATAAGCGATGAGCTAGCGCCTATCACCGCCGCCGCTATGCCGGCCACATGCCCCATGGGTTCCATAGCAATCGCGTTTAAATTGCCAAACACCAAACCAAAACTAAAAAATAAAATGCTGGCGTAAATCACAAACATCCAGAGTGCGGGTTGTATAAAAAACTGCAGCAATAAAAATAAAACTGAGCTGGCGATAATCACGTAAATCGCACGGCGGCTAATAAAATGCATGCCCAGGCGCTCGACAAAACGCGAATTAAAAAGGATGCAAAACCCAGAACCAGCGCCAAACCGCCAAAATATACGGTAAACAGTTTTCCGGTGCCGTAAAGCTCCTGCAGAATTTGTTGCGATGAATTGATGTAACCCAAAAAGCAGCCAAAAAATAACCCCATCGCCAGGGTGTAACCGGCGGTGAGGCGATTGCTGATCACGGTTTTAAAACCATCGCTAATTGCTTTCACACTGAACGCAATGCGTTTTTCACGCGGCAGGGTTTCTTCCAAACGGAAAAAAATTAATGCGATGACTGCCGCTGCAAAAATCAGGTAGAACACAAAAATCGCGCGCCAGTCGGCGACCAACATAATGGCCTGCCCGATGCTCGGCGCCAGTGCGGGTACGGTGATAAAAATCATCATCACCACCGACATAATTTTTGCCATTTGGCGCCCAGCAAATTTGTCGCGCACAATAGAAATGGCGCAAATGTAAGGGCCGGAAACCCCCAACCCCTGCACAAAACGGCCGAGCAGCAATGCGGTTAAATCCTGCGCAAAAATGCACAGCACTGTGCCGAGCAAAAATAAACCTAAACCCGCATAGAGAATTTTTTTGCGCCCCAAGGCATCGGACAATGGCCCGCTTACCAATTGCCCTAGCGCCAAACCGGCAAATAACAGACTGATTAACAACTGCGCCTGATTGGGGTGCGCCATAACAATGTCGGCGCGAATCATATCGAAGGCGGGCAAGACCGCATCAATCGCGAGTGCCGTCATGGACATCATCAGCGCGACCAACACAATAAATTCACCGGTAGGTGACGGCGCGGGTAGATGTGTGGCTTGCTGGCTGGGGGAGTGAGTGACGGGTTCGGTGGAATTCATGGGGAAATCAGTCGCTTTAGATAAAAATGGAAATAAATAAGAAAAATATGACTGCTGGCGCAGCTTGGGCATCTTACTACTCCTGACTTACTACCGCACCGCTTATCCTTCCTCTACCCCGCTCGGCACCTTTTGCCCTCTGGTCTTGGAGCAAAAGCGAAAATAGCTCCACCAATCAAAAGGAGGGATTTTATGAAACACACCCCGGTCATCCGTTGTTTAGCGTTATGTTGTTATCTCAGCTGTCTTTTTATGAGCAGCTTTCAATCGGCGCTGGCGCAACCAACCGCAGGTGATGATAAGCCTGCACCGCAAAATCTTGCGGAGCTGCAGGCGGCGGTGGAAAAAATTCGTGTCGATACCCAGACTCCTGCCATAGGCATCGCCCTGGTAACCCGCGATGGTCCGCAATGGGTTGCCGGGTTGGGCTTGGCGTCGTTGGAGCAACAAACACCTGCCGATGAAAACACCCTGTTCCGTATAGGCTCCATTAGCAAAATGTTTGTGGCTATCGCGGTGCTCAAATTGGTGGAGGAAGGTCGACTGAATTTGGATGACAAACTGCAGGATCTTGCGCCGGATATCGCCTTTGAAAATCCCTGGGAGCAGACGCACCCGGTTCGCCTAGTGCACCTGCTGGAACACACCACCGGCTGGGATGATATGAGCCTCGCGGAATACGCCTACGCCGCTGCATCCGACGCTATGAGTTTAAAAGCGGGGCTGGATTATCGCCCGGCCTCCCGCACATCGCGCTGGGTTCCCGGCACACGTATGGCCTATTGCAATATCGGGCCCGCCGTTGCCGCTTATATTGTGGAAAAAGTTACCGGCAAAAAATTTGAAGAATATATTCAGGAGCAGGTGTTTGCTCCGCTGCAAATGGATTCCACCAGTTTCTATTATTCAAAGATTTATCAAGAGCGCGGCGCCAGCCTCTATGTGAATGGCAAACCGCAAGATTACTGGAATATCATCACCCGCCCAGCGGGTTCGGTAAATTCTTCGGCGAGCGACATGGCGAATTTTTTACAGCTGCTGATTAAGCGCGGCGAGTTCGCCCAACAGCAAATAATATCGCCCGCCTCTATTACACGCATGGAAGTAGCGCAAACTACGCTGGGTTCGGCGGCGGGTATTACCTCGGGTTATGGTTTGCACAACTACACCAGCGGTCACGAAAATTATCAGCTCACATTTCGCGGTCACAACGGCGGCATGCCCGGCGCCTTGGCTGAACTGGCCTATGTGCCTGAGCTAAACGCTGGCTATGTGTTTATGATTAATACCAGCAATCACCAAGCGATGAGCGATATTTCAAAACTGCTGCGCGAATTTTTATTGCAAGACAGAAGTCCGCCGAATGTTTCTCCGGTGCCGCTGCCTGAATCTTTTGCTGGTTTATCCGGGTATTATCTGCCGATCAATTACCGCAGCGAATTCGCGCGCATGTTTAGCGATATTCAGGGCGTGATGAAATTTACCACGAGCGAATATACGTTTAAGCGAGAGCCTTTGTTGGGCGGTTGGAAAAGTAGTGACTATGCTCGTACCAGTGACGACAAGGTGCTAATTGATGTCTGGACTGGTTTGCCCAGTATCGCGATTGTGCAAGACCCATTGGCAGGGCAAGTGGTGCAAGTCAGCAGTGATTTATTTAAACCGATTTCAGCGCTACGCGCTTACGGTGTATTGGCAATAAATAGTTTGCTACTGCTGGTGAGCGCGCTAAGTCTGCTGTGCTTTCCGGTGTGGGCATTGCGCCGCCGGATTAAACATTTGCCAATGGATGCCAGTGTATGGGTGCGCAGCTGGCCGTTAATGACCAGTGTCATTTTGTTCGCGGTGATTTTAGTACCGTCCGTGGGTGGCTCCATGGAAACTCTGGGGCGTATGTCAGTTGTTTCGCTGACGATAACGCTCGGCAGTATTCTCTATGCACTCGCGGCGCTGGTATCGCTGCTGGTGCTGTGGCGATCTTACGGTCAGGTACACAGCCGGTGGATTTATGGTTACGCCTGCCTGCATACCGGTTTGCATTTGTATATGCTGGGCCAACTCGCCGTTTACGGTCTTATCGGTATAAGAACCTGGGTCTGATTTGATGAGTTTTTATTTTTTTCCGCGCGATAAATTATTTTGGATTTATCACTGCTCAGTATTAACCGTACTGAGCCTGTTGCAACTTGTCGGATTTATTCTCTGGCGCGAGCAAGTATGGTTCAACATTGTGGGTGGCTTGCTCTGGTTGCCGTTGTTCACCCTGGCGGTGCTCTGTTACCGAAAACTGTATAAAAAGTTTAATTGGCAATCGTTAAGCATCCTTAAAACAATTCCGTTAGTCATGGGCTATGGTGCCATTTCGGGCTTTGCCGTGGCGATTGTTATGTTGGGCATATTGATCCCCCTATTTTGGGACCCACTGGTTAGTGCACTGTCATCGGTGGATGCAACACCAAACATGCGGCACCACATCGCCAACATGGTGGTGAGCAACGGGTTTATCACCCAGCTGGTTATTTGTGCCTGGATCTCCATGTACATCAGTGTCACCAGCAACAAACGTATCAAAGAGACAGAGCTAATAAACCTGCGCCTGCAGAACAGTCTGCGCGAGGCGCAATTGAGCAGCCTCGCCAACCAACTCAATCCGCATTTTTTATTTAATGCGATGAATAATATTCGCTTTCTGATTCACGAAAATCCTGAGCGCGCTGACCGCATGATTACCGAACTGTCGCAAATGCTGCGCTACTCATTGGAAACCAGCAAAAAAGATAAAGTATTGTTGAGCGAAGAAATTGCAATGATTGAGCACTACATCGACATTGTAAAAATCCAGCTTGAGGAGCGGCTGCAATTTTCCATGGCAATCGCGCAGGAGCTGTACCAATATCCGGTGCCGCCAATGATGTTGCAAATGCTGGTGGAAAATGCCATCAAACATGGCTTGGATAATTTACGCCAAGGCGGCCGCTTGCGTATTACCGGCAACGAAGAAACAAATCACATTCGCTTTGATATAACCAACGATATTGCCGCCAGCAATAATAATTTTCCGCCCGGCACAGGCATCGGGCTGGTTAACATCGAGCAGCGGCTAAAACTGCTTTATGGTGATCAAGCGTCGCTTAACCTTGCCAGCAGCGCCAGCGAATTCAGTGTGCTTGTGCGCATCCCCAAAGAGGCCCAGCTATGAAAGCGATTGTGGTAGAGGACTCGCGTTTGGCGCGTGAAGGTTTGATTAATATGTTGCGCAGTTTTGCTGAGCTACAAGTGGTTGGTGAAGCGGATCATCCTGCCAGCGCGTTGAAGTTAATTCAGGAACTAAAACCCGAGGTTATTTTTCTCGATATTCATATGCCCGGCGAAAGCGGTTTTGATCTGTTGGAAAAACTCGACTATATGCCGCGCATAATTTTTACTACCGCTTATTCGGAATACGCTATCCGCTCGTTTGATTATCACGCGGTGGATTACCTGCTAAAACCTATTAGTCAGGAGCGCCTTGCACTTGCCATTCATAAACTGACTGCCGGTGTTAATTATGACAATGGCAATTACGACAGTAGCAATCAGGACAGCAGCAATCACCAAAGTGTCGGCAATGACAGCAAACCACCACTGGATATCAACAGCCAGATTTTTATCAAGGATGGAGAAAAATGCCATTTGGTTGCGCTGAATTCCATTCGCTATTTTGAAAGCTGCAAAAACTACGTGCGGTTATTTTTTAATGAACACAATGCCTTTATTAAAAAATCACTTAACCAAGTTGAAGAGCGCTTGCCCACAAAATATTTTTTCCGCGTCAATCGCCAATACATTGTTAATTTACAGGCAATCGCTTCGATTGAGGAAAGTATTGGCGATGGCTATGAAATTACTATGGACGATGGCAAACAAATCGAGATCTCCCGCCGCAACGCCCAGGAATTAAAAGAGTTGCTCAGTTTTTAATAGGTCAGTGATTGCCGGATTGGCGCTTGCGATATTGCTCCGCCATCAAACTCACAAACCGCTGCGCGCCCAAACCTAGTGGTCGCTCCCGCGACCAGACCAGATCAATCCACAGCTCCTCGCCATTGGTGAAGTTTTCAATGGGCAATTCCACCAGCATGCGGCCATTCAGATAGGGCTGCACACATGCGCGTGGCAGCCAGGCCCAGCCCAGTTCCGCCAGTACCAGCTGTAGCGCTACTTCGGGCTGATCGACCCGCCAGTAATGTTCGGATGCGATACAGAATTTATCGCTGGCGGATGGCTTATCGGCCTGGCTGCGGCTACCCACCATCACCTGCCGCACCGGGCGCAATTGATTGTCGTTGATGGTGCCTGCGGCAGAAACTTCCTGTAGCAGGGGATGGGTGCGGGCGATAACAGCGACCAGCGTTTCGCGGCCCACTTCCTGAAAGTTCTCGCGCCCATCGGCCGCCGGGCGCTCAAACACCAGCGCGAGTTGCGCATTGCCCATGTGCAGTAATTGCAGCGCGTCGGTCTGTGGGGCGGTGATGATCTGGGTCTCCAGCAGCGGATATTCTTGCGCGAGTATTCGCAGCGGTTCAATCCAGGGCGTGGCCTGCAACTCCGGTGCAATCACCAGCGTCAAGCGCGCCTCCAAACCCTGACTTAATTCCAACGCCTGGGTATTCAGCTGCTGCAACTGGCTGATCAACAAGCGCGCTTGCGGTTCCAATGCGCGCGCCAGCGCCGTAGGTTTGGGTTCGCGCCCGCGGCGATCAAACAACTCCAGCGCCAACTCCGCCTCCAAATTGGCAATCGCCATACTTACTGCGGAAGGCACCCGCCCCAACTGGCGCGCGGCAGCAGAGAAAGACCCACTATCCAGTACGGCCAAAAACACGCTGATCGTCTCGGAATTAAATGCCCCGTTCATCGCCATTACACCTTTATCTGTCAGTAAAACTGATAGTAGCCAACTTTTTCTATCATCACAAAGCATAGAAACTGACTGCAATGTGTTGAGTAACAGATAACAACCTAGAGGTAGATATGCAGGGCATAAAACGGCGGGTGGTTTACGTCGGCTTGTACGAATTGGTGGCGATTATGCTTTCAGCCCTATTGCTGGAGTGGATAACCGGTGCTGGCGCCACGCACTCGGTGGGTATAGCAGTGGCGGCATCGGCCGTGGCGATTGGTTGGAACCTGATATTCAACTACCTTTTTGAACGCTGGGAACAGCGGCGTGGAAACTGTGGTCGCAGTATCGGCATACGCCTGTTACATGCGCTGGGCTTTGAAGGTGGCTTGGTGATTTTTCTTGTACCGATTATCGCGCTCTGGCTGGACGTCAGTTTGCTGGAAGCGCTGCTCATGGACTTGGGTTTATTGGCCTTTTTCCTGGTATACACCTTTGTCTTTAACTGGGTGTTTGATGGGGTATTTGGTCTGCCGGTTCGCCAGCAGACCAACTGTTGTGCCTAGGGTATCGTGTCGGCACATACTGATTTATAAATATCGGCAATAAACGGCGACTAGTTCGCTCGAAAAATAATTCCCGCCAGGCGCGATAAACAGTGCTGCGACAAATACCATTTCACCACCCAGTGCCCAATCCGAGCACTTACTTAAGACACCCCATGAAGGTGGCCCCGGTGTCGTTGCACTGCCGCAGTTGATGTTTACCTTTCCCCAAGGGCGTGATTAATTCAGCCCTTGACGCCTGCCCTGTGGTTATCAGCCGATGTTGATAACCACACTGCCCTGTTTATGACCGCCATCCACATAGGCATGGGCCTCGGCAATCTGCGCCAATGGGTAAGTGCGATCAATCACCGGTTGCAAGATACCCGCATCGGCCAGCGCCGCCAGTTCTGCCAGATCGCTGGCGCGTTCGGCGCAGGGCCCGGCGATCACCCGTTCGCGCTCCCAGAGTGGTAAATAGAGCGATTGCAACATTTGCGGCAGGGTCGCACTGACTGCGAGCAACCTGCCACCGGGTGCCAGTGCACGGCAACTTTCGGCCCAGGGCGCATTGCCCTGGGTATCCATAATCACGTCATAGCGCTCGCCACTGCGGGTGAAGTCTTCGCGCTGGTAATCCACTACCTCGTCCGCACCCAAGCGGCGTACCAGGTCGCGTTTGCTGTCGCTGCAGACCGCCGTGATGCGCGCGCCGTAGTGGCGGGCGAGCTGCAGGGCGGCGCAACCCACTGCGCCACTGGCACCATTAATCAGGATGCTTTCACCCGCCTGCAGCTGGCCGCGGCGCAAAAAATCCAGGGCGGTGGTGCCACCAAACACCAGGGTCGCAGCCTGGTTAAAATCCAGCTGCACCGGTTTATGGGCGATGGCGCCATTGGCATCCAAACAGACATATTCGGCATGGGCGCCCATGGTCAGACCGGTGAGGGCGATAATCGCATCACCTGAGTTAAAACGACTGACCTCACTGCCTACCGCCACCACAGTACCCGCCAGATCAACGCCAAGAATGGGTCGGCGCGGCGCGCGCATACCAAATACCAGCAGCGAGATCAGTCCAAACCCGAGTGGCATCCGCAGGCTGCGCAGGCGCACATCGGCGGAATTGACACAGCTGGCGTGGACTTTCACCAAGAGTTGGTTGGCCTTGGGCCGGGGCTGTTCCACCTCGGCCAACTGTACAACGCCGGGGGCACCATAGCGGGTATAAACGGCGGCTTTCATTGCATATTCCAGGTAGAGGCTATGGCGCGAGTATAGGTCGCCGGACTGGCGCTAAATGTAACTAACTGTAGGTGCTAGCCAAATATATCCAACTGCCCGGTACCGGTTTTGGCGGCAGGCGGAATGCTCAGCGGTTTGCGAAACTGGCTGCAATCCAGCTGCACAAAACGCCCGCTTTTGTTCAGGCCATAGCGTTTGAGTGCCTTGGCAAAACGCTGGCGGATCATATCTGCCCACAGCCCTTCGCCGCGCATACGGGTGGCGAAGTTGGCGTCGTAATCCTTGCCGCCGCGCATATCGCGAATGCGATTCATCACCCGCTGCGCCCGTTCGGGGAAGTGGGTTTGCAGCCATTGCTGGAACAGCGGGTTTACCTCCCAGGGTAGGCGTAGCACGGTGTAGCCAGCGGCGGTTGCGCCCGCACTGGCTGCCGCTTGCATCACCTTTTCCAGCTCCTGTTCAGTGATAAACGGAATCACCGGCGCCACACTCACCAGTACCGGAATGCCCGCCTGCGCCAGTTTTTCAATGGTTTGTAAACGCCGTGTGGGCGATGCGGCGCGCGGTTCAAGGGTGCGCGCAATGTGGTGATCAAGCGTAGTGATGGTGACCGCGGCGGCAATCAGGTTGTTGTCGGCCATAGGTTTGAGCAAATCCAGATCCCGCTCAATCAGTGCTGATTTGGTGATTATCCCCACCGGATGCCGGCATTCATCTAATACCTCCAGACACTGGCGGGTGATGCGCAACGCCCGTTCCACCGGCTGATATGCATCGGTATTAATGCCCAGCGCAATCGGGCTGGCCTGATACTGGTGATGGGCGAGTTCGCGGCGCAGCAATTCCGGCGCGTTGGTTTTGGCGTAGAGCCGGGTCTCAAAATCCAGCCCCGGCGACAGCCCTAAATAGGCGTGGGTGGGGCGCGCAAAACAGTAGACACAACCGTGTTCGCAGCCGCGATAGGGGTTAAGCGACACACTAAACGGCAAATCCGGCGACTGGTTGCGGCTGAGAATCGTCTTGGCGAGTTCGGCTGTGACACTGGTGTTGAGCGCGGGGTTGATATCGGTATCGTCGCTGTAAGCGGCCCAGCCGTCATCGACGGTTTCAATCAGTTGGGTTTCAAAGCGCCCCGCCATATTGCTCACCGCGCCCCGCCCTTTAATCGCCTGCAAGGGTTTTTCGATCCAGGGGGCGGGGTCGCTAAACTCCGGATAATCGTTGGTCATGGCCGCACCTCAAATACTGTATAAATAAACAGTAATCTTGAGCGCGAATTGGCGCTTTGGCAAGCCTTGGCGATTCGTTAGTCGCCTTTGATTTAACAAAAATGATTTCCCCTGCAACCTTTTCAAGCATTGCCCGTAAGTTCCTCCGACAACCAAATCCCAGGAGGAATTACCATGAACCCGCTTACTCGCACATCTTATCGCGCCTTGTTAATCGCGCTTTCCTGCACTGCCCTACTCAGCGCCTGTGGTGGCGGAGGCGGTAGCGGTGGAGGTGGTGGCTATTCATCCACGCCCGGCAGCACGGCCTACTCCAGTGTGGTCGCCAGTTCCATCGCACCCAGTAGTACACCGGCCAGTTCGGTCGCGCCCAGCAGTACGCCTTTATCCAGCGAACCTGCATCCAGTGCGCCGGCTTCAAGCTCGGTAGTATCCAGTTCAGCGTCATCCAGCTCGGTGGCACCGGCATTGGTACCGCCCGTGGTATTAATCGATAGCCAGCTCAATAGTGCCGATGGCGATTATTTTGTCGCAAGCGGTGAGGTGTTGGTGGGCATGCCCGAGGATTCCGGCAACACCAGTTTTGTCGCGCAGCTACAAAATCGCACTGGTTTTAGCCTCTACACCTTTGCCAATGACACCGCCGGCGTGTCCAACTGCAGCGGTACTTGCCTGGCCAATTGGCCGCCACTGTTAGCCAACCCGGGCGATCAAGCCAGCGCACCCTATTCGATTATTGAGCGCAGCATGGGCACCGCGGGCCCGGCATTGCAGTGGGCCTACCAAGGCCAACCCTTGTACTTTTTTATTGGTGATACCAATGCGGGTGAAACCACTGGCAAAGCCATCCCCAACTGGTTGCTTGCACGGCCAATGCCTACCCGGATTGTTGCCAACGCCACCCTCGGTAGTCATCTTGCGGCAGCGGGCAGTGTGAAATTGGCAGTGCCGGTTGACGGCGTTGAACAAACCAGCACCGCCGAGCGCAACGGGTTTACGCTCTATACCTTCGATAATGACACCGCTGGTGTCAGCAATTGTTCCGGCACCTGCCTCACCAATTGGCCAGCGTTAATGGCTCACGCCGGTGCCGTTGCCACCGCACCCTACAGTTTGGTGCAGCGCGCCAGCGGCGAAATGCAGTGGGCACTGAACGGCATGCCGCTCTACTTTTTTGCGGGCGATACCCAAGCCGGTCAAACCAATGGTGAAGCAATCGGCAATAACTGGTTTGTGGCGCGCACGCCTCCCGTTGCAGTGAATAATCACCCCACCAAAAACCGCTTGCTGGTTGCTCACGGCAATATCATCACTGCAGCTGGTGCGGCAGATAATTCCCGCCTCGATTTCACCCTCTACACCTTTGACGACGATACCCCCGGTGTCACTACCTGCTTTGGCGCTTGCCTCGCTGCCTGGCCTGCACTTTATGCACCGGCGGATGCACAAGCCTTTGGCGATTTCACCGTGATCACGCGCGATGAAACTTCCAAACAATGGGCTTACAAGGGTTTACCGCTCTACTTCTTTGTCGGCGATAACGCACCCGGTGATGTCACCGGCGAATACACCGATTGGACTATCGCGCGGCCATAAAAAATCGGGCACTGCAAATTTTGCAGTGCCCGTTTTGCTTTTTAGGCTACGACGCAATTAATAAAAAGAGGAGCAGACAAGATCATGAAATTATTATTTTTTGCACTGGCAATCGCGGTGTTAACCGCCTGCGGCGCTGGTTCCGGGGAAGGGTTAAATGAACAGGGGCTGCCCAGCACCAGTAGCAGCGGAAGTAGCAGTAGCGCAGCTGATGATGGGGTTACGCTGGCACAATTACAGCAAACCATTTTTGGTGCGATTTGCACCAACTGCCATACCGGCGCTAATGCCCCGCGCGGTTTGCGTTTGGATTCGGAGGAAAATTCCTACGCATTTTTAGTCAATCGCAGCGCTGATGAAATCCCCACCCTGATGCGTGTTAATCCCGGCAACCCAGATGACAGTTATTTAGTAAAAAAATTGGAAGGTGCTGCCGATATTGTTGGCGCGCGTATGCCACTGGGTGGGCCCTTTTTATCGCAAACACAAATTGATCAAGTGCGCAGCTGGATCGCCAATGGCGCCCCGCGGATTGGCAGCGGTGCCGCCACTACCAAAGTAGCGCGCGCCAGTACCCAAAAAACCAATAACCAAATCACCGTGGAATTACTGTTTAGCCGTGCGCTGCAATTTGAATCCATTGCGCCGGAGAGCATTTCTATTTTTTATCACACGCTGAGCGAACGTCAGGCGGTGGAAGATTTTTCGCTGCTGCTTAACGATCAAACACTTTATCTAACCCTTAACAATATTCCTGCACAGGCGCTTCAGGTGGAAGTAATTATTCACGACCGCGAATTGCAGCAACTGCTCGATCACCAGTATCAAGTCGTCGATGGTGATGCCGATGAAATTCAGGGTGGAGGTTATCGCTATGTTTATGCACTGTAAAAAAATTATCGCTGCAGGTGCCGCGCTGTTGTTGTGCCTGTTGGCAAATACAGCCGCTGCAGAACCCTATCTGGCGGTGAAAAATAATGTGCAATGTTCCGCCTGCCATACCAACCCGGCGGGTGGTGGTGCACGCACAACCTATGGCGCCTGGTATGGTACGCATCAGCTACCGCAAACGGCGGGCAGCCTGAATTTATTTGATGCGGGAAAGTTGGGTGAAACACTGCGTATCGGCGCAGACCTGCGCACTAACTATTACCAATCAGATCGCGATGAAGGTGAAGACGCGCGCGGTTTTGAAACCCAATCCGGCCAGCTCTATGTGGTATTGCAACCCAAAGACTCGCGCTTTGCTCTCTACATCGATGAACAAATTGCTCCCGGCGGTGCGCTGAATCGCGAAGCGTTTATTCTTACCAAATTAAATGGCCAGCACTTTTTAAAAGCGGGCCGCATTATGTTGCCCTATGGAATTCGATTGGAGGACGACAGCGCTTTTATCCGTCAGGCCAGCGGTTTCAATTTTGATACCGGCGATAACGGTGTAGAGCTGGGGCTGCAGTACAGCAAAACCCTGTTTAATTTTGCCATTAGCAATGGCAGCAGCGGGCTCAACAATGACGATAAAAATTTGCAGTTTTTATCGCGCGCTGAATACCTGGGCAGCAATTGGCGAATTGGTGCAACCGCGTTATATAACGATGCCGAAGCCGGTGCGCGCACCCAAGCGAATGTGTTTGGTGGATTTGTCTGGCAAGGTTTTGTGTTTCTCGCCGAGGCAGATTTAATTAAAGATGAATCCATCGAAAACATTCCCGGCGAATATCAACAGCAGCGTGTAGGTTTGCTGGAGTTGAACCGTGAAATCAGCAAGGGTTATAACGTCAAACTCACCACCGAGTTTTTAGATCCGGACACCAATATCGATGAAAACCACCGCGTGCGGCACTCATTGTTATTGGAGTACACACCCTTTGCCAACTTGCAAATTCGCGGCGGCCTGCGCCAAGGCGATGACATTCCCCAGCGCGCTACAGGGAATTATCTGGATATGTTTGCGCAGTTGCATTTTTATTATTGATGGAAATAGTTAGAGCTGGATTCCTGCGCACGCAGGTATCCAGTTTTAAACTAATTACAAATTAAACGCGTAATCCAAATAGACTTTGCGCACTGAACCTGAACCAGTTTCAGGTTCAAAATTGGCGAGGCGCAGTGAAATGCTGTGTTTGCGGTTGGGTTTGTAGACAAAATCCAAATCCAATTCGCGGCCGATGTTATTGCCCGCCACATCATCTTTAAAAAAGTGATAGGAGGTTTCTACCCGCAGGGGTGAGGCGCGCCATAATAAGCCGAGTGAAAAATTGCGCACGCCGCTATTGGGCGTGTTGCCTATTTCATCGGCCCAGCCTTCAAAATCGTGATTGGAACCCAACGGGGTAATAAACGCCGCGCCATTATTTGCACCGAGAATTTCGTAACGCGTGCTCAATTCCCAGCTGTTAAACCCGAAGCCGAGATCGAGCAAATAATAAGGCAAGTTTTCCGCATGGAGTTCAAAGCGATTTTGTTGCGCGGCTTCAATTTGCACGCGGTATTTTATGCGGCGGGCTTTGTAGTTAAGGTTGTAGCTCACACCAACCGTATTATTGGATGCGCTGGGCATGTCCCGGTTGTCGATGCGGTAGGCATAACCTACCACGCGGGTGTAGTCCCACTCATTCCATTCGAGCCGGGTGAGATGGCTATGGTGTTGGTGATCGCCAAAAAACGCGCTGTCTGGTGAGCTATTGCCGTTGCCGTTGCCGTTGCCGTTGCCGTTGCCGTTGCCGTAATCGTGTTCGGGTTGCGAATTTTTTCCATCAGCATCCTCACCAAAAATACGGTTGGCATTGGCGATATAGCTGTAGGTAAAGTTTGAATTGCTGGCGAGTTTAAATTTGCCCAGTAGTGCATCAAAGGTTTGTTCGTTTTGCCAAAAACCATTGCCGCCAATAAAACGCTGGTTGTCAAAATTAATACGCTGGCGACCGAGATGAATTGCGGCAGCGTCCAGGTTTAGTGATAAAAAAACCTGATTAAGATCGATGCCATCGGGGTCGGGAATTAAGGGCTGGTTATTAAAGCGCGCACCGTCGCTGTGATCATTTTTAAAGGCAGTGCCGACAGCGTCCACTTCCACCATTGAATGAAAAATATCACTCCACTCTGATGCCACCGAACCACGCAATAATAGGGATGCTGCTTGGCCGGAATTGTCAGCATCGACATGGGCGTAACGCGCGCGGCTGCCCCACTCCCATTCATGTTCACCGCTTGCCACTGCACAGGGCGCTACACTGATTGCCAGTAAACTTGCTGCTAATAATCTCACGCTGTTACCTGCCTTTTATTATTGCCAGTCTTCCGCATTGCCATCGTGTAAAAACGTCACGCCAGTGAGTTTATCCATTTCTTCATAGAGTGGGTCGGGCATGGGGTTTTGTCGTGCGTCCATATATTTCAGCGCAGGTAAGTGATAAATATCCACATGCTCTACTGCATTATTAAACATGTAAATTTTTTCCAGCGCGGGTAAATCCCGATAGGTGAACTGCAGCAGTTTATTGTCGTTAATTTTTAGCAGTTTGAGTGTGGGTAGCGCGTTTAAGTCCAGCGCTGTCATTTTATTGCCAAAAATATATAACTCTTCCAGCGCCGGTAATTCGCCCAGGGTTACGTGGGTAATTTTATTTTTAGCGAGGTTGATATGGCGCAGCAGCGGCAATTTTTCCAGCGTTGCATCGGTCAGTTGGTTGTTGTAGAGCGATAATTTTTGCAGCTGGGTAAAGTGTTCGATGCCAGCAAGTGAGGTGATTTTTTTGGAGTGGCATTCAATCGCGGTAATATCGGCAAGGTTTTGCCAATTTTTTTTTGCCGCCAATGCCGCGACGCAATTTTTAAAGTTGGCATCTGTTAACGGCAAATCCAGCGCGTGACTACACGCGCTGGAGAAGGTGAATAACAAAGCTAACAATAGTTTCCGGGTCATGTGTTTTTTAGACATAGCAGCGCGCCGCAGGCAGGGAAGATAGGGCGCATTATATGGCCTTATCCACCTGCGCGAGGAGAACACAGACACCTTTTGCCAGCACGATTTCACTCGGCTCATCCAGCGGTGAACCACCTACATCCTCCTCCGTCAGAATCAGGTGCGAGGCGTCTTTAATCAAACGCCAATGGGCGACGGATAAGGGCAGCTGTTGGATATCGGTTTGCGCAAATACCCCGAGCGGCCGGATTTGCCCATCGCGTTTGGAAATCGCCCAGAGTTGCAGGTTTTTATCCTCCGCAATTTCCACGGCCTCCCATTTCAACCACAGCTGCGCGCCGCCGGTGGCGGTGAGTACGGTCAGCTGCGCCGCGCCCGTTTCATTAGTCAGCACCGCGACATAATCGGCATTGGGTTGCTGCATGAATTGTTGCAGCGGGTCGCGGGCGATTAACAGCCAGAGGCATACCGCGAGCATGACACTCGCAAAACCGGAGATACTCGGCCAGAGCCAGCTAAAACGCGGTGCTGTGCGCACCGGTGTTGGCTGCTGTAAGCGCGCTTCAATAGCGCGCCAGACTTCCGGTTCGGGGGTGATGCCCGTCTCGTGATCGCTCAGGCTCATGAGTTCTTCTTCCCAAAAGCTGACGTGGGTTTGCAAGGCGCTATCGTCGCGCAGGCGCGCTTCAAACTGCTGACGTTCAGCCCCGCGTAACACCCCCGAGACATAATCAAACGCGAGCAGTTTGTCGTCTAACGGTGAGTGTGGTGTTTTGCTTCCAGACATAGTTTTAACCTTTCGGCGCCGCGATGGAGCCAGGATTTAACGGTGTTGCTATTGGTGGCGAACTGTTCCGCAATCTGCTCGCGGGTATAGCCATACAAATAGGCTAGCTCAATACTGTGTTTGATCTTGTCGCCCAGGGTGGTCAGGCACTGGTGCAGGTGAAAGCGCAATTGACCCGCTGCGGCACTGGTTTCCGGTTCATCGCCACCGGGCAGTTCGTTCAAATCCTCATGCCAGTGATCCAGTTTGCGGTTGATACGCACTTCCTTATCCAGCCGATCCAGGGCCCGGTAGCGCACGATACTGGCCATCCAGGTCAGTGGTCGCGCGAGCTGCGGCCGGTAACTGGAAGCGTTGTTCCAAATTTGCAAAAACGCCTCCTGTAATACCTCATTGCCCAGTTCCCGCGACTGCAAAATGCGTTGGGCGACGGCGTTCAAATAGGGGCTGACCCGCTCAAACAACTGCTTGAGCGCGGCCTGGTCGCGCAGGGCGCAGCGGGCGATGAGGTTGATGAGCTCCTCGTCCTGATGTGGGGTGGTGTCAGTCATGCGGGATTGCATCCTCAATTATTGTGCTTAATCCCAACTACGGGTTTGCGGCGGAAAAGTTGCAGCTAACTTAATACAATTTATCGTCATACCTGCGAACGCAGGTATCCAGCTCCCCTGCAAACTACCTTATAGATCCCCGCGTGCGTGGGCATGACCTTAAATACTTATCACCACTTCAGGTTTTCTGCGCAAACTGATGCACGGGAGTGCCTTTTTTTAGCAAAGATGAGGCTGTGGTAGGTCGGGTGAAAGTTTACTGCCACGTCGGTTACTCACCCTCAGCGTTACTCATTATGCCTCTAATAATTAACGATAAAGGTACTCGCTATGTTCTCTATTAATCGCTATACCGGCGTGCTCTTTGCGCTCGCCACCCTGATCGGCGTTAGCATTACCAGCGCCGCCACTGCCAAGCCTTACAAGGCGGCGGAAATCTACTCCAAGCAAACCTACAAATACGGCCGCTATGAGATGCGCATGCGCGTCGCCAAAGGCAGCGGGGTATTGTCTACTTTTTTCACCTACAAAAACGGTTCGGAGCAGCCGGGCACTTTTTGGGAAGAGATCGATATCGAGATCTTCGGCAAAAACAACGCTACCCAGTGGCAGAGCAATGTGATTATTGGCACCAATCGCCCCACCACCAAAACCGAAGGGGTACACACCATGCCCTATTCGCTGGGCGATGGTTACAACACCTATGTGCTGGAGTGGACCCCCAGTTACATCGCCTGGTTTGTCAACGGCACGCAAGTGCGCCGCATCAATGGTGGCCAGTTTGTGACCAGCCTGACCAGCCCGCAAGACCTGCGTTTTAACCTCTGGGCGGCCAATATTGCCGAGTGGGTCGGCCCTTGGAATGACAGCATCCTGCCGGTGTACCAGTTTGTGAATTACATCGAATACAAACCCTGGAATGCCTCTACCAATAGTTTTGGCACGGGTTGGCGCGACGACTTCAACAGTTTCGATACCAACCGCTGGAACAAAGCCAACTGGACTTTTGGCGAAAACCTGGCGGATTTTGACCCCAATAACGTCGTCGTTAAAAACGGCATTTTGGTATTGGCCCTGACCCGCGAAGGCCAGACCGGTTATACCGGTACACCGCCGGCCGATGGCGGCACTGGCGGTGGAAGTGGCAGCAGTAGCAGCGCCCCCGCTACCTCTATCACTATTCAGGCGGAAAACTTTAACGAAGTCGGCGGCAGCGTGACTGTATCGGGCGGCACCGTGGGTTATATCGATGCCGGTGAATGGTTCAAATACAACAATGTGAATATCCCGCAAACCGGGACTTACAAGGTTGAATACCGTGTCGCCTCGGCGCTCACCACCGCGCAGTTCACGCTGGATCGCAACGGCGTAGGCTTAGGCACCATTAGCGTGCCCAATACCGGCGGTTGGGGTACTTATCAAACCATCTCCCACAATATTTACCTGACCGCCGGGGTACAGAGTTTGGCGATTTACGCCAACAGCGGTGGGTTTAATATCGATTGGCTCAAGCTTACTAAAATCTAGGTTTTCTCCCCTCGGGGTTGGCGTGCCGCTGCTGGTTGCCAACCCCTTTTTTGTCTTGATGAGGTCTGTGTTATGTGTCGTTTCTTCTGTGCATTGTTAACTGTAACGGTGGCGATAATGGCGAATCTTGCCAGTGCCAAAGCTTACAAAGGTGCGGAAATCTACTCCAATGACAGCGTTTTGTACGGCCGTTTTGAAATGCGTATGCAGGTAGCGAAGGGAAGCGGGATTTTATCCACCTTCTTTACCTACAAAAATGGTTCGGAAGTGGGTAATACCTTTTGGGAGGAAATCGACATTGAGGTCTTTGGCAAAAACAACGCCACCGAGTGGCAGAGCAATATTATTCTGGGCAGCTCGCGCCCCACGCTTCATGTTGAGCAGGTGCACAGCCTGACGCAATCTCTGGGCGATGCTTATCACACCTATGTGCTGGAGTGGACGCCGGATTATGTCGCCTGGTTTCTGGACGGGGTGGAAGTGCGCCGCATTACCGGCACCAGCACCGTGACCAGCCTGACCAATGCGCAAAGCCTGCGTTTTAACCTCTGGTCGTCGGAATCGGCGGAGTGGGTTGGCCCCTGGGACCCCAGCATTCTGCCGGTATACCAATTTATTAATTACATCGATTACCAAGCCTACAACGCCACCACCAAAACCTTTGAAGGCGGTTGGCGCGACGACTTTAACAGCTTTGATAGCAGCCGCTGGGGCAAGGCGAACTGGAGTTTTGATACCAACCGGGTGGATTTTGCACCGGAAAATGTGGTGGTAAAAGACGGCATTCTGGTGCTGGCGATGACCACCGACGCGGCGCTGGGTTTCAGCGGTACACCGCCAGCGGATAACGAGGTGGTCAGCAGCTCCAGTGCACCTGCCAGCAGTAGTTCCGTTGCCAGCAGCAGTCTCGCCCAGAGCAGTGTGGCGCAAAGCAGCAGTTCGGAAACGAGTGCCGCGCAGAGCAGCGAAGCTGCCAGTTCAACGGCGCTGTCGTCGTCATCGGCTGCCGCAATCAGTTCGGCTGCCGCCAGTTCCAACGCGGCGACGGGCAGTAATTCTGGTAGTGGAGGCGGCGGTGCGATGCATGGCCTGTGGTTGGCCATGCTCGCCGGGTTGTTGCTGCTGCGGTTATTAATCCAGATAGGCCGGGCGCGGCGCATTCATATTGCGCTTTAAGTTCAGCGTCATTTCATCCGCTAATACTTCCTCTTCACCCGCCTCCAAACCCTCGAAGGTGCGCTGCACTATCAGCGCCGCGGGGGTTTTGGGCGCATCAATTTTGGCCGTCATGTCGGTATCCACATAACCCATATGCAGCGCCATCACCTGGGTATTCTGCCCGCGCAATTCCAGGCGCAAGCTGTTGGTCAGCGCCCAGGCGGCCGATTTACTCGCCGAATAAGGTGAAAACTCCACCGGCGCGTACCAACTCACCAGCGACAACACATTGATAATCGCCCCGCCGCCATGACCGGCGAGCAGCGGCGCAAAGGCTTTGCACAGGCGCAGGGGGCCGTAAAAATTGGTGTCAAAGTGCTCGGCGCAACTGGCCTCGCTGTTATTGGCGAGAAAGCTGCCAAAACGGGCGACACCGGCATTGTTGATCAACAGGGTGACATCGGGGCATTGTGCGGCGATGCGCGCGACATCATCGTCGCTCGTGACATCCAGCTTGAGTTTGATGACCCCGTCGAGTGGGATAGAGTGCGGGTCGCGGGCGGTGGCGTACACCTTGCGGGCACCGCGCGCCAGGGCGGCGCGGGCAAATTCCAATCCAATACCGCGATTGGCTCCGGTGATTAATACAACTGCATCTTTGATGTTCATCGTCTAATTCCTTAACGTTGCTTTGATGGTAACCGGCTCGATTGTAGCGGGCTTAACTGCGCCCGCCGCCTTAAAGTTTAGGGCGCGAGCCGCGCTTTTTCTTGGGTGGATAAAAACTGGCTTCGCCCTCGGGGCGGGTTTTGAAGCGGCGATGTACCCACAGGTATTGCTCCGGCGCCTGACGAATCGCCTGTTCCAAAATTAGGTTGATACGTGTGGCGTCCGCAATATCGTCGCCACTGGGATAATTTTCCAATGCTGGCTGAATTTCCAACCGATAGCGACCACCGGGTTCACGGAAACAAAAAAATGGAATCACCGCGCACCCGGAAAGTTTGGCAATACGCGATGTCGCCACCACTGTCGCGGCCGGTACCCCGAAAAATGGCACAAATACACTGTGGTTGCGGCCATAGTCCTGATCCGGCGCATACCAAACAATCCGCCCTTGACGCAGGCTCTTGATTAACTGGCGGGTGTCATCGCGATTGATGGCCGAGCCATTTACCCGCGAGCGCGCCTTGGCTATGGCGTAGGCCATCAAGGGGTTAGGGTCAGCGCGATAGAGCACATCGGCATCTATGTGGTAGGCCATAATGCGGCCGCTGATATCAATGGTGGTCAAGTGACTGCCGCACAACAGCACGCCCTTGCCTTGCGCCTGTGCCTCGGCAATGTGCTCCAACCCGCTAATCTCATAACGATTGCGCATTTTGTCCGCCTGGCCCCAGAGCCCAATCGCGGTCTCCGTAATACTCAGCCCGGTAGCCACCAACGTACCGCGCACCATTTTGGCTTGTGCTGCTGCATCCAGCTCTGGAAAACAAAGTGCAATATTGATTTCCGCATAGCGTCGGCGCGACTTGGCCAGGTAGTAAAACAATAGCCCCAAGCCGCGGCCAATAAACTGGTTCGCCTGAACCGGCAACTGGGCAATTAGCCAGAAAAAGCCCAACACCAACCAGGTTGGCCAGAAGCGTGGCAGCAAAAAGCGGCGGTGAAAGCGAGGTAACTGTGACTTGTCCAAGTGGTATTTCTCTCTTGCGATGGGGTGCGGCGGCCGATTATAACAACCTCAACCTACAGCGTCCCCTGCAGGTGATTATTCGGCGCCCTCTGCCGGAGCTTGGGGCACTCCTCCCTGCTTGCGAAATTCCGCTGCAGAGACTCCGGTATAGCGTTTAAAAAAGCGATGGAAAGACGACTTACTGTTAAAACCCGACTCGAGCAAAATATCCAGAATATTCAAATGCGCAAACGCTGGATCAAGCAGCATTTGCTTGGCGCGCTCTACCCGATAACCATTCACAAATTCAAAAAAATTGGTGTTGAATTCACTATTGATAATGCTCGAAACCTCGCGGTAGTGAATGCCCACCTGCCGCGCAAAATCTTCAATGGTTAAATTCTGCGTTAAATACAGTTGCTGGCTTTCCATGGTGGTGCGAATGCGCGCAATCGCTTCCGGCGAGGGTGCCGCAATCACTTGTGGCTCTTTGGTGCCGGGCGATTCCCGTGTCAGCAGCAACTCGTGGGCGTAGAGCAGGCTATATACAAAAAGTGCGTTCACCAACAAAAAGGTAATGTAATTATCGAAGATGCCAAAACTATCAGCGATCGCAAAACTCACGCTCTGCCCGAGTAGATGCACGATGAGTGACCACAACCAATTGAGCGCAAAACCCAAAGTGAGCAACAACAACCAATAAGGCCCCTGCAAACTCAGACTCGAATAAAATTCTTTCAGTTGTTGTTTGTAGCGATAAATTTCCAGCACGGCGGCAAAGGCATAAGCGACCGGTAAAAACTTCAGGTAATGCCATAAATAATTGGCAAGCCGGGCAGAAAATTCATTGTGTGCATTAGGCACAAAACGTAAGCGGTCGCTATCCAACTCGCCCCACAATACCAAGCCCACTACCGCCACTAAATTCAATAAATGCAGTGCATCTTTTGCGCGCAGTGAAAAATTCGCCCGCGTAATTGCCACCACATACAAATACAAAAACACACTTTTACCCACCAAGGTTGTCACCAACCCGAGCGCCAGCGTTATTTTGGCCAGCTCACTGTGCGAGTGAATATAGTCATTCCACAACACCATATTGCACAGCGCACTGGCACCCACGCACACAAAAAACCCCGATAACAACTGCGACGCCACCGCTTTTTGTTTGGACAGTAGCCACTGGAAAATCACCAGCAGCACACACACCGCCAGGGTGAGTACGAGGATTAAATCGTGAATATTAAAAATGGGTGTTTTCATAAGATGGTGTAAGTATCTTTATATTGTTAGTGAATGCAGTCTAGCAGGCGGAGTTATCACTGAATAACTCCGCCAAACTCGATAGATTAATGCCCCATCACCTGCACGACTTCTTCCGGTTTATGGTGAACGCCAAAATTGTCCACGATAGTGGTAGTGGCTTTGTTCATATTGATTACATTTACTTCTACACCTTCTTTGCGGAATTTCAACACTACTTTGTCCAACGCCGCGACTGATGTGATATCCCAAAAATGTGCGTGGGTTAAATCGATGGTGACTTTGGGCAGTTTTTCTTTCAGATCAAAACCGCGTACAAACATATCTGCCGAGCGGAAAAAAACTTCACCAAATACTTGATAAGTGCGCTCACTGCCATCTTCATTCAACTCAGAGGTGACTGCCATGTAATGGCCAATTTTGTTGGCGAAAAACATCGCTGCCATCAGCACGCCAATAAATACACCGTAGGCCAAGTTGTGCGTAGCGACAACAACGGTGACGGTGGTGAGCATAACAATATTCGACGAGAGTGGATGTGTTTTCAGGTTGCGAATCGAGGCCCAGCTAAAAGTACCAATCGATACCATAATCATCACCGCCACCAACGCCGCCATCGGGATAATGGAAATCCAATCGCTTAGAAACACCACCATGATTAATAGCAATGCGCCCGCCAAAAAAGTAGATAAGCGTGTGCGGCCGCCGGATTTTACGTTAATCACCGATTGACCAATCATCGCACAACCCGCCATACCACCGAGCAAACCCGTGGCGACGTTAGCAACGCCTTGGCCTTTACATTCGCGGTTTTTATCGCTGGTGGTATCGGTCATATCATCCACAATCGTGGCAGTCATCATTGACTCTAATAAACCTACCGCCGCCAGTGGAATTGAGTAGGGCAAAATAATCATTAAGGTTTCTAAATTCAGCGGCACGTCTGGCCACAGAAAAATCGGTAAGGTATCGGGCAGCTCGCCCATATCGCCCACGGTGCGAATATCAATTTTAAAAATTAACGCAATGGCGGTGAGCACTAAAATACAAACAAGTGGTGATGGAATAATTTTTCCGATTTTTGGAATATAGGGAAATAAATAGATAATGCCGAGGCCCGCAGCGGTCATCGCATATACATGCCAGGTTACATCAGTCAGCTCCGGCAACTGCGCCATAAAAATTAAAATCGCCAAGGCATTTACGAAACCGGTGACGACGGAACGCGACACAAAGCCCATCAAATCGCCCAAACGCAAAAACCCGGCAACAATTTGAATCGCACCGGTTAATACCGTTGCCGCTAATAAATATTGCAAACCGTGCTCTTTAACCAGTGTCACCATCAACAGCGCCATTGCGCCCGTTGCAGCAGAAATCATCGCCGGGCGACCACCGGCAAAGGCGATAATCACCGCCATGGAAAACGACGCGTACAAACCCACTTTGGGATCAACACCGGCGATAATCGAGAAGGCAATGGCTTCAGGAATCAGCGCAAGCGCAACCACCAGACCTGCCAAAAAATCACCACGTAGATTGGAAAACCATTGTTCTTTTACTGTCGTTAACATAACGAGATACCTATTGAAAAATCGAAGGCTAGAGGAAATTAAAAATCAGCGCGGCAATAGAAAACCCATCTTCGAGGTAGATCGAAAATGACATCACTAGCGCAAATTAATTAAAAAAACGGAAAAATACAAAAAAGCGCGCACCAGCAGCTGCCGGATGCAAAACCAACGGAGAGGGGAAAAACTAAGGCGGCGTTAACGCCGAGGGCAACAAAATCATGATAAGCAACAACTTCACATCAAAAAGTGCGCGCACCTTACCAGCCGATGCCGTGTATGGCAAGGTTAAAAAACGCACGATTGCTCAGTGACCACTAATAATCGCCATTTATGAAGCACCCTACCGGCAAGCAGCCGCTATATAACAGTTGAGCGATTTAATAAGTTGCTGTGCGTCCATGCAGGCTAATAAACTCACTTCATTCACCTTTTAATGGAACGCCGTTTATGTCCCGAGTGCGAATGTTGTTAGTGTTACTGCTTGCCTGGGCACCGCTGGCACAGGCCGAAAAAATCACCATAGCCGCCGCCGCTGATTTGAAATTTGCGCTGGACGAACTCTTGGTCGAGTTCAAACAAGCTCATCCCAAGGATGAGGTTGAGGTGATCTACGGGTCGTCGGGCAAATTCCACACTCAAATCCGCCAGGGCGCGCCCTTTGATTTGTATTTCTCGGCGGATATCGAATTCCCACGCCTGCTGGCGAAAGCCGGATTCGCCGCCTCCGAAGTGGTTCCTTATGCCGTGGGTCGCATCGTATTGTGGAGCGCAACACAGGATGCGAGCCAGATGACGCTGGCCCACCTGACCGATCCAGCCATTAAACGCATCGCCATCGCCAATCCCAAACACGCACCTTATGGCAAACGCGCCGAAGAAGCGCTGCGCACACAGAGGCTGTGGGAAAAGGTGGAACCCAAACTGGTCTACGGCGAAAACATCGCCCACACCGCGCAATTTGTGCAAACCGGCAACGCGCAGGTGGGCATTATCGCCCTCGCCCTGGCGCTCAACCCGGAGTTGGCGAGCAAGGGTGATTATTGGCTGATTCCCGACGAACTACACGCGCCGCTTGAGCAGGGTTTTATCATCACCAAACGCGCAGAAAAGAATGAGCTGGCGCAACAGTTTGCGGATTACATGGAAAGCAAACCCGCGCGCCAGGTGATGACCCGCTATGGGTTTGTATTGCCGGACGCGGCGGCTGGGGACACAGATGCTGACTGACAGCGACCTGCAAGCCCTGTGGCTCACGGTGCGGCTCGCCGCAATCGTCACGTTTATCCTGCTGTTAATCGGCACACCCATCGCCTGGTGGTTGGCGCGCACCAAATGCTGGTGGAAGGGGCCAATCGGGGCGATTGTCGCGCTGCCGCTGGTATTGCCGCCCTCGGTGTTAGGGTTTTATTTGCTGTTGGCGATGGGCCCCAGCGGGCCGGTGGGGCAGTTGACCGAAGCGCTCAATATCGCGCCCTTGGCCTTTACCTTTTGGGGGCTGGTGTTGGCCTCGGTATTTTATTCCCTGCCGTTTATGGTGCAGCCGCTGCAAACCGCGTTTGAGGCTATTGGCGAGCGCCCGCTGGAAGTGGCGGCGACCTTACGCGCATCGCCGTTCGATGCCTTTTTTACCGTGGCTGTGCCCTTGGCGAAACCGGGTTTTATCACTGCCTCCATCCTCACCTTTGCCCATACCGTTGGCGAATTTGGGGTAGTGCTGATGATTGGCGGCAATATTCCCGGCGTGACGCGCGTGGCCTCAGTGCAGATTTACGACTACGTGGAAGCGCTAAATTACAGCCAAGCGCACCGGCTGGCGCTGGTGCTGCTGGTGTTTTCCTTTGTGGTATTGCTGGCGATTTATGCGGGCCGCCGTTTCCGCCCTGTAAGAGGCGTGTGAGATGAGTGACCTGGACATTCAAGCGCGCTTTCAACTCGCATGGCCGGGCTTTGCGCTGGATGTGGATCTGGAATTGCCCGGGCGCGGCGTTACCGCGTTGTTTGGTGTATCCGGCTCCGGTAAAACCACGTTGTTGCGCTGTATCGCCGGGCTGGAGCGTGCGCCGCAGGGCCGCTTGGTGGTGGATGGCGACATCTGGCAAAGCGACCAACAATGGCTGCCGACCCACAAGCGCCCGCTGGGTTATGTCTTTCAGGAGGCCAGTCTTTTTGCCCACCTTTCGGTGCAAGACAACCTTCGCTACGGTATGCGGCGCAGTAGCGGTGCAGCACATACAGGTTTGGATCAAGCCATCGAACTACTCGGTATCGGCCATTTATTGACTCGCAATCCGGATTTACTCTCCGGCGGCGAACGCCAGCGAGTTGCCATCGCCCGCGCCCTCGCGGTCAGCCCCCGTTTGCTGCTGATGGATGAACCCCTCGCCGCGCTCGACCTGCAGCGCAAGCGGGAGATTTTTCCCTACCTTGAGCGCCTGCACCGCGAGCTGGACATGCCGGTACTTTACGTCACCCACTCGCCCGAAGAGCTGACGCGGCTGGCGGATCATTTGGTGGTGATGGAAAACGGTCGCGCCATCGCCAGCGGTAATTTGGGCGAAACCCTTTCACGGCTCGATTTGCCGATCCAATTAGGTGAAGACGCAGGGGTGATTATCGAGGCGACTATCGGCGCTGTGGATAACGAATGGCACCTGGCGCGGGTGGATTTTGCCGGTGGCAGCCTCTGGGCAAAAGATCAGGGTCTAGCGGTAGGCACCTCAGTGCGGGTACGGGTACTCGCGCGCGACGTCAGCTTGGCGGCACAGCAAACTGCCAGCAGTATCCAAAACCAAATGCCCGGCCAGATCGATGCCATAGGCGAGGATGAACACCCCGGTTTGGCACTGGTGCGCGTGCGTATCGGCGACACCATCTTGCTCGCCCGCCTGACCAAACGCGCCATAGCGACACTCGATGTCGACGTGGGTAAAACGTTTTGGGTGCAGATAAAATCGGTCGCGCTCTTGCAGTAGTTTTCTAGCGACGAAAGCCGTTTACTTTGCGCAAGCTGGTTAACTCCGGCAGATTTTTTACACAATCAACCAACAAATGCTGATGCGTCGGTAACAACCCTAGTCGCAACCCAAAAGGTTTAAACGCAGCGTTGATGACACTCAGGCTTTGATCGCCAGTGTCGTTTTCAAGATCTGACAAAGTGCGGCGACTTAAACCGACCAGCGCGGCGTAATCATTCTGGTTCATACCGAGAATTTTTTTGCGCAACCGGGTGAGAATTTTTCCCTCGCTCGTTTCGCCCTGCAACAATTCTTGCAGGCAATTACGCAAAAAGTCTTCGCGCTCCAATGGGCTGAGTTCGTTCATAGAATGCTTTCCCGCTTCTTCATGGACAGGCTCACACTAGTTGCCAGCGTGTTAATTTTTCATCGAGAAAATCGAAACCAAAGGTGGGTTTAGCGAGTAGTTGTGCAGGCACCCCGCGCGCCGCCAAGCGCTCGCGTAAACCGCCGAGTTGCATGGCTAATTGGCGCAGCTCGCCAATAACTCGCTCGGGCTCAACCAAGTCACTTAATGCATGAGCAATCGCCAGCCAATCAAAACGCCCTGCTTCTTCGTAAGGTGATCCCCAAGTGGTGGTGCGTGTAACGCCTTCAGGGTCGGCTTTCATGGGCGCAAAATCATAAATGGGCGATAACCAGATTCCCTGCGGGCGTTTGATAAGTGCAGTGTTGCGGCCATGGTTGTCGGAATTACCGTAAATTACATTCAGAAAATCGCGCTTAACCCATTCACATACAAATGCTGCCTGATCAAAATTTTCTCCCAGTTCCTGCACTGCATATTGCTGCTGCAATAGTGGGATTAATTCGCGCACCACTGAAAAATGATTTAAATAACTGCCCGGTGCTTTTGCTAGCAGCGAGTAAACCGATTCAAGCCCAAAGCGCTCGTACTGACCGGTGTGAAAACTCACATCAAAACGCGGCAACCATAATGAAGGATATTGTTCACCCTCAAGCAGACGCATGGATGCAAGGTCAATCGTATCCATGCCCAACGCATGCAGTTCGTGATAGTAATGATATTCCGCGCGCAAAATATCGCAGTCATCCTGGCTGCGTTTTCCGCGCGGAAATTTCACTAAATAATGCTGATCCCTATTGCTGCTATCGTCCTGCCAAGTGTCGATCCAGATGTCTTGCGGCAGGGATTCATTTGCAAGCGACGCGCGCACCAACAATTTGGGTGCTTCACCACCTGCACCCGTCGCACCACCGCTGGCAGCACCCATGGCTTGCGCGTATTCCAGAAAATCATTTTGGCGCTCCACCACATCGGTAAGTGCAAAGCGCATCTGCGCCAATTGACTGCCTGCGGGCATTGCTGGCAAGGATTCTTTGATACGTAGGTTGCCCACTGGCGCAATAGTGCCGTGTGCGAGCAGTTGTGCATCTTGCTGATTGGGCGATAAGTGGCCAATTCCCAAATGATTTACCCAATAGCGACGACTGGCTCCGGCGGGCATTATGTCGTCAAGAAAGCCGAACCAAGGTGTGCTGCGATAGGTTTGCATCAAATCGACCGGCAAGCGCAGGGAGCAGGCCGCCAAATCATCGCGCCCCAAATATTCCAAGGCATAAGCTTGCGGGTGATAACCCAATAAACTTTCACCCGCATGCCCTTGATCGGGATTAGTCAGGGTCAGCTGGGCGGCATCGCGCCATTGGCCGTGCAAGTAGGTTTGCAGAGTAAGTTTCATCGAAAACCTATTTGAGAAATATAATGCTCAATATTAGTTATTAATTTCAATTTTGAGCAATATATTTCTCTTTAATTAAGCTAAAAAAATTAGATGAGCGATATTTTGCACATAACTATCGATAAAAAGCAGCGCCATCATCGCCCGGGCTCACTCAAGCGCTGTCCAAATACTGGATTATCTCCTCGGCTGTAGCGCGGGCACTGCGCCCGACACCAATCAAGGTGGCCGAGGCCAAACCTGTCCACTCGCCATAGCCCAGCAACCATAGGCGCGGTTCCTGCAAAGAGCGGGTGCCTGCAACGTCTACTTTTCCATCTGGATTAACCACGCCAAGCGACTGTAAGTGCGCGAGCGCAGGGCGGAATCCCGTACACCAGATCACGGTATCCACGGCGGACTCAGTGCCATCGGCCCAGACGACACCATTGGCGGTAAAGCGGGTAAACGGTCGAACCGCGTGTAATACACCCCGCTCCCGCGCCTCTTTCACCGGCGGCACCATTACCACATCGCCCAAACCACCCACTGGCTGCTCTATTTCCCGCCCTTCCTGAGCTGCCTTCCAGCGATCAGTGGCGCGCTGGAAGAGCACCCGCCCGTCCACATCATCGGGCAAAAAAATCGGCTCGCTGGTTGTGACCCAAGTGCAGTCAGCAACGCGCGATACTTCGGCGAGAATTTGCGCGCCCGAATTCCCGCCGCCCACCACCAACACTTTTTGCCCTGCAAAGGATGCTGGCGATTGGTAGTGCGCTGAGTGAAGTTGCGCTCCCTGAAACAGATCAGCGCCGGGGTAGGCAGGAATAAACGGATTGCGCCAGGTACCGGTCGCGCTGATAACAACCCGGGCGCGCCAGGCTTGGTGCTCGCTCACCACCTCCAGCCGGTCGCCAAGGTTATTAACGGCGGATACCCACACCGGGCGCTGCACCGGAAATTCATAACGACTTTCATAGTGGCGCAGGTAATCCACCACCTGATCGCGGCTGGGGTAAGTCTCGCCAGTGGGCGGCATTTGCCAACCCGAGAGTGAACTCCAGGTCGATGGCGAAAACAGTCGCAGGCTGTCCCAGCCATGAAGCCAAGCCCCACCGGGCGTTTGCTCGGCATCCAGCATCACAAAGGAATACTTGCTGCGGCGCAGAGAATAAGCGACCGACAAAGTCGCCTGCCCGCCGCCGATGATGACTATGTCCGTTGAATCTGTGTCGGTTGAATCTATGACCGGTGTATCCATGTTGCCGCTCCGATAATGGTTGATTCGGTAAACATTCTGCTTGCCAATATATATGTACAACCATATATTCGCACAACCATATATACGGCTAGTTTGATCTATGTCTGAATTTACCCCCGACTCCCTGTGTAAAACCCTCGCTGACCCAACCCGCGCGCGCATTGCGTTGCTGGTCGCACGCGAAAAAGAGCTGTGCGTCTGCGAACTCACCTGCGCGCTCGATGAAATCCAACCCAAAATTTCCCGCCATTTGGCACTGTTGCGTGAATCCGGTTTATTGGCGGATCGTCGCCAAGGTCAGTGGGTGTATTACCGTTTGCACCCGGAATTGCCAGATTGGGTAGCAACAATTTTAAGCACCATGCTCTCTGCTAATCAGGATTGGCTGCAAGAAAATCATCAGCGGTTGTGCGCAATGGAAGATCGGCCGAACCGCTGCTGTTAAACAATCATCATCAAAATAAATATTTTTGCGAGAAAGAACATGAAAAAAATCAAAATCGGTATCAATGGTTTCGGTCGCATTGGTCGTTTGGCATTGCGCGCGAGTTGGCATTGGCCGGAGTTTGAATTTGTACAAATTAATGATCCGGCAGGCGATGCCGCTACTTTTGCGCATTTATTAAAATTCGATTCGGTGCAAGGCCAATGGACACCAGAAACGGGTGCGGATGAAAATGCCATTTATATTGATGGCAAACCCATCAAATTTACGCGCAATAAAACCATCGCCGAAACCGATTGGCGCGCTTGCGATCTGGTTATTGAAGCCAGCGGCAAAATGCGCGAAGTGAAATTGCTGCAAGCTTATTTGGATCAAGGTGTAAAACGTGTCGTGGTGAGTGCACCGGTCAAAGAGCCGGGTGTATTAAATGTAGTGATGGGGGTGAATCACCATTTGTTTGATCCGGCTACACATCGCATAGTCACCGCTGCGTCTTGCACCACTAACTGTTTGGCACCGGTGGTAAAAGTGATTCATGAACAACTCGGGATTAAACACGGCGCCATCACCACCATTCACGATCTAACCAATACCCAATCGATTCTGGATCAGCCGCATAAAGATCTGCGCCGCGCGCGCGCCTCCCACTCAAATTTAATTCCCACCAGCACCGGTTCCGCGACTGCCATTGCGGAAATATTTCCGGAGCTGCGCGGTAAATTAAATGGCCATGCGGTGCGTGTACCGCTGGCCACGGGTTCATTGACTGATTGCGTATTTGAAGTTAGCCGTGCAACCAGCGTGGAAGAAGTGAATGCGCTGTTAAAAAAGGCGAGTGAAACCTATCTAAAAAATATTCTGGGTTACGAGACACGCCCATTAGTATCCAGCGATTTTTGTGGCAACCCGCTGTCATCGATTGTGGATGCACTTTCCACTATGGTGGTGAATGATACCCTAGTGAAAATTTATGCTTGGTATGACAACGAGTGGGGTTATGCCAATCGCACGGTGGAATTGGCGAAATTTGTGGGATGGGCACCTTCAAGTCCCCCTCTTTAGCAAAGAGGGGTTAGGGGAGATTTGAATTTAGCACACACAGCGTTAAATCCCCCTTGGCCCTCTTTGAACGGGGCGCGCAGCCAAGGGGGAATTAAAGGTTCGCATTAGGCGACGAATTTATAGGTATTTTATGAGTACAGCCATTCGCCAATACGCCATAGTCACCGGCAATTACTGGGCATTTACCCTCACCGACGGCGCGCTGCGCATGTTAGTGGTGTTGCACTTTCACCAACTCGGTTACAGCCCGCTGCAAATTGCGGCGCTGTTTTTGTTTTATGAAATTTTTGGTGTAGTCACTAATTTAGTGGGCGGTTATTTAGGCGCGCGTATTGGTTTGAATCGCACCATGAATATTGGTTTGGCTTTGCAGGTGATCGCGCTGGCGTTACTCGCGGTGCCCAGTCAGTGGCTATCGGTACCTTTGGTGATGGGCGCGCAGGCGCTGTCGGGCATTGCGAAAGATCTGAATAAAATGAGCGCTAAAAGTGCGATCAAACAATTGGTGCCGGACGATCAGCAGGGCGCGTTATTTAAATGGATCGCACTGCTTACCGGATCTAAAAACGCCCTGAAAGGTGTAGGTTTTTTTCTGGGCGGCGCGCTCTTGGCCGCGGTGGGTTTTAATACAGCGGTCATTTTAATGTCAGCTGTGCTGGCATTGGTTTGGTTGATGAGTGTCATTTTGCTGCAACAGGATCTAGGCAAAGCGAAAAACAAACCAAAATTTAATGAGCTATTTTCCAAAAGTCGCGCGATCAATATTTTATCCGCCGCGCGGTTATTTTTATTTGGTGCGCGCGATATTTGGTTTGTCGTTGCGCTGCCAGTTTTTTTAAGCAGCCAATTGCAATGGGATTTTTGGCAGACGGGTGGGTTTTTAGCGAGCTGGGTTATTGGTTATGGTCTGGTGCAATCCGCTGCGCCGGTGTTATTGCGTAACAAAACCGGCAATCCACCCACTGGGTACAGTGCTTTTCTCTGGGCGTTAATACTGACTGTGGTAACCGCGAGTCTGGCTTTTTTATTAATGACCGGTTTACCTGCCACAACAATTTTAATCGGCGGCTTGATTCTATTTGGTGTTGTGTTTGCCATTAATTCCTCGGTGCATTCCTATTTGATTGTGCGTTATGCCAATAGTGATGGTGTATCGCTCGATGTAGGGTTTTATTACATGGCTAATGCGCTGGGGCGTTTAATTGGAACGCTCTTGTCAGGTTGGGTTTATCAAGCAGCGGGTCTGGCTGCCTGTTTATGGGTAGCGGCGTTGTTTATCGGTATAACGACATTGATTTCCATCGCGCTACCGCGCAATACTCAATAGGCCTTTTATTCCTCTCAATCAATTCGGGTGCGCTATGAATCGTGATAATCCCTGTGATTGCAGTTCAGCGGCTGAATTATTAAATCGCGCGTGTTTTTGCAAAACCCTTAACCGCGACCAACTGCTTGCCAGCCTGCAAGCTCAAGCGCTGCCGGCAGAAGTCTTGCGGCACGAGGCGCAATTATTTTCCCAGACCGCAACGTTTATTTCCCCCGCGCAATGGCAACAGTTACAAACCCTGGTGCAAGCGGTAATGCGTGTGACGGCATTGCCTGCCTATCAGCAGCAGGTATTAAATAATGCCCCGGCAATTGCACAACGGCCATCGCTCACTGCCGGTGTGTTTATGGGGTTTGATTTTCATATGAGCGATGCCGGACCGCAGATTATTGAAATCAATACCAACGCCGGCGGTGCTTTTTTAAATGCAGCACTACTCAGTGCACAAACTGCCTGTTGCAATGCCGCTGGTGCGCTGCCGGTATTGCTGCCGCCGCAGTTGGATGCCGAATTTGTCGCCATGTTTTTACAAGAGTGGCAGCTGGCGCGCGGCGAGCAACCATTGCGCTGTATTGCCATAGTGGATGAAAACCCCAGTGCGCAATTTTTGTATCCGGAATTTTTGTTGGCGCAAAGTGTACTTGAGCGTGCCGGTATCAAAACCCTGGTTGTTGATCCGCGTGAATTGCAATTGCTCAATAAACAACTCTGTTATCAGGATCAAGTAATTGATTTGGTTTACAACCGCCTCACAGATTTTTCGCTTGCACATTTATCCAACCATTCACTGCGTGCGGCTTATGAACATAATGCGGTGGTGCTCACACCCAGCCCTCATCACCACGCGCTTTATGCCGACAAACGCAATTTAGCGTTGCTCAGCGATAAAACAAAACTCAACGAATTTGGTGCAGACCCTGAGGATATAAAAACCCTGCTCGCGGGAATTCCCCGCACCCAGTTAGTCAGCGCTGACAATGCAGAAAATTTATGGCAGCAACGCAAACAGTTATTTTTTAAACCCGCTAGCGGTTACGGCAGTAAAGCCGCTTATCGCGGCGACAAAATTACCAAACGTGTATGGGAGGAAGTTTTGCAGGGCGATTATGTTGCGCAATTGCAGGTGCCGCCCAGCGAGCGAGGTATTCTGGTGGACGAGGAGAAAACCGCATTAAAAATGGATATTCGCGCCTATGTGTATGAAGGAAAAATCCAACTGCTCGCCGCGCGTTTATACCAAGGCCAAACCACCAACTTCCGCACCCAAGGCGGCGGTTTTGCACCGGTGTTTGTAGCGGGATAAAGGCGTTATCAATAATGAAAAAAAGCGCACTCAGTAACGAGTGCGCAAAATGGCTGCACGGGTTTAGCTATAGTGTTAACTACAGCTTAAAATCATTAACTGCTCAGTATGGATTTGTTGGCACGCTTATCTTTTTTATCGCGTCGTTTATCTTTCAATGATTTTTGCGGTTCTTTTTTTACTTTCTCTTTAGACATGGGGTGTACTCCTGATCAATAGCACTTCTGCGCATAATGCCGCTGGGTTATTTGCAGAAGCTGGTCGGGTATCTATTTCGCTATAGCATCGCCTACAGCGGGCAGCAGTTTGCAACATGCATGGGCCCTTACTCCTCTATTCATTTATCGTTAATGCACACATTAATGTTCAATACGAATAACGCGAAATATCGCCGTTCGGCCGAATATTTTTATATCGATGACATCACCCGGCCTGCGACCAATCAGTTGCCGCCCCAAGGGTGAGAAACAGGAGATAAAACCCTTTTCAGGATTACTGTCCCGTGGATTAGTTAACACCAGTGTGATGATTTCTTTTTCCTGCACATCAAACACAGTCACTTTATGCCCGATAGCAATCCGCCGCGTGTGTGCGCCCATGCCCGCAGCACTTTGTTCCAGCGTGGTAAACAGCGTTAATAATTCGACCGCGTTTAAATTCATGCTCCAAGGGAGATGCAAATAGTGTTGACGAGCACAATCGCTCAGCCGTTTTTTCAAACGATTGAAGTATTGGGTGGACAATTTATTTCTCCAGCACAATAAAATAACAACTCAAAACATAAAAAATGTTTTAAGTGAATTTAATCAAATGGAAATAGAAAAACAGACGAGCGCAATAACCGCTCGATTAGAGGGGAAAGGCGAGAGAAACTCTTTTAAGGATGAAACGCAGTAAAGAAAACATAATTTCAGTAACAAAAATAAATTCGACAAGGCCAATCATAGCCCCGATAAAATTTAAGTCAACCAAGGCGTACGATAATCCAGTGTTTCCTGCTTAATTGTCTACTCGGTGAGTAGACAATCTTAGGATTTGCGGAAATTAAGTGATTCGGTTTATTCGATTGTTGGAATATCTTCATAAATTTCATAGGCAATTGTCGCATCAGCGATGCGACAATCTGTGTGTTGGGGAGAAATCTTGCAGAACTTCATGGTTAATTGTCGCCACACCGTGGCGACGATCTGCTTTATTTCTCATCAATGTGTGCATCGGGCTCCTGATTTTCATCGCTGTAATCAGAGATAATTCTTTCGGCTTGGCGTTCGTAGCTATCCGCTATTCCTTTGAGGGTCACTGAAAAGCGATAGTAACCTTCATTTTCAGCAGATTCGGCCTTTTGGTGAAATTGTTCTGCTAATTCTTTTTCTGGTTTCCCGGTTGGGTCAACTATGTGGGCTCCTCGCGAGTTAAAAGCGCCCGTGGCGTAACCGTTGCGCATTTCTTCCGTTTCTTTACTATTTAGCTCGCTTGCTATATCACGATGAATCCACAGACCAGATTCATCTTTTGGAGAATTTATAAGAACGTTACCAACAGTCATCATAGCCACTTCAAAATGGCCAGATCTTCGACATTCCTCTTTAACTTTGATAATCCAGTTCTTGAACAGCTTAGGATTAAAGCTACCGTCTTTAGTTGTACCCGGTGGGGTATGCCATTGATAGAGTAAATCCCAAGCATTTTTAGCAATTGCCCTTTTATCCTCGGATATTTCTCCACTATTGAAATCATCATTTTTTGAGCGATAAACAAGTTGAATTAATTCGCAGAAAAAATTGGGGTCACCGGCAAGTTTGTATTCAAGTAAAGTAGGTTTTGCTCCACTATAACCGTCCAGTAATGGTAAATAAGCCCATTCAACTCGAAATAAATCTGTTTCATCAATTGATGGGTCTAGCTGTAAGTGTTTTATTAGCTCAATAATATTATATTGAGATAAAGTGTTTTCTGGCTCATTTGAATTAATAGCAGCCATTAATGCGCGAATACAAACATTGTTACTTATCGGCTTTTTTTCATAAACCAATTTGCTAATGCAATTTAGGGCAGTGCGTGGCCGCCCGTATTGAATCAATTTTTCGACGGCATAATCTAGACCATCATTTGTGTCGTAACTATTAGCAGATGTTCTGATCCAATATTCGTTTTCAGCACCTTGTAACCACTTGTGCGCTCTTTGCCATGCGTTTTTCTCAAATGGTAGATATGACAGGAACTCACTCAGCTGTTCTTTTGTCCAATCAGCTTTAGAAAGATTGTCTGCCCATTCCCAACCATGAATATAGCGGCGTCGCCATAAATATGAAGCTATAAATTTATTATATTTTTGCTCATCTAAGCCAAGATAAGTAGGTAATAATTTTTTATCTATATCATTATCGGCAATGAATCCTAATGCGCTCCCAACTGATTCAGGCGATGAGACAACGCCGATGAAATCAATGACTCCTTTCAGACCTAGTTCAGACAGCAAATTTTTTATTGCCTGCTGCCGTTTTTCATCCAGTTTTTCTCTCTGAACATCCCAGTTACCTTTTTCTTCATAAAGGTCGTAGTCTCCACTCGAAAATAGATATTGGTATAGATTTAGTGGATCGCTTGGCTGTACCTTTTTAGCAATGTCTTCAATTTGCACTAGTGATTTATCGGAGAGAGCCCAATCAGCATCAGAAAACTTTCTATGTTTTTTAGTGAATAAAGTTAACTTATCCCAAAGCAAGCGTTTATTTCTATCTGATTCTTTTTGTATTTCATCTGAAGACAGAAATTTAATAAAAGTATCAAAAGCTGGCTGAGGAAGATGGCCCAAGTGATTTATTAACTCTAATAAATAATCAAAGTTTCCTTGAGCCTCTTTAACAATAAGATCTGCATGAAAAGAAGCTTGTTCCCAATAATCTTTGCGAGATATGGCCGTTTCCACAGTATCTATAATTATTTTTCGCCACTTAGGCTTGTGAGATCCTGTAGATGTTTGATGTTGACCTGGCAACAACTTCAACAACAATTTCCATCCGACATTAGGTGTTTCCGACACAATTGTTTGTACTGCAACTTTTCGTTTCTCTATGTTTGCTAAGGTTTGAGGTAGCCAAGGAAGTAAAATAGTAACAATCGAGTTGGCTGGTCTATTTGACCATCTGCCACCTGGATCGCGGGCAGCCAATTCAGCGAGAATGCAGCACACCCTTACAAGGTATTGCTCTTCCCAAGCTAAACCTTCCAATGCCCATAGGAGACCTGTCATATAGTTACTGCCTGTGAGGCCGTTACCTTCTTGAGCAAAAATTGAATCGAACACGCAGGGTGTTTGCAAAAGGGCGTTATCAATCTGCCTCAGAAATTCGGTTGGCGCCGCTTCTGCCAAATCAGGAAGAAAATTATTAATGGATGCCCATTGTTGCCATGGAGCTTCACTAAGTAGTTCTCTCACTATCAACAATGCGGTAGTCTCTACGTTACCTAAAGAGCATTTTGTAAATTGTTTCGATTGATTTCCAATTAAAGCAAGACCTTCCGCAATGCCTTGACGAATAACGCCAGAATATTTGAAGACCTTTCCATAAGCGTTTGCAGCATAACGCTGGTCTTCGGGTAACTCAAAAGCGGGATTTTGTTCCTTTAAAACTTCGATAGCGATGGTTTTAAATTTTTCTATATCAGCATCCAGAATTTGAGAACCTAAGATTCCCAACAGCTCCTCTTTTTGGGTAACAGTCCAAATGCCATTTTTCAACTTTAAAGGAGAATTTGGTTGATGAAGAATGTCTCGTGCTTTTGGTAGCCAGTCTTCATAACTGATACCCAGCAGTTTGCTCATCATGGCGTTGTCATTGGTATTTTTCTCATCCCATCCACCCAACAGGATAACTAGTGCAAGCTGATAGCGATGTTGGTGAGACTGCCAATTGACGTCCTCTATAATCTTAATTGGTTTTAGATCTACTGGTATTTGCTCAATGCTTGGCTTTCGTTTGAATAATTCAATTATGTCATCTGGTAATTTATCGGGAGTTATGCTTCCCGCATGTTGGTTTCTTGTTTGAACAAATTCAACAACTCTCCCCCATATTGTTCTGGCATTTTGTTGTTGGAATTGAGATAAATGTGAATGAAGTAATGGTAGTAAAACTCCTGTTTCTTCTCCAAGATCATAGCCCAGTAAGTAAAAACAATTCATAAACTCATATAGTTCATCGTCTGATATATCAGCGCCATTTTTTGCATTTTTTAAATGATGACGAAAAACATTTAATTTTTCTTTAGCTTTTGAAGGGCTAAAGTTCGCCTGTTCAACATCCCTGAAGAAATCGACGGAATCATTAGTTTGTTTGGCATGATTCAAAAGCCATTGAACATTTTGTTGATCTGATGCGCTTACAGGTCCCGTAATCAGCGCAATCACATCTTTCTTTCGATCAAATAAATTCTGTTTATTGAAGTCAGACCACGCCGCAATAATTACCTCACCAAGGATTTCATTTCCAATTGTAAAAGCTATCGAGCGTTTCACTTGACTTAATAGCTTTCTGTTTTCGCCAGTCTGTTCGTTTTCAACAACCACGATAAGATCATCTGTGTCATATCCTTCAATTTTTCCTTGAAGTTTAACTTTTTTGATCGGCCAACAAGGTAAACACGGCGCGTATCCACCGGTAAGCATTAATACTACAAAACTTGACTGAATATGCGCTTCAAAATGAACACCGCCACCACCGGTAGAGATTGGATTACTTAGTTGTTTAATTTTCTTACTCACTGTGTTACCTCGTAATCAAATTTTTCTGATGATGCTCATTAGACTTCCGCCACCGCCAATACATGCGTTATCAAATTCCCATCCCAATAAAACTGGTAATGCCCCGCTTGAATCGCCGGTGGTGTCAAGGCTTTCGGGCGCAGAGCTGCAATACATTCACCACCTGCATGGCGAACCGATTGATACAAAATTCCCATTTCGTTTTGGGCTTTTAGTTGTCGCCCTATGGCTTGGGCGTAGGCAAAGCTATCGGAGTTGTGCACCTGCGGATCAGCGCGGAGATCCACTAATTGTGTATGCACTTCGCAGCTGTAGCAGCGCAGGGTGAGCATTTGCGGCGGCTCATTGGTCGCGTGTAAAAATCGCGCGCGGCTAAAGCGCGCTTCGGCTAGCGCGGTTTCCAAATTCAAACCGGCGTAGTAGATGCCAAAGCGGCCATCGGTAAAACGACTGGGAATTCCGGTGTGGGTGAAGGCGGCCATAATCGCGGTGGTACCTGGGCCGGTCACCCGGTCTTCAGGGGCGACCAAGGTAATATTGCCCGCTTGATCTTGCAGGCGATCATTGGTCAGGCTTTCGAGTGCATAGGCGGCATCCAGCTCGGTGGGATCGAGCAGGTTTTCAAACAGGGCGATGGGTGGGAAGTGGCTGGGGATCAGGCGATAGGTATTGCTGTGAACTTCCTTGTAGTGCATAGGTGCTGTCATCAAACATAAACCTCACCGCGCCAGCCATCCAAATAGCGGCGCACGTCCACCAAATCCACTACTCGCCCACCCAACATACGTTGCAATGCCGAGGCACCGCCAAAATCCCGATTGGGTTTGCGCACCCAGTTTTGCCATTGGGCTGGATCAGCAAACAAGAGCTGCACAGCTTTGTAGATTCCGGCGAGGTAAGACAAACGTTCAAGCGTGTCTCTGCCCAATTTGATCGGCTCACCTGCCGCTAATTTTTGCCGCCAATTGTGCAGGGTGGTGCGAGTGCCGAGCCCGGCAAGGGTGCAGCGCTGTTCATCGGTCAGGCTCCATTCTTCGGTAATACCAAAGAATAGTTTCACTGCCACGCGGCTCATCTGGGCGTCATCAATAGCGGGAAGTGGGTGTACGGCATTCATACTGATTAACTCCGGTTTTACATCCTGCTATTAATGTATGTTCAAAAGTGAACATATTCAATGAAAAATATAAGATTTGAACGGTTTTACTTAGGCTAATTTCTTCCTAAACCACACCAACTTAACCCCCTCCAACACCAGCAAACTCACCACACCCAGTGCGATACACACCAAAAACTCATTCCAGTGGAAGCTGCCGAAACTGAACAATTGCTGTGCGGGCGGCCAGCCCACGGCGATGGCAAGGGTGAGGCTGACACCGCTGAGCAGAATCCACAGTGAGCGATTGGGGCGCAAAAAGGCGCTCGCGAGGGAGGCGCGGAAGCTGCGGTTGATGAGGATCAGCCCCATGTTGAACAGCACCAGCGCGCCAAATACCAGAGCGCGCAGGTCGTCTTCCGGCATATTCAGGCTGGCGCCGCCGAACAGGAGGGCGGCGAGTAAACCCAGGGTGACAGTGCCCTGGATTATCGCCCAGCCAATGCGTTCGCCCACCAACAGCGGTGTTTGCGGGTCGCGCGGTGGGCGGTTCATTACATCCTCCTCTTCCTGCTCGGCCTCAAATACCACCGAGCAGGCTGGGTCTATCACCATTTCCAGAAAGGCGATGTGAATCGGGGTGAGCATCATCGGCAGCCCCATCAGTAGCGGCAGTATGGCGAGGCCGGCGATGGGGATGTGTACCGCCACGATAAATTCGATGGCTTTGCGCAGGTTGTCGTAAATGCGGCGGCCGAGGCGGATGGTTTTGACGATGGAGCCGAAGTCGTCGTCCAGCAGCACTATAGAGGAGGCTTCGCGCGCGACATCGGTGCCGCGCCCGCCCATGGCGATGCCGATATGCGCGGCTTTAATGGCGGGCGCATCGTTCACGCCATCGCCAGTCATGGCGACGATCTCGCCGTTGGCTTTCAGGCTTTGCACCAGCCGCAATTTTTGCTGGGGGCGGATGCGCGCAAAAATTGAAACGCTTTTAACCCGCTCGGCCAGTTCCGCATCGCTCAGCTGTTCCAACTGGTCGCCCACCAAGACCTCGCTGGGCGGCAACCCGGCTTGCAGGGCGATGGCGCTGGCGGTGGTGGCGTAGTCGCCGGTAATCATAATCACCCGAATACCGGCAGATTGGCATTCGGCCACCGCAGCGGGTACTGACTCGCGCAGCGGGTCGGCAAACGCCAGCAGCCCAAGGTAGTGAAACTGCAGTGCGCGCGGTGATTCGGGCAGCCCGCCCGCCGGTACAGCGGCTTGGGCGACGGCCAATACCCGCATTCCCTCGCAGGCCAGTTCATTGGCTTGCGCGGTCAGCGGCGCCAGTTGTTCAGCGCTTAAGTGGCAGAGTTGGGCGATAGCTTCCAGTGCCCCCTTGCTGTAAGCATGCAGGTTACTGTCGCCGGGGTGCTGGAGGATATTGGTGGTGGCAAATAAATCCGGGCGCAGGCCATAGGCGCGCAGCAGGGCAGCACCTTGTAAACGAGTCAGTTCGGCGTGGCTCTGCGCCAGCCGGTGTACCGCCACATCCATCGGGTCGCTCGGCACCAGCGGGCAGGCGAGTAAGGCGGCATCCAGCAGGGTTTTGCCGCTATCGTCCAGCGGTTGTTGCGCGGCGGCGTACCAGTTGTGGCTTGCGCCCACCAGCGCCATCAGGGTCATGCGGTTTTGGGTGAGGGTGCCGGTTTTGTCGGTGCAGAGCACGGTGGTGGCACCCAGAGTTTCAATGCTCGCGGCGCGGCGCGTCAGCACCCGCGCTTGGGAAATGCGCCAGGCGCCCATGGCCATAAATACTGCCATCACCAGCGGGAACTCCTCCGGCAGCAGCGACATACCAATCGCAATGCCACTCAAAATCGCCTCCAGCCAGGAGTCGCGCAGCAGGCCATAAAGCACTACCACCACCAGAGCGGCGAGTGCGCCGATCAAGGCAAAGTCGCGCACTAACCAGCGCAGTTGCTGCTGCAGGTGCGCTTGCTCGGTGTCGATACTGCGCAGCGCCGTGCCTATATGCCCCATTTCAGTATTGAAGCCAATGGCGGTGACTTCCGCGATACCCGTGCCGCGCACCACCAGGGTTCCGGCATAGAGGCGCTGGTTGTCGGCAATCGCCTCGACCGCTGTATTTGGGGCTTGGGCGATTTTACCTACCGCGACCGATTCGCCGGTCAGCAGCGACTCATCCACCAGCAGCTCTTGCGCGCTAAGCAGGCGCGCATCTGCCGCCACCCTGTCGCCCTCGTTCACCACCAGTAAATCGCCGCGTACTACTTGGGTGCCGGCGATGGTCAACCGCTCGCCGCTGCGAATCACCAGCGCGCGCGGGCTGGCCAGGTCGCGCAAACTCTCCAGCACCCGCTCGCTGCGCGACTCCTGCACGAGGGTGATACTCACTGAGATCGAGGCAAATACCAGCAGCAACAGCGCCTCAGTGGTATCGCCCAGCAGCCAGTAGATAAGCCCGCCGCCCAGCAGCAGCGCAAACATAGGCTCGCGCAGCACATCCAAAAAAATGCGCAGCAGGTTGCGGCTATTGGCTTTGGGTAGCTGGTTGGGGCCTTCGCTTTGCAGGCGCTGCGCCGCCTGTTCGTGGCTTAGTCCCTGGCGATCATCCGGGTTCATCGCGCGCACTCCATTGGGTTGGTTATTTACTAACCATAGTTGGCTATGGGATGGGCGTCTATGATGTAGATCAGGTAGCAACCAAAGGTTTGCCCATTGCACCGGCCCCCGTTATGCTTGCCCCACTTGTCGATTGGTTCTACTCCATGCCCACACTTTCACCTCATGTTGCCTTTTTGGCGTTTGCCCTCTGGTTGCTCAGCAACTGGGCGGGGGCGCATGGGCATTATTGTTTTGATGGGCAGGAGCCGCCGATTTCGGTGCATATGCATTTGGATGGCCATGAGGTGCATGACCATCACCCCGAAGAAGTGCATCAGGACGCGGATATAGAACTGGGCAAATCGGTATTAGCCAAGTTGAGCAAAATCGATTTGGGCTTGGTTTTGCTCGCTGCCCTGGCGCTGGTGTTGTTGGTACTGCCCCGCGCTGGTTTTGCCAGCATTTATCGACCGTTTTATCCTCCCTCTTCCCTCTATTGGCGACCTTTACTGCGCGCGCCGCCGGTTTCTGTCTGAGTGTTTAATCGCGTTGGGCGCATGTGACTGCGCCTTGATAAAACCTCTGTGCCCCTAAGGCACATCAGACAGGATTTACCATGAACAAATTTTCGTTTGTGCTGCCTTTGTTGGTTGGCGCTTTGGCATGCACGGCACTCGCCGAAGGCATTAGCCTGCAAGATGCGCTCAGCGCCAGCTTGCAACACAACCCGCAGTTGGCGGGCTATCAATTTCGCCGCGCCGCCCTGGCCGGTGAACAGATTACCGCCGCATTGCGACCGGAAATGCGCCTGCATTCTGAATTGGAAAATGTCGCCGGTTCGGGCGATTTTTCCGGTGCCGATGGCGCCGAGCTGACGCTCTCGTTTGCTTCGGTAATCGAGTTGGGCGACCAGCGCGATGCGCGCCTCGGTGTCGTCACTGCACGCCAACAGCAATTGGCGACCGAGCAGCGGGTGGCGGTATTGGATCTGGTCGCGGCGGTGAATTACCGTTTTATCGCCCTTATTGCGGCGCAAGAGCAAGTGCAAGTGCAAGAGCAGGCACAGAAGCTTGCCCAGTCCTTGGTTGCCAGCTTGAGTAAACGCGTTCAAGCCGGTCGTGCACCGCAAGAGGAGTTATTGCGCGCCCGTGCCGCGCAGGCCAAAGCCGCATTGGAGGTCAGTAGAGCCCGCCAGCAAGTACAGGCCGAGGCACTAAAACTTAGCGCTTATTGGGCCGATAGCACGCCGGATTTCACCCGCGCCCAAGGTGATTTGTTTGCACTTACTAACCCCGCCCCCCTTGCTGATTGGCAAACCCGCCTCGCGCAAAACCCTGACTTGCTCCTGCTCGCCGACGAAACCCGTCTGCGCACCGCCGAATTGCGCAAAGCGGAAGCCGAGGGGCAAATGACCTTGGGATGGAGTGCCGGAGTGCGCCAGTTGCAGGCGACTGATGACACCGCGCTGGTCGCTGGCATCAATATTCCACTCGCCAGTGGCAAACGCGCGAGCGGGGCGATCAGCAAGGCACGTGCCGAGCAAGATGCAGCCACATTCGCAGCCGATAGCGCCAAAGTCCAACTGGAAGCCCGCTTAAATCAAACCTACAGCGCCCACAGCCAGGCACTCACCGAGCTGCACAGCTTGCGCGACCAAATCCTGCCGCTGCTACAAGACGCCAACCGCGCTACCGCCGCCGCTTTCGACCAGGGTCGCTACAGCTCACTTGAACTGGCACTCGCCCAGCGCGAATTGCTTGAAGCCCGCGCCGCCTTGATCGACGCCGCCCTGCGCGCCCATGAAACCCGCATTGAACTGGAGCGGCTCACCGCATCCGCCTCAGCTCAATCCACCCAATCAGGGGAGAAAGCCCAATGAATTCTTTTATCAAAACCCTGTTGTTAGTCGCGAGCTTCGGCTTGTCTGTAAACCTTTTTGCATCGGGTGATCACGACCACGGCCAGGATGAACACGACGAACACCACGAAGAGGAACCGCAAAAGGGCGCCCATAACGGCCGCCTGCTGGAAGACGGCGACTTTGTGGTCGAGCTGGCGATTTTCGAACAAGACGTACCGCCCGAATACCGCGCTTGGGCGAGTGTGGATGGCAAATCGCTAAAACCCAGCGACTGGAAATTGGAAGTGCAACTCACCCGTTTGGGCGGCGCAGTGAATCGCTTTGCGTTCAAAGCCGAACAGGATTTTTTGCGCGGCCAGGGTGTGGTGGAAGAGCCCCATTCCTTTGATGTGAAAGTGACTGCAACCTACCAAAACCAACAGCACCAATGGACTTATCCCTCCTACGAAGGGCGTGTCACCATGGCCGACGAAGTCGCGGCGGCCTCGGGTTTAACCACGGCAATTGCGGGAGAGGGCGTGTTGCAGGAGCGCATCAAACTTTACGGCACCATAGTCGCCGACCCGCTGCGCGTGAGTCACATTCAAGCGCGTTACCCCGGTTTGATCCGCTCGGTAAAACCGACCATCGGCACCCGTGTAAAAGCAGGCGATGTATTGGCGATGGTCGAATCCAACGAGAGTCTGCGCGAATACCCGCTGCATGCGCCAATTGATGGGGTGGTAGTAGAGCGCCACGCCAACCCCGGTGAATTCAGTGCCGATCGCGTGTTGTTTACCTTGCTCGATGAGCGTGTATTAGAGCTGCATTTGCAGGCTTTCCCCACCGATGCCAGCAAAATCAAAACCGGCCAAACCATCACGTTTAGTGCGGGTGGTGTGCAAGCGATCACTCGCACCGAATACATCACCCCGCGCCACGGTGAAACGCCCACATTGGAAGTCCATGCACCGGTCGATAACAGCGCCGGTAACTGGGTGCCCAACCAAGCGGTGGAAGGCTGGGTTGATATAGCCCAAACGCCGGTACCGCTGATGGTTGATAACCGCGCCCTGCAATCCTTCCGCGATTGGCAAGTGGTGTTTATCCAGATAGGCGACACCTATGAAATCCGCCCACTCGAACTGGGGCGCAGCGACGGCCAATTCACTGAAGTGCTCAGCGGCCTAAAGGTTGGTGATAACTATGTGGTGGAAAACTCCTTTTTGCTCAAGGCTGATCTGGAGAAATCCGGCGCCTCACACGATCACTAAGGGGCAGCATCATGATTGAATCGATTTTACGCGCGGCCATTGCGCGCCGCTGGCTGGTGCTCGCCGCTGTGCTCGCACTGATTATTCTCGGCTTATGGAATTACCAGCGGCTGCCGATTGATGCAGTGCCCGACATCACCAATGTGCAGGTGCAAATCAATACCGAAGCGCCCGGCTACTCGCCGCTGGAAACGGAACAGCGCATCACCTATCCGGTAGAAACCGCGCTCGCCGGTCTGCCGAAGCTCGCCTACACCCGCTCAATTTCGCGCTACGGTTTATCGCAAGTCACTGTGGTATTTGATGAAGGCACGGATATTTATTTTGCGCGCAATCTCATTAACGAGCGCCTCGGTCAAATTAACAGTGCATTGCCCGATGGCATAGAACCGGTGATGGGTCCCATCGCCACCGGTCTCGGCGAAATTTTTATGTACACCGTGGAAATAGATGATCCAGAAAAATTTGATGCATCAGCCCTGAGCGACTCAGCTGGGCTGAGTAATGAAAGTTATCTGCGTGAATTGCAGGATTGGGTGATCCGCCCGCAGTTAATGCAAGTCAAAGGCGTGGTAGAAATAAACGCGATTGGCGGCTACACGCGGCAATATCACATCACGCCCGAGCCAACTAAATTGATGCAGTTTGGACTGACCATGGAGGATCTGGTCGTCGCGCTGAAAAACAATAACGACAATCGCGGTGCCGGTTATCTGGAGCGCAGCGGCCAACAATTATTGGTACGCACACCGGGGCAATTAACCAGCATTGCGGATATCGAAAATTTAATAGTGAGCAATCCCAAAGGCGTCGCCGTGCGCATTGGTGATCTCGCGCAAGTGGCCGTTGGCAAAGAATTGCGCACCGGTGCGGCAACCCAAAACGGGCGTGAAACTGTGCTTGGCACTGCACTGATGTTAAAAGGCGAAAACTCACGCACTGTCGCGCGCGCATTGTCGATTAAATTGGAAGAGATTAATCGCTCATTGCCGGAAGGTGTTCGTGCAGTCGCGGTTTATGACCGCACGCAACTGGTCGATAAAACCATCAGCACCGTACAAAAAAATCTGCTTGAAGGTGCGCTGTTGGTAATTGCCGTTTTATTTTTATTGCTCGGCAATATGCGCGCTGCATTAATTACGGCTGCGGTAATTCCTATCACCATGTTGATGACGATTACCGGTATGGTGGAAGCCGGTGTGTCTGCCAACCTGATGAGCTTGGGCGCGTTAGATTTTGGTTTAATTGTGGACGGTGCCGTGATTATTGTAGAGAACTGCATTCGCCGGTTGGGTGAAGCTCAAAGAGGCGGTACGCTGGATGTAAAAACCCGTTTGCAAATTGCCTATGAAGCCACCGGCGAAGTGATTCGCCCGAGTTTATTTGGTGTGGGCATTATTACGCTGGTGTACTTGCCGATTTTCACGCTCACCGGCGTGGAAGGAAAAATGTTTCACCCCATGGCCATTACCGTAGTCATTGCCTTAACCGCCGCATTAATTCTATCACTCACTTTTGTACCCGCTGCCATTGCATTAATCATGAACGGCAAAATCGCCGAACATGAAAACCGTTTTATGCAAACGGCAAAAAAAATCTATCAACCTTTGTTAATGCAAGCGTTTAAATGGCGCAGCCTGGTATTGGGTGGTTCTGTTGTGTTGGTGATATTCAGCATCTGGCTTTCTACTCGCCTAGGTTCGGAATTTATTCCGCAATTGGACGAAGGCGATATAGCACTGCATGCACTGCGTATTCCCGGCACTGGTCTGGATCAAGCAGTGGCGATGCAAACATTACTGGAAGCGCGCATTAAACAATTTCCGGAAGTGGATAAAGTCCTTGCCAAAATCGGCACCGCCGATATCGCCACCGATCCCATGCCACCTTCGGTTGCCGATAACTATGTGATCTTCAAACCGCGCAGTGAATGGCCCAATCCCAAACGCGAAAAATCCGATTTAGTGGCAGCGATTGAAACTGCCGTGCGCGAATTGCCCGGCAACAATTACGAATTCACCCAACCGATCCAGATGCGTTTTAACGAACTTATCTCCGGTGTGCGTTCAGATTTGGGTATTAAAGTGATTGGCGATGATTTGGCGCAACTGCAAGTGTCAGCAGCGGAAATTTTAGAAGTGCTCGAAAAAATTCCCGGAGCAGCCGATGCACGTATGGAGCAAGTTACTGGTTTGCCCGTATTAACCGTAACCCCCAAACGCGACCAACTCGCTGCCTACGGATTATCCGTTAATGAATTGCAGGATTTAGTCGCCACTGCAATTGCCGGAGAAAGCGCAGGATTAATTTACGAAGGCGACCGCCGTTTTGAATTGGTTGTGCGCTTGCCAGAAAAATTGCGCAACGATTTATCCGCGTTAGAGCGCTTGCCAGTACCCATCAAAACCGAACTGGGATTTGTACCGCTAAATGAAATCGCCACTATAGAACTCGCACCCGCACCCAATCAAGTCAGCCGAGAAAATGGCAAACGGCTAGTTATCGTCACCGCCAATGTGCGCGGCCGCGATTTGGGTTCTTTTGTGAACGAAGTGCAAACGCGCATCGCAAGCGACGTAAAATTACCCGCAGGTTATTGGTTGGATTACGGCGGCACTTTTGAACAACTCGAATCAGCGAGCAAACGTTTAGCGATTGTCGTACCACTCACACTGTTAATGGTGATCGCATTATTGGTGATGGCTTTTGGTTCGATCAAAGACGCACTGATTATTTTCACCGGTGTCCCACTCGCACTCACCGGCGGCGTACTCGCGCTTTGGCTGCGCGACATGCCCATGTCCATGTCCGCCGGTGTCGGCTTTATTGCACTGTCCGGCATAGCGGTCTTAAATGGATTAGTGATGCTCGCATTTATTCGCCAGCTTTATCTTGAACATGGCGATTTAATGGAAGCAATAATTCAAGGTGCACTCACACGATTGCGTCCCGTATTAATGACCGCATTAGTTGCCAGTTTGGGCTTTGTGCCTATGGCATTTAACGTGGGAATCGGTGCGGAAGTGCAGCGGCCATTAGCGACGGTGGTTATAGGCGGGATTATTTCATCGACGCTGCTAACGTTGTTGGTACTGCCAATTTTATACGAACTGGTACATCGAAAATCCACTGCACAATAGCTTGGAAATTACGGGCTGGATTATCACCCAATATTGGATCGCTGCCGCTATGGTGATTTTAATCTCTGAAATTGCCAGGCGCAGCGATAAGGGAGTGCAGTGTCCACTATCCTTTCGTTCGAGAGTAACTTATTCGTTTAGAAAATATTATTTTTAATACGGTAATTGCGCAGAAATAAAAACCAACAATACCATAAGATCAGCGACACTGTTATTGCTGCGAGTATAGCGGGTTTGGGATCATTGAGGCTGCTCTGCGAACCTGCAAACGCAGTTATAAACGCATAAGGCAAGGTGGCTAGAGAATAAAGCGCCGAAAATTTTAGAAGCGGCATTTTATTGATGCCCGCCAAACATATCACCAGCTCTGGCAATATAGGCAAGGCGCGACATAACAAAATTAGAACACTGGAGTGAGCAATGAAAACCTGCTGCATATCCTGGATATTCTGTGGATTACGATAAATTTTTCTTAATAAACGCTCTCCTGAAAAATAACTAATCACATAGCCAATCAATCCCGTTAATAACATTCCTATCGCAGCTGAAATGCCCCCCGCTAGCGCACCTAAAAAATACCCCGACAAAATACACACGCTCATTGTTGGCACTGCAATAAAAAGATCCAAAATTAACAATCCAATCACCAATAATATCAAGTAACCGGAATGTATTTCACTGGCCACTGTTAACCATAAGGTTATATCCGAAAGAGATAAAATACCTGTTATATTGATTAGGAAAAAAGTGGCTGAAAATATACTTGCCAATACCGCACTAATAATCAACATTTGCTTCATAAACAAATCTCTGTAGTAATTTTCCCTATGCATTCTTCATTATTTTTTTCATTAATCCTGGGGCTATACGCATTAATAACGGAAGCCATTTTGCTTTGCCTACATAGATTTCAGCTTTACCCTTTTCTATGCCTTTTATAATTTCTTGCGCTGCCTGTTCGGCAGTTATTTTTCCGCTTCCTCGCCCTTTCGTCATAGGTGTATCAACCAATGGCAAGATAACGTCAATCACTTTTATTGGCGTTTTTTCCAATTGATAGCCAAGGCTAATACTAAAATTATGCAGGCCCGCTTTAGTCGCGCAATAAACCGCCGAAGATGTTTTTGGGAAAAGCGCAAGACCTGAATTTATATTGACAAAAGCAGCGGGCTTTTCATGCTCTATTAAAGGCTTTAGCATTATTGAGCAGATTTGCAGAGGCGCAGTCAGATTGGTGGCAACTTCTATTGCTATAGAATCGAAATTGAAATTTTCATCCGTATAACGCTCGGGAAATTGCACAGCTGCATTATTGATAACAATGGAAATTGCGGTATGCATAGCGCGAATTTTTAGTAACTGTGCTATGAGTCGCCCCTGTTGGTCTAAGGCACAAGCATAGGTGATTACATTGGGATAGGATTTTTGTAGCTCATCAAGTTTTTGCTGATCTCGCGCCAGCACTATAATTTCCCTATTGCAAGGCGCCAGCTGCCGCACCAATTCCAAACCGATTCCAGAGGTTCCTCCGGTAATCAAAATAGAGCGCTGGTGTAATTCCATGATGAGACTTATTGCTATTGGATCCCACTAAGTTTAAAAAGAGTTTCAGCTCTATTCATTAACCTAGGTTAATAAATCAGTTTGGTTTTGATCTGGATTGACACAAAATAGGCACACCTGCAGGAAATACTCAAGGAAACAATCCAATGCAAGAACACTTAGCCTCAATGGGCATGAAGCGGTACTTCCAGAAAGCTAGTCTGTTACAGCAACAAGGGCAGACGCAGGGAAAGTTATTTTTTATTCAGGAAGGTTTGGTGAAAGCTTACTACCACACACGTCACGGCAAAGTCTTTATCAAGTCATTTATATCCGCAGGTGAAGTGATTGGTAGTATGCAGGCACTGGTTGCTGGCCAAGCTTGCTCATTTAGTATTATGGCTCTGGAACCAACCACTGCATTTGAAATAAACCCCTCAACGTTGTTGGAAGCCATTACACAGCAACCAGAATTAGCCCAGTGGCTCAATCATTTTTTGCTAAAGTTAACAATGAAAAAGGAAATGAGAGAATTTGAATTTCTTTGTTTGACAGCTGAAGAGCGCTATTTACGTTTGTACCAACACCAACCGGATCTGGTTGCGCGCGTTACCCAACAGGATATCGCCCAGTATTTGGGAATTACACCCGTCGCTCTGAGCCGAATTCGCAAACGCTGCGGATTAGTTTAATTAATTCGTTTATTATATTATTGCGAGGTTAACTATAAGCGCTAGCTGCAAACAAAGGCGCATTAAAAAAATAAAACCATCCCGACATTTACCGAACTGCACTCTCGCTAGTTATTTATTCCTGGATGGGTGGATAAACATTGTCATTTTTCGCTTGTTCTTTCATAAAACTCACAAAATCTTCCGGCGATATGGGTTTACTAAAATAGTAGCCTTGGGATTGGTCGCAGTTATGATCACGCAAAAACGCTTCTTGCTCTTTGGTTTCTACACCTTCTGCAATGACCGTTAAACTCAAGGTTCTACCCATGGCGATAATCGCTTCGGTAATGGCGCGGTCTTCGCGGTTTTGGGGGATATCGCGGATAAAAGAACTGTCCACTTTTAAGGTATCTATGGGGAAGCGTTTTATTTGCGCGAGCGATGAATAGCCCACACCAAAATCATCAATTGCCAAGCGCACACCCAATGTTTTGATTGCGGTGAGAATGCGGATTGCGCGCTCTGCATCCTGCATCACCATACCTTCGGTAATTTCCATTTCCAGCAACGCTGGCTGCATGCCTGATTCACTTAATGCATCTGCAACATCCTGAATTAAATGTTCATCAAAAAACTGCCGCACGGATAAATTCACGGCCATGCACAGCGGTGGTAAACCTTGTTTTTGCCAGGCAACATTTTGTGCGCAGGCAGTTTTTAATACCCAGCGCCCAATTAAGACAATCAAACCGGTTTCTTCGGCGAGGGGGATAAATTGTGCTGGTGAGATAACGCCAAGCTCAGGATGTTGCCAGCGCACTAGCGCCTCAACTCCGGCAATTTCGCCAGTTTGTAAATTGCGTTTCGCTTGGTAGTGCAAGAAAAATTCATTGCGCTCTAACGCCATGCGCAAATTATTTTCCAGCACTAAGCGCTCCAGTGAGCGGGCTTCTATATCGGGAGAATAAAATTGGTAATTGTTTTTGCCTTCTTCTTTCGCGCGATACATGGCGATGTCGGCATTTTTCATCAGGGTTTGTTCGTCTCTTCCATCATCCGGATAAATACAAATGCCGATGCTGGCTGTCACGCGACACTCCTGGCCATTGATATAGATGGGTTCGAGCGATGCAGATAAAATTTTCTGTGCAACAGTGGCTATTTGCTCGGTGTTTTCCGGCTCAGGCAACATAACGACAAATTCGTCGCCACCGAGGCGACCCACCACGTCACTGGCGCGCAAGCATTGCTTCAGGCGTGCAGCCATTTCGCAGAGTAAATAATCACCCGCTTCATGGCCGAGGGTATCATTAATATTTTTGAATCTATCCAAATCAATAAAAAAAACAGCGAGTTTGCGGTGATAGCGATGCGCAGAATCAATCGCTAAATTCAATATCTGGCTAAACATAAAACGATTGGGCAGCGAGGTTAAACTATCGTGCGTCGCTAAAAAGTGAATGTGTTGTTCTGAACGTTTGCGATCGCTAATGTCGCGCCCAATGCCGCGGTAGCCACGAAAATGTCCTTCTTCATCAAAGGCGGGCAGCCCAGTCAAACTAATAAAATACGTTTTACCGTTATCCGCCACGCGGCGCAGCTCCAAATCACGAAACGGCTTGCGCTCGGCCACCAGGTCGTCGTATTCAATCCAGGATTCGGATAGGAGTGCAGTGCCAGCTAAGTCCTTTAAACTTTTGCCGAGAACTTCATCGCGTGTATAACTGGATTTATTGTTCGGGTCTTCGATATCAATAAATTGCAAATCGGCATCTTGCTCCCAGTACCAATCAGACGATAATTCGATCAGGCTGCGAAACCGTGCTTCACTTTCACGCAGTGCGCGCTCGGCGCGGCGGCGTAAAGTGATGTCGCGGCCAATACCCACCAGCGCGACGGTTTCGTCTTTATCGTTGCGCACGGGCAGCTTGGTGGTGAGAAACCAGCGCATATTGCCGGTCTCTTTATTGACGGCCAGCTCCTCCCGGTTAACTAATCCTTCACTGGTGCGAACGATGGTTTGTTCATCATCAAAAAAATTCTGCGCCATCGCTTGAGGAAAAAAATCAAAATCATCTTTGCCAATCAAGTTCTCCGGCGTGGTGCCCATGCCCCTGGCAACCGCCTCATTCGCTAACAAAAATTTGCTGTTGAGGTCTTTGATAAAAATACTGTCGGGCACCGCATCGACCAACGTGCGCATCAAGTTGCGCTCTTGCTCAAGGGTAGCGCTTATGGCGCTCAGCTCGGCCGTGCGCTGGGCTACACGTTTTTCCAATTCAGCGTTCAAGTCGCGCGCATTGAATTCCGCTTGTTTAATTTGGGTAATATCGCGGGTAATACCAATAATGCCAATAATTTTTCCTTCATCATCACGCAGTGGAACCTTGCTTGTAGAATGCCAGCGCAATTCACCGGTTTTGAAATCGGTCAGCTGTTCTTCGCGCCCCATTAGCGGTTGCCCTGAACGCATCACCCATTGATCATCTTCGCGATAGGCTTGTGCGGCGTTGAGGGGGTTGAGGTCGAAATCGGTTTTTCCCAGGATATCCTCTGCAGATTTTGCCCCGGTCATATTTACCAATGCCAAATTGGCATAGACAAAACGGCCTTGCTCATCCTTGGCATAGATGAGATCGAGCATATTATCGCCCAGTGTGCGGAGTAGATGACGTTCCATAGGAAATACTTGTATTGGTGGTGAAGGTTCTGCTTAATACACAGAGATATCAGGTTTTAGTATAAGTAGCGATCAGTGTTTGCATGAAAAATAAAATCAGGGAGCGAAACCAGGTTGTCTCTGTCAGCTTATTGACAGATCAATTCTCCATCTTGTGGACTAGTGTTCGATTAATAATTTATTGGCGATTACCCTTAGATTTTTTTTATAAGGAATCTTAAATTGAAACGTTCCATTGGAATATAGAGGAGTTAACCATGGGCGCCCATTGCTGTAACCACGATCACCAACCACCCATCAAACCCGATCCTAAATACCGTCGTATTTTGTGGATCGCGTTAATCGTTAATGCGTCTATGTTTGCGATAGAGATATTTTTCAGTTTGCGCTCGGGGTCTGTTGCGCTGCTGGCGGATGCTATCGATTTTTTTGGCGATGCGGCCAACTACGGTATTAGTATTTGGGTGCTGGCGATGAGTGTGCAGGCGCGCGCAACAGCGGCGCTATTGAAAGCGGCGTCCATGGCGTTATTTGGGATTGGTATTTTGATTCATGCTGCATGGAATTTGATTACCGGCGTATTGCCTGATGCGCAAACCATGAGTTTGGTTGGCCTGCTGGCACTGGCGGCGAATGTAGGGGTTGCGATCCTGCTTTACGCTTATCGCAATGGCGACAGCAATATGCGCAGTGTGTGGTTGTGTACCCGCAACGATGCGCTGGGAAATATCGCCGTAATTATTGCGGCTATCGGAGTATTTGGTACTGGCACTGCGTGGCCGGATTTAATTGTGGCAGTGATTATGGCTTCACTGGCATTGACGGCGGCCTGGCAGGTAATCAGGCAAGCGCGGCGCGAGCTGGCGCGCGAGGGGTGATTTTATATATAAAAATAATTCCATGTTTCAAAATGAAACATCGGTTGACTGCGATTCCTTTCCGTAACTTGAGCTGTTTCCAAAGCACTCATTAAGTCCTATTTGTAATATTTTTATGGTCTTTTAGTCAAACTTACCCTTAGTATTTCTGCGACCGTTCAGCGCGGTCGTTGTCGGTAGTGTTGCGCGATTTTTGTGTGCAACTGGCTGCTGGCATCTCTCACCCTGGCTTAGGCCCCGGGCTTCCGGGGAGATGTATCACCTGCAGTAGTGTCGGGCATTAAAAAACTCCAAAAGGAAATAATAAAGATGAAATCCTTTTTCTCATCCATCCTCGTTTTACTCGCGTTTTGTATTTCGCCCTTTTCCAGCGCCCAAAGTTGCGGCAGTGGCGGCGGTGCGACTGTGTGTTTAACCGCGACCGGTAGCACCAGTAATATTGGTTTGAGCTGGACGGTCAGTGGCAGTATCAGCAGTGTGCAGATTTATCGCGATACCGATAGCAACCCCAGCGGGCGCAGCCGCATTGCCACGGTAAATGCGTCTACCAGAAGTTATACCGATTCAACCGCCGTGGCGGGAACGCCCTACTGGTATTGGATTAAATTTAATGCCAATGGCGCAAGCTATAACTCCAACGCGGCGAGTGCTACGCGCACTGCTTCCACGGCGGCGATGCGCAACCTCACCAGTGTGCAACTCGCAGCCTTGATGGGCGCCGGTTGGAATTTGGGTAATTCGCTGGAGGCGATTGGCAGTGAAACCGCATGGGGCAACCCGGTTACCACGCAAGCGATGATTAATGCGGTAAAAGCGGCCGGTTTTAAAACCATTCGTATTCCCGTGTCCTGGACCCAGTATTCCGATGCGAATTACAACATCAGCAGCAGTTGGATGGCGCGCGTAAAACAAGTGGTGGATTATTCAAAAAGTGCAGGTCTCTATGTGATTATTAATATCCATTGGGACGGCGGTTGGATGCAGCCTAAATACGCCAATCAAACCGATGTTAATAATCGCATCACTAAATTGTGGACGCAGATCGCCAATCAATTTAAAAACTATGATGATTATTTATTATTTGCCGGCACCAACGAGGTAATGGTGGATGGCGATTACGGTACGCCAACCGTTGAATACTACACAGTGCAAAATAGTTTTAACCAAACCTTTGTGAATGCGGTGCGTGCTACGGGCGGCAATAATGCGGTGCGTCATTTGGTGGTGCAGGGTTTTAATACCAATATCGATCACGCAATTAGTTTTGCCACTATTCCGAGCGATTCCGCTAACAAACGTTTGATGATGGAAGTGCATTTTTACGACCCCTACAATTTCACCCTGAATGAAAATAGTTCCATCTGGCAGTGGGGTAAAAATGCCACCAATTCGGCGAACGTAGAAACCTGGGCCAATGAAGCGCATGTGGATAACCAATTCCAGCGCATGAAAACCAAATTTGTCGATAACGGTGTGGCGGTTATTCTCGGTGAGTTCGGGGCTATTTCACGCACCAATATTCCAGCGGCAGAAAGTTATCGTGTTTACTGGAACCAGTACATTACCCGCGCGGCTTATACCCGTGGTTTAGTGCCCATCTATTGGGACAATGGCTATACCGCCAACGGTGGTATGGGTTTATTTGATCGCTACACTGGCAATCAGGTTTATCCCACCATTATCAGTACGATTGTTAATGCGGCGAAATAATTTTTTAATTTCTCCCCGCCTCCTTTTTACCAAGGTAGGAGCTTGACTCCTCTCTGTGGTAAAGAGGGGCTAGGGGAGATTAACGCTATCCACAAAAATAAAACCCGGCTTCGCAATGGAGCCGGGTTTTATATTTTTACGTTCGCAGGTTTGACGACGCTGAATATTTTCTGCGGTGCAAGTGGAACGTTTTATCGATTGATTGTTACCAGTTCAAATCGGTTTTTAAATGCTGCACCAGTGTTTTGCCCATACGTTGGTTGGTAATTTTATTCGGGTGCCAATCGCAACCCAAACCATCGGCAGATTCAATTTTCCCCAAATCCACTAGCTTTACACCGCTGGATACCAAAGAACCTAAAATAATTTTTTGCGATTCCCGTTGGGCGCCACCGAGCATGGGGCTGATAATTAAATATACCGGTTTGTTGGCGAAATCCGTTTGCACCATGGCGATTAATGTTTTCATATTTGCGCGATAGTCATCGCTCACCGAGCCTTCCCAATAATCGTTGGTGCCCAGGTTAATTAATATCGCATCGGGCTGATAAGTATTTGCATTCCAGCGGCTATTGCTATCGTCAGCAAGCGTGCGTTGGTAGCGCACTAACATGCTGGGGTTCACCGGGGTTTTTTCTCCGTAGGAGCGCCATACACCAATACCGGACCAGGCGATTGCGTGTAAGTCGGCGCCCAGTTCATTGGCGGCCAGCGCGGCATAGGTTAATTGTTGATTGCTGGTGCGCATGTCATAACTGCAATGTTGATCAGCGCCCTCTACCCCGTAACCAGCGGTAATGGAATCGCCAATCACCAACAAGCGTTTTGTGGCGGCCGCAGGCGCAGGTAATAATTTTCCATCAACAATCGGGTCGCTCAGCAGTGCAGTAACCAGCGCAAAGGATTCGGTTAAGCGTGTCAGGCGAATAGTGTGTTCGCCCTTGGTTAAACCACTGGCCAGGGTATAGGTTGCCTCACCACTTTTTACCCATAAATCCTGAAGGGTACCGTCCACTGCTACTTGAAAGCGAACATCGCCATTGCTGGCCAGCATCATTTTTGCCTCAGTACCGGTGAAACGAAATTCAATGGCGGAGCCCGGCCAGGTAAATTGCGCCTTGCCTTGGGTACTGGTATCAAACCGGCCAATCATGCGCAGTTGTTCGCCGCTAAAACTGGTTGATGCCGTGGTACTGCTGAAATTGCTTGCGGTGTGATTAGGAGCTGCTTGATGGTTGCACGCTGAAAGCGCAACCAGTGATGACAGGAGTAACAGAAATTTCCACATAGATGCCTCTGCGATAGTGATGATGAATAGTCAAATTATTATCGGAGAGGATTATTACCGCTAGGTGGAAATAGTTAAACCACCCAAGTGAAAGGAAGGGTAAGTGTGCATGTCCCTATGCAGTGAAAACATTATTCCGGTAACCACATGCGCGCATCGCGTGCGGGTAAGGCAAAGGTGTAATTGCTGCTGCTGATATAGACCAAATTGCCGTTGGTCAGTACATCGCGGTAGTTGCGATACCACTTGAAGCGGCTGTTGGTATTCACGCTAAAGTTTTGTTGGCTGCCGCATTTATTAATGCCCACCACACCTTCTTCACCGCGACGGAATAAAATCGCGCAGCTGTTATGGGCCAATACTTCCATGCCCTGCCCTTGCACCTTGTTGTGGAATTTCAGCATGGCGGCAATGTGCGGCGCTTTATAGGCGTTAACCCAGCGATTGCTGTCGGTGCCAGTGGTATCGCTAAAAATTAATGGTTTACCACCATCGCGCCCCATGATGTAGGCATAGGCTAATTTTTCGTCCGTTGCATCCATAATCCAGCTGCGGAAACCGCCGTTAAGTGGAATGTCGTGGTTGATGGTAAAGGTCACCGCGCGGAATTGATCAATAGCTTGGCCTACCGTTTGCGGGTTCACCAATGAACTCATGCTGCCGCCGAATCCAAACGCATTGCGAATGCTGTGGAACAGTGGGAAGTCATAGGCTTTATGATCAGTATCGCGTAGGTACGGGCTGAGGAAACGGTCGTTATCCAAATTACCTGCACCGCCGCCAGTAATAATTTCACCAAATACATACATGTTGGTTTTAATGGTGGAGGTAAAAATTTGGTTCAAGTGGTAAGCGGTCATGTGTTTGGCCGCGTCCACGCGGAAGCCTTTTACGCCCATGGTTTTGAGCGCGGTTAAATAATTGCGCTGTTGGGTCACTACCCAGCTATTGGGGTTCATATCTGGCAAACCGGTGTCGCCGCTGCCACCACACAAACGCCAATTTTGTACTTGCCACACATCGTTGTAATCACTGATGCAATTGGCGGGATTAAAATCGTAACCACCAAATAAACCCTGGGTTAAATCGCCAAATAATTTTTGATTATTCCAGTAAGTGGTGTTGGAGTTGTAGGTGCTAATTGCCGCTGAGCCGGGGAAATCGGTAGCGCCATTGCGTTCATTCGCCATGTGGTTCAAAACGATATCCGCATAGACTGCCACGCCTTGGGCGTTGAGTGCGTTCACCATGGTTTGGAAGCTTTGTTTATTGCCGCGGGCATGGTCGATGACGCGAATATCCTGTGGTTGGTACCGTTGCCACCACGCGGAATTGGCCGAATTGGATTTTAACGGCGGTGCGACTAATACCGCTTTGTAGCCGAGGTTTTTAATTTCCGTGGCCTTGGCGGAAACATCGCTATAGTTCCAGTCAAACGCATGTAAAATGGCATCGGCGCTGGCGTGTTGCACACTGGCAATACTCGCCAGGGCGAGGGTAAAGGTTAACGACGCTTTGGAAATCAATTGGGTTAAAAAACGGTTTTTCACAGTAGTGTCTCCCCTGCTCCGGGCGCGAGGTAAATATTGGCGCAACGGTAGCAGTTGTAGTGAGTTATTAGATGTTATGGTTATTCTGTTTGTTACGGCAGCACGAATCCCGCAAGCAAATAGGCCTGCAAAAAACAGTGCGTGAGAATGGATGAAATCATCCGCGTAAATCGCATTTCACAGTGTGGGTTGCACGGCTGCGGTAGCGACAAAAAATGGTTGTGACCTGAGCTCTATCCAGAGTTATTGTTATTTCACTAGAGCGCCGCACAGACAGCAGGCAATTGCGGCAAATGGTGAGTGCCTAATAACGAGTGCACAGGCATAGTTAAAGCCATTTATTAATAATTGAACAGACTGTTGCATACGTATTCAATTTGCGTGTTTATAACTCTTTTGCAAATCGGGGCGATGATTGCGCTAACAGTTTTTATTTCCCAGAGATGCTTATCCACTAAAAAGTTTTATCAGCGAGTTATTTTATTAATGAATGATTTTTTTCAACAGACGGCGCAGGCAGAGTTTCAAAAAGCCAGCCAACAATTGCCCGGGGCCAAACAATTTCAAACGGCACTCACCCAATCGTTCAAACGCTACGATAATCTCATCGCCAAAACTATTACTGAATCGCCAACAAAACCGGCCTGCCAAGCAGGCTGTGCGTTTTGTTGTTATTACAAAGTGGAAGTGCGCGCCCATGAAATGTTGAACATCAAGGATTACCTGCATAAACAGCTGAGCGCTGAAAATATTCAGCAAATAATACAAGAGGCTGATCGAAACGCTGCAGTGATTCGTAGCATCACTCCTGAGCAGCATCTCACCACCAATTTAAAATGCCCGCTGTTGCACAATAATCAATGCAGTGTTTATCCGGTGCGCCCCTATCGCTGCCGTAATTTTCACGCGACCGATGCAAAAGCCTGTGAACAATCCTTTGCCGATCCGGCGAATATGGATATAACAACCGGCATGATTGAAACTGTGGCGCTCGCGGCCGATGCGCATTCGCAAGGTTTTGAAGCGGCGATTGAACAGAAAGGCTTGGATGCGCGAATTTATGATTTTAATACGGCGCTGTTAGAAGTACTGGCCGATGAGAGTTGTTTAAAACGTTATTTGCGCGGCAAAAAAACATTTCAAACCGCTTTGGAAGTTAGTTAAATTAAGGTTTAAAAATATTGCCCACTGGCGCAAATCGCCAGTGGGCAAGTTCTGCAATATTCATCTCTCGTCATACCTGCGAACGTGGGTATCCATAACAATCAACAGCGTGGATTAGCTGCGCTGGTCTGCGATTCCCTAGGCAACTTTAAAGAAAGACATCAACTGTTGCAGGTGCAGCGATTGGTCGTTGGTTTGTTCTGCCGTTGCTGCCAACTCCTCCGCCGCTGCCGCGTTTTGTTGGGTCGCGCGATTAATTTGCAACATCGCCGAATTGACTTCCGACAACCCACTCGACTGCTCCAGCGAACTGGCTGAAATTTCCTGTACTAAATCCGAGGTTTTGGTAATCGCCGGTACCATATCAATTAACAGTTCACCGGCGCGCTCGGCCAGGCGCACATTACCTGCGGTTAATTCATCAATTTCCTGCGCCGCAATCCGGCTGCGTTCTGCCAATTTGCGCACCTCACTTGCTACCACGGCAAAACCGCGCCCGTGTTCACCCGCGCGCCCTGCTTCAATCGCGGCGTTTAAGGCCAACAAATTAGTTTGGTAGGCGATGTCATCGATAATCGCCACCTTCTCGGCAATTAAACGCATGGCATCAACTGTTTTGGATACGGTGGTGCCGCCTTCCGCTGCTTGTTGCGCCGCTTTGGCAGCAATGCTGTCGGTGATTTGCGCGTTGTCGGCATTTTGTTTTACCGAGCTGGAAATTTGTTCCAGCGACGCTGAAATTTCTTCCACGCTACTCGCCTGTTCAGTCGTCGCTTGACTCAAACTTTGTGTGGTTGCCGATACTTGGGTGGAAGCGTTAGTGAGCGCATCGGAGGTATTGAGAATATCGGTCACTGTCTGCGACAGGCGCACCATGGATTCATTCATCGCGTTCAGCAATTGGCCGAACTCATCGCGCCGGTCGCTGTGGCTGCGAAAAGTTAAATTACCCTCCGCGAGCTGGCGCACTGCATGGGCGGCAATTTGCAGTGGTGTGGTAATGCTGCGGAACAGCGCGATGGATAAGCCAATCGCTAGCAGCACTCCGATTGCGGCCGTTACCAACATGGTCAAAGAGGTGGTTTCGAAGTTGGCAATGGCCGATTCCTGTTTGGCGGCCAGTATTTGCTCCAATCGCTCCTGCATTAAATCCAGTTCATTGCGCATTGCCTCAAAATCCGCAGCGGCTTTGCCAGTGCTCAGCTCCATTGCCAGTCGGTGCGATTCGGCATTCGGCTGTTGCACCATAGCGACTACCTGATCGGTACTTGCCTCCCAGGTATCGCGCAGGCCGATGTAGTTGTTGCGCAGTTCACTGAGTTTGGCGTCCTCAATCAAACTAAAAAACTTGTCCACCCGGTCGCGTGCCTGCTGTTTGTTTTCCGCGTGTTCGTCCAATAGGGGTTTGAATTGTTCACTCGCCGGGTCGGTGGCAATCAGCGTGCGCTCCGCCACCAGCGCCTGCTGCAAATCCCGGTCGGCGGAATAAAGCGTGCTGGTACCGGGCACATAGTTATTCAAAATCAATTTGGTCGTTGCATGCTCGGTATTAAAGGCATAAGCCACAAACACCAACAGCGCCAAAAACGTCAGCGTCACCAGCGCAAACCCGCCTCCCAAACGTTTGGGAACCGAAATATTCACCAACATAACCTTCTCCTTCTTATTAATTAACCCCATGGGCTAGTAACTAACCTTAGACCGGATTTACAAGTTGTTCCAATCCCAACCACAGCCACCGGTTATTGTTCGCTGCTGCCTGACGAACAAAATGCTCTGGTCGGATAAACCCAGAGCCTATATATTCAAAGCCTTACCCAAACGCCCGGAACAGTAACGCGCACCGGCTTGCTGAAAAACACGCATGCGCAATTTGTCATGCTAGAGAAAGATGTAATTTGCTGTTATTTCGTTTATCGCCCAAAGGGTTGAGAATGAAGGCTTCAAATTACGTGAATAGAGATATCGTGCATGCGCGGTATACAAATGTTAACTATGGAGAGAATTTCGTGCCAACAAGAGAATATTCTCAAGATCAATATCGAAAAGATTTTACTGGCGAGAAGCGAAAGGAAGCTTTAAAGCAGGCCTTAGATATCAGAAAATTTGAAATTGATTTGTATTGGAAGCGTGCTGCGTATTTTTGGACATTCATAGGTGCAACCTTTGCAGGCTTTATAGCCATACAAGCTTCTAGCTCCGCACAAAACTCCAAACAAGACTTGTCGGTAATACTTTGTTGTCTGGGTTCAGTCTTTTCTTTCGCCTGGATATTGGTGAATCGAGGTAGCAAGCAGTGGCAAGAAAATTGGGAAAAGCACGTTGATATGCTTGAAGACAAAATCACTGGACCACTTTACAAAGTGGTATTGACTCGTAACAAACCAAAAGGTTTTTCTGAGAGCGCCACACATTTAATTACGGGGCCCTCGCCTATATCAGTTTCAAAAATAAATCAAATTATCAGCTTATATGTCACCCTAATATGGCTTACATTACTAGTTTATTCATTATTGCCTTTTGATCTCAACCGGCCACTAAATATCTTTTACTGTGTATTAATCTTTTTTAGCTTCTTAGCTTGCACCCTCTTTGCTTGGTTAGGTAGAACTTACAGTGGTGGTTTTTGGCACAAGGCAACAATTAGAACAACAGAAATTAAAAATAATTAACAATCGCCAAAGCGCCGCCCACTTCTTGCGCTGGACAGTTTTTAAGTCGCGCTTTTTGTGGGTTTTCTGCGCAAAGTGTATTGCATGTGCAACTTGCAACGCGCCCCTGCGCTCAACGTTATTTTCAATTACTTAGCAAGGTCATCTTATGGATTTAATGTCTGGTTTTATTGGCGCAATTATCGGCGCAATAGTGGCGGGCTATTGTTCTATTAAGGCAACACAAATTTCCAATAAAAATCAAAGAGAACAATCTGGAGAAAACGAAAAGAAACTTTTAGCGGGTCTATTACAATCAATTCATGACGAAATTGAAACTGTATATGATCGCTATCAAGAGACAATGGGGGCAAGGCTAGAATCACTACCTGAAAACAATGCATTAATTTGGTATTACCCTTTGGTTAGTGACTTTTTCACTATTTATAATAGTAATGGTTTTTTAATAGGGAAAATTCCTAGCAATGATCTGAGAAAACAAATTATTAAAACCTATACGTTATCGAAAGGAATGGCTGACTCTTATAGGATGAACAATGACTTAGTTGCTAAATTTGAATATGCTCACAAATTATTTGAAGAGACGGGCTTACAAGTTCATCAAAATCAAGCAAATGCGCATTTTTCCGGTTTGGTTGATTATGCAAAGACGCTTAAAGAAAGCCATAAAACTTTAAAAACTGAAATTGCAAGCCTACTTCGCGAGCTGCGGAAAAATGGCGTGCTAAATGAGGTATAAATCTAGCAATGTGTAGCTACATGAACGGGAACTTTTCAAGGCGCAGCTTTTTGGTTTTACTGACGTATCTTCAATCAATCGGATGAAAAAATGAAACTCAATGGATCAATGAAGCCAAGCAAACTAGTATCTGCTTTAGCTGTTTTAGTGGGTGTAGGAATGTTTATCCTAGGGCTGGTTGAACTTATACCTCAAGGCGGTTGGTTTGGATGGTTTTGGTTATTGGTGGTGGTTTCAATAATTGGATTTCATTTGGTGAATTTGATTTCATCCAGAGGTGTCGCTGAAGTAAATATTGAATTTGCCAGTGTGGATATGGAGGCCCGTTTAGAGCGTTTGGAAAACCTCAAGAATAAGGGACTTATCACTGCGAGTGACTATGACATCCAAAAAAAGCGGATATTAAACGAGATTTAAAATGTGTGGTAAGTGTGACCACCTCGAAAAGCCTAAACAAAAAACCGATCCTTATGAGATCGGTTTTTTGTTTTTAGCGCGCTAAAAAATAATTAGCGTTTGTAAGAGCACTTGTTGGGGTTGCCCAGTGGATCTGAACCAAATGCGGATACGGTGCAGGCGATGGAGCCGGGTACCGAGACTTTCTTCAGTACCCAGTTGCCTTTGCGACCAAAAGCTACCCAGCCGTCGCCGGAGGTGACGGAGCAAGTGCCGCCCAGATCAGCGCATTTGGAGAAGCCACTTGGGTAATCACCTGTGCCACTTAATACCGGTGCACCGCTAGCTGCTGATGAGCTGGAGCTGCTGGTGCCACCAATAGTTACCGATGCGGCGTTTGAGTTAGTGACTACGCCGTTGGTGGTGTTTTTGATCCAGTAATAGTAAGTACCAGCGCTCGCGGTGCTGTCGGTATAGCTGCGTGCTGCAGAGGTCAGTGTGGCAATACGTACGCGACCAGCAGGGTCTGAGTCGGTATCGCGATATACCTCTTGTGACGCGGTAGTGAGGTTGCTAGTTGACCAACTCAGGTTAACGCTGGTGCCTGAAACGCTGGTTGAGAGATTGATAGAACCCGATGCGGCGGCGCTGCTGGAGCTGCTCGCTGTGCTGGATGGTGTTGACGACGACACCGATGAGGTGGTGCCGCCACTGCATGCACTGGCGGTCAACTGCGCGCCGTTTTTACCCACACCGGCGTATTGGGCGATTTTGTCTTTTACGCACTGGGGGGTAACGGGTGAATAGCTGTAGGGAATGCTAATCGGGAAGGGGGCGGTAGTGGTCCAGTTGGTGGCGTCGATGGTGCCGCCGCTGGTCCAGGTGATGTTGTAAGTCGCAAAATCACCGGGGTTGCGGATGTTGTTGTTGCGCAAATCCCACTTGCCGCAGTTGCTGCTATCAAAACGGCAGGTCACGGGGTTCACCGCGTTTTGGAACCAGTTGCTCTCGATCAACGCATAGCCATTTTGGCGTACGTTAATGCCCGAACTGGTGATGCCGTCATAGAGGTTGTTGTACATGTGCGTCCAACCACCGCGCTGCAGCGGCAGGCGCGCGCCGACGTTGCGATAGATGTTGTGGTGGAAGGTGATTTTGCGACCGCCGCCGATATCGGTGCTGCTGGAACCATCCAGCCCGACTTTTTTACTGTCGCGGATAATGTTGTAGGACACAGTGATGTTTTGCGATTCCTTTTTAATATCAATCGCACTTTCAAAGGTCAGGTCGCCATCCGGTGAACCTTTACACTCGTTGTTAACCGCAAATAATTCGTTGTGATCGATCCACACGTTGACACCGCTGTCGATACGAATCATATCGGCATCGTTGGATGCACCGGCGAGTGCGCCAATTTTCATATTGCGCACAATCACATTGCTGGATTTATTTACCACTATGCCGAAGTTTGCCGAGGAGCCGTTGGCGCCTTGGATGGTAATACCACGGGTGAATTCTTTAATTTCCACTTTGCGGTAGGCCTCACTCCAGCGCGGGTTGGGGCAATTGCCGGAGGAGTCCACAGTGTGGTCGCGAATCATTTGATTGATCAGCGAATCCTCATTACCGGTGTAAGTGATGATGACCGGGTAGTCGCCGTCTTTTGCATTTTCAATAATCTGCTGGATTTGGGTGTGGGTGGAGGCGTTAAAAGACTGGGCGCCCGACACATTGCCGCCATCAGTAGTGGAAAAACCGCCGGTAGCAGCCGCCAACACTGAGCCGCTGGCGAGTAAACCCAGGGTGCTGACCAGTAGCTTGCGGGTAAAATTGACACGGCGTTGAGCGGTGCCAGAAGTGATATTTTTCATAGTTACAATCTCGTCTTAGTTATTGAAATAAAGAGGACGGATTGACCGAGATGCCATTCTGCAATCTGAGGAAAGTACAACGGTTCCAGTAAAGATACGCAGTTTTATTGTTATTGTTTGCCCGTGGACAGCGATCTACAACAGGACTTCAGAAACACTTGAGCGGGAGGCTGAATTTACGCCTGCGCTACTGGCTTGGCAATATCTGCTGGGGAAACAAAACGGATATATATGAGAAAAATGCGAGTTGCGTTACAAACCAGCACGCTGGGTGTGGTTTGTAACGCCAACAGTGTTTTAGCGGTTGATTTGACGCTGGCGCGAATAACCAGCCAGCAACAGCAGCATCACTAACAACCAGGGCGTAGTGCTACCACCACCCCCGCCGCCACTACCGCCGCCGGTGTTTGCCGGTGGAGCGGGTTTATCGATGTTGGTGAGGGTGGCGCTTTCCAGGGTCGCGTAGCCATCGCCGGTGCTCCCCAGATTTTTCAGATAAGTCACCTGGTAGCTTGACTCATAACCGTCTTCATCAACCTCCGTCATTGCCAAGGTGACAGAATCGTAAGTTTTGCCTTTCCAGCTGCGCGTGGCGGTTTCAATTAACCGGATGGTACGCGTAAAACGGACGGTTTCTACCTGTGTAGGGTTGGTCGACTCGCTCACCTGAACACTGGGATTATTGTTGATGGTTTGCCCTAATTTCATCGATTGGGGAATCAACAGCCAGTTGGTGTAATTGAGTATCAGGTTCGCATTGAAATCGTAAGGGAAGCTTGCCGATTTAATGTAAATACCATCGCTGCGACGTTCAAGCGTGGAGTTATAACCGCCATCGCGGGTCATTAAAAACTGGTTGGCGGTTGTTGATTTACGAACCCGGGTGGTACTGCGATAGCCATTAATATCGGTATAGGTGTAGTCCAAATCGCCCACCAGATAGTAGTCAAACAAGTCTATTTGTGGATGGGTATCGGCTACTTCGGGCCTATAACCGGAATGGATTTCCATGGCATTAGTAGCGCCATCTCCATCCTGATCCAATTGGCCATCGCCGACATTGGTATCGCTCATAAAGCTATATTTCGCTTCTTCCACGCCTTTGATGCCGTCGCCATCGACGTCATCGTCACAGGCATCACCGATCCAGTCCCAATCCAGATCCCGTTGCTGGGTATTGGCTACTAGCGGGCAGTTGTCCCAGCTATCGGCGATCCCATCACTATCGGTGTCGACCGGGCGATTATCGGTTGGGTCGCAGGCATCGCCGACATAATCATTATCGACATCTTTTTGATCCGGGTTGGCGATAATGGGACAGTTATCGCGTACATCGCCGTAGCCATCGCCATCTGTGTCAAGATTGTAGGGGTCGTTGTCGCACTCATCGCCGAGCCCGTCGCCATCGCTATCGCCTTGCCACCAGTTTGCGTTCTTAGGGCAGTTATCCAAGGCTTCGCTAACGTCATCGCCATCGGTATCTTTATCGATCAACAAATTATCGATACTGAAACGAATCTCTCCGTCGCTGCTCGAAAAGTAGTTTGCGACCACCCGGAAGGTAATAGTGTGCACGCCCTCGGCGACGTTAAAATGCACACGAGTCCAATCGTTGTAATAACTGTAATGTGTGCTGATTAGGTTGTTGTCGATCCAGATTTCCAATTGGTAAGAGTGGGAGTTATTGCCGTGATTTTTAACCATCACCGAGCCGAGGCTCTCGCTAAACAATGCGGTAAAGCTCACTTCACTGGTTTGGTTAGTGTTAAAGAATAGACCTGAACGTAGCGCAAAACCCTTGCCATCAACCCCTTGAGGTTGAATTGTCCAAGGTGTGTTGCTAGTTGCCGGCGTGTAAAAACCAGCTGGCCAACCATTATCAAAATCAGCGGTATAAACGCCGAGCGGTGATGGTAAGGACGCGGCACTTGCGGGATCAGAACCCAGCATGTGCTCTACCCGATTTGAATAACCATCGTTATCAAGATCGCCATCAGCGTCCGAGGCATTTTTTGGGTTTAACCCAAAAGAGACTTCAAACTCATCACTCAAGCCATCGTTGTCATCGTCACTATCGCAAGCATCGCCGCGTTTATCCAGATCGTTGTCGTCTTGATCCCCATTAGATTCGGCAGAACAGTTATCCGCCAGGTCGTGTACCGAGTCGCCATCGGTATCCGGTAAGTTTGTAAGGTCGTAAGCCAGTATTTGAGGGCCGGCCAGCGTCTGTTTGATCAACACCAGGCGATTGTTGAGATTGAATAATTTCAGGCTCTGAGCATCGCCCAAGTACAAGTTAGACGCCAATTCAAAATTGTCCTGCCAGAATTGCAGATCAGTTTGGCTGGTGGACACGGTAATAAGTTGTTCACCAATCCAGACTCCTGAGCTAATTTCATTGGACAGTGCGTCTGTAACACCAAGGGTTTGGGTATCGATAATTTGCCCCATGCCGTTGAGCATGCGCGAACTGTCCTCATTGAGGATCAGGGGATAGCGGGGACTTAATGTTTCGCCGTGGTACGGAGAGTCGCCTTTATCGGTCAGTTTGCCCGTGCTGAGGTCAACTTTGCGCCAAGCGAGATCACGCGGGAAATGATGATCGGTATGGAAATAAATTCTTTCACTGACCGCGTCCCACAGGTAGGCGTCTGCGATTTCAGCCCATTCCTCTGAGTAAACCAGAGTGCCATTCACGTCATAAGTGTAATGAGTACCCCAGGCACCTGATAAATCGGCGGCAAAAACAAAATTTCCGACCGCCAATAAACCTTGCACCGCATAGGGCATATTGGCAAACAGCGTCTCCGTCGGTTGTTCTTGGGTCAGATCGAAGTAGTTGATTCTTCCGTCGGGGTAACCCAGATAAAGCCGCTGGTGAGCGCTGGAATGAGTGACCCAGGAGGGGGGTGATCGCAATGCCCAACTGGAAAGATATTTATCTTCACTGACCGACCAGCGAAAGAGGCTCAGGCTTTCGCGATCCACCAAAAAGAGATTGTCTTGCGCATCCGAGACAATAAATTCGGGTGTATACGCAAAACCATTTGGATCAACCGACTCAACTTGAGCAGACAAACCGAATGACGATAGATCTACTGGAGCGACACTGAAGCCTGAATCATTTACCGCAAAAGCAAAAACCTGCTGCTCCCGCGCGCTCAAAAAATTGGCGGTTTGTGTTAAATCGACGCTGCCCAAGCCTACATGGCTGGAGTTAAACAGAGTTAACTGGGTGCCGCGCAGTGCAACCGGGTTATCGCCGATAAAGGTCAGCGCTTCCACGCTTCCGCTCAAGCTTCCCGCATAGCTCATGTCACCCGCAAAAAAAATCAAACCAGATCGATCATAAACTTTGGTATGGGACTGGTTGAGGTAAATCCCGGCGGCACCGTTGTAGTTCCAGTTGTGGTTACTGTAAGTAAAATCTTTGATTTTTCCATCAGAGTCCAACTGGTATTTCTGCATTAATCCGGACCAGCTGGCCTCGCTGCGCGCGAAAATAGCGTTATTTGCCGCCGAACCGAGCTGAATTTTGTTGGAGTAATAAGACCCAATGGACGAAGTCTCTATCAAGCTATTATTGAGAGTGTTAATCGCCAAGCTATTGCCGTCCTGATCAAAAGCATAAAGCTTGTCTCCAACCAAAGTTAGATTCACGACATTATTACTTGCATTGCGGATGAAGGTGCTGTCGCCGGTGCTGAGACTTATCGCGCGTATCTCGCGCTGAAATGCAACGTAGGCGGTCGTTCCGCTGATAGCAAAGGCAGTGGGTGTTTTACTCAGGCTGAGATCTGCCTCCTGACTTTGACTGGCCATGTTGTAAATAGCGATTTTGTTAGGTGTGGAAAACAAAAAATACACCTTGTCCCCCAGCACTTCAGTCTCAACATGCAAAGCACTGGCAAAACTGGCGGATAACAGGCATGACAGGAATACTACCGATCTGGCAATTCCTTTTAGAAACAAGCGCATAGAATGCTCCATCACAAAAAGATCGTGGATTGGGTGGTAGGGGGGTTAGGGAACTAGGTCAGGAAATAATTACGATTGTAATTTTTCGCGCCAGTCTAGCGGGAAAAACCGCCCCGCTCAATTGCTGAGCGGGGCATTGAACAAAAAAGACTATATGGGAATAAAGGAGTTTTAACGTGTCGCCCAAGCGCGATCACCCGGTTTGTAGGCGAGTGCGCCGTCGTAGCGGCCGGGGATGGGCATGTGGCGCAGCACTTGGGTGCCGCCGACTTCCGAGGTGAAGAAGCCGAACAGGGTGAGCTGCTTGATCATGGTGAAGTAGTGAACACCGCCGCCAGCGACCGTCGTGCGCGCTTCCTGGTCGAGTTGGCTGATAAACGCGGTGCGCTCTGCCGGTTGCAGGGCCATAAAGCCGCGGCCATAGGTTTTGTTGCACTGGGCTTCCAGGCTGAGTAAGCCTTTGTGGAAGATGGCGCGCTCATCCAGGGTGTAACAGTCGGTCACATACACACTCATAAATTGGCCGACTTTGGCATCTTTGGCGCCCGGGGTTTCGGTGCGCGGCAGGATGGTTTCGGCAATTTCATCCAGCAGTGCAATGTTTTCTGCTGAAAACTTGGCGGGTGCGGACGCCGTGGTGGCGCAGCCACCGAGCAGTGCGGTGCTGCCAATCATGGCAGTGCCGGTGGCAGCGGTAATCAGGGCTAGGAGTTCGCGGCGATTCATTTCAGGTTCCCCTTTTTCAATTCTTTGACGGCATAGTCTGCCGCGCGGGCGGTGAGTGCCATGTAAGTCAGCGATGGGTTGACGCAGGAGGCGGAGGTCATGGCGGCACCGTCGGTGACGAATACGTTGGGCGCATCCCACACCTGATTAAAGCCATTGAGCACCGAGGTTTTGGGGTCGCGACCCATGCGCGCGGTACCCATTTCATGGATGCCCATGCCCGGAGCATAGCCCCAGTCGCTACCTTTAACGTTCTTGAGGCCAGCGGCTTCGAGCATATCTACGGCGTCCTGCAGCATGTCTTTGCGCATCGCCAGTTCGTTGTCACGCAGCTCTACGTCCATCGCCAGTACCGGCAGGCCCCATTTGTCTTTGACGTTGCGGTCGAGGTAAATGCGGTTGTCGTGATGCGGCAGTATTTCACCAAAGGCGGTCATGCCAACTGTCCAGGCGCCGGGTTCGGCCAGGGCATTTTTTAAACCGGCACCTATGCCTAATTCGGCGACGTTGCGATCCCAGCCCTCGCGACTGGCAGAGCCCTGGTAGCCAAAGCCGCGCAGGTAATTGCGCTTCTCATCGCCCAGATTGCGGAAGCGCGGGATATAAAAACCGGCGGGGCGGCGGCCGTAGTAATACTTGTCCTCAAAGCCTTCCACCACGCCGCTGGCACCCACGCGGAAGTGGTGATCCATCACATTGTGACCCAACTCGCCGCTGCTGCTGCCCAAACCGCCGGGCCAGATGTCAGTGGCGGAGTTCATCAGAATCCAGGTGGAGTTAAAACTGGAGGCGTTGAGGAAAATCACATTGGCGGTGAATTCGTAGGTTTGGTTGGTTTCGGCATCGATCACTTCTACACCGCGCGCGCGCTTTTTGTCCTTGTCGTACAGCACCTGGCTCACGATGGAAAAGGGGCGCAGGGTGAGGTTGCCGGTTTTCATCGCCGCTGGCAGGGTGGATGACTGGGTACTGAAATAGGCGCCAAACGGGCAGCCGAGCCAGCACTTGTTGCGGTATTGGCAGTTGACCCGACCCTGTTCCGGCTTGGGCTGGGTGATGTTGGCGGTGCGGCTATTGATCATTACCCGTTTGCCGCCATAGGCTTTTTTGATGCGCGCGGCGACGTCTTTTTCCACAATGTTCAGTTCGATGGGCGGTAAAAACTGGCCGTCGGGCAATTGTTCCAAGCCTTCGTTGGTACCGGAGATACCGGCGTAACGCTCAACGTAATCGTACCAGGGGGCCATGTCTTCATAGCGGATCGGCCAGTCAACAGCCACGCCTTCGCGCAGGTTGGCTTCAAAATCCTGCTTGCTGTAACGGTAGCTTTGGCGACCCCATAACAGCGAGCGACCACCCACGTGGTAGCCGCGGTACCAGTCAAAGCGCTTTTTCTCCACATAGGGGTTTTCCTGCTCGTTCGCCCACATGCCCTGGGTTTCTTCATTGAGCACAAAGTCGCGCTGCAGTACCGGGTGTTTTTCTTTCATTTCCTGAGTCGGGCGACCGCGATGTTCATAGTCCCAGGTTTCTTTGGTGGCGTTTACATAGTCTTTGATGTGTTCAATATTGCGCCCGCGCTCCAGGAGCAGCACTTTCAGGCCTTTTTCGGTGAGTTCTTTAGCGGCCCAGCCGCCGCTGATGCCGGAGCCAACTACAATGGCATCAAAATGTTGTGTAGACATGGATATACCTCTTATTAGGATCAGACGTCGCAGATGCGAATGGCGGCTTGCAAAGATTCAATTTTCTCCGCTGTGGTCGCGCGTTTGGGCATAAATTCCTGTGCCACGTAACCCTTGAAGCCGGTGGCCTGAATAGCGCGCACTATGGCTGGGTAGTAGAGTTCCTGGGTGTCATCAATCTCGTTGCGCCCCGGCACACCCGCGGTGTGGTAGTGACCAAAGTATTGGTGATGATTCTGGATAGTGCGAATGATGTCGCCTTCGCTGATTTGCATATGGTAGATGTCGTACAGCAGCTTGAAATTGGGCGAGTCCAGGCGCTTGCACAGCTCTATGCCCCAGGCGGAGTTATCGGCGAAATAATCCGGGTGGTTCACCTTGCTATTGAACAGTTCCATTTGCAGGACCACGCCGCGTTTTTCGGCTTGTGCGAGGATTTTTTTCAGGCCCTTGGTCGCGTGTTTTAGCCCCTCTTCCGGGTCCATGCCGCGTTTGTTGCCGCTGAAACAGATCAGGTTTCTATAGCCCGCATCGGCCACCAGATCGATATGTTCGCGGTAGCGTTCAATCAGCGGTTTATGAAACCGGCTATCGCCCCAGCCATCTTCCAGATTCAGCTCGGCACCGTTGCACATGGACGAATCCACGCCGTGCTGTTTGAGGATATGCCACTCTTTGGGCCCGATCAGATCGATCGCACTAAAGCCCAGGCGTTTGACTACCAGGCAGAGTTCTTCAAGGGTGAGGAAATCGAAAGTCCAGCGCGCGACCGAGTGGCGAATATTGCCTTTCAGCGCCGTAGAACCGGTGGTGGATGAGGACGGTTTGGGTGATGTAGATTCTGCCCCCAGTGCCGCAAGGCTGGATAGCCCCAATGCACCGGCAACAGCGCCGCGCAACAGGGCGCGGCGGTCTTCGGAATGGCTCATGGTTGTTGTGACCTTATCTTGTTATTAAGTATTGCCCCGGCTGCTCTCCACAGCCGTTGTCAGAGGTTAGCTTGCTCTATAGGGCTTAGCCACGAGGTCAACGGATCTTTACAAGTTTTTGGATAAGTTCGCGCTGCTTATAACGGAAAGTCAGCAGCGGCCACCGGTTTGCCAAAATAATAGCCTTGATAGTGCACACAACCCTCGGCTTCCAACCAGTCGCGCTGGGTTTGGGTCTCTACCCCTTCGGCGATGACGCGCAGCTCCATACTCTGGGCGAGGCGAATAATCATGCGTGCGATGGCGGCGTCGTTGCTGTCGGTCAAGATGTCGTTGACAAAGGATTTATCGATTTTTAATTCGCTGATAGGCAGGCGCTTCAGGTAGGAGAGCGAGGAATAGCCGGTGCCAAAATCATCCAGCGAAAACTTGATGCCGTGATTTTTCAGCTCGTCCATTTTGGCGATGATGTCCTGCTGGTTGTGCACCAGCATGCTCTCGGTCAACTCCAGTTTCAGGTAGCGTGGGTTGGCGCCGGTGCGCTGCAAGATGCTTAACAACTGCATCACAAACTGTTGCTGCTGGAACTGGCGCGCGCTGACGTTGATCGCAATCACCAACCGGGCAGTGGTCGGGTTTTGGCTCCAGCGCACCAGCTGCTGGCAGGCTTCCTCCACAATCCAGTTGCCGAGCGGCAAAATCAAGCCCGACTCCTCGGCGATGGGGATAAACTCCAGCGGCGACACCATGCCGCGCTGGGGGTGGAACCAGCGGATCAGCGCCTCCGCCCCCACTATGGCGCCAGTGTGATCCACCTGCGGCTGGTAAAACAGTTGGAACTGCTGCAGTTGCAGCGCCTCGCGGATTTCATGTTGCAGGGCAAAGCGCTGGGCGGTGTGCTCCTGCATTTCCGGGTCGAAGAAGCGCCAGGTATTTCGCCCGGCAGCCTTGGCGTGGTACATGGCCTGATCGGCCTGTTTTAACAGTTCATCGATATGCACCAAGCGGTCGCCAAACAGCGAAATGCCAATGCTGGGGGTGCTGAAATAATCCTGCCCTTCCAGCGTGTAGTGCGCATTCAGGCTCTCCAGAATGGTCTCGGCAATTTGCTGGGCGATGGCGGCGGCGTGATCGTGGTTGGAATCCAAGTCCTCCAGCACCACCAAAAATTCATCGCCCCCGAGGCGCGCGACTGTGTCCTGCGCGCGCACGGCCATGCGCAGGCGGTTGGCCACGGCGACCAACAGTAAATCGCCAATATGGTGGCCGCGGTTATCGTTGAGGGTTTTGAAATCGTCCAAATCGATAAACAGCAATGCCCCCAGGGTATTTTTGCGCTCGCTGGCGGCAATGGCGTGTTCCAGCCGATCCTGTAGCAGGCGGCGGTTGGGCAGTTGGGTGAGCGGGTCAAAAAACGCCAGGTTGTTGATGCGCGCTTCGTTTTCCTTGCGCTCGGTAATGTCGGTGAGCGTGGAAACGTAGTGGGTGATTTGGTCACAGCCATTTTTTACTGCGGTGATGGTGAGCCACTCGGGGTAAATTTCCCCGCTGCGGCGGCGGTTCCAGATCTCCCCTTTCCAACTGCCCTCATGGATGATGGTGTGCCAGATATTGGCGTAGAACTCGGGTTCGTGGTGCCCGGAATTGAGCAGGCGCGGGTTTTGCCCAATCACCTCTTCCGCGCTGTAGCCGGTGATCTCACTGAAGGCTTTATTGACGCGCAGAATCACCCCGTCCGGGTCGGTAATCATCATGCCCTCGCGCGCTTCAAAGGCGGTGGCGGCCACGCGCAATTCCTCTTCCGCCAGCCGGCGCTCGGTGATATCGCGGCTGATCATCACAAAGTGTTTGTGCGCTCCGGGCGATACCGCCTTGCAGGCAGCGGAGAGTTCAAATTCATGGCGGCCATCGGCCAGTTGCAGGCTGTAGTATTTGCCGCTGGCAAAGCCCTGTTGGCTCGTCTCCTCCATGGTGCTGTAAATGAGCGCGCTAATTCTGGCGGGCACTACATCATTTATTTTTTTGCCGAGAAAGGCCTCGGGTTGCAGCAGGAGTAATTCCGGGCGATGGGTGTGGAAATTGTGGATAACGCCATCGGCACTGATTTCAAATAACAAATCGGGAATGGCATCCAGCGTCGCCTGTAATTGCGCGCGCGCATTCAGCAGTTCGCGGGTCTGCTCCTCCACCGCCGTTTGTAAATTGATCTTGCGGCGCTGCAGTTTGGCCATCAAAAAAGTCTGGTAGCCGAGCAGCCCGCTCAGTACCAGCGCCAGCATAATTTCGCTGGTCAGGCGCCACCAATTCACCCAGCCGCTAATGGGCGCCATACTCAGGGTCCACTCGCCGTTGGGTACATCAAAGGATTTATGCACCGGGTCGTGCAAATGCTCCGGCGCATTCACGGCGATGACTTCCTGGTTGTTATCAAAGGGGTTGGTGCGCCAGAGTTTATAGGCCATGCCCTGGGAATTGAGCTGTTGGATATTGGCGGTTTCCAGCAGGCGATTCACGCGAATAATCACATTGCCAAAGCCCCAAAACCGGCTGCTGCCCTGTTCGTCCACCATAATCGGCAAGCGCGCCACCACGCCGGTGCCGCCCTGCACCAAATTCACCGGGCCGGTCAGGGTCATTTGGCCGGAATCGCGTGCGCGCAGGGCCTCTTTATTTTGGGCGGAATCCGCCAGCTGGTTAAAACCGACGGATTTTTCATTGCCCTCCAGCGGGTACACCTGGGAGATCACCCCATTGGGCGAGAGGCTAATGTGCGACACGCTGTCGTAGTAGGGCAGCATATCCCGCGCTACAGCTTCAAAGGCGGTGGTCTGCCCCTGGCTCAAACGCACCAGTGTCGCCATGGAGTAATTCAGGGTAAGGGCTTGGCGGAGGCTATCGCGCAGTAAAAAAGCGTGGTTTTGCGCAATATTTTCCATATCGGCGCGCAGGTTGTGGCGATGATTCTGCTCAAGGTTCCAGACCACCTGTGTTGAAAGTGCAAGGCAGAGTAGAAATACAATCGATGCCAACAAGCGCGGGCGGCGATAGAGCAGCGGGAAGGAATCAGCCATAAATAACCTGAGGAACTAATGAGATCCCCGTCACTATAGCACTCGCTGCCCAAAGCATCGGCCAACTGGCTTCTATGGTGTCTGGCGCAGGGCGGGTTTGGTGCTCAATGGTGACGGCGCAGAAAGCTCCAGCCGCCGGTCAGGCTTAACCAAAACAGCGTAATACCGCCAACCAATATCAGCAGGCGATAAAACGGGTGCATACCGTAACCCGAATGCAGAGGGTAATTCTGGTTGATGAGCCGCTGTGGCCAGTCGACCTGATCCGCGCGGGCACTGAGGATAACAATGCCGCTGGGCAGCTCAATTTTGACCGAGGTACGCCCGTTGGGGTGCCACTCATCCGGCAGGCGATAGCGAACACTCATCGCCGCCATACCGGGCGCGGGCAGGCGGATGTAAGTTGGCCAACCGTCGGCAACTTGCTGTTGTGCCTGCAGCAATAACTGCCCGGCAGTGGCGCTGGCAGCAGCGGGGATTGGCTGGGGCAATTGGCTGGAGGGCGGCGGCACTAGCAGCGGTTTGGTCAATTTTTGCCACAGCATAATGCTGCCGGTTAACAGAATAATCAGTAGCACCGGCGTCACCAGAGTACCGGCATGGCGGTGGTAGTGCATGAGGTAGGACAGTTTGATCTGGCGCGGAAACACCCAGCGCCAGCGAAAGCTGCGTTTGGTGGGCCACCACAATATCACCCCGCTGATGGCCAAAAATAACCCCAGCACACCGCTGGCTAGCAGTACTGCTTCTCCAATTACCCCGGCAAACAGTTCGGTGTGCAGGTGCCTAAAAAACGCCAGTGTCTGCAGTAGCCACAGATTCTCCTCATAGGCCTGCAGTGAATCGAGCGCAAGTAATTGCACACTGCGATCGGCATCGCGCGTCAGAGCCCAGTAGGGTTCTTCGGTATTGGGCGCCTTGATCAAATAACCGCTGTTATCCCCTTTAATCCGCTCGGCAATGGCATCCAACTGCAGCGCCATTTGGGCGACGCCGTAATCGGCGGGCAAGTCGGCTCTGGGGGTGATGAGCTGTTTAATCAGCGCCTGTTTGTACACCAGCAAACTGCCACTAAACGCGGCCAGCAACAAAAACACCAGCGCGCCCAGGCCCAACCAGCGATGCCAGCGCAGCAGTAAACGGTCGCGCGCTTTATGCACCCGGCGCGGGCGGGCATTAGCGGCGGTCATTGGTGATGACCATGGGCAATGCCCCGGTAGCCTGTCGATATCAGCATAGTGGTTGGTGGATTAGAAGCTGCGTTGATAGCCCAGATTAATGCTCCGCCCCACACCCGTGAAGTTGCGGATATCGTTCGGGCTGCTCTGCGAATAGTAGGTGAAATAGTATTCGTCGGTGAGGTTTTGCAGCGCAACGCTGATCACCCCGTCAAACGCGGCGATAGTCGCACTCGCATCCAGTGTGGTGTAGCCCTCAAACTCATTGATAACGGCGCCAGTGCTGTTTTTCACTTCGCGATCCAACAGGTGATTCACCTGCAAGCGTGTATCAACACTGCCCGACCAGGTGCGATCCCAACTCAGGTTGACACGGTCGGGGGAGATATTGGTGCCGCCCAGATCGGAATCCACCCGGCCATCTTTGTTGGAATCGTAGCGACCGGTAGCTTGGGCGTAGCGCAAGCTGAACAGATCCACATCGGTGGCGGCCCAGGCGGTGCTGAATTCAATACCGTCGATGGCGGTTTTTTCGCGCTCCACCGTGTAAATACCGTCGGCATCGCGCTGCAACCGCTCGCCAAAATCCGAGTCCGAGGTGTAGTAACTGATTTGTGCGCTAATGTCGCCGGTCTTAAATTCCACGCCAAATTCGGTACTTTCGGTCAGCACCGGTTTTAGATCCAGAAAGGTTTCTACTCTCAGGTTCGGCTGGTTAATACCGCGCAGCACCCGGCCCACATCGGGCATCGCAAAGGCTTCTGCATAGTTGGCAAATACCCGCCAGGCGCTGGTGATTTGGTAGGTGCCGCCGTAGTTGTAAAGTGTCTCGGAAAACTCCGGCGCACCACCCTCTACAAAACGGCTGCCGTAAGAGGCAAGTGTGGTGAAGTCATTAACTTCCAGTTTGGATTTTTCATAGCGCACCCCGGTGGTCAGGGTCAGCTTGTCGACACCGGTAAACTCGCCCTGCAAATAGGGTGCGTAGTTCTGGTATTTACTCGGCGGCACCCAGGCGCGGCCGGTCTGGATCAACTCCTGCCAGGTTTCGTCCTGCAGTACATCCACCCCGTAAACCAGGTTCACTGGCAAATTGGCGACCTGGTCTTTCACCAGGGTCAGTTTCATGCCGAGTTTTTCCGAGTTGTTTTGCGATTGGTCGATCAAGTTGGGGCCGTAGGCCGGGTCCTGAAAGGTCGCGAGCGGCACGGCTTCGGCGCCATAGGTGGCGGCAAAATCCTGGCTAAAGCCCTGAACCCGCAGCTTTTGCCCCAGAAAATCCTCATGGGTGTAATTGAGGCTGATGGCGGTGACCTTGTTGCTCGCACCCTCGCCGGTAATATCGCCTTTGACCGCGCTGCTCGGGATGCCCTCAGACACATCACCCGTCACCGATACCCAATTGTTCTGGTTTTCGATCTCGTAGCGGTTCACCATCAGTTCAATGCGCTGCTGGTCCCAGTCGTAACCGGTTTTGACAAAACCGTTCACCGATTGTGAATCCATAGTGTCGCCCTGGGTATTGTCGGCGCCGATAATCTGCCCCTTGCCGTCGTACGCCATACCCATGTCGCGCAGGCTGATACTGGCAATCACATCGGCATTCCCCACGCGGTTGGACAGGCTGTAACTCACCCCGTAATCCGCGCTCTCGCCCAGGTCTTCGCTTTGGAAACCGGTGTTCACCCGAATGCTCTGCTCCAGCTTGGCCGCCGGTTTTTTGGTAATCAGGTTGATAATGCCACCCGCCGCGCCCACCCCGTGAATGGCGTTAGCGCCGTGCAGCACCTCCACTCGCTCAATCACGTTCGGGTCGATGGTATTGCCCTCGCGCCCGCCATCGCGCAGCGGGTTGGATTGCGGCACCCCATCGATCATATACAGCGGCTTGCGTCCACGCAGGGTTTCACCGGCGTTGGTCATCTTTTGGCGACTGGGCGAAAAACCGGGAATCAGGTTGCCTAACACCGTGGACAAATCGTCCTGAATTGACAGCTGTTGCTCCAGCTCGGCGGCATTAATCACCGTTACTGTATTGGGGATGGTACTCAGCGGGCGCTCGGTGCGGCTGGCACTGACAAAGACTTCTTCAACGCCATTATCGGCACTGGCAACACCCGGCAGCAGAGCACTACAGGTCAACAACAAACTGGCAGGACGCACAAAACGATACATGGGGAGTTCCTATAACAGACAGCACCAAAGGCGCAGGGGGAAGTTATTAGGAATTCTAGCAATAATGAGAATCTCTATCAATGGCGGATATTTCAACGCTTTATCCCAAGCTCTTGCTGCCTAAATTGCCTGTGTTATGTTGCCCGCTCAAAAAACATCAGGCTTCACCTTATGCCAAATAACCACACCATCATCCCTTCCCCCGTTGGCCAATTAACCCTGATTGCCAGTGACCAAGGCCTTGCGGCAGTGTTGTGGGAAAATGAAGATCCAAACCGTGTCGGTATTGAAAAAGGCCAACGGTGCGATGACTTCCCGCTGCTGGTCGCAACCGCCCAACAACTGGGTGAATATTTTGCGGGAACACGAAAAGTATTTGCGCTGCCGCTGGATTTTCACGGCACCGAATTTCAGCAGCAGGTCTGGCACGCGTTGCTCACTATTCCCTATGGGCAAACCCGCAGTTACCTGCAAATCGCGCAGCAAATTGGCAATGAAAAATCCGTGCGTGCCGTGGGCGCTGCCAACGGGAAAAATCCCATCTCCATTATCGCCCCCTGCCATCGCGTGGTTGGCTCCTCCGGTAAACTCACCGGTTTTGCGGGTGGGTTAGAGGCCAAAGCGTTTTTATTGCAGCTGGAATCACCCGCCCAACAAGCGGATTTATGGGAATAGTGCGCTTCGCCCTTGGTCACCCTGGCTGGCTCCACGGCACGCGCGAGTTAATCGTTTCCGATACTCGCTACCTAATCCCCCACCGTGTAAAACGGGAACTTCACCAAGTGCAAATACTTCCCGTATTTCGCAAGGCTTAATGCGGGTCCTATAAAACATAGGCTGTTATTGCAAATTACTTATCCAGGGCTCATGCAAGCGGCCATAGTTGACCAGCGCGGAAAATTTCACAGTGGGGCGCATATTGTTATCGCTAGGGAAATCAGTGGCGAGGCGATTGGGGATGTAGAGTGATTCCACCGCCAAATTATCGACAATCACTTCAGTGGTGCGCTTCTCATTGTTATCGCAGCGATAATATCCCGCGCGCAGTTCAGCGGGCACAATAATCAGTTGTCCGCTGTTGGCAGATTGCCGCTCCCGTTGCACTGCTTCCAGCAGTTCGCGCTCGGCGGCGGCATCGATCAAAAACAAACGCGAGTTAGTAGTTTGTGCAGCGGTGAAAAATTCAGTGGCGTCTTTGCGTTTCTCCGCTAATTCTTTTTCTGCCAGTTCGCCATTGGCAGTAGCCGTTAAACCCATGATTAACTGGTGATACTGCTCTACTTGCGCCACATAGTCGGTATAACTTTTGCCATTAAATTCCATTAATACCCAGCCGGATTGTTTTTGATGCAAGCGCGTTTTTTGTGTGCAAGCGTGAAACTGAAAACTCGCAAAATGTGCAGCGCTTAATTGTAAACTGCGATCATGCTGCCAGCGCCAGTGATTCAGCTCGATGTTGATTGGTTCGGTATTGGGTGTCGCCCAGCGCAAACTCACACGTGCGCTGGAATCCTCTTTGCTAAAACCGTAGTTATAGGGAAATTGTAATTCCCGTTCGCTCAATTCCAACTGGGCGATTACCGCAGAACGGTTTATGTACACCTTGCCCAACATAAATGCATTCACCAACAGAATGCAGCCAACCGCAAGCCAAACCAATTTTTTGCTCGTGAATGTAGCGGCGATAGTTTTCATGATTGACCTCCTGTCGTTGGTATTGTTTGTTGCGCTGCGGTTTGTTGTTGCAGTTTGCGAAGGCGATTAAACACCATCAGCGCCAAAATAGCGGTCAGCCCGATCACCAAAAAGAATAGATATTTAGGCAGCCAATCCCACCACCAATCAAAAAATTTGGTATATAAAAACAGCGCAAAAAACACATTGCCCGCAAGCATTAAATTAGCGGCGCCGGTACGCAAGCCATAAAGCACCAGCAGAGCACTCGCCACAAAACCAACGATTTGATAGCAACCTTCAATCACATTGGGCGACCAGGGCAAATAACTACTGCCCGCCCAATTGGCTAAAATCAACAGCGCGATAAAAAATACCACCACCGATAACAGTTGATAAATCGCCGCAAAACCGTGGAAGCGCGCTTGATTAAGCCACTGTGGCAGCGCAAAGAAAAAGAGCGCAGGCAAGAAAAAATGTTCGGGGTTTTCGCCCACGTAAATCCAGTAGCTACCCATCCAGGTGCCAAACTTGGCACCAATAAAAATAAAACTACAAATCATTGCCGCCGCTAATAACAAACGCACCTGCAATAAATAGGCAAGCAAAAATCCATAGAGCGCAAAGACGGCGAATGCATTGGGTGATGGTGTGACATTAAAAATGCTACCGAGCATCACAATGTTTAACACCCAACTCGCAAACGACACTAACCCCGCAAGTTTGGCGTAATAACCCGAGGCATCAAACTGCCGTACCCAGTATGCGCCCGCTAAACTCAATAACGGCGCCGCAATTAAAATCACCACTTGAGTTGCGGTGGCGAAATAACCCCAGTATTGATAAAACAGAAAAAACAAACTTGCCGCCAAGGCCGCCGCGCCGAGAAAGGAAACTATTTGCATACCCAGCGACAAATGCCGCGCACCGTCACTCAGGTCTACATCCTGCGCCTGTTGCAACTCGTGTAACAAATTATCGTGATAGCGCTGAATATGCACGGCATCTTCCTCCGGCAGTTGTAACAAGCCCTGCGCGCTCAGTAGGCTCTGCTCCGCACGAAATGCACGCACCTGATCAGCACGGGCCTGTGCCTGGGTTTTGGTTAGGTTGGTCATAACTGTCCTTTTGGCTGAATAGACAAATACTTGTAAGGTGAAAAACAGTCTAACGATATTCAATACAATAAACAGCGGCGTACGCAAGAATGATCTATTGGTTGGAGCAATTGGAACAACAAGCCGGTGTGCAATTTGAAGCGGCGAATTTTGAGGGTGAGGAAACCTACAAGGAATTCATCAACAGCGATGAATTCCTGCATTGGATGACTCACAAATCCATCTGAACATCAGTGCTGTTTACAACACTTTTTCCAATAAAAAGCGCGCCACACCGTCATCATGGTTGCGCGCTGCAGCTTGCGCAGCGGGAAATAATTGCTTGAGCTTGTCACTCGCATTCGCCATCACTACCGGGTGAGTTACTGCCCGAAACAGTTCCACATCATTAAAACCATCGCCAAACGCCATGCTATTGGCGAGCGGTAATTGCAAATGTTCCGCCAGAGTTTTTAACGCATCGCCCTTGGAAATATTGTTTGGCATAGCCTCCAGATAATACTCATCGGAAAAGGTTAAATGAATCGGCACGGGTAGTGCCGTGAGTATTTGCGTTTTTAGTTGTTGCAGCAGCGCGTTCTCGCCGTAAAACAAAATCTTTAACGCCGGTGTGGCCAGCATTTCCTGCAATGGAATTTGGCGATAAAAAAATTGCGACTGCCGGTGCGCATCCAACATCGATTCGCAGGGCGCATTCACCAACCACTCGCGATCCGTATACATATTCAAATGCACACCGCACGCTTCACCCAGCGGCAGCAAGGTTTCGTTCACCGCCAGCGGCAATAGTTCGCGCTGGATCAACTCGCCATCGCCGTTATGAATCATCGCACCGTTGCAAGTAATCGTCGCTATACCGCCACCCAATTGTTTCAGGTAAGCGCGGATATCCATCAAGTGCCGCCCGGTGGCGATGACCAAGTGATGACCACGTTCGCGCAATTCGTTCAACGCACGAATCGTCAGCGGCGACAGCTCGTGGTGTTCATTAAGCAGGGTGCCATCCATATCAAACACAAAGGTACTGGGGGTTTGTGACTTTTCAAACATTAAAAATTCCAAGGTAAAAAGAGTGATGTGTAGCCGGTATGAAGTCTAACGGAATACGGGGGATTTTGATGTTTGAATTGAAGCCATGAAAAGACCAACCCCGCTGCCGCTTTACTAGGCTGAATATGTGTTGGCGGTGCTGTGCATAGGCAATTGGACGTAATTTAATCGCCTGTGCTACCTTACTTTCGTCTGAACGCAGTGAGTATTACCTATGTCCACCACCATGAATATTTATTTGGATGCCGAGTTGAACGAGTGGCAAGTGCAGGAAATAAAAGCAGCTATTCAAGAAGCCGATAATGGGGAATTCGCCAACGACGCTACGGTAGTGGATGTGTTCAAAAAGTGGGGCGTAAGCATGTCTCAAGGCACCCCGGTCGCATCCATGGCACCCGCGAACTCATTGTTCCCGATACTCGCTACATAATCCCCTACCGGGTGAAACCGGAATTGCAACAAGTCCAAATACTGCGCGTATTCCACAGCTCACGAAAATCACCCAAGCGTTGGTAATAAACATATTTTTGTAGCCCGTATGGAGCCTAGCGAAATATGGGAGCATCTAATGTTGATCTTGTTTTTTAATTCCTTCCTCCAAAAAACCAACCCCGCATTCCGTTAGGCTCCATGCGGGCTACAAATACCAAAATGTTATATTTTGTAGGGCGCACTCGCACAGCAGTGCGCCGTAACGTTGTTAATGTTTTCTTTCAAAACCCGCTTGCAACAGCGGGATATTTTGGTTGATTTAATAAAAAAATAACCAGGTAGTAGCTGGTTATTTTTAAGGTCACTTAACGGCCAAAAGAGGAAGTTGAGATAAATTTAACACCCCAAGTGGAAAGGATAATTTCGAAATCGGCTTAACGATTCTTTTACCATAATCGCTTGCTAGCAATTCCTCTCTAGTCGGCTCAAAAACCAACCCATTTCAGATGCATAAGACGGGATTTGAAAACATCAGTGCAAATTTTTTATATATGGCTCTGAATCATTTGAATTGCACGCAAAATATATTGTGTTTTTTCATCTATTGTTTCTGGCTTCCGATCACATGCAAATCTAAGCGTCAATTCAGCAAATGCCTGATGTTTTATTTGTCAAAATTCTATTGATCACAATAGCCTGCGATTGACTTAGAGCAGTGATGCTCCGAATAAATAACATTTAGCAAACTAGTAATTTTTATTTTTTAGCTTTTTTCACAAAAGGAAAGCGTCCACTCTATAGCTTATGTTATTATGGCGAAGCGCGGGATAAAGCGCAGCATAAATATTCTTTTAAGGAAATCAAAATGTTTAGAAAAACCTCTCTCTTCGCCTCCCTCTTTTCTACGGTTATTTTTTTATCACCATCATCAGAAGCACGCACGCCATGGTGCCCTATGGCATATAGCCCTCAATTCTTAGAGTGTATGGCAGCTTATGAAAGGCGTAATGGATCTGTTGAGGAAGTTGTCGTTATCGGAGTACGGCCGCCTACTAGCACAGCTGGCTCTGATTATTTGCTCACAAGTAAAAGATCAGTGCCTCGTGATATGCAAGGACGTGCTGTAGATCGTGAACAGTTTTGTCGAACTGAGGAGGGACATATTCTTTCAACCAAAGCTAATTGTGAGTTGAGCGCAGCTGAGCGAGATGAAACAAGACAAAGGGATCACTGCTCCAATATTTCGCTCTCATGGAATGGAATCGGCTGGACCAATCCATGCCGTGATAATTCCGCGCTTACCTATAGAACAGATATGGCCCGCTGTCAAAAATATTACCAGGACAATATGAATGGCTATAACGCAATTTGTAGAAGATAATTTTTAAAGGAGCTATCTTATGCCTAGTGGAGTCATTATGCAGCCTAAAAACTCATTTAAATTGCTAGTTGTTGCGTTAACTATTGCCATGGTTAGCTACGTAGCATTCACAGGTTTGAAACAATCCAAATTGTCTTCTCAAGCCATTCCATCTGCAAACCACAACTCAGATTTGCCACCTAACCCACCGCTGGAAAAAATTAGTCCATTGAGTGTACCTAAGATTGCAACGCAATTTGAGACTTTTTTCGGTGATCCCGCTGACGCAGCGGAGATTACGAAATGGTATGCGGAGCGCGGCAAGTTTATTTCAGCTGAAGGTGAGTCCGAATACATAAGTTACAATCAAGAAACTTTGGAAAAGCTCGCTGAAAGTGGAGATATTCGCGCCATGCAAATGCTGGCAAAAATATATATGGATCGCGAACATTTTGAGCGGTATGGTTTTGATGCGGCAAAAAAACAATATTGGAATGCTGCTGTCCATGGCTCAACTGAAGCTTTGATTGCTCTTGCAACTTTAGAGAAAACCACAGTATATGACTTGGCTACGGATGAAGCAGACAAGAAATCTAAAGCTTTAGAAGTATTGGCACTTTATAAGGCTGTAGAATTACGTGGCGACTTATGGAGTCCAGAAAATCAGGTTCCCACGTTCAAAGAAATGAATCGTATAACTTTATCGGAAGCTGAGTTAGCAGCAGTAGATCAACGAGCAAGACAGATTTATAGCCATTTGCAACAGCAACGCAGCGAGATGGGGCTGGGCGACTTTGATGATTCTATGCCTGAATCAGTTAAGAAGTTTTTTGAGAAAATTAAAAACCATAATAAATAACTAGTAGGTAAATAAAAAAGGCTCCTACTAAGTGAGTTTGGAAGGAGCCCTTTTATTCATATGTGCCGTCCTAGATAAAAGTTGATATTTTCAACCTCCGTTGAGGAAGGTGTTATTAATCCCATTATCAAACGCACCTAGCGTGATTATTCTCTCGCCTTTAAGTTAACTCTTGTTGATCATCGAAAAAGGTGGATGACCTATAAGCAAGCTCAACTCGTTATGGCGTACAAGGCAAATCAACAGTCTTGTGCTGGCTGCGCAAGCATGTTAACTGGATTGCTCATCAGGATAACCAACCACCGCTAGAGGTTGTCACAAACCTCTCCCCCTTAACACTCGAGCAGCGCATTAAAGAATTGGAGCGGTGACTCGCCAAAACCAACAGAAAGCCGAGTTTTCGAAGCTGTAGTGGATGTACTCAGGCGCGACTATGAAGTCAGTGCTGTAAAAAAGCCGCACGGCACTTCATTCAATGGATATTTACTTCGTGTGCGAAGTACCGCTATGGGCACATTTCTGCCCTTCAATTCGTTGCGGTTCGTAAACTCACCACAACCTACGGACAAAAACTCGAAGCTAATCTTTTAAATCTCAAACAGCCAAGTCGATCATCCTCTCGCGATGCAGCTTTATGATGTGTGCATCCGGATAAAATCGGTAAGGCATATCTAGTTTTTTACCTTCGTAACGTAAAAAGTAATCTTGAACCATTTCATCTTTCTGCTTTTCTTTGATCTTGGATGAGAGCACCAATCGAAACTCCTCATCAAACGAAATTAAATGCCGATCAAACGCCTTGTCATAAAGTGCATTCAACGCAATGCCATTAGTAGGATCTGCTCTGCGCGATTCATCTTCCGCCCACGGAATAATATGGCTCGCTACCAACAACTCAGGAATTGCTAAGCCAGAAATTGCACAGCGGTTGTTGTAGCTTTCTAAAACGGTTTGACGAAAAAAGCGCTGCACACGGCGCACTTTAACTTCGCGGATTGTTTCAGTTGGGCCTGTGGGAAATACGAGGGGCTTTTCAGTTGCAGGCGTGATTAGTTCGGTGGGAAGTACGCGCGTTTCATAAAGCGCTTCGGCTTTGTCGGCCACTTCAGTGGCGTTGGTCATAAACGCATCCCACAAAGCGCGGTCGGCTTTGCTGGCACCGGCTAAACCTTTTTGTGCGAGAGCGGGATCGAGGCTGGCGAAGTTGCAGGCTTTCATCGCCACAGCCGATGGCGTGCGGCCAATTATCTGGGCGAGTTTAATAATCTCGGGATTGGTCTGATGCAATTTGCCAAACGGCGTGCGGCAGTAGAGGTGCAGCGTTAATAGCAGTTCGTCTTCCTGCCAATTATTCGCCATGGTGTGGCCTGCATGCTGCTTGGGTGTTCTTGTCCATTCGATTATCCATCACCAGTTCGTGTCGTCGGATTCTCCACTATAGACGATGGTTTTGGGAATACACGGCATTACACATGCCTAGGGATCATTTTCCTGACGTCACGAAAATGGTCGGTTTGGTTTGAGAAAACTCGGATTTGTTCAGTTTGACTGAACAAATCCGCTAAAAGTTAAACCAGCCCATCAAGAACGAATCGAACCTATCGATTACGCGTACATATCCTAATCCCCAAAAACAAAAACGGCCCCCGAAGGAGCCGTTTTTGGTCAATCTGTGTTTGGTTTATTTGCGCGCGTTACGACGGGCAAAACCTAAACCGATCAAACCTAAACCGAACAGCGCAAGAGTGCCTGGTGCTGGAACTTCGGTTTTGCTCAGGGAGACGTTGTCGAGCATGATGCCGATGTTGTCGCCGCCAGCGTGGTTAAACACGATAGAGTTAGCAGTGTTGCTGCTCACGGTGAAGCTGCGGGTCACGGTTTGCCATGGCGCGGTGGGGCTCAGGGTGAATGATTCACTCAGGAATCCACCCAGGGCCAGGGTGAAGCTGTCCGCAGATCCGCCACGTTGGTTGCCGGAAATGTCGAAGCTCAGGTTGTAAGTACCTGCGGCAAGTGATAACAGCGAGCTGGTCAGTATGCCGGCATTACCACTTGAACCGTCCAGATCCACACATTTGCCGCTACCGCCCGCACAGGTGATGCCCCAGCCGTTGGTATTGGCGACGACATCAACGCTACCGCCGGATACACTCCAGTTGCTGAACGCGTTGTAGTTGAGGGTGGAAGTGCCTGCTGCACCCGCTTCTGCGTCAAAGTTGTCCTGAAAAATGATGCCTGCGTTGGCGCCAACACTGAAAAGTGCGGCTGCGCCAAGGCTGATGAGTTGTTTGATTTTCATAACATATTCCTGATGTAAGTTATTGTGACAGGGTATGTATAGCAATTTTGACGCCATAGTCGCAAGTAATTGATTCCTATCAGTTCATTGAATTTGGCAAAATCACAAATGCATAATTACCCGACACTTTTTGCTGCCAATCCGGTTTTACCCCGGCAAGCCTTCAAAAATCAGCGAGCGATGGATGGCAAAACCCGCTTGCGCGCCATCGCCAATGGCAAAGGTCACGCTGCCCATCGCCCGGCCTAAATCGCCGCAGGCAAATACACCGGGGATTGAGGTTTGTTTGAAATCGTCGGTTTTCACATAAAACCCTACCGGGCTTTCAGCCAGTTCGCAGCCTAACTCCTGCGCGATGGGGCTGGCGGGTTTGGTGAGTGAAGCGACAAACAACCCCGCCAATTCCACCAACCGGCCGTTGGCGAGTTTCACCACGGCGGCCTGCTCGCCGGTAATTTCGGTCACGGCTTCGGTTTCCAGGCGCACATGGCGTGCGGCCAGTTGTTTTAGCTGGAGTTCATCCGGCGTAAAACAGTTGTTGGTGAACAGCGTGGTTGGGCCCCAATCGGGAATTAATAACGCCTGGTGCAGCGAGGCTTCGCTCACCGCGAGTACGCCGAGTGGGCCCTGGTTGAGTTCGTAGCCGTGGCAGTAGGGGCAGTGAAAAACGGTTTTGCCCCAGCGGTCTTGCAGCCCGGTGATGGCGGGTAAGTGATCGCTTACACCGGTGGCGAGCAGCAGGCGTTTGGCGCTCAGGGTTTGCTGGTCGCGGGTGGTGACTTGGAATAAATCGCCGACTTTTTCCGCGTGCTCAACGGTTCCTTCTATCCAGCTGAGGTTGGGGTAAAGCAGCAGTTGGGCTTTGGCTTCGCTGGCGATCAGTGCGGGGGATTTGCCGTCCTGCCCCAACACGCCGTGGGAATGAGCGGCAAAACGGTTGCGGCGGATTCCGGCATCAATCACCGCCACTTGGCGTCGCCCGCGCGCCAATTGCAGTGCGCCCGCCATACCGGCATAGCTGCCGCCAATCACAATCACATCAAATGTTTGCATGGTTTACTCCTCGGGAAAAATGGCGTGTTCATGGCTACCGGAGAAGCCACGGGCTTGCATGCGTTGGTGGAAATCCTCGCTCAGCTGCGCGAGGGTGACGCTGCGGAAATGGTTGAGCAGCAGTGTTTCAGCTTCTACAAAGGCGTGGTTGAGGGCGCTATTCACTGCCGCTTCTACCAAACAGCCCGGTGCTTCGGTGCGATTACCCATGGCGAGCAAAGTGGGTTCGTCGAGCGCGAGGTAAATGTCGTGCAGGGTGATGGTGTCCAGCGCGCGGCAAATCTGCCAGCCACCGCCGTGACCTTTGGCGGAACAAACCAGCTGGTGTTCGCGCAAACCGGCGAGCACACGGCGGATAACCACGGGGTTAGTTTTCATCATATTGGCCAGTGCTTCCGAGGTCATGGGCACATTGGTCTCGGCCATATGCAGCAGTACATGGAGCACGCCGGAGAGGCGGGAGTCGCGTTTCATATTTTTCTCCATCAGGCTTGGGTTTCACGTAATTCAAGTTGTTACGTGAAAGGTAGCGCAGATGGAATCATCATGCAACTATTAATGTTGCGTGATGTGGAGTTGGCAGAACCAACCCTGGATTCTTATCAGCCCGCCAAACGCGCGGCGTATTCCTGCTCCAGTTGGGTGTGCACTCTCCAGAAACCGGGCGGGGTTTTGCCGTTGAGCACATCGCGCAAAATATTGAGATGGGTATGCCAGCCACCGGCGACACTCAGGCGCTCGTCCGGGTTGGTGAGGCGGCGATGGGTGACGGTCAGTTTGACCTGATCCTGCTCTGGCGCCAGCTCAAAACTCACCTCCGATTCCACCTCCGAACCGGCATTCCAGATATAACTCAGCAGGCGCAGCGGTTCGCAGGCGGTGACTTTGCCGAGCATGGGCACATCGCCCGCGCAGCTGCTGTATTTGGGTGGCGGAATATCGTGTTCGGGTGAGAGTTCGGAATTGCGGAAAGTATGTTCCACCTTGCCGCCGATTTGTTGCTCCACGTTACCCGCCGCCAGCCAAGTGGCGCGTTTGTCGGAATCGGTCAGGTATTGCCAGACCCGTTCAATCGGGCCGGGCAGCAGGCGTTCAATGCGCAGGGTATCCGGGGCGGTCAATACACCATAGTCGTTCATCTCAATCTCCTTTGGCCGAAGCCTGTTGGTGGACAATGAAGGGTCTGACTCGGCGAGTATCGACCCGGTTTATTCGGTTGGCTTTTTCGCTTGATCGTCCGCCACTAGCGCGGCAGTCAATGCATCCAGCCGTTGGTTCCAGAACTGTTCGTAGTGGCGCAGCCATTCGATACCGCCGTGCAGGGGGCGGGTATCCAACGCACAGGTGTGGTTGCGCCCCTGCACACTGCGCACTACCAGCCCCGCGCCTTCCAATACTTTGATGTGTTTGGAAACCGCCGCGAGTGTCATCTCAAAGGGTGCTGCCAGTTCGCTAATACCGCAGGGCGATTGCGCCAGCCGCGCCACCATCGCCCGGCGCGTTGGGTCGGCAAGGGCATGAAAGACAGCATCGAGTTGATCGTTCTTATTGTTTACCATGTGGTTAAGTATTCTCCTGAATAAATCTATTGTCAACCATTTGGTTAAATATAATTCTTTTGTGAGTCAGCAGTCGAGCGTTATAAAACGTAAAGCGTGGTAAAGGGCTGGTTGCAGTGACGCTTATCACTATCGTCCCTGCCTTGCGCCATCTATGCTTGGCCGTGGTAAATCTGACAATAACAATGCAAAGAGGTGTTTATGCTGAAGCTTGGTAAATTAATGGCGATGGTATTTTTGGGCTGCTGTGCACTGGTTGCGCAGGCGGATGAGGCGGTAAAAATCCACAAGGCGATTCAGTTTGCCGCGCCCGACAACTTCCCGCTCACGCTGGATATTTACGTGCCGCAGACGGGCAAAAAATCCTACCCGGTGCTGGTGATTTACCACGGCGGCGGTTGGCTGGTGAATAACAACTCGATCATGCACGACATGGCGACCAAGGTGGCGCGCGACGGCGACATGGTGGTAGCCAATATGAACTATCGCCTGCTGGGCGATCAGAGCAACACGGTCACCATGAACCAGATTATTGAGGACGTATTCGGCGGCCTGCTCTGGGTGAAGGAGAATATTGGCCAATACAGCGGCGACCCTACCCGGGTGGCGATTACCGGCGACAGTGCCGGCGGCCATTTGACCACTATGATTCTCACTCGTGGCCGCCAGTTGGAGAGCGATGGTTACGCGGGTGCGAGTTTGGGTTTCAAGCCTAGCTATTTACCCGCAGGCAAAACCGCCGAACAAGTCGCCCGGGAGGATGGCCTGAAAGTGCAGGCGGCCGTGGTCAGTTATGGTGCATTTGATCTCTACGCGGCGGCAAAAGGCGGTTTTGAATCGCCCGGCAATATGTTTTGGAAGTTTGGCAATGCGGAGCCGCGCGGCCTGTTTGGTAAAGACATTAACGTGAACGACAACCCGGAGCATTACAAAGCGGTATCGCCCATTTATTTTGTGCCCAAGGCCAGTGAATACCCACTGCCACCACAATTTGTGCACGTGGGCAGCCTGGACAAAACCACGCCACCCGCCGCGGCGCAGCACTATGTGGACTTACTGAAAGCGGGCAAACAACCGGTGGAGTACAAGGTTTACCCCAACAAAACCCACGCCTATCTGGATAACGGCTGTAACTGGGCGGGCAGTTGTTTTGATAAAGATGCGCTCTGGCCAATGGAGGACATCATCAACTTCCTGCAAAAAACGCTCAAGCTTTAAGCCTTCACGCGCGGACGGGCAGCAATTTTTCAGCAATGGTTCAGTTTTTGCTGCCTAGTCTTGTACGACATGTCCGCTGGAGGGATTAATCGTGAAAAAGTCGGTATCGGTATTGGCAGGTTTGTTAGTGATGTGGGGCTTGGTGATGGTGGTAGTGCCAGAGCGCACCCCGCCATCCAAACCGAACGCGGTAAACGCGGTGTTTTAAACATTTCGTTATCGTCCTCTGACGAGTCATTTTTCCCTGCCGGTTAATGCAGGGGTGTTTTGCCCCTGCGTGCACGATCTTTCACGCGATAATGATGGCTATATTCATCATTTTGCTGAAAAATCGCTCCTTTGATGCATATATCCATCATTTTGATCAAAGGTTTGTAATCCCTTCGCAATGAAAACACCTCTCGCAATTTTAAATTCCACTTTTGGCTATCATGAATTTCGCGGCCCGCAAGCGGCGGTGATTGATGCGTTAGTTGCCGGTGAAGATGTACTGGTGCTAATGCCCACTGGTGGCGGTAAATCCCTGTGCTACCAAATTCCAGCGCTGGTGCGTGAAGGTGTGGGCATTGTGGTATCACCACTGATCGCATTGATGCAGGATCAAGTCAGTGCGCTGCGCGAATTGGGCGTGCGTGCCGGGTTTTTAAATTCGTCGCTTTCACCGCAAGAAATGTGGCAAACCGAATTGGCGTTGCAGCGCGGTGAGCTTGATATGCTTTACGTTGCGCCAGAACGGTTAATTCAGCCGCGCACATTGGAATTATTTCACCAGATAAAAATTTCCCTGTTTGCGATTGATGAAGCCCACTGCGTATCGCAATGGGGTCACGATTTTCGTTCCGATTATTTAAAGCTGGAACTATTGCACCGCGAATTTCCGCAGGTGCCGCGCATTGCATTAACGGCAACCGCCGATGTGCGTACCCGCGATGAAATTATCGCGCGCTTGCAATTGGAAAATGCGCAGCAATTTATTAACGGCTTTGATCGCCCGAATATTCAATATCGCATTGCACAAAAAAATAATCCAAAAATCCAGTTGATGCGTTTTTTGCGTGAAGAACAAGCGGGTAACTCCGGCATTGTATATTGCCTGTCGCGCAATAAAGTCGAACAGATTGCCGAGTGGTTGAGCAGTGAAAAATTTACCGCACTACCCTATCACGCCGGTTTACCTGCCAATGTGCGGCAAAAAAACCAGGAGCGGTTTTTACGCGAAGACAACATCATTATGGTGGCGACTATCGCGTTTGGTATGGGCATCGATAAACCCGATGTGCGTTTTGTCGCGCATCTGGATCTGCCCAAAAGTATTGAAGCTTATTATCAGGAAACCGGCCGCGCGGGGCGCGATGGTGAACCGGCAACTACTTTATTACTTTACGGGCTGGAAGATGTTGTTAAATTGCGGCAGATGATGGCGCAAAGTGAAGGCAGTGAAGAATTTAAACGCAATGAACAGCAACGGTTAAATGCGATGCTGGGCCTGTGTGAAATTACCAGCTGTCGCCGCCAGAGTTTGCTGCGCTATTTTGGCGATACCCTCGCGCAGCCCTGTGGCAATTGCGATTGCTGTATTACACCACCACAAACCTGGGATGCTACCGAAGCGGTGCAGATGGCGCTCTCCTGTGTGTATCGCACTGGCCAGCGGTTTGGCGCGGGCCATGTGATTGATGTATTGCGCGGCAGCAACAATGAAAAAATATTGTCGTTCGATCATCACAAACTCACCACCTACGGCATTGGTAAACATTTAAGTGCGGATGAATGGAAAGCGATTTTTCGCCAGCTGGTTGCGCGTGGTTTGTTGGACGTCAATAGCGATGGTTTTGGCGGTTTGGTATTAAATGAAAGCTGCCGGGCATTTTTGCGTGGCGACGAGAAAATCAGTTTGCGCCGCGATATTAAAGCAGCTAACAACTCGCCGCGTCGCGCCAACCTCGGTCAGGGGATTGAAGCAGAGGATCAGGGTTTGTGGAATGCCCTGCGCTCCTGCCGCAAACGCCTCGCCGAAGAACAGGGCGTACCGCCTTACGTGATTTTTCACGATGCGACTCTGCGCGAAATGTTGGAATTCCGCCCGCTTACAGCAGAACAATTGCGCAGCATTACTGGTGTGGGTGAAAGTAAATTGAAACGTTTTGGTGAAGAGTTTTTAGCGGTGATTCGCACGGCGGAATACGAGGAATAATATGGACTCTTTATCGCAAATTGCCTTGGGCGCTGCCGTGGGTGTCGCCGTGATGGGATGCAAGACAGCGCTGTGGAAAGCCGCGCTTATGGGGGCTGTTGTGGGCACCTTACCGGATCTGGATGTGTTGATCAGTCACGGCGATCCCATTCGCGATATGACCTTGCATCGCACTGAAAGTCACGCGTTATTTTACCTCACGTTAGTGTCACCCTTGTTTGCATGGTTCATCGCCACCATCGCGCGTGAAAAACATTTATTTAAACACTGGTGGCTGGCGGTGTGGTTAGTGTTAATCACCCATCCACTGCTGGACACCATGACCATTTATGGCACTCAACTGGCACTGCCGTTTAGCGATTATCCATTTGGTATCGGCAGTGTATTTATTATCGATCCGCTCTATACCTTGCCGCTATTGATCGGTACCGTTATCGCACTGGCGCGCAAAAAATTTACCGGTTTGCGGTGGAATAATATCGGCCTGGCGCTGAGCAGCGGCTATTTAGTTTGGGGTTTGGCGATGCAATTTTATGTCGGCACCCTGGCTGACAAAGCTATCGCTGCGCAAGGCTTGGCGGTGGAAAAACGGTTGGTAATTGCATCGCCTTTTAACAGTTTGTTATGGCGGATTGTGGCTATTACACCGGAAGGTTACGCCGAGGGTTTTTATTCACTGCTGGATAACAACACACAGATTAATTTTGTGGAGTATCCGCGCGGCACGGATTTGTATCGGCTACTTGATGGCAATTGGGAAGCAGAGCGTATCGCCTGGTTTAGTCACGGCTATTTTAAAGTGTCCGAGCACAAGGGCGTTATTAGCATCACAGATTTACGCATGGGCCTTGAACCCTATTACACCTTTACTTTTGCGGTGGCCGAGCGGAGCAATCAGCAACCTAATGCACCGTTGGATTTTATTACACCGCAACAAGTGGCTCCCAACATCAATAGCGAGCAAAGTTTGCAATGGCTTCCGCAGCGCTTGCTGGGTAATACCAATCAGCCATTAATAGAATTTTTAAATACACCTTAAGCGGTATTTATTACGCTCACATAATCACGCGATACAATGATGGTATCCCCAGAGGTAGCATGAATTTACTGTTGGATCGCACCTTCAACCTGAGCTTTCCGGTTATTTTTACGCTGGGCATTTGTGCGGGCGTGAGTTGGCTCGCACACTGGGTGAGCCGGCAACGCACATTTCCGGGGCGTTTCAGTTTTGTATTAATTCACCTTGCCAGTTTGTGGTGGCTGTTTGCGGCCGCGCTGGAAATGGCGGTGTTGCAACCCAACCATAAAATATTTTGGGCGGCCATGGCCTGGCCCGGCATAGTAGCAGCACCGACCTTTTGGGCTATTTTTTTATGGCAGTACGTTAACAGTATTCATCGCCCACTGGCGCGCTGGAAATTAGCGGTACTGATGTTAATGCCACTGTGTTGTTGGTTGCTGGCTCTTACCAATCCTGTGCACCAATTGTTTTATGGTGCAGCTACCGCGCCTATTAATAATTCCCCCGGTGCACCTATTCGCTATGCACACGGCCCACTGTTTTATGCGGCGGCGGTGTACGTGTATTTATTTATGTTGTTTTGTATTGCGGTAGTTATTCAGGCTGCGGCGCGCAGCCGCGGTTTGTATCGCCGCCATTATTTGGCGTTTGTATTGGTCACAGCAGTACCTTGGGCAGCGAATATCAGTTACGTAGTGTTTGGTAAAACCATTTTTGGTTTCGATCCCACACCCTTTAGTTTTGCGTTTACGCTTGCGGCATTTGCTTGGTTAATTGTGGGCGTGCGTTTGTTTGATGTGCTGCCCGTTGCACGGCATTTATTGCTGGATGCGCTGCTCGACCCGGTGCTCGTGATAGATACGCAGCAGCGGGTGATAGAGGCGAATCCGGCGGCGCTGGCCTTGGCGAATTCACCTACTGCATGGCAAGGGTGCGCGCTAGAAGAGTGGCCAGTGATAGGCCGGGATTTACAACAATTACTCGCGCTCCATATCAACCAACAAGAGCCGCAACTGCTTACCCTTGCGGACGGCGAACGCTTTTACGAATTGCGCGCGAGTGCGATAACCCGTGCGACCCGCGACGGCCCTTTAGTGCTCGGCAAAATGCTCTACTTGCGCGATGTTACCCAGCGCTATTTGAGTGAATTAAAACTGTCCGAAGCCTTGGCGCTGAGTGAGCAGCGCTTAAAAACTATCACCAACTTACATGAATTATTACGCGAGCAAGCGCTGCGTGATCCGCTGACCGGTTTATACAATCGCCGTTATCTGGATGAATTTTTTGCGCTGGAAATCGCCCGTGCGCGCCGTCATTCCCGCCCTATGGTGTTGGCACTCATTGATTTGGATCACTTCAAACAACTCAACGATGATCACGGTCATTTAATTGGCGATGATGTGCTTAAATCCGTCGCATTATTTTTGGTGGAAAATGTGCGCGCGTCCGATGTGCTCTTTCGCATTGGTGGTGAGGAGTTTTTAGTGATATTGCCCGATGTCGATGCGCAGGCAGCGTTTACCCGGCTTAATAAACTCTGCAGCGCGTTTGCGGCAGTACCGATGGACACGCGCAAAGGCGGACTGTCTCTGACTTTTTCAGCGGGCCTCGCGCTCTGGCCAGAGCAGGGCGACACACTGGATGAATTAATTCTGCACGCCGACGCGGCGCTCTACCGCGCAAAAGCGGCAGGGCGCAATTGTGTTCACCAATAAGGTGCACGGGTAGATTGACGAACTGCCTATTTAATGATTAATTGGCGCGTCAATCAAATAACCAGGAGCAAGGAAATGACAGACGCTAATCCCTATCAAACCCCGCAAAGTAATTTGCACGAGCAACAACCGGTGCATTATCAAATCAATCCCAACTGGGATATTGGCGATGTATTCAAAGAAGCCTGGCAGTTAACCAGCGGTTACAAGGCAACCCTTTGGGGTGCAATGCTGATTTACATTGCAATTTCTATCGCGGTATCGCTGCCGTTTGAATTTATCGGCAAAGATTCGCTGGTAATAATGTTCATCTCACAAATTGTGATTGGTTTGGTGACCTACCCGCTTTACGCCGGTATCACCATGCTCGGTATTAAGCGCAGTGTAGGCGCGGCCACCAACGCATTTATGGTGTTTGATTATTATTCAAAAATTATCCCCATCTTTTTGTTGTATGTGGCGATGGTGATTTTAATTTTAATCGGCTTGGTATTGCTGGTTATCCCCGGTATTTATTTAGCGGTTGCTTACTCCATGGCGATTCCACTGCTGGTGGAAAAAAACATGGGTATTTGGGAAGCGCTGGAAACCTCGCGTAAAACCATTCACAAGTGCTGGTTTAGAGTTTTCGGCTTGTACTTAGTGGTGTTGGTTGTAGTAATTCTGGCGATGCTACCCTTGGGTATTGGTTTGATCTGGGCGGTGCCTTTGGTCAATCTGGTAATGGGTGTGGTGTATCGCAACCTGTTTAGCGTGGGTGAAAACGTTTAAGCTAATTTGATTCCGGCAGCAGCGGGTATCGCAGACCCCCGAACAGATTGTTGTTCGGGGGTTTTTATTTTGTGGAGTTAAAACTCGCCATCGCGCGCCATGCGCTCGCGCTCTTTGCGATCTTCCTCTTCTTCTTTCGCGTGTTCGATAATGCGCATCATGGTGGCGATATCGGCGTCGACGTTGCTCTCGGCAAATTCGCCGGTGAGTTTTACATTGGGGTGCAGGTTGCCGTGTTCGAACAAATCCCAAATTTCTTCGGCGTAGTGGGTGACTAATAAATCCGGCGCGTATTGGCCAAAGTAGTCACGCATATTGTTTACATCGCGGGTGAGCATGGCTTTGGCGTTGTTGTTACCGGCCGCGTTAACCGCCTGTGGCAGGTCGATGACCACCGGGCCTTCGTAATCCACCAACACGTTAAATTCGGACAAGTCACCGTGAACCAGCCCGGCGCAGAGCATGCGCACAATTTCCATCATCATGCGCGCGTGGTAGTCGCGCGCTGTCTCCGGGTCAAAGGCGACAGCGTCCAGGCGCGGTGCGGGGTCGCCTTCTTCATCGACTACTAACTCCATTACCAGCACACCTTCCAAAAACCAGTAGGGTGTGGGTACACGCACACCGGCTTCGGCCAGGCGATAAAGTGCGTCCACCTCGGCGTTCAGCCAGGCCTCTTCCGCTTCTTTTTGGCCGTAACGGGTGCCTTTGGCCATGGCGCGCGCGCGGCGCGAATTGCGCACGGTGCGGCCTTCCTGGTATTGCACCGCTTGTTTAAAACTGCGTTTATTGGCTTCTTTGTAGACTTTGGCACAGCGGACTTCGTTATTGGCGCGCACCACAAACACTTGCGCTTCTTTGCCGCTCATTAATTGGTAGTAAACCTCGTCGATCAGGCCGTCATCGACCAGAGGTTGTAAGCGTTTTGGTATCTTCATTGATGCTCGGAATTGGGGAGAATGTGGCTGCATAATACCACTCATCCCCGCGAACCGGAAAAATGGCGGTGTTAATACTGTTTGCATAAGCGATAAAAAACGCCGCCTTGCAGGCTGCAGGGCGGCGTTTTTTATCGGGCTGACGTGAGCGGAGGAAAAGTTAGATTTTCAAATGGGTCTGCAAAAACTTTTCCATGGCTTCAAAGGTTTGTTGGCGATGGGGCAGGTAATCCAGATTGTGAGTGCCCTCCTCCAATTCGATGTATTCATGTACCTTGCCATTTTTTTCCAGGGCGCGCGCCATAATGCGGCTCTGCTCTACGGGTACGATTACGTCATCGTCGCCGTGAATTAATAGAATCGGGATTTTGACTTTTTCGGCCATGCGTACCGGTGAGGTTTCTTTGAGCTGTTTTTTGTCCTCGCCGAATTGTTTGCGCGCGGTGTTTTTGTTGGTGAAATAGCGGAAATTATTGCTCATTTTCACCAGGTCAGACATACCGGCAAAACTGATCGCACACTGGAACAAGTCGGGGGTTTTGGTCGCACCCATGAGTGCGGCATAACCGCCGTAGCTGGCGCCCACGATGCAGACTTTTTTCGGGTCGGCGATTTTTTCATCGACCAGGTATTTCACCGCATCTTCCAAATCGTCTTGCATTTCAAGGCCCATGCCACCCACCGCTTGCATCATAAAATCGTGGCCGTAACCCGAGGAGCCGCGGAAGTTGGGTTGGAATACCACGTAACCGCGGTTGGCCATAAAGGTAGAGAACATGTCGAAGCTTTTACCGTCCTCGCTCATGGGGCCGCCGTGGGGCAGGATGATGGTGGCGGTGGGTTTGTTGGCAAAGGTTTTGGGCAGCGATAAAAAGCCTTCCAGTTCCAAACCATCGCGCGCTTTGTAGCGGCGCATTTCTTTTTCGATCAGCACGTCCTCGGTTAAATCCGGGTAAGCTGCCGCCAGAGGTGACAGGGTTTTAGCGTCGCGGTCGCCGTACAGATAAGTGCCGGGGTTGGTGGCGTTAGTGGTGTAGAGCACGTATTTGCGTGCATCTTCACTCATATTCACTATGTAATTGCTGGTGTCTGGCAGGGCTTTATCCAAACCACCTTGGAATGCCTGGAATTCCTTGTTCCAGAACACACTGCGCGAACTGCCGTCGTTGTAATACAGCCCCACCACTTCTTTGTGGGCGCGGGAATAAATCAAGCGGCCGCGAACATCATAATTCTCGTGGCTCAGCATTAATTCGCGCGGGAAGCCGGGTTGGGAGAGGTCGGTTTTAAACAGTGCTTGACGCCCTTCATGATCGGCAAAAATATAAAGTTCATTGGGGTTGCTGCCAAAGCCGGCTATACCAATCGATGGCTCATCAAATACTTTATATTCCCATGCGACTATCCACTTATTGGTGGCCTGATCAAGAATCTTGTAAGTAAATTTGCCCTTTTTATCGTCGTAGTGCTCGCCAATACGCACATTGCCTTGGCGATCGGCGTACCAGGAGCGCACGCTGCCCGAGTGTTTTTTCACGCGGGTCAAGCGGCCGGTATAGACGTTGGCTTTGTACACGGTTTGATGATGGGCCATTTCGCGGTCCACGCTGATCAGTACGTGCTCCGGGTCGTCAGGCAGGTAGCTAATCACATTGTCTTGATATTGGCTCACATGGTTGTAGGGCGCATCTTCATCCGGTTTAACCAGAGTGATCATTTTGCCCTGCTTTTTGGCATCGGTTGCCAGCAGGCGGGTCTGCGAATACTTCACGCCGTTGGGGGCGCGGCTGTCAAAGCGCAAGCTCATCAATAACCGATCGTTATTGGCCCAGCTGACCCAGTTAAATTTAAATTCTTTGTTATCGGTTTTGGCGGGATAAATAGTTTTACCGCTGGCTAATTCCACCACCATCACTACGGTATCGCCGCCAAAATTTTTCAGCGCCAATAAGTGAGTACCATCAGGCGATAGCTCAATATCTTCAATCATCGCATCGTTATAAAACACTTCCAGCGGCAGGGGTTGATGGCTGGTTGTGGCGGCGTGTAATTGCGTCGGGATGAGGCAGCAAGTGAGCAGTGCCAGCAAGGTGCTAACACGCAAACATGCCGCAAGGCAGGTGCGCAGAGACATACTTGAATCCTTGGTGTGATTATTGGAATCGCGCGCAGACCCAGTGCTTGTGCCGGGTTCCCTGAGCGCTCTGACTCTGTGCGGTTCCTGATAACAAGTGTGTACTACGGCGTCAGCGCAGTATCTATAAGTCGCATTTGTCAGTCAATTACACCCACAGCTTGCGCATTAAATATTTATGCCGGGCTAAATTAAGGTTCATTTAAGCGAGCTTCCCTATTCTGAACTGGTCGACACAGGCTTAGGCCACCATTTTTCAGCTATCGCTGATGACGTTTACCAACCACTTATGAATAGGAACACCACCATGACTTTTATTAAACATACTCTCGTTTTTGCTGCCTTACTTTCTGCTACAGCACTGGTACAGGCAAAAGATGTCAGCCTTGATGAAGCCATTAAATTGCGCGATGCTGGCAGCATTCAAGCCTTCGATAAACTCAACGCCCTTGCGCTTGCCCAACACCCCGGCGGTGTGCTGCAGGATACGGAATTGGAAAACCAATGGGGCCGCTACGTGTATCAAATCGAACTGCGCGATGCGCAGGGCCTTGAGTGGGATATAGAGCTGGATGCCAACACCGGTGAGATTCTCAAAAACCAACAAGACGATTAATCCTTAATTGTCGCAAACTTTTGCAAGGTAACCCATGCGCCCCTTAATTCGCTTGCTCTGTTATATCCCGCTGCTCGCACTCACCCTGAGTGTCAATGCGGATGACCTGAGCCAGGACGAAGCCCTGCGCTTGCGCGAGCTGGGGCGCATTATTCCGCTGGAAAATTTACTCGCGCTGGTACAGGCGCGTCATCCCGCCTCCCGCTTGTTGGAAGTTGAGTTGGAGGAGGATGACGATATTTATGTCTATGACGTGGAATTAATTACCACCGAAGGTGTGGTGCGCGAGTTGGAAATCGATGCCAGCACCGGCCAATTATTAAAAGACGAGGAGGATGACTAATGCGCATTCTTATCGTGGAAGACAATGTCGCCCTCGCCGACGAATTAACGGCGGATTTAAAACGCGCCGGTTACGCGGTGGATTGGCTCGCCGATGGCCGCGATGCGGCGTATCAAGGCGCAACTGAACCCTATGATTTAATTGTGTTGGATTTGGGCTTGCCGGGAAAATCCGGCCTCGATGTATTGCGCGAATGGCGCGCGGCGCAAATGCAGCGCCCGGTATTAATTCTCACTGCCCGCGATCACTGGGCGGAGCGTATAGAAGGTTTAAAAGCCGGCGCCGACGATTACCTCACCAAACCGTTTCACCCGGAAGAATTACAGCTGCGTATTCAAGCACTGTTGCGCCGCAGCCACGGTCAGGTGAATCAAACACACTTAACTGCCGCCGGTTTGCAATTGGATGAAGCCCTGCAACAAGTCAGCAAAAATGGCGCAACCTTTGAACTCACTGCCGCTGAATTTAGTTTGCTGCGCTATTTAATGTTGAACGTGGGCAAAATAATTTCCAAAGCGCAATTGCACGATCATTTATACGATGGTGAAAGTGAGCGCGATTCCAACGTAATTGAAGTGCATATCAATCACCTGCGCGGAAAACTCGGCAAAACCGCAATAGAAACACGGCGCGGCCAGGGCTATCGCCTGGTGGAACAATCAGCGTGAGAAAATTGTCGCCCTTAAAACCCGCCTTCAATTCCATTCAACAGCGGCTGAGTGTGGGGTTGATCGGGGTATTAATTTTAGTGGGTTTGCTGCTCGCGCAACTCAGCCTCTGGGTCTTTGACCAAGGTTTGCGCCGCTATTTCAGCACCCAATTGCAAACCCAAAGTGAAACGCTGTTGGCTGCCCTGGTGCGCGGTACTAATGGCATAGAGTTAGATCAACAGCGTATCGGTGCCGCTTATCAGCGCCCTTTTTCCGGGTATTATTTTTTAATCGATTTTGATGGTAAACAGTGGCGCTCGCGCTCGCTGTGGGATCATCAATTGCCGCTGCTTACGCAGCGCGGTTTGCAGCGCGCATTGCATGACGGCCCTGAAGCGCAGCAATTATTAGTTTATCGCGCGCAATTTCGTCGCTTTGGTAAAACCATCGTCATTCAAGTCGCGCAGGATTACACGCCGATGCTCGATAATTTTCGTCGCATGCAATTCATGGGTGGCGGGTTGGGTTTGGCGGCATTGATCCTGTTGGTATTATTGCAGCGCTATTTAGTGGCGCGTTCATTGCGTCCGCTGGAGGACTTGCGCGCACAAATCGCGCAATTGCAACAGGGGCAGCGCAGCACGCTCGAAACTGCAGTGCCCAGCGAATTAAAACCTCTGGTTGAGCAATTAAATCGCCTGAGCCAACACACAGAGGATCGCCTTAAACGCTCGCGCAATGCGCTTGGCAATTTAGGCCACGCCTTAAAAACGCCGCTGGCGATTTTGTTCAGCCTCGCCAATCGCAGCGAATTAAATAATCAGCCGCAACTGCGCGATAATTTGCGCAGCCAATTACAGCAAATGCAAGAGCGCATCAGCCGCGAATTGGCGCGCGCGCGGCTCGCCGGCGAAGCCCTGCCCGGCGCGCACTTTCACTGCGCGGCCGAATTACCGGATTTAATTTCAACTCTGCAATTAATTCATCGCCGCGATTTGCAGGTTCACTGGTCGGCGCCGGCGGATTTACGCCTGCCCTGGGATCGCGAGGACATTCTGGAACTATTGGGCAACTTGCTCGACAACGCCTGTAAATGGGCGCGCCAGCAAGTGCAAGTAAACATTCGCCATAATCCGGTGGCACAACATTTTGAATTAGTTATCGAGGACGACGGCCCCGGTATCGCGGCCGCCGAACGCGAACAGGTATTGAGCCGCGGTACCCGCATTGATGAACAGGTGCAGGGCCATGGCTTGGGGCTTGGCATAGTGCGCGATATTGTCGAGCACTGCGGCGGTGTATTGCAGCTACAACAGAGTTCACTCGGCGGCCTCGCGGTTGTTATACACTTACCGGCAACCAACGCCTGTTAGCCTTTGTTGCGCTAAGGGCGTCCTTTTTTCGCTTCAGCCCTAAAGACTCATGTTATGCGCGGTATGCACTCCTCGGGTTTATCGGCCCACCCCAATCAACAACCCCGCCCTGAAAATGCCAAGGTGAATTTACGCCAGAGCATGGCGTATTTGCTTCCCTATTTGTGGGATTTCAAAGGGCGAGTCATTCTTGCCATTCTCGCCCTCCTCGCCGCCAAAGGCGCAACCCTGGTGATGCCCTGGGCGCTAAAACATATTATTGATGGAGTGGATGCCAGCCTCGCGTCGCCGTTAATCTTTCCTGCGTTTTTTATCCTGTTTTACGGCGCGCTGCGTTTTGGCAGCGTGTTTTTTGGCGAGGTGCGCGACGCGCTGTTTAGCCGCGTGACCGAACACGCCATGCGTAAAATCGGTTTGCGGGTATTTAACCATTTACATTCGCTGGAGCTGGCGTTTCATTTGGATCGCGCCACCGGTGGCATTAGCCGCGATATTGAACGCGGCACCAATGGCATCAGTTTTTTGATGCGCTTTTTAATGTTCAATATAGTGCCCACACTGTTTGAAATTTTAATGGTCGCGATTATTTTTGCCGCGGCATTTTCCATTTGGTATGCGGTGATTACCTTAGTCGCCGTAGCCATCTATGTGTTATTCACTATTTACACCACCGAATGGCGCAACAAATTTGTACGCGAAGCAAATCAGGCAGATTCCTCCACCAGTACCCGCGCAATTGATTCGCTGCTCAATTACGAAACCGTCAAATATTTTAACAACGAGCAGTACGAAGCTGACACTTACGACAAATTCCTCGCCAACTGGGAGACAGCTAAACTAAAAAATCGCATGTCCTTGTTGGCTCTCAACTCGGGGCAGGCATTAATTATTGCACTGGCCATGACCGCGATGATGTGGATCGCGGCTGACAGTGTCATCAAAAAAGAAATGACCCTTGGTGATTTAGCGATGATTAACGCCTACATGATCCAGCTATTTATCCCACTCAATTTTTTAGGTTTTGTCTACCGGGAAATTCGCCGCTCGCTCACCGATTTGGAAAATATGCTCGCGCTGTTAAAGCGCGATGCAACCATTAAAGACGCGGTGGATGCCAAACCTTTGGCAATTGCCAAGGGTGAGATCCACTGGCAGGGGGTAGATTTTGGTTATCACGCCGAGCGTCCGATTTTGCAGCAATTTAATTTGCATATTCCGGCGGGCAGTAAAGTGGCGATTGTGGGTTCCTCGGGGGCGGGCAAAAGTACACTCGCGCGCTTGCTCTATCGTTTTTACGATATTCACGCGGGCAGCATTCAAATCGATGGGCAGGATATTCGCACTGTCTCGCTCGCGAGTTTACGGCGCGCCATCGCCATAGTGCCGCAGGACACGGTGTTATTTAACACCACTATTCGCGAGAACATTGCTTACGGCAACCCGCAGGCGAGCGACGAACAAATTGCGCGCGCAATAAAAATGGCGCACCTGGATAACTTTATTAACAGTTTGCCCGAAGGCGATAAAACGCTGGTAGGCGAGCGCGGATTAAAAGTATCCGGCGGGGAAAAACAGCGTATTGCTATAGCGCGAGTATTGTTAAAAGGCGCACCGATTTTAATTTTTGATGAAGCCACCAGCGCCCTGGATTCCCATTCCGAAAACGCAATCCTGGAGGCGATGCGCGCTGTTGCCACCGGCCACACGACTCTGGTCATTGCCCATCGGTTATCCACCGTGGTGGACGCCGATCAAATTGTGGTGATGGACGAGGGGCAAGTTATTGAACAGGGCACCCACAACCAACTGCTGGAGTTGCAGGGACGTTACGCGCAGATGTGGGCGCTGCAATTGCAAGAGGAAAAATAATCAGCGCCTTAATTAATAGGACTAAACCTTAAAAAAGATCCAAAGCTGTGCGCGCCTACTTTGGTGTGCACCAGTCTCCGTGCAACCACATCACAATTTACGCTGCATTTTCTATGTTGGTGGCTATTTTTAGCACCAAAATTAAACATTTCCCGCGCCAATGAATGCTTTTTTAACTTGGCACAGCTTTCGCTATAGCTTGATCACTAGGCGCAACCGCGTCAGGAGCAGTGATGGGCAATATCGGATCGCCCGACAGCAGTGTTGCTGCAATTTTTCTGGTCATAAGGGCGTGACGCATGTCGACTTCGTTTCAATTCAATTACGGTAAATACCGCGGCATTTTAATTTCTGTCGCACTTTTTTTATTGCTCGACGCTTCGGTATTGCTGCTCAACTTTTATGTCTCTTTTGAAATTGCCGACGACGCCGTAGGTGTAAACCTGGCGGGCCGTCAGCGCATGTTGTCGCAGCGGATGGCAAAAACTCTGTTTGTATTGGATAGCTCACGCGGCGATCCCGCTGCTTTTCAAACTGCCTATGAAGAGCTGTTATTCAGTAAAACGTTGTTTGATGAAACCCTGCAAGCCTTTGTGCAGGGCGGCAGTGTGCGCGGTGGCGCCGGGAAAGAAACAGTAATCCTCGAGGCAGTAACCAATCGCGCCGGGCGCGATGCACTGCATAACACCGCGCAACTTTGGCGCCCTTATAAATCCGCAGTCGATGATTTTGTTGCCAGTGCAGCACCAAGCTTGGGGCAGCCGTTAACGGCGGACACTGAAAATGCGCTGAGCGCCGCCGTTGCTATGGCGCGCCTGCACAACTTGTCGATACTGGCGTCCATGAACGACCTCACCTTGAGCCTTGAGCAAGTCGCCGCTTCCAAAGCCAAGCGCTTGCGGCTGATTCAAACCATTGGTATCAGTCTGGCGGTAATGAACTTCCTGTTTATTTTGCTGCACTTTGTTCGCCAATTGCGCGACAGCGATGCGGTGATTGAAAAAGCGCGACGCGAAACCATGGAAATTCTGGAGACGGTAAATGAAGGGCTATTCCTGATCGATAATAAGTTAATGATTGGTGAGCAGCACTCGGCCAAGTTAGCCGAGGTGTTGGGCAATCAGACCTTTGCGGGCAAATCATTTCTGACTTTGTTGGAAAACATGATCAGCGAAAAAGATGCAGAAACCGCGCGCGGTTTTATCGAATTATTGTTTGATCCAAAAATCAAAGAAAAACTGATTGGCGATTTGAATCCGTTGAGTTTGGTGGAAGTAAACATTGCCCAAGTTAATGGTGGTTTTCTTACTAAACATTTGCAGTTTAGTTTTGCGCGCGCGTATCAGGAGCGAGAAATTTCCCATGTGTTGGTAACGGTGCAGGATGTATCCGAGCGGGTGAAACTCGCGCGCGAATTAAGTGAGAGCCGCAAGCACAATGAATCCCAGCTGGAAATGATTACCGGGTTATTGCATACCCACCCTGAACTGCTGAAAGAATTTATCGATAACAGTTTTCAGTGTTTCAATCGCATAAATGGCATTTTGCGACAACCGGCCAAAACCGCACAGGCGGTACGCGATAAAGCAGTCACTATTTTTCGCGAAATTCACAATTTTAAAGGTGAAGCTGCTTCACTCAAACTGGCATTTTTTGAAAATGCCGCCCACAGCATGGAAGACACCCTGGCGCAATTGCGCAGCAAACCGGATATTAGCGGCAATGACTACCTCGGCCTCGCGGTGCAACTGGAAAACTTAATCAGTTATACACAACAAGTGCAACAGCTCACCGAAAAACTGGGACAGTTTTCGCTGGTGAGCAATAAGGCACCACGTCCGGCATCCACGCAAAATATTACCGGTAGCCGTCGCAACGATGGCTGGGATCATCTGAATGACTTTGTACAAAATATGGCGCTGCGCAACGGTAAACAAGTACGGTTGGTGGCCAGTGGTTTGAGTGAAATCAACCTGGCACCAGAGTGCGAGCAACAGCTGAAAGAAATTTGTATCCAGTTACTGCGCAATGCTGTGGTGCACGGCATAGAAACTCCGCACGAGCGGGAGCTGAGCGAAAAACCAATGGTGGGGCGTATTGATTTGCGCCTCGCCAAATTATCGGACGCCGAAATGGAATTGACCATTAGCGATGATGGTAAGGGTTTGGATTATGTCGCCATCCGCGAGAAAGCCTTGGCAACAGGAAAATGGTCGGAGCAGGAAATTGAATCCTGGAGTAATAAACAATTACTCGGGTTAATTTTTCAAGCGGGGTTTAGTACGGCGGCGGAGGTAACAAAAGATGCGGGGCGCGGTATAGGCATGGAGGCAGTAATGCAACATGTGATTAGTCAGCGCGGCAAAATTAATGTGGCCAGTCGCGCCGGTGAATTTTGTCGTTTTATTATTAGCTTACCTATTATTCCGCCTGTAAATGAACAAACCCTATCACCTGTTTCACAAGGATCTGCCTATGCTGTCACTGATGATTGTTGATGACTCCAATATTATTCGCCGCAAAATTGAGCGCTGTAATGACAGTGATCAATTTAACGTAGTGGCGTCGGCTGCAAATGGTTTACAAGCCTTGGAATTATTTAAACAAACACGCCCGCAATTAGTCACCATGGATTTAACCATGCCGGAGATGGATGGCATCGCCTGTATCCAGCAATTGATTGCGCTTGACCCGGCGGTGCGGATTTTGGTGGTTTCTGCACTGTCGGATAAAGCCACGGGTATTGATGCATTAAAAAAAGGGGCGCGCGGATTTTTATGCAAACCCTTTACGGAAGAACAACTGCTGGATGCATTGAACGAGCTAACCCTGGATTAAGGATCAATAAATGTCTGAACAAACCATACAAGTATTTATCGATGGTGTTGTGCGCTACTTCCATCACACCAATGATAAGGAAGTGAAAGTCGGTACGCCTTATCTGGTCGAAAACAATAATCCCGCTGCTTATGATATTACCGGCATTATTGGCATTTCCGGCCCTTACCGTGGCTGCGTGTATTTCACCGCGCCGCGTATTTTATTAAAGCATTTACTGCTTAGTATCGGTGAATCCGATACCAGTAATGAACATATTTTTGATCTGGTGGGTGAGGTGGCCAATACTATTTCCGGTAATGCGCGCAGTACCTTTGGCCATGAATTTATGATCTCGGTACCGGTAATGATTGAAGGCGCGCCCAATCATATTCATCTGCCTGCGCAACTGCGTTCCTATGTGATACCGGTATATTGGAAGTCCTATCACGCAGCGGTAGTTATTTGTTTGGAACAATAAAGTGCTTTGTGCACGCAATTATTTTTTATAACCCGCTTTCTGCGCATCAAAATGGTGTTGATTCATTAAATCAATGCCACAGGACAAGTTGCTAATCCAATCCAGAAAACGCTGCACCATGGCGCGCCCCACAAATGGGCTGCCATGCTGCGGCACCATCATTTCCACATCCATGTCGCGAATCATATTCGCCCACAAGCGGCAGGCTTTATTGCTGGCCATATAGCGTTGGTGAAAACCGAGCATATGGGGAATGTGTGCATCAAAATCGATTACTGGTTGCTCGGCATGCTCTTCAATAAGCGAAGCGCCCATATCGCCACTGAATAAAATTTTACTGACCGGATCATAAAAATGAAAATTACCGACGGAATGTAAAAAGTGGGCAGGCAACACAATTATTTCACCGCGACCAAATTCAATCGCGCCGCCCCTATCGGGCATAGCGATAATACGTTCATCCAGGTTTTGGCTTAACTGCTGGGTAATATATTGCGAGGCCAGATGCGGCAAAAAACGTGACCAGAGTTTGGAGGTGACAACCTGACATTGGGTATACATCATCCAGCGCGGTAGCGAGGCAATAATATCCGGATCTTGATGTGAGGCAAAAATGTAATCCAACTGATGGGTTTTAACCCGTTTGCCCAATTCAATATTGAGTGGTGTATAGGTGAGGTCGCCACCGGGATCGATGAGTGCGGCGCGGTTATTGTCGATAATTAAAAATTGATTGGCTTGAATACCCTCACCCACCACCAGATCAGAAAACTGGATACATTGATGGCCATCTTTGTTGTAGAGAAAATGGGCTTTGTCGCGCGGAATGATTGCCTGATTCATGCCAGTTGTGTCCTGAATGCAAAGGGCACAGCATAAGGGCTTCATTGTCCACTGAGTTGATGCGAGTCAAACTCCGCCACAATAATTGCTGGTTGTTGTTAAAATATTTGGCCATCAAAAAATAATCGCCAGGAAAATCAGCCGTCAGAAAAAGCGGTAGCTAAATAAAGTTGTTCGACTTTTTCACGCGCCCAAGGTGTTTTGCGCAAAAATTTCAAACTGGATTTCACACTCGGATCACTTTGAAAGCAGCGAATGCTGATTAATTGCCCCAGCTCTTGCCAACCATAATGTTCAACAAGACGGGTAACGATGGTTTCCAAGGTCAACCCGTGCAGTGGGTTATTTTTTTGATCCTGCATGATATTCACTCACAGTGCGCCCGGCACAGGTTGTTTATCCACAAACCAATACCAGAGTTGACAGAGGGCAACTGCGCCGACACCGCTGAGCATCAGCAGCGCAAAAGGCATGGCAGTTCCCGTATAAAAATAAGCAAGTAATGGCCCGGCAAAGGCACCGCTGCCAAACCGTAAAGTTCCGGTAACCGCCGTCGCCGTACCGCTGTGATGCGGGAACTTCATCAATACAATTGCATCAGCATTAGTGGACATCAGCGTTAAGGCCCCCATCAGTGGCGCTATGCTCAGCACTGTCCATAACAGGCCCAGCTGCAAATAATTCACGAGAAATAAAACAAAGGCGCTAATTAGCGCAATCACTAAACCACAGCGTAACATCCGCAGCGAGCCAACCCGCGTAACCAAGCGGCTATTAATAAAATTCGCGAGGATTAAACAAATCACGTTGGCACCAAAGAGCAGGCTAAAGGTTTGTTCACTCACGCCAAAATAATTAATGTATACAAACGATACGGCAGTGATAAAACAAAAAAACGCAAACGACCCGAACATCATACTTAGAATCATCGGCCGCGCCTGGCGATTGGAAAATACAATTTTATAACCGCTAAAAAATCCTGCGGGTGCATCGTCATTGCCAGCAATTGGCTGGCTAATCTCTGGCAGCCACTTCCACACCAGTGCAAAAATCATCGCTCCATAAAGCGCTAACACAATAAAAATACTGCGCCATTCACTGAACCATAAAATCACACTACCAATGCCCGGTGCGAGCAGCGGGGCGAGCATCATCATCATGGATAAATAGGACATGCCCTTGGCGGTGTGTTCCTGATACAACTGCCGCACCAAGCCCGGCACTACCACGGTGGCGGCCGCGCCACAAAATGCCTGGCTTGCGCGCAAGAGTAAAAATATCTGCGCATCTTGTACTAACGCCAGCGCAATACTGCTGAGGGTAAAACCGGTTAAGCCAAAAATCGCCAATGGCCGCCGCCCCAGGGAATCTGCAAGCGGCCCAAACAACAGCATGCCCGCACCATAGGCGGCGAGAAAAATACTCAGCGACTGTTGTACTGTGCCAATGTGTGTGTGCAAGTCGGTGGCGATATTAGGCATAGCCGGTAAATACATATCCACTGCCAGTGGTGTGGTGGCAATAACGGCAGCGAGCAGTACTATTAAATAAGGATGCGATTGACGAGTCATGACAGAGGATGTGGCCGCAAGTGAGGCGAGAGAGTAATAACATCCTAGTCTGTGTGCAGCCCAATAAAGAGCCCGTCTATTAAAACAGATTCAACGAATTTTTAGATGGATAGACCCGCCTATTCACAATTCTTCCGCAGTTTGGTGATGGCGTCAGGGTAGCGTGTTTGTAATAAGGCCAGCTGTTCAGCGCCTAAATATTTTTGTGCGAACTCCCAGGGTTCAACACCGTTGTTCCAATCGCAATGCACTACAGCGAGAGTGGCCAGATTCTGCGCCACCGAGGTTTTTAAATAAGGGCGATAATTTTTTTCCTGTGCCAAGTGCGCAAAACTATCCAGTGCAGTTACGTAAAACGCAGTATCGCGTGAGAAAGAAACGCGATGAATTCCTGCTTGCTCCATAATGGCTTTGACATAAACAGGTTTCAACGGTGCGGCCGTGGGGGGCCAATCCGCCAGAGTAAAATCATTGGTCTGGGCCAGCGCGCTGGTGCAAAGTGCGCTGGCGGAAAGCCCTAAAAATACTCTTTTCAACCATACCAACATACTAAAATCCTCCTGGGAAAATGCGCTGCACAGTATAACCTTCTCGGGTTATGCCCATGAGTTGCACAGTGAAAGTTAAATGATTGACTTTGCCTCAAAGGCGTGTAGACTTGGATTCAGCTTGAAAGTACGTCTAATATTTATGCACCACATTTCGAAGTTCCAGTAATAGAATTTTGGCCTGTTTACATAAGTAATTCCCACATTTCCAGCACAATCGCCCCTCGGGGTAATCCTTACTTTTGTATTAATAGGTAACACTATGTCTAAAACTACTACTGGCACTGTAAAATGGTTCAACGAAGCTAAAGGTTTCGGTTTCATCGAACAAGAATCTGGTCCAGATGTTTTCGCTCACTTCAGCGCCATTTCAGGTTCAGGCTTCAAAACCCTGGCTGAAGGCCAAAAAGTTAGCTTCACTGTGACCCAAGGCCAAAAAGGCCCACAGGCTGAAAACATCACCGCTATCTAATTCCTTGCGGATTTAGAAGTGTGATTAAAAAGGCGAGATGAAAATCTCGCCTTTTTTGTTGCCCGTCATTTTGTTATTTCCCTGCACTGTTTTACTTCTGACCCGGCCTGACAAAGGTCACCACTCACGCACGTTTGCTTGTATTTAACCTGCGCTCCCCAATCTCCTGCTGATCTACCACTTCCCCCTTCTGGAATAGCTATGCCCACTGCCCTGACCCGACGCCGGATTTTGGTCGACCTGCTCGCTCCCTATAAAACCCGTATTGCCGCAGCTTTACTGGCGCTGGTGATTGCCGCTGGCTCTGTTTTGCTGATTGGGCAAGGGCTTAAACAAGTAATCGATAAAGGGTTTGTGGCGGGCAGTGCGGAGTTGCTCAATGTGGCGCTCTTGGGTTTATTGGCGGTGATTTTATTGATGTCGGTGGCGACTTACGCGCGTTTTTATTTGGTCTCCTGGCTGGGTGAACGCATTACCGCGGATTTGCGCCGCCGGGTATTTGCCCACCTATTAACCTTATCACCCGTATTTTTTGAGCAAAACCGTACTGGCGATGTGCTTTCGCGCTTGACCAATGATACTACCCAGTTGGAGACGGTGATTGGCTCCAGCGTTTCTATGGCGCTGCGCAACGCTTTGCTGCTGCTGGGTGGTTTGGTGATGCTGGCGGTGACCAGCTTGAAATTAATGGCGCTGGTATTGGTCGCGATTCCCTTTGTATTGGTGCCGATTATCGCTTTTGGCCGTCGGGTGCGAACTCTGGCGCGGGCCAGCCAGGATTCAGTCGCCCATGTCGGCGCCTATACCGATGAGGTAATTCACGAAATTCGCACCGTGCAATCCTATGGCCATGAAGCGGCCGCCGGTGCGGTATTCAATCAGCGAGTGGAGGCGACTTTTGCGACGGGCATCAAGCGTGTTCAGCAGCGCGCGTTATTGGTGGCTGCAGTTATCACCCTGGTGTTTAGTGCCGTCGCATTGATCCTTTGGGTGGGCGGCCACGATGTACTGGCAGGCCGAATTAGCGCGGGCGAACTGTCGGCGTTTATCTTTTACGCCGTGTTGGTCGCCAGTGCGATGGGTACTATTTCGGAAGTGATTGGTGAGTTACAGCGCGCGGCGGGTGCGACCGAGCGCTTGGTGGAGCTGTTGGCGACACCTTCCAGCTTGCCACTGCGCGCTGACCCTTTGCCGTTACCCGAGCCTGCCTCCGGTTTGGTGGAGCTGCGCGCGGTGCATTTTGCCTATCCGTCGCGGCCGGATACGCAGGTCTTTGCGGGGTTTGATTTACGCGTAAATCCCGGTGAAAAAGTCGCCTTGGTTGGCCCTTCGGGCGCGGGTAAAACCACGGTCTTTCAGCTATTGCAGCGCTTTTATGATCCGTTGGACGGCAGTGTGTTGCTCGATGGTATCGACCTGAAAGACGCTGACATACAGGCAGTGCGCGCGCGCATCGCCCTGGTGCCGCAGGATCCGGTGATTTTTGCCACCAGCGTGCGTGAAAATGTGCGCTATGCGCGGCCCGAGGCGAGCGATGAACAGGTTATCGCAGCTTGCGAGGCGGCGTTTGCCATGGAGTTTATTCAGCAGTTACCCGAGGGGCTGGATACCGACCTGGGCGAGCGCGGTGCACGCTTATCCGGCGGGCAAAAACAGCGTATTGCTATCGCCCGGGCGATTCTTGCTGATCGCCCGATCTTATTGCTGGACGAAGCCACCAGCGCGCTGGATTCCAATAGCGAACAGGCAGTGCAGCAGGCGCTGGAGCGACTGATGCAAAACCGCACCACCATTATGATTGCCCATCGCCTTTCCACGGTGGTGAATGCGGATCGCATTGTGGTGTTGCAACAGGGCCGGATTGTGGCGACAGGGACTCATACGGAATTGATGGACAAGAGTGAGCTGTACCAGCAATTGGCCCGTTTGCAATTTCAGCCTGAACCCTCTGGCGACACCTGAGTTACACGAATCAGACAGGCATAAAAAACGGCCACTGCGCAGGCAGTGGCCGTTTTTATTGGATGGGTGCCGGAACCGACTTGCAGGGCAGATCCGGCACTCGAGATTGCGCCATTATTGGCAGCTGCGCACCAGTGACCAGGCGTTGGTCCAGGCCCAGCCAGTACCCGGTGCATAGGGGCCACCCACGGTGCACCAGCCAGCCACGGTGCAGCTGTACTCGCTACCACCGTTTTGTACTAAGGCTCCTGCAGCATAGGTCGCGCCGTTGACATAGGCAGGTGAGCTACAGTTGCCGGTAGCGGCCGAAGATGAAGACGCTACCGCACTGCTCACGCTGGACGACGAGCTAGCAAGGATGCTTGATGCCACCGATGATGAAGCTACTCCACCTACACAGGCACCCAGATCTAACCAATAGCTGTATTGGCCGCTGTTGCTTGCAGGATTGTTATTTTGCGTCCAGTAGTTGGCCTGGTAGCGTTTGCCGTTGTGTTGCACTTGGGTCGGTGCGGTATAAGCAATGCTCGGGTTCCAAATGCCCAGACCTTCACAGGTATTGTTGGAGATGCTGGAGGCGACGGAGCTAGAGCTCAATGACGCTACCGATGAGTTATAAACCGACGAGGCGCTGCTGCTGGCCGGTGGGTTAGAACCGTTGCCGTAGTCGATATCGATACATTGATAAAAGCCTTCCGCCGCATCGCGCAGCCAGTCGCGTTGCCAAATGCTGTACACAATGTGACGACCGGTACGCGGTGGCAGTTGTACCCGATGGGTAGATACGGCTTGTTGATCTTCCGGGCCTGAATCGTGAATCAATTCCAGATCGCTCCAACGCAACGGCTGGCTGTGATCGTAACCTTCACGGGTGATGTAGTAGCGGAAATAGGTGGTTTTGTGCGCCGCGGTATTAGTCCACACAAAGTTCAGTGGACCAGCAGTCACGCTGGTGGCTGGCCAGTCGGTGCGGGCGAGGTCCATGCCAAACAGGTTGGCGCGGTTGGCGCTACACAGGCGGCCATCGGGAATAAAGAACTCATGGTTGTCGCGCACACCGCCCACCGCCACTTCTTGCGGGGTGTACAAGCCGCCGTTACCTGCTGCTTTGGCCGCGATACACGCGGGGTGACTAGGGTTTTCAATACCGTTTTCCTTACATTGAATCACCCGGCTTTTAGGTGATGACACGTAGCCGTGGGCGCTGGCTTCGGTAACGGCAAACAAAGAACTGAGGCTGATGATTAAGGCTGATACGCCACAACTTTTCAGGTTGAGGCGTGAGTGCCATTTATTGATCTTGTTCACTCTGGATCTCCTGCTGGAAGTAAAAAAGGTATAACCGGTGCCACTTGAGCGGCGCGGTAATGTTCAGTGCATTTATATCCAACAACCGGGGTGCGGATATTTTGCAGCAGCAATGAGTCTAAAATGACAACGTTGTATTTGGCGAGTCCGACTTTCGGGTTGAGCGGTAGGAGTTTGCGTAGCGCGTTCGAGTTTTGGCAATAATTCGGATTAATTTCGCCAAAAAAGCCTTTGAATTACAGGGTGTGAAAAAATTGTGATGCTGGTCTCACCCTCAAAAGGATGAGACTCCGGTAGTAAATAAGCCTGATGTGCGAATGTCGGTGTAACTATTGCGGCAGTGCAAAAACACAAATAAACATACTGCCCTTGCCTAGTTCACTGGTAATTTTTAATTCGGCGTAATGGCGCATCAGCACGTGTTTCACAATCGCCAAACCCAACCCGGTGCCGCCGGTGCCGCTGTTGCGGCTGGCATCCACACGATAAAAACGCTCGGTCAGGCGCGGAATATGTTGGGCATCAATGCCGGGGCCGTTATCGCTTACCGAAACATAAAAATGTTTCTCGTCCTGCCATAACAGCATGTTGATGCGCCCTTCGGGCTGGGTGTATTTGATGGCGTTAATTACCAGATTGGAAAAGGCGCTGTGCAATTCTTTTTCGTTGCCCTGCAACAACAGTGGGCGCGTGGTGTTGTTGCACACCAGCGTGAGCTGTTGGTTTTTATCCTTGCTTAATACTTCCGCTTCGCTTTTCACAATGGTGAGCAGCTGCTCAATATTAATGGGCTTGTAATTGTGGCCCGCCTCTGTGGTTTCGAGTTTGGAAAGCACCAGTAAATCGTTAATCAGCAGCGACATACGCTTGGCTTGCTGCAACATTTGCTGCAGTGGTTTATTCCAGCTCGGGGTGGTGTTGTTATCGGCGAGGGTTTCCACATAGCCGTTTATCACCGTGAGCGGTGTGCGCAATTCATGGGAGACGTTGGCGATAAAATCCTGACGCATTTTTTCCAAGTTGTGCAGTTGGGTCACATCACGCACCACAATCAATCGCTCCATTTTGCCAAACGGGGTGATTTGGAATTGCAGGTGTTTGGAGGGAAAACGCGGCGAGGGAATTTCCAGCGGCTCGCCGTAATTGCCCTCTTCAAAATAGGCGACAAATTTGGGGTGACGCACAAAATTGATGACCGATTGCCCCTGGTCTTTGGTATTCAACCCAAGCATGCGATGGGCGGCGGGGTTCCAGAAATCCAGATGGCCGCGCGCGTCCAGAATGACCAGCCCGTCTTTGAGTGCTGAGCTGATTTCCTGGATGCGTTTGATCACCGCTTGCAGGTTGTCTTTTTCAATGCGTTGATCGCGCTGCAGTTGGTAGATGTTGTCGAACACCTGCCCCCAGATACCGCTGGCCTCCGGCGGGTGTTCGCTCTCGCGTTTGAGTAGCCACTGGTTCAGGCGGCGCATTTGCCAGAGCATCCACACAATGTAAATGCCACAGCCGAGTAGCATCCACAGCGCGTAGTTGTCGCTGAAAAAACCAATCAGGCTGCAGGTGGCGAGAATAATCAGAATGCGCTGGAGTTCAGCGCTGAAACCTTTTAACAAGGGGGCCTCTCAGTTTCGATCCGTATTCGGCAGCGGGCAAGCCTGCGCGACACGCCGTGAACCCATCCATGGGGGCTAATCGTCGACATCCTGTCTCCGATTGTCGCTCAGGCTTGCCCGCTGCCGAATACTTGCAGCTTAGTGATATCAGGCTTCGATTCGTGTCGAAAAACGATAGCCGGTACCGCGTACAGTTTGGATCAGGTCTTCGTGACCGTCGATGGTCAGGGCTTTGCGCAGGCGGCGGATATGCACATCGACCGTGCGCTCCTCCACATACACATTGCCGCCCCAGACATGATCCAGCAATTGGCTGCGAGTATAGGCTCTTTCCTGGTGGGTGAGAAAAAACTCCAGCAGGCGATATTCAGTGGGGCCCATATCGACTGACTGATCGTGGATGGTGACGCGGTGGCTGGCGGGGTCCAAACACAGACCCTGTACGGTGATGGGGGCGGCGGAAATCTGTGGGTCGGCACGGCGCAATACTGCTTTCAAGCGGGCGACCAATTCACGCGGTGAAAAAGGTTTGGTGATGTAATCGTCGGCGCCAACTTCCAGCCCCTGGATTTTGTTGTCCTCTTCACCTTTGGCGGTGAGCATGATGATGGGAGTATTAGCGGTAACTTCGTCGCGCTTCAGGCGACGCGCGAGTTCAATACCGCTGGTACCGGGCATCATCCAATCGAGCAGGATCAGGTCGGGTTTTTCGTCGATAATCAGGCCGTGAGCGTCCTGCGCGTTACTGGCTTCCAGCACTTGGTACTCGGCCATCTCCAGTGCCACACGCAACATATCGCGAATGGCGGATTCATCGTCGACGATAAGAATTTTGCGACCAGTCATAATCTTCTGCCTAATAAAACTACGGTAGGCTTCACGTTTCATGAAGCTATTGTTGCAGCTTATTTAATAAGCTCAGTGTTACATATTTATGACAAGTCAGAAAATTGTAGCTGCGTGCAGTCGCGTGGGCTTAGTGCCAGTAATAATCCATAGCTAAACCGGCAAATACCGCCACACCCACCCAGTTGTTATTTAAAAAGGCTTTGAAGCAGGCTTCGCGCGCGCGAAAGCGAATCAACCACTGTTGATAGGCAAACAAACCACCCGCCACCGTCAAGCCCAGATAATAGAACAGCCCCAGCTCAAAGCGATTACCCACCAGAATCAGCGCATAGAGCGCCAGGATTTGCAGGATGCCGGTCATCAACCGATCCTGTTCCCCAAACAAGATGGCGGTGGATTTCACGCCGATTTTAAGGTCGTCCTCGCGATCCACCATGGCATAAAAGGTGTCATAGGCCACCGTCCAAAGCACCACGGCGAGGTAAATCAGCCAAATGTTTTCGTGTAGCGAACCGGCCTCGGCCGCATAGGCCATGGGTATTCCCCAGGCAAACGCGGCGCCCAATACCACCTGTGGTAAGTGGGTGTGACGTTTCATAAAGGGATAACAAAAGGCGAGCAGCAGGCCACCCACAGAGAGTTTGATGGTAAGCGGGTTGGTCATCAGCACCAAGGCAAAGGCGATCACGCATAGGCCAATGAATAAAAAAATCGCCTCGCGACTGGAAACTGCGCCGGTGGCGAGTGGGCGATCTTTGGTGCGCGCGACGCTACCGTCGATTTTGCGGTCGGCAAAGTCATTGATTACGCAGCCAGCCGCGCGCATCACAATCACACCCAGGGTAAAAATCACCAGGTTTTTCACGCTGGGTATGCCTTTGGCTGCCAGCCACAGGCTCCAGAGGGTGGGCCAGAGCAGCAGCAATGTGCCTATGGGGCGATCCATGCGCATCAAGCGCCAGTAGAGCGGCAGTGTTTGCTTGAGTTTGCCCATAAACCCGCTAGTCCCGGCCTTTTTAGCCGCTGTTGTACGCGGTTTTGGCGTATCTGTAGTTGCTGTTTTTGGGCTGGCGGCTTTGGTGCCAGCTGCTTTTGCAGTGGCAGGTTTAGCGGAGCGGCGGGGCGTTTTAGGGGTTGTCATAAGCCGATATTCAAATGTTATTGATTATTGATCGATGGTTTATCCTGCAACAACTGAGCGCAGAGCGCGGGTAAAAACACCTCACTCACCAGCAGCGGTTTCCCATCCAATGCAAACACCGAGCGACGTCCCCAGAGTGAGTTCTGGCGGGCGATACTGGCGGGCACATAGCCATCATCGGCGCTAAAGGCGGCTACTGCAATGGGGCTGCGCCGCAAGTGCGGCTGACTAAACAAAAAGGCGCCGAGTGGACGATTGTGCTGTTTGCGCAGGTGGCGCAATTTACCGCTAAGGCTGGACAACGGCAGTACACTGCGCGCAAATACCCATGGCTGGTTGCGACCACACAGAATTACCTCGCGGATTAATGCGCGCGCGGGCCGCGCCATGGCGAGTGCTTGTTGTTCTTCACGGCTGGGGAGGGCGAGATATTGACGCAGAACCTCCAGGTGAAACTGGCCTTGGCTGAGCGCAATCAAACGGGCGGTGAGTGAGCCGCTATCATCCAGCCAAGCGCATAAGGCGCGCGGTGGACGGCTTTGGGGCGGCAGCTGTCGGCGTGGGCGCCAGCGGAAACTGCGGTGGGTGGAAGCTATCGCACTGGGCAAAACTATCTCCTCTGCCTGCTGTGAGCGGGCGCAGTTTATCAGCTTGATTCAGCGCGCGGTGGTGAAAAAGCGCCGTCAAGCCTGCCGCAACCGCCTGCAAGCAGGTAAACTCGCGGCTTGATACCCTAAAGGAGAAGCATTATGCATAAGACCGATATAGTTGTTGCCCTAGCCAATACGACTGACCTGGGCGTAAATAAAGCGGATTTGGTGGTCTCGGCGTTTATTGAGCAGATCACCAATGCCTTGGCGCGCGGTGAGTCGGTAGCGCTGCTGGGTTTTGGCAGTTTTAATGTGAGCGAGCGCGCCGCGCGTGAAGGCCGCAATCCGCAGACGGGTGCCACTATCCAAATCGCCGCCAGCAAAACCGTCACTTTTAAAGCGGGCAAAGCGTTGAAAGACGCCGTTAACGAATAATTTTTTCCCTGTTCATCCCCTCTGCGGCGGTTCGCTGCCGCAGTCATCTACCCTCGATACCCAATAATTCCAAGAGGTTTTCCTATGTCACTGACTAACAAGATTCTGCTCGGCATGCTGTTGGGCATTGTAGTTGGGGTAGTGTTTAACCTGATTTTAGGGGTGGATGAAGCGAATAAGGTTCCCGCAACGCAACTGGGGCAATGGTTGCAGACGGTTGTAATCAATGGCCTGTTGGATGCGATTGGCCAGGTATTTGTTGCCTCGCTCAAGTTATTGGTTGTTCCGCTGGTATTTGTCTCGCTGGTCTGCGGTGCGGCTTCGCTGGGCGGGCACAGCCGTATGGGTGCACTGGCGACCAAAACCATGGCGCTCTATTTGTTGACTACTGCGCTCGCGATTGCACTGGCGATGGGCGTGGCGGTAATAGTCCAGCCCGGTGGTGATGTGGATATGGCTTTGGCCAGCAACTACGCGGCACCTGCAGCCCCCTCGATTAAAGAGACCTTTGTCAGTATTTTCCCCAGCAACCCGATTCAAGCCATGGCTGAAGGCAATATGCTGCAAGTCATTGTGTTTTCGATTCTGTTTGGTGTGGCCATAGCGCGCACCGGCGGGACTATTGGCAGCAACATGAGCACCTTCTTTGAGAACCTCAATGAGGTGGTGTTAAAGATGGTGATGTTGTTGATGCAGTTGGCACCCTATGGCGTGTTTTGCCTGTTGGTCAAACTGTTTGCCTCGCTGGGTTTTGGTGCCATTCTTGATCTCGCCAAGTATTTTTTTACGGTGTTATTTGTATTGCTGCTGCACGGTTTGGGCGTCTACGGCCTGCTGCTGAAAACCCTGAGCGGCTTAGGCCCGCTGATTTTCCTGCGCAAAATGTGGAAGGTGATGGTATTTGGTTTCAGTACTGCCTCCAGTAATGCCACCCTCCCGGTGACCATGCGCACGGTGGAGCACGATTTGGGGGTGGACAACAAAGTGGCCAGCTTTTCGGTACCTCTGGGCGCCACTATTAACATGGATGGAACCGCCATCATGCAGGGTGTGGCCACGGTGTTTATCGCCCAGGCCTACAACATCGATATTGGTCTGATGGGTTATCTAATGGTGATACTCACTGCCACCCTCGCCTCGGTCGGCACCGCCGGTGTGCCCGGCGTTGGTCTGGTGACTCTGGCGATGGTATTGCAATCGGTGGGGTTGCCGGTGGAAGGCATTGCGTTGATTATCGGCGTGGATCGCTTTTTGGATATGGTGCGCACCGCCGTGAATATTACCGGCGATGCGGTTGTTTCAGTAATTGTCGCCAAAAGTGAAGGCATGCTTGACGAGACACGCTTTAACGATATGACCCTTAACGCCGAAACCGACCCTGTCTAGTGGCGGGTGGCGGTTTCGTCGTCATCCAGATCAAACTCCACGCTGATGGAAAGATCCTCCACCAGACAAGGCCAGCGCTCCAGTTCCTGTTGCCAGCCCTTCACTTTGTGAGTAAGCACATAGTCTTCGATGTGCTCGCCCGTAAACCCCTGTTCATCCAGAAGCAATTCGGCTGAAAAGAGCACCGCCTGATCCAATTCATTGGCAAAGGGCTCGCCAATTAATTCATGGGCAATCACATTGGCGAGAGTCATATCCATCGGCGCTAGCGGAATGCCACTTTTTGCCATAAAGCGATCATTCACTTCCTCCAGCAAACGATGCGCAAGGTAAGCTTCGTCAAGCAGCGCCTGCAGTTGGCTATGCGGGTCCACAATTGACGGTGGCGATAAAAAGTAATCACTGGCGATTTTCAGCAGTGGCTTAACATCCTCGTAGATGCCCGCTTCCTGCGCCATGGTGCGGATTGCATCGATAAAATCGGGCACGTGTTTGATGTAGCGCACCACAAAATCGGCGAGCTTTTTGGTGGCCTTATCGGCCGGTAATTTAATGGCGTTATGCAGGTGCCCTTTGCGGCACTCCACAAATTCGAGCAATTTGCCTGACGCGGAATCCTGCTCCTGCGCTTGGCGAATCAGCTGGCGAATGGGATTCAAGGGGTCATTCATGGTGCCCGTGTACTGGTTATAGGTAATCACATTTATTGTCCTTCGCGGCGCCTACTTCAACGAGTGGCGATTTAAAAGTAAACCATGGCAGTACAAACGCAAGTGAGTCTTAATAACGTCTTTTTATAAGAATTGGCAGAACTGCGTAAATTCACCTGAATACCCTTGGGGTATTCAGGTTAGTGCTTGTTTTATATAGAAATTAAAATGCACCCGAGAGTTTCAGGCGCAGGCTATTGTCGATGTCGCCACTAAAATATTGTTGGAATTGCAGGCTCAAATCCAGGCGGCCAAGGGTTTGACCTATACCTATTACCCCGTAGAGCCCGCCGTCTATTTCGATATCCTCGGAGTAACAATCGCTGCAATTACTGATGCTGCGCTCCGAGGCCAGGATACCGCTGATGCCACCGCGGACGGTCACAAAGGTCATATTGTCCTGTCCAAAACGGTATTTGGGGCCGTATTCGGCAAATAGCATAAACGCGTTGGCGTCTGACTCTTCGTAATCTACATCGTCGCCCCAATAGTCCTCTACATACTGGCCAAAGGCTGCGTTATCGCGGTAGAAAAGGACGTTAATGCCCAGCGACAGGGTATTTTCGCTGTTGCTGGAATAATATTCCGCTGCGCCACCTACCGCTGTGGCGGTGTCTTCAATGCCCTGCGATGCAGCGGCTTCTTCGTCAAACCTGACATGATCAACATGCCCCGACCAGCTCCAGCCGGTGTAGCTGGCGTTAGCCGGATTATTGGGGGTGCTATTGGGTGCCGCAAGCGCGGTACAACTGGCGCCCAACAGGGCCAGGGTTACGAGAGTGTTGCGGCTCAGCAGGTTTTTTATGCGTGATGAGTTCATCAGGTAAGGTTTCATAGTGATAATCCATTCAGGGTGAAGCGATTTAGGGTGAGAAAAACAGGGTAGCCGTAAAACCAGCACTTGTCCGCTGGGGACTTGATAAGAATTTTGGGTGCTGGAAACTGTATGCCCACTTAACAATCGCGCTTATAGCGCAGCTTTCCGTGAATTTAGCGGCCCGAGTCTATATAATTCGCGCATCTTTTCAGCCTGCTCCCTGCCGAGTGTATTTATGACCGATTTAACCCCTTGCACTGACCCTACTGCACCCAACCAACGGGTTGCCAGTGTGGCGCGCAATACCCTGGAAACCAAAATCAACGTCAGCCTCAACCTCGATGGCGCCGGTAAAGGCGTGTTTAACACCGGCGTGCCCTTTCTTGAACATATGATGGATCAGATCGCCCGCCATGGCATGATCGACCTGGACGTCACCTGCGACGGCGACACCCATATCGACGATCACCACTCAGTGGAAGACATTGGCATCACCATTGGTCAGGCCGTTGCCAAAGCCGTGGGCGATAAAAAAGGCATCCGCCGCTACGGCCACGCCTACGTGCCGCTGGATGAGGCTTTGTCGCGCGTAGTGATCGATTTCTCCGGTCGCCCCGGTCTGGTGATGCACATCCCTTTTACCCAAAAGCGTATCGGCCAGTTTGATGTAGAGCTGTTCTGGGAGTTTTTCCAGGGCTTTGTCAACCACGCCGGCGTCACCCTGCATGTGGACAACCTGCGCGGCCACAATGCTCACCACCAGATCGAAACCGTGTTCAAAGCCTTCGGTCGCGCCCTGCGTATGGCGCTTGAGTTTGATCCGCGTATGGAAGGCATTATGCCGTCCACCAAAGGTAGTCTCTGATTTATGACCCAGGCAGTGAACAAAGAAAAGCAGACTGTCGCCGTTATCGATTACGGCATGGGCAACCTCCACTCAGTGGCCAGTGCCCTGAGCCACGTTGCGCCCGAACAACAGGTAGTAGTGACTTCCGATCCGGCCGTCGTAGCTGCTGCTGACCGGGTGGTCTTCCCCGGGGTTGGCGCTATTCGCGACTGCATGGCGGAAATTAAACGCCTCGGTTTCGACAAACTGCTGCGCGAGCAAATCGCCACCGGTAAACCGGTGTTGGGGATTTGTGTCGGCATGCAGGCGTTGATGGATCACAGCGAAGAAAACGGCGGTGTCGATTGCATCGGTATCTTGCGCGGAAAAGTGCGCTTTTTCGGCGAAAACCATACAGATAGCACCGGTGCCCATTTAAAAGTGCCGCATATGGGTTGGAATCAGGTGCAGCACAATGACCACCCGCTCTGGGCCGGCATCGAACAGGATAGCCGTTTCTACTTTGTACACAGTTTCTATATTTTGGCCGACGATACCCGCCAAGTCGCTGCAACTTGCGCTTATGGCCTGCCCTTCCACGCGGCGTTGGCACAGGGCAATTTGTTTGCGGTGCAATTCCACCCAGAGAAAAGCCATACGGCGGGATTGCAGTTACTGAAGAATTTTTTACAGTGGGATGGTAAATCCTGATCCCACATGGCCGTAGGTTGGTGGTGAGCTTGCGAACCCCAACGCTGGTCATGGGCTGAAAGATGGTCATGTTGGGGTTCGTTCCTCACCGCCAACCTACGAATCCATTTATCTATAGAGATTGTTTAATGTTAATTATCCCCGCAATTGATTTAAAAGACGGCCAATGTGTGCGTTTGCGCCAGGGCTTGATGGATGATTCCACCGTGTTCTCTGACGATCCCGTCGCGATGGCGGCACAATGGGTGCAACAAGGCTGTCGCCGCTTGCACTTGGTCGACCTGAACGGCGCCTTTGAAGGCAAGCCCGTCAATGGCGGAGTGGTCACCGCTATCGCCAAAGCCTACCCGAACCTACCGATCCAGATCGGCGGCGGTATTCGCAGCGCGGAAACGATTGAGTATTACCTGAATGCAGGTGTTCAATACGTGATTATCGGCACCAAAGCGGTAAAAGAACCGCAGTTTGTGACCGACATGTGCAAACAATTTCCCGGTCACATCATCGTCGGCCTGGACGCCAAAGACGGTTGGGTTGCTACCGACGGCTGGGCGGAAGTCTCCAATATTCAGGCGTCAGAACTGGCCAAGCGTTTTGAGCAGGATGGGGTGAGCAGCATTGTTTACACCGACATTGCCCGCGACGGCATGATGCAAGGCGTAAATGTGCAGGCGACTGTCGCTATGGCGCAGGCTTCCAGCATCCCGATTATCGCCTCCGGTGGCGTCACCAATATGGACGATATCATCGCGCTTAAAGCCGAGTCCCATAAGGGCATCTGCGGCGCCATCACCGGCCGTGCGATTTACGAAGGCACATTGACTATGGCGGAAGCGCAGGCCTACTGCGACGCTAATTAATTCCGGAACTGTTTATGGCACTCGCAAAACGCATAATTCCCTGCCTTGATGTCGACAATGGTCGCGTGGTGAAAGGTGTGCAATTTCTGGATATCCGCGATGCGGGTGATCCGGTGGAAATTGCCAAGCGCTACAACCAGGAAGGTGCGGATGAGATTACCTTTCTTGATATCACCGCCACCCATGAAGGCCGCGCGACCACCGTACATACGGTAGAAAAGATCGCCAGCGAGGTGTTTATCCCGCTCACGGTGGGCGGTGGTATTCGCACGGTGGAGGATATCCGCATCATGCTTAATGCGGGTGCAGATAAAGTGAGTATCAACTCAGCAGCAGTGTTTAACCCCGACTTTGTAAAAGCGGCCTCTGACCGTTTTGGTGCCCAGTGCATTGTAGTGGCGATTGATGCCAAAAAAGTCAGCGCTGACGGCGAGACACCGCGCTGGGAGATTTTTACCCATGGTGGCCGTAAACCTACGGGCATCGACGCAGTGGAGTGGGCAGCCAAAATGGCCGCCTATGGTGCGGGCGAGATTTTGCTTACCAGCATGGATGGCGATGGCACCAAAAAGGGTTATGACCTTGGTGTGACGCGTGCGATTAGCGATGCTGTGCCGGTGCCGGTGATCGCTTCGGGCGGCGTGGGCAATTTGCAGCATTTGGTGGATGGTGTGACTCAGGGCCGTGCCGATGCGGTGCTGGCGGCGAGCATTTTTCATTTCCGCGAATACACCTTGCAGCAAGCGAAAGAGTATATGCGTGAGCGGGGTATAGAGGTGCGTCTGTAAAAGCTTTTGGTTGAAAATGAAACGAGACATGCAAAAACGGGCGCCCAATGGCGCCCGTTTTTGTCAGCGGCCTAGAAAGGATCTAGGCCGCGCGGTACTGCTTTAGTACATCGGATACCTTTGGTTCGGATGCCTGAATAAATTCAATAAACTCTCCAACACCTACTTCGGCATCAGCGTGGCTATCAAACGGGCCTATATCCACGCCTTCGCGGGTGGTGTAGTACCAGTAGCCATCTTTCTGTATGTATCTGCCGTGACGGGAAGGGACGCTGCCCTGTTCGCCTGCTCTATTTGCTGTAGCCATATTGATTCCTCGCTGCGCTGCCACTCTGAATATTCCCTGTTGCGGACTGATCATTAATCGCCCAGCATGATTATAGACAGCAACGAAAGCAGATCGCTAGATTTAGTTGGTCTGCCACAATGCTATTTTTAGATCATTCTGGATTTAACCAGCTTGGCGTTTAATTCATCAATTTTCCCACACTGGCGGTGTGTAGTCAAAAGGGTTGATGGGCATCCAGGTTTCCGGCCAGAGGCTCATGGGCGGTGCGAGACAATAATTGCCCGCGCCTCCCTTTAATCCACCCGGGATGGTATCGGCCATTAATTGCGATGCCTTAACCAAGTGGACTTGATAGCGCGCCAATAGTTCCGGTAGTTGTTCCAATACGCGCAGTGTCTCTGGATAAGGGTGGCCGATCGCGATGGCTGAGCCTTGTTGCTGTGCTTTTTCCAGTGCTAACAACAACTGTTGGTAAATGACCTGCTGGTCTTTTTTATCATCCAAAAATACGTCGCGCCGACGGCTTGGCAAACCGATTTCCTGTGCCTGAATCAGCGCCTGGGTCTGGGCGCTGGTGCGACTATCGACAAAATAGAGCCGTTGTTGTTTTAACTCCGCCATCAACCAGCCCATAGGTTCGGCCTCTTCTGTGAGTTGGCTGCCCATATGGTTATTCACGCCTTTGACATGGGGTACATTGGCGAGATTCTGGCGCAATACGGCGATGAATTCGGTTTTTGCCATGCCGCGGCGCAAGCCCCCGCGCCCTAGAGGATAATCATGATGATTGCTCATGGGCGCGTGCAGCATGACTTCTTTACCCTGTTGATGGGCATAGTGGGCCAGCTCGCGTCCGTGGGGGGTAAAGGGTAAAACCGCAACGGTGATAGCGCCGGGCAGGTTCAAGGTGCGCTGACCGAGGCGCAGGTTGTAACCCAGGTCATCGATAATGATTGCCAGTTGGGCGTGTTGATTGGCAGCGGGGGCGCTGCTGGCGCTGTCAATCGACGCCAGGCAACTCAAGAGGATAAATAGCCAGCGGCAGTGGAATCTTGCCTTCGGCGTGCACATGAGGGTTATTGGTCTTGAACGGGTTCGTCGAGACTGGGTTGCAGCACTATGTCCGGTGCAATTTCCGGTTGGGTTTCCGTGCTCTTGGCCAAGGGCGAACTTTGCAGAAAAATATTCAAGCCTTTGAGCAGATTCAACGCCTCATGCAGCTGGTTGTCTTCCTGTAGCAGCTCGGCACTGGTGATGCGGCGGTTGGCTCGCTCTTTACTGGTACTCTCTTTGCCGCCTTTGCCGTTGCCCAAATGGCGCGCCAAATCCGCTTCGGTCACACCGCTGTTCTGGGCGATTGCGGCAACTTGTACGCGTTCTACTTCTACATCCGGTTCAATGCCTTGCGCCTGAATCGAGCGGCCATTGGGGGTGTAATAGAGTGCGGTTGTGAGTTTTACGGCGCGGTCATTGCTGATGGGGATGACCGATTGCACCGAGCCTTTGCCAAAGCTGCGGGTGCCCATAATGATGGCGCGTTTGTGATCCTGCAGGGCGCCGGCGACGATTTCCGAGGCGGAGGCGGAGCCGTCATTGATTAGCACTACCAAGGGTAGGCCGCCGGTAATATCACCGGCTTCGGCGTTATAGCTGATATTGCTGTTATCGAGCCGACCCTGGGTGTAAACCACCTGGCCGCCATCAAGGAATGCATCCACCACTTCGACTGAAGCCTGCAATACCCCACCGGGGTTGTTGCGTAAATCGAGGATAATTCCCTTGGTGTCCTGATTTTTCTTCAGCTGATCCTGAATTTTTTTGCCCATTTCTTTGCCGGTATCCAGCTGGAATTGAGCGATGCGAATGTAGAAGTAATCCTGCTCCAACAAGCGGGTGCGCACGCTTTGCACTTTGATAATGTCGCGCAGCAAATCGAAATCGATAGGTTGATCGACACCATCGCGCATCACGGTGATTTTAATCGGGCTGTTTTTAGGGCCGCGCATCAGGTTGACCGCTTTGTTTAAATCCATGCCCTTGACGGGTTTATCGTCGATACGCACCACTATGTCACCCGCCAAAATACCGGCTTTGGCGGAGGGGCTATCGTCGATGGGGGTAACTACTTTGACATAGCCATCATCCAGGCTCACTTCCAGACCGACACCGCCGAACTCGCCAGAGGTGTTGGCTTGCAGATCGGCAAAGGCCTCTTTATCCAGATAAGCGGAATGCGGGTCTAACTCGGCAATCATGCCTTTGATGGCGTATTCCAGCAGCTGTGCATCGCTGATGTCATCAACATAACCACTGCGGACATGGTCATAGACACGGGTGAAAGTGCGCAGCTCTTCCAGCGGCAACAGCCCGGTGGTTGTATTAGCGGTGGATTTTTCATCCGCCAGCGCCAGTGCCGGTAACAATGCCAGCAGGCTGATAAGGGTCGAGCGGAGGTTACCGTGGAACTGGGAAAAAGCCGCGCAAAACATGAGGTCTCCGATGGCTGGATAAGCCAAAATCTATCCTGAATCGGGGGCGCACACTAAGCCAAATCGGCTTGGAATGACAGCCACCCGCAAAAAAATAACCGCTGTACACAAATAAGTCGCTGCACTGAATATAAAGTGCTGCTAGCCGCGTGCGAGCCAGCCGCCCGGGTCTATGGGGCGCCCCTGGTGGCGAATTTCAAAATACAAACCGGTGCTGGCTTGGCCACCCGAGTTGCCAACACTGGCAATAGCTTCACCGGCGCGCACCGGTTCCCCCGCCTTTTTGAGCAGGCTTTGATTGTGGGCATAAAGGCTCAGGTAGCCTTCGCCGTGATCCACAATCACCAGCAGCCCGTGCCCGCCAAAATAATCGGCAAAAACCACGCGCCCATGATGGACTGCAATTACCTGATTGCCCATAGGCGCGGCAATATAAGATCCGCTCCAGTTAATTTGCCCGGCAATGCGCGCGCTGCCAAAGCGATGGATCAACCTGCCCTGGGTTGGCCAGGGCAAGCGGCCTTTGCGCAGGGAAAACTTTTCACCACCCGCAGGCAACGGTACATAGGCTGGTGAATTGATGGCACCACTGCTGGCAACACGCTCGCTCACTCGCTCCAACAAAGCCTGCAGACGGCGGCGATCCTCACTTAGCTGTTTGAGCTGTTGGTTTTTGTCTTTGAATTGATGGTTAACTTTCGCCAGCGCTTTTTGGCGTTCACTCTGATGGCTTTTCAGCTGTTGGCGCTGTTCATCCAACTGTGCTTGCATCGCGCCCAGTTCAAGGGTTTTTTTTTCTATCTCCGGTGTTAGTGCATCGATGCGGGCGATAGTTTCCATAAAACCCTGCATTTTCTGGGTATGCGCCTCCATAAAATAACTGTGGTATTTCATGATGCGCGACAGCTGATCGGGCGATTCCTGATTGAGCAGTACTTTCACCTCACTCTGTTCGCCTAGTTTATGCGCGGCGCGCATTTGCTCTGCAATTTCACCCTGCTGCTTTTTTTTGGCCTGCTCCAGCTGGCTGCGCTCATTTTTGAGCTGATTCAATTCGTTGTTTTGCTGTTTGAGTTCTTTGTTGATCTCATTGGCTTTTTGCTGGAGTTTGTTAATTTCCTGTTCCGATTTTTGCAGATCTTTTTGCAAGCTGGAGCGTGTCCCCTGCACCTGTTGCAGCTCTTTTTGCAGTGCTTCTATCTCTTTCTGCAGCTTGGCCATTTCGGCTTTTTCATCGGCATAACTGCTGGCGGACAACACCAGCACAGCGCACCACAGGCTGTTGAGTGCGAGAGTTTTGGCGAATACAAAAAATCGACTCATGGTAGTCATATCAATAGGGGTGAAAAATAAAGCGGCTGGTGCAGTACACCAGCCGCTTTGTACTTGCTGGTTACGCTAGGGTAATCAGGTTGCGTCCGGTCATTTCTTTCGGTTGCGGCAGGCCCATCAAGTGCAGCATGGTGGGTGCTACATCCGCCAGCGAACCGCCGGGGGCGATGGTGCCTTTGCGGTGGCTGTGGAAAATAAAGGGCACGGGCAAGGTAGAGTGTTGGGTGTGCGGTTGGCCGGTTTCTTCGTCGAACATCTCTTCCACATTGCCGTGGTCAGCGGTGATTAACGCCTCGCCGCCCACCTTGTCCACCGCTTCCAATACACGGCCAAGGCAGATATCAACCGCCTCTACCGCTTTGGTTGCCGCTTCCATAATGCCGGAGTGACCGACCATATCGCAGTTGGCGTAGTTGCAGATAATCGCGTCGTATTTGCCCGACTCAATGGCTTCGACCAATTTGTCGGTCACAATTGGCGCGTTCATTTCCGGTTGCAAGTCGTAGGTAGCCACTTGGGGCGATGGCACCAGAATACGGTCTTCACCTTCGTAGACCACTTCATTGCCGCTGTTGAAGAAGAAAGTTACGTGGGCGTATTTTTCGGTTTCGGCGATGCGCAATTGGGTTTTGCCCAGCTGTGCAATGTAATCGCCAAATGAATTGGTCAGGTCTTCCGGCGGGAAGGCGATAGGTGCTTTGATGCTGGAGGCGTATTCCGTGGTTTGTACAAAGTGCGCAATGTTTGGGTGCAGCTCGCGTTCAAAACCGGTGAAGTCTTCGCTGATCAGAGCGTTGGTGATTTCGCGTGCGCGATCGGGGCGGAAGTTCATAAAAATCACTGAGTCGCCATCGTTAATAGTGGCGACTTCTTCGTCCTCGCCGCAGATTACCGTGGCTTTTACAAATTCGTCGTTTTCGCCGCGCTCGTAAGCGGCTTTCAAGCCGTCCACGGCGGTGAGTGCATCAAATTCGGCATCGCCCGTTACCATGACATCGTAAGCGGCTTTAACGCGATCCCAGCGGTTGTCTCGGTCGAGCGCAAAATAACGGCCGACAATAGACGCCACACGTCCAGCGCCCAATTCCTTAAACAAATCTTGCGCGCGCTGCAGGGATTTTTCGGCGCTGCGCGGGGCCGTATCGCGACCATCCAAAAAGGCGTGCAGGTAGACTTCTTTTGCACCGCGACCGACGGCCATTTTCATCATGGCGTAGATGTGGTCTTCATGGCTGTGTACACCCCCCTCAGAGAGCAGGCCGAGGATGTGCACGGCTTTGCCGGCGGCGATGGCGCTATCGATGGCGGTTACATAGACCGGATTAGTGAAGAAGTCGCCATCGCTGATGGCCTTATTGATGCGGGTAAAGTTTTGGTAAACCACGCGGCCCGCGCCGAGGGTCATGTGGCCCACTTCGCTATTGCCCATTTGCCCTTCCGGCAGGCCCACGGCCATACCTGAGGTTTCAATCAGGCTTTTGGGGTTATTGGCCCAGAGTTTGTCAAACACGGGTTTGTGTGCCGCGGCGATGGCGTTGTACTTGGTTTTTTCGGAGTAGCCATAACCATCGAGAATCAACAACACTATAGGTTTTTTTGCGCTCATAAATCGGTTCCAGGGTCGGATGAACATGAATCGGGACAAATCGATAGCGCCTCAGGTGCACTATCGTTGAATGGGGTTCGCAGGCCAGCGACTCGCTGCAGCGATAATGGTTCGTATTCTAGCGGGTTGGGCGCGCTAACTCTATGTAAAAACTCGCTATCTGCCGCTTACAATCCCGCTATGGCGCGCAGAACGCTTTGCGTTGAAGCCCGCACGCGCCGGTTAATCGCGGTGTTCAATCGTGTATACTTCCGCGCCTTGTTGACGCCCGCGCCAAAACGGTGTGCAAGGTGTATTGAAAACTCCTTGGTGTGTCCCCACTTAGCGGAACAGACCAACCAAAAGAAGGCAAAGTGCTGTGGACTTTATTGTATTTGTTACCCAAGAATGGCTGTTGGTCACCACCCTGATTGTGCTGATTTACATCTACGTATGGCGCGATCGCATTAAAAGCGGTCGCCCGGTATCACCCCACGAAGTGACGCGTTTGGTCAATGAGGGCAACGCCGTATTGGTAGACCTGCGCGACAGTGCTGAATTCAAGGCGGGCCATATAGTCGGGGCGATTAACGTGCCCTACGCCAAGCTCACCAAAGAATCGACTGAAGTGGCGAGCTACAAAGAAAAAACCATCATCCTGATCGACAAACTCGGCCAACACGCCGGTGCCGTCGGCCGCTTTCTCGGCAAAGAAGGGTTTGATGTGCGCCGTTTAGGCGGCGGTATTGCCGAGTGGCAAGCGCAGAATTTACCGCTGGTAAAGGGCAAGTAATAACCTGCCCAAGAGTGTTTTGACCCACCCCAAATTAGTTGGAGTTTTTATGGCCCGCGTGACTATGTACACCACCGCTGTCTGCCCTTACTGCGTTAATGCCAAAAAATTATTGGCGCAAAAAGGTGTAGCGGTTGAGGAAATTCGCGTGGACACCCAACCGCATTTACGCCAGGAAATGATGGATAAAAGCGGTCAGCGCACTGTGCCGCAAATCTGGATTGGCGAACATCATGTCGGCGGTTTTACCGATCTGTGGGCGCTGGATAAAGCGGGCAAACTGGATGCATTGTTGGCGCAAGGCTGATTCGGCGCTGCATTGTTTATCATTAGGATTTTTTAATACCACCAAGTCGAGTTTATTATGTCTGAAAATAATCAACAAACTGCAGCAGCAGAAGGCGCCAAAGGCCCGGTATTCGCGATTCAACGTATTTATTTGAAAGATATTTCGTTTGAAACGCCGATGGGCCCGGAAGCTTTTACCAAAGCCTACAAACCCAATATCCAACAGGATTTAAATATCCAGGCCAACCCGATTGAAGAGGGTTTGTTTGAAGTAGTGCTGTTGCTCACTATCACTGCACGCTTGGAAGATCGCGCCGTGTTTTTGGTGGAAGTCAAACAAGCCGGTTTGTTTGCCATTTCCGGTATTGAAGGCCCTGCGGTAACCCAATTAATTAACACCGCCTGCCCACAAATTTTGTTCCCCTACGCGCGTGAAGCGGTAGACGGCATTCTCGGTCGCGGCAGTTTCCCACCCTTAATGTTGCCACCGATTAATTTTGATGCGGTATTTGTGCAAGCGATTACGGCAGCGCAGCAACAAGCACAGCAAGCAAAACCGGAAGCGTCTGAAGCGCTGAACTAATTTGTTGGTGTGTTTTCAACAAAGGCAATCACCGCGGTGATTGCCTTTTTTATTGCCTGAATAATTTGCCGTGTGTTGCGCAATCGCGCGCGGCGGCTGTGCATCGGCGTCAGATGATTGTAATCTGTCCGCCAATCGTCTCCCGCCTAGCCCATACTCAATCCAGTTGCTGATAAACGGAAATGCGCCATGTTTAATTTATCTTCCCGCCCCGAGGCCGCTGCCAGTCATATTGCCGCGCTGGATTTAGGCTCCAACAGTTTTCATATGATTGTGGCGCGCTGGGACAATGGCCAGCTCACGCTGCTCGACCGTTTGCGCGAGCCGGTGCGCTTGGGTTTTGGTTTGCAGGCCGATGGCAGTTTGAGCAAAGACGCGCGCGAGCGTGCACTGGCGTGTTTGGAACGTTTTGGCGAGTGCCTGCGCGCTTACCCTTCGCGCAGTGTGCGTATTGTGGGCACTAAAACCTTGCGCAGTGTTAATGACGGCGGTGAATTTCTGGCGGCCGCCGAAGCGCGGCTTGGGCATCCGGTGGAAATTATTTCGGGCGATGAAGAAGCGCGCTTGATTTATTTGGGGGTGGCGCATTGTATTGCACCGGATAAAGGCAATCGTATTGTGATGGATATAGGCGGTGGCAGTACGGAAGTTATTTTAGGTGAGGGCATGACTACCTCGCTCAAAGAAAGTTTGAGCATGGGCTGTGTTGCCATCACCAAACAATTTTTTCACGATGGCAAGGTGAGTGAAAAATCCATCACCAAAGCGCTGATCGCCTGCTTGCAAGAATTACAGCCGGTAAAAGATGAATTTATCGAACGCGGTTGGCAACAGGTGCTGGGCGCTTCGGGCAGTATTAAAGCCGTCGCGAAAGTCTGTGAAGCCAATGGCTGGAGCGATGGTGCTATCACCGCTGTGTCGCTTGATAAAATTATTGCGCGCTATTTGGATGAGGGCAAACTGGATATTGATATGCCCGGTTTATCCGATGATCGCAAACCGGTTTTTTTAGGCGGTGCGATTGTATTGCGCGCGCTGTTTGAAGCGCTGCAATTAAAAACCATGATCGCAGCCGATTGGGCGCTGCGTGAAGGTTTGCTGTTTGATCAAAAAGGTCGCTTGGAAAATCACGATATTCGTCAGGCCAGTGTGGATGCACTGGCGCTGCGTTTTCACGTGAATATGGAAAAAGCGACGGCGGTGGAAAGCACCGCGCTGCAATTGTTGGCGCAGGTGGCGCAAACCTGGCAATTAACCGCGAATGATGCGAGCAAATTATTGGGTTGGGCCGCGCGTTTGTATCAAGTCGGTTTGGATATTGCGCACAACGATTATCACAAACACTCGGCCTATATTGTGCAACACGTCGACCTCGCCGGTTGTTCGCGCGCAGAGCAAGCCCAGCTTTCCGCGTTGGTACTGGCGCATCGCAAACGTTTTCCCGCCAAAAATTTCCCGCTCGATAATATCGATTTAGTGCGTCTGGCAATCTTGTTGCGCCTGGCGGCAATTTTTCACCGCGGCCGCATTAAAGACGGTTTACCTGTTATTGCACTGACAGCGGAAGGCAAAAAAATAAAATTATCACTGCCGCAGCAGTGGCTGCAAAACCACCCGCTGACCCAGGCCGATCTGGAAACCGAACAGCGCCATTTAGGCGATGTCGGTTACCAGTTGGACGTTGTCAGCGGGTAAACCCTTGCCAGGGCAACGTCCGGTAGACCTAGGGCAAGGCCCGATAAACAAAATTGCGGAATTTCACTTTGCCAGTGCCCGCGGCGTAAAGCGCCGGGCGCAGGCTCATAAAGCCGTAAGCGACGTTGTGGTGAAAGCCGGAGACCTCCATTTGTGTATCGTACTTGCGCCAGGTTTTGCCTTGGTCGGTACTGTAGTGAATGGTCAGTATGTGGCGATTATTGGTCACGCGCAGGCGGAATTTATTGCCGTCCGGGCGCGCGCTGTAACGCTGATCCATACCGTAGCGATGCAACCAGAAACCCTTGGGCGCAATGCCGACACCGGCGTAGAGTTTGTCGTTATAGAACACCATAGCACCCGCGACGGCACCATCTTCCAACTCCAGATCTACCTCAAACTGATAGGCCTGGTTGCCCTGCACAAAGGTCATGGGCGATGAGTTGCTGGGCGAAGTGCCTTTGGGGCTGAGTTCCAGATAGGGGCCCTGGGCATCGCGACCATAGTGTAAGCGTTGGTTTTCGCTCTGGTCGCCGCGATAAAAACTCCACTGCAGGCCAAATTTATTGCTGCTGAAATCGTCCGACAGCGGGCTGCCGTGTTTGCTCGCCTTGCCGCCTTTGGGTTTGGGAATGGGTTCGCCCACATCAAAGCCTTTGGAGCGGAACCAGCCGTCATCTGTCCATTCGATGGGTTCGAGCAGGGTTTGGCGGCCAAGGGTATGGAAGCCATTTTCATAGCCGTGGTACATCATGTACCAGTCGCCGGGGGTTGGGCCTTCCACCAGTGTGGCGTGGCCGCGCGACCACCATTTTTCCGCGGCGGATTCGGTGCGAATAATGGGGTTGTAGGGCGAGTTCTCCCAGGGGCCGTGTACTGATTTGGCACGCGCCGCAATCACCATATGGCCGGTTGGCGGGCCAGCGGTGCCGCCCACTGCGGTGACCATGTAGAAGTAGTCACCGTGTTTCAGCATTTTTGGCCCTTCCTGGGCGTAGCTTTCCACGTCCCACTCCTCCGGGTATTTCCAGCCGTCGTAGGTGTGTTTCATTTCTCCCACCAGGCTCAGGCCATCATCGGCCAATTGCACATAATCGCCGTGAGAGAAAAACAAATAGCGCTTGCCGTCTTCACCCACCAAATGCCCAGGGTCGATACGGTCGGCATATTTTCGCTGCTGCTTGGCGTCGCGCGGATTCAGGTCGATAGGCGCAGACCAGGGGCCGCGAATATCATCCGCCCAGACCACATAGTTGGAGTTGTGGCCGGGCAATTTGGCGGGGATGTACACATAGTAGCGGCCGTTATGTTTAGTCAGCTCCGGCGCCCAAATACTGCCGATATAGTGGGTCAGTGCCGGGCCAATCGGCTGCCAGTTGACCAGATCCTGGGAGTGCCAAATGGTCAGTGCGGGGTAACTTTCAAAGGTGGAGAACACCATGTAGTAGTCGTCGCCATCTTTGAGAATACTGGGGTCGGGCCGGTCACCGGCGACAATCGGGTTGAGGTAAGTGCCATCACCCAAATCGCCCTGGCGCTGGCCTTCGTAGGTGGTTGCCCAGGTTTGGCAGTGGCGCAAAAAGCCGTTGCCCAAGTAGTCGACACAGTCGGCGCTCCCGGTATTCGCGTCCGCCTGGGGTTTGGTTTGTGGCGGCGTACAGCCAGCGGCGGCCAGCGCAAGTGCGCCCCAGGCCAGCAGCCGTGGTAGCTGGCGCAGTGATAGTGGTTGCATGTCTCTTCCTCTGTTGAATCGTTTGGTTTTATTGATTCATTTTGTTGTTGTGGTTGATGTGATTGCCGAGAAAACTATTTGCACCAATTTGCACCAATTTGCACTCAAGAGCTGCACCCGCCGCCTGTTACCGGGATGGTTAATCCATATTGCGCGGCACCAGCCGCATGCTGGCGATATGGCGCGCCGGTTTGCCCTCGCCACTGATCAATTGCGCCATTTCGCTAAACGCCTGTTCGATCATAAACTCATAGTCCTGACGCACCGAGCACACTGGGTTGCGTAAAAAATCGAGCATGCTGTGATCGTCAAAGGTCGCCAGCACCATAGTTTCCGGTGCGCCGCCCAAGCGCTGTTTCAGGGCTTGCATCGCGCCTTCAAATAGCGGGATGGATGAACAAACCAGCACCTTGGGCAATGGTTGGCCAGTGTCGATCAGCTCAGCCATGGCCTGCTCGCCCTCGTGAAAATCATTGTGCGCCACATGCACTTCGCGGCGCTGGCTGGCGCCCAGGCCCAAGTCATCCAACGCGGCATTCAAACCGACCAAGCGCTGGCTAATGGAGGGCATACCGCTGTTGCCCGCAAACAATAAAAAGTCCGGCTGCAAATCGCCGCGCTGTACACAAAAAGCGTGCAGGCGCTGCGCCAGTTGGTAGCCGCTCTGCCGGTTGTCCGTCACCACCACCGCGTAATCGTTGCCGCCAAAGTCGCGGTCCAGCAATACCAGCCGCTGTTTTAATTGCGCTGCTGCCAGCGCTGGCATATTTGCATTGGCGGGTACCAAGAACAGGCCATCCACATTGCGCTCGCGGAATTGTTTGATCAGCTCCTGCTGGGTGTCCGGGTTGTCGTAACAGCAGGAAATCCATAGCTGTAAACCCGCTTTACGGCAGCGAATTTCCAGCAACTCCGCCAATTGGGCGAAAAAGTGGTTGGATAAACGCGGAATAATCAATGCCAGTGCATCGCTGCGTTGCAACCGCAAACTGCGCGCTACATGGTTAATTTCATAACCGTGCAGCTCCGTATACTCACGCACCCGCGCCTCGGTTTTGGCGCTGATGCGATACTGGCGCGCCTTACCGAGCAGCACCAAACGCACCGTCGTAATGGACAGCCCCAGCTCATCGGCGATTGCTTCGATTGTCTTGGCCATGCGTTTCCCAATCCTCAGTTATTATTAAATTAGCCTTTGCTAACTCGAATTTGCAAGCAAAATATGAATTTCAGGTACAACTTGTATTCAAAACTACCCTGTGCTAGTTTTTTGCGCTAATTCGAATAAGCTATAGGCGATAAATGCAGATGAACAATAACAAGACCCCGCTGCCGATACACGTCAAGAATACTCAAGGCTCTAGCCTGAGTCTGGATCGCCGCCAGCTGCTTCAAACCGGGGCTTTAGCTTCGCTGCTACTGGCGGGCAGCGCCAGCCGGGTTTATGGCGCCAGCGATGAGTACCCCATCGCCACTACCCGCAGCGGCAAAATTCGCGGCAACAGCCAGCAGGGCATCAAGGTGTTTCGCGGTATTCCCTACGGCGGTGATACTGCCAAAACCCGCTTTGCCCCCGCGTCACCCGAGTTGCCCTGGGAGGGAGTGCGCGACGCGCTGGACTACGGCGCCGCTGCTCCCCAGCGCGGCAACGAGGAGGCGATGTCGGAAGATTGCCTGTTCCTGAATGTCTGGACCCCCGCCCTGCGCGACGGCAAGCGGCGCCCAATCCTGTTTTACATTCACGGTGGCGGTTACGACACCGGTTCCGGCGCCAGTGGTTTGTACGATGGCACCAATCTCTGCCTGCGCGGTGACGTGGTGGTAATCACCGTCAACCATCGCCTCAACGCCTTTGGCTATTGGTATTTGGCGCAATTGGAGGAACGCGGGCTGGGCAGCCGTGAATTTGCCGCCTCGGGCAATGTCGGCCAGCTGGATTTGATTCAGGCGCTGCAGTGGGTCAAACAACATGCACCTGAGTTCGGGGGCGATGCCGCAAACATTACCCTGTTTGGCCAATCGGGCGGCGGCGCCAAAATCGCCAGTTTGATGGCAACTCCCGCCGCTGCGGGTTTATTTCACCGCGCCTTCACCATGAGTGGCCAGCAAGTGACGGCCGCTGGCCCGCGCGCTGCCACCCAGCGTGCGCAGCTGTTTCTGGATACGCTCAAGCTATCGCCCAAGCATCTGGCGCGCATAAAAAACCTGCCGATGGAGGACATTATCGCTGCGACGCTCGACACCAAAGACCCGTCGCGCATTGAAAATAATCGCCTCTACTTTGGCCCGGTGCTAGACAACCATGTGCTGCACCAACACCCCTTTTACCCGCAAGCGCCCGCGCAATCGCGCCATATCCCCATGGTGATTGGCAATACGAAAGATGAAACCCGCGCCTTTCTCGGCGGCGATCCCAAAAACCACAACCTGACCTGGGAGGAACTGCCCGTAAGGTTGGAAGTCAGCCAGTATTCCGATGTTAACCCGCTGGTGGTAATCGACACCTATCGCCAGCTTTACCCTCACTACACGCCCTCGCAGGTATTTTTTGCCGCGACTACCGCCGGCCGCTCCTGGCCCGGTGCGATACAGGAAGCCGAAGCCCGCGCGCGTCAGGGCGCACCGGCCTATGTGTATCAATTCGATTGGGGTTCTCCGCTCGACGACGGCAAATGGGGTGCGTTTCACTCAATCGATATCGCCATGGTGTTCGACACCATCCATCACCCACAGGCGCGCACCGGTCACTCGGCGGCGGCGCAAAAGGTGGCCAATCAACTGAGCGAGGCGCTGATTGCCTTCGCCAACACCGGTAACCCCAGCCACAAAGGCATCCCGCGTTGGAATCCCTACAGTTTGGAAAAGCGCGAAACCTTGGTGATTAACGAAACCTCGCAATTGGTCAACGACCCGCGCAGCGGCGAACGCAAACTCTATGCGCAAGTACCTTTCGTACAGCGGGGGACTTTTTAAGTGAGGGGTTTTCTTATAGTCAATTGACATATTTGCCGGTTGGATAAATATTATGCACAGCTGTTAAAGCTCCTTTAACAGCGGCTTGCCCACATAATAATTTCTAACGAGGTCTCAAACATGCAATACCCCACCATCCTGAAATCCTTGCTGGCGTTGTCCGGCATTGTTCTGCTGCCTTTAGCTTCTCAGGCACAAGAACTGAACCCCAATTATTTTTATCTGATCAAAGGTGAGCTGATTAGCCGTAGCATTTCACTCGGCGACCCCACCAATTGGAGCACCGGCATAACAGGGCGGGAGGGCAAATCGGCCGGCGGCAAAGTCGAGGTAGCGCCCACCAGTTTTAAAGGTGAAGGTGATGCGATTCAAATCACCTGGTCGCCGCGCAAAAAAATGCAGGGTAATTTTGCGCTCTACGGCAACCCGATTGATCTATCCAAATTCAAAGACAGCGCATCACTCACCATCGATATGCGCGTGGACGTAAAACCCGATAAAAACGTCAACATCGGCCTGGACTGCGGTTACCCCTGCCGCGCCGACTTACCCATCAACAAACTCATTAAAAGCATGCCCAAAGGTGAATGGTTCAGCATGCCGCTACCACTCAATTGCTTCAAAAGCGACAACTTCGATTTAAGCAAAATCAATGGCCCGTTCACTATCGCCACCGACGGCAAATTCACGGTGAGTATTACCAATATCCGTTTGGAAAAATTGCCCGAGGGTGAGAAGGGGTGTGTGGAGGAGTAAGCTCTAATGCGTATCCCCTCGAGTGGAGGGGATACGCAAAAAGATTTTTATTCGGATTGCGCTACTGTCCAGATCCGCATTAACGGCAGGTCGGCTTTAATTTCATCGTCCAATTTTTCGTAAACCAAAAATAATTGCTCCAATAGTTCCTTTTGACTCCATAAGCGCACGCGGAAAAAACTGGACGCTAATTCTTTTTGCACATTGGATCTGTAACCGCCCCAGGCCACAAACAAGCCCTGAGTTGCATTGAACTTGGTCATAGCGCCCATCAGCTTATCAACAGTTGGACGATCTACTAATCCATCACCGGATTTCACTTCAACGCAAATACGTTGATTACCAAAACCCATTGGGCCATCGCCAGCAAGAATATCCACCCCACCATCGGCGCCTTCAGGGCTTTGCCAACAGGTGTAACCTTGAGCTTGCAATATCGCAGTCACTAGTCGGGTAAGTTGATGCCCTTTAAATTTACGCTCGATCAATTTTACAATTTGCGAACGCCCCAGCTCTTCCAAATCTGTATCAACCTGCTCGTCAGTCGCGTCCAACTCATTGGATTCGTTGGTATGGGCAATAAGATCCTTAACCGATTCCGCTTTCCACCCGTTTGTTTCCATTTGTGCTAAACGCATTTCAGCGTTGTTGCGAGTAATGCGACACACCGTAAGAAATGCACCGAAGCTATAAAGTAAATCCTGCGAAAAATGGGAGCGCGGCACAGCATCAGGCAACCATTCCACACTGCGCCAGTGATAGAACGGATTAGCGGCATCCGCTTGGTGATGATAGCCGGAGGTGATTTTTCCGATATAAATTACCGGCTGAAGCTTGGAGGGTAATATGATGCGATCCCCTACCTGCATATCATGCGCAAACGGCCATATTTGACTGGCGTGATTCACCAATTTTCTGGGCTTAGCTTCAGCATCCAAACTGCTCAACGTTTTGATTAAGGCATCACGTGCAGGTAATTTATCTAACGGACTATTTAAATAATCCCAAGTTAAATAAATGCGATTTTCCTGCAGGAATTTTTGTTCATATTCGCCGTGAGAACCGGCCCTGACCAACCAGACTGCCATTACTTGCTCCTATTATTCAAAACTAGCCTAACTCTATAGCAGGGAGTGACATATTCTTAACGCGAAATAACATCGTTTTTATTTCACTATGCTCCATATTTTCAAAACTGATAAGCGGTTCATTTACACCGGCCTTACTTGCGTCGGGTTCAGCGCTTTCAGGAAGAATAATATTGAGCATTGCTTTCTTTTGTGTCGCATCTACCGTGGCGTAGATCTCATGCCAGAATGTTAAATAAATGTAATGGTTTAACATTCCGTCACTTTGGTAAATAGCAGGATATACACCTTTCAATAAGGTAACTGCATTATGTATTCGAATAAGTGTTCGTGGGTTATGAATATCGAAATGTTCAGAGCACTTAACAAAGAACTCATACTCTTCATTATTACTTTGTAAATAGCTCTCTGTTCTGTCATAAGCTTCTTCGGCCTCATCAACAAAATCAGTAAAATCAAGAATTTCTTCGGGCACCTGGGGCTTCTGGCTTTCAAGAATAATTTTCTTCACAGGCTCTTCATTAATCTTTTCATGCTTTTCCACCGCAGCATATAAACGTGCATTAATAAACTGGTTTCTATTTAATGCAGAGGGATTATCTAAGGTAATAGTTATTTGTAGGACTTTCCCTAAAAAATCTCTAGCAAGCATCCTGCCAGCTTCCTCTGACAACCCGCTGCGCTGCGCCATATAGCGAGAAGCTACTGCCTCTATCAAAACATCTGGGGCGACAGCAAGGAGTATGTTGACGCAAGGAAGATCAACAATGAGCTGTATTGCCTCCAGTGTTTCAATAATTTTCTTATCCGAGCAACGATCCAAATCATCAATCACTAATATGTATGTATGTTTATGATTGATTGTTTTGCCGAAGGCCTTTTTTACAACTTGCCAAAACGATAGAGGGTATACAGACAACAAACAAAAAATTTGTTCCCGAATAGCATGCCCCAAACCTATATGTTCTTTAAAATTAGGACGTTTAGCCAGTTCTTTAAGCTGGCCTGTAAAGGGATGCTTTAAGTATGAAATTACAATGGAGAGTAAAGCAGGCAGTGAGATAGATAGCGCCGCTAAAGCGCCGTACTTCAGTTTAAAATCTTCAACTAATCCGGGCAGCGCAAAACCTAAACAAAAAGCAGTAACTATCGCAACAAACACAAACTCTTTAATTAACTCTGCCTTGGATTGCAATATTCGAGCTTTATAGCTGAGCAGAACTTGACCCAAAAACCCCTGCGCACCATACAAATCATTCACTAATTGCTGAGCTATTGAAGCGGACATACTATTGCTGTGTTCTGCCTGCCACGCATTAAATTCTATAAAGTTTCTACTGGATGTGTTCTCGTATTTGTCTCGCAGCATTTGAATCACTGAACTCTTACCGCTACCCCAATGACCAAATAGAGCAATAATAAGATGGTCTTTTGTATCTCGCTCGATCAAGCCTTTTAATATATCGACCAAACCTTTTCGGCCAAGCAAATCGACTTTAGCTGGTTTATCCTCTAATGGGGTTACCAAATCACTTTTTTTAGGGATGTCGTTTTTAACTGCAGTCCTATCCCGCTCTAGCAAAGACTCTTCAGTTTCTATTAATGGTTCTTCTGTCTGAATATCATAATTAACTATTCCCCCTAATTCACGATTGAAGAGTTTCTGATTCCCCGCCAAGTCCCACACATATCCAACATATGAGTCTTCACTCACGCGCATAACACGTGATATAGCCTGAGTTAACGCCAGCTCACTAGGAAATTTTCGCAGTAAAACCAAATCAGTAAGCTTAGGAAAATCAATACCGAGGTATAAGTCCACGATAATTGCAACAGAATAACGGTTCTCCACATTAAATCGGCGCAACAAATCTGAGGCTGAAGGAATTTTTGAATGTATTAAAAGTGGCTGTGTTGAGCCAGAAACACGCTGAAACACCTCATAAACTTTTTCAGCCTCGGCAATACTGTTACAAATTACAAAAGATTTACAATTAGTCGTATAAGCTACTTTTTCTATAAATTCCTGAAGAATCTTAGGAATTAGAGAAATACTTTCTTGGTTATTGGTGTCTACCTGCGGGCATACCCGGTACTCTACTGGCCGCAAATACCCTCGAGACAACGCCTCAATAAAGGAATATTCGAAAACTGGCTCACCACTAAACTTTTCAGTTCGGCTATCGCGATACGATGAGAGAAACAATTGCTTACTTTTTGAGAGAAATCCAAAAGCTAATTGTGAACGTAGAGCTTCAGGCATCCCCAAATCAAAAGAGACCACTAAACCATAAGGCCTATCTTGCGTTTGCCTAATTGCTCCATCTAAATTTTGCATCAAAGTAATTTTGACGGGTGCATAACTTTTTCCAGCATCATTTCTACTCACAATCCCTGCAAAGCCATCCCCCATATCCTCCATAAACATGTGCAATAACTGATCAGCTATGGAAGCTCTATCAACAATTACTAGCGTGAGAGAATCTCGTGAAAAACGCTTTACTAACTCGATCAAAATTTTGAATTTACCAAGACCAGCAGCCAACACAATAGAAGCTCTGTCACTCCTTAGAAGATGCGACTCCGCTGCAACAATAGCTTGCTCTTGATAGTCTCTTAATGAGCTTTCGATTCTGTTAGCCACGACATTTACTCCTTCAATACTGACATTATGAGCTTTACGTTTTTAATTTCCGCTTTGGCTTAACCACCGCTTCCCGCTCCGCCTTAACCCTCTCCAACAACGCCGCTGCCGAATTTTCCCCCGAAATTAATTCCGGGTTCTGCGCGCGCCAGTCGGCGGTGAGTTCACCCCGAAAGGCTTTGGCTAAAATACTTTGTGTTAAATGATTCACCCGCGCCTGCGCGTCTTTTACGCGCTGTTCGATTTGGTCGGCGTAGGCGAAGAGTTGTTCTACGCGGCGAACGATTTCGGTTTGTTCTTCGAGTAATGGAAGAGCAACAACGCAACTCTTTATATGTTCAGATCCAACATTTCCCTGATTTACACCGCCAGTCTCACCCTTGAAAAACTCATCTAAGAATATTTTTGATTGTAAGAATATTAATAAATATCTAGGCATTACTACGCTCTTATCGGGAATTATTCTGCCCACACGCTGATTTATAAGAGTTTTAAGATTTTTTGGCACTAAACATGTAAAACCATAATCTCTTTTATATTTAGTGCCAGTCATCGTAATCAGAATATCCTCAGGGTCTGGCATATATTTTTTATGTAGCTCAGCAATATTTTCATCTACAAAAGCTGGTGACGCATTCAATCTTAGCTCGCCATTTTTTATATTCCCTAGCTTCAATACTTGGCAATCACCAACACCAGAAAACCACTCACTCTTAAATGCAAAGCCATTTTGGAAACTTGTAATTTCACCAAGAGCTAAATTTCGCCAGAGAGGCGCGCCATTCTGCCCTCTCCACTCCTCCGTCAACCTCCCACTAACCGCAGCCGCAAGCACCGACTGGCGGAAGCGTTTTAGGATGTTGGGGATGGCGTCGAGGCGGGTTTTTAGTGTGTCTACCTGCGCGAGAAGTTCATCCAGTTTTTGGGCGATTTGTTGTTGTTCGGCGAGAGGAGGCAAAGCAATCTCATGCTCTTTAATTAAAGCCTGTGAAATATTTGGTTGCGCTCCTCCCTTGCCTTTTGCGATAAAATTATCTTTTTCATTGCAAAGCATGTAATACAAAAACTCTGTAAAAGTAATTCCCTTTATTGGATTACCCACGCCACAAGCCTGATTAGTCGTGGTGTCAATTCCCAATATCGAGGTTTTGCCGATAGTTGCACCGTACATTGCGATAGCAACTGAACCTTTTGGGAAAAATTTTGCACTCGAATTTGCAACAGCTTGCTCTGTAATAAATTCACTTGCTTGGGTTAAAACTTTTGGACCTAAGTCTCCTGTTTTTACCCAAGGAATATTACCGCCATAATAACTTTCAGTTTTTCTTGATGGCGTGCCACCAGCCCCCCAGTCAGCAATTTCACCAAGCGAAGTTAGCAACCAACCTTTTGGTAAGTCAAAGTCAATCACACCTTCACCCCATCACCCAAACCCAACACTTCCGCCAACAAATCTTTCTGCACCTTCGCTTGATCCCCCGCCCCCAATGCCGCGAGCAATCCATCTAACTCTCTCAACGCCTCCGTTAATTCACTCATCGCCTCCGCTGCCAATACATCTGGCTCGGGCAAACTCGCCGCATCGACTGAGTCGTTATCTTTTAGCCATGAAATATCCAGCGAGTCGCCTTTGGTATCGCGGATGTAATCGCGGGTGAATGAACGCCAGCGGGAATTTTCCAAATTGAAATCCGCATCCTGATCCATAAACGACCATTCGCCTTCGGTGCGCTTGCTTGTACCGTCTGCTTTTTTGCCAAAGACTTTTTCAAAGGGTTTTAAATGTTGCTCGCCAAAAGGGGTACGCTTACCAAAGTTGCTCATGTTGGTGCGCAAGTCATACACCCACACATTTTTGGTACAGCCTTCTTCTTGTTTGGGGTTTTTCTCGGTGCCTTTGGTAAAAAACAACACGTTGGTTTTTACACCGGCGGCGTAAAAAATACCGGTGGGTAAACGCAAGATGGTGTGCAGGTTGCATTTATCCATGAGGTCGCGACGAATACTTAAACCTGCATCAGTATTTTCAAATAACACATTGTCGGGCAATACCACGGCTGCGCGACCACCGGGTTTTAAAGTGCGGTAAATATGCTGCAAAAACGCGAGCTGTTTGTTGCTGGTTTTGTAGGTGAGATCGTCGCGCGTAATACTGGCTTCGCCACCTTTGGCGGTGCCAAATGGAGGATTGGCAAGCACTACATCCACTTTATGTAAACTCTTACCGGTATCACCGAGTGCGTTACCCAAATGCACTACGCCTTCGTCATCGCCTTCCATGCCGTGCAATAAACAATTCATTAATGCGAGGCGGCGGGTGCTTGGAACTAATTCCACACCGATAAAGGCGTTGTGAATTTGAAAGTCGCGATCTTTTTGCTTGAGGTCGATTAAGTTGTCAGTTGCATCGCGAATATATTTATCCGCTGCAATTAAAAACCCTGCCGTGCCCGCTGCCGGGTCTTGAATGGTTTCACCTGCTTGCGGTTTGATACAGCGCACGATGCTGTCGATTAATGCACGCGGGGTAAAGTATTGCCCGGCGCCGGATTTGGTTTCGTTGGCGTTTTTTTCTAACAAGCCTTCATACAAATCACCCAAACCATCTTTCTGCGCGCTAAACCAATCGATACCATCCAGCGTTTTAATTAATTGTTCCAAATGGCGCGGCTCGCGCAGGCGGGTTTGGGCATCGTTGTAAATCGCAAGGATTAATGGATCAGTAACTACCGGTTTACCTTCCAAATCTTTACCGGTAGACAGCGTAAGCAATATGCGTTTGTAGTCGTTTAATAAATTCAAACCCGACTTCGCATTCAAATCGCCCCAGCGACACCCCTCGGGCAATTTGTGTTTATTCAGCAAACCCGCTTCGGTATTTTCAAATTCCATTTTGATAAATAACAGCAAGACCAATTCAGTGACGTAATCGCTGTAGTTAATGCCGTCGTCGCGCAGTACGTCGCACAGGTTCCAGAGTTTTTGGACTATATCGTTGTTGGTCATGGTCATCTCGTTAGTTGTTTAACCCCCTCCCAGCCTCCCCCCTCAACAGGGGGGAGGAGTTTTAGTTCCCTCTCCTGCGAAGGGGGAGGGTTAGGGTTTTGTTTACAGTTTCGCTAGCAGTTCTAAGCGCTCAAAAATAATCTCTTCTCTGCCTGAATCGTTGTCGGCAGTAGATTGCACCAAATAGTTAATTTCAGGCATTTCAAGCAGCAGGGTAAATGCGTTGGCCAAATAGGTTTTTAACTCGGGTGCTAGTTGCCTCACTTCGGTTAGTAATTCTTCGCGGCCATCGACCAAATTTAAAATATCCTCCATATCGCGACTGGCAAGTAAATCGCCATTGCCGCGACCTTTAAACGCTTCGAATTTGGTGGCGAGAAAATAGCCAGGTGTTACTAAACGGATAGTGATTCCGTTATCTATTGGGTAGGGCTGCGCGGTCGCCAGTGCATCGCTATACCACTGATTTGAGTAACCTAATACATTTTCATCATCGGGCATAAAGTCCACACACAAACTGCCCAAGCGGAACCGGCAATTGACTTCATCTTCCATTGATATTTTGAAACCACGCGCAGTCACTTGCTCACTGAATTTGTGCCAACCTGTGTAGCCCAATACGTGAATAATTAAATCTACATCTTCGGTGTAGCGCACTTTTTCTTTGGTGAACTCATCGGTAATGTGCAGGCCAGTGGTGCAGCCACCCACAAACGCAACTTGGCTTAATAAATCGCTACCAAGCTGCTGGGCTACCTGCTGAATCATAAAACGGTGGGCGTTGTAACGGCTCATAATTGCAATTCATCATCTAATAACTTAACAGCTAACTGGGTTTCACGAGCATTACCCAGGCGAATTGCGTCAGCCAGCGCTAGCAATTTGTAAAGCTCAGGATCTTGTTTAACCGCTTTAGGGACTGATTTAAAAAGCGGTTGAATGGATTGGCCTTTTTGATTACCAGTTGGATCTGGCCATACATTAATCACATCACCAGCAGACATTAACTTTCCGGCCATAACCGGAGCCGCTAGCGATGTAGGTATACCACGCATGATTTTCCCTGGTTCGGCAGGAAACACATACTTTAGCCCATGCACAATAAACTCTTTAAGGGCACGGTTATTTGCTCTCGGGAATTTTACCTTACGGTCTAATGATGCCAAACCTGCATTAAACGAGCGTTTTAGCGATGCACTGATTTCGCTTTTACTAATGCCGGTCATTGCCTCAAGATTTCTAACGCTGTACCGATCCTTTGCTTGAACAGTTGGCGCTATATCGGGGACTTCATCACTTAGCTCCCACCCCTGCCATGAACCGCTGGACCAGTATTCTTGTGCAGTGGCTAACAATGCCCCTCCCTCAAGGCCAAGCTGCAACTCATGCTGCTCCAGCTTGTATAAGGACACCAGTTTTAAAAGAAGTAGAATGTCTTGACTCTTCATGATTGTTGCTCTATCTATTGTCCTTTGTTTTAGGACAGAGGACAAAGCTTCATCTTCCAGTATCAGCACAGCAATGATATTTGCACTTCTTAACAAATAGATAAGTTAGCCCCACAACTCCGCTGCTAACTGCCCCAACACCTGATTCAACTGATTATCCAGCAACTTATCTACCCGCTTAGCACCACCTTCCTGAGCAAAGGCGCTGTTAACAAAGCCCTGATCGATAATAACTTCATGCACTAACTGCTTACCCAGGCGCTCAAGACATTTGCGCTGCGGGGGCAACCAACAGTGTGAGGCGAGGATTTTTTGCAGAGCATTGTTTACACGCTGATCAAAGGGAATTAATGGCTCACCCAAAGCCGCTTGGCGGATGTGGCCAATAATGCTGGCGGCAATTTCCTGATTGGTGCTGTTGCGCCATGCGGCTTTGAGTTTGGTCTCGCTGTAGCCGTTGTTATCCAGCAGCACTTTGATTTCTTTGAGTTGGTCGCGGGTCAGGTCTTTAGGTTTATTAACAACCACCGCCAGTGCTGCCGAGTGGTTGATATTATTTTTAATAAAATCGTTAAAGCTGAGCAGGTAATCCGCAGGCTTTTCATTTACGCCAAAGTTTTGCTCGCGCGTTAAAAACTCATCGCGCCCTTCATAAATAATCGGCCTATGTTCGCTGCCCAGAATAAACTTCACTTCATCGACTGATTTGATAAAGCCGTTGTTGCGGCGCATAAATTCTGCCGCCTGGCGTGGGCCTAACTCATGCAAGTGCTGATGCAGTTTTTGCGGCGCAACGCCCCAAAGGTTTTCCAGTTCATCCAACTTTTGTTTTAACTCGGGTTTGGACTCTGCCGCTTTATGCGCTTTACGCATGACGCGCATAATTTTCTGGCCAAGCTCTGCCAATACATCTTGCGCATGGCTGGTATCGGCTTGCACACCGGGTGCATTTAAACCTTTCTCAAGCGTATCGGGATTAGTCAGTTCATCAACCAACTGTTCGAGTGTGATATTGGGGTCGCGCACCAGCGGCTTCATGGTGCTGACCGATTGCAAGGCAGCGTATATATCCACCGGGTCGTAAATTTTAAATACAGTTTTGCCAATGTCATCGGCACGGCGTGTGGCACGGCCAATCATTTGCTCGTACAAAATACGTGATTTAACACGGCGCAGAAAAACCAAATGACAAATTTTTGGAACATCTATACCCGTTGTTAACAAATCTACGGTAATGGCGATATTGGGGTAACGTTCGTTTTTATAGTTGCGAATTAACTGATCTACCTTGTCGCTTTTGCCAGTAATTTTACGCACGGCGGCTTCGCTGTAGCTGCCGTTGTGAATTTCTTTAAAGGCTTCATCTAACAAGCGTTTAACCATATCGGCATGTAAATCGGTTGCACAAAAGATCATGGTTTTTTCATCGCCAAAGGGATCAAGCTCTTTGGCGAGCTGTTCGCAAATGACTTGGTTAAAGCCTTCGGTAATCACCTTGCGGTTAAAGGCTTCCACATCAAAATTGATTTCATCTTCCAGCAAGGCGGATTCAATTTCGCCTGTATAGGTATTGATCGCACTGACCGCCGAACCTTTATCGAGCTTAATGCCGTTTTTACTCAATAAGGTTTCATAGCGAATCGGCGGTTCATGGTCGATCAACCAGTCGTCGGCCACGGCTTCACGGTAGGAATAGGTATAAACGGGTTTACCGAAAATCTCGCTGGTGTGTTTTGCAGGTGTGGCGGTTAATCCGATTTTAACTGCATCAAAATAGTCTAGTACGCGGCGATAACTGGAAAGATATTGCGCAGCATCGCGCGTGGCTAGTTCGCCCTCCGTCATTTCCTGGTCAAGGGTATAACCACGGTGAGCTTCGTCAACGATGATGCAATCGTAGGCATCAATTGTGGGTGGGTTATCCGAGGCAAACAAACGCTTTACCATCGCCTGCACGGTAGCCACCTGCACGCGCGTTTCCGCTTCGGCGGCCATATCGCCCAATTCGGCGATGTTGTAAATCGAGGAGAGGGTTTTGTTTTCTTCAAGCTTGGCTTCTTTAAAGGAATCCAATGCTTGATTTCCCAAGGCTGTGCGATCCACCAAAAACAAAATGCGTTTGAAGCGCTCGGCTTTTAGGAAGCGATATATCAAACCGATAATGGTGCGGGTCTTTCCGGTACCGGTTGCCATCGCCAGCAGACAATTACGCTGGTCGTTGGCTAGTGCAGACTCAACAGCAACAATCGCTTTTTCTTGATAATCCCGCAGCTTGAGGTAAGTAAAACCTTCGGCTTTTAATTTTTGTTCGGCAAGTTCACGGCTGCGTTTTAATTTATCCAACAAGCCCGCCGGCGAATGAAATTTTTCCCGCGGCTCGGCAATATTGGAGGGCTCGCGCACATCCCTAAACCATGTGCCCGATTGTTCCTTTAACTGTTTGACAAATGCACGGCCATTGCAGGAATAAACAAACGGAATATGAAAATGGCCTTCGGCAGCATCAGGCCAGGCGATGGTTCTACCCTGCTCCGCCCAAGCAGGCATCAGCGTTGCATCCATTTTAAAGCCGCGAGAATAACGTTCGGCCTGCGGAATTTTACCGGCGACGTTTTCGTTTTCGCGCTTTGCTTCTACTACGGCAATGGGAATTAGCCCGGCAAACAACACATAGTCTGCGCGCTGACCTGCCGTTGTGGGCCATTCGGCAATCGCTTTGTTCTTACCTTTTTCCGGGCGCGCGCCCTTTTTGTAATCCAGCTCTTGGGTATCCGCCTCCCAACCAGCCTCAATTAATTGCTTATCTATAAAAGCACGGGTTAATTCCTCATTCAACGAAAGCATAGAACTCGCTTTTTGCGTTTTTTGGCTTACTTGCACCACTTGTTGCTGCAAGATTTTTTGATGCTCAGCTGACTGAAGGGCAAGATCATCTTGCAGCTGCTTTATTCGCGCTTCAAATTCTTGCTGCTGGGCGATAAGCCTCTTTTCAGTATCTTGAGCTAGCTGTTTGTATTGACGAGCTTCAGCATCCATCTGCTGCGCCAGCACTTCATATTCTTCTTTTTCGCGCTGCAACAGTTCTTGCAGTTGAGTGTTGCCGGATGCCTGCTGATTCGTTGCTGTTAATTGGCTTTTTAACTGCGCAATGTGAATCTGCAGCTCACGCAATTCGATTGAAGGATCTTTAGGAGCCGCAAACGGCGCTGGCTTAAATGCAGCGCCTTGCTTACCAAATGCACGCTGGTACCAAACAGCCAGCTCGCGCGCGGCACGCATACCGGTAATAGCTTCTTTGTGGTGGGTTTTAAATTGGTGAGTCGCTTTATTGCCTTCCACTCTTAATAAGTGGAACAGCTCCAGCACATTAGGCTCCAGGCGAATCTCATGGCGAATTTGCTGCAGTAACTCCAACTGCGTGGTGCGTTCATCGAAGCGAATATTGCAGCGCGCGGCCAAATCCTGAGCTATGGCTTCACCCAGTTGGCGCAACTTAATCAACGTAGTGTTAGGATCACTGATGAAAGAACGCTCAGCCGCTGCCGCAAGCTGTACAAAAACGGGGTCATGTTCTTGGAGAAAATCAAAATTGGTCGATTCAGGGCTGGAAGATATCAAAGGTCAAACTCCATTGATGCTCGCCAGTGGGTGGGGTATTTACCCAAGGGCTAATGATTCCTCAATTATGCCTGATCCTTGCTACTGTACGAGTTGCCATCACCTGTTCCTTAGGTGCGCTGTACCTTAACAAGATTTTGAAGACTGGCAAAGCAGTGTGGGGCGATTAGTTGAGCTGGCTGCGAACTGATAATATCGACACATAAAAAAAGAGGCCGCAGTGGCCTCTTTTTTTATTGCGCATTTAAGCGCACAAGGAAGAATAATTCGCGCTGAATTATTTTTTAATACCTTCCACATGCAATTCCAATTTCACAGTTTGTGATGCTGGGCCTAAATCCATTTTGATATTGAAATCTTTCATGTTGATTTCGGTTTCGCCTTCAAAACCGGCGCGGTAGCCGCCCCATGGGTCTTTACCTTCGCCGACTTTATCCACTTCGATGGTGATGCTTTTGGTCACACCATTCAGGGTCAGGTCGCCGATGATGTCGAATTCGTCTTTGTCATCGCCATCCACTTTGATTTGTTTGCTGACAAAAGTGGCTTTGGGGAATTTTTCCACGTTGAGGAAATCCGGGCTGCGCAGGTGTTTGTCACGCTCGGCGTGGTTGGAGTTAACACTGGTGGTGTCGATAGTGACATTGATAGTGCTGGCTTCGGGTTTGGCTGGGTCGTAGGTGAACTCGCCGGAGAAAGTGTCGAAGCGGCCAGTCAACCAGCTGTAGCCTAAATGCTTAACAGCAAAGTTGATGGAGGCGTGGGCGCCTTTGGCGTCAATTTCATAGGTGTCTGCCAAAGCGGGCAGGCTCATAACGCCAATGCTGGATACGGCGAGGGCAAGCAGGGATTTTTTTAACATAGTAAAACTCCTTTAGGGTTAAACGGTTGTCGAGCAATAGTTAATTAATGATCTAGTCACACAGTGTTGCAAAATTATTTTTTCACCGGCTTGAGCATGCGCACCAGTGTGCGGTCGCGTACTACAAAGTGATGTACCAGCGCGCCGGCGACGTGTAATACCACCAGTGCAATTATTCCCCAGGCCAGGTATTCATGCAGTTCACCTGCAAGGTCGACCTGGTCGGCGCGGAGTTCGGCAAGCGCAGGAAAGTAAATCCAATCAAATAAACTGGCGGGTTTGCCTTCCGCGGTGGTGATGAGGTAGCCGCTAATCAACACCACAAAAATCGCCAGATACAGGCCCCATTTGACCAGTTTGGCGGCCATGAGTTGCACCGGTTTATCGCCCAATGCGACGGGGGTGGGATTGAGCAGGCGCCAGGTGACGCGCGCCAGCATGAGCAGCAGCACAATCAAGCCGAGGCTGATGTGCAGTGCCGGGCCTTTGTGGTACCAGTCGTCGTAATAACCCAGCCCGGTCATGTAGATACCCAGGCCAAATAAAAACAAAATCAGCAGTGCGCTGAGCCAGTGGATAACAATTGAAATCAGGCCGTATCCGGCGGAAGAATCCTTGAGCATAGGTGCCTCTGGGGTGTGCTTTTATTCAAGATAACAGCAAGCCTTGCGAATTACAGCAGCACCTAGTCTAGCCCCGAAGTGCGACACTATGGCAATGGTGCTGTGTAAATCCCGCTTTACACTTAAAAGTGTTTTTATATCAAAGTGTTAGGGGAAATTCAGGCAATTGTGCAAAGACTGTAAAAGATCATTTGATCAGTTTTTTCGTTCTTTATGATTCAAATTTCGGGGGATTCAATCGGATTTTTACGTGCTTTTGAGCACTGGTCGCTTTTGCCCCTGCTCGTCAATGGCGACATAAACATACTCGCCCTGGGTGACCTGCAGTATGTTGTGGGTGAGGAAATCCTTGATCCAGACTTCCACTTTGACGCGGATGGAGGTGTTGCCTATGCGCAGGGTGCTGGTGTAACAGCTGATGATGGCGCCCACTGGCACCGGGCGCATAAATACCATGCTGCCCACTGCCACTGTGGCCACCCGCCCATGGGAGATTTCATTGGCGTGGATGGCGCCGGCGATATCCATCTGCGCCATCACCCAGCCGCCAAAAATATCGCCAAACGGGTTGGTATCGGCGGGCATGGTGATGGTTTGCAGGGTGAGTGTGCCGGTAGGGTTGGTGGCGGGCTGCATCCTGTGTCCTCGGATATTGATAAACAGATTGGGTGAGTATAGCGGTTGAATAAAAAACGGCCCCGGTGTGTGCCGGAGCCGTGCAGGTTGAACCCAAAGCCGGTTGGTGTTACGGCGTGATGGCGATAACACCGGGCACTGCCGTCCAGGTGTTGCCAAAGGCATCGGTCAGGGTGAGTTCCAACAAGTAGCCGCTGTCGCTGGTGGCTGGCAAGCTCAGCGTGCGGTTCAACTCGCCCACAAAGAAGAACTGCATTTCCTCATCGTCACTGCTGCTATCGGCAGTGAAGGTGCCGTTAAAAGTTTGATGGGTGATGGTGCCATCAATACTTTTTACGCTGACTTGTCCGGTCATGGGGAATGCATCAAATCCGCCGTAGGCCATGAGTGCCAATTCATCGGTGGCGGGGTTATAAGTGCCGGTGACGATTGGTTGGTGGAATTCCACTTCCAGCGTTTTCATCACCACTTGCTGGCCGTTGTCACTCTGCTCGTCGGCATCGAGGTTGCCGTCAATGCGCGTGAGTTGCATACCGTTATCCGGTTCACCGGATTGCGCCAGCAATGAGGCGAAATTAAATATTTCAAATTCGCCGCCGCAGGGTAAATTCAGGCGATAGGCACCTTGCGCGTCGCTGTAGGCAAAATCAAAACCCCAAATAATTTCTTCATTGGGTGTCCCTGATGGCGTAGAACCGTATACCAGATTCCGTGTTACCGGTGCTCCGTTTTCATAGAACACGCTGCCGCTCACCTCACACAATTGTGGGCGAACCAATTCCAGTATTTGCACCGCGGTGTCATCGCAATTGCTGGAAAGGGTAATGGTTTTACTGACGTAACTGAATTCATCCTGATTGAAAAAAATCACCTCAGCTTGCAGGTCGGGGTTGATACTGGATTGCGAAATACGCACGTGCGCTTTGCCATCGCTATCGGTGGTAAAGAATGTCGAGGCGAAATTAAAGTCGCTGTCATTGTCCATCACCAAACCGTTAATGCCCGCGAGTGATTGCCCTTCGGGATTTTTTATCTGGATCTGCGCGCAGTAATCAATGGGTTGGCTAAAGGCGAGAGGGTAATCCAGGTTCCACCACTCCCGTTGGAAGATGGAATTATCAACGAGGGCAATCAAATAAAAACTTGTGGTATCGCATTCAAACACACTTTGTGTTGCTGCAACTTGTTGGCCGCTGCTGGTAAATACCGTGCCGTGGCCGATGGAGTCCCACAAACCCGAGCTGGAATTGTATGTATAAAGCGGCACCTGAAAACCATCGCGTGCGCTGTCGGCATCACCCAGGCTTTCGAGTAATTTGCAGCTCTGTGCGGGAATTTGGTATTCAATCATCACCGGCTCTTGGGCCAAGGTTTTTTGCGCACCGCCCAACTTGGCTAATTTTTGTTGCCGGGCTTTGTGCATTGCTACCGCCAGCGTTTCATTGCTGTTGGTTTTGATATCGGCAAAATTAAAACCGACAGAGGCCAATTCATTGCCATCAGAATCAGCGTAGGCGCCGGGGAAAAATTCCGCATCGTCCGGATCATTGGGGTCAAAGGTGCGCACCGCAACTTCCAGCGAGCTGGTGTCATCGGGCAATAAGGACTGCGGAATATGAATCAGCAAACTGTTGCTCTGCTGCGCATCGTCGCCGCTGACTTGTACATTAAAACCAGCCAGTTCAATACCGGTAACGGTGGTTGCATTGCCGGGCACAATGGTTTGCACTGGCACCGCTTGCAATTTGGCATCGAGGTTAATGACTTCAGTTACATCCAACCGGCGCGCGTAACTGGTGTAACCGGGATAATTAATAGTGACAGCTAAACGGGTGGCATCTGCTGCGCTAAGGTCGGCATTAAAACGCAATTGTTCACTCAAGTTATAACTGCTGGCGATGGGGGTCGCCTGCGTCAGTGAATTGTCTTCGGCATCCAATAAATGCATTTCAATGCTGACCAGATCTGCATCCAACTCAATGCTATTGCCATTGGTGTCAAAACCGCTAATCGCCCCGTTTACTTTCACGCTCAGGGCGATGGCAGACGAGGAGCTGGTTGAGCTTGAACTCAAGAGTGAACTGGATACGGATACGGCACTGCTGGATGAAACAGCGAGAGACGTTGTTGATGAATTAGCGACCGAACTCACGGGTGTACTGCTCAGTGAGCTGGAACTGCGATTGGGTTTGTCGTCGCTGCCACCGCCACCGCAGGCGGCTAAACTGAGTGCAACAAGTGCTGCGCTAAAACGCATGAGCGTTAACATGGTAGTTCTCCTTGTAATGAAAAAAATCCTTGTTTAGCCGCATTTGCGACTAAACCAGAAAGAATGCCAGTGCAAAATAAAGTGGCAAATGGTCGCACAGCGCGCGGGTGGGAGTTGTTAAAAAATGTGTTACAACTGCGCCGGTAACCAGGTCACTAACTCCGGCCAGAGTGCCATGACGCAGAGCAACACTAATTGCAGGGCAATAAACGGAATAACGCCGCGATAAATCGCACTGGTGGCAATGTTGGCGGGTGCAACGCCACGCAAATAAAACAGCGCAAAACCAAAGGGCGGGGTGAGGAAAGAGGTTTGTAAATTCACCGCAATCATAATGCCGAGCCAAATGGGATCGACACCCATAGCGAGCAGTACCGGTGCCACAATCGGCACTACTACAAAAATAATTTCAATAAAGTCGAGAATAAAACCCAGAACAAACATCACCAACATTACCAGCAGCACGGCGGTAAAAACGCCACCGGGCAATTGGCTGAAAAAGCCGTGCACTAATTCTTCGCCGCCAAAACCGCGAAACACCAATGAAAATAATGACGCGCCAATGAGAATCATAAAAATCATTGCGCTAATTTTGATGGTGGATTGCGATACCTCGCGCAGGCGCTGGAAGCTCAATTGTTTTTTCGCCAGTGCCAGTAAACAGGCACCCAGTGCGCCCACACCGGCCGCTTCAGTGGGGGTGGCGGCGCCGATTAAAATCGAACCCAATACCAAACCGATTAATAACAATACCGGCAGCAAACTCAGTAACACCCGCAACAGGGAAACTTTCTCTTCCTGCGCATCAATGACCACGCGCGGAATAATCGTGGGACGCAGCCAGGCGGTGAAAAAAACGTAAAGGATGTAGAGCACCACCAGGGCGATGCCCGGTACTATGGCGGCGACAAATAAATCGCCCACCGAAATAGTTTTGGGGTTGAACACGCCCAGTTTTAGTTGCGCTTGTTGATAGGCACTGGAGAGCACATCGCCGAGTAATACCAGTGCGATGGAGGGCGGAATAATTTGCCCGAGGGTGCCGGTGGCGCAAATGGTGCCGCAGGCAAAACTGGGTGCGTAACCGCGTTTGAGCATGAGCGGCAGCGACATCAAACCCATAGTTACTACCGTCGCGCCGACTATGCCGGTGCTGGCGGCCAGCATGGCGCCCACCACAACGACTGAAATGCCCAAACCACCGGGCAAGCGGCCACAGGCTTTGGCCATATTTTCCAGCAGGTCTTCGGCGAGGCGGGATTTTTCCAACACCGTGCCCATAAATACAAACAGCGGCACGGCTACCAAGGTGTAGTTATTCATAATGCCGTAGAGGCGTGCGGGAAAACTTTTTAATAAATTCGGATCAAATATGCCGCCCACGATACCCAGCCCGGCAAATAGCAGCGCAACGCCGGCAAGGGTAAAAGCAACCGGGTAGCCAAACATTAAAAACACACAAATAGCTGCAAACATCAGCAGCGGAATTAATTCAATCAGCATGCTGGTTGCTCCCCGATCTTGTCCACATTGGTTGGAGCCATATTCATCAAAACCAACAAACTGCGCAGCAATTCAGCGATGGCTTGTAAGCCCACACTCACTGCCATGACTGGCAATAGGGTTTTTAATAAATACACGCCGCCGATACCGCCTGAGTCGGTGGAGCCTTCGTTAATTCGCCAACTTTCCTGCACAAATTCCAAACTGCCCCAGCCGATAAATATCATCACCGGCAAGGTGAACAATAAACTGCCTAAGACTTCCACCCAGGCGCGGGAGCGCGGCGACATTTTTTTATGCAGTATGTCCACGCGCACATGGCCATCGTTTTTTAAGGTGTAGGCCGCGCCCAGCATAAATACCGCCGCGTGCATATAAGTCACCGACTCCTGCAGGCCGATGGAGCCAATATCAAAGCCGTGGCGCAAGCCCACTACAATCGCGGTGACAATAACCATAATGCCGGTCAGCCATGCGGTAGTGGTGCCGGTAAATTCAGCGATGGAATCGAGCAGGCGGATAAACCAGGGGGATGTTGGCAGTGCGGGAGAGGAGATGGTCATGATGAAATTTGTTATCAGAATTGTGTGGCGGCGATTATACGCATTGCGCTTATAGTCGCCGCCATTTTTTATGGCCTAGCCTCCCTGCTATGGCCATGTTTTAGCGGTTGTTGCCGGTTGCATTACTGCAATTTGCCCAGTTGTCCCTTCGCTGCTTCGCCAATTTCCCCGCCGCCTTGCGCCGCTTGTTGGAAATATTGGGCAGCTTGGCTGCGGTTGCCTTTGGCGAGTGCAACTTCACCTAAATAATAGGTGGCAATTTGGGTGGGCAAATAGCGCTGGCTGGTGGTCAAATCTTTTTCCGCCATATCGTTTTTACCCAATTGTTTGTAGGCGATGCCACGGAACACATAGGGTTTGAAATATTGCGGGTTGGCTTGAATCGCGCGATCCAGAGCCACTACGGCTTCATTGTCTTTTTTCTGCTGCATTAACAGCTGGCCTTTCATCTCCCAAAATAAATTTTCTCTGGGTTGTTGGGCGATGGCTTGTTCAACGTAGTTTTGCGCATCGATGTATTTTTTCTCGCCCGCGAGTTTTTGTGCTTTTTGATAATTTTCGTAGGCTTTTTTGTCTTTGTTTACCTGCGCCATGGCGCGTTGGAATTGCGCCTTGTTGCGCACCCCGCCGGGGTATTGCGCGGCGTGTTTACGGTTGGCGTCCACGCGCGATTGTGACGGAGGATGGCTGGCAAACAAGCCCTCAATAAAACCGCTATTGCGCCCTTCCGACAGTTTCACAAAAATTTCTTGCAGCTCGACTGCCGCTTGGGCGTCATAACCGGCTTTGGCCATATATTTCATGCCCACTTCATCCGACTCAAGCTCATGGCTGCGGCCGTATTTTGCTTGCCATGCCTGGGCACCTACGGCCATCGCTCCCATGCCAAGTACACCGTATTCCGGTTTTTTCTCGGCGATGGCAACACCGGCAATCAACACGCCTGCACCCATCAACACATTTTGGGTTTGCTGTTGCGCGCTGTGACGGGCGGCGGCATGCACAATTTCATGGCCCAGTACGGCGGCGAGTTGGGCTTCATCTTCCAGATAAACCAACAACCCGCGGTTGATCGCCAATTTGCCACCGGGCATCGCCCAGGCATTGGGTACATCGTTATTGAGCACCACAAATTCATAGGGCAGGTTGGGGCGGTCGCTCACCGCGGCCAATTTTTTGCCCACCTGTTGCACATAGGTCGTCAGCCCCGGGTCCACCACATATTGACCGCCTTGCGCCTGTTGGCCCGGCCCATAGTTCTGGGTGCCGGTGGCGATTTCCTGTTCGGGGGACATGATCGACAACTGGCTTTTACCAGTAACCGGATTAACCACACAGCCAGTCATCAGCAGGCTGAGGCTGGCGAGTACAAGTAATTGCGAGAACAGTTTCATAGTGGAACTCCTTGTGACAGAGGTGGGTATAATGCCACAACTAGTTTGACGGCAAGATTTTAATACAAGGTGAATACGTGTCGAAAAAATCCCTACAAGTGATAGAACTTTTTGCCGGCCTGGGTGCAGACGGCAAACCGATTGTCGAGCAGCTGCATGTGCGTGAATTGGAGGACGGCAATTTCCAGTTGGTGCAATCGCCCGCGTTTGCCAAGGGCCTGGCCAGTGGTGATGTAGTCAAAATGCTCAGCGACACCCGTGAATTTGACCTGGTACAGCGCAGTGGAAATCTGAGTATTCGTGTATTTAGCCGCAGCGATATTCAATCCATCGCCGATCAGCTCACCCCCGAGTTGGAAAAACTGGGCGGTGAACTGGATCGCGAAACACCGCGTATGCTGGTGTATTCCATCCACGTGAGCTGCGGCTTTAGCGCCATTGAAAATATTCTTAACGAATTTGTGGGGCGCGACGGCCAAAGCGCGTGGATGTACGGCAATGTCTACGACCCCACCGACGGCCAAACACCGCTCAATTGGTGGCTGGATCTGCTTAAACCCGAATAATCCTTTTGTGGTGACGTCCCCTATTTATGTTGCATGTAATTTCTCCCGCTAAAACCCTGGATTTTGATAGCCCATCGCCCACCGCTATTTATAGCCAACCACAATTTCTGGAGCACTCGCAGCTGCTGATTAACGACCTGCGTCAGTTGCCGCCCGCGCAGGTGTCCAAGCTGATGTCCATCAGCGAAAAACTCGGGCAGCTCAACGCCCAGCGCTTTTTGGAGTGGCAGGCGCCCTTTACCCCGGCCAATGCCAAACAAGCGGTGCTGGCGTTCAAAGGTGATGTTTACACCGGTATGGCGGCTGAAAATTACGGCGCCAACGACTTCGAATTTGCCCAGCAACATTTACGTATTCTCAGCGGCCTTTACGGCTTGCTGCGCCCGCTGGATTTGATCCAGCCCTACCGGCTGGAAATGGGCACCGGTTTTGCCAACCCGCGCGGCAAAAATCTCTATCACTTTTGGGGCGATATCATCACCGACCAGCTCAATGCCGAGTTGGAGCAACAGCGTGAGCGGGTGCTGGTCAACCTCGCCTCCACCGAATACTGGGGAGCGGTGAACCCTAAAAGGTTGCAGGCCGAGGTGATTACCCCGGTGTTTAAGGATCAAAAAAACGGCCAGTACAAAATCATCAGCTTCTTTGCCAAAAAAGCGCGCGGCATGATGAGTGCCTACATAGTGCAAAACCAGCTCACGGCGGCCGAGCAGCTGAAGGGGTTTGATAGCGCGGGATACCGCTACAACAAGGCCATGTCATCGCCCACCGAATGGGTGTTTACCCGTGCCGAGCTGGTTTAAGCCCGCCGCTGGTCGATTTGTAAGATTTTGTGTTGAGGCATTTTCTGACGTCAAAAATTGATCTATCCTCTGCCCATGCCAAAACTTGGATCTTGGCACCATCAAATCAATAACCCAATGCGCGCCCGCCGCGACAGGATAGGAAGTCACCCATGAGTCTGAGCAACCGCTATCTGGACCATGTTATTGCCCGCTTGTCGCGCGTGGCAGAGGTGGCTTATCGCCGTATTTTTAATGGTGCGGCGATCTATCACCACGGGGTTCAATTTGCGCTGATCGTGAATGATCGCCTCTATTTCCGCGCCGATGACTGCTCTCGCCCGCTCTACCAGCAACAGGCTATGCAGACCTTGCAGCCGCGTGGTGTAGCGCTGCAATCCGATTTTTACCACCTGCCCGACCACCTGCTCGACGAGCCAAATGAACTGCGCCATTGGGTGCGTATTGCCGTTGACGCTTCAATCGCCACCTACTCCGCTGACGAAGATAGCAACATAGTTTCCCTGCTGCCGCGCCGCGTTCGCGCCTGATCGCGGGTCTACCCTAACTCCTTGCCGGCAAAGCGTTATTAAGCCTGCACAGGCGCCAAACTTGGGCTAGGCTCTAGGGATATACAGCCTGGGAGCCGTGCAATGGCAATACGTATTCTGGTGGTGGACGATGCCACTTTCATCCGCGACATGATCAAAAAACAGTTGCGGGACAAGATTCCCGGTGTGGAAGTGTTGGATGCACCCGACGGCAATCGCGCCCTGGCGCAGGTGAAAAATCAAAGTGTGGATTTGATTCTCTCGGACTGGGAAATGCCCAATATGACGGGCGCTGAACTGCTTACGGCGGTGCGCGCTATGCCCAATGCCGGCACAGTGCCGTTTATCATGATTTCCAGTCGCGGTGATCGCAATCACATAGTCAAAGCGATTGAATTGGGCGTCTCCGATTACCTCTCCAAACCCTTTTCGGCCGATGAGTTGCTGAAAAAAGTCTTCAAACAGCTCAAATTGGCGGGTAAAACGCCCGTCGCCAGCGCGCGCAGTGCCACCACTCAGGGCATAGCCTTTGCTTCGGTGGATGTGCTGACCGGTGGCGCCAAACCCGCTCCCAAGCCCGCGGCGCCAGTAGTTAACCCCTTCGCCAGCCCTTTTACAAATAACAGTGCAGGCGCACTGGGCGCCAAACCGGCGGTGCAGGCGGTTGCGGCGCCGGCCAAAACCGTTAAAGGCAAGGCGCAGCTACGCTTTGCCAATAATCGCACCTTTGGCGTCGTGATCCGTGAAATGTCGCTGCAACTCATGAGTGGTTTAATGCAGCGCAGCGACGACCTGCCCGGCCTGTTTGAACAGGCGGTAGTGGACATAGAAACCGGCGATGGCAACAGCTTGGCGCGGGTGAACGGTTATGTCCACAGTATTCAGGCCGGTGAAGGCCGGCCGGATACCAATGTGGTGAAAATCGTGGTGCGTTTTGTCGATAACGATGCGGAAAAATTTGAGACCCTGTCCAAATATATCGCCCAGATGTAGCCTGATTATCACCCCGGTCTGCGGCAAATGCGGCCTGGGTGACTATACTCAGACCATTCTTTTGTGCACACGCCAGGCATGGCTTAACAGGTTGTTGTTCATGTTTTGCTTCGTTGTTTCTCCTCGTGTTGTTGCGTCAACCCTGCTTTGTACCGCTACTTTGCTGGTATCCCCCCTGTCACAAGCGATTAACGAGCACCATTTTTCCGGCTTTGCCACCTTGGGGCTCGTTACCAGTAGCAACGATCAACTGGTGTTCCGTCGCGATGTCTCCCAGGATGATGGTTCCTACGACGGTGCATGGGAATGGCAAACCGATAGCCTTATCGGTGCCCAATGGCATGGGCGCTGGAGTCATCAGCTAGACGCAACCGTGCAGCTGGTCGCCAAGGAGCGTTTTAACAGTGGCCTGGAGGAGGCGGTGGAGTGGGCTTTTATCGGCTATCGCCCGGTGGATGGCGTCGATCTGCGCGTTGGGCGCATGGGTGCGGATATTTTTACCCTGTCCGATTATCGCCAGGTGGGTTACGCCTACCCCTGGGCCCGCCCGCCCCATGACTTTTATGGCTTGCTATCGATTTTCCACCTCGACGGTATCGACCTTGCCAAGCAGTTTGAATTCAACGGCAACACCCTCCGCCTCAAAGCCTTTTACGGCAACCATGACCAGAAGTTTCCCGTTGGCCTGCGCTCCGAGGGGCACAGCCGTTTGGATTTTGATGCGGGCGGCTTCAGCCTGGCTGCAGAGCGCGCTCACTGGAAGCTGCGTTATACCTACGCCGATATCAAAATCAACAACAACGCCACCCGCTCGCTGGTAAATGCACTCAATAGTGTCAGCCCCTACTGGCCGCAAGCGACCGGGCTGGCAGACATGACGGCTACCTATGAACGCCGTTTTAGCTATCACGCCCTGGGGCTGAACTACGACAACAATGACTGGTTGTTGCAGGGCGAATTCAGCCGTCTGCAAAGCCAGGTGGGGGTGGTGCCCCAGAGTGATCGCGCCTACCTGAGCCTCGGTCGCCGCCTGAACCAGTTTACGGTTTATGCGCTCACTGGCCGCTCCAAACCGCGCCGTGAGTTGATTCATGTAAGCGCCCCGGCCGGTCTGCCCAGCCCGTTGGCGGAACAGGTGGCACAATTGGCCCAGATTACCCGGGTAAGCCTAAACGGCGTGCGAATTAATCAGTCCAGCGCGGGGGCGGGAGTCCGCTGGGATTTTGCGGCCAAAATGGCACTTAAAGTGCAGGTGGAGGAGTTCCGTATCGATGCCGATGGCACCAATCTGTGGCTGCGTACCGACTCGAGCCAAGCCATTCAAACCGACCAGCGCAGTACGGTCACCAGCCTTACTTTGGATATGTTGTTTTGATGAGCAGACTATTGCTGATACTGCTGTTGTGGCTACCCGCCAGTGCCTTCGGTACTGACATTGTGGTGGTGGTTCATGCCAGCAATCCGCTCACCCAGCTGCAGCAAAAGCAGGTGGTAGATCTGTTTATGGGGCGCGCATCATCCTTTCCCAATGGCGCCCCTGCGCGCACTTTTGACTGGAATGCTGGGCTGCCGCTGCGCGAGCTTTTTTATAAATCCCTGACTGGCAAAAGTGAGGCGCAGGTGGATGCCTACTGGGCCACCCTGGTATTTGCCGGACGTATGTCGCCCCCCCAGCAATTTCCCAGTGACCAGGCGATTATCGATGCGGTCGCCAAAGACCCCAGCGCCATAGCCTACGTGCCTGCACAACCGCTACCCAAGGGGGTTAAAGTGGTGATGGAGCTGTCCCCCACACCATGAATATCAGAAGCCTGCACATCAAAGTTTCCCTGAGTGTCGCTACCGCTGCGCTGTTGGTGGTGGCGCTGTCGTCGCAATATTTCTATCAGCACAGTTACCAGCAATCCTTCGCCGACAGCGAGCGCTCGGTGCAGCAATTATTAGAGACGGTGCGCGCTACTGCCGCCATCGCCGCCTATGTAGGCAATCGCGAGCTGGCGCAGCAAGTGGTGGATGGCCTCGCCCAGAACGACATAGTTACTGGTGCGCGCATTACGGTAGGCAATGAGGTGATTGGCCAGCAGGGTAAGGCGCCGCCAAACCCGCGTCGTGCGCCGGTCACCCTGGCACTTTACGGCCCCTTTGATGAAGAAGAAATTGTGGGCGAGCTGGCGGTAATGCCCAATAGTTCGCTGATTGAATTGCGCGCGCGCGACTCGGCCATGGCCACCGCCATCGGGCTTGCTGCCCAAGCGGCGGTGGTGGCGCTGCTGGTATTGATTCTGGTGTATTGGATGATGACCCGCCCGCTGGTAAACCTGTCCGGGCGGCTACACCGGATTACCCCCGGCGATGGCGGGCGAATCCCGGTTACCGGCTTGCATCGCGGGGATGAAATCGGCCAGCTCAGTGGCGATATCAACGCGCTGCTGCACACGGTGGAGGCAATGCTGGAGGAGGAACGCCAGCTGCGCCATCGCGTCGAACTGTTGGAAACCCGGTTTCGCGGTATTTTTGAGGACAGCAGCGCCGGCATTTTCCTCGTGCGCGAGGGTGGTTTGCTGATCACTGCCAACCCCGCTTTTTTCCGCCTCACCGGCCTGAGTGAACAACAACCCGCTGGCAGCGGCCATGAAAACCTCGTTAACAGCGTATTTCTGGATAGCCTCGAAGCGGGTTCGCTGATTCAATTGGCTGCCGTCACCGGGCGCCCCCATTCAGCCGATTTACGCCTGCGCCAGAGCATGGCCGACGGCCGCGAACGCTGGGTGCACTGTATTTTTTCACCGGCAGGTAGCAGGCAACAGACCGCTACTATTGAAGGTGTGATGTACGACGTGACCGAGCGCAAACACGCCGAGCGGCGCTCCCGCGAGCTGGCGGAGACCGACACCCTGACCGGGTTGAGCAACCGCCAATCGGTAGAGGACGCCCTGCATACCCTGATTAACCAGCGTGGCCCAGGCGATAATCGTTTTGCGGTGCTGCTGATTGACCTGGATCGCTTCAAGTTTATTAATGACACCTACGGCCACGACGCTGGCGACCGGGTGCTGGTCGCCATCGCCCAGCGGCTGCGCAAGCTGGTGCGCGACTCCGATGTGGTGGCTCGTATCGGTGGCGATGAATTTCTGCTGCTGCTCAATCACGCCGGCAACCTGCAAATGGTGCAGCGTATCGCACAGAAAATTCTCGATGCCCAACAAGTGCCCATCGCGGTGCAGCCGGGCGTTCTTGAGGTGGTTGGAATGAGTATCGGCATCGCCCTCTACCCCGAGCATGGCGACAATCCGCTCAGCTTGCGCAAACATGCGGATCAGGCCATGTATCAGGTCAAACGCAGCGGTAAAAACCGCTTTGCGATTTACGATCCCAGCCATGATCACAGCCTTAGTAAGGGCGAATAAATACGACAAAATGTAAACGATTACATTTTTAATTGTCCCCTATTTGAAACGTTTACACACAAAAAATGCAATAAATTAGGATTAAAAAACCAAATAAATGCAGTTTTGAACAAAATATCTCCTTTTGTTGCTTGCTCGATTTCACGCGCCTGTGTAGCATTTTCCCTATCAACTGCGCCCACCCAAACAGGGTGACCGGCTATAGCCCGGACGCTCCTGGTCTTTTTTGAGTCATAACCATGAAACAGCGTAAACCCATAGTGATTGCCAACTGGAAGCTCAATGGCGGCCTTGACCTGATCTGCACTTCCGTGGCCTCGTTTATTGGCAAGCACTTTGCTGCGCAAATTGCTATCTGCCCACCCTATTTGTACATGCGCGATATGCTCACCTTTTTGCAGTACTCGGAATTGCAAATTGGTAGCCAGAATGTGAGCCGTTACGAATCGGGTGCTTATACCGGCGAGACCTCGGCACAAATGCTCAAGCAGGCTGGCTGCTCGCTCTGCCTGATCGGCCACTCGGAGCGCCGCGCCATGTTTGCCGAGAACAACGAAGGCTGCAAAATCAAAGTGAATACCGCGCTCAATCACGGTCTGTTGCCGGTGTTGTGTGTGGGTGAAAACCGCGAAGAGCGCGAAGCCAATATCACTGAGCAGGTGTTGTTTAAACAGTTGAGTGAAGGTTTGGGCGGGTTGGATCTGGCCGGTAAAGATCTGTGCATCGCCTATGAACCCGTATGGGCGATTGGCACCGGCCTCGCCGCGACCCCGGCCATTGCCCAGCATGTGCATCAATACATTCGCGCGGAAGTTGTTCGTCTGTTTGACGAAGACACCGCCAATCGCGTGCGCATTTTGTACGGCGGCAGTGTGACCAAAGCCAACGCCAGTGAACTGCTGCGCCAGCCGGATATCGACGGTTTATTAGTTGGTGGCGCGAGCCTGGATCCAGGTCACTTTGTGGCGATTTGTGAGCAGGCTTCGGAACTGGCGGAAATTAATGACTAAATTTTTTACCGTCATGGCGGTGTGATAAAGATGACAAGGGCGCGGCAAGCAGCGCCCCTATCGTAAAAAATGTGCACATAAATTTATATTCGACATAAAAAAGAAAAACTAAAAAATCCAATCGGCGAACAACTCGGTCATCACAAAAAATCAACCACAGCTCAGGATTTGATGATGAACAGTCTCGCGAACCTCGTTGCCCCCGGTGTTGCTACCGGCGATGCCCTTAATCAATTATTCGCTGCCGCCAAAGCGGGCGGTTTCGCTTACCCGGCCGTCAATATCTGCAATACCAATACGATTAACGCCACCCTGGAAGCGGCGCGCCGGGTAAATTCCCCGGTCATTGTGCAGCTGTCGCAGGGCGGTTCGGCATTTTTCCTGGGCAAAAGTATCAAGCTTGAAGGTCAGGGCAGTTCGATTTTAGGTTCTATCGCCGCCGCCAAATATGTACACGCGGTCGCGGAAGCTTATGGCGTTCCGGTGATTTTGCACACTGATCACGCCGCCAAAAAATTATTGCCCTGGATCGATGGATTATTAGCGGCGAGCGAAACCCATTTTGCGCAGACCGGTAAACCCCTATTCAGTTCGCATATGATCGATCTGTCGGAAGAATCGCTGCAAGAAAATATCGAAATTTCAGCCGAGTATTTGGTGCGCATGAAAAAAATCGATGTGACCCTGGAAATTGAATTGGGCTGCACCGGTGGCGAAGAGGATGGCGTAGACAATACCAATCTGGATAATTCCGCGCTTTACACCCAGCCGGAAGATGTCGCCTACGCTTATGAAAAACTTAGCGCGATTAGCGAAAAATTCACCATCGCTGCTTCTTTTGGCAATGTGCATGGGGTGTATAAACCCGGCAACGTGCAACTCACACCGTCTATTTTGAAAAATTCACAAACCTATGTGAGTGAAAAATTTGGTTTGCCCGCCAACAGTTTGAATTTTGTATTCCACGGCGGTTCGGGTTCGGCCGCAGAAGAAATTGCGGAAGCCATCCGCTACGGTGTGATTAAAATGAATATCGATACCGATACCCAATGGGCTTTCTGGCAGGGCACTATGGATTATTACAAAACCAATGAAGCCTATTTGCAGGGGCAAATTGGCAACCCCGAGGGCGATGACAAACCCAACAAAAAATTCTACGACCCACGGGTATGGTTGCGTCACAGTGAAGAAGTGATGGTAAAGCGTTTGGAACAATCCTTTGCCGATTTAAATTGCATTAATCGCTACATTTAATTTATTCGTCGCGCCTAAAAATTTATTTTTCGTTCTTGAAAAGTTATTTGTCACCCCTGCAGATTCGTTCGTCACTCCTGCGAACGCAGGAGTCCAGTAGTTGTTATGGATACCCGCGTGCGCGGGTATGACAAAAAACGCAGATTGTTTTGGATTTAAACGTTACTACAGGTAAGTGCATGAAAAATTTATTCAGTGTATTGCGCAGTGACGATGTCAGCGACGACCTGATTCAGGTTATCGAAACCATCGTCGATGCGAGTAAAGAAATTGCCTTTCGCGTGCGCCAAGGCGCACTGGCGGGCGTGTTGGGTTCAACGCAGGATGAAAATATCCAGGGCGAAACCCAAAAGCATTTGGATATAATTTCCAATCAATTGCTGAAGGATTTATTACTCGCCTGCCCCTTGGTTGCGGCCATCGCTTCGGAAGAGGAAGACACCGCAGTCGCAGGTAATGATGCCGGTAAATACCTGGTGGCTTTTGATCCGCTCGACGGTTCTTCGAACATCGATATCAACGGTCAGATAGGTACTATTTTCAGTATTTATCGCGCGCTGGATTTAATTCCACACAGCAGTGAACTGCAATTCCAGCAGCAGGGCACACACCAGGTTTGCGCGGGTTACGTGCTCTATGGCCCGTCCACCTTGTTGGCAATTACCACTGGGAAAGGCACACGCTGTTTTACTTTGGATTCAACCCAAGGCAATTTTTTGCTCACTGCCGACCTGATTCAACTCGCAGCGCAGACGCAAGAATTTGCCATCAACATGAGCAACGCGCGTTTCTGGAACGAGGATATGCGCGCTTATATTGATGATTTGGTGCTGGGAGAAATAGGTCCGCGTGGAAAACGTTTTAACATGCGTTGGAATGCGGCGATGGTAGGTGATGTGCATCGCGTACTCACGCGCAGTGGGATTTTTCTCTACCCGTCAGATTCACGCAATGCCAAACAACCGGCCAAATTACGCTTGTTGTATGAAGCCAATCCCATGGCCATGTTAATTGAAAATGCGGGCGGTAAAGCCTTTAGTGAAAGCCAGCGGATTTTAGACATTCAACCGCAACAATTGCATGAACGCGTGGCAGTGATTCTCGGCTCCGCCGACGAAGTGGATGAATGTTTGAGTTATCTGCGTCGCTAATCAACGACGCTGTTCAAACCGCAATACTTTAGCGGCGCTCATTACGCGATTCGCCAGCGCATTTTGCTGCTCGGCGCTTTCGGCAAGGCGGGTGATGGCGATATCGGTTTCGTTAATGCCGGTGATCAACTGGATCAAGCGGCCGCGCATGGATTGCGCACGCTGACTTTCATCTTGTGCGCTGTTATTAACGCTATGGGTAATTGCGCTTGCTTCGGCAACGGCGGCCTCAATATTTTTGAGCGAGTCCTGGGTCGCGCGGGTTTCTAGTAAACAATTCTGTGCACTTTCCTGTTCGGCATTTAGGCCCGTCGAAATTTGCGTGACTGAGTTACGCAGTTGATCAATCATTTTTTTAATTTCACCCGTCGCGCTTTGGGTATCAAATGACAGGCGGCGCACCTCTTCGGCGACTACCGCAAAGCCGCGTCCGTGCTCACCGGCACGTGCCGCTTCAATCGCCGCATTTAAGGCCAATAAATTGGTTTGCTCCGCCACACTTTGAATCGTATCCAATACCGAGCCTATATTGTCCGTTGCGCTGCGCAGCTCAGCCAAGGTTGAGCAGGAGTGAGTAACTTGCTGCGCAAGAATTTGCATTTGTTGGTCAACACTCTGCACTCGCAGGCGCCCTTCACCCGCCACCTGGGCGGCGTGATTCACTTTCTGCGTGACGAGATTTAAACGCTCGGTCATCTGCGCAAGGGATTTCACGACTGCTTCAGTTTCGGCGCCTACGTGATTCATTTCATGGCGTTGGCGTGCAGTTTCATCGCGACACTGGCGGGTGGTAGTGACATTATCCAGCGCGCCCTGCAAACTTTGTTCACTGGAACTGTTCACCTGCATCATCACCGAATTTAATTCGCTGAATAAATAATTGAGTGATTGTCCGATATCGCCCAGTTCGTCCTTGCGCTGTGCAGGAAAGCTACTGAGCAGATTTTTATCCTGCGCCGATTTTTTAATCGCGGCAGCTAATTGTTTGAGCGGTTCGCCTATGTGTTGCGCAAATAAAAAGGCGACTAACGCGGCAAGCCCGGTCAATACCACAATGGCAATCGCCACACTGCGCCACAAGGTGCTGCGCAGGCTTGCCAGTGGTGCAAATATTTCGTCAGGATCTTGTTGCGCCACCAGCGCAAATTGTTGGCCACCAAAACCCAGGGGTTGCCAGCTGCTCAGTACGCGCTGCGCTAAATAATCGTTGGTCATACCGCTGCCGGTTTCACCCGCGAGGGCACTTTTAACCGCCTGGGTATTTGGTGAAAAATAACCACTGATTTTCTGCAGGCGATTTATTTTCTCCAATTGCTCACCGCTGGTAACGGCTTGTAACTGCGATAGAAACTGTTCCGGTGCTTCCAGCATGGGCCGCAGTTCCGTCAGCAATTGCCCATCCTGATCGGTGATATACACATCGCCACTGCTGCCCAAACCCAATGCCTGCCAGTTGCGTGTTGCGTTAATAATATGTGTCAGTTGTGTTGCAGGAATTTCGACGACTAAAAAGCCAACGGCTTTATCGGGGCTTTGCACATCATGAAACACCGGCAAACCCATATAAGCCACCTGCTGATTAAACCGTGCAGGGTTCAGATAAAACCGCGAGAGCAAAACCTCATCGGCGCGTGCACTCTGTAACTGTGCACTCAATTGGGCAAGCGGTGACTGACTAAATGGCCCGTCTTTGAGCGAGGTGCCTAACAGTGGGCTTTTGGCGACGGAATAAATAACGATTTGACTTTGGGCATCAATCAACAGCAAATCGCTAAAACCAAAACGTTGGCTTAAATCGCGAAAGCTGCTGTGGTAACGCCGATGTTGTTGGCCATAAATGGTCGCGTCACTGGCATCGTCCATCAGCGCGAATTGAGTAATTTCCTGCGGATTCTGTTGCAGATAATAATGCTGAATCAGTAACGCCTCTTGCGAGAATTTATCCAGCCATGCGCGGCTATCCAGTGCGTCACCTTGCGTTTGTTGGCGATGATATGGTTGATAGCTATTGTTGTACCACTGCATTAATTCGCTGCGTAATTCCTCCGTCGCCCGGCTGGGAACCTCATAGCGATAGGATGCAAAGGGGCGTACAAAGCCGTACACCGCTTCTTGAGTCATGCGCCCATGTGAGAGCGATAAAAGCAATTCCTGATAATTGGAAAACTGCGCAGTAACGGCATGTGCGCGCCCGGCGGCGAGTGCTTGAAATTGTTGTTCAAGATTGTGCGATAACGCGCGGTTGGATTCCTTTAACGCCAGCCAACCGGTAGTACCAGCGGCCAGTAATACCGCAACACCGGTGAGTAACATGGCGCCGAGCATCAAACGGGAGGAGATTTTCATAAGCATACGCAGATTGGTTAATACCGACGCAATCTAGGCAGTGTTTATGACAATTTGATTACAGACTGAAGGCGGTGGCCAAGGTGTTGGATTTTTACACCATGGCTATGATTTTTGATTATAAAAAATCCAAAAAAATAATTTTTTAGGTTAAGTGAGTCAAAACATCAAGCGCAAAACACTTCCGCCATTCTCACCCTGCAAAGCACAAACTGATCCGCGATGTGCTTGCATAATTTGCTTCACCAAAAATAAACCTACGCCAGTACCTTCGCGTTTTGATGTGTAAAAGGGCACAAAAATTTGCTCCAATTTGTCCGCCGGGATTCCTGCTCCATTATCAATCACATCAATTAATATATTGCCACCATGACCAATATAAGCCTTTAAGACAATGTGACCATGGGGTTTTTCTGCGAGGGCATCAACCGCATTTTTTACCAGATTAATTAATGCCTGCTCCACATGCGCGGGGTCAGCATGTAGCCTGAGATATTCAGGAATGGTTGTGCATTCTAATGTGATCGCCCGTTCGCCTGCCTGTACCTGAAACAAGCGGCACACATCCAGTAGTAAATCCTGCACCACTATATCTACGCACTTTAGTTGCGGTGGATTGGCAATACGTCGATAAGCCTGCACAAATTGCATTAAATGTTCAGCGCGGCGCGCCACCGTATGGATCGCCTGTTGTGCATCCTGCAAAGCCTCATCGGCACTCCCATGGTTATCTAATTGCGTCAACAATAATTCATTTGCCGTTTTGCTCAGTGACGCAACGGGCGTCATTGAATTCATAATTTCGTGGGTAAATACCTGCACCAAATTTTGCCAAGCGAGAATTTCCTGTCTATCCAGTTCACGTTGGATAGGCTGAATACTAATTACCTTTTTGGTTCCGCCAGGTAATTGAATCTCTGCCGCCGACAATGCCACTGCAATAGACACCTGATCACTCAACAAATGGGAGCTGCGCTGTTCGCCTGCCGTTATTTGCTGTATGTCCAACGCCAGTTGCGCGCCGTAATCCTGCAATTGATCCACTGCTGATAAATAGCTGCGTTTAAACAATTGCTGCGCAGCCGAATTAACCAGTTCGATTTTTCCGTCTTCACCGTCAACCACCACTAACGCAACTGGTACCTTTTCCAGCAGCAAACTGTAATAGCGCACCAGCTCTTCATTTTTTTGCCGCAGCTGTTGCAACTGCGTTTGCAGTTCTTCCCAGAGCACTTTCAAGTGTTGGCTCTGCTTAAAGCGGGTATTGATTCGACGTGCACCGTCTTCATAACGCACTGCATCAAAAAAACTTTCCATTTCGCGCTGGGTGGATTGCATATAACAAAAAAGCAAATAAATCTGTATCGACAATAAGATCGCTATGCCAATCATACTGAATAATAAAAATGGTTCAGCGTGATAAACACCAGCCAATAACAACATGGTGCAGAGAATCAACACTAACCGCAGCAGAATATTGGTGCGAAAATCCGTTAATCCTGACTTGATTGACAATACAGCGTTAGAGATCATGTTTTTCCATCCTACGATAGAGCGCCATACGCGTTAAGCCCAATTCCCGCGCCGCTTGTGAAATATTCCCGGCATGTTTTTTTAGTGCCTGCTCAACTGCATTGCGCTCCAATATTTCCAAGTTCAAACTGTTGGTTTGTGTTGAATCAGTTGAAGGATTTTCAGCAATAGGGGCGAGCGCAAAATCTTCTGCTTGCAAGATATCTTTATCACTCAATACCAACGCCCGCTCAATGGCATGGTTCAGCGCACGCACATTGCCTGGCCAGGAATATTCCTGCAGTGCGGCCAGCGCTTTGTGGCTCAGCAGCGGTTTTTTGCGCTGGTATTTTTGTGCGTAAACACTGAGGAAATGATCGGCCAACAACGGAATATCCTCTTTGCGTTCGCGCAGTGGCGGCAGGTTAAGTTCTACGGTATTCAGGCGATACAATAAATCCTGACGAAATTGCCTCTCATCCGTTAGGTGCGCATAGCTAGCATTAGTCGCGGCAATAACACGCACATTGAGGGCAACCGGCTTTTCATCACCTACCGGCGTTACCTGACGCTGCTCTAGCACACGCAATAATTTTACTTGCAGATGCAGTGCAAGGTTGGCGATTTCATCGAGGAATAAAGTTCCGCCATTGGCGGCGACCAATTTACCCATGCGATTTTCATTGGCACCGGTAAACGCCCCTTTTTTATAGCCAAACAATTCCGCTTCAAACAAATTTTCGGGAATGGCGCCCATATCAATGGCCATAAAAATATTGCCGGCGCGTTTGGAGCGCGCATGAATCTCACGCGCGAGCAACTCTTTCCCGGAACCATTTTCACCCAAAATTAATACATTGGCTTCGGTTGGTGCACAGAGGTTAAGTTTGCGCAGTAGCTCACGCATGCTGGCTGTCTCGCCGATAAAACACGCTGGCTTTTGTCGCTGTGACAAATGCTCTAACGAGCTGCGCAACGCAACATTTTCACTCTGCAATAGGTGATTGTTAGTGCGTGCCTGCGCCAAGGCCAAAGCGCTGTGAAGGGTGGCGATTAATTTTTCATTGCTCCAGGGTTTGATCACAAAATCCGTGGCACCCGCCTTAATTGCATTGACCGCCAATTCAACACCGGCATAAGCCGTCATCACCACCACTACAATCTGCGGGTAGTGGGTTTGCAAATACGCAAGCCATTCAAAACCGTCGCGGCCAGAATTATCGCCAAGCGTAAAATTCATATCCAGCAACACCACATCTACGGGGTGATGCGCTAAAAACTCCGGCAGCTCGGCCACATTATTTAAGCAGCTCAAGGTTTTTATCTGGCGTTTGAGTAACAGTCGCGCCGACAACAAAATATCCTCGTCGTCATCAAGCACTAATAGGTGTCCAGCAATTGCAGTCATGAAAAATGTCCTTGGCATTATTGTTTTCTAGTGAACGTAACCGCAGTTTATGTCGTCCGATTACGAACAACAAGCGTTCGTAATCGAACACATCAAGTCTGGCTCACGTTAATAAAATGCGCCTAACTTATTGAAATGTATATATTTTATGAGGTGGCGCGGCTGTTGCTAAATAAGTATCTGAGCAAACGTATAAATACCGCCGAAAGCGGGCGATAAGCCTTTGATAGTCCAATATTTTTTATTCAAGCAGCGATAGCCGAGCGGACAGAAAACTCCTAATGACAATGGATATACCCAGACAACTAAATTTTTGGCAAAAATGGCGTAGAACAATCAGCGCAGTAATATTATTTGTAACGCTTGCCGCGCTCTGGGTGATGGCAGCGCCAAGCAGTGAGCGCACACTGCGCGTGAATAAAAATGATTTGGCTATTGCGTCGGTGCAGCAGGGAATTTTTGAAGATGTCATTCCGCTGCGCGGTGAGGTGATGCCCTTGCGCACACTTTATCTGGATGCGATTGAAGGCGGACGGGTAGAAAAAATCCATGTGGAAGATGGAGCAACGATTGCAGCGGGAGCGGCGATTGTGGATATCTCCAATACCCGTTTGCAATTGGAGTCCATCACCCGCGAGGCTCAGGTGAGCGAACAGATTAATCTATTGCAAACCCAGGAATTAAATCTGGCGCGCAACGACCTTGAACATAAACGCAACTTGAATGAATTGGATCATCAAATAACAACCGAGAGCCAACGCTTGGAGCGCATGCGCCCGCTCATCAAACACCAATTAATTTCCGCAGCAGAATTGAAAGAAGCAGAAGATAATCTGATCTATTTAAAAAAACGTCAACAATTAATCCGCGAGGCACGCGAAGTTGATCTGGCATTACAAGCGGCGCAAATGAAACAGCTGCGCGATTCAGTCACGTCGCTCAATAACAACTTAACCTTTGCGCGCACCAATTTAGCGAGCCTGAATGTGACGGCACCGATTGCGGGCCGACTGACGGCATTTAATCTGGAACCGGGGCAATCGTTGATGCCCGGTGAACGTTTTGGCCAAATTGATGACCCGGATCACTTCAAACTAATGGCTCAGGTGGATGAGTTTTACATGAACCGCACGCGGGTAGATCAAACCGCACTGGCAAAAATAAATCAGCAAGAATTTCCACTGCGCATTAAAAAAATTTATCCGCAGGTTATTGACGGCCAGTTTCGTGTGGATTTGGTATTTACCGGCGAGCAGCCCGCGAATATCAGCCGCGGCCAAACTTTGCAGTTGCGCTTGCAGATGGGAGCCAATGAACCGGCGCAATTAATTCCCAACAATTCGTTTTTTCAAGACACGGGTGGTCATTGGATTTTTGTTGTATCGGCCGATGGCAAGCGCGCGTATCGGCGCGATATAAAACTGGGGCGGCGCAATAGCCAGTTTATCGAAGTACTGGCCGGCTTGGATAAAAAAGAGCAAGTCATTGTTAGCCCCTATACCACCTATAAAGATATTGATTCCCTGAAGATTCAGTAATCAACCGACATAAAACCCGACATATAAATAGCAAGGAGAGGGACATGATACGCCTTAACAATATTGACAAAATATTTCGCACCGAAGCGATAGAAACCAAGGCGCTGGGTAATATTAGCCTGGAGATTAAACAAGGCGAATTTGTTGCCATTATGGGGCCATCGGGCTGTGGAAAATCGACCCTGCTCAACATTCTGGGCATGTTGGACAACCCGGATCAGGGTGATTATTTTTTTAATGGCGACAATATCGCCCGTCATTCCGAGTCGAAATTAAGTGAATTACGGAAACACAATATAGGTTTTATTTTCCAGAGTTTTAATCTGATTGATGAGCTCAGTGTGTTTGAGAATATCGAGTTGGCGCTGCTCTATCACAAAATCCCCGCTGCCGAGCGCCGCGCACGTGTGCAAGCGGTTATCGAAAAAATGGAAATCGCTCACCGCGCGCAACACATGCCCAGCCAACTCTCCGGTGGCCAGCAACAGCGTGTTGCTGTCGCCCGCGCATTGGTTGCCAACCCCAAACTCATTCTTGCCGATGAACCCACGGGAAATCTGGATTCGGTACACGGCCAGGAAGTGATGCGCTTGCTGAAGACGTTAAATCAAGAAGGCGCGACCGTGGTGATAGTCACCCACTCCAACGAACACGCCAGTTACGCCCAGCGCCGTATTAATTTATTTGACGGAAAAGTTGTTGCGCAAACCCAATTGGCTGCTGCTTGATAACCTTAATAATAGGGATGCGTTATGTTTAAACATTATTTGATTATTGCACTGCGTAATTTGGTGAAGAATAGAATAAACAGTGCGATAAAAATTATTGGGCTGGGTTTGGGGTTGGCAGCAGTGCTGACGGTGATTATTGTCAACTACAGTGAACTCACCTGGGATTCATTTTGGCAGGATGCCGATCAGATTTATCTAGTGCGCAGTGAATCCCGAATTGGCAATCGGCAAGAAGTATGGGATTCAATTAGCGAAATTCATTATTTACAATTGCGCGCCAGCCTGAATGACCAGCTTTGGATGACAAAAATAGAAAGCAGCGGCACTGAAGTTAGTTTGGTTAATGCCAATGAACCCTTATCGCTCCCAAAACCAATGCCCATCACGCAAGTTGATCCTGATTTTCTCGCTATTTTTCAACCAGAGATATTGGCCGGAGACCTGAGTACTTTTGCTGAGCGTCCTGACGTTGCGTTTATTAGCCAAACTCTTGCCAAGCAGATCTTTGGTAAAGAAAGCCCAATAGGACAAATCCTGGAATTTCGGTTGCCGCCAACAATAGCGCAACAACAATCAGGCGAACAACCTGCGCTGCAACAGGTGCGCATTATTGCGGTAGTAGATATAAATAATTCCCGCAGCCATATTAAGCCATCCATCTTTTTTCCCCGCTTGCAAAATCCGCCAATTCCGTCTGAGCAGGGAGCTTTTATGCGTGAGACCTATGTGAAGGCGAGAAAAAGCCTCGAAGCGAGCCATATAGAAACCCTGCTGAATAAGGCCGGTGAAGCCAGTTTATCCACCGATAAAGAAGAAAATAAATATAGCCGCGTTGACTATTCCCTTATGCCAATTACCGAACGTCATATGAACGACAGCGCGAGTGAGGGAAATCGCACGCGGGTAGTTATTCTATCGCTGTTGGGATTAGTCATTTTAATTGTTGCTATAGGAAATTTTATTAGCCTCGGGTTAGCGGGGTATGTGGCGCGGCAAAAAGAAGTTGCCCTGAGGCGTATGCAGGGCGCCGGTATTGTGCAATTAGTAGCGCAGTACTGGCTGGAAAATTTAGTGTATGTCACTGCCGCTTTTTTGTTGGCACTCATTTTATGCGAATTGTTTTTACCTCACTTAGCGGGATTGCTGCAGTTCCCCTTGGTGGATGGCATTTTTGTAAGCCCTGTATTAGCGCTCATCTGTGCCGTCATAGTACTACTGGTATCGTTTTTAATTGCCTGTTATCCCGCCATTTATTTTTCCCGGATGAATCCAGCCATTATTCTGCGCGCGAATCGTTCAACCGAAACCCCGGTATCCATTATTACGCGCAAAGTGTTGTTACTGGTGCAATTTATAGCGCTAGTGTCATTGGTAATTGTGCTTGCTGCTATTCACCGTCAACTCACGCTAATCAATGAATACCAGCCGGGCTACAAAACACAGGGAATTGTGATGTTTATTGCCCAGAGCAACAGCGGTCTCGGCAAAATTCAGCGCGAAACGTTGAAACAAGAATTAACTAAAATGCCCGGTTTTATTGCGGCAGCATCACCTATGGGAGATATTCCTGGTCGCAGTGAACACACCATGGATATCAGTTCCATGGTGAACGACGAGCCGCATGAGCATAGGGCTATTTATGATTGGGTAGCTGACGCCGATTATTTTGATGCTTATGGCATTGCGTTAATCGCGGGAACCAAAGAAAGCATTGCTACAAGTTTGAATAAACCATTTTCAAGGGATCAGAGTGGCCCTTCATTCGACACCATCTTATGCCGCTCGACAGTGACTGCACTGGGGTTTGCATCGCCACAAGAGGCTCTGGGCCAAACCATTCAAGTCTTTAAACAACCGGGAATGCCCCATGCACCTTCGTCAAAAATAATTGGTGTGGTTGAGAATCTTCATATAGGAGATCACAGAAAATCGCCCATGGATTGTATGTATATGACACTGAATACTATCGGTTTGGGTGGTATGGCGTTTGCTGTGAGTTTTGACCATGAGCCGAGCGTGCAGGAAATCGAAAATATTAAAACCCTTTGGAGTAATGCCGCTGGCACACCACCGCATCACTGGTTGTTTTCCAACTCCCTTGCTGACCGCTATCGCAATGAACAGCGGCTGCAATTATTTATGTCGGGTTTTGCGTTGGTTGCTTTAATCATCGGGCTGTTGGGCATTTATGGCATCACGGCACTTAATACGCAAAAACGCGCGCGCGAAATTGCGCTGCGTAAATTACACGGAGCCAAACAGTGGCAAATTATTCGTTTGTTAAACCGCGATTTTTCCCTGATTGCCATACTTGCTAATGTTATTGCCTGGCCGATGGCAATTTATGCGGTAAGCACCTGGTTGGAGAGTTTCTATCAACATTTTTCATTGCTGTTGTGGCTGCCAATATTCTGCGCTAGCGCACTGGTCATTTCATTACTAGTGGTGTGGTTTACTGTCACACTTCACTCGCTGAGCATTGGCCATTTGCGTCCTGCTGAGGTGCTACGCGATGAATAAAATAGTCGTTAGGGTTGCCAATCCCCCAGTATTTTTTCGCGCGTATATTCTTTGGCTTCTGAATTACTGAGTTGACGGCGTTTGCTATTAATTACTGCACCGGGGCCGCTGCTATTAAATTCAAAAAAGCGGGAGTCCTCGGGTAGAAAATGTATTTTGCTGCCGTCTTTGGCGGTGCCACTCATTGAATACCAGCCATCAGTGGTGATGTGCGCATCCATCCAGCTATTAATAAATACGGCTTTTCCAATCGCATTGGGATCGGCGTAGCGGCCGTCGGCAAACTGGGTGGTGGGGTGCCAGGGGCGCCCCAGGGGCACGGAATTATCCGCGACTGAATCAGCGCGAGTGAGTTTGCAGTTGATAAATGTCAGCCCGTAAAAATTATTAATACTGGTAGATGGCGCGGTGACATAACCGTGCGGGGTGCTGGCGCTAGCACGGGGCAGGGTTTTAATTTCAGAGTCGGTAAACACTGCGTTGCCCCTGCCAAAAATGTAATCCACATTGCCGGCAATCAGGCTTTTATCAAACCAGCTGCGGCCGCTGTTGACATACAGGGTGTCCTGATAGCCAAGCAGATTTACCTCGCGTGCAATAAATTGGTCACTGCCTATATCTAGGAATAAGGCAACTGCCTGCGTATTACCCACACGTTCGGTCGCGCCAGGCTCCAGTGCATCGTTGCGCAAAAAATCGAACGAATTTTCCACCGTTATTTGCTGCAGTAATACACCGGTGGTGCGCACAGTGAGTGTGGCTGAGCCGGAGGTGCCCCAGATTTGACCCTTGGTGGCACCCGCAAAGGTGGCTTGTTGGCCAGCGTAGGCATCGTAATACAAGCGGGTGTTATTTTTGCTGGCGCCAATTAAGTGGATATTGGGTTTGGCGATAATAATTTTTTCGTAATACTCACCGGCGTGAATAAAAATACGATAAGGCTTGGTTGCATTATTAGGTGCGGCTTCAAGGGCGGCCTGAATGCTGGTAAAACTATTTTTTGCCTCTGAAGCTGAGGCGCTGACAATTGCATCGTAGCGCAAGTTCGACTGGCTGGCGCAACCCGCAGCAGCAAACATTATAAAAACAATAACGCCAAAAAAATGCAATAAACGGAAATTCATGGGCGTGGCTCGTTAAAAAATAATAGTATAAAAATAAGGGACAATTGATTGCCCCTTATTTTGTGGCGGGATAGTTTATTGAAATGCGTCTTGCACCGAGGCCAACACACCTTTGGCGTAAAAACGTTCCAGCCATTGCGTAGTAGTCGTTACAAAACGTGCTTCGTTAATTAAATCGCGACCAAATACTTTTTCGATACTGATAACGGCGTGCACCATGCCGGCAGGGTTGCCTTGGTTGGCATCGCAAGCAACGCGCAATTCTTTGGCCAGTGGGTCAGACACTTCAATCGCGTTGCCTTTTTCATCCACACCCGATACATAGCGAATCCAGGCGGCGACACCCAAACACAAAATATCGATGTGGCCATTGCCCTGCAATTGTTCGCGCAGGGTTTCCAATAAACGCTGCGGCAATTTTTGTGAGCCATCCATCGCAATTTGCCAGGTGCGATGTTTAAGTGCTTTGTTAGAGAAACGCTCGCGCAGTTGTTGTTTGTAAGCTTCAATGTCAAAACCCGCCGGAGCAGTGACGGTTTCACCCGCTTCGCGCGCCATGTAAGTTTTTACCAAATTGACAAACGCCGGTTGTTCCATCACTTCGCTGATGTAATCAAAGCCGGAGAGATAACCGGTGTAGGCCATGGTGGAGTGAGCACCGTTTAATAAACGCAGTTTGATTTTTTCAAACACGCGCACATCTTCCACCAGCAAAACGCCTACTTTCTCCCACTCAGGGCGACCATCGGCAAATTTATCTTCCACTACCCATTGTGAAAAGGGTTCGCACACCACCATACCCTCGTCGCGCAGGCCGAGGCGCGCTTCTATCTCGCGGCGATCTTCATCGGTAGTAGCGGGTACAATGCGGTCAATCATAGTGCAGGGGAAGGTGGCGTTGGTTTTTATCCACTGGGCAAAAGCGGGAGCAATTTTTTCTGCAAATTGACACACGACTTTTTCCAATACTTCGCCATTGTTGGGCAGGTTGTCGCAGCTTAATAACGTGAATGCTTTTTGGTTGTTGTCAAAACGCTGTTTGAGTGCGGAGACTAAAAAGCCGATCGCGGAGACGGGTTTATCCAGGTGCGCCAAATCGTGAATAATATCCGGGTGATTCAGGTTTAAATTGCCGGTGGCTGGGTCGTGGCAGTAACCTTTTTCAGTAATGGTGAGCGATACAATTTTAATATTGTCCGCGGCCATTTGCGCCACTAGTGCGGCGGGGTTTTCCGGGCCCACCAAGGTGTCCAGCACTGCGCCAATCAATTGTAATTTTTCACCTTCGCCGGAACGTTCTACCAGCGTATACAAACAATCCTGCGGCACCAGTTGATCGCGCACACTGGCGGAACGCAAGCTGCTGCCAATGATCCCCCAATCACCACCAAATTTATTTAACACCGCTTCAGTATAAAATGCCTGATGGGCGCGATGAAAAGCACCTATTCCCAAATGCACTATGCCGGCGTTGAGTTGGGTGCGGTCGTAGCTTGGTAGCACAACATCTTTAGGGAGTTCAGCGATTGCATGTTTGTTTAAACGATTCATTATAAAAATCCAACAGAGTTAAATACCAAAAATACATTCAAATAAATGACTAACAAGAATAAAAATAGGAATAATATTCGTTGTGGCTGCGTGTTATTTTTTACACGCAAGCGAAAAATTTAAATCAATTAACCATAGCCCTTACACCACTTCAGTTGGCTAAAGTATATCGGCTCACGCGCGACAAAATTCTATTTTTAGCAAGCCAAGAGTGTTATATTTTGTTTTTATTTTGCGCCCACAAAAAAACTCTGTTTGCAGCAAAATACAATTCGTTTTTAAGCCTTACCTATTTAGTCATCTACTATCAACCGGAACTATTCAAATGGCACACATAGCAGCGATTGGCGAAGTCATGGTGGAGCTGGCTCCATTTCCGACAGCTGACAGCAACGGCCGCGAAATCATGGCCTTATCGTTTGCGGGCGATACCTATAACACCTCGGTGTACATGGCGCGCCTGGGGTTAAAAACTGATTACGTCACGCAGTTAGGTGAAGACCCCTACAGCACACAAATTATGCAGCGCATGGCCAACGAAAATATTGGCACCGGCATGATTAAACAACTGCCCGGTCGTTCACCTGGTTTGTACATTATTCGCAATACCCCCGATGGCGAGCGCGAATTCTTTTACTGGCGCAAAGAGGCTCCGGCACGTGAATTATTTGCTTCGCAAGAAGCGGCAGATCAACTTTGCCAAAAACTGGTGCACTGCAACTGTGTTTACCTGAGTGGTATTACACTGGCGATTATCGGCGAAAAATCCCGTGAATTTTTGTACAACAGTCTGCATAAGCTGCGTCAGCAGGATGTGATTGTTGCGTTCGACAGTAACTATCGCCCGCGTTTGTGGCGCGATAAAAGCGAAGCACAGCAAGCCATGTTAGCGATCATGGAATACACCGATATCGCACTGTTGACGCTGGATGACGAACAACTGCTGTGGGGGGATGATTCGGTTGAAGGCTGCAAACAGCGCTACGCTGCTTACGCACTCAGCGAGTTGGTATTAAAGCGCGGCGCCGATGATGCAATTATCATTACGCCAAATGAAGAGCTGCGTGTTCCTGTTCCACCGGTGCAGGGCGTGATTGATACCACGGGTGCAGGGGATACCTTTAATGCCGGTTATTTAGCGGGCCGGTTGATGGGCAAATCGCTGACTGATTCCGCCAAGCAGGGTATTCGCTGCGCGGGCATTATTATTCGCCATCGCGGTGCAATTATTGATAAGGCTATTTTTGATAAAGAACTTGGCGCATAGGCCTTGTTAGTATTGCGCGGGATTCTCCCGCGCAATACACATAAAATTTTTTTACTGCTGGCAGCGCAACATTTTATTGCCGCGCTTGCACAATTGAATTGCCAAGCCCCAAGGGTCGCGCATCATCACCAAGTGCGAGCCATCTTTAATGTGGACTTCTTCCGCAAAACTCGCGCCTACCGCTTCCAATGCCGCACGTTTTTCTACCGGGTTTTCGCACACAAATGCCAAATGCACTAGTAGTGGATTCATATTGGCGTAGTCGGGTACTTGATCGGGTGGGTTGTTGTAAATCTCCAACATGACATCGCCGCTTTCATCGCCTAAAAAATGGGTGTTAGCACCGCCATCCTGTTTGCGCACAATGGTTAAACCCATGTGCTGTACATACCACGCCGCCATAGCGATTGGGTCTTTTACGTTTAAGGCAAAATGTTCAATTTTCATAAGCGATTCGTTTAACAACCTGCTTGCCAAGGTGCGCACTGTAAACAGCCCACACTGAAAAAAAGGAGTAGAAAAAAGAGTGCCCAAGGGCACTCAACAAGGGACTACTCATGAGGTCATACAATATTCTTAACGATTGTCTCCACCATTTTTTTGGCATCGCCAAATAACATCATGGTGTTGTCGCGGTGGAACAATTCGTTTTCTACACCGGAGTAACCCGATGCCATGGAGCGTTTCACAAATAATACGGTGCGCGCTTTTTCCACTTCCAATATCGGCATACCAAAAATCGGGCTTTGTGGATTGGTTTTTGCGGCCGGGTTGGTGACATCGTTAGCGCCAATTACAAAAGCGACATCGGCGGTTTGGAATTCATTATTGATATCGTCCAACTCAAATACTTCGTCGTAAGGCACGTTAGCTTCAGCGAGCAATACGTTCATATGTCCCGGCATGCGGCCAGCCACAGGGTGAATGGCGTAGCTGATTTTTACCCCGGCTTTTTTCAACTCTTCACACATTTCACGCAGCGCATGTTGCGCCTGTGCTACCGCCATGCCGTAACCGGGCACAATAATGACCGAGCCAGCGTTTTTCATAATAAACGCCGCGTCTTCCGCGCTGCCACGTTTTACCGGGCGCTCTTCACCACCATCACCACCGGCAGCCGCAGTGGTGTCCGCCCCAAAACCGCCAAGAATCACGTTAAAAAACGAGCGATTCATGCCTTTGCACATGATATAGGAGAGGATGGCACCTGACGAGCCGACTAGTGCACCAGTTACAATCAGTGCATCGTTGTGCAGTGTAAAACCAATACCGGCAGCGGCCCAACCCGAATAAGAATTGAGCATCGAAACCACTACCGGCATATCAGCGCCGCCAATAGGAATTATCAGCAATACCCCAATCACAAACGCCAATGCGGTCATGCCCCAGAATACCCAAGGCGATTGATCGACACAGAAATAACCGATCAAAGCGAGTATCGCCGCGCCGAGAATGGCATTAATAAAATGTTGGCCGCGAAAGACAATCGGCTTGCCCGATACCAAACCTTGCAGCTTGGTAAATGCAATCACCGAACCGGAAAAAGTAATTGCACCAATTACCACTCCCAGCCCCATTTCAATTTTGCTGGCGATAAAAATCTCACCGGTTGCATTCACAATGCCAAAGGCTTCGGGGTTGCTAAATGCGGCACCCGCCACCAATACGGCGGCCATGCCCACCAGGCTGTGAAAGGCGGCGACCAATTGTGGCATGGCAGTCATGGCGATATTGCGCGCAATAAAAATCCCAATCACGGCGCCTATGGCGAGCGCAATTACAATCCAACCGTAGGAGGTTACTGCCGGGCTTAAAACCGTGGTGACTACGGCGATCAGCATGCCCAACATGCCAAAGAAATTGCCCTTGCGCGAGGTTTCCGGTGATGACAAACCGCGCAGCGCCATAATGAATAAAACGGCGGCAACCAAATAAGCGAGCGACGTTAAACTTTCATTCACATTGCCCATGATTATTTCTCCCCTACTTTATTTTTCTTTTTATACATGGCAAGCATGCGATGGGTAACAGTAAAACCACCAAAAATATTAATGGCGGCGAGCACCATGGCGCAAAAGCCAAGCACCTTGGATAGGCTCATGCCTTCCGGGCCGACAGCAATTAATGCGCCCACAATAATCACACTGGAAATAGCGTTAGTTACCGCCATCAGTGGTGTATGCAGCGCGGGCGTTACGCTCCACACCACGTAGTAACCCACAAAAATGGCCAAAACAAAAATAGAAAGTTGCGAAACAAAATTGGCTTCCATGATGATCTCCCGTTAAGCAGCGCTAGCTGGTTTGAAGTTGGGGTGAACAATTTTGTTATCGCGTGTGAGCACGGTCGCCGCGATAATTTCGTCCTGCCAATTCACATTGAACTGTTTGTCAGCATCGATCATGGGTGTTACAAAATTCAGAATATTTTTGGCGTACAGCGCGCTGGCATCGGCGGATAAACGGCTGGGAATATTAAATAAGCCGATAATGGTCACGCCGTTTACCTCAATCACTTCACCGGGTTTAGTGAGTGTGCAATTGCCGCCTTGCTCTGCTGCCAGGTCGACAATCACCGAGCCGGGGCGCATGGAGTGCACCATCTCATCGTTAATCAAGGTGGGGGCTTTGCGGCCGGGAATTAACGCGGTGCAAATGGCGATATCTTGTTTCTTTAAGGTTTCAGCAACGAGTTCGGCCTGGCGCCGTTTGTAGTCGTCGCTCATTTCTTTGGCGTAACCACCGGCGGTTTCAGCATTTTTCACTTCATCGCTGTCCACCATCACAAATTTTCCACCCAAGCTTTCCACCTGCTCTTTGGAGGCGGCGCGCACGTCGGTGGCCGACACGATCGCACCCAAGCGTTTGGCGGTGGCGATGGCTTGCAAGCCAGCCACACCGGCGCCGAGCACCATGACGCGCGCAGGAGCTATAGTTCCTGCGGCGGTCATCATCATTGGCATGGCGCGGTCGTAGACATTAATTGCTTCCAATACCGCGCGATAACCGGCGAGGTTGGATTGTGAACTCAGCACATCCATGGATTGCGCGCGGGTAATACGCGGCACAAATTCGAGTGTGAGTGCGGTGATGCCAGCATCGGCATATTGCTGAATGGCAGCAGGATCGGAATAGGGGGAGAGCATGGCGATTAATAACGCGCCGCGTTTGATTAGCGCGAGCTCATTGATTGCCCCCTCACCTGCTAGCTTTTCATCCCCAAGTAAAGGGCGCTGCACTTTTAATACTATGTCTGCACTGCCAAGCAATTCAGCGAGGTTATCGCTAATGGTTGCACCTGCCTCGATATAAGACTCATTGCTGATGCGACTATTAATGCCGGCATCTTTTTCAACACTGACGCTAAAACCCAGAGCGATAAATTTTTTAACGGTATCAGGTGTGGCGGCAACACGTCGCTCATGCGCACGTCGCTCTTTGGTGATGGCTATTTTCATGGTTGTCGTCTCGTTGGTGATGGCAAATGTTTGGCAGTGCCGCACCCGACGCCGAGGCGCCGTGCGAGCCTGTCTGTTATTAAAGCCTGAGAAGGCGCCGTCATTTGCTTTCTAATGGTCTAGCGGCCGGATGTTTCCGGTTATTGTTTTTTTGTTTTTGCTCCCCTTCTTTGAAAAGGGGAGAGGGGATTTAAACCACAGCGCCAATTTTCCACGGGATAAATTCGTTATCGCCGTAGCCGAGCAATTCACTTTTGGTTTTTTTGCCAGAGGCAACCGCTAAAATTTCTTCAAAAATTTCCTGACCGGATTGCTCCAGGGTGAGTTCGCCATCCACCACCTTGCCGCAGTTCAAATCCATGTCTTCATTCATGTGTTCATAGATTTTGCTGTTGGTTGCAAGTTTGATGCTGGGTGCGGGTTTGCAACCAAAAGCCGAACCGCGCCCGGTGGTGAAACACAAAATTTGTGCGCCCGAGGCAACCTGGCCGGTGGCCGACACCGGGTCGTAACCCGGGCTGTCCATAAACACAAAACCTTTGGTGGTAATGTCTTCGCCGTAGAGGAATACATCGGTCAAATTGGTGGAGCCACTTTTGGCTTGGGCGCCGAGGGATTTTTCAATAATGGTTGTCAGCCCACCCGCTTTGTTGCCGGGTGATGGATTGTTGTTTAATTCAAAATCGTTGCGTGCGGTGTAGTCTTTCCACCACTCAATGCGATCCAATAATTTTTGCGCGATGGCGGGCGATTGTGCGCGACGCGTCAATAAATGTTCGGCGCCAAAAATTTCCGGGGTCTCGGACAAAATCACTGTGCCGCCGTGGCGCACCAGAATATCGCCGGCAATGCCCAGCGCCGGGTTGGCTGTTACGCCGGAGAGTGCATCGGAGCCGCCGCACTGCAAGCCAATCACCAATTCGCTGGCCGGTACGGTTTCGCGCTGGCATTCATTCACCAGCGGCAACATGGCACGCAGGGTTTCTATGCCCTTTTCAATCGCCAGGCGAGTGCCGCCGACATCCTGAATGGTAAATGCGGTAAAGGTTTTGGAGTCGGCCAGGCCGCACTCTTCCATCACGCGCTGAATCTGCATGGTTTCGCAGCCCAGGCCCACCATCATCACCCCGCCAAAATTGGGGTGGCGCGCGTAGCCATTAAACGTGCGACGCAGGGTTTCGTAGCCCTCACCGTCCGAGCGCATACCGCAGCCGCTGTCGTGGGTCATGGCGACTACGCCATCGATATTGGGGAAATTATTGAGCTCACCGGAGAAGGTGAAATGTTGGGCGATGGCTTTGGCCACGGTCGCCGAGCAGTTGACGGTGGTGAGTATGCCCACGTAATTGCGGGTGCCGACTTTGCCGTTAATGCGTTTGTAACCCTCAAAGGTAGCGCGTTGATCGACAGGCACAAATTCGGTGGTTTTGGCTTCTTTGCTGAAGCCGTAATCTTTTTCCCAGTCGCCCATGGCGCAGTTGTGCACATGCACATGCTCGCCTGCCGCTATGTCCTGGCTGGCAAACCCAATGGTCTGGCCGTATTTAAGAATGGGTTCGCCCTTGCTGATAGCGCGGATGGCTACCTTATGCATGGCGGGGATGTCGCTGCGCAGGGTGACATCCTTTTCTACAAACAACACACCAGCGGGCAGCGCTACCTTGCAGATTCCGACGTTATCACTGTCATGCAACACAATAATGCTATTCACGCTGATTTCTCTCTTGATGATTGAGCGGTATAAGAAGTGTAGTTCGCTTGTAAAACTTCGGCGGCTTGCACCCGGCAAAACCATCCCTTTCCTATAAAAGGCTGATTCGTGCCCGATGAAAAATCTGGCCCGAAAAAAAAGGCGCCTTGCGGCGCCTCAAAATCGGCAATGGTATTCGGTCAATACCGGGATCTAATCTACCCCTCAAAAAACGCATCGGCAACAGCCCCAAAACCCTGAAAACCCCCTATGTAACCGTTCTCATTGTGGCTGCGGGGAGCTTTTAGCCTGTTACACAAAATGGGGCCAAATTATAAGTGATGAATATTTTGAATTATTTTCTAAATTAGGATAAGTGTTCTTTTATGAATTAAGATTATTTTTTAAATTATTTTTATCGATTGTTATGTGTATACGTTTACAAATCAATTGCGGATTAAATGTAAACGTATACATTGCGTAATGTGGGAAAAAAATACTCAAATTATGCTTTTTGGGGAATTTTTAAGGGGTGCGGGTTGCTTTTATTCAACCTGACATACAGAATGTTTTTCACTCGATATGAGGATGTGTATCTTCTTTGCCCTTGGCGGCTAACAACACCGAACAGAAGAGCGCGTTCCATCTCCAGCTTATAAATAGATGCCCTGCAGCGCAGGCTTATATAGATGCTGGTGACGACCTATAAAAAGCTACAGCAGTGGCAGACAACACGAGAGCAACCACCAGTGACTGACTATTGCCTTCAACAGCCTACTCGTCGCACCTTTCTTGGCTTGACCCTTGCGGGCCTCGCCGGGTCGGCAACATTAACCAGCCTATCGGCTTGCAGTCGCCAAACTGCGCCTGCCGCTTTCTCCATCGATGCCTGGCGCAAGGCCGAAGCCATTCGCGCGCAGGTTGTTGCCCCGGTATTTCCCGAGCGCAGCTTTGATGTGCGCGACTTTGGCGCCAAAGCCGATGGCAAACACAACAATACCCAGGCCTTTGCAGCCGCTATCAAAGCCTGCCATGACGCTGGCGGCGGCAAGGTTGTCGTTGCCGGGGGCGATTACCTGAGCGGCCCGATTCACCTGTTATCCAACATTAACCTGCATGTGGCTGAAGGCGCGCGCATTCTGTTTATCACTGACCCCAGCGCCTATTTACCTGCGGTATTTACCCGCTGGGAAGGCATGGAGTTAATGGGTTACTCGCCGCTCATTTATGCCTATGGCCAAACCAATATTGCGATTACCGGCAAGGGTGTGCTGGATGGCCAAGCTAACCGCACTACTTGGTGGCCCTGGAAAGGTGGCGCCTGGAAAGGCGGTACCGACTGGAGCATGCCCGGAGTTCCCACCCAGGATGCTGCACGCGATAAGTTGATGCAGGACATGGAAAACGGCGTGCCCGTTGCCGAGCGCATGTATGCCGATGGTGCTTATTTGCGCCCGCCTTTTATCCAACCCTACGCCTGTAAAAATGTATTGATTGAAGGTGTAACCATCACCAATGCGCCGTTCTGGTTACTCAACCCGGTGCTCTGTGAAAACGTCACAGTGGATGGAGTGAATTGCATTAGTCACGGCCCCAACTCAGACGGCTGCGACCCGGAATCCTGCAAAAATGTCGTGATCAAAAACTGCTTGTTTGATACCGGTGATGATTGCATCGCCATTAAATCCGGCCGCAATGCCGATGGCCGTCGCTTGAACACGCCCACCGAAAATATTGTGATCAGCCACTGCAAAATGCGTGAAGGTCACGGCGGTGTGGTGATTGGCAGTGAAATTTCTGGCGGTGTGCGCAATGTATTTGTCGAGCACTGTGAAATGAGCAGCCCGAATCTGGATCGCGGCATTCGCATCAAAACCAATTCCGTGCGCGGTGGCGTAATCGAAAACTTTTTTATCCGCGACATCACCATCGGTGAAGTCACTACCGCAATTGTTATCGACTTCGATTATGAAGAAGGTGATGCCGGTAAATTCACACCCACCGTGCGCAATATCGACATCCGCGATTTGCACTGCGAGAACGCCAAACATGTGTTCCAGGTGCGTGGTTACAAACGCTCGCCCATTCAAAATTTGCATCTCACTAACTGCCATTTCAAACAGGTGGGTGATATTGGCATTTTGGAGCAGCTGGAAAGCTTCTCTGCGGTGAACGTCACTATTAAAGGTGCAGAATTTAAGGTGTGATCAGTAATTGGTGGCGAATAGATATTTTTTAAATAACCCGAAACTGCACATAACAATTTAATTGGTCTTTTTAAGTATTAATAAATTTGAAAGACCAGCTATCTGCCAAGCTTGAATTGGCAGATAGCAAAACGGTTCCAAATATAAGCAGATGTCGCGCTTGTAGGCGTAAAGTTCTGTGATGTTTGTGAAAACTGCCAGCGCTACATTTAAGGATCGGTGGTGGCACAGCTCGTTAGCTCAATGTATTTATACACAATAAAAGATGGGGAATAGCTATGAGAAAATTTACACTCAATCCAATCGTATTAGCCATGGCGGCCAGTATGGTCATGCCTGTCACAGCGTTTGCGCAAGGTGACGACACTCTGGAAGAGGTTGTGGTAACCGGCAGCTTCCGTGACAGTTTGGCGAATGCAATTAATATCAAGAAGAATGAAAAAGGTTTTGTGGATGCGATTGTCGCTTCTGACATCGCAGAGTTTCCAGATAACAACCTTGCTGAATCCTTGCAACGCATTCCCGGCGTAGCCATTTCCCGCTCCGGTGGTGAAGGGCGCCAAATCACTGTTCGCGGCCTTGGCCCAGGTTTTACGACTGTTCGTTTGAACGGAATGGAAGCAATGTCAAGTACAGGTGGTACTGACTCTGTTGGTGGCAATAACCGTACTCGCGGTTTTGACTTCAATACTTTCGCCTCAGACCTGTTCAGCTCATTAACTGTGCGCAAAACCAACGCTGCAGAAGTGCAAGAAGGCTCATTGGGTGCAACAGTTGACTTAAAAGCGGCGCAACCTTTTGACTATGATGGTTTCACATTCTCTGCAACCGGTTCTTTGGGTTACAACGATTTATCTGAAGAAACCGATCCCGGTGCGGGCTTTATTGTGAGCAATACTTTTGCTGACGGTAAATTTGGTGCGCTCTTTTCGTTGTCTTATTCCGAGCGTAACGTTAAAGATGAAGGCTCAAGTACCGTTCGTTGGACTGATAATGCTTCACAGCGTTTTGGGCAAATTGAGGGTGTAGCTCAAACTGATGCAAGCCATCCTGCCAACGCCGCGTTCCGTCCACGTATTCCACGTTATGACTCTTATCAGCATGAAATGGAGCGTTTAGGCTCCAGTTTGTCATTGCAATTCCGCCCTACTGATTCAACTGAAATTAGCCTCGATAGTCTTTGGGCTAAATTCGATGCGAATCGTCAGGAAGTGTTTATGCAGGGCTCATTGAACCCCGGTGCTAACTCCACCAGCAATCTCCTTGATTATGCAATCGAAGGCGATACCTTGGTGTATGCTGATATCGCTGGTGCGCGTTTGTTGTCAGAAAATCGTTACGATGAGATGGCTACCGATTTTGCTCAAACTACCCTGACTCTGAAACAAGATTTCACCGACAGTTTCCGTTTGAATGCCATGATCGGTACCACCAAATCCGATTTCGATAATCCGATTCAAAATACTTTGCTGATGCAGGCAAATAACCAACGTTTTACTTACGATTACCGAGATTATAAAGACCCACTGTTGACTTTCGGTGATGCAGCTTATGACAAATCATCATGGGCTGTGACGGGCGTGCGCCAACGTCCCCAATCCACTATTAATGAAAATGATGCAGCGAATATTGCTCTGGAATTTGATTTCAGTGAAAATCTGACATTGAAAGCAGGTGCTGATTATAAAGATTTCACCTTCAGCACGGATCAATTTGCTTTCGCCTCTGAAGGCGCTAATGGGGTAAATGTTCAATCTAACCCAGAATTTATTGTTGAGTACGATTCAGGTTTGGGCGATGGCCGTCCGTGGTTGATTCCTAATCGTGGTTTGATTATGGATTCTTATAATCTGTTCGATTTGGCTTTGGTGCCAAACTACGGCAGCACTTACACCGTGGGTGAAGAGACAACTGGTTTCTTTGTTCAGTTAGATTTCAATTTCGACATTGCATCTATGCCAGTTCGCGGTGATATCGGTGTGCGTCGTTTTGAAACTGATCAAACTTCTAGCGGTTGGTTTAATGGTAATGTGCCCGCGACTCGCGATTACATCACTGTGGATCACGACTACTCAGATACCTTGCCATCGTTGAATGTCAGCATTGAGCCGATTGAAGATTTTCTGGTGCGCGCAGCCTACTCCGAGGGTATTTCAAGAGCTGGTCTGGGTTCAATTGTTCCTGCTGTTAACGTAAGTGTTGCTGGTACTAACCTTAACATTGCAGGCTCAAACCCTTTCCTGGAGCCAACGAAAGCAAAAAGCTACGACTTGGGTGCTGAATGGTATTTCACTGAAGGCGGCTTGATTGCGGTTACCTTATTCAAGAAAGAAATTGAGAGTCATGTTCAAACATTACGTTCTACACCTATCTATACACAAACTGGCTTACCTCTGCCGATAGAAGCGGCGGTAAACGCCTGTAACACCCAAGGTGCCTCTTTGGGCGGATATGGCGCAAACTGTAATGAAAACTTGCCGTGGAACTTCTCCGTGCCAGCGAATGGCCCAGGTGGAGATTTGGATGGTTACGAAATTAGCTATCAGCAACCATTTACCTTCCTTCCAGGTTTCTGGAGTAACTTTGGTTTTATTGGGTCTTTCACCAAAGTTGAATCCGATCTGGATTACCTGAGCACTACTGGACAGGTACAGGCAACCAAACCTTTGGTGAACCTGTCAGACGAAACTAGCAGTGCAACTCTTTATTGGGAAGACGATGTGTTCAGCGCGCGCGTATCGCTTGCGAGTCGTAGCGGTTACCTCACCAGCCCAATTGGTCGTGATGGTAATGAAGAGGAAGGCACTAACGAGACTACCAACGTTGATGCATCTTTCGGTTATCAGTTTAGTGAAAACCTCAAATTTACTTTTGAAGCATTGAACTTGACTGATGAAGTAGATGATCAGTGGGTTGGCTCCGAGAGTGAACAACGTTTGTCTTACTACCATTCCACTGGCAAACAATATTACCTCGGCGTTCAGTACAAATACTGATAAACCCCTGGTGATATAAACGCCAGAATGAACAGGGATGCCAGGCAACTGGCATCCCTATTTAGTTATCGGCGGTAGGATTTTTTATCGCGGATAATCAAATAAAACGATTGAATTCGTGATGATAAAAAATCACGACTTAATGACGCGACAAGAGGTGAACCACGTGAGTTTATTGTTAAACAGCCACCCGTTCCGCAAAAGCCTATTGAGTAAAACAATGGTGGGCGGATTTATCCTGGCAGCAATCAGCGGATGCTCCCCGGAACAAGCCAGCGAACAACAAACCAGTGCTGCAGCACCTGTGCAAGACAAGGCAGCGCAATATCAAGTAGCGACTGCAGAAATTAGTAACGCCAATGATTTTGCCTTGGCGCAAGAGCCAATTTATTTTTCATTTTATGATTTGGGTATCGATGCCAGCGACGCCGCAAAACTGGCGGTGCTGATGGGCGATCAACCCCAAGCCTCACAAACCGTCGATACCGATGGTGATGGCGCGCTGGACAGCTTGTTATTAGCGGCCGATTTTGCGCCCGCCGAGCGCAAAAATTTTATCATTTCCACCGATCCTGCCATTGCCAAACCCGCGCTGAAAAAACAAACCCAGGCGGAAATTTCCATCAAAGAAGGTGGTGAGTGGAATGGTAAAGTTTACGAAGGCGGCACCTTTAAAAATGTGGATAGCGTAAATCCACCGCCACAATATACCGACCACTCCTATTGGATTCGCTACGAAGGTCCCGGCATAGAATCGGACAAAGTGGCTTACAGGGTGTATCTGGATTGGCGCAACGGGTTTGATATTTTTGGTAAAAAAGTTAACGACGTGGTGTTGCAAAAGGTCGGCCTGGATGGCTACGACTCCTACCATGAAAATGCCGACTGGGGTGTGGATGTATTAAAAGTTGGCAAGTCACTCGGCATGGGTGGTTTTGGTTTTTGGAACGGAAAAAATGTGGAGCTGGTATCACAAACCGACAGCCGCTCCGCCACCATCACTAATAATGGCGATATTTATTCCGGTTTTAAAATTAATTACAACGGCTGGCAAGTTAACAATCAAAAATTGGATATGACCGCGCATTTTGCGATGACTGCTGGCAGCCGTTTGGTGAAAGTCAACCTGAGTAAAACCGAGCGTTTGCCGAATATGGCAATAGGTTTGGTGAAACACCCGGGCACTAGCTTATTGCAAGGTAATGAGCATGTCAGCGGTTACGCCTGGACTTACGTTGCCAGTTGGGGCAAACAAAGTTTAAGCGGTGCCGATGATCATTTGGGCATGGCAATTATTTTCCGTCGCGATGATCGCGCGGAACAAACACAAGACGAAACCTCTTATGTCTCCGTGATGAAAGATAAAGGTGGCCAATTGGAATATTACTTCCTCGCCGCTTGGGAGCATGAGCTGGACGGCGTAAAAACCGAAGCCGATTTTAAAGCCTATCTGGATCGCGAAGTATTGCGTTTAACCAAAGAACCGCGTGTGCGTTTTGAATCTGCACTTAGCGCCGAGGCCAAAAAAGTCCCGTTGACTGCGGAGACTGCTTTGAAATGGACTAAAGCCTTGGCCGACTCCGAACTGGAACGTAAAACCCTGAATTATCACTATCAAGGTTGGGATGAAAATCGTCGTCGCCCCGCCAAATTTGAATACGATATTGCGGGCTTGCAAATTATGGCACTGCAAGCGCTGAATGAAGTTAGCCCCGATACACGCTATGCCGAGGCTGCCGAAAAAGTCACCGGCAGTTTTGTAGCAGACGATGGCAAGATCCACACCTTCGAGCCGGATTTATTCAGCATCGACTTAACCAAACCAGGCGATGTGTTAATCCTGCTAGAGCAGCGCACCGGCGCGGAAAAATATCGCAAAGCGGTAGATTTTTTGCGTGAAAATTTAAAGCGTCACCCGCGCACCAGTGGTGGCGCTTTTTGGCATCGTGTTACCTACCCGAATCAATTATGGTTGGATGGCGTATACATGGGCATGCCCTTCCTCGCACAATATGCGGCGACCTATGAAACCGGCGAACAACAACACGAAAGTTTTAAAGAAGCGGTGCATGAATTTGTGATTGCCCGCGAGCAGCTGCGCAACCCGGAAACCGGTTTGTATTACCATGCGTGGGACGAATCCAAACAAGCGGATTGGGCCGATAAAGAAACGGGTCAAGCTTCTCAATACTGGCTGCGCGGTTTGGGCTGGTACGCCATGGCGCTGGTGGATGTGCTGGATTATTTGCCGGAATCAGAAACCGAATTGCGTAAAACCCTGATTGATATTACGCAAGAATTGGCTGCTGACCTGTTACGCTATCAGGATGCAGAGACCGGCACCTGGTGGCAAATTCTGGATAAACCCGGTGCCATCGCCAACTATCGCGAATCCAGCGGCAGTGCGATGTTCACTTATTTTTACGCTAAAGCTCTTAACAAAGGTTATTTGCCCGAGTCCTATCGCGCGGCGACAATGAAAGCCTATGAAGGTTTGATCAATGAATTTGTAACCCTGCACAAAGATGGCAAGATCAGCATGACCGATCAATGTCTGGTAGCAGGTTTAGGTTTTGGTCGCGACGGCAGTTACGATTACTACATGACCGAGCGTATTTTTGCCAACGATGCCAAGGGCAATGGCCCATTTATTTTTGCTGGCGTCGAGATATATAAATTACTTAAAAAACAATAATTATCCGCGTTTGCCTGCATGTTATTAATGCAGGTAAATGCATTGCTTCTATAGAGTGGATTACCATCAACCTGTGTTGCGCCCAAGGCGCAGCAGCTGAGAGACAGAAGGTTTTATTATGAAAGTATTAGAGGAACGTTTTGCAGTCCACCTGGATGACTACAAACATTACGACACTGAAAAGCTGCGTAAACATTTTTTAGTGGAGAATATTTTTACCGCCGACCAAGTGGAATTTACCTACACCCACTACGAGCGTTTGATGGTGGGCGGTGTTATGCCGGTGACTAAACCGGTGGTGCTGGAAACCTACGATCAGCTCAAAATGGATTTCTTTTTGGCGCGCCGTGAGTTGGGTGCCATTAATATCGGTGGCAGCGGTAAAGTGTCGGTAGACGGCGAAGTCTATGAAATTGGTACCAAAGAAGCGCTGTACATTGGTCGCGGTGCAAAAGACGTTATTTTTAGTAGCGATGACGCAAATAATCCTGCCAAGTTTTATTTGAATTCAACTCCCGCACACCAAACTTATCCTACTAAAAAAGTGAATAAGGAAAATAGCAAGGTGTTGCATATGGGCGCCGGTGATACTTGTAACGAGCGCGATATTTATCAGCTGATGATTAATACCGTACTCGATACCTGCCAATTGCAAATGGGTATGACTGAATTAAAACCCGGCAGCATTTGGAACACTATGCCAATGCACACGCACAGCCGCCGGATGGAAGCCTATTTTTATTTCAACATTCCGGATACTCACGCGGTATGCCATTTTATGGGCCCAGCGGAAGAGACCCGTCATATTTGGGTTGGCAATGAACAAGCGGTAGTATCACCACCTTGGTCTATGCACTCTGGTGTGGGTACCGCAAATTACACCTTTATTTGGGGCATGGCCGGTGAAAATATGGATTACACCGATATGGATTTCCATAAGCCCAGTGAATTGAAATAATTTTTTGAGAGAAAAACATGAATCATCCATTATTTGATTTAACCGGCAAAATCGCGCTAGTCACTGGTGCAACCCACGGTTTGGGTATGGCCATGGCGAGCGGCTTGGCAAGCGCCGGCGCCACATTGATTATTAACGGTAATTCCTCGCAGGAAAAAATCGACAACGCGGTTAATGAATATCGCGCTAAAGGTTTTAACGCTTTTGGTTACAAATTTAATGTCACTAATGAAGACGAAGTGATTGCTGCTGTTGATCAAATCGAAGCTGACCACGGCCCGATTGATATTTTGATTAACAACGCCGGTATCATCAAACGTACACCGCTGTTGGAAATGACACTGGAAGATTTTGAAGAAGTCATCAAGATTGATTTGACCGGTGTGTTTACTATGACCCGCCCGGTTGCGCGCAAAATGGTTGAGCGTCGCCAAGGTAAAATTATTAACATCTGTTCGATGATGAGTGAACTCGGCCGCAATTCGGTAGGCGCCTACGCCGCTGCCAAAGGCGGATTAAAAATGCTCACCAAAAATATGGCCACCGAATGGGCGAAATATAACGTGCAGGTAAATGGCATCGGCCCCGGTTATTTTGCTACCAGCCAAACCGAACCGATTCGCGTTGATGGTAATCCGTTTAACGACTTTATTATCAGCCGCACACCCGCGGGCAAATGGGGTGACCCGGATGACCTGCAAGGCGCGACCATTTTCCTCGCTTCCAAAGCGAGCGATTTTGTCACCGGTCAAATCGTTTATGTAGACGGCGGTATCCTCGCTACTATTGGCAAGCCGAGTAACGAAGCTTAACTCTTTTAACAAAACCAGAATGAATTACCCCTTTCATTCTGGTTTCTCCCGCAACAGCCGCCCCACAAGGGTGGCTGTTTTTTTAATATCCCCTTACGATTGCTCAAGTAAATAATGCAAACTTAAGCGCCAATTCTCGCTTTGTATTCACCATTTGTATTGTCCTCTCATTTGTAATCAAAAAAATTTTCGTAAGCACGTGTAGTTAAAATTCAATTACAATGTATTACTTTACAAGTTTTTACAGTAATCGAATTGTAATAAAGTTACCATCAGCCACTTGCTCAAGTGGTAAACTCACAAGGAATTTTGTGCATGCCTTTTAAAGCTTTGTTCAATTTCTTATCCAAAAATGGATAGAAAACCATCAGAAATACAAATTTTATTCCTGCTTACTGGTTACACCATCTTTCGGTTGCTAGGCCGATGTCGATATGAGTTATTGTTATGAATACCCATCAAAACACGTTTCAAAATCATTCCTATGAGAGAGAGGAAGAAATAGATTTACTTGAATTGTGCGCTACTGTTTGGCGCAAAAAATGGCTGATTCTTGCGCTAGTGGTTGTATCCGCAATTGCAACTGGACTTTGGTTAAAATGGCTGCCATCCACTTATAGGCTGGAGGTTTTATTTGACAGTACGTCCCCTTATGATATCCAGGCATTGCAACCAGCAATACTTTCTGGTGGCTCGCAGTATGCAGTTGCTCCGTTAAAAACTGAGGATTTTTATCAGGAGGTATTAATACAAGCGAGCTCACTCAACACTCAAAAATTATTTTGGGAGCGCTGGTCGCAGCAACCGCTATCAGAGGATCCAAGTATTGAATCCACCGCAAATGATAGAGCATTTAAAAAGTTTTTCATTTCTTTGGCGCTAACACCTCCGAATCCTAAAAGCCCAAATGTTACTCTCAGTCAAATAACTCTCGAGACACCAGCGCCTGGGCGTGACATTGAAACACTGACTGCCTATGTAGATTTTTTAAACAGACATGTGGTGGAAAAATTTGTAGCCCAACTTGAAAAAGCCTATGCATCCAACCTTCAACAATTAGATTTTGATTATCAAGCCCTTCAAAAGCGTGAGCTACAGAAGCTGGAGGATAATTTGCTCCAATTACAAGAGTCACTAAAACTCGCTCAATCACTGAATATTATTGACACACCCTATGAACAACTAACAGGTGTTGAATTAAAGGTTGTTGATGATCGTCAATACTTGCTTGGTACGCGAGTATTGTCAGAGGAAATAAAATCACTGGAGGCACGCCGTAAAGAGCAACTTAGCGCATTTTCACCAGAATTGCGGAATATGGAAAGTTGGAGAAATATTTTGGAGAATGATCTCAAAAAAATACGCACGCTAAAAGACGACGTTCAAGCATTTCGTTTGGCTGGACCAGTTGTTTCCTCATTAGACCCTGTTAAGCCAAAAAAATTATTAATTCTTTTAGGTGCGATATTTTCATCTGCATTTATTGGAGTTTTTATTGCGCTTGTTTCTCATGCAATAAAAAATTATCAGGCACGGCCAGAAAATAGATTTTAACTTTACTTTATTTAAAACGACGTTAAACCAGTGCCGCTTCAAACAATGCCAACAAACGACTCCAGGCGCGTTCGGCCTGCTCCTGGTGGTAAACGCGGGAATCGGGCGGGCACCAGCCGTGTAACGCACCGGCGTAGACTTCCACTTCGGCTTTTACTTTTGCATCGGCGAAACTTTTGCGTAACACATTTTTTGCTTCGACATCGCGCTGGTCGTCGTTTTCGGCGATGGCAACCAGAAATTGCGCATTGGTTTTTGGGATTAATAAATGCGGGCTGTCGGGCGAGTCACTAACTAAACCACCACCGTGGAAACTGGCGACGGCGCCGATGCGCTGCGGAATTGTTGCGGCGGTGCGAAAGGCGATAGCGCCGCTCATGCAATAACCCATAGTGCCGATTTTTTTGCTGCTATCAACAGCGGCTTGTTGATCGAGAAAACCGACAAAGGCTTTTGCATCTATCACATGGGTTGCAGGGCTGAGCGTTTTGGCGAGGGCGGTTACGGCGGTGCGCGTGGCTTCATCGGCATAGGAGGCACCTTCGCCAACCACCGGGGCTTTTTGGCTGCGATAAAATGGATTCACCACCAACACTGCATACCCGGCTTGGGCGAGGCGTTTGCCCATTAATTCAAACGCGGGGCGCAGGCCGAGAATATCCGGCCAGAGAATTACAGCAGGGTGTTTACCGCTGGCCGGGTGCACAAAATAACAATCAGCGCTGCCGTCCGGCGTGGTTACATTAACAGTGGCTTCGGTCACGCTCATAGCGTTGGCGCTAATGGGGAAATACATCGCCAAACTGGCGCCCACCATACCAGCTACAAATTGGCGACGGTTGAGCTGGCCTTGCGCGTAGCGTTCGCTGTCTTCTTGCGTCAGATCATCACACATGATTAGCCTCCTGTTGCAGTCGTGAAATTACATAATCAACCAAACCAGTGTAGCGGCAAAAACGATTCCGATAATTAAATGCGTTCTGCTCGCCCCTTGAATGGGCTCAGCGATGTGGGCTTTGCCGTGTACCATAGCGGCAGTTAAATTTTGGCGGCGCCATAACAAATAATAAATTACCGCAAGCAAATGCAACGCAATAAAACCCAGCAAGATATTAAAGGTAATTTCATGCCAGTCCGCCATTAAGCGGCTGGTTTTGAAACTGAGGTAATCGGCAAAAGGGCCACCATCAAAACCGTCAACATCGATGGAAAATAAACCCAAACCAATTTGCAGCAACAATAAAAATAGTAACGCGAGCGCGCTGTAACCACCGAGTGGATTGTGTCCCGCTGATGGCGGCACATCGCGCTGTGTTAAATTTTTAAAGTACTGAAATGCTGCTGCCGGTGTTTGCAAAAAATGGCTGAAGCGTGCGCTGCTGCTGCCAAAAAATCCCCAGTAACAGCGAAATAACACCACGCCGAGCAGCGCGTAGGCGCAGTAGCTGTGATACACAATGTCGTGATTTTCCGCCGTCCACCAACAGGCGGCGACCAGCAATACAATCGACCAGTGACAAATGCGCACTGGCCAATCCCACAAAGTTTTTTTGCTCAGTGTTAATTCAACTGCAGGCATGGTCATAGGCAATTAATCCACACGGAAACTGTCGTGACAGGACGAGCAGTTATCGCGCAGGGTGCCTAATTTTTTCTGCAGCGCCGATTTATCACCACTGCTTGCCAGTGAGACCAAGGCTTTGGATTCCACCATTAATTCGTTGCTAAGCGCATCAAACTTTTCTTTGTTTTCCCAAATATAAGCGCGTGCGTCGGTTTCCAAACCGGATTCCGGGCCGCTGCCCGCCGGAAACCATGTGGGTAATTTTTCGGCGAGCACCGACAATTCAGTTGCAGCACTGGTAATAGCGGCGCTATCGGGATTGCCACTTTTTAATTCATCGCGCAGGGTTTTCATTGCCGCGCCCATGTCTTTAAATCCTTCCTGCCGCGCGTCGATTATGTCTTGCTGAGCGTAAGCGGGTAGCTGTAAAAAAAGCAATGCGCTTAATGCGGCGGTTTTTACTTTCAATGGTGTTATGCAGGAAGTTGTTAATAATTTTTTGCAGATTGTAAGCATCATAGTTTTACCTGTGGCGATAACTGAAAAGCGGTGGCGAATTCGGGTTTTGCCCGGAAATCTTCAAGTTGGGCGATGGCCAGTGGCGTCTTGCCGCTGCTGTCCGCCAGATCAATCGGTGCGCCCTTTTGTGCGAGCACCAGCAACATTGCGCTGATTTGTTCCACCGTCATCGGCATATAAAAACTGTAACCCAGCAGTAAATGCAATGCGGTTTCGCCGCGCTTGTTGGTGGCTTTTACGTCGGGCGCCAAGGACAGTGCCAAGGATAATGCGCTGGCGTTACTGCGCACGGCGGCCAGTACCAGACTGGTGCCGTCCTGCGCGCGGAAGTTGACATCGGCACCGGCGGCAACCAGGGCGCGCATGATCGCGGTATCGCCCAGCTCCGCCGCCAACAGCAGCGGGGTTTGCGGGTAGGTTACGTAGGGACGGCTGGTGAAGTTCACTTCATAGCGCCACACCACCGCCGAGGTACCGGTGAGTGCATTGGGATTGGCGCCCTTGGCGAGCAGCGCGTTTACTAACGGCAATTGGCGATGACGCACCGCCGCATGCAGTAATTGGTTGCCGTTGCGATCAATGGCATTCAGATCCACACCGCGCTGCACAAGCTGTTCTGCCACCACAAATTGCTGTTGGTAGATGGCCATTTGCACCAGGGTGGTTCCATCGGGCGCGACGTAATCAGCATTGGCGCCCGCTTCCAGCAAGGCCAGCGCGGTGTCTGGTGTCTTGCTGGTCAGTGCAAAAAACAGTGGGGTAAAACCTTTGGCGGTGGTGCGGTTGATCCCTGCACCCTGGTTGAGCAACAGTTGTAGGCTTGCCAATTGGCCCTTGGCCGCCGCCCACATCAGCGGGGTTTGGCCCGTGTCATCGGCGGCATCCACTGGCGCGCCCAGCGCCAGCAAGCGCTTTACCATGGCGACGCTGGAATTACCGGCACAGAGTGCCAGCGGCGAAATACCGCTGTTGGTGGTGCGCGTGACATCGGCACCCGAGTCTAACAAGGCGGCGACAATCGCTGGGTCGCCGCGTTGGCAGGCAACTACCAGTGGGCTGAAACTTTGCGGCTGGGCATCACCCAGATCAGCCTTGGCGCCCTTGGCCAAGAGCAGCGCAACCAGCGCCGGATTTTGCGTCTCCACCGCCCAGGCCAGTGGCAATGAACCGTCGGCACGCGGCTTATTCAGCTTGGCACCCTGTTTAAGCGCTTGCGTTACCTTGGCGGTGTCGCCCGCGTAGATGGCGCGCATCAAGGCGTCATCGGCCGAGTCGGCCTGTGCACTCATTGACACAGTGGTCGAGCAGAGCGCGGCCGCTAAGGCCAGCAGAGGGATTAACTTCACATAAACTCCTGATTCGTATTGCTAGGCATAGAGCGCTTGCAGCGGCCCGGTGCTGTCGCCAAAACTTTCTGCGGGCACACCCATTTCGTGCATGAGCGACAACATCAGGTTGCTCATGGGCGTGTCTTTGGGTTGTTGTATGTGCCGCCCGCCGCGCAGGCCGCCGCCGGCGACGAGTGCGGGCAAATCCATATTGTCGTGTACATTCGGTTCACCCAGACTCGCGCCGCCAAATACGATGGTGCTGTCGAGCAGGGTTTGCGCGCCGTCGGCGGTATTGCCCAAACGCTCGAGCAAATAGCCAAACTGCGCCATGTGGTACTGGTTAATTTTGACCAGCTTGGCGATTTTGGCTTCATCGCCGCCGTGATGGCTGAGGCTGTGATGGGAATCGGGTACACCGATTTCGGCGTAGGAGCGGTTGCTCAGTTCGCGCCCCAGCATAAAGGTGCTCATACGTGTCATGTCACTTTGCAGTGCTAGTACCTGCAGGTCGATCATGATGCGCACGTGCTCTTCAAAATTCTGTGGAATACCCGCAGGCAAAGTCAGCTGACTGGTATCCACCTCTTGGGTTTGGCGACTGGCTTTTTGGATGCGCTGCTCCACGGTGCGGATGGAGTCCAAATACTCCTCCAACTTGCGGCGATCATTCATGCCCAAACGCGGCGAGAGGCGCGCGGCATCCTCCAAGACAAAATCGAGAATACTGGCCTTGGTGGCCAACTGGGCTTGGCGACTGTTCTCGTCTAACGCGCGGGTATCGCCAAACAGTCGCTCAAACACATCGCCCGGTTTTACCGTGACCGGCATAGGCGCGGTGGGGCTGCGCCAGGACAAGGTATTGGTGTAAGTGCAGCTGTAACCCACATCGCAACTGCCGAGCAGGCTGGGCGGTTCGATGCCCAATTCCAGCGAGGCGAGCTGTGTGTGTTGACCAATGTGGTTGGCGATGACCTGATCCATGGAGATGCCGCAGTAAATGTCGGCGCCCTCGGTGCGTTTGGGGTGCGCGCCGGTGAGATAGGCGCCGCAACTGCGACCGTGGCTGCCGGGGCCATCGCCCAGCGCATTGGCGTTGTAGTGCGCCAAGCCAGTGATCACCGCAAACTTATCGCGATGGCGTGCAATGGGCTCCAGAATCGGCGTGATCGCATAGCCGCTGCCCGCCAGTGCCGGGGTAAATTCGGGCATACGCAAGCCGTTGGGCATATAAAACACGCTCAGTTTTTTCGGGCGATTTTCCAACACCGTGTTGGCCAGCGCCGAGGGAATCAGCGATTCCATCACCGGTAAACTGATGGCGGCGCCCAAACCGCGCAGCAAACTGCGGCGGGACAACAAGGCGTTAGTGAACTGCGGCGGTCGTTTTTTCATGGGCTGGCACCATTCGGTAGTTGAAGGGTTCGCTGGTTAAGATCCCCAAAATAATCTCGTGCATGGGGTAGTTGTTGGCGCGGGCGGCGCGAATAATCTGGCGCACCTTGGGCTGGTCGTTGGCTTCCAAACCCCGGCCCAACGCGTAAATCATCAAGCGTTCGGTAAAGGCACCGGCAAATTGCTCACGGCTGTCCATCAACACATCCTGCAGGCCGTACAGGCCCTCAAAGGCGCGGCCATCGGGCATGGCGGTGGTGACATCAATCGGGCGACCGGCGTCCAGTTCACGCAGGCGGCCAATCGCATCGTATTTCTCCAGCGACAGGCCAATCGGGTCCATGCGCACATGGCAGGAGTGGCACGCCGGGTCTTTGCTGTGCTGCGCCAACTGTTCGCGCGCATTAAGTGCCTTGCCGCTGGTGGATTCCGCTTTCAGTGCAGGCACATCCGGCGGCGCGGGCGGCGGTGGCGCGGCGAGTAAATTGGCCAGTACCCACTGCCCGCGGCGCACTACCGAGGTGTGGTTGGCGTAGGAGGTCACGGTGAGAATACTGGCCTGCCCCAAGAGCCCGCCGCGCATGGAATCCGGCGCCAATTGCACCCGGCGCAACTCCGGGCCTTTTACCCCGGCGATGCCGTAATGCGCTGCCAAACGCTCGTTGAGGAAGGTGTAATCGCTTTTGAGGAAGTCGAGAATGCTGGCGTTGTTGCGCACAATCGAACTGAAAAAGAGCTCGCTTTCACGCTTCATGGCAGCGCGCAAGGGCACATCAAAATCGGGGAATTCCTTCACGTCGGGGCGATGGAATTCCAGGTTGCGCAAGTACAACCACTGCCCGGCAAAGTTCTGCTCCAGCGCCAGTGCGCGGTCATCCGTCAACATGCGCGCGACTTGCTGTTGCAGCACTTTTGGTTGGCGTAACTTGCCTTTTTCGGCGAGGCGCAATAACTCCTCATCGGGCAGGCTGCTCCATAAAAACAGCGCCAGCCGCGCGGCGTATTCCATATCGCTAATGCGATGCACAGTGCCGGGTGCGACATCCACCGGGTCGCTTTCATGGAGGAACAAAAAACTGGGCGAAACCAGCATCGCCTGAATCGCCGCCGCTATGCCCTGTTCAAAACCGCTATTGCTCTGGGCTTGGCGATAAACCTTCATCAAGCGTTCAATATCATTGGCCTCCAACGGGCGACGATAAGCCTGACGCGCCAGCTTGCCGAGGATCTTCTGCGCGCAATAGTTTTCGGTAAAAGGCCAAATGCCGGGCGTGCAGCTGAAGATTTTGGCGCGGCTAGGCGTGGCACCGGGGCCAGTAACCGCGTAGGGGCCAGCGACATTGATCTCCAATACGTCGCGCGGGAAATTGTGCTGGGCGTAGCGCGGCGACATGTAATAGGACGGCACCTGAGTGCTACCCACACGCGCGCCATCCACCACAAAATCCAACGTCAGGTTGGTGGGCGGCGCACTTGGCAGCGGCACTTCCTCGGTGGTATTGCGCAGGATTTGCACCCGCTCATCCAGCGCCAGATCTTTGCGGAAAGTCAGGCCAATATGGTGCGCGCCCGCCGTCAGTGGCACGCGTAGGCTCACACGATTGTCCTCCAGCCGGTCCACCTCGTTGTTGGTGTTGGCATTGAGATAACCGCTAATTTCGTACTCGCCGTCGTGTGGCGCGTAATACGCAAATACCCCTCCGCCGCGTGAATCCAGCGGCAAATAGTGGCTCATGCGCTCGTCGTAAGAGGGCACGCCCTGATTGAGAATCGAACCGTCTTTGGGTAATTGATAAGTGGTGGTATAGGGCTGATCCGATCCCAGCCCGACTGCCAAACGGCTTACTTTGCCCGCCACGGCGAGGTAGCGATCCATCAGCACCGGCGAGACCGAAAGCACATCGGCGATATTGTCAAAACCATAACCCGAGTCATCGGCGGGCAGGGCTTCGCTCAGGTCCTGATTGATGTGCAGCAAATCGCGCACCGCGTTGCTGTATTCATTGCGATTCAAGCGGCGCAAGGTCGCGCGGCCGGGGTTGGGGTTGGCAGCGGCGTAACCATCGAGCGAGCCCTGCAGCCAATCGATAAAACCGTGCAATTCTTCATGGCCGGGTTTGGGGCGGCTGGCGGGCGGCATTTCACCGCGCTGGGTCACGCGCAACACGCTCTCCCAATCGGCCAGATTCATACCCTTACTCACATCGTCCAGCGCCACATCGGAGAGCGTCCAGTTGCCCGCCATGCGTTCATCGTTATGACAGCGGGCGCAATGTTTTTCCAGAAAGGCTTCGGCATCGTCGCTGCTGTGTGGGGCATTGGCGAGCGCAACACTGCTGCCGCCAGCACTTAACAGCAGGGCGACGCCGAGGCGCAACAAAGAGGGTGGAATGGGCATCATAGGCATGTGACTACTGGCGTTGGATTGGGCGACAAAGGTATCGCCAGAGAAATAGCAAAACCCAGTCCAATTTCATGACCAGTTAGTCAGTATTTTGTTAATTTATGTTTTTATTCTTATTATTCAGTTGGTTGTAGAGGTTTATTTATTAGCCTGTTGCGCAGGTGGCGATGACATGAGCTTGGTAACGAGTGCACGGTGGGCGGGCAGTGGTGCAGGGGTTGAACCAAATCTGGGCACCACAGGCCGCCCTGTGATCCCTAATTTACCCGGATCAGGCGTTTAGGACAGTGTTTGAGCAAACCATCATAAAAAGTAAAGTTGATTCGCTAAAAACCGGCAAAATGCTACCTTTATAAGGCGTGCGCCTTCAGCGCAACCACCGCTGGCACGCGTAAACACTGGTTTTCGCATGGATGAATATTATTTTAATTAACAGCGACATCCCCCTGGCGCGAACAATCCGTTATCTCTTTTCTGGTTCGTTGAATAGGTCATACCCACTATGAACAATAACTTCGCTCTTCGTGCACTCTTGCCCGGTGCGCTGTTGCTCTCGCTGCTCGCGGGTTGCGACGCCAAAAAAACGGAAGCTCCCCCTGCCCCTACCGAAGCGCCTGCTACAACGGCCGCCAAGGTTGAATGGCCGGCGATTGCCAGCGCTGTCAAAAAAGACCCGGCGGTAGAGGCGCGTATCGATGATTTGCTGGCGCGCATGACCCTGGAAGAAAAAATCGGCCAGCTGGTGCAGCCTGAAATCAAATTCCTCACCCCGGAGGATGTAAAACAGTATCACGTGGGTTCAGTGCTCAACGGCGGTGGCAGCACGCCCGGCAGCAACAAATACGCGCCCCTGGAAGACTGGGTCAAACTGGCCGACAGTTATTACAACGCCTCGGTCGATACCTCTAACGGTCGCATTGGCATTCCGATCATGTGGGGCACTGACGCCGTGCACGGATTGGGCAATGTGATTGGCGCGACCTTATTCCCGCACAACATCGCGCTGGGTGCGACCAATAACCCCGAATTATTGAAAGAGATCGGCCGTGTGACCGCCGTGGAAATCGCGGTGACCGGTCTGGACTGGGACTTCTCACCCACCGTTGCCGTTGCGCGCGACGATCGCTGGGGCCGTACCTATGAAAGCTGGTCCGAAGACCCGCAAATCGTGGGCGCCTTTGCCGGCAAAATGGTGGAGGGTTTGCAAGGTGAAGGCGATACCGAAAACTTCCTCACCAATAACCACGTAATCGCCACTGCCAAGCACTTTATTGGCGACGGCGGCACCCTGAACGGGGTGGATCGCGGGCCAACCCAGGGCGATGAAAAAGAACTGCGCGATATTCACGGCGCCGGTTATTTCAGTGCGCTGGAGTCCGGTGTGCAGGCGGTCATGGCCTCCTTCACCAGCTGGGACGGCACCCGTATGCACGGCCATAAATACCTGCTGACTGACGTGCTCAAAGGCCAAATGGGCTTTGATGGCTTGGTGGTCGGCGATTGGAGCGGTCACAGCTTTATCCCCGGTTGTACGGCGGTGGATTGCCCTGAATCGCTGATGGCCGGTCTGGATATTTACATGGTGCCTGAGCCTAACTGGAAAGACTTGTACAACAATTTGGTGGCGCAGGCCAAATCCGGCGAGATTACCGCCGAGCGTTTGGACGATGCGGTACGCCGTATCCTGCGGGTGAAAATCCGCGCCGGCCTGTTTGAAAAAGGCGCGCCCTCTACTCGCCCACTGGCTGGCAAAAAAGAATTGTTAGGCGCACCTGAGCACCGTGCAGTCGCCCGTCAGGCAGTACGCGAATCGCTGGTGATGCTGAAAAACAAAAACAAACTGCTGCCCTTGGCGCGCAACCAGAAAGTATTGGTCGCGGGCGATGGCGCGGACAACATCGGTAAACAAAGTGGCGGTTGGTCAGTCACCTGGCAGGGTACGGGTAACGTCAATTCCGACTTCCCCGGTGGCACCTCCATCTACGCCGGTATCAATGAAGTTGTCAGCGCCGCTGGCGGCACTGCCACCCTGAGTGTGGACGGTTCCTTTAGCGAGAAGCCCGATGTGGCGATTGTGGTATTTGGTGAAGACCCCTACGCCGAAATGCAGGGCGATGTGGGCATGCTCGCCTACAAACCACGCAACCCCGCCGATTGGGAGCTGCTGAAAAAACTCCGCAGCGAAGGTATCCCGGTGGTATCGCTGTTTATCACCGGTCGCCCACTCTGGGTAAACCGTGAACTGAATGCTTCGGACGCGTTTGTTGCTATCTGGCAGCCAGGTACTGAAGGCGCCGGTGTGGCCGATGTGATCTTTAAAAATGCCGAAGGTGAAATCAACCACGATATGAAAGGTCGCCTCAGCTTCTCTTGGCCAAAACACCCGGATCAAACCCCGCTTAACAAAGGCGATGCCAATTACGACCCCTTGTTTGCCTATGGCTACGGCATGAGTTACGCCGATGAAAACACCCTGGGTGACAACTTGCCGGAAGACGGCCCCAAAGCCGCCGAAGCCATGGATGTGATGGAGCTATTTAACCGTCGCCCGATGGACCCATGGCAGCTGGAAATTATCGGCTTCCAGAATGATCAGATGCCAATGAACAGCAACACCGTGAAAGCCTCATCGCTGATGATTCAAGCGGTGGATCGTGAAGTACAGGAAGATGCGCGCCGTGTAGTCTGGAACGGTAGCGGCCAGGGTCAGGTGGCGCTGTCCGTTGGCAACCGTCAGGACTTTATCAACTACGTTAATAGCGATTCTGCCTTGGTATTCGATATCAAAGTAGACGCGGCACCGAGCGCTACCAGCTTCCTGCGTTTGGGCTGTGGCTCTTACTGTGCGTCCGACATCGACCTGACTGAAAAACTCAAAGGTTTTGCCGGTCAGGGTTGGCAGACAGTGACAGTACCCTTTAGCTGCTACCCGAATGCCGGTGCGAACTTTGGTATCGCTCAGCCGCCAGAAGAGTATTGGACCCAAGTCCTCGCCCCCTTCTCGCTGGTCACCGCCGGTACTTTGGATATTACCTTTGCCAAGGTCAGCGTAGTCAAAGGTGCGGGTAAAGATGTAACCTGCCCATAACCAAGGCTGATTGCCCTTAAACAAAAACCCCCGCATGGCAACATGCGGGGGTTTTTGTTTTGCGGGGTTTTAACTGAGAGGCTTAGAAGCTTGCTCTCACGCCCAGTGCGTAGCGGCCTACACCTTCGCCGACGTAGAACATGTGGTTCTGTTCGCGGCCGTGGATGCGGGCGCCTTCTTCGGTGACGTTGATGCCTTCGAGGAAGATACTGACGTTGTCGCTCAGGTCGTAGCTCATGGAAATATCGATTTGTGAGTAGTCTTTTTCGGAAGAGAAAACGTTATTTTCAATAATGTCAAAACGTCCATCTTGCATACTAGAATATAAGAGTGTCTTGTGGGAATATTATTGCGCTCGAATATAAATATATTTGAGTTAGATTTTTTCCAAAATTTGATTTTTCTTCAATAAACTAATTAAATTTTAAATGGAGTTTAATAATGAAAAAGTGTTTTTTACTTTGTTTATTTTTCTTATGTAACTTTTCATATGCTCAAACAAGCGACGAAATTTTAGCCAGTATTTTTGCAAAGGCCCCACCAACTTTCTGTAATGGAGGTAAGGCAATGCAAGGTGTAACGATAGGCACCACTTGTAGTGCATATGGAGATCAATGTCGTTTTGATTTTTCTTCATTCATGGATTCTCTAAGTTTCTTAACTGCTGATGTGGGCCGATATCAACTCATAAATGAGAAAATTACAATTAAAGGTGATGGTAGATGGGGAGTTGATAGAGGTGAGAGAGTGCATTTCTTCGATTCTATCGGAGGTTATCGAGGAAGCGATAAAGCGAATACCGAAGGTAACGCATACAAAAGCTATATCCTCACAAGCAATTATCCTATTAACGATCCCATACAAGCATGGGTAATGCGATGGAGTGTTAGAGGTATACCATCACCGTCAATAAACTATCAGCAGTTAATGATAAATCAGCAGTATTACGAGCAGTATGGCCCTTATGAGAAAATTTACCCTCCCAAGGCTGGTGATTCTACTAATTATGGCTCTTTCAGTGGTGAGTATTACTGCTCTAAGAAAGAATTTTTCCTTCAGCGAAGACCTTATATTGGTCCAAATGGTTTTTCAGCACCATTTAATTTTTCTGGATTTTTATATGCGAGATTTCCTTATGGAATCCCTCTGTATTATGAGCTTGATTGGAACTCTAAGGCGATAAAAGAAAACCGAGCAGCGAAAATTACTCTTTATGCCTCGACTAGTAGTCACGGAAAGAGAACAGTATCTACTATTAATGTAACACAACAAAAAGGAACTGTTGCCTTATCACCAAGTGGCTATATTCTTAATGATGGCTGGATTACTTTTTCAGCAGAAATTAACGATGGTGTGTTCTCAAGTGGGGAAATTCAACTTGGTAAGTTTTTATATATAGAACCAATGCCGCAGCAATGTGGAATTGATTGTCCTGAATCATTAGGGTGGTATCGAGGCCAATGTCAAATTACAAAAGCTTCTTGCTACTACAAGGATTGGGATTAAACTTGGTTAAAATTGATTTTTTTTGTTTTCGACGCTACGCACGAATATAAATCGAAGCCCTTATTGAATATTTAGTTCATGCGATGCAAGTGAGTGTAGATTGATCGATAGATTAGGCTGCATAAGAAATCCCCGCCGGAAAAACCGGCGGGGATTTTTTTGATTTGTGCGTTAAGAGGTAGGAATTTAATTTTTATTTAAACACTAGATGCTGCGCAATATTTCTGTAAAAATTCCAGATGAGAAGGTATTTTTTCAATAGTTTTAAAAAAATTTTCACGCCACTGAAAAATTGTCATTGAACTTGGTGCTAATCAGGCCAGAAATGGCGGGAGTAATGTCGTCCAGATTGGTTTCATTCAAGCCTTTTACCGAACCGGCAAACTTGGTGCCCAAGTCCAGCAGTTTGGCGGTTTTTACATTAATAGTGGCACCGATGCCGCCTGATTGCGTCGCGGCGGTTGAGGTTTTGTACACCTCTACGCCACTCACCATTTCCGCCGCCACCGTGTCAAAGTTAAAACCACGGCTGGCGTTGGGGTTAGGCATTTGGCGGCCATTAAACAGCACGGTATTGAACTGTGGGCCAAGGCCGCGCACCGTCACTTGACGGCCTTCACCGCCGCTGCGGTCAATTGATACACCGGTAATACGCTGCAGCGATTCAGCAAGGTTGGTATCGGGGAACTTACCGATATCTTCAGAGCTAATCGCATCCACCGCGTCGTTGGAATCGCGCTTGGTATCCAGCGCACCTTTTAAACCCGCTTTGTAGCCGGTGACCACAATTTCTTCCAACGCCTGATCTTGCGCCTGCGCGCTGGCCGCTATGGCAAGGGTCAGCAAGCTGACTGAAAAGAGTGGATTGGTGTATTTATTCATAGAGTTCCCCGTGTTGTTTTATTGTGAGTACCAGGCGCCGACATAAAACGAGGCTCTATTTATGAGCATTCTGTTTGTTTGGTGCACTTGTATATATGTTTCGGTTGTGGATGTTATTGCTTGTATACAAGTTGGTCAGTAGCAGCAGAAAAGGAAAGTAAGGACGGGATTTTGAAGCGCGTATGAATCCGGTGAAAAATTTCATAGCAAACTAAAAATCAAGACTATCGCTTGGAATATATGAATGAATTTAACGTTAGTCGGCCGTTGAGGGGGTCTGTGCTGAAATTGAAATCTGGCGCTATATTGCCAGAGTGTAAAATATTGGAGGGATAAATAATCATGCGGTTGAACATGGCATCTACGCTTGCTATTTGTTCAAAATAATTACTTGAACCATTCATGTAAGCTTTTTTTTCAAATTCCAGCGCACCTTCATTCACTACTGAATGTTTGTAGTGATCGATAGTTTCGCTGGTAATTTTTTCATAACCGGTTTTTCTATGCCGATATAGTGATGTGCCGCCTTTTTCTTTTCCGCAGAGATAATGGACGCAGGCAAGATCACCACTCAAATAGGAATCAATGTGAGGAAGGCATTGGGGTGGATCTAACTTATCAGGCGGCGTCATCACCATAGAGTAAAGCGATTTACACCCGGCGATTTTATCGGGTGTTAAATCAAATATATTCTCCAGTAGCTCCGCTAGGTAATGATTAATCGCGTAGAGGTAGTCACGCGGGGCTGCCATTCGTAGCCCCGGATAAAAATTATCTACTCTGTTGAAGCTTGTGTTTTTTATACAAAAATCTATCAGTGATTCAGCATCGCTGAGAAAATTATCAATGACCAATAGCGGCGTTTTTTCTTGACCAACAAGATAAAACTTATAATCAAGAGCTGGATGCAACTTATATTTCATTTGTCTTAGACCACCCATTAGGCCCGACGGCAGAACTCTTCAATAAATTCCTGATGCGACGGCAAAACAGCAAGTTGATTATTTATGTCATTAGCAAGCCCACCCAAAAAGGCGCGCAATTGTACCTCTGGCATTAAATCTACTATCGGATGATAACCGTCAGGCAGTATGCCTTGACCAAGCATAACCTGAGTCCAGGAATCCAAACGAAATAACTCTCCCTCGACTTGATTAGACCTTCCATTTTCTTTGAATAACTGTATTCGATGTCGCAAGTCTTCAGGCACGCTCATCTCTTTACAGTAACGCCAGAAGGGACTGTCATCCCGTTCAGTCGCTTTGTAGTGCAAAATAATAAAATCCCTGATGCGCGCAAACTCACTCTCAGCTTGAGCATTGTATTCATCCACCGTAGATTGGTTGATTTTTCCATGGGGGAAAAGCTGCAAAATACGAGTCACTGCCGTCATAATCATGTGAATGCTCGTAGATTCCAACGGCTCAAGAAAGCCTGAAGAAAGCCCCACTGCAATACAATTTTTATTCCAGGCTTTTTTGCGTCGCCCGGTTTTAAACTTAATCACCTTTGGCTCAGTGAGAACTTTGCCATCCACCGCGTTTAATAACATCTGCGTGGCTTCGTCATCAGACAAATAGGGGCTGGAATACACAATACCATTGCCAACGCGATGCTGTAGCGGAATTTTCCAGCGCCAGCCAGCATGATGAGCAATAGAGCGAGTATAGGGTAGAGCTGGCGATGTTGATTCTGTCTGCACAGCGATGGCCCTGTCACAGGGCAACCACTGCCGCCATTCTTCGTAGCCAGTTTGCAGTGTTTGCTCAATTAACAGGCCGCGCATACCTGTACAGTCAATAAATAAATCGCCTTCAATTTCCTGCTGCGATTCCAAAACAATAGTACTAATAAAACCAGTCTCAGAGTTAACCCGTACTTCCGCTATTTTTCCTTCAATGCGCTTTACGCCACGCACCTCTGCGCGCTCACGCAAAAATCGAGCGTATCTACCAGCATCCAGGTGAAACGCATAGTTCATCTTGATTTGATCAGTGATTGCAAAGCGCTCTTCCAGAGCCGCTTTAAACTCCAGACAATAATCGCCAAAAGGCTGTGCAATACCCAAACGTTGGCCTCTAAGCCAGAAATGTATGAAATCGGTAACTATTGTTTGCTTGCCAGTCACCCCAAAAGAATGGAAATATTTCTCGCCAATTTGTTTCCAGTTTTCAAATTGGATTCCTAGCTTGAATGTAGCGTTGGTTGCAGCAACAAATTCTTTTTCATTAATACCAATTAATCGATGGAATGTCCTCATCGGTGGAATAGTGGCTTCGCCGACACCAATAGTGCCAATATCTTCAGACTCAATGAGTGTGATATCCAATATCTCACCCATTTGATGGGCAAGCGCAGAAGCAGTTATCCAGCCTGCTGTACCTCCTCCGGCAATAACGACTTTCATCATCTTTTCTGACATTTCTGTTCTCACTAGCGATTCAATTTATTAATAAGTAAAGCTCTAAGCTTTCTCGATTCCAAACGTTCAAGAGGTTTTAAAAAGCCATGCGCTTCAGCGGGAATATAACTATTAGCTGTCTCAGCGCCATTGAAGATGTAATGATTAAAAAGCTGCTGCCATCCATGCCGCTCATGTGCAGACTTATCTCTAATACCTAGCATCGCCGCATAAAGAGCATTCATGCCAGACATCAAAAAACTAGGTGCGTCGTCCCACCAGTAATTTACCAAAATATTATATGGCGCCAAGCTTTCTACATGATGCCACCACATGCTGGGAAGGTATAACGCATCGCCAGGTTCGAGCTCAGCAACCAGCGCATTTTGCAGCGCAGTTTTAAATCGAGGGAATTTTTCAAAATCTGGATTTTTGAAATCGACCAAACTAATCACTTGACCACCGGGGGTAGGCTCTAACGGGCCAGGGTATAGATTGGTAACTTGATCCGGAGGGAAGATAGTGAAACGCCGCTTACCTGCAACACAACAGGCGATGTTGTCCAGGGCATCAAAGTGGCAGGTCGCTGTAGTGGCTGCTCCAATCCAGATGCTGACGCGTTCTTTCATTGCGTCAGGGTGCATGGTGCGCGGTATGGTTAGATTATTATCCTGCAAGAGATTTGGAAAATGGGTGTCGATGATATTTGAAGCTATATAGTAGGCAGGCTCATCGACCTTGCCAGCGCAATCCAGAATCGCTTCCAAGGTATCATCGATGCGCCCTTTAAAGCTTTCATAATCCAGATCAGTACAATTGCTGTTGTAAAACATTCTGCCGTTATTCTCAGGTGGTATTTTACAAACGATGCTGGTATTTCCATTGTAAAACTGCTTTAAATAATCAACAGAATATCGATCAGAAATTTTCCCTGCTTTGACTAAGGGCCAATCACCGACCAACTGTTTAAGAATTACTGGCTCCGCTTTGGCAACAATATCCTTGGGAATGGTGGATGATGTTAAGCCTTGCAATACTCTTACTGATCTATGACTAGTCAATTTTTCCTCAACCACGCAAAAGTTTGGTGTTTTTCCATTCAATCAACTTCTTGAAATTAGACATGGAAGCTATCATAAAATAAGCCGCCTGAAGGAAGCCTTTTCGATTCAATTCTTCAAGTGCTACGCCGTTCAAGCTAGCAAGCTTTTCCAGATTAATGGTTTCGTAACTACTAATTTTTAGTTTATCTTGATTATTAAATTCAATATCTAAAACAACAGGCTCAAGCAATTCATACTTGGTAAAAGATTCGAACATTCGCTTCGTTAAAGGAATGCCATCGTTAATAACTTCTAATACCCTTGAGACGTGATTTAAGTAGGGGCTATTCCCCCCGCGCTCTAAAAATAGTTTTTCTCCTGCCCCTCTCATCACTTTAGGGTGATTCATATCTACCTGTACCAATGGGCTAGGGGTTTCTACACCTTCAACCATCTCACGTTTTAAGCCAATAGAAAATGGGCCTCGCGCCATAACCGCTGGCACATAATTGGCATTCCAGCCTACATTTTTTTGATTGCTTGGGTCGGAATCCACCAGGAACAAATTTTCATTTTTCTCAAAGCCAAAAAAAACTGTCGCTTGGTACTCTCCACTTTCGGTGTTTCTACGACACAAGATTGGATATTCTTTTTGCACATCAGAAAATTCCGTGATGTACGTTAATGTACCTGTTATGCCATCACCCAGATCAGCTGAAAACTCAGGATTAACCCCTAAATTTTCATGTTCGATATTATTTAATACTTCCATTTTCCGCATATTGATCACCATCAATTTCTTTTTACTATTTAGTTGAGTAAAACAAAAAAGAGCCGCCTAAGCGACTCTTTTTTTTGAGATAACCTCTAAATAAAACTTAGAAGTTGTAGCGCGCACCGAGTTGGTAACGAGCACCCAAATCGTCATAACCCCACATCATATTTTTGTTACGAGCGTGTTCACGACGATCTTCACCAGTGAGATTGATACCCTCGAGTGATACCGACAGATTGTCATTGATGTGATAAGTCACGTTAGCGTCAATTTGTGAGTATGCCTCGATATAACCTGGGTTGTTTGCACCAACACCAGTTCTGTTGAGGAAAGTGTCACGCCAGTTATAGGCAACACGAGCCTCAATGTCATGGTTGTCATAGATGAATACAACGTTTGCGGTATCACTCAAACCAAGCAATGCAAACTGGGTAGACAGATCCAAATTATCGAATTTCACATCACCACGTACGATGGTGTAGTTCGCTTGTAAGCCAAAGCCGGTATCACCAAAGAAATGCTGCGCACCAAACTCGGCACCATAAATCTTGGCTTCACGATTGTTTACAGGCGCGTTGTAATCGAAAACCATCAACGGATCATCAGCATTTGGAGTGATAAACCCATAACCCGCTTGATCGTTGAAATCGTCTCTGAGAGCAGCATTAAAGGCATTAGCACCCTGTGGGTATGCACTTGGGTTGCCTAGAATCTGCATCATTGCATAGATTGAAGCATCGTCAGTCGATTCGTTTATGCTCAACAATGCATTTCTTGCAGCGACAGCTCTGGGGCCTGAGGTTTGATCGAGAATACCAAAGGTACGTTCAGTAATCTCAGTGCCAGTGAAGTTTGCAACACGCTTCTCGAAGAAACCGGCAGAAACGTAACTGGCAGTGTCAAAGTACCACTCAACTGACAAATCGAAGTTAGTGGATTCGAGCGGTTTCAACTGTGGGTTTTGACCGTCTGCTTGAACAGTCGTCCCTTGATTGAGTGTTGAACCGTTAGGGTTGCGATAATTAACAACAGAACCCAGCTGACCCAGACCAGCACGCGCAATGGTCTTGCCAAATGAGAGTCGGGTAACAACATCATCGGTCAGATTCAATGACAAATCCAGGCTCGGCAACAACGCATCATAGCTATTCTTGGCAATAGTCGCGGCGCCAGCTGGCTTGCTCACTGAGTTAAAGTCATTGTCTGATTGCCAAACGAAATAATCGACCGGAGGCGTATCTGATGAGGACGTCTGCTTGGTGGTTTCGTAGCGCAAACCGGCCAATACATTCAGCTCTCTACCAGCTAACTCACCGGTAGTACCAAGCTGGAAGTAAACAGCATCAGTGTCTTCCTCAACCAGGTTGTTGCTTTTGCTGTTGCGGACGATGCCGTAGGGGTTCTGAGTGTCTTCTATACCAATATAAGCTGGACCGGCACCGAGAGGTCTCTCGGGGGTTATCTCAGTGGTGGGATACAATCCTACTAAAACTTCCGCCAGCTCACGTGCATCGGCGCGGAAACCAATAGCTGGTGAATTACCGGTATTTACGTCATCGAATTCACCCGCCACATCGAAAGGTGTAAACAGACCTTCAGGGAACTCGCCGGGAGAAGATGCACCCCAGCCACCGAGGATTTGAGCGTTAGTTCCGTTGTAGCTGATGGTGTTCGAGCTAAGTTCGCTTCTCTCAATACCAAAGTCAAAACGGCTGCCGTCCTCGAACTCCCACTGAGCATCTACTTTAGCCTGTGTAACATCAGATAACTGCTCTACCGAGAAAACGCGCATTACTGAGGAACTGATATCGCGATCAGTCAACGTTCCGCTTGCGCCGAACTCATTGGTGAATGTTGGTACTTTTTTGCCGCTAAAATCCCATGTTGCAGCGGTTTTAACTGGAGCACCCAAACCGACATCCAATTCACCCGAATGACCTGGGCCAGTTGGCAAGCTCTCCGTTGAGGAGTCATGCGCATCTAATTTAAGGGTGAGTTGATCGTTAACTTCCCAAGCCAAGTTCAGACCAAATGATTCCAGGGTATCTTCTTGTGCACGATACTGCTGAGACAAGCCAACATCTCTACCGCTTGAATAGCGCTCGGAAATAAAGCGCGGAGTTTTGATGGTTGAGTCATCAAATTCCACAGTAACCAAGTTACTTGAACCATTCTGCACCCAAGTGGTTACTTCACCGCGTTGCTCGGTCTGGTCATTCTGTGCAAAAGTGTAATCAACAGTAGCTGTGACATTTTCCACAGGGCGATATTGGAAAGTCAGCTGGGCATTGGTGCGCTCGCGCTGACGATCTGAGAAGGTATAGCGAATGTCGTTAGGACGCGAATATAGCTGACCAAATTCAGGCTCATTAACGAAGAGTTCGTTGTCTGCCTGCGCGTTGTAAAGAGTGTTGCTCGCACCGCCTTGCCACTCGGCTACACTCCAGTCATTTACAGTAGCACCGGTATAGCCTGAATCGCGCTCTTGATAGCTGGCGGACAAAGACACGCCAAACACACCATCGTCGTCTACCCAACCAACCAAACCTGACAGCTCAGGGGTAACGTCATCGCCAGTGCGGTTTGTGGTATCCATTACAGCTTTGCCACCCACAGTTGCGGTCAAGCCATCAAGCTCCAACGGACGGGTGGTTTTGATGTTTACGGTCGCACCAATACCACCGGCAGCAGCATTAGCTTTACCGGTTTTATATACTTCTACGCCAGAAACAGATTCTGATGCCAGGTTCGCGAAGTCAAACGCACGAGAGTTACCACCACGAGTAGACGCATCTGCACCTGAACTACCGCCATAGGCGCTACCGCCGGGCATGATTCTTCCATTCAGGGTTACCATGTTACTGTCGGGTCCGAAACCACGCACAGTAATACGTGAACCTTCGCCGTTATTGCGGTCGATAGACACACCGGTGATGCGCTGTAAGGATTCAGCCAGGTTAGTGTCAGGGAACTTACCGATATCTTGCGAACTGATTGCATCAACAACGCCTGATGAATTGCGTTTGATATCCATCGAGCGCTCAAGTGACGCGCGAATACCCGTCACCATTACTTCTTCGAGATTGTCGTCTTGCGCTACTGCGTAGCTACCAAAGCCACCGAGCATGGTGGAGGTGATCGCAGTGGCAATGATTTTTTTGTTAAACCGTGCTTTTGTGTTCATGGAGTACAGCTCCTGGGAATTGTTATCGATTATGAAAGACCGAGGATGTAGTCAGCTTTGGCCTTTCCCGTGCCGACGGGGTTGGCCAGAAGCTCTGGTTGGCAACTCATCCTTTTCTCGTGAATAGCCCTTCTGCAGATGATGAGCCAAGGGTAGCTGGCGACATCAAGTCACTAGAATGGTTGGATACAAGTATCATATGTTCAATATGACAACAAGATAAAATGACGTCAGAAGTTAAGAAAAGTGAGGATCTGTTACGGGAATACCCAGCGTGGAAAATTATGGGAGAAAAAATACGCGCGTGTAAAAAAGAGACACGCGCCAAAAAATTATTTATCAGATTTATCTGCAGGGAATGGCAGGATGTTTACCACTTGTACTTCACTTTTTTCATCATCGGTTTGATTAACCCGCGTCTCTAATTCGCGCGTTGCAAATTTAAAACGCATTTCATCCTTGAAGCCGCAGGCGACACATTCGCGATAGTCTTTACCCTCTTCGCTGTACACCACGAGCTTGTCCATTTCCGAACAGCGCGGGCACACGGCGCCCGCTACAAAACGGCGTTTGCTGCTGTAAGCCATTAGGCTGCCTCCCCTGGAATATTGCTGGGTGTAATGCCCGAGTGACGCAACAGCGCCGCTATTTCGGGTTCACGCCCGCGGAATTGTTTGAACAACTCCATCGGCGCTTTGCTGCCACCTTGCTGCAAAATTTCTTGCAGAAAACTGGCGCCAGTTTGCGCATTAAAAATGCCCTCCTCTTCAAAACGCGAGTAGGCATCGGCCGACAACACTTCAGCCCATTTATAGCTGTAATAGCCCGCCGCATAACCACCGGCAAAAATATGGCTGAAACTATTTTCAAAGCGATTAAACGCCGGCGGTTTGATCACCGCGACTTGATCGCGCACCTGGTTTAACACCTCCTGCGCCGATTGCGGTGCAGCAGGGTTGTATTCGGCGTGCAAGCGGAAATCGAACAGCGAAAATTCGATCTGGCGAATCATTTGCAAACCGGATTGGAAATTTTTGGCGGCGAGCATTTTATCCAGCAAGGCTTGTGGCAGTGGTTCACCACTTTCATAGTGGCCGGAAATGAGTGGAATCGCCTCCGGTTCCCAGCACCAGTTCTCCATAAATTGGCTTGGTAATTCCACCGCGTCCCAGGCCACACCATTAATGCCACTCACTGCGGCGACATCAATCTGGGTAAGCATGTGATGTAAACCGTGGCCGAATTCATGGAACAGGGTGGTGACTTCATCGTGGGTGAGCAGCGACGGTTTGCTGCCGACTGGTGGCGTAAAGTTGCAGGTTAAAAACGCCACCGGCAATTGCACACCGGTTGCGGTTTTGCGCCGCACGCGGCAATCGGCCATCCAGGCGCCGCCGCGTTTTTTGTCGCGCGCAAACATATCCAAATAAAAACTCGCCACTTGTGTGCCATTTTTTTCGATGTGATAAAAACGCACGTCCGGATGATAAGTATCAAATTCGGAAACTTGTTTTACCTCGATGCCAAACAAACGTTTGACGATTTCAAACATACCGGCGATTACTTTTTCCGCCGGAAAATAAGGGCGCAATTCTTCTTGCGATACGGCGTATTTTTCCACGCGCAATTTTTCGCTGTAATAAGTGGTATCCCAGGCCTGTAAATCAGCACAGCCCTGCGCGGCGGCAAAAGCGCGCAACTCGGCGTAATCGCGCTCGGCAAAGGGTTTGGATTTTTGCCCGAGTTCATTTAGAAACTGGATCACCTGTTCAGTGGATTGTGCCATTTTGCTCGCCAGTGAACGCTCCGCATAATTTGCAAATCCGAGCAGTTGCGCCAGTTCGTGGCGCAGCGCCAGAGTCTCGGCAATTAGCGCGCTGTTGTCCCATTCAGCGGCAGAGGAGCCATCGGCTTTTTGGCCAGCAGCGGAGGCGCGGGTGACATAGGCGGTATAAATTTCTTGGCGCAATGCGCGATTGTCCGCATACATAATCACCGCGTAGTAGGACGGAAAATCGAGCGTGATGACATAACCGCTGAGATTTTTTTGCGCTGCAGTTTGTGCCGCTTGTGCGAGTGCGGATTCAGGTAGTCCAGCGAGCGCATCGGCAGTATCAAATTGTTTAAACCAGGCTTGGGTTGCATCCAATACGTTGTTGGAAAATTGCGTGGAGAGTTCCGACAGGCGTTTTTGGATCTCGCCAAAACGTTTTTTATCCGCATCATTTAACGCCACACCACCCAGGCGAAAGTCGCGCAGGGCATTGTTGATTGTCTGCTGCTGTGCCTGAGGCAACAGCGCAAATTCTTTGCTGTCCGCCAGCTGTTGGTAGGCGTTATAGAGTGCTTCGTTTTGGCTGAACTCGGTGGAGTATTCGGTGAGCAGCGCCACGCTCTCGGTATAGGCCGCACGCAGCTCATCGCTATTGGCAACCGAATTTAAATGGCTGACCGGCGCCCAGGCCTGGTCCAATTTATCGCCTTGCTCTTCCAGCGGGGCGACCAAAGTATCCCAACTCGGGTTGGGTAAATCAGCGAGCAATTGCGCCAGTTGCGCGCGCCCTTGCGCAATCAATTCGCTAATCGCCGGGGTGACGTGTTCCGCTTTGATGGCGCTGAAGGGCGGCAAGCGGTGTGAAACTAACAGGGGATTGGTCATGCACTGGCTCCGTGAGGCAAATTCGGGCGGGGTTTGGCGTATCATACACCCATTAAAGACGAGCATTTTCAGGAGCATAACTATGGGCGCAATAAGAAGTTTCCAAGGTCAGCGACCGCAATTGGGCGCACGGGTAATGGTGGATGAAGCGGCCGTGGTGATTGGCGATGTGGTGCTGGGCGACGATTCTTCCGTCTGGCCCTGTGTGGTGATTCGCGGCGATATGCACAAAATCCGCATCGGCCAGCGCACCAGTGTGCAGGATGGCTCGGTGCTGCACATCACCCACGCCAGTGATTACAACCCCGCCGGTCATCCGCTCATCATTGGCGATGATGTGACCGTGGGCCATTCGGTGTGTTTACACGGTTGCACGATTGGCAATCGCGTCCTGATCGGCATAGGTTCGACTATCCTTGATGGAGCGGTAGTGGAAGATGAGGTGGTGATCGGCGCTGGTTCACTGGTGCCGCCGGGCAAACGCCTTGAGTCAGGTTTTATGTATATGGGCACCCCGGTCAAACAGATTCGCCCGTTGAAAGAAACGGAAAAAAGCTTTTTCCTCTACTCTGCCAATAACTACGTAAAGCTCAAAAATACTTATCTCAGCGAAAGCTAATTGCAGGTCTTTATGTCTGGGTTGTTGAAGGCGGCCGCGAGTGGGCTGCTGCTGGTGCTTAGCGCCACCCTCAGCGCGCAGGAGGCGCCGCCGCAAGTTCCGGCGCCTGTACCACTGCAGGTGGTGCAGGATCATCGCTTGGCGCCCTTTGCCTTTCGCGACCAGCAGGGCAATGCCCAGGGTTTGATTATCGATATCTGGCGGTTGATCGCCGCCAAACAACAGGTGCCGCTGCAGGTAGAGCTGATGGATTGGCCGGATACCATCAGCCGCGTACAAAACACGCCGGGGCTTATCCACGGTGGTTTATTGCTATCGCCCGAGCGGCGCAAAACCCTCGCTTTTTCCGCGCCGTTGTTTGAGCTGCGCACAGCGATTTTTATCCACACCAAGAAACTCGCGGGCGCTATTGATATTGGCGACCTGCAAGCTATGCCGCTGGGTGTGGTGGCGGGCGCCTATGAACAAGAGTATTTGCTCAGCCACTACGAGACCCAACCACTGAAGCTTTATCAAAACAGTGAGCTGCTGGTGCAAGCGGCGATTGCAGGCGAAGTGGACGCTTTTGTCGCTGATTATCCGGTGGGCATGTACTACCTGGATCGCTACACCACACCCGATAAATTCCGCGTGCTGACGGTGCTCTACCGGCGCTCGCTCCACGCTGCGGTAGCGCGCGACAACACCGCGCTATTGGCGAAGATCAATACTGCGATTGGCGCTATCAGCGCGGAGGAAATGACCGCACTGCAACAAAAGTGGGTCAATCACAAAGAAGTGCGGGTGTTCAATTGGAGCGCATTGCTGCTGGTGGCGCTAGTGTTGATCGCTCTCACGGCGGCTGGCTTGCTGTTGCAGACCCGCAGCCTCAATCGCAAAGTTAGCCGCCAGCGGGCGCAACTGCGCGAGCACGAACAGCAAATGGCCCTGCTCACTGACAACATGACCGACTGGGTGTGGAAAATAGACGCCCGCAATCGCTATTCCTACCTCAGCCCTTCCGTGCACAAATTGCTGGGCTACCAGCCACAGGAGCTGCTCGGCCAACCTATGGAGGTTGTGCTGCATGCCAGCGAACGGGAGCGTGCGCTCGCCGAATTCCAACATGTCATGCGCAATGCCAAACGCTATGGCACCACCGGTGTGCGCGATTCCGTGGCCCGCTATGGCCTGCAACATAAAAACGGTGAGCTGGTGTGGACTGAAGCGGCGGTCCGTATGTTTTTTAATGCCGAGGGCGAGTTTGCGGGTGCCCAGGGCAGCTCGCGCGATATTCGCGAGCGCAAAGAGGCAGAGGACATTATCCGCCAGAGCGTCTCTACCGATGCCCTGACCCGCCTGCCTAATCGCCGCCAGCTTAATGAGCAGCTGCAAAAGGCTATGGCGGCCTGTGGTCGCCATCACCAGTATGCGGCGCTGGTGTTTATCGATATCGACAACTTCCGCTACATCAACGACAACTATGGCCACGATCAGGGCGATTTGCTGCTGCAGGAAATTGCCCAGCGGCTGTTGACCCATTTGCGCCCGGGCGACAGTTTGGCGCGTTTTGGCGGCGATGAATTTGTGCTGGTGGTGGAGCAGTTGGGGCAGGATGCTGGCACCGCCGAGCGTTTGGCGCAGGAGTTTGGCGAGCAGTTATTGGCATTGTTTACGCGGGATTTTGTGCTGATCAACCAGCGCTGCAAAGTCAGCACCAGTATTGGCATAGCGCTGTTTAATGGCGATGAGCGCAGCGCCAGCACCCTGTTAAAATTTGCCGACAGCGCCATGAATCAGGCCAAAGCGGCCGGGCGCAATCGCTGCGTTATTCACTCCACCCATACCAAGGGATAATTATGTCTACCAGGGTTTATCAGCTGCCGGTATTGCAGGCTAAGGGCGCATCGTTTGGCGTCAATAAAATTATCTGCATTGGCCGCAACTACGCCGAACACGCGCGGGAAATGGGCCACGACCCGGAGCGGGAACCGCCATTTTTCTTTTTCAAACCGCAGAGTGCGCTGGCGCAAAACCATAGGGATTTTATCTACCCGCATTTTTCGCAACAGGTTGAACACGAGCTGGAATTGGTTATTGCGATTGGCAAATCCGGCGCGCAGATTGCGGCTGCCGATGCCGCCGATTATGTATTTGGTGTTGCCGTCGGTTTGGATATGACCTGTCGCGACCGCCAAAAAGAAGCCAAACAACTGGGCCGCCCCTGGGAGCTGGCCAAGGGTTTTGACGGCTCGGCGCCCTGTACGGCCATCTTACCCATCACCTTCAGCGAGCTTTCGCAGTTCGGCGATTTGGTGCTAACGCGCAATGGCAAAGAAGTGCAGCGCGGCAATTGGCGCAGCATGGTGTGGTCGGTGCCGGAATTGATTGTGGAGGTGTCGCGCTATATAAAACTGGATGCCGGCGATTTGATTTTTACCGGCACCCCCGCCGGTGTGGGGCCGGTGCAACCGGGCGACGAACTGGTCGCCCGGCTGGAGGGGTTTCCCGAAGAACTTAGGCTGCGGGTGGTTGCCGCCCAAGCCTAGGGTAAATCAAACACCAGCGCTTCTACCGCCGTGGCTTGCGCCTGCATCAGCAAGTTGTCGATACGGTTAAGTTTGGCGCCGTCGCCAGCGCTCACCAATTCGCCTTCAATCAACAGCTCGCCTTTAATCACATGCACATAGTAGTTGCGCTGGCGCAGCGCGGGTAATTGCGCCGCGCCCTTTGCGTCCAGCCGCAATTGATACACCCGGGCATCCTGTTTGATCACCAAACTGCCCGCTTCACCGTCCGGGCTGACCGCCAGGGTTAAACCGGGCGTGCTGCCAAATGCCTTTTGCTGGTAGCCGGGCGCTTCGCCGTGCACATTGGGTTCAATCCAGATCTGCAAAAAGTGCAGGGGTTTGCTGTCTGACGGATTAAATTCGCTGTGGCGAATTCCGCTGCCCGCCGACATCAACTGGAATTCACCGGGCGGTAGCGTGGCGACGTTGCCCTCGCTGTCTTTGTGGGCGATTTCACCCTCCAATACATAACTGATGATTTCCATGTCGCGGTGACCGTGAGTCGCAAAACCGGCACCGGGCGTGACGCGGTCGTCGTTGATGACGCGCAGGGTGGAAAACCCCATATGGCGCTCATCGTAATAACTGCCGAATGAAAACGTGTGTTTGCTATCCAGCCAGCCGAAGTTGGCACCACCGCGTTCATGGCTGCGTCGAATACTGATCATAGGTCACCTCATTTTTCTTGCAGCGCCCCCATTGACGCTGCGGGTTTCTTGCAGTTTCTTACAGAAATACTGTTGTAGCGATTATTGCGCTCAGTGTTTAGCGAGCAGGCGGTCAATACTGGCGCGGCCGCCGCCGGAAATCAGCAGCGAAACTGCACCGGCCAGGAGTGCCAAGCCAAATTCGTAGCCGTTGTTACTCATAAATAGACCGTTGCTGAAGTGCACGGTAAAAATGGCCACCAGCATGGTCACCGCTAATACCAGCGCGGCAGGGCGAGTGAGCAGACCCAAAATCAGCGCCAGACCGCCAAAAAACTCCGCCGAACCAGACAGTGCGGCCATCAACACACCGGGGCCCAGGCCGATGGATTCCATCCACTGGCCGGTGCCTTGCAGGCCGTAGCCACCAAACCAGCCAAACAGTTTTTGCGCACCGTGGGCGGCAAAAATAATGCCCAGTGGCAAGCGCAGTGCTAGCGCGGAAAACGAGTTATTGGTAGCGAGAATTTTGTTGATTGCAGTCATGGTGAACTCCGGGTAATTGGCTAAAGAACATTAAGGGGGTGAGGTGCTGCAGAAGTTCTGTCATCGCCTCAGTTGCAACCAGAATAAGGTCTAATAATTAGATTAAAAATAGCTAAAAATTGCTTATTATGATCTAATTTTTAGATTGTTTTGGTGTGGTCAACTCTGGTTAGAGCAGTTGCAGGCTCAGCCAGATCACCAAGGTATAGCGCAGCGCTTTACCGACGGCCACCAGTGCAACAAACAAGGGGAATTGCACCCGCATCACGCCGGCCAGCAAAGTGAGCGGATCACCGACTATGGGCAGCCAGGCAAATAGCAGGGAGTAAATGCCGTAGCGTTGAAACTGCTGCTGGGCGCGCTGCAGCTGTGCAGGGGAAATCGGAAACCATTTTTTGTGTTGGAAATGCAAGCACTGTCGCCCCAGATACCAATTGATGCAGGAGCCCAGTGTATTGCCGAGTGTGGCGACCAGCCCGAGCAACAGTGGTGAGTAGCCCTGATGCAACAGTGACACCAGCAGCGCTTCGGAGGAGAGGGGAAAAAATGTCGCGGCGATCAGGGCGGTAAAAAATAAGCTGGCATATACCATGACAGTACCGCAGTCATTAAAGAATTAAGGATTGGTTTTATTGGTAATCTGCAATATAAGGCGCTGCGGATCGCGCAACATTTCATAGCCGTATTTGAAGTTGGGCATGCTGAAAAATAATTCATCAAACGAGCCATCTGCTTGCGCCAGGCGCAGCCCGCGCTCAATGCGGTCGGCGAGTGCGTGATTATCTTTATTGACAAAAAAACAGTAGCTCACCGGGCGATCATACTTGAGCAGCAAACGAGGTTCCTGCATCAATCCCAGTGAAGCAAAGGCAATTAAATCACTTTCAATTTCATGCAGCCCGCGCGAAAAAAAATCAAATCTGTGTTTGGCGAGCATTTTAAACAGGCCGCCATAATTGGCACCGTACACCAGCGTAAAACCGTTGTCTTTCATAATGATGCCATCGGTCCAATAGGGACCGGTGCCCGTTTTAAAGCGCCGTAGCTGCGCGAGGCTTGTTACTTTGGAAAATTGTGCTTGTTTGTCTTTGTGAATTAACAGGGCGCGATAGTTGTTCAGATTTTTTAATAAATCCACCTCGACAACACGCAATTTTTCCGCTCGCTCGCGGGTGACCGATGCCCACATAGCGTCAATGCCCACGCCCGCCATCAACATCGTTCGGTCGCGCTCTATGCCACCGCTGTGTTGGTGAAAACCCAATTCAAAATCGCCATCGCTCGCGCGGGTTTTTTCCAGTGCCAAGCGCAACAGGTTTACGTAGTAAAAATAGGGTTCATGGGGCGCGGCTTTACCGCTGCCGGGCACTACCACTTTCAGCGGAGTTGTGCGGGCTTGGTTATGCCCTTCGGTTTTTGGCTCCGCGTGCGCTGCTTGAGTGAAGAAAAAAATTGCGCTCAATAGCAGCGACACACACAACTGTGCACTCTGCGGCACAGGCAGGAAAACCCAGCGGTGTGTGCATAGGCGATTGATCTTTCGCATAACACTCTGGGCTCCCGCTGTTGTTTGCTGCATTGATTTATTTTTTCTCTGCCAACTGGCGGCGCATCGCCGTAATTACCGGTACAACTTCCGGGCGAATTTGTCGCCACAAATAAAAGGCTTCTGCGGCTTGGCCGATCAGCATGCCCAAACCATCGGCAATTTGCACCGCACCGTGGGTTTTGGCCCAGGTTAAAAAAATAGTTGGCTCGGCGCCGTACATCATGTCGTAACAACAAGCGTTGGCAGCGAGCAGGTCATCTGGTAATGGCGGCAATTCACCTTGCATACTGGCGGAGGTGCCGTTAATTACAATATCAAAGTGATCACCGTGTAATTGCGCGAAACTTTTTGCGCAAATGTCACCCAGGTCGAGGAAATTTTTTGCCAGCGTTTCGGCTTTTTCCACTGTGCGATTAGCAATGACTACTTGCGCCGGTTTTTCTTCCAGCAGCGGCTGCAAAATACCGCGCACGGCACCGCCCGCCCCGAGAATTAATACACGTTTGCCTTCCAGTTCCCAGCCGAGGTTGTGCATATCGTGAATCATGCCAATGCCGTCGGTATTATCGCCAAGAATAGTGCCATCGCTCAGACGCGCTAGCGTATTTACAGCGCCGGCACGCTCCGCGCGCGCGGTACGTTTTTGCGCAAAGGCAAAGGCATTTAATTTGAAGGGCACCGTTATGTTTAAACCTCTGCCGCCCTGCGCAAAAAATTCTTGCGCCGCGCTTTCAAATTCGCCTTCGTTGACAAGTTGTTTGTTGTAGTGCATATCCTGCCCGGTTTGTTCGGCAAACTGGCGATGGATATTCGGTGACTTGCTGTGATTAATCGGGTTGCCGAATACGGCGTATAAATCGGTCATGAGTTATCCACTAAATAGTCGCAATGTAATTGACGGTAAATTATTTTTATTTCAACCAATCGCGGTGAGGGAGAAATTTTTCATAAAGTTCAGCTTCAGCACTGCCCGCTTCCGGTTGCCAGTTATATTCCCAGCGCACCAGCGGTGGCAGTGACATTAAAATCGATTCGGTGCGTCCACCGGTTTGCAAACCAAACAGGGTGCCGCGGTCGTACACCAAATTAAATTCCACATAGCGGCCACGGCGATAGAGTTGGAAATCGCGCTCGCGTTCCGTAAATGGCTGATCTTTACGCGCATTAACAATCGGCTGGTAGGCGGGCACATAACTATCGCCGACCGCGCGCATCAGCGCAAAACTTTGCGCAAAATTTTCGGCGTTGTAGTCATCAAAAAATAAACCGCCCACACCGCGCGCTTCGCCGCGATGCTTCAAAAAGAAGTAGTCATCGCACCAACTTTTAAATTTTGGGTAGAGATGTTCGCCGAGCGGATCGCATGCGTTTTTGGCGGTCTGGTGCCAGTGCACTACGTCGGCCTCGTTGCCGTAATAGGGGGTCAAGTCGTAACCACCGCCAAACCACCATACCGGTTCCGCGCCCTCTTTTTCGGCGATAAAAAAGCGCACATTGGCGTGACTGGTAGGCACATAGGGGTTGTGAGGGTGAATCACGAGCGATACGCCCATGGCTTCAAATGCTCGGCCCGCCAATTCGGGGCGGTGTGCCGTCGCCGAGGCAGGCATTTGCGTGCCGTAAACATGGGAGAAGTTCACTCCGCCCTTTTCAATTACCTTGCCGTTGGTAAGCACACGCGAGCGGCCGCCACCGCCCTCGGCGCGGGTCCAGGCGTCTTCAATAAAATCCGCGCCACCATCTTCGGCGGCGAGTGCGGTACAAATGCGGTCTTGCAGATCAAGTAGATAGGCTTTTACCGCGGCCTTATCTGGCCCATGGGAATTGCTCATAGGGGATCCTTGCGAATTGAGTGTCTAGTATAGGCGAGCCTAAAAAGGTCGCCATTCTACGCGGAGCAGTTGCAAAGGGGGGAAATCGCTTACAAAAGCTAACTGGGGCGAACAATATTACCGGTCAATAAATCGCGAATCTCGGAGGGATTTTTGCGTTTGCCAACAGCGCCAGCGGTGATTGCGGCTAATTGGTTGCCAAAGTAGCGGCGCACCTGGTGAATGTCCCGTGCCGGCTCGCGGCCTTGCGGGTTGCAGGAGGTGGAGACTATCGGCCCGCCAAAGGCGCGCGACAGGCCAGCGGCAACCGGGTGGTCGGTGACACGCAGGGCGACACTGGTAAAGTTGCCGCTGATCCAGTAGGGAATCAACCCATTCGCAGGTACTAGCCAGGTGATCGGGCCTGGCCAGCTATTTTTTAGGCGCTGGCGCTGCAGGTCGTCCAAATGATCGAGAAACGGGGCAAACATCTGGAAGCTTGCCGCGACCAGGATCAGCCCTTTTTGCACGGGGCGTTCTTTGAGCGCGAGTAATTCCGTCACCGCCAATTCATCGAACGGATTGCAGCCCAAACCCCATACGGCTTCTGTCGGGTAGGCGACTACACCGCCAAAGCGCATTTGACGGGCGGCGTATTGAACGCGGGGATGAATTGACCAATCGAGCATAAGTATTACCTGTGGGCTGACTAAAAACGGGCTGCGGGTGCAGTCTGGCGCGAATCTACCCCAGCCATCGCCCAAGCTCAACCCGCAGGCAGGTTATAGCGATTCAACAGCGCTGGTAAGACGCGCCAACCTGTTGCACCAAACCTTTGATTTCAAGGCCAATCAGCGCCGCCGACAAGCCGCCCACGTCCTGCCCTATACGCTCGGCAAGCAGATCCAGCGGCAGCGGATCGTAACCCAAGGCGTGCAGCAATTGCTGTTCTTGCTCGCTGAGTGAGGGCGATTCCGTCGGGGTATTTTTTTCATTCGATGGGGACTTGGTGTTGCGGGTGGGTGGAGCGGCGAAAAGCTCTTCCTGCTGCAGGTTATCGCGCAGCTCCTGACGCTTGTAGCTGATTAAACCGGAAAGTTGATCGACTATGTCTTGCGCGGTTTCCACCAAGGTTGCGCCCTGGCGGATGAGTTGATGACAGCCCCGCGCCAGCGGGTTGTGGATGGAGCCGGGAATCGCAAACACCTCACGGTTGTGTTGCAGTGCGTAAGACGCGGTGATTAATGAGCCGCTTTGCACCGCCGCCTCAACCACCAAGGTGCCGCCACTGAGGCCACTGATAATACGGTTGCGCTGGGGAAAATGACTGGCGTGGGATGAAGTACCCAGCGGGAATTCGCTGACCAGCGCACCACCGCCATCGACAATCGCCTGTGCTAATTGATGGTGGCGCGATGGATAAACCCGGTCTATGCCGGTGCCCATCACCGCAATGGTAATACCACCTGCTGATAGTGCACCGCGATGAGCAGCGGCATCTATACCCAAAGCCAAACCGCTGGTGATCGCCAAGCCGCAACCGGCCAGATACGCCGCAAAGCGCTCAGCATTTTCATTGCCGCCCCCGCTTGGGCTGCGGCTGCCCACTATCGCCAGCTGCGGCAAACTCAGGCAATCCGGGTTGCCGCGCACAAACAGCAGTGGCGGCGGTTTGGGGATTTCACGCAACAGGCGCGGGTAGCGCGGGTCATCAAATAGTAGGCAATGCAGTGAAGGTTGTTGCTCCAGATAAATCATATCTGCCGCCAACAGGCGGGCTAAATGACTCTGCTGCGGGTTGGCCTGAAAGTCGGCAAGTGCCTCAATGGCCAGCGGCTTGAGGTAGGGCGCGAGGCTGCGAGCAGGAAGGCTCAGTAGTTCCTGAGGGCTGGTAAATTGCTCCATTAACTGCCAGTAGCTGGCGGTTCCGGTATCGGGTAGGCGTAAAAGGAGTAAATGGGCGGCGAGAGGGGAAAGCATTACATCATCCTTGAGCTATGCTGCCCACTGGGGGGCAGCTCTATATATTACAGATTAGGGGTTGCGCACTTTATCCCTGACAGACAGTGGGCGGTCAGATTCCAATACCAATGCAAAACTCATTTTTTCAAAGGTGCGGAATACCATCAGCAAGCCGGCACGTTCATCGGGCAATGTAACTTTGCCGCCGCGCACCCGGTCACTCACTACTTCGCCCGCTTTAAAAATGGCCATTACATTGCCAATTTGCAAGCCTTCGCGCTCACCCTTGTTGATCATAACCACGTTGAACTTGCCCACTTGGGTTACACCGCCTTCAACGGCAATAATTTGGGCTTCAATTTCTGAGTCGGGCGCGCTCGGAAAGAAAATAGAGTCGACTGAGCGGTCTTCGCTAGGCAACAGGTTGTCGCCGGGGCGAACTTCTTCGTAGGTGCGCACTACATCCAGCGTCGCTATATCGCCGGTCATTTTATTGACTGCTACTGTGCCTATACCTTGGGCATAAACACCTAGGACTTCTTTGGTGACTGGATCTTTGAAGAGCTGGCCTTTGCGATATACACCGTAATTGGTGTAGTTGGCATCGAATTGGCCGCGTGCGTAGGCGCGATCACCGGCACCTACAATCAGGTGTTGTTGCTGACCTGCGAGCATATAAGGTGAGGCTTCCAGCACGCCGGGCTCAACAATTCGGCTGCGCGAGAGGAAGGCATCAATCTTATCGAGTGGAATAGCGCTGATGGCTTCATCCATCTGCTGAACGCGGATGCTGGGGCTCAATTTGGTTGCGCCGCCGGGAACCATTTTCATAGTGCGTTCCAGCGTCAAACGCGGTTGGCCATCCAGGTAAATCAACTTGATCAGGTCACCCGGGAAAATCAGGTGGGGGTTTTCAATCTGTGGATTAACGTGCCAAATCTCGGGCCACATCCAGGGACTGTTCAAAAAGGTGCCGGAAATATCCCAGAGGGTATCGCCTTTTTTGACCGTGTATTCGTCGGGGTGACCAGTCTTAAGCAGGGCGTCATCAGCCCAGGAGAAGAAGCTGATCAAAGAGGCGGCCGCAACGGCCAGTAATATTTTTTTCATAGAAACCGATCCTGTTTTATTCGGTCCTGAGGCAGATAGACGTATAATAATAAGTTAAAGTCCATGCTGTTTCCGTGTGCACCGCATAAATCCTGTGCGATCATCATGTTAGCAGCGGTTATTACCTTTTTACTAGAAGTTTGTCACAAACACTATGGCCTTGTTACCTATCCTTGAATTTCCCGACCCACGGCTGCGCACTGTCGCCAAACCCGTCACAGAAGTGGATGATAAAATCCGTCAATTGGTCGACGATATGTTCGAAACCATGTACGACGCGCCCGGCATTGGTCTTGCTGCATCGCAGGTGAATGTGCACAAGCGTGTTGTGGTTATAGACGTGAGTGAAGACAAATCCCAGCCGCTGGTATTTATCAACCCCGAGATTGAGGTGCTTGATCCGGAGTTGAGTGAATACGACGAGGGTTGTTTGTCGGTGCCCGGTTTCTATGAAACTGTGGTGCGCCCCAATCATATCCGTGTCAAGGCGCTGGATCGCGACGGCAAACCTTTTGAGATAACCCCTGAGGGGCTGCTTGCAGTCTGTATCCAGCACGAGCTGGATCACCTCAATGGTAAGCTGTTTGTGGATCACATCTCGCCCTTCAAGCGCACCCGCATCCGCGCCAAGCTGGAGAAAAAACACAAGGCTGAGGCGCGCTAAGCGTGCGCAGCAGATAAAGGCGCTACGGGCGCCTTTTTTATTTTCTATCGTTATCGATTTAAACGCTTTGTAATTCGACAGGTTATTCATGAGCCAAGGTTTACGCATTATCTTCGCAGGCACGCCCGAGTTTGCCGCCGAGCATTTAAAAGCCCTGCTGGGCAGTCGCCATCAGGTGATTGCGGTCTATTCCCAGCCGGATCGCCCGGCCGGGCGCGGCAAAAAACTCAGCGCTAGCCCGGTGAAGGAAGTTGCACTCGCACACAATATTCCCGTCTACCAACCGCTCAATTTTAAAAGCCCCGAGGCGGTTGAAGCGCTGGCCGCGCTGAATGCCGATTTGATGGTGGTAGTTGCCTACGGATTAATCCTGCCCCAGGCGGTGCTCGCTGCTCCGCGCCTCGGCTGTATTAATGTGCACGCTTCGATCCTGCCACGCTGGCGCGGCGCTGCGCCCATCCAGCGGGCCATCGAAGCGGGTGATACGCAAACCGGCGTGACCATTATGCAAATGGATGTGGGGCTGGATACAGGCGATATGCTGATTAAGGCTTATTGTCCAATTTTGGCTGAAGATACCGGCGGCAGCCTGCACGATAGGCTCATCACCCTTGGTGCCCCGGCGCTTATTGAGGCGCTCGATTTGATTGAGTCCGGAGCCATTAAGCCGGAAAAACAGGACGACAGTTTGAGCAACTACGCGCCCAAACTCAGCAAAGAGGAGGCGGCGCTCAACTGGCAATTGTCCGCCGTTGAGCTTGCGCGCAAGGTGCGCGCCTTTAATCCCTTCCCCGTGGCGCACACCAAACCCGCAGGTGCGGGCGACGATCAACGTATGCGTGTTTGGGCCGCTAAAGCGTCCAATACTAACGCCAATGCCGCACCCGGCAGCATCACCCAGATCAACCCCGAAGGATTATGGATCGCCTGTAAGGAGGGGCAACTTGTGCTCGAAATGCTGCAATTGCCGGGGAAGAAAGCCATGAGTGTCGGTGAGATACTGCGCGGCCATCCCGATTTGTTTAGCCTTGGCCAACAATTGGAGCAGCCAGCATGTTAAGTGTGCGCGCTGCGGCGGCGCAGGTAATTGCCCAGATACTGCAGGCCAAAGGTTCACTTTCCAGCCTGTTACCCGCCATTTCCACAAAAATACCCGACAATGACCGCGCATTGCTGCAAGAACTGTGTTTTGGCACCTGCCGATTTTATCCGCAACTGCAGGCCTATACCGAATGCCTGCTGGACAAACCCCTGCGCGCCAAAGACAGTGATGTGCAGGCTCTGTTGCTGCTCGGCCTCTACCAACTGCTGCACACACGCATCCCCGACCACGCCGCGATTGGTGAAACGGTGGAAGTCACACGCCATATCAAAAAGCCCTGGGCAACCAACCTGGTCAATGGCGTGTTGCGCAGCTTCCAGCGCGATAGCGGCAGGATTAATGAATTTCTTGCTGAAAATCGCGCTTTTCAAAGCAATCACCCAGCCTGGATGGAGGCTATGCTGAGCAAATGTTGGTCCGCGCAATTCGCGCAGTTGATCGCCGCCAACAACCAGCACCCGCCCTTTAGCCTGCGTTTAAATACCCGCAAAATCAGTCGCGACCACTATCTGCAACTATTAAGCGATGCCGATATCGGCGCCAAACCCACCCAGTACAGCCCCTACGGCATCACCCTGGAGCAGGCCTGCGACCCACGCAAACTGCCATACTTTGCTGAAGGTTGGTTGAGTGTGCAGGACGAAGCCGCACAATTGAGCGGCGATTTGCTTGAATTGTCGCCCAATTTGCGGGTGTTGGATGCCTGCAGTGCTCCTGGTGGCAAAACCGGGCACTTGCTGGAGCTGGAGCCGAGCCTGCACCTAACCGCCCTTGATGCCGACGAACGGCGCCTGACTCGCGTGCGCGAAAATCTGGCGCGCCTGGGAGTGAGCGCCGAGGTTGTCTGCGGCGATGGCACCACACCTAATGATTGGTGGGATGGCGAACTTTTCGATCGCATCCTGCTCGACGCCCCCTGCTCCGCCACCGGTATTGTGCGCCGCCACCCCGACATCAAAGTGCTGCGCACCCCGGAGGAGCTGGATAAACTCGGGGAACTGCAGGCCCAGCTGCTGAAAAGCCTCTGGTCACTGCTCAAACCGGGCGGCATTTTGCTCTACGCCACCTGTTCGGTGATGCCCAAGGAAAATACCCGTGTGATTGAAGCATTTATTGCGCGCCAACAAGACGCAATCTGCGACGAGCTGATGGTCGAGTGGGGGCTAAGCCAGCCCTGCGGCAGGCAACTACTGCCGCAACTGGATGGTCACGATGGTTTTTACTACGCGCGCCTGCGCAAGGCAGATAAATAACTAGATACCCTAGGCGCTCGCGGCAAAAGTGCGCAGCGAAGGCTAGACTTGGCGACAAATTGAGGCAGGTAACAGGCACTTTATGAAAATTATTATTCTTGGCGCCGGGCAAGTTGGCGGCAGTTTGGCGGAACACCTGGCGAGCGAAGCCAACGACATCACCGTGGTGGATACCGACGAGGCGCGACTGCGCGAACTGCGTGATCGGCTCGATATCAGCGTGATCACCGGCGAAGCCTCGCACCCCGACATACTCGAACAGGCGGGGTTGGGTGATGCCGATATGCTGGTGGCCGTAACCAGTGACGACGAAATCAATATGATCGCCTGTACGGTTGCCGAACACCTGTTCCACACGCCCACCAAGATTGCGCGGGTGCGCGCTACCTCCTACCTCACCCAGCAAAAGCTGTTTGATTCGGGCGCCATTCCCATCGATGTATTGATCAGCCCCGAGCAGTTGGTATCCGAGTATATTTTCCGCCTGATTGAGCAGCCCGGCGCCCTGCAGGTGCTCGACTTTGCCGAGGGCAAGGTGCAATTGGTGGCGGTTAAGGCTTATCACGGCGGGCCTTTGGTCGGACAAGAGCTGCGCTTTTTGCGCGAGCATATGCCCTCGGTGGATACCCGGGTTGCCGCCATTTACCGGCGCAATCGCGCCATAATGCCCACCGGTACCACGGTGATCGAAGCCGATGACGAAGTGTTTTTTATCGCCGCCAAAGCCGATATTCGCGCAGTGATGAGCGAATTGCGCCGCCTTGAACTGGCCTATAAGCGCATCACTATTGCGGGCGGCGGCAATATTGGCCTGCGCCTCGCCAGAATGCTCGAAGGCCGCTACAACGTACGGGTTATCGAGTACAACAAAATGCGCTGCATCCGTCTCTCGGAACAGCTGGAGCGGGCGATTGTGATTCAGGGCAGCGCCTCGGACAAAGACCTGCTAATGGAGGAGAGCATCGAAGATACCGATGTATTCCTCGCACTCACCAACGACGATGAAGCCAACATCATGTCCTCCATGCTCGCCAAACGCCTTGGCGCACGCAAGGTGATGACACTGATCAATAACCCCGCCTATGTGGATGTGGTACAAGGTGGAGATATCGACATTGCCATCTCGCCGCAAACCACCACTATCGGCAGCCTGCTCACCCACGTGCGCCGCGGCGATATAGTGAACGTTCACTCACTGCGCCGCGGGGCGGCTGAGGCGATTGAAATTATCGCCCACGGCGACGCCAAGTCATCCAAGGTGGTCGGCAAGGCGCTGGAAGATATAGATCTGCCCGAAGGTGCCAACATAGGTGCGATTGTGCGCCAAGGGCCGGACGGCGACGAAGTGGTTATCGCCCACGACGATGTGGTGGTGCAATCCGGCGACCACGTCATAGTGTTTCTGTTGCAAAAGAAACATATTCGCGATGTAGAAAAACTCTTTCAGGTGGGTTTCAGTTTCTTTTAAGCTCACCCTCTTACCTATTTCCCTCGTCCAAAGGAGCAGCACATGACCGTCATTAAAACCCAACTCGTTGTACTCGGCAGCGGCCCCGGCGGTTATTCCGCCGCCTTCCGCGCCGCTGACCTCGGCCTGGAAGTCACCCTGGTCGAGCGCTATTCCAGTCTCGGCGGGGTGTGTTTGAATGTCGGTTGTATTCCCTCCAAGGCACTGCTGCATGTCGCTGAGGTGATGAACGAATCGCGCCATGTCAGCAATCTCGGCCTGACCATGGGTCCGGTAAGTTATGACCTGGACAAGGTGCGCGCCTATAAGGATTCGGTGGTCAGCAAGCTGGTGTCCGGGGTGGGTGCCATGGCCAAAGGCCGCAAGGTGCGGGTGGTAGAAGGTTATGGCAGTTTTACCGGCGCCAATCAATTACAAGTGGTCAAGGGCGATGAAACTACCCTGATCGACTTCGATCACGCCATTATCGCCGCCGGTTCGCGCAGCGTAAAACTGCCCTTTATCCCCGAAGATCCCCGCATTTTTGACTCAACTGGGGCCCTCGAGCTGCGTTCGGTACCGCCGCGCCTGCTGGTGATTGGCGGTGGCATTATCGGTTTGGAAATGGCCACTGTATACGAAGCCCTAGGCAGTAAAGTGACGGTCGTAGAGTTTGCCGACCAACTGGTGCCCGCCGCCGACAAAGACCTGATTGCGGTCTATAACAAATACACCAGCGGCAAATTTGAAGTGCTGCTGTCCACCAAAGTGGAAGCTGTAACCGCTAAGCCTGAGGCGATTGAAGTAGCCTTTAGCGGCGCCAATGCCCCCGCCGAACCCCGTCAGTTTGACGGCGTATTGGTCGCCGTCGGCCGGGTGCCTAACGGTAAATTGATCGGCGCGGAAAAAGCCGGGGTTAATGTGGATGAGCGCGGGTTTATCGCCGTCAACCAATACCTGCAAACCAATGTGCCGCACATTTATGCGATTGGTGACATCATCGGCCAACCCATGCTTGCGCACAAAGCCACCCACGAAGGCCATGCCGCCGCCGAAGGTGTTGCCGGTCATCCACACGCCTTTGACCCTATGGCGATCCCCTCCATCGCCTATACCAACCCGGAAATCGCCTGGGTCGGCCTGACCGAAAAAGAAGCCAAACAACAGGGGCTGGATTACAAAACTGCCATTTTCCCCTGGAGCGCCAGCGGCCGCGCCATAGCCGCCGACCGCAGCGAAGGCAAAACCAAACTGATTTATGACGCCAAAACCGATCGCCTGCTGGGTGCCGGTTTGGTGGGTGTGCACGCCGGTGAACTGTTGGGTGAACTGACCCTGGCGCTGGAATTTGGCGCGAGCGTAGAGGATATAGCCCTGACCATCCATGCTCATCCAACCCTGCACGAATCGGTGGGTCTGGCGGCAGAACTGGGCGCGGGCACGATTACGGATTTGCCTAATCCCAAGGCGACACTGAAAAAGTAAATCGGTTGTCTGAGCAACAAAAAGGCCGATCAGAGCAATCTGATCGGCCTTTTTATTAAACGGTTGTGATGAGTTAAATCACCATAATCCCATCTGCTTCAATCAGTGAAGCACGTGGTAATTGGTTGATGCCGATAGCGGCTCGCGCCGGGTAGGGTGGTTGGAAATACTGGCCCATGACTTCATTCACGATTGGGAAGTTGGCCAAGTCGGTGAGGTAGATGTTGATTTTGACTATGTCTTTCAAACTGCCATCGGCGGCTTCACACACGGCAGCGAGGTTTTTGAAAACCTGATGGGCTTGGGCAGCAAAATCGCCTTCCACCAATTGCATGGTTTTCGGGTCGAGCGGAATTTGGCCGGAGAGGTAAACGGTGTTGTTGACTTTCACCGCCTGTGAATAAGTACCTATAGCGGCGGGAGCGTTATCGCTGTGGATAATGGCTTTGTTGGTCATGGGGAAACCTTAATGGTGAGTGATTAATTTTTAGAGCGATTCACGCGAATCACAAAGCTCAGGGTACGGATGCGGCGCATGATGTTGGCGAGATGGATGCGGTTGTGTACGCCGATACACAGGTGGATCACGCTGTTGTGAGCGTCGCGCTCGTGCACGTTGATGTGCTCAATACTTGCGCCCTGTTCGGTGATGCGGGTGGCGAGGGTGGCGATAATGCCGCGCTCGCTTTCCACTTCCACGCGCACGTCCACCAAAAACTCACCGCTGACGGTAGCAGCCCAGTTAACCTGGCTGATTTTATCGGGGTAATTGCGAATCTCGGCGATATTGCGGCAAGTGTCCTGGTGAATCACCAAGCCTTTACCGGAGCTGACATGGCCAATAATCGGGTCGCCGGGAATCGGGCGACAGCAGCGCGCGAAGCTGATCATCATACCTTCGGCGGAATCGATGGTAATCGCCGAGTTAGCAGAGCCGGAGCGCGGCTTGAGTTCGGCATCCGGCTGCAGCAATTTCACCAGCGAATAAACCACTTTGTTGCCCAGGCCTATCTCTTCATAGAGTTTATCCATGGACTCCAGTTGCGCACCGCTCAGCAGTTTTTGCTGCAGCTCCTCGGGCAAATGTTCCAGGTCCAACTGGATTTCGCTCAGGGCGCGGCTGAGCATGCGTTTGCCCAAGCTGACCGACTGATGGTGGCGCTGGTGTTTGAGGTAGTGGCGAATCGCCGAGCGCGCCTTGGCTGACACTGCAAAATTGAGCCAGCTGGGATTCGGCTGCGCGCCTTGAGCGGTGATAATCGCCACCTTTTGCCCGGATTGCAGCGGCTGCGACAGTGGCGCCATGCGGTCATTAATGCGGCAGGCAACGCAGGTATTGCCGACATCGGTATGCACGGCGTAGGCAAAATCGACCGGTGTTGCGCCGGTGGGCAGCTCGACAATTTTGCCTTTGGGAGTAAATACATAGACCTCGTCGGGAAAGAGGTCGATTTTCACGTTCTCGATGAATTCGAGGGAGTTGCCGGCATTTTTCTGCATTTCCAGCAAACCCTGCACCCATTGGCGCGCGCGGTTGTGGCTGGCGTTGACCGGTTCGTCACTATTGGATTTGTACAGGAAATGGGCGGCGATACCGCTGTTGGCCATTTCGTCCATTTCCTTGGTGCGGATTTGCACTTCGATCGGCACCCCGTGCATGCCTACCAGCACAGTATGTAGCGACTGGTAACCATTGGTTTTGGGGATGGCAATGTAATCCTTGAACTCACTGGTCACCGGCTTGTAAAGGTTGTGCACCACGCCCAGCACGCGGTAGCAGGTGTCTACCGAGTCCACCACTATGCGGAATGCGTAGACATCCATAATCTCTTTGAAGAATTTTTTCTTTTGACGCATCTTTTCGTAGATGCTGAATAAGTGTTTTTCCCGGCCAATCACAATGGCGTTGATACTTTCTTTTTGCAGGCGTTTTTCAAACGAGGTCTGGATTTGTTCGACTAATTCTTTGCGGTTGCCGCGCGCGGTTTTGAGCGCCGCTTGCAAACGGGTGGCGCGCAGCGGATACATACAATAGAAGCTGCGATCTTCCAGCTCCAGGCGCACCTCATTCATACCCAAACGGTGGGCAATAGGGGCGTAAATTTCCAGGGTTTCTTTGGCAATGCGGCGCTTTTTGTCGGGCGGCATAGCGCCTAGGGTACGCATGTTGTGCAAACGGTCAGCGAGCTTGACCAGTATCACGCGCAGGTCATTGGCCATGGCCAAGGCCATCTTTTGAAAGTTTTCGGCTTGTTTTTCGGCGTGGGATTCAAATTCGATCTGGGTCAGCTTGGATACGCCGTCCACCAAATCCGCCACCGCATCGCCAAATTGGCCGGAGATTGCTTTTTTACTGATGCCGGTATCTTCAATCACGTCGTGCAGCATGGCCGCCATCAGGCTCTGATGATCCATGTGCATGGTCGCCAAAATGTCAGCAACCGCGAGAGGGTGTGTTATGTAAGCTTCGCCACTGCGACGTTTTTGGCCGTCGTGGGCTTGTTCGGCATAGAAGTAGGCGCGCTTCACCAAATTGATTTGGGAAGGTTCCAGATAAGACGATAGCCGGTGGCTTAAAGCCTCTATGGTTTGCACGCCCTTCTCCAGACAGAATTGCCGCTATGGAGTATAGCGGCGACTGGCATGATCAAAATCTTAGATATCGTTCTCGTACACGCGCTCGGGTTTTGGCTGTGGCAGCGTGTCTTTCTCCAGCAGAATGCTGGCATCGATAAAACCTTCTTCAATTTCGCGCAGGGCGATAACGGTAGGTTTATCGTTTTCGGGTGCTACGTGTGGCTCTTTACCACCGATTGCCAATTGACGCGCGCGCTTGCTGCCAACCATAACCAGTTCAAACCGGTTATCAACGTGATCCAAACAATCTTCAACGGTAATACGTGCCATAACTTTGTGTGCTCTACTTGGTGTGATCTATAGGCGCTTGGGGTGGACAGGCAGCGGGGCTGCAGTCCGGTCGGCTATTATGCGTCAGCGGTGGCATCTATGCCAACCGCACTGGGCACATTTAAACCAATAACTAAGCCAATAACTCCTTTAATAACTGGCTATGGCGCTCGCTTTGGCGTGCCAGGCGGATATGTTGGCTGGTAATCAGCGCCTGGAATTGTGCCAGCGCCACGGTGAAGTCGTCGTTGATGATCAAGTAGTCCGCTTCCACGTAATGCGACATCTCGCTAATTGCCTCGCTCATCCGCGCATCAATCACCGCCACATCATCTTGACCGCGACCGGTCAAGCGTTGACGCAAACAGGCCAATGACGGCGGCAGGATAAACAGGCTCACTGTGCCTGGCATCAAACGACGCACTTGCTCGGCGCCCTGCCAATCGATTTCCAGAATCACGTCGATGCCCTGCTTTAGCGTATCCACCACCCACTGCTGCGATGTGCCGTAGAGGTTGCTAAATACCCGCGCATGTTCCAGAAAGGCGCCCTGCTCCAGCATGGATTCAAACGTCGCGTGATCAACAAAATGGTAATTCACCCCGTCAATTTCACCGGGGCGCATAGGGCGAGTGGTGTGCGACACCGACACACAGACTTCGGGATTGGATTTTACCAGTGCGCTCACCAAACTGGTTTTGCCTGCGCCAGAGGGGGCAGAGACGGTATAGAGCGTGCCGAGGTTGGCCATAAGAGAACCTATCAAACGAAAAAGTGAGCGTGGGATAAACAGATAATGAGATAAATTATGGCACAGCCATTCATAACTCACAGCCGAGGCATTACAAAAAGGTTCAATCATATCTATTGATTGCAAAGCCAAGAGGATCAAATAGCCGACTTTAGCTATCTCTTTCCTGCCTACTGAGAACTCATAATTAAGTCTTAAGTCAATTTTAAATTTTGCCATTTTCAGCTCCATAAGAATGTTCCGCGCACGGCAATACCACCACAAATAAAATGGTCTCCGTAGTTGCGTGGGAAGAGTGGATGAGAGAAAGGCGCTTGTATCTCTCTAATATATGTCAGTTTAAGAAGATGAGTGATCGCAGTGGCAAAACCAGCACAGCCAGAGGAGTTAGAATGTGGATAAATATGTCATAGTAAGCAACCTTATCGATCCTTCGCGAGCACTCCATGTTGCGTCAACTGCTTTCCATCACCCAAACTGCCGAACGCCTGCGTGTGCGCCCTGAATATGTGCGTGAGCTGGTTGCCAAGAAGCGGCTTGAGTTTATTCACGGTGAACAGTTGGATGCGGCGCAGGTAGAACAGCTTGCCAAGCTGATGGAAAAATTGCGCAAAAATGGCATAGCCACATTGGTAGAAATTTGCGCGCAGGATGATCCGGAAAAATAACGCGCGGGTCGAATGTCGCCGCGCGTTAGCATCGGTTTACTGCCGCTGTTGTTCGCGCACCTGATAATAGGTTTGCTCGGAAATTTTTTGATAATCTGCCGAGTCATCCATAAAGGCTTTGTAGGATTCGTAAACCTTTTTGAATTGCGGATCTTTTGCTGCCTGCTGCGCGTAAACCTCTTGGGAAATTTCGTAAAAGCGTGTTAAAACTTCATCGGGCAATTTGCGAATTTCCACGCCCTGCTGCTCTACCAATTCTTTTAAGGCGCGACTGTTGTTGGCGGTGTAGCTGTCAAACATATCCTGGCTCATGGCGCGCGCGGCGTAAGTGACAATCGCCTGCAAATCTTTGGGTAAATTTTCAAATGCTGTTTTGTTGATGATTAATTCCATCGACGGGCCCGGTTCATGCCAGCCCGGATAGTAATAATATTTGGCGATCTGCTGGAACCCGAAGGCTAAATCATTTTCTGGCCCCACCCATTCGGCTGCATCGATTACACCGGTTTGCAAGGCGGTATAAAGTCCGCCGCCGGGAATATTGACTGCCGTGCCGCCTGCTAAATTAAAAACTTCGCCTGCTAAACCGGGAATACGCATTTTTAAACCGCGCAAATCTTCCACCGAATTAATTTCGCGATTAAACCAACCAGCCATTTGTACACCGGTATTGCCTGCCGGGAATGGAATTAAATTGAAGGGGGCGTAAAGTTCACGCCACAATTCCAAACCACCGCCGTGGTTGATCCAGCCATACAATTCTTGTGCATTCATACCAAAGGGCACAGAGGTAAAAAATTGTGCGGCGGGCACTTTGCCGCGCCAGAAATAACTGCCTGAGTGGCCCATCTCCACACTGCCGAATGAGACCGCATCAAACACGCCCATCGCGGGCACTAATTCGTTGGCGCCATAGACATGGATTTGCAAACGCCCGCCCGACATTTCATTAATCACGCGCGCTACATTTTCCGCGCCCACGCCCAAACCAGGGGTATTTTTCGGCCAGGAGGTGACCATTTTCCAGTGGTAGGTTTGTGTTGATGCCGAATCGGAAGCGGGGTTGTTATGTGTTGTAAGTGTTTGGGGTTTGGTTTTTTCCAGCACCAGTGCAGCAAAAACAGCCGCCAATGCGGCGACTAATACAACGATAACCAAGGGGTACCAATTTATTGTTTTGGTGTTCATAGCCTTTGTCTTATCCGTGATTGAACAATACAAAATAAATCATTATTTATTATCAACTCGCAGGGCGCTTTTGGGGAGCGCCCTGCCGGTTTTATGTGGCCTGCTTATAGCCCCGTCAATTTCGCGTATTGCATCACCAGGCGCTTGATGCCAGTGTCGGCGAATTTAATTTGAATCACGGCGTTGGGGCCCGAGCCTTCAAATTGCAAAATAACACCTTCGCCAAACATGGGGTGAGTCACGCGCTGACCGAGGCGAAAACCGGTGTCTTCGCCAGTGTCATACATGGGTTGGCGATTGGACGGTTGGGTAAGTGGGCGTTTAACGCTCACCGGGCGGGTAACTGCGGTTTTTAAACGCACTTCTTCGATACAATCTTCAGGAATTTCTTTCACAAAACGGGACACCGCGTTAAAGGTTTCATTGCCGTACAAGCGACGGGTTTCAGCGTAACTAATAAATAACTTTTCCATAGCGCGAGTGATGCCCACGTAACACAGACGTCGCTCTTCTTCCAATCGATCCGGGTCGTCCGCCGACATTTTATGCGGGAACAAACCCTCTTCCACACCGGCTAAAAACACCAGTGGAAATTCCAGCCCCTTGGCCGAGTGCAGGGTCATTAATTGCACTGCATCTTCAAATTCATCGGCCTGGGTTTCACCGGCATCGAGTGCCGCTGTATCTAAAAATTGTTGCAGGGGTGAGAGCTCTGCATTCTCTTCTTCCGCATCAAAGGCGCGGCAGGCGGTAATTAATTCCTGCAAGTTTTCGCCGCGCGCCTGGCCTTTTTCGCCTTTTTCATTTTGATGGAATAGCAACAAACCGGTGTCTTCTATCACCATTTTGGCGATTAAATCCAAGCCCGGCGTATCGCCGTGAATATCAATTTCGTTGGCATCCTGCGCGAGTTTGTTAATCAAACTTAAAAAGGATTGCAGCGCATTGCCCGCGCGTGCGGTGAGGACTTTATTGGCGAGCATCTGCTCTGCAGCTGTCCACAAGGAGCAGCCCTGTTCGCGTGCAAACAGGCGAATGTCGTCCACGGTTTTTCCGCCAATACCACGCGTCGGGGTATTAATCACCCGTTCAAAACCGGCGTCATCGTGGCGGTTGCTAATCAAGCGCATGTACGCAATTGCATTTTTAATTTCGAGGCGATCATAAAAGCGCTGGCCGCCGTAAATGCGATAGGGAATTGCCTCGCGCAATAAAGCTTCTTCCAATACCCGCGACTGGGCGTTGGAGCGGTACAAAATCGCGATAGTTTTTTTCGCGTGGCCTTTGCGCGCCCAATCCTGAATCCGCTCGACAATAAAACGCGCTTCGTCCTGTTCGTTGTAGGCGGCGTAGAGCGAAATGGGATCGCCTTTGTCGCCGTCCGTCCACAGCTCTTTACCGAGGCGGCCGTAGTTGTGTTTGATCACCGCGTTGGCGGCTTTGAGAATATTGCCGGTGGAACGGTAATTTTGCTCGAGGCGATAAATGTGGGTGTCGGCAAAATCCTGCGAGAAGCGCTGGATATTTTCGATTTTTGCGCCGCGCCAACCGTAAATGGATTGATCGTCATCGCCCACAGCGGTCACGCGCGATTCTTTGCCCGCCAGCATACGGAGCCAGGCGTATTGCACTGAGTTGGTGTCCTGGAATTCGTCCACCAAAATAAACGGGAAGCGTTGGCGATAGTGCTCAAGGATGTGCGGTTTGTTGAGCCAGAGTTCGTGGGCGCGCAGCAGGATTTCGGCAAAATCTACCATGCCACCGCGCTGGCAATCCTCTTCGTAGGCGCGATAAATCTGCAGCATAGTGCGCACAAAAGGATCGGCAGTTTCCTGAATGTGGCGGGAGCGCAGGCCTTCGTCTTTTTGCGCGTTGATGTACCACTGCGCCTGTTTATGCGGCCATTTGTTTTCGTCGAGGTTGAGCGCTTGGTAAATGCGCTTGATCAGGCGCAGCTGGTCGTCGCTGTCCAAAATCTGGAAATTCTGTGGCAGGTCAGCGTCCTGCCAATGGGCTTTGAGCAGGCGATGGGCCAGCCCGTGGAAAGTGCCCACCCACATGGCGCGGCTGTTGATGTATTGATTGTTCTGATTGAACAGTTCATCCAACCGGCTGCGCATTTCGCGCGCAGCTTTGTTGGTAAAGGTCACCGCCATGATCGAATAGGGCGACATCTGCTCCACCTGAATCAACCAGGCAATACGGTGCACCAGCACGCGGGTTTTACCGCTGCCCGCACCAGCGAGGATCAGCTGGTTGGTTGCTGGCGCCGATACGGCTTCGCGCTGTTCGTTGTTGAGTTGATCGAGGAGGAGGGAAACGTCCATAACCTGAGCCAGTAAATACATGAATGCGGGGATTTTACTGGCTAGATATACATATGACTATCTTTGTTTTGATCCAGTGCGCAGGTTTCCGTGATTGCGCCGGCTAGCTTACTTGTTATTCACGTTTTTGGCGCGTACTAACCACACGGTCACCAGTGCGGCCAAGAGTAGCATTATGGGCAGGGATTCAGGCTGGCGCTCGTCACGGCTATGGGGTTGGGCGACGTAAAAGCCGGGGTTAGCCGCCGGTGCCGCGGGGGTAGTCGCTGTAGCAATACTGGCGGCGGCGACCACGGCGGCATCAAAGTAGCCGTCATTGTTTGTGACAGCTACTGTGTGGGGTTGTATGGAAAAACAATCAACTCGGGTGTCTGTATCAGGGGTGGCCAAACAATCCGCATAGGCGGCGTAGCTGTGGGTCGAGATCAAGGCCGCAAGGCTAAATAGCAAACCCAAGGCTGTGCGGGCGGTAACTACAAAAGCCATATTGTGATACTGGTGAGCCATGTCCGTTTTCCTGCTGGTGCGGTGGTATTTGTGAATGTAGCAGCTAAAAAGAGTGATGCAAGTCACGTTTTTGTGGCTTGGTGAGCATGGATTTTAGGTTAAATGTAAATTTAGGCGCCAAGTTGTTGATTTTGTTGAAACACTTGCATCCTGACAAAAAACATCCTTATCGCCAGCTATAAGCAAATAAATGCAAATAAAAAAATGATCCAGCAATCAGGCCGTACCGACTATTGATGCGGACCGCCAAATTGTCGCAACGGATAACCAGGCAAGGCAGAAAACCGGTTTGGCGGGCATAAAAAAACCGCCGTAGGGGTACGGCGGTTTGGGTGGCTAAAGTATCAACATTTACGGGCAATCAATCCTTGCGGTAAACACCCATTATTCGGTTTGGGTGGTGCGTGCACGCGACAGCCCCAGGAACGCCAAACCAATCAGCATCAGTACAATAGAGCCAGTGTCGGGAACCCGGGTCACGGCGCCACGCACGTAATAGCTGATGTGGGAAACGTCCTTAATCTTATCATCAGGTTTCATATCAAACTCGGGTTCACGGAAGGGTGACTCCCATGTCCCGCCGGTAGCGCCGTCAGCAGCCAGATAACCCACCAAGGTAGTGCCCGCGCCGTCCTTGAATATCAGCATCAGGTTGCTGTAGTTGTCCCATACGCTGGCATCCACTGCCCAATTGCCACTTTGGCCTGAATTATCGTCGTATTCGTCTTTATCCAAAAACAGCCAGTCGTCGAAACTAAAAAATTCCTCAGCATTTACTGTTATTGGATCGGTGTTGAGGAAGTCTTGAGTCGCGCTGGTGCTCCTTTCACAGTCGGTGGTATTGGTGACGAGCGCCAAGGTACTTGCATCACAGGCTACAGTGCCCGCCTGTACAGAGCCACATACCAGCGCGCTGACCAAAGCGAGTGTTGCCAGTGGTAAAACGGAAAAGCGATTCCAAGTGTTCATGATTAAATTCCTTCCGCTAGTTGATTGAACGTTCAAGCTAAGCTGTGATTTATCTCACACTTTGGTTTAGCAATTTACGCGCCATATAAATGATTGTTTTGCGGGTTAGGTTAAGCCTCTGTATTGGTGGGGTTTTTATTGCAATATGAAGGAGTTAGCAAAAAAGTTGGCGCGTAACTCGACAAAAAAATCGACGCGGAAATCAGCATTAAAGACTGGGGTTTTTAACGCCAAAAGTGATCAAAAACGGTTTTCAGTGTGAGGGTATCTAAGGCGTGAATCGCTTAGCATAAAAACAGCTCAAAACGGCGCTTTTGCCATTGATCCGCGATGGCGGTGGGTGCGTAGGGCGAGGGTGAATATGTAAAAAAAACCGGCACGGCAGGCCGCTTACCAAAGTTCGACCGGCCACTGCCCTTTGCGCAACAAGGCGGCTATATCCATGCTCAAGGCGACACCGGCATGTACCAAAACCCCGCCCCAAATAGAGCGCGATTGCAGTGCCAAAATACCGAGGAAGAGGCCAAATAAAATCGCCCCCGTTGCCTCCAGCCAGAGTTTGGGGAAGTGAATCATCAGGTAGGGGACACACATCACCCACACGGCATTGGCGCCGATTGCCGGGCGCAGGGCGTTCACCATAAATCCACGGAAAAAGAATTCCAGAAAGATGAACTGGCTTATATACAGCAGTTCCCACAGCAGGAAATCCAACCAGCTGCGCCCGGCCTTGTTGTAAAAGGGGTAATGGTTGACGAAGTCCTCGCCCAAGCTGACCAGTACCACAAAGACCAGAATCGGGCTGAGTAGCAGCAAATAACCGCGCCAATGCTGGCCGACTTGATTCCAGCGCCAGCCGAAATCGACCATTTTTTCGTTGAACAAAAAACGGATCACCAGCCAGGGAATAACAATAAACGCAAACAGGTGGCAGCCAGTCCACCAGATATAACCCGCCAATTCCAGCCAGCCGCTGGCCTCCAGCGCGCGTAGGTAATAACCCGCATCCTGCAATTGCCATTGCCCCAAGCGGGCAAGCAGCTCGTGCAAATTTACCGAGTAGCGGCTGTAGTTGAGGATCAACAGGCTCACGCTGACACAGGCCAGCACCGTAAAAACCCGGCGCAAAGCCGCGGGGCGGCTCAATTGGTAGGAAGGTGATTCGGCATCGATGGTATCCAGCGCCTGCAAAATGCGGCGCGGGTGCAAGTTGGCCAGTGCCATAGTTGTCCCTCGGCGGTAGCGGTGAAGCCTTGAGTCGCGGTTATTGTTTTTTGGCGCGGGCCGCCTGTTGTGCGCGCTCGTGCATATCTAAAAATTTGAAGATTACATCGCGCGCCAAACGGGTTTCCGAGTTGGAGAGGAACACCATGCCGATTTGCAGCTCGCGGTTAAATACCATCTCGGTGCGGAAGCCTTTGACGTGGCCGCCGTGATGCACAAAGTTTTTGTTGCGACCGTAATCAAACACGCGCCAGCCCAGCCCATAGGCGGTGTTGCCCACGGCTTTGCGCACGCCGTAGTAGTTCTGCTCGGGTGTGTTTTTGGTGACCCGCGACTGAATGGGTTTGAGCACCGCGAGTGGTAGGGCATCCTGACGGCGACCTACTTGCCCCAGCAAAAACTTGGACATATCCACAATACTGGCATTCACTCCGGCAGCCGGGGCAACTTTGTACCAGTTGGCCACCACGGCCGTGGGCACCCAGCGGTTGCCATTGGCGATATGCGGCGCGGCGCGGTTGGGCGAGGCGTTATAGCTGTTCAAACCGTAGGAAGCGCTGCGCATCCCCAAGGGTTCAAATATTTTTTTGCCGACGTAGGACTCAAAACTCATGCCCGATTTCTGTTTGATCATATCCCCCGCGAGGCTGTAGGTGACATTCTGGTAGGCGTAACACTTGCCGGGCGGGCAAACGAAGTTCACATAACGCAGGCGGTTCACCACATCGGCATAGTTCATGTTTTGGTCGATATAGTGGCTGTAAGTGTGGCGCGGCAACCCCGATGATTGGCTGAGCGCATGGCGCAGGGTCAGCTGCTTGCCGTATTTGGCATTTTTAAAGCTGACTTTAGGCAGTACCGAGGTAATGGTGGTATCCCAGCTGATACCACCTTCATGCACCAGCACGCTGGCGGCGGTAGCGGCTACGGGTTTGGAGAGCGAGGCCAGACGGAATACCGTATCGGGGGTGACTTTCTCGCGCGTGCCCGCGCGGCGCACACCATAGCCCTGCAGGGATTTAATCTGCCCGCCCGAGACGACCACAATCGCCACGCCCGGTACAAAGGGCGCAATTTTCTTCGCCACATAATCCTCAAACTCTGCCACAAACGCCTCGGGGTGGCCGCTTGGGTAGCGTGGTGCTTTGATCGGCGCGGTAGTCACCAGCGGAATGTTCGCGGCAGGTTCGGGCGCCGGTTTTGGCTGTGCGGTTTTGGCAACGGCCGGCTTGGCGGCTGCCGATGAAGTCGGAGGTTTGGTGGCAAGGGGAGCCGCGGGGCGACTGGAGGCCTGCGCTTGGGAGGCGGCAACCTGGGCTCTGGGAAGGGTGAGCGGAATGGGAACCGGTTCTGGCGCGGCAACACTGGAGGCTGCAGCCGATGAGGCTATTGGGGCGGGCGCCGTCTGGGTGAATTGGGTGGTTTGCAAGCCGTGGGCGGATGGCTCTGCCGCCGTGGCTACAGCGCTGGCGCTGGCACTACTGTGCTGCTGGAAGGGCAGCGCTATGGGCACAGTCACCCGCTTGGTGCTGGCCAGGGTGGTCGCGGACGCGAGCGCCAGCAGCAGCGCAACCAGGGGTGGCATGCTCGGCAGGCGGAGATTTTTACAGCGCTTACTGATGGTTAACAACATATGCCGTCGGGCAACTCAAATTAGGGTAATCCACATACAACAACGCCACCCTGCTCACGCCCGCCGCAAGTGCCGGGCGTGAAGAGAGTGGCGTTATCGTTCCTTTGACCAGTGCAGTAGCAACAAAGTTTTGGCTAGCGCACCTTAACTACAAGGTTTTTATGTATTCGACTAAATCCCAGCGCTGGTTTTCCGTCAGCGGTTCCTGCTGCTGACCTTTAACCGGCGGTGAGTGGATGGTGCCGTATTCGTGACCTGAATTAAAGTCGCCGCGCTTGTCGGCCTTGAATTCAAAGCCGGGGTATCCCTCGCTGCGCAGGCCGATTTTGATCGGGTCAAACTCGCGGCTGCCCACCATAAACTGATTGGGGCGGTATTCTCCGTCCTCAGGATCACCCGGACGCTTCACTGGCAACAGCAGGTCGTAAATACTGGGCACCGAGCCATTGTGCAGGTAGGGCGCCGTCGCCCAAATGCCATTCAAGGCTCGCGCTTTGTAGGATAGCAGCGATTGATAGGGTGCCGCGGTAGTATCCGCCAGATAGTTGCCGGATTTTACACTGGCTTTGATTTCATTATCAAAAAAGGATTTGGCCATTAAATAGAGCCAGTCCAGGGTGCGGCGCGGCAGCCACTTATCCGGGTCGGGTTCGGTGGCCACTTCACCCATGGTGGCGGCAGTCAGAATCTGCACCACTGGCGCGCGGTCTTTAAGTACCAGTGAACCCACACTCTCACTTTGATAGGTGTTTTTAAAGTTACCGGAATAGCCCGTGTAATTAACGCTGTTTTCGGCCATGGCCCGGTCAGTGCCCACCACATCGATATTGGACATGTCGGCCACCAAGATGCGATCCCGGTCGGTGCGATCCGCCACTTCATGGCAGGACTCACAATACTCGGCATAGAGTTTACGCCCGCGGCGGACCTTGGCGTAGTCGATGCGCCACTCGGGCAGTGCGCCAAATACCGCATTGGCCTTTTGCTGCTCCGGGTTTTTGGTGTGGGTTTCAATCGTCGGCCAGACCGGTGAGGTCAGGCTTTTAAGGTGCGATTCGAGACGCGACAGGTTCACCATATCAATCGAGGAGGAAAAGTCGATTTGGTAACTTTTGCTGCGCTGACCGGTGAGCAGGGACGACAAGGTCCAGCCGCGCTTGTGGGCGGTCCAGTCCAAAATGCCGAACACACCAATCACTTCCCCGGTATTGCGCCCCAGCGGCCCCATGCCCGCATTGCTCGCCAAGCCATTCCACTGCACATAGTCAGACTGGGCGATGTCCCATAAAAAGGGGTAGCTGACGGGGGCGTTAGGTTCGTTGAAAATCAGGGCCTTGATGCGCTCCATATCCACCATGCCGAGGCCGGGGTAGCCGTCATCGGTAGACATCAAGCGCTCGATAATTTTGGCAAACTGTAGGTCGCCAATAATGGTCTCGCTGATCTTGTACAGCACCTTGTCCACCTGTGCGGCGGTCATGAGGTTGGTGTCGCCATCGGCTTTGGTGGCGCCGATGAGTACATCGCGCAACTGTTTGCGGCTGATCACATGTTCCAGCACCCGGTTGTAGATGCGCCCAAAGGCATCGAGGCGCGCATAACCGTAGTCGACACTGGAGTGGTTAATAGTGTTGTAGAGGTTAATTTTGCGGGTCCAGCGTTTGAGGTCGCTCTGCACATCCTCCGCGCGGCTGTAGCTGTTATTCAGCGTCAACACCTGCTGTACAAAGCGCTGGTTTTTTTCCGCGTCGGTGAGCGCGCGGGTCATGCTTTTTTCCAGCTCGGTGAGAAAACCCACCATATCAGCCAGCGCCGGGCCACCGTCGATCCGGATGGCCGTACCTTTGTAGTTAACCTGACCCGTGTGGCAGGCGGCGCAGGTAAACCCGACGTAATCCTTGCCTTTATAGCTCTCTTTGACAAAGCCGACCGGCAGGCCGTCGGGGTTGAAGAAAGTGGGTTTTTGCGGCAGGTAGCGGTATTTGTCGATCAGGCTTTTGGCGCGAAACGGCTCGTTGAATTCGGCCTGTTCCAGGGCGATAAAAAAGTCGTAGGGAATCAGTGCCGAGCCTTGGGTGGTGTTGTAGTACCAGAGGCTGTCGTTGGCGCTCCAACCCTGATCCAGGTAGATGGGGGTGGAATAGTTCTCGCCAAAAGTGCCGTTTTCTACCGCCAGCGCACCGCGCACCGGGTCGTCGTCCCATTTTTGGTAGAGTTTGCCAATGGCAAGAGTGATTGACATAAAAATACCCAGCACTGCCAACAGCTTGATTAGCCGCCGCAGATTTTGCCGGTTGAACAGGTGATGACGGGCACCTTGCGGTGATGAACCCATGGGTAAACTCCTCTTTAGGGATTGTCCTATCGCTGAATCTGATTATTGGTCGTACAACACGGGGGTGACGCATATTAGTCACAGCGCGGCAGCGGGGCCGGATGCGCTAGCGCTAAAGATACTACTGCCGATAGCGATTGCCCAAATTTATTATCTTTGATGCCACAGGCTTGCGCGCGGCAAGGCTTGCAACCCTGACGCGCTGGCATTAGTGTAGCCGCGAGTTTTTGGTCGTTGGCTAGTATCTGACCAGCGACTACCCCACCATCACTTGCGAGGATCTGCTTATGAAAAAAATGTCTCTGTTGGCTGTAGCCCTGGTATCACTCACCAGCGCCTGTACTTGGGTGAAAGTGAATGAACAAGGCAGCAATGTGGCGGTTGCCAACGCCGCTAACGTACGCAGCTGTGAAAAAGTCCGCACCGTGAATGTAAAAGTGAAAGATAACTTTGTTGGTTCTATGAAGCGCGACCCTAACAAAGTGGCCACTGAATTGACCAACATGGCACGCAATGAAGCCAGTTCATTTGGTGGTGATACCATTGTTCCGGCCAGTCTGGTGAACAATGGCCGCCAGAGTTTTGATGTATACAAGTGCAACTGATTCGTCGCTGATTCCCACCAGTGGATCAGTCACCAAGGCCTGCAAGTGCAGGCCTTGTTTTTCCTTCCCGCCGCTATTTTTCATTCTCACCTAACGGCCCCGCCGCAGCGATTCTTTGCTAGTGTTACAACAGGAACACTACTGTCTTATTTCTGTCACACAATTGCCATAATCTGGCGCAACTTATTGGCTTCACATGAATCGTGTTACGAGGTACAAGGTGGATAACGCCTATTTCAACCGCGAGCTGAGCCTGCTCGAATTCAACAAACGTGTTTTGCATCAAGCCTATAACCGCAGTTTGCCACTGCTGGAACGGCTGCGATTCCTGTGTATTTTTTCCACCAATCTTGACGAATTTTTTGAAGTGCGCGTGGGTGGCCTGGTAGAAATTCTGGAGCGCAATGCGCCCCCAACCCAAGGGCCGGACGGCCTGACCCAAACCCAGACGCTGAATGAAATTTCTGTGCGCGCCCATCAATTGGTGGATGAGCAGTACCGCATTCTGAATGAAGAAGTGGTGCCGGCGATGCGCGAAAACGGCATCTCTGTGCTGCGCCGCGACGAGTGGACGCCAGAGCAAATTGTGCATTTAAAGCAGGTGTTTCTATCCGAAGTGCTACCGGTACTCAGCCCCATCGGCCTGGACCCGGCGCACCCCTTTCCGCGCATCCTCAATAAAAGTTTGAATTTTATTGTACGCCTCGATGGCAAAGACGCGTTTGGGCGCAACTCCGGCCGCGCCATAGTGCAGGTGCCGCGCTCGCTGCCACACATTGTCGAATTGCCCAAAGAATTAGTCACCCAAGGGCGCGCATTTGTTTTTGTCTCCTCCATTATTCATTTTTTTATGGGTGAGATTTTTGTGGGCATGACGGTGATGGAAAGTTACCAGTTCCGACTCACCCGCAACTCGGACATTTTTCTCGATGAAGAGGAGACCGATGACCTGTTGCGCGCGGTGCAAGGTGAACTTGCCTATCGCCAATATGGCGACGAAGTGCGCCTGGAAATTACCGACACCTGCCCCGGCGAGCTGGAGCAGTTTTTATTGCAGCGCTGCGAAATTAAAGAGCGCGATTTGTATCGCATAAACGGCCCGGTGAACCTCAATCGCTTTGCCGATTTATTTGAACTGATCAAAACCCCGCAACATTATTTCAAACCGTTTGTGCAGGCCATGCCCAAACTGCCCAAGCGCAACAACTCGTATTTTGAAATGTTGCAGAAGCAGGATATGTTGCTGCATCACCCCTTTGACTCATTTCAGTGTGTGGTGGATTTTTTACGCGAAGCCGCTGCCGACCCCCAAGTGCTGGCGATTAAACAAACGCTTTATCGCACCGGCTCCAACTCACCAATTGTGGATGCCTTGGTTGCCGCTGCCAAAGCGGGCAAAGAGGTGACCGCGATTGTGGAATTGCGCGCACGTTTTGATGAAGAACAAAACGTGGCACTGGCCGAGCGTTTACAGCGTTTTGGTATTCACGTGATTTACGGTGTGGTCGGTTTTAAAACCCACGCCAAAATGATTTTGGTCGCGCGCCGCGAACAGACCAAACTGCGTTATTACGTGCATTTGGGCACCGGCAACTATCACCCGCGCACCAGTAAAATTTATACCGACTATGGTTTGCTCACCTCGGATAAAGATTTGGGTGAAGATGTCTACCGCGTATTTTTGCAATTATCCAGCATGGGCAAAGCGTCCAAAATGGAATCGCTGTTGTATGCGCCATTTACTCTGCACAAAGGTATGGTGCGGCGGATTCGCACCGAAAAAGAAAATGCCGAGCAGGGCAAACCCGCCCATATCATCGCCAAAATGAATTCACTTTATGATGAAGAATTGGTGAACGAATTGTATGCGGCCTCGCAGGCCGGCGTGAAAATTGATTTGATTGTGCGCGGTGTATGTCAATTGCGCCCCGGCGTAAAAGGGCAATCGGAAAATATTCAGGTGCGCTCGATTATCGGCCGGTTTTTGGAACACCATCGCGTGTTTTATTTTGAAAATAACGGCAACCCGGAACTCTACTGCTCCAGTGCCGACTGGATGGTGCGCAACATGTTTCATCGCGTGGAAACCTGCTTCCCGATCAAACACAAAAAAATCCGCGACCGTATTTTGGAAGACCTGGATTTATACCTGCGCGACAATACCCACGCCTGGATTCTGCAAGAGGACGGCAGCTACCTGCCCACCCAACCCAAACAGGGCGAAGAGGCAATTGATGCCCAGGCGATCCTGTTGGAGCGCTGGTCGGCGCACGTCGCGAGTTGATTTAACTTTATCCTCCGCATTACCTGCTGACTGGCTGATTCCAAAGCCAGTCAGTGGTAATTTTTATTTGTAAAAATCACTTCAATACACAAAATCCTGTGCATACCCAGTTCACATTTTGCACAATTTGTGGCGCTGAAAATCGGTCTGGCGTACAACAGCGCTTCGCTATAAATCAGATTTATATAACCTCGACAAGCCCTTGCGGCACTCCTAATAATCAATAAGTCGAGATTACAGTCATGGAACAATCACAATCACAATCACAGATCGCCCCGTCGCAGCCCATCCATTCACCCACTATTGATCCACCGCCGCCTTCGCGCCGATTGCCTAAAATGCTGCGGAATTGTGTATGTGCCGGCCTTATCGGGCTTGCGGCGGCGCCCGTTTTTGCGGCGCGCCAAGCGGAATATCTGGATCGCGGTGTCGTTGCCCTGCCCGCAGGCAATGGCGTGTTTATCAGTTGGCGCATGCTCGGCGATGACCCGGCGGCGGTTGGTTTTAATGTCTATCGCAACGGCAGCAAAATCACCGCCACGCCCATTACCAACAGTACCAATTACCTTGATAGCAGCGGCACCACCAGCGCAGCCTACACCATTCGCCCGGTAATCAATGGCGTCGAATATGCCGCTAACGCAGCCAAAGCGACCTGGTCTAACCCCTATCTGGCGGTAAATTTGAACCGCCCCAATGGCGGCACCACGCCCAGCGGTGAGGCTTATACCTATTCCCCCAATGACTTGAGTGTGGGCGACCTGGACGGCGATGGACAGTATGAAATTGTCGTGAAATGGGACCCCTCCAACGCCAAGGACAACTCCCAAAGCGGTTACACCGGCAACGTGTTTATCGATGCCTACGAGATAAACGGCACCCAGTTGTGGCGTATTGATTTAGGCCGGAACATTCGCGCCGGCGCCCACTACACGCAATTTATGGTGTACGACCTGGACGGCGACGGCAAAGCCGAAGTGGCCATGAAAACCGCCCCCGGCACCCGCGACGCTGCAGGCACAGTGCTTGGCGGCAGCAATGCCAACACCGATTACCGCAATAGCAGTGGTTATATTCTCAGCGGCCCTGAATACCTAACCGTATTTAACGGCCATACCGGTGTCGCCATGGCAACAACGGATTATTTGCCCGCGCGCGGCACGGTCAGCAGCTGGGGCGATAATTACGGCAACCGGGTGGATCGCTTCCTCGCTGGCATCGCCTATCTGGATGGCACCCGCCCCAGCCTGATCATGGCGCGCGGTTATTACACCCGCGCAGTACTCGTCGCCTGGGACTGGCGCAACGGCCAACTCACTCGCCGCTGGACATTTGACAGCAATAGCAGCGGCAATGGCGCCGCTGCGGGCCAAGGCGCCCACAGCCTCACTGTGGGCGATGTCGATCAGGACGGCAGGGATGAAATCGTCTATGGCGCCGCCACCATCAACGACAACGGCAGCCTGCTCTATTCCACTGGCCTCGGCCATGGGGATGCGCTGCACTTGAGCGATTTCCTGCCCAGTCGCCCCGGTTTGGAGGTGTTTATGGTGCATGAATCGCCCAGTAGCTACGGCAACCACGGCGTGGAAATGCACGATGCCAAAACTGGCCAGATCATCTGGAGTTTTCAGGGCGGTGGCGATATCGGGCGCGGCGTGATTATGGACATAGACCCACGCACCCCGGGCGCCGAGAGCTGGGCCAGCGCCGGTGGTATCAATTCGGCCAGTGGTAGCCAAATCACCAGCAGCAAACCGGCATCGATCAATTTTGCCGCCTGGTGGGATGGCGATCTGCTGCGCGAACAGCTCAATAACACCATGATCGACAAGTGGAATTACAGCACTAACAGCAGCTCGCGCCTGCTCACCGCCTACAACTATGGCGCGGCCTCCAATAACAGCACCAAAGCGACACCGGGGCTTTCGGCCGACCTGTTGGGCGACTGGCGTGAAGAGGTGATCTGGCGCCACGAAAACAACAGCCAATTGCTGATCTTCTCCACCAACACTATCACCGCCCATAAGCTGCGCACGCTAATGCACGACAGCCAGTACCGTACCGCCATCGCCTGGCAAAACGTAGGTTACAACCAACCGCCGCACCCCGGTTTTTTCCTCGGCGATGGTATGGCGACACCGCCTGCACCGGATCTGTATTTTGTCGGCACCAACCCCAACGCCGGGCCGGTAAGTAGCAGCTCATCCAACAGTTCAAGTTCTGTGGCGCCCGTAGCGGTCACCCTCGGGGGCAGCGCCGGCAATGGTCAAGTTGCGCTCAGTTGGTCTGCGAGCGGGACGATTAGTGCGATAGAAATCTATCGCGACACCGATGCCGACCCCGCCGGGCGCACGCGCATCGCATCGCTCGCCGCCAGCACCCGCAGCTATACCGCAACTGATCTCAGCAATGGCACGGCCTATTGGTTCTGGGTGAAATACACGGCGAATGGTGTGTCATACAACTCCAATGCCTTCAGCGCTACACCCACTGCCGGTTCCAACAGCAGTGCAGTCGTCACCAGCAGTGCGCTTTCCAGCGTCGCCTCAAGTTCGGCTTCCAGTGCAGTGAGCGGGGGCAACTGCAGCTACATCGTCAGCAACAACTGGGGTTCGGGTTTCACCGGCACCATCCGCATTACCAATACGGGCACCAGCGCAATCAACAACTGGAATGTGAGTTGGAACTACAGCGGCAGCACGCGCATCACCAGCAGCTGGAACGCAACCCTCAGCGGCAACAACCCCTACAGCGCCACCCCCGCCGGCTGGAATGCCAGCATTCAACCCGGCCAGTCAGCAGAGTTCGGTTTTCAAGGAACCCACTCCGGCACGGCAGAAATCCCCGTGGTAACGGGTTCAGCGTGTAATTAATTGTCTAGCCCAATAAAAAGGCCGATGGTGTTTTCCATCGGCCTTTTTATTGGGTGTGCGACAAAAAATTTATTCGATATTTTGGATCTGTTCCCGCATTTGCTCAATCAGCACCTTCAATTCCACCGCTGCCTGGGTGGTATCGCTCACAATACTTTTTGATGAGAGTGTATTGGCTTCGCGGTTGAGTTCCTGCATCAAGAAGTCAAGGCGGCGGCCTAAGGAATCGGTTTGTTTGAGGCTGCGTTTGACTTCGATGACGTGGGTGTCCAGGCGATCCAATTCTTCGTCCACGTCGGCTTTTTGCGCGAGTAAAACAATTTCCTGTTCCAGGCGCTCCGGGTCTAACTCCACTTGCAGGGCGCTGAGTTTGGCTTGCAGTTTTTCGCGCTGTGCGGCGAGGATTTCGGGCATGCGCGCGCGCACTTTTACCACTTGTGTGGAGACGCTGTCCAAGCGGCTGAGGATCAGCTGTTCCAGTTCTGCGCCTTCGCGCGAGCGGTGTTCGATTAACCCTTCCAGTGCGCTGTCAAATAATTCGAGCGCGGCCTGGTGCATGGCGTCGCGGTCCAGCTCCTGCTTTTGAATCACACCCGGCCAGCGCAAAATTTCCAGCGCATTTACTGGCGCTGCAACATCGCCCAGCAAGCCGTTGATTTGTTGTGCAGCTTTGGTGAGCTGCGCGACTTTGGTGAGGTTCAGGCCTAATTCGTTTTCACCTTCCTGTTCCCAGTGCACGTTCAAACTGGCTTCGACTTTACCGCGCTGCAGCGCTTTACGCATGGCGTCGCGCAGGTGCGGTTCTATTTCGCGGAAATCCTCGGGCAGGCGGAAGCTGGGTTCAAGGTAGCGGTGGTTGACGCTGCGAATTTCCCAGACGAGGGTTCCCCAGGGAAGTTTGGCTTCGCGGCGTGCGAACCCGGTCATACTGCGTGGCATAGTAAATCCTCTAAAGGCGCGGGTTGGGCGATCAATGCTGGTCTTGTCGGCCCTTGAGCTGGTAGAGTTCCCGCGTAAATTAATTGTCATAACCGATGCGGGATCTTATCACAGCCGCCCGCTTTACCTTTTAAAGTTCCCTTTTTGCAGTAAGGATTCAAGCCATGCAACGCCCTAGCGGTCGCACTCCCGACCAGTTACGCCCTGTTCGTATTACCCGCCATTACACCAAACACGCTGAAGGTTCTGTGTTGGTGGAATTTGGCGATACCAAAGTGATTTGTACGGCCAGTGTGGTCAATTCAGTGCCACCATTCTTACGTGGTCAGGGGCAGGGTTGGCTCACCGCCGAATACGGCATGTTGCCGCGCTCCACCGGCACGCGTATGGATCGCGAAGCCGCGCGCGGTAAACAACAGGGGCGCACGGTGGAGATCCAGCGTTTGATTGGCCGCTCGCTGCGTGCCGCGGTGGATTTAACCGCGCTGGGTGAAAACACCATTCATATTGATTGCGACGTTATTCAGGCCGATGGTGGCACCCGCACCGCCTCCATCACCGGTGCCTGGGTCGCACTGGCGGATGCGATTAACTTTCTCAAAGCGCAAGGCAAGGTGACGGGTGAGCCGCTCAGACGCGGTATTGCGTCTATCTCAGTAGGGATTTACCAAGGTGTGCCGGTGGTGGATTTGGACTACCCCGAAGACTCCTCCGCCGACACTGATATGAACCTGGTGCTGGGCGATGATGGCGGTATTATCGAAATTCAGGGCACTGCCGAAGCCGAACCCTTCAGCGAGGCGGAATTTGCTGCCATGTTGAGCTTGGGCAAAAAAGCCATTGCGGAGTTGCATACCCTGCAAAAGCAAGCATTGAGTGCCGGTTAATGACGAAGTGATAAAAAGGGGGCGCTCTGTACGCTCCTTTTTTTATGAAAAAACAATTGAACGTTTCCCCGAAAGGGGATTCATACTTTAAGGGATATAACACGGAGGATCTTTTATGAATCAACAACCCATGGGCATGCCGGAACTCTTTTCCCAGCTGGGCTTGGATAATGACTACGCGGATATCGCGCAGTTTATCCAACATCACCCTTTACCCGCCGATATACGCCTTGCCGATGCCAGTTTCTGGACACCATCCCAACGCGCCTTTCTGCGTGAAAGCTGGCAGCAGGATTCCGACTGGTGCGAGCTGGTCGATCAACTGGATCAAATGCTGCGCAAAACGCCAGTCAAACACTGAACCAGGGAATCTATTGCGCCGCGCTTCACACCCGCGTCATCCAGATAGCGGCGCAAATTCCTGCCTTCAAATTGTGTGTTCCCAATAGCCATCGGTTTTAGGCCGTTAGGCTGTTGCAACCACTGCTGGGTCAGGTCTTGTAATTGCATCTGCAATTGCTGCTCGGCGGCCAGCTCGGCTTGTTTGATATGTTTGCGCACCCCCTCAATCACTTCGTTCTGAATACCAAATTCCGCCTTTATGCGCTTGCGTAAATGGCGCAAAGGCACCACGTAATGATGATCCCAGCCGCGAGTGCGGCGTTGGGCTTCGTGCAGATGGGCATCGTCCAGGGCCAGCCCTTTGCATTCCAGCCATACACTCCAAAGCAATAAATTCACATTGATGCCCTGCTCATCCTGCAGGCGTAAACAGGTATCTGCCACGTCGGGTTGCGCATAGAGGGCGAGGGAAAAATCCCACAGGGAATCGAGTTGGGCAGGTGTGGGCATTGCAGAATCCGCTAGCAGGGGTTTAGGGCAAGTCTGCTAGAATGCGCGCCATGATTCAATTACAAAACGTCTCCGTTCAGCGCGGCACCAAATTCCTGTTGGATGGTGCTGACCTCACTATTTACCCTGGCCAGAAAGTCGGTTTAATCGGCGCCAATGGCACAGGCAAATCCACTTTATTCCAACTATTGCTCGGCCAATTGCACAGTGATACCGGCTCGCTGGATATCCCCAAGCAGTGGCGCGTCGCGCATATGGCGCAGGAGGTTGGCCATACCAGCCGCAGTGCGCTGGATTATGTGCTCGATGGCGACAGCGAATTGCGCCGTTTGGAGCGCGCCATTGCCACCGCCCTGCAGGACACGGAACACAACGGCGAAGCCTTGGCACATTTGTATAGCGATATGGAAAATATCCACGCTTACACTGCGCCGTCGCGCGCACAGCAATTGTTAAATGGTTTGGGTTTTGCCCCGGGTGATGACCAGCGTCCGGTATCGGATTTTTCCGGTGGCTGGCGCATCCGTTTGAACCTCGCGCAGGCGCTGATGTGTCCATCGGATTTACTCCTGCTCGATGAGCCGACCAACCACCTGGATTTGGATGCAACCCTGTGGCTGGAAGAGTGGCTCAAACGCTACGCCGGCACCTTGATTATCATTTCGCACGATCGCGACTTTCTCGACAATATTGTCGATCGCATTGTAAATATCGAAAAACAAAAACTCGATAACTACAGCGGCAACTATTCCGCGTTTGAACGTCAGCGCGCGGAAAAGCTCGCACAGCAACAGGCGAGTTTTGAGAAGCAACAAGAGCGTATTGCCCACGTCGAAAGTTATATTCGCCGTTTCCGTGCGCAGGCGACTAAAGCGCGTCAGGCACAGAGCCGGATTAAAGAGTTGGAGCGCATGGAAAAAATTGCGCCCGCCCATATCGATTCGCCGTTTACCTTTACGTTTAAATGTCACGACAAAATGTCGGTGCCGCTGGTGCATATCGCACGCGCTGATATTGGCTATAAAAATGATCAGGGCAACAAAGTTATTTTGAATAAAGTCGAGCTGAGCATTCGCGCGGAAACGCGTATCGGTTTGCTCGGCCCTAACGGCGCGGGTAAATCCAGTTTGGTAAAAACCCTCGCCGGTTCGCTGCCGTTGCTGAGCGGTGATCGCACTAACGGCGAACATTTCAAGCTGGGTTATTTTGCGCAGCATCAATTGGAAGCGCTGGATATTAATGCCTCCGCCGCGTTGCATATCCAGCGGTTAGCGCCTATGGCGCGCGAGCAGGAAATTCGTGATTTTCTCGGCAGTTTTGATTTTCACGGCGACCGCGCGTTTGAACCTATCACCCATTTTTCTGGCGGTGAAAAAGCGCGTTTGGCGCTGGCGATTATCGCGTGGGAAAAACCTAACGTCTTATTGCTCGACGAACCCACCAACCATTTGGATTTGGAAATGCGTCACGCACTCACCATGGCGCTGCAGGAATTTGAAGGCGCGGTGATTGTGGTATCGCATGATCGCCATTTGTTGCGCAACACCGTCAATGAATTCTGGCTGGTTGCCGATGGCAAAGTTGAAGAGTTTGACGGTGATCTGGAGGATTATTACCAGTGGATGCAACAGCAAAAAACCACGGCGGCCGCGGTCGAAAAAGAAAAAATCATCAGTGCAGAGGGCGGTGATAAAGTCGATAAAAAAGCCCAGCGCCAACAGTCCGCAGCGCAACGCGCGCAACTAAAACCGCTCACCAATAAATTGAAAAATCTGGAAGCGCAGTTGGAAAAACTCCAGAAACGATTAAGTGAAATTGAAAGCCTATTAGGCGATAGCAGTATTTACGATGATAAAAATAAAACAAAATTGCAGGAGCTGATTACCGAGCAGGGGAAACTGCAAACGCAACTGGAAGAAACCGAAGAAAATTGGCTGATGATCAGTGAAGAGCTGGAGGCGGCAAACCAATAACAGTCAATTTTTTCCAATAAAAAAGCCGACAAAAATGTCGGCTTTTTTATTGGTAGCACAGTCCAGAATTTACCCTGGAGAATTAAAAATTCATGCGCACGCCCAAAGCAATTTCTGAGGCTTCTGTACCCAAACCAACATCCGCGGTTGCAGCAAAGTTGCGTGCGAACCAGTAGGCAAGGCCACCACTTAATACGGTGTTGCCATCAAATGCAGTGTGGTGGGCCAGTTGTGCTTTTGCTTCCACTTGTTGATTGATAAAACCACGCAGACCAACGGCAGCAACGATGCCCGAGTCGCTGTCATAATGATCAATATCAACATTTTCTACACTCAAGGTACCGTACAAACTTGAATCGGCGCCAAACAATGTGTGGTAACCAATACCCACGCTCAGTGCTTCAGCACCACAGCGGCCATCGCTCAGGTCACTAAAAGAACCCACGGCAAAAAAATCGCTGTTCAATTCCAGGCTGCCGCTCAGGCGCAAACCGTCTTGATCACAGTTGCTGTCATCAATGTCCTGATTTACAAATTGCAGTGCGGCGTAGTTGTAACTGATGGGCGAATTTGCCAACACATTTACGCTGCCGAATAAACCTGCCGCTGCGATAACCAAGCCCATCTTTTTGATTGATGATTTCATAAAAATTCTCCAGTAAGGTCTTCAAGGGTGATACTAATCTGCGCAAATGAACAATAACTGAATGTTCCTCGGCACTAATTTTGTGGCGGCATTATCTGCAGATTTTGTGCGCCAGTCGGTGCGCTGGGTCTCGTACGATGACACATTTTTCATCTTATTTAGCCCATACACAGCGAGTGACGGTTTTTTACTCAATATCCAATTTGCGGTGTGCCCAGATCGTTGACGAGCGGTGTGGCACACACCTGCAGAATGCGGCGGCCTTCCATACTTTTGATTTGAAATTCATAACCCGCGAGCAAAATTTGTTCATCCACCACGGGCACATGCTGCAGTTGTTCGAGCAGTAAACCCGCGAGGGTAAAATAATCGCCATCGCCGCGATCCAGTTTAATGTGCAACAGCTCTTCCACTTGATCGAGGGCGATACTGCCGTCCAGCCACCAGCTATTGTCGCGCGCGACCGCGAGCGGTTGGTCGTTGGTATCGGCTAATTCACCGGCAATCGCCGCGAGCAAGTCGCCGGTTGTGACCAGACCTTTAATGCTGCCGTATTCGTCAATCACAATGGCGAGCGGCAAAGGCTCCTGACGCAGCATTTCGAGCACTTTGAGCGCACTGGTGCCTTCGGGTACCGCGAGCGGCGAGAGTGCCAGTTTGGCCAAGTCGAGCGGTTGATTGTCGAGTGCGGCGGTGAGTAAATCGCGGCTCTGGACTACGCCCAGCAGGTTGTCCAGTTCGTCGCGGGCGACCAATAGGCGGGTTTGCGGGGTGGTTTTCAGAATCTCCAACAGCTCTGCCGGGCTGGCGTTGGCATCCACCCACACAATATCGGGGCGCGGGGTCATGAGTGATTGCACCGGGCGATCTGAGAGCTGCAGCACGCTGCGAATCATGCTGCGCTCGCTGTGTTCAAAGGCGTCATCTTCACCGCGATGGGCGGTCATGCCGGCGATATCCTCGCCCACTTCGTCCGCATCGCCACGGCCACCCAGCAGTTTCAAGACTGCTTCAGCGGTTCGGTCGCGCAAGGGGCGTTCGCCAATCAGGTGGCGGGTGCGGTTGGAGCGCGCTAACTGGTTGAAAACCTCAATTAATATAGAGAAGGCGATAGCGCCATACAGGTAACCTTTGGGGATGTGGAAGCCGGCACCTTCGGCTACCAGGCTGAAACCAATCATCAGCAGGAAGCCCAAACAGAGCATCACCACGGTGGGGTGACGGTTGACAAAATCGGTGAGCGCCTTGCTTGCTACGATCATGATAATCATGGCGATAACCACCGCAATCATCATCACTTCCACGTGTTCAACCATGCCCACGGCGGTAATCACGGCATCGAGCGAGAAGACAGCATCCAGCACAATAATTTGCGCGACTACCGCCCAAAAGGCGGCGTGAACCTGACCTTTGCGTGCGGTGATGGCCTTACCTTCCAGGCGTTCGTGCACTTCGACTGTGGCTTTAAAGAGGAGGAATATTCCGCCCAGCAACAGGATTAAATCGCGCCCGGAGAGGGATTTATCAAAAATACTGAACAGCGGTTCGGTAAGTGTCACCAGCCAGGAGATGCCCAGGAGCAACAGCAGGCGCATCAGCAATGCCAAACTGAGGCCGATAACCCGCGCTTTGTCGCGCTGGTGCGGGGGAAGTTTGTTGGCGAGAATGGCGATAAAGATCAGGTTGTCGATCCCCAGCACAATCTCAAGCACGATAAGGGTTAAGAGTCCCAGCCAGGCGCCGGGATCAGCCATCCATTCCACGTTTATAGCCTCAGAATTAAAACATCCGCTCGATAACCAGCAGGGTAGTTTTAAAAATCACCCATGCCAGACCACCCAGCAGTACCCAACTTGCAATACCCAGTGCGATACCGGTAAGTACACACACACCATCGGTTTCAATCAGGCCGAGGGCAATAAATAATATCCCCAGGGCGGGCATGAGGTTCCCCAAGGGAATCGGCAGGGCCAGCAACAGTGCGAGCACGGCACAGAAAGCACCTAGCCAGCGCTCGGCGTTACCCGCCGTGAGAAAAAGAATGCGCGGTTTCATGAGCCGCTCAATACGCTTTAGCCAGGGCACTACCTTGTTAATCAGTGCTTTGAAATCGGTGGTGGCCAGTGAACTATTGGCAATCCAGCGCGGTAGATATACCCGTTCATGCCCCAACGCCATTTGCACCGCCACAAATAAAAGTGGCAGGCCGGTAATCGTTGAAACACCGGGAATGCCCAAAATGGGCAGTGAATTGGGGAGGGCGAAAATCAGCAGAATAAAACCGAAGGAGCGCTGGCCGAGGGAATCAGTGATATCACTAACTTTTACTCTCTCAGCACTGACGTTGGCGGCAAAATCCAATAGCAAGGAGGATAAACTGACACTTGAATGACGTAGCACTGGCAGCCCGGGGTCGGGATCAGACATAGACATTGAGTAACCAATAGTGACTAAAGTGCGCCGATTCTACTGCACTCATGGTGACAAAGACCAGCAAGCCTATTTGTGGTTGCGTAACTTTACCGATGGTGGCCTGAATCTATAAGGTTGCCTTTCCCTTGCGATGGAGCCACTGGCGTGCAAATTCGTTTTATCAGTTCAATCCTGTTGGTGGATGCGGGCAGCTGGAATAGGCTTTGCCCGCCGGATTACCCCTTTGTCCGCTATGAGTTTCTCTGTGCGCTGGAGACCAGCGATTGCACCTCTGCCCGCAGCGGCTGGCAGCCGCACCATCTGCTGGTGGAGGCCGATGGGTGTTTGATCGCTGCCATGCCGGGTTACATCAAAACTCACTCTTATGGCGAGTATGTGTTCGATTGGGCCTGGGCTGACGCCTATCGCCGTCATGGTTTGGAGTATTACCCCAAGTGGATTAATGCGGTTCCTTTTACTCCCTGTTATGGGGCGCGTTTGTTGTGCGCGCCTGAGGCGTCGCTAGCGGAGCTGCTGGCGCAGATTGCCCCCGCGCTCAATGCCGAGTGTGTAAGCCAAGGCCTTTCCGGTTGGCACTGCTTGTTTCCCGATGGCACCATGAGTGAGCAGTTGCGCACCCAGGGGTTGATGCAGCGCCTGGGGTGCCAGTTCCATTGGGTTAATCAGGGGTATGCCGGGTTCGAGGATTTTGTCGCCAGTATGAGTGCACGCAAGCGCAAAAATATCCTCAAGGAGCGCCGCCAAGTGCGGGAGCAGGGGTTTGCGTTTGCAGTAAAAACCGGCAGCCAGCTTGACCCTGCCGATTGGGAAACATTTTACGCCCTGTATCGCACGACTTATCTCAAACGCAGCGGTCACAGCGGCTATTTGACGGAGGACTTTTTTCGGCAGTTGGGCGCCAGCATGAGCGAGAATCTGGTGCTGATTAGTGCCAGCAAAAGTGATGACCCGCAGCAGCGTACTATCGCCGCCTCACTGTTTGTGCGCGATAGCTCCACGCTTTATGGTCGCTACTGGGGTTGTTTTGAGGAGTATCAATTCCTGCATTTTGAAACCTGTTATTACCAGGGTATTGAGTACGCCATTGCCCAGCAATTGCAGCGCTTTGATGGTGGCGCGCAGGGGGAGCATAAAATCGCACGGGGATTTGCGCCGGTGCTGACCTATTCTAACCACTGGATTGCAGAGCCCGGTTTTCGCTCTGCGATAGCGCAGTTTGTGGCGCAGGAGGCCGAAGGGGTTGTGCAGTATGCGGCCGAGGCTAGTGAACTTTTGCCGTTTAAAAGCATTGACCAGAACGACAAAATGGCGCCCTGAGGCGCCATTTTGGGTAGGGACGAGCTCTGAAGCTAGACTTTGAAACTGTCGATTTGTTTTTTCAGTTCGCTGGTTTCGTTGATCAGCTGGCTGCCGCTGTGGTTGACCACCTGCGCGTTTTCCACCACGTTTTCAGACAAGCCGTGAATCGCCGTAATGTTTTTACTCACCTCATTAGCGACAGAACTCTGTTGATGGGATGCTGTAGCGATTTGGTGGTTCATGTCATTAATAGTGCCGATATTGGCGCGAATTTTACCCAGTGCTTCACCCACTTTGGATGCGGTGTCGATGGTTTCGCGCGCCGAGGTGGTGCTGGTGTGCATCGCCTGATGTGCTTCATCGGCGGCGCGTTGCAGCTGCACAATAATGGATTCGATTTCCTCGGTGGACGAGCGGGTTTTCTGGGCGAGTGAGCGCACTTCATCGGCTACCACCGCAAAACCGCGGCCCTGTTCACCCGCGCGCGCAGCCTCAATCGCCGCATTCAATGCAAGCAGGTTGGTCTGTTCAGCGATAGTGCGGATTACTTCCATCACCGAGCCGATATTCACTGAGTTGTTTTTCAATACCTGAATTTTCTGCGCGGTGGATTCGATTTGTCCGGTCAGGCGGTTCACGTTTTCCAGCGATAAATTCACAATGGTATTGCCCTCTTCCGCCAGGATACTGGTGGCGTTGGTACGCTCGGCGGTTTCACCGGCATGGCGTGCAATTTCAGTCGCCGAGGCGGACAGCTCTTCTACCGCGGTGGCGACTAACTCAATCTCACGCAACTGTTGGGAAGTGGAATTAACGGTACTTTCGGTCGCGCGGCTCATGGTATTGACGTTGGCGCGCACCTTGTCATTTACCTGCACCACGTTGCGGATGATGTCGGCAATATGCTCCATCACGCGGTTAAAGTTGTGCGCCAGGGCCGCAATTTCATTGCCGCTATTGGTGGGCAGGCGGCGGGTTAAATCGCCACCGCCATCGGCGATGGTGGAGAGTGAGCGAGTCACTTCATACATGGGGGCCAGCACCATGCTGCGCACCAGGAAGTAAACCGTCAGCAGGCTGACTGCGAGCAGCGCGATTACCGTTAAGGAGTTGGTTTGAATTTGATCGGCTAATGCATCAGTCATGGATTGGCTGCTAAAGGTGATGTCGTAGCTGCCAATGGTATTACCGCCATACACAATAGGAATGGCCTGACGGACTATTTGCCCTTCGCTGCGATCATCGTCGGCCGCTTTAGCCAGTGACTTGCCGCGATGATCTACGACATTAACTGATGTAATCAGGGAGGTATTCACCAGCGATTTGGCAATCGCCTCGATTTGTTGGAAATCATAAGCAAACACTGCTTCCAGAATGGAGCTGTTGGTGAGCTCCACCATGGCCGCTGTCTCGCTATCGAGTTTGTTTTGCAGGTCGCTGGCGGCAATGCGGTAGTTAACAAAAATTACCAGCAGCGCAATGGCTGTCATTACCAAAAACAAGAAGGTCATTAATTTTGTAAGTAAGGATTTTTGTACCATGGTTCCCCCCGAATTAATTCGGTTTATAGCGCTTATTGTTGTTTGAGCCGTTGTGTAATCACTATTGCGGCTTCTGGCCAGGAATCTTGAGCGGCTGGGTTCCGCTGCCTTGGTCATGATCGCAATGTTGATAAGTGTTGTGAGTATAGACACAGCTAACAGAAGCTGCGCGCACAGGAGGGGAAAAGTAAGAAATGATTTAGGCGCCAACCGGGTTGGCGCCTACTGGGGGAATACAATCGCGTCAGGTTGAGCGGTTGAGCTTAATCTTCACCGTCGCCATCCGGGTCGTTGCCTCCTGCCATACCCAACTCTTTGAGTTTACGGGTGAGGGTATTGCGCCCCCAGCCGAGCAGGTTGGCGGCATCGCGCTTGCGTCCGGCGGTGCTTTTCAGGGCGGTCTCAATCAGTGCGCGCTCAAATGTAGGTACAGCTTCGCTGAGCAGTTGGTGCTGGCCGCGCGCCAGCGCTTGGTCGGCCCAGTGACGCAGTGCCTTTTCCCAATCGTCAGCCGGAGTGGAGACTTCTTTGTTGTCGAGCAGCTCTGGTGGCAAGTCTTCGATATGCACTTCGCGCCCGGACGCCATCACTGTGATCCAGCGACAGGTATTTTCCAGCTGGCGCACGTTGCCTGGCCACTGCAGGGTGCAGAAATACTCTTCGGTTTCCGGCAGCAGCACCTTGGGGTCAACATTTAATTCAGTCGCCGCTTTGTGCAGGAAGAAGCGCGCCAGCTTGGGAATGTCTTCGCGGCGGTTGGCGAGTTTGGGGATATGGATGCGGATAACGTTGAGGCGATGGAACAAGTCTTCGCGGAAACGGTTGTCTGCGACCAGGGTTTCCAGATTCTGGTGGGTGGCAGCGATAATGCGGACATCCACCTTTACAGGTGTGTGGCCGCCCACGCGATAGAACTCACCGTCAGCCAATACGCGCAATAAGCGGGTTTGGGTTTCGGCGGGCATATCGCCGATTTCATCGAGGAACAGAGAGCCGCCATTGGCCTGTTCAAAACGCCCCTGGCGCTGTGCGGCAGCGCCGGTAAACGCGCCTTTTTCGTGGCCAAATAGTTCGGATTCCATCAAATCTTTGGGAATCGCCGCCATGTTGAGGGCGATAAACGGTGAGTTGCGACGGGGGCTGTGGCGATGCAGGGCACGTGCCACCAGTTCTTTACCGGTACCCGATTGACCGTTGATCAGCACGGTAATGTTGGATTGCGACAAACGGCCAATGGCGCGAAATACTTCTTGCATCGCCGGTGCTTCACCGATGATTTCCGTATTGGTTTCCAGCGCTGTCTCGGTACCGTGGTCTGACTTTTGCTCCTGGGCATGGGCGAGGGCGCGCTGGGTCACGGCAACGGCATCATCCACATCAAAAGGTTTGGGCAAGTATTCAAACGCACCGCCTTGGTAAGCGGCGACGGCGCTATCCAGATCCGAGTGGGCGGTCATGATGATGATCGGAATTTGCGGGTGGGTCGCATGCAGGTTGCCGAGCAGGGTCAGGCCGTCGGTGCCGGGCATGCGAATATCGCTGATGATCGCATCGGGTGCATCGCGATTGAGCTGGCTCATGGCGCTGTCCACCGACTCAAACAAGCGCGTCTCTATATGCGCTTGCTGCAGGGCCTTTTCCAGAACCCAGCGAATGGAGCGATCGTCATCGATAATCCAGACTTTATTAGACTTCTGCATGGTAGGTTTCCATTGGTAAGTAAAGCGAGAAGCGGGTATTGCCCGGCTCGCTATGGCACTCGATGAGGCCATGGTGCTGATGAATGAGATGTTGCGAAATGGTCAAACCCAAACCCGTGCCCTCGGCGCGGCCGGAAATCATGGGGTAAAAAATGTTTTCGATCATGTGCTCGGGTATGCCCGGGCCATTGTCGATAATGTCGATGCGGCAAATCAGGCCGTGGTGTTTGCGGCCAATGGTGTATTGGCGCTGGATACGGGTGCGCAGTTGGATCACCCCGTTATCCACCTGTGCCTCGGTCAGCGCCTGCATGGCGTTGCGCACTATGTTTAGCAGCGCTTGAATCAGCATCTCCTTATCACCTTGCAGTTCAGGAATACTGGGGTCGTAGTCGCGCACGATTTTGATCGCGTCGTCGCTTTCGGCCTTGATGATATTGGCCACCCGCTCAATCGCCTCGTGGATATTGAGTGACTGCCATTTGGGCAATTGATTGGGCCCGAGCATGCGATCCACCAGATTGCGCAGGCGATCCGCTTCATCAATGATGATGCTGGTGTATTCGGTCAGGCTGCTGTTGGGCAGTTCACGCGCCAGCAGTTGCGCCGCGCCGCGAATGCCACCCAGCGGGTTTTTGATTTCATGAGCCATACCCCGAATCAGGTTGCGGCTGGTCTCGTGGGATGAGGTCAGCATCTCCTCGCGGCTGATGCGCAATAGGCGGTCGATCGGCTGGATTTCAATAATTAACCCATCGTGATTGCCAAAGGGGGTTACGGTGTAATCCACCGTCACCGAGCCACCGCTGAGCAAGCGCCATTCCGCATGGCGTTTGGTGTAATGATTGGCTTGGGTTGCCGCCATTTTAAGTTGGCGGTCAGTTTCATCGGACTCGTAAAAGAAATAAGTGATGGGTTCGCCGGTATTGCTCTCGCAGCTCATGGCCAGCAAGGCTTCGGCGGCGGGGTTCATATGGCAAATCAACAAGTCCACATCCACCAAAATAATGGCGGTACTGAGGCTATCCAATATGGGCTTGTAGATATTGTGCGAGTTCACCGGCTTTTGCTCTCCTGAACGCCCTGACAATGGGCAACTAGGCTACTGCAAAAACCAAACCAAGTTAGCAATCGGCATGATCCCGCAAATTTAGCCTGAAAAACTATCCATAATGGTGAATAGCGGGAAAATCATAGCACCAAAATGGTGCGCTTATTTGGGGGTGGGCTTTGGTGGGGCATTCTTTTTGATAACAGGGCGTATTACGTTAACAATCACCGGTGCCGATGTGCCCAATGATTGCCCATTCACGTCGATGGCTTCGACAACCAGGGTGTGGGTGCCGCGCGGCACATCCTTCACGATGATATTGTTCATCGTGGTCTCCTCCAGTAGTTCACCATTCATAAAATACACCAGCAGGTGACCCTCCCGGAGGGCAGGCTGAAGTACGGTGGCAATGGCCAGATCGCGCTGGCCAACCGGGATAGTGACATCGGAGCGGGGGCTAATAATCTCAATCCGGTAGTCCACCTGCGCCGGGCGCGAGTCTACCGAAATGGCTGGTGATGAGTTGGGGAGTGGCTGGGCGCCGGGTACGGTATTGATCTCGCGCAGTTCCAGCTTTTCGGCATTGTCGGTTTTGGGTTTGTCGGTATAAACCGTGCGGCCATCCTTATCGACGGTTTTGTAAACTTCCGCTGTAGCCAGCGGAGCAATGAGTATTAACAAAAGCCACCAGACGCGCATTGCACTCTCCCATTAGGTTGATTTGCCCTAGGTTACTCGCGCTGCGCCCAAAGAAAAAGCCCGTCGCGCGCTTTAGCCGCTACGGTGAGTCAGTTCGGTTTGGCTGCGTCTGTTGGCTTGCGCCAACTTGCCGACAAGACGGATTGCCACTGCAGCGCAGATGATGCCAAACGGTAGCAGGTACCAATCACTCATGGGAATGCGCTTGAAATTAGCAAAGGCGAAAACGGCGACGATGATCCACATGCCTATCGAATGCAGTCTTTTCCAGGCTTTTGGTCCCATGAGTTTTGCAGGTGTTTTGAACGAGGTGATCGCCATTAACACTATAAATACATAGGCCAATGTGCCGGGGATATTATCGATAACAGACCTTGCTGGCCAAAATCCTGTATGCAGCTGTCCATAGAAATAGATCAACACAGCGTGAACAAAATGGGAAAAAGCAAAGGCTAAACCAATAAAACGCCGCTCACGCACCAGAGCTTTGGTGAAGGGGGATGGTGTTAGTACGGCGAAAGCAGAAGCCGTAAATGCGGCGATGAATAACACGAAAGAGGAGCGCGCTGTAGCGCGGATTGCACTGCGTAACCCCTCTACCAGATCCGGCTGCATCGCTACCGCCAGGCCGGTCATAACAAGGATTAATACAGCGCTCACATGGAAGAGTTGCCAGCCTTTATACATCTGGCTTGAGAATAATCTCTGAATGGTCATGCCGATAGCGAAGCGGGTAAGTTGGCTCATTGCATCGATTCCTTTTAAGGTTAATGGTTAAGCAAGATCAGGCGCTAGAGGTTTTTTGTGTCAGTAAGGGCATTATCTAGCAATGATCAGTACGAATTGATGCAGTTTGTGTTCAATATTTGATAGATCGTATCGAGTGTGACTGGGCGCATATCGATCTCGTTAGAAATGGCTAAAAAGCGGGTAAGAAAAAACCCGCAAGCCAGGCTATGCGGGTTTTTGAGGTCTGACGAGGCTGCCTAAGCAGCCCTGACTTTTACACTGAGTAGTAGAGTTCGAATTCTACTGGGTGCGGAGTCATGTTGACGCGTTGGATCTCTTGTTTCTTCAGGTCGATGTAAGCATCGATGAAGTCTTTAGAGAACACACCGCCAGCCAACAGGAAGTCATGGTCAGCTTCCAAAGAGGCCAAAGCTTCTTCCAAAGATGAGCACACTTGTGGGATTTCTGCTTCTTCTTCCGGCTCCAGATCGTACAGATCTTTGGTCGCTGCTTCGCCCGGATGAATCTTGTTCAGAACACCGTCGATACCGGCCATCAGCAATGAAGCGAAGCACAGGTATGGGTTAGCAGTTGGATCAGGGAAGCGGGTTTCGATACGCTTGGCTTTTTCACCAACAGTGTAAGGAATACGGATAGAGGCAGAGCGGTTACGGGCAGAGTAAGCCAGCATTACTGGAGCTTCAAAGCCTGGAACCAAACGCTTGTACGAGTTGGTAGACGCATTACAGAAAGCGTTCAAGGCTTTAGCGTGCTTGATGATACCGCCAACGTAGTACAGAGCAGTTTCGCTCAGGCCAGCGTAAGCGTCGCCCGCGAATTGGTTTTTACCATTCTTGGAGAAAGACTGGTGAACGTGCATACCTGAACCGTTATCACCGATCAAAGGCTTCGGCATAAAGGTTGCGGTTTTACCGTATTGATGAGCAACGTTGTGTACGCAGTACTTGAGGATCTGTACTTCGTCCGCTTTCTTAACCAGAGTGTTAGCGCCTACGCCGATTTCACATTGGCCAGCGTTAGCAACTTCGTGGTGATGGATTTCGATTTCCAGGCCCATGGCTTCCATGGCGTTACACATAGCGCCACGGATGTCGTGCAGTGAGTCTACTGGAGCAACGGGGAAGTAACCGCCTTTTACGCGTGGCGCGTGGCCGTGTTTACCTTCAACGTCGTCACCTGATGACCATGCCGCTTCTTCGGATTTGATTTTGTAGAAAGCACCGCCCATTGAGCTGTGGAAGTGAACGCTGTCGAAGATGAAGAATTCTGGCTCTGGACCAAACAGGGCTACATCGCCCAGACCGGTAGACTTCAGGTACTCTTCAGCGCGCAGGCCGATAGAGCGTGGGTCGCGGTCATAACCTTGCATGGTGGCTGGTTCAACGATGTTACAACGAATGTTGATGGTTGCTTCGTCGTAGAAAGGATCCAGAACAGCAGTTGAATCGTCTGGCATCAGGATCATGTCTGAGTCGTTAATGCCTTTCCAGCCAGCGATAGAAGAACCGTCGAACATTTTACCGTCAACGAAGAAACTGTCGTTTACAACGTGGGCAGGGAAAGTTACATGCTGCTCTTTACCTTTGAAATCGGTGAAGCGCAAATCAATCCAGCGAGCTTCGTGTTCTTTGATCAGGTCTAAAGTCTTAGACATTGAATGCCTCCAAGTGTTATAGCCCGAAGGCTACGGATTGTGAAAAGTTATAACTACCAAGATAACCGGCCGAAGGTCGTTTACCTGAAAATTTTCCCCACTTCATCCGGACTCGCGACTCATTTAGGGGAGCGGGGCAAGACTAGGGTGTCAGAAAAGGGGCAAAATATATGCCATTTAAATAAAATAGCAACACACCTTTAAAAATAAGGCTCCTGGGGTCATGGAGGCCTGAAAAATATTGCCATAAGCACTATTTTGGTGCGGTATTTCTGTTAAGTGATCTATTGTGGTGCGATTGTGTGCTGTGTTGAATAGTGTCGCCATATTAGCATCAAGAATGCCTCTTGGCATGTCACAGAAAAGCGGTTGCTTTGCACCAAATCGTGTCGCTGACTAGCGTGCGTGCATTCTCACTGTGAAGCCATTCATTTTTGCTGCAAAAGTCGATAGTCAATTTCTATGGTGTTCGCCTCGCTCCACGTCTAATTCCCTTGTAGCCTGCGCCGCGATTGGGTAACACCGACGGCGAGGTGATATGCCCGGGGGTTTATCGCTCTTTTTTTAACCAATACTCTACCCAGAACAATAAAAGGTTAGTTATGCATGCAATGACAACAACAGAAATATTCCTGATTGCCATGGTAATCATTTTTACGGTGCCCTTTTTAATTTGGCGCCTCGGTCGCACTGACTATTGGGCACCCCTGGTGGTCGTACAAATCATCATGGGTATAGTGCTTGGCCCGGGTGTGCTGGGCAAAGCCTTTCCTGAGTACTACACCTTTGTATTCACCCCGGATGTCATCAAATCGCTCAACGGTATTGCTTGGTGGGCGGTAATGATTTTTGTGTGGATTGCCGGGATCGAGCTCGACCTGAAAAAAGCTTGGGCCTACAAGCGGGAAAGTAGCATCACCGCTGGGCTTGCGCTGGGTACACCGCTGCTGTTTGGTTGTGGGGCAGCGCTGGCGATGATGGCCTTTAGCGATGGCTGGATTGGTGCCAAGGGCATGACCTGGCAATTTATTCTGGGTGTGGGCATGGCCTGTGCAGTAACGGCGCTGCCGATTCTGATTCTGTTGATGGAAAAGCTTGAAATCCTGCGTCAACCGATTGGCCAGCGTATTTTGCGTTACGCCAGTTTGGACGACATCGCCATCTGGGGTGTATTGGCGTTGATTCTGCTGGATTGGGAGCGTGTGGGTCGCCAGGGTATGTTTTTGCTGGGCTTTACTGTGCTTGCTTACTTATTCCGCAAGTTGATGGTGGCGATTCAAGAGAAAGACCGCTGGTACGCTGGTTTTATCTGGTTGGCAGTCTGCGGTCTCGCAGCCGACTGGGCGGGTTTGCACTATATGGTCGGCGCCTTCCTTGCCGGTGCCGTAATGGATGGCGAATGGTTTAATCAGGAAGATATGGATAAATTACGCCATTTTGTCCTGATGATCATCATGCCCGTATTCTTCCTCAGTACTGGTTTGCGCACCAATTGGGATGTGGGTGGCACGGCGGTATTTATCGCGGCAGCCATCCTGCTGGTGGCTTCAGTGGCGGGTAAATTGGCTGGTGTGCATGCGGCGGGCAAAATCCTCAAGTGGGAAAAAGGCGAGGCATCGATTATTGGTTGGTTGTTACAAACCAAAGCGCTGATCATGATCATTTTTGCCAATGTTTTGCTCGACAAGGAAATCATCACCAATGAAACCTTCACCGCGCTGCTGATCATGGCAGTGGCCAGCACCATGCTGACCGTACCGGTGGTAGCGCCCAAGTTGCAAAAAATGAAAGAGATTATCTTCCGCTCCAAGTAGTTCATGGCTGCGGATATACGTAAAAATCCCCCGTCATTCAGGTGACGGGGGATTTTTATTGGCGCTGATCAACGATCAGATGATGGGTGCAATAAACTACGCGGCTTAAATAACAAAGCGCGATACCAGTGTATTCAAATCAGTTGCCAGCCGCGCCAGCTCGTAGGTAGCAGCACTGGTTTGATTGGCGCCTGCCGCCGATTGGGTGGAGAGATCGCTGATGTTCACAATATTGCGATCCACTTCGCGCGCGACCGCGGCCTGTTCTTCCGACGCGCTGGCAATCAACAGGTTGCGTTCACCGATCTGCCCCGCCTTTTGGTAAATCTGCTCCAGTGCGCCGCCCGCTTGCTCGGCCACGGTGAGGGTTTTACTGGCGTGTTCGACGCTGCCTTTCATCGATTCCACCGCTGCTGCTGTGCCGCCTTGCACCTTGCTAATCATCTGTTCAATTTCTTGGGTGGACACTTGGGTGCGATGCGCCAGTGCGCGCACTTCGTCCGCCACTACTGCAAAACCACGGCCAGCCTCTCCGGCACGCGCCGCTTCAATTGCCGCATTCAAGGCGAGCAAATTAGTCTGTTCAGCGATGGCGCGAATCACATCCAATACCTTGCCAATATCTTTGGATTGTTCCGCGAGACCGCCAATCAATGCTGAGGTGCGCCCAAACTCTTGGCTCATGGATTTAAGTGCCGCTACTGTGTGATGCACTTTGTCGCGCCCATCATGCGCCAAGCGAGAAGATTCATTGGACTCCTCGGCCGTGCTAACTGCATTGCGCGCAACCTCGTCCACCGCGGCGCTCATTTCGGTGACTGCCGACGCAGCCTGCTGGATCTCATCATTCTGCCGCTGTAAGTTGCGTGAGGACTCTTCCGCTACCGAACTTAGCTCCTCGCCTGCAGAGGCTAACTGTACCGACGAGTTGCCAATTTGGGTGATGGTACTGCGCAGGTTATCTTGCATCATCGCGAGTGATGCGAGCAGGCGCGCTGGCTCGTCGTTGCCGTCAAAGCGGATCTGCTGGGTAAGGTTGCCGGTGGCGATGGTTTCGGTGGCGGCTACGGCTTGTTGTAAGGGGCTCACAATGCTGCGCGTGATCATAAGTGCCAGCACGGCAGTGATGAAAAGGGCGATGACAATACTGCCAATGACTAAGGTTTGGGCGCTCGTATAAGCTTCGCTGGATGCATCGGCTGCCTTTTTGGCGCCATCGCGGTTTATTTGTCCAAGGACAAGAAGCATCTTGGTCATTTGGTCGGCGAGAACATTGAGTTCGGTGTCCACAATGGTGATCGCAGCGGTGGTGTCACCCGCTTTCATGGCGGCCAAAACCCGCGCGGTATTCTGCATATAGAGTGATTTGGTTTGCTTGAGATCTTCGAAAATCCGCCGTTCTTCAGGCTCGGTAATTTCGCGCTCAAAGGCCATAGATGCTTGCTCAAGCTCTTGCGCGCGCGACTGCAAATTTGTTTCTCCTTTGGCAACCGCAGAGGGGTCTGCGTCCACCACTAAACGCACCGCATTAACGCGGTAGCGCATCAGTGCGAGGTTTAAATCTCCCACGGCGTTAAGGGTGGGAATCCAAATACCAGTAATTTCTTTTGTATGGTTATTCATGTTCGACATGCTGTTCAGGCCGAAAATGCCTTGCGCTAACAAAATCAGCGCAAGCGCTCCAAAGCCAAATGTCAAACGCAATCCTATCCTGATGTTTCTCATTGCTTCCTCTCTGTTGCAGCAAAATGCTTATGGGTTAATTCAGTCAAAGCCATACGGGTCATAGGTCATTGAAATGCCCAGTGTTATTGAGTATTGACCAATATGCTTAAACGTAAAGCCACAAAAAATTATATCCACCTGATCTGTATTCTGCGCTGGAGCGTAAGCTTGCCCCCGCTTTTTGTTCAATCTTGCTTTATAATCGCCGCCTTTTTATCCAGCTAGCTGCAGCTGTCAGATCCATCTTGGGCTACAGCTGAATGTCCCCAGGCGCGACTTCCATGCATTTTGTTGTCAAAGTTTTTCCCGAAATCATTATGAAAACCCCTCCGGTACGTAAGCGCTTTATCAAGCAGCTGCGCGACAACCTGAGGTTGCTACTGGCCAATATCGGGGTGCAAATTGATGTGCAGCGCGACTGGGAAAAAATTGAAATTCGCAGCCCCGAGGCAGATGCACAGATCACCGCGCAGGTCGCCGAGGTGCTTGCCCATACCCCCGGTATCGCCAACTTTGTGTTGATTCATGAATATCCCTTGGGCGATTTGGAGTCGATTTTCCAACACACCCTGCATCACTGGCGCGAGCCGCTGGCCGGCAAAACCTTTTGTGTGCGCATCAAGCGCGTGGGGCAGCACAGCTTTAGTTCGGTGGAGGCCGAGAAGTATGTGGGCGGTGGTCTGCTGCAGCATTCGCAGGCCAAGGGCGTGATACTGCAAAAACCGGAAATCACTGTGCCGCTGGAAATCAAGGGTGATCGCCTGTGGGTCGTCACCAGTAAAACCCAAGGGCTGGGTGGTTATCCGCTCGGCGCGCAAGACCCGGTGCTGTCGCTGATTTCCGGCGGTTTTGACTCCACCGTCTCAACCTATCTGTGCATCAAACGCGGCCTGCGTGCCCACTACTGCTTTTTTAATCTGGGCGGCCGCGCCCATGAAATCGGCGTGAAAGAAGTTGCCTACTACCTGTGGAATAAATACGGCGCCTCCCATCGGGTGAAGTTTGTCACTGTGCCCTTTGAGGAAGTGCTGAAAGAGATTCTGGAAAAAGTCGACAACGCTTATATGGGCGTGGTGCTCAAGCGCATGATGCTGCGCGCAGCGGAAAAAGTGGCGGAATCGCTGGAGATTCCGGCGCTGGTAACCGGCGAGAGCGTGGCGCAAGTAGCGAGTCAGACCCTGATCAATCTGAATGTGATTGATCGCGCCGTCGACACTGTAGTGTTGCGTCCGCTGGTAACTATGGACAAGGGCGAAATTATCGACATCTCGCGCAAAATCGGCACTGAGAGCTTTGCCGCGAGCATGCCTGAGTACTGCGGGGTGATTTCGGTCAACCCGACCACCAGAGCCAAATTGCCGCGTGTAGAGCACGAGGAAAGCAAGTTCGACATGACGATTCTGGATCGCGCCTTCAGCGAGCGGCGCGCGCAGAATATCGACGAAATTGTCGATGAGCTGGATGCTGACCTGAGTGTGCCCATGGTGGGCGAAATCGCCGCCGGGCAGGTGGTGATTGATATTCGTCACCCGGATGAGCAGGAGGCCAATCCGCTCAAACTGGATGGCATAGATGTGCGCGTCATCCCTTTTTATTCCCTCAACAACCAATTTGCGCACTTGGATAGCAGTCTCCAGTATTTTCTCTACTGCCAGAAGGGGGTCATGAGTCAATTGCATGCCGCCAATCTGAAAGATGCGGGCCACCTTAACGTGGGGGTTTATCGCCCCGAACCACGCAGCGCCTGCGCCATTTCATGAGCCTTGCGCCAGTGACAGCGCGGAGGGAACGAATAGTCGAGTTTGATTACCTGCGCGGTCTGGCAATTGGCGTGATTGTGCTCGGTCACTCGATTTTCCTTGCCCAACCGCTGTTTCCGGCGCTGCTCGAAAACCTGTTGCGCGGTGGCACTGGGCTGTTTGTATTTATCTCCGGTTTCTTCTTCCATCGCGTATTTGCGGCGCGTTTTGACTATCGCGATTTTGTCGCGAAAAAAACCAAAGCCCTGTTGATTCCGTTTGTTTTTATTTCGCTATTGGCACTGCTGATTCGCGCCTTTGGTTGGTGGCAGGATGGCCTCCCCTGGCAGCAGAACCTGCTCAATGTCTGGTACACCCTGCGCAATGGGTATGTGCTCTATCCTCACTGGTACATTCCTTTCATTCTCTTGACCTTTTGCTGTGCCCCGCTGCATATGCGGTTCTTGCAGTTGCATTGCCGCTGGCAATTATTGTTGCTGCTGGCGTTTTCGGTAGTTGCGCTGTTTCTGCATCGCCCCCAGTCCAACAATAATTTTTTACAGTCGCTGGTTTACTACACGCCTTTTTATTTGCTGGGTATGTTGGTTTCGCAATATTACGCACGAGTGCATCAATGGCGCGGGCTGCTGCTCTTGGGGAGTGTGCTGGTGGTTGTAGTCACAGCGCTGAGCCAAACTTATCTTTGGGGTCATCTCGGCAATTACCACAAGGCCGCATTTAGTTATGAGGGGCTGGATCTGCAATTTGTGCAGGTATTGTTTGCCTGTATTGCCCTGTTGTTACTCTGCTACCACCTCCACTGGCGCTGGTTGCAACAGCATCTGGCATGGCTTGCTGAACTGAGTTTTCCGATCTTTTTTATCCATCCGCTGCTGACAATCGCGCTGGAAAATTTGGTACAAACGGAGGTGTTTAAACCATTTTTGCCCGCAGCCAATATCCAACTCAGTCTCGCCATCTTTGTCGCGACATTTATTGTGCAGTTTTACGGATCGGTGGTGATTGCGGTGGTGTTGCGTCACACGCTGGGTTCAGATAGCAGGTGGCTGATAGGGTAAAAAAGTGGCTTGGCGTGATTATGGGCGGCCAATAGCCCAAAAAATCACCAATTAGCATCGCTTAGTCATATCCGTGCAACACCTTCATAGGTATAATGCGCGCCTTTTTACGCTTCCCCATTTGCCTTTCTTTAGGCGCATACCCAAGAGTAATTCCATAGTGACAGACAATTCAGCAATCGAAAAACTACGCAATATCGCCATTATCGCCCACGTTGACCACGGCAAAACCTCTATGGTTGACCAGTTGTTGCGCCAATCAGGGACCCTTGATCGTCGCGATGACGGCGCCGACCTGATCATGGACAGCAACGATCAGGAGCGCGAGCGCGGCATTACCATTCTGGCGAAAAACACCGCCATCAAATGGAATGACTATCGCATCAATATCGTGGACACTCCCGGCCACGCCGACTTCGGCGGTGAAGTAGAGCGCGTATTGTCGATGGTTGACTCGGTATTGCTGATTGTGGACGCCGTTGGCGGCCCAATGCCACAAACCCGTTTTGTAACCTCCAAAGCGTTTGAACAAGGTTTGAACCCAATTGTGGTTATCAACAAGATTGACCGTCCGGGCGCTCGCCCTGAGTGGGTGGTAGATCAAGTATTTGACCTGTTTGACCGCTTGGGTGCGACGGAAGAGCAGCTCGACTTCCCGATCATTTACGCCTCCGCGTTGAATGGTGTTGCTGGCCTGTCACCCGATGACATCGCCGATGACATGACTCCGCTGTTCCAAATGATCGTAGACAAAGTGAAGCCGCCTAAAGTTGACCTGGATGGCCCCTTCCAAATGCAAATTTCGGCGCTGGACTACAGCAGCTATGTGGGTGTTATCGGTATTGGCCGTATCACTCGCGGCAGTCTGTCGCCCAACCAACAAATCGTTGTGGTTGACCACGAAGGCAACACCCGTAAAGCGAAAGTGCTGCAAGTGATGGGTTACCACGGCTTGCAACGTATCGAGACCGACAAAGCTTACGCGGGCGATATCGTGTGTATTACCGGTGTCGATAAACTCGGTATCTCCGATACCCTGTGCAGCCCGGATTGTATTGAGCCCTTGCCAGCACTGTCGATTGACGAGCCAACCGTGAGCATGACCTTCCAGGTAAATGACTCGCCCTTTGCCGGTAAAGAAGGCAAGTTCGTCACCAGCCGTAACATCAAAGACCGTTTGGATCAGGAATTGATTGCCAACGTAGCGCTGCGCGTACAGCAAGGCGATTCACCGGATAAATTTATCGTTTCCGGTCGCGGTGAATTGCACCTGTCGGTACTGATCGAAAACATGCGTCGTGAAGGCTACGAGTTGGGTGTATCGCGCCCGGAAGTGGTTCAGAAAATTATCGACGGCGTGGTACATGAGCCCTTCGAGCAAGTGGTCATCGACGTTGAAGAAGAGCATCAAGGTAAAGTGATGGAAGAGCTTGGCCTGCGTAAAGGCGAGCTGAACAATATGGAGCCGGATGGCAAAGGCCGCATCAAGTTGGAATTCCTCTGCCCATCGCGCGGCTTGATCGGTTTCCGTGGTCAGTTCCTGACCATGACTTCCGGTTCCGGCATCATGACCAGTATTTTTGACCACTACGGCCCGGTAAAAGAGGGTGAAGTCGCCAAGCGTCAAAACGGTGTGTTGGTTTCCATGGTGAAAGGTAAAACCCTCGCCTACGGCCTGCACCCACTGCAAGATCGCGGTCGTTTGTTCCTCGGTGCTGGTGTGGAAGTGTACGAAGGTCAAATCGTGGGTATTCACTCGCGCTCCAATGACCTGGTAGTAAACCCAACCAAAGCCAAGCAATTGACCAACGTACGTGCTTCCGGTACTGACGATGCGCTGACCCTGTCTCCGCCTATCCGTCACACTCTTGAGCAAGCATTGGAATTTATTGAAGATGACGAATTGGTAGAAGTAACGCCACAAAGCATCCGCCTGCGCAAAAAACTGCTCACCGAAAACGAGCGTAAGCGCGGCAAAAAAGCGTAACGATTATTGCCTGATTAAATAATTGTTCTGTTTTGCAAAAATCCCCGACGTAAAACCTCGGGGATTTTTTTTGCACAACAAGCCACTGATTGGACATTCCCAATGAACATCAAACAAGCTATTTTCACCGCGTTTAAACAAAATCTCTTGCCTGGTTTGGTGTTGCAAATTTTTGCAGTCAGTATGTTGTTGGTTTATTTTTTTATCCCTGCCGCCAAGCCGGCGTTCACCTTATTTGGCGAGTTAAAACAAACTTACGGATTTGGTTATTCATTTATTGCTACCGCGCTGTTTGGTGGATTAATTCCATTCCTGTATTTGTGGTTAAGCAATAGCCTTCCGCCGCGTTGCAACCTTCTGGTGTTACTGATTTTTTATATTGTCTTTTGGGGATTAAAAGGCATGGAGGTGGATTTTTTCTATCGCCTGCAGGAGCAGTGGTTTGGTAGTGGTAATGACTTACCGACGATAGCCACTAAAATGGCGGTGGATCAATTTCTTTACAGTGCACTCTGGGCGGCACCGGGCATTACTATTGTGTATCTATGGATGGAGTCCGGCTGGAGTGTTCGTGCAACGCGGCAGGCAATGAGCAGGGAATTTTTCTTGGTGAAAATTCCCACGGTTATTTTATCCAACTGGTTGGTGTGGATTCCGGCAGTGAGTGTGGTTTATGCCATGCCCACAGAATTGCAAATTCCTTTGTTTAATTTGGTGTTGTGTTTTTGGGTGTTGCTGTTGGCGGTACTAAATAAAAAATAATTTGCTCCCTGCTTTTTTAAAAAGACAGGGAGGCTTCTATACCTTTGATTTCAATAATTCCACCAGCGCATGAATATGATCCGCGCGGTCATTCAGGGCTGGAATATAAGCGTATTTTTCTCCGCCCGCTGCTATAAACGCATGGCGATTTTCCACTGCCAATTCCTCTAAGGTTTCCAAACAGTCGGCGCTAAATGCCGGCGATATAATCGCGATATCTTTGATGCCGTCTTTCGGCAGATTTTCCAATGTTTCATCGGTATAGGGTTTCAGCCATTCCTCGCGACCAAAACGCGATTGAAAACTGGTGAGGCATGTGTTTTTATCCAAGCCCAGTTTTTCCTGCACCAAACGCGTGGTTTTTTGACACAGACAAAAGTAGGGGTCGCCCGAGGTTAAATAACGTTTGGGCATGCCGTGATAGGAAAAAATAATTTTTTGCGGCAGGCCATTTTGTTCAATGTGCTCGCGCACAGAGTTAGCCAGTGCTTCCACGTAGAGCGGCTCATCACAATAGTTATTAATAAAATGTAACTCCGGCACCCAGCGCCAGGTTTTTAATTCCATCGCTACGGCATCAAAGGTTGAGCCGGTGGTGGGGCCAGCGTATTGCGGGTAGAGTGGCAACACAATAATTTTGCGCACGCCTTCGAGTTGCAATTCACGCAGCGCACTGTGAATGGAAGGGTTGCCATAGCGCATGCCCAATTTAACACTGAATCCATTCCCCAGCTGTTCCTGAATCGCCACCTGTTGTTGTTTGCTAATTGCCAGTAGCGGCGAGCCTTCGCTGGTCCACACACTTTTATACAACGCAGCAGATTTTTTTGGGCGCACGCGTAAAATAATGCCGTGCAAAATCAGCATCCAAATCACGCGCGGTACTTCAATCACTCGCGGATCAGCCAAAAACTCTGCCAGGTAGCGACGCAGGGCGGGTGTGGTGGGGGCATCGGGCGTGCCCAGATTTGCCAGCACAATACCGATTTTTGCCTTGGGTTTATTGGCGGCGTGAAAAATCGGGTCTATGTCGTAATTCAGTGCTGTGTATTGACTCATTATCTATCTCCGTAAAACGCGATGCGCTAAAACCTGCGGCGCTAAAGCAGCACAACATACCCGCTCGCTGTGAGTCCGGCAAGGCGAGCGTTGATCCAGGTGGGAAGAACTGGCGTAAGTATTAACGTTTGAGAAACCACTCGTTAATTGAGGTTTGCGATTTATGCCATTGCCCCTGCCCATCCAAAGCGCCCAACTTTTTTATGATGGCCGCTGTCCATTGTGCGCAGGGGAGATGGCTCTTTTACGCAAACACAAACGTGCTGGATTAACCCTGGTGGATATTCACTCGCTGCTGAGTATTAGTGAGGCAGAGCGCGAGCAGATGTTGCGCGATTTGCATCTGTTATTGCCGGATGGTCGCTGGCTGTTAGGCGTGGAGGCGAATGTAGCGGCCTGGTCATTTACACCCATGGGCTTTTTATGGAAGCCGCTGCGCTGGCGAATTTGGTCGGGGCTGGTGGATCGTGTTTATCGCCGCTGGGCAGATAAGCGTTACTGCAAAAGCTACGCGTGCTCGCTGGATAATGCGAGTTGAGAAAACCCAACTAAACAACACAGCAATTTACTGTTGAGATGTCGCTATGGTCAGTGGGCGTGCGTTAATTTTCAGTTACAGTGATTGTGCGCATTACCTTGCCGGCACTACCCAAGAGCCTGAAGGCTCAAGTAGCGCCGCACAACTGCTGCGCAATGCCGAGGGGAAAGTGGCAAAATTCCCCAGCCTGTTTCGCGCACGGGAGGCACTGAAAAAGTTGGGCTACTCCAATGGCTGGCTGGTTATGCAATCGCCCTACGATGAAATGATTGGCAACGGGGCGGCGCAAAAAACGGAATTGCCGATGCCGTTTAACCTTGGCGATTAATGGTGGTGTGCCTGTGTTTTTAGGGGTTCAGAAAGTCGCCACTGGTGATAATTTCCAAACCCTCACTGGCGTGTTGATAAGCGTAAACCCATGCCGACAGCGCTACTCCTGACGTCGTTAGTAAATTAATTTTCTGGCGTTGATATTCCTGATCCGGTTGTGCGGGGTAATCGCACTCTTCATACACATCCAATCGTGCTAATTGCTCCGCGGAGTGGAGTTTATAAACCTCTCCAATCACCTTGCTCCCACTGTTATCGAGTTTCAGCGCCGGATAATAGCTAACCCGAAACAAAGTGCCATCTACTGCTGCGCTGTCGATAAATTCTGCACCTGCCAAATAAATATTGTGTGCCCCTGTGCTGCACGCGCGGCGCAAGGTGCCGTACACAAAAATAAATTCACCGTCGTACATAAATTAATTCACTTCTGACTCGCCAATAAAAACTCCCGCCGTAGCGGGAGTTCAGCATAACTTTTTCAGGTTAAGGCGTAAAAATTATTTGGGTGATAGTTGATAAATTTTTGCTTTGCTCTCATCGCTCACCAGATAAATCAAACCATCTGGCCCCTGCACTACCGAGCGGAAGCGTGCGCCCAGTTCTTTTTTCAGCAGGCGCTCCTCTTTGGTGATTTTGTCGCCTTCCAGTGTCAAACGCACCAGAGTTTGTTCGCGCAAGCTGGCGAGTAAAATATTGTTTTTCCACTGTGGAAATTTATCGCCGGTGTAAAAAATAAAACCGGCTGTTGCGATAGAAGGAACCCATTTATAAACCGGTTGCTCCATGCCCGCTTTGTGAGTGCCTTCGCCAATTTTGCCGCCGCCGTAATTTTCACCGTAGGTGATTACCGGCCAACCGTAATTTTTGGTCGCTTCATCAATATTTAATTCATCGCCGCCTTGCGGGCCATGTTCACCGGTCCAGAGCTTTTGGGTGAGCGGGTTAATCGCGGCGCCTTGCACATTGCGGTGGCCGTAAGACCAAATCTCGGGCAGTGCCCCGGCAGTTTTTACATAGGGGTTATCGGCTGGTACTGTGCCGTCGGCATTAATGCGCACGACTTTGCCCTGATGGTTATCCAGGGTTTGGGCTTTGTCTTTTTGGCTGTAGCGATCGCCCAGGGTGATAAACAAGGTGCCATCCGGCGCCCACACCAAGCGCGAACCGAAATGCGCGCTGGAATCAATTTTAGGTTGTTGGCTAAATACCCGGGTGACGTTTTCGAGTTTGTCGCCCGCGAGTGTTGCATAGCTCACTGCGGTGCTATTGCCACCGGTACCCGGCTCGGAATAACTGAAATAGATGCGTTTGCTGGCGGCAAAATCTGGTGCCAATATCACATCCAGTAAACCGCCTTGGCCTTGGGCGTAAATGTCCGGCAAGCCAGCGAGCGGCGCACCTACTTTGCCATCGGCGCCGACAATGCGCATCCGCCCGGCGCGCTCGGTGACTAACATGCGGCCGTCGGGCAGGAACGCCATGCCCCATACGTTTTGCAAGCCTTCTGCGATGGTTTTTACTTGAATCGCCCCGGTTTCGGTTTTTACGTCCAGAGTTTTGGCATCCACCATGGGGGTAGCGATCAGGCAAGCCAGTAAACCGAGTTTGCGCAGGGGGGTAAATAATGTCATAGCAGTCTCCTCAATCAATTTGACTCAGGGTAACAAGCGGGGTGATGGGCAGCAAATAAAGCTTTGTTAAGCGATTTTGGCGGATGCTTGCACAGAGAAAAGATTCGGGTTTAACAGGGGGATGTGCTACCTTTATGACAATCTAATCCCGGTGTTGTAGACCCGAACACTGACCCGAACAAGGCGAGTTTATGCAGATTTTTTATCCCGAGATCAAACCCTACCAACGTCACCAGATCGCTGTAGAAGCCCCCCACGAATTGTATGTCGATGAATCCGGCAACCCCGATGGCATCCCCGTATTGTTTGTACACGGTGGCCCCGGTGCGGGTTGTGGTAAATACGACCGCCGCTTTTTTGATCCGGAAGTCTATCGCATCGTTTTGTTTGATCAGCGCGGCGCTGGCCGTTCGCGCCCCCACGCGGAATTGGAAAATAACACCACACAAAAATTGGTGGAGGATATTGAAGTCATTCGCACCACGCTCGGTATTGATAAGTGGGTGCTGTTTGGCGGTTCCTGGGGTTCAACCCTGAGTCTGGTTTACGCACAAACTTATCCCGAGCGAGTATTGGGGTTAATTTTGCGCGGGATTTTTCTCTGCCGCCGCACCGATCTGCTCTGGTTCTATCAAGAGGGCGCAAGCCGTTTATTCCCCGACTTTTGGGATGACTTTGTCGCACAAATTCCTGAAGCAGAGCGCGGCGATATGATCGCCGCTTACTATCGCCAACTGATTGGTGAAAACCAGATCCAACAAATGTCTGCCGCCAAAACCTGGGCTGGCTGGGAGGGGCGCACGGCGACACTCAAACCCTGTCAGGATGTGGTGGACTCCTTTACCGAACCCCATCGCGCGTTGTCGCTCGCGCGTATTGAAGCGCATTATTTTATGAATAATGCGTTTTTGGAGGAGAACCAAATTCTGCGCGACGCCCATAAACTTGCCGGTATTCCCGGCATGATTGTGCACGGTCGCTACGATGTGATTTGCCCGCTCGACAACGCCTACGCGCTGCACAAAGCCTGGCCGGGTTCCGAGTTGCAAATTATCCGCGAAGCGGGCCACGCCTCGCGGGAGCCAGGAATTGTGGACGCCCTGATACGCGCGACCGATGATCTCGCCAAAAAAATTCTGCATACCAGCGATCGCCTTGCCTGATGCCCCGAGTGTTTCGGCGTACAGCTAACGGAGCCTGATGGCTCCGTTGTTTTTAGCAAGGCAAAAATTTATTCAGGTGATACACGGAAACTACATGTTAGGGTTATTGCAAAGGGTTAGCGAAGCGTCAGTCACTGTCGATAACACAGTGGTCGGTGAAATTGGTCAGGGTATTTTGCTGTTGCTCGGCATTCAAAAAAACGATACGCCGGAGACAGCCAATAAACTTATCGACAAAATCCTCGCCTACCGGATCTTCGCCGATGAAAACAACAAAATGAATTGTAATCTGCAGCAAGTGGCGGGCGGTATTTTAGTGGTATCGCAATTTACCCTTGCAGCCGATACCAACAAGGGGCTGCGCCCCAGTTTTTCCTCTGCCGCACCACCGGCTGCAGCGCAGGAACTTTATGATTATTTTGTCGCACAGTTGCGCAGTAAACACTCTTCAGTCGCCACGGGTATTTTTGCGGCCGATATGAAAGTCGCATTAATTAACGATGGGCCAGTAACTTTTTTGCTTGAAATGGAATAACCCCTTATCTGCCCGATCTTATGGGCAGTGATTATTTATGTTTACCGGAGAACATGATGAACTTCCCGAATGATGACGATGGCGGTCTGTTACAAATGCTGCACGAACACGGCATTGATTTAACCCAGGCGATGGATTTGGAATTTGGTGTGCATTGCCCCGATGAGGCCACTGCGCTGAAAATAGAGCAGGTGCTACAAACGGCTGGCTACAAAGCCCATGCGCTTTATGATGAGGGCGATTTGGAAGAGGGCGAAGCCATGACTACGGAGAATGAGGAGTCCTGGCCTTTCTGGGCGGTGGTGGCGTTTATCACTATGGTGCCGGAATACCATGAAATACAGCGGATTCAGGCACATTTGAATGAACTGGCAGGCCCGCTGGGCGGTGAATCCGACGGTTGGGGCGCGGTGATTGAATAAACAAAAGTGGATATGTTAATTCTCTTCTGCCAGCGCATTTAGCCACTCGCTAACCAGCGCTTCCACCCGTTCCAAATCGTATTGCCGCAGTGCCGTTAACAATTGTTGATGGCGCTGTTTACCTAGTTGTTCAGCGGTTAACTCTGCCATCATTTTTTTACAATTGCCCATATCGCCACTGGCGGCGGCGGCGACAAATTCATTCAGCAAAAGTTTGATTGGCTGTAAATCGGGTTGCTGCAGCAATTCAACGGCGGGGTTGGGCACGGACTTTTCATGGTGATTATCACCATCAAAATGTGCGCGGGTGAAATGGCGCAAGGCATTATAAATATCGTCAAACGCGTAGGGTTTGCCAATAAATTCCTGAAACCCTTGGGCTAAATAATAACTGCGCTCATGCTCAAGGCTGGAGGCCGAGACCGCCACAATCGGCGTTGTTTGGTAATTAGCGCGCGCGCGCAATTGGCGAAACATTTCCAAACCATTGATACCGGGCATACGAATGTCAGTAAAAACAATATCGAAGTTGTGCGCGTGACACATAGCCAAACCTTCGCGGCCATCGTGTGCTGCGTAAGTGTCACAGCCAATTTGCTGTAATAAATCCACTAAAATTTCACAGCTGGCAAAATCATCTTCTACCACCAGTGCTTTGACCTGGCAGCCCTCGGCCATCCGTGTTACGCGGGTATTGGTATCGCGCGGGTCGAGTAAAATATTTTCGCTCACCAGTGGCAAGCGCAGATGCGCGAGTGTGCCCTGACCCAAGACACTGGAGAGCTGCAAGCTACCGCCCATGCCTTCAGCCAAATGGCGCGAGAGTGTCAAACCTAATCCGGTACCGCCCACGTCCTCACCGGCTTGCCCTTGTTTAAACGCGGCAAATAGTTCGGCCAGTTCATCCTCTGAAATTCCCGGCCCGGTATCGCCAATCACAAATTCCACTTCACCCTGCAAATTGGCAACGTACAAACTGACGCTGCCTTGCGGAGTAAACTTAATGGCATTGCCCAACAGGTTTAATAATATTTGCCCAATTTTTTGGCGATCACCTTTCACAATATAGGGACTGGGTAAATCTACCTGGGTGATAAGTTGCAACCCTTTGGTGTCGGCGCGCTCCGCCATAATGGTTTGAATGTCCGCCACTTCCTGATGCAAATCAAAATATTCTTTGCGCAAGTTGAGCACGCCAGATTCAATTTTGGATAAATCCAATACATCGTTGATCAATCCCAGCAAGCGCTGGCTGGACACCAAAATTAATTGCAACCGCTCGCGCTGGGTGCCGGTAATTTTTTCATCGCGCATTAATAATTGCGTATAACCCAACACGGCATTTAACGGCGTGCGAATTTCATGGCTCATATTGGCAAGGAAACGGCTTTTGGCGCGTGTGGCTTCTTCGGCGGCCTCCTTGGCGTAAGAGAGCTGGCGCTCAGCATTTTTTTGCGCGGAAATATCGCGCCCGATGCCCAAAATTCCCACCACCTCACCCGTGTCATCGCGCAGCGATACTTTGATCGTGTCGAGTAAATATTGCTGCTCAGGGCTGATGGTAATCAATTGTTCATAGCGATGCGCGGCGTCGCTATTGAGTGTGGCCTGGTCATTTTGTTGAAACAAGGCAGCGAGTTCCGCACTCACCAATTGCTCTTCGCTTTTGCCAATAATATCTGCCTCGGTTAATTCCAGCATCGCGGCAAAGGCTTTGTTGCAGCTGATATAAACCCCCTGCAGATTTTTGAACCACACCGGGTCGGGAATATTATCGAGCAGGCTGCGCAAATGTTGTTCCCGTGCGCGCAGGGCCTGTTGCGATTCCTGCAGTTGTTCCTGTGCTTGCTGGCGCTGTACGACTTCGTTTAACAGCCAATCATTGGCTTTGCGCAGCGCCTGGGTGTGGGAGAGAATTTCCTCTTCCAATTTGCGTTGGTTTTGATTGAGTAATTCATCGTGCTGTTGGCGCGTGCGAATATACGCTGACAACAAACCAATTAACGTCAGGCCGATAGCGAGTGCGGAAAATTGCAACCAACTGGGTTGATACCAGGGCGCTTCATCCAATTTTGCAGCCAAGGTCATGGCACTGGCTGCATGGGCGAGCCGCTGCGCTTCAGAATGTTGGATATAACCGAGAGCTGAGACTAAAAAAAATACTAAACCCACTCCCACACACAGCAATAAAAATGCTTGGGCGTGAGTGTTGTGGCGCACGCGGGGAATGAGCACCCAGGCAAACAGCGCGGTGAAGGTCAGCATGCCAATACTGTCACCCATCCACCAAAATGCCCAAGCCTTGCCCAACTCCACATCAGGTATCAAACCAAGGTAAGAAAAAGTAGCAATACCCACGGAGGGGGCGATTAAGGCACAACCAAATACGCTACTGATAAAACCCAGTGTGCGCGGTAAATTCACCAACAGATTTCGGCTTAAAATTCCCTGATTAATACGCGCAATAATAATGGCTTGCAGCAACATGGCGGTGCTGACTAATCCGCCTGCGAGTAGTGTGGTGAAGCTAATACCAAACGCGGGATAAAGATGAATGCTGAAGTTGGTGGCAAAAGCACCCACCAATAAACCCGGTGCGATGCGCAAACCAAATAATAAAAGGCCAAACAGTGCAAACCCGGCAGCAGGCCAAATTAAAGAAACCTGCGCCGTGAGTGAACTCCAGGCGGAACCACATTGCGCCAGAAAAAAATACCCTACTGCAAACATCAGGTTTAATACTGGCAATTTCGCCAGGAGATAGATTTTTTTGCGCTTGCTCATCACCACTGGCGAGTTTCCTTATTGTTATTAACTGCCCTGCTGCACTTTATTTAGCAACAGGGTTTCCAGCGCCTGATAGTTTAATGCCTGTGGGCGATGATGATGGTAGCCCTGACCCCAGCGCACACCCAGAGCGTAGAGCTTTTGCGCAACTTCCTCGGTTTCAACAAATTCGGCAGTGACTTCTTTATTGAGTGAAGCCGCCATTTCCACAATGGATTTCACCATCGCATAGTGCGATGCGTCGCTATCCATATCGCGCACAAAAATACCGTCAATTTTTATTTTGTCGAACGAGAGTTGATGCAAGTAAGCGTAGGAGGCAAAACCACTGCCGAAATCATCCAGCGCAAAGTGACAGCCAAATTCACGCAATTGCTGCATAAAGTGACGAGCGGAATCGACGTTTACAATTGCCTGGGTTTCCGTAATTTCAAAGCAGAATTTTTGCGGCGGTAAATTAAATTGGCGGAAGCTATTGATGATGGATTGGGCGAATTGGGTTTCGCGAATCGAGAAGGCCGAAATATTAATGGACACCATATCCATTTGTTCCAGTAACTCGCGGTGCTGGGTAAAAAATGACAGGGTGGCGTTGAGCATCCACTTGTCCAGTTCCGGAATTAAATGCAAGCGCTCGGCGGGTCCGATAAATTCACCCGGTGAGATCATGCGTTGATGTTCCGCATCCCACAGGCGCATTAATACTTCCAGGCGATACTGCGGCGCATCTTCTTTCCGCGTGGCGGGAAAATATTCGATCATCTGGAAATAAGCGCGGAAGGATTGGTTGTGAATGGCATCCACCAGGCGCGAGGCCCAGTTGATATTTTCCTTGTGCAGGCTGCTGCGTTTGGCCGCATCTTCATAACTGTAAATGCCGCCGCGCACTTCCTGCTTGGCCACAAAAATCACTTCATCGGCGGCGAGCATCACCTGATCGTAACTCACCATGGTGCGGGTGAGCGGCACCGTCGCAATAGAGGCCGCTAATTTGAATTGGCGATCTTCCCACTGGAAATTAAAATCTTGCAGGTGCGTCAAAATAGATTGCGCCAGCGCGTAGCCTTTGTCGCCCTCATCGCAATAAGTCACCACCGCAAAACGGTCACCACCGAGGCGGGCAAAAAAATCATTGCGTGTTAATAAGCCGCTGATGGTATCGGCAAATTGACGCAGCAATTCATCGCCGGCAATACAACCACAGCTTTCATTAATCAAGCGGAAGCGGTCGATATCGATCATTAAAAACGACGCGTCCACGTCCTGCACTTGAATACGGGCGAGTAATTCGGAGACAAAGGATTCAAGGGCGTTGCGGTTGTGGAGGCGGGTAACAAAATCGTGGGTGGCGAGGTAATTAAGGCGGTCTTGCATATAGCGACGCTCATTAATTTCTTCGCGCAATTGGCGATTGGCAATGGTGAGTTCGGAGGTGCGCTCACGCACTTTGGTTTCCAGCTCGCGATTAAAGGATTTTAATTCGGCGAGCATTGCCTGCCGTTCCAATTGGTGACGCACGCGGGCGCGCACTTCGTCGGCATTAATCGGTTTGGTAATGTAGTCGGCGCCGCCTACGCGAAACCCTTGGCTGATATCGTCAGTGCGCGCGGTGACAAAAATAATCGGAATTTCCGTGGTGCTAAGGTCGCCTTTCAGGCGGGTGCAAACATCAAAACCATTGATGTCGGGCATCATCACATCGAGCAGGATTAAATCGGGCAGGCGACGAGTTGCCAACTCCAATGCGCGCTCCCCGGAGGTGGCAACAATCAGCTGGCAATCCAAATCCTCCAGAATGCCGCTCAGCACATCCAGATTCTCCGGGGTATCATCCACTAACAGAATACGCGTCGTACTCGACATAACAATGAAATCCTTCGCTGTCGCTATTATTGATATTTGATAATAACAGAAGGAATCAGAATAGCTACGCGGTGATTATGAAGTTTTGTTTAGCATTCAGGCTGTAGCGCAGAAGGATGTTATATAGGCGCAAATACTTGTATGCGTACAACCATACTTGCACACATAGGTAGGCTGCCATCACTGGTTCGATGAGTTTGTTATTACTTTTTAAACCAGAGGGCCACCAAACCAATCGCCACCAGCGCGATGCTCGCCGCCGACAAATCCGTCACCAGCCAATCCCTTAATACCGCTGAGCCTTGGGTGTCCTGGTAGAGGAAATAACCTGCCGCTCCAAAAGCTACTAGCGCAATTAGTTTACGGCGGCCGCGATGCTGTTGCATATTACGGCGGCTTACATCGCGTTCCAGTGCATCCAGCTTTTGGCTGATGAGTGGCAACTGTTGCAGGCTGTTGAAAATCAGATCCGGCACCTGCGGGAATTTTTCCATCCACTCGGGTGCGTAGCGTTTGAGTTCACCCCAGAGTGATTTGGGATGGAAACGGTTTTTCAGCCAGCGCTCCAAAAACGGATGGGCCGTTGCCCATAAATCCAGATCGGGATACAACTGACGACCAAGACCTTCAATATTCAGCAGGGTTTTTTGCAGCAGCACTAATTGCGGTTGCACTTCCATATCAAAACGGCGCGCCGTGCGGAATAAACTCAGCAGTACATTGGCGAAGGAAATTTCTTTCAGTGGTTTTTCAAAAATGGGTTCGCACACAGTGCGGATCGCCGCTTCCAATTCTTCTACGCGTACCGTCTTGGGCACCCAGCCGCTTTGCACGTGCAGTTCAGCTACTAAACGATAATCGCGGCGGAACATGGCGAGCAGGTTGCGCGCTAAATAATATTGATCCTCGCGCGTAAGCGAGCCGACAATCGCCATGTCCACCGCAATGTATTGCGGCAGCTGCGGGTTTTTAGTGGACACAAAAATATTGCCCGGGTGCATGTCGGCGTGGAAAAAATTGTGCTCGAACACCTGGGTGAAAAAAATCTCCACGCCGCGCTCGGCAAGTTTTTTCATATCGGTATGTTGTGCGGTCAGGGCGTTGATGTCCGTTACTGGAATACCGTAAATGCGCTCCATCACCAACACATTGCTGCGCGTGTAATCCCAATAAATTTCGGGCACATAGAGCAGCGGCGAGTTTAAAAAGTTGCGGCGCAATTGTGAGGCGTTAGCGGCTTCACGCTGTAAATCCAATTCATCAAAAATGGTGGTGCGATAATCCTGCACAATTTCCACCGGGTGCAAACGTTTGCCGTCCAGCGTATTTTTTTCTACCCAGCGGGCGACTAGCAGCAGCAATTCAATATCCTGCTCTATCACCTGTTCAATGCCGGGGCGCACGACTTTGATGACCACTTCGCGGCCATCTTTTAATACCGCCGTATGCACTTGTGCGACGGAAGCTGAGGCCAGCGGTGCTTTGTCATAACTGGCAAAAATGGTATCGACACCGGCGCCGAGTGAAGTTTCAACAATGCGCTGGAATTCGTCGTTGGCGAACGGTGCGACGTTATCCTGCAGGTGATTGAGTTCGAGCACTATATCGCCGGGCACTAAATCCGGCCGTGTTGACAGCAGCTGACCAAATTTTACAAAGATTGGCCCCAAGTCTTCGCAGGCGCGCCGTAAGCATTCACCGCGAGTCAGTTTTTCTCCGCTGGGTGATGTAGGTTGGGGGAAAAATTTGAACAAGAGCAACAGCGTGCGTGCCGCAAACGGCAGGTTAGTTGGCAGCAGTTGATCGAGACGATAGCGGGCAAATACACGCAGGATTTTTAACAGACGAAAAAAAACAATCACGGGTTTGATTTCTCTTTAATGAGTTTTTCCATGCGTGCGGCTGCACGATCTACCGCCAAACGCAAATCATCTACCTGCTGGTAAAAATCTTCCAATTCCGGTTTGGCGGGCAGGGCTTTTAATTCTTCGGTGAGAAATTCACTGGTCAGGCGCTGGGCGCTGGTGGTGCGATCTTTAACCCAGCCGAATTGCGCGCGAATCAGCTGCGCGGTTTGGTGGCCGATAATATCGCCGGTGAATTGGCTGAGCATTTCTTCCCAGTCGATATCGAGGTTTTTCATCAACCGCTGCAGGTCGGCGAGCAGGCTTAAATCGCCCATCACCGTCACACCACTGTCTTTTAAATTGTGGATTTCGGTGTGTGCTAATTGTGCGAGCGCCAGCAGCGAGCCAGTAATACGTGTATCTACATCGCCATCCCAGTTGCCCATCAAGCGCAATTCGTCATCCATCGGCATCATAAATACCGTGATTGCCGGTGTGGTGATTTGCACTGCGAGAATTTTGCCTTCCAGTTGCATCAGCCCAATGCGTGTAGCGGGATCGTAACGCAGTGCGGTGTTAAGCATTTTTTCCGCGCTGGCGAGTGCGGCGGTGCTAAGCATGCCAGCCATTAAGGTTTAATCCCTTTGTGTAGCGCGACTATGCCGCCGGTCATATTGTGGAATTCGGTGCGCACAAAACCGGCGGCATCCATCATGTCTTTCAGGGTTTGTTGATCCGGGTGCATGCGGATGGATTCGGCGAGGTAGCGATAGCTCTCGGCATCGTTAGTCACCAGCTTGCCCATAAACGGCAGCACTTTAAAGGAATAGGTATCGTAAATTTTGCTGAGGATTTCGCTCTGCGGTTTGGAGAATTCCAGCACCAGCAATCGTCCGCCCGGCTTTAATACGCGCAGCATGGAGCGCAAGGCGAGGTCTTTATCGGTGACATTGCGCAGGCCGAAGGCGATGGTAATGCAATCGAAAGTATTATCGGGAAACGGCAGGTACTGCGCATCGCATTGGGCAAAGTTGATGTTGCCGGCGATGCCGCGATCGGTCAGGCGGTCACGACCCACGCCGAGCATGGAGGCGTTGATGTCGGCGAGTATCACCTGCCCATTGGCGCCGACCAGCTTGGCAAATTGATAGCTCAAGTCGCCCGTGCCACCGGCTATATCCAAAACCTTGTGACCGGCGCGCACACCTGAGGCTTCAATAGTGAAACGCTTCCACAAGCGGTGAATGCCGCCGGACATCAAGTCGTTCATCACGTCATATTTGGCGGCGACTGAGTGGAATACCTCGGCGACACGCTCTGCTTTCTCTTCGACAGGAACTTGTTGAAAGCCAAAGTGAGTGGTTTTTTTCTCGTTCATAGCGGGTTCCAAGACTAGGCGCCCAGCGGGCGGGATAGCAGCACTGTGTGGTGGCAGTCTCTGATGACTGGCAGCATTGTACTGGCATTGGGCGTAAGGGGCGAGGCCATATCGCGCGGGAAAAAAGTGATAGTGTTTATCCCCTCAGTGGGTAAAATCGCCCTCCTTAATATTCCGCAACTATTGTCTGGAGTAAGGATTAACCCATGCGTGTGTTTTTGTGTGCCGCATTGCTGCTTGTCACCTGTGGCTCAGGCTTCTCCAATCCGAGCGCGGCTAATAGCCTTAAACCCTTTACCACCGACGGCTGTTCCCTGTGGCTCGATGGTACCCCCGAGCAGCCCAATTTGTGGCGCCACTGCTGCGTCGCCCATGACTTGGCCTATTGGCAAGGCGGCACCAAAGAGCAGCGAAAACAGGCCGATGTGGATATTCTCGCCTGCGTGAAACTGGCGCAGGGGACGGGCATGGCCAACTATATCTACGGCAATGTGCGCTGGGGTGGCAGCCCCTATTGGATGTCGAACTATCGCTGGGGTTACGGTTGGGATTATCTGGACGGCATGTGGCCGCGCGGCTACAAAGTGCCCACGGCGGAAGAACAGGCGCAGATAGACGCGCAAATGCCCGCTGCACGGGAGGTAATCACCCGCGATGCCGAACTTAATCCCGTCACCGATGATAAACCTGTCACACCTGCACCTTAATCTTTAAGTGCACTGATTGGCGCCGCGACAAATTTATGGGTGTTTGAATCCATCCAAGTGCTTTACAATTGCCGGAGCAGTTGTACCGGGTCACCAAGGTGTAAACCGGGAAATGCGCGGCCAAATGGCTTCAACTCCTTTCCGGTTTTCCTCGGTCTCCCCTCAGGCAGACTGGCCGGATGGTGCGCCACCCAACCAACCTGATCACCTAATCAGTAGTACCCTATAAGCAATACCTTACAAGCAGCACCCAGAGGCGTTTCGCCAGCAAGTGAAATTCCAGCCTTATACCTTTTATGGAGACTCCATGAAATTTCGCTTTCCCATCGTCATCATCGACGAAGACTTTCGCTCCGAGAACACCTCGGGTTTAGGCATACGCGCACTCGCGGAGGCCATCCAAAATGAAAGCTGGGAGGTAGTTGGTGTTACCAGCTACGGTGACCTGTCGCAATTTGCGCAGCAGCAATCGCGCGCCTCTGCATTTATTTTGTCGATCGACGACGAAGAATTTGGCGGTGGCTCTTTGGAAGAGACCGACCACGCGCTGAAATCCCTGCGCGCCTTCGTGGAAGAAATCCGTTACAAAAACGCTGACATCCCGATTTATCTGTACGGCGAAACCCGCACTTCACGCCATATTCCCAACGATATTTTGCGCGAGCTGCACGGCTTTATTCACATGTTTGAAGATACGCCGGAATTTGTGGCACGCCATATTATCCGCGAAGCCAAATCCTACCTCGATGGTTTGGCACCGCCGTTTTTCCGCGCGCTGGTGCACTACGCGCAAGACGGCTCCTATTCCTGGCACTGCCCCGGTCACTCCGGCGGCGTCGCCTTTTTGAAATCGCCTATCGGCCAAATGTTCCACCAATTTTTTGGTGAAAATATGCTGCGCGCCGACGTATGTAACGCGGTAGAAGAACTCGGTCAATTGCTGGATCACACCGGGCCTATCGCCGCGTCCGAGCGCAATGCGGCGCGCATTTTTAACGCCGATCACTGCTACTTTGTGACCAACGGTACGTCCACATCGAACAAAATGGTGTGGCACTCTACTGTGGCGCCGGGCGATATTGTGGTCGTTGACCGCAACTGCCATAAGTCGATCCTGCACTCGATTATTATGTGCGGCGCGATTCCGGTATTCCTGATGCCGACGCGCAACAACCTCGGCATTATCGGCCCGATTCCGCTGGAGGAATTCACACCGGAAAGCATCGCCCGCAAGATCGAAGCAAACCCCTTTGCGCGCGAAGCCGTGAACAAAAAACCGCGCATACTCACCATTACCCAATCGACTTACGATGGTGTGCTCTACAATGTAGAGACGCTGAAAAATATGCTCGACGGTAAAATCGATACGTTGCACTTCGACGAAGCCTGGTTGCCGCACGCCACCTTCCACGAGTTCTACAAAGACATGCACGCGATTGGCAAAGATCGCCCGCGCGCCAAAGAGTCGATGATTTTCTCCACCCAATCCACACACAAATTGCTTGCCGGTTTATCGCAAGCATCGCAAGTGTTGGTGCGTGAATCTGAAAGCGTGAAGCTGGATCAGGATGCATTTAATGAAGCCTATTTGATGCACACCTCCACTTCTCCGCAGTATTCAATTATCGCCTCATGCGATATCGCGGCGGCCATGATGGAAGCACCCGGCGGCCATGCACTGGTAGAAGAATCGATTTTTGAAGCGCTCGATTTCCGCCGCGCGATGAAAAAAGTGGACGAAGAATGGGGCCAGGATTGGTGGTTCCAGGTCTGGGGCCCGGAAGAATTTGCTGAAGAAGGCATTGGCACACGCGAAGACTGGATTCTGCGCAGCGACGACAACTGGCACGGCTTCGGTAAACTCGCACCAAACTTCAACATGCTCGACCCGATCAAAGCCACCATCGTTAACCCCGGCTTATCGGTAAATGGCCAGTTCAGCGACACCGGTATTCCGGCATCGATCGTCACCAAATATTTGGCAGAGAACGGCGTAATTATCGAGAAGTGTGGCCTCTACTCCTTCTTTATTATGTTTACCATCGGCATCACCAAAGGCCGCTGGAATACACTGGTAGCCGCGCTGCAACAATTTAAAGACGACTACGACAAGAACCAACCCATGTGGCGAATCATGCCCGAGTTTGCGCAAGCGAATCCGCGCTATGAGCGTATGGGTCTGCGCGATTTGTGCCAACAAATCCACGATTTCTACAAAGCCTATGATGTTGCACGCCTTACGACCGAGATGTACTTGTCCGATATGCAACCGGCGATGAAACCTTCAGATGCGTTTGCAAAAATGGCGCATCGCGAAATCGAGCGTGTACCTATCAACGAATTGGAAGGCCGCATCACCTCGATTTTGTTAACGCCTTACCCGCCGGGAATTCCGCTGTTGATTCCGGGTGAGCGTTTTAACAAAACCATCGTGGACTATTTGAAATTTGCACGCGATTTCAACGAGAAGTTCCCCGGCTTTGAAACTGATGTACACGGTTTGGTAAAACGCGAAGTGGATGGCAAAAAAGACTACTTCGTTGACTGTGTAAAACAATAAACCTGCCGTTCATGTGCAGAATGTTATAAATTCAAAAGCCACTCCGGGTAACCTGAGTGGCTTTTTTACTTCAATCAAATTACAACACCAAGGGATGTGTCGCGGTGAACAGAAAAAAACAATCTATGATCCTTATCGTCGTGTTGCTGATAATAACGGCGGTTATTTATTTTTTTAGCCCGAGTGGTGCGCGCCCCAAATCCAAAACAACCAGTGAGTCCGCGCACTCCATCGAGCTGCACTCCGTGCGCTTACAGGGCTAATCTGCAGTTTCTTTTGTAGTAACAAACACAGCTTTACCATCACAATTAAACAGGGAATTACTATGCGCTTTCATTGGTCTTCATGGTGTGCCATTGCGTTAATGAGTTTATTACTGGGTGCCTGTGACAATTCCGCACCTGAGCAAAACAAACAAGCTCCAGCGGCAGAAGCCATCGCCCCGGAATGGGAAGCGCATATTGCAGATTATCCCAAACGCTGGATTGCGACAGAAGCCCCGCTATTTATTCGCTTCACCCATCCGGTGGTAGATGAAGCGCAAGTGAATACCGCCTTCTCTGACAAGCTGCTGACACTGGATGCCAAGACGCCGGTGAATTTGGTGTTTACCTCCACCAGTGAATTGCGTATCCAGCCCGTTGAGCGCTTGCCCAGTGATAGCAAAATTCGTTTCCGTTTAAACGCCAGTGAGTTGCAGGGGATCACTGAATCGCTCGGTGATTTTGAGTTTGAAGTGCAAACTATCAAACAGGATTTTGATTTGCGTGTGGATAGTTTGGGTGTAATGCCTGAAGACGAAAGTCAGATGCAGCTCACCGGTGTACTCACCACCGCCGATACCGCCGAGTTAAACGATATTAAAAAAATTCTGCGCGTTGAGGTGAATGAGCGCAATGCCGATGTAGTTTGGACGCAGGATACTGATCGTAAAACCCATCGCTTTTTAATTGCACCAATAACGCGTGGCGACAGTGCCGGAAAAATTGTCTTGAACTGGGATGGCAGCGCCATAGGTTCTGCAGATAAAGGCGCACGCGAATTGGAAATTCCTGCGCGCAAAACCTTTCAAGTGACCGGCGTACAGGTGATTCGCCAACCCAATACCGCGATTGAAATTCATTTTTCTGACACGCTCGATAGTAGCCAAAATCTTAGCGGTTTGGTAACACTGGACGGTAAAGCCGTGAACGCCGTAATCGATGGCAGCCTGCTGCGTTACACACCGGAAAAACTCGATACCGGTGAAATAACGCTAAAAATCAACGGCAGTATTAATAACCTGAAGCAGCAAAGCCTGGGCAGTGACTACGAGCACAAAGTGGTGCTTGAGTTGGTAAAACCGCTGGTGCGTTTTGTCGGTAGCAGCAGTATTTTGCCTCCCGCCAGCCAAATTTCTGTGCCCTTTGAAGCCGCAGGTGTGGATTCAGTACAAGTGATTGCTTTTAAAGTGTTTGCCAATAATGTTGGCCAATATCTGCAGGATTACCAACTCACCGCTGCTGCCGCTGCGACCGATACCGGGCGCTATTTATGGCGTAAAACCTATCAGCTACCCGAAATTCCCCGCGCGGGCGCCCAGCGTTTTAATTTGGATTTATCCGAGCTAATGGCACAACACCCCGATGGGTTAATTCGTTTGGAGCTGCGCATTGATCGCAGCAACTCTATTTACACCTGTGAACAACTGCGCCCGACAGAACCGGTTGCCAAAATGCCGGAAGATTCCGATGGTGAAAGTTATTACGATCGCGTAGAGGAACCGGCGTGGTATCAGCAATATTATCAATCCCAGGGTTATTACAATTACAGTGAGCGCAATAATCCCTGCGATGATACTTACTATTACTATGGTGATGAAATTGCTTCAGCACGCAATTTTTTGGTGTCCAATATCGGCTTACTCGCCAAACGCGGCAGCGATAATCAACTGCATGTCATTAGCACAGAATTAAATTCCGCTAAACCATTGGGCAATACCGAAATCACTGCCTACAACTATCAGCAACAGCCGATTGGCAGTGGCACTACCGACAATTACGGCATGCTGCAATTAACTACCGACGGCGTGCCTTTTTATATTCAAGCCACTCACAATAAACAGCGCGGTTATCTGCGCCTGCGCAGCAGTGAAGCGCTGCCCACCAATCAATTTGATGTAAGTGGCGAACACATTAAGGGTGGCCTAAAAGGTTTCCTCTACGGCGAGCGCGATGTATGGCGCCCGGGCGATGATATTTTCCTCAGTTTTATTTTGGAAGATAAAGCTCAGCAGTTACCCGCCAATCACCCGGTCACGCTGGATTTATTTGATCCCAGTGGCAAAAAAGTGCAGAGCCAAACCAATGTGCAGCCGGTCAATAATTTTTATACCTTTGCGTTAAAAACCGAAGAGACAGCACCCACCGGAAATTATCGCGCAGTGGTGCATGTGGGTAATCGTTATTTCGACAAAATTATTAAAGTGGAAATGGTGGTGCCCAACCGTTTGAAAGTGGATTTAACACCCACAGAAACACCGCTGCGGTTGCGCAATATGCCAACGCAAGTGTCACTCTTTGCCCAGTGGTTGCAGGGCGCTACCGCCAAAAATTTAAAAGCAGATTCGGAATTAAAACTGAGTGCCCGCGAATCGGTATTTGCGGGATTTGAGCAATTTACTTTTGATGACCCGGTGCGCAGTTTTGCGGGCAGTGCGCAAAAAGTATTTGATGGCCACGTGGATGAAAGTGGCAACGCCAGCTTTCCGGTGAATGTCAGTTTGTCATCGCCACCGCCGGGTAAACTCACCGCCACCTTTGTGACTCGCGTGTTTGAAGAGAGCGGTAATTTCAGCACAATTTTGCGCCCCTATGAATTACTGCCATTTGATCATTGGGTAGGTATTAATATTCCCAAAGGCAGCGGTTACATGGATGCCATTGGTCGCGATGCCGATCACCCTGTACTCATTCAAACATTAAATGCACAGGGCAAAGCGGCCGCGTCGCGCAAAGTGGATTTACAGGTTTATGAAATCGGCTGGCGTTGGTGGTGGGATGAAAACAATGAAAATCTTGCCGAATATTTTACCAACAGTAGTCATCGCCCGGTGCACAGTGAAACTCTGGTGAGCGATACCAATGGCCGCATAAATTGGACCTTGGAAAAAAATAAATACGATTGGGGGCGTCACATTATTCGCGTGTGCGACAACAGCGAAGGCGATGCCCAGGCGCACTGCGCCGGCAAGGTGGTTTATTTAGGTTGGAGTTACGACTCATCGGCCAGTGCTGATTCCGCCACCCAATTAATGCTCTCGGCCGATAAAGAAAAATATCAACCCGGTGATGTTGCCAAGGTACGTTTGCCCAATGCGCGTGAAGGGCGCGTATTGCTGAGTATTGAAAATGGCACGCGAGTATTGGAGTCGCGTTGGCTGGATTTGCAGGCGGGTCAAACCGAAATAGAAATTCCCATCACCTCGGCGATGGCGCCTAACGTTTACGCCCAGGTTGCACTGATATTGCCGCATCAGGAGCGTGTTGCTGAAGCGCCGATGCGTTTATACGGCATAGTGCCGCTGCTGGTGGAAGACCCTGCAACCCGTTTGCAGCCGCAATTGGACGTGGCAGAAAAAGTTCGCCCTGAAACCGAATTTAGCATCAAGGTTAGCGAAAAAAATCAGCGTGCTATGACCTATACTCTGGCGATGGTGGATGAAGGTTTACTCGGCCTCACCAATTTCCGCGCACCGGATGCGCACGATTATTTTTACAAACGTGAAGCGCTGGGCGTGCGCACCTGGGATTTATTTGATCAGGTAGTTGGTGGTTATGGTGCGTCGCTGGAGCGAGTGTTGGCAATTGGTGGCTCCGATGCCGCCTTGGAAGCCGAGCGCAAACGCCGCGAGCGTCGCTTTCCACCGGTAGTGAAATTCCTTGGTGCGTTTGAATTAAAAGCCGGGGAAACCCGCGCGCATAAAATTACCCTGCCACCCTATATGGGTGCGGTGCGCGTTATGTTAGTGGCGGGTGATACCAGCGCGAAAACTAATAACAGTGTAACCAGCGCCTACGGCAGTGTGGAGAAAACTGTGACCGTCACTCAGCCAGTCACACTTTTTGCCACCTTGCCACGCGTGCTTGGTCCCGGTGAAGCAGTGAATTTGCCGGTTAATGTATTTGTGAGCGAAAAAGATATTCGCGAAGTAAAAATTTCGGTGGAAGCGAATGAAATTTTTACCGTGGAAAAAGGCGCTGCAACACTGAACTTTAGTGAACCGGGCGATGCGATTGCCAGTTTGCAATTGAAGGTGAATGATCGCCTCGGCAAAGGCCGTGTGAAAATTACCGCTACCTCAGGTAATGAAACCGCCACGCAAGAAATTTATATCGACTCACGCGCGGCGAATCCGCCTACCAGTCTGTGGCAGAGCAAATTATTGCGGCCGGGCGAAGTCTGGCAATCGCCCCTGCAAGCTCACGGCATGATTGGCACTAATCAGGCGAGCCTTGAAGTAAGCACCTTGCCGCCGCTCAACCTTGAGCAGCGCTTGGATTATTTAATTAGTTATCCGCACGGCTGCCTGGAGCAAGTGACCTCATCGGTATTTCCACAATTGCGTCTTGCGCAATTGGTGAATCTGAGTGACGCACAAAAAATTGAAATTGATAACAACATTAACGCGGGCATTAAACGCTTGTATGGTTTCCAGCATGCCAGTGGTGGATTCAGTTATTGGTCGGGTGATGGCTATGTGAATGAATGGGCATCCAGTTATGTGGGGCATTTTTTAGTGGAGGCGAAACGTGCCGGTTACGCCGTGCCCGCTGCGCTATTAAATGGTTGGATAAACTATCAGCGCAATGCGGCGCGCAACCCGCAAATTCAGGGTAATTATTACGACGAGATGGTGCTCGCCTATCGCCTCTATACACTCGCCTTAGCGGACAGCGCTGAACTACCGGCAATGAACCGTTTGCGCGAAACCTTTAAAAATAATCAGCAGAATCTGCAGGACTACCGCATGCCTGCGCGCTGGTTGTTGGCTATGTCTTATCAACATGTTGGTTTAAAAGATGCTGCGCAGGATGTGCTGGGCACAATTGCCAATACTGTGCCGAGTTACAAAGATTCAGGGTACACCTACGGTTCCGAAATGCGTGACCGCGGGTTGTTGTTAGCAACTCTGGTGAGCGTGAATGCAAATAAAGAAACAACCTGGGAAGTGGCTGAACAAGTTGCCAATGAATTGTCGAGTGACGGTTGGTACTCCACACAAAGTATCGCCTGGGCACTGTTGGCGATGAGTGAATTTGCCAGCGCTAATCAAAGTAGCAACGGCATAAAGTTTTCTTATCAACAAACAGGCGAAAGCGATTGGACCAGTCAAGGCAGTAACAGCCCCTTATTCCGCCGCGCGCTGGACTCACCGCAAGTATCGGTACGCAACGATCACGACAAACCCATTCGCGTGGTGGTGAGTAATCGCGGCACACCAGCCAACTTACGTGAAGAAGCTAGTAGTAATGGTTTGGCACTACAGGTTAATTTTTTAACGCTGGCTAACGAACCGCTGGATGTCGAGCAACTGCCACAAGGCACCGACTTTGTAGCCGAAGTTACCGTCAGCGGCGAGTTCGATAAATTATTGACCAGCAATATCGAAAACATCGCGCTTACCGCCGTAATGCCCAGCGGCTGGCAAATCCGCAATGAACGTCTGGAGGGGGCACAACTGCCTAAAGGTATTGATTATTTGGATATCCGCGATGATCGAGTGCTGGGTTATTTCAGTTTGTGGCGCGATTACTACTGGAATTATCGCTATCAGGAACGCAACCAAACCAGCGTCACCCTGCGCATAATTTTAAACGCGAGTTACGCAGGGAAATTTTATTTGCCCGGTTGGAACGCAAGCGCCATGTACAACGAAAAAATACAGGCGAAGAGCAAAGGCTATTGGGTTGAGGTGGTGGGAAAATAAAACCTAACTCTGATTAGAGATTGTGGGTTTGTGTTAATTTTTTGTTGCGGTTCATTCCTCACCAGCAACCTACAGGGTGCTTTGTAGGTTGCTGGTGAGGAATGAACCGCAACAATTTATGAATCGTCTTGTACCCTTGAAACTCTGCACCATCACCCCAACATTCGCGACTTACTCTGCTTTCACATATTCCGGATGGCTCAGGTTATGAGTGAAATATTTATTCTGCAAAATCAGCACAATCTCTTTCTTGGTAAACAAAACAACTGGTTGGATGGTCGCGATTTGAACGCGCTGTACAAAACGCCGCATAAAGATGAAGCGATTAACCAGATGGTTGAGGCCAGTTCCAAGGACTATACCCAGCGTATCAAGATCATTAGCTGCTCACCCAATGAGAAGGGCTTGCCATCGATTGACCCGGAAATTCTGCCCGAGCCATTGCCCAAGTTGGGTAAAGATCTGTTGGCGACGCTTGAGGCGGAGGCAGTGCAGGCGCATGCTGATCAAGCTGTTGTTGATCCGGTGGCTGCCTTGCCCGACGAGCCATCGCGCTGATCCCTGCGCAGTGCTGTCGCTAGACGCTTCCTGTTCTACACTTTGTTAGTGGGCCGCTGCGGCGGCTTTTTTATTTGTGCTTGATTGCGCTTGTCGCCCAAGGATTTTGAATTGTCACATGATCACGGTTTATCCAGCGAATTGCTGAGTGCGTTTGCCGAGCCTGCGGCTAATGCCAGTCTGCGCGGTATTTTGCGCGGTCTGGAAAAAGAGAGCCTGCGCGTAACCCCCCAGGGCACTCTGGCGCAAACTGATCACCCGCGCGCGCTGGGTTCTGCGTTAACCCATCCGCATATCACCACGGATTACAGTGAAGCGCTGCTGGAATTTATCACCGAGCCGTTTGCTGATGTGGAGCCACTGCTGGCGCAGTTGGATGATATTCACCGTTTTACCTACCAGCACTTGGCCGCTAACAACGAGCGCCTGTGGCCTGCGAGCATGCCGTGCACCTTGGGTACGGATGATGAGATTCCGGTGGCGCGTTACGGCTCGTCCAATTCCGGCAGGATGAAAACGGTGTACCGCGTGGGCCTGGGGCACCGCTATGGTCGCTCCATGCAGACTATCGCCGGGATTCACTATAACTTCAGTATGCCCGATGAGTTTTGGTTGGCGCTGCAACAACAAACGGGCAATCAACAAGCGCTGCAGGATTTTAAAACCGAGCGCTATTTTGGGTTGATCCGCAATTTCCGTCGCAACTTTTGGCTGCTGATTTATCTGTTTGGTGCATCGCCCGCGGTCTGTTCCTGTTTTGTGAAAGATCGCACCCATAAACTCCAGCCCTTCCCCGCTGCCGAACAAACCATGTATTTGCCTCATGCGACTTCGCTGCGCATGGGTGATTTGGGCTACCAGAGCGACGCACAAAAAAGTCTCGTGGTGAATTACAACAACCTGAGCGATTACTTGGCCACGCTCTGCGGCGGTATCACCCAGAGTTATCCCGCCTATGAGCAGATTGGGGTGAAAGACGGGCAGGGCAATTACCAGCAACTCAATTCCAGTTTGCTGCAAATCGAAAACGAGTTTTATTCCAGCATCCGCCCCAAACGCACTACCGGGCGCGGCGAGACGGCACTGCAAGCGCTGCGTCTGCGCGGGGTGGAGTATGTAGAAGTGCGCTGCGTGGATTTGAATCCCTACGAACCGCTTGGCATCACCAAAGAGCAAATGCAAGTGATGGATGCGTTTTTGCTTTATTGCCTGCTGAGCGATAGCCCGCAAACCGACGAGCGGGAGTTTTATCAGGGGCAGGAAAACCAGAAGCGTATTGTGAATAGCGGGCGCGATCCTGCGCTGAAGTTGCTGCGCGGTGAACATGAAATCGCCATGCGCGAGTGGGCGGAGGAAATTGTGCGGGGCAGTATGGCGGCGGCGCAATTGTTGGATCAGGCCAAAGGTGGGGCGGCACATCAGCAGGCGCTGGAGCATCAGCGCGCTAAAATCGCCAACCCGGAGTTAACACCTTCGGCGCGGGTATTGCGCGATATGACTCAGGCGGGGCAAAGCTTTTACGCCCACGCCCTGGCCCTCGCAGAACAGCAGCGCGCGTATTTTGCGGATCGCCCCTTGGCGGCAGCACAGCAGGCGGTATTTGCGCAGATGAGTGAAACGTCCCTACAGGCGCAAGCTGTGCTGGAGGCCGATCAGCAAATCAGTTTTGATCAATATCTGGAAAATTATTACGCCCAATATCGCGGCTGTCGCTGCGCGAGCTGAGTGATGCATCACCGTCGCCAGAGGCTGCGCGGCGGTGATGCTCTGGTATTGAATTCTGCGCTTATTTTTGCACGACAAAATTATTGAAATATAAATCCGATGCGGGGCCTTTAACAGCTGTCACTACGGGTAAAGTGCTAGCGGTCGCAGCGGCGGTTGCTGACGTCGCTGCCGCTGAACTGCCCTCTGTAGGCGCGATTGTTGTTGCGGGTGCTGCAGGTGTTGTTGGCGCTACGGCGGTAGGTGTTGCTTCTGCGGCTGGCTGCGGCGCCAACCCCTGTACTTGCAGCAGGGCTTTGTTAATTTCTGCCAACGCGTAAGTGCGCAAATATTCTTTTCCTTCCACGCTGCTTACAATTTCATCGCTCTGCGCGCTCAAAATACTGACCAGGCGATCGCGAATGAGCGGCAGGTGGTGAGTCACTGTATTGGCGTCCGCCGCATTTTCGCTGCGAATGGATAGTTCCGCTTTTATATAACGCGCCTTGCCGGGGCCACCGTAGTTCACCACCAGCGGTGGGGTGATGGGAATATAGTTAATGCCCTCAGGTGCACCTTTATTGCCACCACCCGAAGCCAACGCAGGCAGTGCTAGTGCAATGCCCAATGTAATACCCAATGCGATACCCGCTCTTTTACTAATCAGACTGGATGCCAGACCAAACCTACCGCGTTTCATAATCTCTCCCCTGTGAACTTCAGCCATTCTTCTCGCTCAAATCAAGGCGCTGCTTGGCGCGATTGACGAATGCCCCAAAGCATAGTCTATTCGTTTGTCCAACTGTGCAAACCTGCGCTGAATTAAATCGCTGCGGGCTAAATGTCTGGCTCTGGGCGCGCATAATTGCTTAACATAGCCATCATTATTCCTATAGCCATAAAACGACCGCTATCTCGTTAACTTCTTCAAGTAAGGATTGTTCATGTCTCCCAGTGTGCGTCAAACCAATCTGCTTATTTTTGTTATCTGTACCGCCATGATGTTGGCTGCTGCCTATATGGAGCATGTGATGAAAATGGTTCCCTGCTCGCTGTGCATCACCCAACGTGGGTTTGTGGTGCTAACCGGACTCTTAGCCTTGATTGCTGCGATTCATAACCCGGCTAATCGCGGCCGTCGTGCCTATGCGCTTGCCGGTATTGCCAGCGCCATCCTCGGTGCGTGTTTTGCGGGTCGCCAACTCTGGTTGCAAAGTTTGCCGGAAGATCAGGTTCCCGCTTGTGGGCCAGGTCTCGCCTATATGTTTGAAGTCTTCCCTTTTATGGATGCGCTGAAATTACTGTTACAGGGGGATGGCAACTGCGCCCATGTAGATAAGATCCTCGGTTTGAGCCTTGCTGCCTGGACTTTTATGGCATTTATTGCGCTGGCTGGCGCCAATTTATACCAAGCGCTGCGCCCTGCGCACCGCACACAGGCATAAAGCGCGATGCAGTCTTGCCCTCATGCGTCAGATCGCCTATTGTGACCAACTGAATTTATGCACCTGCGCTTGAAAACAGCGGTTGTCGCGGACTGTTTCGCGCACAGCACATCCGCGCAAAGCACACCTCTTTCGAAAATGGATAGGAATAACTGATGTTAGAAAATTGCAAAAGTGCCAAAGAACGCTGGGGCGGTGTAAGTGAAATTATCGACCGCTGGTTGGAAGAGCGTCAGCAAATGCTGGTGCAATACTGCGCCCTGAGTGGTCTGGATCAGGACTTGAGCGATGTGCAGCGCGGTGAAAAGTTGCGCAGCTTTTGCCAAATCCTGGTGGACTATGTATCGGCAGGTCACTTTGAAGTCTACGACCAGTTGATCAAAGAGGGGCGTGAGTTTGACGATGCTGACGCGCTGCAAGAGGCGGGTAAACTCTACGATGTAGTCGATAAAACCACCGAAAAGTTACTCGATTTTAATGACAAGTATTTGGAAACCGACGACCTGAGCTCACTGACCAGCGTTTGTCCCTGTTGGGCGAAGCCTTGGAAGTGCGTTTCAGTGCCGAAGACCGTCTGATCTCGGTACTTCATACCTCGCATAAGGATCTGGTTAACTGATGGGTTAACCGACTTTGCCAGAGCATAAAAAAACCCGCCGTAGCGGGTTTTTTTATGTCTTGCCATTGGTGTATGGCAGTGCGGGATCGCTCCCGCCAGGCTTATTCTGCAGCTGCTTCAGGTGCTTTGATTTCGAGCAATTCAACTTCGAAAACTAATGTAGATGAAGGTGGGATTGGACCTTGACCGCCAGCGCCATAAGCCAATTCAGACGGGATTACGATTTCCCATTTGGAACCTTGTGGCATCAATTGCAGTGCTTCAGTCCAGCCAGGAATTACGCCGTCCAGTGGGAAAGTAGCTGGTTGGCCATTTTTCACTGAGCTATCAAATTCGGTGCCGTCGATCAGCTTGCCGGTGTAATGCACAGTCACTACATCAGTTGCTTTTGGCTTGGCGCCTTTACCTTCAGTAATTACTTTGTATTGCAGGCCGCTTTCGGTGGTGGTTACACCTTCTTTGGCTTTGTTGTCTTCAAGGAACTTTTTGCCATCAGCAATGTTCTTTTCGCTCAGTTTCTTTTGCTCTTCTTCTTGTTTAGCCATGGCTTTTTGCTGAACTTCTTGCATGATTTTTTGCATGTCTTCTTCGCTAATGCGAGATTCTTTGCCGTCGCGCACATCAGCCAATGCCAATGCCAGAGAGTCCGGCTCGATGGTTAAACCACCGTTTTGCAGGTTCTTACCCAGGTTTTGACCAATGATGTAGTTGGCTTTTTGTTCCAGCGTTGCCAGCTTCGCGCTGTCATCAACTGGTTTTGCTTCTTCTTTATTACAGCCAATCAAGCCTGCAGTCGCAGCCATCAAGCCAACAACCAATAAACGTTTGTTAAACATAATGCACCTTATTTTGTAATCATTGATTTGTATTTGTTGTCTGTGTGAAATGGGCATTGCCTCACTTCTTCCTAGCCGACAGCCTGTGCAGCACCAGAACAGGGGCCAATGGTATACCAAGTCTGATCAAATGTGCGTGTTTTTAGCGACGTTTGCGCTGTGCTGCAGCCTCAAACCCTGTGCTATTCCTCATTTGTGAATAGCGATTGCCACCTTGGCTTTGCCGAGCCAGTTCAGACTCTGGTGTTTTATGAAAGTTCCAGACCTTATTAAGGCTCTTTGTGGTGATGTTGCGCAGGGGGCATACACTTTTGCGCGGGGCGCAGCTACAATTCGCTCCATTGCATCCGCTGTTTTGTGATGCTCCCTCATCGTAGATTCCCAACGCTTTTTCACGCAGGTATTGTTTATGGCCGCCTCTCCCAAAACCAAAATTTCCGTTGCTGAATTGGAACAGCAGATCGCTAAAGTCAGTGCCGCTCTGGATAAGGCGCGTGCGCAAGAATTTGCTGCCGCACAAAAAGCAGTTGCCGCTGGGCAAAAAGCCGTGGCGAGCGCCAAGAAAAAAGTTGCCGATATTTCTGCCAAGGGGGTAGTCACTGCAGCGGCAAAAGCACGTTTGGCGCAGGCTAAAAAAGATCAACTGGATGCAACCAAAATGTTAGCGGCTGCACAGGATGCAGTAGCGACATTAAAAACAGCTGAACAAGCAGCCAAAGAAGTTGCCAAGGAAGTAGCCGCTGCAACTAAAGGTAAGGGCAAAACCAAAAAAGTGAAAAAGGCGGCTAAAGCTGTTGTTGCCACCACAGAAAAACCCGCCAAAGTAAAAGCGGAGAAAAAAGTAAGCAAAACTGACAAGCCTGCTAAAGCAGAAAAAGCCGTTAAACCAGCGAAAGTAGCAAAACCAGCAAAAGCAGTGAAAGAAACTAAAACTGAAGTGGCGCCGGAAGTGAAAGTAGCAGAACCAAAAGTGGCCGTTAAAAAAACTCCTCCTGCGCCAAAAAAAGCAGCACCCAAAAAGCCTGCGCCTAAAAAAGTAGCTGCACCTAAAGCCCCTGTGGAAGTTGTCGCTGCTCCGGTAGCTGCAGTCGAAGCGGCTGCACCTGCAGTAGAAGTGCCGGAAGTAATTGCCGATGTAGAGGCTGTAGTAGTCGCCGAAACGGTTTCCGTTGAGGCGACCCCTGCACCAGAAGCCGCACCCGTGATGACAGAAACGCTACCATTTGACGATGACAATGGTTCGCTGAGTTAATTGATTACAAAAATACTGCAATGAAATAAAAAGGGCGCGATCATCGCGCCCTTTTTTGTTGCTGTGCTTTTTTACACTGGTAGTAAGTTATTCGTCGTTAGGAATCAGACCTAAGTTGCGTACGATTTCGGCGGTGGGTTCGGTTTGATTCATGGTGTAGAAGTGCAGACCGGGTGCATCGTTTTCCAGCAAGGTATCGCACAGGTCAGTGACCAGCTCTGTACCAAAGGCGCGCAAGCTGGCTTCATCGTCACCATAATTTTCCAGCGCTTTACGCAACCAGCGCGGAATTTCGGCGCCGCAAGTATCGGAGAAGCGCGTTAAATTTTTGTAGTTAATAATGGGCATAATGCCGGGGTAAATTGGCTGGGTGATACCCGCTTTTTGGCATTGATCAACAAAATAAAAGTAGGAGTCCGGGTTAAAGAAGTATTGGGTGATGGCGCTGTTAGCACCCGCATCAAATTTACCTTTCAAATAACCCACGTCATCACTGTAGCTTTTAGCCTGCGGATGAATTTCCGGATAGGCCGCCACTTCCAAATGGAAATGCTCGCCATAATGTTTGCGGATAAAGGCGACCAATTCATTGGCATAAACCAATTGGTAAGCACCGCCTACACCAGAAGGCATATCGCCACGCAGGGCAACGATGCGATCTACGCCGGCATCTTTGTATTCTTGAATTAATGTTTTGATGGTGGTTTCGTCGTCGCCACCAAAAGACAAATGCGGCGCGACAGCGATACCATCGCTTTTAAATTGGGTGATCAAACCTTTGGTGTTATCGCGGGTTGAGCCACCAGCACCGTAAGTAACAGAGAAAAAGTCCGGCGCAAATTCATTCAATTGGTCGCGTACTTTGATCAGTTTTTCTTTTCCTTCCGGCGTTTTGGGCGGAAAGAATTCAAAACTTAAACGCGGTTGTGAGTCGTTCATAGCGTGTTCCTGTAGGTTAGGCAGTAATGCCCAACATCGCGACCGTGTTGGGCATTACTGCTTGCGCAGCCCGGCCCAACCTACGGTTAAAAAATTAATATTTGTAAGATTCCGGCTTAAACGGGCCGTCGATTTCTACACCGATATATTCGGCTTGCTGTGCGGTCAGTTTGGTAATTACACCACCAAAACCTTCCACCATATCTTTAGCTACTTCTTCGTCGAGTTTTTTCGGCAATACACGAACGTACAGGTGTTCTGCTTTTTGCTCGGCAGGCAGGTCAGCAAATTTTCGCTCGTACAAATACATTTGTGCCAGCACTTGGTTGGCGAAAGAGCCATCCATAATGCGTGATGGGTGACCGGTGGCATTGCCCAGATTTACCAGGCGGCCTTCCGATAACAAAATCAAATGATTGTTGGTGGCTTTGTCGCGGTAGATTTTATGCACCTGGGGTTTAACTTCATCCCACTCCCAGTTTTTGCGCATAAACGCGGTATCAATCTCGCTATCGAAGTGGCCGATATTACACACCACCGCACCATTTTTTAGTGCGCGCAGCATGGCAGAATCACACACGTTGACGTTACCGGTCGTGGTGACTAACAAATCGGTAGTGCCCAGTACGATGTGATTAATATCTTCGTATTTACCGGTGTTGATACCGTCGTTGTAGGGCGATACCACTTCAAAACCATCCATACAAGCCTGCATGGCGCAGATCGGATCGATTTCAGTAATTTTCACGATCATACCTTCCTGACGCAGTGAAGCAGCAGAGCCTTTACCCACATCGCCGTAACCGACTACCAAGGCTTTTTTACCCATCAGCAAATGGTCGGTACCGCGTTTGATGGCATCGCTCAAGCTGTGACGGCAACCGTATTTGTTGTCGTTTTTGCTTTTGGTGACCGCATCGTTCACATTGATGGCTGGCACTTTTAATTGGCCTTTTTTCAACATATCGAGCAAGCGGTGAACACCGGTGGTGGTCTCTTCGGAAATGCCGTGGATTTTATCCAGCATCTGCGGATATTTTTCGTGCACGATTTGCGTCACATCGCCGCCGTCGTCCAGAATCATATTCGCATCCCAGGGCTTGCCATCTTTGTTGATGGTTTGCTCGATACACCACCAGAACTCTTCTTCAGTTTCACCTTTCCATGCAAATACCGGAATGCCGGCAGCGGCGATAGCAGCAGCGGCATGATCTTGGGTGGAGAAAATATTGCACGAAGACCAGCGCACTTCTGCACCCAAATCCACCAGTGTTTCAATTAACACCGCGGTTTGAATGGTCATGTGAATACAGCCAATAATTTTTGCATCAGCCAGTGGTTTGCTCGCGGCATATTTGCGACGCAGTGCCATCAGCGCCGGCATTTCACCTTCGGCGATTTCAATTTCCTTGCGGCCCCAAGTTGCGTCTTTGGCAAATTCTTCGGCCGTTTTGGCGGCTACTTTGTAGTCGGTGAAGCTCATAATAATTTCCTGATTAATCAACAGATGGTTGATATTTTATTCCGTCATTCCTGCGAACGCAGGAATCCATTTTTACAAGGGTTGGATCCCCGCGTGCGCGGGGATGACGATGGTTTATAAATAAATTTTTACAGCGCTTTCTTCAATGCATCCGCTTTATCGGTTTTCTCCCACGTAAAATCGGGCAATTCGCGACCAAAGTGACCGTAAGCCGCAGTCTGGCGATAGATTGGGCGTTTCAAATCGAGCATTTGGATCAGGCCGCGTGGGCGCAGGTCAAAGTTTTCGCGAATTAAATCGATAATCGCGCTATCCGAAATTTTGCCAGTGCCAAAAGTATTGATGGAAATTGACGTGGGTTCAGCAACACCAATGGCGTAGCTCACTTGAATTTCACACTTATCGGCCAAACCGGCAGCAACAATATTTTTAGCAACGTAACGACCAGCGTAAGCCGCAGAGCGGTCTACTTTGGATGGGTCTTTACCGGAAAACGCACCACCGCCATGACGCGCCATACCGCCGTAGGTATCCACAATAATTTTGCGACCCGTCAAACCGCAATCGCCGACGGGGCCGCCGATAATAAATTGGCCGGTGGGGTTGATATGGTATTGCGTATCTTTGTGCAGCCACTCAGCAGGTAATACGTTTTTGATAATTAATTCGCGCACTGCTTCGCGAATTTCTGCTTGTTTTACGCTGGGGCTGTGTTGGGTAGACAAAACCACCGCGTCGATAGCTACGGGTTTGCCGTTTTCATAGCGCAGCGTTACCTGACTTTTTGCATCGGGGCGCAGCCAGGGTAATTCGCCGCTCTTGCGCAATTGTGCTTGTTTTTCTACCAGGCGATGCGCGTAATAAATCGGCGCGGGCATTAACACAGATGTTTCATTGGTGGCAAAACCAAACATCAAACCCTGGTCGCCTGCGCCCAAATCTTTATCGTCAGCTTCATCAACACCCATGGCGATATCGGATGATTGTTTGCCGATTGCATTTAATACGGCACAAGAGGCGCCATCGAAACCGACATCACTTGAATCGTAACCAATATCCAAAATTACCTGGCGAATTAAATCTTCCAAATCCACATAGGTAGAGGTGCGCACTTCACCGGCGACAATCGCCATACCGGTTTTTACTAATGTTTCTACCGCAACACGCGCGTTGGGGTCATCTTTTAAAATTGCATCGAGCACGGCATCAGAAATCTGATCCGCTAATTTATCGGGGTGACCTTCGGAAACCGATTCGGAGGTAAAGACGGAATATTCGGACATGGTGATTTCCCTTAAAGAAATTAAATCAAAAAATAATTAACTAAATCAAAAATTCGCTGGCTTAAAAAATTGGCGCAATTGAATTTGGAAACCGTTGCGCAAGGCAAAATACACACTCTGGCCTTCATCTAATTTTGCCGCTTGCGCCCAGCGCGAAAAATCCTGTGGTTCAAAGCCTTGCCATAAATCGCCGCAAGCGTCGCGCGCCCAAGCTTGTTCGTGGCGACAGAGATCGCAGATCAGCAGCGCGCCGCCCGGCGCTAGCACATTGCTTAAATCCTGAAAAATATCGGCGGGCGATGGTGTGTGGTGCAATACCATATTCACCAGTATGCAATCGGCCAATACTTTGTGGTTGAGTAAGCTCTGGGTATCGCCGTGGATAAATTCGATATTGCGCAGATTCTTTTCGCTGGCAAATGCACGCGCCTTGTCGAGCATATTGGCGGCGTTATCCAGCGCAACAACTTGATTAAATTGTTGCGCAAGTACCGCCAGAAATTCACCTTCGCCGGGGCCAACTTCCAGTGCGAGATTTTTGGCGCGCAGCGCAGTGTTGTTGAGCAGTTGTGTCATCTGCTCGGCGTACACCGGATAGCTGGCTATTAAATCTTGCTGCGCGCGAAATTTATCCGCGTTCTCGCTGAAAAACGTTTGTGCGGCTTGGCTGCGCTCTTGCTGCAATTCGCGGATGGGTGCGCGCAAATGTTCGGCAATCGGCAAAGTATCCACCGTTGCAAATAATTGTTGCTGTAAGGCGGCGAGCGGATGATCCGGCGCTAAATAGGCGCGGCGATAAAAAATCGAATTGGCCTCGCGCCGCGAACTCAGTAAGCCGGCGTTATTGAGCACCTTGAGGTGATGGCTCATGCCTGACTGTTTGATCGCAAAAATCCGGCACAGCTCCAATACCCCGAACGAATCCTGGCTGAGTACACGCAATATCTCCAGGCGCAGCGGATCACCTGCGGCCTTGAGCAAATTGGCGAGGGGGCTGAGCGGCGTTTCCAATTCGACCATATCGGTCAGTACGGGCAGGCCGTCAGTGGTGTCGTGCAGGGAGTGGTTCATGGTTTGATCAATGGCTGGTAAGTGCTGTGCAGTCTAGCAGCCTGAAAAACCTATATCAAAATATTTTGATATAGGTTTTAGTCGTTTTTAGTTCGAATTGAGCAAATAAATGGCTTTTTCGATCTTTGGGGCGGTTTTTATTGATTAATTGTGTCTATGCCCTCGGTTATTCCTTTACGGGCAGCGCCTGCTGGGCGAAAATGCTCGCCCATTTTGTCAGCGGGCTTTTGTTTTCTCCCTAAAAGCGCGCTCCCAGCGACGGCGGCTGGAACCCAACGACATAAAAGCCCATCAGAGGCCTGTAAATAAGTGGCATTTGCCCATTAGTGCTTTGCAACCCCGGGGCGTTCCTGATTCGAATTCATCGGCTCGGGCAGCGGCGCCCACCTACAACAGCAATCAACTTATACGTAAGGAGCCTTGAGTTTCATGCCAACTCGCCAACATCTTGCCAATGCTATTCGTGTCCTCTCGATGGACGCCGTTCAAAAAGCTAACTCAGGCCACCCGGGCGCCCCTATGGGCATGGCGGATATCGCCGAAGTTCTCTGGAACGACTTTTTGCAACACAACCCGCAAAACCCTGAGTGGGCCGATCGCGACCGTTTTGTATTGTCCAACGGCCATGGTTCCATGCTGATTTACTCCCTGCTGCACCTGAGCGGTTACGCGGTTTCTATGGCAGACCTGCAGCAATTCCGCCAATTGCACTCCAACACCCCCGGCCACCCGGAGCGCGGTTACACCCCCGGTGTTGAAACCACCACCGGCCCCTTGGGTCAGGGTATTGCCAACGCTGTGGGTATGGCGCTGGCAGAAAAAGTACTCGCGGCGCAATTCAACCGCGACGGCCACCAAGTGGTTAATCACTTCACCTATTGCTTCCTCGGCGACGGCTGCATGATGGAAGGTGTTTCCCACGAAGCTTGCTCTTTGGCAGGTACTTTAGGTCTGGGCAAACTCATTGCCTTCTACGATGACAACGGTATTTCTATCGACGGCCATGTTGAAGGCTGGTTTACCGATGACACACCCAAGCGTTTTGAATCCTACGGCTGGCACGTAATTCCGGCGGTTGATGGCCACGATGCAGCAGCTATTAAAGCAGCCATCGAAGCGGCGCGCGCTGAAACTAGCAAGCCAACCCTCATCGTTACCAAAACCATCATCGGTTTCGGTTCACCGAACAAACAAGCCTCACACGACTGCCACGGCTCACCACTCGGTTTGGAAGAAGTCGCACTGGTGCGCAAAACCCTGAACTGGGAATACGAGCCCTTTGTGGTTCCTGCCGATGTTTACGAAGGTTGGGATGCAAAAGCCAAAGGTGCGGCGGCAGAAAAAGCCTGGGGCGAAAAACTGGCTGCTTATAAAGCTGCTTATCCAGAACTGGGCGCCGAATTTGAGCGCCGTGTGATCAAAGGCGACTTGCCAGCCGACTTCGCTGCCAAAGCTGAAGCGTTTATCGCTGAGACTCAAGCCAAAGGCGAGAAAATCGCCAGCCGTAAAGCGTCACAAAATACTATCGCGGCATTCGTTGAGTGGCTGCCAGAAATCCTCGGCGGTTCCGCTGACCTCGCGGGTTCCAACCTGACCCTGGTTAAAAAATCCAAAGGCGTTGAAGCGGGTGATGCGAGCGGTAACTACGTGTACTACGGTGTGCGCGAATTTGGTATGAGCGCGATCATGAACGGCGTATCTGCCCATGGTGGTTTTATCCCCTACGGCGCAACCTTCCTGATGTTCCAACAATACGCGGCTAACGCGGTGCGTATGTCGGCGCTGATGAAACTGCGCAACGTGTTCGTTTATACCCATGACTCCATCGGCCAAGGCGAAGACGGCCCGACGCACCAGCCAATCGAAGTATTGGGCACCCTGCGTTTGACCCCCAACCTGGACACCTGGCGCCCGGCGGACAGCACTGAGTCAGTCGTGGCTTGGAAAGCGGCAGTAGAGCGTAAAGATGGCCCAGCTGCGTTGGTTTTCAGCCGTCAAAACCTGGATTTCTTTGCGCGTACCCCAGAGCAAGTCGCCAATATCGCCAAAGGTGGTTATGTATTGGTTGATTCGGTAGGTGAGCCCGAGGCAATCCTGATCGCCACCGGTTCAGAAGTGGGCGTCACCGTAAAAGCCGCCGAAGCACTGAAAGCCAAAGGTCGTAATGTGCGCGTTGTTTCTATGCCTTCTACATCAGTGTTTGATCAGCAGGACGTGGCCTACAAAGAATCGGTATTGCCGATCAGTGTTGGCGCCCGTGTTGCGGTTGAAACTGCACATGCCGATTACTGGTACAAATACGTCGGCTTCGACGGCCGCATCGTTGGTATGACCACCTTTGGTGAATCAGCCCCCGGCAACAAACTGCTCGAACACTTCGGTTTCACTGTCGATAACATAGTGAACACTGTGGAAGAGTTGTTGGAAGACTAAGCAAGTAAAAGCATACAAACACCCGGCGCGAGTCGGGTGTTTTGTTTTATCACCACCTGGTGCAAAAACAATAGGCAAACTGATTACAATGGCATTGGTTTTTATTCGGAGCCCTTTTTAAAAGGTGAAAAGCATGACTGTTAAATTGATGAAAGATCAGGATCTCGCTGGCAAACGTGTATTGATTCGTCAGGATCTGAACGTGCCCCTGGAAGATGGACGTATCACCAGTGCGGTGCGTATCGACGCTTCTATTCCTACCATTCAAGCGGCGCTGGCGGCCGGTGCCAAAGTAATGGTGATGTCGCACCTCGGGCGTCCCGATGAAGGGGTTTACGATGAGTCAGCGTCACTGGCGCCAGTGGCTAAATACCTGAGCGAAAAACTCGGTCGCGCTGTACCCCTGGTAAAAGATTGGGTAGATGGTTTTGCGATGGACGGCGACCTGGTGTTGCTGGAAAACGTTCGCTTCAATGTGGGCGAAGGTAAAAATTCTGATGAGCTGTCTAAAAAAATGGCAGCGCTGTGCGACGTGTTTGTGATGGACGCCTTTGGTACTGCGCACCGCGCGCAAGCATCGACTCACGGTGTAGCCAAGTTTGCCCCCGTTGCCTGTGCTGGCCCATTGTTGGCAGGTGAGTTGGACGCTTTGGCAAAAGTGCTCGATAACCCGGCGCGCCCCTTGGTGGCGATTGTGGGTGGTTCAAAAGTATCAACCAAATTGAGCGTGTTGGATGCCCTGTCAAAAATCGCTGACATTCTGGTGGTGGGTGGTGGTATCTCCAACACTTTTGTTGCGGCCGCGGGCAATCAAGTAGGTAACTCGCTGTACGAAAAAGATTTAATCCCCGAAGCACAGCGCCTGTGCAAAACCACCGAAGTGGTATTTGCGACTGATGTGCGTGTGACCAAAGAAGGCTTTAAAGAGTGGAACCACAAATCAGTGGCGACCGTTAAAAAGCCAAGCGAAATTGAAGCGGACGAAGAGATCATCGACTACGGCCCGGAAACCGCAGCACGTGTAGCCGAGATCATCAAAAACGCCAAAACCGTACTGTGGAACGGCCCTTGTGGTGTGTTTGAGTTTGATGCTTTTGCCCAGGGCACTGAAACCATTTCGCGCGCGATTGCCGAGAGCGACGCTTTCTCGGTAGCCGGTGGTGGCGATACCTTGGCTGCAATCGATAAGTGGAATCTGGCAGACAAAATCTCCTACGTATCTACCGGTGGCGGAGCATTCCTGGAGTTCGTAGAAGGAAAAGTATTGCCAGCAGTAGCGATTCTGGAAGAGCGCGCCAAGGGTTGATTGTTGACTAGGTAATTAAAAGCTCGTATCCGTAATTGGTGCGAGCTTTTTTGTTTTTTGGCGAGGGAAAAAATGGATAGAAAAATAAATTTTCGCCGTTGGAGCGACGTAATTTTGCTTGGTTTGGTTAGCTACGCCTGGGCGTACCTAATCGCGAGTGTTAGTGCTGTTCAGGTTGCATTTGGTAAATGGGTCAGTCTATTTTCATCGCTGCATATGGCTGTTCAAATTTTATTGGCGCTAACAGGGTTTTACTGCGCTCGTCACTTACTTTTATTTTTCAATGTCATCCACAAGCGCCAGCTTAAAAATATTCAGTTGTGCTTGGCGTACCCTCCGATTACATTTTCTATTGTTCTCTGCCTGTTGTTGTTTTTGTCGCAGTTTGATGTCATCAACTTCTTCAGAGGCAGCTTATTTGTCAGTTATTTTCTGGCGGCAGCACTGTTATTTATAATTTTGTTGTCGCTCTTATGTGCCTATGATTCTCTTTACAGTGAAAAACGAAAGGATAAACAAGAGCTGGTTCTGGTTCCTGATTGTATTACAGATGAAGAACAGAAAAATCACTACCGTTGGTTAATGTCGGAGCGTCCTCTTGATGAATGCGACAAGGATATACTTGGGCGAGGAGTTTATGTTACTCGCATAGCCCGGTTATTTGAGCCTGTTGACGGCAAGCGTAAACACAAGGCGAACCACATTGCCATAGTTGGGCCATTTGGAATTGGTAAAACCAGTACCTGGAAAAGTGTAAAGCAGCAATTGGGTGACGACTACATCTTTGTTCCCGTTGAGGGTTGGGGGCGAGGAGAAGGTACGGTTGCCGCACAAATCATTGATGACATGGTTGCCACCCTAACGAATTACGTCGATTGTGCGAGCATTCGAAATGTTCCCAAAGAGTATATGGCTGCTTTAAGTGGTGCGGACTTTAAAGGAATTTCTACTCTGGCAAAAATATTGCCATTACATAGCCATCACTCACCCGAAGAATTAATTAGAAAAATAGAAACTATTCTTTTGTCGATTGGAAAAGCCATGGTGGTGGTACTTGAGGATTTTGATAGAAATCCTCAGGAAGAAAACATCATGAATGAAGTCGCTGGATTACTCGACAGGCTAAGGGATCTACGGTCAATTAATTTCATAGTGTGCCTTGCGCCCGGCGTGCCATCTTACATATTAAGTAGAATCTCCTTGTATCGTGAAGATCTCTTGTCATTTGATGCGCAAAGCCTTGTCGAGAACACAATAGATTTAATGCAGGCTTGCGTCAAACGAAAAGACGGAGCTTGGTTCGGCGATGAACCACTGGAAACCGATGAATTTGTACGTGCAATGAGTAAATGTATTAAAACGCCGCGCGATGCAAAATACGTATTACGGCGTGCGCTTAATGCATGGGAAAAAGGTTTGGATGGCGAAGTGAATATGTATGACCTCATGGCTGTCAATGTGTTGCGCTATTGTGCCCCTGAGGCATTTGACTTTATGGTCGAAAATTATGATCAAATGAGAGAAGGCGTGAGGGATGTCGACTCTCCCATGAGGGATGCACTAGCTGGTAAGGCAATTGATTTGCTCTCTAAAGCAGGTGTTGATGAACTAAATGCTCGGAGTCTCATAAAAATCCTGTGGCCATCATGGCACTCTGCTGATGGGGTACCGCTCAATTTTAATGTGCAACGTGTCGCTGGCAGACTCGGTAGAGTATATTTAGAGCGCATTCTTACTGAGAAAATATCTCCAAGACATGAAGCTGAGACAGATCTTGAATTTTTTTTGGGAATACATGGAGGGGATCGCCATTGTGATGAGGCATTCATGAATAAGTTGTGTGGCTCCAAATATTGGTCGGAGAAATTTATAGAGCTTGTTGGTTACAGTTGCCAGAACACCAAAAAAGTGGAACAACGTATTGTTGAAGTATTTATTGATTTTATGGTGAGGAGTTGTAGGGATGGGAAAGATATATTTTTCAACAATCTCCCAAATGTTAGTTCTACCGATATAACATTTATCGTCAGCAAGGTAAGTGAAAAAAATAAGGAGGATGTCTTTGCCTTGTTTATAGATCAAATGCGCGATGACCCTGAAAAATTATTCAGTGAGCTGAGAGTCAGTCTGTATGGCGCCTACCCAGATCAGAAAAGGCTGTGGATTGAGCATAAGGAAGATCTACAGGCATGCTTAGATAATTCATCCAATATGTCTGCAGAGGCTAAATTGAACGCTCAGAAACTATTGTTTGATGCTCAGTGAAGGTGCTTGGTATTGGTGATAGCAGTCGTGTGAGCCATTTGTTGTGGGGATGCAGTTCTGAAAGAGCGCGCGCCAAGGCGTGATTGTTTGAATCCACCTCAAACACAGCGAAAAAGCGACCTGCGGGTCGCTTTTTTTATGGGGCAGCGCCTGGTTTTTAGTCTCAAATAAGGAATTTCGTACCGTGCGACTAGGTTCCACTTTTCGGCGTGAGTGGTATCTACACACTGGCGGTAACTCTTCCCACTTTCTTAACCTATTGAAAAATAAATAGATTTAATTTCCCCTTCCGCTAATCCTAAAAAAATGGGTGTCATCGATTGATCCTGCGTTGACTGAGACGACAGCTAAAAATTGGCTGGTAGCATGAAAGTGTGAAAGCAGTCTCAGCGGCGAGCCCTTACCCGATTCCACGTCTGCTGACACGGTTAACAACATTCCCTGTTAATAACGAATAAGGCACTGGGGTCATTTATGAAGAGTCAATCAAACAATCGCTTGTCCCTTAGGGGGCTGGCGCTAGTAGCATCCATTAGTTGCGTTACCGGTTTTGCACCCTCGGTATTGGCGCAAACCGTCAGTTCCAGCAGCGCGGCATCAGTTGCCAGTACTACCGGTATCACCCAGACTGCGGCCACTGCCGCGCAGTTGTATGTGAATACCACTCACTGGGCCGATGCGCATTACATCATCAATGGCGGTGGGCAATTAAACGTAGCCATGACCGCGCAGGATGGGCGAAAAGTCGTCAACCTCACCAATTTGCCGGCTGGCGCCACCATTCAATATCGCTTTACCTACTTCAATGGCAGTTTCGCGGTGGATGCGCCCTGGAGTACGTTTACGTTGGGCAGCCTCTCCTCCAGCTCGGTTGTATCCAGCTCAATCGCTCCGGTATCCAGTTCATCCGCACCTAGCTCGGCGGCGCCTTCCAGTTCAATAGCACCGTCCAGCTCAGTTGCGCCTTCAAGTGCCAGTGTGGCATCCAGCAGTTCGGTCGCCAGTACCCTGTGCCAGATGCAACAGACAGGCCCCACCAGTGCCACGGTAAACCTGACCAGCAGCAGCTGGGCGACCTTACACTACGCCGTGAATGGCGGCGGTCAGCTCAATGTGAGCATGAACCAGTCCGGTGGTAACAATAGTTATGTGATTAACGGTCTGGCGGCGGGTAATCAGATCAGTTATCGCTGTACCTATTGGGATACGGCAGCGGGTTTTGCGCGTGAGACGGCGCTGGCCAGTTACACCTTTGGTTCGCTCAGCTCATCTTCCCAGCCCAGTAGTGCACCACCAAGTTCCAGCAGCATAGCGCCCAGCTCAAGTAGTGCACCCAGTTCCAGTGTTGCGCCAAGCTCCAGCAGTGTCCCCAGTTCAAGTCCGGTAGCTAGCAGCTCCAGCAGTGTGGCCAGCAGCGTCGCACTGGGCGACATCACTCCATTGTTTAACCAAAACACTGCGCTTGAGCCCGTTATCCAATACGACCGTGGCGATGCATTAGTTACCCGCTTCAGTGACCGCGGCCGCGATCGCCATGCCAAAGAAAATCACTTCCAGGCCTACGATCACTACCTCACCTTCTATTGGGAGCAGCGCACGGCGGCCATCGAAATTGTCGATTATGTGGCCAAAGGCGGTACCAAAATTGTGATGAACGTGCGCGCCGAAGGTTTGCTGGACAATGCCCAAGCGGAGAATCGTTGGTGGTACGTAGGCCGCAATACTCTTGCCGAATATTGTGGCAATGGTGTTATGCAGCGCGTAAATGTGCCGGGCGATAACCGTTTTCACTACTACAAAGAGGACAGCTTCAACTGTCGCGAAGGCCGCGCTATTCAAATAGGCGACCAGATGGAGTTTGAAATCAGCCAGTTCCTGGATAAGGGCGGCGTATTGCGTGGGCGCGACAACTATTACGGTACCACCTACCTGTACATCGTCGGTCAAGGCTTGGTGCCCTGGGATGTGACCGACCGCAATGCTTTTGTTGGTGGCCTGTTTAAACAGCGCGACTCCATCCCCCTGCCAGTCAGCGCGCGTCTCGGTGGCGATACCACCTTGCACGTACAAATGACCGCTGAGCCCGACGGACACTTCCAGCAAATGGCAAACAACCTGGGTTATGAAAACGGCCAGCCATTTGTGCTCGGGCGCCGTGTGCATCACACCTCGTTCGAGGATGGTTCACACGATGAAAACTACGAAAACGGGGTTTTCACCGAGATGGTCGGCAAAGCCGGTACGCGCTACATCAATGATCGCTGCTCGGATTGCCACGAGCGCAATGGTCGCGCTGAGGTAGCCGGTGTAGGTCAATCGCTGGATCTGTGGGTGTTTAAAGTGGGTGATGCCTTGGGCAATCCGCATCCGCTGTTGGGCCGTGTATTGCAGACCGAAGCCAATGGCGGCGCCACTAGCGAAGGTGAAGCGGTTATCGCCTCCTGGACCGAGAGCAACGGTCTGCGTAAGCCTAACTACCAGTTCAGCGGCGTGCAGCCAGAGACCTTCTCTGCGCGTCTCGCCCCGCAATTGGTGGGCATGGGTTTACTGGAAGCCATTCCCGAGTCCGCGATCCTCGCCAATGAGGACGTCAACGACAGCAATAGCGATGGTATCTCCGGTAAAGCCCAGCGGGTGATAGACCCCGTCACCGGCGATACCCGTCTCGGTCGTTTTGGTTACAAAGCTGGCACCGGCAGCCTCAAACATCAAATTGCAGCGGCGTTTAATACCGACATGGGGGTGATGACCAGCGTTATGCCCAACCCGGACTGCGGTGCCAATCAAACTGACTGTGGCCCGAGCGGCGCCGAGTTGGCCAACGAGCACCTGGACAATCTCGTCAAATATGTCGCCCTGCTGGGGGTGCGTGGTCAGCGCGACTACAACAAACCCGAGGTGATTCAAGGCAAGGTGGTATTTGAAGCGATTGGTTGCCAGGGGTGCCATACCCCCAGTTTTGTCACCAGTGAGTTTGCGGCCTTTGCAGAGTTGCGCAGCCAGCTGATCCAACCCTATACCGATATGTTGTTGCACGACATGGGCCCGGAACTCGCTGACAGCTTGGGTGAAGGTGACGCCAGCGGTGCCGAATGGCGCACCGCCCCGCTCTGGGGCCTGGGTGTATCCGCTTGTGTGACTGGCGGTGTGACCGGTTTGCGCGGCAACGCTCCCGCTTTTGGCTTGGACGGTCAGGAAGTTTGTGTACCCAAAGAGAGCTACCTGCACGATGGGCGCGCTCGCACCATCGAGGAAGCCATTCGTTGGCATGGCGGTGAAGGTGCAAATTCCCGCGCCAACTACAACGCCCTCTCTGCCACCGACAAAGCGGCATTGCAGGCATTCCTGAAATCCCTATAACGACTCGTGCTGCGGAGGAGTTTAACTCCTCACCTTATGGGGGCTTCAGCCCCCTTTTTTCTTTTGATACGTCGTCTCATAACCGGAAAAGTACAACAGGTCCTCTACACTTACAGCATCTAGCGAGGTACCTATGCGACGGATGCATCTGGGCTTTACTGTCGGTTTCTTCTGCTTCCTGTTCAGCGGGGGGAGTCCCTGTGCCGCGCAGCAAGCCGCTATTGAATCCGCCAGTGCCGTCCCGGTCATGGAAGTGCGCTACTTTGATCGCGGCAAAAAAGACGCGCGTCACGCCTACAAATACCAGCTTATCCATGAACTATTGGAGGCCACTCGCGCCGAGTATGGCGATTACAAAGTAGTCCCGTTTGATGCTGAATCCAGTGCCAAGCGTCAGGCACTGCTTATCTCCGAGGGGCGGGTGCTGAATTTGACCTGGGCCTCTCCCGGCACCGTGATTGCCAATGCCGATGTCATTGCCATCCCTGTCGATATTCTCAAAGGCCTGCTGGGTTATCGCATCTGCCTCATAAATCCAGCCAATTTTCCGCCCGCTATCCGCAATTTGAGCGATATGGTGATAGGGCAGGGGTTGAATTGGTCCGACGTGGATATCTACCGCTTCAACGACATTCCGGTACGCGAGGCGCCCAGTTTTGAAGCCCTGTTCGATATGCTCGCGGTTAAGCGCTACCAATGTTTATCGCTTGGCGCCGATGAAGTGGTTTTCACCTGGCGGGAGAAAAAAGCCGACTACCCATTTTTGACCCTGGAGCCGCAGCTGCTGATTTATTACGACCACCCCATTTACTTGCAGGTCAGTAAAAAATCCCCCGAGCTGGCGCGCCGTTTGGAGTTGGGTTTGGCCAAGCTCATCCACAATGGCCGTTTTGATGCCCTGTTCGATCAGTATCACGCTGCCGATTTAAAGTTTCTGGCACTGCACCAGCGGCGGTATTTTTGTATGGTCACTCCCTACCTCCCTCTATCTGGCCAGTGCACTGAAACACCGGTTCTGCTGCAACACCAACCCTGACATCCGCATTCTTAACCTCTATTCCAGTTCTTTGTTGAGCCTTGTGTGGGTTATTTATTGCTCGCCTCTGGCGTGTTAATTCCCCTAAATGGCGTCTGAAAAACTATTCACGCGTTCCGCTTTTGGTTTTTTGGCTTCTCACCTTTTGTTTTTAGCGTCTCACTTCTGTCTTTTTGAGTTCCATTTTTAGCCTTGGGAAGAAAATACACAGTCTGTTTTATGGTCAATTTTTCACTTAAGTCTATGAAAAATATGAAGTTACTGTCGTCTCATTCATTGGTGCTTAAAGTGAAATGAGTCAGGTTTCATATTTTGCCAAGGTGGGACGACACCTATGGGGACAAGCGGGATTATGAAGTTGCTAGAAAACGAGTTGTGACCCAGCTTTTTGATGCGGTGTTGAGAGGCGCCGTCTGGACAGCACAACCAATCAATACCAATAAATAAAGATGGAGTTCTCCATGAGCAAAACACAAACAACGACTCAAGTGACTAGTTTCAAAAAGAAGCTGGTAGCAACGGCGGTTGCGTCGGCAATGATGGGCGTAAACGGCTTTGCCATCGCTCAGCAAGATGAAAATGTTGAAGAAGTAGTGGTTACCGGTATTCGTGGATCGCTTGTTCAATCTATGGATGTAAAGCGCAATAACGCGGGTGTGGTGGATGCGATTTCAGCGGAAGATATCGGCAAAATGCCTGATACCAACCTCGCAGAATCCCTGCAGCGTATCACGGGTGTTTCTATCGACCGTCAAAATGGCGAAGGCAGCCGTGTGACCGTTCGTGGTTTTGGCCCTGACTACAACGTGGTGACACTCAATGGTCGTCAAATGCCCGCTGCCAACCTTGAGGCTACCAATGCTTCGGCTTCGCGCTCATACGATTTTGCCAACCTGGCCGCTGAAAGCGTATCAGGTGTCGAGGTTTACAAAACAGGCCGCGCTAATCAAACCACCGGTGGTGTTGGCTCATTAATCAATATCAAAACCGCCCGCCCACTCGACGCACCCGGTATTAATGCGAGTGTTGGTGTGAAAGGGGTGATGGATGAGACTAACCGTAACGGTTCGGATCTCACACCGGAAGTTTCGGGTATTTTCAGTAATACCTTCGCTGACGATACCTTTGGTATTGCGTTGTCTGGTAGCTATCAAGAGCGCGACAGCGGTTTTAACAGCGCTGAAACAAGCAGCGGTTGGTACACCATTAAAGGTACTGCGGGCGACTGGGGCTCATTGCCTGCTGGCGATGCGTTTGTTAATCGCCCCCAGGAAAATGATGTTTACGCCGTACCGCGTAACATTCTTTACAGCATGAATGACATTCAGCGTAAGCGTACTAACGCCCAGTTGACCTTCCAGTGGGCTCCAGTGGATACGCTGAAAGCCACATTGGATTACACCTACGCAGAGCAGGAAGTTGAACAGCAACGTCAAGAGCTGTCAGCCTGGTTTAACGGTGTTCCTACCACGGGTGAATACACTCAAGGTACCAATACCGTTGGTTCAGTCGTCGGCCCAATTATTTATTCAGATGCGACAGGCGCTGATATTCAAGTGGGTGTAGCGGCATTTGGCACCAAAAACGAAAATAACTCGGTTGGTTTGAACCTGGAGTGGGATGCTACTGACAACCTTAAATTTGTTTTCGATTACCACAATTCAGATGCCGAAGCGGGTGCTTTGGATGACCGTGGTAGTAACAACATCATTGGTGTGCAGCAATTATCACGGGCAGGCGCAACCGTTGACTACAGCGGATACTTCCCAGTCACCAGCTTCCAGCATTCTGCGGGTGTGACCGATTTGGAAGCATCCCGGTTACTGGATTCAGGTTCCTCTTTCCGCAATGCAATCATGGAATCTGAAATCGAGCAGACTCAAATCAAGGGTGTTTATGCGTTTGATGACGGTCTCGTGAAGAGTATTGATTTCGGTATTGCGCTAACCGAAAACAGCAACCGCTCGGCATTCTCAAACGCTCAGCGTGATACCTGGGGTGGTGTATTTACACCGGCAGATTTTGATGACTCACTGTTTACCCAAGGTGACCTGCACTCGGAATTTTCTGCCCTCAAGGGTACCAATGCCCAGCGTACCTTTTTTAATGTGGATTTTGATGGATTTAGAGCCCGCATGGGTGAGCTGGGTGTTGACCTGGCAGCAAGCCCTGAATTCACTACCGATCGTCGCACACTGGAAGAGCAGCAAGCGGCTTATGTACAAACCAATCTGGGTTGGGAAACTGGCACCATGCCAACCAATTTAGCAGTGGGTGTGCGCTACGAATCAACGGATGTGACTTCCGATGCGCTGGTTCCGGTGTACACCTCTTTGGTGTGGTCAGGCGCGAACGAATTTAGTGCGGTGGCTGATGGCTCTGGCTTCACTACGCTAAAAGGTGAATACGATAATTGGCTGCCCAATATCGACTTTGATATCGAAGTGGTTGAAAACCTGTTGGTGCGCGCATCGGCAAGTAAAACAATTACACGCCCAAGCTACTCTGATATTCAAGGTGGCGTAACCATCAATCAGCTGGTGCGTTTTAACGGCGGTACAGGTGGTAGTGGCAACCCGGATCTCGATCCCTTTGAATCAACAAACTTTGACCTTTCTGCTGAGTTTTATTATGCAGAAGGTAGTTACGTGTCTTTTGGTTACTATCAAAAAGACGTGAAAAACTTTATCGGTCAGGACAGCTACACCTCGACCATTTTTGAGCTGGCGCACCCGGCACAAGGGCCGCGTTACCAGCAAGCGGTAGCGGCATTGGGTACCAGCGATGCAGCAGCCGTACGCGCTTATATGGAAGAGCAATATGGTTCGCCTATCGTGGGTGATGCCAGTCAAGGTGATCCATCAACTGAGTTCACTATCATCGCTCCATTCAATGCTAAAGAGGCGTCAATCGATGGCTTTGAATTTGCGGTACAGCATTTGTTTGGTGAGAGTGGCTTTGGCGGCATCGTTAACTTCACCACGGTGAATGGTGATATTGGTTACGACAACTACAATACCAATAAGGGTGAAGGTGTCGAAAACCAATTTGCACTGTTTGGCTTGAGTGATTCCGCTAACCTGGTGGGCTTCTATGACAAAGATGGTTTCCAGGTGCGTATTGCCTACAACTGGCGCGATGATTTCCTCAACTCAACCTTCGATGGCAACGGCGAGCGCAATCCGATTTACACCGAAGCCTATGGCCAAGTGGATATCAATATCAGTTACGAAATTAATGAAAACTTCTCTATTTTTGCAGAAGGTATCAATGTAACTGAAGAGGATCGTCGTTTGCATGGCCGTCATGAAAATATGGTTATTGCAGCAATTGAGCAAGGTGCACGCTACAACATTGGTGCACGTTATAAGTTCTAATAATCGCTAAGGTGATTTAAGGAGGAAACACAGCCGCTTATGCGGCTGTGTTTTTTTGTAGTGCCAATTTATTAAAAACAAATAAAAAATAATTATTTCGACTGCAACAAGAGAGGCTAGCAATATGACGGCAATAAAAAACCTGGTGATTGTTGGTGGCGGTACTGCAGGCTGGATGGCAGCGGCGGCCATTACCAAGCTATACGGGAAGATAGTCAATGTCACTCTGGTAGAGTCAGAGGAAATAGGCACTATAGGTGTTGGTGAAGCAACCATACCTACCATGGTTTTCTTTCACCAGTTATTGGGAATTAATGAGGCGGAATTTTTAAGTGCTACCCAGGGAACATTCAAGCTGGGTATTCGTTTTGAAAATTGGCGCGCACAAGGCAAGCATTATCTGCATGCATTTGGTGTAACCGGAAATGATTGTTGGGCCGCAGGCTTCCAGCATTTTTGGCGGCGCGGATTAGAATTAGGTATTGCTGGTGAATTTGGTGATTATTGTTTCGAGCGGCAAGCTGCAGAGCAATTAAGGTTTGCCCATATGCCCAATAATGGCCTCAATTATGCCTTTCATCTGGATGCCTCGCGCTACGCAAAATTTCTGCGCCAATTCAGTGAGGCGCAGGGGGCAACCCGGATAGAGGGAACTATTAAGCAGGTGACAACAGAGCCTCAAACAGGGTTTATTCAATCGGTCACACTTAATTCCGGGAAAATCATTGAAGGTGATTTTTTCTTTGATTGTAGTGGTATGCGCGGTTTGCTGATTGAACAAGCCTTGCACACAGGCTATGAAGATTGGTCGCATTGGCTTCCTTGTGATCGCGCGATTGCAGTGCAAACGGAATCTGTGCGTGAGCCTGTGCCTTATACTCGTTCTATTGCGCACTCTGCTGGCTGGCAATGGCAAATTCCATTGCGCCAACGCGTGGGAAATGGTTTGGTTTATTGCAGTAAATATCTGGCAGATGAAGATGCAAAAAAGTTATTGCTGGAAAATGTCGAAGGAAAACTATTGACCGAGCCGCGGCTGATTCATTTTCGTACCGGGCGCCGCTTGCAGCAATGGAACAAAAATTGTCTGGCGGTGGGGTTGTCCGGTGGATTCCTTGAGCCACTCGAATCTACCAGTATTCATTTAATCCAACAAAATATTGTGCGTTTTATGCGTATGTTTCCGGCTCAGGGCATAGTGCAGTCGGATATAGATGAATTTAATAAACAAGCAAAATTTGATTTGGAGCATATTCGCGATTTTATTATTTTGCATTATTGCGTGACTGAACGTACCGATTCGCCATTCTGGAATCACTGTCGCACCATGTCACTACCGGATTCTTTGGCGCATCGGATTAAGTTGTTTAAAGAAACGGGGCGTATGTTCCGCGAAGGCAACGAGCTATTTGATGACTCATGGTTACAGGTGATGATAGGGCAGGGGTTGATGCCGAGCTCTCATAATCCATTAGTGGATACTATGTCGCGTGATGAGTTGACCGTTTTCCTTTTGAAAATAAAAGACACGATTAGTAAAAAACTAAATGGCCTACCTTTGCATGCTGAATACCTAAAAAAATATCCGCTTCCTGATTAGGTGTTAATAATTGCTTTAGCTACATAAAGGCCAGAAAAGAATTAAGCGTTAGTCTGCCGGTATGGGGGTTGGTATCAATGCTTTTTTGTAGATTGATATAAGGAGAGTGCAGCAGGCAGCTGCGATAAATCACCAGCCGATTAAAGCATGCATTTATTTCACCTGTTTTGCTGTAGCGCCTGTCGCTGTCCAACTGATAGCGAGGTTCAGGTTCGCCATGTTGTTTCACGTCATCGTCGTAAGTTTGATCGTAAGTTGCACTTCTTGCTCGGGTAATAGTTTCAAAGTGTGTAAGGTTGTGGCGATAGAAGGAAGTGCCGCCATGTTCTGGTCCACATAGATAGAGCAATATTGCAAATTGATATTCGTAAGATGAGTCACGATGTGGTGCGCGTTGAAACAAATTTAAATCATCTTCTTTATGTGTTATCAGTGAAAATAAACATTTTGTGTGCTCTATGGTGCATTGCTCAGGCAATTGATAATGTTTTTTTATAATAGGCACAACGGTGCCAAACAACTGGCGAGTGTATTCTGCTGGCGCAAGGGATTTCACCCCAGGGTATTGAGTATGGTAAGGAATAAAAGGCTGATGTGCCGCCATGTTTACCAGTAGTTTCGGGTTATTTAAAAAGTTATCGATAATAAGGATTTTTTCTTTCTCAAGGCCAACGTTCTGGATGTTAATACTAATGTTTTTGTTAATAGAAAAGTCATCTGCGTTATTCATATGATTGGCTTAAAATTATTAATGTATATGGCAGCATAGATACCATGTTTTATTAATTTTTATCTATGCTCCGTTGGGTTATTAAACGTTAAGAATAATAATTTTAAATATTGGTGCAGTGAGAAGTCACTCAATGAGTATTGAATCCATTGGCTATTGGTGAGGGCAAAACCGGACAGTTCCGGCGTTTCACTGAATAAATTGCGATAGCTGTTTTCCTGTTGGTCGGCCCACTGCGGGTCGCGCACTTCACTGTCAAAATGCTGCGTCAGTGTCTGATTGAGGTTGAAATCAGGGTTTTCCTGCTGGGTTTTCAGCAGCCAATCGCTGAAGTCGTTGGCTTTGCGCAGGTGTTTTTCCATCTCCAGTTGGTGGAGTTGCTGTTGTAATTCCACCGGTGTGTTATGGGGTGTTGCGGCGGCTTGTGTTGCTTTTTTTGGAGAGTGCTGCTCAGCCAATAATTTTTTCAGGCGATTATTTTCTTGCTGTAGTTGTTCAATGGTTTTTGTCAGTGCGGCGTTGGTTCGCTGTGCGGCATAGTCAACTTGACTGCCTTGCGGCGAAATATTGTCCACATTTGTGGGGGGTACTGTTGCGGTTGTTGGGGATGTAAGGGAATAGCCGGCGAATGCACCACCGAGTGCGGCAATAACGGTGGTTCCCACCAGTGTTTTTAGTTGCACCATTGCGTGACTCCTTGTGTGGCTCCCTGGAATTGGTTGCTCTGGGCAGGTAGCGGCGACGCTGCCAGAACGTCGCAACCTTAACAAAAGTTTTTTTGATTTGTTGTCCCACTTTGGCGGCGACCTGAACATGGGATGAGCAGTGGTGGCAATCTGGCTATTGATTCACATCCTGGTCGTGGGTGGATTGGTTTGAGTTGCGGTGCTTTACCGAAAGTGAGACGTTTTATTGTTCGAGTAATATTGTTTTGCTGTGTTTTACACGAACGAACTTCCCTCTTTTATTCATCCGCAGGTGCTACCCGCCCCATGTTCGGCATACCGCGAAAGTGGGACGACACTCTTTTTATTTCCTGTCACTCTGAATTGGTAAACACAAACGATGTGCCCGTGGTTGAGCCGCGTGCGTGTTTTTGCTGATGTGATTTTTTCATTAGCTGTTGAACCCCTGGGTGATGTCAGGTCCCCTTGGGTGTTAGCAAGAGTGGTGAGTATGCACTGTCATCCTTCTACTATTGTTAGCTCTCCTTGCTTAGCCCCCGCGTTCTCCAGTCTTGCAGAAAGCGGGGGCTTTTTTCTTGGTGGCGAGCATTTTATCAATCAACCCATGGCAGCAATGTACATAGACAAGAACAGTGATTTTTCAATGAGGTAGGTTATGCCCAGTTTTTACAAACCATTAATGGCCGCTGCGTGCAGTTTCACTGTAGTGGCCGCGCTGAGCGGTTGCGATAAAAATATCAACGAGAAAGACAGCGCAAGCGATAGTGGTGATGGGCCGGTTGCTGTTGAAAAATCCCTGTGGCCCAGTATTGAGAACGCGGTTAAAAAAGACCCGGCGCTAGAGGCAAAAATTACTGAATTATTGGCTCAGTTGTCGCTGGAGCAGAAAGTGGGACAACTGATGCAACCGGAATTGCGCCATGTCACCCCGCAAGATGTTAAAGAATATTCCGTCGGTGCGATTTTAAATGGTGGCGGCTCATTCCCCGGCGAAAACAAACACGCGAAGGTGGATGATTGGCTGGCATTGGCGGATGGTTTTTATCACGCTTCCATGAGTACCGACGGCGGGCGCGTTGCGATCCCGGTGATCTGGGGAACCGACGCCGTACATGGTCACAACAATATTATTGGTGCAACACTTTTTCCCCACAACATCGGTTTGGGTGCGATGCGCAACCCGGAATTAATTCGTCAAATCGGCGCGGCGACGGCGGCGGAAATTGCAGTGACTGGCATCGACTGGAGCTTTGCACCGACGCTCGCAGTAGTGCGCGATGATCGCTGGGGGCGCACTTATGAATCCTACGCGGAAGATCCGGAGGTGGTGCGCGCCTACGGCGGCATGATGGTAGAGGGCTTGCAGGGCACGGCAGGCAATAATTTTTTGAGTGAGCGCCATGTGATCGCCACTGCCAAACATTTTCTCGCCGATGGCGGCACCCTGGGTGGTGTTGATCGCGGCAATGCGGCAATCAGCGAAGCGGAATTAGTGCGTATCCACAACGCTGGGTACGAGACCGCACTGGCCGCCGGCGCGCAAACGGTCATGGCCTCCTTCAGCAGTTGGCAGGATGTAAAAATGCATGGCCATAAATACCTGCTTACCGATCAGCTAAAAAACAAAATGGGTTTTGACGGTTTGGTGGTGGGCGATTGGAATGGTCATGCGTTTGTGCCTGGCTGTACGCCAGTCAGTTGTGCGGCATCCATTAATGCCGGGCTGGATATTTTTATGGCGCCCGATGCCAACTGGAAAGAGCTGTATCACAACACCTTGGCGCAAGTGAAAAGCGGCGAAATTCCCATGGCGCGCTTGGATGATGCAGTCGCGCGGATTTTGCGGGTGAAATTGCGTGCGGGGCTGTTTGAAAAAGGTGCTCCCTCTACGCGCGAATTGGCCGGCAAACGCGAGGTGATTGGTTCGCCGGAGCATCGCGCTATCGCTCGTCAAGCGGTGCGTGAATCCATCGTGTTATTGAAAAACAATCAGCAAGTATTACCGGTTAAACCCACTGCCAAAATATTGGTGGCGGGTGATGGTGCCGACAATATTGGTAAACAAGCCGGTGGTTGGAGTATTACCTGGCAAGGCACAGGCAATACCAATGCGGATTTCCCCGGCGGTACGTCTATTTATCAAGGCATCGCCAGCGCAGTAACCACTGCCGGTGGCTCGGTGGAGTTGAGTGTGGATGGTAATTATCAACAAAAGCCTGATGTTGCCTTTGTGGTATTTGGTGAAGACCCCTATGCGGAAATGCAGGGCGATGTAAACCAACTGGCCTATAAAGACCCAACCCATTTGGCCTTGCTGAAAAAATTAAATGCCGATGGCATCAAGGTGGTTGCGCTGTTTATCACCGGTCGTCCGCTCTGGGCCAATGAATTTATTAACGCTGCCGACGCTTTTGCGGTGGTCTGGCTGCCCGGTTCCGAAGGGGCGGGTGTGGCCGATGTAGTGCTCGCCAAGGCCGATGGTTCGGTGAATGCCGCGGTCAAAGGCAAACTGCCCTTCTCCTGGCCGGCATCGCCCGTCCAGTCGCCACTCAATGTCGGTGATGCGGATTATGAGCCCCAATTCGCCTACGGTTTTGGGCTGACTTATGCCGACAACACGGAGACCGGTTTGCTGGATGAAACTGCCGGTCAAATCGCCGCGAGCGTCACGCCTGACAGCCTGCCTATTTTCAATCAGCGGGTAATGAACCCCTGGCAATTAGTGCTGCTCGATCATCTCAATAATATGCAACCAGTGACCACCAGCAGCGGCACTCTGGGGGCGGTGACTGTGTCCTCCATCGACCACAAAGTGCAGGAAGATGCACGTCGCCTGCAGTGGGACGGCTCCGCACTGGCGAGTGTGAACTTTGCTTCCACCGAGCGCAGCGACCTGAGTGCATATGCCGGTGGCGCCTTGGTGTTTGATGTCAAAGTCGATGCCAAACCCAGCGCCGAGGTCAATGTGGGAATTTTCTGCGGCAGCGATTGTGGCGGCGCCCTTCCCATCACCCAGCAGCTAAATAATGCGCCCGCAGGTGAATGGACCAGTGTGAGCATCGCGCTCGACTGTTTTGCGCAAAAACGCACGAAACTGGACATGGTATTAACACCCTTTGCGCTCAGCACCAGCGGTACCGCGGACATCAGCCTGTACAACCTGCGCATCGAGAAAAATACCCAGGCACCTGCCTGCCCCGAGTAACCCATCTGTGAATGCCGGCGTTGTTCAAGCGCGCAGCGCCGGTAGCTAGCAGTGTTCCACCAAGCGCTTTCGATAATAAAACCTAATAAAACAGCACCGAGGTAAGAAGTATGAGAATTCAACAACGAGGTATGAGCCAACCACTGGTTCAAGCATCCCTGACCCTGGCATTGCTCAGTTTGATTGGCTGTGGCGGTTCGGGCGGCGGCAGCTCGCCGGCCAGCTCCTCAAGCGCGCCATCGAGCGTGGTAGCGGAAGCATCCAGCAGTGCAGTGAGCGTAGAGGCGAGTTCGAGCAGTCTTGAGGCCAGCTCGAGCAGCGTCGAAGCAAGCTCCTTGGCTGCATCCAGTTCATCCGCCGCGGTTGGTTGGGAATTGGTCTGGAGCGATGAGTTCGATGGCGAGACCATCGACAGCACTAAATGGTCGTTTGAAAAAAATTGCATGGGTGGCGGCAATAACGAATTGCAGTGCTACACCGACCGTGCCGATAACGCCTTTGTTGCCGAAGGCAAATTGCACATAGTTGCCAAAAAGGAAACCTTCGCCGGTCAAGCCAAGGGCGATGATGACCCCACTTACAACGTGGATGACAAATCCGTCACCCGCGACTACACCTCTGCGCGCCTGCGCTCCAAAAATAAAGGGGATTGGAAATACGGACGTATGGAAATTCGCGCCAAATTGCCACAAGGGCAAGGCGTATGGCCGGCGATTTGGATGCTGCCGACCGAGTGGAAATATGGCGGTTGGCCGCTCAGTGGCGAGATCGACATTATGGAGGCAGTAAACCTCAACACCACCAATGGTGGCAACGCTATTCACGGCACCTTGCACTATGGTGATGTCTGGCCCAACAACAAATACACCGGCACCAGCACTACACCCACCGCCAATACCTGGGAAGAATTTCATACTTACGCCGTTGAGTGGGAAGAGGGCGAAATTCGCTGGTACATCAACGACAAACACTATGCCACCCAAACCAAGGCGGGATGGTATACCTCTGCGTCAACCGCCGAAAATGCGCCGTTTGATGAATCCTTCCACATGATTATGAACGTCGCCGTGGGTGGCAACTGGCCGGGTGTGCCCAACAACGCCACCAGCTTCCCGCAGGAAATGCAGGTTGAATCGGTAAAAGTCTATCGCTGCGCAACCAATCCTGAAACCGGCAAAGGCTGTGCGACCAATGTCGACCCGGCCATTGTGCCCTTAACCGGCCATCCACAAGTGTCGGGCGACTTTGCGGAGCCGCCGCTGTTCACTATGTACAGCGACGCGCTGGCGACTGGCTTGAAGTTTGAGTCCTACAACCCACAGGGCCAAATCAGCTATTCACAGTTGGATGAAGAAGGCCGCGGCAAGGTGCTCAACGTGATCAAAACCGGCGCAACCGGCAATGTGTATTTTAATATCCCCGCCGGCACCGCCGATTTAACCGGCTGGGCCACGGCGGGTGAACTGGTATTTGACCTCAAGGTTAACTCCATGGCGGCCGGTGCCAAACTACTGATCAAAATGGACAGTGGCTGGCCGAGTGTGAGCGACGTAGAGGCAACCTTACCCGCCACCGGCACTTGGGGTGAATACCGTATTTCGGTTGCTAACCTGATCGCGCGCGGCAACTCCATTGAACCGGGCAGCGCCAACCTGGCAAAAATCTCCAATGTGTTTGTGGTTGAACCCAACGCAGCGATGAACGTATCGTTTGATAATGTGCGGTTGGTTGTGCCTGACTAATTTGGTTGTACCCGATAAAAAGTGCAGCCAACAAAACGCAGCATTCAAAACGTGTTTTTAATGCTGCAATAACAATAAATCTTTTTGTTCGTGGAAGAAATTATGTTGATGCGCTACCCCACGATAAGTATCGTTCTGTTTGTAAACGTACTGGTGGGGTGCGCATCGCATACCGCGATAGAAACTGGTCTGCATGACAATCATGCAATAAAATCTGCTGAAGTTATTACGATATCGCGTAGTGCCTATCGCGATTCACTTTATGGTTTTTGGTTGGGGCAGTGTATTGCCAACTGGACCGGATTGGTCACGGAAATGGATAAGATCGGCAATATCGGGGAATTAAAAACAGGCAAATTTTATACGCGCCATGATTGGGGTAAACCCGATCAGCCAAGTATTTGGGGGCAAGGTGTTCCGAGCGATTTATCGTCGACCATTGATTTTGTGACTGTGGGACCTGAAGGCATTTGGGGCGCGGATGACGACACCGATATTGAATATATCTACCAGGAGCTATTAAACAAAAGTCCGTCGGTCATACTAACACCTGAACAGATACGCGATGGTTGGCTCAAACATATCTATTCCTCGCAAGAGCCGACACCTTTCGGTCGTGACCCCGAGGGAAATTACGAAAATTTTCTGTGGGTATCCAATCAAAAAGCGTTTGATTTAATGCAAGCGGGTACTTTGCCACCCTTAACCGGAAGCAAAACCTTGAATCCCCACTACGATATGATCGATGCGCAACTCACTACGGAAATCTTTGGTTTTTTTGCACCCACACGCCCGGACATCGCATTAAAAATAAGTGAACTGCCGGTGCGAACAGTTGCAGATAAAGAGGCAGTCGATATCGCCAATTTTTATATCACGCTCTATTCACTGGCCCCTGCTGCCGACAAAACTCTCCCGCTGAAAGCACAAATTATGTGGATGGCAGAGCAGGCACGCAAAAAAATGCCGGCGCAGCAGTACCCAGCGGCCATGTACGATTTAGTAAAAGACATGTACCTCGCCGATGTTCCCTGGGAAAAAGCCCGCGATACGCTTTATATTCGCTACCAGCAATATCAGCGCGATGGTTATGACCTCACCGATAGAAATTTATACTGCAACGGTTGTTTTGCTGCCGGTATTAATTTCGCTGCCAGTTTGGTCAGCTTGTTTTATGGCGAAGGCGATTTAAAAGAAACTATTAAAATCGGAGCGCTGATGGGGTGGGACTCGGATAATCCAACGGCGACCTGGGGCGGCCTATTAGGTTTTATGTATGGTAAGAAAGAAATAGAAAGAACGTTTAATCAGCAGTTTTCAAATCAATTCAATATTCACAGAACACGAAAAAATTTTCCTAACAACGGTATAGATACTTTCGACAAGATGGCGAACACCGGTGTTGCTATAGTGGATAAGGTAGTGGTTGAACTGATGGGCGGACGTGTGGACATGGAAAATGATCGCTGGATGATTCCAATCAAATAATAAGTAAACTCCAACAAAAAAGGATGCTCTGTGTAGAGCATCCTTTTTTGCAACAGGCTCAAGCAATAATTTTTTACAACTTAAAAATCTGCTCTTACCCCCAAACTAATACGACGACCAGAAAATTCGTACATGGAGGGGAATGACGGGTCGATGGTGTACGCACTGGTCTCTTCATCGGTGACGTTAATACCTTCCAGTGTGAATTTGATGAAATCCGTCAACTGGTAACCCACTGACAGATCCGTTTGGCCGTAGGCTTTGCGGTACACCGGGTACATATCGCTGGCGATATATTCCACATATTTGTCTTTGTAGTTGTAGGCGATACGTGCATCAAATTTTTGATTTTCGTAATAGAAGGTCAAGTTGTAAGTTTCGTCTGCCAAACCTTCGGGTGGGGTGGGAATGCCTAAATCGGATTCACCGGTCAGTGAATTGTCGAGCATGGTGAAGTTGGCATTAACACCAAAACCTTCCAGCGATGGGTGCAACATATTCAGTGGGAATTGCGCAATTAATTCCACCCCGGATACGTCGTAATCACCTTCAGCATTAACCTTTTGATAAATTTCAAAATCATACACACCATCGACAGTGCCGTTGGCATTGTATTTAACAACGTCCTGCACCACACCGGTCAGTGATTCACGCACTACACCTTCAATTTTTTTCTCGAAATAGGATGCTGCAAACAGTGCGCCTTCGCCGACATACCATTCCAAACCCAACTCCCATTGATCGGCATAGGTGGGTTTCAGATCCGGGTTGCCGTCGCGATATTTAAAATCATTCAGGCTCACGGTACGTTTGTAGGCGATGTCGCCTAATACAGGGCGAATTAAGGTTTCCGATGCGGCAGCGCGCAACAACAAACCATCGCGCAATTCCATGCTCATATTCAGGCTGGGTAATACGTCGCTGTAATTACCTTGTTTGGAAATCGGTGCAGGTGTGTAACCGGTAGAGCCGTCAGAGTTTTGCACCTGGTGATAACCAAATGACAATACGTCGGTGTCAACTGAACGTACACCGGCATTGATCATAACCGGCATAGTGGCGACATCGAATTTGAAATCTGCCATGGCATACAGGCTAAGTACTTCTTCATCCACGCGATAATATTCGCTATCGGCAAAGTCCACCGCAAAGCCGTCATAACGGAAGGTTTCGCGTGCATAGCTGTTGGCAACTTGAGCCCACTGCGGACTATTGGAGGATTGCGATAAGTATTTTCCGCCCGGTACTATGTCAGACACCAAGGTCAATTCACTGTCTTGCAGGGTGCGTACGTTGCGCCAGGAATTGTCGCCCGCTTGTGGCCCGCGCACGGTATTGGTACCGCGGTTGCGCTCTTTGGATTTGTCGGTATAGCGTGAGCCAAATTGCACTTGGCTTAATGCCGGTAGAAAATCCAATTCCAGTGGTTTGATAAAATCTAACTGCGCGGCATATTTATCGTCCTGAATTTTTTCCAAATTCACTTCATAGGAATCGAATAAATATTTTTCCGGCGAGTTGTACATATCAAAACTTGCCGGATTAGCACTCACGAGTGTTTCACCACCATTGCTGGTGTAACGGCTGCGTGACGGCGCAAAGGCAACGTGTTTCAAATTGCTGGTGTCAGAGGTTTTTTCCGCGCCGGAATAACCCACCAAACCTTCAACATACCAACCGCCAATCTCCCAATCCAAATTTAAACTGTATTGGGAAAAATCAGTTTCATGGACATTTTCTTTGCTGAGAAATTCGTGCTGGGTAGCGGCGTAAGAAACATCGCGCAACACCACTATGCCGTGTTTAGCCAATGTGGTGCTGTCGTATTCGTGAACCGTTTCCAGCGCACTAATACTGGATGCGGTGTAGGCTGCTGCATCGTATTCGTCTTCGGTATTATCGTAACCACCGAGCATCGCATCAAGCGTCAAACTGAATACGTCGCTGGGTTGATACTGGAATGCCGCCGTTGCGCCCCACTTTTCCTGTTCATTTAAATAAGCGCGATCGCCAATCTTGTCATGAAATACAATGCGGTTGGTTTCTTCTTTGTCAAAGCGATCATTAATCACTATACCGGTATCGCGTTCCAGTACCTCAAGGGTTTGAGTCGCTTGCCATTGTGACGAACCGGTTTTTTCGGTCCAGCGTGAAAGCGGACGAAAGTTAATGCCGGAATTGGAATCTGTTCTGTTGGTACGCTCCGCCACCGAAACAGAAACCAGCGCACCAAAATCACCGAAGGTGTCGCTGGCGAGGAAGGAAACTTTGGGGTCTATTTCTTCAGAAATAGAATTGTGTGCGCCTTCGGCGGACACCACAAATTTTGCATCGCTGTAGTCAAAAGGGCGTGCCGTTGAAATTGCCACTGAACCGGCAATGCCACCTTCTTCGTCAGCGGCAGTAGGTGATTTTTTTACGGTCACACTTTGAATAATTTCGGAAGCAAAAATATCGAACTCAACATCACGGCCGCCACTGCCAGAAGCGGTGGACAGGTTGTTGATGGAGACGTGGGTAAATTCACTGGGCAGGCTGCGCACGTTTACTTTACTGCCCAAACCTTTGTTGCGCTCAATCGTAACACCGGGCATACGCTGCAATGCTTCGGCGAGGTTTTGTTCCGGGAAATCGGCAATGTCGGTGGCGACAATGGAGTCAGAAAAGCCAACCGTATTGCGTTTAATATCAATCGCTTTTTCCAAACTTTTGGAGTAGCTGCCGGTCACTACAATTTCTTCCATCAGGTCGGCATCTTGCGCCCAGCCAGGTAATGCGGCTGTTGCTAATGCGGTACCCATAATAATGTTACCCAAGGCGTGGCTTAAGGCTGATTGTGTTGCTAGCGGGGAGATTTTTTTGCCCTTTTTCACTTTAATTTCCTCTTATCTATCACAGTTAGAAAAACAACGGTCAACCATTTCTAGCTCTCATAAAAAGAGAAAATTCCATCTTACTTCCCATGCAGATTTAGAGTCCCCAACAGGAATTAGAAACGCGAGGGCACGGTAATGCCGCTGCGTTTCAGTTTTATTGCGGCATTGTTGTTATTTGTACTATTAACAGTAATTAACAATTTGCTGTGCGGTGAGCAGTAAAAAATATTTTTCTGTCATCAATCTGTCGTTATTGCTTCATAGAATCCGCTTTTGCAAAAAGTCCCTTCTCCATGCTCGCCTATGATCTGTTGCGCGGGTTATTTTCCAGTTGAATCTGCTGTGACCATGAAATTATTTTTTGTCCTCGCGTTAGTAAATCTGGTGATATTTTTATCCGGCTGTGAGTCGCCCAGTGAAAAAATCCCCAACAACGCTGAGTTTGTGCGTGTCGCATTTATGCCGGACATCCACTTTCACGATATTTATGGTGAGTTTACTGATGGCTCATTCAAGGGCTTGCCAACCCATACTGAGCAGGGTGTACAACACGCCAGTATTCGTTCGATGCGCGCACAATTGCATTCCACTCGCTTGTTTAACGAAAATTATTTTGCACTACTCGCCGCGCTGGATGACATAGTCAAGCGGGAAATAAAATATGTAGCCCTACCGGGCGATTTTAGTGATGACGGCCAACCACTGCACCTGCGCGGGTTAAAAACAATTCTTGATAAATATCAGCGTGAACACGGCATTGAATTTTTTATGGCACCGGGTAATCACGACCCAACGCGCCCCGTCTCTCATCCGGCGGGAAAAATGGATTTTTTGGGGCAGGATGGAAAAGAACAACCTATTTTTAGCCTGCAACATCCTTTGTGTGCCGAAAAAAAATCTCAGCAAACCAATGCGGTTATTTGTTCGGATGAAGTGCAGGAACTGGGTTATCAGCCCATTATGAATTTATTCAGTGAGCAAGGTTTTTTTCCGCGTTCCCATTATGTTTATTATGAAACCCCTTACAGCAAGCTTGTTGGCCTCACCATCCCTAATAATTCCGTTTATGGCGATGCGACTTATCACCATGCAGTAGCACAGGAGGCTGCGCAGTTTGATAAGCGCCAATACGAAATTTGTCATCAGGGCGCCGGGGGGAAATACAAACAGCCGCATTACAGCGATTGTTATTGGGTGGCAGATACCAGCTATCTCGTTGAACCCACACCGGGGCTTTGGTTGTTGGCGATTGATGCCAATGTTTATCAGCCCAAGCTGGGTGGCAATGGTAATGCGCTGGATGCGGATAATTTTTTGGGCTCCAGTGATGCGGGCTACAACAAAGTGATTACCCATAAACCACATTTAGTGGAATGGATACGCGACCTTGTGCAGCGAGCGCAGGCCCAAGGCAAAACCCTGATTGCATTTTCGCATTTTCCGATGAGTGAATTTTATGATGGTGCAGCTGAAGACATAGCGCATTTGATGGGCGACGGAAAATTCCAGTTGAACCGCAATCCCAGTGCGCACACCAGCAAGCTACTGGCAGATACCGGCCTGAAAGTTCACGTCGCCGGTCATATGCACATTAACGATACCGGTGTTTATCGCAGCGAGAATGGCAAGGTGCTATTTAATATTCAGGCGCCGTCGCTTGCGGCCTACGTGCCAGCTTACAAAGTATTGACGATTAAAACGGCGCAACAAATTGAAGTCGAAACCGTGGTATTAAATGACGTGCCGCATTTTGATGAGCTATTTGCGCACTACCGTACCGAATGGGATTATTTGCAGCGAATGAATGCGGCGGATATTTGGGATAAAAATATTCTGCAGGCAAAAAATTACCGACAATTTACCCAGTGGCATTTGCGTGAGCTGGCGCGCTTGCGTTTTCTGCCGCAGGAATGGCCTGCGGATCTACGGGAACTACTGCTTAGCCTCAATGGTGAGCAGCTGTTGGTTATGTCGCAATTAAATGCCGATGTTACTCTTGAACAAATTGCTGCACTGATTGGCAATACCAATCAGGACAGGATGCTGGAGCAGAAATGGCAGCAGGCGAGCCAACAGGCGGCAAATATGGCGCATCGCCAGGGGTTAACAACGAAGAGTTTTGCCGCGTGGAATGGGCTGGATATGGGTGTGGATTTTTATCGCCTGTGGAATGCGGATCAGCTTGCGCTAAAGGATATTGATGCCCAGCGTTTTGCGCACTACCGGTTGCTGGCACAAGCATTTTTATCGCCAGTAGAGGAAAGCTCATTGCGTGCCCGCTATCAAACGAGGCTTGCACAACTGCTGCACATCCTTGTGCAATTTGCTGGCGATGCGCCAAGCAATCATTTTTTACTGGAGTTGGATAGGGGCCAGATTCAGGCATTGCCTTGAATTTATCTATGAGACCAGTTAACTGACCTTCGCCTCTTTATGCAATTGCTGTTTGCGATACTCGGTGGGCGACATGCCGACCAGGCGATTGAAAAAACGGTGGAAGGCTGACTTGCTGTTAAAACCGGCGTGCAGCAATACATCCATCACGGTCATTTCGGCGTGTTGGCTATCGCCCAATAAGCGTTTTGCCTCTTCCACGCGATAGCTGTTCATAAACTCAAAAAAGTTGGTGCCGTAGTGTTTGTTGATAACGGCGGAAACTTCTTTGACCGGCAGGTTAATGCGTTTGGAAAACTCTTCAATGTTCAGGTTTTGTTTCAAAAACAACTTCTGACTTTCCATGCCTTGCTGCACTTTTTGAATCGCCGAGTCGGTGAGTTTTTCATCGACTTTTATGTCTTTGGCCAGCTCCGGTTTGGTGGTGAGTAGCTTGTGGGTATGCACCACACTGTTGATAAACAGCGCGTTAATCAAAATAAAGACTATGTAGTTTTCAGTGATGCCAATGACGTCGGAAATGCGCGGTGATTCGATAGTATTGGCGACCACGTGCACCACAATCGAAAAACTCCAGGTAATTAAAAAGCCCAGGCTGAGTGTTTTGAGCCAGCTGGGTTCGGTGGAGGAGAAGGTCGAGTATTGATCTTGCAGGCTAATCAAATACAAACGCACTTTGTTAAACGCCATTAGCCCGTAAAAGAACGGCATCACCTTGATGAAATGCCACACCGCGTTGGCCAATTGCTGTTGATCGAGGGTTTTAAAACTCAAGTCTGAGCCGTTAATACCAAACACCAGGAGCCAGCCCAGTGCAATAACAATGGGAATAGCGTGTAGCAGATGGCGCCGGTTGAGGTTAAACGCATCCTGGGTGAGCGCCACAACATACAGCAGTAGCATCGGCCCTTTGAGCAATTGCGCCGTCACCAAAAAGTAGGGCAGCAGGGTTTCATCGAACAGGGTAAACAGGCGCACGTTCTCGTTCCACAGCACCAAAATACAGGCGGAACTAACAGCGATAGAGAGCAGGAATACGCTCAGCAAACGATTGGCGAGTTGGTTTTTGACCGGAAGTATTGCCTGGAAAATAACAAGCAGGAAACATTCCGCGACGGTCATAAACAACACTACGTCGTGAATGTTAAAAATATAATTCTGCATAGAGTCTTAGCCCGGGGTTGTGTTTGTTATAAGTTTTTTTAAGGTTGATTGGGTTTATGTCCCATCGGGAGCTGAATTATAGTTGAACTTTGACGCCAGTGTTGCGGCCATTTCCCTTATTCGGCGCGGTTTAATTGTCGCATTTTGTTACAGTGGCAATTCTTGTTGCTTCCCTGTCAAGGTTCCGTTGTTTATGCCAGCTGATTTGCCGCCGATGTTTAGCCTCACCGATGCTCATCTCTTGATGCAGCAGCTACCTGCGTTGCAATTTGATCTGTCCGTCGATTGCCGCTGGGCGCTGGGCGATGCCCCGCAGCAGTACCTCAACTATTACCGGATTAATTTTGCCGCGCAGGACGAATCCATCGACCACGGTTTTGGCCGCATCAGCGCCGCCGGGTTTGATATCGCCACCCACTATTGGCTGCCGCCCACACCGCGCGGCACCCTGGTGATTATTCACGGTTACTACGATCACCTGGGGATTTTTGACCATGCCATCGCCTTCGGTTTGGCGCAGGGCTTGGCGGTGCTGGCGTTTGATTTGCCCGGCCACGGTTTGAGCAGTGGCGAGCGTGCGGCGATAGATTCTTTTGATGAATACGCCGACGTGTTGCAGCAAGTGATGGCGCGCGCGCAAGCACTGTTACCGGCGCCTTTCTACGCGCTGGGGCAGAGCACTGGCGGTGCGGTGTTGCTGAATCACCTGTGGCGTTATCCGGCGCAGTTTGCGCGTATCGCCCTTTGTGCGCCGCTGATTTTGCCGCGCGGTTGGGGCACCGGGCGAGTGTTTTATTGGCTGCTGCACAACTGGGTCAAACGCCTGCCGCGCGGCCGTTCGCGCAGTTCGCAAGATGCGTCATTTATTAACTTCATTGATGAGCGCGACTGCCTGCAATCAAAAACCTTGTCGGTGCGCTGGGTGGGGGCGATGAAAGCCTGGCATCGTCAGTTTTTACACTTCTCCCCGCGCGCGACACCGCTGCTGGTGGTTCAGGGCACCGCCGATAAAACTGTGGCCTGGCGCTACAATACGCGTTTACTCCAGCGCAAATTACCCCAGGCAAAACTGGTGTTTATCCCGGCGGCCGGGCACCAGCTGGTGAATGAAATCCCCATGCATCGCGACGTGGTTTTTGATGAGATCCAGCGCCACTTTTTTAGCGATTAACCTGTTGCCCGCGCACGCTTTCAGGCACACTCGCGTCACTTTTTTACTGGATATTGAATCCTGAATCTTAACCCGGCTATCACTGGCCCCAGGCGAGACTTTAGTTATGGCAACTCCCGATCAACAGGACATGACCTTGCATCAACCTCAGCGCAGCCTCAAGGACTACCTCTTTATTTTGCTCAAAGGCCTGTGCATGGGCGCTGCCGATGTAGTGCCTGGGGTATCGGGCGGCACTATTGCGTTTATTACCGGCATTTACGATGAGTGGCTCAGCTCCCTCAAGCGCTGTACCCCGGCGGTATTGCTGCGCTTAAAGCGCGAGGGGCTGGTTAAAACCTGGCAGTACATTAATGGCAACTTTCTGGTGGCGCTGTTTGGTGGCATTTTGATTAGCCTGAAAACCTTTGCGGCGGTGGTATTACTGGCGATGGATAGCTACCCGATTTTGGTGTGGGCATTTTTCTCTGGCTTGGTCGCCGCGTCTATTTATCACCTGGTGCGCGAGCAGCGCGGCTGGGGTATTACAGAGGCCTTTGGTCTGCTGTTCGGCATAGCCTTTATCCTCGCCATCTCGTTTATGGCGCCGGCGCAACTGCCCGGACATGGCTGGATTCTATTCCTCGGCGGGTTTGTGGCGATTTGCGCCATGATCCTGCCCGGTATTTCTGGCAGTTTTATCCTGCTGTTGGTAGGGCTCTATCCGGTGTTTTTGCAGGCGATACACAATCTTGAAATCGGCAAGCTGCTGTGGTTTGGCGCCGGTTGTATCTGCGGTCTGGTTGTTTTTTCACGCTTCCTGCTCTGGCTGCTCAAGTCCTATCACAACCAAACCCTGTCGGTGCTGATCGGCTTCTTAGTCGGCTCGCTCTATGTCACATGGCCGTGGAAAAACGCCCTGCTCACTACTACCGATAGCCACGGTCGCACCGTGGTATTGCAGCAGGAAAACCTCAGCCCCTTCAATTTCCTTGCCGTCACTGGCAGCGAACCTGCCATCGGCCTAGCGATACTCTGGGCATTCCTTGGTGTTGCGCTGGTACTGGGTGTGGAATTGGTGGCGCTCTGGATCAAACGCCGCAGTGCGGTGGCGCTAGAGAGTTAAATCTCCCTAAGCCCTCCCTGCTAAACCCCAAACAAAAACGCCGCGTCCATTGCTGGACGCGGCGTTTTTGTTGGAGCTGGTATTAATCGTTTAGAGCAACATTCTGCAGCGACTAGAACAAGACTCTGCAGCGGATAGTCCCTTCAATATTCTTCAACTGCTCCAGCGCGATTTCATCGTACGGGGAGTTGATGTCCACTACCACGTAGCCCACCTTGTCATTGGTTTGCAGGTACTGTGAGGCGATGTTGATTTGGTTGTCGGAGAAGATTTTGTTGATCTTGGACAGGACACCGGGAACGTTAGCGTGTACGTGTAGCAAGCGGTGCGCATCCGGGTGACCGGGCAGGGCCACTTCGGGGAAGTTGACCGAGCTGGTGGTGGTGCCATTGTCGGAGTACTTGATCAGCTTCTCGGCCACTTCGATACCAATGTTGGCTTGCGCTTCCATGGTGGAGCCGCCGATGTGCGGGGTCAGGATCACATTGTCCAAGCCGCGCAGCGGGCTCACAAATTCGTCGTCGTTAGCTTTGGGTTCTTCGGGGAATACGTCGATAGCCGCACCCGACAGGTTGCCGGCTTTAATCGCGGCGGCCAGCGCATCTATGTCCACCACTGTGCCGCGTGAGGCGTTAATCAGGATTGCGCCTTTTTTCATCAGGCCAATTTCGCGTGCGCCAATCATCATTTGCGTCGATTGGTTTTCCGGGACGTGCAGGCTGATGATGTCCGAGGTGGCCAGCAGTTCATCCAGGCTGCGCACCTGGGTGGCATTGCCCAGCGGCAATTTGGTAATCACATCGACAAATTGCACTTTCATACCGAGCGATTCCGCCAGCACCGAGGTTTGGCTGCCGATAGAACCATAGCCGATCAGGCCGAGGGTTTTGCCGCGAATCTCAAAGGAGCCTACTGCAGATTTGTCCCAGCCACCGCGATGGCACACAGCGTTTTTCTGCGGCACATTGCGCAGCAGCAAAATCGCCTCGGCAATTACCAGTTCGGCCACCGAGCGGGTATTGGAATAGGGCGCGTTAAATACCGCTACACCGTGTTCCTGCGCCGCTTTTAAATCCACCTGATTGGTGCCTATGCAGAAGCAACCAGCGGCGATCAGCTTGGGTGCATTTTCAAATACACGGCGGGTCAACTGGGTGCGCGAGCGCAGGCCGACAAAGTGAGCGTCCTGAATTTTGGCGATCAGCTCGTCTTCGCCCAGCGCGGTTTTTAAATATTCAATATTGGTGTAACCCTGTTCATGCAGGGTATCCACCGCCGATTGGTGAACGCCTTCCAGCAGCAGAAATTTGATTTTGCTTTTGTCTAACGAGGTCTTGCTCATGGGAACAACTCCTAAAGTCTTAAAGTGAGAAAAGCGTACAGCGCGTCTCTGCGAGTAAGGGCATCAAACAGGAGACGGAAAGGGCCGGTATTCAGGCGCCCGCAGGCTAAAAAAGGCGTATCGGCTGGCTGAAAAAGGCGCGCATCATACCACTGCAAGCGCCAAAACCGAAGGTGGCACGGGTGCCGCCTTGGGTTTTTTTGGTGGGTTGATCAGGGTGAAAAATAGCGGGAGGCTTTATTGTTTGGTTGCGCCAAATACTGAACCGATGATCTGGCTGCCGCGTCCAACCGGGTCTTTGCGGATCAGTTGTTCTTCCACCGCGACTTGTTTAAACAGGCCATCCAGCGCCATGTTCAGCACGTGTTGCTCCAAATCCAAGCTGGGTTTGTTGGCCAGCGGCAGCATATTGTAGGTGCCGAGCAGCTGTTGATATTGGTTGTAGAAACCGATTTGCTGCAGGTTTTGTTTGATGATCGGCATATAACGCTGGCGCAAACTGGCTTCGGTCTGGCCACGGAAGTAGTCGGTCGCGGCGGTGCTGTTGCCGCGTACTATGCCCAAGGCATCGGTCACGCTCATATTGCGCACGGCATCCACAAACACTGCTTGGGCTTCCACGGCCGCTTTTTCCGCGCCCTGATTCATCAAGCCTTCTACGCGATCCAGTTGGCTGCCCAGTCCCATTTGGCGCAAAGTGCCAGCAATTGGCTGCAGGTTCGCGGGTAATTCAATGCGGTAGAGCGAGCTATTGGCGTAACCGCCGGGGGCGGAAAGGCTGGTGGCCGCGCGGTTACTGCCCAGTTCCAAGGCTTCTTTAATGCCGCGAATCAGCTGTGCCTGATTGTTATAACCAGCGGCACTGGCAACGGCAGCGCCGGTTTCTGCCATTTGTGGCAGGGTGGCATTACAGGCGACCAAGCTCAGTGGCATCAGTAACAGGCAAGTGCGGGCAAATTTCATAATCTTTCCTCGGTGAGTTAAAAGGTGTCGCCCGGTGTCAGGGCATGTAAAAGAATGCGATGGGGCTGGCGGTCAGTCTGATAGCGCCAACGTACATCCAAATCCAGTAGTTTCATACCGTAAATCCGCTCGGGATCGGGCTGCTGGTATTGGGGGCGCGGGTCTTGCTGCAGCACCTGGGTGATTAATCCCACTAGGTCAATTCTCATTTTTTGCTGGTAATCGCGACAAATTACCGCAAGATCGGTGGGTATTTCCACTTCAATAACCGCTGGCGGCTGGGGGGCAAAGTGGTTATAGGCATCGGTCACCGCGTCCACATAGGGCACATAGGGTTTGATATCCAGAACCGGGGTGCCATCGAGCAAATCCACGCCGCTAATGCCCAGTAGTAATTTCCCATCGCGCTCGCGCAGCCCGGCAAAACGCACCACTGACAGACCAATCGGCGCCGGGCGCGTAGGTGAGCGGGTCGCAAAGACGCCCAGACTTTTATTGCCACCCAGGCGCGGTGGTTTGACCTTGGGCTTCCACTCCTCGCGGCTATTTGCATGGAAGACAAACTGCACCCACAGATGGCTGGTGCCTTCCAGTCCCTCAAACGCTGCCGGATCGTTGTAGGGCGGCAGCAGTTCGATCTCGGCGGTGGCCAGTGGTGCCAAACCGGGCTGGCGCGGTATGCCAAATTTCTCCTTAAAACAGGAGTGGACAATACCTATGGCGGGGAAGGTGAAATCCATAAGGAGGCACAGGTGGGAAACAAGCCGCCAAGGCTAGGCAAAAGCATCGGGCAGCTCAACCTTTATTTACATCGCCAAGGGCTTCTTTTTTGTGTTTTGACTGTTAGTATTTGCATTTGTAAACGGTTACATTATTAAAAACGATAAGATCCTGCCTTGTTTTGGCCAGTTCCGAGGAAATGTTATGCCCATTCAATCCCGTTTTAGCCTCTCATTAGTGCTGGTGTGCGCCAGCCTATTATTCGGTTGCGATAATCCATCCAGCAGCAGTGTTGGCAGTTCCAACATTGACAGTTCCAGTAGTGGTAGCTCAGCAGCAGCGGTTGAGTCCCCCGCGCTTGCATTGATCGACACCCAGGCGACGGCACAAACCCGCGCGCTCTACCACAACCTCGCCGCTCTGCGCGGTAAACACCTGTTGTTTGGCCATGAGGACAGCCTCGCCTACGGTGTGCATTGGGAGGGGGATTTGGACCGCTCCGATGTGCGCGACGTCACCGGCAGCAATCCCGCACTCTACGGCTGGGAGCTGGGCGGTTTGGAATTGGGGCATGAACAGAATCTGGATGGTGTTAACTTCAAACAAATGCAGCAGTGGATTAAAGCGGGCTACAGCCGTGGCGGTGTGATAACCATCAGCTGGCATATGTACAGCCCCGTTTCCGGCGGCAATTCCTGGGATAAAACCCCTACGGTGCACGAGCTGATTCCCGGCGGCGCCAAACACGACGAACTAAAAGCCTATCTCGACAGTTTTGTCACCTTTAATGAAGCGCTAAAAGTGACCGATGGCGCGGGTGTGGAAACCTACATCCCCATTATTTTCCGCCCCTGGCATGAGCACAATGGCGACTGGTTCTGGTGGGGTAAGGGTCATGCGAGCGAGGCGGATTACATCGCCCTGTGGCAGTTCACGGTCAAGTATTTGCGCGATGAAAAAGGTCTGCGCAACCTGATTTACGCCTACTCACCCGACCGCAGCCGCATCGATATGGCTAACTTTGAGCGCGATTATTTGTACGGCTACCCCGGTGACGACTATGTGGACGTGATCGGTTTGGATAACTATTGGGATGTCGGCCACAGCGCCAATAACGCCAGTGCCGATGAGCAAATTGCGAACTTCACCGCCGCGCTCAAACAGATCGCGGGCATTGCCACTGCGCGCCATAAAATCGCTGCGCTCACCGAAACCGGCAACAACACATTGACCATTCCCAACTTCTGGACTGAGCGGATTCTGGCGCCAACCCTGGCTGATGCCCAGGCCAGTCAAATTGCTTATGTGATGGTGTGGCGCAATGCCAATATGGCGCGGGAGAAATCCGAGCAGTTTTTTGCCCCCTATCCGGGGCAGGAAACGGCGGAAGACTTTATCCGTTTTTACCAAAGCCCTTATGTGCTGTTTGAAAACGAATTGCCCAGGCTTTACGACAAGCCATCCCCCTAGGTTCTATCGCTTAAATTTTGCAGCCCTGGCAATTGCCAGGGTTTATCGGCTTGGGTTTGTCTTTCGCTGTCAATTTATGATTGTCGGCAAAATTTACAGTTTTGTGTGATGTGCATCACAGGTTGTGGTGTGTATTATTGATCCCAAAGGAAAAAGTAAAACGGGCATGAAATCTGCTTTACTGCGATCAACTTTAGAAGTCGATATTACTAACACAGGTTTTCTTATGACTTTTCATCGCATAACTTACCGCAACCTGCTCGCTGCCGCCGCGTTATTGGGCCTTTCATCCCTTACCAGCGCAGGCCCATTGAATGATTACAACCTGATTTTGTTTGGTGATTTAAATGTGTCTGGCGGCAGCGGTCATATTGAAGGCAAAGCCTTCATTGGTGGCAACGTAGTAAACGCTTCGGTGTTTGCGCAGAAGGAGCCGCAAAATTCCACCGCCGATACCGTCAAGGTTGTGGGCAACTTTGCCAGTAACAATGGCACCCATATCGATCGCGGCTACCTTGCCTACCAAGGCAACTTTTCCGGCCCGACAAATATTTGTAACGGCAGTGGTTTGGTGCCCAATGGCTGCTTGAAGCAAGTGACCGACGGTTCATTGACAGCGGAAAAAACCAGCCTGTTTGCGCAGTTGCAGGCCGAGTCTGCCTACTACAAAAACCTGGCTGCGTCGGCTAACACCGATCTGGTTGGCGATATGAACAATAAAGCCTTCACCTACAGCGGAGCCGCGACGGATTTGGTGGTGTTTAACATCACCGCCGAGGAGCTGACCGGGCCGCAGTGGAGCCTGAATATGGACTTTCCGACAAGTTTGAATGTGGTGATCAACGTGTCTGGCAGCAGCTTTAACGCTGGTAATACCAAAAACGGCACCCAGAGCTTCCGCGATAATTTCAACAATGTGCTGTGGAATTTCTACGAGGCGACCAACCTGAACTTTGGCGACTCCTGGTTTGGCTCGGTACTAGCTTTAAACGCGACTATTGCCACCAATTCCAATCTGGATGGTGCCGTCGCCGCCAAGTCTTACGTGGGCAATGGTGAAATCCATAAAGGTAGTTGGGATTACACCCCACCCGTTACCGAAGTGACCGAACCATCGATTTTTATCCTGTTGTTAACTGGTATCGGTTTGATTGGTTTAGGTCGGCTGCGTCGCCGCTAAATTCTTCACCGCGCCACAATAAAAAAACCGGGACTTAGCCCGGTTTTTTTATGCCTGCACTTTTTTAAATCGCAAAGTGAGCGATCTGACTTTGCAGGTTTTTAGCGGTGTTATCCAAACGCTGGGCGATCTGCACCGACTTTTGTGCATCCTGATTGACGTTATCGATCAAACTCACCACCTGGATAATATTTTTGTTGATCTCCTCCGCGGTGTAGCTTTGCTCTTCAGCGGCGGTGGCGATTTGCATATTCATGCCCAGAATCCGGTTCACTGACTGGCTGATCTCGTTAATGGAGTTGCCCGCCTGACCGGCCATTTCCATGGTGGCGCCGGTTTTTGCCAAGCTGGTTTGCATGGCGCTCATGGCATTGCTCGCGCCTTGTTGCACCGCGTGAATAATCTGTTGGATTTCAGCAGTGGAATCCTGGGTGCGTTTGGCCAGTGAGCGCACCTCGTCGGCCACTACCGCAAAACCGCGCCCCTGTTCACCGGCGCGCGCGGCTTCAATCGCGGCGTTCAACGCCAGCAAGTTGGTCTGTTCGGCCACGTTTTTTATCACATCCAGCACCCCGCCAATACGGTTGGTATCGCCCTCCAGCTGGGTCATGACCTGGCCTACGTGATTGACTTCACGGCTGAGCTGGTCAATCGCACCAAGGGTACTTTCCATGATTTTCAGCCCCTGATTGGCGTTGTTGTCCGCATTTTGCGCGGCATTGGCGGCGCCACCTGCATTGCTTGCCACTTCTTGTACGGTGGCTGTCATCTCGGTAATGGCGGCGGATACCTGATCGGTAGCGTGGTGGGTTTGGTCGGTATAACGCGCGAGGGTGGAGGCGGTCTCGGTGATCTGGCTGGAGGCCTGATTCAAGCTCTGCATCGACCCCTGTACGGCGGCAACCACACTCACAATGCTTTGTTGTACCTGCTGGATACTGGCGCCCAATTTGCCCAGCTCGCTGTTATCGCGGAAGTTAAGTGGCTCGCGGAAGTTGCCCGCCGCCAGTTTGCTGAGGTGTTCATTGATCAGGCCCAGCGGCAGCAACAGATTCTTGCGCAAAATAATTAACACCAAAAACACCACCACAAATCCCCCGCAGAGGATCAGGGCGCTTGCCCAGAAGGAGACGCTGGCGCTGGCCTCCAGGTTGGCTTGGGTCTCGGTGCTGACTTTAGCGCTAATCAGCGCGGCTGATTCCTCCAGCAGCTTGCTCGGTTCACGGTCGATACCCGCGACGGCTGCATCGCCCGCTGCTGAATCAAAATCCGCCGCTTTAAACGCATCCAAGCCTGTTTGATAGCGGCCAAAGGCAGTTTCATGGGCGCGCAAAAAAGCCTCTACCTGTTCCCGGCTGGTGCCGCTGAGTTCAATACTCAGGGCTTTGCCTTCTGCCTGAATACTCCGTTGCAGGGTTTCAAACTGGCCCCAGTACTGCTGGAGTTTGTCCGGGTTCTTGCCACGCAACAGCACGTTTTTCCACTCCTGCACCTGGGTTTTAAAGTGGTAGTTCATGCTGCTAATCGCCCGCTCATGGGCGACCGAGTTGGCAATCAGCTGGTTGTAATTGGCAATGGTATTGCTGAGTAGGGCGATGGCAATGCCGCTGATAATCATAAACAGCACAACGCCGGCGCTGACTGCAACGAGCAGCCGCCCTTGAATACTGGAGAGGGAGAACATGGTTGAATCCTTCGAGAGCAATTGAGCTTGAAGTATAGATGGAACTTGAAGAGCAAGAGATAAAACGCGCCAGCGAGACGAGGCGCGTTTGGGGAGGCAATACTTAGCGTGGCAGGATGGTTTTTACGCCGTCGTTGGTGCCCAGCAGCAACACATCGGCGCCCTTGGCGGCAAACAGGCCGTTGGTGACAACGCCAGTAATCTGGTTGATGGCCGTTTCCAATCCCACCGGGTCGATGATCTGCAAATTGTGCACATCCAGAATCACATTGCCGTTGTCGGTAACTACGCCGTCGCGATAGACCGGTGCGCCGCCCAGTTTTACCAGTTCGCGGGCGACATAAGAGCGCGCCATGGGGATCACCTCTACCGGCAGCGGAAACTTGCCCAGCACATCCACCCATTTGCTTTCGTCGGCGATACACACAAATTCTTTGGATATGGCGCGCACAATTTTTTCACGGGTAAGCGCGGCACCGCCGCCTTTGATCAAGTGCAAATAGGCGTTGCTCTCATCGGCGCCATCCACATACACCACCAGCTCACTCACCGAGTTGCAGTCCAATACCTCGATGCCGAGTTTTTGCAGGCGCGCAGCCGATGCGTCAGAGCTGGCAACCGCACCGGCAAAATGGTCGCGGATTTCACCCAGGTAATCGATAAAAAAATTGGCGGTAGAGCCAGTGCCGACGCCGATAATCGAATCGCTGAATAATTTGGGTTTGATGTATGCAATTGCGGCGCGCGCCACGGCTTGTTTGAGTTGGTCTTGGGTCATGGTGATCTCTATCTGGGGGTCAGGCTAGTCGTGAAATTCGGGAGTGTGAGTCAAAAACTTGCCACATTATACGGATTTTCGCCGTGCCAGCGGCGGCTAAATTGTTTACACTGCGGCGACTTTTTTATTCGTCGGCTTATCAGTCCACTCACTCGCGAACGCCAGAATTCCCATGCCTGAAACCTATATAAAACGTATTCTCAACGCCCGCATCTACGACCTTGCAGTGGAAACACCACTCGATGAAGCGCGCCTGCTCTCCGCGCGCACCGGCAATAAAGTGCTGCTGAAACGCGAAGATTTGCAGCCCGTTTTTTCATTCAAGTTGCGCGGCGCTTATAACAAGTTGCTGCAGCTCACCGAAGAGGAGCGCAATCGCGGCGTGATTTGCGCCTCGGCCGGTAACCACGCCCAAGGTGTAGCGCTCGGTTCACAACACCTCGGTATCAAAGCCACGATTGTGATGCCGCGTACCACGCCGGCGATTAAGGTAGATGCCGTGCGTGCGCGCGGCGCCAAAGTCGTATTGCACGGTGACAGTTATGACGAAGCCTCGGCCCACGCCAAAAAGCTGGTGGAAGAAAAAGGCCTGACCTACGTGCACCCCTTTGATGACCCGGATGTGATCGCCGGTCAGGGCACCATCGCGATGGAAATCCTGCGTCAGTATCCCGGTAAAATCGATGCGATATTTATCGCCGTTGGCGGCGGTGGTTTGGCGGCCGGTATTTCTGCCTACATGAAATATGTGCGCCCCGAGATCAAAATTATTGCGGTGGAATCGGAAGAGTCCGCCTGTTTAAAAGCCGCGCTGGAAAAGAAAAAGCGTGTGGTACTGCCGCAAGTGGGCATTTTTGCCGACGGCATCGCGGTGGCGCAAATCGGCGAGGAGACCTTCCGGGTACTGCGCAAAACAGTCGATGAATGCATTACCGTGAATAACGATGAAATCTGCGCAGGCATCAAAGATATTTTTGAGGATACCCGCTCCATCGCCGAGCCGGCGGGCGCAACCGGTATTGCCGGGCTGAAAAAGTATGTGGCCGAACACGGCATTACCGGTCAAACCCTGATTGCCATCGACTGCGGCGCCAATATCAATTTTGATCGCCTGCGTTATATCAGCGAGCGCACCGAAATTGGCGAACAGCGCGAAGCGATTCTGGCGGTGACTATTCCCGAGCGCCCGGGTGCTTACAAAGAGTTCTGCAAGGCACTCGGCAAACGCAATATCACCGAATTTAACTACCGCTACGCCGATGCCCAAGCCGCGCGCATTTTTGTGGGCGTGCAAGTGGCGGCGGGTGGTAAGGATCGTGCGGATCTGGTCACTGAATTAAAAAATCAGGGTTACGATTTGGTGGACATGACCGAAAACGAATTGGCGAAATTACATATTCGCCACTTGGTTGGCGGCCACGCACCACAAGCCACCGACGAAGTGCTCTACCGCTTTGAATTCCCGGAGCGCCCGGGTGCACTCATGACCTTCTTAAACAAAGTCGCCGGTCGCTGGAATATTTCCCTGTTCCACTACCGCAACCACGGCTCCGCCTCCGCGCGGGTGTTGGTTGGCATGCAAGTGCCGAAAAAAGACTACGCCGAACTGAAAGTGTTTTTGAATGAGCTCAACTATCCCTATTGGGATGAAACCAAAAACGAAGCTTACAAGTTCTTTTTGGGGTGATTTTCCTCCTTGCTCGTCTGCAAAGGGCGCTTCGGCGCCCTTTGCTATTTCTGCCTTTTGATCTTTCGCTGTTTGATCTTTGTCCCCGCCAAAAGCTTAATTAATCGCCCACAGGGTTAATTTATGTTCAGAAAGTGGCGCGTGGCGGATTTTGGTGTAAGCTGGACAACGTTGTCAGGTGGCAAGTTAAAATAATTGCTGATTGCAAATAATCAGTGGCCGCCAATAAACAGTAAACGCCAACAATCCTAAAGGCCCAATTTCATTTCCAGCAGGTGGGAGTTCCAATAATGAGTGTATCCGGTCAAGTGTGGCGGTCGGGCCTTGTGGCCCTGGTGATGGCAGCAGGGTTTGTGCCCCTGGCGCAAGCAGCGAATTTGAGTCAGCAACAGCTAACTGGCTTTGCCAGCAATGCGAAATTGGAGTTTGCGGCAGTATCCAATTTGGGCGCCAAACCGGAAGCGCGGGTGACTCTCACCAATGACTCGTCGGTGGCGCTGCCTGCCGGTGCTGGTGATTGGCGTATTTATATCCATTCGGTGCGTAAACTCGATAGCACTCAAGTAGAGGGTTTGAGTCTGCGTCACGTGCAGGGCGATTTGCATGAAATCGCACCCACGGCGGCGTTTAAAGGTTTGGCGACGGGAGCATCTATTGCCATTCCCTATACCGCCAGCGCGCATTTGGTGAGCTACAGCGATTTTATGCCGCGTGCGTTTATCGCCCAGCCTGGCTTGAAGGCGGAAGTATTTGCCAATACCGATACCGAAAACCTGAGTGAATTTGTTGCCCCTTTTGCGACTCGCGAGCAGCAGTTGCGCAGTGCTAATGATCAGTATGCGATTGCGACAGCGGCGAGCCGCTATCAGGACAATGTGGCGGTTAACCGCATTGCCACGCTGGATGCGGGTGCGAAAATTATTCCTACACCCGCGCAAATTAAGTACCGCAGCAGCACTGCAACACTCGATGGCAGTTGGCAAATCAGTTTTGCCGGGCGATTGGCGGGCGAGGCCAAGTATTTGGCCGACCAACTCAAAGCCTATGGGGTGACGCTGAATGCCAGCGCCGATCACATCAAACTCAGCGGCAAGTTAATCGAATTGCGCGTTGATGCAACAACGGCCAAACCCGAGGGCTACAGCCTGACTATCGCGGCCGACAAAATCACCATCGTCGGCGGTGACAATGCCGGTGCCTTTTATGGCATTCAAAGTGTGTTGAGTTTACTGCCCGCGCAAACGGCCAGCAGTTATGCGCTGCCGCAGCTCAGTGCGAGCGACGCGCCACGGTTTAACTGGCGCGGTATGCACTACGACATGGCGCGCAATTTTCACGGTAAGGAGGTCACGCTGCGTTTAATCGAGCAGATGGCGCGCTACAAACTGAACAAGTTGCACCTGCATTTAACGGAGGATGAGGGTTGGCGTTTGCAAATCCCCGGTCTGCCGGAGTTGACGGATATCGGCGGTAAGCGTTGTTTCGATCTCACCGAGCAGTCCTGTTTACTCACCCAATTGGGCACAGGCCCGCACACCAGCGGTTCGGGTAACGGTTACTACACCACCGAGGATTTTATCGAAATCCTCAAGTTTGCCAGCGCGCGTCACATTGAAGTGATCCCCGAAATTGATATGCCTGGTCACGCCCGCGCGGCGGTGAAAGCGATGGAAGCGCGCTATAACAAACTGCTGAAAGCGGGTGACAAAATTGCCGCCGAACAGTATTTGTTATCCGATCCACTGGATAAATCCCAATACATGACGGTGCAAAACTACACCGACAACTCCATCAACGTGTGTTTGCCCTCCACTTATACGTTTGTTGATAAGGTGATTTACGAACTGCAGCAAATGTACCGCAAAGCTGGAACTAAACTGGTGACTTTCCATATGGGTGGGGATGAAGTGGGCGCCGGTTCCTGGGCGGCATCACCGGCTTGCGCCGCGTTGTTTGCCAAGGGCGAGCAGGGTGTGGCCGGGGTTGCTGACCTCAAGCCTTATTTTGTCAGCAAGCTGGCAGCGATTACCAATACTCGCGGTCTGGCGCTGGCGGGCTGGGAAGATGGTTTGATGTACGACGCCACCAATACCTTCAATCGCAGCCAGTTTGCTAATAAAACCGTGATGGCAAATGCCTGGGACAATATTTGGGAGTGGGGTGTGGCTGATCGCGCCTATCGCTTGGCAAATGCGGGTTACGAAGTGATTTTGTCACCCGGCACCCACCTGTATTTTGATCACCCCTACGAAGCCAACCCCGAAGAGCGAGGTTACTACTGGGCGACCCGTTACAGCAGCACCGAAAAAGTGTTTGGTTTTATGCCCGACAACCTTTACGCCAACGCCGACAAAACCCGCATGGGCGAACCTATCGAAAACCTGGAGGCGCTCGTTGGTCGCGCCCTGCCAGGGTTGGAAAAGCCGGAAAATCTGCGCGGTATTCAAGGCCAGCTATGGAGTGAAACAGTGCGCACCGGCGCACAATTTGAGCAGATGATCTACCCGCGGGTGATGAGCTTGGCTGAACGCGCCTGGCATAAAGCCAGTTGGGAGGGGGATAAACCGGATGCCCGCGCTCGCCAACAGGATTGGGCTGATTTCGCCCTCCAGCTCAGTCGCAAAGAGCTGCCTAAATTGGCGGCGACCGGTGCCGACTTCTACTTGCCACCACCAGGTGCTGTAATCGAAAACGGCCAGCTGCTGGCAAACAGCTCGCTGCCCGGTTTGGCGCTTGAAGTCAGTCTGGATCAAGGCAAGAGCTGGGTTGTATTCACTGGTGCATTGGCAGTCACAAACGGGCCTGTATTGGTGCGCAGCTGTTTGGGCGATACTGCCAGCCGTGTGGTTAGGGTCAGCCCATAAAGGCAATAACTGACATTTATTGACCATTTACAATGAGTGCAGGGACGCGCAACAAAGTCGCTCATTCCAGCTTTTTGTGCGCGTGTTCAAGCTTGATGGGCGATTTTCCAGTATTTTTTGCAGTAAATATTCAAATGTGTGCGCGTTATGGCGTTTTTGAAGGTTCGGACAGTTTGATTATTCTAAAAAATTGCCTATTATTTGATCGCGCCATAGCTTTTTAGCTGTAATGTGGTTGGCATAAAAACTGCTGTTTTAATTCCGTGTTCCATTGAAGACAATAACGCGCAAGGCTACCACCATGAAAGTTGATGTTCTCTCCGCCGTAACCGTGATTTTTTGCGTAGGAGTGTGCATTACCCTGTTGGATTTAGGTGCTTTAGTTTCTTTTGCTGAAGCGGCTGTTGAATCTGTGTCTGAGTAATTGCTCAAGCCCTTAAGGGCGAGAAGGATTTGTACCCACTACTCCCGCTTCGGCGGGAGTAGTGCTTTCTGGGGAAGTGAAAATGGTGTCTCCGTAGATTGGAAGACTTAGGGTTTGACCGCTAACATCCCCGTTTCCGTCGCTATCGCAAACAGGGGAATATCCCAGCTATCCTTGGGCAGTGCATCAACCTGTTGGCAGCTGTGCGCAAGGCCAATCAAATAGGGTCTGCCGGCGGGCTTTTTATGTTTGAACGCAAAGGTGGTGTCGTAAAAACCGCCGCCCATGCCCAAACGTGCCCCGCTGGAATCAAAACCAACCAGCGGCATCAGCACCACATCCAATAAATTGGCTGGCAGGCGATGTTCGCGGCGATGATCCGGCTCGGCGATGCCATAGCGGTTCGGACTTAGAGCTGTGTTTGCCGAAAATTCCACGAACCACAAATCCTTACTTTTACCGGGGCGCAATACGGGCAGGTAGGTATGTTTTTCCATCTTCCACAGCTGTTGCGCAATTAACGCAGGGTCAATTTCGCCATCGTTGGCGATATAGAGTGCAATATGCTGCGCGCGCATAAATTGCGGCAGTTTCATCAGGTGGCGCAGTAATAATAAGGCCGCATGTTGCTGTTGTGCGGGCGTCAAGGCACGGCGGCGAGCGCGCAGTTCATGGCGCAATTGTTGTTTGTAGTCGCGTTGATCAGCAGCGGTGGGAGTTAACGCATCGGCCATAAGCAGCCTTAGATAATAAGCGGTCAGTTCAACTACCGCAGGGAAGAAATAAGAGACCCCGAAATGCCGCTACCAAGCTGGCCTTGAACCCATAGGTTCAAGGAGGTAGTACCTGTGGTTTTTAAGGCTTTCCGTCAGGCGGACATGCACACCAAACACAACGAGACACCACCAGTTTTGTGGAAATCGGCTCAAGGACTTGTCGGTTTGCAAACATTCCAGGGCGTGGCGCCAGTATAACCCAAGGTTACTGGCCTTCCGCAAATGAATTTATGCTTGGGTTGTGGCGGCGGTTAGGAAATATTCGTCTTAAACGCCGCTGGTAAATGTGAGGGAAATAAGCATTGGATCAGATTTAATACAAACTGGTTTTTTAACCGGCGTTGTGGTTCAAGGCGCGATCCAATTTGTCATTCAACCGCAGCAAATCGCTTTGGCTGGCGGCACTGCCACCGGCATGGCTGGCATTTTTGGCCTGCAATAATTCGTGGCTCAGGTTGAGTGCCGCCATCACCGCAATACGCTCAAGGCCAATCACTGCACCAGTGCCGCGAATCGCTTTCATGCGCTCATCCAGCAATTGGGCGGACTCTACCAGCGCCTGGCGCTCTTCGCGCGGGCAGGCGACTTGATATTCTTTATCGAGGATTTTTACAAAAACAGTTTCGTTGCTCATTGGTGGCCCCGCTTATTCGGCGTCCAGATTACGTAAATGGGTGATCATGGCTTCCACACGGCTGCGGGCCAGTTCATTCTTCTCGATCAGGCGCACGCGCTCGCGCTGCCATTCACTTTCGCGCGCTTTAAGCTCGGCGTTTTCTTGCTGCAGGCGATTGCATTGCAGAATCAGCTTGTCCAGCTTGGTTTCAAGGGCGAGTAAAAGATCGTCAGACATGATAATAATTAACCAATAAATAGCGCAGGTCGCCCACTATATTGTGCGTCCGGCATGGGGTCAATCATGGTGCGCAAGTTAATGTAAATTCGAGAAGTTGGTTGTTATTAAATGATTAACCAATAAGTTTTACTTGAGCTGAATCAATAGCAGGATTTGCTCTATAAAAAGTTTGCGCAGGCGTCATGGGCAATCGTGATAGCATTCATTTACTGTCTACGAGAGGCCGATATGACCGAACACACATCCCCCGAACAACTGCTTAGCCCCCTGAATTTTGACGATCTCGCCAACCTGCTGGCACCCCTTGGAACCCTCAATAGCCCTTCTGAATTGCACGGTCTGCTGTGTGGAAAATTGGCTGGCGGGGCCCAGTTGAGCGAAATTAACTGGCTGTTGGATGCCGTAGAGTTTTTGGATTTTGTTGCTGCGCCCGACGAATCCGTACGTATTGCCTTGAGTAAGTTGTATCACAACACCTGCAGCGAATTGCAGGGTGAGTTCAGCCTCAAGTTGATGTTGCCGGAAGATGATTCACTGCTGGGTGAGCGCGTCCGTGCCTTGGGTGAATGGTGTCACGGTTTCCTTACCGGTTTTGGCAGTGTGGACCATCAGGGTAAGCGCACGATTGACGAAGAATCCGCCGAAATGTTGCAAGACATCGCCAACATAGTGCAAATCCAGGTGGATGATGAAGAGGACGAACCGAGCGCAGAAGCCGACTATATGGAAGTGACCGAATATGTGCGCGTGGTAGTCAGTAGTTTGTATCTGGAATTTGCCGCCAAGGAATTAGCCGCGCCTACTGTCAGCGCGCCTGCTTCAGATACATTGCACTAAGCTTTTTATAAGCGCGGATTTTTACAGGAACGTTTTTTTAGGCGAACCGCTTTTTTACCAAAATTGTTTTGTACAAGAATTGCTTTTTGCGAGAACTTTCATTTTTTGCGAGAACGTCCATGAGAATTAGTAAAACCGAATTCGCCCGCCGCCGCAAACAACTGATGGCGATGATGGAACCCAATTCCATCGCCATAGTGCCCGCCGCGCCTGAGCGCACGCGCAGCCGCGATACTGAGCATCACTACCGGCAGGACAGCGATTTTTTATATCTGTCCGGTTTTGAAGAGCCGAGCGCAGTGCTGGTATTAATTCCCGGGCGCGAACACGGTGAGTTTGTATTGTTTGTCCGCGAGCGCAATCGCGAACGCGAAATTTGGGACGGTTATCGCGCTGGCCCCGAAGGTGCGTGCAGCGAATTCGATGCCGACGATGCATTCCCCATCGATGATATAGACGATATTTTGCCGGGTTTACTGGAAGGTAAACAGCGCGTGTATTACGCCATGGGTAAAGACAGCGAATTTGATAAACATGTGATGGATTGGGTAAATACCATTCGTGCGAAAGTTCGCTCCGGCGCGACACCGCCCGGTGAGTTTTTGGATTTAAGTCACTTCCTCAATGAATTGCGTTTATTCAAAAGTGCCGCTGAATTGCGTGTGATGAAAGAAGCCGGTGAAATTTCCGCGCGCGCCCATGTGCGTGCAATGAAAGCGAGTAAGGCCGGGGTGATGGAATATCAATTGGAAGCTGAAATTCTGCACGAATTCCAAATGAGCGGCGCGCGTTTTCCGGCGTACAACACTATCGTGGGCGGTGGAAAAAACGGCTGTATTTTGCATTACATTGAAAATTCCGCACCGCTTAAAAATGGCGATTTGGTATTGATCGACGCTGGCTGTGAATTGGATTATTACGCCGCTGATATCACCCGTACCTTTCCAGTCAATGGAAAATTTTCTCCCGAACAAAAAGCCTTGTATGAAATTTGCCTGCAAGCCCAGCTTGACGCCATCGCCATGTGTAAACCGGGTAACCACTGGAATGATCCACACGAGGCTACAGTGCGGGTAATTACCGAAGGTTTGGTGAAAATTGGTTTGCTGGAAGGCGATGTGAACGAATTAATTAAAAGCGAAGCTTACAAAGAATTCTATATGCACCGCGCCGGTCACTGGTTGGGTATGGATGTGCACGACGTGGGCGATTACAAAGTTGGTGGTGAATGGCGTGTGCTCGAGCCGGGCATGGTACTCACCGTAGAGCCAGGTATTTACGTCGCCCCCGATAACGAACGCGTCGCTAAAAAATGGCGCGGCATCGGCATCCGCATTGAAGACGATGTGGTGATCACCAAAGATGGCAATGAAGTACTCACTAAAGATGTGCCCAAAACCGTTGTAGAAATTGAAGCGTTAATGGCCGTGTAAAAACATTCTCGCACCCAAGCGTTGCCTGGGTGCGCTCAACGCAGGTCAACCTCATGACCCATACCCTCGAATTTGATATCGCCATTATCGGCGGCGGCATGGTGGGCACCAGTCTCGCCAGTTTACTTGCTGCTAGCCAGCCGCAATTGCGTATTGCTCTGATCGAAGCCCAGCCATTTGCGCGGGCAGATGAAATGCATTTTCAACCCAGTTTTGATGCGCGCTCTACCGCCTTGTCCTACGGCACTGCGAATATTTTACGCGAGCTGGGCTTGTGGGATTTATTGCAGCAACACATCACGCCGATTGCGCAGGTGCATGTGTCGGATCGCGGGCATTTTCTTGGTGGTGTGATTGATGCAAAAGAAAATAATCTCGATGCCGTCGGTTATGTGATTGAAAATGCGTGGCTGGGTAATGTGTTGCTCGGGCATTTGCAGGTGCAAAATAATATTCAGTGTTTTGCTTCATCTGCAGTGACATCACTAACACCGCAACAGGATTGTGCGCTGCTGAGTGTTAAAACTGACGCACAAGAATTTTTAATTAAAACCTCACTGGCAGTTATTGCTGATGGCGGTGATTCACCACTGCGTGCCGCGCTTGGCATAGGCACGCAAACACGGGCGTATGGACAAACCGCCATTATCACCAATGTCGAATTCTCCGAGCCGCATTGTGGCGTGGCCTACGAGCGTTTTACTGCCGATGGCCCGGTTGCATTATTACCTCTGGGTGAATCAAATAATGCGCAGCAATCTGCATTAGTGTGGACTTTACCAGCAGCGCAGGCCGATGAAATTCTTAATTTAAACGATGCTGAGTTTTTGGTGCGCTTGCAGGAGCGTTTTGGTTTTCGCGTGGGCCGTTTTACACGGGTCGCCAAACGTTTTGCTTATCCACTGCAGCTGGTTTTAGCCGAAGAACAAATTCGCTCACATCTGGTATTGCTTGGTAATGCTGCGCATTTTTTACATCCAGTCGCAGGACAGGGTTTCAATTTGGCGCTGCGCGATTGTGTTTGTTTAGTGGAAACCCTGCGCGAGGCGATTGCAAATAATCAAGCCGTGGGCGATTTGGCAGTTCTGCAAATTTATTTGGATAAACAATTGCTGGATCAGCAAATTACCATAGAATTTAGCGATAAATTGGTGCGCTTGTTTTCCAGTGATCAGCTGCCATTAATTGCCATGCGACACCTCGGCTTGTTAAGTCTTGAATCTATTCCACTCATTAAAAACCAATTTATCGCGCAGACTATGGGTACTGCAGGCCGTCAATTTCGCTGGAAGTTGGATGATGCCAGCCCTGCAGAATCGAGCGATACAAAAAAACTGGATTCCCGCGTGCGCGGGAATGCCGATAAGTCAATCAATAGCATCGATTACGATGTAATTATCGTCGGTGCTGGTTTGGTGGGCGCATCACTCGCCTGTGCGATTGCCCAAACGAATGCCGCGCAGAATTTGCGTATCGCTGTGATTGAGGCGAGTAGTGAAGTGCAACATTTTTCCGGTGAAAATTTTGATCCGCGGGTGGTTGCGCTCACACACGCATCGCAACAATTATTAACCGATATTGGTTGTTGGCATGACATTGTCGTGCAGCGAGTGTGTGCTTACCGCGAAATGAAAGTGTGGGATGGTGAAGGCACGGCAGCAATCGAATTTGATTGCGCCGAAGTGCAAAAAAATCATCTTGGGCATATCGTAGAAAATTCAGTAATTGTTAATCAACTGCGTGAACGCATGGCACAGTTGTCGAATATCCAGTTGATTCAACCCGTAACGGTGATGGATGTTATTCCGGCGCAGCCTGAATTTCCGCGAGTACGGGTGCAGTTAGATAATGGTAGCGAAATCACCGCGCCCCTATTAATTGCTGCCGACGGTGCCAAATCAAATGTGCGCGACTTGGTGGGGTTTTCCACGCGCGAATGGGATTACGGCCAGCAGGCCATTATTACCACTGTGCGCACTGAGCGGTCGCATCAATTCACCGCGTGGCAACGGTTTATGCACACTGGCCCGCTTGCATTTTTACCTTTGCAGAATAATGGCGATGATCACCAGTGTTCGATTGTGTGGTCGGCGGAAGACGCGGTTGCACAGGAATTAATGGCGTTGGATGACGTCACGTTTTGCGCGCGCCTGACCAGCGCATTTGAAGCGCGCCTCGGACCGGTAATTGCGTGCGATAAACGCTACGCCGTGCCTCTGCGTCAGCGCCATGCGACTAGCTATATTCAACCGGGCATCGCCTTGGTGGGCGATGCTGCCCATAATATCCATCCGCTCGCAGGGCAGGGCGTTAACCTGGGTTTGTTGGATGTGATCGCGCTTGCGCAGGAAATAGAGCGTGCATTGCAGCGCAATATTCCGCTCGCCGATTATTCCATTCTGCGTCGTTACCAACGCCAACGTCTGGCCAGCAATCTCGGCATGATGTCGGCCATGGAAGCCTTCAAACGTTTGTTCGGCAGCCGCGCATTGGCGGTGAATTGGCTGCGCAATACTGGTATGCGTCAGTTAAACTCAGTACCGGCAATCAAAAAAATGATTATCAATGCTGCCTTGGGTGTGTCCTAAGCTGGCTGTCATTGGTATTGATGGGAATTCGTTGTTATGGCTGTAAATTGGAATGAGATTTTTACCGTGGCGCCGTTTGAATGGACGTCCATTGGCACTGCTATTTTGTGTGGCACCATTATTGGAATAGAGCGCCAGTTGCGCGGTAAACCCGTGGGCATTCGCACCTCCTCATTAATTACTCTCGGTACTTATTTATTTATCGCCGCGTCACTTTTTGCATCCTCCCATTTTTCGGGGCCGGAAAAAGTTGTCACCGATCCATCGCGTATTATTGGCCAAGTGATTACCGGTATTGGCTTTTTAGGTGCGGGCGTGATGTTGGCGCGGGACGGATTTGTGCTTGGTGTAACCTCGGCGGCAACTATTTGGGCGTTGGCCTCAATCGGTGTGGTGATTGCCATCGGCTACAACCTGGTGGCGATCAAATTATCCTTAGTGGTGATTGCGGTGTTGGTAGGCGTGGACTTACTGGAGGATTATTCCCAATCCTTTACCCGTGGCGTACACAAAAAATATCAAACCTGGCGCGGTAAGGATAAGCCCAGCTCGGATTGATAAGTGTAAAAAAGTAACACTATTGCGGATACCTTTATGTCAAAAATGCTGATTGTTGCAAACGTATTAAATGTCGTTCTGTTGTTGATATTAATTGCAGCAGTGGCGGGTTTTATTTCCTTCGGTAATCTTTACGGGCTGTTTTTAGCGGCAGTGACGGCGGTGATTGTGTGGGGCGTGTATAAGCACCAGCGCTGGGGTTACTTTGCTGCCGCCGCGTGGGCGCTGGCGTGTTATCAATTGTCCAAACAAGGTTATGAATTTCAGGCAATCAAACGGCAGGTAATGATTTTGGGTTTTAGTTTGATCCCTATTGCACTGTTTTTGCACGAAACCCTGGGTAAAGCTGCCGCTAAATCTGCACAAAATAATGGCAAAAATGACGATACAAATCGCAAAATGCCCGATTAATTGTGTGCCTGTTACACACCATTACAAAAAGTGTCGATAATCGCTAATTTCGCCGATAAGCGCTTGACTCTCTATGTCCAAGTGCTTTAATTTTGAATTGCTACAGATTGAGATCCGCACCAAGACTAGGCTTTTGTAAGACAACCGCTTGCTCAAGACACTTGGACGTACCACGACCTGAGCAATAGCTTTATTTCAAGCTATTTCACTCTGGCTTTTAGTAAAGTCGGTTTTTTTGTTCGGTCAGCTACGCTGACGTTTTAGATGCAAGATGAGGAAACTATGTCAGATCTAGTCTCTGGTGTTGTTAAGTGGTTCAACGATGACAAGGGTTATGGTTTTATTGAGCGTGAAGGTGGTGCAGATGTATTTGTACACTTCCGTGCAATTAACGGCAACGGCCGTAAAACCTTGAAAGAAGGTCAGAAAGTGACTTTCGAAGTGACCCAAGGTCAAAAAGGTCCGCAAGCAGAAAACGTAACTCCTCTCTAAGATGGGTGAGTTTTCAAAAAGGGTGATTGAGTAATCAATCACCCTTTGCTGTTTTTGGTGCAACATTTTTGCGCCAAACCTCCTTCCTTTTCCACACGCAAACGGGGCTCCTGTTGCGTTCGCTGGCTTTTTTCATGTTTGATTTGCAATCCATTCTCTGGCTCACCCTGATTGTTCTTGTGATTTATTACTGGCGCGGTGCGTTGCTGGTAAAAGATCGCGCCTATGCCGCTGCACAAAAACGCTGTGAAGAAATGCAGGTGCAATTGCTCGATGAAACTGTCTATCTGCGACGCTTGTGGTTTAAGCGCAATGACCAAGGCAAGTTGTCGCTCTGGCGCGCATTTTATTTTGAGTTTACGGTCAGTGGTGCTGATCGTTATTTTGGGCGAGTAATTATGCTTGGCGCGCGCATTACGCAGGTCGAGTTGGATGCGCATCGCTTACACTAATTATTTGTCGATTTCATGAATGGGTGTTGTCACATGAGCGAAAAATATCTGAATGAAAAAGTCGGTGGATGGAAAACCAAAAGCACCGCCCTGGTGTATGAAAATCCCTGGATCAGTGTGTCGCACAATGAGGTGATAACGCCTAAAGGAACCGATGGTATTTACGGTGTGGTGCATTTTAAGAATATCGCTATCGGCGTGATACCTATCGATGATGAGGGCAATACCTGGTTGGTAAAACAAAGTCGCTATAGCCTCAATCAATATACGTGGGAAATCCCCGAGGGCGGTTGCCCGCAGGGTGAAAGCCCACTCAATGCCGCCAAGCGTGAATTGGAAGAAGAAGTGGGTATGCAAGCGCACGATTGGCAGCAATTAATGACTATGCATTTATCCAACTCTGTCACCGATGAATTCTGTGTAGTATTTGTTGCGCGGGATTTATTTGCGGGTCAGCAACAGCTGGAGGCAACAGAGGATATTGAAGTAAGAAAATTACCGCTGCGCGACGCGGTAGATATGGTGTTGCGTGGTGAAATTACCGATGGCATTTCGGTGGCGGCTTTGCTGCGGGTTGCACTGACGCCCGGTAGCTATTGTTGATCGTCTTTATACAGCTACATTTGATTGATAGATTAAATAAAATTCTCAGCGTAAAAGTGCCCATCCAGGTTACATTTTTTAACAGATAGTCGCCCAGATCCTGATTAAGGTGAAGAGTGCATCCGTGCGCTACCTGAGGCTTAATTGATTAAGGAAATCCCAATGAAAATTACCCCTATAGTTACGCTATTAATTCTTTTGTGCGCTGCAAAAATGACAAGCGCAAACACCTGCGAAAATAATTTTCTTGCCGAAGGTGATCCACGTAACGGTGCCGAGTTTTCTACGTCCACCACAATTTCTGGTCTTAATTCGGCGAGTGCACTGGGACAGTTACGTGCGATTGCACTTGCTGACGGATTTAAAGTGTTGGGAGAAGAGTCAACAGCCACGCAAGGAACGCTGACCATTGAGCAGAAAAATGGGCGTCACCCGTTTCTAATTTACCTTACTTCGGTCAATAAGGGCGCTGCCGCCGATGTTAGCATTCGGACTAGACTGAATCGGCGCACAGCGGCGAAACCGGAAGATATCCGCAGTGGTATGTGCGGCATGATTGCACGAATCAAGACTGGTGCCGAGGGTGAAAAAATTGCTGCAGCGGCACGTGCGGCGATTGTTCCCGAGCCGCTGGTAGAAATCCAACCACGCTGGTTAGCTAAAGATATTTATCGAATGTCAAAACGTAAAACAACAGAAATGATTACGGCGCACTACAAAGGCAAACGTTATCTGTTGGATGGTACCGTGGGAACACCTTTGGAAAATGATGGCACTATCGAGTTGTGGTACAAAGTGACTATAGATCGCAATAGTATTTTTGAAACCCTCGATACCAAAGAATCCATGTTCTGGCCGCCGATTGTCTGCCGTATGGCGCCCGAAGCTCGCGCTCGGGCAGCAAAATTGCAGGAAGGTGAGTTTGCTAAATTAACAGGTACAGTCGATCACTACTGGCAAGGTAGTCCGAGTAAATTGGTCTTGAAGGATTGTCGTTTCCATTAAGTATTTTGTGTGAATTGATCAAGGCCGCTTTTTTGCGGCCTTTTTTATAAAAATTCAGTTAAATTTTTGGTAAAAAATGAAAACCTACTGCTATACGATTCCAGGCGTTAATCGCCACTATGACGGCCGTCAGGTTTACGATTTCCTCTTCTGAAAATTGCTCGCGCACCAAGGCAAAGTCCTCATCGTGAATATCCTTTTGCGCCAAAAGAGTGAGCGTTTCTGCCCAGCTGAGTGCTGCGCGTTCGCGCGCCGAAAAGAAGGGCACTTCTTTCCATGCCGGCAACACATCCAATCGACTTTGTTTTTCGCCATCCTTGCGCGCTTCGTTGGCGTGCATATGTTGGCAAAAAGCGCAGTTGTTTAATTGTGATGCACGTATTTTTACCAGATGGATTAGTGAATGTTCCAGCTTGCTTGCTGCCGCGTCACCTAAACCAATCAGTGATTGAGCCAGCGCGGGTTGTAGTTTGTAAACTTGTTGGTAGGCGATACGTTCTTTCATCATAAGCTCCTTGGGGTGGGTTGTTGAAGCTATGATGAACTCTGTAAGCAAGAAGGAATTGTATTTTTGCGACATGCTTGGTGAAATGTTTAATCAGCTTTTTCCCCTGGTTATCAGCGGCGTTCTTTATCGCGCTTTTTCTCGCGGTACTCGCCCGGTGTGAGTAAATGCACTTTTTGAAATTGGCGAATAAAGTGAGCTTGATCGTAAAACCCTGCTTCCTGAGCTATATCCACCAAGGGTAAGTTCGGGTTGAGGCTGATTAATTGCCGTGCGCGGCGGATGCGTTGTAATTGTTTCAAGTGAACCAATGTCAGACCAACTTCTTGTTGAAAGCGTCGTTCTAATTGACGCCTTCCCATATTGACTTGGGCACTCAGGGTTTCGATTGAATCAGTTGAGTGTGATAACTGAGGCAGAAGGGTTTGTATTGGCCCTTGTTTTGCGAGTTGCTGTGCCGCTTGTTGTAGCAGCCAATCATCTATCAACCCTATCCTCCGGCTAGTACTCTCACTTTCCGCCAAACGCTCGCGCAATTCGCGTAAGCCTGCATTATTTAAATCTGTATCCAGTTCCTCTGCCGCAAGGTGATTGCCAATCAAACCCGGCATATCCAAACCAAACAATTGAAACGCGCCACCCGGATGAAAGCGAATGCCGAGCAGATCCACGCTCCCGCTAAAATGCATGGTATGCAGGGTTTGTATTGCATTAAAACTGACTTGCGGAATTTGGTTTGCAATAAAACGAAAATTAATATTGGTGCCACCGTCCGGGTAAAGTTTTTCGCTAAACCCCTGCGCGGGTAGTTGCGGTTGTTGTACAGTCCAATAACATTGAATCCAGTTGTGTAAATAGGCATGTGGCGCAAAGCTGCGAAAACCCAGGTGGGTCAATATGTTTGCGGGCGGGCTGGCAGTATTTGAAGGAGTGATAAGTTTATTCATGTCGCCCCCTGTAGTGGCAATTGTCCCACGCGATTAATCGTAGTGATTCGGTTTTACCAGTGAGCGCAGCCAATTCCACCAGCCATTATTGCCCAGCATAAACTTATCCAGCTGATCCTGATTATAAAAATAATGTTCGGCGTCTTTAAATAACAATTCGCGTTTTAGCATGCGGCGGTTGGGATTAATAGTTTTAATGATGCGTGCGGGATTGCCAGCGGCAACAGAGTTGGCGGGAATGTCTTTTGTCACTACCGAACCTGTGCCCACGACGGAATTTTCACCGATGCGGACGCCTTTGGTGACGGTAACACGTTCACCTAGCCACACATTATTTTCAATCACCACCGGTTTGGTACAGCGAAATGGGCGAATGCGATTGTAAATCCCGTGCCAGTCGCTATCGCTAATAGTGACATTGGCGGCCAACATACAGTTGTCGCCAATTTGGATAGATTGCGCTGCAGAAATGCGCACACCGGGTGAAATTAAACAGTAATTGCCAATACGAATTTCCGCATCCGCTTGTTTGCTGGGCCAGGTAGTGAAACGAATACAATTATCGCTGGCGCAAATAATTTGCGCGTATTTTCCAAGGTGAATATTGCGCCCGAAAATCACCAGGCTGCGTGGGTGGGCAATTTCAGGAATGGTGCCCAGGCTATCAAATTGCGGGGCGATAAAACGACGGACGTACCAATGGTTGATGCGCTTGTAAATGGATTTGATCAGGTAAGGTGTATTACTGCGGCGCATAGGTTTATTTTCTAGGGTTGTCGTCGTGAGTTTATTGAGTATTAGTGTCTGTTAGAATGCGTACTTTGATTATGAGTGAGAAACATTATGCTGCCAATCGCTATTGAAACAGTAAAAGGATTTTTGGATGCGGACGAAGGTGCCGCGCTTTATGCGGCCGCGCTTGAAACCGCTCGTTTGGGTCCATGTTTGGAGATCGGCAGTTACTGCGGTAAATCCACTGTGTATTTAGGTCAGGCGTGTAAAAATTCTGGCGCTGTTCTTTATGCGATTGATCATCATCGCGGTTCGGAGGAGCACCAGTTAGGCGAGGAATATCACGATCCGCAGTTGTACGATGTGCAGTTCGAAAAAATGGATAGCTTTCGCGAGTTTCGCCACACGCTAGCACGCGCACAATTGGAAGATGTGGTGGTGCCAATTGTTGCGCCCTCTGCATTAGCAGCGCGACATTGGGCTACCCCTTTGGGCATGGTTTTTATTGATGGTGGCCACAGCATGGCAGCTGCGTTGACAGATTATCGCTGCTGGGCGCCGCATGTGGTGCGTGGTGGTTTGTTGGCGATTCACGATGTATTTCCCGATCCCGCCGATGGTGGTCGTCCACCGTTTGAAATTTGGCAGCTCGCACAGCAATCCGGTTTATTTGAAGCCATGCCGTTAATAAAAACACTTGGCTTGTTGCGCCGTTTATAAAAATAGCGACTTGGGGAATTATTTAATCACCCAAATCAGCGCAATACCACCGCGCATGCTGTGATCATCTACCACCAGTGGACTGTCAGTAATATCCGTATGCTCAATGTTGTCGTAGCGAATAAAAAAAGCGAAACGGGTTTGAAAACCCTGGTGTGAAAAACTGCGGCTGAGGGAGAAATTATTGTTCCAGCCGCTATAACCGGCCTTTGCACGAAATTCAGGGCGCTCTGCAGTTACATATTCCGGTGCAACGCTGTAATAGTAATTATGATAATCGTTGCTGGCGTAAGTAATGCCGGCGCGATAACTAAATGTCCACTCTGAGAATCGGGTGCGATACACCAACTGCGGTTGAATAATCGACCCTATGTAACCCGACTCTTCCGCACCAAGCGCAAACACTGCACGCCAAGGTAGTTGCAGGTGCCAGCCGCGACTAAAATCTTCACCACTTAAATTAATATTAAAGGATGGCCCTAATTCAAAGGTTGATCCCAGCTCCGGCATGCCTTCACGCAATGTGCTTTTATCCGTTTCTGGTGTAATCGATGCGCTAGCACTGAGTGTGAATTCGTATTGATCGGTACGAAAAAAATTACCGCGCACCCCCTCGCGATCCGAGCGAATATATTTGCCGCGATAAATAAAATAGGGAATAGGGCTGATAAAACTGCGATATTCGTCAGAGCCGCGATAGTCGGGTCCGGCAACAGCGCCCAATCCCAAACCCAGTTCCCAGTTTTTTTGCTGTGGTTTATCGCTGTCTTCATCGGCCTGAACAAATGGTGCCAGCAGCAGAATTAATAGAAGTAATTGCACACGGGGTAAGTGGCGCTCAAACAAAGAAATCTTCATAAAAACCCTGCGCTAGCGAGTGATTGATTGGCGTTATTCGCGAGTATCCGTAATTGCCCCAAGGGCGACTTGCTGCGATTTTACTGGTATTCTGCTGCACTAATCCATTTATTGCACAATCAACGAGTCATCTGTGAATCCTACTGCTTTTTCCACTTTACCGCTGAGTGCGGACATGCTGGCCAACCTTGAATCCCTGGGGTACAGCGAAATGACACCAATCCAAGCGCAAAGCTTGCCGCTGGTACTGGCGGGGCGCGATGTTATCGCCAAAGCCAAAACTGGCAGCGGTAAAACTGCCGCATTTGGTATCGCGCTGTTGGAAAAATTAAACGTGCGTTTTTTTGGTGTGCAAGCTTTGGTGTTGTGTCCCACCCGCGAATTAGCCGATCAGGTCGCCAAAGAAATTCGTCGCCTGGCGCGCTTAACACACAATGTAAAAGTACTCACGCTGTGCGGTGGCGTTTCCATTGGCCCGCAAATTGGTTCACTGGAGCGTGGTGCGCATATTGTTGTAGGTACACCGGGGCGGATTGTTGATCATATCGCTAAAGGCACATTAAAACTCGATAACGTTAACCAGCTAGTGTTGGATGAGGCGGATCGTATGTTAGAAATGGGTTTTTCTGACGATATTGATGCGGTACTGGCTGCCTGCAATACCGAGCGTCAAACCTTATTATTTTCTGCCACTTACCCTGACGATATTAAAAAAATCAGTGCGCGCTGCCAGCGTGACCCGCAAATGATCGCAGTGGAATCTATTCACAGTGAAACACAAATCGAACAGCATTTTTATGAGCTGCGCGGAGACGATGAGGTTTACCCGGCAGTATTAACCTTGCTCGCTACGTTTCAACCCTCAAGCTCTATTGCGTTTTGCAACACAAAACAAAGTTGCGATGAGCTGTTGGACTATTTGCGTAAGCAAGGTGTAAATGCCTTGGCATTACACGGTGATTTGGAGCAGAAAGAACGCGATCAAGTATTGGTACGTTTTTCCAATAAAAGTTGCTCGGTATTAATTGCGACTGATGTGGCTGCACGCGGTATTGATATTAAAGGTTTGGATGCCGTAATTAATGTGGACTTGGCGCGCGACAGTGAAGTACATGTGCACCGCATTGGGCGCACTGGCCGCGCGGGTGAATCGGGTTTGGCATTGAATTTGGTTGTACAAAAAGAAGTTCACAAAATTAATCGTCTTGAAGATTATATGAAACAGTCGATTACGCTGGAGCCACTACCTGCTGCGGATAAAAAAGCACTGCCAGAAGTTAGTATGGTGACTTTGAATATCGACGGCGGAAAAAAAGACAAACTGCGCCCCGGTGATATTATCGGCGCCCTAACCAAAGATGCCGGATTACCTTTTGATAAAATCGGCAAGATCGATGTGTTTGATTACGCTACCTACGTGGCGGTGGATAAATCCATTGCCCGTGCAGCGCTTGAACATTTGAGTCAAGGTAAATTGAAAGGGCGTAAGTTCCGCGCGCGTCGGTTTTAATCAGTAAAATGTTTTATGCAGTCTGTATCGAGACTGCAAGAGGTGGGGTTCTATTCAGTCTTTGAGACTGCCGGAGACATGGGTGAAGCAAGTGTTTACAAAGCATGCTTTGTACGCAGCTGAACGACAACGGATTTATCCGTTGGCTGGTCCGCTTGCGGGCGACGACAAGCCTCCATGGATGGATTTACGGCGTGTCGCAAAGATACCTTCGAAGACGGACTCGGTTTCACTCGCAAAAGACCAAAAAAATAACTAATAAATAAAAGGAGATCCCATGGCCATAGCTGCTGTTGTTATCGCAATTTTATTGCTGGTGGTGTTAATTACCGGCGTAAAGCTCAATCCCTTTTTAGCCTTTCTGGTTGCTTCCATCGCTGCGGCGATTATGCTCGGCATTCCTCTGGATAAAATCCCCGCCACTATTGAAGCCGGCATTGGCGGTATTCTCGGCTCGCTCGCCGTTATTTTGTGTGTGGGGGCGATGTTTGGAAAATTGGTAGCCGAGTCAGGCGCCGCGCAACAAATCAGTAGTAGTTTGATGCGCTGGTGTGGAAAAAAATACATCACCTGGGCGCTGATGTTCACCGGTTTTATTGTCGGCCTGCCATTATTTTATAACGTGGGATTTGTACTGCTGGTGCCGCTGGTATTTTCAGTGATGTACCAAACCAAATTACCGGCGGTGTATTTGGGTATTCCGTTATTGGCTGCACTGTCTGTGACTCACGGTTTTTTACCGCCACATCCATCGCCGGTTGCGTTAATTCCGCAGTTTGGTGCGGATATGGGCACTACATTGTTCTACGGGATTATGGTGGCAATTCCCACCATGATTATTGCAGGCCCGGTGTTCACTTCAACGCTTAAAAATATTCACAGCGTGCCGCTGGCAACATTCAAACCAACAGATTTACCCGCCAATGAATTACCCGGTATTGCTAACAGTTTTTTTACTTCGCTATTACCGGTGTTGATGATTGCCTTATCGAGTTTGGCGATTTACATATTGCCCGCTGCAATCGCCCAGGCACCTTGGGTACAGCTGCTCAGCAATTCCATGATCGTCTTGCTGATTGCACTGGCGCTTGCAACTTACACGCTGGGAATTAAACGCGGTATGAGTATGGGGCGCATCATGGGTATTTATGCTGATGCCATTAAAGATATCGCTGTGATTTTATTAATTGTCGCCGGTGCCGGTGCGCTAAAGCAGGTGATGGTTGATAGTGGTGTGAGTGAACAATTAGCGCTATCGCTCAAAAACGTTGCGCTAAACCCATTGGTGCTGGCTTGGTTAATTGCGACGATAATTCGTATTGCCTTGGGTTCTGCCACAGTCGCAGGGTTAACGGCAGCGGGCATAGTCGCCCCCATTATTCCACTCACCGGCGCTGACCCTAATTTAATGGTATTGGCGATTGGTGCGGGTAGTTTGATGTGTTCACACGTTAACGATTCCGGTTTTTGGATGTACAAGGAATATTTTAATTTGAGTTTAAAAGATACCTTTAAATCCTGGACCTTGATGGAAACTATTGTAGGGATAGTGGGTTTGATGGGGGTATTGGTGCTGGATATTTTTGTTTGAGGCTAGATACCCGCTTGCGCGGGTATAGCGAGGGGAAGCCAATAAAATTAATGCAATACACTACCGCCTAACAGCTGGCGAATTTCATCGGCAGGAAAGTGATAGTGTTGATTACAAAATTGGCAGTCGATATCGATGCTGCCACGTTCAACCAATAATTCCTCTACTTCTTCTTTGCCAATCGACAGCAATGCACTCGCACTGCGTTCGCGCGAGCAGCTGCAGGCAAAGTGTAAGGCTTTCGGTTCAAATAAACGCAGCGGATGCTCGTTGAATAAACGGTAAAGCACGGTGCTGTGTTCCAGTTCCAACAGCTCGTCGGCTTTAATGGTGTCCGCCAGAGCGATGACGGTTTCCCATTTGTCGCGGTTGTCGTCTTCGTTGGTAATTAATTGTTGCGGCAGTGCTTGAATTAAAAAGCCGGTGACTGTGTTGTTATTGGCGGCAAACCACATGCGGGTTGCCAGCTGCTCCGATTGTTCAAAATAATGCTCCAGGCATCCGGCGAGGTTATCCGCGTCCATCGGCACTATGCCTTGGTGGCGTTCAATCGTGCCGCCAAAATTTTCCGCACGTTGCGGTTCAATGGTAATTACCAACACACCATTGCCGAGCAGTTGTTGTAAATTGCCGCTCTGTGCCAATTCATCGCTCAATTCAATATCGCTATTCAAGCGTACTATGCCGCGCAGGCTATTGTGATGGTTGCACTCCGCCATAATGGTAGAGATGGCGCCGTCGCCGCGCGCTTGTAAAATAATTTTCCCCTCAAACTTCAAGGTGCTGGATAACAAACTTACGGCAGCGAGAAATTCACCCAGTAAACGGTGGATCGCCGGTGCTTGTGGATTGTGGCTGAGCACTTCGCGATAGCTATCGCCGAGGGTCACTATTTCACCGCGAATATCGCAGTCGTCAAATAAAAAGCGGTGGAGAAGATCGTTGCTGGACATAAAAAACCTTTTGTAGACTTTCAGGTAACAATCGCAATGACTAATTGCAATTATTGTCGATATAGGTGGTTAATTCGGCAACCATGGCTTGCCGCTCTTGCTCGGTAGTTTTGACAACCTTGCCCTGGTCATCCAAAAAAATAACATTGCCGCTAATGCGGCGCAGACGGTTTTTAGCTGCTGTGCAATTCGCGCCACGGGCATAAGCTTCACTGGCACTTATTTCTTGTGCGTGTTGGCGCTGCTGTCTTTGCGCTTGCGCTTCCTGAAGATGAAGCTGCTGCACTTTGTTCAGTTCTTCACGGCTGGTGTCCAGGTTCTGTTTGTTAACTTGTTTGGTAATATTTTCTGCATCGGCTGCCGGTGGTTTGTCGGTGAAATGTACTTTGCCATCTTTATCGACCCAGCGGTAAACCTCCGCTATGCAGTTAATACTGAACCCCAACAACAGAATAAATACCAATGTGCGACCTTGCATAGTGCTCTCCTTGTGTAATTAATCGTCGGCACCCAATAAATTGATGCGCTGAAAGCGATGAATATGGCGGCGCTCTTTTTTGCTGGGGCGATGATCGCTGATAATGTAATTGCCCAACCCCGCTTTGCGTTCAGCGCTGCGTTTTTCACGCAGGATTTTGCTCTCTTCGGTTTCGTCGTACAGCAGCGCTGCTTCTGGTGCACCGCGCCGTTGGGCGGAAAGTGCTTTGACTACGACAGTTTTTTCATCCAGGTCCTGACGAATGGTTAACACCAAACCTTCAGTGACTTCTTTACTCGGTTTAATTCGTTGGCCATCGCAGTGAATTTTTCCGCCGTCAATGGCCTGTTTGGCAAGGCTGCGGGTTTTAAAAAAACGCGCGGCCCAGAGCCATTTGTCGATGCGAATTTTATCGTCATCGTCGTCATCATGATGCTGTTTTTGTTTACTCATTGGTTAAACCGCTTCCGGCATAATTTCATCAAAGTGGTGGATGGCGGGGTACTGCTCCATACGCCGTTCAATTTTGCTATCCGGTTGGTGAATGCCGAGCAAATATTTAATGCCAAAGGTTTTGGCGGAATCCAGAATGCGCACAGTGTCGTCGATAAACAAGGTGCGCGCCGGGTCAAAATGTTCAAAGGCTTGCAGCTCTTGCCAGAATTTTTGCGATTCTTTGGGCTCATTAAATTGGTGCGAGGAAACAATCACATCCAGCCAATTGTCAATTTGGGTGATCTCCAATTTTAGCGACAAACTCTGTGGATGCGCATTGGTAACCAGCAGCACTTTTTTGCCTAACGCGCGCAGGCGCATTAAAAATTCGCCGACATGAGGGCGAATTTGAATTTTGTGTTTTACCTCTTCTTTGAGGCTGCGAATATCCACATCGAGCGCCTTGGACCAAAACTCCAGGCAGTACCATTGCAGGGTGCCTTCGTATTGTTGGATATGATTTTTCAAGCGCGTATTGGCCGTGGCGAGATCCACCTGGTGGATTTCTGCATAGCGCTGGGGTAGGTGATCCAGCCAAAAATAATTGTCGAAATGCAGATCTAACAAGGTACCATCCATGTCTAGCATGACGGTATCTATTAAGTCCCAGTTGATCATAGAATTGTCTCTAACCGAATTTACACACTGTATTAATAACTGTATTTAACAAACCTAGTAACACGCCTATGCCTACAAAACCCAGTATTTTCAAGCGCGCCACAGTGGCGCGCAGCCGGTTGTTTCGCGCCGATGAAATCCACTTGCGCTTTAGCAATGGCGAAGAGCGCACCTACGAAAAACTCTGTTCCGGCGGCCCGGGGGCGGTGCTTATTGTACCTCTGCTCGATGAAAATACGGTGCTTTTGGTGCGTGAATATGCGGCCGGCATTGAGGATTATCACCTCGCACTGCCCAAAGGGGCGATAGACGCGGGCGAGCAGTTACTGGAGGCCGCCAATCGCGAACTGAAAGAAGAGGTGGGTTACGGCGCGCGCAAGTTGCAGTTTTTGAAGAAGATTAACCTCTCCCCCGCCTACATGGAGCACGGTATTAATGTGGTGCTGGCCTGGGACTTATACGCGGAGCGGCTGGAAGGCGATGAGCCGGAACCGATAGAGGTGGTGCCTTATCCACTTGCCGATTTGCTGGAATTGATTATGCGCCCCGATGTGTGCGAAGGCCGCAGCATCGCCGCGCTGTTTATGGCGCGCGAGTGGCTCGCCGGCCGCTTGTTGCTGGATTCGCCAGTGGTGTGCCCGCAGCAGGAGCCAAACCATGGACAATAATCCGATTAGCCCAGCGCTGATCGCTGATTTGGTTGCGCTGGCGCGGCGTGCCGGTGAGGCGATCATGGCTATCTACGCACAGCAGGACAGCTACGATATCACCCACAAGGCCGATGAGTCCCCGCTGACTGCGGCGGATATGGCGGCGCAGCGGGTTATCGCCGCAGGTTTACCTGCCCTGCTCAATGTGCCGATTATTTCCGAGGAGGCGCAGCTGCCGGATTTTGCCGAGCGTCAGAGCTGGGGCAGTTACTGGTTGGTGGACCCGCTTGACGGCACCAAAGAATTTATCGCGCGCAACGGCCAATTCACCGTCAATATCGCGCTGGTACATGGAGGGCGCTCAATGCTGGGTGTGGTGCATGTGCCGACTACGGACATTAGTTATTTGGGTGTGCTTGCCGCGCAACAACACGAATCCCTCGGCGCTTGGAAGTACACTCATGGGCAAACACCCCAGGCGATCCAGGTGCGCGATTTAAATGACCGCGCGGCTCAGGGTTTACCTCTTACGCTATTGCTCAGTCATCGCCACGGTACCCAAGCGACTATGGAATTATTGGAGGTGATGAAGCAGCAATGGCCGGGGCCGATTGAAACCAGCAACGCTGGCAGTTCGCTCAAGTTTTGTGTGATCGCCGAAGGGCTTGCTGATTTTTATCCGCGCCTCGCTCCCACCTCAGAGTGGGACACCGCCGCCGCGCAAGCTGTTTTAGAAGCTGCCGGTGGCGCCGTGGTGGAGGCAACTCCAACGCTTCCGCCGCTGGTGTACAACAGTCGTGAGGATATTCTCAACCCGCATTTTTATGCGCTGGGTGATCGCAGGTTTGCTTGGGCGACACTTTTAAACGGACGCTAAATAAGAGCCCGCTTATGCCCTTCTTTTTATAACCAAGGTTCTAGGTTCCCGAGAAGAAAATATTCTAAGTTTTGCCGCGTTTGCACCGGTCATCTGCGCTAGGCTTCAAGAGCTAGCCTTTACCGGCGAGCAGTGTGGAATGGGTCTGCATTGCTGTGCGTTTATTGTCTCAGTACGAGCGTTTTTCTTAGGGAGTGTTAAGCATGAGAAGGCAGAGTAAAAACTTGAAAGCCGATTTTAATGTGAATCGCACCGATTTAATGCGCGATAAATTAATTCGCGAAATTTCCGATTACGAGCGACAGTTAGCCGAGTTGAAACTCAATGGCAACAAGGTCGATTTCACCATGATCCAAACCTACAAAGAACTGATCAGCGCGCGGCAGGATATGTTGCGAAGGCTGCCGGTGCACTACTAAGTTCCCTTCCATTTCACGGTAATCGCGGGAGCCTGATTATCTAATCAGGCCGAGCGCGGTTGCTGGTTGACCAAGGTAAAACGCGGATCAAACAATTCCTGCGGAAATAGCGCTGCCGGGTGATTACACCCCAAGCTGCCAAGTGCAGCTGTTTTGTGGCTTCTGGCGGCAGGCAAGTGGTTGGCGGTTATCTCGGCGCCGAGGCGTTTGCTCTTGTGCTCCAGCCAGCCGTTGGCATCGCTAAACGGCATGGGGCGATGAATAAAATAGCCTTGTACTTGATCGCAGTTGAGTTCGCGCAAACAGCTGATTTGCTCAAAGGTTTCCGCCCCTTCGGCCACCACGGTCAGGCCCAACGCATGGGCGATGGACACTATGCCCTGGGTGATATCCCAGTCCACCTTATTGCCGGGTAAATCGGCGACAAAGGATTTATCGATTTTGATGATATCCAGCGGCAGGCGCTTGATGTAGGTGAGCGACGCATAGCCGGTACCAAAGTCATCCACCGCCATACGCGCTCCCAAGTCGCGGCAGCGCAGCATAATGCGCTTGGCGCGCTCCAGATCTTCCAGCATGGCGGTTTCAGTAATTTCAATAATTAGCGCCTCGCCAAAGCCCTGTTGCTGTTCGCACAGGGTTTGCAGCTCCAGCAAAAACGAGGGGTGTAAAAAGTGGTGCGGTGAGATGTTGATATGAATATCCGGCGCCAACTCGCTGCTGTTCCACAGGCGCATCTGGCGTGCGGCTTCGCGCAATACCCAGTTGCCGATACGGTATTCCAAATCGCCACGGGCGGACTCAAACGCCTGAATTAGCGGGCCGGCACTGATTACTTCACCGTCGGGTTTGCACCAGCGCAGCAGCGCTTCAAACCCCACCAGCGACAGATCGTGCAAATGGCAAATTGGTTGGTACCACAACTGCAGTTCATTGCGCTCCAGCGCGCCCTCTACATCCACAATCGAAATCAGTTGTTCCTGTGGCAGCGCGGCTTTTACCGAGGCGCGTTGGAAGCGGTCGCCACCCTGGCTCTTGGCGAGGTACATGGCGGCATCGGCTTTGCGCATCAGGTTAATTTCGTCCACACCGTCCTGCGGCGCCAGCACTACGCCAATACTGCCGCTCAAGCGCCCGCGTTTGCGCCCGCTGCCGTAGGGCACCCGCAGCGCCTGCAAAAAGCGTTTGGCGAGCAGTTCGATATGGCTGTCGTCGCACTCTGCAATAATTAAAAATTCATCACCGCCCAAGCGCCCGAGTTGATCGCCTTTGCGCATCACATCGCTCAAGCGCAGCGCCAAGTCGCGCAGTAATACATCGCCGGTCTCGTGACCCCAGTGGTCATTGGCGGCTTTCAGCCCGTCGACATCGATAAAAAACAAGGCAAAACCACGGTTGTAGCGCTGCAGGTTTTCCAGGCTGTGATCCAGGCAATCGAGAATTCCACGGCGATTTAACAGCTTGGTGAGCGGGTCTATGGTCACCAGCGAGCGCAGTTGTGCCTCCAGTTGTTCGCGATGGCACGCCACGGCAATTTGGCTTGCAATGCGCTCAGCCAGCGCCAACAACTGCGGTGATAACTCGGCGGTTTTTTCGGTGTGTTTAAACCAGGAGGAGGCGATAACCCCCAGCACCTTGTCGGAGGAGATGAGTGGAATCACCAAATTGGACTGCAGGCCTGCATTTACCAGTTGGGGAATCGCCTCGGGGGCATTGGCGTAATCGCGGGTGAAAATACTGCGTTTGGTTGCCAGTGCGCGCCCGGCAATACCGGTGGTGGAGGTGAAACGAAAGCCTTTAAACGCACTTAATAAATGTTGTTGCTCGCCTTCAAACAGTTTGTATTCAAAGGTCTGGCTCTCTTCGTCGAGCAAAATCAGTGCGGTACCGTCCGCATTCAATAGGGTGCGCACCGCTGCAGCGGCTTTTTTAAAAAATAATTGGAAATCCGGTTCGAGGGTCAGCGCATCCATGGTGGCCAATAGCGATGGCACAGCGGTGTCTAACAATAAAGAATGGTTCATGGATGCATGCTCACAAGTACATCAAAAAGCGCCAAAACAGCTCAGGCAGGTGTGATCAGCAATTAGCTTGCCACTTAGGTCGCAACGGTCAGATTTATGTTATTTGATCGGTTTTTGATGTGGCAGGCGCGAGCGGTGAGTAGGTTTTTTAAAAAAACTGGTATGCAAGCTGTGTTCCGCTCCCTGTTTAGGGGCGGGATTCCAGAGGAAGGTGCAGAAATAGTGCAAATTTCAGCGCCAAAAAGCTGATTTTCAGTGCTCCAAGCGCAGTTGCCCTACGAAATTGCAGGGGCGATGGCGCGCATCCAGTTGATCGACAATGATTTTTGACCATGCGGTGGTGCAGGCGCCAGTAGAGCCGGGCAGGCAAAAAATCAGGGTGCGATTGGCAAGCCCTGCTGTGGCGCGGGACTGGATGGTGGAGGTGCCAATCTCCTCATAGGAGACCTGGCGGAACAGCTCGCCAAAACCCACCACGGTTTTATCAAACAGTGGGGTCACCGCTTCGACGGTCGAGTCGCGCCCGGCAAAGCCGGTGCCGCCGGTAATCAGCACCACCTGCGCCAGCGGGTCGACGATCCAATTGGAGAGCGCGGCGCGGATTTGATAGATGTCATCGATCACTAATTTTCGATCATGCAATTTGTGGCCGGCAGCGGTGAGTAAATCCTGTAGTTTTTGACCTGAGGTATCTGTTTCCAGGTTGCGGGTGTCGGAGACGGTAAGGACGCAGATATTGAGTGGCTCGAATTCTTTTTGTGCTGACATATCAGCCCCCTGTCATATTCATAAACCGCACTATCTGCGGTTCGTCATTGTTGATATCAAAGGTGTGTTTCTCGGGTTTGTGCTGCATGGCGGCGATGATTTGCGCGCGCAGGTCGCTATTGGGATTGCTACTGCCGCGTAAGGTCGCACGCAGATCCACGCTATTTTCCTGCCCTAAACACAGCAGCAGGCGACCGGTGGCGGTGACGCGCACGCGGTTGCAGCTGCCGCAAAAATTGTTGGAGTGGGGCGAGATAAATCCGATCTGACTGCTATAGCCAGCGGCCTGCCAATAGCGCGCTGGGCCGGCATTATCACTGCTGTGGTCATCGTTGGCGGCAAGGGGCTGCAATTGCAGGTCGTGTAGCTGCGCGCGCAGTTCATCGCTGCTGATAAATTCCGCCGCGCGCCCGTGTTCATCAATCCGTCCGAGCGGCATCTCCTCGATAAAGCTGATATCCAGACCTTCATCCAATGCAAAGCGCACCAATGCCGGTACTTCATCGGCGTTGTAGTGTTTGAGTGCAACGCAGTTGAGTTTGATGCGCTTAAAGCCAGCCGCTTGCGCGGCTTTGATCCCGGCTAATACCTGGTTGATATCGCCAAAGCGGGTGAGCTGGCGAAAACGCGCCGGGCTCAAGCTGTCGAGGCTGATATTGATTCGTTCAACCCCCGCATCCCTAATCGCCTGGGCATATTGCGGCAAGTGGGTGCCATTGGTGGTGAGGCACAGCTCTTTTAATCCGTTCAACTGGCCGAGGCGTTGTAGTAAATCGATGGTGCCTTTGCGTACCAGCGGCTCACCGCCGGTAATACGCAGTTTGGTCACGCCCAGAGCCACAAAGGTTTCGCCCAAGGTGGTCAGCTCTTCAATGCTCAATACCTCACTGCGCGGCAGAAATTGCATCTCCTCCGCCATGCAGTAGACGCAGCGCAGGTCGCAGCGATCAGTCACCGACAGGCGCACATAATTAATGGTTCGACCAAAACTATCGACTAGTGACATATAAGGAAGGTAGTTCCCCGTTGCAAAACAACATTAACAAGTGACAAGGCTGCCGCCGTAGGCGGCCAAACAACTCTAGCGAGCCGTGTCTATTCGCTCAAGGCTTTTTCGGCCCTGTAGCTTTTGCTGGCGCGCAGAATTGTCATTCAAAGCCTGTTCCAAAATGGTGAATAGTTGCAGTGTAAACCGCTTGCGGCCTATTGCAGGGATTTATTTCATCGGGGTTTGATCTGCATCCAACGCAAAAATAGTTTGTTCGGTGGCTAAAAAATCAAAAATGCAATCTTGTGGTGCGCGGTGCACCATCACTTTGTTTTTATATGGTGCATTTTGCGGAAATCAAATTTTTGCATTTTGCTTTTATCTGGTGCGCTCATGCACCAATAAAAAACAGAAAAACAAATTTTATCCCAAGGGGGATCGCGCCGGGCTGTGGCATGTCGGCTGCGTCGTATTTATAAGCATATGAAAATAAAAGGAAAATAATTTTTTTGTAGAAAAAAATGGATATGGCACTGCGTTTGCAATTCCCTGATTGTAAACAACAGGCAGGTAATGTCATGAACCATTTCTTCAAAGCCAATATCCAGATACTGCCCTCGGCGCTGATAAAAGCGCGCGGCGTAAAAAAAACAGGCGACAGTCAGGAGCGAGCCAAAAAATCACCTGCTGGCAAAGTCTGGTTGGTAGGTGCAGGCCCGGGCGATGCGGAATTGTTAACGCTGAAAGCGCTGCGTGCGATCAATAACGCCGACATTATTTTTTACGATTATCTGGTCAGCCCGGATATTCGCGCGCTGTTCCCTTCGCACATTCCTGCGCACTATGTGGGTAAAGCAAAAAACCAACACAGCATCAGGCAGGAAGATTTAAATCAATTATTGGTTACCCAAGCGCAAGCGGGTTTAAACGTTTGCCGCATTAAAGGTGGTGATCCTTTTGTCTTTGGTCGCGGCGGCGAAGAATTGTTAGAGCTGCGTAGCGCGGGTATCGATGCCGAAGTCATTCCCGGCATTACCTCCGCTTCCGGCTGCAGTACTTACGCCGATATTCCGTTAACTCATCGCGGTTTGTCGCAGGGCTGCACCTTTGTCACCGGTCACGCTGAAAAAAGCTTGGATGTGAATTGGGCTGCACTGGCGCAATTGAATCACACCCTGGTGTTTTACATGGGCCTGACTCGCGCCGATGAAATTGCTACGCAATTATTGGCGGGCGGTTTGGCGGCGGACACGCCGGTTGCGATTATTGAAAACGGTTGCCGCAAAGACCAGCGCGACATTATTTCCACCTTAACTGAATTTCCTGTCGCGGTAATTCGCGAGCAAGTGCAATCACCGGCGCTGATTATTGTGGGCGAAGTGGTGCGCATGAAAGAAAAGTTGCAAGCACAAGTCTGGCAGCACTCCAGCGCAGAGAGTTTGCTGCTGGCCTAGTGGCAGCAGCGCAAGAGAAATATTTCAACCGGTTAGCTTTGGCTAGTTAAAACATTCAGTTCAAAGACATAGATAAGCGTTTAATAACGTGAGGCACATATGAAGAAGCGTATTGTTGTAGTCGGTAACGGCATGGTAGGGCACAAGTTTATTGATAATTTGGTAAACCATGCTGAAGCTGATCAATATCAAGTGGTAACTTTTTCAGAGGAGCCGCGCCTTGCTTATGACCGCGTACAGCTCTCCAAATATTTTTCCGGTTCTACCGCTGACGATTTAATGTTGACCAGCGAAGATTATTACCGCGAAAAAAATATCGACTTTATCTTGAAAGATAAAGTGATCGATCTGGATTTTGAAAACAAAGAAGTGATTACCGCATCGGGTCGCCGCGAAGGCTACGACAAATTAGTGTTAGCGACAGGTTCGTTTCCGTTTGTACCGCCAATTCCCGGTAACAATGGTGAGCACTGTTTGGTGTACCGCACTATTGAAGACCTGGAGGCCATTACCAATTCTGCCAGCGTCAGCAAAGTGGGTGTAGTAGTGGGCGGTGGTCTGCTCGGTTTGGAAGCGGCCGCCGCGTTAAAAGCAGCTGGCCTTGAAACTCACGTGGTGGAATTTGCACCGCGCTTGATGGCAGTACAACTCGATGAAGGTGGCGGTAAATTATTGCGCCGCAAAATTGAAGCTATCGGCGTAAAAGTTCACACCCAAAAAGCCACCACCGAAATTGTGGCAGGTACCGAAGCGCGCTATCGCATGAATTTTGCTGATGGCAGCCATTTGGAAACCGATATGATTTTATTCTCTGCCGGTATTCGCCCGCAGGACGAACTCGCGCGCAAATGCGGTTTGGGTGTGGGTGAGCGCGGCGGTATTGTAGTGGACAATAATTGCTTAACCACCATCAAAGATGTCTATGCAATTGGCGAATGTGCGCTGTGGAATAATCGCATTTACGGTTTGGTTGCGCCCGGTTACCAAATGGCAAAAGTAGCGGTATCCCATATTACTGGCGGCAGCGATCAATTTATGGGTGCGGACATGAGCACCAAATTAAAGCTGCTTGGCGTGGATGTAGCTTCTATTGGCGATGCTCACGGTACTACTCCGGGTTCATTAAGTTATACCTACAGCAACGATGTCGATGAAGTTTATAAGCGCATGATCGTTTCTGCCGACAATAAAAAATTGTTGGGCGCGGTATTGGTAGGCGATGTAGAGGCTTACGGCACATTGCAACAAATGTGCGTTAACGGTATGGATTTACCGGATGATCCCAACTGCTTAATTCTGCCTAACGTCGATGGCGGCGGCATGGCAATTGGTGTGGATGCGCTGCCGGAAACGGCCATGATCTGCTCCTGTTTTGATGTGAGTAAAGGTGCAATTTGTTGTGCCGTACAAGACGGTGCGCGCACCATGGGCGACATCAAAGCCATCACCAAAGCGTCTACCGGTTGCGGTGGTTGCAGCGCATTAACCAAACAAGTGATGGACTCCGAACTGACCAAGTTGGGCGTGGAAGTAAGCAACCATATTTGCGAGCACTTCCCGCATTCGCGTCAGGAATTGGCTGACATAGTGCGCATCAAAAAAATCAAAACCTTTGACCATTTGCTGGATGAACACGGCCATGGTTTGGGTTGTGAAATTTGTAAGCCGGCCGTTGGATCCATTCTTGCTGCTTTCTGGAATGAATATGTGTTGGATGAAAAACACATTGGCTTGCAAGACACTAACGATATTTTCCTGGGCAATATGCAAAAAGACGGCACCTATTCCATCGTGCCGCGTGTTGCCGGTGGCGAGATTACGCCGGACAAATTAATTGTGCTCGGCCAAGTCGCCAAAGATTACAAACTCTACACCAAAATCACTGGCGGCCAGCGTATCGATTTATTCGGCGCGCAATTGCATCAGTTGCCGGCGATTTGGAAAATTTTGGTCGATGCCGGTTTTGAAACGGGTCACGCCTACGGCAAATCATTGCGCACCGTGAAATCCTGTGTGGGTAGCACCTGGTGTCGTTATGGGGTGTTGGATTCGGTGGGCATGGCGATTGAATTGGAAAATCGCTACAAGGGTGTCCGTGCACCGCACAAAATTAAATTTGGTGTGTCGGGTTGTACCCGTGAATGTGCTGAAGCGCAGTCCAAAGATTTTGGGGTTATCGCCACCGAAACTGGTTGGAGTTTATATGTGTGTGGTAACGGCGGTATGCGCCCGCGGCACGCTGATTTATTTGCCACCGGTTTGGATGATGTCACCCTCATTAAATATATCGACCGCGTCATGATGTTCTACATCCGTACCGCGGATCGCCTACAGCGCACGTCGGTGTGGCTGGAAAATATGGAAGGCGGTTTGGATTACCTGAAGAAAGTGGTGATTGACGATAAGTTATCTATTTGTGCGGAATTGGAAGCGCAAATGGCCTACAACATCAGCCAGTACCAGTGCGAATGGAAAACCACCGTCGAAAACGAAACGCTGCAAAAACGTTTCAAACATTTTATCAACACCGATGCCACCGATGACAATTTGGCTTATGTCGTAGAGCGCGAACAAATTCGCCCTGCGACGGCGCTGGAACGTAGCAACAGCAGCATTCAATTTGTTGAGTTGGTGGATTAATTATCCGCTGCCCGTATGGCGTCTAACGAAATACGGGGCTTTGAATAAATTAATGATCCTGTAGGGCGCTAGGCGCCATACGGGCTACGAATCAAAAAGTATTTTAGTGAGAAAAAATTATGAGTGATAAACCCTGGATCAGCGTGTGTGAGCTTGATGATTTGTTGCCCGATACCGGTGTTTGTGCGCAGGTAAATAGCAAGCAGGTCGCCATTTTTCGTTCGCGTCGTTTAAATGAAATTTTTGCGATCAGCAATTACGATCCTATCGGCGAGGCGAATGTATTGTCGCGCGGTATTATTGGTTCAATCGGTGATGAAGTGGTTGTCGCTTCGCCACTGTACAAAGAGCACTACAATCTGCGCACCGGTGAGTGTTTGGAAAAACCCGAGTATGCCGTAGCGGTATTTCCAGTGCGGGTTGATGATGGTTTGGTACAAGTGCAGGTCTAGTTAACCGCGCAAAGTGTAAGCGCTGTAGCAATAGTTTTTTGTGAGTACTTCCCCCTCTTCTTCGACTGCTTCATGAGTCGCTTCCACGGGCAAATCGTTTGATTTGCCCTTTTTTATTGCCGCTGATGACGCCTTGCTGGGCAAACATAGCTATTGCCGGCTGCAATCGAGTAAAATTTGGCAAGTTTTATTCCCGCTTTTTTGACGAGACCCCCGTTTATGAGACACGCCCTGGTGTTTATCGCCTTTGCCAGCCTGAGTTTGAGCGCCTATGCCGATGTATTTGCCGTGTTCCGCGAAGAGGACGGCAGTACCCGTTGGCAATATGTGGCCAATACCAGCGCCAGCTTGCTGATATTGGCGTTGCTGATAGTGCTGTTTTTTCTCATTCGCGCCCACTGGCGTGCAGTGCGCTCCAATCGTGCGCTGACCGAAATTAAGGCAACCCTGGAGGAGCGTGTGGCGCACCGCACTGCTGAATTGCAGGAGCGCGAGGCTTATATCGCCAGTATTGTGAATTCCATGCCTGTGATGTTGATTGGCTTGAACCAGAAATTGGAAATTACCCAGTGGAATAAAAAGGCCGAAGAGGTTACTGGTCGCCCACTCAAAGATGTAGTGGGCACAAATTTGTGGAAAGCTTATTCCTCCATCACCCTGACCGAGGCTCAGGTTAAGGCGGTATTGGAATCGGGCGAGACCATGAACATCAAACATGCCCAGCCCGGCCAATACAGTTTTGATATCACGCTTTATCCGCTGGATAAACAGGATGATACCGGCATAGTGATTTTGATTTCCGATGTCACCAAACAAGTCAACGCCGAAAATAAATTAGCCGAGCGCGATAAGGTTTCTGCGATGGGTGAATTGGCCTCGGCGATGGTGTATGACATCAGCCTACCCATCAACAGTATTTTTGCCCGGGTTTCCAGCGCGCGCCAGGAATTGGAAGCGGCGGATTTAGGTGAAGTAAAAGAGTTTTTGTTAAGCGAAGTGGAAATGGTGCGTCAAAGCGCGCAACAAGCTACAGCGATTGCACAAAATTTATTGGAGCTGGCCAGTAGTCATCACGACATCAAGCAGCCCGCAGCAATTGCGCCGATTATGGATCACAGCATTGAATTGGCGAGTCAGTTGTTCAAAGATGCAGAGGGGTTGGCATTTCGCCAGATTAATATCCGTCGCAACTACGCTGCTAATCTGCCGGAAATCCCCTGTTTTCCCGCGGAACTGGCACAGGTATTTGTGCGTTTGATGCGCAATGCATTTTATGCGCTCAACGCCAAACCTTGGCATGACAATGACAAACCCTGGATTAATATTGAGATAGCAGAATTTTACGACTCGCTGTGGATTAAGCTGGCACACAACGGCAAATGTCTCAGCGAAGAAGAACAGTTGGATATTTTCCAGCCCTATTTTGCGATGAACAGTCATCCGGAAAGTTGCCCGGTCGAGCAGCGTTTGTCCTATTCCTACTTCATCATCGCCCATCACCACCGCGGCCAAATGGCAGTCACCTCCGACGAGCAAAACGGCACCTGTTTTAATATTCAATTGGCGCTGGGTTAAGCATTGGCCATGAGTTGTTTGGTGGCGCGCAGTTGCGCCAAATCGCGTACCGGCGGCAAACCAAACAGGCGATGGTATTCGCGATTAAATTGCGATGGGCTTTCGTAGCCGACACGATGGCTGGCTGTCGCCGCATCCAGATTTTCTGCAAACAACAAACGCCGCGCTTCTTGCAAGCGTAAATTTTTTTGATATTGCAGCGGCGTCATATTGGTCACGTTTTTAAAATGGGTGTGCAGTGACGAATTACTCATACACGCCGTTTGCGCCAACTCTTCAATGCGCCAGCTTTTTTGGAAATCCCGTTTCAGTAGTGCAATTACGGCGGCAATTTTTTGCGCGTGGCTATCGGCAAGCGCGATTTGGTGGAGCGCATCAGCCTGGTCGTCTTGCAGCAGGCGGTAGAGTATTTCGCGCTCAAACAGCGGAGCCAGAATCGGCAGGTCAGCGGGATTGTCCAGCAAGCGCAACAGGCGCAGCACAGCATCCAATAAGTGCCCATTGGCCTGGCTTACAAACAGCCCGCGCTGCGACCTGACCGCACGGCTAAGTTTGTCGTGGCTGGTTTGCGGCGAGGTATTTTTGGGTGTGGTTTCAATTAACAAGTCGCTGATTTTTTGTGGCGTTAATTCCAGGCGGACACACAAATAAGGTTTATCCTCGCTCGCCTCAACAACTTGGCCCACCACGGGTAAATCCACAGCGGCGACCAAATAGTGCCTGGGGCTGTAGTTATAAATTTCATCGCCCAGCATGGCGCGTTTACACCCCTGCGCAATAATGCATAGCGCGGGTTCATAGCGCCCATGGATTGCTTCACTCGTGCGGTTGGCGCGATAAATTTGCAGCGGCCCAAACGCGGTTTTGCTCATGCCTTCCTGCGGGGCAAGTTTGAGCGTTCGCGCTACCATCTCCGCCAGAATGGCATCGACACTGGGGCTGGTTATAAGGCTGGGGTCGGCCGCATTCATCGCTTGAATCCTCGTTAATAACACAGCACCGAGTGTAGCGCGTTGGCTTCGTGCCTAGAACCGGTTGCAGCATGAGTCTGGAGGAATAGGCAATAACCCGAGAGTAATTGGCTATCCGCGCGCGCGCGCAAACCCTATATTTACCCTGCCGCTGTGCAATTCCGCCTTGACCTTACCATGGCGGAAGGTTTCAAACTGGCGCTCACCCTATCCGGGCCGGCCAATTTATTTGAGAATCCCCACAAGGGAAGGAGCTGAGTATGCAACACCACCAATCCCTGAATGCTGACATCCGTGAATTTTTACGTGGCGCTTTTTCCGGTTCTGCTGCGCACTTTGAACGCTATGTTGCCGAACAGGTTCGTTGCTGGGGATTTCCGGAGTTTAATCCTGAATGTCGCCATGAGTATCAGGGCTTTTTTAATTTATTGATGGATGTATTTGCTGATGCCAATTGGTCGATTGAGCAATTGTTGACGAGCGATTCAGAGGCCCTGGTAACCTTTAGTGTGCAGGGCGTTCATCACGAGGAATTTATGGGGCTGCCAGCAACCGGGTGTCTGCTGACGATGCGCGCGCGTTTGCTGCTGCGGGTAAAAGCCGGGCAAATTAGTGAATCCTGGATGTACGGAAAATCCATTCAACTTATCACCAGCAAGGGTAAGTGTTTTGAGTTACAGCCCTCGGCTGAGGCGCGTGCGGTAGTTTCATCGCCCCTTACTTCGCTGTGTCACTCGCACCGGTCCCACGCCAGTCGATGACAAAAGCCAACTAACCTGCCGCGCATTTTGTGGAACAATAGTTGTTCCCTAAATACTCGGCAGCTGGTGCTATGGCAGAACAATCCTTGATGAAAGATGGCTTGGGCCGCGCGGCAATCGCGCGTATTGGCAACAGCCTGGCGCAGGTGATTCCACAATTTGATGCGCGGGCATTTGAGGCCGATGCCCGGCGCGGATTGGATCAGCTTGAATTAAAAGCGCGGGTTCATCACCTGATTGATGTTTTGCATCGCCATTACGATTTGCCGTTTAAAAAACTCAGCAACTATTTGCAGCATTTACCCGAGGTGTGGGACAGGGGCAGCGCGGCAGACAATAAAGCCGGTTTTGCCGCTTGGCCGGTGATTGATTACGTCGCCGTACACGGCTTAGCGCACCCCAAAGAAGCGCTGCACACGCTGGAAAAATTAACACCGCTGTTCAGCGCAGAATTTGCGATTCGCCCGTTTATCCAACAACACCCGGATTTTACCTACGCAAAATTAGTGGACTGGTGCGATCACCCTTCCGAGCATGTGCGCCGTTTAGCGTCGGAAGGTTCGCGCCCGCGTTTGCCCTGGGGCATGCGCCTGCCGCAATTTATTCATAACCCCGAACCACTGCTGGGGATTTTGCAAAAATTAAAAACTGACGAGAGTTTATATGTGCGTCGCTCGGTGGCGAATAACCTGAACGACATCAGTAAGGACAATCCGGAATGGATGATCAAGTTGTGTGCAGCCTGGTTGGCCGATTCTCACGAGCATACCAATTGGATTGTAAAACACGCCATGCGCAGTTTGGTAAAAGCGGGCGATGCGCGGGTATTTCCTCTTTTGGGTTATGCCGCTAAACCCAGTGTAACGCTAAGTGATATTAAGCTTGCTAAACACACCATTGCCCTGGGCGATGCGCTTGAATTTAATTGCACGCTTAGCGGCGGCAAACGCGCGCAACATGTGGTGGTGGATTATGTGATCTATTTTATGAAAGCCAACGGCAAGCTCGCACCCAAAGTTTTTAAATTAAAAAATATTGCACTTGCTGCCAACGAAACTGTTGTTATTTCCAAGCGCCACTCATTCAAACCTATTACTACCCGCCGCTACTACACTGGTGCACATCAAGTGGCGATCCAAATCAATGGTACAGAAATAGCGCGCCGTGAATTTGAGCTTACACGCTAAGCGCTGACAATTATTTCACCACAATTGATTGGTGTAATCAGAGCAGTGCCAGTGCCTGATTGAGCTTGTCTTCCAGTTCGGATTTCAGGTGCAAATAGTGCCCGAGTTGCAGCCCGGTTTGTTGGGCAATAGTGTCCTGACAGAGCGATAAATCCAGATCGGTAATGTAGCAGGGGTAGCGCTCGCCCTGTTTGCGGCGCTGCACAATGTAATTGGCCACAGCGCTAAATAATTGCTCGCCATAACTGAGCGCAGAAAATTCCTGTTCATCACAAAAAATGGTATAGCGCAGTTGTTGTTCGCTATCCATTTCGGCAATCGCTTTAATGTTGATAAAGTGCAATTGCGACCAGTCTTTTTGCAAGTGACGTGGTTCCGCAATAGCTTGTTGTTGTTTGATGTTGCCGGTGAGTTCGTAAATTAGAATATCTTTCTGTTCACCCGCAGTAATCGTCTGCGCGCTGTTCAATAATTGGCGCTGCAGTGCGGCATTAATAAACGTCACCAGCGGTCGCAATAGGGTTTGTTGGTTGTGATAAGAAGAATGGATGCTAAACAGCGAACCGCGTTCATCAATAATAATGATTTTGGCATCGCTGCCTTCCAGATAATAAAACAAATAAATCGCACGCTTCTTAGCGGTCTCGCAGATTAAACGCAGGGGTTTGTCGCGCAACCCATAGCGGTCAATCACAATCGGGCTGTAATCGCTCTGTGCTTGCCCCAACCGTTCCAATAATTTTTCGTAACTTTTAAAGCGCTGAATTTGCGGCAGCTGCTGCACAAATTGCAGTACCAAATATTCATCGCCGACTTCCAGCACGTAGCGGCTGGAGCGCGGGCGGGTGCCGGAATAAAAGCAGCTGATCAGGTCGCGCCATAATTCGGTAAGGCGCTGGGTAATATTGTTGCCCTGGCTGCTGCTAAAACAGCGAATGCTCAGCTCGGGCAAACTGAAGGGTTTGCCCGGCGAAAATAAGCGGAAATAATGCAACAGGCAATTGACCAATGCGTCATTGGCATAGTGGCGACAAATCAATTCACCCCAGGAGTTGATGTGAATAACATCGGCATTGATGATCAAATTTTCACGCAGTCCACTGTAACCCAATGCATCGCGTTGGCTGCTGAGCATCTGCATGCCTTTTTTATGTAACTCAACCTGGGGTTCAACGCCGGTATTGATAATGAGCAATATCCGCTCGATGGAAGCCTGGCGGGTAAAGTGTTCGTGCTCTATGGTGAATGGTACCGGCAGCCACTGTTGCAGTGCCTGAATAAGTTGTTGTTTTTGACCGTGGGTAAGTTCAACTTCGCTACCGACAATATCGATTTTGGTGTGGTTTTCCAGAATTTGATTGGCGTGACACCAGAGTAACAATTCCACCAAACTGCGTGAGCGTTTGATGGGCGCCACATCGATATACCGCAGGATCACATCCTGCTGGGTGCCGCGAATCAATTGCCAATTCTTTTCGCCTGCGTTTTTTTGGTCTTGGTTTTTTTCTTCTACCATAAAACACAGTGCATCTTCACTGATATCGCGCGAAATTCCCGGGTTAATCAATTCTACTTTCCCTGCCTTACGCTCAAAGGCCGCGTGCAGTTTTCGCCCGAGAATCATTAATTCATCGCTGGTGATTGCAATTTCATCGCGATGTTGTTTGCTGAGTTCGTTGAGTAAGCGGTAGCTGTGGTTTAATTCATTCACCAATAACGCGCGCTCGCTAATCACGTGCGGCGCTTTCCAATAGGCGCGGTTGTCCAGCATTAATAGTTGATGGCTGCTCCAACCCCAGTTGGCGGCCATTTTTTCCAACAGTTGTCGCTGCCAGGATTTTTTACGTTTTGCACTGGTGCGGGACAGCGCTTTATTCACCTTAAAATAAAAACAGCGGCGCACTAGATCCAAGCGCTGAAATTGTTGGTGCTGCTCCAGATACTGTTCAATACGCTGGTAGACCATCACATAGGGGTCAAGCAAATCGGCGTCCGGTTCGCTGCTATAAATCGCGCGTTTTAAACTCAGGGCCAATGGCTCGGCGGCGTGAGTGATTGCAGTGGAATTTTCTTCGGACGTAAAACTGCTTAGGCTAGTGCTGCTCGCACTGGCATAGACCTCAAGCAACAATAGTTTCAGCACAGATTTGTAGGGCGATTCAATCGCTTTATAAAGTTGCCAGACGCCCGCGCCAATAAATTCGTTGGCGGGAATATCGGGTAGCCCGCCAAAATCGATTACATCTTGCGATTTAAGAAATCGGCGGCCTACTAATTTTTCACAAAAATCCTGATAGTCGCGCTCGCGTGAAGCGGGCACAAACCACCAGAGTGGAACCTTGCCCGCAAGCCAAAGCGCCGTGCGATAAAATTCGTCCAGTAATAAATAGTGTTGCGCCGAACCACTGGCTTCGCTGCTTAACCCCTGGTTGCGCTGCTGTGAAAATTCGTCGGCATTCATTAAAAAGAAATGCACTTCCAAGTGAATTTGTTGCGCGGCCCAGGCGCTGATCAACGCGCATTTGCGTTCCAGTTCGTGCAGGGTGGGGTAGTTTGCATCCAAACTGTGGCACACCCATACATCCAAATCGCTGGAGTCGCTTTGGGCAATAGTGCCCACGCTACCCATAATAAACAGTGCATCAATGTAACAATTCTTTTCAGTGAGATCGCGCTGATAATTAAAACTGCGCGCAATAATTTTTGCGTAGCGCAGTTGCTCAGCCGTGGGCGAGTATTGGTAAACACCGGCGGGTGTGCTGTGGGAAATATAACCCGGCAGCATGGGGTGATTAACGTGAAACAGCAGTGGCAACAATTGTAAAAATTGCTGCTGGCGCTCGGACAGCGCCGCACAAGTGCGTGCATAACGCTGTTGGTTTAAGGTGAGAAATCGCTGCTTCAGTTGGCTGAGTTGTTTGCGGTCAACACCATCGTCTATATCGTGAATATCTATCGGGCGGGAAAACATAGGTCTCAATGTGGCAGATGGTCATTGGTTACACTGTGGGCACGTAAAATATCAGCCAGTGTTGTATAAAGTAACTCCGGGTTCACCGGTTTTGATAAATAACCATCCATGCCGGCGGCTAAACAGCGCTCGCGATCACCGCGCATGGCTTGCGCTGTGACAGCAATAATTGGAATCTGTGCCACGGGAAATTTACTGCTCACCGCACCGGCGCGAATTTGGCGCGTTGCTTCTATGCCATCCATTTCCGGCATTTCCAAATCCATCAACACTGCCGCATAAGGTTGCTCGGCGACTTCCAATAATTGCAGGGCTTCAACGCCGTTGGTGGCAATGGTGCAGCTAATGTTTTTCTTTTTCAAAATACCGCGCAGTACCTGTTGGTTCACCAAATTGTCTTCGGCGATAAGCACGCGGCTATTATCCAGCAGTGCTGTGGTTTCCTGATCGCTGCTGATCGGCGGGCTGATTTCCTGCAGCGATTGCACTTGCGCAATCGTTTGGCCTATCGCATCAAACAGGCGCGATTCACTCACTGGTTTACTTAAAAATTCATCGACTAAAACAGCACTGGGGTCGGCACTGGAAATTTCGTCGCGGTGATAAGCCGAAATTAAAAATACCCAAGGTTTTTTGCGCAGTGTGTGATCGGCTTTAATCAGGCCGGTTAATTGCAAACCATTGATACCCGGCATGCGGTAGTCGAGCAGTACAAAGTGGTAAGGCTGGCCATATTTGTCGGCGTTGCGAATGCGCTCCAGCACATTTAGCGCACAGTCCTCTTCGTCCACTTGCAAGTTAATGCTGCGCGCTGTGCTCGCAATAATAGTGCGCGCGATGGTGTTGTCATCCACAATCAATACACGAATATTGTTTAAGTTGCGCGGTTGGTTGAGCAGGGTTTTTTCGCCCAGATGGCTGTGTTCCAAAACTACGCTGAAACTGACTTTACAACCTTTTTTGGGGCTGGACTCTATTGCAAACTTGCCCTGCATCAAATGCACCAAGTGACTGCAAATACTCAGACCATAAGTATTTTTATCGGTGGAGATGAGGTTTTTGTTAAACACCAGCTGTTCTTTAATCGCCGCCAGTTGTTTGTGGCTCATGCCTGTACCCTTGTCCTCCACGGTGAATTCGAGCATCAGCTGTTTGCGGGTCTGGCGGGTTTTGGCAACGCGCACAATCACTTGATCGGTATTGGAATACTGAAAGGCATTACTAATTAAATGGCCGAGAATTTGGCTCAAACGCGAGGCGTCACCGCGCAAAAAACGCGGCACATCGGGTTTGATGTCGTACACAATATTGACGTTGCGATGCAGTGCGCTGATTTCAAACAGGCGCGATATTTTTTCAAACAAATGTTCAATATCAAAATGGGCATATTCCAGAATGACTCGTCCCGCTTCAATTTTGGAGAAGTCGAGTAACTGGTTGATAATTTGCAACAGTGAATCGGCGGCGGAATTAATACTGGAGAGATAACTCTGTTGCTGCTCATCCAGCGGCGTGTCGTGCAGCAAGTAGCCGATACCGATAATCGCATTCATCGGCGTGCGAATTTCATGGCTGACACGGGCGAGGAATTCGCTTTTGGTTTTGTTGGCCAGGTCGGCTTGCGCTTTGGCGCTGAGCAGGTCTTCGCGGGTTTTAATAAAGTCGCTGATATCGGTATTTACACCCACACAGCGAGTGGCGCGCCCCTCGGCATCGGGTTCAAAAAATTTGGCTTTGGCGTGTACCCAAATCACCTCGCCACTGCGGTGTAGCATGCGGCATTGCAACTGCACGGACTCGCGCCGATTATCCAGCGCAGTGCGGTACTCGGTGAGCATGTTATCCAGGTCGTCGGGGTGGACAAAATAATCGCGTAGGGTTTCCAGGTTGCCGGGCAGGTCGCCATAGTCGTAACCGAGCATGCGCAGGTAGCTGCGATTGAAATAAATTTTGCCGCTCGGGATATGCCAATCCCACAGACCGTCGTTAGTCGCCTCCATCGCGTACTGATGGCGCGTATCCCGATCAACCATGGCTTGTTGTTGAAGTTGCTGTTGTTGCAGTTCTTGTTTTAGGGAGGCGAGCTCTTCCTCCAGCTGCCGGACTCTGGCTGCCAGTGCTTGCTCAGTTGTTCCTGAATGGGGTGGGTGTTCACTCATATCCCTAACCAGTGCCTCTGTTGTATCCGGGCAAAAACAAGCTGCCAGAATTAAAGCCTAGTTCATTCCGGCGTGAATTCCAGAAATTCAGGCTATCGATCCTGGTTTTGGCGAGGGAAAAATCCACGGCAATAAAAAACGCCGCCCGCGATTAACGGGCGGCGTTTTGAGGTAAGACACGATCAGTTCAATCAGGCGCGATTGGCAAGGCTTGTTTTGGCGCGCTCAACCGCAGCTTTTACTTGCGCCGGTGCAGTACCGCCGATGTGATTGCGCGCGGCGACGGAACCTTCCAGCGTTAATACAGCAAATACATCCTGCTCGATAACCGTGGAGAAGGCTTGCAGTTCGGCCAGACTCATCTCCGACAAGTCTTTACCGGTTTGCACACCATAACCAACGGATTTGCCGACAATTTCATGGGCATCGCGGAAGGCAACGCCTTTGCGTACCAGATAGTCCGCGAGGTCAGTGGCAGTGGAGAAGCCGCGTTTGGCGGCTTCGTACATTTTCTCTTTGCGCGGTTGAATCGCGGGAATCATATCGGCGAAGGCGCGCAGGCAGTCTTTCACGGTATCGATTGCATCAAACACCGGCTCTTTGTCTTCCTGATTGTCTTTGTTGTAAGCCAAAGGCTGGGATTTCATCAGGGTCAAAAGCGCAGTCAAGTGACCGTAAACACGGCCAGTTTTGCCACGTACCAGTTCAGGCACGTCGGGGTTTTTCTTTTGCGGCATGATCGAGGAGCCGGTGCAGAAGCGATCCGGTAAATCGATAAAGCTGAATTGCGATGAAGTCCAGAGCACCAGCTCTTCGCTTGCGCGCGACAAGTGCATCATCAGGATGCTGGCGAAGGCGGCAAATTCGATGGCGAAGTCGCGGTCGCTCACTGAGTCGAGTGAGTTTTCGGTCGGTGCATCAAAACCCAGTAGCTGCGCAGTGTAGGCACGGTCGATAGGGTAAGTTGTACCGGCGAGTGCAGCGGCGCCCAGCGGTAAATAATTCATGCGCGCACGGCAGTCCATCAAGCGCGAATAATCGCGCTGCAGCATTTCAAACCACGCCAACAAATGATGACCAAAAGTCACCGGCTGAGCGGTTTGCAAATGGGTAAAACCGGGCATGATGGTATCGGCATTGGCTTCGGCAACTTGCAGCAGGCCTTGTTGCAAGCGAGTCAATTCTTTTGCGATTGCATCGATTTCGTCGCGCAAATAGAGGCGTATGTCGGTGGCAACTTGATCGTTACGCGAGCGTCCGGTATGCAGCTTTTTACCGGTGATGCCGATGCGCTGGGTGAGCAGCGCTTCAATGTTCATGTGCACATCTTCCAGGCTGACTGACCAGGTAAATTTACCGGCGACGATTTCTGCACGAATATCTTCCAAACCGGTGATGATCTGGTCGCGCTCGGCTTCGGTTAGCACGCCCACTTTGGCGAGCATGGTGGCATGGGCGATTGAGCCATTGATATCGTGATGGTAAAGGCGGTAATCAAAACCGATAGAAGCGGTAAAGCGCTCTACAAAAGCGTCGGTAGCTTCGCTGAAGCGGCCGCCCCAGGGTTTGATAGGCTGATCGTTTTGGCTCATGAGGAAGTGTCCACAAACTAAAAATAATGAAAGAGATGACGGGCGCGCATAGGCTAAGATTCACCTCTGTACTTTTTACCAAGGTGAGTTACCAAGACAAGTTACCAGAGCTTGCAAATCCAGGCAGGCCGCCGCAGGCCGGGCATTATAGCCCAATGGCCTGTAAATAAGTCGCGGTGCCGCTATGGCTTTTATCCCGCTGTGCAATAGGAATTTATGATGAACACTCAGGACAAAACACCTGCCGCGGGCGCGAGCGAACCAATGCAGCCCTTTCTGACGGATTTATGCAGCAGTCAGTCGGTGTTTTTATTGGTGTTGGTGGCGGAATTACTGGCGCTGCTGCTGACCATTAGCGCCTCGGCCGGGCTACAGCATTTTGACTGGGACAAACTGGCGCTGATCTCGGTGCAAATCCAGTGGGTAGTGCTGTTTAGCGCAATCGCCCTGTGTCGCCTGCGTTTTTGGCTGGGGCGGCAAGATCATGTACGCGCGGGTATTGCCAGTTATGCCTTGGTGCTGGGCATTACCCTGGTGTTATCCAGTGCCGGGCAGTGGATTATCTATGGCGTGAGCGGCCTCGCGTTAGTCGAGGATTACGAATTTGAATTTAACAGCTGGCAGCTGCTGAACAACATGGTTATTGCCGCCATTTTAGGTGGCATTTTGTTGCGCTACCTATATTTGCAGCAGCAGTTGCGGAATCAGCAGCAAGCGGAAATGCAGGCGCGCATTCAAGCCTTGCAATCGCGTATTCGCCCGCACTTTTTATTCAATAGCATGAATTCCATCGCCAGTTTAATTGCGACGGATCCGGATACCGCCGAGCGGGTGGTGGAAGACTTGTCCGAATTATTTCGCGCCAGTCTGGCCGAACCGAGTTTAATTCCGCTCGAACGTGAACTAAGTTTATGTAAACACTATCTGGATATTGAGCAGTTGCGCCTGGGTAAGCGCCTGCAGGTGGATTGGCAAATTGGCGAGTGCAATAAACAGCTAAAAATTCCCAGTTTGATGCTGCAACCACTGGTTGAAAACGCGATTTTCCACGGTGTGGGGCCACTGCCGCGCGGCGGAAAAATTACAGTTAAGGTATCGCAGAACGATAAGCAGCTGAGCATTGTTATAACCAACCCCTATATGCTCGCGAAAAAAAATCAACCCAATAGCGAACCGGCGCAACGTCACAACCGCATGGCATTGGATAATATCCGCCGCCGCCTGACCGCCCATTTTGGCGCGACGGCGCGGCTCTCCAGCAGTGCAGAAAATGGCGTGTTTACGACTTACATTTTTTGCCCGCTCACACCATAAATTTAACCGGCGATTATTTCCAACAACTGTTCGGAACCACGGGTATGGAATTACTGATTGTTGACGACGAAACTCTGGCGCGGCAGCGCTTGCTGCGCATGGTGGAAAAGATTGATGGCTTTCAGGTGGTGGCCGAGGCCGATAACGCCGAGGCAGCACTCATCGCCATTGCCGAGCACGACCCGGATATTGTATTGCTGGATATTCGCATGCCCGGCCGCGATGGTTTAAGCCTTGCCAAGGACATTAGCCAACTGGAAGATCCGCCTGTTGTTATTTTTTGCACCGCGTTCGATCAATACGCACTTGATGCTTTTGGCACCAATGCTGTCGGCTACTTATTAAAACCAGTCAAAGCAGAGCAATTATTGCAAGTACTGGAGAAAGCAAAAAAGCTCAATAAAATCCAGCGTCTCGCCGTGCAGCAACCAAAAACCACAGAAAATCAGCGCAGTCATATTTCCGCTAAAACTCGCCGCGGCGTGGAATTAATCGCGCTGGACGATATTCGTTATTTTCAGGCTGATCAAAAATATGTTACGGTTTTTCATCGCGGCGGTGAGCATTTACTGGATGAAACACTAAAAGAATTGGAAGAAGAATTTAACGGGCGTTTTGTGCGTATTCATCGCAATTCGCTGGTGTCCATCAAACATATTGAAGCGCTGGAGCGCAACGGGCAGGGGCAGTACCACGTGCGTTTGGCCGATACTGCCGCGCGCCCGATTATTAGCCGGCGCCATGTGAGTGATTTAAAAGAATTGTTGAAAATAATCTGATCCTCCCAGTTAATTCATCTGCAATTTATCTGCAAAAAAATCGCCCGTCACTTTCAAAAAGTGCGGGCGATTTTTTTATTTCTTGTGTTGCAGTTATCGCAGCAATCTAAACAATTAACGACAGGTTACTGCCGGCACTTCCACGCTGCCACCGTTGGTATTGCCCTGAAAACCAATCTCCACGGTTTGCCCGGCGGCGATAGTGCCATTCCAGCTCACATTGGTGGCGGTGTAAGGGTTACTGCCACTCAGGTTGGTATTCCAGGAGCTGGTAATACGGTTGTTGCCGGAATACTGCCAGCTGGCGCTCCAGCCCGATTTGCTGGCGGTGCCGGTATTGGTCACCCGAATCGCACCGGTAAAACCGGAACCCCAGGAATTGGTCACCACATAACTGCAGCTCACGCCGCCGGTATTGGCAAGGCTGCTGGACGCCGCGCTGCTCGATGCCGGTATTGAGCTGGGTGCCGCACTGCTGCTGGACGCTGGCACGGAGCTCGGCGCTGCACTGCTGGGGGCTGAGCTACTCGGTGCTGAACTGGCCGTGCCACTACCTTCGATGCCCCAAGGTGCAGGCAATGCCGCACAGCTGGTGCGACCGACGCAACTTTGTTGATTCTCCCAGCCCCACCCACTCACGGTGGTTACACAAATGGGATAGCGATTGCCGTACCAGTTACAGGTTTCGTTGCCAGCAATAGAACTCGAACTGCTGGATGAACTTGTCGCGGAGGAAGATGGCGCAGAAGACGAGCTGGGCGCAATGCTCGAACTACTGACAACACTGCTTGAGCTGCTGGTGCTACCGAAATGGGTCGCTAGTTTGGCGGTGGCTTTGATGCCGTTGGCACTGTTGATCAGGAAGTTACCCCAAGTGCTGAGCGATGCCGGGTTCCAGTTGTTGACTATATCCAGCGGCACGCAACAGCTGCCATTGCCCGACCAGCTCCAGCCCAAATAACCTATGCCCATATCCTGCGCATATTGCAATATCGCCTCTTCCACCACATTGCTGCCGTTATGCTCGGCGCCAAACTCGCCCACTACAATCGCCAAGCCACGGGTTTGGAAGCTGTTCAAATAGCTCTGCACAATCGCCGCGTTGTTATACACCTCATACATATGCACAGAGAAAACCACATTTTGGAGTGTATCTGCCGCCAAAATGGTGGGCGCGTTGTCGCGCATGGCGTTTTGCCAATCCTGCCCCCAGTTGGCGGCATCCACCATCAACATATGGGTGAGGCCGCCCGCGCGCAGCGCACGGATGGCAGTGATATGGTCATTGGTATAAGTCGCTGCTGAAGTGCTATTGCCAAAGGGTTCGTTGGCGATATTCACAATCACATAATCTTCCTGACCAGTGATGGCGGCTTTGATATCGGCGCTCAGCCAATACTCGGTGGCGCGGCTGATATGGGTGGCAGCCGCGCTCTCGCCGAAGCCAGTAGAGTCATGCACTTCCAGCACACAGACCAGTTTATTGACCTTACATTGATTGATGACGTTGGTGACATCGGCGCCGTTATTACGCGTCCATTGGGTGCCATTGCTCAGTACTACCCGCACCGAGTTGGCGCCAGTCGCTGCGATATCACTGAGCGATTTATTCAGACGGTCGGTGTACCAGGTATGGGCGTGGTTAACCCCGCGAAAGACAAAGCTATTGCCGTTGGGGTCCAGCACCTGGGTGCCATTTACCGTCCAGCCCGCAAAGGCCGGCGCGACCATTGCGGACGCCAGCAGCATTGAAGTGGCTAGCGCCAGAGAAGATTTTTTAACGAGAGATTTTTTGAGCGTTGTCAGGTTTTTCATAATGATTCCTTTTGGCAGTGCGGGTTTTGCCCCATGGGCAAATGACTGCGTTCAAACGTTAGAGTTAGCAAACAGAGTCGTATAAGTGGTTGATTTATTGTTGTAATTAGGTGGTGCCTGGAGCTTGGTGAACAGCTACAAACCCGACCATCGCCCCGATGGGTTATCGGAAAAACGAAACCCTGATGTTATTGTTGGGGGGATGGGTAAATGTTTGTAATCGGTTACATATTAAGCCCATTCATTCCCCAACAACAAGCGCTTGAATGGCGGGAAGGGAGTACTGGTGCACAAAGTGGGAATTCTAAGGAGGATTAAAACGCCAGAAGCTAAGTGAGTTGATTGCTACGGATTGTTTGGCAGTGCATTCAGCGACTTTTAACGGAAACGGAAAAAACTGTTAATGGTCAGGCGCCCCTCGCGCGGGTTTGCGCTTAAACCCAGTGTTGGATTGATATCGCCCGAGTGCAGTAAATTGCTGCGATAAACAATGCAGCGATTAAATTTTACCGGCACCTGTCCAATGCGTTGGAAAAGTTCGGTATCGCCATTGATGTAATCAAATTCGCGTCGGTTCTGCGCCATCAATTCCTGTTTTACTGTCTTGAAATAATCCGCCATGCGCGGTTCGGTAATGGTTTCATAGCCACTGCTACGGTGCCGGTAAAACGAGGTGCCGCCAAATTGTTCCTCGCATAAATAATGCACCATCGCAAATTGCAGTGGGTCTGGTGTGTCTATGTGGGGTACGGCTTGAATGGGGCGCAATTTATCGGCGGGTGTGGTGGTGAGTGAAAATGCACACAAGCTCAGTTCGGCCCGTGAGGGTTCGGCAATTAAAAAATGTTGTTTTACCAGCGGTGCTACCAAGGCAAGGCTTTGTTGTGCGTAAATCGGATCGACCGGTTTGCGCAGGCCGGGATAAAAATCGCTGGCCTGCGCACTAAAACCCGGCGCATTGCAGGCCTCAGCAATTAACTGTTCCGGTGCAGTGGCAAACTGGTCGATAACCAGCAGCGGATTTTTTTCCTGCCCTAAATATTGAACCTGCACTTGCCACTGGTTGTGCATATCACGCCAATCCAAGTTGTGCATTTTTTTTCTGGATCAGTGCGTAAATCTGCCCGAGTGAAGCAATCATGGTGTAGATGGGTTTTAAATAACCCTGCTGCTGTAACTGCATCAGTTGCTCGCTACCCAGTTGTGCCAGTGTTTCTTCATTGATGGTATATAAACCCTGGATGCGCTGTTGCTGTTGGTTGGCAAAACTGATGTCCAGTGCCATGGGCATAATCAAATTTAGCGCCAGTAACGTTTTGATAAACACCTGGGTCTCATTTTCGCCGTTAATGAGCGCGGCGAGGCGTGTTTTTGCTTGCTGTAAATAATCGGTCTCTTGCCCACTGCTATCAAAAATAGCTTCGCCTTTGCCGGTTGTTAATACATTGCTCTCCATGTCGATACAAATAATGGTTTGCCCCTGCTGTTCGCCAATAAAAAATGGCTGGCGCATAATTTGTAGCGGTGTGTAAATTCCCTGCCATTGATTGTTTTGCCAAAACAGATTTTCCCCAGCGGTAAACCCCAACAATGCGCTACACACAAACTGGCCGGTCTCGCTATTTTTGCTAAATACTATGGGGTAGTGCACCACCAGTTTTAAAAATTCACTCAGCACCACCGGCACCATATGTTGGTGTGCACCCAGCGCTTCAATGCGCTCCGGGTCTATACGCAGTTGTTGGTGGTGTTGATTATGCAGTGCGACAAATTGCGTCATGTGATTGACTCGTGTGCGATTAAATAATAATTACAATGTTTGCAAACCATGCAGATGAATTTTTTGCAGCAACTCGCGGTTGCTCGGCAGACTGCGTGTCACCTGTGCAATGGTTTTTTTATTTTTCATAAATTGTTCTTGTGCAAACTGGTTGTCGCGCAGCAGGTGTTCGCTGTAGTCGTAACAGGTTTCAAAACCCATACCGTAAAGCACATATTGATAACTGGCGGCTGGAAACACTTCGTTATTACTGGTGAAGTCGTGATCACCTGGCGGCTGGTAGCGCCACAACTGCATTAATTCTTGCAGACTTGCAGGAATAGTCGCCGGGTCGCGGTTGTCTATCCAGAATGTGTTGTCGGTGCGTTTACTTAAAATGTAATGCAGTTTCAGGAAATCAATAATGCGATCCCAGCGGTAGCGGAAGGTTTCGTTAAAACGTTTGGCGGTGATATCCATCACCGCGCGGCAGGCGGGCAATTGTTCGGCGATCATGCTGGCCGATAGCTCCACTAATACCAGCGCCGAGGCTTCCAGCGGTTCCAGAAAACCGGCAGACAAACCCACGGCCACACAATTATTTTTCCAGAAAATATCGCGGTGGCCGCAGGGCAGGGGGATTTTGCGCAAGCTGGAATTGTTAAACGCCGGGCCAATATAGGCGGCGAGTTGTGCGGTGGCTTGGTCTTCACTGGTATGACGACTGGAATATACGTGACCGACACCACGGCGATGAATTAAGCCTATATCCCAAATCCAACCGGCGTCCTGCGCGGTGGAAATAGTATGCGAGGCGATAGGAGCGTCGTCGCTGTCGTAGGGAATTTGCACGGCAAGTGCATTATCAATAAATAACACATCGCTGCAATCCACAAAGGGCACTTGCAAGTGCTGGCCTAACAACAGTGATTGAAAACCGGTGCAATCCACAAATAAATCACCGGAAATTTCACCGGCTTGTGCGGTAGTGACTGAGCGAATATCGCCATTGTCGGCGGAATTAATACTCACCACATCGGCTAACACATGCAGTACGCCGAGTTTTTCGGTGCAGTGTTTTTGTAAAAAGGTGGAAAATTTTCCCGCATTTAAATGGTAAGCGTAATTGGCGACGGAATTAAATTCCGGGGTGGTAATCATTTTAGGCGCAAGGCCTAATTCGCAAATGGCTTCCTGAAAACAGGTCGCTGCGGAAAACGATTCTTGCAGCTGTTGCTCGTTGCGCAGCGCTTGCCAATGGGCCGCCATATTGGTTTTGCCAAAACCCTGCGGCAGCATTAAGGGGTGATAATAAAAATCATCGGGTGTGCCAGTGACCCAGCGGGCAAATTTTGCACCCTGCTTAAACGAGGCGTCGCACTCGCGAATAAAATCCGTTTCGGAAATGCCCAGTTTCATTAAGGTAGAGCGCATGGTGGGCCAAGTGCCTTCGCCAACGCCGATAATGGGAATAGTGGGGGATTCAACCAGTGTGACACTAATCGTGCTGCCGGTTTGGGTGCGATGTTGCGCCGCGATACGCCCGGCGGTAAGCCAGCCTGCGGTGCCGCCGCCGACAATGACAACTGATGCAATTTTATTATTCATGGTGTGCTCGCAGTTAAAAAACTAAAACAACTAAAGCAGCTGAAATAAAAAGGGCCGCTGCAAATGCAACGGCCTAAAATCATAGCGTTATGGCTATGAGCTGTTTAACAACGGAGAAAGTTTTTAACCGGTTTTGCATTAGAAGCTGGCTCTTACACCAAGTGCCCAGCGACGGCCACTGTCTTCAACCAACAAGAGTTGATTGGCGTAGCGACCACGTTTGTGCACATATTCTTCGGTCAGGTTGATGCCTTCAACAAATACGGTAATTTCATCCGTGATGTCGTAACTCGCACTCAAGTCCCACTGCTCGTAGTCTTCAACAATAGTTGGGCCATTGCCGTTACTTTGAGTGAGCGATTGCACAAAATCACCGCGTTGGTTGTAGGCCAAACGAATCTGGATCGGCCCTTGTTCATAGAATCCCACCAGGTTCATTGAGTCGCTCAAACCGGTCAGTGCGAACACTTGAGTCACATCTGCAGGGTCAAGCTCGGCATCGCTATCTACCAACGTGGTGTTGAACATCACACCAAAACCGGTTTCGCCGAAGGTATGCTGAATACCTAATTCAACACCATCCACGGTGGCATTTTCGCCGTTGTTCGGTAGGGTATTTTTAAATACCGCGACTGAATCACCCGCGTCAGGTGCATTGGTATTGGTACCGGTGGAAGGGTCGGTGAGTAAGCTGCCGTTGGGCAGGGTGAAGGTTTTATCGGCAACCGAGTTAACAATAAAGTTGGCTACATCTTTTTTGAAATAACCCGCGGAGACATAACTCGCATCGTCGTAATACCACTCCCAGGATAAGTCGAAGTTATCAGACTCAAAGGGTTCCAGTGCAGCATTACCACTGGTGGAGGTCAGGTTGCCACCTTGGCGAGTGGTAGTAATAACGGTTACCGGCGCCATGCTTGTGAGTGTAGGGCGCGTCAAACTTTTTGAAGCGGCAGCGCGCACTACCATGTCATCGGTGATTTCCAGTTTGATGCTCATATTCGGCAGAATTGCATCGTAGCTACTGTCTTCGCTAATTGCTTGAGCAGTGCCAAACTCGGCGAGCATTTCGGTTTCATCCAGAATGCGCAGGCCGGTTACTGGTGCTTCGGTACCACGTACTTTTACATCTGTGGATTCAACCCGCACGCCACCAATCGCAGAAATTGGCATGCCGCCCAGATCGCCTGCAAACTCAGATTCCAAGTAAAACGAGATAGTGTCTTCATCAACCACAAATGAGTTATCGCGTTTTACGGCGTCAAAATTGCGACCACTGGTGCTTTCCAAATAGGCAAATTGCGCTTCCCCGTCGTGTGCCAACCATTGGGTAGGCATACGGCCACTGCCACTGACATCGCTCAGGAAATCGCTGCCAGCATCAAACACATATTGCATATCGGCAGGAATAATCGGCGAGTCGGGGTAGCCGCAATAAGTACAGTGAATGCCTACACCTTCGTTGTCCCAGCGATCAAGTGCTTTGCTCTCGGTAGAAAACATGGTGCCGAATTTAACTTTTACCAAACCTGAGTCTGTGCCTTCATCCCAAGTGCCGTCCATTTTTAATTGGCTCACTTCATCTTCAACGGCCCAACCGCGGCGCAACATTACGTGGGCGCGGCTGTTGTCTTTGTCGAGGAAATCACCAACGCCCGCAGGTGCAACATAATTTGGCGCGCTCGGATCGCGATAGGCAGTGCCATCCAATTCCTGTTGACCGGAAAAAATGTCGGGACTGGCGGTATCAAATTCGCTTGCTACCGGAAGTATGCCGTCATCGACCTGGAAGCGAACACGGTTGGCGTAACCAATCAATGACAATTGATCGCCACCGCCGTTATTGGCATCGCGCTCAGCTTTGGAATAGGTTGCGTCAAAATTTAAATTTAATTTATCGCTCACTTGCCAGTCAGCGTTAAAGCCGAGCAGCGATGTTTCGGTGAGGCGATCAAATTTTTTCGCGTGCATGTCGGTGGCCAAACCCACTTCCTGACGCAAATCAGTCACTGTGCCATTTTCATCAGTAATGGCATCGGTGATGTTAGGCGCGGTAAACCAGTGGCCATAAGAGAGCGCGTTCGTTTCAATATCAAAATCAGAATAAATAGCATCGGTGGTAATGGTTAAATCATCCGATGCGGCAAATTGCAATACCAAGGATGCGTTGGTACGGGTGCGTTCTTCAAAGGTGACTTTGTGATCGTAATTGCGCGGTGAAAAAATGGTAGTGCCTGCGGGAACACCTGCGCCGCCATTTAATTCTTCAGTGGGGATGCCTACGTTTTCTAACCAGCCGTCCATTTGCGCCTGATTTAAACGGGTGTCGCGCTCTTGATGGGAAACAGCAAGCAGTACACCGAATTGACCATCGTTAAATACATTGCTTACCAAACCGGAAATTTGTGGCGTGGTTTCTTCGCTGTTCTCTTCCATTGCCGCTTTTACACTGCCAGCAACTTTGAAATCGCCAATTGCAAATGGGCGCGCCGTTTTTACGTTAACGGTTGAACCAACACCGCCAGATTGCATGGTGGCAGTTGACGTTTTGTGTACTTCCAAACCGCTCACCAATTCCGATGCAACCGTATCGAAACTAAATGCGCGCGACATATTTTCGGTAGCCATTTGGCGACCATTAATTAACACGGTATTAAATTCCGGGCCAAAACCGCGCACGGTAATTAATTGACCTTCACCGCCAGAACGGTCGATAGATACACCGGTAATGCGTTGTAAAGATTCGGCGACGTTGGTGTCGGGAAACTTACCAATATCTTCCGATGAGATGGCATCCACTACACCGCCTGCGGCGCGCTTAACATCCATTGCGCGCTGCAAACTGCCGCGAATACCGGTAACCATTAATTCTTCGACTTGGTCGTTTGCGCCAAGCGGGGCTGTGGTGTCCTGCGCTAATGCCTGTACACCTGCCATGGAGGTGACAATACCGATAATAGCGCTGAGTTTATTTTTATTGTGCATTGAATCCAACTCCTCAAGAGACTGATGGGTCGTGATAGTCAGCAGACCTTTCTCGTCAATCTTTACACTGAGGTTGGTATTCGCCACTAAAAGCCGTGCGGCTTGTTCGATGGAATAGCGACCGACTAATTTATTCGTAGTTATTTCCATTGCGTCATTAAATGGAAACAGCAACGTAATATCAGCCTGTTCAGCAAACTCAGTGAGCGAAAGATCTGCCCGTTGCTGAGGAATATTGAACTGGATAATTTTGTCGAGGCTATTATTTTCTGCCTGCGCGGACAGCGGTGTGCCGACCGCGAGGGCAAACAGTAACATTCGAAAAATCGCCTGCTCGTTTACCTCAGCCGCGAGCATCTTGCTCGCGTGCTTAATAGACGAGGGGCCATTTTTTTTCCGCCATCTCATAGGAAATATTTGCACAGTAAACACTTTATTTTAGTTATGCGCAGCGGCGGGAGTGTGGCTGGCGGCTGCGTTTTTTGTTAATAGAGCAATAGGCTAGTGCTTGGAGCTTAAAGGCTTGTGTGTCAGGGAACAAGCGTTGGCGCATTAATCTTTATCATAGCCTAGCTTACGGCAGATATTTTGCTGTGTGGTAATCGGTTGCAGTCTGTAAGTGCGGAATAAAAACAGGGTTGGTGACTTTTGGTCAAAGTGTTAATAAGCGGTAAGTGAAGACAAAACGGGAGATAAAAGTACAACATATTAAAAAGCTGGCCGCTAACAACAGGGAGTGCAAGCGGCCAGCCGTGTGCGATTAATTATTTGGCGCTTAAACGGATTTTATTGTTGCCCATGCGCTGGTTATGAATATTAAAATTCTGCTCAAGTGCAGCGAGCAATCCATCCACATCACCCGCTTTAAATAAACCGGCAATGCGCTCCTGTTTGATGCTTTCATCTGCCACTTCAAACTGCACCGAGGTGTAGCGGTTAATTTCCACCAGCGCTTCTTCCAGTGTTTCGCCGCGGAAAACCAAATTGCCTTGGCGCCAGCTGAGCTTGGCGACTATTTCATTGTCATCCACTTTGGCGATGGTCTCGCGCTCGGCGCCGAGCATAATTTTTTCACCCTTGGATACTGCCAGTGCACTGGCAGGTAAGCGTTCGGCTACGATTTTGTCGATAGTTTGTTGTACCGTTTTTTGCGCTACCAATACTTTGCCATCAGTCACCAGCAATGCAACTTGATTGTCGGTTTGCAAACGCACGTTGAACGCCGTACCTACTGCCTGCACCACTTTGTTGCCAGCCATCACGCTCAGGGGGCGATCCTTGTCGTGGGCGACTTCAATATTAATTTCACCGCGTTCCAGTAAAAATAAACGGTGATCATCGCTGTATTTAACGGTGATGCGGCTGTTGGTATTAAGTACCAGTTGCGAGCCGTCGGGTAGGTTAACGTTGGAGTGCTCGCCCACCGCAGTTTCATAAACGCCATCCACCACTTGCTCCTGAAATGGCAGCAGCGCCAGCAATTGCCCGGGGACTTGGGGCGCAAGGTTCCAGCCGATCACCACCGCCAGAAGTGCAACGGATGCTGCAATAGCACCGTAAAAGCGCGGTTGGCGCGCTGGTTTGGCGGGTGCCTGAAACAAATCCGCAAGGCGGGCAAGGCTGTCCATTTTGTCCCACAGTTCGGCCATTTCAAACAATACGCTGCGATGCTGCTCGCTAGCGGCGAGCCACTGCGCCAGTTCTTGTTGCTCGGCACTGGTCAGTTCGCGATCCATACGCGCGATCCACAGGCTCGCCTGGTCGTAAATCGCCTCGCGGTTGGGAAACTCAATAATATTGCTCATGATTTGCTCCTCTCGCTCGGAGCCTTGGGTAACGTCGTTGATAGCGAATCGCCGCCCTGCTTCAAACTGGCCATGTATTGGGCGCAGCGTTTTATGCCGGTTGCGATGTGTTTTTCCACCGTGTTTTCACTGATGTTCAAGCTCAGTGCAATTTCTTTCTGCGTATAGCCGTACACCTTTTTTAGGACAAACGCTTTGCGACATTGTTGTGGCAGTTGGCGCACGGCCTCGCAAAAAAAGCCAAATTCCTGGTTCGCTGCTACCCGGTCAAAGGTATCGTCGGCGCGGGTGGTGTAACCCGCCACTTCCAAATCCAATTCATCATCCAGGCTGACGCTCAGCCGCGTTTCGGCGCGCTTCAGGTGATCCAGCGCCAGGTTTTGCGCTGTGCGCAACATAAATGAACGCGGAAACTGGATCTGTTCCGGCGCATCCACCTGACACACCCGCACATAGGTTTCCTGCACTATGTCTTCCACTTCTTTTGGCGGTACCAGGCGCGAAACCGCGCGCGCCAGGGTGCTGCGCAGGGCAATAAACACATTCGCAATGCTATCGTTCTGCGCCGGTTGATTCGTTATTTTTTGATTATTAGACATGGGCTCTAGCCACCAAGGTGATTTCCTCATAGTCCATGACGATAGACGAAGAATATTCCGCCATCGGCCCCCGCAAATAAAGCAAAAAATCCAGATTAATTGCTCTCCAAAAACAAAAAATCCCGAACTGAACCATTCAGTCCGGGATTTATGTCATAACCCCACAAAAATTTTATTTAAAAGGAGTAAGCGGCGCCGAGCATAAACACCAATGGGGCAATCGCCACATCCACACTCGCGGCGTGGGCGCCATCCACATAAATACGCGCAGTGGTTTCTATATCGATTTTCCAAACGGCCGCATTCAAATACCAGTTGTCGGTGAGTTGCAGGTCGGCGCCCACTTGCAGCGCAAGGCCAGTGGAGTCTTTCAGGGAGATATCGGTATCGCCATTTAACGCCGCATCCAGAGTCGCGCTGCTATCGGTGTTAAAAAAGGTGGTGTAGTTCAGGCCGATACCGGCATAGGGTTGGAATTTGCCTTGGCTCAGCGGGTAATACTGCAGGGAGATGGTGGGCGGTAAATGTTTGGTACTGCCGATATCCACCCCTTTGAGTGCACCGCTGCCGACAATGTCGTGTTCAAACGGCAGGGCGGCCAATACTTCAATACCGATGTGCGGTGTTACAAACCAGGTGCCGGAGAAACCAAGGCCGGTTGCATCTTCTACATCCACCCCGCCGCCTAATACGGTGCCGCTACTGGCGTCGGGTGCAACCTGGGCAACACCGACACGCACTAAAAAGTCCCCGGCTTCATGCGCTTGTGCGAGTGGTGCAACGCAGCTGCTGCCGATAACCAATGCCATGACTAATTGACGCATTTTCTTTTCCTCTGCTGTTAAAACTGTTGTTGATTCACAGAGGCAGTGTTACGAAAATTCCCGTTGTTAAAATTGATATATATCAATCAATACCGGCGCAGGAAAAAATAAAAAGTTAACTGAAAATTATTTGATATGACGCAAAGTCGCGCGATTTTTTAAATGGTTAACGAGTTGTTTCCGGCACAAACGAAAATCCGTCCGGGTACTGGTGATAGCCGTCGAAATCGCCTTTGCTCAGTGGCACACCGACAGCGCGGGCGATGGCGTAAGCCATGCTGAGATGAAAGAAAAAATTGGGCAGAGCATAGAGCTGCGCATATTCCGAGGCGGGTAAATGCAACTTGGTGAAACCTGCCTGGTCGCTAATGATGGTGGTGGCGTGAATAAAATCTGTAGCGGGAATGGCTTGCAAATAATCAATGGTTTGGGTGAGTTGTAACTGCACTCCGGCGTAAGTGTCATCGCTATTATCAAAAGTAATGCGCGGGCGCGCACTGAGCGGGCAACAGCAGCGCAGCGAAAAGTTGGCCGCAGTGCGCAGCTGCGCCAATAACGGCAACATGCCTGGGTGCAAACTGTGTTGCAGCAGAGCATTGTCGCCACCGCTGTGGCGATCAATTTTTTCCACAATTACTTTCAGTTGTTGCAAGTAATGGCAAAAAATCGCGCCGGGATTAATGCTGTGGTTATTCATGCGTCAGGCAACTATCCACGGTTAAATAACCGGCGCCAACCGGTTTTAGCTTGTTTGCTGGATTGTTCATTGGTTTCAGTGGCGACAGCTTGTTGTTGCTCGGCGCTGTTTTCGGCAAGCTCTCCCGACTCTTTGGCCTGTTGGAAAAAAATTAACAAACGTCCCACCATTTCGCGATCGTAATCAAAGGGTGAAAATTCCGTCAGGCTGTGTTGCGCTAAAAAATCGCGCAGATTTTTTTCAGCGGGTAAATATTTCATGCTCCAATTCTGAAACAGGCGGCGCTTGGTGAAACCTTTCAATAATACTTTAGCGTTCTTGTGGCGCGGGTCGTTGCAAATGCGTTGATAGGTTTCTACCACGGCATCGCGCTGGCCTTCCAAACATTGGAAAAAATAACCATTGCCGTAATAGAGCACACCGCCCACTTCGGCGCGGGCGTTATTGCGGCGCGATTCGGTCAGAATCCGCCCCACTTCCAGCTCAATTCCCTGGTCGGCAGCGTCAAAGGTCGCTTCACTGGCGTACACCAGTCTCACTAAATCATCCACAATTGGGCTCCTCTATTGCGGCGGTGCGCGCAGCGGTATGCGCGCGGTTTATTCAACAGCATACTCGGACAACAGCCCGCGTTAATGGTGCCCAATATAGCCCCATTTAACGCGGGCACGAGCTTATTTCTTTCTGAAGAGTAGAGTCACGCGGTTGGATTCACCAATCATCCGGTTCTGGTTTTTCTGCGCCTCGGTGCCACTCAAGCTGGGCAACAAGCGCCAAACATTGTCGTCCGCTTGTGGGTTGTCCTTGGGGTTTTTGTTGATGTCGCTGCTGCCCACTAACTCAAAACCGGCGGCGGTCATGGCCGCAACAATCGCCGACTCTTTCAAATAACCACGGCTGCCATCCGCCCAGGCGTCGGGTTTATCTTCACTCATGGCATGTTGCACTACGCCCACCAAACCGCCCGGTTTTAATACGCGATGGGTCTCGGCCAGTGCCTGTTGCAGGTAATTGCCCTTGGCGTCAAAACGCGCCAAATTGTGCAGGGCACGGATAAACAATACCGCATCCGCCTTGCCAGTTAATTCGGCGGGTAAATCCGCAAAGGTATAGGCTTCGGCCTTGGCGCTACCCCAATTTTTGGCATCGCTACTCCATTGCGCGGGCCACGCTTTGCGCTTTTCGATAAATTCCGGCGTGGCAAAACCACCAAATTCCGGCCACATCGCCAGGCTGTAATCCACCCCGATCAAACGGCCATTCGCGCCCAAGTAAGGCATCAGGATTTTGGAATACCAGCCATCGCCCGGCAGGGCTTCAATCACCACATCACCGGGTTTAATACCAAAAAATGCCAGCGTTTCCACCGGGTTACGTGCCGCGTGACGGGCCTGGTGTTCCGCCGGCATGGCCTGGGTAATCGTTTGCAATTGCTGTTTATTCTGTGCGCTCAAGCCAGTGCCGTCGCTGTCGGTAGCACAGCCGTGAAGCAATATGGCTGCAGCCAATAGGGCGATTTTTTTCATGGGTAAACTCCTTGCAAATTTTGCATTAACAAATGGATTCGTAATCCGCACCAAAACGGATGTCCATTATTCGCAGATTTTTGCAGGGAGATAATTATTTTTTGTAAAGCGTCGTATAATTCTCACTTAAGACAATCCCAAGGAGGGAAGAATGCCAACTATTTCGATGTTTTATGGGTTAATTATAAGGATGTATTACTTTGATAATCAGCAGCACAACATGCCTCATATTCATGTGGAGTATCAGGAGCAGCATGCGATTATTGAGATACCCTCAGGCAGGGTAATTGCCGGTGGGCTTCCTACGAATAAAACTAAACTGATTAGCGCTTGGGTGGAAATTCACCATGAAGAACTAATGGCAGATTGGAAACTCGCTTTAAATGGTGAGCCTGTGTTTAAGATTGAACCACTGAGGTAGATTTTGATGAATCCCTTTGTAAAAGAGGTTGAACCTTTGGCCGACTATAAGTTGAGGCTATTTTTCACCAATGGTGAGGCAAAAGTATTTGATGTGTCTCCCTATCTTGATAAGGGAATTTTCTCGGAACTAAAAGATAAAAGTTACTTTAAACAAGTGCAGGTTGTTGCCGGGGCGGTTGAATGGCCTAACGAGCAGGACTTCAGTAATGACACGTTATTTTTATTAAGTGACCCTGTCTAATCTAGCCTTCTGTATCAAACAAAAAACCAAACCCGCCATCCGGCGGGTTTGGTTTTTTTGGGCCTAATGTTATTTAAATCAATACACCAAGGTCTGCATTGCATGTGCAGGAATAGTGACTTTGGTTTCCTGATCGCCGATGTACAGGCGGTAGTTGATGGGGGTGTCGTTGCTGTTCATCACTACCGTGGCGAGTGTGTTGTCGGTATTTATAAAAGAGGTAACTTGTAACAAGCTGCGACTGGCGGCAGCGCTTACGCGTTTGGCTTCCGGGCGGATAAATTTGGAGAAGTGACCCAAATAATAATAAGTCGGTGTGTAAATTAATTCGCCATTGGTGTCCGCGTGAATCGGTGCGAAACAAAAATTGCCGACATGGTTAGGGCCGCCAGTGTGGTCGAGCAGAATATTCCAATCCGTCCAGGCGACAGCGCCGGAATTAAAATCGTTAATGATGGAATCGCCGTAACGTTCGGCGTTGGGCCAGTAGTGATAGCGCTCGGCGTTGAATTTCTCTACCGTTGCTTCGGTGAGCAATAAATTCACATTGGGGTATGCCTTGGCAACTTCGGCAACGTTGTTGTACATAGGTTTGCCACCAGCCCAGGTTTCATACCAGTGGAAGCCGATGCCCCACACATATTGCGCCGCTTCCGGGTCGCCCATAATGGTGTTGGCGCGATGCACAATTAAATCGCGGTTGTGATCCCACACAATAATTTTTTTATCGCCCATGCCGGCTTTTTTGAGCGTAGGGCCAAGGTGATTTTTTAAAAAGTCGCGCTCTTCATCGGCGGTATAAATCATGGATTCCCACGTCTGTTTTGCCATGGGTTCATTTTGAAGTGTCAGGCCCCAAATCGGGATGCCTGCCTTCTCGTACGCCTGAATAAATTTCACATAATAATTGGCCCAGACGTCGCGGTACTCGGGCAATAATTTTCCGCCTTGCAGCATGTTGTTGGTGTCTTTCATAAACGCCGGCGCACTCCAGGGGCTGACGTAGGTGGTGATTTCTCCACCGGCCGCTTTAATGGCCTGTTGCAGCATGGGAATGCGATGTTTTTTGTCAGGTGCTATATCAAACGTTTTTAATTCTTTATCGCCTTCTTTGATGTAGGTGTGACTGCGGCTGGCAAAGTCGGAGCTGTGAATCGTGGTGCGCAATAGGCTGTAACCTATGCCGTCTTTTTTGTCGTAATAAGCGCGCAAAAATTCCGCTTTTTTCGTGCGGCTGAGTTTGGCGTAAGTCTCGGCGCTGGCATCGGTAATGGCACCGCCGATACCCAAAAAGGTTTGATAGTGTTTTTGCGGATTCACAAAAATCGCAATATCTGTTTCCGGTGCTTGTTGTGCCGGTTGTAGCACAAGGTTTTCACCCTGGCTCAAACGCAAATTGCTGTCTTTGGCGGTGGTGTAAACACTCAGGGTTTTGGCTGGGGTAGTGGTGGTGTCGGCGGCTTGGAGTGCACCGCTTGCCCCTGCGAATGCCAAGGCGATAAACAATCGGTGTAATGGTTTTTTCATAGAGCATCTCTCCGTTAATAACTGCATAAAACAAATAAGAAAAATAAAAAATAAAAAAGCCTCGTGCTGAGTGATAAAACATTCAGCGCGAGGCAACAGGGCTTAGCTAAAAAATACTGCGCGTAGGATTAACATTTACTGCGTTTTAATGTTGATCCAGTTGAGGTTCCACTCTTGGCCAATGGAGCTGAGCTTGAGTGTGTAATTACCGGGTTGCAGAGCAATCGCACCACTGCTTTGGGTGATATAAGTCTGCCAGCCGCCAGTGGGTGCGAGGGTTTGGGTATCCACAATCGCACCGTCAATCAGCGCATTAAAACCGGTGCTACCTGTTTGTGACGCGAGGCGGTACTCAATGATGTAATTGCCCGCTGTTTCCACTTTGATTTTGTATTCCACAAAATCGCCCGCTTCAAAATGCCCCACGTTTTGTCCGCCGCCGCTATCACCGGTATTTTCGCTTTGGCTGCCACTCTGTGCGGTGTAATTTTCCGCTTCGATTTTGGCGGGCACCGGGGTGAAAAGTACGGGTGTATTCACTGCATCACTGGCGTAGCTTTCGGCGATGTTGTTGCGCGCGGTCACTGAGTAGTAATAGGTTTGGTCTTCACTCAGGTTGCTGTCGGCATAACTGGTGACGGCGAGGTCTTCGGCGATTAACGTGCCTTTACTGCCCGCCGAATTGGAACGGTAGACGTTATAGCTAATGTCGGTGCCCGGTGTTGCAGTCCAGGTCAGCGATGCGTTGGTGCCGGTTACTGTCAGTGCCAAACCGGTAGGGCGATCCGGGTAGTCGAACACATCGTTGTGTTCATCGGTCACCAGCCAATGGGCCAGACCTTCATGCACGTCGTAACCGACTTCGCCGTAGCTGGTAAATAACGCTTCAATCTCCTCGATGGGCGCGGTGGTGAAATCCACTTTGCCCGCGCTATCCACCACATCTTTACCGGCGACCGGTTCTTCTTCAATCAGGTAGATCTCGGCCCAGGTATTGGTGCTGCCATTGCCTTTAAATACGCCGCTGAAACTGTAGGTTTGGCCGCCTTTCAGGGTGATTTGCTGGTAGAGCGCGCCGTTGATTTCACCCTCTACACCGCTCGGGCGAGTGATGTGCAGTACCGCGCCGTCGCTGCCGGTTGGGGCTTTGCTGGCGTCGGTATTGTTGTAGTTAAAGTTGAGCGCGCCGCTGATGGTGAGTTCAGACCAACCGCCTGCCGCGCCAAAGTTGCCGTTAGCGATCAGCTCCTCGTTGGTGGCGGTGTTTTTAAGGCTGATGCTGTCGAAGGTCACATCAGGGCTCGCGCCGCCGTTGGCACCGGTTTTTATCACCAGGTAATAGGTTTTATCCTCGGTGCCGCCGGTGGTAATGGTGGTGGCTTTTTTGGCGCAGGCCTCGGCAAAACTGGAGTCCCAGTTGTTGCAATCCCAGGTGCTGGCTTTGGTGATCATGCCCACACCTGTGTCCAGGCTGGTGTTGATCTCGTTGGTCACCATGCCCCACAGGCCGTTGCCCTGGCCGCCGGCAATCGTCACCAACTTGTACGACCAACTGGTGGAGGCCCAATCGTAGCCCGCAAAAATATCGTAGGTCGCGCGGCCGATTTTGCCACCCAGCTCCAAACCAGCGCCCTGCCAGGGCTGGAATTCACCCATCAGCATCGGGGTTTGCAGTTCCTCGAGTTTGGTATCCCAGAAACACACGCCGCCTTTGCCGTCCTGACCGCATTTCAGCCAGTCGCGATGGATATCGTAATGGCTGTCGTTGGGTCTATCGCCAAACAGGCCGGGGTAGGGGTGGAGTTGAAAGGCAACGTTGGTCATACCCTGTTCAGCCGGGTCGCCATACACATCGATGCTGCCGTAATGGCTGTGCAACATAATGATGTGTTTATCGTCGATGGCGCGGATGGTGTCGTACAGCTCCAGCACGCGCTCGGCCATGTCTTCCGGGGTGGAACCCCAAGGTTCATTGAGCGGGTCATAAGCGGCGACGACGGGTTCGTCTTTGTAGCGGGTAGCGATCTGTTCCCACAGCCACTTGGTGCGATCCTGATATTCGCTGTTCGTCCAATACTGATTCTGGCCGGAGCAGCCGGTGTGATCATTCGGCGTTTGGCCGCCCAGTGCGCCGTGCAAATCCAAAATCACATACATGCCGCGCTCTTTCGCTTCGGCAATTGCCCAGTCAATGTAATGCCAAGCGTCTGCACGCAGGGTTTTGGGGTTCTTTTCGTCTTCGATCACGTTCCACAAAATCGGCAGGCGTACCACATTAAAACCAAAGGCCTGCAACTGATCCCAATCGCGCTCCTTGATCCAGTTGTCGCGGAATAGTTTGATCAACCGCTCCTTTTCGTCGTAACCAAAACGCTCGGTCAGCTCGGCCTCCAGCGTACATTGGTCATGCACCCCATTGCCGCCCTGGCCCATCATCCAAAATTCCTGTACCAACCAGTTGCCCAGGTTGGTGCCTTTCAGGTGAACCTGTCTACCGCTGGCTTTCACCCACTTGGTGCCATCGGTTTTGAGCATGGTCAGCCCTTCGGTATCCGGCGCGAGGCTGCTGCTCGCCGCGCTGGACGACGACGGCGCAACCGACGATGACATCGATGAGCTGGAAGGCAACCCGGCCCGCACCCCCTTGTCACCCTTATCGCCACCACAGGCCACTAAACCCAGCAAGCAGGCGCTGAGCAGGCTGAATTTAAAAGCAGGGGCGATGATGGAAGAAAGCCGGTTTGTGTTGGTGAGAGTTGTGTCTTGGGGGGATAAATTCTGTTGAGTCATAGCATTGTCTCTTATTCTGTTGATGCTTATTGTTTGCACCCACACGGGTGCTAAACGCATCTTTCCCCAAGACAATGCTCTCCCGCGCCCGACTAAATTTATTCGAACCGAAAAAAGTGACGTTCGGGTAAACGCACCCCAGCCATCCGCGTAGGCGAACGTCCCACCTTGTTATTTTGGATGTGGATCTATCGTAAGTGGGACGTAGGTTGGAAGAGCGCAGCGACTTCCGACATAAATCGGCCAAAGTGGTGTTTGGCCGGGTAAGGAATGGTTTTGATAAATGGTTGTGAGGGCTGGTTCAGTGCGCGCCACGGAGAGTTATTTCGAGGAGCTTTATTGTCGCTTCGGAGATATCAATTTTTGCTGGCATGGACGTGGCCTCGTTTAACCTATAGGTCAGCATAATGGCCTATAGGTTGAGATCAACCTACTCCTCCGGTAGAAAAACTCCCAACAATGCCAGTGTAAAAAGAGCTGCGCCCAAAAAGATCCAGATGCAATTTGCCCAGGTAATCGTCCGGTTGGATTTCCCCTGCGGGTCATTACAGCTCACATTAATAGCGCGCTGCGCTTTGAGTAGCGTCAGTCCATATACCAGTGTTAGTGGTATTGGCATAAATGCAAAGAGCGCACCCAGGGTGCCCGATGCAGGAATCCTATCAATAACATTTGAAGTCACAAGCGCGATTACCCCTACAGTCGCCCAAGCAGTAGCATTCCATTTGAAATCCTTGCCTGTATCTGTAATGCGCCTGTCAATCACGGAAAATAATGCGTGGGTAAAAAATATCGAAAATATCGCCCGCATAACCGGTATAGGTTTGTGGTCATTGTACGCAGCCTTATATAGCGTCCAGTTCTTGTAATGCCAATACACGCCAAACAAACCAATCGTAAAAAAGAACAGGGTAAAAAATTTCGCTGGAGATACCACATAAAAAGCGGGGTCTACTGCACCTACCTCAGTATCGACAAGGTTTGCTTCCGGTGCGGCGTAAATATTGTCTTGCATAAGTACGTCCTGTGTTTTGGGTTTGTTTTTATTGTTAGATCTTGGTCAAGAGCCCGGCCTAAATGTAGTGCGCATCTCATGAAGCAAGTTGTTGTGATTCGGCCAAGCGCAAGTAGCCCCTCAACGTAGGTTGGGCGGTAATGCCCAACCTACGTGCTATTTTTTACCATAGTCGCTTGTTATGTGCTTATTTCAATTTAATAGCCTCTAAAATATTTAAGACCGGTATAAAATTGTTGCTTTCTATTACTCGAATAGAACAGCCAACAAAATGCTGTCATAAACGCCATAACCAATATAGAAAAAATAACTGCTTCTGCGAAAAGAGTTTTGTCGAAATGAACTCCAAGTAATACTCTTAACGCAATAAGCGTGGTTACTGAAGAAGCAGAGCACAAGAGCCAAGAGCGCCAAACGTACCCCCAAGTTCCAATTTCCAGTACTACGTTGGATGATCTTTTGGTCTTCATTACTCCTCTGATTTTGACGATCAAGTAGACCGACCAGAAGCAATATAAAATGCTGAATATGAAGTAAACTAACAGTAAAAATAGAGATACCCCAGATTCTTCGTAAAGAAAGTCAGATAGAACCGGAATAAGCGATAGTGCAGCGAGAATTATCAATGCTCGTTTTCGCACTGGGTGCGAGAAAATATCTGACAATGATTCCATCATTGATTCCTATTACAAACTGTCCAGCGCACGAAGTGCGCGAGTTGCTACACTTTGTTATGATATTACTTTGCCACAATGTGTTTGTATTTATAGCGAGTTATGAAAACCAGAGATACACCAACAATAAAAAGAATTGCGCCAGGTGCAGCCTGAAGAATTTTAGATTCGGCACCTAATAATTTTATATACCAGTCGGATGCTCCAGAAACCCCAATTACAAAAAGATAAATTCCACCAATGATAGCGACTAACCCCAACAACAAGCCCGCCAAAGAATACATAAATTGATATTTGGCTAGAATTGCTTGAGTTTCTTGTGGTGTGGATTTGTTTATTTGTGAGCCATTAACAATAAGTGTTCCATTGTTTTTTGGTATTTTTTCCATAATATTTTTACTCGCTTGATGCTGGCTCGCCAAATTTAGATGTTATTTTCTCAAGTATAGATTTATCAGCGTTAAAGGATAACTTACCGTTCTCTAGGCGTATTTGTGTTCTAGCCATTTCCTCTTCGCTTAAAAATGTAGCAAGCTTAGCTTTAGTTCTTTCCAGCACCACTTCTGCGACATTAAAATTTCCTGTTCTTCTTGTTGGCATAAATTGTCTCCGAATTGGTAAATCATAACGTTAATCACAACGGCAGTTTGTAAGTTGTGCGTTGTGGAATACTTTGCGAAGCAAACCACATAAGCGCGACTTACAAACTGTCCAGCCGCGCAGTGGCGAGTTGCTGCGCCTTGTTATGAATTTTAGTTTTACAAATGCGATGCTACGATGAAAAAGAATTCAAAAGCAAATTAACCTGCCCCGCCAAACCTAAAGCTCTACCTCTAAAGGCTTCCCCTTCAGATTTCTTTAATTCTGATATAGTTTTAAATACCGCTTCATAGTATGAGCGCTGATTGTCAGTCAACTGAACCCCAGAACAAAGCTCTGCGATATCCTTCGCTAGAGTTTCAAGCCTACCTTCTTTAAAGGAAGGATTATCCGCAAGAGATGTGCCGGCTGATATATGTTTTGAATTAAGTCTGATTCTTTCAATTTGTGTATTCATACTTTCCTTCTAAGACTTCATAACAGTTTATTAAATTGCACCAACAATATAACCCGTAGAACGTTATTCCAACTAATTTGTTGTAGTGCTGTATAACTCCAAAAAAGTGGATGAACTCTCAATCGATTTGGCTCGTGCTAAATCAAAGGGTTAGCTATCACTCCGAATTAATTATGGAGTTATACGGCACAAATAATCTCAATTAGTTGCAGTGCCCATTTGGCCGACTTTTCGCTTTGGTCACAAACTCGCCCTTCAAATCCGTTGCGGTTCGTAAACTCAGTCGACGCGACCCGCCACAACCTACAGGTACACCGCCGGTATTAATTTCCGCATCAGCTTGCAAATATTTTGGATAATTGGAAATAAAAAATCTGCGTTGCCAAAGCAAGCAAAAAACGAGCGAGGGTGTTTGGAGTGGGGAAGGTGCAGTGCTTTTAATATCCGTAATCCATAGCAGCCAAGTCGTGTATCCAAAATCCGTAATACATTTCCTTGTGGTGCTTACTGCTGTCGTCATTCCTGTGACGGGAACCGCATAGGGTAGGCGGTTTGGTGTGCGGGGTAATATTACAGCTTATTACAATCTGTGCAACGCGCTTTCGGGAAGGTTGGTGCCTTGGTTTTGGGTGAGCCAAGGCGCGGTGTTTATTTTAATGGGAAATGAATATCGGTAATAAGGTCGCATTCGTCGACCTCATGGATGAAATTTACGTAGTGGAAAAAGCAGGGATAGTCGCGAACTTCTTCGCCACTGTTCGGCAGCCATTCGCGATAAAACGCGTAGATGATCGTGTCGAGGGTATTGTAGCTGCCGGTGTGGCGAATAACGGCGCATTTTCCGCCGGGAATTATTCCTGCTTTTACACCGTAATCGTTCTCGGGGATCTCTGTATCGATGGTGCCGCATACATCCCAACGAAATTCTTCTGGCTCAGTGGTTTTGGGGTCGCTATAGGGAATGCCGAATGTCTTGCTGGTTTTTACCGGCGAGAGTCCGGTAGCTTTACGCCATGCAATAAATTTTGCCGCAGTTTCCAGTGTTTTTTCTGGTGCTCCCCGGTGTTCAATGAATGCAATATTTGTTTTTTCAAAATTAATGACGTTGACCTTCATGGTTATTTCTCCGTAAGGTTTAGGCTGAAATTGAAACCGCATATGCCATTCTGGCCAATTGGGTTCCGCCCTGAATTCAGAAGGCGATTGATCAAAAGTGCGTTTAAAGGCCCGCGCAAATGCTTCCGGGCTTTCAAAGCTGGCTTCCAATGCAATATCAATAATCCGTTTTTCACTTTCAAACGCTAAGCGATAGGAGGCTCGTTTCAGTCGGGTCAACTGAATAAAGCGTGTCACACTCATGCCCGTGTAGGCCATAAATACCCGATGAAAATGGTATTTGGAAAAGGCGGCAACATCACTCATTCGCTCAAGTGTTAAATCCTGATTGAGGTTCTGATTAATGTATTCGCAAACACGGGCGATGCGTTTGTCGTAGTGGTTTGTCGGGTTATTGCTCATGCCAATCCTTCACGTTTCAGGTGCAGCGCATAATGCGAGTTTTTCGCGTGCCTTGTCCTGATTGAGATTGCGCAGTCTAGTGATTTTATGGTGGTGTTGCACAAACAAAAAAGCCGATGCATTGCTGCATCGGCAAAGGACTGTTGTTAATTAACTGCCTTAACAACAGGGCTAGAGAGAAAATGTTTTGTTAAAAAATCACAGCGGGTTTAATTGGAACCAGTTGATATTCCAGCCGCCTTTTCTGACAAAAATCGATAAATCCTGTTGCCCCGCCGTGAGGTAAACAGTGGTGGAAACGGTTTGCCAGTTTTGCCAGCCGCCGGTGTTGGGGACGTTGATGGTGCCTAAGTCCGAACCGTTTCTGCTGAGCACCAAAATGCCGCCGGTGTAGGGCGATGCCACACGCACTTGCAGGGTGTAATTGCCGGTGCTGGGGATGTTGATGGGGTAGCTCATCCAGTCGTTGTCGTCGGTGCTGGCGGCGTTGAATCCGCCACCAGCGTCGGTGGTGGTTTCCATGCGGATGCCGTTGTGGTCTTTAAACATTTCCGCTTCGATGCGCGTGCCCACGGTTGGTTTCCAATTCATCCAGGTGGCGATGCTTTCATTGCGCACCAAGGGCTGGGTGGAGAATTGGCGGAACCAGTTTTCGATTTGCGCGGTGCTGGCATTACTCACGTTGATCGGGCTCATGCCGCCGCCATTGCTGCTGTTGGTGACCATGCCCCAGTTCCAGCCGCTGGTATCGCCGTTGGAGCCGTTTTGCGAAGTGGTTTTCCACGCCCAGTTAGTCGCCGCCCAACCATAGCTGTTGTAGATGTCGTAGGCTTTGCGCGTCATCTGGCCGCCGTAGCTGCCCAGCAGTGTCCAGGGTTGGAATTCGCCGACGAGGAAGGGCGTTTGCAAGCTGGTGATTTTGTTGCGCCAATCGCAGCTTTCACCCAGGCCGTTGGGATTGCAGTGCAGCCAGTTGGCGTACATGTTGGCTTGACCGGCGCCGTAAGCGGCGGTGTCGTTCCAGCCCCAGAGGCCGGGGTAGAAGTGCATCCAGGTGGATACGTTGGTCAGGCCGCGGCTGTTGGGGTTGCCGTAGGCATCGATGCCGCTGTTATGGCCGGGCAGTAAAATCACGCGGGTGGGATCTTTGGCGCGTACCACGTTGAACAGTTCGTAGGAGCGGTTGGCGAGGGTGGTGGCGTCGGTGCCCCAGGGTTCATTCAGCAAGTCATACGCGGCGACGGCGCTGCGGCCGTTGTAGCGCTGGGCGATCATGTCCCACAGCCATTTGGTGCGGTCCCAGTAGCTCGCGTTAGTCCAGAGCTGCGCCGCGCCGATGCAACCGTCGTGCTGCTCACTGGCCGCCGCTTGCCCGCCGACGGTACCGTGCAAATCGAGGATGGTGTACATGCCGCGTTTTTCCGCTTCATTGATCGCCCAATCCAGGTATTGCCAGGCGTCACTGCGCAAGGTGTAGGGGTTGTATTCGTCCTCGATCAAACTGTACAGGAAGGGGATGCGCACTACGTTCATGCCCATGGCCTGCATCATGTCGAAATCGCGCGCGGTGATGTAGTTGTCGCGGAACACTTTCATCAAGCGTTCTTTTTCCCCGTTGCCAAAGCGCTGCGCCATCACCGATTCCAGTGTGCACTGGTCGTTCACTGCGCCGCCGCTGTGGGAGATGATGCCGCCCATCATCCAGAATTCCTGAATCAACCAGTTGCCCAGATTGGTGCCGCGCAGATCCACACGCTGGTTGGTATTGGCGTTCACCCACAGGTGGCCGCTTTGTTTGATCGCGGGCAGCGGCGTCCAGCTTTGGGTTTGCACCGGCACAACCCTGAACCAGTTGAGGTTAAAACCACCGGCATTTACTTTGATGCCAAAGCGATGCACACCCGCGCTCAAATTCACGCGCTGTTTTACCGTCGTCCAGTTCTGCCAACCGCCGGTATTGGGCAGGGCGAAGTTGCCATAGGCCGGTGTGCCGCCCGCTTCTTCAAAGGTGATGTTGCCACCGCCGGTTGCACTGGCGACGCGATATTCAATGTCGTATGCGCCCGTAGTTGTGATATTGACCGGGCTATTGCTGTAGGAGAGCCAGTCGTTGGCATCTATCCAGCCGACGTTTTGGCCGCCACCGCTATCGCTGGTATTTTCCAGCTGGATGCCATTCATATGACTGTAGGCTTCGGCTTGTATGGTGGCGGGCACATTGACTTGGCTGGTTGCGAGCTGACTCAGGAGTGCACTGGAAAGGCCCAGTGCAAGCACTGACCAGGTGCGAATTGCTGATGGTTTCATGGGTTTATACCTGTGACGTTATTGTTATTACGGTTTACGCGCCCCCTATTCCGCGTTACTGCGTTTCCTTGTTGTGGTTCTTATTGATGTCGGTCGGGCGGCGTTGGCTGCACTCTAGGCAAGCGTGTAACAGCTGTCGTTCGACAGCGGCGAAAGGGTGCAAAAAAATGTAAAGCGAACCCGTTCGAGCAAACAAAAACTGCTCGAACCATGGGCGTAAAAGCCGCTAAATAGCGGGAATTGATGGGGGTAGAGGCACCCGTTTGCACTGAACCTGACGGTGGTGTGCCACTTCGCTGCCGCAATAGATTTATGCTGGCTCAGGGCTGGCAGTTTCTATAGTATCCCTTGTGACACAACCAAGGCGCGTTCAACCACTACAACAGCGTCACAATAAAAAGTATTCGGGGATCACCTATGGATTTTGTAGTTTTCAATTTTCACGACGTTATTTTGCTGATGACCGCCATGCTCTGCGGTTTTTTTGCGCTACTGCTGATTGCTACCAACCCGCCCAATAACATCAGCAATTATTTTCTCGCGGCTTTTTTAATCGCCCATGCCTTTATTCCACTGCATGAATTAATTCTGTGGGGCGCCGATTTCAAATTGCAGGTGCGCACCCATGCGCCTGGTATTTATTTTATTGGCGGCTTCGCCTACTACCTGGATGCCGTGCTGCTCTACTTTTATGTGAAATCACTGGTATTCCGCGATTTCCACCTGCGCCCCAAGGATTATCTGCACCTGCTGCCGCTCGCATTATTCGGTGTATTTATGCTGCTGGCCTTCTACCGTTTCCCTGCCGCTACACGCCTGGAGTGGATCAACAGCGAAGCCTTTGTGTACAGTTTTGGTTACATCGGGATGGATTTCTTTTGTAAGTTCCTGCGTGTTGGCTACTGCGTGGCAGGCTTTTTGCTGATCTACAAATACAAAGGCATACTCAAAAACACCCACTCCAATATTGAAAAGGTGGATATCCTCTGGCTCAAAATATTGGTGTTGGGCTTTTTGGTGGTCACCGCGATGGAGGCATTTCTGGCGCTCTCCAAAGCGATTGGTTTTGCCGCCGGTTATGATTTTCAGGCGCCGCACCCCAGCGGCAACGTGATTGAATACATCGGCTTGAGTGGTTACTACGCGCTGTTTGTATTGGTCTGCACCCTGGTATTTACCAGCATGCGCTACTTCAGCAATTTTGAAGCAGTGCGCCAAAAAGACAGTAGCAATAGCGGTCGTGAACCGGCTAAAAAATCCGCGCAGGAAAAACTGCTCAACCCCGAGTATGCAGAAAAAATCGACAGCATCATGCGCAGCCAAAAAACCTATCTCAATCCGGATTTAACACTGGATATGCTGGCTGAAAATTTGTCGATCCCGGCGAAAGATTTATCCATGATTATCAACCGCCATTTCAATTTAAATTTTTACGAGTTCATCAACGGCTACCGGATCGAGGAAGTGCAAAAGCGCCTGCTGGATCCGGCCAATAAGGACAAAACCATCACCGACATTTATCTGGAAGTGGGGTTTAACAGTAAATCGGTATTTAATACCTTCTTTAAAAAACTGGTAGGGAAAACACCGTCTGAGTATCGCCAAAACCCGCAGAAGGTGGCGATGGCCGCTAAATAATTTCACTACTGGAGCTAAGGAAAACATGATCAACAGCCACAGCACACACAGCAAGCAAACTACAAAAAAAATCAGCACCAAAACACCACTGGCGATTGCCTGTGCCATATTGCCATTACTTGCAGCACCCAGCTGGGCAGCAAGCGAATCGGCAGCGGTAGAAGAAGTGATTGTCACCGCCGCCAAACGCGAACAGCGCCTGCAGGATTATGCCGGTGCACTCAGTGTGGTGAATAATTTTCAAGGCGTAAAAAACATTGGCGATATCGCCGCGCAAGTGCCGGGTTTAAATATTGTGGATGCCGGCCCGCGCAACCCCACCGGCTTAATTATTCGCGGCCTGCGCATGGATGAAATTGACTCCGGTGATTTGAGCGGCGATGGCTCTTTGGTGGCAAGCTACGTCGATAATATTCCGCTGCAAGGCTATTTTGTACCGCCGTCTTTCAGCCTGAAAGATCTGCAGCAAATAGAAGTGGTACGCGGCCCCCAAGGTACACTTTACGGTAATGCGTCTGTTGGTGGTTTGATTCGCTACGTGACCGCCAAACCGGATTTGGAAAAATATTCAGTACGCGCGAGCGGTGAGCTGTCACAAACCAAACACAGCGACGATTTAAGTTACGACACAGATCTGGTAGTGAACACGCCATTAATCGATAACACCCTTGGCCTGCGTTTATTGCTCGGCAAAACCGACAATGCCGGTTTTATCGACAACCCCTATTTATTGAGCGGCGCGCAAGAGGACATCAACGACGACCAAACCAAACAGGCGCGTGTTAGTTTGCTGTGGCAAGCGAGCGATAATTTCTCGCTCAATAGCAGCTATCACTATCAAAAAATAAATGTCGGTGATCGCCAGGCCGCGAATGAAAGTTTTACGGGCGACGACTACACCGCCTCCAGTCGCTACTTGCAACCCATGGAAGGCGAACTGCAATTAGCAAGCATCGACGCCACTTACGATATGGGTTTTGCCACACTCACCGCGAGCGTGAATCGCTACGATTATGCGCATAACGAGCGTGCGGATCAGACGGATTTGTACATAGGTCTGGATGCTGCTTACTACGACAATGCTTACTTTACACCCTTTGAAGATCTTTCCGCTTACAACGCCAGCACGGTGGATGTGGTGAAAGACAGTGCTGAATTGCGTTTGGTCTCTGACAGTGAGCAGCCTTTGCGCTGGCTAATCGGTGGTTTTTATAGCCGCGATGATCTTGATGTTTATATGAGCGATTTTGTGCCCGGCTTTAATGACTATCTGGATGCCGGCCTAGCAAGTGATGCAGAGTACATAGCGACCCAGCAGGAAGTGCTCGATGAATATTCAGCCTATGGTGAGTTGGCTTACGACTTGACATCAAAATGGGAAATCAGTGGCGGTGCTCGCTTTTTCCGTTACGACGATAAATTGAATGTGACTAAGGCTTACCCCTTTGAAGATTTTGCAAGTGTTGAGCGGGGCGATGATGTTATCGATGGCACCCTGGGCAAATTGGGCAGCCGCTATAAATTTAATGAAGATCTGAGTATTTATTTCAGTGCAGCCGAAGGCTTTCGCCGTGGCGGCGCAAACCTGACACCACCCGGTGTAACTACTAATACCTTTTATGATCCGGATAAAGCCACCAGCTATGAGTTGGGGTTACGCAGCGAGTGGTTCAATCAACAATTGCAATTCAACGCCGCGGTGTTCTCCACCGAGTGGGAAGACATCCAAGTAAGCACCACCGCTGAAGATGATGGCCGCTCCATTACCGCCAACGCGGGCGAAGCGCGCTCCCAAGGTGTTGAGCTGGAAGTATTTGCACAATTGCCCGGCGGTTTTAGCCTGCGCAGCAATTACACCATTATCGATGCCGAGCTAACCGAAACCGTGGAAGCTATTGACGCGTTTGACGGTGACCGTTTACCCGGTTCACCACGCACTCAGTTCAGCGTGGCGCTGGATTATTTGCAAGCGATGGGCAGCGTGGAATGGGATGGTAGCCTGAGCTTCCAACGTATGGGCGAGGTATACACCGCACTCAACGAAAGTTATTTCAATTATCAACAATTGGATAGTTACAACACTGCCAATGCACAGGTTGGTGTAACACTGCGTAATTGGCGCTTGGGTGCTTTTGTGAATAACATCGCCAATACCCGTGGGATTACCGGCGGCCGCGCGGATGATTTTTATGGTGACCAAGGTCAGTTCGAATACGTCACTCGCCCGCGCACCGTTGGTCTGTCGGTGAGCTATGAGTATTAACAATTGATAGTACCGTTATTTAAATAATCACGCGGTATCGTTTCAGTCGCTTTCCGGGAAGAGGGCGACTACACAATCAAAAGGCCGTTGTTTTTGATGTGTTGTTCACCTAGGGATTCCACATACTTAATGACAGGAAATAATCAAGATGGCAGCAGAAAAAAAGAAAGACAGTGACAAAAAGGCGGAAAAAAAGACTGTTAAAAAAGTCGCCGCCAGTGCAGCTAAACCAGTAAAAGCAAAAAAAACCAGCAAAGCACTGACAACTACTGATTTGGTAATCAACGTGCCGTTGAATGGTCAGGTTATTAAGACCTTTGAATTGATGCCAGCGAAAAGCCTCGCGACTGGGCCGGGGGATTGGATTTTTACCGAAGAGGGCAGCACTACCGATATACAAAATCTGGAAGTGACGTTTGAGCCAAACCCTTCTGCATTAAACCGTCAGTTTGAGCGTGCAGTGCTGGTTGTGAAAATCAAACAGAACCCTGCTTCCGGTGGCACCTGGCGTTTTGCGCTGGGCGGTGTAGCAACTGACAACCCTGATAGTGACCCTAACAACGATGTAGCCTTGGATATCATCGACAATGGCTACACTATGATCGTCTATGTGCACGCGCTGGAGAATGATGCAGAAAATATTCCATTTGGTTTTGTTGCTTCCTTGACGAACCAAAACACCGGTGTTGTCACGATTTATGAATCACAGGATCCGCGCGTAATTATCACTCGTCCGCGCTAGTTGGTTCTCTCTCCGGTGCATCGCTGTGGTGCACCGTAGGCGCTCATTAATTTTATGAACTCAGTGCTTTCGCAGAGCGAGTTAAACCAGGAAAAATTAAACCAAGTTGGGTGGATTTTTTCCTCCAGTGCTTTTTTGATGTTGACTAGTGCTGAAGTTCGTTCATTTGCTTGTGTGTAAACAATTGCTGCTGTGTATGGTGTGTCAATATTTTCTTTGTCTAGCTTCTGAAGAAGTAACAAGTGTTCAATTGCTTGTGAGTGTTCCCCCAAATGGCTGTGCGCCAATATCTTCGCCTTTAATTCTTCTGGGTTTTCACTTGTCGATGAAATTGAGTTGATAATTTTTCGATATTTTTTAAATGCAGAATCTTTTTGATTGTTATGGTGTAGTGCATCGGCAAAATTTAATAGTATTACCATGTTATTCGGGGCAAGTGAATTTGCTTGCTGTAGTTTTGCCGCAGCTTGTGGAAAATTATTGTCGAGTAGATAAGCTAGCCCGAGATTGCTCAAGTTTGTTGCGTCGATGCGATTTTTAATTGCAGTATTAAAAGATGCAATCGCTTTTTTTGTATCGCCTTCAGATAACGAAATAGCGCCGTGGATTTGGTTTGCTTTGTAAGAGTCAGGTGATTTTTCAAGCGCCAACGCCAAATACTTTCTCGCTTCAGCTAAGTTGCCTGCTTGCCAGTAGGTGATAGCAATGTTCTGATAGTTTGTTGCTGATGGTTTGATTTTCAGTAGCTTTTTGTAAATGGCTATTGCCTTTTTGTAATTGCTTTTTCCCAGCTCTATATAAGCTTCCAGGCTTAAAACAACTCCCAAATTGGACTCCCTGTCTCTTAGTTGTTCAATGATATCCTCTGCTTTTTTCTTGTCGTTTTCCGCATCAGCCAGATAAAAAATATTAATTAAGTGTTGAGTGCTTTCTGCATTTTTTCGTTGGTTGGAAGTCACAATGCGTTTAAATTTTTCGAGATAAATAGGTTCCGATGTTTCATAGTAAAGATCAAGCGCCAAGTCTCGGTATAATGTTTGTGCTTCGATCAATGCGCTAACATTATTAATTGAGTCTATCGCTGACAGTCCTTCAGGCGTTGCTCCATTGAGTAAATAATCCTGATAGGTTGACAGATAAGTTGTGTAATCGCTTGGTGTGAATTGAGTGTGATGAGCAATACTATTTTGCTGATAGATCAATTCGATATTTTTGTATACTAAACTCGCCATCGTGAGATAGTTGTCGGTTAAGACATCAAACGTTTTTGAGTGGGATGTGCGCAAGCGTGAATGATCGGCATTGATACGTGTTAACGCTATTCTGCATATGTCGTCCTTGCAATTGATATCGGTGCTAATTATTTCATCGGCAGCTGTCGCTCGACGGATGTTATCTATATCACCATTGGTGTCAATTATTTCCTCGCGGGGGATGAGATAGTAGCCATCTTCTATCGCTAAGATACCTTGCTGAATAGAATCAAACACAGCTAATTTCACTAATTCCTGCTGCGACTCCTGCATCCCCTCTGCCGTCAACTTGGGTGGAATCACCGCGATATACTTGGGCGGTTTGGGTTGCAATTGCCACACAATCACACCGGTAATCATCAATACGCTCAGTGCTGCGGAACTCACTACAATTTTATTGGCAGCAATATAGTTTTTAATTTTTTTCCAAGGTGAAACCCTGGGTAGTGCAACCGCTGCAAAGCGCGTTTCAAAGGTGGGGTGGTCTTGTGTGCGTGCGCTGCGCGTAATGCTCTTGTTAATGTTGGTGTGCGGCATTGCCAGTGCTTGGGTGTCATCGCTGGCAATATTGTCGTGCACATTCATTGCACTGAGTTTTTTAAACTGCGCTGCTACCCAATGGGTATTATCCGGGCGTTTGTTCGGGTCTTTGGATAACAATTGCCCAAGCAAATCCACAAACTCGGCGGGTAAGTCCGGGTTGTGTTGGTGCGGTGGAGTGGGCGGGTGCGAAATAATGCGCTGCATTATTTGCAGCTTGTTGCCGGTATCGCCAAAGGGGTGTGCGCCGCACAATAATTGGTAGGCCAAAATGCCGAGCGAAAATAAATCGCTTTTAAAACTGATGCTTTCACCCATCGCCTGTTCGGGCGACATGGAGCAATAACTGCCTGCGACATGGTCGGTGAGCGTCGCATTAAAATCCTGGGATTTGGCGATGCCTAAATCGGTAATTTTTGCCTGGCCGCGTTTATTGATCAGAATATTTTCGGCTTTTAAATCGCGGTGAATAATGCCGGCGTCGTGGGCGATGGCCAAGCCTTCCGCAATTTGGGTCAGCCAGTGCAAACGCTGCGATAGCGGTGTTACATGTTCACGCAAATAAGTTTGCAGGTTCTGGCCATCCACTAATTCCATCACTAGCGCCAGTTGGTCGGGCGCCTCGATAAAATCGTAAATCTGCACAATATTCGGGTGGTTTAATTTGGCAAGTAGCAAGGCTTCGCGCTTAAAACGCTCGATGTAATGCGCTTCAAACAATTCAGTGCGCAAACATTTAATCGCTACCTCGCGCTCCAGGCGGGTATCGCGTGCGCGGTATACCAAACCCATGCCGCCACGGCCAATCGCCTCCTGCACTTGGTAGTGCCCGATTTGCAGAGGGATGGTGGTGTGTGGCTTGCTGTCCATAGGGCGATCAGCAATCCTTCAGGATGGAGGTGGCGGTCAGTTGATCGCCTTTGTAGATTTTAAATTTATCGCAGCCAAAGCGAATTTTGCCACCGCGTCGCTCCAGCAGGCACTGCTGGCCCAGTGCATCGGGCAATAGGTCAGCCAATTGTTTGCGCGCACGGAAAATTTGAATATTCATGTGGGTGCTGTCCAGCCCCAGTTCCGCTGCGAGTTGATCAGCATAAACCCAGCCCTGGCTTTTGCTATCCAGCCCACGTGCGGCGTCTTCAGCGCGGTGGCGGGCGAGTTGCAATAGCAGGTAGTGATGGGTACGCACGGCCAGGTCCAGCACTTGTTGCTGGCGCAATTCAAGCTGGGTCGTTTCTTCATCCAGGCTCAAATTAAACACAAATTCAAAATCGTTAATGTGGCGCGCGCTTTTTATTTCGGTAGGACCGTAAATGTTGGCGCGTACAAATTGCCAGTGGCCGGTAGAGAATTGCACCAGGTCGCCATCGTTAAGCGGCAGGGCTTCGCTGTGTTCGGCTATGGCTTCCTGAAACCACTGTTGCGCCTGCTCGTCAAAATAGAGTGCTAATTCGGGAGCGTCGCCATCGGGCAGCAGGTGATAGCGGCTGAGGTAAATCGGTGAGGTTTCGCTCAGCGAGCGATTTAACGGCCACAAGATATCGTTGGGCGCCCGCAGATCCATCACCCGAAAACCGGGGTCGGTTTGCGCGGCGAGCACAATTTCATCGTTAACCGCCAGTTCGCGGGTCTCGCCCTGCGCCATGGCGATGCCATTGATCCAGGTGCCGTTAAGGCCGAGGTTTTTAATGCGCCACTGTTCGCCATTCCATTCAATGGCGGCATGCAATTTGGATACGTAGGGTTTGTCGATATGGGTGTCCACACTGTTGGCGAGTCTGCCAAAGGTGTGATGAGGGGCGAGAGGAAAATAGGCCTCTGCAGCGACATCCAACAAATAAGCCATAGCGGGTCCGGATCAAGTCTTTCTTTGTATTGGTGTAATTGCGTGTAATGGTCAAAAGCGCTCAAGGCTCATAGATTGCCACAAGATGCCGATGTTTTCCCAGTTATCGCCCCTGTGAGTCATGAGAATATCGTTATGATTGCCCTTTTTCAGGCCGTAAGCAGTTACAAAAGTCGGGCGCGCCCAACACGCAAGTTTAATCAGTCCTCGGTGCCGCGCTGGGTGCCGGTGAATAAAAGTTTTATCGCGCTGACTAAAATGATCCTGCGCTCCGCTGCTGCTCGCCTTGGCCTTGAGCAGGCGGCAGTGACTCTGCGCTGCCTGAATCACCAGGGCTATCGCCATTTATTATTAGTTGATGATGTGCGCGATTTATTTGTCGCGGCTTCCGGCGGTGCTGAAGAGTTTATTATTTCTACCCAAGAGGCAAACAGCTCACCTTTTCAAGGCTTTGATGCCGAGGCGGCGCTGAGTTTGCCGGTTAATTTTAATACGCCGGAAAATGCATCTCAGCGCCTGGGCTATTTGGTGGTGCAAATGGCACCCGGTGTTCACCCCAATGATAGCGAGGTCAAACAGGAGTTGGGGTTGGTAATTGAGGAAATTGTGCGGGTTATTAGCCGTTATCAATCCCGCTATCGCTCAATTCACTGGTATGGCGACCAATGTTTTTGGGTCGGCAACAGTACTGTATTGCGCCAATTAGATCAGTGGATAGATCAATTGGCCAAAAGGAAATGTCCGGTGCTTATTCGCGCCGATAAGGGCACGGGTAAAATTATTGCCGCGCGTCGCTTGCACGACATTTCCTGTAGTGAAAACGCGCCGTTTATTGAATCGGATTGCCGCGAGTGGGAAGAGGGTACGGCCACCGCGATTCTGCAATCCCTGCGCAGCTGCGCCACCGGCGGCACTTTGTTTTTGCGCAACCTCGATGCCCTTTCGGTGCGCGATATCCACGCACTGCGACACTTTTGTCTGCAGTGGATGGCTGCTACACGCAGCGGTAACTCCCTCGGTTTGGTATTTAGCTTGAGTCGCGCCAGCATCGACCCGGTTGCCATAGGCTTGGGGTGGATGATGCATTTTGTGCATAGCCTGCAACTGCCCACACTGGTGGAGCGCGAGGATGATTTGCGCGATCTAGTGCAGTTTTTCATCGCCGAATTTGCACTTGCCGGTGAGTTGGTGCTGGATGAGGCTGCCGTGCAATTGGTGGCAAATCACCCGTTTCCCGATCATGTGGAAGGCCTGAAAAATCTCATCAAACAATTGGCACTGCGCAACAACGGCGATTTGGTGAGTGCCGCGGATGTGGGAGCATTGCTGCCTCGCCATTAGTGCGTCGCTTGGGTTTCTTGCCTGACCTGACCGCTCCTGATTATTCCTTTCCCTCACAGTATTCTGCACTCCGGCACAGCGGTGTTTTGTTGTGAGCCTGAGGGTGCAGGGTTATACTGCCCCGTCTCTTATCCCGACTCTTTTATTCTGCCCCTGTTTTTTTCCACTTAGGAATCGGGGTGTCATCGGACTTTGGTTATGCAAAAAGTAGTTATGCACAAAGTAGTTCTGCAAAAAGCCCTGGTTTTATCCCTGTTGACTGTAGTGTTTACCGGAGGGCTTATCGCCTGTGGCCAGAAAGGCCCGCTCTACTTGCCGCAACAACAAAGCAAACCGCAACCTCAAGTTGAGCCGCAGCCTGAGATTGAAACAGCACCTGCCGAAAAACCTGCACCGGTTGTTGCCCCTGAGCCAAATACTGATCCGTCCTAATCCGTCTTACCGCTTTCCAGATCGAGATTTTTTATGCAGCATTTCACTGAACGCAACGGCGAACTCTACGTTGAAGACACTCCACTGAGCGCTGTTGCCGAACGCTTTGGCACCCCCTGTTATGTTTACAGCCGCGCCGCTTTTACCCAGCAATATTTAGCTTACGCGCAAGCATTGGGTTCGCACCCGGGCATGATTTGTTATGCGATTAAAGCGAATTCCAATCTCGCGGTTTTAAATATGCTCGCCAAACTCGGCGCCGGTTTTGACATAGTTTCCGGTGGTGAATTGGAACGTGTATTGCGCGCCGGCGGCCAGCCATCGCGCATTGTATTTTCCGGCGTGGGTAAAAGTGCCGATGAAATCGCGCGCGCGTTGGATGTAGGTATTTTCTGCTTCAATGTTGAATCCGAAGCGGAGCTGGAATTGCTGGCGCAAATCGCCGCCGAGAAGGGCAAAATCGCCAACGTTTCGCTGCGTGTAAACCCGGATGTGGATGCCAATACCCACCCGTATATTTCCACCGGGTTGAAAGAAAATAAATTCGGTATCGCCATTGAGCGCGCACCCGCGGTTTATGCACGCGCGGCACAGTTGCCCAGTTTGGCGATTAAAGGTTTGGATTGTCACATAGGTTCCCAGCTCACCCAGCTCACACCGTTTTTGGATGCGCTCGATCGTTTATTATTGTTGGTCGATGAGCTTGCTGCCAGCGGCATTACTATTTCGCATTTGGATTTAGGTGGCGGTTTGGGTGTGACCTATCGCAATGAAACCCCACCACCGGTGGCGGATTACATGGCGGCGATCAAAACCAAATTGGGCGATCGTAAATTGTCCTTAATGTTTGAACCCGGCCGTTCCATTTCTGCCAACTCCGGTGTGCTCTTGACCAAGGTGATGTTTTTAAAACCCACCGAGCACAAAAATTTCGCGGTGATTGACGCAGCGATGAACGACAATATTCGTCCGTCCTTGTATCAGGCATGGCAAGACATTCGTCCGGTGAAGAGTCGTCCGGTAAAACCGCGTGTGGGCGACGCGAAAAAATGGGATTTGGTGGGCCCAATTTGTGAGACGGGTGATTTCCTCGGTAAAGATCGCGAGCTGGCAATTGAAGCAGGTGATTTACTGGCGGTAATGTCTACTGGCGCCTATGGTTTCAGCATGAGCTCTAATTACAACACTCGCGGTCGCGCAGCAGAGGTGGTAGTGGATGGCGATCAAATCCATTTGGCGCGTGCGCGCGAAACCTTTGAAGATATGATTCGCGGCGAAGCCCTTTTGCCTGAGTAAGTGTTGCCAGAATAAGCGGGAAAAAATATGCGGTTACGTTTTAGCAAAATGCACGGTTTGGGCAACGACTTCGTAGTGATCGATGGCGTGGGTCAAAGTGTGCGTTTAACACCGGAAAAAATTCGCTACATTGCCGACCGCAATTTTGGTGTGGGCTGTGATCAAATTTTATTAGTAGAAACACCCGAGAATCCCGATGTGGATTTCCGCTATCGCATTTTTAATTGCGACGGCAGCGAAGTGGAAAACTGCGGCAATGGCGCGCGCTGTTTTGCGGTGTTTGTACGTGAGCGCAAACTCACCGGCAAAAGTGTGATTAAAGTAGAAACTGCTGGTGGCCTGATTGAACTGCGTGTGCAGCAGGATGAACAAGTTAGTGTGGATATGGGCGCGCCGCGTTTGCAGCCTGCGCAAATCCCGTTTGTCGCCGAGGCGCAAGCGGTGACCTATCCGTTTGAAGTTGCCGGTAAAACCTACGACATTTCCGCCGTCTCCATGGGCAATCCGCATGGCGTGCTGTTGGTGGACGATGTAAAAACTGCTCCGGTGGCGGAGCTTGGCCCGCTGATCGAAAACCACGCGCGTTTTCCGGCGCGCGTTAATGCTGGTTTTATGCAAATTGTGTCGCGCAATGAAATTAATTTGCGTGTGTTTGAGCGCGGTGTAGGGGAAACTCTTGCCTGCGGCACTGGTGCCTGTGGCGCGGTAGTCGCAGGGCGTTTGCGCGGCTTGCTGGATCAACAGGTAAAGGTAAATTTGCCCGGTGGCAGTTTGCAGATTGATTGGCCGGGCGAAGGTCAGCCGGTAATTATGACGGGGCCAGCGGTTACCGTTTTCCATGGGCAGATAAAAATCTAATAACCTAGAACTAAAGGCTATGACCGAACATAAACCGACACTTGCCGATCCTCTCGAGCCGGAACAAATCGAAGCTTGGTTGCGCGAGCATCCGGAATTTTTTGAAAACCATCCGGATTTATTAGCCGAATTGAGCTTGCCGCACGAATCTGGCTCGGCAATTTCGCTGGTGGAACGGCAGGTAGCGATTCTGCGTGAGCGCAATATCGATATGCGTCATCGCTTGAGCAAACTGCTCGACAATGCGCGCGACAACGACAAATTATTCGATAAAACCAAACGCCTCGTGCTCACCCTGTTAGAAGGGCAAGACATGGGCGATATTATCGATGCGCTGCACTACAGTTTTGATAAAGATTTCTCGATTCATTTCACCAGCGTTATTTTGTTTGGCAACCTGGAAAAAGTGCCCAGCAGTCAGGCCCGTGTCGTGAGCATTGCTGAAGCCCGTGAGCATTTGGGCGCACTGTTAAAAAATAGCCGCGCGGTGTGCGGTACGCTGGGCAGCAAAGAATTGGAGTTTGTATTTGGCAATCACGCCAGTGAAATTGGCTCGGTGGCGGTAGTGCCGCTGATGCACGGCAGCGCCTTTGGCCTGCTTGCCATTGGCAACCGCGATCCAAACTATTATCGCTCTAGTATGGGCACCTTATTTTTAGGTTATATTGCAGAAGTTCTGAACCGTTTATTACCTAAATATTTGCCACGCTGATACCCCCGCGCAGCTGGCGTGCCGGAACTACTATGACTGATCAACTGCATGACTGAGCAACGGCCACCTGACCATAAGCTTTCCTCTCCTACCAGTGCTGAAAATCCTGTTGCGGTGCCCGCATTGCCTTTTGCGCATGAATTGGCTGCGTTTCTCACCTACATGCGCAGTGAAAAACAATTCTCTCCGCTCACCCAACAAAACTATCAGCGCGACTTGGAAAAATTCCGCAACTATTGTGCGCAAAAAAATCTCACGGATTTAAATCTGGTAGCGATGAGCCATGTGCGCAACGCGGTTGCGCATTTGCATCGTGAAGGCTTGGGCGGGAAAAGTTTACAGCGCTGGCTGTCATCGCTACGCAGTTTTTTTCAATTTTGTATTCGTCGCGGGTGGATGAAAAATAATGTTGCCGATGGCATCAGTGCACCCAAATCCCCCAAGCTGTTACCCAAAACCATGGACGTGGATCAAACTGCACAATTTGTGGCGGTGGAAGGCGATGACTTTATTAATAAACGCGATCGCGCGCTGCTCGAATTAATTTATTCATCCGGTTTGCGTTTGGCAGAAGTGACCAGTCTGAATCTGAACGATATCGACTGGGGCGAAGCCATGCTCACCGTCACCGGTAAAGGCCGCAAAACCCGCGTGCTACCCGTCGGCGCCATGGCAATCACCGCACTAAAAGAGTGGCTCGTCGCGCGCCGACAATACACCCAAGACAACGAGCCCGCCCTCTTCACCACCCAGCGCGGCGGCCGCATCAGCCATCGCGCGGTGCAAATGCGCATGCAACAATTAAGCATCACCCAGGGTATGGATAACCCGATTCACCCACATATGCTGCGTCACTCTTTCGCCAGCCATATGCTCGAGTCCAGCGGTGATTTACGTCTAGTGCAGGAATTGCTCGGCCACGCCAATATCTCTACTACCCAAATCTACACCCACCTCGACTTCCAACACCTCGCCAAGGTTTACGACAAAGCGCATCCGCGTGCGGGGCGTAAAACTGATCCAGATGCGGAATAATTTTCCACGCTACTCATTCACAACAAGCTTTGCACTTTCAATAACGGATAAGCGCGTTGCACTGCGCTTACGCTTTGCTGCAATAGTTGGTCGGCTTTAATTGGCCCGAGATATTCACACAAACCCACGTAAGTGAGATTAATCACCTGCTGCATTAAAGGGATAGTAGGGGTGGTGCCGGTGAGTGGTTCGATTTGATTGAGCCAGCTTTGTAATGCGCGGCGGTCGTTGGGTGGCAGCGGGATTTTTTCTATATTTTCCAATACGTACAAACGCACCCGTGTTGCGTTGTCGCCTTTAGCGCTGTTGATTAGTTGCTCTACTAATGCCATAAACATTTGTAGTTCAGGTGAGCTGTGGTTTTTGTTGGCCGCATTTTTGGTTGCTGTCGCAATGGGCGCGTTATGCTGTTCCTGTCGATTGTCTTGCAATGATGAAAAAGCGGTGACTAATGCTTGCAGCATTCGCGAGCGCATATGCGCGAGTTCAATATCGCTACAGAGTTCGCGCAGATAATGTTGCAGTGCAAAGGTAGGTTTGTGGGCATATTTTTCATCCCACAATACCAACGCTTGCGCGAGCGTTTGGCCGTGAATAAAGGGCATTAATGCCACTTCAACGGCTTTGCGTTTTTGTTCGGGTGTCACATGAGCCTCGGTTTTATAGAGAGCGATTAGCGAGTGGTTTTTAGTGCGCAGTTAGCGCTGGGCGTTTAACGCCTCTTGATTCAGTGCGCGGGTATCCTGAAATTCCGGGTAGCCAATTTCGGCGTGCTCGGTGAAATCCAGCCCGCGTTGTTCATGCAAACTGCTGGCGCGCATGCCCACCAATTTGTCAATTAAAAGATATGCGCAATAAGCAATTCCAAAGCCCCACACCAAGGCGACGCCAATACCAATAAGTTGTACGGTAATGCGGCTCATATCAAACATGTCGCCCGCATAAAAAATTCCCGCTGCCAATGTGCCCCAAGCGCCGCAAAAACCATGTACGCTCACTGCATCCACTACGTCGTCGATTTTGCAACTGGTTAATAATTTCGGGCCGAGGAAACTAATAACACCGGCGATCACTCCGGTGAGCATGGCAAACAGCGGCTCCATGGTGGCGCAACCCGCGGTGATACCAACCAGACCGCCGAGGCTGCCATTGACCGTGCCGGTTAATAAAATCGCCTGCTTACATAATTTGCTGATGAGCATATAACCCAGCGCGCCGCTGCAGGCCGCCAAGTGAGTATTCAGTGCGATTTTGCCGATGCTGCTATTGGCCGCCACCGTGGAGCCGGCGTTAAAACCAAACCAACCGAACCAGAGAATAAATCCGCCCAGTGCGACCATGGTTAAGTTGTGGCCGGGAATACGTCGCGCTTCCCCGCTGTGACTAAAACGGCCGAGGCGCGGCCCTAAAATTATCACGGCGGCCAAGGCAATCCAGCCGCCCATGGAATGCACAACCGTTGAGCCTGCAAAGTCGATAAACCCCATCGCTTTGAGCCAGCCATCGCCTTCGTAATTACTGCCCCATGCCCAGCTGCCAAATACGGGGTAGATGAACCCGGCAATCACGCAGGCGCCAATTAAATACGCATAAAAATGCACGCGCTCTGCCATGGCGCCGCTGGCGATTGTTGTTGTGGTAGCGGCAAACATCATTTGAAAAAATAAAAAGGTCCAATCCCAATCACTTAAATCTGCCGGTAAAAAATGACTACTGCCAAACCAGCCGGTAGTATTAATACCAAACATCAATCCGTAACCCAGTGCCCAAAAAATTAAACTGCACACGCACACATCCATGTAATTTTTCATAATGACATTCACCGCATTTTTCGCGCGCGACATGCCACTTTCCACCAGCGCAAAACCGGCCTGCATAAAAAACACAAGAACACCTGCGAGCACCACCCAACTGCTGTTAAGTGAGCTGCTTAAATCGGCGATGGAAGTTTCGCTGGCATGACTGCCGGCACTGAGCGAGGAGAGAAAGAAAGCAAGTGCAAGATAAACGAATCGCATAAGCACCACCTTTGATATGAATGAAGGTAGTTTTGCAACTCATGTGCCATTTAGGGTGGCCGCCCAACGGCGTGCTTTAGTTGAGACGTAGCAATGAAATTTGATAGTCCACTGCACTTTTGTTGTGCTTTTTATTTTGTATGGTGCATCGCATTGCACTGAAATGATCAGTGCGATACGGTCGCTGTTGGTTGGCAGGTTTTGCCTATCAAATAACGATTGCGTTCCAACAACTCGGTGAGGTTGTCAGTTTGCAGGGCACCATCAATTAATATTTCTTCGGTGCTGTTTTCCTGGCTGCGCAGAATGCCGATTTGGGTAAACATCAGGGCGTCTTTTACTGGCAGGGTTTGGAAATTATTTTTGCCCATGTGTTTGCCGTTGACCCAGACTTCGGTTGAACCCAGTTTTGGGTTTGTTGACCAGTGAATATGCAAGGCGACGCGGTGCCATTGGCCGGGTGCGGCGCCCTTGGGCAATTTCCACAGCACATTTTTTGCGGCAGTTTCCTGAAAACTCAATTCGCTGCCGTGAATGTTGAAGCGAAACATTTGTTGCCAGCTTTTGTCGGATTCCCAATAACCCAATTCGTGTTTGTGTTTGCTCAATTCTTTCGGCAAATAAAAACTAAACGCAAAAAAAGCATCGCTCCCTTCCTGTGTCCCGCCTTCATTGTTTTCACCTACCGTATAGCGATGGTGAAATTCACTGCGGTTCAAATCTTTATTGCCGTGCCACAAAAATGATTCATCACCGGTGAGTGTGATTTTTCCGGCGTACTTGCCGTCAAATACGCAGTCTGAAATCACCGAATGTCCTGCGGGATTAATCGGTGTGCTCCACTGGCTTATATCGCCGGTTTCAAAATCACCCTGCCAGAGAATACTGGCGCTGGCATTGAGTGTGTAAAAACATAAGGCTAGGGTTGCTGCTTGGAGTGCTTGTTTCATGGGCGTTATTTTCTTTGGCTGTAGGGTTGTTGCGATAATTAAGTCTTACATGTAGCTTGCCTGCTCTGCTTTTTATCGCTAGTGGATAGCAGTCGCCAAATGCGAATGCTTTCCGCAGCTAGGCTTACAGAAGGGCAGAGTTCTCTGTGATGTATTTTTTCATTTCTTCGCGGTTGATCCTAAACTCAACTTCACATTGCAAGGTTTCTTGGTCATCACTTTTGTTCACAAAAACCACATCATGTCTTGTTAAGTAGAAGTAACCTGATTCGGTTGGGCACCCCTCCTCTATTTGCTTTATTTTTAATGCTTTGGTCAGGCCGCTATTAAGCTTTTTATTTAACTCTACACTCATGCTGCGTTCAATTTCATTATTGATTTCAATTTCTTCGCCAGTTTTCAAGTTGTATGTTATTGCGCCGGTTCTACCTTTAGTATACGGCATTCCAGGGCAGTACCAAGAGTCTGAAAACTTGAGGCTGAAAATTTTGCCATTTGTCAGAGTAACTTCTGCATGAAATTGTTTATCCCCATTTTGATCATCGCATTGAAACTCTGTGGTCATTTGTAAAATGGAAGCATTGATTTTCTTAATTGTTGGGCTGTTGTTTAATATTACTGGGTATTCGATATTTGTTTTCCAGTGTCCCATGGGAGAAGCGTCATCTTCTCTAGTGAAGAATATAGTTTTTGTTTCGTATGTTTCCTCTTTCAATATAGGCTCGGCGTTTGGTTTGCATGAGCACAATAGGGGAATTAAGAAAGCAAGGATTCGAAGTGTTATTTTTGCGTCATGCATATTTTTTGTATTCGGGGAGGAACTAGTTGCTATCAAATGCCCAAAATTTTGGGCATTTGATGATTGCTGGTGAGGTTAGTTTTATTCTTCTAAAGGACGATCCAGTTCTTTTTTTAATTCAAGTGCCTTTTTTTTGCTTTCTTCCAATCGTTGATAAATGTTTGGCCCAAAAAGAGGGATTAATAATTTATCTTTATGTAATGCCAGGGTTTCATTGTTGGTGGTGTTCAGCCAGTCTTTTTCGACGGCATTTTTAATAGGGTTATTCGAAATGAAATTTACCCGTAAGCTATCTTCTATTGGTTGTGTTGTTTTGTCTGCAACCTCAAAAAACTCATGGGAGGAAATATTTTGATTGGGGCTGTAGGTAAATGTCAGCTCTAAATACGCATCGGAAGTGAGTGGCATGACAAAGCCAATTATTATTTGATTTAAGGGGGCTGATACACTGTATCCTATCCATTTTTGATCATTATAGGTGTAGTCACGATAATGTGATCGCAATTGATCGCCAACTAATGAGCCAATTCCAAAGTGATATGCATTTTCTTCGCCGTAATTTTTTTTGGCTTCAATGTTTAATGGATTATATCTCTGATGTAAATGATCATAAATCATTGTTATAAAGTCCATGCGATCTGCAAGATTAAACTTTTTATCATGAAGTAGCTTTTGTTTGTTGTCTGGGGCCCTCTGAACCGATATGTCCATCATCACAGTACCAATTTCTTTTCCAAAAAAAACTGGTTTTTTAATGTCCCACCAGCGGCGGATAATGTTTCCGTATTCGGGGTCGGTAAATTTCTCCAAGTCCTGAATGTCCAGTTTTTCTACCATGTTTTCCGCAGGCATATCTTTGCTAAAGTTTTCAGGCATTGCAAAATGGAAAATATTGCCTGATAAATCTACCTGCCGTGTATACATTGTTGGTGCGGCGTTAGCGGTTAATCCTAATAATTGACTCAGTCCGAGCATCATAGAAATCATCATCAATTGAAAGGTTTTAGTTGTTGGCATAATGAATTTCGTTAGTTGCTATCGCATGCCGAAATTGTTTAGGCATGTGATAGCAACTGAAAGGTTGGGTTTATTCTTCTAAAGGTTTATTCATTTCTTTTTGCCATTCCAGCGCACTTCGCTTTCCTTCCTCAATTTCTTGATGAATGTTAGCGCCAAACAAAGGTACTAAAATAGCGTTGTAGTTTTCATTCATGACTTCATCGTTGGTTTTATTGAGCCATGCTTTCTCCACCAGATTCTTTATTTCATTTTCTGGTAGATAATCAACTTTAAAACTATTTTCTATAGGTTGAGTTGTTTGATGGGCGATATTTTGAAACTCTCGAGGGAGTACGTTTTGGTTGGGGCTATAAGTAAATATAACTTCCAAATAGCTGTTCTTGTTAATAGGTAAGGCACGTCCAGCAATTAACTGGTTCAGTGGCGCTGCTACTGAGTATCCAAGCCATTTTTGATTGCCATAAATATGGTCTCGATAGTTTGAAAGTATTTTTTCTCCTAGTAAGGAACAGCAACTGAAATAGTATGCATATGTTCCCGGCAGCTCTGGTTCGATTTCACGGTTTAGTTGGTCGAATCGATTGTGGAGTTGCTCGTTGATCATCATCATGAAGTCAAGGCGATTGGTAATATTAAATGTTTTTTCACTAAGGACTTTTTTCTTATTTTTGGGGATTCTTTGAATGGATATATCCATCATTACAGTCCCAAGTTCTTTGCCAAAAAAACCTGGTTTTTTAATGTCCCACCAGCGTCGGATAATGTTGCCGTATTCCGGATTGTCGAATTTTTGCAGATCTTCAATGTTAAGGATTTCAATCATGTTTGCAGCAGGCATGTCTTTGCTGAAATTTTCGGGCATGGAGAAATGAAAAATGTTACCCGACAGGCTCACTTGGCGTGGGTATATTTTTGGTTCGGCGTTAGCTGTTAATCCTAATAATTGGCTCAGTCCAATCGTCATAGAAATTATCATTAATTGAAGGGTTTTATTTGTCGGCATAATGAACTGCGTTGCTTGCTATCAAATACCCAAATTGTTAGGTATTTGATAGTTTCAGATAGATTGGTTTTATTCTTCTAAAGGACGATCCAGCTCTTTCTTTAATTCAAGTGCCTTTTTTTGGCTTTCTTCCAATCGTTGATAAATGTTTGGCCCAAAAAGAGGGATTAATAATTTATCTTTATGTAATGCTAGTGTTTCATTGTTGGTGGTATTAGGCCACTCATTTTCTATCACTTGTTTGATTGGGTTATTTGCCGCGTAATTTACCCGCAGACTATCTTCTATTAGTTGAGTTGTCATATGTGCGACGTCTAAAAATTCATTGGGGCTAGCGTCGTGATTGGGGCTGAATGTAAAAACCAGCTCAATATAAGTATCTTGAGTGACTGGTGTTACCAGTCCCACAATTAGCTGAGCGTTAGGAGCAGTAACTGTATAGCCAATCCATTTTTGACCATTATAATTATAGTCCCTGTAATCAGATTCTATTTCTGATCCAAGTAGGTAGCAAAAGTCTACGCTATAATCGCCGTCGATCCCGCCCTGTCCCCGGTAATTTTTATTAAGCTCATCGTAGCGTTGATGCAATGTGTCATTGATCATCAATAAAAAATCAAGACGGTTTGCAATATTGTATGCATTGATATGAATTAATTTTTTCTTGTTATTCGGTACTCGCTGAACAGAAATATCCATCATTACCGTGCCCAGTTCTTTGCCAAAAAATCCAGGCTTTTTAATGTCCCACCAGCGGCGAATGATGTTGCCGTATTCGGGATTGTCGAATTTTTTCAAATCCTCAATATCCAGTTTTTCTACCATGTTTTCCGCAGGCATATCTTTGCTAAAGTTTTCAGGCATTGCAAAATGAAAAATATTGCCTGATAGATCTACCTGCCGTGGATATATTGTTGGTGCGGCGTTAGCAGTTAATCCTAATAGTTGACTCAGTCCGGACATCATGATTATTCCTAGTAATTTGTAGACCCTGTTAGTTGGCATAATGATTCTTTTCGTCAGGTTTAGGGTAAATAATTGGGGCGCGGTTTTACGAGCTTGGATGCTGTTTTTTCGGTTTTGTTAAATGCTTTTTGGATGATGTTCCGGCCTTTGCCGGGGCCATTGTCCATGTTGGCATCCCAAGCTTTCTGATCTTGCATTAAGGTATGAGGGCTTTGCGCTACTGAGCCATTAAATACATGGCTGGAATATACCAGTGACCCTAACAACTTACGTGGATTTAAGGTGTTCATCCCGATTAAGTTAGGCACCATATCGTAGTCATTGGCGCGAATAGCGAGAACTTTAATTCCTGCGCGGGAAAACAACGGCTTGGAACGCATATTGTTATTGGCGTTAGCATGGAAGGCGACGCTTTGTTTATTCAATAGTTCACCCTTATCCGGGTTGCGTATACCGTTCAGTCGAAGCTTGTTAAGCGCCCAACTGCTCTGGCTATTCAACAAATAACGTACTCCTTCTGCGAAAATAGCACCGCCTTGGCTATGTGCAATCCAGCCGGTCTCATTACCGGCAGCTTGGGTCTCAGCTAAAATTTGTGCGAATTTTTTGGTCACTGGTGTTGTGATTCCCATCTTGTCGCGGAAGGATTCCCAAGTATCACCTGCGCCGCCAACACTCGGGTTGTGGAATAGCGTGTACTCCTGCAGGTTTTTGAATTCGTACTCCAAATGGCTGCCCATTAACCAGGATGCTTTTGCCAAATTATTAGATTGACCATTAACGGCAGCGTAACGGGTGGCGACAGACTCAACACGAGCACTCACTTGCCAAATACCCTGTTCACTTCTCTTTATCTTGTAGAGGGCTGCTTGTTCTTGTCTGTCGCGTTGCTTTTGTAAGCGATCAACTGGTTGTATGTTGTAAACAATTATTTGGCCATTCGCGATTCTATAATCTGCTCGGTAATAATTGTTTTCCAGTTTATAGGTGCTGACGCTTCCTTTTAAGACTTTGGCTTGATTGGGTCTAGGGATGGAGCGCAGGCTTTTCAATAAGCTCGTCAAATCCCCGCGTTGTTGTGACGTTCTTTCCTTTTTCAGAATGAAGTCCGCGTAGCCACTTAGCAGCACTTGGTAGCCCGCCGTGCTAGCTTCATTCTCTAGATCTGTATCTGCAAATGGTACAACCCCTTGCGAATTCAACATCGCCACATGCTCTGGCGAGGTCTGTATTGCACCATAACGGAATGTTAGCTGGGTGAATTGGTTGATGCTGGTATCCATAAAAAAATCTCCTTTTTGGGGTAGGTGTAAACAAGCGCGATATTAGCCAATTGATCGATACAAGAGGAATGTTGAAACCAAACTTAATGGTGATGATGTGAACTGCGTAGGAGGAAAATTGCATCACATAAAAAAGCCGGTACAGGGTTACCGGCTTAAGCGCTTGCTGGGGAGAGAAATTGTTTAGGCGGGCGGATTGCCGATGGTGCCGTTTACGATGGGTTGGAAGGCGGTAAGCCTGTCCATCATGGTTGCGCTGCCCAGACCGTGGCCGCGGAATACTGTACCGAAATCGGCTTGTTGGTTGTGCAATGCCATGTAGTTGAGTACGACAGTTTCTACTAGCAGATTGACGTTGTTTGCCGCCGGGCTGCCGGAGGTTTCTACGTCGCCGCTGGGGCGCATAAAACCAATTTGTTTTCCGGTGAGGCTGCCGTCCAATTGCTGCGGGCGGCCGCCAGGGTTGTAGACGAGGAAAAAGGAGCAGGCGGTTTGTTGGTCGTCGCCGGTCCAGACGCCTTTGCCGCGCCCGGCCATGGAGTCGTCGATCATGCCGTTACTGAATACCGAGCCGTCGCTGAAGACGTAAATCATCAGCGGCATATTTTTGCGTGCGGCGTATTCGAGGCAGGCGCCGATGCAGCGGCCGGCGCGTTCGTCGCGTACTTCGCCGGTGGAGCGGTCGCCGGTGTGATAGTCGTAACCGCCCATGGTGATGGTGCCTGCGCCCGCATAACCGTTAATAACCAGCTTCATCACTGAAGCGGTTTTGCGCAGTTCGCCGTCGCGATCAAATTCGTCGAATGAAAATATACCGTTGGCGCCGACTATATCGGCATCGGCAATCGGGTCGATATCCGCCGGGTTGCCGAAGCGAGCCGCAAGGTCAGCACTTTTCACATAGCCGCAGCGCAGCATTTCTTTGAGCTGGGCGTCTTTACTGGTGCCGAGGCTGGCCATGGCGTTGAGCTTGGCATCGCTGATGCGATAGATGGATTCCATGGTTTTGACTATGTCTTCCTGGCTCATCAAATCCACCAGATCACCCACATCCACCAAGCCCGTTACGTCGTTGGGGTTGTCCACTTTAGTGGGGCGAACTTCCAGGTTGATCAGCGAGGCAGGCGCCATGGAGTTGCCACCGGAATCGCTATTGCGCGAGCCGATGAGATCCACCAATGAGCCTGCCGCACCGGCTTTGTAAATGCCGTACATGGGGTTGTGCGGGTTGTTGCCGGTGTCGTTTTCCGAACGCGCAGCGATAACCGCGCCGTTGATATTAGCGGCGGTGGTGGTTTGAACTTTGGAATTAATACCCGCCAATAACTGCGAGTCGGCGTGGAATAACAGGCCGAGGCTGTCGTTGATCAGTGTGCCTGCCGTTGAACTGGTAGGCGCCATATCGGCCGGTAAGCCTTGTTTACTGTAGCCTGCGGCGCTGAGGAAATCGCGCTGGCCACCGCGCTGGCCAACCAGCACATTGGAGCCCGCAAAGTTGGCGCCACCGGCCAGGTCGAAACAGATAAACGGGATCTTGCCCGCACCTTGCGCGGCGATACCACAGGCGTCGCGTGCGGCGGCGATATCGGGCGAGAGGCTGGCATCTGCTGCATAGGCGGGGTTGGTCAGGATGCTCATCAAGGAGCCGCCAATGAGTGTGCCTGAGCCGAGTTTAAAGCCTTGGGCGATCAGCTCGCGGCGGGTGACCGGGCGGCGATGGTTATTGAGCAGCAGCGGGGCGTCCGGGTGCAGTGGTTTTTTGAATTTGGCCATGTCGGGTTCGCTCCGGTAATTATTGCAACAACATAACGGCGCTTCCGAGGGAGGCGGCGCAAGTGGCTTTAACGGTGGTTAGGGTGCGGTCGGCGGCGCAACCGCTGCCACAGCTGGTCATGTTGTCGATCAATTGGTTCAGTTCCAAACGCAGCTCGGCGGGGTCAGCTTGACCATCGAGTTGGCTGTGTGGATTGGCGCCATCGGCCACTTCATTGGCTAACAGGCGCGTCAGCAGCGGTTCGATAATCAAGTCGCGTTTTTCGGGTGTGTCAAAGGCGACATTGGCGGCGGCGCTGAAATCAAAGCCGGGGAAAAGCGCCGCACGCGCCGTATTGGCCGCGCTGGAGTTACCCACTACCGCGTTGCAATAGGCCACGGTCAATTGGGTGATGCCCATTTGCTGCGCAGCGAGGAAACCGTCCAGATTGGTCAGTGTTGGCAGCTGCTGTTTCACCTTTTCATAGGTGCTGGCAACCAGCGTATTGGTGGCAGGAATACCGGTCATTGCCGCCAGGCTGGCATTGATCTCCGCAAAATCGCGCAGACCAAGGGTTGGTTGGTCGGGAATGTCGGCCGGCGCTGCCGGTGGGGGTGGTGTAGCGACTACCCGGGTGTAGGAGCTGCTGCCAATCTGGTCGAAGGTGAGGAAGAATACATCCTCCTCGGGACCATTTTTGGCTTCAACCACAGTGCCCAAGGGCGACAATGTTTGCCGGCCATCGGTAAGTTCGCCAGCGGCTAGCTGGGTATTGATGTTGGCAAATACCTGGCCTACTGGTGCCTCGGTGCCGTTGACCCCAATGCGAATGCCTTTGAGGGGAACAGCGCTGGTCAGTGCACCATCGCCCAGAACGGTGAAGAACGGCACGGCAAATTGGTAGCCGTAATCGTCGATTTGCTGCACTTCAAACACGATAAAACACTGACCGCTGGTGCCTTCTGTCGTGGTGGTAAAACAGGCCGGCTGGTCGATTAACTCGGACACGTTAAACAGCAGCAGGTAGCGCGCGCCCACGCCCACATCAAAGTTGGTTTTGATATCACCTTCGCTCATGGCGCGTTTGTGAATGGCGAGGAAGCGCAAGCTGCCCGCCCAGGGGCGGTTACCGGAAACCTCATTGCCAACTACCAGTGCATGGCCATTGTCCCAGTCTTTGAGGAAGGCGCCAGCGGTGGCGTCGTTGTCGCCAGTGAATTCACCGTTGACATAGAGGCGCCGGCCGCGAATCGGGTCAAAGCTGAGCACCACATGCTGCAGTGAAGCCTGGGCGCGCTCGTCGTTGTCGTTGGTGGCGAGTACCGGTTCGCCATTGGCATCGCTTTCGCCGGTGCGATTCATGCCGATGTAGTTGTAATCGTATTGGCCGAGGGTGAAGTTGCGCTCGGTAGTGCTGCCGGAGTAGCTGACGATGCGCGCCGGATTGTTGTCGTTGGCGCCCTGGTCAAGGCTGTCGGGAATAATCCAGGTCTCAATGGTGTATTCGCCGGAGCCGAGTAACAGGTCGTAGAGTTTGCGGCTGCCGCTCACGGTCGCTTGGGCGCGGCCGGTATCAGCAAATTTCACGCCCCAGGCGCTGCTCCAGCTGACATTGCCGATCAGGTTGAGGTCGGCAACCGGGTCTACACCTGAGGTATCAAACGCCACAGTGCCCTTGCCGGTTTTGAATTCGTATTTGGCGATGATGTCGCTATCGATGCGGCCGCCGCTGCTGAGCACAAAGGCATCGCCCAAACCTACCGCCTTGCTGACCACCAAATCGGGGTCAACTTCGATGGCGGTGATGCTGTCAGCCAAGGCCTGGATGGCGGCTTGCATTTGGTTGGCGCTGGCGGCGCAGTCATTGTCCCAGCAGTTGTGGGAGTCGGCGCGCAGGCGTTGTACCAAGCGCGATTGTGCCGGGTTGTCCAAGCGCATTCTGCTTTTGGCGGCCTCATAGGCAACCGCGATATCACTGCTCGCCAAGTAGGGTTGTTGGCGCGTCGCGGCGGATTCCGCGTGACAAGCGGCGCAGTATTCGGTCAGCAACGGATAAACATTAGTGGCAAAACTGCTGCTGTCGCTAGGGAAGCTTTTGGTATTGTCGATGGCGCGATCAGCGGGTGCCTTGAGCACCACATCGTTAGCGCTGGTTTCCCGCGGACCTGCCCACTTGTTAATCCAGCCAGTCATGATGTCGGCGCAGGCACCTGCATCGGCCAACCAGCAATTGTGGCCGCCAGCCACTTTAGTCACCAAGCGCGATGACGCCGGATCACTCAAGGTCACCAGTGCTTCATCAATCACCGAGGCATAAGCAAGGTTGATATCGTCGCCACGGGCGAAGGTGGGGGCTTGAACCTGATGGCAGCCGCCGCAGCGGTCTTCGCGCGCCATGTTGATCCAGAGTTCGTTCTGGAATTTGATGATGTCTTCTGTGCCCGCCGGTTTTTCACCGCGATAGGTAAAGTTGTCGCCGCCGGTGGCAGGTGGGGGAGGGTTATTGGGGGTGACTTCGCTGCCACTGCCCGAACCACCGCAACCACCCAGTAGGCCAGCAGTGAGGGTGAGTATCGCGAGCGCGGCTCTCCCCAATTTGGGTTTATGCCACTGTAAAAGTGACGATGCTATTGTTATGCGCATTTTCATCACCTTATTCACCTTTGCAGTAGTCAGCAGTGTCGATAAACACTTGGGTTAGGTTGTAGCCAGATGCCGCGAAATTGGCGGTAATCTCGCTGACTTTGCTGCGGTCGGTGCTATCGGCGGGTTTGCGCAGGCACACATTTTGGAACACCTTTTCTACCTGACAGCTGGCAAAGGCCTGGCTGTGTGCCAGCTCCCTGTTCATGCTTTTGGCGCCGGTTCCGCTGCCGGGCAGGCTGCTGTCCCAGCCCAAATGTACGTTCATGCCTTGGCGCCAATAGTTCTGCCAATCGTCATTAGTGGTCACATAGCCGTATTTGAAGGTATTGGAATTAATGCGGTATTTCTTTTCCACCCGGCTTTCGGTATCCGGGTCGAGGGTGCCTTCGGTGTTGTAGTGAATGCTGCCATTCAGGCCATCTGGGTCGGCGTCTACATCAAATTCGTAATCGTAATAGGCATAAGCTTTGGCGAGCGGGTCCATACCGTTGTGGCAGCCAACGCAGTTGTTGAGGAATACGCGGCTATCGCCACCGGGGCTGCGGCTGACGTCCTGACGCACAAAATCCGGCGTCAGGCTGGTGTCGTGTACCTGTTCCAAATCGCGGCACAGGTGGTTGATGAGCGTAAAACGAAACATGGCGCGGTTGGTACCGGCGATAAAAAATGCCTTGGCGGCGGCGCGGCTGGTGATTACGCCCGAGGTGGCATCGGCCGGTAGGCCATTTACGCTGGACTGGGTGCGTCTGACCAGGGTGTCCTTCAAGCTTACGCCCTGGTTTTCGATCGCCTCGTAGTGGCTGTTGTTGCTATTGGAGTAGGCGGGCAGGCCAGCGGCGCTGCTGGTGTAGATCACATCATCGTAGAGCGCGCTGCGGAAGTCGGCTTCATCGCGCACCAAACCGATGACCGTGGCGGTGTAGTCATTGAGCGGCGCAAATACCGTGCGGTCGCGATTGGTCCAGGGCGTGACCATATTTTTCAAGGTAACGCTGTAAAAGGCTTCGTTATCCATAGCGATACGCACGGCGCTGGCCACTTGCCCGGCTTCGATCTCGGCGCTCATTTGCGCCAGTACCGTTTCGGTGGGTGGAACCCCGGCAATGCGGTTGTGAATTTGCAGCGCTTGTTCGCGCGACCCGGCATAGCTGGCGCTGCTAAACGCCAGCAGCGCAGCGAGCCCGGCGTAGGGTAGGCAGCGCGCCGCTTGGGTAAATAAGCGGGAGTTAGTGTTGATCACGGTTGCTCCTGGGTAAGAGGTCTGCATCCGGGCGCCGAACGGCGCGGATGCTATTGGTGTTGTTAAGGTTCGTGCTATGCAGTGAATATGCCGGACATCATTGGACTGGCCGCTGCAGCCGGGATACTTTTCAAGAATTAGAAACAGTTCTCCAAAATATCCTTTTGGCGCCAGATTTCGGCCTTTGCCAAGGCAAAGGTCAGCTCGGTATTGTTATTGGCGGGGCGCCAGACCGCGAGAGCGCTGACGCAAAACGTCCTGGTTAGGGTTACTGAATACTGCCGGGGAAAAGTAGCTGACGAAAAATGTCAGATTAGTATGAAGCTGGGCAAGTGCTGCAATGCGGCATCATCCTCGTCTTTTTCAATCTTCCAACCGGCTCATTGCAGAATCGAGACCTGAGTCACAATCATTGAGGCGACAGCGGTTGAATATTGTGCGCGCTATGACGCGCTAGTCACTATGCTCTAGCATGCGCGCCATTCCCGTCACCCAAATCACAACTGGCGTGACTTTTGATAAGAAATGCCTTTTATGGGTGATGAGCAAAGCCCTTCGCAGGGCAACACCCTCTTTACATGACTTTCCGGATTCTGGGCCACTGGCTATGACGCAATTTGTTACTCCATCGTTTTTCCTGTCCCCCTGGCTGGTGTTTGGCTCGCTGCTGACACTCACCGCCTGTGGCGGTGGTAGCTCCGGCGGCGGTTCCAACGGTGGTCAGGATCCAGACCCGGTGGTGGTGGATATTCCTGTGGCCTATATCCAGCGCCCCATACCGCTGGATGAAGACGGCGAGCCGGTCTACCCAGATGTGTTTATGCCCGACAGTTTTAACCCTGGCGGCGAGCTCTACCTGAAAGCGCGCGCCACGACGCAAGCAGAAGTGGTGAATATCACCCGCGCCGCGTTTGCGGAGCACGAATTTTTTGATGCGGAAAACCCCAACTACGACGTAAAAGATGTGGCGGTCGATTCGGCCGGTACCCGTTTGTTATTTGCCATGCGCGCGCCGCTCGACCCGGATCTGGACGAAGACGATGAGGATCAACCCACTTGGAATATCTGGGAGTATCACCTCGCCACCAAAGTTCTGCGCCGCGTCATCAGTTCCGATTTTGAAGCCGAAAAAGGTCACGATGTCAGCCCTCGCTACCTGCCCGACGGCCGCATTATTTTCAGCTCCAACCGCCAAAAACGCAGTAAGGAAATCCTGCTCGATGAAGGCAAGCCCCAATTTGGCGCCGTCACCACCCAGGACAACGACATCACCAGTTTCCTGCTGCACAGCGTGAAGGATGACGGCACCGATATCCAGCAACTTAGCTATCACCTCAGCCATGACCTGCAGCCGCAAGTTATGCCCGATGGCCGTTTGGTATTTATGCGCTGGAGTGGCGAGCAACTGAGCTTTTACAGCGCCAACCCCGATGGCACGGACGTGCAACGCTATTTCGGCGATGAAAGCCTCAATCAACCCATCGCCGATGATATGACCGAAGTGCCGCGTCTGTTGCGCCCACAAATATTGCCCGACGGTCGTATTGCCGCTATCTATCTGCAAAACGGCTTGCAATTGGGCGGCGATATGGTGGTAGTGGATGGTGCCGACGCGCTGGAAGGTGCGGTGCAATCCCTGTCGGTGAAACCGGTCAATATCGCCACCGATCTGGTGTCATTACACGGCCGTTTTGCCTCGCTCTCGCCACTCTATGATGGTACCAATCGCCTGCTGGTCAGTTGGAGTCAATGCCGCTTACTGCAGACCGAGACCGCCACCACGGCGGCGCGTCTCCAGCCCTGTTTACCAACCTTGTTGATTGATGGTGTGCCTGCCGAAGGTTATGAGGAGGCGCCACCCTTTTATGGCCTGTGGATTTACGACCTGAACAATCAAACCCAATTGCCGGTAGTGCTGGCCGAAGATGGCAAAGTGTTTACCGAAGCGCTGGCATTGGAGCAAAGCGCCTATAACCCGGCCTTTATCCAGCCCACTACCGACCCGGATCTGGCGGCGCGCAACCTTGGCCTGCTTCATATTCGCAGCGTATATGATTTGGACGGTGCGTTTAACGCCATGAACTCTGGCGCCGCCGACTTGCAAGCGATGATTGCCCGCCCCGCCGATCAGCGCCCCGCACGGTTTATCCGTTTGGTGAAAGCTGTATCCCGCATTGATGACGATACCCTCGACGATCAGGACGACAATATTTACGGCAACCTCTTTAACGGCAATAACGGTATTCAGGAGATTCTCGGTTACGCGCCGGTGGAAGCGGATGGCTCGGTGATGGTGACAGTGCCTGCCGATGTCGCATTTTCCCTGGAAATTCTGGATCGCGATGGCCGCCAAATCAGCGCCAACCACAATACCTATTTGCAATTGCGCCCCGGTGAGCAAATGACCTGTAACGGTTGCCACGCCGCCAATAATGAAACGGCGGTGCATGGACGTAACGATTTACCTGAATCACCTGCGTCGATTAACCCAGGCGCATTGAGTGCCATCAACTTCCCCAATACCCAGCGTTACGAGCGTTTGGGTGTACCGATTGCCCCTGAGATGGGCGAAACCATGGCGGAGTTTGCGGCGCGTTCTACCTTTTGTGAGGAAACGGTCAATGGTCAGGTGTGCGGGCCTATGGCTGGCCCGGCTCAGGATCAAAATTTGCGTAATCCAACAGTAGATTTACTGTTCCGCGATCTGTGGACGGCGCCCGGTCTGACCCCGGCAGAGGCGTTTTCCTATCGCTATAACGATTTGGTTCCCGGCGCCACCGCCGACCAAATCCTTGCACCAACACCGGCTGCTTGCCGCGAGGAAGCCAGCTGGAATGCTAACTGTCGGGTAGTGATTAATTACGAATATCACATCCAACCGCTGTGGGAGCGCGAGCGTGAACCTATGACGGTGACTGATCCTGAGTTGGCTATCGCCAGAACGGCAAATACCTGTGTTGCCTGCCACTCTCCCGCCGATGCCGACGGCAATTTGCAGGTACCAGCCATGCAATTGAATTTGCTGCGCGCCAAAGAAAACGCCAACACCGAAATGCGCTCTTATCTGCAATTGTTAAACGGTAATCAACGCCAGATTCAATTCTTATATGAGGGCGGTTTGGCAGTGTTGTTGCCCGTATGTGAATTTGAAGACAACTACAATTTTATTCCCCAGTGTGAAGTATTGCTGGATGAAGAGGGCATACCCACCTGTGAGGGAGTAGTCGACTGCCCCTTTGAATTTGCCAACGAAGAAACCGGTGAATTGCAGTTAGATGCTTTAGGCAACCCGGTGCCGCGTATGGAAAACACCGGCTTCTTGCCGCCGCCCATGAGTCGTGGCGGTGCCAATGCCAGCAATCGTTTCTTTGATAAATTTGAAAACAATGGCACTCATATGGGATTCTTGAACGCGGCCGAGTTAAAACTCCTGTCCGAATGGCTGGACACCAATGGTCGCTATTACACCAATCCCTTTGAATTGGCTGTCCCTAACTAAATAGCCTAACTAAAAAAGCCCAACTAAATAAGCAAGATAACAATGACAACAACAATCATCACAACAACACACGGAAGCAAGGCATGATTGCCAGTGCACGCAGAATCCTGAAAGGGCGCTATTTAATAATGAGTTTGTTGCTCTGCGTGGCGCTGCCAACGCAGGCGCAGTGGTTTAATTGGTTTTCACCCGACGAACCGCTGCAAGTCGTTATTGATGATGCGTTTATCAATGTGTATGCAGGCCCCGGTAGCGGCTACCCGATTTTCCATGTGGTCGAGCGCGAAGAAGTGATCACCCTGTTATACAGCCGTACCGATTGGATCAAAATCAAAACCAAACGCAATCTGGAAGGTTGGATAAAACGCGACGACATGAAGCTCACGCTGTCGCCCGATGGCAGCAAACCGGATTTTCCCGATAACAAACAAGCCGATTATTTGGTGGATCGGTTTGAGTTGGGCGCGGCCTACGGCGATTTTGCTGGCGCCGATAGTTTGACCATGAACCTGGGCTATCGCTTTACTAAAAATTTATCGGCCGAAGTGCGCTACGCGGAAAACACCGGCCAGTTTTCTGACAGCCAAATTCTTGCGGCGGCAGTGTTATTTCAACCATTTCCCGAATGGCGTGTATCGCCGTTTTTTAGTATTGGCAGCGGCAAAATAAAAACCTTTCCCAGCGCCACGCTGGTACAAACGGAAGACCGTGAAGACAATTTAATGCAAGCCAGTTTAGGCGCTTATGTACATCTCACCGGGCGTTTGTTTTTGCGCGCGGACTATACCAATCATTACGTGCTCACCAGTCGTAATACCAACGAAGAGGTTAATGAATGGAAACTCGGTTTCAACGTCTTTTTCTAAGCGCAGTGCTGCTTGGGATTTTCAGCATCACCCAGCCGGTGTTCGCGCAAGATGAAGGCAGTGATGAGGATGAACTGGAACAGGTAATCACGCCCGACATTAAACGTCGTCAAATCAAAGAAGATGATTTGGATACGGAAAATTTTGAGTTGGGGGTGTTTTACGGTTTTTTATCCATTGAGGATTTCGGCACCAATGGCGTGGCCGGGGTGACGCTCGCCTATCACATCACCGAAAGCTTTTTTGTAGAGGCCGCTTACGGCACCAGTAAAACGCAAAAAACCAGTTATGAATTATTGAGCGGTGGCGTTGAACTCTTGACCGATGATCAGCGCGATCTGGCGTATTACAATTTATCGCTGGGCTACAATTTTTTGCATGGCCAAATTTTTATGTCGGACAAGTGGACGTTTAACAATCACTTTTATCTGATGGCGGGTGCGGGCAATACCGATTTTGCCGCAAAAGATTATTTCACCACCACCATCGGCGCGGGGTTGCGTTTTTATACTACCGATTGGTTGGCGCTTGATTTAAGCATGCGCGGCCACAGCTTCGAACATGAATTATTTGGTGAGGCAAAACGCATCACCAATTTGGAATCGCGTTTGGGTGTGTCGGTATTTTTTTAATCCAGATTTTTTTTGAATTGATGTGGAGTTGATTATGTTGTTGTATAAGTCGTTGCATAAATCGTTACGCAAAAAGCTGGCAACTATTACCGCCGGAATTGCACTGGGGTTAAGTTCATTGCTGGCGCTTGCGGAACCCGCGCCGGATTTCACCTTGCCCAGCAGCAGCGGTGAAAATGTGCGTTTGGCGGAACAGCGTGGCCAAGTGGTGATGCTCAACTTCTGGGCCTCCTGGTGCGGCCCGTGCCGTCAGGAAATGCCATTGTTGGATGAAATGTCCAAGCGTTACAGTAGTGCCGGTTTTGTGCTCTACGGCGTGAATGTGGAAGAGGATAATACCGATGCAAAAAAACTCATCCAGCAATTGGGCGTGACCTTCCCGATTTTGTACGACGCCGAGAGCAAAGCGAGCAGCCTTTACAATGTAGATGCCATGCCAACCACGGTGCTTATCGATAAAAAAGGTGAAATTCGCTACGTCAACCGCGGTTACAAACCGGGCGACGAAAACAAATACCGCGACCAAATTCGTGAGCTGATTAAAGAATGATAGCGCGCCTCTCCTTGCTGCTCGCGATGCTGCTGTGCATCGCCGCCTGTAGTCCCATCAAGCCCTGGGTTAAACCCTATGAACGGCAAAAAATTGCGGACGAAATCATGAGTTTTGATCGCGATCCGATTGCGGGCAGTTACTTGCATCACGTGTACGACGCACGCGAAGCGGCACGCGGCGGTGATGGTGCATCGGGAGGTGGCTGTGGTTGTAATTAATCGCCTGCTGGTTTTAGGTTTAATGTTCATGGCGAGTGTTGCGCACGCGGCAGTATTACCCGATGAACGCATCGATATTCTCTACCACGGCTACGACGGTGGCGGTGCGCAAATTGATGGCCCTTCCATTTTAGTGCGCAAAAGTATCGGCAGTTCAGTATCGGTCGCCGCGAATTATTATGTGGATATGGTGACCAGCGCCTCTATTGATGTTGAGGCGACTGCAAGTCCCTACAGCGAAGAGCGCAAAGAGCAGGGCTTGAGTGCGCAATATATGGTTGATCGCTCCACCATTTCGGTGGGCTATGTCAGCAGTAAAGAAAATGACTACGATGCCACTACTTATAGTTTGGGTATCGACCAAAGTTTTTTTGGCGATTTAACTACGCTTGGTTTTGGTGTGAGTTTTGGTGAGGATATTGTTGGGCAGAATACTGACCCGACCTATAAGCGCGATTTACAGCGACGCAAATACAGCATCAACGCCTCGCAAATCATCACTAAAAATTTATTGGCATCGCTCAGCTTTGATAGCGCCAGCGATCAATGTTTGAATTTGGCGGACACCGAAAGCTGTTTGAATAATCCCTATCGCTCGGTGCGGTTTCTTACTGGCACCGGTGGTTATGCTTACCAGGGCGAGATTTATCCGCATACCCGCAATAGCGACGCCGTTGGCTTGCGGCTGATGTATTTTCTACCCTATCGCGCTTCATTGCGCGCAGAGCTTCGCCAGTTTTCCGATAGCTGGGGGATAGAGTCGGAAAATGCGGAGCTGCGCTATTTGCACCCTTACGGCGAACGCTTTTTGTTTGAAGTGAAATACCGTATTTATGACCAAACCGGTGCAGATTTTTATGCGGATTTATTTCCCTTCCGCGACGCACAAAATTTTATGGCGCGCGATAAGGAATTGAGTCCTTTTTCATCCACCGTGCTCGGGTTGGGCGTCACCTACAAAGTTCCGGCGGGCACTATTCCCTGGTTTGAAAAAAGCACGGTCAATCTCTACTGGGATCACTTTAATATCGACTATGACGACTTCCGCGATGCCCGTGTATCGCCCACGGAATTCGCCGCTGGTAGCGAACCGCTCTACAGTTTGGATGCGGATGTGATCCGCTTTTATTTGTCTTTCTGGTTTTAACGCTCTTATTCCCTTCCTGATCCAGCGCAAGCTATCGCCCGTAAGGGTGATATTTTGCGCCTTGGTCTCTATAATCCCGAGCCTTTTCATTGGTTGCACACAGCTGCCGCCATTGCGTTTCTGCTAATAACAAGTGAGAGCACTGTGTCCCCTGACCAGATATTGATTGTCGATTATGACGCGACCTGCGCCGCAGGAAGCGGAATGGATGAGCTTCGCGCCGCGCTTGCGACCCAGCGCTCCGGGTTGCGCCCGAACGATTTTCCCGGCTGCAATTTGCCTACGTGGATTGGTCGTGTCCCGGCAATTGATGATTATGTGTTTGCGCCGGAATTGGCCGCGTGGCAGAGCCGCAACAATGCACTGATCGCCTTGGGCTTACAGCAGGGCACACTGCAGCAATCGCTGGCGCAACTGGTTGGACGTTTTGGTTCGGCGCGCATCGGTGTGGTGATGGGTTCCAGCACCTCCAGTATCGACCGTTCGGAAGAGGCCTATCGCCATTTGGACGAGCAAGGCCAGTTGCCAGCAGAATTTCTGCAAGAAAATGTACTAAATCCCCACGCCCCCGGTTTGTTTGTGGCGCAACTACTCGGCCTTGATGGCCCCAATATGACGGTAAATACGGCCTGCTCTTCCTCTGCCAAAGTCTTTGCGACCGGCGCGCGTTGGCTGCGTGCGGGTATTGTGGATGCGGTGCTGGTGGGGGGCGCTGATACCCTGTGCCAAAGTGTGCTCTACGGTTTTCACTCATTACAGTTGGTGTCCGAGTCCCAGTGTCGCCCCTTTGACGGCGCGCGCGATGGCATCAATTTGGGTGAGGCCGCCGGTTTTGCGTTGTTGGTACGTGGCGATGACGCCCAAGACATTGAGCACACTGGTATTCAACTGAGTGGCTACGGCGAAAGCTCGGATGCGCATCATATGTCCCACCCGCACCCCGAAGGTGAGGGCGCGCGTCTGGCGATTGAGCAGGCGCTCGCGCAAGCGGGTTTGGCGCCTGCGCAGATCGACTATATCAACCTGCACGGTACAGCGAGCCGCGCCAATGACCATATTGAAGGCAACTTGGTGGGCGCTATGTTTCCAGCATCTACGCTTGCCAGTTCGACCAAAGGCTGGACGGGGCATACGCTTGGCGCGGCGGGAATTCTCGAATCGATTTTTGCGCTGGAAGCCCTAACCAGCGGGCTGGTGCCGGGCACCTTGAACCTGGCGCAGGTTGACCCGGAAATTGCCATCACCATGAGTGCGGACAATCAGACCGCGAAACTTACTCATGTGATGAGCAACTCCTTCGGTTTTGGTGGCAACAATGCCTGTTTGATTTTCAGCCGTGCGGAGGTGGCAGCATGAGTACTCCGCTCAGTAATAAAGCGCCGATTGCGGTGGATTTGGTGGGCATAGGCGCCTGGGGCCCCGCGTTTAACAACTGGGCTGAGCTGCAAACGCTGTTTGCCAATCCCGCATTGGGTGAAGCATTGCAGTGGGCGACACCAGTGCCCAAACCGGAAATTATCCCCGCCAATGAACGCCGGCGCGCGCCCTTGCCGGTACGCGCCGCCGTTGAGGTAAGCTGGCAGGCATTGCAGCAATCGGGCTTGGCATCCAGCGATGTGGCCTGCGTATTTGGCTCCGGGCTGGGTGATACCGAAATCACCGATTATATGTGCCGGGTATTAACCACTGCCGAAAAGCAGCTATCGCCGACCAAATTCCACAACTCGGTGCACAACGCCGCCGCCGGTTATTGGACCATCAGCAGCGGCTGTATGAAATCGGCCAACTCGATTGCGGCCTACCAAAACACCGCCGGTTTGGCATTGCTTGAGGCGATGATCCAGTGCCAGCAGCACCATGAGCCGGTATTGGTGACCCTGTTTGATACTGCCGCGCACGATGCCTATCGTCAGATTTTTGCCTGCGAGCAGAGTTTTGCCGCCGCGCTGCTACTCGTTCCTGCTGGTGCTGCCAATGCGCCAATAGCGCGCTTGCTGATGGCGGATGAAACCGCTGCAAGTGTTATCGCGCCAGATTTACCCCACGACCAGCTGGACAAACTCTACCGCGATAATCCCGCCGCCAAGGTGCTGGGTTTGCTCCAGCAACTGGCGGCCAAACGCAGTGGTGACTGTGTGTTTGAGCTTAGCCCGCGTCGCGCCCTCAAGCTTGTTGTGAGTTTTTAGCCAATGAATAGTCCTGAGATATTGGATGCTGCTGAGCTGGCCTCGGGTCATATCACCCTGTGGGATGTGATTATCGCGGGCGGCGGGCTGGCGGGTTTGGGTTTGGCTAAACAGCTCAAACAGGCCAATCCTGAGTTATCGATTGTGGTAGTGGAAAAGCAGGGTTTTCCGCGCCCGCGTGCCATCGCCAAGGTGGGGGAATCCACGGTCGAAATAGGCTCCCATTACCTGTCGCATCACTTGGGTTTGCTGCAGCACCTGAAAGACAAACACCTCAAAAAATTCGGCATCCGTATATTTTTTGGCGAACCGGCCGATGATTTTTCCCGGCAGGACGAGCTGGGTGCCAGCCAAACCTTTGGTATTCCGACCTATCAGATTGATCGCGGCGATATCGAAAACCACCTCGCCGCCGAGCTGCAGGCGCTGGGTGTCACCTTGATCGATAAGGCCGATATTCTGCAGTTGGATGTGCGCGCTGAAACTGGCACTGCCTATGACAAGCAGCTGGTTATTCGCACTGCAACCGGTGAACAAACCCTGCGCGGCCACTGGTTGGTGGACACCGCCGGGCGCGCCAGTTTGCTTAAAAATCACCTGCACCTCGCCGCCAAAAACGAACACAAATCTAACGCCGTCTGGTTCCGTATTGACCGCACTATCACCCTCGATGATTGGTGCGAGAATCCCGAATGGCAGGCGCGCTGTATGCCCGAAGGGCGCCGCTGGTTGAGCACCAATCACTTGGTGGGGCCGGGTTACTGGGTGTGGATTATCCCGCTCGCCTCGGGTGTGACCAGCATCGGCATAGTGATGGACGACATCGCCTTTGACGCCAGTGGTATTGCGGATCAAACCTCGGCTATGGCCTGGTTGGCGCAACATCAACCGCGCTGTGCGGCGGCGATTGGCGATGCCAGGTTCCTCGATTTTGTATTGCTGCAGGACTACTCCTACGACTGCAAACAACTGTTCAGCGACCAGCGCTGGGCAATTGCCGGTGAGGCCGGTCTGTTTGCCGACCCCTTTTATTCACCCGGCAGCGACTTTATCGCCTTTGCCAATGGTTTTATCTGTTCGCTGATCACCGCCGAGCGCCGTGGGCAGGATATTCGGGTGCAGGCGCTGGTGTATGAAAAACTGCTGCGCTCCATCTACCAGAACACTCTGTCGCTCTACACCGGTCAGTACGGCGGTTTTGGCGACCGGGTGATGATGGGGTTAAAACTCCTGTGGGATTACAGCTATTACTGGGGTGTGCTCTCGCTGCTGTATTTCCGCGGCGCCCTATGCGACTTTGAGCGCATCCGCCCGCTGGCGGGTGAATTGCAAAAAGCCCAGCAGCTCAACCAATCCATTCAAGCCCTGTTCCGCACCCGCGCTGAGCGCCGTTTACAGCTGCCCAATCGCGGCGTGTTTATGGATCAATACCAAATCCCCTGCCTGCAGTTTTTTAACAAGGTGTTGATGGAGGCGCCGGTATTACCGCTGCCGGAAGAATTGGCGCGCAATATGGCACTGGTAGAACAGGTGGCAGCAGCGGTGCGGGATATGTTGGGTGATGCGCCTGAGCTTAGGATTAGTGATGCTGAGCGCGAATTGCTGGGGGCCTATCGGTTGAAGATATTAGGGAATGGCGGTTGAAGATATTAGGGGATGCCGGTTGAAAATACTGGGAAATGGCGGCTTAAGATTCTCGAGTGATGCTTATTTGTTGCGTAATTCGTGATAAAACGCCAACAGCTTCCCGCGCGGCAATTTACCGTTATCTTCGCGCGGTAGGGCATCCACCATCAGCAGCGGGCGCGGCATAAATATCGGGTCCAGGTGCGCGGCAAAACGGGCGCTGAGTTGTTGCTTGGTGATGTCTGTACCGACCACTAAAGCGACCGGGCGGGTCACGGTTTGTTGACCAGCGTCCGGCATAAATACCACGCCATCTACCACGCCCGGGGTGGCGAGCAGCAGTTTGTTCATCTCCACTAGCGAGCCGCGTTTGCCGGCGATTTCGATCATGTCGTCGCTGCGCCCGAGCAGGCGAAAGTGGCGGCCATCCTCGGTTTCAATCCGGTCTTGTAGCGGCTGCTCTTGCGGCAGGTGGCTGCCGCGAATCACCGATAAATCCTGTGCCAATTCCAAGCCATCAAATAGCTGCCACAGATCCGTTTGTGCGCTGCGGCGGCGCGCCATGGAACCCACTTCACTGCAGCCGTAAACTTCAATTAACTCACCCGCAAAACAGCTTTCTGCTGCCTGCGCCAAGTCTTGCGACAGCGGCGCGGTGGCGCAGAGTATTTGTTTGACGGGCGGCATGACCACACCGCTGTGCACCAGTGCACGCAGGTGAACCGGGGTGCTGATCAGCAAACGCGGCGCCGGTAATGGTTGCAGTGCCTGGGCGACATCGAGCGGAAACAGCGGGCGCGAATCGCTAATGCACAGGCGGCTAAACAGCGGCAGTAGCAGGGAGGTTTCCAGCCCCCACATATGTTGGGCGGGCACAGTGGCGAGGGCGAAGCGCAGCTGTTCGCGGTAGTCATCGCCCAGCATTGCCTGTGCGTTCATGTGGCTGCTGGTGACAAAGGTGTGCCAGGGTTTGAGGTTGGCTTTGGGTTGGCCGGTGGAGCCGGAGGTAAAGGCGATGGCGGCAAGTTGGTCGGCGCATATCTGCGGAATGTCGCGGCAAGCGTCGGCGCGTAAATCGGTTTCGTTAAGGTTGAACTGCGGGCAGGAGTCGAGCAGGTTTTCCAAGCCGTCGTGCAGCACATAACTAGCGGGATATTGCTCGCGCAGCAGCGCTTGGGTGGCCGGGGCGCGGTTCTGCGGCAGCAGGTTCGTCTGCCCGCGCACCAGCGCGGCGCAAAAGCCGAGGGTAAATAAATAGCGGTTGTCGCACAGGTTGATGGCAAAACCAGCCTCGGGCAGGCGTTTGGCCAAGGCCAATACCTGGCCGATAAAAGTGCCCACACTGATCTCGCCCGCCGCGCCGCCTAATGGGCTTAGGGCGCTGCTGAGATGGGCGAAACAATCCTCCACCCGGCGCTCCAGTAAGGGCAGCCGGGCAGGGGGTTGCTTGGCGGTCATCGCGGAGTCGATGGGCATAGCACGAAGGTTAGCGCTTACTTATTGCTATTGGTCTGTACAAACTCGGCCAGTGAGGCGAGGGTGGCAAAGGCCTTGCGGGTGCGCTCGTCGTCGGCTTGCATTTGCACGCCGTATTTTTGCGAAATGGCGAGGGCGATTTCGAGTGCGTCGATGGAATCCAGCCCCAGGCCATCGCCAAATAAGGATTCATCCGGTGCTATCTCACTCGCCGCTATATCTTCCAGATTCAGTGCTTCTACCAGTAATTCGGCCATTTCCAATTGGGCAGCGGTTTGCGCAGACATAGATACCTCGATGTTATTGTGATGGATCGGCGTTATCGGCCAATCGTCGATGAAAAGCGGCGCAGTTTAGCGGCTTTGTGCCCCAAAATCACCCGCACTGCCTGAGACTTACCTTAACCTAACGAGGGTTTTTGGGTAAACTCGCGGCCTTTCACGTCACTCAGCCCCCAACCATAAGACACTGTTATGCCTATGCTTCGCCAGCACTATCTGCCCGCCAGTGCGGTGCCAGACACCAACCAACTGCTCACCCAACCGGGTGTTTTGGCCTTGGTGAACTTTGGCGACGCCTGTGTGCCGGGCGCGCAGCCGGGCATTATCCCGCTGGGTATGCCCTCGCTCAGCGATCAGCCTTGGGAGGTGATTCGCTACGGCGATTCAGTCGCCCAGCGCGGGGTGGACGAACACTGTCACTGGAGCCTGATTGAGGATGTACTCTGCGTCGCCACCTGGATTGCACCGGAGGATTGCAGCGACATAGAGGCCGCTACCGAAGTGGCCTATGGCCGCCTGTTTCGCGTGATTCAGGCCAAGGGCTTTCCCTATCCCTTCCGCATCTGGAACTTTATGCCCGATATCAATCGCGGGGACGGCGATCGGGAGGAATACAAAAAATTCTGCGTTGGCCGCCAGCGTGCGTTTGATGACTACCATGTCGCGCCGCAGGAGTATCCCGCCGCCTCGGCGCTTGGCCATCACACCAAAGGTGCGGTTGTCTATTTGCTCGCCGGGCGCAATTCCGGAGTGCATCACGAAAACCCGCGCCAGCAACCGGCCTATCACTACCCGCGCGAATACGGCCCGACCAGCCCCAGTTTTGCCCGCGCCACCAGCCTTGCGCTGCGCAGCCGGGAGCAGGTATTTATTTCCGGCACTGCCAGCATCATCGGCCATAACACCCAGGCGGTGGGCGATTTGCAGCAGCAGCTGGCCATCACCCTCGACAATATCCAGCACCTGCTGCGGCATGTGGAGCACGCGCATGCCAAGCTAAGTGCGATCCGCGTCTATCTGCGCCACGCGCAGGATGTGGCGGCGGCCCAGGCTTTTTTAGGCGCGCGCCTGCCTGCTGATGCTGTCAATTTTATCCACGCCGATATCTGCCGCAGCCAGCTGCTGGTGGAAATTGAAGCCCTGGCTTCACCCGGGGTATGAGCCAGCTCAATCGCTTCTGGCGCCTGCTGGCAACGGCTTTCTCCATCGCGCTGTTTGCCGCTGGCGCCCTGCTACTGGCGCTACTGCTGGCGCCGTTAATCCGCTTATTGCCTTGGTCGGAAACCCGTCGCCGCCATCTGGCGCGCCACAGCATCCAGCGCTGGGTGCGGCTGTATGTGGCGATTATGCGCAGCCTGGGGTTGCTCACGGTGGAGTTTGACGGGGTCGCGGCGCTGAACCAGCCGGGAGTGTTGGTGGTGGCTAATCACCCCACACTGCTCGATGCGGTACTGCTGATGTCGGTGATGCCCAATGCGACGTTTATCGTCAAAGCGGCGATGGCCCACAACCCCATTACCTGCTGGATAGTGGCGCTGGCCGGTTATATTCCCAATGACGAAGTGGGCGTGGAACTGGTGGAAAAAGCCGCTGCCGCCCTGCGCGCCGGTGAAACCCTGATGATTTTCCCCGAGGGCACGCGCACCGAGGGCGATGAACTCACACTGAAACGCGGTGCCGCCAATATTGCGCTGGCGGCGGCTTGCCCATTGCTGCCGGTGGTGATTTATTGTAAACCGCTAACCCTGCGCAAGCGGGAGCCCTGGTATCACATACCCCATCGCCCGCCGCATTTTATCCTGCGGGTACTGCCGCCACTGGAGTTGGCGGCGCTGGTTGACCCCAGTCAGCCGCCCGGTCTGCAGGCCCGTGCACTTACCGCTGGGCTGTACCAGTGCTTGCGCGATGGGCTGAATAACTGCCAGCGCGATGAACTGCAGAAGCAGCGCTAAAGCTTGTATAATCGCGCGCCGGTCGCGCCCAGCGCTACCTAATGGACGCCGCCCCGAGCGCGTCACCCTAAAAAAGAGTTAGCAAAAGATTCCCACTATGATTCATACCCGTGACAGCCTGTTGACGCGCATTGCCGACATACTGCAAGAGCAATTTGATGTGGAGCCAGGCTCCATTACCCTGGACTCGCGCCTGCGTGAAGATCTGGATATCGACAGCATCGATGCGGTGAATTTGATGATCGAATTAAAATCCATTACCGCCAAAAAAATCACCCTGGAAAATTTCCACCAGGTAAAAACCATCGGCGATTTAATTGATGCCATTCTGGCGTTTTTAAGTCAGGAAAACGCTCAAGGTCAGGCCGCTCACTAATGCCACGCCGCCGCGAACCCGCTGCACTGCTCAGTGTGGATACTGCCATCACTGTGCCGTTTTTTGATGTGGATTCCATGAACATTGTGTGGCATGGCCACTACTGCAAATATCTGGAAGTGGCGCGCTGCAATCTGCTCGATAAACTCGGTTACAACTATACCGATATGAAAAATTCGGGTTTTATGTTCCCGATTGTGGATATGCAAATCCAATACTTGCAGCCACTGGTATTTGAGCAGCAAGTGATAGTGACGGCGAATTTGGTGGAGTGGGAATATCGCCTGAAAATTCATTATCTAATTCGCGACGCGGCAAGTGGTGCCCTCCTGAGTAAAGCGCACACAGTGCAAGCGGCGGTGGATGCCAAGACCAAGCTGTTGCGCATCGGCAGCCCCGATGCGTTACTCGAAAAAGTAAAGCCCCTGTTACCCTAAACCTTGCGGCGCAAATTTCTATGAAAATAATGATGCGACCCACTCTGGCTTGCCTGTTGTTATTCAGCGTCATTGCCAATAGTGCGATGGCGGATGGCCGCGCTGCAAATGCGCAAGTTAATCCTGCGGAATTACTCAAACACTATTTACCGGAAAGTTGTTATCAAACCGGTCTGTACAAGCAACAAAAATCCATCGCCGGCATTAATAAATTGTTGGAGACCGAAGGCAGTTTTGCATATGCTTGCGATAAAGGTTTGCTCTGGCATACCGCTGCGCCGCTGCAGGAAACACTGGTCTATCAATTACAGGGCACAACCCATTTGGTGCGCGCTGACGGCAGCAGTCAAAAACTCTCTGGCGCTGTGCAACGTCAGCTGGGGCAAATGCTCAATCATTTGCTCGGCGGTAATAGTGCTTACCTGGAAAAAACCTTTGCCATAGTGGCAAGCGACACAGGTATTCAATTAACACCGCGCAAAAAGCGCATGGAAAAATTCTTGCGCCATATCCACATTACTCGCAGCAGTGATGCAGTCACTATTCGCCTGCAACACCAGGGCGATGAATACACTGCAATTCGTGTGTATGAGTTGCAACCTCTGCCATCACTCAATGCCGATCAATGCGTGCAACTGTTGGCCACAGCGCCGGTGGCATTAGCTTGCGCGCAATTATTAACTCCCTGATTTTTATTTAAGTGGACGCGTTATGACGCAGCAACTTTATCGCCGCTGGTGCAGCGCGGCTCTGCTATTGCTAACACTGGTGGCGCTGTATTGTTTTTGGGCAATCAACCGCAGCGGCCTGCAGATAGATACCAATCTGCGCAGCTTGTCGCCTTCGTTTACCCTGGACGCGGCCGTCAATCACGCGCTCAATAAAATGTCGGCCGATGCGGCGCAACAATTTATATTGGTATTGGCCCACCCGGATGAAGAGCGGCTCGCCGACGCCAGCGATGCGCTGCGCGCGATGATCGAAACCGATGCCGGTACTATCGCCTATGTTGATCGCAGCGAGTTGGTCGAGCGCTACATAAATCAGCTGCAAATGCATCCCTTTCATATTCTCGGTTCCGAGGCGCAGGCGACATTGGCCGAGGGCGATGCCGAAAAAATACTCGCCTTGGCGCAAACTAATTTGTATGGGGCGGGCGGCGCAGTGCGTTTATTGCCACTCACCACTGACCCGTTGGGCTTTGCCAATGAATATGCGCTGGGTTTATTGGATCGTCTGGCCTTAAACAATAGCGATGAAATACACGCAGTAATACGCGGTCAAAAAACACTTTTTATTGCTGCACATCAGTTGCAAATAAACAGCGACGCATTGGAAATGAATCAGCAGGATCTGGCGCTGCTGAGTATCAAGCAATTTATGGCGCAGTTAAAAAATGAATATCCCGACGTGGAAATTATTCAATCGGGCATTTTATTTTTTGCCGCCGATGCTGCGCAGTCGGCCCGCGCCGATATAGATACTATTAGCACGGGTTCGATGATTGGTGTGCTGCTGTTAATCCTCTGGGTATTTCGCGGTCCGCGTGCACTGCTCTTGCCTGCGTTGTCGATTGGCATGGGCTTGGCGTTTGCATTTGCTGTCTGTCATTTCTGGTTTGGTTCGATTCATGTACTCACTCTGGTATTTGGTTCCAGTTTGATTGGTGTAGTGGTGGATTACGCACTGCATTTTTATTATTTTCAGGCACACCATCCGCAAAGTGAAAATCGCCTGCCGCTTTACCGCGCTTTATTTTTAAGTTTACTCACCAGTGTGATTGGTTTTAGTGCGCTGGCTTGGTCGGGTTTGGCGGCACTGCAACAGGTGGCGGTATTTGCCGTGTTAGGGTTGGTATATGCCTGGTTGATGGTAATTGCCCTGGGACATTACTTAACCAAGGGCGTAAAAGTATACGATTCAAGTTTGCAGAAAATAGTTAAGGGGTTGTTGCGCTTGTTCGGAAAATTTCCCTCGCGTGGGATTGCGCCGCTAATCGCTGTATTTTTGCTGAGTGGTTTTTTCGTAAACGATTTTGAATGGCCTGTTAGTGACAATCCGCGCAGTTTTTTTGCAGCCAACCCTCAGTTAATTGAGCAGGAGAAACAGGTCAGCGCCTGGGTTGCCAGCCACGAGCCAGCCAGTTTTATTGTAGTGCAGGGCGACAGTGCACAGCAGATCTATGATCGTATCGCCGCTGTTCAAGGGTTGTTGGGCGAGCAGGGGCAGTTATTAGGAGTGCAGCAATTTTTTCCTTCCCCCCGTGAGCAGCAAGCCAATTATCAGCTTAATCAACAGCTTTATGGTGCGAACCCACTCGCACAGCAATTTATTAATCGTCATGAACTCAACGAAATATCGGCAGCCAATTTATCACTCGCCTATGCCCAGCAGGAAAATAATCTATTGAATCCGGCCGATTTTTTTACCGATCATGAAGCCGCGTTGCCACCGCTGTGGATTCAGAATGACACTGCATTAAATGCATTTCTGTTAATTCCCAAAGGTATGGATACCGATGTGATAGCGGAAAAACTCGCTGCGTTTGAAGGAGCATTTTTTTTCAGCGCCATGCAGGACTCGGAGATGTCCATGAAACTGCTGCGCCATTCCTCAATGGAATTGTTGTTATTGGCCTTATTGTTAATGGCGCTGTTGTTGCTCACCCGCTATCACTGGAAAAAAATGTTACAGCTAATTGCCATTCCGTTATTTGCGGTGGCAGCCAGTTTGATTTTGTTGGCACTGTTGGATATTCCGCTCACATTGTTTCATGTGATGGCCTTGTTTTTGGTGGTTGGGCTGGGTATGGATTATGTTATTTTTATCGCCGAAATGGCTGACAATACCGTAGAAACTTTATCGGCTGTGGCAATTTCGTCGACTACTAATCTTTTATCTTTCGGCTTATTGGGCTTGAGTATTTTGCCGGCGGTAAGCGCCTTTGGTATTGCGCTGTTTATGGGCAGCTGTTTTAACTTGCTGGGTGCGTTAATGCTGGCCAGTCGCAAGTGGTCGGCAAGTAAACAATAGCGCGCTCACCCTGTTTTCTTTTTTGTACATCAACTAGGGGCTGAAATAATGAGTAAACAACGTGTTCTGGTGACTGGTGCCAGCCGTGGCATAGGCAAAGCCTGCGCCTTAAAACTCGGCGCCGATGGGTTTGATGTGTGTGTGCATTATCGCTCCGGTAAAACTGAAGCCGAAGCGGTGGTCGCAGAAATTATTGCCACTGGCGGTAGCGCCAGTTTGATTCAGTTTGATGTGTGCGAGCGCGAAAAAGTGAGCGAGACTTTGCTCGCGGATATTGAAGGAAACGGCGCCTTTTACGGCGTGGTGTGCAACGCCGGTATCGCCGCCGACAACGCCTTTCCTGCGCTTACCGGCGAGCAGTGGGATTCAGTCATTCACACCAATCTCGATGCGTTTTACAACGTGTTGTATCCGCTGGTAATGCCGATGATTCGCCTGCGCAAAGGCGGCCGCATTGTTACCTTGTCATCGGTGTCTGGTGTGATTGGCAATCGCGGCCAAACCAATTACAGCGCCGCCAAAGCGGGCATTATCGGCGCGACTAAAGCGCTGGCCATTGAACTGGCCAAACGCAATATCACCGTTAACTGCGTTGCACCCGGCGTAATTGAAACCGATATGATCGAAGGCATTTATCACGGTGAAGCGATGAAATTAATTCCCATGCAACGCTTCGGCAAAGTGGATGATGTGGCCGCCACAGTGAGTTTTTTAATGTCCGATGCAGCGGGTTATATTACCCGGCAGGTGATTAGTGTGAATGGGGGCATGTGTTAAGGTAAAAACGAATCCCCCTTTTTTCAAGGGGGATTTTTTATACCCGCTTAAAAATCAGCGAGGTATTAACGCCACCGAAGGCGAAGTTATTACTCATAAAATACTGCGCTTGTAATTCGCGCACTTCATTTCTGATGTAATCCAGCTGGCCGCAGTTTTCATCCACATCATCCAAATTTAAATTGGGCGAGAACCAGTTTTCATTCATCATTTCTATGCCGAGCCAGGCCTCTAATGAGCCGCAGGCGCCGAGGCTGTGGCCGATATAACTTTTTAAACTGCTAAAGGGAATATGGCTGCCCATGACTTGTTGGGTGGCGAGTGATTCGGCGATATCGCCGTGTACTGTGGCAGTGCCGTGGCCGGAAATGTAGTGGATTTGTTCGGCATTTAACTGTGCGTCCTGCAAACTTTTTTGCAAGACTTTTGCCATGGTTGCCTGATTGGGGCGCACTAAATGATTGCCGTCGCAATTGGTGGCAAAACCGACAATTTCCGCCAGGATATTTGCACCGCGCGCAACGGCGTGGTCCCAGTCTTCCAAAATTAAGGTGCAGGCGCCTTCACCTAACACCAAGCCATCGCGCTGCGGGTCAAACGCGCGCGGCGATAATTCCGGCGTGGCATTTTTTAAACTCGCGGAATAAACCGTATCAAACACCGCGGCTTGGGTGGGGCAGAGTTCTTCGGCGCCGCCGGCGATCATAATGGTCTGCTGGCCGCTGCGAATCGCTTCATAGGCAAAACCAATGCCTTGGCTGCCTGCGGTACAGGCGCTGCTGGTGGTGTACATGCGCCCGCAGGTGCCAAACAGCACGCTGATGTTGACTGCCGCCGAGTGGCTCATCATGCGCAAATACGTGGTGCCATTTAATTTGGCCATGGATTTGTGTTCAAGCAGGCCAAAAAATTCCATCGCTGCGTCGCTACTGCCAGTGGCAGAGCCGTAAGCTACGCCGGTCGCGTCACTGCTGATAAGCGGATCTTTAAATAAGCCTGCGTGAATTAATGCCTGTTCGGTTGCGGCCACCGCCATTTGCGCCACTCGGCCCATGCCGCGCTTTTTTTTCTGGGTGTAATGGGCGGGCAAAATAAAATCATCCACGGGCGATGCAAGGCGGGTTTGCAATTCCGGGTATTGATCCCACTCGTGCATGTAACGCACGCGATTTTTTAATTGCAAAATATTGGCGCGGATAGTTTTCCACTCGTGACCCAGTGCGGAAATAGCACCGGCGCCGGTAATTGCGACACGTTTTGTCACGCACTTGCTCCTGTTGTTGATGGAATTTCCTGCTGTTCCTGGTCGGTGAGCGGCTTGCGAAATACCGATAATTTGGCGGACGCGCAGCGGCTGTGATCGCGCAGGTTGATAATCTCGCACTGGAAATTGGCGAGGCTATCGCCCACCACCGCGACTTCGCTGCAGCGTACTTGCAATAGATCACCGGCGCGAAAATAAGGTACAAACGCTTCGTATTTGCGCGTGCCCAATAACAAACCTAAATGCGGCGCCACTGTGCCCTGCTGCGATTGATAACCGGCAATCAATGCGGCGGTCTGCCCCATGTATTCCACACCAATCCAGCTGGGTACACCTTTGCCTGCAATAAAAAATGACGAACGTTCGCTGATGGTAATTTCCGCGCAGGAAAAATTCTGCCCCAATTCAATCACGCGATTAATTAACAGCATGGGTTCGCGATGGGGAATTAACTCGTAAATGCGACCATCAATCATGCGCGGCTGCCTCTGCTTTTGCTACCGACTCTGTTGCCGATTGGCTGCTGGCCCAGTAGGGATAAAAATTAAACCACTGCAGCGGTGCACGCGCCGCCTGCTGCTCCAGGGCGCTGGCGTATTGTTGCGCGTAGGCGTGTAATTGTGCGCCGCCGTCTTTGCGCGGCAGGGTTACCTGTTCGGCAAAAGGCACCAATTCAAAATAAATCTTGTGCGCCTGGCGGTAGGAAAACATTAATTGCACTTCACATTGCAATACTTTGGCGAGCATGTAGGGGCCAATGGGCAATTGCGCCGGGCGACCTAAAAAATCCACCGTCACCGTGCGCGCTTCGCCGCTTAAGGGAATGCGGTCGCCGGCGATAAATAACCATTCGCCATTATCAATTTTGGCTTTGAGTTGCAGGATAAGTGGAATATCCAATTCATTCACTTGATAAATATGAATGCGCGATTGCGGATTAATTTTTTGCATCGCCATCACAAAATTGGCCGAGTGCTGGTCGTAAACCAAGGCATTAATCGTGCGCGCTTTATAGCGCTGCACAAAGCCGCGACAGTATTCCAGATTGCCCAAGTGGGAGCCGATAATTAATTGGCCCTTGGTTTTGGCCATAAATTGTGCGAGTAATGGCTCGTTGACGATTTCAAAATCCTGTTCATTAATCGGTGTGCTCCAAGCCAGGAGTTTATCCAGAATACATTGGCCAAATGCGTACATATGGCGAAATACATCGCTATAACCCGGAATTTTACCTTGCCAGTAGGCGGGATATTTCTGTGCGTGGGTGCGTAAAAATTCGAGTGATGCTGCGCGCGCACGGCGATTGAGCAGAAAAAAATAAGCCATGATGGGGTAGAGCAGAATATTAAAAAACCGGCGGCCAAATACTCGCTGCAACCAGAGCAACAATAAAATGCCGCGAATGGTGCCTGACTCTTGCAGTGTGGACCAGTGCGCCTGTTTTTCGGCAGTCGTGTTTGTCATTAATTGCCCCGCAGTCGCTGCCATAACAGCAATGGCAGGCGCACTAACATGCCGAGCATTAACCGGCTGTGCAATTTAATTAACAGCAAGTTATCGCGCAGGTAATTAAAGTGCGACACACTCTGCTCCGGGTAGATCACCTGGGTATTAATAAAGATTAATTCCGTGTTTAGCCACACCGCTTTCACCAGCAGTTCAGTATCAAAATCCATGCGGTTGCCAACAAAATAATGGTCGAGCACCTGTTCAATTTGCGTTAGCGGGTAAACGCGAAAACCGCACAGGCCATCTTTAATTTTGAGCGACAGGGTTTCCACTGCCACCCAAAAATCTGTGACCTTGCGCCCGTACACTCGCGCCTTGGGGGCGGATGCATCAAACACCGGTTTACCGCAAATAATCGCCTCGGGCTGCTGCTGCGAAAGCTGCACAAATTTTTCAATGTCGGCGACATTGTGTTGGCCGTCGGCATCAATTTGCAGGGCGTGAGTGAAACCCAAACTGCGCGCAAATACCAAACCCGCTTTTACCGCCCCACCTTTGCCGCGGTTGCGGCGCAGCGCATAAAAATGCACGTTGGAATATGTTGCGCTGGCGGCGGCTACCTGCGCGCAGCTTTCAGCGCTGCTGCCGTCATCGACAATCACCAGCGGCAAACCACTGGCAACCAACTGCGGCAAAAACGCGATAAATTGGCGCTCGTGGTTGTAGTGCGGAATTAATAAACAATAACTCATAGTGGTTTACTGCGCTGGGGAGGCCTGGGTGCGAAACACCAGTTTGCCTTCGGAAAAAATGCTGTCGCCCTGATGATAGCGAAATTTCACCGCGCTGCTGTCTGCTGCAACACTGTAGTCGAGACTTAATTGCAAACTCTGCCCGGGCAGTATTACCTGCTGGAATTTCAAATTGTCGATGCGGATAAAATTATCGCCCAGTGGAAATAGGTATTGGGCCAATTCGCCAGCCCAGTGGGTTTGTACGACTCCTGCGACTACTGGTTGCTGGGGAAAGTGACCTTCCAGCCAGAGCATTGCGTGGTTAATCGTTATATCTATAACACACTGGTTTTCCGTGCGATTGATGCCGTCAAACTGCGGCCAGTGCGCTGTTGCAAAGGCGGTGCGCAGCTGGGCAAGGGGGCTTGGATTGCTCATGGGTTATTATCGATTGAGTTGTCTTGCGGTGTAATTATGGGCGCCATGATACTCCAGCACCGGAGCTAACCCAATTGTTATAACTCGGTGTTGCCCGCCGCCTGATCGCGGTATTTGTGGATGTAGTAGCGGCGATAGCTGTATTCCAGCGCAAAAAATACCGCGAAAAAAACATAGGAGAGCAGGCCGCTGTAGAGCGCCCAGCTTTTCAGGCTGGCAAAAAAGGCGAGGTAAAGTGCAACCAGGGCATTGCCCACCAATAGCACTGCCCATATCGCGGTTAACACCCGGGTATAGGCTTTGGCGCGGGGGGTGATAGTTTCACCGGCAAGGCGTGCGAGGCGCTCAATCAGGCTTTCCGGGGCGCGCAAACTGAGCGCAAAAAACAGTGCCATACAGAGGCTGATTAATACCGGGTAGAGTTTTAGCAGCAGTTCGCTGTTGGCAATTAATAGCGCCAGGCTGTAGGCGAGTGCCACCAACAGCAAGCCTAGCTCAACATGGGTTTGCGCCTGCCCCTGACGGCGTGCGGCGCCGAATTTGGCCAGTGCCAGCACCGCCAGTACCAGTGCAAATAACGCGGGGCTGATGTGTTGTATGCCCAGATAAACCAGCAGCGGGTAGGCGATGGAGACAAGCACCAGTATTAAGCTGAGCAGGGGTTTCATGGTGGCAATTTTTTCCTCTGGCAATCCGATCAGCAGTATAGGGTGGGCGCAAGAATAAAAAACCCTGCCGTAGCAGGGTTGGTGAGCGATTGTGATTAACGCGTAATCGGGCGGTAGTCGTCCATCTCCCGGTGGGGCATGGGCGTCCAGTTATCGGCCGGAACGGGTGGAATTGGTGCCGGGCTTGGCAGCGCTGGTTGTTCCTGCGCAAGCAGCTGGTTCATGTGGGTTAACACCGGGTCTTCGCTGGTTTCGTTCGGGGTTACGAAAATTTTATGCGCGCGCGCGCCGCGCCCCCAATCCAGGCTGCTGGAATAGCGCACCAGCGGCGCCGAGAGGACCAGCCCCGTGAGCACTGGTAACAGCCACCAGAAAAAAATAGGCGCATAGATGTAAGTCACGCAACCCCAGAGCAAGGCGGCGAAGGTCATTTTGGAGGTGCGTGCGATACATTCCCCCCAGGGGAGCAGGCGGCCTTCGCGCTCCTGTGAATCCCAGTTCACTTTAAAACCGAGCAGCACTGAAATCACAAAATAGGCGTGATAGATCATCATGATCGGGGCGATTAATACCGCAAAAATTGTCTCGATAATGGTGCCTTTAATGATCGCCCGCGCCCCGCCAAATTGTTTGCGGCGGTGGGTGAGGGTAACTATGACCCCGAGCAACTTTGGTCCCATCAACAGCAGGGTAGTGAGCAAAATCAGCGCAATAATTAGCTCGGTTTTGGCGATTGGCCAGTTGGGGTAAAGCTGGTGAATATCGGTAAAGTAGACATTGGCGTTAATGGCGCGTACTACGGCGTCGGCGGTACTTAGCACCAGCATCAACATCCAAATCAGTGATGTGATGTAGGCCACGGCGCCCAATAAAAAGTGCAGGCGGCTAATGGGGTGCAGGTCTTTGGTGTCGATAATGCCCAGATGCTGGATGTTGCCCTGTACCCAGCGGCGGTCGCGTTTGGCGTAGTCGATAATATTGCACGGCACTTCCTCGTAGCTGCCCTCCAGATCCGCCAACAGGAACACATCCCAGCCTGCGCGGCGCAGCATGGCAGCCTCGACAAAATCGTGACTGAGAATATCGCCACCAAAGGGGGCTTTACCTGCCAGCGTCGGGAGACCGCAGTGATCGATAAAGGCGCACATGCGGATGATGGCGTTGTGGCCCCAATAGTTGGCGGCATCGGTCTGCCAGAAGGCGAGGCCGGTGGCGAGCATGGGGCTGTAGAGCACGGCGGCAAACTGCACGAAACGACCAAAAAAGGTGGTTTGGCGCACAGGGATAGGAATGGTTTGAATCAAGCCGCAGCGCGGGTTGGCCTGCATGGCGCGCACCATTTTCAGCAGGCAGTCACCGGCCATAATACTGTCGGCATCGAGCACAATCATCTGCTCGTAGTTGGCGCCCCAGCGCTGGCAGAACTCGGCGAGGTTGCCCACTTTGCGGCCAATATTTTTTTCGCGGCGGCGATAAAACACCTGCTGGCCTAAATCGCCCAGACGCTCCTGCAGCAGTTGCCAGGCATCGCGTTCGGCTTGGGCGATGTTCAGGTTGGTGGTGTCGCTGAGCAGGAAAAAATCGAACTTGGCTATCTCACCCGTTTTTTCCAGCGAGCGCAGCGTCGCCTCAAAACCGGCAATCACGCGATGGGTATCTTCGTTGTAAACCGGCATGACGACGGCGGTACGGGTGATGATGGGCGCGTCATCGGCAGCGAGGTTTCTGGTGGATTTAAGGCTGAGCGGGTCGATGCGCAGCATCTGCAGCACAAATCCAAACGCACCGCTCCAGAAGGCCAGGCTGAGCCAGGTAAAGCTGATCCCAAACAGCACCAGAATAATAGTTTCCAGGGTGTTGAGTTCGTTGGCGCTGAGGATATCAAACATGATGTAAACCCCGCTGACAGCAGTCAGCAGGCTCAGGATCACATAGATATAGCGGCGCAGCGATTTGCCCGGGATGCGAATGGCATCCGCAGGCACTTGTGTCAGGTCGGCGGGTGAGCGCAGGTTTTCGGTCATATTAAATGGCATCCGGATACCAGACATAACTCCATACTTCACTCAGGCGCTGGTCGCGCAACTTCAGGTAGAGGCGCATGTCGGCGACGTTGTTACCCTCTGGTTCCAGCTTGAATGAGGCGCGCCAGGTACGGCCATCGGGCAATTGGCGCACACTCAGTTCGCTAATGGTGCCGGACGATTTCTGCAGCTCAGCCACCAGCGGTGAATCGGTAGAGAGGTTTTCCAATTCGCCGCCGCGGAAGTCAATTACAAATTTGCGTTTGCTCACGGGCGGTGGATTGGCCTGACCCGGGTTGGCGCCCCAGCCGATACGGGTGCGGATTACTTTGGCGCCAACATTTTCCGGAAGATGATCGTCAAAGCTGCGCAGGCGATATTTATAGGTGGCGCTGCTACCGGCTTTCATTTTTTTGGCAGGCACCCAGTAGGCAACTACGTTATCGTTAGTTTCACTGTCGCTGGGGATCTCCACCAACTCGGCGCGACCTTTACCCCAGTCCCCTTCGGGCATAATCCACATGCTGGGACGCTTCTCGTAGCGCGCTTCCATATCCATGTAGTGATCAAAATCGCGGTCGCGCTGCAACAGGCCAAACCCGCGTGGGTTCTCATCCAGCATGGAGGAAACCCGCAATTGGCGATGGTTGCTGATTGGGCGCCAGATCCACTCACCGTTCGATGCTGCCATCAACAGACCGTCGGAATCGTGAACTTCGGGGCGGAAGTCATCCACAAAGCGCGTGTGGTTTTCACCCCACATATACATGCTGGTGAGTGGGGCAACGCCTAATTTTTGGATGTCTTTGCGCGCAAACAGGCGCGCTTCAACGGCCATTTCTGTGGGCGCACCCGGCATGATTTCAAAGCGATAGGCGCCAGTGATGGATGGGCTGTCGAGCAGGGCGTAGATCACCACGCGGGTGTCCGTGGGCGCGGGTTTTATTAACCAGAACTCGCGGAACACCGGAAATTCTTCACCTTTGGGTTCGGCGGTATCTATCGCCAGCCCGCGCGCTGATAAACCATAGGCGAGGCCCGGGCCTACCATGCGAAAGTAGGAGGCACCCTGGAACACCACAAACTCATCTTTGTAATCATTGCTATTGAGTGGGTAGTGAATGCGGAATCCGGCAAAGCCGATATTGTTTGGCGCCACGCCGGCAAGTGGTGCGGCGGGGCCGTCGTAACTGAAAAATTCTTGTTTGAACTGCACAAATGAATCCGGCGTGTCATTGGCCATATGCAGGATTATAGGTTCGCGATAGAGGAAGCCGGGGTGAAACAGCTGCAACTCAAACAGCGACTCCTTGTGCCAGATGGCGGCTTCAGGACGGAAGCGGATCGCGCGGTACTGATCGTAATCCATGTTGGCCAGCGCATCGGGAATATTGGCCTCGATGGGTGCGTAGTCACGTTTGGCCAACTTTTGTGCGCGCGTTGCAATGGCATCGAATAACGCAGGGGCGGCTATATCGCTTGCGGCAGCAGGTGCTATCGCCGGTGCCTGCACCGGGGCAGTTTGTGCCGCAGCCAACCCGCTCCCCAAACCCAGTGTACAGCTGACCACCAACCCGAACAGGCGCGCACGTGCGCTGGGCCCAGTCTCGGTTTTTTTGTCGTTACACAAGATGCTCATCCAGTTTACTCCGCATTGGATTTTTAAAGTTAATCGTAGAAAAGTTTGTCTGCCCTGTCTTGATGCCGGGGGCGGGTATTGAAAAAAAGGGGAATAATGCATCGCCATTGATCAATGACACGAGAGGTTATTAAGCGCGGCGCATTGTAAACCATCTGTTACTAAAAATAGCGGCTTTCACGCACAGCTCAAGGCTTTTTTTGCGCTCGGGATAAATCGGCGTGGTGCTTCGCTCGTGGCCTATGGCTGTTTCAAAAAATCGTATTATTGCTAAATAGTCTTTGCGCTTGGTTTGCCATCAACTTAACTCAATCATAGAGCAGTAGAAAGGAGGTAAGTGATGCCAAATTTAGCGGAACAAACAGTTGCACCCCAACCCAAGCTCTTGCCTGTTGTGCGGCGGGTTATTGAGCAGTTGGATGCGCTCTATATGGAAAGTGCCGGTAGTGTTAAGGCCAAAAGTCAGCTGGCCGATGTCTACTCGCATTGGCTGGCTGGGGGGCGAACCGGGCCATCGGGATTGCGCTACTACGTACAGGCCTTGGGTGCGCAGCTGGGGGATGAGGATTCCCGCACGGTATTTGCCGAAGCGGCAGAGCGGGTGTTGATTCATTTGCAGTCGGGTTATGCCAACTGACAAGCCAGTATTTTTTGTATAAACCGGTTTATCTCGCAGCCAGAGATAGCCGGTTGTTTACGTTGAGGTGCTACACTCCAAAGCATGACTCTTTTTTGTGTTGGTGCGATGAGTGAAATGCCAAGCATAAGACGCTACATGCGCGAAAATCCCATAGCAGCACGGCTGTTAGGGCTCATTATTATCAGCAGTTCTATTATCACGTTGGTTGCCGTTTTGCTGCAGCTGCACAGCAATTTTAATGACGATATCGCCGCGCTGGAAAAACGTATCGATCAGGTGCGGATTAGCACTCTCGCGAGTATTACCAAAAGTTTGTGGGGGTTTGACCAGGAGCAGCTGAATATCCAAATCCACAGTGTGCTCGCGGTGGATGATGTAGTGCAGGTTCGGGTTATTTGGCACGATTGGAACAACGCTGAACAGACGCTGGTTGCCAGCAATAATATTTACGATCCCAAAGACCTTGAAACCAAACGCAGTCAGTTTCTGGTGCGCAGTTATCCGCTTATCTACGAAGATGCCAGTACCCCACAGCAGCAGCTGGGAGTGCTCACGGTTACGGCCAGCCTCAATAGTATTTATGACAAGTTGTGGCAGCGCGCTGTATTTATCGCTTTGGTACAGGGCACCAAAACCCTGGTTATTGCGCTGTTTATCGTCTGGTTAGTGCACACCCTGCTCACTCGCCATATGAAGGCGGTTGCCAACTATGCGCGCAACCTCAATTTGGAAACACTCACCAAACCGCTAAAACTAAAACGCCTGAAAGTAAATTCTGCGCCCGATGAACTGGATAATGTGGTCAGTGCGATCAACCACATGCGCGAGACATTACTTGACGATATCGAGCAGCGCCATGCAATTGAAATCGCGCTGTTAACCGAGAAAGAAGAAAAGCTAGAAACCCGTCGCCAAAAAAATGCAGCGGAAGATGCCAGTCGCGCCAAGAGCCAGTTCCTCGCTACTATGAGCCATGAAATTCGCACGCCTATGAACGGTGTAATTGGCATGCTGGAAATGCTGCGCGATACGCCGCTGGATGACAATCAAAAACATTACATCGATGTTATTCACCGCTCGGGTGAAACCTTGCTCACCATCATTAATGACATTCTTGATTACTCCAAAATTGAAGCCGGCAAAATGGAGTTGGAGGAGACCACCTTTGAACTCGATGAATTGGTCGAAAACTGCGTTCAATTATTTGGGGCTACGGCCAATAAACGGCAAATAGAACTCTTTGGTGGCCTATTGCCCGGTGTGCCGCGTTGGTTGCGCGGCGACCCAACACGCTTGCGTCAAATTATTATCAATCTGCTGGGTAACGCCTTTAAGTTCACCAGTGAAGGTTTTATTTCACTGCAGGTCAGTGTTTTGCAGCAGTTGGATAATGATCGGGTAGAGCTGCACTTCGCGGTGCAAGACAGTGGCATAGGTATAGATATGTCCAGCGCCGGCAATTTGTTCGACTCTTTCAATCAAGCCGATGCATCCACTACGCGCAAATACGGTGGCACCGGGTTAGGTTTGGCGATTTGTAAAAGCCTCGCGGAGTTGATGGGTGGCAAAATTGGTGTCGAGAGCGAAAAAGGCCGGGGCTCAACCTTTTGGTTCACGGTCAGGTTGGCGCAGGAATCGGTCTGCGATTTGACGAGCGCACCCCCTGAAAAAAGCGAGCATTTGCTGCGTAATAAAAAACTTTTGTTAGTCGAAGGCGGCGTGATGCTCGCTGAGTTTATCGCCCGCTGCTGCAAAGATTGGGGGGTAAATGTAGAGGCTGCACGCTCGGCAAAAACAGCATTGGCACAACTTAAACATGCCATGCACTCCGGTGAGCCATTTGATTTTGTGGGTGTCGATTATTCCCTGCCGGATGCCAGCGGCCTGGAATTTGCCCAATTACTGCGAGATGTACCGGAATTTAGCGAACTGCCGCTATTTATGTTTAGCCCCGGCGATGTGTATCACGACCAACTGCAATTGCGTCGCCTGGCTGTTCACTCCGTGGTGCGCAAGCCCATTTCAATGAAGCTTTTACAGCGCGAGCTGATCGCCCTGTCAGGTCACGAAGCCGCCCCGGAATTACCCAGTGAGCGCAATAAACAGCAGGATCTGGCCAAGTTCTCCCATTTGCGGGTATTGGTTGCCGAGGATAATCCGGTGAATCGCATGGTGATTAAAGGGCTGCTGGGCAAGCTCAGCATAGTTCCTGTATTCGCGGAAAATGGTGTTGAAGCTTGCGATGCTGCACAGCAGCAAAAAAATCGGTTTAACCTGGTTTTGATGGATTGTGAAATGCCGGAAATGGACGGCTTTGAAGCGACTCGCAGCATTCGCGATTATGAGCGGCGCGAGGGATTAACGCCCATTCCCATTATCGCCCTCACTGCCCATGCCCTGCAGGAACATCGCGAAGCAGTATTCGCCTGTGGCATGAACTACTACTTATCCAAGCCCATCACGCTGGATACACTCTATGCTGCATTTGACGCTGCAGGACTTTTATCGCCGCCCACATAGGGCGCCCCTATAGTGGTGATTGGTTTTTTCTCCTTGCCTGTGTTCGGGTCAATCCTTATGATGGCGATCACTAATTGGGTACGCCCACCACCAGCTAACCTATAGGTTTGGAGTTATTTATGAGTAGTGATGCAATCGTTCATGTTAGTGATGCCAGCTTCGAGCAGGATGTATTAACAGCAGATTTGCCTGTGCTGGTAGACTTTTGGGCAGCTTGGTGCGGCCCTTGTAAAATGATCGCTCCTATTCTTGATGATTTGGCTGAGCAATTCGAAGGCAAAATCAAAATCGCCAAAATGGACGTAGATGCCAACAAAGATACCCCGGCTAAATTTGGTATTCGCGGTATTCCTACGCTGATTATTTTCAAGAACGGCGCGGCTCACGCGACCAAAGTTGGTGCACTGAGCAAACCACAATTGGTTGATTTTATTAATTCATCCATCTAATTGCTCCGGGCCATCGCAAGATGGCCCAATTTGTTTTTGCACTTACAGATTTTTATCGCTATACTCCGAACATCCAATGTTTGTTCCTCTCCGAATCTCCTTCCCGATTCTAAAAACACAGACGAACAAACTCTAAATTCCCTGCTGTTGTTCTTGCCCCGGTATCTGACACGCGAATAAACCAATCGACCAGTTTTCTGCTAACAACAAATGAATGGACTTACCTATGTCCATCATGGAATCAAAGCTGGTTAACTAACTATCCGCAGAATTCTCGTCAGATTCCCTTGCAAACCGCGCAGCATAAATGTGTTTAGTTTTCTACAAACGTTTAATTTTCTAAAAACAATATCGCTCTCGCGATCATCTGCAATAAACCTACATCCATCTATAAAGTCTTTCCTATGAATCTAACCGACCTTAAAAAGAAACCGATTGAAGAATTAATTGATATCGCCCATGAAATGGGATTGGAAAATATCGCCCGCTCGCGCAAACAGGACATTATTTTTAATATCCTCAAGCGCCACGCCAAAGGCGGAGAGGATATTTACGGGGACGGGGTTTTGGAAATTTTGGTGGATGGATTCGGATTTTTACGCTCAGCCGACAGTTCGTATCTTGCAGGTCCCGACGATATTTATGTTTCACCCAGTCAGATTCGCCGCTTTAACCTGCGCACTGGCGATACCATCTCTGGCAAAATTCGCCCCCCCAAAGAAGGTGAACGCTATTTTGCCCTGTTGAAAGTTAACGATATTAACTTCGACAAACCAGAAAACTCCCGCAATAAAATTCTGTTTGAAAACCTCACGCCGCTGTTCCCCAATATTCGTCTGCCGCTTGAAGCGGGCAATGGTTCTACCGAAGACCTCACCGGTCGTATCATCGATTTGATTGCTCCCATTGGTAAAGGTCAGCGCGGTTTGATCGTGGCGCCACCGAAAGCCGGTAAAACCATCATGATGCAAAATATTGCGCAGGCGATTACGCGCAATAATCCCGAGTGTCATTTGATTGTATTGCTGATCGACGAACGCCCGGAAGAAGTAACTGAAATGCAGCGCTCAGTGCGCGGCGAAGTGGTTGCTTCTACTTTTGATGAGCCACCTGCACGTCACGTACAAGTGGCCGACATGGTGATCGAGAAAGCCAAGCGTTTGGTTGAACACAAAAAAGACGTAGTGATTCTGCTCGACTCTATCACCCGTTTGGCGCGCGCTTACAACACTGTGATTCCTTCATCCGGTAAAGTATTGACCGGTGGTGTGGATGCGCACGCACTCGAACGTCCAAAGCGTTTCTTTGGAGCTGCGCGTAATATCGAAGAGGGCGGCAGCTTGAGTATTATCGCCACTGCACTGGTTGATACTGGCTCCAAGATGGACGAAGTAATTTACGAAGAATTTAAAGGTACCGGCAACCTGGAATTGCATCTTGATCGCAAAATTGCGGAAAAACGTATTTATCCCGCAATCAACGTGCGTCGCTCCGGTACTCGCCGCGAAGACTTATTGATGAAAGAAGATGAGTTGCAGCGCGCCTGGATTCTGCGTCGTTTGTTGAACGATATGGAAGACGTTGCCGCAACAGAATTTTTACTCGATAAGTTGAAAGATTTCAAAACCAACGACGAATTCTTTATGTCGATGAAACGCAAGTAATCCCTCCCAGCCTCCCCCTTGAATAGGGGGAGGTTGTGTGTTGATTTAAAGTTGTAGCTTGTAGCCCGTATGGAGCGCAGCGTAATGCGGGAAATTCAAACCCGTATTTACTGCACTCGATACGGGTTTTTCTTTTTTTACAGTGTTCTTTTTTACTTTTATTTTTTAACAGTTTTTATAATTTCGATTTTTTTAACTTTGGCTTTACGACTCGGGTTGTCAAGAATATGAAATACAAAGACCTAAGGGATTTTATCGATTTGCTGGAGGCGCGCGGTTTATTAAAACGCATCAAGCAAGAAATCGACCCCAACCTTGAAATGACTGAAATTTGCGACCGCACGCTGCGCGCCGGTGGCCCAGCGTTGCTGTTTGAAAATCCCAAAGGTTATACCATTCCGGTGCTGGCCAACTTATTTGGCACCCCCGAGCGAGTGGCTTTGGGCATGGGGCAGGAGTCGGTAAGTGCGCTGCGCGAGGTGGGCAAGTTGCTCGCCTTTTTAAAAGAGCCGGAACCACCTAAAGGTTTTAAAGATGCCTGGGATAAATTGCCTTTATTTAAACAGGTATTAAATCTGGCTCCCAAAGTATTGGGCAAAGCCCAGTGTCAGGATGTGGTGCTGGAAGGCGATGCCGTCAATTTGGATCTGTTGCCAATTCAAACTTGTTGGCCGGGTGATGCCGGGCCCTTGGTGACTTGGCCGCTTGTTGTTACCCGTGGGCCGCACAAAGAGCGGCAGAACCTGGGTATTTACCGCATGCAAAAAATCGGTAAAAACCGGCTGATTATGCGCTGGCTTTCCCATCGCGGCGGTGCGTTGGATTTTCGCGAATTTCAAATTCAAAACCCCGGCAAAAATTATCCCGTTGCAGTTGCTCTCGGTGCTGATCCCGCAACTATTCTTGGAGCGGTAACACCAGTGCCGGATACTTTGTCTGAATACGGTTTTGCCGGATTGTTGCGCGGCGATAAAACCGAAGTGGTGAAATGTATCGGCAACGATTTACAAGTACCCGCATCGGCCGAATTTATTTTGGAAGGCTATATCGCACCCAATGATTTGGCGCCCGAGGGGCCATTTGGCGATCACACCGGTTATTACAACGAAGTGGATAATTTTCCGGTATTTACCGTCGAACGTATTACCCATCGCCGCGATCCTATTTATCACAGCACCTATACCGGTCGTCCGCCGGATGAACCCGCTATTCTCGGTGTGGCACTCAACGAAGTGTTTGTGCCGATTTTGCAAAAACAATTTCCGGAAATTGTGGATTTTTATTTGCCACCCGAAGGCTGTTCTTATCGCATGGCCGTCGTCACTATGAAAAAACAATATCCCGGTCACGCCAAGCGGGTGATGATGGGGGTGTGGAGTTTTCTGCGGCAATTTATGTACACCAAATTTGTGATTGTCACTGACGATGATATTAATGCGCGCGATTGGAATGATGTGATCTGGGCGATGACCACGCGCATGGACCCGGCGCGCGACACAGTGATGATTGAAAATACGCCGATTGATTATCTCGATTTTGCCTCGCCGGTTTCCGGTTTGGGTTCCAAAATTGGTTTTGATGCCACTAACAAATGGCCCGGTGAAACTGTGCGTGAATGGGGCACACCTATTGTGATGGATGAACAGGTAAAAGCGCGGGTTGATGAGATCTGGAATGAATTGGGCATAGATTTGCCATCCGCCTATTAATAACCGGAGTGTGCGATGAGTTTGCAAGAAGAGTGTTTTCTCGATTGCCCCTACTGCGGCGAGCCGATCAGTGTGCTGGTGGACTGCTCGCTGGAGCAGCAAACCTATGTGGAAGATTGCCAGGTCTGCTGCCAGCCAATGGTGTTACAGGTGACAGTTGATGAAGAGGGTATAGCAAGTGTTTACGCCCAGCGTGAGGATGAATAGCTGCTAGTATCTGTAATCGATAACCTTGGTTTTAAGCGGTTTATGGGTTATAAAACTTTTGGTGTGTCTGTCGGTAGCTGACTCATTCCATTCAAAAAAGGGGTTTTAACATGAGCATCGTAAAAGAATTCAAAGCCTTTGCTATCAAAGGTAATGTGGTGGATTTAGCCGTGGGTGTGATTATCGGCACCGCCTTCGGCAAAATTGTGTCGTCATTGGTGGGTGATGTGGTTATGCCGCCAATTGGTTACTTAATTGGTGGGGTTAATTTTTCTGACCTGGCATTTACTTTACCCGCGTTGCTGGAGGGGCAAACTCCGGTTTTGGTGGCCTACGGTAAATTCCTGCAAACGCTGATTGATTTCACCATTATTGCGTTTGTTATTTTTATGGTTATTAAAGTGATCAATCGCTTAAAGAAAAAGGAAGAGGAGGCTCCTGCTGCTCCCCCACCACCCAGCAATGAAGAGTTATTGCTGACCGAAATTCGCGATTTATTAAAACAGCAGCAAAAATAAAAGTGACGGCTGGCAGATAATAATCTCTGCCAGTGCGATAAAAAAATAGGGCGATCCCGTTAAACAGGGTCGCCCTATTTTTTTGGCAACTACTGTCAACTATTCTTCAGTGGGGGGATTTAATAACACCCAGCTTTCCAATTCCGGATGAAAAAATCCACACTCGCGATAGGCTCGCTCGATGGTGCCCGTGCGTCGCAGCTGCGCCACGCCCAGACTCAAGGCGCGGTAAAACTCCGCAGCCAAAGGGTGTTTTTTGCTGACTGGCCAGTGGCGGCTACCGCTGATGGCAATTTTTATTCCCTCGATGGGCACGAGCTTGATGTTATCCACCTGAATTTCTTTGCCGGGATTATTCGCCACCGGCGAGAGCGTAAAATCCACACGCCCGGCGTTGATCATCCGTGCGATGTTGATCCAGTTAGGCGTGTACATAATTTTGTCGAAACCCAATTGTTGCAGGGTATCCAAATCGGGTTTCCACTGGCGGCTGGTGGCGACTTTGAGTTGGGTGAGTTGCGCAAGGGTTTTGCTGTTAAGGGCGCGCTGATTGTTGGGGGAGGTATAAAGCCCCACAACAAATTGCCCCTCTTTTACGATGGGTGCGGAAATGTGCAATTGATCCTGTTGGCCAATTAAATCCTGATACCAAATCGTTCCGCCAATGCTGAGCGTTTTACCATCGATCACATTGCGAATACTGCGAAAATAATTTTCCTCATCGGCAAACTCTATGGGCTGCTCAAAACCTCCCAGTGCGAGTGCTTGCTGCATCAACACTAATTCAATTACATCGCGGCGTGCGTAGTTGCCGCCATAAAAGCTAATTTCCTGTACATCGCGCCCGGCTAAAAATTGGGTGTAATCGCGATGGATATCGGGCAGTGCGGCAATAGTGGCTTTGGGTTGAGCCGAGAGCGGGGCACTGACAAAAAAACTTGCCAACAGAATCAAGCAAGCGGAGAGCCAACAGCCTAGGGAAGTATTGATTCGCATAAAGGTCAGTATCTGAAAATGCTGTGAATGAGCCATGGCCTGGTGATGTACATACCCGTTTTAGTGTGGGCGCCATTTGGCCAATCGTCCAGTTTCAGAGTATGGGCTGGCCGCGGTACATGCGCACAGGCTTTTCAGCCACGGGCACGCTGGGAGCCAGAATTTCACTGCGCACTATGTTGTCACCGCCGGGTGTTTCCTGGGTTGCATCTTCCAGTACGGTTTGGCCGCGATATACCTTCACCACCTGGCGCGGTATTTCTTTGGTGTTCTCACTAACCACTGGTTCCAACAGGCTGGCCCATTCCGGCCCCGCCATAAACAGCAGCTCTTTAATCAAGGCTTTAGTGATAGTGTCTTTGCTGTGCTGGTGATAGTCGGCTAACTCTTTCAGCACATCCGGGTTGGCCATTTTGACGCTGGGCTTCATGGCCGCGTCAACCCGGCGCCGAATTTCGTACACCAAATCGACCATGGGCTTAGTGTATTGCATGCTCCGCTCTCCTCAGTCTCGGGTGGGAATCGTGATCCCAGGCTATGAGTTGAGCAAAAATCAGACCAAGGCCAGAAGGCGGCTTTCTTACCGGTTTTTATTGCGATTACTACTATCGGCTGTTTCTTTTTGGTGCGGTTAGATTTTTCTGGTGCGGCGCCATGCCGCTTAACTGTGCGCCGGTTCAGATGATATGTTCAGTTGGTCAGTTTGTATGTTCAGTTGGTAAGTTCAGCGAATAAGGTGATCCATTTCACGGGCGGGTTGTGAACACTGTGTCTCCCCGATCACTTGCGCTGGTACGCCTGCCACAGTCGCGCGCGCAGGTACGTCTTTAATCACTACACTGCCTGCACCAATTTTGGCGCATTCGCCCACGGTGATATTGCCCAGAATCTTGGCGCCGGCGCCAATTAACACGCCTTTGCGCACTTTGGGGTGTCTATCGCCGGCTTCTTTACCCGTGCCGCCCAGGGTGACCGACTGCATGATGGATACCATGTCCTCAATCACCGCTGTCTCGCCAATCACAATGCCGGTGGCGTGATCAAACATAATGCCCTTGCCGATACGCGCAGCGGGGTGGATATCTACCGCAAACACCGCCGAAATTCTGTTCTGCAAAAACAGCGCAAGTGAATTGCGCCCCTGATTCCACAGCCAATGCGCAATGCGATAAGCCTGCAGTGCGTGAAAGCCTTTGAAGTAAAGCAGCGGCGTTACCAGCGAGCAGCAGGCGGAGTCGCGCTCGCTAACCGCGAGTAAATCCGCACGCACCGACTCCACAATGCTCTGGTCTTTTGCCATGGCCTCTTCGATGACTTCGCGAATTAACATCGCAGGCAGCGCGGGGCTATCGAGTTTATTGGCGAGGTGGAAGCTGAGTGCCGCTTCCAAGGTGTCGTGATTGAGGATGGTGGAATAAAGGAAGCTGGCGAGTACCGGTTCGGCCTCGGCTTGTTTGCGGGTTTGCACGCGAATCGATTCCCACAAACTGTCGATGACAAGGGCGCTGGTGGCGGCGGTGACGGTGGCATTCATGGCCAGATCCTTATTCGGAGAAATAAAAAACCATTATTGGGGGCATAGGCGAATAATTCCAGCGCCAGCAGCTCGATACGTTTAATAAATGACCAGCGGTGGTTCGTTCATCGCGGCCAGCTGCTCGCGCAACTCCAGAATATGCTCGCCCCAATAGCGTTCGGTGTTAAACCAGGGGAAGTGACGGGGAAAGGCCGGGTCGGTCCAGCGCCTCGCCAGCCACGCACTGTAGTGCATGATACGCAGGCTGCGCAGCGCTTCGATCAAGGCCAGCTCGGCCAAATCAAAATCGCAAAACTCGCGGTAGCCTTCCAGCACTTCCGCCAGTTGCAAGGTCTGCTGCTCGCGTTCGCCGGAGAGCAGCATCCACAAATCCTGAATCGCCGGGCCCATGCGTGCATCGTCAAAGTCGACGAAGTGGGGCACCTCTTCGCGCCACAAAATATTGCCTGGGTGACAGTCGCCATGCAGGCGAATGGGCGTGTAGTCCACGCGTGCGAATAGCGTTTCGCAGCGCGCTAATAAATCGGCGCCTAAGGTGCGATAAGACTCGCGCAGGCTGGCGGGGATAAAATCGTTCGCCAGCAAAAAGTCGTAACTGTCGCGCCCAAAGGTTTGGATATTGAGCGCCGGGCGATGCACAAACGGGCGCGCCTGCCCCAAGGCGTGGATGCGCCCGAGGGTGCGGCCGAGTGAGAGCAGCGCATCAAAGTCATCCAGATTGGGTGCGTGGCCGCCTTGACGTAAGTAGAGCGCAAAACGAAAGCCCTGAAATTCGCGCAGGGTATTACCTTCATCGTCGGCCATGGGCGGCACTACCGAAATCTCCAAGTCCTTTAGCGCCTGGGTGAACTCATGCTCTTCAATAATCTGTGCATTGGTCCAGCGCTCGGGGCGATAAAACTTGGCGATCAAGGGGCTCGCGCCTTCAATGCCCACTTGATAAACGCGGTTCTGGTGCCAACCTTAACGCAATTATACATGTGCACCGGTAACTTACTGTTAATAAAGGTGTTTTTTTTGACAAAAAAATTCATGTGTATACATCTTTTTTGGGTAGATATGTACAAAGTAGGTCGTAAATGGGTAGTGAAGATCAAGTCTTAAAAAACTCATTTTAAATTTGGCGTTTTCAGACATTTTTTGCCCAAAAATATCCTCCCGCATTTTCTCAATAGATCTGAGGTTTTGGGTACAACTTACTAGACGGAGTAAACGGGATTCTGATCGTTGGCTGTTCGCAAATCAGGAATGTTGCTTCAGGTGGCTATGGTTGACGTGTAACTCTGTGCACGAGAAAAAATGTCGTGTAAGCTCCATTCACAACTCATCCCTAGCAAGCATCATTTAATTGATTTTTGTCTGGGACGGAAAAACCACCTTAGGGTGGTTTTTTCATATTTGAGAAAGTGAAATCTGGGTATTTTTTGCGTATGACATTTTGGTTTTCTCTCAATCGAAGAAAAGTCCCCACTGTGCCAGCCAGTGATATGCTTCGTAGAAAGTGCAAATAAACAGTTATACGGTTATTAACTGTAATTTTTTAGAACAATTGATTTTGCTTCGCTTAATGAAAATCTAGCGGTATCCCATGCATAACCGAGCTCCGTACCAGGGTGATTATAAGTAGTGCTCATATAGCCTTCATTATCATTGTTTTCACGATTGAGACCGGATATAAGTTCATCTAAAACCTTCCTAACATTGACTCTTCCACCTGAAATTCCGATCAGACCGTCATCAATTAAACTTTGCACCATATCGCTTACACTGTCAGTACATTTGTACATATCAATTACAGTCATGGATCCACCTCTATTTTCGTGTAACTCGGTGCTCACCGGCTTGTCCAGTGAGATACCTAGTTGTCAATTCTATTTATATTTTTCGTGCTGGGTGAGCCAGCCTGAATACATTAATAGTTGGAGTAGTTCAATTGCATCGCATAACGGCCAAAACCGGACGTCAAACCTCAAGCATATTTAATCCAAATTTTCTGTTTAAATAGTGCTGGCCACACTATGTTCAGTTTGCTGAATAGAGGCGACAGGCATGGACATACGCAAGCTTTCTCGATACTGCTCAGCAGGTGCATCATGAGTTACTTCGACTGCAGCATCATAGTGTTCGCGAATTATAGATTCTATTACAGTTAAATCTGCGCGAAAGAACTCTTTGCGACCATTCACTTTATTCAACCTACCTGTTGCAAACCTTTCATGTAATTTAGCCTCTAGTGCAGGTGCATTATCGGAAAAAATCATGGCATGCACATCAAACCAAAATGGAACAGAAGCATCTCCTAGTTCGTCAATTCGCTCCATAGGATCAAGACGGCGAGTCATTCCAATTTTATATACACCCTCTCCGAATGCACCTATATTTGAAATTACGTAAACATAACCAGCCTTTGCGTTATTTTCACGATAGTCGATTAACTTCTCTTCGTTTTCAAGGTTTTCCTTGCTCGCTTCTATCTCTGCAATTTTGGTAAGTAGGAGTGTCCGAGATTCATCATCATTAGCTTTTTCCAGACGAGACTGAAGATCCTTAAGTGCTGCGGTGAAATGCTTGCGCTCCTTTGCAATTTTATCACGTGCCGCACGTATTTCTTGCTCGAGTTTTTGTTGCTCTCGCAATTCTTCTCTTGCTCGTTTAGCTTCTTCTTTTTCCTCTTGTTTCTTAATTTGAAATTCATGGGCAAGATGTAATTCATCAAGTTTAAGGTTAAGGTACTTGTTTGACAGGCTTACAGTCATTACACGGCCTAACTTGTTGCAGGTTTCAAATGACTTTCTTATCCTTTTCTCGCCTAGTTCAATATTGTCGAATTTTACGTTATCTACGCAGTAGTCAGCTTCGTTATTAAATGAGCGAATTACCAATTTGATCATATCGTTGACCAACTTTCGACCTTCTGCTTTACTTCCATTTACTTGCCAATCCATGTTTCCGGTAGCAGCCTGGCCATTTTTAATTAAAGCCTTTTGATCCTCACGAACCGAATCCAATCGAGCTTTATATTCCTGGCTCGCAGTAAGCTTAAACTTTGGCTCGTAGAGTGCAAAACTTTCTAGGAGTAAGGTTTCCTCTAGCACAAGAACTTGACCGCGTAACTCATTAGTTTTAGCTGACGCTTCTGCTGATTCACGCTTAGCCTCAATTACTGCCTTACGGATATCATTCAGCTTGGAGTTTTCCTTATCAATTAAATCTTGAATTTGCACAGCTTCCATGACTCTGAACTTATCGGCAAGAGCCTGCACTTGCGCATAACGTTTTTCCATTTCAGTAAGATTTTTCTCCAGCTCTTGAGCGCGCTGTAAATGTTTTGGTCCATTTAAATAATCACGTAAAGCCATCCATAATTCTCCTAACTTAATTTTAAATCAGCGCAAAATTAAACTTCCGCTTTGGGCACAACTGAGTCGATCTGAATACATTGAAAATGTGGCTCAGGTCAATTACATCCCATAACGGCCAATAGCGGTCATTCCCATATGTATACACTTAGAAAATGCAGCAGAACGACTATTTCACCATTCTTACAGATCTTACATTTTGATGTCTTGCCCAAACAAAATTCTATGCCCCTCTGGAGTCTCGACCTCGAACTCTCTTAAGCCCCAAGGCTTATCAGCAATTAATTGTTTAAAAGCAACTCCACGTGCCTGATATTGACTATACAAATCATCAATTCCATCGCAGTTCACATAAGCAAAGAGTGCATGATTATTGGTATCCCTGGCAGGAACTTCACCTCGGCAATCTCCAACCATCAAATAGAAATCTCCGAGGTGTAAAAATGCCCAACCACCAATTATATTCTCTACCGTAAAACCTAATTTCTCGGTAAAAAACTTCAATGCCAAATCAAAGTCGTTTACGGCTAATATATGTTGAGTTTTTGAAACTTTAAACATATTCATACCCCCTCCCTAAGTCATAAATAACACTTTGACATTTCTCAGATTAGGCCTTTCTTAAAATCCAGCCTGGAGTACTGTTTTTCGTAGCTATTTCCCTGAGCATCATAATGCAAAGCTGAAGTTAGATATGGTTGAAATTGCAATGGAGCATAAGAAAGCTTCTTTGCTAAAGACAGCATGTCAATACTTTCAAAAGGATCTATGCTGACGTAAATTTGTGAATACCCATAACTCTTGGCAAGAGCCTCTCTGGCCTTAATCAGAGCTGTCGCAACACCTTTTCTTCTGTACTGCTCGATAACATATAGATCACTTAGTTTTGGTAAGTGTGACTTTTTCTTACCAGTTTTCGTTACATCCAAATAAACAAGACCAAATCCGACTATTTTTTCTGCTACTTCCGCCACTAAAAAATGAGCCTTATCCCCATCGCACTCATCAAGGTATTTTAAAAATAACGCTTCATTGTTTCTTGCATTACACAATTTCTCGATATCTTCAATTTTTGCTTGTCTTATTTTAATGTTTTTACTCTCATTCATTGAGCATTACCTGCCTAGCGATTGGGTAGTAGCAATATTTACTTGGAAGCCTCTCGTTGCAATACAACGCGCGACCAAGTTACATTTTCCTTAAAACTAAAAATACTTGGCTGGTTTTCGACACAGAAGAGAACCTCAAACCCAAAGCACTCAAATGCTTTTATAGTGGAAAACACATCTGTTGGATAAACTCTTGTACCCATTCCTGCGGGACCATTCCTCAATGAAATTGCACATCTGCCACCAAGCTTCAGAATTGCTGAAAGGCGAGCAACGGAGATAGCACGTTCTTGCTCATTAAGGTGGTGCCACACCCCCTCAATTAGAATGAAGTCGAACAATGTATCTTGCGATTCCAAACAGGCAAGTTCGGGAAGACTTCCTTGCATCCACAGCACGGGTAGCGCCTCATACTTATACATCGCTGCATGCATGAACTCAGGCATTGGCTCTACTGCGGCCACATCATATCCAAGATGAGCAAGGGCAGCCGCGTTTTGGCCAGCACCTGAACCGATATCTAATATACTGGCGGGCACAGCGGGTAGAAAATGTAGATAGTCTTTACAAGATTGATGAAAATCCAGAGTTTGAGCGCTCTCTATAAAAAGAGGAATAAACCTCTCATAACCTTTGGTTCCCTCTGTCATCGCCATAAAACCTTACTTGAATTTATACTCTTATCTGTAGTTTTGACCACATCGTTAGCCAAGATTTATCTTCAATACGCTTCAGAAAAATCGCTTTTTCTCGACGTGGGTTATGGGTGACATATCCTTCGAATATAGTCGAAATATCAAATGGAGATGCAAACACAAGCTCTGATTTTGAATTCAGCTTCGCTCCGAGTGCCGTTTCAATTTCGGGCCAAAACTCCATGGCATGGACACTATTTTTATAAGGCGGATCACCGTTTCTGATATGCATAAACGCCTGATTCTTTACCTGCCAATTAATGTCAGGATGGGATATCAGCAACTGCCCAAGAACTGCATTTTCATCTATCGCTATGTGAGAAAAATAAATTACATCAACATCATTCAGAGGAGTACTGGAAAAACCGTGAAGATGATCCCACACAAGATTTCGCACGAAACCGGCAGCAATGTACCAATCTGGAAGATCAACAGAGGCAACAGCAGAGAGCAAGTCCATTCTTAAGCTATCGCGCTGCATTAACTCAATTAACTTCATCATCGATTGGTCTGGAGCCATTTGTACTTTTACTTAAGATAAGAACGCAACACTGCAATAACATCATCAAGATCTTTGCTGCGCTGTTGGGAAGGAATATCGTCAACACCCAAGTGCTCGCGGATATGATCCTCCAGCACCTCAGCCATCAATCCATTGACCGCGCCCCTGATTGCTGCAATCTGCTGAAGAACAGCCAAGCACTCAGTTCCACTCTCCAGTGATTTCTCCAATGCCTCCGACTGCCCCTTGATTCGGCGCACACGGGTTAGCAGCTTTTTCTTACCTTCGATTGTATGTGACATTTACACCTCTGATTGATAGCTACTATACTGGGGTATAGTATATTAATTCCTGCCATGAGACACCATTATGCCTTTGCCCACCACCACTAACCCGTGCCACTCCCATGTCTTTAATGAGGGTAATCCGCTCGCAGAGCGTAATACTCGATGGGCGCTTGTACTCACCACCGCAATGATGATCATCGAAATTGCGGGTGGCTGGATTTACAACTCAATGGCATTACTTGCTGATGGCTGGCATATGAGCTCCCACTCGCTGGCACTTGGCCTTTCAGTGTTTGCCTATGCCACAGCCAGACGCTTGGCACATGATAATCGATTTGCGTTCGGGACTTGGAAGATAGAAGTTCTGGGTGGATACACAAGCGCGTTAATGCTTATCGGCGTGGCAGCGCTCATGCTATTCCAATCAGTTGAGCGACTGCTGTCACCAACCCCTATCCATTACGATGAAGCCATCATGATCGCAATCGTCGGTCTGGTGGTGAATCTGGCCTGTGCATGGTTACTCAAAGACGGACATACGCATGATCATGGCGATCATGCGCATCATGGCCACCATCATCACGATATGAATCTGCGCTCAGCCTACCTACATGTTATTGCTGATGCCGCGACATCTGTCCTGGCAATTTTCGCGCTGATAGGTGGCAAGCTTTGGGGAGCAGCATGGCTTGACCCGGTGATGGGAATTGTTGGTGCAACACTGATTACGATCTGGGCATTTGGACTTATCCGCGACACTAGCCGGGTACTGCTAGATGCGGAAATGGATGCACCTGTTGTAGCAGAGATTCGGGAAGTAATTGATGCAAGCCCTATCCCCGCAACTATCACCGATCTGCATGTGTGGCGAGTTGGTAAAGGAGAATATGCCTGCATCGTAGCGCTGTCAGTTGCTGATGACGTAAAACCGGACTATTTCAAGCGGCAGATAGGTATTCATGAAGAGCTTGTGCATATCACTGTTGAAGTTAACCCCGGCTCTATTACGAACGCCAAAAATATAAAAACCGATTGATAATCGGTTTTTAAGCAGCTAAGCTTTGACAACATACAAAACTAAGAGAATTTACCGTGCAGCTCGGAGAATTGGAAAAACTGGTTCTGAACCACTTGTGGGATGTCGGCAGTGCCGATGCCAAGCAGGTGTTCGACCATTTCAAGAAAAGTCGGGGTGGTAGTTTGAATACGATTCAAAGCACCCTTGATCGCTTACACAAGAAAGGCATCCTTAAGCGTGAGAAACAAGGTCATGCCTACCAGTATCGTGCCGGTATGGAAAAAGAAGCCTTTTTGGGTCAATTGATTCGCAATGTCACCCAGGATTTTTCCGATGACCACGATCATCTGTTGGCCGCGTTCGTCAGCTTATCTGCCGATCTGGATGAAGCCCATCTGGATCGTCTTGAAGCGTTGATTCGCGATTCCCGCGAACAAAAGAAGGATAACTAAGCCATGACGACAGGCATTGGCGGTTTGATGTTGCATCTCTGGGTTATCGCCGGAGGCACGCTTATCGTTACTGCTTTGTTGACGACTATGGCTCGTCGCTACCTGTTATCCATTTTATCCTGCTTTGGGCCCGCCGCACGCCAACGTTTTGTCTGGTTCATTGCCGCACTACCTTGGATGCTGGGTTTAATTGCCGCGCTGTTAACACTGGTTCCTTCTGTAGGTCATGCCTTGGGGGTTGTTGCTGATCATTGCCATACTCACGGCAATTTACATGGTCATTTATGCTGGTTCCATCCACCGGAATTTGTGTGGATTAGCTGGAAAGGATTATGCGCAGTAATGCTTATTGGTATTACCGCTTGGAAAGCAACGACCAGTTCGATTCGGTTGTGGAAGCAACGCAACCATTTACGTGCGTTGCTCGCATTTGCTGATCGTGAAAGTGATGGTAGCTATATCCTGGATAGCAAAATTCCAAGTGCATTTACTGCCGGTTTAGTAGCTCCAAAAATTCTGCTCAGCAAATCATTAGTAACGGCATTAAATGAGCAGGAATTGCGTATTGTTCAGCGGCATGAGCAAGTACATCAACAACGTCGCGATCCATTGAAATTATGGATTTTTAATTTACTGATCAGTGTGTTCTTGCCCGCTGCGCGTCGTGATTTGTACAACGCGTTGGAATTAAGCATGGAGCAAACGGTCGATGCGGAAGTTGCGAAGTTTGATGATCCTGCAACGGTCGCAACTACTCTGGTAAAAGTGAACCGACTTAACCTGCGATACTTGAAGCAACAACATGCTGACGCAGCGATGTGTTCGTTTGTCGCAGCAGCTGTTGAAGAACGGATTCAACAATTACTCAAGACCAATAAAGGCCGCCGCTTCCCTTGGGGCAGCTTTCTTGTATCACTCGCTATTGTGATGGCAGCTGCGGTTTATTACGCAGATGGCCTTCATCACGTGGTCGAGACCTTTCTACACAATCATCCCTAAACACTGACCGAGATTCATCAAAATGCTGTCCATTTTTCGACAACGCACATGTTTAAAACCGATCATCAATCGGTTTTTTGAGGCGCCGCTCAGCAGCTTTCGGCGAATAGTTTTTGGTGGCTTGTTATTGTCTGCCCCGCTAATGAGTTATGCCGTTGAAACAACGGGCAACGCATTAACCTGGCAACAAGCCATGTCATTAACGATGGAACGCAACCCGTCGCTTGCCGCATTTGGTTATCAACTGACGGCGCAAGAAGGTCGTTTACTTCAAGCCGGTTTGCGCTCCAATCCGGAATTGGCCGTCACCGTTGATGATGCATTTGGTAGCGGCAACTACAAAAGTATGGATTCCGCTGAAAGCACTCTTAGCATTAGCTGGTTGCTGGATGGTAAGCAACGTCGCGAGCGCGTGAATTCCGCAAAAGCACAGTCGGCAGTTATTGAAGTAGAACGGGATATTGGTCGTCTCGATGCAGCAGCCGATACCGCGCGTTTGTATATCACTGCACTGTCACTCCAAGTTCGCCAGCAAGAAGCAAAGCAAGCGGTTGGCTTTGCTAAACAAGCAGTAGAAGTAATTCAAAAACGTGTGAATGCCGGTAATTCTCCGGCGGCAGAAGCGGCGCGCGCGCGCGTGGAATTATCGCGGCTGTCATTGGAAGAAGAAGATATCGAGCACCAGTTACTGGTGAACTATCGACTGCTCGCCGCGCAATGGGGCAGCTCCCAACCTGAATTTTCCCGTGTGCAAGGCAACCTTGATGAGTTGCCAGTTATTGCAGGCTTCACTGAGTTGCAAGAGCGTCTTCGTCAAAACCCGCGTCTCGAATATTTCGGTACTAAAGCGCGCGTGGAGGAATCGCAATTAGCACTCGCACAAGCGCAAGCAAGACCGCAGTGGCGAGTGTCTGCCGGTGTGAAAAGTTTAGCTGCAACCAATGACCAGGCATTAGTAGCCGGTATCTCCGTTCCTCTTGGTGTATTTGATCGACAACAAGGCCGCGTTGCTGAAGCGCGCGCATTGATGGAATTAAATCGCGCGCAACGCGATGCAGAAACCTTCCGTCTGGATGCAGCCCTCTTTGATGTTCACCAGGAGCTATTGCACAGCCTGCACGTTGTGAACACCTACCGCAAAGACATATTGCCCGCACTGGAACAAAGCCTGGCGGAAACTCGCCGCGCTTATGACGTTGGTCGCTACAGCTATCTGGAATGGCAAAGCGTTCAACGCGATTACCTTGCAGCACGAACACTGTTGATTGATGCCAGTGTCACTGCGCATCTCAACGCAATTGAAATTGAACGTTTGACCGGCGTAGCAATACGGAACTGATCAGCAGTCGCGAAACTGATAAACAATGAGGCTTGTTATGAAGTTAATAATGAAACACCGCTGGCACATGGTGCTGCTGGCTGTACTTACCACTCTGATCGCTTGCGGTGAAGCGCCTAAAAGTGAAGGTGGTGGCCATGGAGCCGCTGAGCCAGTGGTGGAAAAAGGCGAACACAATGGTCGCTTGTTAAAAGATAAAAATTTCACACTGGAACTCGCCATTTTTGAAACTGGTGTGCCACCTGAATACCGCGCGTGGGTATATCTGGATGGAAAACTATTGAAGCCGAATGAAGTGAAATTACAAGTTCGCCTCACCCGTTTGGGCAATAAAGTGGACGTTATCGATTTTGCACCGCAGAGCGACTTCTTGCGCGGCAACTCCGTTATTTACGAGCCGCACTCTTTTGTAGTTTCTATCGAAGCGAATCACAAAGGCACTGTTCATCGCTGGAAGTTTGATAACTTCGAAGGCCGCACCCGTATCGAACCGGCAGTAGCAAAAGCACTGGAGATAGTTACTGAAACAGCAGGCCCGGCAACTTTGAAAGAAACCATCGATGTATTTGGAAAAATTGCAGCAGACCCGTCACGTGAACGTGAAATTAATGCGCGCTTTGATGGTGTGATCACAGGCGTGCAAGTGGTGTTAGGTCAAACCGTTACCGCTGGCCAATCACTACTGACCGTTGAAAGCAATGAGAGCCTGCGTAGCTATGACATTAAAGCGCCGATTGCCGGTGTGGTCACTCGCTTGGATGCAAAAGCGGGTCAGCAAACACGTGGCAATGCGTTAGTAAAAATCGTTGATAACTCACGCACGACAGCAGAACTCGCGATATTCCCTGCACAACTTGCCCGCGTAAAAACCGGGGCAGCAGTTACGGTGAATTATCAAGGTGAAGGACTAACCGGAACCATTGATCAGCTTGCGTTGGAAACCAATCCAAACCAATCGGTAACGGCGCGTGTATCGCTCAATAAACCAATACCACTAGGTGCACAAATTACTGCACGTGTTCAGGTTGATGAATACGAAGTGCCCATCGCTGTAAAACGCATAGGCTTGCAAGCCTTCCGCGATTTCACCGTGGTGTACGCGCAAGTGGGTGAAGAATACGAAGTGCGGATGTTGGAGTTAGGTCGTGAAGCAGGTGAATGGGTAGAAGTATTGGGTGGACTGGAACCTGGTACTCACTATGTTACGGATAACAGCTACGTCATCAAATCTGATATCGAAAAATCCGGCGCATCCCATGATCACTAATGCCTCGTATTAACCAGGCCACAGGAACTAACCATGTTGGAATTTTTAATTAATTTCTCGTTGCGCCGCCGCGCCCTGGTGTTGGGTGCTGTGCTTTTAGTGTGCGCAATCGGGCTATGGAATTTCAATCGCTTGCCGATTGATGCCGTGCCCGATATCACCAATGTGCAGGTGGTCGTTAACACCGCTGCACCTGGCTATACCCCGCTCGAAGTTGAACAGCGCGTAACTTTTGCGCTGGAAAATACCATGACCGGTATTAAAGGCTTGAGTTACACCCGTTCATTATCGCGTTATGGGTTATCGCAAATCACATTAATCTTTCAGGATGGAACCGACATTTATTTTGCTCGCCAGCAAGTGGCAGAACGCTTGCTGTCTGCCAGCGATCAATTGCCCGCAGGATTGACACCAAAGCTTGGTCCGGTTTCAACCGGTCTCGGTGAAATTTTTATGTTCACTGTAGATGCAGAGCCCGGAGCAAAAAACAAAGACGGCAAAGACTATACGCTAACAGATCTACGCTCGATCCATGACTGGATTATTCGCCCGCAGCTATTGCGTGTACCTGGTGTAGTTGAAGTTAATCCGATTGGTGGTCATAAACGCGAGGTCCTTGTTGCACTTGATTCAGCAAAAATGTTGGCGAGAAATGTTACCCAGGAACAAATTATCGCTGCACTTGAAAGCAGCTCACAAAACCGGGGCGCTGGATACGTTGAATACAGCGGTGCGCAGTGGTTAATTCGGGTGCCCGGCCAAGCACAAAATTTCTCTGATATAGAAAACACATTGTTGTATGAATCTGACGGTGTTCCTATTCGGGTGAAAGATGTAGCGAGCGTTGAAGAAGGTCTCGAATTGCGTTCAGGTGCTGCATCGCAAAACGGCCATGAAGTCGTGATGAGTACCGTGTTCATGTTGATGGGAGAAAACAGCCGTAAAGTCGCCATGGACGTGAGTAAAAAATTGGAAGAAGTAAAATCCACTCTGCCCGAAGGTATCACTGCGACAGCTGTTTATGACCGCACCGGTCTGGTGAATAAAACCCTGGAAACTGTTCAGAAAAATTTGTTGGAAGGTGCGTTACTGGTCATTGTAATTTTGTTCGTATTGCTGGGTAATTTGCGCGCTGCTTTGATTACCGCCGCTGTAATCCCTATTGCAATGCTGATGACGATTACGGGCATGGTACAAACCCGCGTCAGTGCCAACCTGATGAGTTTGGGGGCGCTCGACTTCGGATTGATTGTGGACGGTGCCGTTATCATCGTGGAAAACTGTTTACGCCGTCTTGGTGAAGCTCAACGTCAAAATGCACTCTCACTCAACGAGCGCCTTGCATTGGTATTTGATGCAACCCGCGAGGTAATTCGTCCGGCACTATTTGGTGTATTTATTATCACGGCGGTTTATCTACCGATATTTGCACTCAGTGGTGTGGAAGGAAAAATGTTCCACCCAATGGCGTTGACGGTAATTATTGCATTGGTCAGTGCGATCATTCTTTCCATTACTTTCGTACCTGCTGCAATCGCATTTTTGTTTAACAAACCGGTTAAAGAACATGCGAGTCCTGTTGCACAACGTAGCCAGGCATTCTATGAGCCTTTGTTGAAACGCTCACTGGAACTGCGCGTATGGATTGTGGGTGGGGCTGTAGCGTTGGTTGTTATTTGTAGCGTGGCCGCCACTCGATTGGGTAGTGAATTTATTCCCAATCTGGATGAGGGTGATATCGCGATGCACGCCTTGCGTATTCCCGGTACATCGCTGACGCAAGCATTGGAGTTCCAAAAAGAATTGGAATCCAAAATTAAAACGATGCCGGAAGTTGAGCGTGTATTTGCAAAAATCGGTACGGCTGAAGTCGCAACCGACCCAATGCCACCGAGTGTTGCTGACAACTTCATTATGTTAAAGCCGCGCAGTGAATGGCCAGATCCATCCAAACCAAAAACAGAAGTCGTTGCTGACCTTGAAGCCTTGGTTAATCCGGTACCCGGCAATCGCTACGAGTTTTTACAGCCGATCCAAATGCGTTTTAACGAGCTTCTTGCCGGTGTGCGTGCTGAACTGGCCATCAAAGTATTCGGCGATAATTTTGAAGAGCTGGTTGCTGCCGGTGAAGCAATTGAAGCCGTGGTAAAAACAGTTCCCGGTGCAGCGGACGTCGCACTTGAACAGGCTACAGGTTTACCCGTGCTCACTATGCAACCCAATCTGGAAGTGATGGCGCGTTACGGTGTCACGCTGGAATATTTGCAAGATACTGTAGCAACAGCATTTGGTGGTGAAACAGCGGCACAATTTTACGAAGGCGATAGACGTGCGGACATTGTTGTACGTTTACCGGAATCGGCACGTACCAATATGGATACGATGGGTAATCTTCCTATCAGTCTGCCAAACAATTCCTATGTGCCATTGAGTGAGTTGGTAACCTTCGAAAAGACAACCGGCTACAACCAGGTGTATCGCGAAAATGGAAAGCGCCGCATGGTGATTACTGCCAACGTTCGCGGTACGGATTTGGGATCATTTGTGGATGCTGTGCGCGAGAAAGTTGAAACTCAGGTGAAGCTGCCGTCAGGCTATTGGGTTGAATACGGTGGTACTTATCAACAATTGCAATCCGCATCCGAGCGTTTGTCATGGGTAGTTCCAATGACGCTGGTGTTGATTCTCGGCTTGCTAGTCATGGCACTCGGTTCCTGGAAAGATGCCTTCATTATTTTTACCGGCGTGCCTCTTGCATTAACCGGTGGCCTGCTGGCGTTATTACTACGTGACATTCCGTTTTCAATTTCCGCTGCGGTTGGATTTATCGCGCTCTCGGGAATTGCCGTATTGAACGGATTGGTAATGGTGTCATTTATCCGTGACCTTCGTCAGCATGGCCATGCATTGGAAGATGCAATTATCCAGGGCGCTGTCACCCGCTTGCGTCCGGTACTGACCACCGCGCTGGTTGCTGGTTTGGGATTTGTTCCCATGGCATTCAACACCGGTATTGGTTCCGAAGTACAACGCCCATTGGCAACGGTGGTTATCGGCGGAATTATTTCTTCAACGCTGTTAACGTTGGTTGTACTGCCAGCGCTGTATCGCTTACTTCATAAAGATTCAATAAAGCACAACAACAATCCGCAACCGACTATTCAACATTCATGAACCTAAGGAATTCACAGTGAAATTTTTCTTATTAGTTTTTTTAACACTCGCGAGCAACTTTGCGCTCGCTCACGGCATGTCCGCCGAAGATCAGGCTCGCATTTTAAATGCGGGTTACTTTGAGTTTATCCGTCTGGGTGCTACACACATGCTGAGTGGTTACGACCACCTGCTGTTCCTGTTTGGTGTACTGTTTTTCCTGACTCGCTTCAAAGATATCCTGGTGTTGATTACCGCCTTTACCATCGGCCACTCAATCACATTGGTGTTTGCAACAATTGCGGGAATTACCGCTAACTACTACTTGATTGATGCCGTTATTGCCTTGACCGTGTGCTACAAAGCATTCGAAAACCTGGATGGCTTTAAAAAATACTTACAAGTGAGTTCACCAAGCTTGGCTTGGATGGTATTTATCTTTGGTCTTATCCACGGTTTCGGATTATCAACTCGCTTGCAACAATTGCCGTTGGGCGAAGACGGCATTGTATTGAAGATACTGGCGTTCAACGTTGGTGTGGAAGTTGGGCAGATTATTGCGCTGAGCATCATTTTTGTGTTGTTGGCGGGTTGGCGCAAGACAGCGTCATTCCAAAAATTCAGCGCAGCTGCAAACGTCTTGCTGATGTTTGTGGGTGGCCTGTTGTTGCTCATGCAATTACACGGCTATCAGCACAGTGCTTATCCGGATGACTTCCCATTGAATAAAGATGATCACTCCCACGTTCATGAAGATATGAAGAAATCAGAATCGGCGCTGTCCAATTACCCTAGGCGCTTAAATTTAAACGAAGAACCTGGTGATTCAACCGAAGGACCCAGTGTGCATTCGCACGATGGCAAAAATTTTCACATTGATTAACCATTGATATAACAGAGGAAAAAACCATGAAAAAAATTGCACCATTCGTATTAGCTGGTTTGCTGGCATGTACCAATCAAGTGATGGCTCATGCTGATCACGAGCACACGTACATTACCGAAACTGCCGCCGTTGAAGTAGCACAAAAAACGGTTAAATCCTTAACGCAAAAAGATGCCGGTCTGGGATTCGGAAAATTGCCAGCCAGCTGGGCTTCGTTGCCTGCTGACAAAGTAAAACTCAAGAAAAACGGCACTGGTTACTACATTGTTTCAGCAGCAAATGAAACAGAAGGAAAGACGTTATACATTCTTCTCTCATCAGAAGACGGTGAAGTTTACGACGCGAACTTTACTGGTGAATTTAAAAACCTGAAAGAGTAACTGATGGATATCAGTTGATAGGAACTCCAGGGTTCCTATCAACTGCCACATATGTCGCTGTACTGATGAAATAGAGTCAGGGGATTTCCTATGCTTGATGTTCTGAAAAATCCCACTTACAAGAATTTGTATTTAGCGCAAGTGATTGCATTGCTGGGCACAGGATTAATCACCATTGCCCTTGCATTGTTGGCATATGATCTTGCAAAAGACCAGGCTGCACAAGTACTTGGTATTGCCCTCGCGATCAAGATGATCGCTTATATTACCGTAGCACCCGTTGCCTCTGCCTTTGCAGAGCGCTTACCACGGAAAACCGTATTAATCACTCTTGATGTTATCAGGGCCCTCACAGCGCTATGTTTGCCGTTTGTCACAGAGCTTTGGCAAATCTATATCCTGATTTTTGTTTTACAATCAGCCTCTGCCGCATTCACACCAACATTTCAGGCAGTAATTCCTGATGTATTGCCTGAAGAAAAGCAATACACAAAAGCATTGTCATTATCGCGGTTAGCCTACGATCTCGAAAATATTATAAGTCCCATACTCGCAGGTTTATTACTTACCCTTATTAGCTATAACAATCTTTTTGTGGGCACCTGTTTAGGGTTTGTGTTTTCAGCATTCTTTGTAATGAAAACAACGCTACCGGTTGGCAAGGCTCCTCCATTCAAAGGCGTGTTAAACCGAATCAAACAAGGCTCACGAATTTATTTCCATACCCCTCGCCTGAAAGCATTGTTTGCACTGAATTTGGCAATCGCTTCTGTCAGTGCAATGGTGATCGTCAATACCGTTGTGATTGTTCAAACCGTTTTTCAATTATCTGAACATGCGACAACCTTTGCCTTTGGTGCATTCGGTTTGGGATCGATGTTGGCGGCACTTTATTTGCCACGAGTATTGGAACAGAGACCTGATAAAACCGTCATGCTCACTGGCGCAACACTGCTCTGCGTCTGTTTATTTCTTGGCACGTTTATCAGTAACTATTCTTTATTGTTGGCACTGTGGCTCATCATGGGTGTTGGTTATTCAGTTGCGCAAACTCCGACTGGTCGTCTCATTCGCAAATCAGCACGCCCGGAAGATCGCACCGCATTATTCGCGGCACAATTCACCTATTCACACGCGTGTTGGCTTTTAACCTATCCATTAGTGGGATGGCTAAGCAGCAATATCGGCATCATGTTTGTTTTTATCCCAATGGCCGTTATCGCTACTATCGCCATTGTTATTGCTTACAGCATATGGCCCAAAAACGACGCCCCTCAGGTTTCACACCATCACGATAAATTATCGCCAGATCATGAACACTTATTATTAAAGGATGAGAAAGGTAATCACAGCCATGATTATCTAATCGATGAATACCATCAAAAATGGCCTCGATAATGTTGATATCCATTGGCAACGCTCTTGAGAAAATGTAATGAAATCGCCAAAGAAAAAACCACTCAGGTCAACACCTGCGTTTATTTTTATAATAGCCTTCATCGCAATCTTGATTGCGGTGGATCTTTACTTCATCGCGGCTGTAAAACATAAGGGCAAAGATACCCAAAGTCAGACTTCATCTTCTGTGCAGCAAAGCAGTACTGGCATCAGGTAGGAATTTGATTATGCGTGTTTCCCACATCCTTATCTGCACACTACTATTTATCGGTCTAAATGGTTGCCAATCCAGTAAACCGTCTAATCCTTTGGTTAGTATTGATGCGGAAGCGCTAAGCAGTTATAACCTTAAGCTGATACGAGCTGAAACAAGTTTCATAAACAATTCGTTTTCCTTCAGTGGCAGCGTTTATCCAACACAAAAACGTTATCATGTTAATTGTGGTCAGTTACAAATACAGGTGTTTGACACCCAGGGAATTCTGTTAAATATCCTTAATACAGACTATTCTCCCTGTGATCTTCACTATCAATTTAATACCCGCCGAGCGGGACGTTTCTCTATAGCAATCCCAGGCATTCACCAACAACCGTTAATCTTGAAAGTGACTTATCACAAAAAGTAAAAGCTCAAGATTGGTATTGAATGTCAAAAAGTTTTCCAACATTAATAATCAAGGTGGATGTATGTATTGGATCATCACTAAATATCTTATTACCGCAGCAGTCGTTGTATTGGTGACCGAAGCAGCAAAGCGTAGTGACAAGTTAGGCGGGTTTATTGCAGCATTACCGTTGGTCACGATACTGGCGTTAATTTGGTTGTATGTAGAAAATCAATCTACCGAAAAAATAGCCAATCACGCTTGGTACACCTTCTGGTATGTAGTGCCGACGCTACCCATGTTTTTGGTATTCCCCAAGTTGTTGTCTCGCTGGGGATTCTGGCCAACGCTGGGTGCCTGTGTAGTTATTACGGTTTTTTGCTTCGGTATTTTTGCATTTGTCGTGAAGCGGTTTGGAATTGAATTGCTGTAACAATATTCCACATCGTATTTGTTACACAGTCTGAATGACCGCTTTGGGCACGTAGGCGACATCCACGCTTTTTCCATTCAATTGTTAAGTCAATTACGTGGCATAACAGCCTAGCTCTGATGATACACAATCTCTTTAACGCCTCGGATATCTTAACTCCCCTGTTTAAGCCTTTAATTGAGTCAAATACTAGCGGCTTGCGGGTGCATCTGAATAGAGCATTACACACCCTCACCTACCGACAAGTGGATTACGAAAAGCATCAAAAAGTATACATTTTGAGAATATGCATTTGACACTCTCAAAACTACCCTCATAATTAGATTATCAAATTCATTAAGAGTTATTGAGAGCAATGCCTAGAGTTGGATATGCCCGCGTTAGTAGCATAGGACAGAGCTTGGAGCTTCAGCTTGATAAGCTAAAAGGGGCTGGTTGCGATAAAGTCTTCCACGAGAAGTTAAGTGGTTCCACAGCGCAACGCCCACAATACAAGGCATGTATGGAGTATCTACGGGAAGGCGATTACCTGGTCATTACCCGGCTCGATCGACTTGCCAGGTCGGTGCTTGATCTGGCCAAAATACTTGCTCGATTTGAGCAAGAAGGTATTAACTTACTTGTGATTGACCAAAGCATCGACACAGCCACGTCTAGCGGAAAGCTGCTATTCAATATGCTTGCCGCAGTTGCGGAGTTTGAGAATGCACTGCGCCGCGAAAGGCAGCAAGAAGGTATCGAGAGAGCCAAAGCCAATAAAGTGAAATTTGGTAGACGATCAAGGTTGAATGACGAGCTCATCGGTAAAATTGTTACTGATAAAAATGCTGGCCTACCCATGAAGGAGCTTAAGCAGCGCTACGGTCTTAGCCAGGCCACCATTTACCGCGCTATCGCTGCTCATGCCGCAAAACAACAGTCGGGTGATGAACATGTCTTATAGACCGCTAAGCCAAAATGAATATGTGATTGTGAGCAAAACCATTTACGAGGAGCGCGGCCTTTCCGGCGGCTTGGCTGAAAGTATGTTTATGGCTTACAAGGGAAAGGCGCTCGCACTGGATGCACCTGAGTTCGAGATTTTTGAAGAGTCTGAGATCGAGCGCAAGGCACGTCTTGCAGACAAGCAATGCGAGAAAGTGATTGCGCTCAACACAGCTACAGATCTGGAACCTATGGATTTTCTCAACAAGCTGGATGCTCTCTCGAAAAACGATAAACCGAGTAAAGACCCAATCAACTGCTTTGAATGGTTCTATGGTGATGAAGCCGCTTTAGATATTCGCCACAAGCGCTTGCGGGTTAAATTTTTCAACTCGCCAAAGTATCGGCAGCAGGTACTGCGCACCTACCTGGAAGATGGAATACTGGAGGAGTCCCAGCTCGCCGACACCGATTTGGTTGGTCAGATCATTGGAGAATTTCATCGCAAAAGCAGCGGTAAAATTAAAGAAGCTCGACGCCGAACACACACGTCAGCCATCGAGCAAACATTGGAGGTGTATAAAAATACGATATGAAGGACTTATTTAATAAAAAAGTATTATCTATGCAAAGTCAACGACGATTTTTAAATAGTTTTGCTCGATAGGCTCATAGGATATTTTTGCATCATGCATGGAGAGTATTTTTGTAACGATTGATAATCCAAGCCCCGAACCTGAAACTCCTTGGCTTCTTACGTGTCGATAAAATCGCTCACCCATGCGCCCTGTATTCAGTTGAATTTCTTTGGGTATTTGATTAATGATTGTTATGGTAATGCAACAATCTTTATCCTGTGCTGATATATTCACTTCACTTAGCGGTAAAGAATATTTGGCTGCATTATCAAGCAAGTTGCGAAATACGACCTGTAATAAATTTTTATCACCTAAAATATTTATCTGTGAATCAATACTAATTGCCCAATTAACATTGCTCAACAAACTTGATTCTACCAGTGCCAAACTGTCTCTAATCAATTGCGATAGATTTATGCTGGATGTCGTACCCCCCCCGCCGTGCTCCAATTTTTCAATCTCCATTAACTGTGTCACTAGATGAGTCAATCGTTTAGTGCTGACCATAATAGCTTCTGCTGCGGAGGTGCAATCATCATTTGTTTTAGCATTTCTTATATTGTCTGCGTGCACCAATAAAATACTCAATGGTGTGCGTAATTCGTGCGAGGCATTTGCGACAAAACGTTTTTCATTTTCAATATGACGCTTCAAATCATCCAGAAGTTGGTTTATTGCAATTTGGAATGGTTTTAGTTCAACTGGCAGCTCAATATCCAGGGGTGTAAGGAGCGAAGGTTGTGACCTTGATAATGCCTTAGAAAGGTCACGAATAGGTTTTATTCCCCAGTATACCGATAGCCAGATGAGGACGGTAACGGGCAACAACGATATTCCGAGTGGGATCAACTGGTCAAATGTTAAATACAAACTTAGCTCACCGCGCACATCCTCTCGCTGCCCGGTCATTGTCCAGGTTTGGTTTCCCGAGTTGTATAAGCTGTAAAATATCCACTTATGAGGGCTAATAAATACGTCATGATAACCGGCCTTGAGCGGAGCCAATGGCTCCGTCCCGGCATTACTAGAGCGCAACAGTAGGTTTCCTTTGGTAGTCCACACTTGAAACGCCAATTTTTCTTCGTATTTATGCCCCTCAACTCTGCGCTCTTCAGCAGATGTGCGTTCAATATTGTCTTCTTTAATGTCTGCAATACTTACAATAACCGGTAATTCACCGCTTGGTTTGCTGAGGGTCTGGACAACTAGCTGATTAATTAAACGAGTGTACTGCGCAAGCTGAGCGTCGAATAATTCATCCAATTCATGGTGCGTGCTTGAGTAGGTAATAAAACCAGTTATGCCCAGCAACACAATAACAACAGTGTTCACACCAATAAAAATCATTTGGCGAATGCTGTTAATTCTCATAGTCACTCACCATTAGGTACCCAACACCGCGCACGGTTTTTATTATTTCTGACGAAATTTTTTTACGGATGTTATGAATATGAACCTCAACGGAATTACTCTCAGCTTCACCTGACCAACCCAGGCTGAGCTCATCAAGGTGCTGCCTTGTTAGAATTTTGTTGCGGTGCAGAATAAATTCTTTGAGGATCAAGAATTCCCGATTGGTAAGATTGACTTTGCTTTCATCATAAATACACTCGTGAGTGGATAAATCCAATAATAAATCGCCACACCGAAGCTGATCTATACGGCGATCCTGATGACGACGAACGACAACTCTAATGCGGGCCTCCAACTCTCGCACATCACAGGGTTTTAATACGTAATCATCAGCCCCTGCATTCAGAGCTTCTATTTTGGTTTCAAGATGATCCCATGCAGTCAAGACAAGAATGGGGACTGCGCGCTTATTGTTACGTAATGATTTAATAACATGCAATGCCAATCCGTCTGGCAAGCCCAGATCCAATATCATCACCTCAAATATACTACCGGCAACGGCCCTTATAGCCTGTCCCCCTGTCGTACAGTGCTCCACTCGGTAGTTCATTCGAGTCAGGGCAGTAATCAACCCATCCGCCAAGAGCTGATCATCCTCTACTAACAGAATTCTCATGGTGCTTCCGTCACCTCATCATTGCGTATAATTTCTACGGCCATAAAATTACTGCCCATGTGGCGGTACCGGCCAAGAGACTCATCAACACAGCACATGAACCTAAATCTTTGGCTTTTCCACTGAGCTCGTGAAATTCACTGCCTATACGATCAACAACCATCTCAATGCCGGTATTCAATAGTTCGACAATCAAAACCATCAGGACGCTTAGCATTAGCACGGCACGTTCAACATTGGTTATATCCAGAAAAAATACCGATGGGACAAGAATGCATGCTGCTACAACTTCTTGCCGGATCGCCGCCTCAGATCGCCAACCACTTTTAAACCCTTGCCATGAATAACGCGCGGCCAAATATAGTCGCTTGAAACCTTGTGCGCTGGATTTCATCCATTACCTCTTCAATTGATAAATCTAACTACTTACACATTACCGCCTTTTACTTAAGGGAGCCTTAAGTGTTGATTTGCGTTTAAAACTGACCCACTAAACCCGCATATTTGCGTCGAAAATTGACCCACGTAACCGACTATCCTGCTTGTTTTTTGAGCGGGAGATAGGAGTGATTAACGTGGCCATTTTGAGCAAGATCAGACGTTGGTATTTCCGTGACAAACTCTCGTTACGGGAGATTGCACGACGTACCGGATTTTCCCGCAACACCGTTCGCCGCTACCTGCGCAATGAGATCAGCGAACCGGTTTATCCCAAGCGACAAACACCCAGTAAGCTTGATGCCTTTGCCGATAAGTTGCGGCAGTGGTTGGTCGATGCTGCACGCACCTCCCGCAAGCAGCGTCGTTCACTCAAACAGATGCACGCTGATTTACGTGCGTTGGGGTTTGAAGGCTCCTATGATCGCGTTGCTGTCTTTGCCCGCGATTGGCGCCGCCAGCAGTTGGAATCGAGTAAAGGTGCGAGCAAGCACACCTATATCCCATTGCAATTCAAACCCGGTGAAGCATTCCAGTTTGATTGGAGTGAAGACTGGGCGGTAATTGCGGGCGAACGGGTAAAGCTGCAAGTCGCTCACTTCAAATTGAGTTACAGCCGAGCTTTCTTTGTCCGCGCTTATTTGCTGCAAACCCACGAGATGTTGTTCGATGCGCACCATCATGCCTTTATGGCTTGGGGTGGCATTCCGCAACGCGGGATTTACGACAACATGAAGACGGCTGTCGATAAGGTAAAACGTGGCAAGCAGCGTGATGTGAATGCGCGCTTTGCAGCGATGGTGAGTCACTACTTATTTGATGCAGAGTTCTGCAATCCTGCTGCGGGTTGGGAGAAGGGTCAGGTCGAGAAGAACGTGCAGGATGCGCGAAGAAGGCTTTGGCAACAGGTGCCCGCCCAACCTTCATTGATTGCTTTGAATGACTGGTTACACGAGCGCTGCGTTCAACTCTGGAGTGAATCCACCCATCCCACTGAAGCATTAACCATTCAAGCGGCATTGGATCATGAGCGATCTTTCCTGATGCCGGTGGGGCAACCGTTCGATGGTTTTGTCGAGCAGCCCAAGCGCGTATCGCCCACCTGTTTAATCACCTTCGAACGCACGCGTTACAGCGTACCGTCTTCCTTCGCTAATCGACCGGTGAGTTTGCATACCTATCATGATCACCTGGAGGTGATTGCGGAAGGCAATATCATCGCGGTGCATACCCGCGTGTTTAACCGCAGGCATGAGCAGGTAACGACAGTGTATGACTGGCGACATTACCTCTCGGTGTTGCAGCGCAAACCCGGAGCCATTCGCAACGGTGCTCCCTTCGCAGAATTGCCCAAAGCCTTTCAATCACTGCAAACCATTTTGTTAAAGCGTGTCGGTGGTGACCGCGAGATGGTGGATATTCTTGCACTCGTGCTGCTGCACGATGAGCAAGATGTTCTCACCGCTGTAGAACTTGCATTGGAAACCGGTTCACCCTCCAAACAAATCGTGATCAATATCCTGAGTCGATTAGTAGAGGGAACACCCATCCCACCGATTGAAGTACCGCCTGCATTAGCACTGAGAGTGGAACCACTGGCTAACGTCACTCGCTACGATAACCTGCGCGCTCAAACCATCAGTACTCAAGGAGGACACCATGCACACTAATCCCATGATCCCCGCACTGAAGTCACTCAAACTCTACGGCATGGCCCATGCACTGAACGATCTTGCTGAACAGGATTCACCAGCATTCCAGGCGAGCACCGGCATCCTTGATCATTTACTCAAAGCAGAACTGGCCGAGCGCGAAGTACGTTCGGTGGCTTATCAACTGAAGACTGCCAAATTCCCAGCGTACCGGGATCTGAGTGGCTTTGATTTTACGAGCAGCATGGCCAATGAAGCATTGATCCGGCAATTGTGTGCCGGTGACTTTATGGATAACGCGCAGAATGTCGTGTTTGTCGGTGGCCCTGGAACGGGCAAAACCCACCTTGCCAGTGCCATCGGCATTCAAGCGATTGAGCAACTACATCGCCGCGTTCGTTTCTTCTCGACCATTGAATTGGTGAATGCATTAGAGAAGGAAAAACAGCAAGGCAAAGCCGGACAAATTGCATCACGTTTAATGCATACCGATTTAGTGATTCTGGATGAGATGGGCTATTTACCCCTCAGTCAAACTGGTGGGGCTTTGTTGTTCCACTTAATGAGCAAGTTGTATGAACGCACCAGCATGATCATCACCACCAACCTCAGCTTTGCTGAATGGTCGAATGTATTTGGTGATGCAAAGATGACTACAGCGTTATTGGATCGAGTCACCCATCATTGCCATATTGTTGAAACCGGCAATGATAGCTATCGTTTCAAAGAGAGTTCAGCACAACCGAAAAAGGAGAAAAAGACGACAACTTATCCACAACCCAAACCTGTAAAATAAACCATTAAGGGTGGGTCAAAATTCAACGCAAAAGGTGGGTCAGTTTTAAACGCAAATCAACATCCAGCCCTTTGACATTTAACTGTTCTCTTTCAGCAAAATACTTTACGTATTCGACCACGTTAGCAGCTAATAGCTCAAATATGATTTCAAGGAGAGATGCGTGTGAAGCGCGATAATTCGTCGTGAGCGCGCTCCTACTTAATGTAGGTGCTGGTTCGGTTAAAGCTCCAACCGCAGTAAAATATGACTTTCCGCCCTTAATACTTAAAAAAATACCTGGTTCGTCTAAAACATCTGATGGTTTAATCAGGCCGAGGCGTAGCAGAACGCCTATGTAATGCCGAGACATTGCTTCTGTCGGAGTCAATCTTCTCAGCATCAGTTGATGGAGACTCAAAATGGTTTCGTTGCTGTGAAAGCACTGCCAAATGGCGGTGAGGACTAAATGCTCTTTCAGGTGAATGTTTGCCGGAGCGGTCATAGCCAAGTTTTCGCTGTACCTATTTTGGGTACATTGTATCAATTTCGTAAATTAATGTGCCAGTTTGGTTCGGATATTGTTTAAGTTATAGCTCGGGGGAACAAAAAATATTCGATTTTATTGAAGCGATTATGAGGTCTCAGCGTCCCGATAGACAGAAATTTACTCATTGGTATAAAGCTCCACAAGCGTCTTCTAAACACGCATGTGGACTTGCCTGACGGCAATTAAATCCACTTCGTGGCCATTAAACTAATCCCAATGCCTATCTGATAAGTAAAAGGAATTTGTCCAATATCAGTTGGTATCAGCGCTCTAAATCTAACTCGATGTGGCGCAACTCAACAATTTCAAATTAGCTCGCTAGCTGATGTGTTGCCCTATTTGGATAAAGACAATCAATGTACCAACATAATCTTCCTCATTTAGGTGATGCCATATTTCGAATCCATATTTAACCCCTAAAGCTTTCAATTCTCACGTTCTTCAGTAATTTCCTGAAGATCTTACAAGTACAGGTTCTTGCAGATTTGCAAACTGCTCTCGTAGCTGAAGAATGTGTTCTGCCCAGTAACGTTCGGTGTTGAACCACGTAAACGTTGAAGGAAATGCTGGGTCGGTCCAGCGTCGTGCAATCCACGCAGCATAATTCATCATACGCAGAGTTCGGAGTGGCTCGATGAGAATTAGCTCAGAATCGTTGAACTCATGAAACATCTCATAGCCTTCTAGCAGTGCATCCAACTGCGTAGTTTGATCTTGGCGTTCGCCACTCAACAGCATCCATAAATCTTGTACGGCTGGCCCCATTCGGCAATCATCGAAATCAACGAATATCCCGCGATCATCTCGCCACAAAATATTGCCGGGGTGACAATCAGCATGAATTCGAATCGGTGTGTAGGCACACTCGCTGAATTGCTGCTCGATGATTTTAATGAGGTCTTTTGTTAACGAGTCGTACGCATGAAAAAGACTCGACGGGATGAAATCATTGTTAAGCAGGAACTCGCGACTATCAATGCCAAAGCTTTGAATATTAAGACTAGGGCGATGATTGAACGGCTGAACTGATCCAATTGCGTGCAATCTTCCAAGCGAGCGTCCGAGCAACTCCAAAGTATCGAGGCTGTCCAGTTCCGGTGCGTGTCCCCCGAAACGGGGAAATAGCGCGAAAGTGAATTCGCCATCTCGATGCGCACTTACTCCGCTTTCGTGTATGAGTGGCTGCACAATTGGCCACTCCGCCGATGCGAGCTCTTTTGAATAGTCGTGTTCCTCCTTAATCTGTTCGAAGGACCATCGGGAGGGGCGGTAGAATTTTGCTATGAGGGGAGCAGAGTCGGCAATTCCGATTTGAAATACGCGATTTTCGTAAGAATTCAATGCATTTAAACGACCATCACATTGATATCCCAAGCGCTCAACGGCATCAAGAATTCGTTCTGGTGTTAAGGTGCTGTAGGGATGGTCTGACATATTTTGAACTCATTAGTAAGGTACATCGGTGCTATTGGGATCTATTTGTAGATCTGTTACCACGCCATATTGAGCCACTTCTCCGCCAAGTTTACTAATCGTCTTTGCCATCTCCGCATTAAGATATAAAAGAGACATGTAGCGACTGCGTGCCACATCTAGATCACGCTTAAGTTGCTCAATTTCAGCAGACTGATTTGGATTGCTCTGGAGCCGCTTCTTTTTGACTGAAGGAGATTGCTCGCTTGTGGCGGATTCGATTTCAGCGATAAGTTGTTCAAAGCCTGGGCGATTACGAATAGTGCCGCGCTTGCGTCCCGCCTCAAGTGCGACTTGGTCCTTATTGATGGGCGATCCTTTAGGTACATGAACAGGCGCATTTTTTTTGAGGCGCTCCAGCGCGGCGAGGTATTCCATGACGGCATTAGTTGTTTTCATTTTTCAGCTTCCGCTGATTTGAAATATGTTGAATTTATAAAGTCGATCTCCTTAACAATAAGTTGGTAGGGACGACTGTTGGGTGATAATGTTTTCATATCAAATCGTAGACTTTCAATGTAGGTATCAAGCTTATCTGGCTTTAAAATTGCGTGCTCACACCCGCTGGTACAAGGTAGGACTAAATCAATCGCAAAGTGTGTGCAGCTTCCTTTCTTTACGCATCCACCGACTGGGGTTTCTCTATAACTAAATCGACCTTGTTTTACGGCTTTTTGAGTTTCATCTTTACTTGTGAATATTTTAGGCAGCGTATTCTTTTCTTTTGCGCGCTGGATCTGAGTTCCAATTGGCCCACTCAGTAAGTTCTCAGATTGAATAACTTGTTCATGGAAGCGAACACTCATGTTGAATGCGGCTGCATCGCGGAATGACTGCAGTATACTGCCACCATCAATCGGTTTTCCGTTCTCTCCGATTAGAAAGTTTTGTGCGTACGTTGAGTTTTCTGAGTAAAGTGCTGTCATCACTTCGGATAAGTGCTTGAACTGTGTTTTAAGTGTCGGCAGAGACACCATACCCGAACGACTTGCATAGACCGCCACAGAGCGTCGGAATTGGTGGGAAGTAAGTGGCCAATAGTTCCCAGCTTCGAATTCCGGATTATCGTCCCATGCTCTAAATGCATCGAAAACACGCAATTCATCCAGATCCTCGGCCTCAATTGTTAATCCAAGTGATTCAGAGGCGTTACGCCAATGTCTTGAACTGAATATGGTATTTGCTATCGGTATTTGATAATGAGGTTTCACGGAGGTCTTATCGCAGCACTCCCCGATAAAAAGAGGAGCATCGCTCGGAAATGAGTTCGAAGTGGTGTTTCTGCGGATCCATTTGAGGCGAGCGAGTTGCTGCGCAATTCTCACTGCATATACCCCTTCCTTTGACGTTGCCCAAATCAGCGGGCTACTATAATTGCCTTTATCCGTAAATTTTTTTAGGTGTGACACTAATACGGGTAAATCACCGAATCCTTTGGCTGATGAATGGGCTATCGGTTCGAAAGGCATTACTTTAACTTCCGAACTTCGCATTCCGGAAAAGGCATGAATGAGGATCACGCAAAGTGTTTGCAACTCTGTGATATGTGTATCCAAGGTTCGTAGTTGCTCGAGAGCCTTTCGTTCGACGTAAGTGTCCAAACCAAACCGCTTAATCGTTTCGGCAGTACTAAGGCATTGATTCATCGCTTCTTTCCAAGCGAGGAATTTGTTATTCGAACGGTGCAACCTGATGCGGCGAGTATTTATTTGGTAGTCAATGTAGTGGTCGACACAATATGTCGGGTCTGTTTGGAGCGCGACAATGTAGGCCTCTATGCTCGGGAAAAATGGTTCAATCGCTTTTAGGCGTTGCTGCGCGCCACTTATGACTCTGGCAAACAGCCGTGTAGGTATTAGAGGGTGTTGCTCTCGTTTATCTTCTGCTAGGAGACTGTTCTTAAGTAAGACAGACAGCATATCGGACAAATCAGCTTCGGGGACGATGCGAGGCACTTCGCATTTGATATTCTTTGTTGTATGCCAAAAGGCCGCATCTATCAATAGTCCTTTAATAGTTACGAATTGATAGGAGAACCCTTTGTCTGCGTTTACGATCGAGCTTCTAAGTGCCACTTGAAATTGTGCATTGCTCTCCGCTCCGCCGAGAGTTGTGTTAAGCGCGTGGGCGATCTTAGCAAGTGCGCGCAGAATACATAATACTTGGTTCAAGCGACTTATTCCTCGCGACCGTCCCGCGTTCGCGGTGGATTCGAACATGCACAGCCAGACGAGAGTCTTCATTTCTTCTACAATTTGAAGTGCTAAAGTATCCATCGCCCCGCGAGTGTTGATATCCCACCAGGACTCAAAGTTGTATGTATTACTTGCTCCGTAGATACGCCAATCCCACTTATTATGCTTGAATCGGCTAATTACATTTCCTAATTTATCGCGAGAAATGACAAACTCTGGATCGATCCCAGAACGGGCTATTTGCTCAAGGCTATCGGGGGCTGTAAGGGGGTCAGGCGTTGCGATAAGGATGCGAAAAGTCATTTTAAATCTCTTCCATTTCGAGCAAACCGCTTATCTTGGCGTTCCAATACGCGTCTCGCTCGCCTCGCTCGAATCGAAAAAGCGCATTATTTGCCAATTCAGAAACTCTGCCACTTGCGTTCAAAAGTTCGTTTAGTATTTGTTGAAGACGGTTGATATAAGGCGAGAACTTGCGGAAGTGGTCATCAATGTTGATAGAGCTAATGCGGCTTTGAACCTCGATCCAGAGTTTGATGGTCAGCAAGCGCAATATATCTTCAATATCGGCATGCAGTCCGAAGTGGACGCAAAAAATACACGTGACAGGTGCACCGCACCGAGGTTCGATGCCCAGCTCCTCGAAATCCGGAATCAATTTGGGATCATTCGTGTCAGCATCGCAAATTCCTGAATGTGTCTTTTCACCGCCTTCGATTATTCGCACGGGTTTGATGCCCATACTGCGCAGTTCCGCAGCCTTTGCTTGTGCGTCAAAGTACTCGTTCATTACTTTCGCAGCTTCTTCGCGATTTTTAAAAGCGTAGTGCCGTTCGATGGTTTGGGGCGTAGCAAACTGCATGTTCGCCGCCAGAAGGACATTTCCGCTTGAGCTTTCGAGAATGTTCACTGTTTTATGCTTGCGAGCTGATCGCGTTGTTAATGAAGGACCTCTTTCGGGCCAAAGAGGCAATTGCCTCAAAGATTCTTGCGAGAGTAATCTATACGGACTCCTGCTCCTCTTCGTCAGAAGAAATATCCCTACGTCCGGGGGGGACTGAAGCTGTAGGCTCATCCACTCACGCAGTTTGCGGTATTGCTTCCAGATGGTTTGAGCGAAGCGAATGTCGACAAGTTGGTCTTGCACTTCGTAGCCAGCACGGCCCTTGATTGCGCGTGTAAATGCAAGCCCGAGTGCCTTATCCAGTTTGTCGTTGCGACAGTCGACAGTTGCCAGATGCGCTGCGTTGTTTCCAGCCTCTGAGAGTAAAAGGTATCCAAAATGGCGGGTGGCATGGTTTGCCAGTTCACGTAGCGTGCTTGAAGAATATTGAAGATTGTGTTTCTGCATCTTCCTGAATGACTTTTCATTCGTCGGCGCGATGCCGTGTGCAGCCAGATGCGTTTTGAAATCTCTAAATTTCCCTTGAAATACTCCGTCGCGTTGGTAGAAGAAGGGGTGCCAATCGACACGTCGCCTCTCAGAAGTTGACTTAGACCACTCGCCTCCGCAGTTGTTAGCATCTCGGTGGTAGTAAATTAAATCTTCAAAGCCAAGATCCTTTAATTCTACCACCACAGGGGGCGTGGAATTATCGAGGACAGCTTGACTGAAAGCGTAAAAGAAACGTTTATGTAGTGCGTAGGCTGTTTCATGCTCCTCCGCTGTGGTGACGGGTGCAGGTAACTCCTTTACATGAGATCCTTTGTAAGATATTCGGATTGCCCAACTTTGGATCACATCAATATCCAGTTTACAGGCTATTCCACATAGATATGCCATTCCGAGTTGTAATGTTTGTGCCGTCGCAAAACCTATCGATTTGGCCGAATCACCCACATTCGATAAAAGGGTTCGGTGACGTAAATGGACCGTGTAATCTTGGTAAAGTTGGCGTGCTCCTGCAAGAGTATACAGCTCTCCCTCGCGACATTGCTGGTCTATCCAATTAAGCGCGGACTCGATCACACGAAAGTCTGGAACGCCTGAGCGTCCCTCCAGCAATCCTTTAATGATGGGTTTAATTAACTCGACCCGCTTTACACAGAGGCTCAGCGGGTTAACTTTATCTCTCTCAATTTTGGATGTAATGGACGAATCGATAGAGTGCCGGTCGAGATAACAAACGCGGTAGGGCCGCAAATAACGAGTGCTCCCGCTCAAAGTCGTGACGAGTCTAGTCAGTTCAGGTCTGAACTCCGGTGCCGCGTCAAAACTGCCTGTCCGAAATGTCTGGAGTTCAGGAGTGGTGTATGTGATGACGTCGGCTGTCATAAAGCAAAATGCTCAATGATGCCGTTGATTCGGTTGTGGTGAAATACAGTGGCTGCTCTAATGAGTTCGCTATTAACATCGTAATTCAAATAGCTCTGAGTCGTATTAAAGCTTGAGTGTCCCATGCGGGCTTTGAGTTCATCGCGCACATCTTTAGCGCCCGAGGCTTCGGAATCCCGAACAAAATTCATACCATATGTCGCTCGAAAGTCATGGAATTGAAACGAATTAAAATCAGGGTGCTTCAATCGTATATCCCTAATTAACCGGCTCAAATAATTGCGAACCGCATTTCCTTGATGAATAGGGAATGAAACCCGTTCCTTTGCCGAAATTCGTTTACTGAACGGGCCTTTTTGGCGATCAAAAGTTTCAGAGGTGCTGGTGTAATACGGAGATCCATTTGACGTTAGAAAAACGTAGTTCTCGCGGCTCTCCCCATAGAAGCTGATAGCGCGTCGATCATGGCATTCTTTTGATTCTATATAGTCCCGCAGTTTGCGAACCAGCGCGATTGGGATGTGGAGTCGATATCGTTTTTGGTTTTTAGTATCGACTCCGGTGCCTTCGCCAATTAACAATAGGACTTCACCATTCTTGGGAGGCTTGTTTAAAAGAGCGTAAACATCCTTTATTTTGAGTGTGCAGACGGTTTGAATTCGGGCACCGGTGTAAAGAGCTAACAAGCACATAAGCTGGAAGGCTCGATTGCCGCATACTCTGAGCTGTTCAAGGATTAGGGACTGTTCATCCTCCGTGAGTGGTCTTAGCAGCCCTCCATCGGCAATCACGCCCAAACGTTCACGCTGTGGTTTGGGGATCTTGAAGTTGGTGGTCTGTACTGTTTTGATAATCTGAACTCCTACAGAGCTCACAATAGGTATTCCGATAGCGGTACTCTTATACGGGACGTTTTCGATTGCAGATTCTTTTATCAGATCCCATCCGATGAGCCCGCGATAAAATCCGACTACGGATTGCATACGAGCTCTTGCCACACTCAAAGAAATAGGTTGCTCATTCTTTTGACGTAAAAGTCTTTTTAAATAGCGATAATAGGCCCATGTAACACGTTGCTCCTCCTCTCGCGGGAAGTGCAATTCGTGGATATCAATTCCTTCCGCACGTAAATGTTCAATCCATCGCAGATACATCACTAGGTGCTTAGCGTTGGATTTCAGAGTCGCTATTACCGGGGGCGCAAGCTTCGCCATTTCCAAGAACTTGCCCATTAAGTACAGGTTACCCAAATCCCAAGGGGTACCGTCTCCGCGAATCATTATCGGAAAATTACGAATCACTCCACCATCAACATTTGACAATTGAAGGGAAAGATCGGTGTGCTTGAACTTGGAAAAGTGGACAAATCTGTGGTCGCAGTTTTTGGCGAATGTGATTACTGAGGGAACAAAGACATCAATATAGGAGAGGCGTGCGTTCGAATTTAACGCTTGTTTGGATATTTTGTCTGCCCGCATCAGTGACCCCACTTGCAAATTTGTACATACATTTAATCACGTTAGGGGTGTCGAGTCTATATGTGCACGTTAAGGGTGTCGTAACTGTTGAGCGCCAGAATGCGCGCATCGGTTAAAAAACCGGTGCTGTCGATAGCATCCAACACCATATCGGGCGTGAGCAGTTCGTAAGGGTGGGCTTGGTTCATGGGGAGCGCTCGCAAAAGTAAGCCGCGATTGTACGCCGCTACGCGCTGGCGTGCTTGCCCAAGCCGATTTTGCGGTGCAGATCGTTTTATCCTGGCTAAATTTTGAAGGAAGCGGTTAAAAATGCTACAAGTAACATTCTGCCGATCAGAATAGACGCACTGTTTGCCAAAGCCTCCAACAATAGCCACAGCTAACAAACGGAATTCCTATGATTAAAATTGCCTTCTACAACCTCAAAGGCGGCGTGGGTAAAACCACCACCGCGGTCAACATGGCCTACATGGCGGCCGCGGCGAAAAAGAATGTCATCCTCTGGGATTTAGACCCGCAGGCGGCGGCCAGTTGGTTTTGTCAGCAAGAACCGGGTTCAGGCAAGGCGATAAAACTTTTTAATAAAGGCAAATCCATCGGTGAGATGGAGTTGTTCAGTCCCTATCCCAACCTGATGTTAATCCCTGCCGATTTGAGCCTGCGCAGTTTGGATAGCGAGTTTGATGAGCTGAGCAAAGACAAAAAATTCTTCAAACAGCTGCTTAAACCCCTGAGCGAAAAAGCCGATGTGCTGATTTTTGATTGCCCGCCCACGCTCTCGCCCAGCGTTGAGCAACTGTTGCAGGAAGTGGATATTCTGTTGATCCCGATGATTCCCAGCCCGCTATCGATCCGCGCGATGGAGCAAGTGGTGGAGTTTCTCGCCAGCAAAAAATCCGCCCCCAAGCGCATTGTCGGTTTTTTTAATCAGGTGGATATGCGCCGCAACCTGCACCGCGAGGCGATAGACAACAGCAAAAAAATGCCGGTGCCCATGCTCAAAACCTGGATTCCCAACGACTCCGCCGTCGAGCAAATGGGGCTGCGACGCGCACCACTTACCAGCTACAATCAACGCAGCCGCGCGGCACTGGCCTATCTCGATCTGTGGAAAGAAATAGCGCGCCTGCTGAAAGCCGCGGCCAAAGAAAGTGAATGATCGCTCTGCGGTTAATGTCTCACATCACACAAACGAGTTATCTGATGATCAAACGTTGTTCCCAATTGTGTCTGGCTGGTCTGTTATTTGTGTTGGCCGGCTGTGCAACCCACTCTGACTACCCAAGTTACCCAGCGCCCCAACCGCAAGAGCCGGTTAAACCAGCGCCCGTAGTTGTCCAGCCCCAACCCGGCGCGGTTACGCCTGCACCTGTCCCGGCACCGGCGATGGTACTTAACCCTGCTGCTGTTAGCCTCGCCAAACAAGCGCGCGGCCAGTATCAAGCGCAAGACTACCAAGGCGCCATCGCCACTGCCGAACGCGGCTTGCGCATAGAGCGTCGCGCGGCAGATTTGTATTTGGTGCTCGCACAAAGTTATGTGCAGTTGGGTTCCCCCGATAAAGCCAAAATGTTTGTGCAACAAGGCAAACGCTTTGCCACCCCAGGCTCAGACGCCGCCCAAGGTTTACTGCGTTTGGATTTGTTGCTGGGAAATTAATCCCGTCAGCTCCCCAAGCCAGGCTTGTGAACCGGACAGAAAAATCAGGTGAACTTTGCCGTGAATATTGCAACGCAAGTGCGCTTAGCACTTGCGTTCGCATTTGTACTCTAGGTGAATTTTGCGTTTCTGGATTGTCTGCTGGTGCCTGTGTAAATGTATGCCTTGCGGAGCATTTTTTTATGGCGTCCCCAAAAAAACATCCAAATCAACACTCCCTGTAACCCCATCAACACTCCCGCTTTGCGAATACTGCCAAAAATTATATGTGCTCCAACCAAATGGAATTTTTGGTGCAGCCACACCATATTCCGCAACCCAGAGTGGGTACTTGGAAAAATCAGTATTGATAGTTTGATTCCAAAATGAAGGGGCGGTGTAAATCATCGGCGTTCGGCCCAGAGCTTTTTCCACGGCGTCCAGCCAGATTTGCAAATTCGCGGCGACGCTGTTGCTGCCGTAATTGCCTTTAAAAATTTCAATATCCACAACCGGCGCCAAATCATTCGCAGCGAGTGAACCTACGGCAGTAATAAAATTATTAGCTTGGCTAACAGGGTCACCATTCGTTTCGTAAAAATGATAAGCGCCGCGCAAAATGCCGGCTGCTTGTATACCTTGCCAGTTGGTATGGAACTGCGGGTCAGTGTAGGTATTACCATCGGTAGCTTTTGCGTAAGCAAACGCAATTCCCGCCGCCTTAACTTTTTTCCAATCCACCGCGCCTTGATAATGGGAAACGTCTATACCTTGTAGTTGGTTGTTGGCAGTCATGAAATAATCCTTTGAACTAATTGTTTATTTATTTTTTGGTGTTCTTAACGCGATCTGTGTCAGGGAAAAGAGTTGTTTAATTCTAAGTGGCACCGTAGATTAATTTTGTTGGGGGCGGCTTTCGGCAAATGGCGGACCTAGGTGACGGGGTGCTCAGCAAGAGAAAAGGCCGATTTTGATGCCGGGCTGCCGATTTTTTACCACAGTCGCTTGTTATAAGCCGTCTGAAAGGGATTCCCATTTTGTCACCCTATCCCTAATGTTACTCATTGCAGTTTCAGCAAGCTTGGTTATAGTTTCTTGATTTTTTTCGGCTTGTTCCCAATACTCTATATAGTTCTTGTTATCCATAGGGTCTTTGTACTGATATTGGATGGACTCTGAGCGGCTCTCCTTTTCTATTGTTCGTATTGCCTCGTATATATTTTTTGGATAAAAAGGCCTTTTCTTTTCACGTACAAGATAAAGTGCTCGTAACGCTTCGTAAAACCTGCCAAGTCTCTCTCTTTTTATTTCTTCTTTAGACTTGTTTGGGTCAATGAAGTCCATTGCAGGCCTCAAGCTTAAACTTGCGTCCCTGACATCAACCAAAAGAGCTGAAAGCTCTGATAAAACATCATATTCCTTCTCATATCTAAATCCATGCGTATTGATCTGGGAAGAAAGTTCGGCACGAGCAGCTTCAAGCTGTCTGGCATGATCAAGTTTAACCGCTTCAATTTTTCCGGTTATCTCGCTTATATCTTCCTTTGTAGCCAGATTCTTCCCTTTTTCAGAGGAGTAGCTGAATAAATACTTTCTAAAAAGGAAAATACAACCAATAGCAAAGAGAACGAGTATTTGTAGAATTAAAGTTAAAATTTCCAATGCGCTAAATTCCTCAAGGCTTTGGTCTTACCCACAAAAAGTAGACACCCTAACTATGCAGCCAAGGCTGTCATTCGTTCAAACTCTGCTGGTGCAACATAACCAATACTGGAATGCCTGCGTAAGCGGTTATAAAAAATTTCTATGTATTCAAAGATACTCGATCTAGCATCTTCAATCGAGTGGAATTGCCGGGTATAAATCAACTCAACCTTCAGGCGACTGAAGAAGGACTCCATCGGCGCATTGTCCCAACAGTTCCCTTTGCGACTCATACTCGGAATGGCGTCATGACACCGCATAAAGTCAATATATTTTTGGGCACGATACTGGACACCTCGATCAGAGTGAATGATTAGCCCAGGTTTGACATCCCGGCGTTCAAATGCCATACGTAATGCATCAGTAATCAGCGCCTCCGTCATGCTGGTATCCAGCGACCAACCAACAATACTGCGCGAGTACAAATCCATCACTGCCGCCAGATAGAGCCACTGTTTTTCAACCCAGATATACGTAATATCCGTTGTCCATTTCTCATTGGGTTTGCTCGCACCGAAGCGACGCCAGAGTAAATTCTCCGATACATTATGCATCGTCAACGCATGGCTTCCATAATTAAATGCTTTCCCGTTGTGGGCCTTTAAACCTTGTAATTTCAGCACATTGGCAACAAAGTTAACTGAACAAGGCTGACCTATTGCATGCAACTCTTTAGCGATTCGCGGTGCACCATAGCGCGCCTTGTAAGTCGCATAAGTATCAATTATCTGGCGTTCACGGCATTCCCGTTGCAGTTGTCGTTGACTCTTTTCCCGATCAATCCAGCGATAATAACCACTGCGAGAGACAGACAGCACACGACACATCAGCGATACAGGAAAAGTCTCCCAGTGCTCACGAATTAACGCGTACTTTACTCGTGCTGGTTCGCAAAGTACGCAGCTGCCTTTTTTAAGAAGGCTAGCTCTTTTTCCAGTTCTGCGTTTCTTCGTTTTAGCTGACGTAACTCATCACTTTCATTTTTTGAATAATCAACACCAGCAATAGAATTAAATTGTTTTTCAGAAAGGCGGGTAAACTGACGGCGCCAGTTATAGATCTGTTGTGCGCTAATTCCAAGATCGCGGGCAACAGATGCAGTAGTGTTACCTTCCTTCTCTGCACGTTTAACTGCTTCACGGCGAAACTCTTCGGTGTAAGCTTGTGTTTTCTTGCGTGCCATAATGAGCACCTCCATATAGGATTTTCTAACTATACAGGGTGTCTACAGTTGGTGGGTAACTCGGTCACCTAACGCCGAAGTAAGCGGTGGTTTGTGTGTTGACGCTTTGCGCAATAATGGCGAAGCCATGCGCAAAACGGCGACGCACAAACCATCCGCTTGACTGAATTGTTATGTGTTTCTTGATTATCCACCGACCGTGATAATGCTGCCTTCAAGCCACTCAATATGGATGTAAAAGTCGGAATCAACCAGAGCGATAATCCTAATATTTAGAGTTCCAGGCTCAAAATCGCCACCACCACTAGAAAGAACCCCACCAGTGAATCCAGCACTACACTCCAAATCTGATGAATAGCGCCCGCTAACTTCAAATTTTATAGTTCCTTTTTTTACACTAGTATAAATTTTTCGACATTTTTTAACTTCGCCAAAGTTTTTTTGTTCGCCGGCCTTCAGAGATAAATCTTTTTGGTACCTCTTTCTACCATCAATAGAATCTTGGCCTTCCGCATTTTCTACAGTATTTTCGCTCATTTTTCCGCCTCCACATTTTTGTTTACGGCATTTCAAAAGGTGATGCCGTTGCACCTATTAAATACATAACAGTTTATTAAATTGCACCAACTATATAACCCACAGAATGTTATTCCAACTAATTTGGTGTGGTGCTGTATAACTCCAAAAGTAGATGAATCTTCATTCGATTTAGTTCGCGCTAAATCAAAGGGTTAACTGTCACTCCGAATTAATTATGGAGTTATACAGCACAAACAATCTCAATTGGTTACTGCGCTCATTTGGCTGACTGTCCGTTTTGGACACACAGCCAATCTTAAAACCTGTTGCGGTTCGTAAACTCACCAGCAACCTACGGGCATACTGCTACCTTTTAAATCCATCGCTATTTACAAATTCAGCCCGCTAATTTGCCCTCAGGGCAATGGCGTGAAATTGATTAGATACCATAGCGTTATGCTGTGCCAGTCGGTATTACGGTGCATTACTTTATTGACCACCGGAAGGGAAGCCATTGCTTGCGACCGGAGAGCGGGTTTCTATATTTAATAGCATTTTGGTATTGGTGTATTTGTATCGATAGGTTTTGTAAATGGCCTGTATGGCCACATACAATTAGCCCCATGGCGTTTAACTCCCTAATCTGCACCCCGTTGAAGCAATTAACCCACGGGCGTAGCCCATATAGATCTAGGAGTGTGACTCATGGCAACTATCAATTCAGAAATCAAACCTTTCAGTGCCCAAGCTTATCATCAGGGCAAATTTGTTCATCTGACCGAAGCTGACGTTAAAGGCAAATGGGCAGTGGTGTTTTTCTACCCAGCCGACTTCACCTTTGTGTGCCCCACTGAATTGGGCGATCTGGCCGACAACTACGCCGAATTCCAAAAAATGGGTGTAGAGATTTATTCCGTATCGACCGATACCCATTTCACTCACAAAGCCTGGCACGACAGTTCCGAAACCATCGGCAAAATTCAATACCCAATGATTGGCGACCCAACCGGCACTATCACTCGCAATTTCGGTGTGATGATTGAAGAAGCTGGTTTGGCTGATCGCGGTACGTTTGTGATCGACCCACAAGGCAAGATCCAAATTATCGAAGTTAACGCCGGCGGTATTGGTCGCGATGCGTCTGAACTGTTGCGCAAAGTAAAAGCCGCGCAATACGTTGCAGCGCACCCAGGTGAAGTGTGCCCGGCGAAATGGAAAGAAGGTGAAGCGACTCTGGCGCCATCACTCGATTTGGTTGGCAAGATCTAACGCTAATTTATTCGTCACTCCCGCGAACGCAGGAGTCCAGTTGGTTTTATGGATACCCGCGTTCGCGGGCATGACGACAGATAAAAAAGATGCGCAAAAAAGCCCGCTCACAAGGCGGGCTTTCACAAAAAAATCCCACGGAGACGACCATGTTAGACGCCGCGATCAAAGGCCAACTCACTGCCTACCTTGAAAAACTGCAAGCGCCTATCGAACTGATAGCGAGCTTGGATTCTGGAGCCAAAAGCACCGAAATGTTAAGCCTGTTGGAAGAGATTACGACGCTCTCCAATAAAGTCAGCCTGCGTCAAAACGGCAACGCAACATTAACGCCTTCATTTCATATTGGCGCTGTGGGTTCCAGTGCGCGCATTCAATTTGCGGGCATTCCGATGGGCCATGAATTTACTTCTTTAGTGTTGGCATTGCTGCACAGCGGTGGTCATCCGCCCAAAGTGGATGCAAAAACCATCGAACAAATTAAAGCGATAGATACACCATTGCATTTTGAAGTATTTGTATCGCTCTCTTGTCACAACTGTCCGGATGTAGTGCAGGCCGTTAATTTAATGGCCGCGTTAAATCCCAACATTTCTGCCACCATGATCGACGGTGCATTGTTTCAACAAGAAGTTGATGCTCGCAAAATCATGGCGGTGCCCACGGTATTTGTTAACGGCGACCACTTCGGTCAAGGCCGTATGACGCTGGAAGAAATTATCGCCAAAGTGGATACCGGTGCGGCTGAGCGCGATGCAAAAGCGCTGAGCGAACGCGCACCTTATGATGTATTGGTTATCGGCGGTGGCCCAGCAGGTGCAGCGGCGGCAATTTATTCTGCGCGCAAAGGTATTCGCACTGGTGTAGTCGCCGAGCGTTTTGGCGGTCAGGTGTTGGATACAGTATCCATAGAAAATTTTATTTCGGTGAAAGAAACCGAAGGCCCGAAATTGGCGATGGCCTTGGAACAACACGTTAAAGAATACGACGTGGATGTAATGAATCTACAAAAAGCGGCGCAGGTTATTCCTGGTGATAATCCCGGTGATTTGATTGAAGTAAAACTCGCCAGCGGTGCGAGTTTAAAAAGCAAAAGTATTATTCTCGCCACCGGTGCACGCTGGCGTGAAATGAATGTACCCGGCGAGCAGGAATATCGCGGTAAAGGCGTTGCCTACTGCCCACATTGCGACGGCCCCTTATTTAAAGGCAAACGCGTCGCGGTAATCGGTGGCGGCAACTCCGGTGTGGAAGCGGCAATTGATTTGGCCGGTATAGTCGCCCATGTCACCCTGATCGAATTCGATTCAAAATTGCGCGCCGACGCGGTATTGCAACGTAAATTATTCAGTTTGCCCAACGTGACGGTGATCACTGAGGCTATGACCACCGAAGTGATCGGCAACGGCGAAAAAGTTACCGGGCTTAAATACAAAAGCCGCAATACCGATGAAATCGCGACTGTTGAGTTGGAGGGGATTTTTGTCCAAATCGGTTTGCTGCCCAATACCGATTTCTTAAAAGGCACTGTGCAGCTGACTAATCGCGGTGAAATTGAAATCAATTCACGCGGTGAAACTTCTGTGCCCGGTGTATTTGCTGCTGGTGATTGCACCAACGTGCCCTACAAGCAAATTATTATTGCCATGGGCGCAGGTGCTAGCGCGTCGCTCGGTGCGTTTGATCATTTGATTCGCACCAGCGCGCCAGCGTAATGGTTGTTGAAAAAAATCTGGCGATAATCCCTGTGCACTAACAATATCGAATAAAAAAACGCGCGATCAGTGATGGTCGCGCGTTTTTTTGTTGGCCATTAAATTCATACTAAAGCCGGCAAACTAAACCAAAATACACTGCCGCCATCGGGCGTTTTTTCATAGCCTACATCGCCGCTTAAAGCGCGGGCGATACGTTTGACAATAGACAAACCCAAGCCGTGACCGTCGGCAGATTTGTGTTCAAACTGCACAAATAAATCAAATAACTGCTGTTGCTCCAATTCGCTGAGGCCGGGGCCAAAATCTTTTACCCAGCATTTAACTGTACCGTTGTCCATGACAGTGGCGCCGAGTTGAATTTGCGGTGCGGTGCCGCCGTACTTGAGGGCGTTGGATAAATAATTCACCCAAATTTCCTCCACCCATTGCGCCTGGCCGAGCGCTTGCGGCCAGTCGCTGGCGAATTCAATGCGCGCGTGATTTTTTTCAATCAGCGGTTCCAGCCGGCTGCAGGCTTCTTCGGCAATGTTGCGAATATCCAGTGGCACTAGGCGCACTTGTTCCGTTTTGCGCAGGCTGGCAAGCAGTAGCAGGGAGTCGATAATCGCCTGCATTTTTTGCGCCGAGCGCTGCAAGCCCAGCAGCAAATCGCGCTTTTTGGTTTCGGCTAAATTAATGCCAATGCCTACTGCGCTGAGCATGGCGGCGCTTGCAGCCATAGTGGTGAGCGGTTGTTTTAAATCGTGGGCGACTGTGTGGGCGTAGGCATCCAGCTCGTAATTTTGCTCCAGCAGTGCGGCGGATTGTTGTTCCAGAATTTGCGTTTTTTCTTCCAGCGCGAGGGTTTTTTCCTCCAATGCCTGAGTGCGTTGGGCAACTAGTTCTTCGAGTTTTTCGCGGTGTAGACGCAACTCTTCCATTAGTCGCGTGCGATTATCCAGGTCGTCGCGAATACGAATACGCATTTGGTTGATGGCTTCCACCACGGTATCCAACTCGTCCGCCTGATGCAGTTTATGGCGCGCGAGTATGAGCGGTTGCTCCAGGTTGGTGAGATCCAAATGCCGGGCGTAGTGCGCCATTTTTTCCAAGTGACGGCTCACCCACCAGTGAATAATAAACAGTACAAACACAGCGCTCAGGAGCAGGCTGGAAAGGGTGGTGATGGCAATGCTCTGCGCGGTTCGAATGAGATCGGCAGTAATACGGTTATCCATCAGCGACACATTTAATTGGCCGAGTAAAAAATTTTCGCCGTTATCTTCAAAGTGTACGGGCAGTGCAATCTGCGCTAGGGGTTGTTGAAAATCGGGGTGACGCTTTTCCCAGCGGTTGCCTATGTCATCCTGCAATGTCACCTCGCCCACGTCAGCTAATTCGGCGATGCCTTTTACTAAGACGGCGATGCGCGGCTCATCCACCGACCACATGGCGGCGGCTAACAGTGGCAGGTAATTGCGCTCTATATCCTGCGCGCGCAAGCGGGTTTCCTGCAGTGCATTTTGATAGGCGCTGTAAATTTGCAGGCTGGAAATAATCACTGCGAACAGCAACGTGCTGAGCAGCACGGTGGATACAATCCGCAGCCCCAACCCCTGCGGACGACGGCGTGTTTTGTGTGGTGCAGGAGGGTTAGCTTGATGGCTGGCCTGATGCGGCGGAACAGCTAAGGGCATTCAAAAACCTCGTGTGGTGTCGTACCACAAAGCGGGATTGTCGAGCGGCGTTTCCGCCGGTAGCAGTGGGTTTTCCAAACGGACAATTTCGCGTTTATCCAATTCCATGCGTTTGATGCTCTCGCCAAAGTGCTGCAGAAATAATGCGCGCATGCTGCCGTCTTCCATCGCCATGATTAAACCACGTTGAATGGCATCGGCCAGCTCGGGGCGCTGTTTGTTAACAAAGTAGTAAACCGGTGCGGGGTAGTAAAGCACCCAGCGCGGTGCTATCGCCAGCGGAATTTGCGCTTGGGTTTTTATCTCCGGTAACACCTCGGTAATGGCGCGGGGAAAATAGGCAATGCGCCCCCGCTTCAACATATAAAACAGGCCCTGATAGTTGGTGGTGGGGGTAATTTTAAAACCGTTGTGGCGCAGAATCTGGTAATCCGGCCAATCCTGCTCTTGTCCACTGCGCAAATTTTTTAGTTCGTCGAGGCTGAGAGAGGCAAACAAGTCGCGGTGCTCGGGGTTAATTAATAGGAGCCGCCAACCTAACAAGCCGCGATCAATAGGAATACGAATGGGCAGCAAGCGCTGCTCGCGTTCGGGGGTGGTGAGTGTCCAGGTGATATCCAGTTCGCGCCCCAGTTCTACATGGCGCAGGGTGCGCGATTGCGCCATGTCATGGCTTGCGGCTTTGGGTTGGTAATCGCCCCCCGCTTTAGCCAGCGCCAGTTTGAGCAGCGCGACCGGATAGTGGCCGCGTTCATCCAAAATACGTGATTCTGCCCAGGAGTAGACCACCGTTTCTGTGGCGCGGACAGGCATTGCCAGCAGCATCAGCAGTGCCAGTAGGGCGATTCCATCATGGGCAAGGCTCCCTGCAAGGCAATTAAACGGCAGGCGCAGCATAAACAGCTCGTAGGCAAATCGTGCAGATTGGGACGTCTCCCAGAGGCAGATGCGAAGCAGGTGGGCAGTGGGAATACTAAAGAGTATAGACGTTTTTCGCGCCAGCTAAGCGCTGCCAATGTGGATTTTATCGCGCCTGAAAACGGTATTGATCAGAGCGGATTTTATGCTTAACACTGTTTTGCACCGTTTTGGTTCATTTGCGGTTGACTACTGCCAGTCGATGGGGGAAATTGAGGCCGGTGGTGCATTGGTGTAATGCATTGTTACCTACTATTTCTGTCAGGGCGATGTCGATGAGTGATGTAAACGTAAGGTTAGAGCAAATATTCCAGCAGGTGGTGCGTCGTAATCAGGGCGAACTGGAGTTTCATCAAGCGGTAAAGGAGGTGGTTGAAACCCTTGGCCCGGTATTGGTGAAACACCCTGAATATGCACAGCATAAAATCATCGAGCGAATTTGTGAGCCTGAGCGTCAAATCATCTTCCGGGTGCCCTGGCAGGACGACAAGGGCGAGGTGCAAATTAACCGTGGTTTTCGCGTCGGTTTTAATAGCGCACTCGGCCCCTATAAAGGCGGTTTGCGTTTTCACCCATCGGTTTCGTTGGGCACGATTAAATTTTTAGGTTTTGAACAAACCTTTAAAAATGCGCTCTCGGGCATGCCAATCGGCGGCGCCAAAGGCGGTGCTGATTTTGACCCCAAAGGCAGATCCGATGGCGAAGTCATGCGCTTTTGCCAAAGTTTTATGACCGAACTCTATCGCCATATTGGTGAATTCACGGATGTACCCGCCGGTGACATTGGGGTGGGTGGGCGCGAGATCGGCTATTTATTTGGCCAATACAAACGCATCACCAATCGCTACGAGTCCGGTGTGTTAACGGGTAAAAGCCCAAGCTGGGGTGGCGCTCTGGTGCGTCGTGAAGCAACGGGTTACGGCGCGGTATTTTTTGCGGAAGAAATGTTGAAAACCCGTGGTGAATCCATTGAAGGCAAAACCTGTGTGGTCTCTGGCTCGGGTAACGTAGCCATTTACGCGATTGAAAAATTACAGCAGTTGGGTGCCAAGGTTGTTGCTTGTTCTGACTCAAACGGGGTGATTTATGATCGCAAAGGCATTGACCTCGCGCTGCTAAAACAGTTGAAAGAAGTGAAGCGCTTGCGCGTGAGCGAATATGTAAAATCCCATCAGGATGCGCAATACATAGAGAACGGCAATATTTGGGATATTCCCTGCCAAGTGGCATTTCCCTGCGCGACACAAAATGAATTGAATGAAGCCTCGGCAACCATGTTGGTAGCCAATGGCCTGATGGCGTTGAGTGAAGGCGCGAATATGCCGGTGACGCCTGGCGGGATTAAAGTGCTGCAAACGGCGAGTGTTTCCTATGCGCCGGGCAAAGCGGCCAATGCTGGTGGTGTGGCAACCTCGGCGTTGGAGATGCAACAAAACGCCAGTCGCGATACCTGGTCTTTTGAGTACACCGAAGAGCGTCTGCATAAAATCATGTGCAATATCCATCGCGATTGTTATGAAACTGCCAAAGAATATGGGCACGCCGGCAACTATGTGGTCGGTGCTAATATCGCTGGTTTCCGCCGCGTTGCCGAAGCGATGGTGGCATTTGGTATCATTTAATTAACGGTTAGTAAAACTAAAAATCGCGCCCGTTTTATTACGCGGCGCGATTTTTTTTGCCGGCGAATAATACCTGATGCTGTGCTTTTATCGTTTTGCGCAGCAAACCGTGTAATTCATGAATCCCCTGTTGCCACACACCTAATGCGGAGTCGCTATTAATATGCCCGACGTTTTTAATCCGCAAAAAATCCGCGCCCCAGAGTAATGCCCAATAGGCCGCCTTGGCTTCTGTCAACCAAGGGTCATTGCTGCTGGCAATCACTTTAGTGGGCACCGCGAGCGAGTGCTGTGGTAATTGTTGGGCAATATGAAATTTGTCTGGGTCTGCCGGTGCCACTAAAAACAGTGCCGCAATTTTGTCCGGAAATTCCGCCGCAATACTGGCGCTCGCCAAGGTGCCAAAACTGTGGGCAATAATCAGCGCCGGTTTGTTGAGCTTGCTGAGTTCAGCGCGAATGCCTGCTTTCCATGCTTCCAAATCCGGCGTATCCCAATTATCCAGCGCGATACGTTTGCTGTGTGGCAATTGTGCTTGCCACAAACTCTGCCAGTGTTGTTCGTCGCTATTGCGCAAGCCGGGCACAATGATGACCGGAAAAGTTTCCAGTTGATGCGGCAAGTGCAGTACCGGGCGCTGCCTTGTAGCGCTGGTGGTATCGCTGAAGGTATGGCTGATATTTGTAGTCACCTTGGGGCTCCGCTGCGAATAGCATTGATTGATGCGCGCAGCTTAGTGGCAGCGGCAGCATTTTAAAAAGAACCAATTTTTATGTGCTTATGCTTAAAAATTGCAGTGGTGAACAGTTATAAGCTAATAGAAAAACGGTATTTTTGATTTTAAAAACATCTGAATACTATGGCGCCGTCGCTGGGCACTTAGGGTTTTATAAGTCGTCCGGTTTTTTATTATGAGGCTCTGTTATGGCAAACCATCATGCTGAGCCTGTCACTATCGCGGACGATGTGCTGGAAGAAATAAAAGATCAACTGGCACAAATTCAATACGGCTCATTGGAAATTCAAATTCACAATGGCCAGGTAGTGCAGCTCGAACGACGTGAAAAAAAGCGCTGGGATAAAAGTGTCCACACTAAATAAATTTGGCGTTTCTATTAATTATTAAACACACAAAATTCCACTGACCGGACCACCGGAAGTGATATGTAAAATCTGGAGATTAGCATGTCATTTCAAAAATCGTGGTCGGTTGCTCGATCACTTGTTTCAAAAAAAGCCTTTCAACGCAATCTATTGACCACCGCTGTCGGTATTGCATTATCGGCCAATACATTTGCCGGTTTTCCAACGCTCTACGGCAAGGTGTATTTAACCGCTGGCCAGTATGATCTGGAAAAAAATGATTTTTCTCTCACTGCACCCGGCGCCACAACTTACCGCCATATTGGCGCAACCGGTATTGCCACAGAGTTGGATACCTTTGTGTTGGAAAGCACCGGTTCGCGCTTGGGTGTGCAGGGCGACTTTGATGCAAATGCCGAGGTGCAGGTTTTTTACCGTGTGGAATACGGTATTGATGTGGATAACGGCACCAACAGCAATGGCCGCGAATTAACCCAGCGCAATATTTTTGCCGGTATCCGTGGCGATTGGGGTTCGCTGCTCGCCGGTAAAAATGACACCCCGCTAAAAACCCTGCAAACCAATAGCGTACTGCGTAGCGACATCGATCGTTTTAATGACGCACCCCTGGCCGATATAGGTTCTTACCTCGTCGGTGAAAATCGCCCCGACAATGTTATCCAATACGCCTCGCCCATTTTGCTGGGTGGTTTGGAAGTGAACATCGCCGCGATTCAAGCGGAAGAAACCGGTGTGGAAGTGAGCCCAACCAATGCGCAGGACGATAATGGTTTTGCCTCGGGGCAATCGGTGTCGGTGGTTTACGGCAAATCCAAATGGTTTGTCGGCGCCGCGTTTGATCGCAATGTAGTGACCAGCGATGTGTTCCGCGCATTGGGTGAAGTATCACTGGGCCCGGTAAAACTCGCGGCGATTTACCAAACCGCAGAGCGTCATGAAGACGTTGATTCACTCGGTGGTTTCTCTACGTTTGTCGGCACCAATGGCACCAATCTCGGTGCACAAAATGGGTTGAATCCGCTCTCAGAATGGGACGGCGCTACAGGCAATGCCTACAAGGAACAAGATGGTTATGTACTCAACGCGCTGTGGAAAATTGCCGGCCCCTGGAGCGCACGGGTGCAATACGGCCACTCCACCAGCACTCCCACCAATGATAGCTACAGCGATGTCGACGCCGATGCGTTAGCCGTCGGTGTGGATTACAACTTCAATTCGGCAACGCGTGTGTTTGGTTATTACGCAAGTTTGGAAGCGGAAGGTGATGCCCAAATCAGCACCAAGGCGACCACGGATAGCACCTTTGCACTGGGTCTGGATTTCCGTTTTTAAAAATTTTGGATTTAAAAACGATGCATACCTGCGTTCGCAGGTATGACGCCACCTTATTTCTTAGCGAGAAAAAAATTATGAAATTATTTGCACAATCGGCCGCTGTATTGGTGGCCAGCTTAATTAGCGTCAGCGTTTTTGCCAAAGACATTACGCTGCTGAATGTCTCCTACGATCCTACGCGCGAACTCTATCGCGAATTCAATGCGGCCTTTGCCAAACACTGGAAAGAAAAAACCGGTGATAACGTCAAAGTGGATCAATCCCACGGCGGTTCCGGTGCGCAATCGCGCGCGGTAATCGATGGCTTGCGTGCCGATGTGGTGACACTGGCACTCGCGGGTGATATCGATCCTATCGCCAAAATTGGCGGTTTATTGCCAGAGGATTGGGTAACGAAATTGCCCAACAACAGCGCGCCTTATACCTCTACGATTGTATTTTTGGTACGCAAAGGCAACCCAAAAAATATTAAGGATTGGGACGATCTGGTGAAGAAGGGCGTAGAAGTTATTACGCCAAACCCTAAAACCTCAGGCGGTGCGCGCTGGAATTATTTAGCCGCTTGGGCCTTTGCAAAAAAACAGGGTAAAGACGACGCTGGTGCGCAGGAATTTGTTCGTCAATTGTTTCAAAACGTTCCCGTATTAGATACCGGCGCACGCGGCTCAACAACCACCTTTGTGCAACGCGGTATTGGCGATGTGTTGCTGACTTGGGAAAACGAAGCGTTTTTGGCAATCAACGAATTGGGTGAAGACGAAGTAGAAATTGTGGTGCCGAGCATTTCCATTTTGGCTGAACCATCGGTGGCGGTGGTCGATAAAAATGCAGCCGCCAAAGGCAATGCCGAGGTTGCCAAAGCTTACTTGGAATACCTTTACACCAAAGAAGGCCAAAACCTAGCGGCCAAACATTATTACCGCCCACGCGACCCGCAAGTTGCCGAAGTTTATGCGAATACATTTCCAAAACTGGATTTAGTCACCATCGACGATTTTGGCGGTTGGGTAAAAGCACAGCCATTTCATTTTGGCGATGGCGGAATTTTCGATCAGATTTATCAATAAAACCAATCCCCTCCAGCCCTCCCTTTTGAAAAAGGGAAGGCTGGGGAGGGATTAAATAATCTGTTTCCTGACCACAGGTACAAAAAGAGATTTATCGATGAGTGAAACTTCCGCATCAACACTGGCAACGACGCCAGTCGTTTTCCCCAAAAACCCCTGGGTTAAAAAAAGTGTATTACCCGGTTTTGGTTTATCCCTTGGCCTTGCTGCACTTTATGCCAGTTTAATTGTATTTATCCCACTCGCGGGTCTCGTGATCAAATCATTGGAACTCAGCTGGCCTGAACTCTGGGCGGTGGTGAGCAATGCACGCGCGCTAGCCAGTTATAAGCTCACTTTTGGTGCAGCGTTTGTGGCTGCCAGTTTGAATTTATTGTTCGGTTTTATCGTCGCCTGGGTATTAGTGCGCTACCAATTTTTTGGCAAGCGCGTGGTGGATGCTTTGGTGGATTTACCCTTTGCCTTGCCCACTGCGGTGGCCGGTATTGCACTCACCGCGCTTTACACCACCAAGGGTTGGGTAGGGCAGTGGTTTTGGTTGGTGGATATTAAAATTGCCTACACTTGGATTGGTGTCACCGTGGCATTAACCTTTATCGGTTTGCCGTTTGTGGTGCGCACTGTGCAGCCGGTGCTCGCTGATTTGGAAGCGGAAATTGAAGAGGCAGCGGCGAGTTTAGGCGCATCGCGTTGGCAAACCTTTAAGCGAATTTTATTGCCCGCACTCTTGCCTTCACTATTAACCGGTTTTGCCTTGGCGTTTGCGCGCGCCATTGGTGAATATGGCTCAGTGGTTTTTATTAGCGGCAATATGCCTTACAAAACGGAAATCACCCCGTTACTGATTATGACCAAATTGGAAGAGTTTGATTACGCCGGTGCGGCTGCACTCGGCACCGTCATGTTGATTTTTTCCTTCGTGTTGTTACTGCTCATTAACCTGCTCCAGCATTGGAGCCATAAGCGCACAGGAGGTTAATCATGGCCGGTGCTATTTCATCGTTCGGCGCGCAAAAGACTGCGACGCGCAATTCTGCCACCAGCGAAGCACCCTGGGTGCGGGTGGTATTAATTGCTGTTGCGCTTACGTTTTTAACGCTGTTTTTATTTTTACCTTTATTTGTCGTTTTTAGCGAAGCCTTTGCTAAAGGTGCAGGTGTTTATTGGGCATCCATTACTGAGCCTGCAGCGGCTCATGCCATAAAACTCACGTTAATCGCCGCAGCAATTGCGGTGCCCTGTAATTTAATTTTTGGTTTGGCCGCCGCCTGGGCTATCGCTAAATTTGAGTTTCGCGGCAAACAATTTGTGATCACGCTAATCGATTTACCTTTTGCGGTATCGCCGGTAATTGCGGGTTTGATTTACATGTTGTTATTTGGTCGGCAGGGATTTTTTGGCGACTGGCTGGGCGAGAACGATTATCAAATTATGTTTGCCATTCCCGGCATAGTGCTTGCGACAGTGTTTGTGACTTTTCCGTTTATCGCACGGGAATTAATTCCGTTGATGCAAGAGCAGGGCAAAGAGCAAGAGGAAGCGGCAATTACCCTGGGTGCCAGCGGTTGGAAAATGTTTTGGCGCGTGACCTTGCCCTCGGTGAAGTGGGCGCTCTTGTACGGCATGATTTTGTGTAATGCACGCGCCATGGGTGAGTTTGGTGCGGTGAGTGTGGTCTCGGGAAAAATCCGCGAGCAAACCAACACTCTGCCACTGCACATTGAAATTCTGTACAACGAATACCAGTTTGCAGCCGCATTTGCAGTTGCCTCGCTACTTGCCCTATTGGCATTGGTGACGCTGGTATTAAAAAGTTTGTTGGAGTGGAAAGCAGCGCGTGAACATGAATTGGCGGTGCGCGCGGCGAATGCGCAGTAGGCGCTCACTCGTGCAGAAAACCAGTCGCAGGTGCGAATCCCGATAAGCCATGTCAGACACGCTGTGAATACGTCCCTGTACGCTCAGCGTCGGCATCCTGCCTCCGATGGTCTGCCATAGCTTATCGCGCTTCACACAGAGAGATTTTTCCAGAATTCCCGAAAAATATTTATCGAGAAAACCTATGAGTATCGAAGTTAAAAACCTGCATAAAACCTTTGGCAATTTTACTGCCCTGAATAACGTCTCACTGGATTTTCCCTCCGGCGAATTGGTTGCACTGCTTGGCCCCTCCGGCTGCGGAAAAACCACCCTGCTGCGCATTATCGCCGGGTTGGAAAACCCCGATGCAGGCAGTGTGCATTTTCATGGGGAAGACGCTACTAATGTGCATGTGCGCGAACGCAATGTCGGTTTTGTGTTTCAACACTACGCACTGTTCCGGCACATGACTGTCTTCGATAACGTCGCTTTTGGTTTAACCGTGCGCCCCAAAGAAACCCGACCTTCAAAAGAATTTATCAAAAAACGTGTGCATGAATTACTGGAGCTGGTGCAATTGGATTGGTTGGCGGATCGCTACCCACATCAATTATCCGGCGGACAGCGGCAGCGCATCGCATTGGCGCGCGCGCTGGCGGTTAAACCCAAAGTATTATTACTCGACGAACCCTTCGGTGCACTCGATGCCAAAGTGCGCAAGGATTTACGCCGCTGGTTGCGGCGCTTGCACGACGAACTACACATCACGTCAATCTTCGTAACCCACGATCAGGAAGAGGCGATGGAAGTGGCCGATAAAATCGTGGTGTTAAACAAAGGCAATATCGAACAAATCGGTTCACCGGATGATATTTACAACAACCCCGCCAGTCCATTTGTGTATGACTTTATCGGCCAGGTGAATTTATTTCACAGCCGTGTGGATGATGGCTGGGCGCTTATTGGCGATTACAAATTGCCCGCGCCGGAACACCATCATGTGCAAGGTCAATCCGCCGTTGCCTATGTGCGCCCGCACGATATTGAATTGAGTGAGAGCAATAGTGAAGGTGCAATTCCCGCGCGCGTTGCACATGTGAGCACGGCAGGGTCGGTATTGCGGATTGAGTTATTGCATCAGTTAAATAATGACGTGCTGCACGTGGAGTTACCGCGCGCGCAGGAGCGCAGTTTGAATTTAACGGTGGGTGCTGCACTCTATGCAAAACCGACAGCATCAAAGATATTTTTGCAGCCTTGATATTTTTGGGTCTGATTTTTTTGATCTTTTTCGATATTTTTTTTAATCAATTACAATTTACTGAATGCGAGTGCGATACCGGCAATAATTAATAAACCACCGGAAATCCAATTGAACCAGCGTTGGTGCTTCGGTGTTCCCAGCCAGTGCATAATGCTGCGCCCGCCCAGGGCGTAGATGCTCATCCAAATAAAATCCATCAACACAAAAATAGTGGTGAGCAGTGCAAACTGCGGCGGCAAACTGTGGTTGATGTCGATAAATTGCGGAAAAAGTGCGCCGAAATAAATGAGCCCTTTAGGGTTGGTGACCGCAACGATAAATGCCCGGCTAAATAATTGTTGGCTGCGAATGGTGTGAGCGGCGAGGCTGGTATCCAGCGGCGCGGCACGCATCAGTTCAATACCTAAATACACTAAATAGGCCGCACCAATCCATTTAATACCATGGAAAATCCACTCGGCTTGTTCAGCGACAAAACCTAATCCCAGCGCTGACAACACCACCAATACCAAATTGCCCAGGGTGGCGCCTGCCATGGTGTAGAGGGATTTGGTAAAACCATAACGACCTGCATCGATCATGCAGGCGAGCATGACCGGGCCGGGGCTGGCGGAAACAATCAGGGTGATGCTGGTGAATAACCAGAGTTGTTCGAGTGACATAGCGGGTCCTTGGGCGAGGCGCGCAGTCTAGCAGAGCTGCGCGCAGCGTCGCTAAAGTCTTCTATACTCAAACGAAACTATAGACGGGTAATAGGTGATTTATGTCCAGCAACAGTATTTCAAATGCAATCCAGACACTTGAGGAGTTGCTCAATGGCTTGGATCAAGCTTATTGGGAAGCCAATAGTTTGGATCGCAAAGATTTTTTTTATGATTTGATTAGTGCTTTGCATGCCGAGTTATCGGAGTTGAATAAATTGAGTGTGCAGGATCATCACTTGGAGTATGAGTCGGTCACTGAAGAATTTCGCGCCGCGCGGCCTAAACTCAGTCGCCTGCGTAAATTGGTGGATGACTTTGCCCTGCGTTCAACCACAGCCGTGCGCCTTGAAAATTTGATTAATCAAACACTGGTATTGATGGGACGCAATAGCGGGCTGCTGTAAACGGCTGCAGCCGTGGTTTGAAGTTATAGCCATTTCGTATGAGTCAGTTTTGGTTATTGCAAAATAATTTAAACATTATCAGACAAAAACTGGCAATGAACAAAAAGCGAACAATACTTGAATAACCGGAAGCAAATAGTTCCTGTGAGCGCAAGGTTTTTTGGTTGCCTCATTGATGTAGGAATGGGTAGTGCTTTTGGGCGGGTTTTAAAGGCCCGGTTTGGATTCCCCTTTATTTGTTATCTAGTATGGTCTTGGCCGGCATCTTATGGTGTCGGCTTTTTTTTATGTGTTATTTTTGCCTTTTACTTGTGGAATCTGTTCATGAAAAAACGATTATTGATGGCAGCGCTGGTTGCCTGGCTGTGGGGAAATCAGGCCGCCGCCCAAGACTGTTTGAAGACTGAGGCACTAGTGGCCCTGGATGCGCGCTATGAAACGGCACTGCAACGTGGCGATGCGGATTTTTTGCAGACCCTGTTAGCTGCCGAATTTTATTGGGTACATAACCTTGCCAGCCTCAAAGAAGATAAGGCGGCATTAATCGCGCGGGTGAAGCAGCCGACCGAGCAGGCCAAGCAGCGCCGTTCCCATGACATCACCGCCCAGCGCCTTGGTAATACTGTCGTGCTGCAGGGCTTAAGCAGTGTGGATAAATGGAATGACGACGGCAAAACCCACCGCACCTCGCGCTATCAATTTATGCGCACCTATGTAGCAGTGGAGGATGAATGCAAGTTGTTGGCGGTACAAACAATGAAAGTGTGGTCGAGTGACAGCCAGTAAGTCTGCTCGCAGCGACTATCAGCAAATTAATAAGGCGCCACCGGGGCGCCTTATTATTTCCACTGATTTCCGTCAGTAACAAGCTATTGCGCGCGTGGGTATTTCTTTGCCCACTTCGCATAATGTTTCAGGATTTTGTTGGGCGATGTGGCATACCAGGCATAACCTTCACGGCGCTCTTTGGATACTTTACCTACCTCGTAGTGGATTGCGCCATCGCGGTCGCCAAAAATGGGCTTGTTGCTGCCCAACTCGTAAAACCGCGACCACATGGGTGGGGCATTAGGGTCGTCTTTCAGGTCTGCATCGCCGCGTACCCATACCTTGCCGGTAATTTTGGTAGCGTCATACCAGTCCGCTGCCGCATGAACCGATTCAATAACTTCCGCACTGGGGTTTTCCAATCCCATAAAGAACTCCACCATCCATACACTTTCCGCGCTGGTGAGCGAGGCCATTTCATAGGCGCGCGCTTTGGCGGGCATCAGTGTGAGTGGATCGTGTTGTGCACCCCACACGGTGGCTTTGCCGTTGACTAATACCTGGGTATTCAGCGCGCACTGGATGGCTTTATCCAGACTTTGTTGTGCCAGCTGGCGCTGCGCCGGGGAGACAAAGGCGTAATCGCCTTCACCCTTGGCAATATCGCGCAACAGGAACATCAGGTTCACCATCAGCGAATCGTTATAGGTGATGTAGTTGTGGTAATCGCCCACCAGCGGATAGTTTTGTGGCCAGCCGCCATTGGGGTACTGGGCGTCAAGGATCAGCTGCAGGCCGCGCGCAAATGCATCCTGATAGGCTTTGTCACCGGTAGCGCTATAGGCTTTGGCCAGCAGCGTCATTTGAGTGCTGGTGGCGCCATTATCAAAGGTGGGGATGTAGCCTTTTTCGCTGCCAAAGGCCATGCCTGGTTGGCGTGCTTTAGTCATGTCGGTGCGTTTGGACCAGCCCCCTGAGGGCGTTTGCAGCGAGAGTATGGCGGCCATTGTCGCCTTGCCCTCGGCACTTTTAAACCAGGGTGCGGGCTGGTTGGGTTCAAAGCCAAATTCTTTGGTGTAAGCAGGTTGCAGAGGCTTTTTTAAACCGAGGCGTTTTATCTCGGTGCGGATAAAATCATTGTCCAGTTTGCGCAGCTCGTCGGAGCGCGCCATGTAGGTTTGCCACTGCGCATCTACTGCGGCTTGGGCTGGTGCAGCGCTGTTTGCCGGTGCGGCGGCGAGCGCGAGGGGTAGCTGGCAAAGGGCGACCAATGCCAGAGCGAGTTTTAGCGATAAATGCATATTAAATACCTTAGTTGATAATCCCCATGCGTCTGTGCGCGATGAGTGGGTGATTCGTTAACTGCTTTTTTGTAATCGTTGCAGTTACCAAGGTATTGACCGAAACCATGCCGAATGGTGGGGGATACTGGTCGCCCTATGCTGGCGGCCATGTTGTGAAAACCTAGTTTAGAGGAAGATGTTGTCATCGCCAGGGAATAAACCTGACTTTACATCGGCCACGTATTTTTGCATGGCGCCGGGAATATCCTGGGCTTCCAGCAAAAAGTTTTTGGAAAATTTGGGCGGCTGCTCGGTGAGGCCGAGAATATCGTTAATCACCAATACTTGCGCATCGGTATCGCGCCCGGCGCCTATGCCGACCACCGGGATGGCGATCTCGCGGGTAATGCGCGCGGCCAGAGCGGCGGGTACGCACTCTAACACCAGCAAATCGGCGCCGGCTTCGGCGAGTAATTTAGCGTCGGCGAGAATTTTTTCAGCGCTTGCGGCATCCCGCCCTTGTACCCGGAAACCGCCAAATTTATTGACGGATTGCGGGGTTAACCCCAGGTGCGCGCACACCGGCACGCCGCGTTCGGCGAGCATGCGCACGGTATCGGCCAGCCAGGCGCCGCCCTCGAGTTTTACCATCTGCGCGCCCGCTTGCATGATGCGCATACAGTTGCGCATGGCATCGTCCGGCGTGGCGTAGGTCATAAACGGCAGGTCGCCAATAATGAGCGACTTTTTGTTGCCGCGCGCCACCGCTTCCACGTGATAAATCATCTGCTCCATAGTGACTGGAATGGTGCTGTCGTACCCCAGCACCGTCATGCCCAGGGAGTCGCCCACCAAGACTACTTCCACGCCGCAGCGCTGAGCCATCGCGGCCATATGCGCGTCGTAAAGTGAGATCACCACAAACTTTTCACCGCTGGCTTTGAGTTTGTACAAGGAGTTGGTGGTGATGTTTTTTACCAGTGCGGTATTGGCCGTGGAGGTGCCGCTATTGATCGTTGCGTAGGGCATAGTCTGCTCCCCAAATAAAGTGTGAGCCGCGGCTAAATTACAGTGCGGGCACCGGATTGTAGTAGTGGCGACCACTTTTAATGGTCAGGATATATTGCACCAGCTGTTTAAAGTGATCGCGATTTTGCGCCAGGTTTAAATCCTTGGCGTTCACAATCAGCAGTGGTGCGCCGTCGTAAAAATGAAAAAATTCGGTGTAGGCATCACTGAGTGCTTTTAAATAATCGGCGCTGATATGTTGCTCGGCGCTGATACCGCGCTGGCGAATGCGCTCCAGCAATACATCGGGTGGTGCCTGCAAATAAATCACCAGATCCGGGCGCGGGGCATTAATAACCAGCTTGTCGTAGACCTGGCGATAGATATTTAATTCGTCGTCATCGAGTGTGGTGCGCGCAAACAACTGGTCTTTCTCAATTAAAAAATCAGCCACGCGCACCGGCTCAAAAATATCGTCCTGACGCAGCGCCTGCAGCTGATTGGCGCGCTGGAATAAAAAGAATAATTGGGTGGGCAGGGCGGTGGATTTGGGGGCGCGATAAAAACGCTCCAGAAACGGATTCTCTTCCGGTTGTTCGAGGAGGGTGTCGTAATTAAAGAGTTGCGCAATATTGCGTGCCAGTGTGGTTTTGCCCACCCCAATGCAACCCTCTACCGCGATATAGCGCGGCAGTTGGGTGTTGGTTAAATCCAGACCGAGTTCTTCAAATACAGCGTCCACGATAACTCCTTGCAGCAATCAACACTCAGGGTTGGATGGCAATTTAGTCAGGCCATCAGGGGCACACTGGTGTAACCAGTTGCTCAATTGGCTGCCATCCGGCAGGTGTAATTCAGGGGTGATATCTGCCAGCGGGTAGAGCACAAAACTGCGCTGGGTAAGGTAGGGGTGAGGCACCGTCAAGCGCTCATGGGCGATAACTAGATCGCCATAGAGCAGCAGATCCAAATCCAGGGTGCGCGGCCCCCAGTGCTCAATGCGCACCCGCTGGTGCGCCTGCTCAATGGCTTGCAGCGCGTCCAGTAGGGCGAGTGGCGCCAATTGGGTATCCAGCAGCGCAACGGCATTAATAAAGTCGGGTTGCGCGGGGCCGACCGGCTTGCTGCTGTAGATCGCAGAGCGTTCAAGCAGCTGTGTATCCGGCAGTGCTGATAGGTCATCAAAGGCGCGTGTTACCTGCGCCAGTGGATCCTCCAGATTGCTGCCCAGACCAATATAGGCCAGCGTCATGGTTTATTCGTTCCCGCCGGGGGCGGCGGCCGGTTTGCGTGGGCGGCGACGGCGCGGTTTGCTCGCACTTTTTGGGCTTTGTTTGGCCAGGTTTTTCACCATCTCTTCGCGTTCTTCGTCGTTAGCGGTTTGGTAATTGGTCCACCATACCCCCAAGCCATCCAGCGCTTCACCAGCGGCTTCGCGCATTAACAGGAAGTCGTAAGCCGCGCGAAAGCGCGGATGATCCAGTGTGCGCAGGGCGCGCATTCCCAGACGGCTGGGCAGGCGTTGTTGCAAATCCCAAATTTCACGCATCGGAATCAGAAAGCGTTTGGGGATAGCGGTGCGGGTCAATTGCAGGTTCACCGTATTTTGGGCCGCTTGTGACCATGCCTGGGTATGTGGCATCTGACTGCTCAATACCTTGAACTGTTGTTGCAGTGCGGGCCAGAGTAACGCGGCATAAATAAACGCGGGAGTGACGGTTTTGCCGCTGCGGACACGTTTGTCAGTATTAATCATGCACTGTTCAATCAGGTTGGCGCCAACTTCATCGCCAGCCTTGAGTGCCTTGTCGGTACCTGGGAGCAGGTGGACCAGCAAATCATAATCGCGCATCAGTGCAAAAGTGGCTGTGGCCGAGCCATTGAGGAATAGTTTGAGTACCTCCTCAAACAGGCGTGCATCGGACACATTGAGTAATAAGCCGCCCAGCTCGCGGATGGGTTTGGCGGTATTGGGCTCCAACGTAAAACCGAGTTTGGCGGCAAAACGCAGCGCGCGCAGTATGCGCACCGGGTCTTCTTTGTAGCGGGTGGCCGGGTCACCAATCATGCGCAGGGTGCGGGTTTTGAGATCGCTCATACCATCGCAGTAATCGATAACCGAGAAATCTTTCAAGGTGTAATAGAGGGCGTTGACCGTAAAGTCGCGGCGCATTGCATCGGTTTCGAGTGTGCCGTACACATTATCGCGCAGCAGCATGCCATCTTCGCTGCGGGCGGCATGTTGGGAGCTGTCGTCGTGATGGCCGCGAAAGGTAGTTACCTCGATGACTTCGCGCCCCATACGCACATGCACAATCTGGAAGCGGCGACCAACAATGCGCGCGCTGCGGAAAATACGTTTGACTTCATCCGGGGTGGCGTTAGTGGCCACGTCAAAATCTTTCGGGTGACCGCCCAGCAACAAGTCGCGTACACCGCCGCCCACCAGATAGGCAGCAAAACCGGCATCTTCCAATTGTTTGATAATTTTGATGGCGGCAGAACTAATGTTCTTGCGCGAGATCGTATGTTGGTCGCGGGGAATTATTGCGGCGCCATCGCTATTGCGCGAAATGGATGCCTTGGCGGAATCCTTGGTGCCGGAGGTGAAGAGGTTTAGCAAGCGTTTGAGCATGGTGTCTCGCTGGGGGGTTAGGCAGTCAGTTGCACAAGAGTCGCGAGTTTAGCAGATGAGTGAGGTTTTTTACGACCTTGACCGCCACTGCCAAGGTGATTCTGTTATCGCCAAAAGCCAAAATGGACAACCCAAAAAGCAAAACGGGAAAGCTTTCGCTTTCCCGTTGGAGGGAGCACCGAGGTGCTAATGGCATTCAATGGGGTGCTTCCGTGCCCATATCCAATCTCGCGTGCTATCCCATCCAGTGCCTGGTTTGTATCCGCTTTATTTTAGTGTCTTATTGCTCTTGTTTTCTAGCGTGGCCAATCTACGTCTAAGTTATTGTTTTCGTTATTATTATGTTATTTCTGTTGTTATTGTTTGTTGTTGTTATGTTCTTTTTTCCATTTCTTATTGTTTCTTGTTGTTATTTGTAATGTTCAGTTTTTTATTATCTATTGTTCTTATTTTGCGTTTCTTTCTGTTTTTTATTATTTGTTGTTGTTATTAGATTTTCACATTTAATTCTTATTGTTTGTTTTTGTTATGGCGCTCTAAAAGCAGTTGTTGTGCCAGAATTGAAAAGTTCAATGTAATCATATGGTTAACTTTTTCGTGGTGCGCCATATGTCTTTTGGTTATTTCGGACGGTTACATAATCGGTGTGCGATTGTTACCGGATATGGGGTGGGTAACAGTATTTTTGCGGTAACACCCACGTGACTGGGGGTAACGAATTGGCGCCTTATTCAACTTTATTGGCGTCAAAATCAAAAAATTGTGTCACTAAAATGAAAAATCCCCGCGAGCGGTTTGGCTGGCGGGGATTTTTTGTCTCTGGCGGTTATTTGCCGCTGCTGGCGCTCGCGCCGGCTTTGGTGCGGGGAATGCCAAGGCGCTGGCGGCGCTCCCACAGGCACTTACGGCTCACACCCAGTTTGCGTGCCAGCTCGGTCTCGCTCATGGTGTCCTGATGTTCCAGTACAAACCGCTGGAAGTAGTCCTCCAGGGATAAGTCTTCAGTAGCACTGCTGCCGTTACTGCGGCTAGCCAAACGTGCTGGCTCAAAAATGGAGCTGCCCGTGTTGTCATTCAGGTCTTGGGCGTCCATGTCGATGGAAAGCAGGTGATCGCCTATCTCAGTACTGTCTTCGCAGAGAATCACGGCGCGCTGCATGGCGTTTTCCAGCTCGCGCACGTTGCCCGGCCAGTTGTAGCTCATGATGGCGTCCATTGCGGCAGACGATAATTTCAGTTGTGGCTTGCCAAACTGCGCACAGTAACGCTGCAGCAGGGATTCGGCGATGCTGATAATGTCGCGGCCGCGCTCACGCAGAGGCGGTAATTCCAGTTGCATCACGTTGATCCGGAAGTAGAGGTCTTCGCGGAATTTGCCTTCGCGCGCCAGTTTGCGCAAGTCGCGGTGCGTTGCTGCTACTAAGCGCACATCTACCTTGCGCGATTCCACCGAGCCCAGTGGGCGCACTTCCCCTTCTTGCAGTACGCGTAACAGGCGCGCTTGGGCTTCCAATGGTAGTTCGCCAATCTCATCAAGGAACAGGGTGCCGCCATCAGCTGCCGCAACCAGGCCTTCACGGTTGGTCGCAGCACCGGTAAAGGCGCCTTTTTCATAACCAAAGAGTTCGGATTCAATCAGGGTGTCGGGAATGGCGGCGCAGTTGACTGAGATCATCAGATGATTGTTGCGGTTGCTCTCTTCGTGCAGCGCGCGGGCAACAAGCTCTTTGCCTGTGCCGGTTTCGCCATGGATCAATACAGTGGCGTTGGTGGGGGCGATTTTATGGATGCGGTTGTACAGGTCCTGCATCACATCGCTGGTGCCAATCATGCCGGCAATGGTAGTACTTGCAGTTTGGGTGCTGTTGGCGGCCTTATTTGCCGCTTTGGCTTTGCCGATTACGCGTTTAACGGCATTAACCATCTCGTCGTGGTCGAAGGGTTTGGCGATATAGTCCACTGCGCCCATGCGCATGGAGTCTACTGCTGAGCGCAAGCTGGCATAGCTGGTCATGATGAGTACGGGAGTATCACCTGCCAATTTTATCAGGTCGGTGCCCGGTGCACCTGGCAGGCGCAGGTCGCTGACTATTAGATCGAAATCCTTGAGTTGGAATTTGGACGTGGCCTCTTTGACTGACGGCGCTTCGCTGACCTCGTACTGGTTGCGCTCAAGCAGTTTGCGCAGCGCGGTACGGATGATGGTTTCGTCTTCAACAATCAGAATCTTACTCATAGCTATCCGGGTCTTGCGTTAAGTGTTACTGGTCAATAGCTTGCAAAATAGTCTTGCAAGTCGCTGGTTTTGTTCACTTTCCAGGTCAGGCATCCATGAATGAATCCAGATGGCGCGGCAGTGTAATCTCAAAACGGGCGCCGCGATTGTGAACGGTATCGGCGGGGCTGATGATGTCCATATGGCCGCTATGGTCTTCAATAATGCTGTAGACCATGGCTAATCCAAGCCCTGTACCTTCACCGGGTTCTTTGGTGGTGAAGAAGGGTTCGAGAATGCGCTCAATCAGTTCGGGCGGAATACCATGCCCCTCATCGGTAACAAAAACTGTTACCGAATCCTCATCTTCGTTACTTTCAAGCATAACACGCCCTTGCTCCGGGCTGGCATCCCGTGCGTTAGATAAAAGGTTTATAAAAACCTGAATCATCCGCTGTGCATCGCCGGCAATAATGGCGGTTTTGGGGATGTCATTGCAGAACAGTACCTGGTTTTTATCCTTTTGCAGCGAGAGCAGGTGGATGGCTTCATTGGCGCAGTCGCGCAGGGAGACGGCTTCAAATTCGGTCTTGCTGGCGTGACCGGCGTGGGAGAAGCTCACCAGCGATTGCACAATACGGCCGACGCGGTCGGTCTGGCTAAGGATCTGCTCCGCGGTTTCCAACACTTCCGCAGGGTCGGTCGAGTCATATTTCAAATTTTGCGCGAGGCAGGCGATACCAGTGATTGGGTTGCCAATTTCATGGGCGACACCCGCCGCGAGACGACCAACCGACGCGAGCCGCTCCGAATGCACCAGCTCTTGCTCCAATAATTGGGTCTCGGTCACATCTTCCAGCAGCATTACCTGGTCGTACACGCCCGCCGTAATGGTGCCTTCAATATTGGCTTTGTGCAGGCTGATCCAGTGTGGGCGATTATCCAGCTCTATCTCGCGGCGATAAAAATGTGGTTCGTTGCTTTGGCTGAAGTCGATTAATAGGCTGCACCAGGGTTCGGGAATATCCTCCAGATAGGAACCGGTCACATCGCCGCTGGGGATGCCCGTCAATTCCGCCATGGCGCGGTTCCACATCAGCACTTCCATGTCGCGCCCGAGTGAGCAGACCGCCATCGGCAATTCTTCCAGGGTTTTGCGGTGATAGAGACGCAAGGTATTGAGTTCCGCTGCCATACCGGTGAGGTGTTCGCGGTATTCAGAGAGGCGGCTTTCAATCAGGTTAATGTCCACGGTGTTGTGGGTTTCGGCCACTACATGGGGGATGTACTTGTCCATAATCTCGCTGGCGACGTGAATCCCCATCAGGCTCGACAGGTTGCCCTCGATCTGGTCGCGCAGGCGGCGCAGGGCGTAGGGGCGGCGTTCGTCGATACCCAAACTCAGTTCTTTGAGGGCGATATCGACCTCGCGACTGGCGGTAACTTTGCCTAACGGTTTGGCAAGGCGATGTTTGAATTCGGCAGCGGAATGTACATCCAGCGCCTGGCGCACCGGGTGGCTCAGTTCATCAGCAGCACAGACATCGGCGCTGTATTGTTCGTCTTCCGTCTGGGTGGTTGCCAGGGATATCAATACAAAACAGAGCGTATTCAAACTGATCGAAATCAGGGTGACTTGGCTCCAGTACTCAATCCCCACTGGAATCGTCCAGTCATTAAAGGGAAGCGGGACAAACTCCAAGCCGGTCAACATGGGTAACAGCAGGCCTATAGCCCACACGCTGGTGCCGACAGCCAAACCGGCTATCACCCCACGTCGGTTCCCCTTGCTCCAAAATACAATCGCAAAGGTGGCGGGCAGGAATTGCAAGGTTTCGATAAACGCAGTCATGGCCAGATGGGCGAGACTGAAGCGGTTATCCAGAATCCAGTACAGCAGGTAAGCACCGAGGAATATCGTGGCGATCAAAATCCGCCGCAGCCAGATGAGCTGGCTGTAGAGGTCGGTACGGGTGCGTAATTTCAGGCTGGGAAGAAGCCAGTGGTTCATCACCATGGTTGAGAGCGCCAGCGAAATCACCACCATCGCCCCGGTTGCCGCCGACAAGCCACCAATAAAGGCGAGTAAGGTCAGCCCCGGCGAGTTGAACAAAATAGGAATACCCAGGGTGTAGTACTGCGGCGGTAATGGTACCGAGAGTTCAGTGCCTGCCCAGAGAATCGGGAAGATGGGTAGTGCCATCAACAGCAGGAATAACGAGAAGGCCCAGGTCACGGTATGCGAATTGCGCATCAGCGGGTTTTCTGCCAATCCCAAATGGAAGATATGGGGCATGGTAACGGCGGTGGCAACAAAGACCAGCAGCAAGGTGTGGGCCGAGTCGGTATGAATGGGGCTGTGCAGCAGTGCGAGATTTTCCGGGTGATCCAACAGCCATTGATCCAATCCTTCCAACCCGTCAAATACACCAAATACGGCCACCAGGCCGATGGCGCAGAGGGCACACACTTTGATCAGTGACTCAAAGGCCATGGCGGTAATCAGGCCGCGGTGTTGGTCGCGATTGGCGCCGAAAGAAATGGTAAAAAAGGCCAAAATGGCGCAGTAGCACAGCGCCATTAAATCCTTGAAGGTTAGCCCTGTACCTTGCAGCGGCAGCGCGGGGTTACCGCTTACAGTGAGGATGTGCATGGTGTCGGCAATCGCCTGAATTTGCAGTGCCATCAGCGGCAAAATACCGCACAGCATACAAAGGGTGGTTAGTGCCCCAACGCTGTGGCTGTGGTAGCGAAAAACCAGCAGGTCAGCGAGCGAGTGCACTTGATGGCGGCGGGCCAGTTCTGCCAAGGGCGCCAGCGCCACGGGGGCAAACAAAAATAATGCACCGGTGCCGATGTAATAAGCCAATGCACCGTAACCGTATTGAAAGGCGAGATCGATTACCCCGTAAAACGCCCAGGCGCTGGCAAAAATACCCAGCGACAAAATATAAGTGATGGGGTGGGAGGTGACTGCTTAGGGAATCCAACCGCGCTCGGTGATATAGGCAATGCCAAATAGCAACAATAAATAGCAGAGACCGATTAGCGCCACTTGGCTGAGATCAAATGTCATTGGGTGATGTTCTTATAGGTAGTTGGTTTCAATTCGGTTAGATCGCGCTGCCGGTGTTAATCAAAATCGTGATAGTTCTTGCGTCGGGTCTGCATAATAAAAGCCACCACTATCACCCCAACCCACACAATATAGGGCCGATACCAGGCGCCTTGGGGGTCGAGAATCCAATTGAACAAGCTGGGTGAAAATATGTAGGCCACCAGCAGGAGCAAGATAACCAGGCGTTGATTGTTCATAAGTCTGTTTCCTGTTAGCGCTGACCTGCGAGCGGGTGCATAGTGATGGCTTGTAGCGCTGTGGTTGGCCGGTGGTCAATTGGTGTTGTTATTCTTCTTGGTACAGATGGCCAAGGCCGGTAATCACATGGCGTCGCCAGTGGGTTTGTGCCCAGCTGAGTAGTTCGCTGGTAGAGGCGCGCGCCAAATCAACAGGGGGATTCTGCCCTAAAAAGCCTAGCCCATGCCACAGATTCCTGCTCGCTTGTGCTGAGTCGATAGCCTTGGCGTGATTTTGTTTGCTCAGCTTCTGACCATTAGATTGTAGCGCGAGCGGCACATGGCCAAAGGCGGGCGTTGGTGCATCGAGCAAGTTGAACAGAAATAGCTGGCGTGCGGTCACCTCCAGTAGATCGCTGCCGCGAATAATATGGGTGATTTGTTGGTGGATATCGTCCACCACTACCGCCAGTTGATAGGCATAAAAGCCATCGCGCCGCTTGAGGATTTGATCGCCCGCCTGGGTGCGCAGGTTTTGGGTTTGCTGCCCTTGGATCAAATCCTCAAAAGTCACCCACTCAGTCTGTGGGTGATGGGGAATGTCATAGAGTTTCAGGCGAATGGCGTAGGGCTTGGCAAGATCCACTTGCCGGTGGCGACAGCGGCCATCGTAAATACCGCCCATCGCTGCTAATTCCTGACGCGAGCAACCGCAGGGGTAGGCCAGATTCTGCGCGATCAACCACTCCAGGGTCTCCTGATAAGACTGATGGCGCGCGCTTTGGTAGAGCACTTGTTCATCCCACTGCAAGCCGTGGTCTTCCAGTGTATGCAAAATCAGGCTGGCAGCGCCGGGTTGTTCGCGCGGCGGGTCCAAATCCTCCATGCGTACCAACCATTGGCCATGATTGGCTTTGGCATCGAGATAACTGGCAAGCGCGCTGACCAGTGAGCCGAAATGCAGTGGGCCGCTGGGAGATGGGGCAAAACGTCCGCGATAGCGGGTGTTATCAAGCTTGGATGGCGTAACGCTGGGATCTATAGAGGGAGTGGCAGACATAATAAAAGAGGCGGGTGGCCCCGCCTCCGGAAAATCGGCCTTAGCCGCCGATTTGTTTTTCTTTGATTTCGGCGAGGGTTTTGCAATCCACGCACAGGGTAGCGGTTGGGCGCGCTTCAAGGCGACGAATGCCAATCTCTACGCCACAGGCATCGCAGTAGCCATAATCGTTGTTCTCGATCAGCTCCAGGGTGCTGTCAATCTTTTTAATTAATTTGCGTTCGCGGTCGCGGGTGCGCAGTTCGAGGCTGAATTCCTCTTCCTGGCTGGCGCGGTCGGCGGGATCGGGGAAGTTAGCCGCTTCGTCTTTCATGTGGCTAACGGTGCGATCTACTTCTTCCATCAATTCTGAGCGCCAGTTGAGCAGCAATTGTCTGAAGTGCAGCTTCTGGTTGTCGTTCATATACTCTTCACCTTTTTTCTCCACATAGGGAGTGAAAGGGCGGAGTGCGAAGGTTTCAGTAGAGGGAGATTTTTTCGCCATATGTAGCGCCTCGTAAGACATCCTGGATCATCGATCATCTGCACCAGGGGGTGGGCAGAATTAGAAGGGGGAGCAAGCTATCAGATAACAAATGCGAGTGCTAGCGTTTTTTCGCAGCTTTTGGCGCCGTTAGCTGTGTTGGCTTGAATCCTGTCCCGGGTTTTGTCCTAAACAAAAACTATAGCCGCAAAATGGTGCATTTGTGGTTCAATTTGTCACTTTTTTGTCACCTTATCGTTACACATCTGGCGTTAATTTATGGATCAGCAATCCGCTATACCTGTGTTTTACCCCGCGCAATTACTCAAGCGCTATAAACGGTTCCTCGCTGATGTGCGTCTGCCCGACGGCAGCGAAATCACTATTCACTGCCCCAATACCGGCTCGATGAAAAACTGTGTGCTGCCCGACAGCCCCTGCTGGTATTCGGTATCCGCCAGTAAAACCCGTAAATACCCGCAGACCCTGGAAGTAGTCAGCACGCCCGGCGGGCATCTGGCCGGTATCAATACCGCGCGCACCAATGAACTGGTGGGGGATGCATTGTCCCTGGGGGTGATCCGCGAGTTGCAGGGTTACACGGCGATAAAACGCGAGGTGGTCTACGGTGATGAAAAATCGCGCATCGACTTTTTATTGTCAGGTCACCCGCAGGATGCGCGCCTCTGCTATCTGGAGGTAAAAAACGTCACTTTGATGGAAACGGAAGGGCAGGGTTATTTTCCTGATGCCGTGAGTGAGCGCGGCAGCAAACATTTGCGCGAATTGATGTTAATGGTGGCGCAGGGGCATAGAGCAGTGCTGCTATTTTGTGTGCAGCATACGGGCATTCATCAGGTGAGCCCGGCGGATCATATCGACCCGGTTTATGGTGCGACTTTGCGCGCGGCGATAGCGGCCGGTGTGGAGGTAATCGCCTATTCGGCGCAGATTAAACCCGCGCAGGGGCTTATAGTGTTGGATCGGCCGCTGCCGATGCTGCATTAGCTTTTTTACCGCCAAAATTGACCACTGCCACTGCGCCTAAAATAAGAAGGGTGGCGCTGATCTCCGGCCAGCCGGGTTCTTCGCCCAGCAGATAAATACTGGAGATCACCCCAATCAAGGGTGTCATCAGGGACGATAAGGATGACACGCTCACCGGCACCAGCGTCACCAAACGCACCCAGGCCCAATAACAAAACATAAACGCGAAAAATACGTTGTACACCACGCCCCAGAGCGCAAGAGTGGAAGGCATTTGTTGCGGGGCGCCGTCTACCAGCGCGGCGGCGATCATGATCGGCACACTGGCAAACAATAGTAGCCAACCGGTCAGTACCACTGAATTGAGAGGAATCTGCCAGAGCTTCATGAGTACCGTGCCCGCCCCCCAGAACCAGGCGGCCACTACCATCAGTAACGCGCCCATCAGCAATTGCAAATTAAATGGCCCGCTAAACCAGGCGATCAGCGATTCACTCATCAACGCCGCGATACCTGCAATCCCCAGTAATAACGCGATACCAATGCGCAGGGTAAATTTGTCGTGCAGCACCCACACCGACAGCAGCACCGTCCAAATCGGCATGGTGTAACCCAGCAACGCCGAGCGACCAGCGGGCAGCAGGCTCAGGCCATAAGTGGCCAAAACATTCCACGCGACGATATTGATCAGGCATACCCAAAGGATTTTTTTCACATAACCCACAGGCATGGCAAGCGATAGTCCGGACATCCGCGCTAGCCCCAGAATGCCCAATCCACCAAAAAACAGGCAAAAGGCGCGAAAAGTCAGCGGTGGAATTTCGCTGATGATGAATTTCATGATGGGCCAGTTAATGCCCCAGCCAATGGCCAGACCGATTAACAATAAAATGCCTTCAATAGAAAGGCGCTGAGAGTGGGGCATGGGTATCGCTTATCGGTAGGGAGGGGTGAATAGAGTGAATTAAGGTGTCTTGGCTGGTGGGAATTGGCCAAGCAGTTGCGCCATGGTCGCGCCCAATTTTTGCTCGGCGCTGAGCGAAAACTGAATCAGTGGAATGCCTTCCGCGCTGCCGCGCCAAATCAAAGTGTTGTCGCTGGCGCGGGTAACGTCGATCAGCATCACGCCTTCCTGTTTGCCTCTATTGAGCAGTTGCGATGTGCCCAAGCCAACACTGCCATTGCGCCCAATCGGCATGCCAATACCTATACCAATACTGCTATTGCCACCTTTGCTTTGGCGCGCAAATACTTGCATATCCAGAAGTAAATCGGGCTTGTCGTGTGTGCGCACAAAACCTTGCGCGGCTAATTGATTGTCTGCCAAACGCTCAAGTAACGCTGGATCGGTTCCGCCAATGTCAACCGTCACGGCGCGCCAGCTATAGGTTTTCAGATTGTTAAAATCGGTGCCCGATTTGTAATCATTTGCGTAATGGACATTGGCGCAGCCACTGAATAGGAGCGCAGCGACAATAGCGAACAGGGCGTAAAAGCGAGCGTGAAGTTGGCGCATGTGGAGTCCCTTTGATGGCGGAATGTAGGGCATCAGTATACTCCGCTGTTTTTGTAATAAATGTGTGAATTTGCAAAAAAGCGCTGCTTCACGCAGACTTGGCCGGTTAATTGCGTCGATTTTTTTGTTGTCGCAGGTTTTGTTATTTCAGCTTCAGGCCAAAGGAGTTTTTGTGGATTTCGTTCTTGTAATAAAAGCGATTGTGATGGGTATTGTCGAGGGAGTTACCGAACTATTGCCTATATCCAGTACCGGCCATTTAATTCTTGCCGCGGATATGATGAATTTTCTGGAGAACGAGAAGCGCACCGTTTTTGAAATTTTTATCCAAATGGGCGCCATGCTTGCAATTGTGTGGGAGTATCGGCGCAAAATTTTTGGCAGTTTGGGCGGTGTGGTTCGCCCGGGTATTGAGCGCAATCTTTACGTCAATGTGGCGTTGGCATTTTTTCCGGCAGCGCTGATCGGCTTTTTGCTCAGCGATTTCATCATGACCTATTTGTTCAGCCCTTATGTGGTAGCAAGTGGATTTATTGTGGGTGGTTTGGCGATTATCTGGGTAGAAAAGTTTGCTTACGCGCCGCGCATTCAAGAGATGGATGACCTGAGTTACAGGGATGCGCTGAAAGTGGGTTTGTGCCAATGTTTGGCGTTAATTCCCGGCACTTCGCGCTCGGGTGCCACAATTATCGGTGGCATGTATTTCGGTTTATCGCGCAAGGCCTCCACCGAATTTTCCTTTTTTCTCGCGATTCCCATGATATCGGCAGCATCGCTTTACAGCTTATGGGGCGCACGTGAACAATTGGAGTGGAGTGATGCAGGTATTCTGGCTGTCGGGTTTATCACCGCGTTTATTGCTACCTTTGTGGTGATGCGCGCATTGTTAATTTTTATTAGCAAGCACACCTATATCGCTTTTGCCTGGTACCGTATTGCCTTTGGTATTCTGATATTGATTACGGCATATACCGGGGCGATAAGTTGGAGCCATTGATTTATCTGCCGATAATTTGCTGAATACGTATGTAAGCCCTGCTGTTGAACTGCCGGGCTTGTTACCATTTGGGTGTTCCTTGATCGGGTCTGCCCATGAAAATAATGTTAAACCTCCTTATTTCGCTGCTCTTTTTGAATGGATGCGCAACGCCCTCATTGCATTCCAACGCCACTGCTGCACAGTCGCGTATTGATTACCTCAATGCGTTTTCCTCGCGCTATGTCATACCGCGCAATGTAGAAGTCTGGTTGCCGCGCCAGTATTTTTTAACTCCCAATACTGCTTTGCCCGTGCTCTATATGCACGATGGCCAAAATTTATTTAGCCTGCACAGCGCCAATTTTGGCGTAGCGTGGGAGGTGGATGATATCGCCCAGCGGTTAATGGACGAAGGCAAAATCCAACCGGCGATTATTGTGGGTATTTGGAGTACCGCGCAGCGGCGTATGGAATATTTTCCCGAGCGCGCCGCGCAGTATTTTTCGGAGCAGGATGGTGCTGTGCTCGATCAGCTAAAACAGCATCTTGGTGCGGGGAAAAATACCGAATACCTTGCGGATGACTATTTGCGTTTTATCGTCAGCGAATTAAAGCCCTATATCGACCGCCATTATCGCAGCCTACCCGAGCGCACTAACACGCTGATTGCGGGCAGTTCTATGGGTGGTTTGATTTCTATTTATGCGCTGGCGGAATACCCCGAGGTATTTGGCAGCGCTGCGGGTGTTTCCACCCACTGGCCATTATTTCTTAATAACGATCATCCTGGCCCTGCGGCTAGTTTTCGCCAGTATCTGCAAGTGCAATTACCCCGTGCAAGCACCCACCGTATTTATTTTGATTACGGCACTGCCACTCTCGATCAATATTATGAAATTCATCAACAGCAAGTGGATGCGCTAATGGTTGAAAAAGGCTATGTGCAGGGGCGCGATTGGGTGACTAAAAAGTTTCCCGGCGCCGAGCATAACGAACAGGCCTGGCAGGCGCGTATTGATGTGATTCTTGAATTTTTATTAAAGCCCTAACGCTATTCTCCTTATGTTGTTAGTGATTTGCGCGTTTTTTGCGCGGTTGATACGAGCAATAAAAAAATTAATAAATGTAATAAAACTCCAGAGGCTTCATCCATGAAAATAATCGGTTCACTTCAGTCACTGCTATGGGTAACTACACTAGCAGCCGTATTAACGGCTTGCGGTGGCGGTGGTGGTGGCAGCACAACTACAGCGGCCTCATCCAAAATGCCGAGTAGTGCCGCGCAGGCTAGCAGTGAGGTACAGGCCAGCAGTGAAGCTAGCTCGGTGGCATTGTCGTCGGTGCCAATTTCTTCTGTGGCGCCATCGTCTTCAAGCGCTACCTCATCAAATGTTTCATCAGCAGTAGTGTCATCGTTAAGTGTGAATTCCAGTTCTGCGGGTGTGATTACTTCTGTGACCATTCACTACAAACGCAGTGCCGGGGATTACAGCGGGTGGGGTTTGCATCTGTGGGGCGATGCCATTGCCAGTGCAACCGTTACCACCTGGGCATCGCCCCGGCCATTTAGTGGTGTAGAAAATGGTTGGGCGGTAGCGCAGGTGCCCGTGGTTAATCCGGCGGTGGCGTTTAATTTAATTGCGCATAAAGGTGACTTCAAAAGCCCCACGGCCGATTTAAGTTTTGTACCCAGTACCAGCGGTGCAAATGTGTGGGTGGTACAGGACAACAACACTTTATTTTTCAATGAGGTAGATGCTAATGCCGCCGCTGCATTAATTGGCAATGCGTCAGCTGCGCTGGATTTAACACCCGTGGCGCCCATGACCGTGAACAGTGAATTGCCTGACGGCTGGAACAAAAGTGCCAGTTTTATGCAAATATTTGTGCGCTCTTATCAAGACTCTGATGGCGATGGGCGGGGCGATTTTAAAGGCTTAATGAGCCGCCTGGATTATTTGCAAGAGTTGGGCGTGACCGGTATTTGGTTAATGCCGATGATGGAAAGTAGCGATAATGATCATGGCTACAGCGTGATTGATTATCGCAAAGTAGAAAGCGATTACGGCACCATGGAAGATTTTGAAGCCTTGTTAAGTGCAGCGCATGCCCGAGGTATTGGCGTGATTATTGACTACGTGATGAATCACAGTTCCAGTGCAAATCCGCTGTTTATTGATGCATCTTCTGCGGCCAATAATAACAAACGCGACTGGTTTATTTTTTCCGCGACTAATCCGGGTTGGAGCAGTTGGGGTGGCAGTGCCAGCTGGCATTCGTCTGCCGATAGTTTTTATTACGGGGTATTCACTTCCAGTTTGCCGGATTTTAATTTGCGCAATAATGCGGTGGTGGATTACCACATGGATAATTTACGCTTTTGGTTAAACAAAGGTGTTGATGGTTTCCGTTTTGATGCAACCGGCGTCTTGTTTGAAAACGGCCGCAATGCCTGGAGCGACCAGCCAGAAAATCACGCGCTGATGCTTGAGGCCCAGCGGGTTATTACCAGTTACGATAATCGCTACATGATTTGTGAGGCGCCTGACGCACCGGCGCAATACGCCGTGCGTACATCCTGTATTAATTCCTTTGCGTTTGGCTACCAAGGTGCCATCAAATCCACAGCAACTAATCGTAGTTTAAATTCCTCGTTGGCAACGCTGCTCAATTCGGCAACCAAACAAACCATGCCGCTCATTTTATCAAACCATGATTCGTTTGCTGGAAATCGTCCCATTGGCGAATTAAGCGGGAATAATTTAGGTGATTATAAAGTTGCTGCAGCGATTACATTGTTAGCGTCCAGTACGCCATTCGCTTACTACGGTGAAGAGATAGGCATGGCCAATGGCAACCAAAATGACGATGGAAAATTACGCACGCCGATGAGTTGGACTGCCAATGCCACCAACGCCGGGTTCACCACTGGCACACCCTATCGCGGTCTGTCTTCTAATGTGAGTTTGCGCAATGTGGCTGCCCAGCAAGGTGTTGCAGGGTCATTGCTTGAGCATTATCGCGCGCTGTATAGCGTGCGGAAAAATGTTCCATTACTGGGTAGTGGTAATTTAAATTTGCAGTCTGGCAGCGGAAATTCCCATGTCATTTTCACGCGCAGCGAGGGCGGCAAGGTGGCAGCGGTATTGATTAATCTATCGCTCACTGCGCAAAATCTCACTGTGAATACCGGAGTTAACAATGCCAACTTTATGCAAAAGCTGCCCGCCAACGATGCGTTTTTTAGCAGTAATGGCAGCGGTGCTATTATGCTGAGTGTGCCGGCACAAAGTGCGATAGTGCTGGTTAACTAATTCGTCTGGATATTAAAAGAAAAAAAGCCATGCTGTGGATACAGCATGGCTTTTTTTATGGGCGATGAATGGTATTGGTTAAACAAATTTTACGATATTGGTATCTTTTTCGCGCGTTTTTCCTGCGGAGTGTAACGCGGCCAGATAGTCTTGCCAGAGTTGCGCCTGATTGCTACCCAGGTGGAAGAAATAATCCCAAGTGTAAATACCGGTGTCGTGGCCGTCGCTGAACACGAGTTTAAGTGCATAATTGCCTGCGCGCTCCAGGCGCATAATCGTTACGTCCTTTTTGCCATATTGCAGTACTGCTTGTCCCGGACCGTGACCTTTTACTTCGGCGCTGGGTGAGTGCACTCGTAAGAACTCTGCCGATAATAAAAAATGTGTGTCGCCGAAGTGCAGTTCAAGCTGTTGCGACTGTTGGTGCAACTTTATTTTGGTGGGTAAATTTTCCATGGCTTGCCTGATTTAGCGCGAGCCAAGCGGCTCGCGGCTTTTGCGTAAGTTACAAAATAAAACGACTTAAATCTTCATTTTTAGCAAGCTCACCCAAGTGACTCTCGACGAACCCCGCATCGATAGTTACTGAGTTATTGCCATCACCCGCTGTGAAAGAAACATCTTCCAGTAAACGCTCCAAAATGGTGTGCAAGCGGCGCGCACCGATATTTTCGGTGCGCTCGTTCACCTCAAATGCAGTTTCTGCAATGCGCCGAATGCCGTCTTTGGTGAAGCTCACTGTTACGCCTTCGGTTTTTAACAGCGCTTCCTGCTGCTCGGTCAGTGACGCTTTGGGTTCGGTGAGGATGCGTTCAAAATCATCCGGCGTGAGCGCTTGTAATTCCACGCGAATCGGCAAGCGGCCTTGCAATTCCGGAATTAAATCCGAGGGTTTACTCAAGTGAAATGCACCTGAGGTGATAAATAAAATATGGTCGGTTTTGATGGAGCCATGTTTGGTGGTGACGGTACAGCCTTCAATTAATGGCAATAAATCACGCTGCACACCTTCACGCGACACATCGGCGCCGCTCACATTACCGCGACGTGCAACCTTGTCAATTTCGTCGATAAATACAATGCCGTTTTGCTCGGCCGCTTCAATCGCCTGGGTTTTGATGTCTTCATCGTTGACCAGTTTTGCTGCTTCTTCATCCTGCAATTGTTTGAAGGCTTTCTTGACGGTGAGTTTGGCTTTTTTGGTTTTGTCGCGCCCAAGGCTGGAGAACATGCTCTGCAATTGGTTGGTCATATCCTCCATGCCCGGTGGTGCCATAATTTCTACTCCTACACTGGCGGCGGCCACATCAATTTCAATTTCTTTATCGTCCAGTTCGCCTTCGCGCAATTTTTTGCGGAAAATCTGCCGTGTACTCGACTCGTGTTTGCTCTCCTCTGCCGAGAGGTCGCGCGCGGGTGGCAGTAGCACATCCAGAATGCGCTCTTCGGCAGCTTCGGCAGCGCGGTGTTGCATGGCTTTCATCGCCTGTTCGCGGCGCATTTTAATGGCGACATCCACCAGGTCGCGAATAATGGATTCTACATCGCGGCCGACATAACCGACTTCGGTAAATTTGGTCGCTTCCACTTTAATAAACGGCGCATTGGCGAGTTTGGCCAGGCGGCGCGCAATTTCCGTTTTGCCGACGCCGGTTGGCCCAATCATCAAAATATTTTTTGGGGTAATTTCATTGCGCATCTCGGCAGGCACTTGCATGCGGCGCCAGCGGTTGCGCAGCGCAATCGCCACCGCGCGCTTGGCGTTGGCCTGGCCGACAATGTGTTTATCTAATTCGTGCACGATTTCGCGCGGAGTCATGGAGGACATAAAAAACTCTTAAAAGAATGAATTAAGCTCTTGAATAAATTAATAGTCGAGCACTTCGATGGTGTGAGTCTGATTGGTAAAGACACAGATATCGCCGGCGATTTTCAAGCCTTTTTCCACAATGCTGCGTGCATCCAATTGGGTGTTTTCGAGCAGCGCACGCGCGGCGGCTTGCGCGTAATTGCCGCCCGAGCCAATCGCAATTAAATCGTCTTCGGGTTGGATTACATCGCCATTGCCGGTAATTATCAGTGAGGCGTCTTTGTCGGCCACGGCGAGAAGTGCTTCCAGCCGGCGCAGGCTGCGATCGGTGCGCCAATCTTTGGCGAGTTCAACCGCTGCGCGGGTGAGTTGGCCATTGTGTGCTTCGAGTTTGGCCTCAAAACGTTCAAACAGGGTGAATGCGTCAGCGGTGCCACCGGCAAAACCGGCCAGTACCTGATTTTTGTAGAGGCGGCGCACTTTGCGCGCATTGCCTTTCATGACGGTATTGCCGAGCGACACCTGGCCGTCGCCGCCGATAACCACTTGCCCATCGCGGCGCACAGAGAGAATTGTAGTCACAGGACTTCCTATAAATGGGTTGGATACGTTACGTGCTAGAAGTCAAAAAGTGGGGGCGGTGGCGCCTTTTTCAAGGCGCTCCGGTGGCGACGGGAATCAAAGAGGAAGGTTTACTTGGTTTTGGCGCGTTTCAATACCAGCGCATTGTATTGGTTGTTCACCAGTTGGCTGCGCGCGGTGCTCAGTTCGGCCTGGGTATTAAAGGGGCCAACCACGACGCGATGCCAAATCTCGCCTTTGCGGATTTCCACTTTTTCGATGCGTGCATCGAGGTTGATGAGAATCAATTGAGCCCGTAGTTTGTCGGCATCTTCCCCTTTGGGGAAAGAGCCTACTTGCAGTATGTATTCCTCTTTGCCCTGTTCCTGCGCCGGTTTTTCCTCGGCCATGGTTTCGCTGGCGGGCACTATGGTCTCGCTCTCCTGCAGCAACTTGTAGAAGTCAAAGCGCGGTTTGGGCGTTTTGTTCTCCTCCACTTTGGCTTTGGGCGGCTCTTTGGTTTCAGGGGTATTGGCGGGGTTTTTAATAAAGTAGAGGCTGGCCGCAAAGGCGCCAAAAACGACACCTGCCACAAAAAACAGCCAGCCAGGTGTCTGGCCAGTGCTAGTTGAATGGCGGCGTGCCGGGGCGCGGCTCTTTTTGGCGAAATCTCTACTCATGGGATCTGGGTGTCGGTGCTGGATCGAGGGCGCGATTGTAAAGGGATTGCGCGGGTGAGTCACTAAAGACGCGTTTAGCCCATCTCTTGCGGGTCCACATCAATCGACCAGCGCACTTTGCTCGCCAGTGGTTGTGTTTCAAGTTGCTGTGCTAATTGGCTAAGCAGTAACTGCAATGGGCGGCGCTGGGCGGCGCTGAACTGCAGTTGGTAGCGAAAGCGATCGCCGCGTTTTTCCATCATTGCCGGCAGTGGCCCGAGATAGTTCAACTGCGGGCTGGGCGGCTGGAGTGCCTCGGCCAGTTGGCGCGCCTGCTGTAAAAAATCCAGCGCCAGCTGAGCCTGTTTGCATTCGGCGCGCAGCAGTGCGAGCTGGCGATAGGGTGGCAGCTGGGTGATCTGGCGCTCCTGCAAAATCAGCTCGGCGACGGCGTGATAACCCTGATGAACCAGGGTTTGCACCAGCGGGTGATCGGTATGGTGGCTCTGCAATATCACCCGGCCCGGTTTTTCAGCGCGCCCAGCGCGCCCGGAGACTTGTAATAACAGCTGGCCCATTCGCTCGGGGCCACGGAAGTCGGTGCTGAACAGGCCTGCATCGGCGTCGATAATCACCACCAGGGTCACATCTTCAAAGTGATGGCCTTTGGCGAGCATCTGGGTGCCGACCAGAATGCAGGGTTCGCCACCGTGAACATCGGCCAGTAGCTTTTGCATGCTGTTTTTATTGCGGGTGGAGTCGCGGTCGACCCGAATCACTTTGTAAGCGGGAAATAATTCCTGCAGTACCAATTCGCTGCGCTCGGTGCCTTGGCCCAGCGGTTGGATTTTGCTGCTGTTACAGCTCGGGCAGCGCTTGGGGATGGCGCGCTGGTGGTCGCAGTGGTGGCAGTGCAAGTGGCGCGGGGTTTGATGTACGGTCAGGCGCGCGTCGCAGTGGTTGCAGTTGGCCAACCAGCCGCAGTCGTGGCACTCCAACGCCGGCGCATAGCCGCGCCGATTGAGGAATACCAGCGCCTGATTGCCTTTGTTTAGGGTGTCGCCAATGGCATCGATGCTGGCCTGGGCAAACCCCTCGTGCAGGATTTCGCCGCGAATATCGAGCAGTTGAATATCCGGTGGTTTGGCGTTGCCCGCCCGGGCCTGCAGGCGCAAATGGTGGTAGCGCCCCTGCCGGGCGTTGTGCAGGGTCTCCAGCGCTGGGGTGGCCGAGCCGAGAATCAGCGGAATGCCGAGACGCTGGGCGCGCAGGGCGGCGAGATCGCGTGCGGAATAGCGAAAGCCGTCCTGCTGTTTAAAGGAGCCATCATGCTCTTCATCGATAATGATGATGCCCGGTTCTTTAAGTGGCGTGAACAGCGCCGAGCGGGTGCCGATGATAATACGCGCAATACCGGCGCGCGCTTGCAGCCAGGCGTCCAGCCGCTCGCGGTCATTGAGACCTGAGTGCAGGGCGACAATTGGCAGGTTAAAACGGCGCTGGAAACGCTGCAGTGTCTGTGGGGTCAGGCCGATTTCTGGCACCAATACTAACGCTTGTTTACCTTTCTTGAGCGTTTCTGCGATTGCTTGCAGGTATATTTCGGTTTTGCCGCTGCCGGTGGCGCCGTCGAGCAAGTAGGTTTTAAAACTGCTGTATGCGATTTGAGCAAACGCGCTGTGCTGTTCGTCGCTCAGTTGCAGTGGCGGCTCGCGCAGTAATTGTGCGGGTTGTGCTGTGCGGCTGGGCGTCACTTCGACAAGGGCGACCAGTCCCTTGTCGATCAGGGTTTTAGCGATTGTGCGGGGAATATCCAGCTGTTCGAGATCGCCGCGGCTGAGTTGGTGGCGGGTTTGCAGGGCCGCCAGCAGCGCCGCTTGTTTGGGCGAGCGCTTGAGTGCCCCCTCGGGCAGGCCTTTGCCCTCGGTGGTGAGCTGAAAAATCTGTTCGCCGCGCAGCTGCGCTGCTTCACCCTGGCGCAGCAATACGGGCAGGGCGGTTTGCAGGGCTTCGCCGGGGGCGCACTGGTAGTAATCGGCCGCCCACAGGCAGAGTTCGAGTAACTCGCTCTCCAGTACGGGTTGGTTGTCGATAAGCGCCAATGCGGGGCGCAGTTTGTGGCTGGGTTGATCGCTGGTGCTTTTGCTGCGGAGCAGTATGCCAATCAGCTCCTGACGACCAAATGGCACGCGAATCAATATGCCCGGTTCCAGTTGCGCTAACTGTTCTGGACTCAGGTTGGTGGGCGGCAAATAGTCGAAGCTTCGGCGCAGGGGAACTGGCAGGGCTATTTCGAGTAGGATTGATGGCGGCGTGAGGGTCATTGCAGTGACTGGGTTAATCGAACAGGTGCCAAGAATAGCCTATAACCGCCATGATTTTGCGTCTTATCGATCTTGTGTGTTGGCCTGATTGGTTTTTTGTGGCGTATATAAAGCTACGCAGGAAAACACCTGCTATAGATACATATCAATGTTTATTGTGCGCAACAGCAGTTAAATGGCACCTTGGGTATCGCGCGATAAACAACTTAAGAATCATTACAACTAGTTATTACAACAAGCAAAAACCGTGTTTAGTCAATTAATAACCCCAAGAGGTGAAGTGTATGAAACGTAGAGACTTTATGAAATTGTCTGGAATTGGCGCTGGTTTGGCGCTGATTCCTGTCACCAATCTGGCTGTGGCCCAGGCGCCAGTGCAGGTTAGCCCGACCGATCCACAGGCAAGTGCACTAGGTTATGTTGAGCAGAGCCCGCAGGCTGCTAGCAATTGTGCCAACTGTGCGCAAGCCAAGGGTGATTTAAGTGCTGAATGGGTTGGCTGTAATATTTTCCCCGGCAAAGAAGTGAAAGCAGCGGGCTGGTGCAAGGTGTGGTCACCTCGTCCGCAATAACCACGATATTTGCGACTCTATTGAGTGTTTTTTGTGCGAGACGGCTGTTTTCAGTTGCGCACTACCGGTTTTCTGGTAGTATCGCCGCTCCTTGAAAACAGCCGTTTTTTTTAACCTATGTGCGGTGCCCGGCAAGCAGATCGGGTGGCGGCACAGCTCACAAAAGGCATTCATCATGAAAGCAGATATTCATCCAAATTACGTTGACGTTGCTGTAACTTGCAGCTGCGGCAATAGCTTCACTACTCGCTCAACCCTGGGCAAAGCACTCCACGTAGACGTGTGTGGCTCTTGCCACCCTTTCTACACTGGTAAGCAAAAAATTGTTGATACCGGTGGCCGTATCGATCGCTTCACCAAGCGTTTCGGCAGTCGTATCGCTGGTGCCAAGAAAGACTAATTTCTTGATTCAGCGCCTGCTGGCATTGCTAGTAAAAACGCCGGGAATGAAAATTCCCGGCGTTTTTTTATGCCTGCTATTCTCGCTCGGCAGTCTAGCTGATTGCGGTCACCCCACAGGTGCCTTGCTGAAAGTGAAGAGGGTATCCGACGGTGACACCCTCAAACTGGAGGATGGCCGCTCGGTGAGGGTATTAGGCATCAACGCGCCGGAAATCGCCCGTGGACAAAAGCCCGCCCAGCCTCTCGGGCGCGAGGCGCACAGTGCTGCACAAGCATTTATCCAGCGAGCCGGAGGTAGGGTTAGGCTCGGATTCGAGCGCGCGCGCGCGGACCATTATGGTCGTTTGCTTGCCCATGTTTACGATTCGCAAGGGCGCAGTCTGGCTGCTGACCTTTTGCAGCGTGGCATGGTGTTGCAGATAGCGGTTCCACCTAATGCGGCTCAGTCGCAATGTCTGCTCGCCTTTGAGCAGCGCGCGCAGGCGCAAGCTCTTGGTGTGTGGCGTAATCGTTATTGGAATGCGTATCCGGTCAAGTCGCTTTCGGCTCGCGATAGTGGTTTTCGTCATTTGCGCGGGCGTGTGGCTCGTGTTGATGTTAATTCATCGGTCTGGATAGAATTTGAAGGTAATTTAGTGGCACGTATCGCCAAGCGCGATTGGGCGCAATTTGGTTATCGCAAACAGGATTGGCTGGCTCTAAAGGGGCAGTGGCTTGATGTGCGTGGCTGGGTTAGGGTGCGCGAGGTGCGCCAAACTGGAAAAGCGCGCTCTTTCAAACCGCTTATCGTGCAATTGCGCTCACCTGCTGCCATGCAGGTGAGCGCATCGCGCTAAAGATTTAATTAAAAGAGCTCTTCTGGAAGGGTGACTTGTTCGCTTACTTCATTACCGGCTGCCGATGTGCGCGCCGTATCTTCACCAAGGAATACCTCGAAGATGGCGTCCGGGTCGCCTGGCATTGCAGGTTTGCCGGTGTCCGGGTTGATTCTTACCGTCACGATTCCTTCTGGTTGGCGGGGTAGTTGGTCTGGCACCCCTTCAAGTGCTGTGCGCATAAAGTCGATCCATATTGGTAGCGCAGCAGAACTGCCAAATTCACGCTTGCCCAGTAAAGTGTTTTGATCAAAGCCCACCCAGACTGTAGTGGCGATATTCGGGTTATAGCCGGAGAACCAGGTGTCCCTTGGACCGTTTGTGGTGCCGGTTTTACCTGCCAGATCCCTGCGTCCCAATTGTTTGGCAAGCCTTGCTGTGCCCTTGTCGACGACATCGCGCAGAATGGAGTCCATCAGGTATGCCACGCGGGCATCTATGATGCGTGGTGCGCGCTCACTGCTGTCCATGCTTGGCATTGCCGGTAGCTCGGAGCCGTCATCGGCATAACTCACCTGTGTTTGTTCACATTCTTTGCATACCCGTTTTGGCCTGGCTTCGTAAACAACCCTGCCTTTATCGTCTTCAATGCGTGTCACCAAATAGGGGTCAATTTTAAATCCGCCGTTGGCAAATGTGGCATAAGCTGTTGCCATTTGCATCGGCGTCAAGGCGTGTGTGCCCAATGCCAGTGTCAGGTCGCGCGGGAATTCTTTGGGGTTAAACCCAAAGCGAGCAAGGCTGTCGAGAGCGGTCTGCATGCCAATGCTGCGCAGCAAGCGAATCGATACGAGATTACGAGAGCGATATAGCGCCTGACGCAAGCGCATAGGGCCAACAAACTTGCCATCGTCATTTTCCGGGCGCCAGGCTACGCCAGTGCTGGTATTTTCAATCACTATCGGGGCGTCATTAATTATCGATGCTGGGGTAAAGCCATTTTCCAGTGCTGCGGTGTAAAGCAGTGGTTTGAAGCTTGATCCCGGCTGACGCATCCCTTGGGTGGCGCGATTATAATGGCTCTGATTAAAATCAAAGCCGCCAACCAGGGAACGAATAGCGCCGTCCATGGGGTCGAGCGACACCAGCGCAGCCTGAATCGCAGGTACTTGGCTGAATTGCCATTGATCATCATCATTTTTGGTAATGCGTACCACATCTCCGGTTTTGAGGAAGTCAGTCGCTTTGGTATAGGCTGGACCACGGCTATCTTCGGTGATGTAAGGTCGGATATTGGCGAGCCCCTGCTCCCAATCAATATCAACCATTTCGCCATTGCTTATCAGTACGCGTATCGCTTTTTCATTCACTTGTAATACGGCTGCGGGCTCTTGGCCGCCCAAACTGGGAATGGTTTGTAGTTCATCCTGCCAATCGGCCAAATCTGTTTCTGTCGATGGTTTAAGGCGGCGCTCTGGCCCGCGGTAGCCGTGGCGCTGATCGTAACCCAGCAAGCCTTTGAGTACGGCCGCCTGCGCAGTGGCCTGCATGGCGCTATCTACGCTGGTATATACCCTGTAACCCTCGCTGTAGGCTTTATCGCCGAAGCGATCCAGCACTTCCTGACGGGCCATCTCCGATATATAGGGTGCTTGTACATCCAGTGTGGTGCCATGGTAACTGGCGGTATTGGGTTCGTTGATTGCCGCTTCATAGGTCTGCTGGTCGATATGTCCCAATTCATACATGCGTCCGATAATCCAGTCGCGGCGAATCATGGCTCGTTTGAGGTTAGCCAGAGGGTTGTAGGCTGACGGCGCTTTCAAAACCCCTACGATCATGGCGTATTGGGCGACACTTAGCTGGTGGACGTCCTTGCCGTAATAGATCTGCGCAACCGACTGCAAGCCGTAAGCGCGGTTGCCGAAGAACATTTTATTGTTGAACAGCTCAAGGATTTCCTCCTTGGTAAATTTCCTTTCAATTTCAAGGGATAAGAGGATTTCGTTAAACTTGCGTGAGAAGACTTGTTTGCGAGTGAGAAAGAAATCACGCGCCAACTGTTGAGTAATTGTGCTTCCGCCAGATTGGATGGCGCCTGATTTCAGAATTTGTGAAGCGGCGCGCAACATGCCTTTTAGAGAAACTCCATGATGCTCGAAGAACTCTGCATCTTCTGCGGAGAGGAGTGCTTTTATATAAAGAGGAGGGATCTGATCGTAGGTCAGTGGAGTGCGGCGTTGCTCACCAAACTCACCAATAAGCTTGCCGTCACTTGAATAAACACGCAATGGCGTCTGTAATTTGATTTCGCGCAGGGTCTCTACTGAGGGTAGCTTGGGGCTCAGATAGAGATAGAGTCCGGTAAGTGTCACCAAGGTAACGCTGGTACCGGCCAGTAACAGCCAAAAAATAATGCCAAAGAGGGATTTTTTACTGAACATTTTTTCTATGTGAATTAATGAGTTAGCGAAGTCGCTGTGGGTGGCGGGCATTATACGGGCTTTTTGCCTGTTTACATATTCATCGGTTTGTTGCAGGCTTAAGTTAAAGTGCTATAACATAAACAACGTCTAAGTTACGGATATAGATAGAAAAATGGGCATTTTAAGTTTCCTAGAAAAGAAGGCAAAACCGGTAATCGGGTTGGACATCAGTTCAACCTCGGTTAAATTGCTTGAACTCAATCGCATCGGCGATCGCTACCACGTTGAGTCCTATACCGTAAAAGCACTTCCTCCAAATGCGGTGGTTGAGAAAAACATCGCCGACCCTGCCGCAGTTGCAGAGGTCATTCGCTCTATGGTCAAACAGTCCAAAACCAAGTTGAAGCACGCCGCCGTTGCGGTAGCAGGCTCGGCGGTGATCACCAAAATGATCGATATGCCGATGGACTTGAGTGATGACGCCATGGAGAGCCAAATTGCGGCTGAGGCAGATCAATATATTCCTTTCCCCCTTGAAGAAGTGATGCTCGACTTTGAGGTTCAGGGCATATCTCCGCGCAACCCGGATCAAGTAGAAGTTTTGTTGGCTGCTTGCCGTCGTGAAAATGTCGATGTGCGCCAGCAGGTTTTGAATGATGCAGATTTGGTTGCTGAAAAAATCGACATTGAAGCCTACTGCATGGAGCGTGCTTTTGAGTTGATCGCCGAACAGCTTGAGGATCAGGAAGGGCAGGTTGTGGCGATTATCGATATAGGCGCCACCATGACCACCTTGAGCGTGCTGGTTGATGGAAAAACGGTTTACACCCGTGAACAGCTTTTTGGTGGCCGCCAGCTTACTGAAGAGATACAGCGTCGCTATGGTTTGTCCCGCGAAGAGGCTGGTCTCGCTAAAAAACAGGGCGGATTGCCTGATGATTATGAAATGGAAGTTTTGGCTCCCTTCAAAGATGCCGTTGTGCAACAAGTTACTCGCTCACTTCAATTCTTTTTCTCTGCCAGCCAATACAACGATGTCGATTACATCATTCTTGCGGGAGGTGTTGCTTCCCTGGAAGGGTTGGTCGGGTTGATAGAAGAAAAGCTGGGAACACAAACTGTGGTTGCTAATCCTTTTGCCAGAATGTCAGTGTCCTCCAGAGTCAATGCAGTGTCTTTGGCTAATGATGCGCCTGCTCTGATGATAGTTACCGGGCTGGCGATGAGGAGTTTTGACTAATGGCAAAGATTAATTTATTACCATGGCGTCAGGCCTATCGCGAAGAAAAGAAGCGTGAATTCATTGGTATCGTAGTTGCTGTAGTAGTGGTTGGCTTATTGGGGGCCTATTTCTGGGTGTCCAGTGTTCAGTCCGCAATAGAAAATCAAAACGCACGCAATCAATTATTGAATAAAGAAATTGCCAAACTGGATGCACAGGTCAAAGAAATCAGTGAAATCAAAAAAGTGCGCGATGATCTTTTGGCTCGCATAAAAGTGATTACTGATCTAGAAGGTACGCGTCCGGTTATCGTTCGTTATTTTGATGAGATGGCGCGAGCAATCCCCGACGGCGTGTGGTTGACCAAAATTGAGCGTAAAGACAAGTTGGTAACCATAGAGGGTGTGGCTGAATCATATAATCGTATTGCCAGTTTTTTGAGGAATCTTGAGGCATCCGATTGGTATGCGTCCCATAATTTGATATCGGTCGATGCGGCTCCCAGCGAAGGTGACGATGCAAGTATATTTAAGATGACAGTGGAGACCTCCGCGCCAGTCGATCCGCTGGCTGAAGCTGCTCAAACCGCAGGAGGTGCCCAGTAATGTCATTTCAGGAAACACTTGATCAGCTCAAAGAGTTTGATGTCAATAACATAGATTTTGATAAGGCGGGTGTATGGCCTTGGCCAGCCAAGGTTTTCGTTTGTATTTTGCTGCTGTGCATAATATTTGCGGGAACTTATTACTTAAAAATCAGTGATCTTAATATGCAGTTGCAATCTGTCATTGCACAGGAAACAACACTCAGATCCACATTTGAGAAGCGTAGCTTTGAGGCCGCAAACCTTGATGCTTATAAAGCTCAAATGGAGGAGATGAAGGTTACGTTTGATTCGCTCTTGTCCCGGCTGCCAGCAAAAACAGAAGTGCCCGGATTGCTCGAGGATGTAGGGACTCGTGCAGGTGAGAGCGGTCTGACTAATGTCAATATTAACTTCCAGCCTGATGTTGTTGCTGAATATTACATCGAAGTGCCTATTGATATTACGGTCGATGGTGGTTACCACGACATGGGCGGTTTTGTTAGCGGTGTTGCGGGTATGCCAAGGATAGTAACTTTACATGACTTCTCTATAAGCTCATCTAAAGAGAATAAAACCTTGAACATGAAAATCGTAGCTAAAACTTATCGCTATAAATCCCAGGAGGCTGCCAAATGAAAAAGCCTCTGTGTGTCCTTCCCTTACTGGGTGCTTTTTTGCTGGTCGGCTGTGGTCAGTCATCTCATCAGGATTTAATTGACTTTATGGAGGAGGCCAAACGGCGTCCAAAAGGGCAAATTGAACCATTGCCAACTTTTAGCCCCTATCAGCCATTTGCATATAGTGCTATGACACTTCGTAGCCCATTTGAAAAACCGATTCCTGTTGATGAGACAGCGGCTAAAGGTGGGCGTACAGTGGTGCCTGATTTAACCAGGGAAAAAGAATTTCTTGAGCGTTTCAACGTTACTGCACTCAAGATGGTAGGTACTGTAGAAAAAGCAGGTAAATTGTGGGCATTAATTGATAACGGTGAGCGTGACGTTGTACCCGTAACCATCGGTAATTATCTCGGATTGAATCACGGCAAAATTATTACAACTAGTCCATCGCAGATTGAAATTATGGAAATCGTTGGTGATGGATCAAATGGTTGGGTTGAACGTCCCAGAATTATTAAATTAGAAGAGAAGGAATAAGCGGACATGTGTGCTCTATTCACTCCGGGGTTGAATATGCGTAAGTTTCTATTGGTCTTGGTTGGTTTTGCTGCTGCGCCATTTTCTATGGCTAACACCTTAACTGACATAGATTTTTTTCAGTTACCAGGTGAGCGTTTTGAAGTGCGCATGGCATTTGATTCTCCGCCTCAAATGCCACAGGGCTACACCATTGAAAAGCCTGCACGTATCGTGCTCGATTTTCCTGATGCCATTAGTGCATTAAAGGAGCGCCGTTATCCCTTGGCGGTCGATAATGGCCAAAGTGCTATGGTGCTGACCAGCGATGGGCGTACGCGCTTGATTTTAAATCTCAATGCGCTGGCTCCCTATACCACCCGCACAGATGGCAATAGTTTTATCGTCGAAGTTGGCGCTGCAAAGGCTGCTGACGCACAAAAATCCATTCGTCCATCTGTTGAGATAGCGCAGAAAAATGGGTTCAAAGAGGCAGATCCCGTAGCTAACCAAAACCGGATTACCAATGTTGATTTCCGTCGTGGTACTGCAGGCGAAGGGCGAATAATTATTTCACTCTCTAACCCTAAAGTGGCCGCTGATATGGTTGGAACTGGAGCGGGAGTGCGTTTGACATTCAAGGATGCATGGCTTCCTCCAGAGCTGCGACGTCGTCTGGATGTGGTGGATTTTGCTACTCCAGTGTCTTTGGTGAGTGCTGGCCAAGAAGGCGAGAGTGCTGTTTTAAATATTGCGGCAGGCGGAGATTTCGATTATTTGGCTTATCAGACGGATAACGAATATGTAGTTAGTATTAAACCGTTAACCGAGCAAGAAAAGCTTGAGAAGAAGAAAGATTTTGAATACACGGGCGAAAAATTATCTTTGGATTTTCAAGATATTGAAGTTCGTGCTGTATTGCAGATTATTGCTGACTTTACTGATTTGAACTTGGTTGCTAGCGATACCGTGCAAGGGCGAATTACTTTGCGCTTACAAAATGTACCTTGGGATCAAGCCTTGGAGATGGTTCTTAAAAACAAAGGCCTCGATAAACGCCAGGTTGGTAATGTGCTAATGGTTGCACCTGCCGCAGAAATTGCAGAGCGTGAGCGTCAGGAAATTACTACCAAGAAGCAACTGGAAGAGCTTGCACCACTCCGCACGGAATACATTCGTGTGCGCTATGCCAATGCGAAGGAGATGTTTGAACTATTTCGCGGGGAAGGCGGTGGCGGTGGTTCTGGTGGCGGCAGTGGTGGTAGCCGGGCAACGGGCAGCGTACTTTCAGAGCGTGGCCAAGGTGTTGTTGATGAGCGAACCAACTCAATTATCATTACTGACACCGCAGAGCGTATTGAAGCATTTAAGCGTTTGGTGGATCAAATTGATATTCCAATTCGCCAGGTAATGATTGAGGCAAGAATTGTTATCGCTAACACTGATTTTCAGCGCGAACTTGGCGTTCGTTGGGGCGGCATTGGATACAATGAAAAACCTGGCAGCAGAATTATTGACTTTGCCGGATCAAGAGAGGGACTAGATGATACTGATGGTACCAGCCCACGTGACTGGTTCGTTTCTGATCCTGCTGATGGCAATTCATTCGATTTAAATGAAGCTGATGTTGTCGATCTTGCAGTTGCTAATCCCTATGCCTCTGCTGCAATTGGTGTACTGACTGATAACACCTATCTTGATTTAGAGTTGAGTGCCTTGGAAAATTCGGGCTACGCAGAAATTGTGTCGCAGCCAAAAGTTATCACCAGTGATAAACAATTAGCGATTATTAAGTCAGGTAAGGAAATTGGATACCAAGAAACTGCCCCTAGTGGTGGTACTACAACTGGGTTCCGTGAAGCAGTATTGAAGTTAGAAGTTACACCGCAGATTACACCTGACAATCGCATAATTATGGATTTGATTGTGTGGAAAGATTCTATAGGAGCGAATACTCCATCTGGTGTGCCTACGGTTGATATCACTCGTTTGGAGACTAAGGTTTTGGTTAACAATGGTCAAACGGTCGTGCTGGGCGGGGTATTCTCCTTAGAGGGAACCAAAGGTGAGAACAAGGTTCCGGTGTTAGGTGATATACCCTACTTGGGGCGTCTGTTTAAGAAGACCATTGATAATCAATTCAAAACTGAGCTGTTGATTTTTGTTACCCCCAAACTGATGTCGGATACTCTGTCAAACTGATGCAAAAAACTAATGTGTTTCTGATCGGCCCCATGGGGGCCGGTAAATCTACAATCGGCCGCCTCTTGGCGGCCGAACTCAATTTAAGTTTCCGTGATAGTGATCGCGTCATTGAAGAGCGCACTGGTGCCGATATTCCATGGATATTTGATATGGAAGGCGAGGAGGGTTTTCGTGAGCGAGAAACAGCCGTGCTACAAGAGCTTGCCGGTGAGCAGGATGCGGTGATTGCAACTGGTGGCGGAATTGTGTTGCGCGATCAAAATCGTTTGTTAATGAAGCAATCTGGTTTCGTTTGTTATTTGACGGCCTCTATCGATCAGTTGGTTGAGCGTACAGCGCGTGATAAAAAGCGCCCTCTGTTACAGGTTGAAAATCCTCGCCAAAAAATTATCGACCTGCTGGCATTGCGTGACCCCATGTACCGTGATGCCGCCGATTTTGTGGTGAATACAGATCGGCGCTCACCGAAAACGGTCGCTCAAGAAATTGCATCACTCGTACAAGGGGCCTAGGGCCCCTTTTCTTTTGATGCCTTCTTCAGGATTGTTCGGTTTTACTTTTCGTTCCCTTTTTATCTCGAACAGCACTTTATGATAAAGTGCTGTTTTATTTATTTTGCTGTGCAGGGCAAGTGTTATGCAGGTTTTAACCGTTAATTTGGATGATCGCAGTTACCCGATTTATATTGGCGAAGCGTTATTGTCGCAATCTGAATTGCTCACTAAACATATTCGTGGGCGTCAGGTTTGTGTGGTGACTAATGATCGGGTCGCGCCCCTGTATCTGGATAACCTCTGTGCAGCGCTTGCAACTTATCAGGTTAGTCAGGTGATATTGCCTGATGGTGAGAGCCATAAAACATTAGAGGTATGGGCTGGTATTTTTGATACTTTATTGGAAGAGCGACACAATCGTACTACTACACTGATTGCATTGGGGGGTGGTGTGGTTGGTGATATGACTGGTTTTGCTGCGGCCTGTTACCAGCGCGGTGTGGATTTTATTCAGATACCAACAACCCTATTGTCTATGGTCGATTCATCGGTTGGTGGTAAAACCGGCGTGAACCATCCGTTGGGCAAAAATATGATCGGCGCTTTTTACCAGCCGCAATGTGTGCTTGCCGATATCTCGCTGCTGTCCACGTTGCCGGCGCGCGAACTCTCGGCGGGTATCGCCGAAATTATCAAATACGGTTTAATTTCTGATTATGATTTTTTTGTGTGGCTGGAAAATAATATCGATGCGTTGATGCGCGGTGATGTGTCGGCCTTGAGTTATGCAGTACAGCGCTCGTGCGAAAATAAAGCGGCTGTTGTTGCCCAGGATGAGCGCGAAGGTGGATTGCGCGCAATTCTGAATTTGGGGCATACCTTTGGCCATGCCATTGAAACTGCTCAGGGTTATGGCAATTGGTTACACGGTGAGGCTGTCGCTGCTGGTATGGCGATGGCGGCAGATCTCTCCTGGCGACGTGGTGCAATTAGTGCTGCTGAGCTAACGCGGATTATCGATTTATTAACTCGCGCCAATCTTCCTACCAAAGCGCCGGCAGACATGAGCCCTGAACAGTTTATGGAATTGATGGGGGTGGATAAAAAAGTGTTGGATGGTCGCCTGCGTTTGGTATTACTTGAGTCAATGGGTAAAGCCATCACTACCAGTGATATAGATCTGGCGATGTTACTGCAGACTTTCGATGCCTGCAGAGCAGATTCGTAATTGGGGGCAGAGAGAGAATTGATGATGACAGGAGACTCACCTTTGCGCGCCCAACCCGATAGTCGCATTCTTGATCGGCCTGCCGGTCAGCAAGGCTACTTGTTTGATTTGCCCGATACGTCGAGTGATGAGCAGTTATTGGCTGATTATCGTCAACGTTATGGTTTGTCTGAAGATCCTTTTGCACAGGATTATTCTTTTCCTCTATTCACCGGAGCGGGTCGGCGCCAATTACTTGATCAGTTGTTGCACCTCTGCCAATTTAGCAACAGTGTATTGGTGGTATCTGGTGAAGCGGGCGTGGGTAAAACCCGCACTGCACACGCGTTCATGGATTCCTTGTCAGATCAGGATCAGATCTGTTTTCTGAGTCTGCAATCAGCGCAGAATCTTGAGCAGGTATTGGCCGTTATTGCTCAGACATTTGGCATTAATGCTGGTCCATTACCTTCGGTGGAAAACTTGTTGTCGGCGATTGAAGCATTTATTGCCGAAGAGGCTATGGTTGAGGAGGAAGGTTTGGCGGTAGTGGTGGTTGATAACGCCCAGCTGCTCGATGACCAGACCCTCGCCGTGCTTACGGCGCTGCTTAACAATTTCCCCCAGCAAAATCGCTTGCACCTCGCCTTATTTGCCGAACCATCATTAATGAGTCGTCTGGAACGAGCAAGCCCGGAAACTTTACTCATTAATGATTTTTACCTGCAACCATTCAGCCTTGCAGAATCGGTCGACTATCTAAATTTCCGAATGGAGATGGCGGATTATCTCGGGCCAGAAATATTTAGTGAGTCAATGGTGGACCCTTGGTGGCGCCAGGCGCAAGGGCACTTGGGTATTCTGCACGAGTGTGCGCAGGAGCGTCTGCTGGAATCAGTTACGCCAAAATTGACATTTGATAAACGCTCTTTACCAGTTGCCCATATTATTGCGATTGCATTGTTGATTGCTGTGGTGGGGGTGGCTTTCCTTTACATGGGGGATGAGGATAAACCAGTCGCTCCTGTGGTGGTTGCGCCCGCATTGGCTCCAAGTACCAGTCAGGCTGTGAGCAGTAGTGCACTTGAGTTGACGTCAACGAACACCCCGGTACAGCCTTTGCTGCAGAGTCTGCCTCAGCCACACCAACCCAATCAAATGGCTGCCCAACAGGCTCAAGCCCAGAATGCCCAAGCACAATCGACAGGTTCGGCAACCCAGGCTAGCAATGAATTTGCGCGCGAAGAGGTTGTACCTTTGGCGCAATTACCAACCACCTCGGTGAAAAAGCCAGAGGTCACGTCCAGCGCTCCCACGGCAACCGTACCCCAACAACCTGTTGTTGAGGCAGCGCCAACTGTTGTGGCGCCCGCACCGGTTAAGCCGGAACCCCAGCCTGTTGCAGTCGAGCCTGTATCCAAACCGGTGGAGAAAAAACCCTTGGCAACCACTGCAAGCCAGCAAGAGCGAAATATTCTGGCGTGGGGTGCTTCCGAGTACACAGTGCAACTTTTGGGTGTGAGCAACCGTAAAGCAGCGCTGGATTATATGGCTGCCCAGCCCAATAAAAGCGAGTTGTTGATGTTTAAAAGCAAACGTCAGGGCAATGATTGGTTTGTCGTGATTACGGGTCGTTTTGCCAGCTCCGCTGAGGCTCGTCAGGCGATTGGTCGTTTGCCAGCGGCACAGCGTGATGCAGGCCCCTGGCCACGGGATGTAAAAACTATTCAGGCAGAAATCAAAGCCGCACTGTGATAATTATTGTGGCGACAGCATAAAAAAACGCGGCTCGTTAGCCGCGTTTTTTATCGGTTGTATGTGCTCGCGATTAATCTTCGCTTTCGATCAGTTCGCGGTACTCCGCAGCATCCATGGCTTCGTCCAGCTCTGCCAAATCATCAGGTTTTACGCGGAAAAACCAGCCGTCATCATAGGGTGAGCTATTGACGGTTTCGGGAGCATCTTGCAGCGCTTCGTTCACCGCAACAACTTCACCGGATACCAGTGAGTAGATGTCGGAGGCGGCTTTTACCGATTCCACTACGCCCGCTTCTTCACCGATGGCTACGCGCGAACCCACTTCCGGTGTTTCCACATAAACAACATCGCCCAAGGCGTCCTGAGCGTGATCGGTAATCCCGATGGTCACAGTGCCGTCTTCTTCAACACGCGCCCATTCGTGGCTGCTAAGGTATTTCAGTTCTTTGCGAATATCGCTCATGATTGTTTTCCTGTGAAAATTTTTAACGTTGTACGATCTTAGTGTCGATGCTGCTTCATTTCAAATCAGCAGCGTAAATAACGGTATTAGATGAGCGCTTTGCCGTGGCGCACGAAATTCGGGGCAACTACCTCAACGGTAACTTGCTTGCCGCGCATCTCTACCTGACAGTGACTGCCGATGCTGCGGGGTACACGCGCCAGAGCAATAGAATAGCCCAAGCTGGGTGAAAATGTGCCGCTGGTGATTACGCCTTTTTCCTCGCAGCCCTCTATGCTGACCACTTGCTCGGCGCGCAATACACCGCGTTCGCGCAGTACCAATCCCACCAGTTTGTGGCTGTTACCTGCTGCTTTTTGGGCCTCCAATATCGGGCGGCCAATAAAGTTGCGCTCCAGTGGTTGCCAGGCGATGGTCCAGCCCATATTGGCGGCTAAGGGTGATACGGTCTCATCCATTTCGTGGCCATAGAGATTCATCCCTGCTTCAAGGCGCAAGGTGTCGCGTGCGCCTAAACCGCAAGGAGCGATACCTGCATCCGCCAATGCCTGCCAAAAAGCGGGAGCCTGTTCATTGGGTAGCATAATTTCCAGACCGTCTTCACCGGTATAACCTGTACGGCCAATAAACCAGCCGTCAGCAGGTAATCCCTGGAATACTTTCAGATCGGCAATAATCGCGGCACGCTCGGCAGTGACTACTGATGACGCAATACGAATGGCGTTCGGGCCCTGCACGGCAATCATCGCCAACTCCGGGCGTTCGGTAAGAGTGACGGTAAAATCGGCGGCGATGTTGTTCATCCAGACCAAATCTTTTTCGCGCGTGCTGCAGTTCACTACCACACGATACCAATCGCCCAGGTTGTACACGATCAGGTCATCAATCACACCACCCTCGTGGTTGAGCATGCCGCTGTAGAGAGCTTTACCCAGGTTGCCATCGAGCTTGGCGACATCATTGGCGAGCAAATATTGCAGATAGGCTTTGGCTTGGCTGCCGGTGACATCCACTACCGTCATGTGTGACACATCAAACATGCCCGCGGTCTGACGCACCTTGTGGTGCTCTTCAATTTGCGAGCCGTAGTGCAGTGGCATGTCCCAGCCGCCGAAATCCACCAGTTTTCCGCCCATGGCTTGATGGGTGGCGTAGAGAGCGGTTTTATTGCCCATGGGTTTTACCTGCAGAGGAGGGGGGGTTAAGAAAGGCGCGCATTTTAGGCGCCCGCTGCCACGCTGTCCAACGACTTAATGCCGGTGCTGGTTAAAGCGCCGGCATTAAGCTGAAATAAACGCGGAATTAACGGCCGTAGTAGGCGGTGAAGCTGGTTTGGTCGATGCGGTTGGCGTTGATCATATAACCGATAAGTGCGGCAGTTGCGCCTTCGGGGATCTCCAGTTTTTCGGTGCTGAGCGCATGCAACGTAAAAATGTAGCGATGGGGTTTATCGCCCACCGGTGGGCAGGCGCCACCGAAACCAGTGCTGCCAAAATCGGTGCGTCCCTGGGCGCTGCCTGCTGGAAGGTTTTTGCCATCCACTGTACCGGCACCAGCGGCGATTTTATTGGCGCTGGCCGGAATGTTATAGACCACCCAATGCCACCAGCCTGAACCGGTTGGTGCGTCAGGGTCATAAACGGTGAGTGCATAGCTTTTGGTGCCTTGCGGTGCATTGGTCCATAACAATTCGGGCGAAATATTGTTGCCGGTACAGCCAAAACCATTAAATACCTGATCGGCGGTGAGTGTTGCGCCGGGTTTGATGCTGGGGCTGGAGAGTGCAAAATCCGCAGCCATAGCGACGTTAATAAACAGGCTGCCCACTAATCCCACTACGACGCTGAATAAATTTCTGTTGATCATCGGTGATCTCCTGTAAACAATTATGGTTGGCTTGGCGTGCTGGTTATAGCGGCACTGCTGCTATTACCGGATGCAGCACTGCTGCTTTGAGTGGCGCCTTCCTCTTTTTTCGGGCCATCTTCATCACTGCTGTCTTTGCGATTGCTATCCACTGTGGCTTTGAGTGAGTCAATGTCGGTCATAAATTCCGCCAAACTCACATCGCGACTGATACGCAAAGCAGGCGGATAAAGTTGACTCAGGTAAAGCGCATCGCCCAAGTGATTGCTGGCCTGATATTGCTTGGTCATGGAGATGCCCGAGCCAGCCAGCGCCAGTGCCAGCAAATAAAGTTTCAGACGTCCGGGCCGTTTGTTGCCCGCGGTGCGCATGTGGAAGTAGAGGGTTATCGCGCAGATAAAAATCAGCGGGTGCACTGTGAAATGCGCCAAGGTCTCCCAGCTAAAGGCATAGGCGATCATGCTACTCAGGTAGTCCCACAGTTCCAGCCCTGCAAGCCCCAAACTCACAATAAACAAGTGGCGACCAAAGCGCGCTTGACCGTTGAGAAGTTTGCTAAAGATGGCCCAGATGCCGCTCCAGCCCAGCGCAAAACCGATCACGCTGACCAGTTCGAGCAGGTATTTGCTGAGTGTGCCCTGATTCAAATCGCTCAGCCAGGTGGTCAGCAGGCCGGTTGCCACGAGCAATACCAAACCGGCAAACGCTGGTAACAAACCTTCCCAGCGGTGATTGGTAAAGTCGGTTTGCTCGGCCGCGACCTGGTAATCCGGCGTGCGAATGCGCAGACGAGTATGGCCCAAGCGGTACACCGCATCCCCATCTACTACAAAAAAGCGTTCGCGATGATTGGCGCGGGTGATGCCGTTAAAACTGTCCAGATCATTGATGATCAGTTCATCTAATTGATTGAGTTCAATCTGGGCGTGATGCGCTGCGGTGTGCGGGTCATCGAGAATAATATCGTTGTCATAGGCGCGGCCTATGCGAATGGGTAATTGGGTCAATTTGTGGCGATGAAGTACCTCGCCATCCGCGGTCAGCTGCTCAACAAACAAAAGGCGGTTCATTGCGACACCTCCGTTTTGTCAGTCGGTGTAATCGTGGTGGTGGCGTCCGGTTCTGAGCGGCGGCGATCAATGCCCTGAATAAATTGTTCGATTAAACGCGTGCCATTGGCATAGGACACGCCTTGGATATTGATCAGGCTTTGCAGGCTCATTTGGCTATCGTCAGTACTGGCGGTAATCAGGGTAAAGTCATAAAGGTCTTTGAATTTGTGATAGGCCTCGGTGCACACCAAGGCGCGCAGCGAAATAGCGTTGTGGGTCACAAAACTCTCGGTGCAGGCGGCGGGTGTAATGGTGTCACTTTTGGCGGTGCTATAGACCTGATCGGCGAACATTTGGCTGGCCAATTGGGAAAATTGCAGGCTGTTGAGTTTGCGATTACGCGCATATTGGTGACGCATGGTCACATGGCCGGTCTGCAAATCACCGGAGACAAAAATGGCCGATTCCATGGAGCAGTTGATACTTGCAACGGTATAGGCTTTTTTGGCTGAGCTGTCGGAGTTGCCCCAGCAGCGCACTTGATCGGATTCGCGCACCGGTACCGAATAGGGCCCGAGTTGTTTGATGCTGAAAGGTTTGTCGAGCAGGGTGTCTACCATTGCTGACTGATGCTGTAATAACTGCTCACCAATGATGGGTTTGAAATCGGTGGGCGCTGTCATCTCACTGGTGACGCGCGCCAGTAATTGCTGCACGTAGATTGCGGGCACCAAAAAACTCACCAATTCACCATCGCGGCGATGAGCCACGTTTACCCCGGCTACCTGACCGTCGGCGGTTACATTGGGGCCGCCACTCATGCCTGGGTTAACCGGGCCGGTAAACATCAGCTGATCGGAAAACCCGCGCGCGCTGATGCCGTTGTAAGTACCTTCAGAAATGGTAAAACCCAAGTCCAGCGGGTTGCCGAGGGAGTAAAGTTTTTCACCCTGGCTCAAGCGCTCAAGCGGCGGCTGTTGGCTGTCGCCTGCTGCGTGGGGAACGTTAAAAAAGCCAGTACCATTCCGGGCAATGCGCACTATCGCCAAATCATGCAGTACATCCACCGCCAGCAGTTCAATGGCACCACTTTTTCCCTGGGTGTCTTTGTATTCGCCAAAGTAGGTATCTGGTTCCAGCGCGATTTGCGAGATGACATGAAAGTTGGTTACCACCAAATTAGAAGTACCAATCAAAAAGCCCGACCCCACGGAGGATTGGCTATTGCCGTTCTTCAGTAAAACGCGCAGTTGCAACAGATCCTGCTGCGCCGCGGCATACAGTTGCTGCGCAGTTGATGAAGGTTGTGCCGGAGTGGAAGCTATTGTGGCTGGGGCTGCGGCACTGGTGGGCGGGTTGAGCTGCGCCAACACGGGAATACTAAGGCAGCTCGCCAAGGAGAGCGCGCAGGCCAGCAGGCGGTGCGAAGTAGTCATGAATGTCCTTAGGTTATCGGCTGGTGATAATGCACTCATGGAGGGCATTAGGTGAAAATGAAGCTATGACGAATAGTAGCGACAATCTATCACCCCCGGTAGGTGTATAGCGCAGGATTTATCCCTGCTTTACGTATTCGCGGTGATTTACGTAACCCCGCGCTGCAGGGTTCATCTGTTTAGTGATCGGGCGTGCGCGCCAGCGCCCAGACATCCACCCGCGCCGCGCCCGCTTTGATCAGCAGCTCGCTTAAACAGCGCGCCGTTGCCGTGGTGGTTACCACGTCATCGATTAGCGCCACATGTGCACCTTTTAACAGCGGTCGATATTTGGGGGTGATCTCAAAGGCGCGGCGTAAATTGCCCTGCCGCTCGCGTCGGCTAAGACCTTTTTGCGAGTGGCCGTGTTGTCGGCGCTGTAATGCATTCACCACTGGCAGTTTTAATCCGTGAGCGACAGGGTAGGCCAGTAGTTCACTTTGATTAAATCCGCGCTGCCAGCGCTTGCGCCAATGCATGGGCACCGGCACCACAAAATCCGGTCGTGTTACTTGCTGGCAGTGTTGCAGCAAGAGTTGGGCGAGTTGTTTGCCGCTACTCAGCTGGCGCCGGTATTTGAATTGATGGATCAAAAAGTCGAGTGGATGGCTGTATTTGTAAGGAATACAGCATTGGCTAAACGCCGGCGGTTGGCGCATGCAGTGGCCGCACAAGGGGGCATCGCTAGCCAGTGGAATACTGCACTGTGCGCAGCGCCAGCGGTTTTGATCTAAACGTGGTAGTGACCGCTCACATTCGCTGCAGATACTGTGTTTATTGGTTTGGCCGCAGAGCAGGCACGGCTGGGGAAATAATCGTTGGAAGCCATTTTTAAGCAAGTGCCACATACAGAGTCCTTGTATTGTGTGTGAGTCGAGCGCCCGAGCTGTTCATTGTCGATAGTGGTTTAGTCTTTGTCAAAAGTGATTAGTCAACCAAAAAAGTTTTTTTGGTTGACAGCTTTTACCTCTCCGTTAAGATGCGGTTATCTGTTTCCGGAACCTATGGACGCCTTTTTATGAACGCCAGCTTTGCCCCCACCATTCGCCACGACTGGACACGCGCCGAAATTCTCGCCCTGTTTGAACTGCCCTTTAGCGACCTGATGTTTCAGGCGCAAAGTGTACATCGCGCCTACTTCAACCCCAATGAGGTGCAAGTCAGTACGCTCTGTTCGATCAAAACCGGCGCCTGCCCCGAAGATTGCGCCTATTGCCCGCAATCGGCCCGTTACGACACCGGCCTTGAGCGCGAAAAATTGATGGCAGTTGAAAAGGTTATCGAAGAAGCCAAGGCCGCCAAAGCTTCCGGCGCAACCCGTTTCTGCATGGGCGCGGCCTGGCGCTCGCCCAAGAACAAAGACATGCCCTACGTGACCACTATGGTCAAAGGCGTTAAAGAACTGGGTCTGGAAACTTGCATGACCTTGGGTATGCTCGATCAGGATCAGGCGCAGGAACTGGCCGATGCTGGTCTTGACTACTACAACCACAACCTCGATACCTCGCCTGAATACTACGGCGAAATTATCACCACTCGCACCTATCAAGACCGCTTGGAAACCCTCGCCAATGTGCGCAAGGCGGGCATGAAAGTCTGCTGTGGCGGTATTGTCGGTATGGGCGAAGAGGAAAGCGACCGTGCAGGTTTGTTGCAACAGCTGGCGAATATGGCCGATCACCCTGAATCTGTGCCCATCAATATGCTGGTAAAAGTAGGCGGCACCCCGCTGGAAAACGAAGCCGATCTCGACCCGCTCGATTTCATTCGCACCATCGCCGTCGCGCGTATTCTTATGCCGCAATCCCATGTGCGCCTGTCCGCCGGTCGCGAACAAATGAACGAGCAGACGCAGGCCATGGCATTCCTTGCGGGCGCCAACTCGATTTTCTACGGCGAAAAATTGCTGACTACACCCAACCCCGAAGCCAACAAAGACATGCAGCTGTTTAAAAAGCTCGGCATCAAACCCGAAGCTTACGAAGTGCATGAAGATGAAAGCGAACAGGAAGCGGTGATAGTCAATAAACTGCAAGAAGCCGCACTGGATTCGATGTTTTACAACGCCGCAAAATAGTTCGCATTTTGTCTTCTCTCAATGGCGGCTTGCTGCGCTAAGCCGCCCTACATGTACTGCATTCATGTCTTCTCATCTCGATCAAACTCTCGCTCCTGCCCTTGCTGAACGCCGCGCTGCACATTTGTATCGCACGCGCAAACTATTGCAGTCACCGCAAGCGCCACAAGTTGTTGTTGACGGAAAAAATTACCTCGCGTTTTGCAGTAACGATTATTTAGGGCTGGCCAATCACCCGGAGGTGATTTCTGCACTGCAAACATCGGCAGCAAAATTTGGTGTTGGAAGTGGTGCATCGCATTTAGTGGCGGGGCATTCAAGTGAGCATCACGCGCTGGAAGAAGAATTGGCGGCATTTACCGGCCGTGAACGCGCACTGTTATTTTCCACCGGCTACATGGCCAATATGGGCGCTATTACCGCGTTGGTCGGGCAGGGCGATGCAGTATTTGAGGATCGCTTAAATCACGCCAGTTTATTGGACGCGGGTTTATTAAGCGGTGCGCGCTTCCAGCGATTTTTGCACAATGATCTGCAAAATTTGCAAAATCGTTTGGATAAAACTGATGTGCAACGAAAATTAATTGTGGTCGACGGCGTATTCAGTATGGATGGCGACTGCGCGCCGCTGCCTGAACTTGCCGCCCTCGCACAAAAAAATAATGCCTGGTTGATGGTGGATGATGCGCACGGTTTTGGTTGCCTGGGAAAAACCGGTGCGGGCAGCTGTGAACATTTTGGTTTAACCCAAAATGATGTGCCGATTTTAATGGGTACACTCGGCAAAGCGGCAGGCAGTTTTGGCGCTTTTATCGCAGGCAGCGAAACGCTAGTTGAAAGCCTGATCCAATTTGCGCGCCCCTATATTTACACCACGGCTATGCCGCCAGCAGTTGCTGCCGCCACGCGTGCGAGTTTGCGTTTAATTCAAACCGAGCACTGGCGCCGTGAGCATCTTAATAAATTAATTGCGCATTTTCGTGCGGGCGCGCAAGCACTGAATTTGCAATTAATGGATTCCTTCTCGCCCATTCAGCCAATTGTTATCGGTGATGAAGCAAATGCGTTATTGATATCGCAAAAACTCGCGGAGCGCGGCATTTTAATTATTGCGATTCGCCCGCCGACAGTGGCTGTTGGTAGCTCGCGCTTGCGTATTACTTTTTCGGCGGAGCACAGTATTGCGCAGGTGGATCAACTATTGACAGCGCTGGCAGAAATCATGCGGGGAATTGGGGGCGAGGCGGCGCATGAGTAACCTGGTATTAATTCACGGCTGGGGCTGCGACAGCCGCACCTGGCAGCCGCTAATGCCCGCACTGCAAAATATCGCCACTGTTACCTTGATTGATTTGCCCGGTTTCGGCGCAAGTCCGGTATTGCCGGAATTTTCGTTGGATGCAGTGCTCGATAAAATTGCTGCACAACTACCACAAAATTCAGTTGTTATGGGTTGGTCGTTGGGCGGAATGCTAGCGGTGCAATTGGCGGTGCGTTACCCGCAAAAAATAAGCGGCGTTATTTCGCTCGCGGCCAATCTTAAATTTGTCGCGACGGCCGATTACCGATCAGCGATGCCGCCTGCGATAAATAACAATTTCAATAACAGCTTTGCGCAAGATCCGCAGGCAAGTTTAAAAGTATTTGGTGGTTTGTTAGCGCAGGGCGATGAGCACGAACGCGCATTACTCAAACAATTGCGCCGCACTGAAACCGGCGAAATAAATCCGAATTGGCTAGAAGCGCTGGAGCTATTAGCGCAGCTGGATAATCGCGCTGCATTTGCGCAATTAACCGTGCCGGGGTTGCATCTGCTCGCCGAAAACGATGCGTTAGTTCCAGTGTCTGCCGCAGAAGCGATGGTGGAATTGAATTCGCAGCAGCAGATTGTGGTGCTAGAAAATACCGCCCACGCACTGCATTGGAGTCGCCCGCAAGCGGTGATTGGTGCGGTGACTGATTTTTTATCGCCGCAATTTTCGCAAGTAAAAACACCGACGCTGTTAGATAAAAAAAAGATCGCCCAATCCTTCGGTCGCGCCGCTGCAACTTATGATTCAGTCGCACAATTACAGCGCGATGTGGGCGCTGAACTTTTTCTGCAGTTGCCAGAGAATTTGCCTGCGAATGCCCGCATTCTGGATGTAGGTTCCGGTACCGGTTTTTTTACCGCCCGGCTCGCCCAGCGCTACCCACAGGCGCAAGTGATTGGTTTGGATCTGGCGGAGGGCATGTTGCACTTTGCGCGCAACACTCTGCCCGATGCGATTCAGTGGCTGTGTGGCGATGCGGAAAATTTGCCGCTGGCCGATCACAGTGTCGATGTCATTTTTTCCAGCCTGGTGATCCAGTGGTGCAATAATCTGTCGCAGTTAATGGCGGAATTGCAGCGTGTATTAAAGCCGGGTGGTCGCGTCCATATCGCTACACTTGGCCCCGCTACGCTGCATGAATTAAAAGCAGCGTGGCAAACAGTGGATAATTATGTGCACGTTAATCGCTTTCAGCCGGTTGGTGAATTAATCGCTGCGCTAGCGCAGGGCGGCTTGCAATTGGAACAGTTGCAGGCACAAGAGCGGGTACTTTATTTTGCGCGCGTGGCAGATTTAACCCGCGAGCTAAAAGCGCTCGGCGCGCACAATATTAATAGCGGTAAACCAGAAGGGCTTACCAGTCGTGCGCGCTTATTGGCTTTTAAAAATGCTTACGAACAGTTTCGTACTGCGCAGGGTTTGCCTGCCAGTTACGATGTTATTTATTTATCCGCTACCCAATCGAGCGCAGACAAATCCCATGGCTAAAAAAGCATTTTTTATCGCCGGTACTGATACCAATGTGGGTAAAACATTGGTCGCGGCTGGTTTATTAGTTGCGGCAAAAAATCTCGGGCTGACCACTGCCGCGTTAAAACCGGTTGCGGCGGGCTGTGAAAAAACTGACAGCGGTTTGCGCAATGCAGATGCACTCTTGCTGCAATCCGTTATCACCGAAACCATGGTCTACGAACAAATTAATCCGATTGCGTTGGAGGCCGCTATCGCGCCCCATATCGCGGCGCAGCAGGAGAAGCGTGTGCTCTCGGCGGATCGTTTGGCGGGCTTTTGTCGTGGCAGTTTACATCAGGCTAATGTCACGCTTATTGAGGGTGCAGGCGGCTGGCGTGTACCCTTAAATCCAAGCGAAACCATGGCTGACCTTGCGCGCATTTTGCGTCTGCCGGTTATTTTGGTGGTGGGGGTGCGTTTGGGCTGTATCAATCACGCGTTGCTCACCGTGGAGGCCATTCGCAACGACGGTTTAACCCTCGCCGGTTGGGTCGCCAATTGTGTTGATGCGGACATGCCGGTACTGCAGGAAAATATCCAAAGTTTGGCCGCGCGTATTCCCGCCCCCTGTTTGGGAGTTGTACCCTGGTTGGATGCGGCACAGCCCAAGGCAGTGGCGGCGGCATTGCACACTGAATCTGTCGCGCATTTATTTAGCAATTAATTGTCGCTCAAACGCTAACTGGATAATGATGAGTCACTCAGTGCGAATGTTGTTTTGTTTATTGTTGCTGCCGGTTTTATCGGCCTGCAGCAGTATGCCCAACAAACAAAAAATTCCTATCGCCAATACTGAGCACACACTCTATTTTATTTATCGCGAATGGCACACCAGCATTATGCTGGAGGCCGCCACCGTTTCCCGTTACAGCCAACATTTGCAGGCGGAGGCTGCCGGCCAGCAGTTTGTGCGCATCGGCTGGGGTGATGGCGATTATTTCACCGGCAAAAGCAAATCCTTCGGTGCGGCGACCAAGGCGCTGCTGGCTTCGGATTATTCCGCGCTGCAGGTTCTCACCTACACGCAATCGCCCTTTGGACAAATTCCACCTGATACCCGCGTAGCGATCGCTATTAGCGATAAAGGGATGCGCCGGTTGATTCGCTACCTCGATAAGTCCTTTGCGCTGGATGCCTCCGGCAACATAATTCCCCTGCCTTCCTATGCAGCAGATACCGGCCATTTTTATCAGTCCAGCGGCGACTACGGACTATTTAGCAACTGCAATACCTGGAGTGGTCGCGCACTACAAGCGGCAAAATTGCCGGTGCGCAGCGGCTTGCAGCTCACCGCACAAAGTGTATTTGAGCAGGCTCGTTTTATCTCCAACTATCAGCAATCACTCGGTTTAATTGAGCAGGGTTCTTTGGCAACAGCAGAATAATTGACGGTTATATTGTTTCGTTTTTTACATCCAACTCATCTTAAAAATGCCAATTCAGGCGGCAATTCTGGCTGTTTTTTATTCATTCTTGGCGTAGACTTACCTTCAATAGTGGGGAAGGTGCGTCCAAGGCGGCTTCCTTGTCATCCATTATTTAAGAGGGTAAGCGGATGGACGTAGGTTCTGTAGTCAACCAAGGGTTGATTGGCATGCAAAAAAGCCAGTCATCCATGTTGCAGTCGGCGCAGCAGATTGCGCAGGCGGGTACTACCCAGCGTGCGGATGCCCCCGCCGCTAACTCCCAGTCGCAAGACCTCGCGTCGTCACTGGTGAATCTCAAAGTGCAAAGTCAGGTATTTGATAGCTCGGCCAAAGTGGTTAAGGCGGCTGATGAAATGATTGGCACATTGCTGGATGTGAGGGCCTAGTGCTGAAGGCTTGTGCCGGAAAGATGCTGAGTGAGGTGATCTGAGTGATCAGTAGTATTCCTTCTAGCTTCGCCAATACCATAGCGCCCTTTGCGCCGGTGGGGCGTGCACCTGTTAGTCAGGAAAGTACAGATCTTAAATCGTCCAGTTTCCGCCCGGCAGAGCAGCTGGCGGAGTCGGGGCGTACTCTCAATCGTCGCTTTCCCGATGAGCGCCCTAACGATGATGTCGAGCGCGACCGCGTTGAACGCGGTGCTCAGGAAGCACAATCAAGAAACGCCAGCAGCGATGAACAGTTAAAAGCTGAGCGTGAACAGATTCAGGAATTGGCCGCGCGTGACCGCGAAGTTCGCGCTCATGAGCAGGCTCATGCATCGGTGGCCGGTCAATATGCGCGCGGTACCAGTTATACCTATCAGCGCGGCCCCGATGGCGTAAGTTATGCCATCGGCGGTGAAGTGCAAATTGATACCAGTCCTATTCCCGGCGATCCTGAAGCGACACTGCGCAAAGCACAGCAAATTCGCCGTGCTGCCAATGCACCGGCTGAGCCTTCCTCACAGGATGCACGCGTCGCCGCACAAGCTGCACAAATGGAGCAGCAGGCTCGTGTCGAATTGCGCCAGCAGCAGGCGATTGAATCCGAGCAGCAAACAGCGGAAGCACGGGGTGATACCCAAGCTGCGTCGGTCGATGAATCCAGTCAAACGGATACCCGGCAGACTGAGGCTCAGCGCGCCGAGGCAGAAAAAGAAGCTGAGGCCAGAAAAGAGCGCTTGGCCGAAGAAGAGCAGCGCCTACAGGCTGACCAGCAGCGCTTTGAGGCTGAGCAGCGTCAGTTGGATCAGCGCCAGGCGCGCGCGGAGTTGTTTAACGAAACTGCCCGGCGCAATATCGATATCAACCGCCGCCTGTTAGAAATTGGTGTGTTTGAGGCTGGCCCTACCGTGGGAAGTTTGTTAAATAAAACTGTTTAACGCGTTTTTGTTAGCTTTTTAAACAGATCGCACAACAAAGCGGCGCATACGGGTTTTATTTACATTTAGCTATAATATCTCTTGACCGCACATGGGTGTCTCCCTATAATTCGCGGCCTCACTTGAGCAGTTAGCAATTGTGAGTTTCAGTCGCGGGGTGGAGCAGCTTGGTAGCTCGTCGGGCTCATAACCCGAAGGTCGTAGGTTCAAATCCTGCCCCCGCAACCAAAATTCTTTGCTTCTTGTTAGATTGTTTGACAAGAAACAGGTTGAGATAAGGGACTCCCGTTTCTCGCCAATAACAAGAAGTATTGAATTTGCTTTGTTATAAAGCAGATTCAAGTCGAGAAGCCCCTTTATGGGGCTTTTTTGTATTTATTGTTTTTGTGTTTGTCGTCTCTGGGCTAAGCCCCATCACGCAGGCCTGGGTGATGAATGAAGTAATCGTTCGAATGGGCCTTGTGCCCATTTTTGTTTTTTGGGCTGCTACTTTTGCAGGCCTGGTTTATTGCGGATTAAAGCATGGCATCCAAGCAAGAATTGTTAGAACAAATGATTACCCCGGTTACTACGGCGTTGGGCTGTGAACTGTGGGGATTGGAGTATTTGACGCAGGGGCGTTACACCACTGTGCGCATCTTCATTGATGGCCCTAACGGTGTATCGCTGGAAGATTGCGAGCGTGTGAGTCGCCAGATTAGCAGTGTGTTTGATGTTGAAGATCCCATTGATGGCGAGTACACCCTGGAGGTTTCATCGCCGGGAATGGATCGCCCACTTTATAAAGAGTCGCAGTATGTACGTTATGTGGGTGAAACCATCAGTGTGCGTATGCGTATTGCCCGCGATGGGCGTCGCCGCTTTAAAGGTGTTGTGACCAAAGTGGAAAATGGTGATGTGTTTTTATTGGTCGACAATAAAGAGGTGCAATTGTCTATCGATACCATCGATAAGGCGAATGTTGAGCCGCGCTACGACGATCTAATGCGCCAGCATAATTTGCTCGACGATAAAGAGTAATTGTAATAAATCGCTGCAAGAATCATTTTGCCGCGAATTGAGATGGAAAACGTCATTTATCTGGTGGGTGTGCGCACTTCACTGGCTTGAGGAGTTAACAGAGGCAAACCAATGAACAAAGAAATTTTGCTGGTCGCTGATGCGGTATCAAATGAGAAGGGTGTTGATAAGGAATTAATTTTCCAGGCGATTGAAATTGCACTCGCTACTGCCACCAAAAAACGCTTTGATGAAGACTCAACTATCGAAGTTGCTATTAATCGCACTACCGGTGATTACGACACTTATCGCATTTGGGAAGTTGTTGCTGATGATGCAATGGCGGAACTGGGTACCCAGTTGTATCTGGATGAAGCACGCGATAAAGATGCCGGCCTTAAAGTGGGCGATATCTATCGCGAAAAAATTGAAAATGCGGAATTTGGTCGCATTGCAGCGCAAACTGCCAAACAAGTTATTGTGCAAAAAGTTCGCGAAGCCGAGCGCGCGCAAATGGTTGATGAATATCGCGACCGTATGGGTGAGTTGATTAGCGGTACTGTGAAAAAAGTTACGCGCGACAGCATTATTGTCGATTTGGGCAATAACGCCGAAGGTATTTTGCCGCGCGATCAATTGATTGGTCGTGAAATTTTCCGCATGGGCGATCGTATCCGCGCCTTGTTGCTGGAAGTTCGCACTGAAGCGCGTGGGCCACAATTGTTGTTGAGCCGCTCCAATCCGCAAATGTTGGTGGAGCTGTTTAAAATCGAAGTGCCTGAGATTGCTGAAGAGGTGATTGAAATTAAAGGCGCGGCACGCGACCCCGGTTTGCGCGCAAAAATTGCGGTAAAAACCAACGACGGTCGTATTGATCCCGTGGGTGCTTGTGTCGGTATGCGCGGTTCGCGCGTACAAGCAGTATCTAACGAGTTGGGTGGCGAGCGTGTTGATATTGTGTTGTGGGACGATAACCCGGCGCAATTTGTTATCAACGCTATGTCACCTGCCGAAATTGAATCCATTGTGGTTGATGAAGATGCTGGCTCAATGGATCTCGCTGTCAATGAAGATAACCTCGCAATGGCAATTGGTCGCGGTGGTCAAAATGTGCGTCTTGCCTGCGAATTGACCGGCTGGAATATCAATGTCATGAGCGTTGCTGAATGGCAGTCCAAGCAAGAAGCGGAATCGGGTAGTTACATCAGCATGTTTATGAATGCGTTGGATGTGGATGAAGATATCGCTGGTGTATTGGTCGAAGAAGGTTTTACTACGCTCGAAGAAGTTGCCTATGTGCCGCTGGAAGAAATGCTCGCCATTGACGGTTTTGATGAAACTATCGCCGAAGAATTGCGTGCGCGCGCCAAAGATGCCTTGCTGACACAAGCCTTGGCATCGGAAGAGCGTATCGAAGGTGTTGCACCGGCAGAAGATCTGTTGGGTATGGAAGGTATGGATGAGGCGCTGGCAATTAGTTTGGCTAGTCGCGGCATAGTCACTATGGAAGATTTGGCTGAGCAATCCATTGATGATTTATTGGATATAGAAGGTGTTGATGCGACTCGTGCCGCCGCACTGATTATGAAAGCGCGCGAGCCCTGGTTTGCCTAAGAGTGAGCCACTCCTGTGAGCAAAACCCTGTAGGCAACGAACAATCCCTGAGGAAAAACAATGGCAGAAGTAACCGTTAACGAACTCGCCAAATCGATAGGTGCACCGGTAGAGCGTTTGCTCAAGCAAATGCAAGAAGCGGGTTTGCATCACAAGAATGCGGACGCAAAAGTTTCGGACGATGAGAAGCAGCGTTTGCTGACTTTTTTGAAGACCAGTCATGGCGAGGCCGCCAGTGAGCCAACCAAAATCACTTTGCAGCGCAAAATCACCACTACCATTAAAACCGGTACGGGTAATGCAAAGAAAACCGTGAATGTTGAAGTGCGTAAAAAGCGCACTTACATCAAGCGCGAGGATGAAGTGGCTGAATCGGCAACGTTTGATACCCCTGAAGCTGAGCAAGAGCCGGCAGTAATTGAAGCTATTCCCGAGCCGGTAGTGGTTCAGGCAGAAGTTGTGCCCGAGCCTGAGCCAGTAGTGGTGCCCGAACCTGAGCCAGCGGCTGTCGCTGAAGTGGCTGATGCCTCTGTTGCAGTGGAGGCACCTTCCCATCGCATTTCATTTACCGATGGCATCGAAGAAAAACGCCGCGCTGCTATTGAGCGTCGCCAGGCGGAAGAAGCTGCACGCCAAGCTGAGCTGAAAGCAAAAGAAGATGCAAAACGCGCCGCCGAAGAAGCCAAGCGCAATCCGGTTCGCACCGAGAAGCCTGCGGAGAAATCAGCGGGTCAAGCACCTGCTAAAACCGCTCGTCCCGATGCGCGCGGCCCAGCCAAAGGCAAGCCAGCGGTTGCGATTATTGCTCCACCGGCCGACAAAGAAGATACCAAACACGGTCACGGCCATGGTCACAAAAAGAGTCATCACAAAGCGGATGATATCGATGATGATTCAGAGCGCAGTAAACGTGGTGCTGGCAAGGCTGTTAAAAAGGGCGCGCCGTCCAAAAAGAACCCCAAATTGGAATTGCTTGATTTTGTTGCTGATGATGGTGAAGACAGCGATGTTTTAGCCCGTCGCAGTCATTTGCGCGCCAGCCATAAAAAGCACAACAAACACGCCTTTAAAAAGCCGACCACTAAAATTGTGCACGAAGTGAATGTGCCGGAAACGATTGCGGTCTCAGAACTGGCACAGCGCCTCACGGTTAAAGTGGGTGAAGTGATCAAGCGCCTGATGAAGATGGGCGTGATGGCCTCGATGAACGAATCGATCGATCAGGACACTGCGGTGCTGCTGGTTGAAGAGATGGGGCATCAGGCGGTTCTGGTCAGCGAAAACGACATTGAACACGCACTGGAAAAATCCCTCGAAACCGAAGGTGATCTGGTACAGCGCGCGCCGGTAGTTACCGTAATGGGTCACGTTGACCATGGTAAAACCTCGCTGCTCGACTACATCCGCGAAGCCAAAGTGGCAGCGGGCGAAGCCGGTGGCATCACCCAGCATATCGGTGCTTACCGTGTATCGACTTCACGCGGCGAAATCACCTTCCTCGACACTCCCGGTCACGCCGCGTTTACCGCAATGCGCGCCCGTGGTGCCAAGGCAACTGACGTGGTGATTCTGGTAGTGGCTGCGGACGACGGTGTTATGCCGCAGACTGAAGAAGCGATTCTTCACGCCCGCGCCGCCGGTGTGCCTATCGTTGTTGCAATCAACAAGTGTGATAAGCCTTCTGCTGATCCGGACCGTGTAACTAATGAATTGGTAGTGAAGGGTGTTATCCCTGAAAACTACGGCGGTGATACCCAGTTTATCCAAGTGTCGGCGCACACAGGCCAGGGTATTGATGAGCTGCTTGAAGCTATCTCGTTGCAAGCCGAAGTGCTGGAATTGCATGCGGTACCAAGTGCCGCGGCTAAAGGTGTGGTGATTGAAGCGCGTGTCGATAAAGGCCGCGGTACTGTTGCCACCATCCTTGTGCAACAAGGTACTTTGAAGCAGGGCGATTTGATCCTTGCCGGTCAAAGTTATGGTCGTGTGCGTGCGATGAGCAACGAGCGCGGTCAGCAAGTGACTGAAGCCGGTCCATCTACCCCGGTTGAAATTCTGGGTCTGGATACCGCACCAAGCGCTGGCGATGATTTTGTGGTGCTGACTGACGAGCGTAAAGCCCGTGAAGTTGCCCAATTCCGTGCCGAGAAAGAGCGTAAAGAGAAGCTTGCACGCTTCCAGGCATCCAAGCTGGAGAACATGTTCTCCAATATGGAAGCGGGTCAGAAGAAAAATCTGACAGTTGTGGTTAAAGCGGATGTGCGCGGTTCACTCGAAGCGATCATGGCGTCACTCAACGACATTGGTAACGATGAAGTACAAGTGAACATTATCTCTTCCGGTATCGGCGGCATTACCGAAAATGATGTGAACCTGGCGATTACCTCCGGTGCCATCATTGTTGGCTTTAACGTGCGCGCCGACAGCACTACCCGTCGCATGGCGGAGTCTGAAGGTGTTGATATTCGCTACTACAGCATCATTTACCAATTGCTGGACGAAGTGAAAGCAGCGCTCAGCGGTATGCTTGATCCAGAGCGTGTTGAGACCATAGTTGGTATCGCCAATGTACGTGAAGTGTTCAATTCGCCGAAATTCGGCCAGGTTGCTGGTTGCATGGTGATTGAGGGTACCGTATCGCGTAACAAGCCGATCCGTGTACTGCGCGACAACGTGGTGATCTTCACCGGCGAACTCGAATCCTTGCGTCGTTTCAAAGACGATGTTGCCGAAGTGCGCAATGGTTTTGAGTGTGGTATCGGCGTGAAGAACTACGACGTAAAAGTCGGCGATCAGATCGAAGTATACGAAGTGAAAGAGGTGGCGCGCCAGCTCTAAGCCCGGCGCAAGGCCCGCGCCCCACTCCTGTCATGGGAGTGGGGCTTTGTTATTTTTAAGAGGTTAATGGCGCATGCCAAGAGAATTTACCCGTTCAGACCGAGTTTCCGATGCCATCCAGCGCATACTGGCCCAGGTAATTCACAGCGAAATTCGCGACCCGCGTATCGGGATGGTGAATATCAATGAAGTCACCGTCACCCGCGATATGGCTTACGCCAAGGTCTATGTAACCTTTGTCGGTGTTGATGACGAAAAAGACAGCATCACAGCAGCCTCGATTCTGAATAAGGCGAGCGGTTTTTTGCGCACCTTTATCGCCAGGGAATTGAGCATGCGGACCGTGCCCAAGTTGCAATTTATTTACGACAAAACCTCCGTTAAAGGCCAGGCGCTGTCCACCTTAATCGAGCGGGCATTAAAAGAAGACAGTCTGCACCAGCACGATGAAGAGCCTGCCAGCGATGCAGCGCCCGACGATACCAAGGGCGAGTAATTATTCATGGCACGTAGAAAAGGCCGTCCAGTCGATGGCGTATTGTTGTTGCACAAACCGGCAGGCATGACTTCCAACCATGCCTTGCAGCGCGCCAAGCGTTTGTTTTTCGTAGAGAAAGCCGGTCATACCGGTGCGCTCGACCCGCTTGCTACCGGTGTTTTGCCCCTGTGTTTTGGTGAGGCGACCAAGTTTTCGCAATTTTTGCTCGATGCTGATAAAGGCTATCGCACCTGTATTCGCCTGGGCGCGACTACCGATACCTGCGATGCCGACGGTGAAATCCTCGAACAAAAATCCACAGCAAGGATTACGCGTGCGCAAGTTGAAGCGGCGCTCAAACCGCTGATTGGCGATATCTTGCAAGTCCCACCCATGTATTCCGCATTGAAGCTCAATGGCCAGCCGCTTTATAAGATGGCGCGTCAGGGGGTTGAAGTGGAGCGTGCCCCGCGTCCGGTCACGATTCACAGCATTGATATTCTTGCTTTTCGCGCGGGTGAAGAGGCCGAAGTTGAGCTGGATATCCGCTGTACCAAGGGCACCTATATTCGCTCCATTGCGGTGGATCTCGGTGAAGCTTTGTGCTGCGGTGGCCATGTCAAAACCCTGCATCGCTCGGCAGCAGGTCTATTTAATGAAGATCAGTGTGTAACATTGGAAGAACTGCAGGCCCGCTTCGATGAAGAGCAGGCAGCACGTGGTGATGAAGCTGCTTATGCCGCGCTTGATAGCTACTTGCTCAGCGCCGATGCACCCGTCGCCAGCTTGCCCGCCGTAGACTTGCCCGCCAATAGCGCCCATTACTTCCGTATGGGCAACCCGGTCATGGTGTCCAAGGTCTATCGATTTGGCGAGCAAGGTGCTATTGTGCGCGTCTTTTGTGCAGAAACCGAACAATCGCCGCGCGCGTTTCTCGGTTTAGGCAGTATCACCGATGAAGGTGGTGTAGCCCCTAAACGAATTTTGGCCAACCGCTCATCCAACGAAACGTAGGTTGGAAACGGATTGAGCGGGGTAAAAGAATTTATCGAGACGGCAATTTGCCAATCGATAAAAAGCCGCGACTGACATCCATCGCTTTATAAGCGCCGGATAATCACCGCAACAACCCACCTGTAAATATGCACGGGCGGGCTGTAATTAAATTGCATATTAATTGAGGAAAACATCATGGCACTGAGTGCTTCTGAAAAAGCTGCAATCGTTAAAGAGTACCAACAAGCAGAAGGCGATACTGGTTCGCCCGAAGTTCAAGTAGCTTTGTTGACTATCAACATCAACAAACTGCAAGGTCACTTCGCTAGCCATAAGGCTGACCACCATTCACGTCGCGGCCTGATCCGTATGGTAAACGCCCGTCGTAAATTGTTGGACTACCTGAAAGGTAAGGACTCTTCTCGTTACGTTGCTCTGATTCAAAAATTAGGTCTGCGCCGTTAAGTTTGTCCAGTGCCCGCTTTGCGGGCACTTTTATTTTGTAGTTTTAGTTTCTGAAAATAGAAAGTGATTAGGGAATTGCGCTGGTGAGAGTAAAAATTAGCGCCCGGGCAGGATGCACATGATTAATGATTTTTTATTAAGCTGAATGAAAAGAACAAACTTAAGACGCGTAACAATTAACGCAAATGATTTTTAGTGAAAACAAAGGATAAAAGAGTGAATCCGATTATTAAAAAGTTCCAATACGGCAACCAAACCGTAACCCTCGAAACTGGCCGTATTGCACGTCAAGCAACCGGTGCAGTGATGGCAACTATGGGTGAAGTATCTGTACTTTGTACCGTTGTTGGTGCAAAACAAGCATCACCAGGCCAGGATTTCTTCCCACTGTCTGTGCATTACCAGGAAAAAAGCTACGCCGCTGGCCGTATCCCCGGCGGTTATTTGAAGCGTGAAGGCCGTCCTTCTGAAAAAGAAACCCTGACTTCGCGTTTGATCGATCGTCCTATTCGCCCATTGTTCCCCGAAGGTTTCCTCAACGAAGTGCAAGTAGTTTGCACCGTGGTATCAACTGACAAGCAATACGATCCCGATATCGTGGCGATGATTGGTACCTCAGCCGCATTGGCTATCTCCGGTATTCCATTCAACGGCCCAATCGGTGGCGCGCGTGTTGGTTACACCCAGGAAGAGGGTTACATCCTCAACCCAAGCTTCAAGCAACTCGAAACTTCCGAGTTGGACATGGTGGTTGCCGGTACTAAAGACGCCGTGTTGATGGTGGAATCTGAAGCAAAAGAATTGCCGGAAGATATTATGCTCGGCGCCGTTCTTTACGCTCACCAGGAAATGCAAGCTGTAGTACAAGCTTGTGTGGAATTGGCGCGCGATGCGGGCAAACCGCGTTGGGAGTGGCAACCAGTTGCCGTTAAAGCGGGTTTGACTGACGCGTTGCTCAAAGGTTTTGGCGATTCAATCGGTATGGCTTACCGCATTACCGATAAAGCAAAACGTTACGACCGTCTGGGCGAGCTGCGCAATCAAGCAGTTGCTGAATTGGCGACTGAAGCGACTGGTTTTACTGCCGATGAAGTGAAAGCCGAATTCGGCATGGTTGAATACCGTTTGGTGCGTTCACGCATCGTAGCGGGTGAGCCACGTATCGATGGTCGCGACAACAAAACCGTTCGCCCCATTCAAGTTGAAGTTGGCGTGTTGGGCAAAGCGCACGGTTCTGCATTGTTCACTCGTGGTGAGACGCAAGCGCTCGTAGTAGCGACCTTGGGTAACGCGCGTGATGCACAAATTATCGACTTCCTCGAAGGCTCCAAAAAAGACGCATTCATGCTGCACTACAACTTCCCACCCTTCTCGGTAGGTGAGTGTGGTCGTATGGGCGCCACTGGCCGTCGCGAAATCGGTCACGGCCGTTTGGCGCGTCGCGGTGTTACTTCGGTACTGCCAAAAGAATCTGATTTCCCTTACACCCTGCGTGTAGTGAGTGAAATTACTGAATCTAACGGTTCAAGCTCAATGGCTTCTGTATGTGGTGCGAGCCTGGCGTTGATGGATGCCGGTGTTCCACTCAAAGCACCAGTAGCCGGTATTGCCATGGGCCTCGTAAAAGAAGCTAACGGCTTTGCGGTATTGACCGACATCCTCGGCGACGAAGATCATTTGGGCGATATGGACTTTAAAGTGGCCGGTACCACCAGCGGTGTAACTGCACTGCAAATGGATATCAAAATCGAAGGTATCACCGAAGAGATTATGGAAATCGCACTGGAGCAAGCTCTGGCCGCGCGTTTACACATTCTCGGTGAAATGAACAAAGTGCTGCCAAGCTCGCGTTCAGTCGTTAGCGAAAATGCACCACGTTTTGAAACCATCAAAATTCATCCGGATAAAATCCGCGACATCATCGGTAAAGGCGGCGCGACTATTCGTGCAATCACCGAAGAAACTGGTTCTTCAATTGATATCGACGATGACGGTACCGTTAAGATTTACGCCGACAACAACGACGCATTACAAGCGGCAATTCTGCGTGTAATGGGTATTGTTGCTGAAGCAGAAATCGGTGCAATTTACGAAGGCACTGTAGTGCGCATCGTAGATTTCGGCGCATTCGTAAACTTCTTGCCGGGCAAAGACGGTTTGGTCCACATCTCTCAAATCGCCGACGAGCGCGTAAACAGCGTGAGCGATTATTTGAAAGAAGGCCAAATCGTGAAAGTGAAATGTTTGGACGTTGATCAACGCGGCCGCATCAAACTTTCGATCAAAGAAGCTTTAGCCGAAGAGTCTGGCGCAGCAGCACCAGTAGAAGTTACTGAAGAGTAATTTTTCTCTGCTCTGAGCTAAACAAAAACGCCCGCCTCGAAAGACGCGGGCGTTTTTTTAACAATAAAAATGCTTCAACGAATTTTGCATACAGAATTTTAAAAATTATTAACAAAATCCGGCTACTACAATAAAAAGCCGATTTTCTGTTATAGCTCAATAAATATCGCGTGATAATTTCTGCTATTGCCACGTGAATTTAAATAATTGAGCGGAGTTTTTGCGCTAACACGGGGTTGGCTGAATGGTTGGCTTTCTGGAGGGCAACTGTTTCCAAATATCTATATGGAGATAACAGAGTATGCGTAACAAACTTATCGCTTTTTCTCTTCCGTTGGTTTTTGCGGCAAAAGCCTTCGCGGCACCAGCTGACTCCGCCTGTGGCTGGGTGGATAACGAAGCGCTGGCCGCACTTGGGCTACACAATGCCGTACGCCAAATGGCACCCCAAGGAACTGATACTCCGAAGGTTGATCAATGCACCTTCGCGGCCCCAAATGCCCCAATACCATCTCTTAAAGTGAGTGTAGAACTTGCTACCGATAATTTAGTACTTAAACCTGTTTGCCAGTGGACAGATTTTCGACAGCCGAATGCTGGTGAGATGGGGCTTTGTTTTATGAAAGTCGGGTATAGCTATGCATCACTCACATTGATGACGGCGCCTTCATCTGCTGCTTCAACGATACAATCTACATTGCGCGCTCAAGCGGAGCGGCTATACAATAAGCATTTAGAGGCTGCCTCAAAATAAGTTACTGCGTTCTGCTCGGGCAAAGAGTTGTTGGAAGTTGGTCGCCGATGCTGCGACTGAAGCTGCTTAAATGCAATTGCTTTCAGCTAAATAACGCCCGCCTCGAAAGAGGCGGGCGTTTTTATTGAGTGGGTATTAGAATCGTAGAGTGGGTGGAGTGCAACGATACCCAGCGCAACGATGAATACTAAAAAGGAATAATTGATGAGCATTCAATTTATTCTCGCAACCGAGAGCGATGCAGAAGTGATCGCTAAGTTTGTTATCAAACTCACAGAAGAAATTTGTTTAAAAACCAATGCTAAAAAATCACTCAAACAATCGCGCGTAATCTTTAGTTACCGCTTCATAACATTCACACGCAACGGCTTCTAATCCTGCTCTATCCAAAATACTGATTTTTCCGCGCGTGTATTGAATTAATTTTCGCTCTTGTAATGCACCGGCGGCGACAGTAATTCCGCTGCGGCGCACGCCGAGCATGTTGGCGAGAAATTCCTGGGTAAGGTGAAAATAATCGGCGTGGGCGCGGTCGTGGGTCATGAGTAGCCAGCGGGCTAAGCGGGGTTCGATGGCGTGAAAGTGGGCGCAGGCGGCGGTTTGTGCGAGCTGTGCCATAAGCACGTATAAATAACGATTAAAGGTGCTGGCGAGAGCGGCGTTGCCTTGCAAATGTTGCTGTAATTTTTCTGCCGTCATGCGCAGTGCAGTGCCTGAACCTTGCACCATGGCGCGCATGGGGGCGCTGTTAATGCCGAGTGCGACGGTGGCGCCGAGCATTCCTTCGTAGCCAATTAATCCCATTTCCAGTGGCTGGTGATCGCGCAGTGTGGTTACCAGATTAATAAAACTGGTAAGCGGAAAATACACATAGCGAAAGGGTTGATCTGGCTCGCACAATATGGTGCCAGCGGTTAATTCCACCAGTTCGCAGCTTTGTAATATTTGTTCACGCGCGGCGGGCAATAAGCCTGCAATCAGGCGATTGACCGGAGGGATAGTATTGGGGGCTAGCATCGAGCGTCCTGTAGCGAAAGCGGCTCGTGGCCAGTGATATGCCACAAGTCTTGCTTTGGAGTCTACTGGATGGTTTTTTTGCTGTCTGTCCGCTACAGGGCATAGGGAAATATTTGTTGCGCCGGGGGTAGTTGCGATTTTGTTGATAGATGGCACTGCGCGTTGCGGCCGTTGTCTCGAATTGCTGGTAAAAAAATCCCCGCAGCAGCGGGGATAACTCGGTCAGTTTTTCTCAGGCATAAACGTGGCGCAAGTTGATTAATGCCACGCCATAAACGGATTAAATATGCGTTGCCAACCCGTAAATTTCAGCGGTGCATTTAATACGGTCAAGCAGATGCAATCTTCATTTTGTAGCGCTGTAGGGCTGTGTTTATGGCTGGTGTCGCGCGCAATAAAATCCCCTTCGTGATAAACACCAAGTTCATCGGAGAAGCCGCCACTTAATATCACTGTGTATTCAAAACCCTTGTGGGTATGGGTGGGAACCTTGGCGCCTGCATTAATTTTTTGCAGGGCGACTTGGAAACCTTTTACATTCAGCAGCGAGGTTAAATCAAACTTGCTAATTTCCTTGGTTTGGCGTTGCCAGGGTAAATCCGCGAAGGATGTCGGCAGGTAACGCAGCAAAGGGTTGTTGAAATGCTGGGTAATTTTTTCGGCATTGCCCATGTCCACTTTCACTTTTGGTGTGTCGCTGTGATCGTGCGGTTCCAGCGATGCCATCAATGAGTCAAACGCCTCGTCCTCGGTGCTGGCGGGCTTGATGGTTTCCAGCAGGGCGCCACCCAAGTGATTAAAATTTTTCACCAAGTCGCGACATTCGTGGCAAAAGCAGAGGTGCATAGACACCGCCAGCGCTTGCGGAATACTCAAGCTGCCCGCTGCGTAATTCATTAACGTCATATCATCGGGATGATAAGCACTCATAGTTCTTTTGCCTCAAACATTACTCGTAATTTCTGCAGCGACAGGCGCAAGCGGCCTTTCACTGTCCCCAAAGGAATTTTCAATTCCTCTGCCACTTCCTCGTGGGTTTTGCCTTCATAGTAGACTTTGCGCAGTGCAATCATTTGTTCTTCCGGTAATTTATCGATGGCGTTTTTTACAAACTTTTCCGTCGATAAATTTTGAATCGAACAAATGGTGGTGTCCTCAGTCGGGATCTGCCACAAGTCTTCAGTTTCTATCACCACTTCCGCGCGGGTGCGATTCAGTTTGCGCAGCATATCGATGCGCTGGTTGCGCGTGATGGTGAAAATCCAGGTGGACACCGAGGCCAGCGCCTCGGAATATTTACCGGCGTTGCGCCACACACTGGTCATCACCTCTTGTACCAACACTTCGGCATGCTGACTAAAGCCTTGGTTGATCGCATAGGCTTTTATACGTGGTGCAAAGTGTTTGTAGATCTCTCTGAACGCTGCTTTGTCATCGTGTTCGGCCACGCGGGCAAGCAGGGCGCCCCAGTCCGGGGTATCGTTTGCTGCACTTGAGTCATTCATCGACCGGGCCTTTGTCGTCGTCATTTGATGTCTCATTATCGCTCACCGGGTAGTTTTAGATAGTCCGTAACACACCTAATACGCCACCTTTATTGCTAGCGATCACCCATACACCCGTGTTTTCGTGCATTTGTGTAATGGGGCAATTTTTGCAAATTATTTTTCATTTTTTTTACGCCGGTTTGATCCCTCCCAAAAAACAGGGCGTAAACCATCCCCGCTGATACCCACCGATGTAATGGGTTTCGCCCTGTGTTACCGATCCAATCTAATCACCAATAACAGCTAATACGATCAATACCAGAGGTAAGGAAAAATGAAATCATTCAGAGGTTTTACTACCCTCGCGAAAGGAGCGGTGCTTGCATTACTTAGCGTCGTTCTTGTTGCCTGCGGTAGCGATAGCAAAAAGCAAGATGTGCGTGTAGCTGTCAGTCCCGCTGCTGTAACGGTAAAGGTGGGCATGACTCAAAATTTCACGGCGAGTGTTTTCGGTACTAAAAATGCGAGTGTTAGCTGGGCAGTCGATGAAGCCAATGGCGGCACTATCACTGGCGCTGGTGTGTATACGGCACCAGCCACCCCAGGCACTTACCATGTGACAGCCACCAGTGTTGCGGATAACACCAAAAAGTCCTCGGCGACCGTAACGGTTGTACCACTGGATAAAACCACCGTGCGTGTATTCCATGGTTCAGCCGACGCGCCCAAAGTGAACCTGTGGGTAAACAATGCGGAGGCAGTTTCTGATCTGGATTATTTGCAATCGACCGGCGTATTGGAGCTGGATGAAGGCACTTACAACATCGCTGTAGAGGGTGTTATCCCCAGCGGCAATGCGGTAGTGATTGGCCCGGTTGATTTGCAATTGGCGGGCAACACCGCCTATGACGTAATTGCCGTCGGTCCAGTGGCCGATATAGAGCCTTTAGTGATTGCGGACACTGGCAGCCTGAGCGATGCCACCAAAGTGCGGGTGCGTGTAGCCCACCTTGCCGCTGCCGCGCCCGAAGTAAAAGTGTTTGTCACCGCGCCCGACACTGACCTCGCCAGCGCCACTCCGCTCGGCACTTTCGAATTTAAAGACACTCTCGGCCCCGTTGAAGTGGATGCTGGCACCTACCAGATCCGCGTAACCCTGGCTGACAATACCGTCGTTTATGATTCAGGCGCCGTAGCACTGATGGCCGGCAAGGATCTGTTGGTGGGCGCGGTAGCCAATGTTGGCACTGGTTCATCGCCCATCAGCCTTGCGGTATTGGATGGTGACGCGGTCGCAATCCTGAACGACAAAAATGCCGGTGCTGACATCCGTGTGGTACACGCCTCGGCAGATGCACCGGCTGTCGATGTCACCGCGAATGACGCTGATACGCCTGCCATCGCCAACCTCGCATTCCCCGAAGCGACTGGCTACCTGAACCTGCCTGCGGCGACCTACAACTTCAAAGTGACTCCCAACGCAGCGACTACTCCTGTTGTGATCGATGCCGCCTTAGCTCTGGCGAACGGCAGTGCCTACAGCGTTTTGGCGGTAGGTGCGCTGGCCAATATTGAGGCTTTGGTGCTGACCGACAACAACCGTTCGGTGGCAACCGAAGCCAAAGTGCGTTTGGTGCACGGTTCAACCCTGGCTGGTAATGTCGATATCTATGTCGTTGCTGCGGGTGCGGATATCGCGACTGCATCCCCCGCATTCGCCAATATCCCTTTTAAAGCCGAAACCGGTTATGTCAGCCTAGCTGCCGGTGAATACGACGTAATCATTGCGCCAACCGGCACCAAAACAGAAGCCATCAAAGCCTCTGTTGCCCTTGAAAATGGTGGTGTTTATACCGCGATCGCACGCGACGGCGCTGGTTTGACCGCAGCCTTGGGGGTGATTGGTTTGGATGGTTTGGCACCTAACAAAACCCAAGTGCGTGTTATCCATGCGTCTGCGGATGCACCTAAAGTGAATCTGTGGGTAGATGGCGCTGTAGCTGCATCAGGCTTGGATTATCAGAAAACGACTGGTTTCCTTGAGCTGGATGGCGGCACCTACAATATCGCGGTTGAAGGTGTAATTCCCGGCGGCAACGCGACCGTGATAGGCCCCGTCGACTTAACCTTTGATGCCAACATGCGTTACGACGTACTGGCCGTGAATTCGGTGGCTAACATCGAACCCTTGTTACTGACCGATATGGGCAAGCTGGCCAATGGCAACAACGTGCGTGTGCGTGTGGCGCACTTGGCAGCCGCTGCACCGGAAGTGAAAGTGCATGTGACTGCACCCGGCGATGCCATTTCTGACGCGACTTCACTCGGCAGTTTCGAATTTAAAGAAACCTTAGGCCCCGTCGAAGTTCCCGCTGGTACTTATCGCATTCGCGTCACCCTACCCGATAACACCGTGGTATTTGACTCAGGCTCAGTTGCTCTCACTAGTGGTAAAGACCTGCTAATCGGCGCTGTGCCAAACGTGGGTACCGGTACATCGCCTATCCAGCTGATTGTGGTGGATGGTGCCGACGTAGCAGTACTGGGTGATGCTATGGCGGGGGCCAATATCCGTGTGGTGCACGCCTCGGCCGATGCGCCCGCAGTGGATGTAATCGCGAATGACGGCGTGGCTCCAGCCGTCAGCAACCTGGCATTCCCTGCATTCACCAACTACCTGAACCTACCTGCCGCGACTTACAACTTCAAAGTTGTGCCTACCGGTGTAACTACCCCCGTTGTTATCAACGCCGACGTGCCACTGGCCAACAGCACCGAGTACACGCTGCTGGCAGTGGGCGCGTTGGCGAACATCGAGCCGCTGTTATTAACTGACAACAACCGCAAAGTGGCGACCGAAGCCAAAGTGCGGTTGGTGCACGGTTCTTCGTTGGCGGGTGAGGTGGATATCTACGTAGTTGCTGCCGGTGCATCCATCGCAGAAGCTATGCCCGCGTTTACGGCGGTGCCCTTCAAGGCGGATACCGGTTATGTATCGCTGGCTGCAGGTGACTACGATGTAATTATCACTCCAACCGGCACCAAAACCGAAGCCATCAAAGCCACCCTGACCTTTGCCACTGGCATGGTTTACACCGCCGTAGCACGCGATGGTGTTGGGTTGACCACACCGCTGGGTGTGATTGGTTTGGATGCATTAGCGCCGCAATAACTGCTTTTTCAGGTTATTTATCCTAAAAGCGCCCGGATTCGTCCGGGCGTTTTTTTTGCCCAGAACAACACTATTTTTCCATCGGCGACTTGTGGGATTACTTATTGTGTATTAGTGTAGTGATACACATGGTGTTTTGGGTCGTACACCACCACACAACAATAAAGCCGCAAGGAGAGTTCGATGAGTATTCATCGCCATTTATCAATAAGCCGTTTTTTAATCCTGCTCTGCCTGTTGGCAGGTGCATCCGCTCATGCACAAACCAGCCTGTACGAGATCAGCAAGGGCAATCAGAAAATTTATTTGGGCGGCACTATTCATTTGCTGCGCAGCAGCGACTACCCCTTGCCCGCCGAATATGATCACGCCTATCAACAGGCCGATGTGCTGGTACTGGAAACCAATCTGGACAATGCGGCATCGCCTGAGTTTGGTCAAAAAATGGCGAAAGCGTTTATGTACAGCGGCGGAAAAACACTGGCCGAGGATTTGCAACCCGCACTCTGGCAAGAGCTGCAGACTTTTTCAGCCGCACGCCAATATCCCATCGCCCAAATGAGTGCCTTTAAAGCGATGTTTGTCAGTCTGTCGCTCTCGGTAGTTGAAATGCAGCGTTTAGGGTTTGGTGTGGCCGAGGGAGTGGATATGGTTTTTTTCCAAAAAGCCAAAACCGATAGCAAGCCCGTATTGGAATTGGAATCCGGCGATGAAGTATTAACACAGCTCGCATTGCTGGCTGATATGGATGCCAATATGGTGATCAAAGCGACCCTGCGCGATTTACACAAAATGGATGCGGTGTTGGAAAAAGCATTGGGTTATTGGCGTCGTGGTGAATTGGAAAAATTGGATCGCGAAATGTCGGCCGATATGCGCCGCGAAGCGCCCGAGGTCTATCAGCATTTATTAATCGCACGCAATCAGGCGTGGCTACCCAAAATAGAAAAACTGTTTGCAACGACCGATGTGGAACTGGTGTTGGTGGGTAGTTTGCATCTCTCCAGTAAAGATGGCCTGCTCGCGCAACTTAAACAGCGCGGTTATCAGGTAAAACCTTATCTCGCCAAACAACCCTAATGGGATAAAAGGAGTTTTTATGTCTGCCTGTGTATCGCTAAAAAATCTGCAACGCCAATATTCACGCGTCACCGTTCTAAAGGGAATCAATGCCGAGGTATTGCCGGGGCAAGTCATTGCCCTCTTGGGCAAAAACGGCGCGGGTAAAACCACGTTATTAGAAACGATTTTGGGTTTTGGTTTTCCCTCGGCAGGCGAGGCGAAGCTTTGGCAGCTTGATGCCACACAAATCGGCGGTGAAACTAAACAGCGTATTGGTTTTGTACCGCAACAGGATGAGTTGCTGCCCAGTTTAACCGGTGGGGATCACCTGAAATTATTTAAAAGTTTCCGCACCCACTGGAACCAACCGCTGGTTGATAAATTAATTGCGGAATGGTTAATTCCCATGGATATGCACACGGGAAAAATGTCGGTGGGGCAGCGACAAAAATTATCCATTCTGCTGGCGCTGGCCCATGAGCCGGAATTATTGATTCTGGACGAGCCTGTTGCCAGTCTTGATCCCATCGCCCGCCGCCAGTTTTTGCAACAGCTGGTGGATATTGCCGCCGATGAAAATCGCGCAGTAATTTTTTCTACCCATATCGTGAGCGACGTGGAACGAGTTGCCAATCAGGTGTGGATGCTGCGCGATGGCGATTTGGTTTATCAGGGTGGCTTGGATGAACTTAAAGAAAGTTTTGTGCGCGTCACTTTAACCTTTGATCATCCATTTACCCAAAAAATTAGCTGGCCGGATGTAATCAAACAAAAAAATAGCGGCAATCAAACCCAGCTCACGATTGAACGCTGGCAACCCCATATGGAGCAGCAACTTGCACAGGAATTTTCAGCGCAGGTGAGGGTAGAGTTTTTAGGACTGGAAGATATTTTTCTGGAGATGAATCCATGAATATCCAGGCAACACTCAATCAATATTGGCGCTTGATTCTGGTGATGCTGTTGCCGGCGCGCTATGTAAAATGGTTAGCTGTATTTACATTCACGGTGTTAATGTCCGGTGCGCTACTACGTTTTTTTGGTCACTCGCTAGTCTTGTATATAGGCACAGCATTTAGCCTCCTGCTACTGATGATGATAGGCATGTTGGTGCCGGGGCAAATGCTCGCACTTAGAAGCAGCAAACAATTCCAGTATATGGCCGATCTGCGGTATAAATTATTTTTCCTGGCGCTGGCATTTTGGTGCTTGGCATCCTTGGCCTTATCTGCCGCCCTGACTACATTAGATCCAAAAGGGTTCAGTTTTCCTATTACCTTAGCTGTAGCAACTATGGGGTTGAGTGGTGTTGCTGTGCTCTTTGCGGTGGTTGGCTCTTATATGCAAACCGCACAGGGTTTCGTTCCATTATTTGTGTGGGTGCTCTTCTTCTCCGCAAAAAGTACCAATTTATTTTCTTCCGCACACATAACTACTTATTGGTTCATCACTATAGGTTTATGGTCGGTAATGTTTATCTGGTGGTTTCGTTGGCAGCCACAAAAATATCTGGTGAATTTTATGACCCTGCCCGCAGCAGAAATGCAGCGGCTGCAAATGACTAATACCCAGACGATGGCTGCTGCATTTTCCTCTGTGCCTAAAACCCTGGCGGGAAGTTTGTTAGTGAACGCCTCAGATGGTATTCAAGCTTGGTGCAAACGTGAGCTGGGGCAGTTGGTGTTTTTTCTGCTTATGCTTGGGTTGATGTTTTATTGGATAAAACAAATCCCGCAAAATGCGGCGGGGGTTATGGTTGGCATTTACCTGTTTATTTTCATCTGCATTCGCGGCAGCGTTATCTTCCAGCACATTTTCCGCAATCTGCATCGCTTGTGGATGAATAGCTCCTTTTCCAGAACAGAAATTCTCACTTACATTGAAACACGTTATTTCCTGTTATTGGCTGCTTCCTTGATACCCGTCATCTTTGTGCTTGGCGTGATTAACCATTATCTATTGGATGAATTATTAAGCCTGTTTAACGTCGTTTATTTATTGCTGATTGGTTTGTTGATGTGCGGCTTGTCGTTTTACCTGGGTTTGTTTATCTACCTGAAAAGCGCTGCCAGTTTCCTCTGGTTGAATTGGGTTAGCCCAATAGTAAACCTCTGTCTGATTGGCGTGATGGTTTACTTTAATATCCTGTTTGGACCTGACTCGAGTGTTGAACACAGGGATTATCTGACATTTTCTACCGGGTTATTAATACTGGTTTTAGCGGGGCGCACATGGGTTAAATCCCATTGGCACAAGATTAACTTTTTCAGGGTGAAAAACTAATGTTCACTCTCAATCCCCAATCCGGCATTCCTATTTATCGTCAACTCGCCGAACAAATTCGGCGTATGGTGGCGGGTGGTCAATTAAAAGAGGGTGATGAATTGCCCTCGGTGCGCGAAGTGGCGTTGGAGCATGCGGTAAACCCCATGACCATTTCCAAAGCTTATAGTTTGTTAGAACTGGAGGGTGTGCTGGCGCGGCAGCGCGGTAAACCCATGCAGGTGGCGGCGCAAAAAAAATCGGTGCATAACGAGCAGCAGCGCTTGGCACATTTGCATCCACAGCTTGAACAATTGGTGCTGGCGGCGCGGCAATTGGAAATCCCCGATAAGTTGCTGCTTAGCAGTTTGCGTGAATTACTTGCGGAAAAATAATATTAATTGGGTATCCATAAGGAACCAACGGATGAAAATAACCTGGTCTGTTTATACAGTGTTGTGTTTTTTATCGCTCGGCATCGTGTCGGGATGCGATGAAAAAACCAATGAACTATCAACCGCAGCGTCGCTGCTTAAACCTTGTCCCGGCTTTGAAGAAACGGGAAAACCACCGGTGGTCTATGGTGCTCAGTGTGGCGAGCTGGGGGTTAAAGAAAATCCGCAGGATGCACAAAGTGCAGAAATTAAAATTGCGATTTTGCGGTTGCCAGCAATTAGCCCCGTGGCGCAAGCTGATCCCCTGTTTTTAATTCAGGGTGGACCGGGTGGTTCATCTATTGAAATGGCGAATCAGTTGCATGGTTTTTTTGCGGATATACGTAAAAACCGCGATTTAATTTTTATTGACCAGCGCGGCACGGGAAAATCCAACCCTCTGCATTGCGAAAAAATGTCGCCGCTGGATGCTAACCTGCCTGATGCTGCCCAGCTGGAAAAACAGTTGGACATTATGCGCGCCTGTGTAGAAAAATATAAAAATTCCCTGCCGTTTTATACCACCTGGCACGCCGTACAAGATATAGATGCGGTGCGCACTGCTTTGGGCTACCAGAAAATTAATCTGTGGGGTGTCTCTTATGGCACCCGTGTTGCGCTCGAATATTCGCGGCAATTTGGCGATAACACGCGCAGTATTATTTTAGATGGTGTTGCTCCTACTGAAATTGCACTCGGAAAATATTCTGCACGGGATATGCTCGCGGCGCTGACCGCCGTTAGCAATGAATGTATGGCACAAACGGAGTGCGCCGCGCAGTATGGCAACCCGCTGGAAAAAGCAGAAATTGTGTATTCGCGTTTGCGTGCGGCGGAAGAAGCAGGTGAACCAATACAGGTGACTTACCGACATCCGCGTCATCAACAAGAGGCGACCCAGCGGTTAACGCCGCGCGCATTTTCGCTGTTGATGTTTATGGCGCTTTACACCCGCGACATGACCGTGCTGTTGCCGGAAATGATTAGCCATGCCGAGCAAGAAAATTATCAGCTATTGGCTGCATTACTTTCTCTCGCCAGTGATCAGGCTTACAAAATGAATATCGCCGAGGCGATGCATTTCAGTGTGATTTGCAATGAAGACTGGCCGCTTATTTCGGCGAGTGATAGAGCCACCACGCCGCCTTTTTTTGGTTTTAATCCCATTGAGGATAAAGCCGCTATTTGTGCTATGTGGCCTGCTGCCGAATTACCGGCGGACTATTGGGAACCCATTCGCAGCACAGTCCCAGCGTTATTACTGTCAGGAAAATATGATCCGGTCACGCCACAAGTCTGGGCTAACTCTGTTGCGAATACTTTGCCAAATGCGACCGCCTTGGTGGCGGAGGGTGGTAATCACGGTGTATCCACCGAAGGTTGTATGCCACAAATTATTGCGCAATTTATTGAGCGGGCGAGTATGGAGGGCGTGAATAGAGATTGTGTTGCGCAAATTAAAACCTTGCCGCTGGTGCTGGGTGCCAATCAAGCGGCCAATGTTTCATCTGATGCGGAAAATGTTTCATCGAGTTCAGCACAGGCATCATCCAGCGCAACAGTAATGGAAGGAGCGCAACCATGATTCGCGTTGAACATTTAAGTAAAGTGTTTTATCCAAAAAAACAAAAAAATAGCGCTTTGCCTGACGGTAAAAAGGTGCCGGAGGCAAATGTTATTACGGCCTTGAATGATGTGAGTTTTACGCTGAAAGATGGCGAAATCACCGGTTTGTTAGGGTTAAACGGTGCGGGTAAATCTACCCTGATGCGTTTAATTTATGGCTTGTTGCAGCCGACGGCGGGCGATGTGTGGGTGAACGAACATCAGCTCAGTGTCGCAGCCAATGCCGCGCGGCAACAATTGGGTGTGCTGCCGGATGACACAGGTTTGTACAAGCGGTTAAGTGCGCGTGAAAATATTCGCTACTTTGGCGAGCTGCAAGGTTTAACCGGCATGCAGCTGGAAGAATCCATTAATCAATTAATTAACTGGTTGGGCATGGAGGCAATTGCCGATCGTCGCGCGGAAGGCTTCTCGCTCGGCGAACGCATGAAAACGGCACTGGCGCGCGCCATAGTACATCAACCGCAACATATTTTATTAGACGAACCCACCAACGGGCTGGATGTAATTACCACGCGCTCGGTGCGCCGTTTATTGCACGAATTAAAAGCGCAAAACCGCTGCGTGATTTTTTCCAGCCATTTGATGCACGAAGTCAGTGGCCTGTGTGATCGCATTTTGGTGATTCATCACGGTCGCATTCTGGCCGATGGCAATCTTGAGGCAATTATGGAAATAGGGCAGGCCACCAATTTGGAGGACGCCTTTGTCAATTTGGTGCAGGCGGCCAACAAGGAATCTATTTATGAATAAATTTTTGCAAACCTTGTTAATTGTGTGGCGCAAAGAATGGCGCGATGCCCTGCGCGATAAAAAAAGTTTACGCATGGCATTTTTAATGCCGGTTTATTTTGTTGCCGTATTTGTTGCTTCGTCCTTATTTATTATTCATATGAGCCAGCAATCGCGCGCGACTACCAGTGAGCCGATTAAATTATCGGTTGTTGGCGCCGAGCAATTGCCTGCTTTGGTGGATTGGTTACAGGAGCGCGGTATTCAGGTGCAGGCGGCAGATGAACAAGCTTATCAACAAGTGCAAAGCGGGCAGTTGGGTTACGCCTTAATTGTGCCGGAGGATGCGCGCGAAAAATTCGCCACCGGAGAATCCATTGAGTTAGCGCTGGTGTTTGATGCCACCAATAATAAATTGCAGGGCGCGATTCATTTTGTGCGGCAACAAATTTGGAGTTGGAACGCGCGTGTTGGCAGTTTACGTTTGCTGTCGCGCGGCATATCGCCTGCCATCGTCAACCCGGTAATGGTGCGCGATTTAAATGTGGCAAGCGATCAAAAAATGGGATTTTTTGTGATGGCCAGCTTGCCCATGTTATTAATTCTTACGGTATTTATGGCAACCGTGGGTTTCAGTGCGGATATGACAGCGGGCGAGCGCGAGCGACGTTCATTGGAATCGCTGCTCATTACACCCGCGCCTTCTGGCGCTTTGCTGTTGGGGAAATGGCTTAACAGTTTGTCATTAACCTTTTTGGTGCTGGTGGTTGAATTAACGCTGCTCGCTATCGCTTTTGCGTATGTGCCATTTAAAGAGTTGGGTTTACGAGTGCATGTTACGCCGCTGGATTTATTGGTGGTGTTGGTGGCGTTAATGTCGTTGGCGATAGTCGCGACGGCGCTGCAGTTTTTAATTTCCATGTTTGCGCGCAGTTTTAAAGATGCACAAACCTACATGGGGCTAATGATTTTTATCCCCATGGTGCCATTGTTTTACACGCTCCTTAACCCCAGCGCCTATGCCGATTGGTTTCGCTGGGTGCCGGTATTAGCGCAGCAATTAGTGGTGAAAGATTTATTGCTGGGTGGCGATGTACCACTGCTCGCATTTGCCCAGGCATGGTTAGTGGCGGTGGTATTAGCGGCAATATTTTTGCGTTTTACTGCGCAGCAATTGCGTAAACCGAAAATTGTGTATGGGGTGTAAATGCCCTGCGGTATCACGGGGTAAATGGAAAAAAATCACCGGGGTCTTGTGTGAAAAGTCATAGAGCAATCCAGTCACAGGGAGGATGCTGAATAGTGTAGATATTTTTCTACCTATCAAGGAGGTTCATCATGACTAGCAAGGTTTTGATTGTTCTCGAAAGTGGATATCGCTTTGACTTTGACCCTACGGGCGCACCGGATTTCACCTACACCACACTGGTGAATACGCTGTCCAGCGCCGGATTCCAGGTTACCCGCGCGCATCGGGAATCGGATGCGACACCCGGTGTACTGCAGTCCTTCGATTTTGCGGCGCCGGGCGCCAACCTGTTGCAATATGATGTTATCTGGCTGATTGGTTTGCGCGGGCGCAACCTCTCCTTTGGTGCCAGCGGTAGTTTTGATTTGAGTGAGGCAGAGCTGGCGGCAATTACTCGCTTTATGGATGCCGGTGGTGGTGTATTTGCCACGGGTGACCACGACAGCCTTGGTGCGGATATGTGTGGCCGCATTCCGCGTGTGCGTGCCGCGCGCTGTTGGTATGGCGCAGGTGATGGCACGACCCTCGCCGACGATCACTCCCCCATGCCAGACGACTTTCCCAAAAATTTCCCACCTTTTAGTGCGGCGCGCGCCGACACCACGCGGCCTAATCCAGCGGGTGACTACAGCGAATTTTCTGCCCCCTTTGTGTGGTTTGAAAACCAGTCGGACTCTGTGCCTCAGGTAATCGCGCCCATCACCTCGCCCGCGCACCCCATTCTGCGCAAAGGGGACAGGGATATAGTGCTTTACCCGGATCATATGCACGAGGGCAATACTCTGGGAGAGGTGCCCGGTTATAACTACAACCAAACCCTGATGCTCGATGGCCAGAACTTTGTGGAGTTTCCCGCACTGGCTGGCGAACACCCCAAGCCCGAGGTCATCGCTACCGGGCAGGTGCTGGAAAATGCCTCGCGCTTTGCTACGGGTGGCAATGCTGATTTGGCAATTGCCTCCAGCAAAACAGTGAACACAATCAGTGTCTATGACGGCCGTCGCGCAGGTGTTGGTCGGGTAGTAACCGGGGCGACGTTTCACCATTACGTGGACATCAACCTGACCGGTGATTCCGGCATCACCCCCGGCTTACCGCAAACGCGTGCGGGTGCCGATGCGGCCAAGGGTCACGGCTTCGCCCATCCGGGAGCTGAATCGACCTTTGATGATATTAAGACAGTCTTTATTAATATCACCCGCTGGCTGGCGCGACCAAGGCCAGCCATCCGTTTGGTGCTGGAGCGAAGTACCTTCGGGCAGGACGAAGTGACAGTCAATCCGGAATTTGCCGGTGCCTTTTTGGTGACGGTGGATGGATTGAAACCGGGGCAATTCCCTGGCAGCGGCATCACTACCCTCATGCCATCGGCGGCGCAGTTGGCTAGTTGGGCGCCCGCCATCAGTTTGTCGGGAGCGCCGGCGATTGAAGTTATCCCCACCGGGGTAGCCAGTGATGATCCGACCCTCGCGGCGCGTTTGCAGCGGTTTACCTTCACTTATCGGGTGCGCTTTGTCGGCAATGCCTTTGGTTTTGCGGAACCCAATCGAACCGTGGAAGTGAATGCCGCCCTGAACAGCACTGAGGGAGCATTGTCCGATACCGCCTGGATTCAGCTGGTGAAATCGGCCAACCCCTTTATGCTCGATCTAGAGGGTGGCAATACTACTTCATGGCTAAGTTCCGACTTGAAGGTATTTCGCGTGGTTGCCGGTGAGTCAGTGCATGGCATCAGCCTGCCGAATGGCGCCACCCGTGCCCAGGCGCTGCAGTTCATTAATACCCTTAGCGGCAGCATCACACCTGCCCAGTTTGAGGCACTTACTGGCAACCAGTCGGCGTCTGCACTGAGCCCTTTTCCTACCACTACCAGCGGCCGCAATGTGTACAACTTTGCCATCGCGCGGGTGAGACGGAATGGCACTATGTTGGCGGCGAATGATGTGCGCTTGTTTTTCCGTATCTTCACGTCGCAAACCACCGCCGCACTCACCTACCGCGAGGCGATGGGCGCCCCTTTGGAAGGATACCTGAGAACCGCAGGTGCTAACCCGATTGCTTTGCCGGGCCAGGCCGGCGGTGAATGGTTGTCATTCCCCTGTTTTGCTGAAGGGCGTGCCGCAACGCCAGCCAGTCAAGTGGATGGCAACAATGTGAAGACCATCAGCACCAGCGAAAGCAATAAATTTTTTGGTGTGCTGCTGGATACCAACCTCAGCGGGAATTACCTGCCGCCTACACCTGCCGGTGGCATTGCGGAGCCACTGCCTGATCTGTTGATGGGTGAGCACCAATGTCTGGTGGCGCAAATCGAATTTGCCGGAACACCCATCCCCAATGGTGCCAACCCCAGCACCTCCGACAAGTTGTCGCAGCGCAATATAGCGTTAAGTGAAGTCGCGAACCCCGGCTTGGCTGCTTCGCGCCTCGCTGTTCACACCTTTGAGATAGAGGCAAGGCCACAGCCCATTAGCGATTCGCTGTTGCCAGATGAGCTGTTGCTGGAGTGGTCGCGCAACCTGCCGGACGGCACCTACGTGAATATCGAAATTCCCGGATGGCGCGCACAGGAGGTGGTGATGCTGGCAGATCGCTACTATCCGCTGCATAACATTCGTGCGCTGGACGATCGTACTATCCAGTTACCGGCGGGCGGCAGCTGTTATATTCCATTGCCGCGCAGCCTTAAACGCCAAACCGGAGTGATCAGTGTGGAGCTGCCCTTGGGAATCAAAAAGGGTCAGCGCTTTGATGTGGCGGTGCGGCAAATTACCAATCGCGGGCGCAACGTAAAATTCCCGTCACCTAAAATGCGGGAGATTTCGCGGAAGGAGGCAGAAAAGCTGATTGCCGGATTGCTTAAAAGCAGCGGCGATACCCGCACCAAAACCCGCGATCTACTGGCACAAAAGGGTGGGGTATTCGACTTGGGTAACAACCTTAGTTTGGTGACTGACCTGTCAGTATTGGATGCGCAAGGCGACCACGCCGTACTGATTGAGCACCCCGATCCCAAGGCGATGGAAGCAGCGCGGCGCGAAGCGCGTATGTGGCGCGAAACCCTCGGTGCTTTCCAGCTGGGGATTCCGGTATCGGTGAAAGATGACATGCTGTTGCATCATCTGCGCCTATTGTCGGTTATGACCTGGCGCGCCGCGAAGCTGAGCCGCAAAAGCCGTTGGTATGCAACCTTTATGCGCTATGTCGAGTTACTCACTGACAAAGTGCGCGCCTTGGGCGGCGACCCTTTTGCGCTACCGGCAACACCGGATGGCATTATCCCGCAGTTGGGTGTGAAGGATGATGACCCTGCAGGCGGGGGCGCAAACCCTGGTCAAGGCGGTGCGGCAGGCGACACAGCGGATGGCTACTTTGAACCTGCGGTGGACGATTGGCTGGCAGGTACTCAAGGGCTCCCTGCACCGGCAGATGCCAAACCCGGCATTTGGTCAGGTAAGGTCAGTGGTCTGCTGTTCGATCACTTCGGTGACTTTGAGGGCTTTACCTTGGAGACTTATGGCGGCGTACATCTGCGTTTTTTCAGTCGCGAAATGGCGATTCACGGTTTGGCGCAGAGTGCGTGGCGGGAGCGTTATGTAGTGACCGTGATTTCAGTTTCCGCGCAAAGCCGGGAGGTTCGCCGACTGCTGATCCGGGGCTACTCGGCCTAGCGGCGATGATCCAGTCAGCATGGTTTGTTGTGTCCAATACGAAAAAAGGCGCCCCGGCGCCTTTTTTCGTTAGCCGCTCTTTCCTGGCATCATTGCTAGCGTGCGGTACTACCGATAGCAATCGTATCCAGGTGGCTGCGGCAGTGAGTCTATTGATCTCGCTGGTTAACCTTGCGGTGGTTGTGTCGCAATAAAATGCCCATAGTTCAGCGCGCCCGCGTAAAATTTTTCCAAATTTTCATAAATAGAAAAATCAATTTGGTTGCGGAATTTTGCCCAGCCGATAAAACAGGCAAGGCGGATTTGGGCATCGTTATAAGGTGTGCTTGTCGGCCAGGACATCTGGTTTAATTCCGCGAGTGTTGACCGGATGCGCGCGGCCTGGCGTTGCAAGTAGGGCACGGCGCTGATGTCCACACCATCGCGTTTGATGAAAAACAAATTCACTGTTGCATCCATCAGTGTGCTTACCAGACACAGCACATCCAACTCCTGCGCGGTTTTGCAAAATTCCTGCCCGGCTTTTTCGCGCAGGTATTTGGTGATGGAAGCGGAGTCGGTTAAAAAAATATCGCCATCTTCCAGAAACGGCACCCGCTGGGTGGGCGACTTGGCGGTGCTGCCTGCCTGATCGGTCTCAATAAATTCAAACGCCTGCTGCGTTTCCAATAACACTATGCGCACGTGGCGCACAAAGGGGGAGGTGTAGCTACCGTAAAGTTTCATGAATACCTCTGCTTAGTTTTTGGGCGGAAATTTAAATGCCTGACGTGCGAGTAACTTCCAGTCGCCCGCTTGTTTTTGCCACACCAACAAAATGCCCAGTTCAATCGTATTGGGTACACCGCCATCTTTTATGTCGGCTTTCAAATTGTGCCGCACCAGTGCCGTGTCGCCGCTAATGGTGATGGTCTGTTCGCGCAAATCCATCGTCACAAAATCGGATTTGCCACTGGCAATTTTTTCCACAAACGCGGCCTGGTCTTCCATGGTGCCACTGGAGTGGCCGTAACTTAATTGCGGTGCGGAGAGTGCGAGCAACGCTTTTCTGTCGCCTTCAATCATGGCACTGCGCAGGGCGGAGACTTTTTCTTCCAACTGCTGTTGGTCGTTGTTTGCAAAACTGGTGCAGGCAAGGCTCGCGCACAGAAGGCCTAATACTAAAGATTTCATGGTCGTTCTCCGGTCATGGTGGGCGGTTAATAGTGTTATTGCCCGTGGGGTGGCTGCCGATTACCGGATTGTAGCGGCTGGGCGCGGATTTGTGCGTTAAAGAAGGGCAAAGGTTATGTGAATCCAGCCTTTCAAGATGTGTTGATATTCCAATCGGGTTTTTGACAAGCATGATGTTTATCACGACACTGTTGAGACATGCATCGCGTATTGATGCGAGTGGCAACCGGTTTTCATCATCGCAGAAGGGAGTTTTTTATGTCGGAGCTCAGAACAGCTAAAAACCCTAATAAACCCAGCCTTGCCGAGCGTTTGCAGCATCTGGTGGATGACCGGCGCGGTGTGAACAAGGCGGTGCCGATTAATTTGAGTAGTTTTCTCAATGAATCGCAGATGCTGGCGCTACACAGTCTGGAAAGTTTTGGCTGGAACCTCTGGTTTGTGCGCCGCCCTATGTTTATGCCGCCATTGGTCGTGGTCGCTAATGGTGAATCCACCCAACATGCGGTGTTGGAAGAGGATGGTTCGGTGAATTTAAAACCGCAGATCCATTTGCGTCATTAGCAGTGAAATTATTCAGGCGCGATTCAGTGCATCGCGCCTAGCATCAATTCCATAAACCACCGGAGTTGCTGCTATGTCCAAGATTCTCGCTTCCTTTGCACTTGTCATCTTGTCTTCTGTGCTGGTCGCCTGTGGCGGCAGTGGCAGTGCTGCCTCCGATCCAGGTGAAGACTATCGGCCAGAACTGCGCGCCTTCGATATCATCGACAGTTACGACACCGACACCGCAATTCCCAATCACCCGCCCTTGGCGCTCAGCCCTTATTTTTACGATGGTTTGTACGAAGTGTTCTGGGCGGTGGACAGCCTGGAAGATTACACCGTGAGTCTGCGTATTAATGACCGCGCTTCTATCGCCGGAAGTATCTTGATTAACTCCCAGGTATGCGGCGCCGGTCGTGTGTGCGATCAAGGTGGCAACTGGATCTGTGAATATACCAATGACTTTTTTATGTCTTGTGACAATTCACCGCGCGAGGTGGATATTTATCCGCTGATTAGCCAGCTGCCACAACGAGTGTTTTTATTGTTAGAAGTGTGCGACAGAAACTCAGGTTACTGCGAATACGATTATTATCCTGTAACGCTTGAGTAACCTTTTATCCAGCCCCGGTGGGGCTCTGGATAAATTTATCCAATAGGTTCATGCTGCCGCTTTTTTTGCGGCAGCTGTCATGATCACCGACCCTCTGTTTTATTGTCTTGCTATTCCCGTTGTTATTTTAGTTGGCATGTCCAAAGGTGGCTTTGGTGGCAGCTTTGGCATGCTCGCAGTTCCCCTTTTGTCGCTGTTAATTGACCCGCGCTTGGCGGCTGCAATTTTGTTGCCCATTTTATGCATTATGGATGCGGTGGGGCTGTGGAGCTTTCGTGGCACCTGGGACAAACTCAATTTAAAAATCCTGCTGCCCGGTGCACTGCTGGGGACGCTTGCCGGTGCACTCACCTTTGAAATGGCCAATGCGGATTGGGTGCGCTTATTAATTGGTTTGTTATCGATTTATTTTGTTGCGCATTATTTATGGGGCAAACATTTTCTGGAGCGCATGGCGCAGCGCGCGCCGAATAAAATCAGCGGTAGTTTTTGGGGCGCTGTTGCCGGTTATGTCAGCTACATCGCCCACGCCGGTGGCCCACCCATCGCCATTTATTTATTGCCACAACATTTATCCAAGTCGGTACTCGCGGGTACCACTATTTTATTTTTTGCGATTATTAATTTTGTAAAACTGATTCCCTACGCGCTGCTTGGGCAAATATCGGGCGGCTCCTTTTACACCTCACTCCTGTTATTGCCACTGGCCCCTTTGGGAGTACTGCTGGGCGTTTATTTGCACCGCCGCGTATCTGATCGCTTCTTTTATTGGATGAGCTACAGCTTCCTGTTATTGGCGGGGGTGAAATTAACTTATGAAGGGGCTTGGGGAATCTTTGGTTAAAGCGGGCGGGCTGGTATTTATCGATGGATTCTATATGATTCGCGCGCGAGTGTTTGGACGGTAAATAAAAAACGAAAACTGAATTAAAAAGGAAGATGGAGTATGCGCGTAATTTTAACGGCCGGATTATTAACCTTACCTATGACCAGTTGGGCAGTGAACACTGAACCTGCGGGGTTTTATGCAGGCGTTGGTGTTAGCCAGATTGAGTACTCGGGCAAGCTGCCAGCAGCGCTGGATAAAAAGCCGGATTGGACAGCGTTTGAATTGGCAGGTGGCTACAAACACAGCCCGTTTGTGGGTGTTGAATCGCGTATCGGTTTTGGCGGTTCACCGGAACTGCTTTACGGTGGGGTTTACTATCGCACGGAAAGTGCAAATGACACCGCAAAAACGTATTTGCTGCTGGGATTTGCGGGTGCAAGCATTGAGGGGAATGCCGGTGATGATTTGTCGCTCTCTGGTATTTCCTATGGGGCGGGTGTTGGTTTTCCCGTCGGGCACAATTTGAACCTCAACCTTGAATACCGCATGTTGGTGGATGATAGCGATGCCGACGTGAATATGGGTGCATTTGCAGTCAATATGGATTATCGCTTCTCTGGTTTTGGTAGCGGCGCTAGTGCAGGTCAGGCTTCTTTTGCTCCTGCGGTGGATGCTGGTTTTTATGCGGGTCTCGGTGTGGCTCAAATCGAGCTGAGTGAAGATGAGGTCTATGAAGAAGATGAGTTTGATGATGAACTGGACGAAGAATTTGACGATGAAGATGCCGAAGACGGCGCGCCGGATCTGAAGTGGAATGCGGTAGAGTTGATTGGCGGTTATCGTTATAACTCGCTGGCGACCGTTGAAGCGCGCTTTGGGGTGAGTGATAAGGATGAACTGCTGAGCTTCACTTACGCATCGTTATATTATCGCCCCAGTATTGAACTATCCAAAGTGCAGCTTTATGGTTTGCTTGGTTATACATCGGTCAATACGAAGTTTGAAGATGAACCCGATGAAGAAACGGGTGAGGTAGATAAAGAGAGCGATACAATCTCAAGCTTTTCTTATGGCGCGGGTGTTAATCTGCTGATTGGTGAGCAGTTTAGTGTTGGTCTTGAGTATCGTTTGTTGGCAAGTGATGAAGACGATGGCTATTCGAGTGATTTGAATGCGTTGGCGGCGAATGTAAATTATCGCTTCTGATTTTTAAGTTCAGATCGAGAGAAAGGAATCTCTCGTTTATTTTTATCCCATTTCCACGTAAAACCTGAAATTAAGACTCCCTTCTTTTACTCTTCCTCGCATTTTGTAACGATAACTTTCACTTAGGGTATAACCGCCTCTGCGCTACTACTGGCACTGCTTTCCAAGTCACGTGCAAGCATACAGTGGGTTTTAATTTTCTCTTCAATTTTTGCCGCTGTGCTCGAGGTTTGCTGTTGTTGCCGCCAGAACTTGCAGTCAACACTATCGGCTTTGAGTTGACGCAATTTAGTCAGGCGCTCAGCTTCGGCTTTATCGGCAAGCTGCTGTTCGCGGCGCGCTTCGGCGGCGGCTAGAAAACTTTCGTGGGTGAGTGTATCGCCGGTTTCGGTTGTTGTGTTTTGCGTTTCGCTTTCCGCGGTTTCTGACGTGTTGTTAGCAGCTTCACTGGTGTCTGTGCCGAGCTGTGTCAGTGCTGCTTGCATCGCTGGCTGGTGTTGTGCTGCTGCGCTTTTTTTAGCGATTGAATTGCTTCCGCTGTCGGCCATTAACCAATAGGTGGAGCCGACACCGAGTAAAAATAAGCCCGCGCCTATAGCAATTGTTTTTGTCCCGATTTCCATTGCATGCTCCTTGTGTGCATCGAGGGAGGGGTGATCAAAATTCTTGGTAACTGAATTTGTTGCCTCCTGCATTTGCGATGAAATGACAGGAGGCATTGGCACAGGCTAAAAAACTATTTCTTTTTCAGCGCCTGTTGTAACAACGCACCCATACTGCCCATTGCCGCAGGGGCAGGGTTGTTTTTCTGCGCTGCGCGCTGTTGGTTTTGGGATTGTGGTCGTCCGCCCCCCCGGTTGTTTGATGAAGAGTTGCCTTCCATCTTTTCACCAGGCGTATCATCCAAACGCAATGACAGGGCGATACGTTTGCGCGGTACATCCACTTCCATTACTTTGGCTTTCACGATATCACCGGCTTTCACCGCTTCGCGTGGATCTTTAATAAAGTTGTGCGAGAGCGCGGAGATATGTACCAAACCATCCTGATGCACACCAATATCCACAAAGGCACCGAAGTTGGTCACGTTAGTAACTGTGCCTTCCAGAATCATTCCTGGAACCAAGTCGGTAATTTCTTCTACACCTTCCTGGAATTGCGCGGTTTTAAATTCAGGGCGCGGGTCGCGGCCGGGTTTATCCAATTCTTTGATGATGTCGGTTACGGTGGGAACACCGAATTTTTCATCGGTGTAGTCCACCGCTTTTAAGCCGCGCAGGAAGGATGAATCACCAATCAGCCCTTTAATTTCGCGCGCGTTTTTCTGCGCGATTTTTTCAACAATCGAATAGGATTCAGGGTGAACCGCAGAGGCGTCGAGTGGGTTGTCACCACCGGCAACACGCAAAAATCCTGCGGCTTGTTCAAAGGTTTTTTCACCAAAGCGCGGTACTTTTTTCAATGCTGCACGCGAATTAAACGCGCCGTTCTGGTTGCGGAATTCAACGATATTATTCGCCAGTGTGGTGTTCAATCCTGACACTCGCGCCAGCAGCGCAGCCGATGCGGTATTCACTTCTACACCCACTGCGTTCACACAGTCCTCAACTACCGCATCGAGCGAGCGCGCCAGTTGCGATTGCGAAACGTCGTGTTGGTACTGGCCAACGCCGATGGATTTTGGATCGATTTTTACCAATTCAGCGAGTGGATCTTGCAAACGGCGTGCGATAGAAATTGCACCGCGAATCGTTACATCCAAATCCGGAAATTCTTTCGCTGCAAATTCAGAGGCAGAGTAAACCGATGCCCCGGCTTCACTCACAATCACCGTGCTGGCTTTAATATCGGTGTGCTTTTTCAATACATCTTTAGCAAATTTTTCGGTCTCGCGCGATGCAGTACCGTTACCAATCGCAATCAAACCGACATTATGTTTGTTGCACAGGTGAACCAAAATCGCTTCGGATTCGGCGATTTTATTCAGCGGCGGAGTCGGGTACATCACACAGTGGTCGAGCACTTTACCGGTCGCATCAACCACCGCGACTTTTACGCCGGTGCGCATGCCAGGGTCGAGACCAATAGTGGCTTTTTGCCCGGCCGGTGCAGCGAGCAATAAATCTTTTAAATTGGATGCGAAAACTTTAATTGCTTCTTCTTCTGCTTTTTCGCGCAATTCGCCGAGCAAATCCGTTTCCAAATGCGTGAGCAATTTTACTCGCCAGGTCCAGCGCACGACTTCCGCTAACCAACCATCGGCCGAGCGGCCTTTATCTTGCACCTGCCAGTGTTCGGCGATCATGGACTCGCAGGGATGACCGATGCGCGCTTCTTCATCGCCCACTTTAATGGAGATGGTGAGCACGCCTTCGTTGCGACCGCGGAACATCGCCAATGCGCGGTGCGATGGTACCGATTTAAGTGGTTCGTCGTGCTCAAAATAATCGCGGAATTTTTGCACTTCCTGTGAAGTATCTGTTTCTTTGCCGGTGGCGACGCGCGCCGAAAAGGTGGCTTCCTGTTGCAGGAAATGGCGCAGGCGACCGAGCAATTCGGCATCTTCACTGAATTTTTCCATCAGGATGTATTTGGCACCGTCGAGCGCGGATTTCACATCATTAATGCTGTGCTCGGCATTAAAATATTTAGCGGCTTCCACTTCGGGCGCGAGTGTTGGGTCGGCCAACAAGGCGTCTGCCAAAGGCTCCAATCCAGCCTCTTTGGCGATTTGACCTTTGGTGCGGCGCTTGGGTTTGTAGGGCAAGTACAAGTCTTCCAGGCGGTTTTTGGTGTCGGCGATCTGGATCTCGCGCTCCAATTCCGGCGTGAGCTTCTCTTGTTCGGCGATAGATTTGAGGATCGCCGCGCGGCGCTCTTCCAGTTCGCGTAGGTAGCGCAGGCGTTCTTCCAGGGTACGCATTTGCGTATCGTCCAGCCCGCCAGTCACTTCTTTACGGTAGCGGGAGATAAAGGGTACGGTCGCACCTTCATCCAGCAGCCCTACGGCGGCGCTAACTTGTTGTTCCTGAACGTTTAATTCGTCGGCAATACGTTTGGCAATACTCGGTAAGCTGGTCATAACATAAAGGCTCGTGTAGCGGGCTTGAATCGGAAAGGGCACCATTATCGCCAAAATCCCCCTGTGTGCCAGACTTGTTTTTGGTAAGGCTTTGTGAACGGGAAATGGGCTGCCAATATTTTTTTCCTGCAGTGAATCCAGCGGCGTTGGTGTTGCGTCTTAGTGGTTATGCGCATGTTGATTAAACGGGTTTCACTGTCAGATTATTGGAGAAAAATTATGTTAGTTCGCAACGGTTTACTGGGGGCATGGTTCTTGGGCGGCGCACTGTGTTTGGCCGCGCCCTTGGCCTTGGCAGAAATGGTCGCCAAGGTTTACCCCGTGAAAGACTTCAGTGAGTTTGTAAGCGGTGGCAATACTCATATTGAAATCACCCAAAGTGACAAAGAGTACTTGCGGGTAGAGGCGGATACCGAAGTGATGCAGCGGGTAAAAGTGGATCAGACCGGCAAACGCGTGAGTGTATGGTTAAAAAGTGGCAAGGGCGGAGTATTCAGTTGGTTTGGTCAGGGCAGCGAACCGGTGAAAGTCATTCTGGGGGTTAAACAGCTGACGTTGCTGGATATTTCCGGCGGTGCCGAGGCCAAGGTGGCGGAGCTGCAGGGGCGCGATTTTGAATTGAAAGCCAGCGGTGCGGCCAATGTCGATTTCACCCGCTTGACGATGGACAGGGTGAGAATGAATTTATCCGGCGCTGGCAATGCGCGCATTGCGCTGGTTACCACCCGGGAGCAGCGCTACGATATTTCCGGCGCCTCCAATGTTGAAATCAAAAAGGGCAGTCACAGCGATCGCCTGGTAGTGGGCGCGAGTGGCGCTAGCAATTTCCGAGGTAAGGCACTCACTGCCCGGCAGGCTGAATTAAATGCCAGCGGTGCATCTCATATTAAAGCGACCGTGACGGAGACCTTGGTGGCGGATGCCAGCGGTGCATCCAGTGTGGATTACTACGGGAACCCGCGCGCTAAAACCAAGGCCACGGGGGCGAGCCATGTCAATGCAAAGGACTAGCGCCGCTGGCTTTTGCGTGCGTACATTAGGTTATCGGCATGATGCAGCAGGTCTTTTTCGTTATCGCCATGTTCCGGAAAATGCGCCAGGCCAATACTTGGCGCAATGTTTATCTGAGTGCCATTAAGGTCAAAGGGGAGTGTGAGTTGTTGGAAGATCTTGTCGGCAACCAGATTGCTTTGCGTAGGGTGGTCGATGTTTTCCAGCAGCACGACAAATTCATCGCCGCCAAAACGCGCGATGGTATCGCATTCGCGCACGCTCAATTCCAACCGCCGGGCGACGGCTTCCAGCAGCAAGTCGCCGGTGTGATGACCAAACGAGTCGTTCACCTCTTTGAACTTATCCAAATCCAAAAACAGCAGCGATAACATGCCGTTATTGCGCCGCGCTCTGGCCATGGCGGAGTTAAAGCGGTCATAGAACAGGTCGCGGTTGGGCAGGCGGGTTAACCGGTCGTAGAGCGCGCGTTGCTGCAGGCGTTCAATAAGCTGGCGGCGATCAATGGCGGCTGCCACCTGGTTGGACACAAATTGCAGCAGCTCCAGGGTTTTGGCGTTATAGCTTGCCGCTTCGTTGTAGCTTTTGATTACCAATGCGCCGGTCGTGCGGCCCTGTATTTTGAGTGGAACTCCAAGCCACGATTGCACAGTGGGTGCATCCCTCTTTGGGCAATTGGCCAATAGAAAAGCGTCCAGCAACAATGGCTCGCCGCTGCGGATCAGCTGCGCATAATCGCTGTCGCTGGCGAGTGATTGGCAGGCCGGTACAGGTTGGTGCTGATCGATAAAGTAGGGAAAACTGATGCAGTCTGTCGGCGCATCATAGAGCGCAATGGCGCAGTTATCGGCGGGTAACAGGGCGCCAATAATGCGGTGGATCTGCTGGTACAAATTGTCCAGATCCTCGGTATTGTGAGAGGCTTCGGCAATCGCAAATACGGCGTGCTGCACGGCTTCGGCTTGTTTGCGGAGGGTGATGTCGCGCGCCACCGCCACCCGGCATTGATTCTCCTCCGACCAGCGCGCCGACCACATGATGTGGGCTATCTCGCCATTTTTGCGTAGATAGCGATTTTCAAAGTGCGGCTCCGGTTGCCCGGCGATTATAGTTTCCACCGCATTAATGGTGCGCTCCCGGTCATCGGGGTGAACCAGCTCCAGCATTTGCATGCCCATCATCTCGGCTTGCGAGTAACCAAAAATGCGCTCGGCACTGGGGCTGACATATAAAAAATGGCCGTGTTTATCCACCACACAAACCGCATCGACCAGCAGGTCGATATATTTGCCCAAGGCGGGGAAACTGAGGGAACGCATGATCGAGTGGTATTGCTCCTGAAATAGTTGTCGCTGTAAATGGCGGCCACCCGAAACAATGGCTGCCATTGATAATGGCTGATTGCTCCTTGACGGAAATACTTGTCTGCGCCAGCTGGGCTCAAGCATAGTCGCTTCGCGCCGGTTTGGCGTAATTAGTCAGAGTAATAAGCATAGTTGTAATACAAGCATTTGGCGCGCCAATTTGTATTTTTTGCTGGCGTGTATCTACGGTGATTCAGCATCCGCTGCTATTCGCCGCTGCCTCAAATGCCTAACCCCTGACGCTATTGACGGAGACAATTAATGACCCTCAAACCCCTCTGGATTTTACTGGCGATGAACCTGTTGCTCAGCCCTGTGCCGCTTGCAGTGGCGCAATCGGCTGCACAGGCCGAGTCGCCGGGGCTGGTTGATTTACGCCGCAGCCTGCAGCAATTGCGCCGCAGTGAACCCATCGCGCTGGATGTGCAATTCAAATTGTTTGGCCGCAGTGGCGAGGACAAAGACCTGCAGGAGCGCGAGGGTTTATTACAACTGCGGTTGGAGGATTCCGCTGCGGGGTTGCGCATGGCCTACGCCCCGGCGCTGATCGCCCAGCTGCGCGATGAGGAGATGGCTAAAACAATTGATGAGGATGTAAAAAACTCCGCGCTCAATGCTATTGGCCAGTTTGATTATTGGGAGTGGCGCGAGCTGGTATACCCGGTGGATCAGTTGGAGTTGATGTTGGCGCGCTACCGTTTTTTGGATGAGGCCGTCAGCAGCTACGAAGGCAAACCCGCGCGCTTGTTACGCTTTAGTCTGCCCAAAGAGAAAATCGACAAACGCTACCGCAAGTACGTCAAAAAATACCGCAACCGCCTGCTGCTGTGGATTGATGAACAGGGGGTGCCGCTGGCGAGTGAGCTGCAAGAGTCGGGCACCGGGCGGGTATTTATCGTGATTGGTTTCAAATTCAAAAATGCGGTGCAGATGGAATACCAGCAAGTCGGTGATCGCTTGATCACCCGTCGGCGCGAAGTGAAGGATGAAAGCGAAGGTGCCACCATGCAGAGTGAGCGGCACTTTATCAGTCTGGTATCGGTGGCCGATGAGGGGGGAAACTAATTGATAGTGCTGGCGTCATAAACCGGTGCCCGCGAGGCGGGGTAAATTCTGCTAGGCTGTGGCGGTATTTTGTAATCCACGTGCAGTAGTACAAGGGTTTACTGACAGGTTTAATTCTAACTCTAAAGGGATCTACGCTATGTTAAAGCGCTATTCTGCGGTGGCAGCCTGTTTATTGCTGCTGGGTACTGTGTCGTTGGTGGGCTGCGAGTCCACTGGCTCGTCGGCGGGGCAAGTTCCTGCGCAGGCACAGTCTGTTGAAAATACCGCCATCATAAAAAGCCCCAATGACGATCGCCAGTATTCAGCAGTCATGCTCGCCAATGGTTTGCAGGCTGTATTGGTAACTGACCCGGCCAGCGAAGTGGCGGCAGTATCGCTGGCGGTGGGGGTGGGCAGTTATCAGGACCCGGATTCACAACTGGGCCTGTCGCACTACCTTGAGCACATGTTATTTCTCGGCACCGAAAAATACCCCGAACCCAACAGTTTTCAAAAATTTGTGGATGGCAACGCGGGTGTATGGAATGCCTACACCGCGCGCGACCATACCAATTATTTTTTCCAGTTAAAGGCCGATCAGTTGGACAAGGCGCTGGATTTTTTTAGCGATTATTTCCGTGCGCCTACGTTTGACCCGCAATACAGCGATAAAGAGCGCAACGCGGTCAATAGTGAATGGTCCATGGGGCGTACTAACGACAACTGGATTATGTATCGCATCAGCGGTCTCACCTCTAATCCTGCGCACCCCGCACACCGTTTCACCACCGGCAATTTGGAAACCCTGTCGGACAAACCCGGCTCACTCTTGCAAGACGAGCTGCGCGCGTTTTACAACCGTTATTACTCTGCCAACAATATGAAGCTCACTATTGTGGGCAATCAATCGCAGGCGGAATTAAAAGCACTCGCGGAAAAACATTTTTCATCGATTCCCAATAAAAATATCGAACGCCCACAAGTGAAAGTGCCGGGTTTAACCCGCGCGCAAGAAGGGCAACATATTCACGTAAAAACCCTGAAGGATCTCAAACAATTATTTATTGAGTTTCCCATCGCCGATAACAGCGATTTGTGGCCAGTGAAACCCAATGGCTATTTGCACTACCTTATTTCCTCGGAAGAGCCGGGCACACTCGGTGAACAATTGCGCCGCGAGGGTTTGGCGAATTCGGTGAGTGCAAGTGTGTCGGCCGATGAATACGGCATGGACGGGACTTTTTCGGTGTATGCGGATCTCACCGAAAAAGGCTTGCGCAATAAAGATCACATCATCAGCTCCATTTTTGCCTACATTGAATTGATGAAAGCGAAAGGTGTGGATGAACGCTACTACCGTGAAATCAAAGCCATGTGGGAAAAAGATTTTGCCAATGCGGAAAAACAACAACCGTTGCAGCAGGCGACTGAACTTTCCTACAAGCAATTCGATTACCCGGTTGCGAACCTGCTCAATTCCGATTTTGTGTACGAGCGCTTTGATGCCAAGGCGATTAAAACCGTTCTCAAACAATTGACCCCGGCGCGCGCGCGTATTTGGCATGTGAGCAATAATGAAGTGACGGATCAGCCAGTGCCCTACTATGAAGGTAGTTATGCGGTGAAAAAATTCAGCGCGGCGGAATTAAAAGCCTGGGCCAACAGCGGCAAAAAAATGCAATTTCAATTGCCGCCGGAAAATGATTTGTTTACCGACAAGCCTGCACCGATTGTGGCAGCAACCCATAGCAAACCGCAAAAACTGGTTGAGCAGCAAGGCGTAGAGGCGTGGTTGGTGCACACGCAACATTTTCAGGAAGATAAAGGTTTTGTGGAGTTAAACCTGAATATCGATTTTGCCTACAACGGGATTGAACAACTCGTCGCTGCCAATTTATTGGCCGACATTTATAAAATGCACCAGACCTCGCTGGTGGATCGCGCCGGGCGTGCGGGCATTTCCATCGGTTTGGATTTAACGGCGGAAAAAGGCCAGGCGTTTAGTATTTATGGCTACACCGAAAAACAAGCGGGCTTGGTGCAAACTCTGCTGCAGGATTATGTGGCGCTAACTGTGAGCGATGAAGATCTGGCTAAAGCCAAAGACCGGTTTGTAAAAACCATCGCCAACAACAAAAAAGAAATCCCGATTCGCCAGGCGTTTAATCGCTTCGGTTTGTTAACCCGCGCCAAAGGCAATTGGGATGATGCAGAGGTTATCGCCGCTGCCGAAAAAATCACCCTCGCACAGGTGCAAGCACACCATAAAGCCGTGCTCGCGAATCACTTGTTGCGCGTCTATGCCGCCGGTAACTTTACCGATGGCAGCATCACTGCGCTCGCCACGGCAGCTGCGCACACATTGGGTAGCAACAAAGCACCGGCACAGCGTTATTTTGCGCAGAGCATTACCCCCAAAACCGGTGGTTTGATAAGCGATAATCTGGATATAGATCCAACCGATAACGCACTGGTAGATATTTACCTGGGCACGCAAAAAAATCTCACCCAGCAAGCGCAGTTGATGCTGCTTAACGGTTTGTTCAGCACCGACATTTTCACCCAGCTGCGCACTAACGAGCAGTTGGGTTATGTGGTGGGCAGTACTGGTTCCGCGCTGAATGACTACCCGCTGTTTGGTTTGTACGTGCAAACCACCAATACCAGTTTGGTGGATTTAAAAGCGCGCATGGATAAATTCCGCAAGGATTATCTCGCCACACTGCAAGCATTGGAACCGGCGCAATTGGAGCAATTAAAAGCAGCGGAAATCGCGCAAATCATGCAAAAACCCAACGACTATCGCGCCGAGGCAACCCAACATTTGCAGGATTTTAAAGAGGGCAAGTTCAGCTTTGATCGCAAAGAGCGGGTGGTTGCCGCCCTGCAACAGGTAACCAAGGCGGATTTGATAAAAATCTACCAACAACTGGTGCTGGGTAAGCAGGGGCACAACGTGGTGATTCAGGCGCGCGGTGCCAATTATAAAAACCAACCGTTTGCACCACTGAAATAATCGCAGTTGCCTCTGGCGCGGATTGCCAGAGGCATTTTGAAAGCAGCTGCCGTAGAATAGGCGGTAATTTTTAACGGGTGAGACAGCACAATGAGCACAAAAACTGACGACGATATTTTTTGGGAGCTGGTGGAGAAATTCATCGACCAAGCCAACACCGCCTGCGACAACGCCGACCCCGGTATCGTCAGCGCCGCACTCATCAACGCCACCGCGCGTTTCAACGCCTTTGTCGTCGCCCAAAGCTCACTCGATAAAAACGAATTTGCCGAAGACGTAGAAGGCACCACCAACTACCTAACCGGCCGCTACCGCGAATTTTTAAAAGAGCACATGGAAGATTATCGCGAAAATTACACCGCGCTGATTGGCGCGCGGGAATTACCGGAGGAGTGAGTGGTGCGATAGCAACTGCAACTTGGTTGAGCCATCACCCATCAGGGTGATGGTTGCTTGTGTTTCAACAATTCCCCGGTATTACCTCAAAAAGTTAACATTCATTGTCTTCAGGATCGTCGATATACAAATCCTGAACACCACAAAGCTCAAGCAGTTGCCGAATTTTTGGAAGCAAATCAAAAATAATCCAACCACCATTCACACAGGTTTCAAATTGATTACCGTCTCGCTCCCAACTTTCAAAAATTAATGCTTCACTACCCGCATTGCTTTTATCGCATTCATCCATAATGTCGGAAATAAGTGATGAGGCCCCCTTACCAAATCGATCAAATTGGCTTTCTAGCCATGCTCCGCGTTTGTGGTTGCATAATCCTTCGGCAAGTTGCGCCCAGAATTCTAAATCTTGTCCGGGGCTGGTGAATTTGATATCGACGTAGATTTCCATTACTCAATTATTCCTTTCGATTTTGTATTTTCCCATGTTGCTTTCATTTCAGGTGGCATTTCTAAGTTGTCTAACTTGCCTCTTAGCTCCGCAAAAAATCGCTTTCTTATAGAAATCGATTCTTCGCTCAATGGCGCTTGGGTAGCATACTCAGGTCTACAAACACGTTGAAACGCGAGAGAAATAGAAAAACCTAATTTCGACGAAGGATCACCATCACTTCCCTTTTCAACGAAGACTTCATTGGCTACGGTTTCAAGCATATCAAGCCAATAATGTATTCGATGGATATGCTTGGGCTCATTGCTGACAACAAAACCACCAGCCCAGTTTTTAAAAAAAAGCCCAAACTTTGAATTAACGTTACGCTTATCAATCTCCAAGCTAACAAATTCTTTTGTTTCACCCAAAGGCACCTTGGAAGTCACAACAGGTTTAAATTTTTCACCTGCAAAATAATCCCACATTGCCAGCTCTTCATCCGGATTCAAGGCGCGATGTGAAATATCTTCAAATGAAAAGTAAAATCTATGTTGAAATTCCTTGGGATCTTTAATTACATACTGAAATAGATAGTCCCATGCATCCGGTGCTTGTATTGGAAACCAGGAAAATTTTGCTCCATCACTCATTGCTTCTCCGGGAAGAAGAGTGCCCGTCATAAAATAATGGTGTACCTTATCAAGATCCTTTTTTCTAAGGTCTTCACTCAACATTTTACTAATTGGCTTCCATAATTCTTCTCGCTTTTTGATCCATTCAGGATCTTTTGTAATAGATAAATCAATCATAAATTTATTGTTCCTCAATCACCGCTTCAGCGGCGCTCTTTAAAACCTATGGCAGTATGGCTATCGAGTGGAGCGGGTTCGTTTTACTCATAATGCGTCCACATCCTTAGCACTTTTACCGTGCGGATTTCATCAAGGGTTTGATAGACCAAGCGGTGCTGGATGTTAATGCGCCGCGAGTAGGCGCCACTCAGGTCGCCTACCAATTTTTCGTAGGGCGGTGGGTTTTGATAGGGATTGGTGCGCACTATTTCCAACAGGTTTTGCGCTTTTTCTTTTAAACCTGCCGCTGCTAGTTTTTGGGCATCTTTTTGCGCGTGTTTGCTAAATACAATTTCCCAACTCACCAATCCAGCTCCTTGCTAAAGTCATCCAGCGGTGCTTCCATTCCGGCGCGAATAGATTCGCGCATACCGGGAATGGAGAGTAGGTGCAGTGTTTCCTGAATTGCGGCCCAGTCCTCTTCCGAGACTAAAATAGCGTTGTTGCGTTTGCCGGTAATCAGCACGGGGCTGTGGTTTTCGGCGGCGTCATCAATTAAGCGATAAAGGTTGGCGCGGGCTTCGCTCACGGTGAAACTGGACATTTTGTTGCTCCCGGTAGATGGATTGAAAAAGCGTACGCCTTGTCGTACGTAGGGTCAAGCTATGTTAAATCCGGTTTAGTGGGCTGACGTTTTAAGGTTTATCTGGTATACAAGTAAGTGAGCATGTAATTTTCTTTTTGACCATAACCATAAAAGTGCTGATTATGAATAATATTCTTCGTTTCCCTGTGCGATTCCTGCTGCTGTTGTCTGTGTCATTGGCGGCGTTTTCCCCGGCTTATGCCGATGTCACCCTGCCGCGCTTGTTAAGCGATGGGGCGATTCTGCAGCGCGATAAACCCATCACCATTTGGGGCTGGGCGCATGAGGGCGAGCAGGTGACGGTGAGCTTTGCGGGTAAGGAGCAAAGCACTACCGCGCAGGCGGGCAAGTGGCAGGTGACCTTTCCGGCGCGCAAAGCTGGCGGCCCTTATGAGTTAACCGTGACTGGCAAAAACACCCTTACACGCAAGGATATTTTGCTGGGCGATGTGTGGATCGCGGCGGGGCAGTCGAATATGGAATTGCCTTTGCGTCGGGTGAAATACCAGTACCCTGGTGTGATTGAAGCAACCCGCTTATCGCAGGTGCGCGAATTTAATGTGCCCGTTGCCTACGCGTTCAAGGGGCCGCTGGCGGATTACACCCAGGGTGAATGGAAGACCGCTACGCCGGAAAATCTGCCGGGTTTTTCAGCGGTAGGGTTTTTCTTTGCCAAGCAATTGCACCGTGTTACCCGTGTACCTATCGCTGTGGTGACTTTACCCGTGGGTGGCTCACCCGCTGAGGCGTGGATGAGTGAAGCGGCGTTAAAAAAATATCCTCACTATTTAGAACAATTAACACCGTTCAAAGACGATGCGCATGTACAAACGACCATCGCCAAAGACAAAGCCAATAACGACAAGTGGTATGGCGATTTAACGGCGGCCGATATTGGTCTGCAAAATAATTGGTCGCAGGCAGAGCTGGATGCAAGCAGTTGGAACAACCTGCAAGTACCTGGCTTTTTCAAAGAGCAGGGCCGCGATTTCACCAACGGCAGCGTGTGGGTGCGCAAAGAGTTGGTGCTCAGCCCACCACAGGCGGCAAAAGCGGGGACTTTGTGGCTGGGTGCGATTGTGGATGGCGACCAGGTATTTGTGAACGGTCAGGCGGTAGGGCAAACCGGTTATCAATATCCACCACGTATTTATTCGTTGCCAGCGGGGGTATTAAAAGCGGGCAAAAATACTATCGCTATTCGTATTACCAGCTACACGGGTAACGCCGGTTTTGTGAAGGACAAGCGCTATGAATTGGTATTGGATGAAGCCCTGCCGACCATGGAATCGATTCCTTTGGCGGGCGAATGGAAATATCAAATCGCTGCCAATGCGCCCGCTATGCAACCAACCACTACGCTGCACTACATTCCATCTTCACTGTTTAATGCCAAGCTGGCGCCTGCGCTGCCGCTGCAAATTAAAGGGGTGATTTGGTATCAAGGTGAATCCAACGTGGCGCGTGCGGCGGAATATAAAAATTTATTCAGCGATTTAATTGTGGATTGGCGCGCGCAATTCAAACAGGGCGATATCCCGTTTATTTATGCGCAATTGGCGAATTTTTTACCCGCCAAACCTGAGCCGGGTGAAAGTGGCTGGGCAGAACTGCGCGAAGCGCAGCGCCAAACACTCGCGCTAAAAAATACCGCCATGGCCGTAGCGATTGATGTGGGTGAGTGGAACGATATTCACCCGCTGAATAAGCAGTCGGTGGGTGATCGTTTGGCGTTGGGGGCATTGAAACTGGCCTATGGTAAAAAGCGTTTATTGGCTTCTGGCCCGACCTTGCAAAAAGTAGAGCGTAAGGGCAACACGGTGGAATTGTCCTTTAGTGATACGGGAAAAGGCTTGCGCGTGCTCGGTGGTGGCGATGTAAAACACATGGCAATTGCCGGGGCGGATAAACAATTTGTGTGGGCTAAGGTGCAAGTGAAAAAAGATAAGCTGGTAGTGTCAGCGAATGCGGTGCCGGAACCTAAATGGGTGCGATACGCTTGGGCTGACAACCCTGAGGGGGCAAATCTGTATAATAGCGCTGGTCTGCCTGCATCGCCGTTTGAGGCTCATGTTTCGGATTAGTGTTTTTACTCCCCGCGCAATGAAGTCCGGAGTTCACTCGGAGACTCGCCGTGAACCCTTCCCTGGGGGCTCGTCGCCCGCGTCCTTGCGGACCACGGTCTCCGAGCAAACTCCGGACTCCATTGCGCTGCTCCTTGTGAAGTAAAAAACTTTTCCAAACATTAAAACGCCGATGTGGATTTAATTTCTCATCGGCGTTTTTATTTTGAAACAATTCGATATTTTTGATATTCCCCCCACTAAATCCGTCGCGATTATTGGCGGCGGCCCAGCGGGTTTAATGGCGGCGGAAGTGATTGCGTCGGCGGGCCATGCGGTATCGGTTTACGACGCTATGCCATCGGTTGGGCGGAAATTTTTATTGGCGGGTGTGGGTGGAATGAATATCACCCATGCGGAACCGGCAGAGGATTTTCGCGCGCGCTATTCGGCCAGTGCCCAGTTCATCAATTCCCTCAAACAATTCGATGCGGATGCCTTGCGCCAGTGGGTGCATGGTTTGGGTGTGGATACTTTTGTCGGCACTTCAGGCCGTGTTTTTCCAACCGATATGAAAGCCGCGCCGTTATTGCGCGCCTGGTTGCATCGCTTGCGTGAGTTGGGGGTAAAAATTTATCCGCGCCATCGCTGGTTGGGTTGGAGTGAGCAGGGCGATTTAAATTTTTCCGCGCAGGAAAATGGCAATGCCATCACTAAAACGATTAATGCAGATGCGCTAGTGCTCGCCCTCGGCGGCGCCAGTTGGCAGCGTTTGGGTTCCAACGGTGCCTGGGTGCCCTTGCTGCGTGAACGCAGCGTGCAAGTGAATGAGTTGGTGCCGAGTAATTGCGGGTTTGATGTGATCTGGAGTGAGTTTCTCATCAACCAACATGCGGGTGCACCTTTACAGGGAGTGGGGTTGAGTTGTGTGGATGCGCAGGGCATGCCGCGCCAGATTTTGTCGGAAGCCATCATTAGCGCTTACGGTATTGAAGGCACGGGTATTTATGCGCTGTCAAAATATCTGCGTGAAAACTTGGCAGAGAATGGTTCTGCACTGTTGAATATCGATTTGTTGCCCGATTTTTCGCCAGAAAAAATTGTGCAAAAACTCAATAAGCCGCGCGAGAAAAATTCCCTCAGTAATTTTTTGCGCAAACAATTTAATCTCTCACCTGTCAAACTGGCATTGCTGCGTGAACTTACCAGCAAACAGACGTTCGAAAATCCCGCGCTGTTAGCGATGGCGATAAAAAAACTTTCCGTCACCTTAACCGCCACGCGCCCGATTGATGAGGCTATCAGCAGTGCCGGTGGTGTGGCTGCCAAAGAGTTGGATGCCTCCTACATGCTCAAAAAAATCCCCGGTGTATTTTGCGCCGGTGAAATGTTGGATTGGGATGCACCCACTGGCGGCTATTTGCTGACCGGCTGTTTTGCCAGCGGACGCGCCGCCGGAAATGGTGTGGTGAGTTATTTACGTGCAGCCCATGTGCGCTAAGCAGGGTACTAAGTAGGGTATTAAGTAGAGTGATATGAAAAAAATTCTGGTGCTTGGCTATGTGTGGCCAGAACCCAATTCCTCGGCGGCGGGTAGCCGCATGTTGGAGTTGGTGCAATTATTTTTGGCAATGCAGTGTGAAGTAACCTTTGCCTCAGTGGCGGCCTTATCCGAACACCGGTTTGATTTAAATTCGCTGGGTGTGGCAGAAAAAACTATCGCACTGAATTGCAGCAGCTTTGATGAATTTGTGTGTGCGTTGCAACCGGACGCTGTGTTGTTTGATCGCTTTTTTACCGAGGAACAGTTTGGTTGGCGAGTGGAACAGCAGTGCCCGCAGGCGCTACGCATTCTGGATACGGAAGATTTTCACAGCCTGCGCCATGCGCGCCAGCAGTTGTTAAAAGCGGCCCAAAAAGCACAGGGAAACGATGGCGTAGCAACAGAAAAAGAGCGGCAATCAGTGCCACCGGTGAGCGCGACAGCAGCAGAGCTTTATACGCAAATGTGCAGCAGCGATATGGTACAGCGCGAAGTCGCTGCAATTTTCCGCTGCGATTTATCGCTTATGATTTCGGAAGTGGAAATGGAATTGCTGCAGCAGTATTTTTCAGTTCCTGCGCCGTTATTATTTTATTGCCCATTTTTATCGCAACCCGCCCTTGAAAATAAAACCCTGCCGGACTTTTCCGCGCGACGACATTTCATCACCATCGGCAATTTTCGCCACGAACCCAATTGGGATTCAGTGCTCTGGTTAAAACATCAACTCTGGCCGCTAATTCGTGCTCAGTTTGCACATGCAAATTTGGTTGCACCGGAGCTGCATATTTACGGCGCCTACCCGCCACCAAAAGCGACGCAATTGCACAATGCCAAAGAAGGTTTTCATATTAAAGGTTGGGCGGACGATGCCCAGGCGGTAATGCAAAACGCGCGTGTTTGTCTTGCCCCTTTACGTTTTGGCGCGGGCATTAAGGGCAAACTGATGGATGCTATGCATTGCGGCACACCCAGTGTAACCACCCGTATTGGCTGTGAATCCATGAGTGGTGGTTTTGATTGGTGCGGTGTGATTGCCGATGATGCAGAAGTATTTGCGCAAGCGGCGCTGGATCTTTACCAGCAGCCCTCGCTCTGGCAAGAAAAACAGCAGCAGGGCTTTAATATTCTGCGCGACTATTTTTACCGCTGCGATTACGCCATCGAATTACAGCAGCGTTTACTTTCTCTGGAAGAAAACATCGCCGCTGAGCGGCAGCGCAATTTTATCGGCCAAATGCTGCGCCATCATCACCACAAAAGCACCCAATATATGGCGCAGTGGATTGAGGCGAAGAATCGTTAACGGCTTATTTTTCTCAATACTTGGGCAATAAAAAACGCGCGCTTAGCTGTTAAAAAATAACAGCAAAGCGCGCGTTTTTTAAACGGAATATTGGTAGAACTTATTCCGCTGCTACCGCTTCTGCAATCGCTACATTGCTGACTTTATCGCCTGCAAAATGTACGGCCACTTGTTTATTGCTATTTGCAGCGGCATTTACGCCGAGTGCTGCAGCAACTTGCGCTGCTTGTGCAGCAGTGGCATTTACGGAACTTACGTTGTAAAACCATACTTCTGCGTCTGCTTCACCACTGGTGGTGACGGGAGCGCCCAGCGTAGCCTGAACTTTTGCTTTGGTCGCGTCATTGCCCAGTTTGGATTTCACTAAGGCCACGGCGGATTGCTCCGGCGTAGTGGAAACGTTGCTCGCTGCTGTGCTGGTATCTTCAACTTTGGCTTGGGTCTCTGCGACTTTTGCCTGCGCCTGATCCACAGATTCAGAGGCTTTTTTAAGCGAACCAAACAAATCTGCCGCTTGTGCCTGTGCCGCCAACAGACCGATTAAACCCATAACAACCAATGATTTTTTCACAGTAAAACTCCCTAATTAGGCTGATAGTGAACCTGGAAATGTGTATTGCAGTGCCAAACTGCGCGGCCACCCTAATCAAGTTGCAAGTGAAGGTCAAATGAAAATTATTCTTTTTTTGTAGCTTATTGTGCGCGGCGTCCGAACGGTTTTGCGCGAATTTTATGTCCACTGCGCTTGAATAACTCACCTCCGCACCCCACCATTCAACAATCCTTGTCGCGGTCGCCGCTATGCACACGCCTTCCTCTCATTATCAAGCTTTGTCTCCTGTCCCTGTCTGGAAGGCTGTGGCGTGGCGCAGTGTTTTGCTGGTTGGTTTGTTATGGCTGGCGGCGCTATACACGGGTACACAAGCTACCCCCTGGGGTGCAGCTGAGCAAAATGGTATAGCGACGGCGATAGATGCACCGCTACATGCCAATAGCGAGCATTCATTTTCGCTTAAACGATTTTTCTCCCGTACTAAAAGTCAACCCAACACACTTGAATCCCCCGAGCCGCTCTGGCTATTGCTGGCGAGTGAATTTCGCTTGGCTCCAGCTTCCGACTTTGTCAGGCAATCCCTTCTTGCTGAAATTGCACCCGCTATATCTTGGCTGCAATTACAGTCACTCAATGTTCCCCGCGCACCACCGCTCGTTTAATCACTCCGTCAAAAGAACATTTTAATTATTTTTTTGTGTACACCTCCTGCGTACGCAATGTGGAGTATTAGCGATGAAAACCCTTTTTTCGCGGGCTGTTATTTATGGCCTGATTATTTTATTTGGGCTGCTCAGTGCCCTGCCTAACGTATTACCCGAATCTGCATTACAAAAATTGCCCGATTGGTATGCGCAAAACCAATTAACGTTGGGGCTGGATTTGCGCGGCGGCTCGCATTTGTTGTTGGAAGTGGACACCAGCGAATTGGTGCGCGATAAAAACCCGACGCTGCATGAGCAAATAGTGCGCGATGCGGTCGAGCAAAGTTTGGAGGTGGTACGCCGCCGGCTGGATGAAACCGGCATGGTGGAACCGATGATTACGCGGCAGGGTAGTGACAGCATTTTAGTGCAGCTACCCGGGGTGAGTGACCCACAACATATTCGCGAGTTGTTGGGCACCACCGCGCGCATGACATTCCATTGGGCCGCCAATTCCCAATCGTCACTGCACACCAAAATTATCTCGGTTAAGGGCGAGGCGGGTGAGCGCTATCAATTGGAGGAGCGCATCGCATTGGAAGGAAAGCACATCAGCGATGCGCGCTTGGCGTTTAATCCGGACACCGGCGAACCTGTCGTCAATTTTAAATTGGATAAAGACGGTGCACGCCGTTTTGGCGATATGACCCAGCGCAATGTGGGGCGCTCGCTCGCGATTGTATTGGATGACACAGTGGTGACAGCGCCGGTTATTCGCAGTGCAATTACCGGTGGTAGCGGCGAAATTAGCGGATCGTTTACCAGTGCATCAGCCAATGATTTGGCGTTGTTGTTGCGCGCGGGTGCATTGCCCGCACCGCTCAAGGTAATTGAAGAGCGAACCGTGGGGCCGGATTTGGGAAGCGATGCAATCTCCATGGGCATCAGCACCGGTATTGTCGGCGCGCTGTTGGTGCTCGCGTTTATGGTAGGCATTTATGGCCGTTGGGGTTTTATTGCCTGTGTTGGTCTCGCGATTAATATTGGTTTGAGTTTTGGTGTGTTGAGCCTGCTCGGTGCGACGCTTACGCTGCCGGGTATCGCCGGTTTTATTTTAAGTGTGGGCATGGCGGTGGATGCGAATATTTTAATTAATGAACGTATCCGTGAAGAAACGCGGCGCGGCGAAAATGCGCTGCAGGCCTTGCGTGCCGGTTTCCAGCGCGCCTACAGCACCATTCTGGATTCCAATGTCACCTCGCTGATTGCTATTAGTTTATTGTTTTTATTCGGCAGCGGCCCAGTGCGCGGGTTTGCGGTCACTATGGCGGTGGGTTTATTAATCTCCATGTTTACCGCGATTTCGTTTACGCGTTTAGTTATGGAATGGCGCGTGAGCAAATTGGGTAAACAACCATTAATTATTTCCGGCATAAAATGGTTGGATAGTATCAGTGAAAAAACTATTCCGTTTTTACGCGCCCGTTTTTTTGGTTTGATGGCGTCTGCCGTTTTATCGTTGGCATCGGTGTTTTTATTTTTTAGCCCCGGCTTGCATTACGGCATCGATTTTAGTGGCGGAACTGTCATAGAAGTGAGCGCGCCGGATACCAATGTGAGTGCGTTGCGCAATGGTTTGCAGCAAGGCGAATACGCGCAGATAGCCATTCAGGAATTTGGTAGCGATGGTCATTACCTGCTGCGCTTGCCCATGCAATCCGCAGAGGATGTGGCGAATGGCAGCAGCGTACAAGCGGTAAAAAGTGCCGTGACTGCCATAGCACCGGATGCAGAATTTCCACGCGTAGAAATGGTTGGGCCACGCGTCAGTGGCGATTTTGGCGATGCGACTATCCTTGCGATTATTTTGGCAGGCCTGGGCATGTTGGGTTATTTATGGGTTCGTTTTGAATCGCATTTTGCGATGGCTGCTACTCTCACACTTGCACTCGATCTAACCAAAACCATCGGCTTTTTTGCGCTGGCAGGCGTGGAATTTAACCTCACCGCTGTCGCCGCACTGCTCGCGTTAATTGGTTATTCGGTGAATGATAAAGTCGTGGTGTTTGATCGCATCCGCGAAAACCTGCGCCTCACACCCGACAAGCCTTTAGTGCAGCTGCTTAATGAAAGCATCACCTCAACACTCACGCGCACCACCTTTACCTCGGTCACAACTTTCCTGGCATTACTGCCCATGGCAATTGCAGGCGGAAGCGCCGTATCCAGTTTTTCACTGCCCATGTTATTCGGCATAGTCATCGGCACCAGCTCATCCATTTTAATTGCTGCGCCGATTGTGTTGTTGCTGGGGGAGCGGAGAATGCGCAAAGGGAAATCGCAATTGCATGTTGCCAACGAAGCGCAGCGTGAAATTGATTTGTTGCCGTAGGAAGGAGTTTTTAATAGCTATCACCATTGGGTGATAGCTATGGTAGATTGGGCAGCAATGCCCAAAAAATTAAGTTATTAAATTCGTAGCCTGCATGAAGCCTAGCGAAATTCAGGAGTTTTAAATCGAATCGTTTCTCGCTCCTTAAGTATTCCCGGCATTTCGCAAATATTTTACCAAAGACGCTTCTTATGCGTCGCGCTGATGCTTTTTCCTATATTTATACATTGCAAATGAAAGACCTAAAATGGAAAGGATGCATAAAGCAATAAATAAGGTGCTTACAGTTTTGCTCACTAATAGTGTTAATAACTCATACTCGGGGCTTTTGTATTTCAAGCGCAATCTATCTGCCTCGATACGCCTCTTGTTGTTTTTTAAATCGATTAGCATTGCTTCATAGGCTATATTTTTTATTAATTTTTCTTTGTGTTCATTATTGGTTTCTGTAGTATTTCTATAATGCTCTATTGCATATTGACAATACCAAATAGAATTCTCAGACTTTAATGATGCATTTTTTAGACAAGTATCTAGCCAATCTATCGCAAGGCCATACCTTATTTCACTCTCTAATAGTCTATTTTCCTCTGCATATTGAATAGAGTCTTTATCCATTTCGGTTATTAAATGGTTCAAATAAATAGCTTGTGCAAAAAGGATTAATCCACCAAAAGCTATTAAAGTAAACATCCTTTTCCAAGCTGAATCAGCCGTCCATTTAAAATACCGATCTATTTTTCCTACTAAATTTTTAATGTTTTCATCTAAATCAGAAAGTTGACTCATGGTGCTCCTTTTCTTTTATAACGCCGCGATAAATCGTGTTTGATTGCTTTGTTAGAAATTTTATTTAGTTGTACCGTCTACAGAGAGGCGCAGGTTGTATATTTCATTAATTAATGTTTCCAAATCTTTATCCAATTCAGAAAGGCTTTTAATTGTTGGATGGTCTTCATTGGGGTTATTGTTTTTTAAATGGGTTAATGAGTTTTCAGAAAGGCCGGATTCTACTCCTGCGGACAATACGCTTATTCCGTAAATTTGTCCCGAAATGCTGGAAACAATGTCTATACATTTTTCTGGTAAAAATTCATATATATTTGGCTCATAGAATACTTCATACCTTTTTTGTATTGTTTTTGAAATTTCCGAAAAGGCAATTGCCGGGATTTTGCCGTCAATAATTGATTTAATGTGGCGAACTTTTTGACGAAGATCTTTAGTGACAGCTATTAAATAGTGTGTTGTACGAACAAGGTTAATGCGTTGCTCGCGGGCATCGATAATGTTGTTGTTGGCTATTATACGGTTGGCTATGCTACAACCAATTAATACGGAAAAACATGTAATGCTCGGCGTTAATAATGCCCAAAGTTCTGAGTGGCGTTCTTCTGTTATAAGAGATAAAGCCCTATAAACTAGAATTAAAAATAATGCCATTAGGGAATATTTTAAGGCTGCTATTTCTCTCTCTGCACGATTGAACTCTTTTAAATGCTGATGGATCATGTTTTCTCGCTTTTATTTTCTAACAACGTATTAAACGGCCAAAGCCGTGATTATTAAAATTACTATTGAGAAATATCAATTCAATAGTAGATAGGCATCTGCTTTGAATTGCTTTTTTATCGCCACACGATAAGTGATAAACGACGCTGGCCGAAGTTATCTTTATATTGCATCAACAGCCGCTTTGGAGACATTGTTGCCCTTCCATTCAGTTGTGGTTCGTAAACTCACCACAACCTACGGTCACATTTACGATATTCAAGCTGCCCCGCAATCACATCCCTTAACCATTTTTAATAATCGCTAAATGAATAACGCCCGCAGTTGCGGGCGTTTTTTATGGCAGTGGTAGAACTGCGATCAAAATTTCACGCTTTTAGAATCATCCCCAAACCAGTTGGGTTTTTCATCGCCGCGGGCGTATTGAACGGTGAAGCCGGAGTTGCCGAAGCCTTGGAAGTAGCTGATGGCGACTTGGTGTTGGCCTTCACTTAAATGGGTCATACAAACTTGCACGCTGTAGGGGCGGTCTTTTAAGTGTTCGCAAATTAATTTGCCATCAATACGCAAGGAAAAGCCGTCGTCGCTGCCCATTAAAAAGCGATAGGTGTCTGCTTGTTTAACGGTGATGGTGTGGTTTACATCCACAAAAAAGTCATCGGTATAGGTGGCGACGTTGCCCAGTTTGGGGTGACGGAAACGGCTTTTTTCTTCTAGGTTTAAGCGGTCTACCATTACCTCGCGGGTGACTTCAATGTCGCGGGCTTGATAGATATTGCCAATGCTTACGCGGTTTTTACTGATAACCAGTTTCACCACCGGATCGACTGTTACCGGTGTGATACGCACCAGAATTAAAATGGTTACCAGCGCGAGCAGCGCGGAAAAAATAGTGTTTTTGTGTAACAGCACGTTTTTGTTGAGAAGCGATTGAATGGCCATAATTATCTCACCACCTGCAGTTTCCAGAAGCTGAACCAGTTGCGCATTTCAAATTGATCTTCCGTCAGGCCAAAGCCATAGGTGAAGGGGGAGAAGAAGGCAAATACGGCGATTACCAATAGCGCAAATAAGCTGGCGTTGATAATGGTGTGTTTGTTGTTGGCGAGCACTTCGTCGCGGTAAATATAATTAAATACCAGTGCGAGATTGACGGCGCCAAACAGTAGCGGCACGAGATAGTGATACAAATACATCACGCGTTCGATTTGCAAAATCGCAATCATGTAGCTGAGGTAGAGCGCGGTGAAAGCGCAGATCCAATAAAATAATTTTTCGTCTTTGATGGGGTTGTTATAAACATAGCGGCCGATAATTAAACCTACCGACAAAATAATCCCGCCCAGTACCGAGAACCACACAATGGGGTTGCCAATCAGGTATTTGTATTTCACCACGACTTTGCCGTCGATAGTGTTTTTATCCCAGCGATAGCTAATGGTTTTTTTGCTAACCGGCCAGCCCATGGCGTAGCTGCCGTTTTCATCGGGTTTGCACACATCCAAACGCGGAACACCGTCGGCGTATTCAGACATGTATTTCCAGTTGTCGCGCATGCCCAGCATAAAGGTGGAGGGCGACCAGGTATTGCCGGAACGAATTTGGGTGAGATATTCAGGTGAGGCTTTGTAGGTGCGGTCTTTCACGATTTGCGTGCCCATGCCGATGTGCACATAAAACACCGCGAAAAATACCGCAGCAACCGGCAGCACGCCGGCTGGAACTGTGGTGGCTAAGCGGGTGAACAGCGCGCGCCACTGCCATTGTTTAATCGCGCTCCTTTGATCCACACCAAACAGCATGACAAACAATAGCAGCAAAATAAATGCATTCACTTTGACCGCGACGGCTAAGCCTATCCATACCCCGAGCAGTGCATAGTGTTTTAATAAAATGGCTTTTTGGTGATGAATAAAATCGGTGGCGACACGAACAAAATAATAGAGCGCACCGAGAATAAAAAAGAGTTGAATACCTTCGAGCATGGCAGCACGCGAGTGAATAACCAGGGCGTTGTCAAAAATCACCAAACTGGTAAACGCGGCAGCCAGCCATGCGCGTTGGGTTATCGCATTAATAATCCCGTAAAAAAATACCACGCCGAGCGCCATCATCATCACCGACGGCCAACGAAAGCCTTTGTAGGTCATGGTGGGTGGCGCGTTGTCGCCGGTTAAATAATCCGTCTCCAACAACTTTTGTTTATCGACCTCGCCGTTGCCACCAAACATCACCTCACCCACTGCCATCAGCATTTTGCCGAGCGGAGGGTGGGGCTCCATGTACATCACGCCATCGATATGTTTCTGGGCGGAGGCAACATGGTAGTTTTCATCCCAAAACATCGCTTGGGGACTGCCGTAGAAAGGAAAATAAATACCCAGTGAGATAATCAGAATCGCCACTGGGTAAATAAAACGTGCGTAGGTTTTTAGGAAAAGTTTCATAGTGTATTTTTTTTAGAGTTAGTGTTGTGCGTTGGAGTTATTTTTTGCGCAAACCTTTACCGGTTGCCGCCCAGAAAACACCGCCGTAAACATGTTCAAGAAATAGCGTGTCGCTGTAGGTGGCTGGCAGGTGACCGAGGGCGGTGTAAAACGCGCGGCCGCCATCGTAATTGTGGTACCAGGCGATGGGGTGGAACTTGCCCATGCCAGCGGTTTTTTTCTCGCCCCACTGGGCGCTGGGGTCGTAGGTTTTTTCATCAACAGCAAGTATGTAATTCAAACCGTTAATACGCTCCGCACCAAACTCATACCATTCATCTGTCCACAACAAACGATCCGGCATGCGATCCAGACCGGGGAATTTGCGATCCAGTACTTGTAGGTCTGCGCTTTGATTGGCGGGGTGAATATGAAAGGTGCGGCCTACCATTTTGGTGTACCAATCCCAGTCGTATTCGGTGTCGGAGGCGCTGTGCACACCCACAAAACCTTTGCCGGAACGAATAAAACGTTCCATCGCCGCTTGTTGCTCATCGTTGAGTATGTCGCCGGTGGTGAGCAGGAAAATCACGGCCTGATATTTTTGCAGTTTTTCATCGCTGAAAATGCTGGCGTCTTCGTGCCAATCCAACGCAAAGTCATGACGCTTGGCCATGGCGCGCATGGCGGTCACACCTTCGTTGATGGATTCATGGTGAAAGCCATTGGTTTTGGTAAACAGCAGCACATTAAATTGTTGTGCCTGAGCACTGAGGCTGGCTAACAGTAATGAGCAGGTAAAGGCAAGGGATAGCAGTAACTTGTTGTGCATCGTGGATGTACCTCGCGAAGAGATTGTTCTTGTTGTGTTTGAGCTTGTTATTGTTTTCAGCGTTTTTGTTGTTTGGGGCGGACGCCATCATAAGCGATTGAGATTTATAGGCAATAAAAAAGGGCGCCGAGGGCGCCCTTTTGCGTGCTACTACCAAACGTTTTAGTGGCGTTGATGGCGGCGCAAACCTGCCAGTGCCATCAGGCTCAGGCCGAGCAGTAACAATGAGCTGGGTTCCGGTACTTCAACCGGTGGACGCTCAACGGTCACGCCTTTGAGTTTGTAGAAATCGTCACCCGTGGTTTTGTTTTTGTTGGGGCCGCTAAAGGTATCGCCAAATACCGGGTTGTAGGCGCCAATCAGCCAGTACTGGGAGGCTACACCAGCAAAGTTAACGGCGCCCGAATTGCCATTGATATCGACATTGTAATAATTGCCGACAACTGACCAATTCTGGCCAAGCAGGTCTTCCCATTTTTGGCCCAACAGCGAGCTGCTGTTAAAGCTATCGCCATTGAATGCCAGAATCGAAATATCGGCATCGTTTTGATACCAGCCCAGATCAACGGAGGTCAGCTTGACCATTTCATCAAACGACAGCAGGTGCATGTCAAAGTCGCCACCTTGATTGTCAACAGCGTGGTTAGGTGAGTCGGTTTTTTCTACGCCCAAGCCATCCCACTTGCCGACGTGATTTTGTTCGATCGCTTTGTTAACGCTGGTGGTGTATTCCTGGCACTTGCCATAGCGGTACTTTTTACAGGTTTGGGTGGTGCCATAGGACCAACCGGTCACCGACAATTCCAAATCGGCCTCGCTGTAGTTGTACTGCATCGCATAGGTGCTATTAAGCACACCATTGCGTGAATCCGGAGTATTGAGGTCAATGCTGATGGGGGCGGCCAATACGGGGCTGATGGCGCCGAGCAAAGTTAAGCATCCAAGCAAATTAACTAATTTACGCATGGTGAAGATCCGTGTGAGTGAATGAGCTGGATCTGTAATGGCAATTTTGGTGCCATAGTTTATAAACTATTGATTTTGCTGTGATGCAGTTCTTGTTTTCAGGGTTTACGTTATTAATGTGATAAGAAAACCGACATTTTTGGTTGTGCCAACACAAGAAAAAAGCCCGAGCATGGCTCGGGCTAAAGGGCTCAAGTAAAAGGGGGCTAACAAGGGGCTAAACGATTTGTACCTTGGCGGGCGGTGCGGGCTCGTTATCGGCCTCTTCCGCGCCCACAGCACCAAGCTCTCCGGTTTTGCGTGCGTGTCTGCCATAAACAATTTCAAATAATGGTGATGCCATCAGGGTGGTCACTATGGCCATGAGTACCATTATGGAGAACAGCGCCGGGCCAATGACCCCGGCTTGTAAGCCGATATTGATAATGATCAGTTCCATCAGGCCACGCGCATTCATCAGGGCGCCAATGCCCATGGCGGTGCGATTATCGGCACCACACAGGCGGGCGGCGCCCCAGCAGGCAACCCCTTTGGCGACTATAGAGCCGATGAGGATCACGGCGGCAATTGCCAGCAACTCCACGTTGTTAACCATGGTCAATTGCGTATTTAAGCCTGAGTAGGTGAAGAAAATTGGAATCAGAATGATCACCACAAATGGTTCCAGCTGGCGCTTGATCTCTTGAGTGAGTTTGCCGCGTGGCATGACGGCACCCAACAGGAAACCGCCAAAGACTGCGTGTAAACCAATCGCATCGGCCGTGAAGGCGGCCAACATAAAACACATGATCACCAAGGCAAACAAGGTCGGACTGAGGGTTTGTTGTTGCTCTGCCGCGCGCGCCAGCGGAGCAAGAATTTTAGGTGCGACCAGGATCATAAAGGTGGCAAAAACGATACCGCCGATAATGGTTTTTACTGCCAGTTCTGCGCCAGCGCCGAAGGTTGCGAGCACTACAGCTAGTACGCACCAAGCGCCGGCATCATCGATGGCGCCGGCAGACAGTGAGAGTGTGCCGAGTTTGGTTTGGCTCAGGCCGCGTTCATGAATAATACGCGCCAGCATGGGAAAGGCGGTGATGGCAATGCAGGCGCCCATAAACAAGGTGGCACTGAACAGGGTGGCCTTCTCGGAAAATAAGCCTGGCACAGTCAGGAGCCAGGGGGTGATAGCAATCGCAACCAGAAATGGCGCCGCCTTTCCGGAAATAGACACAGCTGCCGCGCTCTTGAGATTTGCTTTGAAATGGTCGCCGCGAAACCCCAGGCCAACCAGAAACATGTACATCCCTACACCCAGCTGTGCGCCAACGTAGAGTACCCCCTTCATTTCTGTCGGGAACAGGCTTTTTTGTAGCTCGGGCATTAACAAGCCGAACAGTGATGGCCCCAGAATAACCCCGGCAATCATTTCACCCACTACTTGGGGTTGGTGAAGATACTTTTGTCCGATCCATCCCACCAGTCTACAGACTGCCAGAATGACGAACATTTGCAGGAAAAAAACGATGGAGAGTTGCGCGATTGTCATTGGGTACATCCATTTTTTATTGGTAATCATTTTTTGCTTTGGTTGCTCTGCAGCGATGAAGTGAGGCAACTTTTGCTTTGTACCGGATCTACATAATCTCTCACAATGCGAACCCCATAAGTTTTCTCTATGAGAATCCGCGGATTGTTTTTGCGTCACTTGATGCAACAGTGCAAACTAAAAGTACTTATTTGTCCGACCACTGAATATTTATGACTCTTATCGAACTTCGCTATATTGTTGAATTGGCTGACACGCGGCATTTTGGTCGCGCAGCGCAGCGCTGCAATGTCAGCCAACCAAATCTCAGTGTCGCAGTCAGGAATCTGGAGGCGGAGTTGGGGGGCGCGTTGTTCGAGCGCACCAAGACGGGAGTCCATCCAACCCCTTTGGGGGACAAGATTGTGGCGCAGGCAAAGGTGCTGCTGCAGGGCGTGGCCGATATTCACCAATTGGCCGACGCCGGGCGGGATCAATTGGGTAGCCCTTTGGCGCTGGGGGTTATTGCCACCCTTGGACCCTACCTGCTTCCCCAATTAATCCCTCATCTCGCCTTGCATGCGGCGGCCATGCCGTTGCGGGTGGAGGAGGCGTGCACACCGCTATTGCGGCAAAAGCTGCGCGCGGGAAGTTTGGATGCAATTGTGGTTTCCCTACCGTTTGCGGAGGCGGATGTGGTAGTGCAGGAGTTGTATGAGGAGCCGCTGGTGCTGATCATGCCCCAGTCCCACCCGCTTGCTGCGCTGACGATGATTGACTCTGCGGCGATTGCCGGGCAGCCCTTGTTATTGTTGGCCCAGGGGCATTGTTTGCGGGAACAGGTGATGACGCTATTTCCAGCCTGGTGCGACAGTGCATCGCCGATGGAGCTCAATAGCCTCGAAACGTTGCGCTACATGGTGGCGGCAGGTTTGGGGCTGGCGATCGTCCCGCGCTCGGCGGCGCCCATGGGGCTGTGCGCCGCCAATCGTTTGGTGGCGCGGCCATTGGTCATGCCCGGCGCCACACGCACCCTGGCGCTGGCATGGCGCGCGAGTTTTCCACGCCACAAGGCAATTGATGTGTTGCGTAAATCCATTCAAGTTTGCAGTGGCGCCTATTGGCGTTTTACCACCGAGCCCGAGTTGGCGGAGCAGTAATGAATTCCATAAAAAAAATAGTCATCCTCGGTGGCGGAGTATCGGGCTGGATTGCGGCGTCGATGCTAGCCGCCCAGGTGCGCCGCGATTTGTGCGAAATCGAATTGATCGAGTCCGAAGACATAGGTTCGGTCGGTGTGGGTGAATCCACTATTCCACCGGTAGTGCGGCTGATTACCAGTCTCGGCATCGACGAGGAGGATTTCATCCGCGAGACCCAGGCTTGTTACAAGCTCGGCATCAAGTTTGTGGATTGGCGCAGTAAAAACCAGTCCTATTTTCATCCTTATGGCGCACTGGGGCAGCGCATCGGCACGCAGGATTTCTACCAGTGCTGGCTCAAGGCGACTATGGCGGGGGGCGATTATCCGCTGCAGGATTTTTCCCCCTGTTCGGTGATGGCGGCTCAAGGGCGGTTTTTTTTGCCCGCGCAAGCCATGAACACTCCGATCGGTGGTGCCGGTTATGCGATTCATCTGGATGCAAAACTGGTTGCCGCCTATTTGCGGCGCTACGCCGAGGCCCGTGGCGTGGTGCGCAGCGAGGGCAATTATGTGGCGGTGGAGCGGCGCGACAATGGTTTTATTTCGGCGCTGGTATTGGCAGACGGGCGCAAAATCGAAGGCGACTTTTTTATCGATTGCTCGGGTTTCCGGGCGCTGTTGATTGACGGGGCCATGGCGGCGGGGTTTGAGGATTGGGCGCAATACTTGCCCTGCGATCGCGCCATAGTGGTCAAAACCGGCGCCGCGGGATCGCGCATGCCTTACACCACCGCTACCGCACGCAAGGCGGGCTGGTCCTGGCGGATTCCGCTGCGCAATGCCACCGGTCACGGTTATGTCTATTCCAGTCGTTTTTGCAGCGACACCGAGGCCAAAAGCACCCTGCTCGGCAATCTTGATGCGCCGCGTATCAATGACCCGCGCCTGATTAGCTTCAAGGCCGGGCGTCGCCTGGAGTTTTGGAAAAACAACTGTTTGGCGCTGGGCTTGGCGGGTGGTTTTGTGGAGCCGCTGGAGTCCACAGCGATTCACTTGATCGCCCGCGGTATGGATTATTTTTTGCGGTTTTTCCCCGACCTGGAATGCGAGCCCAGTCTGCGGCGCGAATACAACCGGCGGATGGCGGCGGATTATCAGGAGGTGCGCGATTTTATTGTGTTGCACTACTGCACCAGTGAGCGCAGCGACAGCGATTTTTGGCGCTGGTGTCAAACCATGCCACTGCCCGATTCGCTGCGCGAACGTATCGAATTATTCAAAGGCCACGGCATTGTGCGCGAGGAGCGCGACGAACTGTTTCGCAGTGCCAGCTGGCAATCGGTGTTTGAGGGCATGGGGATTCGGCCAGCCAAATACAGCCCGAGGGTAGATAATATCGAGCTGGCGCAGATCAACGAGAATTTGAAACTGGCGCGTTCGGCGATCCTCAATATGGTGAAAACCCTGCCCACCCACGATGACTATCTCGCCGGGCGTTTTGGTGTGCCGGTGGTGGATCAGTAGTTAGTCAATCACCGCTAAATAGTGACCACTCAAATAGCTGCCATCCTCAACCACCGCGGTGCTGTGCGAGGGATAAACTTCGCTCAAGTGCAGCTGCGTCGGGCGTCTGACCAGGCGGGTTTCGCTCACCTGATATTCGCTGTTAGACCCCACCACAATCACCTGGTAAAGCTGCATTTTTGCGCCCGCCTGCAGGCCGTTATTGGCGCCCCCTTGAAGGATGACCTGGGTCTGCCCCGGGTGGGCATCAATACTGGCGATGTAGGGTTGGCAATCAACCGTTTGGGCTATGTCATCACTGATGGCGCCGCTCAGTTTTGCCACGTTTCTGCCATAGGGTGTTTTCAAAAACGCGGGCGAGTCAAAACCTATCGCTTTGCGGGTATTCCACACACCGCTAGCGCTATAGCGGCGATTCAGTAGAGGTTCGCCCGTAAAACCGTCGCGCAGTTCAAGTTCCAGAGTAAATAGGCGGGTGCGTTTGTCGAATTTTTCAATGCCGGTCAGGTTGTGAAATCCATTGGCTAATTGACGGTAGAGGCCGGGATTGTAGGTGCTACTGGCATCCGTCATCGCCATGTCATCGATAGTGCCACTGAGGACAAACTGGGCGCGGGTTTGACGGGCTATTTTTTGCGCCTGCTGTTTTAATTGTGTTTCGCTGAGGTTGGGCAGGGCAAAGCCCTGGGCGATCATCGCCGGTGGCAGCAGCTGATGAGTGCGTGTGAGTTGGGCGCGAATCATCTCGGGAATGCCGGCCTCTGCCGCATATAAATTACCAGCGTTGGCGCTTTGCGGGTTGCGTCGGGTAAAGCGGGTAATTACCAGTGACTTGTGCAACGTGTTGTGATCGCGGCTGCGATCTGCGCATTGGTTTTGTGGCAGGTAGTGAGTTTGTGCGGGGGTATCCGCACCCGCTTCACTCGGTGGTGGTGTAGTGCTTGCGGGCAGTTGGGCAGTGCCGACCACAACTGCATCAGCTGTGTTTTGGCTGAGTGCTACCTTGCCTTCCGGTCGGTAGGCAATGTCATCGGGTACCAGTGGATTGGCGCACAGCGCTGAACTCAGCCCCAGAATACTGGTCAACAGCAGGCTCTTGGCGAGCTGCGGTAGCGGGTTGAGTGATCTAATTGAACCCATGGCCGGCTCCAGTGTTAAGCGGGTATAGTGATGCAAGGTGTATGGCTATCACAAAACTATCGGCCCCCGGGCGTATTTCTTTAGGCTCTTGTGGTTGTGATCAAAAGTCAGTGGCGCTGCGTTGGTGGTGCAAAGGTTGGAGTGGGTTGATGAATAAATTCCGGGCGTTGCTGATCCTGGTGCTGGGTCTGATGGTGGGCTGTAGCTCGGCAGGCCGCAGCTATGTAAAAAGTGAAATGAACGAAACCCTTGAGGTGGAGGTTTTGCCGAATCAGAGCAAGATGTTTACCTATCGCCTGCGCTGGCCAGAGGATCAGATCCCTAACCATATTCGCGTTAGTCGCGATGGCAACGATAGTCGCCGCGACTTTTACGAGGGCGGCATAACTGTCGGTCGCAATACGCACGAGCGACTGCTGGAAAATACCGCCTATGTTGTTGAAAAAGTGGGTTATTGCCGCGAAGGCTTCTTTGAGTTGGATCGCAGTATCTCGCGCTATCACCTATGGGTGCGCGGCGAATGCAAAGAGAGTGCAAACGCCGCTGACCAGCAGGCATTTGGCGCCAAACAGGTGCTAACCGCAGAGCGCTGGCACCAGTCCTGATATTTTTGTTGCGTGCAGTTCCTGCGGTTTTTTGCGCCAGTCTGCCGCTTATATCAACAGCCAACTTGCCCCCGGCTGTCTTGCTAATACCCCTCTAAGCGGGTAATATCCTGCGCCCATTTGCCTAGCCCCTACACCTCAGGGGCTTTTTTGTCTGGGATGCAATTTGGCGCAGCTTTCGCATGAGCTTTGCGCCCTTAATCTTCGTATCCCTTGATAGTGATTTTTGTTGAGAATCAGCCTATGACCACTGGCCTCTACCAGATAGACGAGTTCAAAGATAACTGCGGTTTTGGTTTGATTGCCCATTTAAAGGGCAAGACCAGCCATCGTCTGCTTACTACGGCAATCGAAGCCCTGACCTGCATGACCCACCGCGGTGGTATCAATGCGGACGGTAAAACCGGCGACGGTTGTGGCCTGCTGATCCAAAAGCCGGACAGTTTCTTGCGCGCTGTGGCAAAAGAAGCTTGTGGTGCTGAGCTGACCTCTATTTATGGTGTGGGCGCGATTATGCTCAGCCGCGACCCTGCCATTGCCGACAAGGCGCGCGCGGTTGTCACCGAAGAATTGACTGCCCAGGGCTTGATTGTGGCCGGCTGGCGCGAAGTGCCGGTTGACCCCAGCTGCCTCGGCCCTATTGCCATGAAGTCGCTGCCAACCTTTAATCACCTGTTTGTGAACAACCCGGATCTGAGCCTGCAAGAGGTCAACTCCAAGTTGTTTATGGCCCGTCGCAAAGCGGAAATCCGTTTGAAAGACGACAAGGCCTTCTACGTGGCCAGTTTGAGCACCGGTATCCTGTCCTACAAAGGCTTGATGATGCCGGTTGATTTGCCGCGCTTTTTCTCTGACTTGGCCGATGAGCGTTTGGAGACCGCGATCTGTGTATTCCACCAGCGCTTCTCCACTAACACTATGCCGCAGTGGCCACTGGCGCAGCCTTTCCGCATGTTGGCGCACAACGGCGAGATCAACACCATTGTGGGCAACCGCAACTGGGCGGTAGCGCGCACCCCTAAATTTGTGACGCCACTGCTGCCGGATTTGCACACAGTGACGCCGCTGGTGAATCGCACCGGTTCTGACTCATCCAGCCTGGATAACATGCTGGAAATCCTGACCTTGGGTGGTATGGAGCTGCACCGCGCTATTCGTATGCTGGTGCCGCCGGCCTGGCAGAACGTGGAGAACATGGACCCGGATCTGCGCGCGTTCTACGAATACAACTCTATGCATATCGAGCCGTGGGATGGCCCCGCTGGTTTGGTAATTACCGATGGCCGCTACGCCGTTTGTACCCTCGACCGCAACGGCTTGCGTCCTTCGCGCTGGGTAATCACTAAAGACGATATGATCACCGTGGCCTCGGAAGTAGGGGTATACGCCTATGATCCAGCCGATGTGGTCGCCAAAGGCCGCCTCGGCCCAGGCCAAATCATGTCGATCGATACTGCGACTGGCACCCTGCACAACACTCAGGATATCGACAACCAGTTGAAATCCACCCAGCCCTATAAAAAGTGGCTGAAAGAGCGTGCGCTGCGCATCGAGTCAACCCTCAATACTGACGCGAAAGAAAACGGTATCGAAGGTATTGCTCTCAAAGCCAACATGAAAATGTTCCAAGTGAGCTTTGAAGAGCGTGACCAATTATTACGCCCCTTGGCTGAAGGTGGTCAAGAAGCCGTAGGCTCCATGGGTGACGATACCCCGATGGCCGTACTATCACGTCAACAGCGTTCACTCTACGACTACTTCCGTCAGCAGTTTGCGCAGGTGACTAACCCGCCCATCGACCCGCTGCGCGAAGCGATTGTGATGTCGCTGGAAACTTGCCTCGGACGCGAATTGCCGGTGTACGACGAGCTGCCGGAGCACGCTGACCGCGTGATTCTCACTTCGCCGGTATTATCGCCGGAAAAATTCCGCGGTCTGATGGCGCTGAATCGCCCCGGCTACGCGGTAGCCAGATTTTCGCTCTACTACAAAGCGGAAGAGACTAACCTGAAAGCGGCGCTGATCAAGCTGTGCGACGATGTTGCGGCGGCGGTTAAGTCAGGCAAAGTATTGATGGTGCTGAGCGATTACGGCTTTGAAAAAGGCCAATTGCCCATTCCCGCCCTGCTGGCGGTGGGTGCGGTCAACCAGCATTTGACTAATGTTGGCCTGCGCTGCGACTCCAACCTGATTGTAGAGACCGGCAGCGCACGCGACCCGCATCAAATTGCGGCGCTGATCGCCTACGGTGCCACAGCGGTCTACCCTTACCTCAGCTATCACGTGTTGAACGATCTGATCGAGACCGGTGAGCTGTTGACTGATGTAGACACAGCTTACAAAAACTACCGCAAGGGTATCGACAAAGGTCTGCTCAAAATCCTGTCGAAGATGGGTATTTCCACCATCACTTCCTACCGCAGTGCGCAGTTGTTTGAAGCCATTGGTCTGGCCGAAGAAGTGATTAACATGTGCTTTGAAAGCACTCCGTCCCGCGTGGCCGGTGCGCGTTTTGAAGACTTGGAAGAAGATCAAAAGATTCTGGCACAAACCGCCTGGATCGAGCGCAAGCCAATCGTGCAGGGCGGCCTGCTCAAGTATGTACACGGCTCCGAATATCACGCCTACAACCCCGATGTAGTGCAGAGCCTGCAAAAGGCGGTGCAGAGCGGTAACTATGCGCTCTGGCGCAACTACGCTGACCTGGTAAACAAGCGCCCGGTGTCCATGCTGCGCGACCTGTTGGCGATTCGCGAAGACCTGTGCACCCCGATCCCACTGTCGCAAGTGGAGCCGGTGGAAAGCATTATCAAGCGTTTTGACTCGGCGGGTATGTCGCTCGGTGCCCTGTCACCCGAGGCGCACGAAGCCTTGGCTGAAGCCATGAACCGTTTGGGTGGACGCTCCAACTCCGGTGAAGGCGGTGAAGACCCAGCGCGTTACGGCACTATAAAGACCTCCAAAATCAAACAAGTGGCCTCGGGCCGTTTTGGTGTGACACCGGCTTATTTGGTGAATGCTGAAGTGCTGCAAATTAAAGTCGCCCAGGGTGCAAAACCCGGTGAAGGCGGCCAGTTGCCTGGCGGTAAAGTAAATGCGTTGATTGCGCGTCTGCGTCACTCGGTGCCCGGTGTTACCCTGATTTCGCCACCGCCGCACCACGATATTTATTCGATTGAAGATCTGGCGCAGCTGATTTATGACTTGAAACAAGTTAACCCGGATGCGCTGGTATCGGTGAAGCTGGTATCGCGCCCGGGTGTAGGCACTATCGCTGCCGGTGTGGCCAAGGCCTATGCCGATTTGATCACTATTTCCGGCTACGACGGCGGCACCGCGGCAAGCCCCTTGACCTCGATTAAATACGCCGGTTCGCCGTGGGAATTGGGTCTGTCTGAAACCCATCAAACCCTGCGCGCCAATGACCTGCGCGATAAAGTGCGCGTGCAGACTGACGGTGGTTTAAAGACCGGTCTGGACGTGGTGAAAGCGGCGATGCTCGGTGCCGAAAGCTTTGGTTTTGGTACTGGCCCGATGGTCGCGCTCGGCTGTAAATACCTGCGTATTTGCCACCTGAACAACTGCGCCACCGGTGTTGCTACCCAGCAGGACAAACTGCGTAAAGACCATTACATTGGCACAGTCGAAATGGCGATGAACTTTTTCAAGTTCGTAGCAGAAGAAACCCGCGAGTGGATGGCGCGTATGGGCGTGCGCACCCTCGGCGAATTGGTTGGCCGTGTGGATCTGCTCAAGGTGTTGGAGGGTGAAACCACCAAACAGCAGCAATTGGATTTAAGCCCGATCATTTATACCGATGATTATCTGGCGACCAAACCCCAATTGTGTGCCGTCAGCAAAAATGAGCCATTCGACAAAGGCGAAACCGCTGAAGCGATGGTCAAAGTATTGCTGCCTGCCATTGAAGCCAAAGCCGGCGGCGAGTTTGAGTTCCATATCACCAACTGCGACCGTTCCATCGGTGCGCGTATCAGCGGTGAAATTGCCAAACGCTATGGCAATGACGGCATGTCCGACAAACCGCTGAAACTGAAACTGACCGGTATTGCCGGCCAGAGTTTTGGGGTGTGGAACGCCGGTGGTCTGGACATGTACCTCGAAGGTGATGCCAACGACTACGTCGGTAAAGGTATGGCGGGTGGCAAGTTAGTGATTCGCCCACCGCGCAACTCCGGTTTCAAATCGAACAAAACCAGTATTTTGGGTAACACCTGTCTGTATGGCGCGACTGGCGGTAAGTTGTTCGCAGCCGGTACGGCGGGCGAGCGCTGCGGCGTGCGTAACTCCGGTGCCCATGTGGTAGTGGAAGGTGCGGGCGATCACTGCTGTGAATACATGACGGGCGGGGTGGTGACGGTACTGGGTCAAACCGGTGTGAATTTCGGTGCGGGTATGACCGGCGGTTTTGCCTACGTGCTGGATGAGGCCAACGACTTTGTGGATCGCTATAACCACGAGCTGGTGGATATTCACCGTATCAATACCGAGGCAGTGGAGGCGCATCGCCACCACCTGCGCACTGTAATCGAAGAATTTGTACAAGAGACTGAAAGTGCATGGGGCCAACACCTGCTGGACAACTTCGATGACTACATCGGCAAGTTCTGGCTGGTTAAACCCAAAGCGGCGTCTTTGGGCAGTTTGTTGGTCAGTTTCCGCAAGCGCGGCGAATAACTCTTGGTGACGAGTGAGGTCAAAATCATGTCAGCACGTTTAAGCAATGACTTTCAGTTTCTCGATGTGGGTCGTCAGGACCCCACCAAGAAAGACATAGAAACCCGCAGACGTAACTTTGTGGAGATCTACCAACCCTTCGCCAAAGAAGAAGTGGAAGGTCAGGCCCATCGCTGCCTGGAGTGTGGTAACCCCTACTGCGAGTGGAAGTGCCCGGTGCACAACTTCATCCCTAACTGGTTGAAGCTGATTTCCGAAGGCAATATTTTTGAAGCGGCTGAACTCAGCCATCAAACCAACTCACTGCCGGAAGTTTGTGGCCGGGTATGCCCGCAGGATCGCCTGTGTGAAGGCGCCTGTACCCTGAATGACGGTTTTGGTGCGGTGACTATCGGTAACGCCGAAAAGTACATTACCGATACCGCCTTTGCCATGGGCTGGAAACCGGACATGTCCAAAGTGGTTTGGACTAACAAAAAAGTAGCCGTAATTGGCGCTGGCCCAGCGGGTATTGGCTGTGCTGACGTACTGGTGCGCAACGGTGTTAAACCAGTGGTATTTGATAAGTACCCTGAAATCGGTGGCCTGCTAACCTTTGGTATTCCCGAGTTCAAGCTGGAAAAATCAGTGATGAGCCGTCGCCGCGAAATCTTTACCGAAATGGGTATTGAGTTCCGCTTGAATACCGAAGTGGGTAAAGACATCACCATGGAAGAATTACTGCGCGATTATGACGCGGTATTCATGGGCATGGGCACTTACACCTATATGAAAGGTGGTTTCCCAGGTGAAGACTTACCCGGTGTTTATGACGCGCTGCCCTTCCTCGTTGCCAATGTGAATCGCAACCTCGGTTTTGAAAAAAGCCCGGAAGACTTCATCAGCGTCGCCGGTAAAAAAGTAGTGGTGCTGGGTGGTGGCGATACCGCCATGGACTGTAACCGCACCTCGATTCGTCAAGGCGCTAGCAGTGTGACCTGTGCTTATCGTCGCGACGAAGAAAACATGCCCGGCTCTAAACGCGAAGTGGCCAATGCCAAAGAAGAAGGCGTGCAGTTCCTCTACAACCGTCAGCCAGTGGCGGTAGTGGGTAACGGCAAAGTGGAAGGCGTAAAAGTGGTGACTACCCAAATGGGTGAGCCGGACGAAAAAGGCCGTCGCAGCCCGGTAGTGGTGCCAGGTTCAGAAGAAATTTTGCCTGCCGACGTAGTCTTGATCGCTTTTGGTTTCCGCCCAAGCCCGCAGCCTTGGTTTGAAACCAATGGCGTGAAAGTGAACAGCTGGGGTGGCGTGGTAGCGCCTGAACAGCAGCAGTTCAAGTTCCAAACCAGCAACCCTAAAGTTTTTGCCGGCGGCGATATGGTGCGCGGATCTGATTTGGTGGTAACGGCAATTTGGGAAGGCCGTGAAGCAGCGGATGGGATTCTGGATTACTTAAACGTCTAATTTCCGTAGGGGCGCTGCTTGCCGCGCCCCTGTTTGACCGCATATATTCGGGCGCAGCAAGCAGCGCCCCTACAACCCCGCCTTTGCGGGGTTTGTTTTATCCAACACACGCAAGGCATTGGGCCTGAGGATAAGAGCATGACCGAACTCAAAAACGACCGCTTCCTACGCGCCTTACTCAAGCAGCCTGTCGATGTGACGCCGGTATGGATGATGCGCCAGGCCGGGCGCTATCTGCCTGAGTACCGCGCCAGCCGCGCCAAAGCGGGCGATTTTATGGGGCTGTGCACCAATCCCGAGGCGGCCTGCGAAGTCACCTTGCAGCCGCTGGATCGCTACCCCGGTCTGGATGCCGCCATTCTCTTCTCCGATATCCTCACCATCCCTGACGCTATGGGTTTAGGCCTGTATTTTGAAACTGGCGAAGGCCCCAAATTCAAGAAAGCCGTGCGCACCGAAGCCGATGTCAACGCGCTCAAGGTGATCAACCCGGAGCAGGATCTACCCTATGTGGTCAATGCGGTGAAAACTATTCGTCGCGAGTTGAATGGACGCGTGCCGCTTATCGGTTTCTCCGGCAGCCCCTGGACGCTGGCGACTTATATGATCGAAGGTGGCTCAAGCCGCGATTTCCGTCGCGCCAAAGAAATGCTCTACAACCAGCCGCAGGTGATGCACCAGTTGTTGAATGTATTGGCCGACTCGGTGATTGTTTACCTCAATGCCCAAATTTTGGCGGGGGCGCAGGCGGTGCAGGTTTTTGATACTTGGGGCGGCGCGCTGTCACATGCTGCCTATCAGGAGTTTTCCCTCAAATACATGCACAAAATCGTCAATGGTTTGATCCGTGAGCACGAAGGCCGGCAGGTACCGGTCATCCTCTTCACCAAAGGTGGTGGCCAGTGGCTGGAAGCTATGGCGGCGACCGGTGCTACCGCGTTGGGCTTGGATTGGACCACCGATATAGCCACCGCGCGCGCGCGCGTTGGCAGTAAAGTCGCGCTGCAGGGCAATATGGACCCGACAATTTTGTACGCCTCACCGGAGCAGATTCGCGCTGAGGTTGGCACTATTCTCGCGGCTTACGGCAGTGGCTCGGGTCACGTATTCAACCTGGGGCACGGCATTACCCCGGAAGTAGATCCGGCGCACGCTGGCGCGTTTATCAACGCAGTTCACGATTTATCTGCTAGCTATCACGCATAATTTTGTAGTCATTTGTCGCCTGTCAGCATCTTTTAGCCGCCATTGGGCTATGGGTGCTGGTGCGGCGTGATTATCTTCATTACACTCGACGCAACATCTGGTTTTTTAGGAAGATTTACTCCCCCCGGAATCCTGAGATCACTGGCAGCTCTGTCGTAGTTGGCCGGTATCCCCGATTTAATAAGGCTGATAACACCATTGGGTGATATGGAGAGCAAGGCGTGGCAATTAAACAGGTTAAAGTTGATGTCAACGAATTAACCATCGGTATGTATATATCCGGTCTGGATCGCCCCTGGTCGCAGACACCCTTTCCTTTGCAGGGTTTTTACCTGCGCGATCTGGGAGAGATCAATCAACTTAAAGCCCTCTGCAATTATGTCTACATCGATGTGGAGAAGGGCCGCGGCCCCATCTCTGCCAACCTGAAAACTATTGCAGCACCCACCAAAAAAACCACGACTCGCGAGCGGGTTAACAGTTTCACCGAGACTTTGGCGCCGCTGAAAATCCAGCGCGGCTTATACCGCGAGGTGACGCCGCTGCAACGCGAAGTAAAGCAAGCGCGTCAGTTGCACCAAAAAGTTTACGGTGCAGTGGTGGAGGTGATGGAGCAGCTTGAAAAAAACCAGTTTGATGATTTGTCGCTCGGCGAGACCAAGCGTGTCGCGAGCGAAATGGTCGATAGTGTAGTGCGCAACCCTGACGCCTTTACTTGGTTGTCGCGGGTGCAGGAAAAAGACGAATACACTTACAGCCATGCGGTGCGCTCCTCGGTGTGGGCGATTTTATTTGGCCGTCATATCGGCCTGCCCAAACGCGATCTGGATGTACTGGCAATGGGGGTGTTGCTGAAAGATGTGGGCAAGGTAATGCTCGATGCCAGCCTGATTACCAGCCTCAATCGCTCGACCGAAGAAGAAGCGCTCTATGAGAGCTTCGTGGAAATTGGCTGTGAAATTTTGCGTAAAACCCAAGGGGTTGAGCCACGTGTGATCGCCGTGGTTAAGACCCATTGCGAACGCTTGAACGGCAGCGGCTTCCCGCATGGCTTGTCGGGCGACAAGATCCCCCTCATGGGCAAAATTGCCGGCATAGTGACTTATTACGATCATGTCACTAACCCGCGCGGCTCGCGCGACCCTATAGCGCCCTCCAAGGCCGTCGCCAAGTTGTACGAGTTGCGCAACATCCAGTTCCAGGAAGAGTTGGTAGTCGAATTTATCCGAGCCATTGGTCTCTACCCGACCGGTACTTTAGTCGAGTTGAGTACCGGTGAAGTGGCCGTTGTCGTGGAGCAAAACTTTGAGCGCCGGCTAAAACCCAAGGTTATTGTGGTATTGGATACACTCAAGCAGCCGCTCAATGAATATCTGTTACTGGATTTGTCGGAGGACGATAAACGCAAACAGGAGCTTATTGATTCCGGCAAAAAGAATCGCCATGAGATTGAAAAGATTGAAATCGCCCGCGATCTTGAGCCGGGAAGCTATGACGTGGATATCGCAGGCATTCGCGATCACTATTTAATGCGCACTGAAAAGAAAGGTTTGATGGCATTGCTCAGCCGCCTGACCACTCGCAGCTAAAGCCAAACAGTTGAATTGTTAAGTTTTAGTAAAAAAACCGCATTCAATGAATGCGGTTTTTTTATAGCTAGGTAGAATGGCCCGCCCGCTGAGCGGGGTGTTTGCTGCGGTGTAAGTGCCGGGACAGTAAATGAATACACGCGAATTAATCAGAGAGAAATAGCATGTTTGAATGGTTGGCAAGTCCCGAAGCCTGGGTTGCATTGGCAACATTAACGGCGTTGGAAATTGTTCTGGGGATCGACAATATTATTTTCATCTCCATTCTGGTGGGCCGCCTGCCCGAGCATCAGCGCAAGTTTGCGCGCAATGTGGGTTTGGGCTTGGCGATGATCACTCGTTTGGCGCTGCTTTTCTCCCTTGCGTGGGTGATGGGCTTGGTTGACCCGCTGTTCAGTGTTTTAGGCCAGGAGATTTCCGGGCGCGACATTATTTTGATTGGCGGTGGCTTGTTCCTGATTGCCAAGGCGACCCATGAAATTCACAGCAGTTTGGAGGGTGCAGTGGAAACCGAGCGCAATATCGCTGCCCATGGTTTGCTGATTGTTCTGGTGCAAATTGCGATTCTCGATATCGTTTTCTCACTCGATTCGGTGATTACCGCGGTGGGCCTGGTGGATCAGGTACCGATCATGGCCACGGCAATCATTATCGCGGTGGGCGTTATGTTATTTGCGGCTAAATCCATTGGTGAGTTTGTGGATGCACACCCGACTATTAAAATTCTTGCCCTGTCCTTTTTGGTGATTGTGGGCTTTACCCTGTTGGTGGAAGGTTTTGATGTGCATGTACCTAAGGGCTATATCTACTTCGCCATGGCCTTCTCGCTGGGCGTGGAGATGATCAATATCAAAATGCGTAAATCCACCGATAAACCTGTGGAGCTGCGCAAGGATTATCCGGGCGATCAAACCGAATCGCGCGACTAACTCCGGGGGTAGAACCCTGAATAAGCAAAAAGGCCGATCAACAGATCGGCCTTTTTGGTTTTAAACCACTTAAACCAAAGCGAAATCGCTTATTTCATATCGCTGATGACTTTTTGCAGGCCTTTGAGTGATGCCTCAACGCTTTGCATCGGGGTCATACCTTCAGGGTAGGATTCCTGCTCAACGACCAGCCACAGGGTGCCGCCGTAGGTTTTGTTGGCTTCGATCAGCGCTTTCCAGTCAGTGGTGTCCTGGCCGATGATCGGGTGCTCGGTATTGCCGGGTTTGGGCGCCGAGGCTTTGTAGTGGGTAGTAATGGTGCGACCGGGGTAAGCTTTGATAAAAGCGATAGGGTCTTTACCGGCCACTTCAGTCCAGCCCACATCCTGCTGCAACACGACTTCTTTGGTGGTGTTGGTGCCGATCACATCCCAGGGGGTCTCACCCATTTTGCCCAGCATTTCACCTTCGTGATTGTGGTAGCCGGTATGCATACCGTGGGGTGTGAGTTTGGTTTGAATTGCTGCTAGGTCAGCGGCAACTTCTTTGGCACCATCGGTAGTGAAGGCGCGCATATCCATTGGGATAATCAGGTATTTACAGTCGATCGCTTTGTAAAACGCGACAGTTGCATCAAAGTTTTCTGCATTCAACTTCTCAAAGGGTACGTGCGCGGCAGAGGCTTTGAGGCCGGTTTTATCCAAAAAGGCTTTCAGACCTTTGGGATCATTGGCGTAGGCGCCAAAATTGCCTGCGAACTCTACACCTTGAAAACCCATGGCTTTGAGTTTTTTCAAGGTGCCTTCAAAGTCTTTGGCGACGTCGTCTTTTACCGACCAGAGTTGCACGCTCAGTTGTGGTGAGGTCGGGGCCACATCGGCCGCCATGGCCGATAGGCTCACACTGGTGATAGCGGCCATGGTGAGTGCTTTTATTGTGTTGGACAGAGTCATAGTAGTTACCTTTTTGTGGATTTAAATCTTTCCGAGTTTAAGTTGTTGCACTGCGTAATCCGCCGCACGGGCGGTGAGTGCCATATAGGTCAGCGAGGGGTTTTGCGACGCGGATGAAGTCATACAAGCGCCATCGGTGACAAACAGGTTGGGCACATCGTGCGCCTGATTCCAGCCGTTAAGCACTGATGTTTTCGGATCTTTACCCATGCGTGCGGTGCCCATCTCGTGAATGGACAAGCCGGGATTCCAATCGCGTTTTGCGCGAATATCTTTTTTGACATCTTTCAAGCCAATGGCTTCCAACATGTTGGCGGCGGTATCGGCGATGTCTTCCATCATTTTCCAGTCGTTGTCGGAAAAGCTGCAGTCGATATGCAATTGCGGCATGCCCCATTTGTCTTTCAACGTGGGGTGCAGCGAAACCTGGTTTTCATAGCGCGGCAACATTTCGCCCGAGCCGCTCAGGTTGAAATACCAGGGGCCGGGCTGGCGGATGGCTGCTTTAAAGTCGGCGCCAAAACCGTCGCTCGTGCCAATGTGCTCCCAATTGGCGCGCTGGGCACCGGCCATGTAAAAGTAACCGCGTTTGAAGTTGGGGTTTTTCTCGTTGTAGTCGCGGAAGCGCGGCATGACTAATCCAATCGGGCGACGGCCGGAGTAGTAATCCTCCTCAAAACCTTCCACCCGCCCCATGGCACCGGCGCCGTAAAGGTGATCCATCAAGTAATGGCCGAGCGCGCCGGAGGAGTTGGCGATGCCGGTAGGGAAGCTCTCGCTGACCGAGTTGAGCATGATTTGCGTGGTGCCCAGCGTTGAGGCGCACAGGAAAATCACCTTGGCGAAATACTCGCGGGTTTCCAATGTCTCGGCATCAATCACCCGCACGCCGGTAGCGCGATTGGTTTTGGGGTCGTAAATCACACTGTGCACAATGCTGTTGGTGGCGATGGAGAGGTTGTTGGTCGCCAGCGCCGAGGGCAGGGTTGAACTTTGGGTGGAGAAATAGGCGCCAAAGGAACAACCTTTCTGGCACTCATTGCGCGCCTGGCACTGCAAGCGACCCTGCGCCAAATGGTGTGGTGCCGGTACCGACAAATGCGCAGTGCGGCCAATAATTAATTTACGCGTGCTCCATTTTTTTTCGATGCGCGCTTTCATTTCTTTTTCCACCGCGTTCATTTCAAATGGCGGCAGGAATTGGCTGTCGGGCAGGATCTCCAGATTTTCTGTGGAGCCACTAATGCCCGCGTGCAGCTCAACTTTGTCGTACCACTGCTCAATATCCTTGTAGCGAATCGGCCAATCCACGCCCTCGCCATCGCGCGCGTTGGAGTTAAAATCGTGATCGCTCCAGCGGTAGGACTGGCGATGCCAGAGCAGGGACTTGCCGCCTAATTGATTGCCGCGAATCCAGTCGAAGGGTTTGTCTTTGGGGGTGCTGTAGGGGAAGTCTTTGTCGTTGCCAAAAAAGTGTTTGGTGGCATCGTTAAAGGCGTAACATTTTTTCTGCACATAATGCTGTTCATCGACCAGGGCTTTTTCGACCGCGCCGCGAAACGGCATCTGCCAGGCTTTCAGGCCTTCGCCGATGTAATCCTTGCGGTGTTCCACTGGACGGCCGCGTTCAACCATCAGGGTTTTTAATCCTTTTTCAGTCAGTTCTTTCGCGGCCCAGCCACCGGCAATACCGGAGCCGACCACAATTGCATCAAACACTTCCTGGGTTTTGATGATGTAAATATTTTTTTCCATGATGTTATTTCACCAATTTAAAAGGCGTTGCCATCAGTGCGAATAGATAGCAAAACGAGTGGGGAGCAAAGCGGCATAGGAGTTGGCGGCAGGCTTAAAAATTCAGTGCCCAAGCCCGGCCTATCTCTTTGAGTTTGAAGTTGCCCTTATAGCCACCCGGAATGGCGAGGTAGGCCAGCTCCTGGGAGGCACCCGGCTCGGAGGTGTAGTAGCCAAACACCACCAGCGCCTTGAGCTGCTTCAAACCTTTGCGGTCGGCTTGGCTAAAGCCGTTTTGCGCTTGTTCCATGGCATTGAGCAACTGCAATTGCTGCGCCTTGGTGAGGGTTAAAAATGCCGTGTTAAATTCACTGCGTGCGCCCGCTTCTATGCGCGCCAGCGTGGCCAGCAGCTGTTGCTGCTCGGCGCTGCTCGCGCAATAGGCGGCGTAGTGATTCATAAAATCATGCACACCGGCGGCAATTGCGCCCGGGGTGTCGGTGGTGGGAATAATAATGTCGCCCAACTCGCGCAGCAGTTGTAATTGATCGCTGCTGAGCAGGGTCTTTTTGCGGCGGCTGAAATCGGTAGGGGCACTAAAGCTGGCGGCCAAGGCCGAGAGTGAACTGGCGGAGAGCGCCAAACCACAGGCCAACGCTAATTGTTTTAGGGCAGTGCGACGCGCTATGCCATCGCTGCCATAAGGCAGAGCAGAAAGGTTCATGGAGAGCCTCATAGTTATTGTGTGAACAGCTGTGTAAACGGTTATGTAAACCAGGGTTCAGATGCCGCGGCGGCTTATTATGGGGTTCTATATTGAACCTTCTCTCCAGCGCTTTACTCAATGCCATGCGTGCCTGAAATCATACCGCCCCAGAGTAAGGCAGATCGCAATTAGTGTAGAACCTGTCAGGGTTAAGCGGGGTCAATATTTGTAAATATGTAATCGTTTACAGTCGGGTAAAAAATGGTCTTTTACCGCTTATAAACAATCGTGATGATTGCCTGGTTAAGGCAATAAAAAGGGCATAATCCGCCCGTTCTATGGCTCTTGCTATGGCGCCTTCTGCAGCCACTGGGTGATCTGCTGCACTACCCAATGGCTGTCATCCATCGGTAAGTCGTGACCGGCAGTGGGGTGAATGCACAGCGGCCAGTGGAAGCGCTGTGCCAGAGCCTCGCTGGCGCGGATGGATACCAAACGATCCTGTTTGCTAGCGAGTATCAAACCCTGTGGGAAATGACTGATTTGCGGGATAAAACTCGCCGCTGCCTGCAGCATGGTGATGATGGTATCGCGGCTGACCGGGCGCTGCTGCTGAATCGCCAACCACTGCTGCAAGCGCTGTTGGTAATCCGCCAGTTGATTGCTGACTTTGCGCAGCACCAAGGCTTCGCGCTGGCGCTCCGGTAATAGCAGTGCCAGCAGCATGGTGAACCAGGCGCCGGGGCGCAGGCGCCACCAAAAGGGTTGATTGCCGGTGCTGGAGTTAATCAGTACCAAGCCCTGAATTTCCTGCGGAAATCGCTGCACCCAGTCCAGCGCCACCATGCCGCCCATGGAAATACCTAACAAATACACCGGCGCGCCAATTGATTCGCTCAGGGGCTGGCCAAGGTGCACGTGCAGCTCAGTGCGCGCGTGATCGGTCATGGCACTCACGGAAGTCAGGGCAGTTTCCTGGTGGTATTCGCCGCAGCCGGGGAAATCGATACAGTGAACCTCGCACTCTGTGCCGAGCGCTTGGCAAAGTTGTTGGCGCAGCTGGGCGGGGAACTCCAACCAATGGCCAGCTTCCCGCGCCAGCCCGCGCAATAAAACAAAATGCATGTTTATTTTCCTTAACTAAACCATAACTCATGGGCGCGTTGCGTCAGGTGGCGCGCACGTTCAGCATCGGGCAGCCAGCGCGAATGATTCAATGCCGCGCTCAACATAAAATCCAACAGCAATAAATGACGGCGCAATACCCGTGTGTGGCGATGCTGGGTTTGCGGGTTAAACAATCCCGCCATGTTGAATAATTGGCGCGGACTTTTTTTCACCCACAGCCAGGAACCCATCTCCAAGGTTAGCGGTAAAAAATAGGGTTGTTGTTGCGCGAGCGACAAATAATAAAAATAATCCCACAAGTCGCCGTGGGATAAATAATGAATCGATTGTGGCTCAAATAAATACGTGTGGTTTGGATAGCTGCGTTCCCATAAGGTTTTTAGCGCAACATAATCGGCGATATTGCCAATTGGCTGTTTGCGATAGGCGTGGGGAAACCAGAGCCGATCCTGCATGCCCAAACCCGAATGCAAATCCACCACTGTCGCAAACGGGCGATTTAAAATTTGGCGTCGCAATAATTTTTCCAGCGCGCTATTTTCGACTTCCATTTGCCCGCGCTTGCGCCCGCGATACCAGGGCAAAAATGGCCCGAGTCGATGGCCACCACCCAGCAGTGGCACGCGCCCTTCGGCATCAATCGGCGCATTACGATTTAAATCCACCCCATTGCCATTGGCGCGCTGATTTAAATACATGCCTACCGGGTTGAGAATCGGCATAAGCACCAACTGCACTTGCTGCAACTGGTGCTGCAGACCGCTATCCCATTGCAAACGCTCTAACAGTGACTGCAGCCAGGCAATTAATACCTGGCTGCCAATGCGTTCAATGCCGTGAATACCGGCGGTAAATAATACGGTCGGCGCCTTGGCTGCGCGTGAACCGAGTGTGATGGAATAAAGCGGGAAATCGATATTGTTGTACTGCACCGTTTGTTCGCAGCGAGCATGCAGCAGCGTGCTGTGCTCGCGGATCAGGCGCTCCAATTGTAAGAGTTCGGGAATTTTTTGTTTGAAGTCGCAGCGCAATTCTACACTGCGCAGGCCGGGGTGTGGCTCGCTGGGCGGCGCGGCGGCGTCGCTGGGGCTGTGCATATTCATTGCCAACTCATTCTTAAAGTACCGCTATAACAATCCTTAATGAATTGAGCATAGCGGCTTTTCGCGAAGAGTTTTTTACACTTTTGTGACCGTTGTGTGTGATGACCCACGCGCTGCGCGGTTACGCAAAATGCTGCACAAAACGTTCATCTTTTTCCGGGTCTAATTCCCGAATCGGGCGAACTTCAATGGTGCCGATGCGCGCCGGTGGAATTTTGCTCGCGAGTTGAATAGCTTCATTTAAATCGCGTGCATCCAGCAAATAAAATCCCGCCAACTGCTCTTTGGTTTCCGCAAAGGGGCCATCGGTAATCAGGGTTTTACCATCGCGAATACGCAAGCTGGTGGCGGTGGTGGTGGGGTGCAAGGCGTTGCCGCCCAGCATTTTTCCACTCGCGTGCAAACCGGCACCGCAGGCTTCGCACTCGCGGTTGAGCGCTTGCCATTCCGCCGCGCTCATGTTGTTAATAATATTTTCGTCGTAATACACCAGGCATAAATATTTCATCGCGGTGGTTGCTCCTCTGGTTGGTACTGCTTTGTTAATACCCTTGTTTACTGTTGAATGCTGTCCGGTTCCATAAACATCACTTCCCAGTGGTGCCCGTCCAAATCTTCAAAGCTGTGGTAGTACATAAAGCCGTGATCCTGTGCAGGCATAGGTGCAGTACCACCCGCTTCCCAGGCTTTTTTAACCATTTCATCCACCGCCGCGCGGCTGTCGCACGAAAGGCAAATAATCACTTCCTTAGTGGCGTGGCTATCGGCGATGGTTTTTTTAGTGAAGCCCTGAAAAAACGGCTCGGTTAATAACATGGCGTAAATGGTGTCGCTGATTACCATGCAGGCGGCTTGCTCGTTGGTAAATTGTGCATTAAACGAATAACCCAAATGGGCAAAAAACGCTTTGGATTTTTCCAGGTCTTTCACCGGTAAATTAATAAATACTTGCGTTGGCATAAATGAATTCCTTGTGAAGGCAAAAAGTGAATTATTGGTAGCGCACCAGCTCGCTAAAACCGCCGTAGGCCATACGTTTAAAATCAAACAGCGAATCGTTATTGCACATCTCTTTCAGACGCGGGTCGGCCATCACGGCGGCGTTAATTTTGTCGCGCGCCTCGCGTGAGGGGTACACAATCCACGCGAGCACAACAGTCTCGTTATCTTTACAACCGGCGGACTGTTTAAACGACACCATATCGGGAATGTTCAAGTCATCGCCCACGCATTCCCAATAGGCCAGGGCGCCGTGCTCCTTCCACACCGAACCGGCGAGGCTCGCCATTTTTTGATATTCAGCAATTTTTTCGGGGGCAATGGGCAGTAAAAAACCATCAACATAGTGAGTCATCATCTTTCTCCTTTCAGGGTGATTGGGATTTAACTACTGGGTAGTTGATTAATAGTCGATTGGATTGGCGGTATTTCGACAGCCGCCGAAAAAATTATTTCACCAGCGCCAAGCGGCGCTGCAAAAAACGTTGCTCGGCGGTCTGTTGGGTGAGCGAGAGCGCCGTTTCAAAAGCGGCGATGGCTGCCGTATGCTCGCCCAGTTGCTGCAATAGTTCGGCGCGCGCGGCGTGGGTGAGGTGATAATCTTTTAGTTGGCCACGCGCCAGCAGCGTATCAATTAAAGCCAATCCCGCTGCCGGCCCATCGCGCATCGCAATCGCCACTGCACGGTTTAACTCCACAATCGGGCTAGGGTTAATTTGCAGTAATAAATCGTAGAAACCCGCAATTTCCTGCCAGTCGGTGGCGGCAAAACTGGGCGCCTCGGCGTGCAGTGCGGCAATCGCCGCTTGAATACAATAGCTGTGCGCCTGACCGGTTGGCAGGGCGCGCTGGATTAACGCCGAGCCCTCGGCAATTTGCTCGCGGTTCCACAGCGCACGATCCTGATCCTCCAGGCGGATTAAATCACCTTGGGTATCCAGCCGTGCATGGCGGCGCGAATCCTGAATTAACATCAAGGCTAACAACCCCAAGGCCTCCGCTTCAGGCAGCAACTCCACCACCAAACGCCCAAGGCGAATGGCCTCCTGCGCTAATTCCTGGCGAATTAATTCACTGCCCGAGGAGGCGGAATAACCTTCGTTAAATACCAGATAAATAACCTGCAGCACCGCATCCAGCCGCGTGGGTAATTCACTGCGGGTGGGAATTTCATAGGGGATTTTGGCGTCGCGAATTTTATTTTTAGCGCGCACTATGCGCTGCGCCAAGGTGCTGGGGGTGGTGAGAAATGCGCGTGCTATAGCTTCTGTTGTCAGCCCGCACACTTCGCGCAAGGTGAGCGCCAGTTGCGCTTCCGGCGCGAGGCTGGGGTGGCAGCAGGTAAATATCAGCCGCAGCTGATCGTCCTCCAATAAATGCTCGTCCCAATCCTCGCTATCGCTAATCGCCGCTTCCAGTTCCTCCGCAATATCCACCAGCGCCGTTTGAAACCGCGCTCGTCGCCGCACATGATCAATCGCCTTAAAGCGCCCGGTCGATACCAACCACGCGCGCGGATTGTTCGGCACGCCATCCACCGGCCACTGCTGCAACGCCGCCGCAAATGCATCCTGCGTCGCCTCCTCCGCCAAATCAAAATCCTTCAGCAACCGAATCAACGTCGCCCGCACCCGCCGCGACTCGCTGCGATAAATGGCATTAATTTGAGTTTCGATACTGGCGGGCATAATTAATTAAATTCCATGCCAAAGGATTGATTTGTAAGTAGGTTGGCGGTGAGGAACGAACCCCAGTATGACTATTTTTCCGTAGATACCATTACTTAAATTCTTGCGCTGTTATTTTTTGTATAAATAAAAATTTGTGCCGTTTTCAATTGCGAATATTGCGGGGCATTCCTCACCTGTAGCCTACAGTGTTCCCCGCTCTATTAGAAATTTACGCAAGCTACGTTCTTCACGACACACATGCATAATATGAACGGTTTTTTTGTCTGTGCGGTAAAGTACCCGGCAGGGGGATGCTGTCAGCTCTCGATAATTCAGCTCAGGAATCGCTAAGGGAATTTTTCCCGATGTGGGGAATTGTTCAAGGCGTTCAACTTTGGCAAGAATATCCGCTACCAGTTCTGCGGCTGCAATGGGATTGCTCAGGGCGATGTATTCAGCGATTTCATTGAAGTCGTGAGCTGCGGCATTAGTCCATATTATTTCAGCCATTTCTTCAGCTTTTCCTTAGCTTGTGTGTGTGTTAATACGCGCCCTTCTAAAATATCCTTTTCACCGCGTGCTATTCCTTCTAATAGCTTCATGCGGTCAATCATAAATTCATAGTCTTCAACATCAACTAAGTAAGCTGAAGGCAAACCATGCTCGGTGATAAGCACAGGTTCTTTAGTGTCATGCAGCTCAGCCAAAATTTTGGTGGCTTCACGTTTTAGAGTGGTAACAAGCTCGGTTTTCATGGTCGCACCCAATAAGTGAGAGTGTCACTATAGTATCACTCTGTTTTTAAACAGGGCAAGCGTAGGTTGGCGGCTAAGCCGCGCAGGGTGAGGGGCGAACCCCAACATAATCATATATCCGCAACTACTAATGCCAAATTTGTGCACTGTTGTTTTTCTTATAAATAAAGTTATGTGTGAGAGTGATTACGAAAATTGGGGTTCTTTCCTTACTCAAATCTATGCGCTGTTTGAGGGTGAATTGCAGAAGTTGTATCAATAGTTTAGGAAAGCGATTGGCTAAAAGACTGAATCGCAGAATTCGGTTTTTTATTTCCTAATAATTGTATGTCCGCTTTGAGTATTGCTTTTGACAGAAAACTTCTATAATCCATTTGCCTGCATTTTTTGATGGAGGCAGAGGATTTTTAAGCAGGATAATTATCAGGAGCATATTTATGAAATTTAAAAAGGCTTTATGGAAAGGATTGTTTGCATTGTTTGGCTTAGCTAATATTGCAATTGCGGCACCAGAATCATTAATGACTATATCTCCAGGATCTGGTCAGTATGTATATCCACAGAAGTTTGATATATCTATTGATATTTCATCTTTGCAATACCTGCCCAGCCCCTTGGCTCCACCTTATTATGATCCGACATATCCTGGTTCATTTATTCGAATTAATGCTTTTGTTAACGGAGTTGATGCAACTTCATGGTTTAACGAGTGCATGCAGGAGTACAGTATTCCCGAATTTAATTCACGGTTGTTATTGTGCAAGGTTGTTGACCATACACCATTTCAACCGGGAACTAATGTTTTACGCGTTGAAATTTTTGACGGCATGGAAATTAATTATGCTGAAGTGGTTTATGAATTTCAGGCCGCACAGTTAGTAGCTAAATCTTTACCCTACCGATTAAATGTTCAAGGGCAAAGTGTTAATACATCAAGTGGTGTGCAGGTGAATTATGGTCAAGTAGTGCATATATCGGCCACTGGCACAGTTAACACTTGGCCTTCAAATCCATCATTTCCAATTTCTACACCCAGAGGCACACAAGTTTGTGCAAGTACGAGCACTTGTATAATGCCTAACGTTCCAGTGGGGGCATTGCTGGTAAAAATAGGTGCGTATGGTAGATGGATGTATGCAGGGACTAATTACAGATTGGTTGCAGATCGCCCGGGAGAATTGATTTTCGGTGTAAATGACAAATCTGAACAAGTTGCTACATCAGATAACATAGGTAGCTACCAGGTGACGATTAGTAAATAAAATTTGGTTGCACAATGAAAGAGCTGAATTGGCGCCAATTCGGCTCTTTTATCGACTGTAAATAAATGTAGAAATTTATAATCAATGCTCGAATGCCAACTTATACTCGAGTCCTTTCTTAACCGTTAACCATTCCTGATCAATAATCGAAAACACCACAGTGTCGCGGTAAATCCCTTCAGCATTTTTTTGATGATTGCGTAATATTCCATCCTGTTTTGCACCCAGCCGCGCAATTGCTGCGCGCGATGCCTGGTTATGCCAGTGGGTACGAAATTCTACGGCAATTGTGTTGAGTGTTTCAAAGGCATGCGTCAGCAATAAATATTTGCATTCAGTATTTGTGCCGGTTTTTTGAAATGACTTTGCGTACCAGGTGTAACCAATTTCGACGCGTTTATTCAGCGGGTCTGCATTGCAATAGCGAGTAGTACCGATAATTTTTTGCGAGGCATTTTCAATCACCACAAATAACAACGCGCGGCCGTTCGCTTGATCTGTGAATGCCTGATCAAGATAAGAATCAATGGTTTTGCTGTTTGGTACAGAGGTGTACCACAGGTTCCATAATTCACCATCGGCGGCGGCTTCAGCTAATCCACCAGCGTGCTCGCGTTGTAATGGCGCGAGGGTGACGAGGTTGCCTTTTAGTGTGGTTTCGTAAAGCCAGCTACTATTCATGGTATTCCTTTTGAATTTGTCGATTGGTTATTTCTTGTGAATGTGGGTTTGACAGCAATTCTCAGCAATAAAATTTTTATTAAAACCACACCAACCCTTTGTAGGGTTTTTCTTTCAATGAGTCTAAACGGGTTTGCAAATCGCCGCAGTGGATTTCCAATTTATGTCCATCGGGATCAAGGAAATACAAAGAATCACCTTCGCTGGTATTTTTCTTCCATTCAATGACATTCGCTTTGCGCAATTGCGCGGTGACTGTATTGAAATTATCCGCTTCGCAGTCGAGTGCGATATGCGAGTAGTCTTGGCTCGGGATTGCCGTGTCACAGGATAAGCAGAGCCATAAATCCCCCAAGCTTAAATAAACGCCTGCATCCCAACGGGCATGGGGTTTAAAACCCAATAGGCGGGTGTAAAAATCAAAAGAGGCATCAAGATTGTTGACTGCAATGGTGATGTGGTTGAGTCCGGTAAGCACTATCTCAATTCCTTAATTAGTTTTTATTTTGCAACAAAAAAGCCGAATCATTTCCGATTCGGCTTTTTTATTTCTCACACCGCGTTTAAAAACTTAAACGTTGTAAGTGGTCGATGCGGTGTTGCCGCCGCGTCCGGTCCAGTTGGTGTGGAAGAATTCACCGCGTGGTTTGTCGGTGCGCTCGTAGGTGTGCGCGCCGAAGTAGTCGCGCTGGGCTTGCAGCAGGTTAGCTGGCAAGCGGGCAGTGCGGTAGCCGTCGAAGTAGGTCAGGGCAGAAGTGATTGTTGGGGCGGGGATGCCGTTCACAATCGCAGCAGCAGCAACACGACGCCAGCCAGCTTGGGCTGCATCAACAGTCTTCGCGAAGTAATCATCCAACAGCAGGTTTTTCAATTCAGGATTCTTGTCGAATGCTTCTTTGATGTTGCCGAGGAAAGATGAGCGAATGATACAGCCGCCGCGCCACATTAAGGCGATGCCGCCGTAGTTCAAATGCCAGCCGTATTCTTTGGCGGCTTCGCGCATCAGCAAATAACCCTGTGCGTAAGAAATAATTTTTGATGCAAATACCGCGTTGCGCAAATCGTTGATAAAGGCTTGTTTGTCGCCAGTGAAATTCACCGCTGGGCCTTTAATGACTTTTGCGGCTTCAACACGTTCTGCTTTTTGTGATGACAAGCAACGCGCAAATACCGCTTCAGAAATCAGGGTGAGAGGAACACCTAAATCCAGTGCGATGACACCAGTCCACTTGCCAGTACCTTTTTGACCGGCGGTGTCGAGGATTTTCTCAACCAGAGGTTCGCCGTCTTCGTCTTTATAGGCAAGGATGTCGCGGGTAATTTCGATCAGGTAGGAATCGAGTTCGCCTTTGTTCCACTCGGCAAATACTTCGTGCATTTCGTCTGCGCTCAGGCCGACTACTTCTTTCAGCAATTGGTAGGCTTCGCAAATCAATTGCATATCGCCGTATTCGATACCGTTGTGCACCATTTTTACAAAGTGGCCCGCGCCGTTCTCGCCAACCCAGTCACAGCAAGGTGAGCCGTCATCCACTTTGGCGGAGATGCTTTGGAAAATGTCTTTTACAAATGGCCAGGCTTCGGGTGAACCACCGGGCATGATGGATGGGCCAGTCAACGCGCCTTCTTCACCACCGGAAACACCGGTGCCGATAAAGCGCAAACCTTTGCTCGCCAAATAAGCGGTGCGACGGTCGGTATCGGGGAAGTGGGTGTTGCCGCCGTCGATAATAATATCGCCAGCTTCCAGGTGTGGAATCAGTTGTTCGATGAAATCGTCTACTGCTTTACCAGCCTTAACCATCAGCATAATTTTGCGTGGCTTAGCGAGTGACGCTACCAATTCTTCAATCGAGCGTGCGCCGCGAATGGTTTTACCTGCAGCGCGGCCAGCGATGAAGCTGTCTACTTTTTCTACTGAGCGGTTGTAAGCGGTAACTGTATAGCCTTTGCTAGCCATGTTCAGGATGAGGTTTTCGCCCATCACGGCCAAGCCAACCAAGCCTATATCGGAAAGTGGTTTCATAGTAGTAATAGCCTATCGTTGTGGTTGATGTCCTACCCGGGAGAACCTTGCAACAGGGGCAGTTCCGGCAGCGAATGTCACCAAACTGTGATCCTGCGGCGTTCAGGGAGCAGTGATTGACCGATTTCAATCCTTATAGTGCAGTTCTTGATAACTGTATCTGTCCAGCCTGCCGCACTTTTTGAAGGGTGCGTATTATTCCTGTTTGCGCGCCAAAAAAATAGCCGACCGGCCCATTCTTCTGGCTATTTTGGCGATTGATTGTGGCAATGCTCCTCCTTTGAGTTCTGAAATTGGCGCATGACAAGGTGGCAAGGTGTGGCCTATAGTTGAGGTTGCATGAGAACCTCGGAGAATCAGTATGAGTTTAAAAGCGACGTCGGTTAGATTGGATGATGAAACCCTTGAGCGGGTGGGAAAGATGGCAGAGGCCATGGATAGGCCACGCGCTTGGTTGATGGCGCACGCAATCAAGCAGTTTGTAGAGCGTGAAGATTGGTTTATTCGCGAAGTAGAAAAAGGTGTGAGCGCGGCTGACAAGGGCCAGTTGGTTGATCACGCGGAGCTTAAAGCCAAATGGGAGGCCAAGCGTGCAACTTAAATGGACTGATTTAGCGGAAAAGGATTTGGACAATATTGAAACCTACATCGCCACCGAAAACAGCCCTCTTGTCGCGGTGGATGTTGTACTTAAAGTGCTCAATAGTTGTGAATTGATTTTACTCAAGCATCCTCAAGCTGGCCGACCCGGTCGTGTTAGTGGTACCCGCGAGCTAGTGATTAACGGTATCCCGTTAATTGTCGTCTACCGCATTGTTGATCGGTTGGATCAATTGCAAATTTTGCGTGTATTGCATGATGCGCAGCAGTGGCCTGTGGGTGATTAATCCTCGCGTTTGATTTTCCGTTTGCGCCGCCGCTCAGGCTTGGCCTGTTGCGCCAACGCCCACTCGATATGTTCTTGTACCAACTCCGAGCAAGACTCTTTTTTGGCGGTTAATGCCGCAACAATCCGCGCATCACTCGGCGCATTCCCCAAGCCTACAGCGATATTGCGCAGCCAGCCTTCATGGCCCACGCGGCGAATGGCGGAGCCTTCGGTTCTTGCTAAAAATTCGTCTTCGGTCCAATTAAACAGGTCGACCAAATCGCTATCGGCCAGGCCGTGGCGCGGTAAAAAATCGGTCTCGCCGCTGAATTGTGCGTATTTATTCCAGGGGCAGATGGCTTGGCAGTCGTCGCAGCCGAAAATGCGGTTGCCGATGGGTTCGCGGAATTCTTCGGGAATTGCGCCTTTGTTTTCGATAGTTAAATAGGAGATGCAGCGGCGTGCGTCCAGTTCGTAGGGGCGTGGAAAGGCATCGGTGGGGCAGACTTTTAAGCAAGCGGTGCATTCACCGCATTGATTTATTTGCTCGGGTTGATCAATCGGTAAGGGCACGAAGGTGTAAATCTCGCCGAGGAAAAACCAACTGCCTGCGTCGCTATTAATAATGAGGGTGTGTTTGCCCGTCCAGCCTAACCCGGCTTTTTCGGCCAGCGGGCGTTCCATTACTGGTGCGCTATCCACAAAGGCGCGGTTTTGGCCTTTAAGGGGCCCATTGTCTTTGAAAGGATGGTCTTCTGGCAGCGCATCATCAATTTTTTGCGCCAGAATACTCAGGCGTTTGCGGATGAGTTTGTGATAATCCCGCCCTAAGGTGTAGCGCGAAATATAGGCTTTGGTCGGGTCTTTGAGGATTTTGATTTGCTGGGTGTCGCCGGGTAAATAATCCATGCGCACGGAAATGACCCGCACCGTGCCGGGCAATAATTCTGCCGGGCGCGAACGTTTATTGCCGTGGGCGGCGAGCCATTCCATGCTGCCGTGATAACCCTTGGCCAGCCATTCCTGCAGGCGATCTTCTGCCTCGGCCAAATCGATATCGGTAATGCCCACCTGCTGAAAGCCCAGTTCGCGGCCCCAGAGTTTGATGTTGTCGGCAAGTTGATGGAGATTGAGTGAGCTGGACATGGTTGGCGCGTCAAAAGAAAAGTGCGTCATTTTGCCTGAAATCAGACGTCGTTACATTTTTAAACAGTTGAGTTGGCCGGTATTCAGGCTCAGCCGCTATAGTGCACTTCGTTTATCAAGCTTGTTTGTTAATTTGGTCGGTCAAAAAAAGGAGTCACCTGTGAAAGTAAATCATCGTTTTGGATTGTGGGCGCTGTTGAGTGCTGCTGCGCTGCTGAGCGCTAATGCTATGGCTACACCGCTGCCGCAACAGCCGCATGTGTACGTAGAGGGAGCGGCCGAGTTGGAAGTCGAGCCGGATATGATGGTATTTACCCTGAGCATTCAAACCGTGGATCTGGATTTGGCCAAAGCCAAGGCCGATGTGGATGCACGTTCCCGTTTGCTGATCGACACCCTGAAAAAGTTTGGCGTGAAAGCAGATGACATCGCGACTACCGCGTTGAACATTCGCCCCGAATATGACTACAAAGACAATCAGCGTGTATTGACCGGCAATAACGTATCGCGTCAGGTGGATATTAATTTGCGCGATTTAAAAAAATATCCCGAACTGATGAAGGCGCTCGTCGATGCAAAAGTGTCTGAAACCATCAACACCCAATTGACTTTGAGCGATAAAAAATCGGTTGAAGAAAAAGTGCAGACGGCGGCAATGAACGATGCCAAAGCCCGCGCGAGTCGCTTGGCTAAGGCCCAGGGCAGAGTGGTGGGCGACCCATGGTCCATTTCTGAATTTAATAATCGCGGCAATGAGCGCTGGGAACTGCGGCCTAATCGCGAGTTGATGGGCAGTTCTGCCAAGCTTGAGATGGTTCGTATGAGCGATTCCGCTGAACCCTTTGAGCCGGGGGTGATGAAAATTACTGCCCAGGTTTATGTGGTTTATTTGCTCAAATAAGCGCGCGGTTTTAAAAAAGTAGTTATAAAAACTGGCACCTAACGCGTGCCAGTTTTTTTTGCATTCGTTTTCATTGGTTTTTTCTGTTTCTTTTCGCGTCAGATTATCCGGCGCTATCTATACTCAAGCAGTTACAGACATAATTTTCTGTTTATAAATAAGATAAAAATCAGATGTCGTCCCGGTATTTTGCTTGAGGTCACTATGCTTACTCGTCCAATCAATTGCTGCGCAATTACCCTGTTGTCCTGCTGTGTGCTGGCCTTGCTCGCGCTATCGCCCACCAGTTTGGCACAGCAAACTAAACGTATTACGGTTATGCCTGCCATCACCGATATAGATCGCTATTCCGTGCGCATGTTGACCCTAGCCTTGGCGCGCGCTGACACCCAATATGAAATTATCCCCGACGCTGACGGCGGCCACCGCACTCAGGGGCGCTATATAGAAGATCTGCGGGCCGGGCGCATTGATGTGATGTGGGCCGCTTCTGATGCGAGCATTGAGGCGCAGGTGCCACCGGTGCGTATTCCCCTGTTAAAAGGCTTGCTGGGGCATCGCATTTTTTTAATTCACAAAAATAGCCAGCATAAATTCGATGCGGTAAATACGCTCGATGATTTAAAGAAATTAAAACTCGGGCAGGGCTCCACCTGGGCGGATACCAATATTTTGGAGAGTAACGGCCTCACGGTGGTGAAAACCCAAAAATACGACAACCTATTTTATATGCTCGACGGTGGCCGCTTTGATGCGTTTCCGCGGGGTGTGCAGGAACCCTGGGGCGAGGTCAATAAAATTCCCGGGCTGGAGTTGGCGGTAGAAAAGCGGTTGATGTTGGTTTACAAAATGCCATTTTATTTATTTGTGGCGCCTGACAACCAAGCGCTGGCACGGGATATCGAAAATGGTTTCAATGCGATGATCGCTGATGGGACTTTCGATTATGAATTTTTGAATGATCCCTCAATCAAAAAAGTCATTGACTTGGCCGACCTGAAAAACCGTAAGGTATTTTATTTGGATAACCCGGCGTTGCCCAAAGCCACACCGGTTGATCGCCCGGAACTGTGGCTGGATATTAATAGTTTGTAATCACGTCATGCGCTGCGTTTACTACTGATTTAAAATTCCATTCGCTGTTTCAGCTCGCGTGCTTGCCGACGCGAGCTGATCACCTCGGTCTTGTCCTGCATCACAATCATCAAACCATCGCCAATCCAGGGTTCGATGCGCTGGATAAAATTTAAATTAATCATTTCCTGGCGATTAGCGCGAAAAAACACAGTGTCATCCATTCGAGTTTCCACATAATTCAGCGAGCGCGGCAAGAGTGCACTCTGCGTATTGAAAAACACTCTCACATAATTTCCCTCCACTGCGACGCGGCTGATATCGCGAAATTTAACAAAGTGGCAGTGTTCACCCTCGCGGATAAAAACATGCTCGCTGGCGGTTTTGGGCGTGTGGGTTGGCGCTGAAATGTTTTGAGTCTGCTGGGTCAGTTTTTCCAGTGCGGCAGTCAACCGTTCCTGCGTTACCGGCTTTAATAAATAATCCAGTGCATTCACTTCAAAGGCGCGCAGGGCGTGCTGTTCATAGGCCGTGGTGAAGATGACCTTGGGGGTGTAATCGCATTGTTCGAGCAGGTCAAAACCGCTGCCATCGGGCAAGTTAATGTCGAGTAACAATAATTCCGGTTGTATTTCATTGATGAGTGCGATTGCAGATTGCACATCGCCCGCTTCCCCCGCCATCACATACTGGGCATGTTCCGCTAATAAGCCACACAATTCTTTGCGCGCCAAGCGCGAGTCATCAACAATAATTACTTTCATGTTCTAGTTCCAATTTTTTAGACCGGCAAACTTTTTTAGAGCGGTAAACGCACGCGGGCGATAATATTTTCGCCTAATTGCAAATCAAGTTTTGTACTCTCGCCAAAGGCAAGCGCTAACCGTTCACGCGCATTCGCCAGACCAATACCGTTACCTTGGTGTAGCGCCGGTAATTCCGCCGCGGGATTCTCCACTTCCAATAACCACTCGCTATTATTCAGCCGCTGCGCGCGCAGGCTTACCAAACCACCGGAACGACGTGCAGCAATACCGTGTTTGATTGCATTTTCTACCAGTGTTTGTACCAGAAGGGGCGGCACTTTGGCATCCAACAGCGAATCATCAATCACCAATTCATATTGCAAACGCTGTTCAAATTGCAAGGCTTCCAGTGCGAGATAACCGCGCACCCAATCCAGCTCTTCACGCAGCGGTACCGTGACATGCGCCTCCGCTTGTAACAAGCCTCGCAGTAAAGTGGCCAGGTCAGCCAAGCCTTGGCGCGCTGCGTGCGGATCTTCCAAAATTAATGCGCGCAGATTATTGAGTGAGTTAAATAAAAAATGAGAATTAATCTGGCTGCGTAAAAACTGCAATTCAATTTCGCGCAGTTTCGCCTGATCGCGCCAGTGGGCAATTTCTATCTCGCGCCGTTTTTTGAATTCGCTGCGCAGTAAATAGAGAACCGACCAGAGTATTAACATAATGGTGGTGTTAATGCTGTAGCCGATAAAACTGCCTGCGCTCACGGGCTGAATACCTGAGGAGGCAGTGGGAATAAATTGCAGTGTTGTATAAATAAATGCATGCAAAACCAACTGGACGACCATCGCCGCCAGCGGTAACAGCCAGAGTAAATGCAGGCATATTTTTACAAGCGAATAGGTAGGTTGAAAACGCTGATAAAGCGCGCGTAAGCCGTGGCTTGCGCCTCCCAGCAATAGCGATAAAACAATAAAAATCCCAACTGCAAACCCCGAAACACTACCCCAGGCACTGATGAATAGGATATTCATCAGTAGGTAGCTGCCCCAAAAAAATAATTGCGCCAGTAAATACTGGCGCGAGTAATTAGTGATATGGCCTTGATTCATTTTGCGCTCAAAAATTCGCTTATTTGTTGGTTGACCCAGTTGCCATCATCCCAGGTTAGAAAGTGGTAGCCGGTGTCGGACATGCGTATATCAACATTCTTCAGTTTTTTATACTGCTGTTTATAAATGCCAGCGGTACTGTCTTTGGTTGCACCGTAGGTTTTATAAGCTGCCCATGCACCCAATACCAACGTGGGTTGTTGGATTGCGGCAATATCGTTGCGCAGATCGGTGGTCATGAGGGCGACCATTGCTTGTGTCGTGGTTGTGCGGTCGCTACTTTTGCTCCACTCGATTAATAGCGGCAAATGCGCCGGATTATTACTCATACCTTGCATATGCGCTGCTGCACTTTTTTCATAATCTGCTTGGCTTTGGTTGTTCATCATCGCGCGCATTTGCTCTGCTTGTGGGCGCATCAGCTCGGCGGTCAACGTGGGATTTTGAATCGCCGGGTAAAATGGCAGCGCATCGACAATCACTATTTTATCAATCAGTTCTGGCGCTTGCAGCGCGAGCATCAAACTGAGCGTGCCGGCCAAACTATGCCCCACTAGAGTTACCTTGTGTAGTTTATGCGTGTTGATATACACCAGAACTTCATCGCGCATGGCGACTAAAAAATCCTGTTGCAAATCCGGTACGGCAGGGTGACCCGCAAAACCGGGTAACTGCAACAAATGGCATTGATAGTTTTGTTGGAAGTAATTGCAGGTAGCGCGAAAGGTTTCTTTGCCGCTGTTGAGGCCCGGAATAAAAATTAGCGCTGGACCAGTACCTTTGGTTTCAGCCGATAATGCACTCTTGGGTTTATTGGACGGCATTGTTTCGCCGTAACTTTGATTGGACGACAACACACTTGCCAGAACGGCAATGATGATCGCGGTGAGTACGCCCATGTTCAACCCACTTCTTTTTTTGCACAACATATATTGCTCCCTAATTCTGACGTTGATTTGATTAACTCAACATCACTCTATGAGCAGTACAAAAGACGCGGGGCAGGTTTCGTGGCAATGGTTGTACACCGTGGCTAGCGGTCAAAATGGTTGTTGAGCGGCGCGCTAGAAAACAGGGGTTGAGGCAACCGACTAATCGGCACAACGCTGCGCAATAAATTCCTTCCATTCCACAATATCGGTTCCGGCGGAATCAAACAGGCTCAAACCAATCAAAAAGTCGCCATCATCGCCGTAGGGGCGACACCATTTCACTTCAGTGACCAATAAAAATTGCCGGTCACTCGCGGCATCGCGAATACAGCAGCGCAAAATATTGTCGGTGGGTACAGCTTGCGGTGCTATGGCGCGCAGGCCGTTGGCGGAAATATCCAGGCTGTTGCTAACCACCAGTGTGGGCTCGCTGTCGGCGGGGCTGTCGAGTTCAATAATTACCGTGAGTTGATTGTTCAGGCGATATTCCTGACGCTGCTCTTCCGGTTGTTTTTCCTGTTGCTCCGGCGAATGTTTTTGTGTCTCGTTATTATTCATAGTGATCTTCCTGTACACCGCTAGGGTTAATTGTTATAGCGCGGGTTAATTGACATCGCGACGTAAACCGCGAATCACTTTGGCGAGTTGTTCTTCAAAGTTGTCACCGTTGCGCAACACTTTTAACTCGCCACTAATCAGTTGTTGCACCAGTTGTTCGCGGCTGTATTCGGCAACTTTGCGCCCAACCTGATCAGCGAAAATATATTTGCCCGTGGCACCAATAATCACCGAGAGTTTGGCGCGCAGGCCGGGGGCGGTGCTGGCGTTATTAATTTCCAGCCAGGCACCTACTTGTAACTCATTTGCCGTTGTCGCTGCTGTCTGTTCACGTTGCAGGGCTTCTGCGGCTTGCGCTGCTTCCCGCTCGCGGGTGAGGCGCGCTTGTTCGGCGGCTTGTTCAGCGGCGCGGCGCTGCTGTTCGTCGGCGAGCAAACGGGCTTCGGCCATGGCTTTGTGCGCGGCGGCCTGGCGTGCGTCCAACTCGGCTTGCAGGCGCGCTTGCTCCGCCTGACGCTCGCGCTCAGCCGCTTCCTTCAGTGCTTCTTGCTCCGCCATAAAGGCGCGCACGAGTGCTTCGGCTTTTTGTTTTTGTTTGAGCAGTTGGACTTTTACGCACTGATTAGCTTGAGTAATGAGTGCTGTGAGTTGCTGCTCAATAATCATTCCCAGCGGTGTTAACTGCAATGGCTGGGCGAGACCGGTGGAGAGGCAGAGAGCAAAATCCTTATTGGTTTTGCTCATTACCTTGCGCCCAGTGTGATCGACAAATAGCAGTTGGTCGAGGTTGGCATCCTTGAGTACCAATTTGCAGCGAATCGCCTCCTGATCATCGCCGCGCATCACAATCCAATCGCCCAGCTTCACCGTTTCGGTGGCCTGTAATAGCGCCAGTGGTACCTTGGTGTTGGCGGTGGTTTGACCGTCGGGCAGCGGCAGTGCAGGGAAGAGGGCGATCTCTTGTGGTTGCTTTTGTATCGCCATCATCAAGCACTGGCTGAGCTGGTCGACTAGCTGTTGGTAGGCTTGGGTGTTGCTGGTGGTGTGTGCAAGGCTGCGCTCCAGTTCAGTGAGCAATGCCGGAATTTGGCTATAGAGCTGTTGATCATCAACCTGAATATTGCCATGTGAAAATAGTTGCCCCAGTGAGGGCAAGATGCGCTGCCAGTGCACCCAGAGTGGCAGCTCGTTCAATGCGGTGGCTGGTGTATTGAACGCCCAGTATTGCAATTCGCTTTTGAGACTGAGGGTGATGGCTGAATGCAGATCGAGTGGCAGTGGGCGCTGCGCCAGATGATTATTGAGCAGTGTCACTACCCGTGTTTGCGCGAGTGTAAGCTTCTGGTTGCCCAGTTCGGTTTCGCACAGGCGACTCTCCAGCAGTGCGGCGCGTTTGTCTTCACTGGCGAGCCACTGGCTAAATTCGCTCAGTGCACTCTCGGGAGCAGTTTTGTTTTGCCAGTGCGCCGTCAGGGTATTGAGGAGACTACTGATTCGATCATAGAACTGCTGGCTGGGTTTGGCATCGCGCGCATACCAGTGACTGGCGGCGGGCAGTATCGATTCCAAGGTGCGGCGCAAAGGGTGATCGATGTCGCTGTAAAAGCGGTCGTCCTGTGCAATTTGTGCGACCAGAGCAGTTTCAACAGCGGCAAACAGCGGCAGTAGTTGCAGATCCAACTGTGGTCGGGCAATTAGCTGGCGATAGACCCGAGTCGCCAATTCCTGACGTAGCTCGTCTGGCGTTCTTGTATCGATCGTTTTATCGCTGGCGGCCGGAGTGTTGGCGAGGGTGGCAAGGGCGTCACCGAGTTGATTGCCATCACCGCGCAAAATAGCCTGTACATCAAAACTGGGCATGAGGGTCTCTTGGTATCTGCTGCGGCCTTCAATATAGCCAATTCACCGGCGTTCTGCCTTAACCCTTGTGAAGCAAGTTGCGTATAATCGCGCCTCATTCAAGTTGCCCCTATTTTTTGCTGCCCAGGCTGATCCTTTCATGAAAATTATCGCCAGTTCGCCCCTGCTCTATACCGCCGCTGAAACCTACGCGCTGGATGCGGCTGCTATCGCCAGCGGTATTCCCGCGATCCAGCTAATGAAGCGCGCTGGGAGAGCGGCCTATGATTTGTTGCTAGAGCGCTTTCCATCGCCCGCCCGCGTCACGGTTTACTGCGGTGGCGGCAATAACGGTGGCGATGGCTACATTCTGGCGGCGCTCGCCGCCCAGCGGTTAGTGCCGGTGCAGGTAATACAGCTGACTCCCGCGGATAAGCTAAGTGGCGAAGCGCGCCAGGCGTATGACTTTGCCGTGCAAGAAGGTGTGCTCATGCAGGTTTTCACGGCTGCCAGTGCGCCTGCGGAGGGTGTGATTGTGGATGCACTGCTGGGCATTGGCCTGCGCGATGCACCGCGTGCGGAATTTGCGGCGGCGATTGAACAGATCAACGCCAGCGGTTTGCCGGTGTTGGCGCTGGATATTCCCTCTGGTCTAAACGCCGATACCGGTGCTGTTGCCGGTGCGGTAGTCAACGCCAGCCTGACCCTGACTTTTATCGCCACCAAGCGCGGCCTGCTCACGGGGCGCGGCCCGGCGGTGTGTGGTGAGTTAGTGCTTGCCAATCTGGATGTGCCTGAAGCGACTTACACGGCGGCATCGCCCAGTGCCGAACGTGTGCAATTGGCAGAGTTGCAAGGCTTGCTCGCACCGCGCGCGGCCGATGCGCACAAAGGCGATTTTGGCCATGTGATGGTGATTGGTGGCGATACCGGCTATGGCGGCGCGGCGCTGATGGCGGCAGAAGCGGCAGCGCGTTCTGGTGCCGGTTTGGTGAGTATCGCCACGCGCCCCGAACACATCCCGGCAATCCTTGCTCGTCGCCCGGAGATTATGGCTTGCGGTGTGGTTTCCGGTCAGGAGCTGGAACCGCTGCTAGCGCGTCCAACCCTGTTGGTGGTCGGCCCCGGTCTTGGTCGCTCGCCGTGGTCTGAGCAGATGTTGCAGCAGGCGGTTAAAAGTGGCCTGCCCATGGTGCTGGATGCGGATGCACTTAACATCCTCGCCGAAGGTCGAGTGGTGCCAGCGAGCGTTAAACGCGATAACTGGGTATTCACACCTCATCCCGCTGAAGCCGCTCGTTTGCTAGGCATCACCACCGCGGAAGTTCAAGCCGACCGTTTCGCCGCCGTGCAGGCGATCCAAGTCCGTTACAACGCCACAGTCATTCTTAAAGGTGCTGGCAGTTTGGTCGCCGCCAATGGCGACAAGATCGCGGTAGTCACCGACGGCAACCCCGGTATGGCTACCGGCGGTATGGGTGATGTGCTCTCCGGTATTCTCGGCGCACTTATCGCCCAAGGCCTGAGTCAGCCAGATGCAGCACGGTTGGGTGCAGTAGTTCATGCCTGCGCGGCAGATTTGGCGGCTGATGACGTGGGCCAGCGCAGCCTGCTCGCCACCGATTTGATCCCCTATTTGGGCGAATTGCTCTAAGGAGTCGGCGGTGGAAACATTGGAATACATCATCGATAACGACAGCGACATGGTCGCCTTTGGCGAGCAGCTCGGCGCTATCTTCGCTGCTCATGACGGCCCGCTCTCGGTGCATTTGTGCGGCACCCTGGGCGCCGGTAAAACCACCCTCACACGCGGCATACTGCGAGCGTTTGGTCACACCGGTGCAGTAAAAAGCCCCACCTACACCTTGGTGGAGGCCTATGAATTTGGCGTGCGCCGGGTATACCACTTTGATTTATACCGCCTGGGCGATCCTGAAGAGCTTGAATACATGGGTATTCGCGATTACTTCATCGAGCAAAACCTCTGTCTGCTGGAGTGGCCTGAGCGCGGTGAAGGTGTGCTGCCCACGCCGGATCTGGTGATCAATATTTTCGTGCAGGGCGAGGGGCGTCGCTTGGAATTGCGTGCCACCAATCCGCTATTGCACGCACTGCTGGCCAAGCGTTAGCCTTTTTTGCTAGGGGCAAAAGCCCCTTTTGCGGTAGAGTGCGAGCCATGTGCCACGGCGTTTAGCGCTGTTTGGTACGCCATATCCCTATAAAAACTGCTGAATGGGTGTTTGTCTGTTGAGATTGTCTATATCTATGGTTCGCTGGCTGAACTGGGTTTGCTGCCTGGGGGTGCTACTTGCGCCTCTGGCTTTTGCGGCGAAAGTGGATGGTGTGCGCGTGTGGCGCGCGCCGGATCACACGCGCATCGTGCTGGATCTGGATGCGCCCGTGCAGCACAGCCTGACGCTCGCGGCTAACCCTGAGCGCATTATTGTCGATGTTCCCAAAACCAGCCTCAAAGCCCCGCTGGGCCAGTTGCCTTTGGCGGATACGCCGGTGTTGGCGGTGCGCTCCTCGGTTCAAACGAATGGCGATTTGCGTCTGGTATTTGATTTAAAAGCCAAGGTCGCGCCCAACAGTTTTTTACTCAAAGCCCACGGCGGAATGCATGACCGTCTGGTGATCGACCTCTACGACGAAACACCCTCAACCGCCACCGCTGTGCCGGCGACTACCCCTGCAGCGGTTCCTGCCGCCTCCGCAACCACCACTCCAGCAGCCACCAAACCTGCCGTTGTCGATAAACCGGCAGTAGCCCCCGCACAATCCGCTAGTAAGCCAGTAGCCAAAGCTGATCTTAGCGGCAAACGGTTTATTGTTATCGCGGTGGATGCTGGTCACGGCGGGGAAGACCCAGGCGCCCTCGGCCCCAATCGCCTGCGCGAAAAAGATGTGACGCTGATGATCGCCAAAGAGCTGGTTGCGGCGATTAACGCCCAGCCCGGGTTTACCGGCAAGCTCACCCGCACCGGCGATTATTTTATCCCGCTGAAAAAACGCCGCGATTTGGCGCGCAATATGAAGGCGGATTTGTTTGTCTCTATTCATGCCGATGCCTTTACCAAAGCCAGCGCGCGCGGCGCCTCGGTGTTTGCCTTGTCGCGTCATGGCGCCACCTCGGAAACCGCGCGCTTTTTGGCCGAGCGTGAAAATGAATCGGATTTGATCGGCGGGGTGGGCGATATTCGCCTTGATGATAAGGATCAGGTACTGGCCGGGGTGTTGGTGGATTTGTCGATGACGGCAACGTTGAATTCCAGTTTGCAGGTCGGCCAGCAGGTGCTCAGCTCCATGGGTGGTATTGCGCATTTGCACAAGCGCCATGTGGAACAGGCGGGCTTTTTGGTGTTGAAATCGCCTGATGTGCCGTCGATTCTGGTGGAGACCGGTTTTATTTCCAACCCCGGTGAGGCGCGCAAATTGGCCACACCGGCGTATCGCAAACAAATGGCGCAATCGGTATTTAAAGGTATTCGCCAGCATTTTTACCAGCATCCGCCAGCGGGCACTTATGTTGCGGCGCAAGTGGAATCCGGTGCCGGCGGCGGTTTTGAGCGGCAGCATGCGGTGGCCGCTGGAGACAGCTTATCCGGCATTGCCAATCGCTACGGCGTGAGCATGCAGCGGTTGATGCAGTACAACAATTTACGTTCAACCAGCGTGAATATCGGCCAGACCTTAAAAATTCCGGCGACCAACTCACCTGCCGTTGCCCAGTCGCAACCTGCGCCTACCGCGCGCCCACAAGCGCAAATCGCCACTGCACCGCGGATGCACCGCGTGGTGGCCGGCGATACCTTGTCGCGTATTGCCAGCCGTTACGGCGTGAGTGCCAGCGCGATCCAGCGCCATAACAATATGAAAAGTACGACCGTAAAACTGGGTCAAACCCTGAAAATTCCCACTTCCTGATTCATCGCCGCGATTGGTTTCCCATGCGAAAAATTAAATTGCTCAGCCCGCGCCTCGCCAACCAGATTGCTGCTGGCGAGGTTGTTGAACGTCCATCCTCGGTGATTAAAGAGCTGCTGGAAAATTCACTCGACGCCGGTGCAACGCGTTTGGAAATTGATATTGAAGAGGGCGGCATCAAGCTCATGCGTGTGCGTGACAACGGCGGCGGCATTGATAAAGACGATTTGCCACTCGCACTCAGCCGTCACGCCACCAGTAAAATTTATGAACTGGATGATCTCGAAGCAGTTGCCACCTTAGGTTTTCGCGGTGAAGCATTGGCGAGTATCAGTTCGGTCGCGCGTCTGGCGTTGATTAGTAGCACCAATGATGACAGCGCAGGTTGGCAGGTAGTTGCCGAAGGGCGCGATATGGAAACGCAGTTATCGCCCGCACCACACCCGCGCGGCACTACTGTTGAGGTGCGCGATTTGTTTTTTAATACGCCTGCGCGCCGTAAATTTTTACGCACCGATAAAACGGAATACACCCATCTTGAGGATGTCGTAAAACGCTTGGCATTATCACGTTTTGATGTCGCGTTTAATTTGCGCCACAACGGCCGTGCCATTTATTCCTGGCGTGCGGGTGATTCTCAGCTCGAGCAAGAGCGTCGCGTCGCCCAGGTGTGTGGCCCGGCGTTTATGGAAAATGCGGTGCATCTTGATATAGAGCGCAATGGTTTTCGTTTGTGGGGTTGGGTGGCGCTGCCCACCTTTTCGCGCAGCCAGGCAGACTTGCAGCACTTTTATGTGAATGGTCGCGCGATTCGCGACAAGCTCGTCAGCCACGCTGTACGCCAAGCTTATCAGGATGTGTTGTACCACGGCCGCCATCCGGCGTTTGTATTGTATTTGGAACTGGATCCATCGACGGTGGATGTGAATGTGCATCCCACCAAACACGAAGTGCGTTTTCGCGATAATCGCAACGTACACGACTTCATCTACTCAAGCTTGCATCACGCACTCGCAAAAGTTCGCCCGGAAGATACGCTTGCAAAACGCGAACTGGGTGAAGGCGCCGATGAAGTTTCCGGTATAAATCCATTTGCACTTTCATCCACCAAACCGATTCAAGGCATTGCGGCGGGCGAATTCAAAGGGCAGGAGAGTATGGGCTTTCGTGCGGCGTCCGGCGCGAGTCATTATTCATCGTCAAATTACCAGCCTGCACAAATTAATCCCGGTGCTGTGCGTGAACAGATGGCGACCTATGGCGAGTTGCATCGCCCCGCAAATCCCACGGCAACTTATGCTTTGCCGGAATCTGCTAGCGACGAGATTCCCCCACTGGGTTATGCCATCGCACAATTAAAAGGTATTTATATTCTCGCGGAAAATGCGCAGGGTTTAATTGTGGTTGACATGCACGCGGCGCACGAGCGCGTGACTTACGAGCGTATGAAAGAGTCGTTTCACTGTGGCGGTTTGCAAACCCAGCCACTGCTAGTGCCTGAGTCGATAGCGGTCAGCGAAAAAGAAGCGGACTTTGCCGAAAATTTTAGCGAGGTATTCAAAGCGCTCGGCTTTGAGTTGCAGCGCGCTGGCCCGGAAACTTTATTAATTCGCCAGCTACCGGTCATTTTAAATCGCGCCAAAGTTGAGCAATTGGTGCGCGATGTTTTATCCGATTTGATTGAGCACGGTAGCAGCGAGCGCATCCAACATCACATCAACGAAATTCTTGGCACCATGGCCTGCCACGGCTCGGTGCGTGCCAATCGCAAACTGACCATTCCCGAAATGAATGCGCTGCTGCGCGATATGGAGGCGACCGAGCGCAGTGGTCAGTGCAACCACGGCCGACCCACCTGGCTGCTGCAATCGCTCGACGATCTCGACAAAATGTTTATGCGTGGGCAATAAGATCATGGCTACTTCTGCGCAGAAACCGCTGGTGATTTTTTTGATGGGGCCAACCGCGTCGGGCAAAACCGATCTGGCGATTAGCTTGAGCAAATTATTGCCGGTGGAATTAATCAGTGTGGATTCGGCGTTGGTTTATCGCGGTATGGATATTGGTTCGGCCAAACCCAGTGCCGCCGAATTGGCGGAAACCCCGCATCGCCTGATTGATATCCGCGACCCGGCAGAGCCCTATTCCGTTGCCGATTTTGTCGCCGATGCCGAGCGCGAAATTAATGCGATCCACGCGCAGGGAAAAATTCCACTGTTAGTTGGCGGCACCATGCTCTATTTTCGTGCGCTGCTCGATGGCTTGGCCGAAATGCCTGCCGCAGATACTGAAGTGCGTGCGCAAATTGAACGTGAAGCGGCAGAGTTCGGTTGGCCGCATATCCATGCCCAGCTCGCCTTAGTTGACCCGCAGACTGCGGCCGACATTCACCCCAATCATTCGCAGCGGCTTAGTCGCGCGCTGGAAGTTTATCGCGTGAGTGGTAAAACCATGGCGCAATTGCGTGAGGTGCAACATGCACAGCCGCGAACCAGTGCGTTTTGTGAGCGCTTTACTGTTTGTCAAATTGCCATAGCTCCACGTGATCGCGCCACCTTGCATCGGCGTATTGCTGAACGATTCGAAAAAATGCTGGTCAGTGGTTTAGTAGATGAAGTGCGGGCGCTTTATGCGCGCGGTGATCTGCAACCCGATTTGCCCGCCATTCGTGCGGTGGGTTACCGCCATGTGTGGGATTATCTTGATGGGCGAGTCGATTACAACGAAATGCGTGAGCGTGGAATTATCGCTACCCGGCAGTTAGCCAAGCGACAATTTACTTGGTTGCGCGGTTGGTCGACAAGCTCAAATAGTGAACTACACTGGTTATGCACGGAGACTGATCAGGGAATTTCACTCACGAAGGAAGAAATTGTGCATTGCGCCTTGAATTTTATAGGTCGCACCGCCATATAATGCCTACGTGAGAAGCCTAATCTGATTTTCATGCTTTCTTCCACCTCCTCCCGATGGATTCGTTGGGTGTTTTAGGTGGGTAAATTACTATAATTTTTATTGTCCCTAGGAGATAAACATGTCAAAAGGGCATAGCTTACAAGACCCTTACCTGAACGTTCTGCGCAAAGAGCGTGTGCCTGTATCCATTTACCTGGTAAATGGAATTAAGTTACAAGGCCAGGTTGAGTCATTTGATCAGTTTGTCGTGCTGTTGAAAAACACCGTAAGCCAAATGGTTTACAAGCATGCAATCTCCACTGTTGTTCCATCCCGTGCTGTTCGCGTTCCGCTGTTGAACGAAGGCGGCGTTGAAGGCGAAGAAGACGAGCAAGCCGAGTAATCTATCAAATCATTGATACTGACTCGAGGTAGCTAATTGTTTTTTGATCGTCCCGAATCGGGTGAGCTAGCAGTGCTGGTTCACCTGAATTTGTCTCACGGCCAAGACGCCGAAGACCCACGTGAATTCGAAGAGTTGGTTTTATCTGCCGGGGGCGACCCTGTGGCATTTTTAACCGGATCGCGAATTGTCCCCACTGCAAAATTCCTTATCAGCACCGGCAAATTGCAGGAGCTGCAACAGTTGGTCGTCGATAACGGCGCCGAGCTGGTTATTTTTAATCATACTTTAACCCCCAGTCAGGAACGCAATCTGGAGCGCGAGCTACAGTGCCGCGTACTTGATCGCACCGGTTTAATTCTTGATATTTTCGCCCAACGCGCACGAACCTTTGAGGGTAAGTTGCAGGTTGAGCTGGCGCAATTGCGTCACAGTGCCACGCGCTTGATTCGCGGCTGGACTCACCTTGAGCGTCAGAAAGGTGGTATCGGTTTGCGCGGCCCGGGGGAAACCCAGCTGGAAACTGACCGTCGTTTGTTGCGTAATCGTATTGGGCAAATTGAGCAGCGCCTGGAAAAAGTTCGCTCCCAGCGTGAGCAGGGGCGGCGTTCGCGTCAACGCGCGGCTATTCCGACCGTGTCGCTGGTGGGCTATACCAACGCGGGTAAATCTACCCTGTTCAATCGTATTACCGGTGCTGACGTTTACGCTGAAAATAAATTATTTGCCACCCTTGATCCAACCATGCGCCGAATCGAACTATCTGATGTTGGTGCAGTAGTGCTGGCGGATACGGTAGGTTTTATTAGTCACTTGCCGCACCGACTGGTGGAGGCATTCAAAGCGACACTTGAAGAAGCTAGCAACTCAACTTTACTCTTGCATGTGATAGATTCAGCAGCTGAAGAACGCCTGCGCAATATTGAACAGGTGGAATTGGTGCTGGAAGAAATTGAGGCGGCAGATTTACCGCAATTGCGCGTCTATAACAAAGTAGACTTGCTGGCAGATACCGGCCCGCATATCGATCGCGATGAAACCGGCAAACCTATTGCGGTTTGGCTGTCTGCGCAGACAGGTGCTGGTTGTGAGCTGTTAAATCAGGCGATCTCAGAAGTGCTGGGAAAAGAGCTTGTCAGCGGTTGCCTGGTTGTCCCGCCAACACAGGGGCGCTTGCGCGCTATGCTCTATGCACAACAGGCGGTAGTGAGCGAAAATCACCGCGCTGATGGCGCAAGTCTGCTGCAAGTACGTATACCCAAAGATGATTTATTGCGGATTCTCAGTGCGGCAAATATAGCTTTTGAGAGTCTGTTGTGGGATGAGTCAGGAACACTGCCGGATATGCCGGTTGCACAGGAATAGTTAATTAAATCCCAAACCAGTTTTACTTTCTATGTGGAGAAATAGTATGGCCTGGAACGAACCGGGAAAAGACAAAGACCCCTGGAGTGGTCGCGGTAATAAAAATGGCAACGATGGCCCGCCGGACTTGGATGAGGCATTTAAAAAGTTGCAAGACAAACTCAACGGCATGTTTGGCGGCGGCGGATCAGGTGGGCGCTCAACTGGCAACGCGAATATGAAGCCACTATTTGGCGTTTTTGCTGTGGTTGCCTTGCTGATTTATATCGGCTCGGGAGTCTACCAAGTGGACGCCAAAGAGCGTGCTGTGGTGCTGAAATTTGGCGCCTTCTCGGAAATCAAAACGGAAGGCCTGAATTGGAACGCGCCACTGATTACCGATGTAATCAAGGTCAATGTCACCGGTGAGCGTCAGTATCCATCACGTGGTCTGATGCTGACTGAGGATGAAAGTATCGTAGAGCTGCCTATCTCTGTGCAATACAACGTCTCTGATGTAAAAGCATTTGTATTGAACGTGCGCGACCCTGAAACCAGTCTCCGTCATGCCACAGATTCAGCGGTGCGCCATGTCGTTGGTTCCAGCGAGTTAAATCAAGTCTTGTCCGAAGGGCGTCAGGCGATTGCAGTGGAAGTTAAGCAGCGCTTGCAGTCTTACCTTGATGCCTATGGTGCAGGTATTCAAGTCAACACGGTCAATATTCAGGATGCTCGCCCGCCAGAAGAGGTTCGCTCGGCGTTTGATGATGTGATCAGGGCTAAAGAAGATGAGGCCAGATTCAAGGCGCAGGCTCAGGCCTACGCTAACGGTATTATTCCTGAAGCTCGTGGTCGCGCCCAGCGGATGATCGAAGAAGCAGAAGCCTACAAAGCTGAAGTAATTGCACGTGCCGAAGGTGAATCGGATCGTTTTGAAAGCTTGCTAACAGAATATAAGCGTGCCCCCGAAGTGACGCGTCAGCGACTGTATATAGAAACCATGGAAAGTGTGATGACTAACTCGTCCAAGGTAATGGTGGATGTCGCTGGGGGAAATAACATGTTGTATCTCCCTCTGGATCGCATGGTGAATCGTCAGTCGGTCGCCGAACCAAAATCACAACCAGAAAATTTCAATAGTCGTGCTGCTCAGCCAGTTGAATCGGCTACGCCACTTGTTCGTCGGGAGATGCGCTAATGTCTAGTAAAGGTCTCTTATCAATAGTTGCGCTGTTGGTCGGTTTGGTTATTTTTGCTAACTCGGCTTACGTAGTCACTGAATACCAGCGCGCAGTGGTATTGCAATTTGGTCGTTTGGTGAAAGCAGATGTGCCGCCAGGTTTGCACTTTAAAGTGCCTTTTGCCGAAAAGGTGCGCAAGTTTGATGGTCGTTTATTGACCGCCGATATGGCAACAGAAAGCTTCTTTACTGTTGAAAATAAGCGGTTGATGGTGGATTCCTACATCAAGTGGCAAGTGAAAGATGTCGAGGTTTACTATAAGGCAACGGGTGGTGATGAGTTAACCGCAGAAAACCGGCTTGCCCAGCGGGTTGCCGATGGCTTGCGTAACCAGTTTGGTCGTCGCACATTGCATGATGTGGTGTCGGGTAAGCGCGATGAATTAATGAGCGAGATTACCGCCAGTATTAATCTTGATGCCGTGAAGCTACTGGGTATCGAAGTAAAAGATATTCGTGTTAAACGTATTGATTTCCCGGCCGAGGCAAGTCAGCCAGTATTCGCCCGTATGGCTGCTGATCGTGAAAAAGAGGCGCGTGAATATCGTTCACAGGGTAAGGAGCAGGCTGAAGTTATTGGTGCGGATGCAGACAAGCAGGTGTCAATATTGGAGGCTAATGCCTATCGCGATGCGGAGCGTATTCGCGGTGATGGCGATGCCCAGGCCGCGGCAATTTTTGCCCAGGCATACAGTAAAGATCCTGAGTTCTACAGTTTTGTGCGCAGCCTCAATGCTTATCGCCAGAGTTTCAGTGGTAAAGAGGATTTGATGGTGGTTGACCCCAACAGCGATTTCTTCCGCTACTTAAAAGACCCTCAAGGCAAGAACTAAGTTGAAATCGCCCGCTCTGCGGGCGATTCTTTTTGGGGCGGGATGATCCAAGTGTAATTGGCCTACAAATCCCGCACCAAACAGTGTTAAAATGCCGCAACCGAGCCGATCGCTCGGTTTTTTTATGCGTGCGTGCCGGACCATCCGGTTTTGTTTCTCTACCAGAGTCGCTTATGACCTACGCTGATCGCTGGCTGTTACCGGACGGAGTGGAAGAAATCCTGCCCGCCGAAGCCAAAGCTATAGATAGTTTGCGCCGCCGTTTGCTGGATTTGTACAGCACTTGGGGCTATGACATGGTGATTCCACCACTGCTGGAATACACCGACTCCTTATTAATCGGATTGGGGCGCGATGTTGATCTGCTCACCTTTAAGGTGACCGATCAACTCAGTGGCCGTACCTTGGGGATTCGCGCTGACATCACGCCGCAGACCGCGCGTATGGATGCTCACAGTTTTAAGCGTACTGGCGCTAACCGCCTTTGTTACGCCGGTCATGTAGTTCATACCCGCCCCAAGAATCCGCTCGCTACGCGTACACCTATTCAAGCTGGCCTTGAGTTTTACGGCGAGTCAACTATCGCGGCTGATATAGAAGTGGTGTCATTGCTGCTGGAGTCGCTCAGTGTGGCGGGGTTGCCGCGACAACATATCGATTTAGGCCATGTTGGCATTTATCGCGCTATTGCTGCCGCAGCTGGTTTGAGCAAGGTACAGGAAGATGCCTTCTTTGAATTGCTACAGCGTAAAGCCACTACAGAAATTCGCGTCTGGGTTGATACAAATATCGACGACACCAGCACGGCTGCACTGTTTTTGGCATTGCCCGGTCTGGCTGGCAATAAAACCGTTTTGCAAAAAGCGCGTGAGCTATTTGTTGCGCTGCCCGCCGCACAGGCAGCAGTTGATCAGCTCGATCAAGTGGCGCAGGTTATTGAACAGCGCTACCCCAATGCTGAGCTTTATTTCGATTTGGGCGAGTTGCGCGGTTATCACTATTTGACCGGGTTGGTATTTGCGGCGTTTGCGCCCGGCTATGGCAACCCCATCGCCAGCGGCGGCCGCTACGATCACATCGGCGAGGTCTTTGGGCGTGCGCGCCCTGCGACCGGTTTTGCAGTGGATATCACTGCTATCAGTAAATTAGGCTTGTTGCACAAAGGGCAGGTGAGCGCGATTGCGGTAGTTGGAAACAGCGATCCAGCCCAGTGGCAAGCAGTACAAGATTTGCGCCAGCAAGGTGAGCGAGTTGTGGCGGTAAGTGGCGAGGCCGATCTGGCGGAGCTGGGTTGTGATCGTCAACTGCTGTTACGAAATGGCAGCTACCAGCTGGTAGCCTGTTAATCGGTCAGTTTTCTTTATTTATCTAGCACAGAGAGTTAAACCAGTCATGGGCAAGAACGTCGTGGTATTGGGCACCCAGTGGGGTGATGAAGGCAAGGGCAAGATCGTGGATTTGTTGACCGATCAGGTCTCTCTGGTGACACGCTTTCAGGGCGGTCACAATGCGGGTCATACACTGGTGATCGACGGTAAAAAAACCGTGTTGCACCTGATTCCCTCCGGCATTTTGCGCGATGGCGTAACCTGCTTGATCGGCAATGGTGTGGTGTTATCACCCGAAGCCCTGTTAAAAGAAATTACCGAGTTGGAGGCGACTGGCGTGCCAGTGCGCAGCCGCTTGCGTCTGTCACCTGCTTGCCCCTTGATCCTGCAATACCATGTTGCTTTGGATCAGGCGCGCGAATTGGCGCGCGGCGATGCCAAAATTGGCACCACTGGTCGCGGTATTGGCCCGGCCTATGAAGATAAAGTTGCCCGTCGCGGCCTGCGGTTGGGCGATTTGGTCGATATGGACAGTTTTGCTATCAAACTCAAAGCGATTCTTGAGTACCACAACTTTGCCCTGACCCAGTACTACAAGGTTGAGGCGGTGGATTTTGATAAGGTGCTGGCCGACTGCAAAGTCTGGGCGGCGCAATTAATGCCGATGATGGCCGATGTCACCGAGCTGTTGCACAGCGCACGCGAGCAAGGTGAAAGCATTCTGTTTGAAGGTGCCCAAGGTTCGCTGCTCGATATAGACCACGGTACCTATCCCTTTGTGACCTCGTCTAATACCACAGCTGGCGGCACTGCCACAGGGTCAGGTTTTGGTCCGCTCTATCTGGATTATGTCCTTGGTATCACCAAGGCCTATACCACCCGTGTTGGCTCCGGCCCATTCCCCACTGAGTTGGGTTGTGAAATCGGCGAATACCTGGGTAAAAAAGGTCATGAGTTTGGCGCCACTACTGGTCGTAAGCGTCGCTGTGGCTGGTTTGATGCTGTTGCAGTGCGCCACGCCAATCGTATCAATAGTGTGACTGGCATCTGCCTGACCAAACTCGACGTACTCGATGGTTTGGAAACAGTGAAAATCTGTATCGGCTATCAGGATGCTAAAGGCAATGCGATTGTCGGTATGCCCTACGATGCCGAAGGTTGGGCTGATCTCAAGCCTATCTACGAAGAGATGCCTGGCTGGAGTGAATCCACTGTAGGCGCACAAACCCTGGAACAATTACCTGCCAATGCGCGTGCCTATATCAGCCGCTTGGAAGTATTGATTAAGGCTCCAATTGATATTATCTCCACTGGCCCTGACCGCATCGAAACTATCGTTTTGCGTCATCCCTTTCAAGCCTAATTCTCGCCTCCTTATATGCCCCAAAAAGCCCGCTTTCAGAGCGGGCTTTTTTGTGAATAAAAATAACAATTGCAGATAAATTTGCGCGCTACTTTTTTGTTGATAGCGCTGTCACTTTAGTACATAAAGACTAATATTTATCGTGGGAAGTGATCTAATAATGACTTATGGTCAGATTGACACAATAATCATCATTGGCGTAGCATGTGCTCATCTTGTGACCTGTGTTTACAAGTATGCAAGATGGAGTCTGGCACTAGAATCCTAGTACACACGAGGGTCCGGAACTTCCTGAAATAAAAAGCAATATGAAAATCACCTAAAGATAAATTTAACAAAAAGGGGTTGGCTATGGTTTTCCATAAAAATCAAAAGACCGTAAATCAGCAGGGCTTAACGTTTAAAAAATCCATATTCGCTATGTGCACTACCGCTCCAAAAGTGGCAGGTCGCTAAGGGCTGCAACAAGTGAAGACAGTGGAAAGCCAGCCGGATTCAGTCAGCTTGCGCTTAGAACAATTAAATCCAAGACTAGAATAATAGAGGGTCTCAATATGTTTCAAAAACTACTCATCGTGTTCTGCACAATCTTCGTGCTCTCTGCCTGTGGTGGCGGGAGTAATGATTTGGGGCCGAAACAAGCTCCACCGCCTGTTGATAATGGAGGCGATGGAGGTGGGGGCGAACCCGAACCCGAACCCGAACCCGCTGAGCCGCGAATTTTTTCCTTTATTGCGTTTAGCGAAGAAGCTGACACCTACGACTGGAGCAGCCGTTGCGTTGATGCCTGTAGTGCCACTGCCACGCTAAGCTGGAATGCTAATGAACAAGTGCTGGCGGTAGATCCACAGTGGGCTAGCGATACTGATCAGTTAGATATCGTCGGATCTGTGGGCGAAGTCAGCGATATGGCGGGTTCTGCGGCCAGAGTTTGGGTCTTTGTTACAGAGGAATACGCCAACGACGGCAAGATGAGCATGCATTTATTGCTGGGTAATGCTCAGGGCCGTAAGGCTGTAAGTCTCGGCTACCAACCAAAAGCTGGTTGGAACCGCCTTGAAATGTGGGAAATGGCAGCTGGCACCGGCGAAACCGTTATGGTGGGCGATGTGGAGGCAATCGATTACGGCACCTTCGCATGGCATGACGAGGGCTTCACCCTGCGCAACATCAATGAGATTGGTGTGCGCTTTGTGGCTAACGGCAAGGCGCCAGAGGTTGACGGGCAAGTGTGGTTAGACAATGTCACCCTGACACCAGCGTCTGGCACCGGTCCGCTTATCGTCGATATGGATGATGCAGCTTGGACGGTGATGGATGCGACCCCTGCCGTTACAGTACAGCGCGATGATACCGGTGTTTACTTCGAGCCTACCGCTGGTGACCAGAAGCTGGTTTATCTGCTTGAAGGCCCGGTTGACCTTGTTGGTCGTAGTTTTGACATGACCTTCACTGTGGATCAAGCCTTCAAAGACTCCGGTGCGGATGTTCAGCCAATCATCCAGTTGAACTTCGGCAGCTATACCGGTGAATTTGGCTGTTATGTGGGCAACGGCTCCCTGACACCTGGCGTTCCCCAAACAATTAATTGCGCTACAGACAATGATGCGTTCGTGGCTGAAGAAGGTCAGAACATCCGGGTCGGGTTGCAAGTTAAAAACCAACCAGCAGGTCGCCTGACTATTAACAGTATGCAGATCAATATCGTTTCTTCGAGTGATACTGGGCCATTTGCAATTATCCCATCTCAAGCATCGGTTGATTCGGGTGCTTGGAGTAATGACAACTGGCAGGGCCTTGCGAGTGCTCCTGATTTGTCCTACGACAGCGAAAGTGGTGCCTTGAGTATTGCTCCGAATTGGCAGGCAACTGACAGTAACGAACGTACCGTAATGTATGTTGCTGCTGAAAATGAGCTGCCGGATTTAGAGGGCGCGACAGTGGGTGTAGAGCTGTACCTCAGTGACTACTACATCACTGAGAACCCCGGTATGGCGATACAGATCTACATTCAGCAGAACAGTGGCAGTTATTCCGGCAACTTTGGTAGCAATATCGCTCTGAGTGCGGCGGAAGACCTGGGTAACGGTTGGTACCGATTCGAGCGGGTTATGGAAGGTGTTCCCACCGAGCCGACCGCCCTGCGCATGGGCATTAAGCTTCAAGGCGCGGATTTAGCCACTCGGGAGGCATCCGCAGATCCGATTCTGCTCCGCAGGTTTACTGTCGAGTAATCCGTGCAAGGTCGTAACAAAAACAAATAGTGAGCGTTGAACGGCGATGAGAAGCATTACATATGCGAAATATCGCCGGTCGATGCTGTGTAAATAATAACAAGGTTACCAAATAACATCGGGGTAAAGCGCTATGGTCTATTTAGACAACGCCAAGAAAACCATCACTTTCAAGAAGTCGATACTTGCCATGTGCGTCATGGCAATAAGCTCTCCCACGCTTGCGCAGAATGCATCTGGACAAGACCAAGCGGTAGAGGAGGTTGTAGTTAGTGGCGTCCGCCAAAATCTTGAGAACGCCCAGGACATTAAACGTAACGCGAACACCTTTGTGGATGCTATTTCAGCAGAAGACATTGGTTCTCTACCGGATCGCAGTGTATTGGAAGCTATGCAGCGGATGCCAGGTGTGTCTATTGAACGTTTTCAGGCGCCGGATGATCCCGATCACTTTGGTGTGGAAGGTAGCGGTGCCGTTATCCGTGGTATGAGTGCGACCCGAAGTGAATTCAATGGTCGTGACTCCTTTACTGCTAACTCTGGCCGTGGCCTGAACTTTCAGGACGTACCACCAGAATTGATGGGTGGTGTGGATCTGTATAAAAACCAATCCGCCGACATGATTGAAGGTGGTATTGGCGGCACTGTCAGTTTGAAAACCCGTAAACCCTTTGACCGTGATGGTCAGATGTTCGCTTTTACCGGTGATGTCTCCTACGGTGATATGGCTGAAGAGGCTTCTCCCACGGTTTCGGGTCTCTACAGTAATCGTTGGGATACTGAAACTGCCGGTGAGTTCGGATTGCTTCTTAACGGATCCTATTCCGAGCTGATCGGTACCTCACATGGTATCCAGAGTGATGCTTTTGTGAAGTATCGCGCCGATACCTTAGGTGCTCCAGCTAGCGCTGCGATGGATGATGGCCAAGTGTGGATGACCAACGGCTCTAACTTTTTTACCAAAGAAGATGAGCGTATCCGCCGCGGATTCGGCGCATCGCTGCAATGGGCGAGTCCGGATGACACCTTACTGGCTACTGCTGAGTTCTTGCGCTCAGATGCACGCCTGAGCTGGAAGGAAAATGCCGTTAAGTATCAGGGTGGCTATGGTGATGCTAACGACGATGGCACAGTCAGTGAAAACCGTCGTGCGCGCCCTTATCCTGGTACCGAGTTTACCTTCAACGGCGACAGTATTTTTGAATCTGGTTATATCACTGATGGCGGTGGCTGGCGTGGTGGTGAAGGCCGAGTGCCGACCGCTTGGGACGCAGCATGGGGGCTGGGTGACACTGCTCCGGACGGCTACGTCACTCAGAATGACTATTTCGGTCAGAAATATCAGACTGATACACGCTACAAAGATACGCGTACTATCGTTGAAGACCTTAGCTTTAATCTGCAATGGACACCAAGCGACGCTTGGGAATTTGAGGCTGATTTGCAGTTTGTTGATGCAACCACTTCAGATGATGACTTGCAGGTTGCACTTGGTATTCACGCATTGCAAATCTTGGATTTGCGCCGCGATACACCTAGCCTTACGGTCATTGAACCCTGGGGCGGCCGTCGTGATGCTAACCCCGAGTGGTATGCAACCGATTTCCCTGGTTTCTCCAATGACCCAGCCGGCGACTCTAACTACTTCCAAGATCGTGATTCCTACTGGCTACGTTCTGCCATGGACCATTACGAGCGATCTGAAGGGGAATCCCGCGCTGGACGCTTTGACGTAACCCATAACTTTGATGACGGTTTCCTGACTGCTGTTAAGGCTGGGGTTCGCTACGCCGAACGTAACCAGGTAGTGCGCAATACTTCTTATAACTGGGGGAGTCTCGGTGCAGAATGGGCTCCGGGTGGTGGCGAGGGTGCTCTCTGGTTATCCGAGCTGGATGAGAGCATTTATGACGAGTTCCAGTATGTTGATTGGTCTGACTTCCATCGTGGTGGCGTGGTCTCCATTCCTGGCGATGGTTTTATCTTCCCCACAGAGGATCTCTTGAAGGATGTGATTGCTGGTCGTCAATTACCTCAAAATAACCCCAATGGTGAGGGTATTTGGGAGCCCTACCAAAATCGCCCAGATGTTATCCCAGGTACCTATTTCGTTCCGGCTGAAGTCTACGACACCACTGAAACCAACGAGGCTATTTATGTTCGCTTGGATTTTGGTTCGGATGAAGGTGCTTTCCGATTCAACGGTAATGTCGGCTTGCGCTACGTTAGGTTAGATCGCGATGCGATAGGTTCGGTTCAATTCCCGGATATGATTGGTCAAGCTATTCCTGCGGGGGCACCTACTGACTTGACTGACAGTGGCGCTATCCGCAAGTGGGCAGAGGATCAAGTTGGGCCTTTCGATCCGGGCCTGTTTGAGTCGGAACAGGATTGGTTGGATGAAGTGACTACTCTGCTCTCTTACTCGCGCGACGCTAATAACTGGTTAACTCCAGATGAAAAAGCGTTCGGTAATGACTACGATGAGGGTGAGTTGGAGTCGAGTGCCAAATGGGATGATGTGTTGCCGAGCTTCAACTTGAAGGTTGAGCTGACAGATGATCTGATTGGTCGCTTTGCGGTATCCAAGGCTATTGCTCTTCCGGATATGTCTGAAGTTCGCAACCAGGCGGTTCTTGGTGCGCGCGGCTTGAACGTTACGCGGGTAGTTCCAGATCCGAATGCTCCGGCATTGCCAGGTCCGGTCGACTCTGGTGTAGACATAGTGTCTGTTGATCCGGCGATTTGGACCGGTAACGGTGGCAACCCTGCGTTGAAACCCATGGAGTCTACCCAGTGGGATGCGTCTTTGGAGTGGTATTTCGCGCCTGTTGGCTCCCTTACGGGGACTGTTTTCTATAAAGATTTGAAGAACTTCTTTATTGAAGGCGCGCTGCCCAGAACGTTCACCAATCCTGATACTGGTGTAACTCAGACCGTTGATTTCACCACTACGCGTAATGGACGAGAAGGCAAGTTGCAGGGTATCGAGCTGGCTTACCAACAATTCTTCGATATGCTCCCAGAGCCATTCGACGGGTTTGGTATTCAGGCGAACTACACCTTTGTTGACTCAGAGGGTATTCCGAACTTTTCTTCTAGTGGAACTGCCACTGAAGCGGAGCCGGAAGAGAACGTAACGCCGCAGCCCGGTTTGGAGCCCTTTGATCCCGCTGCTTTGGAAGGGCTGCCGCTACGCGGTCAGTCAGAGCACACTGCTAACCTGGTGCTCATGTACGAGAAGAACGACTGGTCTGCGCGGTTGGCTTACAACTGGCGTTCCGAATATCTTCTCACTACGCGTGATGTGATCAGCGGTCAGCCGATCTGGAATAGTGCTTCGGGCTTTCTGGATGGTGCGATCACCTACCAGTTAACTGAAGAAATCTCTCTCGGCTTACAGGGTACCAATCTGGCGAATACCCAGACAGAAACCCTGATGACACTGGATGGAGAAGGTCGTCAGACTGGTCGCTCTTGGTTCGTCAATGACCGCCGCGTGGCTCTGACAGTGAAAGCTGTGTTCTAATCTCTCTAGGGCTGAGGCTAAAGAAGGCGCAACCACAATGGGGTTGTGCCTTTTTTTTGGTTCCGCATAATGGTTAAGTAAAAAATAACGATAACTGAAACTAATCCAACTTGGAAAACTCATGCGCCGTCATTTTTATTTTGCGACCAGCCGTGAATTTTATGGGGTTAAGTAAGTAACGAAATTGGGTGATTACAATGCAGGATAACAATATAAGACGCATCGCCATTGTCGGTGGTGGAACATCGGGTTGGATGACTGCTGCAGCACTATCCAAGCTAATTAAACCTGACTATTGCCAAATACAACTTATCGAGTCCGAAGAGATAGGGACGGTTGGTGTGGGTGAGGCGACTATTCCACAAATTCAGTTATTTAATAAATTGCTGGATTTGGATGAAAATGAATTTATCCGCAAAACCCAAGGCACATTTAAACTCGGGATCCAATTTGTTAACTGGAAAAAAATTGGGCACAAATACATTCATGCATTTGGTGAAGTGGGCAAGGACATGGAGGGGGTTCAGTTCTATCATTACTGGCTGAAAATGGCGGAGTTAGGTAAAGCAGAAGAACTGGGGAACTATACCATCGGTGGTCTTGCTTCTGATCGCGGAAAATTTATGCGGCCATTCGATGCGGGTAATTCACCCTTGTCTAATATCGCCTATGCATTTCATTTTGATGCGGGATTGTATGCACGGTTTCTGCGTGAATATTCCGAAGTGCGCGGCGTTATACGTACTGAAGGCAAGGTCGTAGATACAATTTTACGTGCGAGTGATGGGTTTATTGAATCAGTGCAATTAGAGTCGGGTGAACGAATTGAAGCGGATTTTTTCATCGACTGTTCCGGTTTTCGTGGGCTGTTAATCGAGCAGGCATTAAAAACGGGATATGAGGATTGGTCCCACTGGTTGCCATGTGATCGCGCTTGGGCTGTTCCCTGCGAACGCGTGGGAGAGCCAACGCCCTATACTCGTTCTACTGCGCATTCGGCGGGATGGCAGTGGCGAATTCCGCTGCAGCACCGCACTGGTAATGGGCATGTTTTTTCCAGTAAATTTATGAGTGAAGATGAAGCCTGTTCCATCCTATTAAACAATCTTGATGGAAAGCCCTTGGCTGAGCCACGTTTGCTCAAATTTGTGACTGGGAAGCGAAAAAAAATCTGGAATAAAAATTGTTTGGCAGTGGGCTTGGCAAGTGGTTTTATGGAACCATTGGAATCCACTAGTCTGCATTTGGTGCAATCGACTATTGCGCGTTTAATGAGTTTTTTTCCAAACAAATATTTTGATCAAGAAGATATTGATGAGTTTAATCGTCAGGCTAGTTTTGAGGTTGAAAAAATTCGTGACTTTTTGATTCTGCATTATCACGCAACCGAGCGGAACGATTCCGATTTTTGGAATTACTGCCGCAACATGAGCATACCTAAGGAATTAACTCAAAAAATTGAACAATTCAAAAAGAACGGACGCATCTATCGTAATAACGTTGAAATGTTTAATGAGTTAAGTTGGCTTGAAGTGATGCACGGCCAAGGTATCTACCCTCGAACTTATCATCCCTTGGTTGATCGAATGACAGACGATGAAATTGCTAAACGGCTGGAGGGGATTAGAAGGGTGATTGAAAAGTCCGTCGAATACATGCCAACGCATGCACAGTATATTGCTGAAAACTGTAGGGCGGAAAAGATCTATTAATATCGAGTGCAGAAGATTTGTTGTTAAATGTAAAAATCCCGATCAGCAGTTGATCGGGATTTTTTGTTACAGCAAGGTTAATCCAAATAAGCATCCACCGTGCGAATAGTGCCGTCGTCGTTGTGAATTAATTCGGTGACTTTTACGTTGCGCAAATAGGTTTTGCCGCCGGAGAGTTGGCTGTCGTGGTAAAACAAAAACCATTTGCCTTCCACTTCCACAATGGAGTGGTGATTGGTCCAGCCGAGCACTGGCATGAGCACGATACCTTGATGAGTAAAGGGGCCGTAGGGGCTATCACCAGTGGCGTAAGCAATGTAATGGGTGTCGCCGGTGGAATAGGAAAAATAATATTTTCCGTTAAATTTGTGCAACCAGGCACCTTCAAAAAAGCGGCGATTAGTGTCGCTGCCCAATAAGGGTTTGCCGGCGTTATCCAGAATTTGAATATCGCGCGGGGTTTCTGCGAGCTGCAGCATGTTGTCGTTCAGGCGCGCTACTTTCGGGCTGAGTGCAGGTTCATTGCTCGCGGGATATTTGTCTTCCTCCACATAACTGCCGCTTACCCAGCGTTGTAATTGCCCGCCCCAAATGCCGCCGAAATATAAGTAGTGACTGCCATCGTCGTCTTTAAAAACGCTGGGGTCGATACTGAAACTACCTTCAATGGGATTGGGCTCTGCTGCAAAGGGGCCGCTTGGAGAATCGCTGGTAGCGACACCGATGCGGAAAATGCCGTCTTTATCTTTTGCGGGGAAATATAAAAAGAATTTTCCCTCTTTTTCTGCGGCATCCGGTGCCCACAGCTGGCGACTGGCCCATGGAATATCTTCCAATGTTAATGCGACGCCATGGTCGGTAACTTCACCGCCGATTTTTTCCATAGACAATACGTGATAATCCTTCATATCAAATTTGTCGCCTTCACCGTCACTGGTGATACCGCTGTCGATGTCGTGTGACGGGTAAATATAAATGCGGCCATTGAACACGTGGGCCGATGGATCGGCAGTGTAAATATGACTCACCAGCGGTTGGCCGATAAATTTTGTGGTGTCGATTGCCGGTGCGCTTTCGCTGCTGGCGGCGCTGCTGATGGTTGTAGCGGTGCCTGGCTGGGCGTTTTTATCGCCGCAGCCACTGCTCAAAAGTGCGGCGCCTAGCGCCAGGGTTAGTAAGCTTTTAGAAAAATTCATTCGCTGCTCCGGTCATTATTTTTAATGGATTATGGTGTGGTAACACCAACCATGTTACCAGTGCCAGAGAGTACCATCTTCCAAGCGGTTCACAGGCAAACACGCGCGTTTATAGGGGTATTTAGCTGCCAGTTTTTCGTCGATGTCCACACCGTGGCCGGGCGTTTCGCCGGGGGTGAAGTAGCCGCGATTGAATTCATACGCATGTGGAAATACTTCGTCCATTTGCGCGCTGTGGGCCATATGCTCCTGAATGCCGAAATTAGGCACCCAATAATCAAAATGCAGGGCGGCGCCCATACATACCGGCGATAAATCCGTCGCGCCGTGAAAACCGGTGCGCACGTTAAACAGGCTGGCAAAATCGGCAATGCGACGCACGTGGGTGATGCCGCCAGCGTGCACAATGGTCGAGCGAATGTAATCAATGAGCTGATTCTGGATAAGCTCGCGGCAATCGTGAATGGAATTAAATACTTCGCCTACCGCCAATGGTGTGGTGGTGTGCTGGCGAATTAATTTAAATGATTCCTGGTTTTCCGCAGGCACCGCATCTTCCATCCAGAATAAACGATAGGGTTCCAAATCTTTGCCCAAGCGCGCCGCTTCAATGGGAGTTAAACGGTGATGCACGTCGTGTAGCAGATGAATGTTATTGCCGAATTCTTTGCGTACCTGCGCAAATACTTCGGGAATAAAATTCAAATATTTTTCGGTGGACCAAATTTCGGTAGAGGGCAAATCGGCATCGGCCGGTTCGTAACTTTTATCGCCTTTGGCAACGCCGTAGGTCTTTTCAATGCCAGGGATGCCGCATTGAATACGAATTGCATCGTAACCCTTTTCGCGCGCTTTACGCACGGCGTCCAGGGTGGAGTCCAGGTCTTTGCCATTGGCATGTGTGTAGGTGAGGATGCGCTCGCGACTTTTTCCTCCGAGCAATTGATAGAGCGGCATGTTGGCGAGTTTGGCTTTAATGTCCCACAGCGCCACATCAATTGCCGCCAGTGCAGTCATACCTACTGGCCCGCGACGCCAATAAGCGCCGCGATAAAAAAATTGCCAGATGTCTTCAATTTGTTGTGGGTCGCGACCAATTAATGCCGGGACTAAATAATCCTCCAAATAGGACACCACCGCTTTTTCGCGGCCATTGAGTGTTGCATCGCCAATCCCATACACACCTTGGTCGGTCGTAATTTTTAGTGTGACAAAATTTCTGCCGGGGCAGGTCACAATGACTTTAGCATCAACAATTTTCATTCAATGGCGTCTCAAAAAGTGTCTGTAAGATTTTTGTTTAAAAAATGAATAACAATTAATAGCGCTTACTGGGTGGCGGGCCCAGATAGCTGGGTTGTAAACCGCCGGTATCCAGCACCAGTTTTTGCAGCGTGACTGCCGGGTCCAGGCTATAAATGCGCAGTTTGTGCGCGCCTGCGCGTGCAACCTTGTGTTTGGTAATGCCAAGTCGCACATCGCTGCGCACGGTTTCCGCCCAAGTGGCATCGCTCATGTCGGCCACCAAATTCACAATTTGTGCTGGCTCATCATCAATCGCCACCGCGTAGCGCAAACCGCGTTCGGGCATAAACGGCCAGCTCGGGGCAAAAAATCCCTGTAAGGTAAATTCACCACTGCTGTGGGTGTAAATATCGTATTCAAGGTAGGGCGCGTTGGTGGCATCGTTAAATTGCCAATCGCCAATCGGGTACACCGACATGGACGATATAGTACGGCCGTGCTCGGGGATTTTTTCCCAGCGTAAATGACCACTCGCGCCCTGGCGACTAAAATCTTCCGCCTCGATAGCGATGTAGCCATCGGCTTCGGCAAAACCGCGCAATGCTTTTTTGTTGATCGGGTTATTTACGATTTCCACGCCGATGCTCGCACTGCCCCAACTGGTGCCGCTGATGTCAATGCGACCAGTGGCACGACCTATGGGCGCTTTGCTCCAGTCGATGCTCACATCCAGCCGCGTGCTCTTGTCAACTTGTATACTAGTCTTGCTCAGTATAATCCAGGGCGTAGTGGTTTTGGCAGTGGCGAGGAAGGATTCTTTACCTTTATTAAAAATTTCAATCACGCGCGACTGTGTTCCCAAACGATCAAAACGCGGCAGTAGATAATTGCCGGGCTTGGGCCAGGCGGAGGCGACACCTTCAATCGCTATGCCCATTTCCGCTGAATTATGTGGCTCATAATGATGGGTGACGGGTAGCGTATCTTCCGGTGGGTGATTCCAGTGGCTGTAACCAATGTGCGATTGCGACATCATATGGTTCCACTTGCCGCCGTTGAGCTGGTGGTATTCCTGTTCCAGCGCGGCATCTTTGGCAAATAATTCGCGCACTTTATCGGCGTAATCATTGGTGGTGGCACGGGCCTGTGCAGCATACAAATGATTTTTGGCTTGCGCGTTATACAGTGCGGTAATGTTGGCGCTGGCGGTGGTTGGGAATAACACCAATTGATAAAACGCCGCGCGCTGTGCAGCGGGCAACTGTGCGTAAATTTTTTCGGCGCGTGCAACGTAATCATTCATCTCGGCGGTAACGCGTTCTGCTTCGCGATAATGCAGTTGGCTATAAGTTGTGGCGTCTTGCAGTTCCGGTTTGCGGCGCAAATTGTGGCGCGTGTAGCCGGTCATAATCGCTGCAATTTCTTGGGCGTGTTGCGCACCAAACTCACGTTCGGCCCACAGGCGGGCGAATTCGGGTATGCGCTCTTTGGGCCAGGCCTCCGGGTTCCAGGCCATGTTCAGGAAAAATTCAATCGGGTACTCCATGGGTTTTAAATCGCCCACATTCACAATCCAGATTTGGTTGGCATCAAAGGTATAGGCGAGGTGCATTTGCTCCCAAATTTTGGCGATGGAAATAGTGTTAATCCAGCGATAAGAGCGCGGGCCGCCGACATAATCAAAGTGATAATAAACGCCGGCACCGCCACTGCGTTTGCGTTCATCGGGTGTGGGTAGCCTGCGAATATTGCCCCAGTTGTCATCGCACCAGAGCAGGATGACATCGTCCGGCACACGCATGCCCCGCTCGTAAAAACCCTGCACTTCTTTGTACAGCGCCCAGACTTGTGGCACTTTTGTGAGCTGATCTTTGCCAAACACATCGCTAATGATGTTGCGCTGGTCGCTGACGATTTTTTCCAACAATCCGATATTTTCACCTTCACTCATCGGCTCGTCTTGTTGGCCGCGCATGCCCAGGGTGTAAATGCTTTCGTAGGGTTTGTTGCGCGTGGCACCATCAACCCAAAACTTATATAAATTTTCCGGATTTTTGGAATATTCCCAGGGGCCTTTGCCGTAGCGGTTCCACTCTTTGTCAGCGCGCATCATGGGTTCGTGGTGCGAGGTGCTCATGACTATGCCGTATTCATCGGCGAGGATCATATTTTGCGGATCATCATCGGCAAAGGCGTTATTCCACATCGCTGGCCATAAAAAATTGGCTTTTAAGCGCAGCAATAACTCGAACACCTTTTCATAAAATTCTGCGTTGTAGTTGCCATATTTTTCAGTGACCCAGTTGGTGAGGGCGGGTGCTTCATCGTTTAAAAAAATACCGCGGTATTTCACTTTTGGAATTTCAACAACATTTATTTTTTTGTCGATAAAAATAGTCGCTTTTTGTTTAACGGGCACATCCGCCCACCAATACCAAGGCGATACGCCAATCTGCTCGCTCAGGCTGTAAATGCCATACATAGTGCCGCGTTTATTGGCACCGACAATCACGAGCGCGCGCTCTACATCGGCAAAGGGTTTATCAATCACCGCGACTTGAAAGGCATCCCATTGATGTTGGATTTTGCTGACATCCAATTTTTTAGCGGCAATTAATTGCGCGATAAGTTGGCTGCTGCCCAGTGTTCCCACCAACACCAATTGCTTTTGCCCGGCGAGAGTATTTTTTAACGCCGGTTGTTTGCTGGTCACTTTTTCAATATCGCTTTGCAAATTTTTTGCCGCACGCACTACGCCGGGTAATTCGCTGCTGTCGATAACAATATCCAGCGCTTGCTGTTTATCCACCAGCACCAGATTGCCGCGTGCACTGGTTGCCAGCCAAGGCTCCTCTCCCAGCGCCCAGCTGGTGGGGCTGACTATCGCCAATAGCAGCAGTAAATACCGCAAGGGTGTAATTAAGCGGGGTGTGGTGAGCCAGCGCAAAACCGGCGTGAGGCGGAGTGAGTGCGCCATGAAACGTTCCTCGGGATAGGGGGGAATAAGCGTGGGTGAAATTACAGCATAGATGATGTGTACTTGTATACTAGTTAAGCCTGGTATGCCCAAAGGGTTAACGCGGTTGGCAGCGGTGATTAAGGATTATTTAAGCTTTGCCCGTTAAAATCCGCCTCGGTTGACGCGGGCTGCTGGCTTGGTTAGTGTCGGCTACCTTGTGGGTGTTTGGTGTCATGCCTGCGCAGAATCTGTGGTCTGGTTGGTTATATAACCTTTCCTTACGGTTCTTAACCCAATGTTGGGTGGCAATGTTTTATTAGTGGCCTGTAGTTCGTTTTTTACTTTCAATTTTGTCCTCTCAAGGAGAATCGTTATGCGTAAATTAGTATTTGCAAGCTTGGCAATGTTGAGTGCAACGGCATTTGCTGGCCCGGAATGTACCCAGGCAGATAAATCTGAGTGGCTGGATCAAACCAAGTTTCAGGAGCAACTCAAAGAGCAGGGTTACGAGATCAAGGTTTTTAAAGTGACTGATGGCAACTGCTATGAAATTTATGGCTGGAATAAGGACAAACAAAAGGTAGAAATTTATTTTGATCCGGTCAGCGGTAAAATTGTGAAAGAGGAAATTGAAGATTAATGCGTGCGCAACTGGTACCACTTTGGGATCCATTAGTCCGTTTGTTTCATTGGTCGATTGCGCTGATTTTTATCGCCAATTATTTTTTTAATGAAGCGGGCGACGATTGGCACCAATGGCTTGGTTATGTGGCAGTGGGCTGGTTGCTGGTGCGCTTTGTATGGGGCTTTGTTGGGAACGGTGCAGCGCGCTGGGCAGATTTCTTCCCCACGCCGGCGCGGCTCTCGGCTCATGTCAACGCATTGCGCACCGGGCAAGCGTATCACCGTATGGGGCATTCCCCTGTGGGGGCACTGGTGATGATATTAATGATGACCGGAATCTTAATGCTGGGCATCACAGGTTATATGTTGGAAGAGATCGATTATTTCTGGGGCGTGCAGTGGGTAGAGGACTTGCATGAGTGGATTGCTAATGCGGTGATGGCATTGGTTGTCGTGCATGTGAGTGCGGCGCTACTGGAGAGTTATCGCCTCAAGGAGAATCTGCCCCTGTCGATGGTGACGGGGAAGCGTCGTCCTTTGGATTAATCATGTAATTACTTTTCTCTGCTAACAACAAAAAGGCCAACCGGATGCGGTTGGCCTTTTTGTTATACGCTGACTTGGCGTTTTAATTACACGCTGCGCCTTCCAAACCATCGGCAAATCCGCGCAGTGCGGGTTTATCGTTGTAGTTGTTGTCGAATAATAATGGCCAGGCAATTGCTTCACCGTTATAGGCGGCCGTTGCGGTTGTTAGCCAGGTGTTGGCATCGGTGGTGCCCCACACGCTAATACCGCCGCGCTGTGCTGCGGGCACTGTGTCCATATAAGCTTTCACGATTTCGCAGTAGCGTTTCTTTTGTGCCAAAGCGACAGTGTTGGTGAAGCTGGTAATTTTGTTGCCAGGCCAGCCGCCGCTGTAGGGGTTGTTTACCGCTACATCCAATTCGGTGATTTTTACTTTCAGGCCCTTATCCACCACTTTTTTCATCGCGGCACTGATGCTGGCGATGCTCGGGTAATCCATAAACACATGCATCTGGAAACCCACACCATCAATGGGAATGCTGCGTGTTTGGAAGTCGGTCAGCATTTCAATCATCTTGGTGGTTTTGGCGTTGTTTTGGTCAATGTTGTAATCGTTGTAGTAGAGAATCGCACTGGGATCAGCAGCACGTGCCGCCTGGAAAGCCTTTTCGATGTAAATCGAGCTATTGCCACTTTTTACATAAAAGGGGGAATCGGTGGTGCGGAAGTTAGCCACCGGAGAGCCGTCGTTGATGGCCTCATTCACAACATCCCAGCTCACCACATTACCCTTGGCTTTGAAGTGGGTAACCACCTGCGTCACATGGTCTTCAACCTCAGCGATAAAGTCTGCTGCCGAGCCGCTCCAGTTTTTCATGAAGTTAGGCACTTGGTAGTCTGAATGCCAAACCAGCGGGTGACCGTGTACGTTGATGTTGTTGTCTTTGGCGTAATCCACAAAGGTGTCCGCATTGGTGAAGGTGAAGTTGCCATTGCTCGGCTGCAGGTAACTCATTTTCATGATGTTGCCTGCCGTCATCTCGCCAAAATGCTTTTCCACCACGGCTTGTTCCGAGGTATTGGTCACGATGTTAAAGCTGGGGCCGTCGTTGTTGGTGACTGCCGCGCCGATTGGGAATGCGGCCAAGGCTTGCAGTCGGGTCACATTGGCAGAGTAAACGCTACCGGTGCTGGAGCTGGAGCTTTGTGCCGATGAGCTACTTGCTGCTTGTGCAAGGGTAACGGTGACGCTTTTGATGGTTACGACGCCGGTTGGTGTTCCCTTGGCTTGCACGCCGACTTGCACGTCAAACTCTGTCTGGTTGAACTTTTTGTCGCCTTCAGTAACGGTGCAGGAGATGGTTGCATCCTCCCCAGCCGTGAATAGCTCGTTGCCCGCCCAGCAGCCCCATTCACCCGGATAGCTGCCGCCCTTGATTTGCACGATTGGTTGCAAGCTGGCGCCGCTTGCTTTGAATTCGCTGCTGACATTAACCACCATAGTAACGATGGCATCTTCCAGCTGAATGGGTTTGAGCATATCAGTCACGGCGCCTATGTTATCGCCGCTGGCGGTAAAGCTGACCCCATCGCTATTGAGAGTTACGCCGCTATTGCCAGTGCCATTGCCGCGCCAACCGCTGGTCATATCCAGGGTTAACACTGTTGCACTGGCCGCGCTACTGGAGCTAGCCGGAGCCGAGCTGCTGGCGGGCTCGCTGCTCGCTGCTACTGAGCTGGGGGCGATAGAGCTGGCTGCTTCCGAGGCGATACTACTTGCCGGGGCTGAGCTGGGCTCGACCGAGCTCGCGGGGGTGCTGGAGCTACTGTTAGTTGCACTGGTATTGGCACTTGAGTTATTGGCGCTGGAGTTATTGTTATCGCCACCACCCGAGCCGCCGCAGGCGCTGAGCAAAAGCGTAAATAGACCGATTGATAAGAGTTGATGTACTTGCTGCATGGTTTTTTTCCTGTGTATTGCTAGTTATTGGTATTGTTCTAGTCAATTAAACCATAAGAAAATTTGAGTTGTATACCAGTGAGCCGCTCATGGCGCAGCTTTCCTTGTGTTTATTTTAGTTTTGTAAGGAAACTAATTTCATGCATAAAAAAACCACCCGAAGGTGGTTTTTTGCAGGGTAAAAACGGAGAGGTTTATCCCTCCATTTGCTCCAGTTCTTTGCCTTTGGTTTCTTTGACCAGCTTGAGGACAAAGAAGATCGAGAAGGCCGAGAAGAACGCGTAAATACCGTAAGCGCCCGGCAAGCCGAGTGATGAGGCCAGCAAGTAGGGGAAGGTGAAGGTGATGAGGAAGTTGGCGCCCCATTGTGCCAAACCAGCCACCGCCAGCGATGAACCGCGAATCTGGTTGGGGAACATTTCGCCCAACATAATCCACATCACCGGGCCCCAGGATACGTTGAAGAAAATCACGTAGAGGTTGGCGGCAACCAATGCCAGGGTGCCCATTTCGGTGGACAGCATCAACTTGCCTTGCTCATCCAGCGGTGCGCCATAAAAGGCGATAGCCACCAAGCTCAGGGTCACGGTCATGCCCAGCGAGCCAATCCACAGCAGCGGTTTGCGACCGATTTTGTCCACCACCAAAAAGGTGATAAAGCAGGCACCAATACTCACCACACCAGACACCACGTTGATTAACAGTGAGTCGGATTCAGAGAAGCCCGCTGCTTGCCACAGCACTGAGCCGTAGTAGAACACCACGTTGATGCCCACAAATTGCTGCAGTACCGCAAGGCCAATACCAACCCACACAATGGAGCGCACACGGTTGGTCGTTTTGTCGATCAAATCCGCAAGGCGCGGTTTGTGATGGTCAGCGGCGAGTGAGGCTTCAATCTCGCTGACCTTGGCAGTACCTTCAGCGGTGCCATAGAGTTTCACCAGGACAGCTTTGGCTTTATCGACCTGGCCAGAGGCCATCAAAAAGCGCGGGCTTTCCGGGATAAATAACAGCGCCACAAAAAAGATTACCGCGGGGATCAGTTCCATCCAGAACATCCAGCGCCAGGTTTCGTAACCCAGCCAGAATACCGCCAGCGATGAACCGGCAAATTTAGCGAGGAAGTAGTTGCTGACAAATGCGGCGGTTAAGCCGGTGATGATGGCGACCTGTTGCACGGAACTGAGTTTGCCGCGATAGCGTGCCAGCGCTACTTCACTGATATACGCCGGGCACATGACCGAGGCTGCACCTACCGCCAAACCACCAAGCACGCGGTAAATAACAAATTCAATCGACCCGGTGGCAATGCCTGAGCCCCACGCCGACACGATAAAAAATACCGCCGCGACAATCAAAATCGCCTTGCGGCCATATTTATCGGCCAGAGTACCGGCAAAAAACGCACCGACCGCACAGCCAAGCAACATGGAGGACACTTCAAAACCGGCGGTATTGATGTTGAACGCCGAGCGCAAGCCATCTACCGTGCCGTTGATAACGCCGCTATCAAAGCCAAAAAGAAAGCCGCCGATAGTGGCGATGACACTGATCAAAATAATAAACGGCGTATTCGCCTGATTGTTGGTACTGGTCTCGTTCATGGTGATACCTGTTATAAAAATTATAGTGTTGCAGGCGTGGGCTGCCTGTCGTTGTGTATGCCGCTGGTTCGACGGCGCGACCTTACCACAGTTGCCCAGTGGCGGGCAGGTTGATACCGGGGTACGGCTTTAACGAGTCAAGCGATTGTCTCCGTAATGATTATTTCCTTGCGCTATCCATGGCGTGCGGGTTTTGCTATCGCTTGCGGGTCTTACAAAAAGGCGCCGGTCTTGCGAACCGGCGCCTTGGGTGGCATGAATACTAATGCATTATGGTTTTATTGACTATATGGCGATCTTGGGTGAGTGCAAAAAACGCGATGGATTAGATCTCAAACGCAAAACCCGACTCGCTCAAATGCTTGTAAGCCTCGGAATCGAACCGGTAGAGGCTAGCGGCGCGGTGGGGAACACCCTGTTGTTTTTCATTGCAGGGACTGAGCAGGTTCATTTTCATGATCTTGCGGCGGAAGTTGGGTTTATCCAACTTGGTATTGAGGATTGCCTCGTAAAGTGCCTGCAGCTGTAACAGCGTAAATTTTTCCGGCAAGAGGTTAAAGCCAATGGGTTGGTGGCACACCTGATGGCGCAGCACCTTCAAGCCGTGAGCCACTATCTCCGCGTGGTCGTATACCAACTCGGGCAAGTTATTCACGCTCTGCCAGCTCACATCGGCCGCGCTTTGACCAGCCACCAGTGAAAACTTGTCGGCGCTCACCAGGGCGTAATAAGCAATGGTAACTACCCGTTCGTTGGGGAAGCGGTCAACGCGACCAAACGTTTTCAGCTGCTCCAAAAACAAATCGCGCACCCCGGTCAATTCTTCCAGAAGGCGATAAGCGGCATCACGCAGGTTTTCGTCGTAGCGAATCCAGCCACCGGGTAACGCCCATTTGCCTTGGTGCAGTGGGTCGGTTTGTTTAACCAGCAGAATTTTCAGCTCGTCTTCATCCAAGCCAAAAATCAGGTTGTCGATCGAAAGTGCCTTGATGACGTGGTCGTCAAGGAGCGGGGAACTTTGGGTATTGAGACTGCCGGGAATATGGTTATTAGGCACGAGCAATGTCCTCAAGGGCTTTGCATTTTATGGATAGGTGTTTGGTGTGAGCACGACCGATGAGCTCAAGTTGTGGGCATTGTATAAGCCATGTTCGCAATGGTCGAGCCTTAGATACCTGGCGCCTCTTCCCTCTGTACAGGTTGGGCGCTCCGTTCAGGTATAGGTTATTGGGTGCCACTTGCGCCAGCGGCGGTGGATTACTTTGTAAAAATTAACGTGCGCCCTCTTGTTGTCAGTTAGACAATAAGATATTCTGGTTCTATAAGTTGAAGCGCTGGTATTTGGTCTGCACCCGATACCCGCATTCGCACAGGTTTTTGCCTGCTAAAAGTTCTCAAAGCTAAAGTTGCCTAAACCTAAAGTTCCCTAAACCTATAAAAGAAAACGAGTCCCTATGCTGTTTCTTGGTATTGATGTTGGTAGTTCCTCGGTGAAGTTGTCGGTGCTGGATGGCGTAACCGGCAAGAGCTTGGGCGCGCTGTCTCACCCTGAATCTGAATTGGCTATTGATAGCCCCGCCGTTGGTTTTGCCGAACAAAACCCTGACACTTGGTGGGATTGTGTGCGTCAGGGTTTAGTGCGCTTGGCGGCGCGTGACCAGATCAAACTCGACCAGATTGATGCCATAGGTATCTCTTACCAAATGCACGGCTTGGTAGTGGTCGATAGCAATCAACAAGTGCTGCGTCCATCCATTATTTGGTGCGATAGCCGCGCTGTGCCTTTGGGCGAAAAAGCGCTCGCCGATTTGGGGCGTGATTATTGTTTTGACCATTTATTGAATTCTCCTGGCAACTTCACCGCCGCCAAGTTGCGTTGGGTGCAGGAAAATCAGCCAGAGCTGTTTGCGCGCATTCATAAAATGATGCTGCCCGGCGATTTTATTGCGATGAAATTATCCGGTGTGATTAACACCACCGCCTCAGGTTTATCCGAAGGCACGCTGTGGGATTTCAAAGAAAACCGCATCGCCACGGAATTGTTAAATCACTGGGGCATTTCAGCGGATTTGATTCCCGATGTGGTGCCGAGTTTTGGTGTGCAATCCATCGTGAGTGATGCCGTTGCCGCGGAATTAGGCCTGCGCAAAGGGGTGAAAATTTGTTATCGCGCGGGCGATCAACCCAACAACGCGTTTAGTTTGAATGTATTGGAACCGGGTGAAGTGGCCGCAACCGCGGGTACCTCGGGGGTGATTTACGGTGTGACCGATCAACCCGCTGCGGATGTGCAATCCCGCGTGAATACTTTCTTGCATGTGACCAATACCGCCGCGCAAAAACGTAACGGTGTGCTGGTGTGTGTGAATGGCTGTGGCCGTTTGTATTCCTGGCTGCGCCAAACCCTCGGCGAGGGTGGTTCTACGCCGGCGTATCCACAATTAAACGCACTGGCTCAAGCGGTGCCCGTGGGTAGCGAAGGGTTGTTGTTTCATCCTTTTGGCAACGGCGCCGAGCGAATTTTTCAAAATAAAAATTTGGGTGCACAGCTGCGCAATCTGGACTTCAACCGCCATGGTTTGGGTCACATGGTACGCGCGGCGCAAGAGGGCATTGTGTTCTCGCTCAACCAGGGTTTTGATGTGTTGAAATCCCTGGGGGGCAGTTGCGAGGTGGTGCGCGCGGGCAAGGGCAATATGTTTTTAAGCGAAGTGTTTGCGCAAACCTTTGCCAATACCACGCAGGCAGCGGTGGAAATGTTTGAAACCGACGGCGCCGAAGGTGCTGCCCGCGCGGCGGCATTGGGCAGTGGTTATTACGCCTCGGCGAGTGAAGCTTTTACCGGTTTGACCCGTTTAAATGTGATCGAACCGGAAGCGCAATTGTTTGCGCAATATCAGGATGCCTACCAACACTGGTGTGAACTTTTGCCGCGTTAATCGGTACAAGTATGCAGTGCAGTAAGCGATAAACTTTTTACAGCAAAACCCCATAAGGTGATAAACATGAGTATTGTTCTCGGTAGTAAAGAATACTTCCCCGGTGTCGGTAAGATCGGCTTTGAAGGCCCTGACTCCGATAATCCACTCGCATTTAAATACTACGACGAGAATCGTGTAGTTGCCGGCAAAACCCTGAAAGAGCATTTCAGATTTGCTACTTGCTACTGGCACAGCTTCTGCGGCGCAGGTCACGATCCTTTTGGTCCAGGCACCAAAATTTTCCCGTGGATGGCAACGCAAGATCCAATCGCCCGCGCTCACGAAAAAATGGATGCGGCGTTTGAATTTATCACCAAACTGGGCACACCTTACTACTGCTTCCACGACATCGATCTGGTTGATGAAGGCAGCAGCCGCGCAGAAACTTCTCAGCGTTTGCAAACCATCGTTGAATACGCCAAACAAAAACAAGCTGCTTCTGGCGTGAAATTGTTGTGGGGTACCGCCAACCTGTTCTCCAACCCACGCTACATGAACGGCGCGTCTACCAACCCGGATTTCAACGTAGTGGCTTACGCCGGTGCGCAATTGAAAGATGCGTTGGACGCAACCATCGCTCTTGGCGGTGAAAACTATGTGTTCTGGGGCGGTCGTGAAGGTTACATGAGCTTGCTCAATACCGACATGAAACGCGAACAAGAGCATCTGGCGCGTTTCCTGACCATGGCTCGCGATTATGCGCGCGCGCAGGGCTTTAAAGGTTACTTCTTCATCGAGCCAAAGCCGATGGAGCCATCCAAGCACCAATACGATTTTGATGCAGAAACCGTTATCGGCTTCTTGCGTCATCACGGTCTGGATAAAGACTTCAAACTCAATTTAGAAACTAACCACGCGACTCTCGCTGGTCACACCATGTGTCACGACATGCAAGCCGCTGCTAACGCGGGCATGTTGGGTTCATTGGATGCCAACCGTGGCGATTACCAAAATGCGTGGGATACCGACCAGTTCCCTTACAACATCAACGAAACGGTTGAGATGATGTTGGTATTCCTGCGCGCTGGTGGCCTGCAAGGTGGCGGTGTGAACTTTGATGCAAAAGTGCGTCGTAACTCACCTGATCCAGTCGATATGTTCTACGGCCACATCGGCGGCATGGACACCTTTGCTCGCGCATTGATTATCGCTGACAGCCTGATTCAGCAGTCTCCGCTGGAAGGTTTGCGCAAAGAGCGTTACTCATCATTTGATGCGGGTAACGGCGCTGCTTATGAGCAGGGCAAACTGACTCTGCAACAACTGGCAGACCTGGGCAACAAAGGTGGTGAAATCACCCTGCAAAGTGGCCGTCAGGAACTCTACGAAAACATTATCAACCGCTACATTCGTTAAGCTATTTTTTAGTGCGGGCCCTGCTCGCACTGAATTACCTCGCAAAGCCTCTGCCGCTACAACACTTGCATTTTTGCCGGTGTTGCTAGCGGTTTTTTTTGCCCTTCATTTCTCATCCTATGGCGGCAGGGCTGGTGTCTTGTTGGCCGCTCTTTTATGCTGGTTGCCCGCGCTGATCCGGGTTGGGCTGCCCCGCGAAAACAGTTTTAACAATAATGGGTTCAGTGTGATCGGTTTGACATGAATTGGACTTACTTTGCTCTAAAAGGAAACGCAAATGGATAATCTACAACGTCGGCACAGAGGCGCAGTCTTGATGAAAAAATTTCAGTACGCGATAAACGGCATGGCTCTGAGTGCCCTGGCATTGGTATTGAGCGCCTGTGGCGGTGGCGATAGCCAGGTATTAGGCCCCAAGCCGGCAGACACTAGCGGTAATGGCGATAACAATGGCTGGGTGGCCGGTGTTTACCGCGATGCGGACACCTTTAAAAACCTCTGCGAAGCACCGCGCTCGGGTCGTAGTCAATTCACCAACCTGACCTTTCCCGATAAAAGGGGCACTCGCACTGACGAGAAAAACTTTTTGCGTGCCTGGACTAACGAAACCTATTTATGGTTTGACGAAGTTACCGACCGCTCGCCCACTATCGATAGTCAAACCCCGCAGGATTATTTTCTGCTGCTAAAAACCAATCGCACTACCAGCTCCGGTGCGCCCAAAGATAATTTCCATTTCTACGAGCCCACTGAGGACGCGGAAGCCTGGGAAGCGGGTATCAGTTACGACTACGGCTTTCGCTTGAAAGTCTATTCCAGTACACCACCGCGCCGTTATTTCATCGCCTATGTCGAACCGGGCTCACCGGCAGCTAACGCTGGTGTTGTGCGCGGTGATCGCATTATGAAAATCGATTCTTATGATTTGGTGACAGAGGAAAGCAATGCAGGATTAATGGCGCTCAACGAAGGGCTGTTTCCCAGTGAGTTGGGCGCAGCGCACAATTTTGAATTGCAGGCAGTGGATGGCAGCAGCAAAATGGTATCGCTACAGGCCGGCCAAATTGAAAGCAAAACCGTATTGCACAACTCGGTGATCGATACCGACAGCGGCAAGGTGGGGTATTTGGTATTTAATTCCCACGTGGAAAAATCGCAAGACGAATGGGTTACGGTGATCAGTCAATTCAAGTTTGCCGAGGTCAGCGATTTAATTGTGGATTTGCGTTACAACGGCGGCGGTTTGTTATCCATCGCCAGTCTCGCGTCCTTCATGATTGCGGGCACCAATGTACAGGACAAGGTGTTTTACGAACAAATCCAAAATTCCAAACAGCCGCGTCTGGAGCCTTTCCCGTTTCTGGATGAGGGCTTGTACGGGTTAAATAAAAATGTTGCCTTGCCCTCGCTCCACTTAAATCGCGTATTTATTCTTTCCAGTGAATCCACCTGCTCCGCGAGTGAGGCGATTATCAACGGCCTGCGCGGCGCCAATGTGGAAGTGTTTTTAATCGGCGCGACCACCTGTGGCAAACCCTATGGTTTTTATCCGGAAGATAATTGCGGCACCACCTACTACACCATCCAGCTTAAAGGCGCTAACGCCAAAGGTTTTGGTGAATACAGCGATGGTTTTATTCCCTCCAACAGCGATAACGGCACCACGCGCGTCAAAGGTTGCAGTGTAGAGGACGACCTGAATCATCAGCTCGGCGACAGCAGTGAAGCCATGCTCGCCACCGCGCTCAGGTTCAGAGCCACCGGTAATTGCGCCTCAGCAGTTACTCGCAGCCAGCAAAAAACACAGGCTGAATTTAATAACGGAGAATTAATTTTACCGGACACCCGAAAAATTATGGTGTTGGATAGGTAAAAACAAAAAGGCTTCCCACTGTGGAAGCCTTTTTGTTTGTCTCGATGATGTATGTTTTTATGGATAGTGATTGAAATGAACGCGAATAATTTCTCCCTGGCTGATTACCTTCAGCGAATTAACCTTGAAACTCTGCCTGCATGCGATGCAGAGGGATTGCGTCAATTAATGCGCGCGCAATTGCACACTGTGCCTTTTGAGAACTTGGATGTGCAAGCGGGCAAGATTGTCTCATTGGTACCAGAAGATATCGTAGAAAAAATAGTTTATCGCCAGCGCGGTGGTTACTGTTATGAAGTGAATGGTGTGTTTGCAATGGCATTGGCTGCGCTCGGGTTTGAATATCGGCTTATTGGTGCGCGCCCTATGTTTTATCCCTACCGTCGCCCTAAGAGCCATATGGTGTTGTTGGTTTCACTCGGTGAGCAGCATTGGTTATGTGATACCGGGTTTGGCAGTTTTGGTTTGCGCGCACCGATTGGTTTGCATCAGCTTGGCGAAACCCTGGTGCAGGACGATGAAACCTTTATGTTGGTACAAAATCAGCAGGGCGAATATGTTTTAAAAGCCTTGGTAAAAGGCGAGTGGGCGAACCAATTTTGTTTTGATCTCTACCCCATGGAGTGGGTGGATTTCTCACTTCCTAATTACTACAACTCTACTCACCCTGACGCTGTATTTGTAAAACAATATTTAGTGATGCAACAGCACCCGCAGGGGCGGACCTTGCTTTCGGGGGATCAATTAAAAAAAATGCAGGGAGCAAACGATGTGATTGTTAATGTCTTGCCGGAGCAGTTGGATGATGTACTGTTGCGGGAATTTAATCTGACGCGCGAAGGGTGATGAATATGCCAACATTAAAATTAACAGCTGAACAGCTTGCCCGAGCATTGGATACATTGAATAAAACCAAGGGTGGCTGGTCACTGCAGGACGACAAGTTAAGTAAGCAATACAAATTCTCTGATTTTCAACATGCTTTTGGGTTTATGACGATCTGTGCGCTCTATTGTGAAAAGGTGAATCATCACCCGGAGTGGAGCAATGTTTATAATCGGGTCACTGTGCAACTGACCACCCATGACGCAGCAGGTATTAGCGAAAAGGATGTTGCACTGGCGCAGCACATGGATGATGTATTTGCCTTGCTTGCCTATTGATTGCCGCCGTTAAAAATGGGGATGAATCACGCGTGATTATTTGGAATACTGCGGTAAATAGTATTCCGGGAGTCACCATGGCACAGTCAATTGCACGCGTATTTATCGTGGTCGCCACTTTGTTTTCTTCGTCGCATATGTATGCTGCCGAAGCTAGTACACCGCCAGTCCCTCACACCTTGCCCGCCAAAGGTGAATTGCTGTACCAATCAACCATGAGTGAGAAGGGCACGGTTGCCAATTGGATCATGGAAGGTAACGCACAGGTAAAATTCCGCGATGGCTGGATGGAAATGTGGTCGCCAGATAAATCGGCACACCATGTATTTTGGTGTCCGCAGGATTTCCCCGACAGTTTTATTGCTACCTGGGAAGCACAAAATCTCGCTACCGATGCCGGATTATTAATTGTATTTTTCGCCGCAACCGGTGAAAACGGCGAAGATATTTTTGCGCCTACCTTGCCCGCGCGCGACGGCACTTTTACGCAATATACCAACGGCAACATAAAAAGTTATCACATCTCTTATTACGCCAATGTCGCCCATGAACCGGGGCGAGTCCACGCTAACCTGCGCAAAAATAATACGTTCAGTTTGCTGCAGTCCGGCAGCGAAGGTATTCCTACCCAGTCCACCGCCATCCATAACATCACCTTGATAAAACAGGGCGCACATATTCGCTTGTTGATTGATGGGCGCAGCGTGATTGATTACATCGATAACCAACCGCTCATTAAGGGTGTCGATACCGGCGGCCCACTGGCCGGTGGGAAAATCGGTTTCCGCCAAATGCAGTGGAGCCATTTCCGCTATCGCAATTTTCAGGTGTGGGGGTTGGTGGGTGATTAGGGTGTCTGAGTAAGTTATGCTGTAGTGTGTTTACTGATAATACCGCTAATTATCGGGCCAAAGTGAGCTGCAAGATATTGGAGGTGCTATATGGCTGCCTCAGTAGCAAAGTTTACATAAAAATGGAGTGTTAATGAGAAGCGATTTCTTGGTTGGAAGTGATAAGCCTGTTTTTAAGACCCCGTTTTTTCGGTTGGCCTTGTTTGTTCCCATAATACTGGGTGGGTCGCTTGCTTGTTATATTGGCAAGGCGGAGTCTCTCGTTTTTTCTCTTTCCAGTGGCGTTAAATCCGTAGAGCTATTTTGGGAGTATCTTAAAATACCAATTGCCATTGCGTCATTGAGTATTCCTCTTGCTTCTTGGGTAATTGCCAATCATCGCTCGGCTCAATTGGTTGAAACGATAAAAAAGCAGGAAGAAAAGCGACTTTATGATTTGTATTATGACCACTCTGATTACTTTGCAAAAACATTTGGGCGGTTTATAAAAACGCATAAATGGTTTTATCTGGAGGCAGAGGATGTTCCGGTAATTCACCGGCAGCTTTTTCTACAGAGTCTTCTTAATAATAGTGGTGAATTTACGCCAAATCCGGTGGTTTTGGAGTCAATCAAGTTGTATTTGAGAAATATAACTGAATCGTTGGATCTATTTATTGATCATTTTGAATCTCTCCAGCTGGCTGAAAATGGCTATGAGCTTAGTTGCCACAGCTACAGATTTTGTGTTTTTACGAGAGAGCGGTTGATGACATTGGTGAAAAACTTAGGTTCTCGCCCCGTTTGTCCTAATGAATCATTACAGGTATCTCTTTCTGCCATAATAGAAATTTACAGCTTATATAAATGGGTAGTTCCTGAGTATGAGAAAGAAAATGATTTGGTTGCTGTCGATGAAAATAAGATTAAGACAGCTATAAAATTAATAATGGATCACAGTGGTATTGCTAATCCAGAGGAGTTGACGCTTTCAAATCTTGAGGGTTCCTTAATTATTTAAGAGTTAAAATCAGATAGAGACATATGAACCTCTAATTTAGTTAATGTTATTCCTTGTTTTACATTGTGCTTTTACCTGAAAAACGCCCAAGTAAAAAATTGCTTGGGCGTTTTTGTTTCTGCAGTTAAATCTTAAAAACTCAAGCGCAAATTCAACTTTGCCAAACGTCCGGATGCGGGGAAGCCTATGTCGGTGTAGTAGGTTTCGTCGGCGAGGTTTTCCAAGGTTAAACCCAGTTGGGTGTTAGCATTGACGTTCCAGCGGATGTTAGCGTCGATGCGATTGTAGGCAGCCAGAATTTCTTCTACGCCGGTTCCGGTGTAACGGCTTACGGCGAAGCGTTCGTCTACATGCGAATAATGCAGGTTGAGTGACCAGGCATTATTCAGTGTGTAGTAAAACGCGCTGCCGTAGGTGGATTGTGGGCGGCCCAAGAGGTGAGTTTCCGAGCTGGGCATGTCGATGTCTGCGTAGCTGCCGTGAACGCGCCAGTGCAGGTTTTGTAGCAATTGCCAATTCAGTTCCGCCTCTACGCCTTGGGTTTTTACCGGTGGACGATTGACGTTGGTATTGTTTTCGCCATCGTAGTCGATCAGGTTTTTGTATTTGTGGTGAAACACACCCAAACGTGCACTGATTAAATCGCGAGTGTATTCAAAACCGGTATCGCTGGTGGTGACGGTTTCTTCCACTAAATTCGCATTGCCGACAAACGGGTGGCCGAGTGCAAAAAAGCTGGGCAATTTGAAGCCCTGCCCCCAATTGGCAAACCAGGAAATGTTGTCATTTATTTTATAGCGGGTACCTATGTGGCCTGAGTCGTTGGCGGCAGCGCTATCGGCGTCGTCGCGGCGCACACTGGCTTGCACTAACCAGTCATCCGTTGCGTAAGCATTCACATTAATAAACGCGCTATTGATTTCGCGATCCAATGCAAAATTTAAGGGAAATACATCTGGCGCGAATAGATAACCTTCGCTGATGCCGTCTTCACGTTTGGTTTCTACGCCAATATTCGCCCAGATTTTTTGTTGATCACCGAGGGTATTGATCCAGCTAAATTGGGTGCGTTCAAAATCGATAACGGCGCCGTTGGGTGGTATGGGATCAAACGGCAAAATGCCGGGTGTTGTTTGATTTTCATCGCGCTGATACCAGCTTGCAGTGGTTTTACTTTGCCAGAAATTATTGACCTGCATAGTCCAGCTGAGCGCTGCACTTTTATCGGTGTATTCGCCGCTGTCCAAATCCGGTTGCTGTGCGTATTCCGGGCCGCCACTTTGTTCGGGGAAACTGGTGCGTTCGCCATTAAAATAGCGATAACTAAAATTCAGTGCGTGATTTTCTTGCTGCCAATTTAACCGGCCAGAAAATTCTTTATTTTTAGCGGTGCTACCGGCAACCGGTTCACCGGCGTCAGTCGTTTGAATATTGAATGCGTAACCCACTTGGCCGATTGCGCCGCTTGCCGCAACGCCGGTACTGGCGTAGTCATCTTCACCGATACTTGCATTGAGAGTGGTGGATTTTTTGCCCGGGGTTTGGGTGATGATATGAATAACGCCAGCGAGTGCATCGGAGCCGTAAATGGCAGATTGTGCGCCGCGAATAATTTCAATGCGCTCGATGGATTCGATGTTAATGCCTTTCAAATCGAAGGCGCCGCCACGGGTATTGGTGGGGTCATTTAATTGCACACCATCGAGCAATACCAGCGTGTGATTTGCTTCGGAACCGCGCAAATTAATCGAGGTAACCCCGCCGGGGCCACCTTGTTCTTCCACCCATAAGCTGGGGACTTGACGCAGGGCATCAATCAAACTGTGATTGCTTAGTTGCAGCAGTTGTTCTTGATTTAACACCGAGACGGACGAAGAAAGTTGTTCGTTGGTGACCGGGTTGTAACTGCCGGTAATGATTAATTCTTCGGTGGCGGATACTGCGGGCAGGGTAATTAGTGCTGCAATTAGCGGCGTCAAACGGAAGTGTTTCATATAAAGCCTTTTATAAAATTAAAAATACCGATCCATCAGACGTGAAAAAGCCGGATAACGGTGTTTACTCTGGGACCGTGGGAGACAGGATGTCGACGACGAGCCCCCATGGATGGGTTTACGGCGTGTCCCAGAGTAAATGCCGCTATCCGGCTTCTACCTTACAGCGTAGAGCTATTGCTTCGCAGCGGGAAATTTATAGAGTGTGTAATAAGCCTCCATTTTTTCCGGTGCATCTTTCGCAAACAGTGTTTTGCTGTTGAGGTTGGCATGATACACCCGCGCGGTTTGCTGTGGGTGAACCTTGGCTTGCACGAGCGAACCTAAATCAATCTCGATACTTTTGCGGTCGGCGCTGATGCGCAGGGCTTTGATGGTTTCTTTCTGCATACCCAGCTCATCCGAACCGTAATCCGCCGCATCGCGATACACCCAAGACTCCAATGCCAGCAGCGATTGCAACTGCTCTGCGGTGATTTGCGCGGCCAGTGGTTGGGTTAATTGCAAACTAAAACCGGTAGCTGTTGCCAGCATTTCATGAATCGCTGGTGCGACGGTTTTGCCATCCCACACTATGCGTTGGAGGCTTGCGACATGACCACCTTTCGCCTGCCAGCCGCGACCGGTTTGGCCGAGTAACAGGCTGCCATCTTTCAGGAACAGTGGGCGCATTACGCCGGATTCCAAACCATCGATAAACGGCATCACGCTGCCTTGCTCTTTGCCATCCACGGTTTGCACCGCAATGCGCAACAGGTTGGATTGGGTCTGGTCGCCCATCAACATCTGCCCGGCAAAAGCACCGAACTTGCCTTTGGTGGTATCCCACGCCGGGTGGCCGGGTGAGTTGGCGACGCGGTTATGTGGCAACAAAATAATCGCATCGGCGCGTTTATCCAGCATGCTGTCACGGGTTTTTTCCGCCATTTCAGGTGTTACACCGGGCAGGTCAACCAAGGCCGATGGGTGGCCGTAGTAGGTATCTTTTTCGATCACAAAGATCTTGGAGGTGCTCATGTATTCGCCCTGGTTATCTGAATACCAGAGGCGGCCATCCGGTGAAGTGCCCAAGCCAGCGGGGCTGCGCAAACCGTAAGCCCATGGCGTGAATTTGCCGTTGGGTTCGACACGAATATTCCAGCCGCCCAAGCCGCCTTCGGTGCCCATGTATTGGCCGCCGGCCTTGTAGCTGGAGCCAGCTTCGTTGTGGGCGAGGTTGAGGCTAATGTAGTAAGCGCCGTCTTTACCGCGCGCCGGGCCGTGCATATAGGTGTGATAGTTGCCGTGGTAGGAGTGGGCATCAAACAGGGTGTCAAACTTGTCGGCCACGCCGTCGCCATTGGTATCGCTGATGCGCGTCAATTCGGCTTTCTGGCCAACCACAACCGTCAGGCCTTTTTTGTCTTCGGCGATTACGCCCAGGCTGTCAAAAGTGCCTTCCGCAAACAATTGCCACTGGCCTTTCACCATGCGCCAAATGCCGGCGGTGCGGGTGGCGATTACTACTGTGTCGTCTTCGGTCAGGCTCAAACCCAGGGCTTCAAACAATTGCTCGCGGCCAAAATTATCTTTGGGCGGATAGTAGCTTTCCACTTTGTAACCGGCAGGCATATTGGCTTTGGACTCGGTGATTTTTACCGGCTGTTTGTAGTGATCAAACTTCACCACTTCCGGGCGCCAGGGGTTGTTTGTCAGGGTTATTTTGGCGCTCAGGCTGGCCTTGGTTTTACCGGCGGGTAAAGTCCATTGTTGGTTGGCGATTTTGCCTTGTTTGCTGCTGATGTTTTGCAGCGCATCGCCGTTAAGGGCAAAGGTTTGCGGGCTGGCCAATTCACCGGTGAGGTTGACCGTCACTGTGCCATCGGCAGCGATGTTGGTTTGAATCTCCAGCGTGTTTTTGCCTACGCGATACTTGAAGCTGGGCAGTTGCTGCTTCTGTTTGGAATCGCGGAAGTAGCCGAGGAATTGTGCGTCCATCGCCGCTACACGGGGCAGGTGATCCTCTTTGCTTTCCAGCGAGGCTTTTACCGTGGCTGCATCCCCATACTGGGCTTCCTTGAAGGAGAAATCGATCACTTCACCTTTAGCATTGAGTGGGGCGATCAAAAACGCTTTGTTGCCAAGGCTGATCTCGCGGCTTTCAAAGCCCATTTTTAAACCCTTGCCGCCGCGATTCAAAAACTCGCCGCTCATATCCAAGAAGCCACCTTGCCAAATTTTGGTAACGGCTAGCAGGCGTGGATCAAAGGTGTAGTTCACGCCCCAGGGGGTGCCTACATGGATGGCGCGGCCCGAGCTGCCAAAGCCATCGCTCAGCACCATTGGGCCACGTTGGATGCGCACTTCATCACCTACTAAAAATTGCAGGCGATCTTTTACCGGGTCGTATTCTTCCGCGCCGGTTTGCGCGAGTAATTTAATCGCCGGGCCTTGTTCTGCCGGTGGGTTAAGCGTGGCCAAATAGTCGCCAATTGCATCGATTTGTACATCGCTCAATACTTGCGCCGAAAATGCGGGCATGATTGGCAAGTAAGCTTCGCCTTTTTTGGCGCCGCTCTCGGCAATTGCTAACTGTGCTTCGGGTTCACGCAGGCTGCGGTGCAGGTATTGGCGATCGGCTTTTACCGTAAAGCGATGACCTTCGCCGCCCTCAACCACTTCGCGGTTGCGTGGCTCGCGTTTAAACAGCCCATAGAGGTTGGGGCCGGTGCTGACACCGCTGTCATCTGCGGAAACCAAGTGACAGGCGTTACAGCCTACAGCGCCAAAGGTTTCTTTACCCAAGGCCACAAAATCCACCAGTTCTTTTTCGTTGGTAGCTTCACCGGAGTTTTTAGGCAGGGTTACCAGCGAGAAATCGGCGCCGGCTAGAGTGAAATTGCGTAGTGCCATTTGACCTTTTTTGACCAGCAAGCTGGTGGGGCCGCCCGTACCTTCCCACGGAATGCTGGAGCCTTCGCTCAGGCCGGTGCGAATATCGTTGGTCAGCACTGGCTCGCCGTTAATCGTGACTTCCAGAATCAATGCGGGTTCGGTTTTGATGCTGGCTTCGTTGTAGCGTGGTGCGCGGAATTTGGCGCGCAGGTGCTGCCATTCGTTAGTGACGTTTTTTAAATCTACCGCGTAGCGGCCTTGGATAAACAGTTTGGCGTCGCTGCCTTCGGTGACCAAAAACTCCATATCCAATACGGAATCCCCCAGCCATTCGTGGGCGACCAAGTGCTCGTCGTTACTGGCGCTAAGTGCGAGGATGGTGCCATCTTTGCTGGTGGGTGCCAGTTGTAATTTGTTGCCCACAGCACTGGCTTTGGTGGTGGTGACCCACGCTTTGTTTTCCTTGAAAAAATCGGCGGGGCTTTGTGCATAGAGCGGCAGGCTGCAGGCAATCAGCGAGCCCAGCAGTGCTGTTTTTTTAAGTAAAGACATAATCTATACCAGTACGATTTTATGAAAAAAGCGCCGCAGTGTTAGCTGCGGCGCAAAGAAGTGACAGTTCAGGCAAAACAAAACTGTCAGCGGACAGATAAAAAAATCAGCCAAATCTTAGAGTTTGCGCAGCCAAATATTGCGGAAGCTCACCGGGTTGCTGTGATCCTGTAGGCGGATCGGGGCGCAGCCGTGGGCTTTATAAACCGGCTTGCCAATCCACTCGGTAGCACCTTGAATTTCAACGTGGTTCTGCACCAATACGCCGTTGTGCAGCACAGTCACATAACCGGGTTTGCTGAGCTTGTCGCCGTCAAACTTGGGCGAGGTGAAGATAATGTCATAAGTCTGCCATTCGCCCGGTGCACGGGTGGCGTTAGCCAAGGGGATGGTTTGTTTGTAAACCGATGCCGCCTGACCGTTGGGGTAGGTTTTGTTGTTGTAGGAATCCAACACCTGAATTTCGTAGCGTTCCTGGAAGAACACACCGCTGTTGCTGCGGCCTTGGCCTTCCAGCAACTTGCCATCGGCACCTTTGATTTCGGTGGGGGTTTTCCACTCAATATGCAGTTGCACATCGCAGAAGGATTCTTTGGTGCGAATATCGCCCTTGCCCGCTGCAACGGTTACTGCGCCTTGGGCCAGATTCCAGGCAGCGCCGCCGCCGTTAACCGATTCCCATTTGCTTAAATCTTTGCCGTCAAACAATACAACGGCGTCGGAGGGAACGCCGTTAGCAGGGGCGGATACCACCGGTGGTACCGGCTCCCAGACTTCGGTTTCTTCAGCGAGCTGCCATGGCTCTTTTTTGCTTTCGGCAGCAGTGCTCAGGGTGCTGATAGAGCAGGCGGCAAAAGCGAATAAAACAGGTGCAATAGCGCGTGTTAGTGGTGTGTTTTTCATGAAGTGTTTTCCCTTGGGATTGCAGGTCGTTGTTATGTTTTGTAATTACAGTGGCTATATAGCTGCTCCATCGCCGATCAGCGACAGGTTTTACACAGCTTGATAAATTAATCTGATTAATGAAGGTTTGATTAACATGTCTTAACAGACTAAGACTGGCGCTTGCATCATCCTGCGCAAACCAGCCTTGTCGGGTAGGCGGGGGATTAACGCAGGTTTTGCTGGGCCAACTGCTCGCGACGGTTGCAGTTCAAAAACTTGGACGACGCTAGCCAGTGTTTATCAGGATAGTAGGAAAACAGGAATTGGTCGCCTTTAATGGTGTCTATCACTTTACGGGCGATGCCATTACGCACTGCCGGGCAGCCATAACTCCGCCCCAGGTGGCCGAGTTTTTTAGCCAGTTTTAAGTCCACATAGGGAGCACCGTGGAATACAATGGCGCGCTCCATGGCTTTGTCGTTGAACCCTTCTTCCAGACCTTCCATGCGCAGGGAATATCCATTGGCGCCCATGTAGGTTTCCTTGGTGCGGAACAGGCCAAGGCTGGTTTGCAGGCTGCCATAGGTATTGGAAAAGTGGCGGGCAACGTGTTCACCGGTATTTTTGCCGTGGGCGACCAATTCGTGGAACAACAGCTTGCCGCTCACCAAATCAAATACCCACAGGCGTTTTTGGGTGGAGACCAGTGAATAGTCGATCATGGTCAGGTTGCGCGCCGGTTCCATGCCGTTTTTCAGGGCGCAATCGAGCGCGGTGAGCGCCATGTTGATCACTTGCGGATTGGCTCCCGGCGCCGCGCGGGTAAGGCGATCCAGCAAGTTCAGGAAGGATTGATCCTTGCCGAAGGCCGGGTGCGTAAAGGGGTTGTTAGCTGTGTGCTTGGGGAGTGTAAGGGGGCGATCCTGAGCGGCGAAGGTGCCGGAAGAGCACAAAAATGTTAAACCGGCCGAGACAAACAAGGCCTTCAATAGTGAATACAACATGGACATCCCCGGACACACTGGGTCATTGAAGTTGTAGCGGCCTTGCTAGGTGAGATTATGTTTTTACCCTTGCAGCAGGGTTAAGCTGTTGAATGCTAGCATCATGAACCTGAGGCGGCAAATAATAATTGATCAAAAAATATGCCGTCTCTAGACCTTTTTTAGTCATTTTGGGAAATACATCGTTGTTTTTTAAGCGTGCAGGAGCGCTCGTTTATGCGGTTGTTGTTGCTAACCTTGGGCTTAATACTAAGCCTTGAATTACCCGCGCAAGCGGCCAGGGATTCTGGTACGAATTTGCGTGGTGCGGCTAACACCTTGTTAGTTGCGGAGTTGGAGGCCCGGGTGCAGGCATTGCAGGCGCCAGCAGGTGACCCTTCCTCTTTGCCTACGGTCAGCCCGGTGGCGCAGGCGGTAAGCAGCTTTTATCAGCAGCGTGGCTTTCAACCGGCCTGGTCTGATCTGAACCGTCTACAGGAGTTGATCTCAGCGCTGGAGGGGCTGCACGCCGATGGCCTCGACCCCGAGGATTACTCCATCAGCTTTCTGCGCCAAATGCACAGCTTGTTAAAAACCGGTCAGCGGCCAATCGCCAGTGAGTTGGTGGAGTGGGAACTGCTGGCTACTAATGCTTATTTACGCGCGCTCTATCATTTATTTAACGGCAAGGTCGATCCCGCCGGCCTGGACCCCCAGTGGAATTTCGAGCTGCACGAATTATCGCCTGCCGTGGTGGCGGGGTTGATGAGTGAGGGCGTTGAATCTCGCCGGATAGAGGATGTGTTTGCCCAAACGCGCCCCCAACACCCCGTCTATACCAGCTTGCAGGCCGGGTTGAGCCGCTACCGCGAGCTTGCCGCTCAGGGGGGATGGTTCTCACTGCCCGCGGGCCCCACGCTAAAACCCTGCATGATCGACCCTCAAGTTGCGCTCTTGCGTGATCGCCTGCGTGTAACCGGTGAGTATCAACACCCGGGCGACGAAGAGCAGGTGCAGGCAGTGGCGGCGTGCCTTGCCGCGAATGCCAAGGTGGCACAAACCAAGAGCACTAGCTCGGCAGGTGCAAGCGAGGCGAACAACTACGCAGTACTGGATCCTGCCATCACTGGCGAGCTGGGTGCCCAGCTTGAAGAGTCGGATAGCAGCGAAGGCAGCACACAGCCGAACCCATCAAGTGACAGTTCTGCCAGTAGTAGCGCTGCGGCAGTTAATAATGATGAGGTCTTTGATGAATACCTGGTGGCGGCGGTCAAACAATTCCAGCGCGATCAATATCTGGAGGACGATGGTGCCATAGGCCCGGCGACTCGGGCGGCGCTGAATATTTCTGCTCAGGCGCGGGTGGATCAAATCCGGGTCAATCTGGATCGCGCGCGTTGGTTGCTGCACAACATTCCCGACGAGCTGTTGTTGGTGGATATCGCCGGTTTCAAAATCACCTATTTCAAGGGTGGCAAAGAACTGTGGAAGTCCCGGGTGCAGGTGGGCATGTCCTACCGCACTACGCCGGTGTTCAAGTCCGAGGTCAACTACATCACCCTCAACCCCACCTGGACAGTGCCACCTACCATTTTGCGCAAGGATATATTGCCCAAGTTGCGCAAGGACTTAAGTTACCTGCGCGAGCATAAGATCCGCGTACTCGACAGCAACGGCCAGCAATTGGATCCGGCGACCATCGACTGGTATCGCCCCGGCAATGTCACCCTGCGCCAGGATGCGGGCGACGATGCGGCGTTGGGCAAGGCGGTGATTCGTTTCCCCAACCCTTACGCGGTGTACCTGCACGACACGCCGCACCAGCGCCTGTTTAATAAAAGCCAGCGCGCGTTTAGCTCGGGCTGTATCCGTGTGGAGCGCACATTGGAACTGGTGGAGTTGCTGCTGGAGGAAACCCCCAATTGGGACGGTGCGGCCATCAACAAAACCCTGGCGACTGGCAAAACCCGTAATGTGACGCTCGCCAAGCGGGTGCCCATCATGCTTGCTTATTGGACGGTGGATGCCGTGAGCGACACCAAAGTGGCATTTAAGCCAGATATTTACGCCCGCGATGGCGCGGTGCTCGCGGCGTTGAATCGGCGCGTGAGCCAGCCGGTTATCAACTTGCTCGAACCTGCGGGCGATCTTTAACAATCAGGTGTTTTTTTTACTGTGACAGGGTTGGCGATTTGTATTTATCGCCAGTCGCGACTAGCGTTAAGAGTGTTTGGTACTTTGGCTAATATCGGCCATTGAATAGCTATAAAAATATCGCTCTCCTTCGCTCTTAACTTAGTCGCTCGTAACCTTGTCGCATGTAAAAGGAACCCTATCGATGGCCACCAAAAAGACCTCCCGCACCACTGAATCCACCGAACTGGACGACGTAATCACTGCCAGTCCCGAGGTGGAAGTAGAGGTTATCAGTCGTCCACTCACCAATGCTAACGGCAATGGCTACATGTACTTCACCGAGCGGGATTTAAATAAAATTCTGCATAACCTCGATACCCTGCGCGATAGCGTTTACCCCCACCTTGCAAACCAACAGGATGCCGACAACCAAAAGCAGCCGCAATTTCCCTCGGTCTGCCTCATTGGTTTGGGGCGTTGCGGTTCCAATATCGCGTTAGATGTGGCGAGCTTGGTTTATAACGCGCGCAACTTTTATCTGAATGAATTTCTGAGCGAAGAAAAAGAAGTGCGCGAGCCGGATCACATGCCCATGCGCTGGATCAAACGCAGCTTGCATTTAAAAGGCTCGCATCAACTCAAGCCGGTATTTTTAATCGAACCCTTGGTGATGCTTGGCGATTTAGATAAAGATATTGAAGGCCGCATCCGTTTCTCCCATAAAGGTGAGCGCGCCGGTTTCCTCAAGGATTACACCAAAATGAAAATCATGGACTTGTCGGAAGTCCATGCGGGCGGTTCAGGCAACGCGCCCATTCTTGGTCAGTACCTCGCCAAAATTATTCTCAATAAAGATACCCAACGCTTTTCCAATCCCGATTGGAAATTTGTGCACTCTTACCTCATCGATTCCTGCGGCATAAAAGCCAACCAATCGCGCTTGTATTTTTACATTTTCAGCGCCGGCGGCGGCACCGGTTCAGGTATGGCCAGTGAATTTGGTTTGGCTCAGCAGTACGCTTATATGAGCAAAACATTTGATGTGCGCGCCCAGTCCGAGGACAGCAGTAATCGCGGCCACTCGTTTGTGTTTGAGCCGATTTTTACCAGCGGTATTTGTATCCTGCCCAATATTTCCGACCACGGCGTGGAAATGTCGGAAGCGCTGCATATCAACGCCGGGCGGTTGCTGTGTAAATATTTATCGGAAGAGTGGGATTTCTCCTACAACTTCGATAACGAAGACAGCAGTGAAGCCAGTGTGATGCATCGCATTCGCCCCTGGAACGCGATGATGCTGATCTCCAACGACATTATGCGCTACGCCGAAGAAACCGATGAAGGCGCGATCCAGCACATTGATGTTAACGCCATGGAGAAATACGCTAACCAATATATCTCCCAGCAAATTTTTAACATCCTCACCGCACAAGCAGTGACTACTGATTACGACGAAAATTATTTCCGCCGCGCGGGTATCGATATTGGCGAAACCATTCGCCTCGACGCGAACGATTTATTTATGAGCCTCGCTGGCCCCGTCGCGGTTGCTTACGCGGAATCCGTTATTCCCGCCAGTATTCCGCAGGGTGTAGATAAACTGCGCGGCATAGATACCAAAAAAATCGGCGAATTAAACATCGATGATTTGTTCTATCGCTCCATCGATTTGCCGCACTTTAATAAAGTGACCCAGGCGATTGAAGGCATCAGTTTGCTGCCGATTGAATCAGCACGCTACCGCGAGGCGCTGGCGAACTACCTGCAAAAAGGTTACGACGCCAACGCCTTAAAAGACCTGCACTTCTTCAAGAATTGCTCGTCAGTGGTATCCATTATTTCCCTGCCAAAAGATTACAAACTCAGCTACATGGATTTGAATAAACTCAAATCCCATTTGAACGCACTCTTCCCCAATACCACATTAAAACGCTATGCCTTGGTGATTGGCGCCTCGGCGAATATTTCCTTAACCACGCTTATTGTAAAAAGCCCCTGCTTGAGCGATGACTTTCTCACCTTAATTGTCGCCTTTATCAAACGTTGCTTCGCCAAAGACTCCTACCGTTTTGATGAACAGCTGGATAGCGCCATGCTCGACTTTATCCGCGCTGAGGAGTTCGATGAGGCACTCGTAGATAAAATGCTTAACGAATACGAAAACCCGGCAAAAATTCTCGATACTAATTGGTACGCCATCAAACCTATGTACGAGAAAAAATACCGCGAGTTAATCAACGACTCGGAAAAATTCTGCTCGATCAACGATATTCGCCTCTCGCGCGACAGCGTGAAAAAAGCAATCAAATACCTGCGCGAAATCTATCGCCACAAAATCAGCAAAACCCGTATCGTATCGCTCAACTCGCTGCCGAAAGACGGGAAAAACTAAATTACATGATCCGCAATCAAGGAGCCGCAAGGCTCCTTTTTTGTTAGTATCGCTGAAAATTCAGCAATACACTTTTCCGGACTTTTATTATGTTGTTCGATACGGCCCAGCTAAACCCGCAAGAAATTTATCGTCTGCTCGTAGGTGGTGTCACGCCGCGCCCAATTGCGTGGATCAGTACCCTGTCAAAAATTGGCGTGGCCAATATAGCGCCATATTCCTTTTTCAATGTGGCCAGCTGCAACCCGCCAATCCTCTGGTATTCCCAAGTTAACCCGCGCGAGGGTGGCGATAAAGATACGCTGGTCAATTTGCTCGATACCAAAGAATGCGTGGTACATATTGTTAACGCACGATTACTGGAAAAAATGAACCAGACCTGCGCCTCACTTCCCGCTGAACAAAGCGAATTCGATTTCGCCCAACTTGAGCAATGCACAAGTCACAGTGTTAAACCTCCCTCGGTACGCGGCACCTTAGTCCGCTACGAATGCACACTGCGCGAAGTAGTGCGTTTCAGCAGCCTCCCCGTGGGCGGCAGCGCTGCGCTCTTGGATGTAAAAACTATTTTTGTGGATGATGCTGTTTGGCTGGATGGTTTTATCAATCAAGCACAATTAAATAGTGTGGGAAAAATGGGGAAGGATTTTTATAGTCTTACTAACGATTTGGTTGAATTGTCACGACCTTAAAATAACGTGATTTTTGCCATCGACCTTGTGCTAAATAATAACTTTCCTGTGGATGAGGTTATGACTGCGATATACAACCAAATTGGAAATGGATATGACACAACAAGATGTGCTGATCCTGAAATTTTAAGTGCTATGGCGCGTCTGCTATCAGTGAGGAAAGATGGTTTATATATTGATATAGGTTGCGGCACGGGAAACTATACGGTTGAGCTTGCGCGCCTTGGTGGAGAGTGGTGTGCGTTTGATCAATCGGAGTTGATGATTACACAGGCGAAAGCTAAAAGTTCACTCGTTCAGTGGAGCATTTTTGATGTTGAACAAACATCCTATAGCTCAAATGCTTTTCATGCGGCTCTGTGCTCATTGGCGATTCACCATTTTGCTGATTTAGGGCGAGCTTTTGCCGAGGTGGCAAGGCTGCTGCAACCTTCTGGCAAGTTTGTTATTTTTACCTCTTTGCCAGAGCAAATGAACCGTTACTGGTTAAATCATTATTTTCCTAACATGCTTGCTCGTTCTGTTGAGCAAATGCCGTTGTTGGATAATATTCAGTGTGCGCTACATGTGGCGAAGCTTAGAGTAGTTGAGATTGAGAGATTTTCAGTGTCACCTACAATTAAGGATCTTTTTCTCTACAGCGGAAAATATCAGCCTGAGATCTATTTATCCCAATCTGTCAGGTCTGGAATTTCCTCATTCCGTAACTTATGTTCGGATGCAGAGCTGCAATCGGGGTTGTTGAAATTAAAAGCAGATATTGAAACTGGTAAGATTGAATCTATTCTTAACAATTATGCAAATGATTTAGGAGATTACTGTTTTATCGTTGCAGAAAAAATGGATAACTGGTTTGAAGGAAAAACTTAAGGAATATTTCTATGATCAAGCGTGTGGGTAATACTGATATCCAGCCAAAACACAAAGCCACTTGTCATTGTGGGGCAGTGGAGTTGGAGATTGATTTGCCAGATGGCATTGTTGATCCGCGTCGGTGTGATTGTTCTATCTGCCGCAGGAAAGGTGCTGTAGTTGCGTCTGCATTGTTGTCAGGAATTCGGGTGGTAAAAGGGGAGGCGCTGCTTCGGTTTTATCAATTTAATACGCATCAAGCAAAGCATTATTTTTGTTCGGTATGTGGTATTTACACCCACCACCAGCGCCGCTCCAATCCAGAACTTTATGGTTACAACGTGGGATGTTTAGAGGGAGTGAATCCTTTTCTTATTCCCAATGTGCCAGTGAATGATGGCGTTAATCATCCGGCTGATCGACAGTAAATATTTCCTTTCCTGCTAACTGCGCGCCGCCAGCAGTGTCAGCCCCGTCCATTTTTTAAACGCGCGCCGTAAATTCGCGACATCGTGGAAATGTAATTTTTTTGCGACTTGCTCGCTGCTCCAGCCTTCCTGATTAATCCAATAAACGGCTAGGTCTTTGCGTACCTGATCGTAAATGGCCTGAAAGTGGCTGCGATGTTTTTTGAGTTTGCGTTTAAAGCTCGCGCTGCTCATGCCGAAGTCGGCAGCGGTTTGTTCTAAATTCGGATCAGTGGCGATATTGCTATTCAGGTAATCATAGACGGCGGCAAGAAAGCCTTTCGTGGGAACATTCATCATGTTGCTTGAAGTGCCTATAAAATTTTCTGCTGACGTATTTGTATTTTTTACCCAGGGTTGATAACAATATTCGCGGTGGATAGCCATGGCATTGCGCTGGCAATCAAAGTGAATATTCCCACCGAGATGTACTTCATACTGTTCGATATAGGTCGGTGCCTTATGGGAAAAATAAAATTGCCAAGGCAGGCGGCTGTTGGAAAGCCAGCGCGCAAGGCTGCTGATAGCAGTAGTTAACGCTTCTACTAAAAAAATAAATGAATCCTCCACGCCACAGGCATCTTGCCAATAGAGCACTAGCGCATCACCTTCATAGCAGCAGCGAATATTAATCAGTGGGCTTAAAAACGCTTGGTGTTCTACTAGGGCATCAATCAATTCATCGAGATTGGTTGAAGACATTAATTGATCGCTAATAACCGCAATCTTGCCCGGTAACAATTGGTGCCCCACTAAAAAGCTGAGGTCGTCAGCGGAAGTATTTTTGGTGATGTTTTGGATTAATTGCAGCAGTTGTTCGGGGCAGATGCGGTGATCCGGGCGATGAATGTCTTCGCAAAAAATACCGGTGTGGCGCAGCAGCTTGTGCTCTGGAATTGCCCTTGTCTGTGCTAGGTCGATTAATTCTGCTGGCCAAAAGTGGGAGTGCACTATAGCGCTGTCCCGCTCGTAGTAAACCGGCGGCACAGGGCACAGCGGAAATTCTACAGACTCGCTCATATCAAGCTGCGCGCAATTGTTGCGAGTCGCGCTGTTCCTTGGCATGGAGTAATGCCTGGGTGGCGCGGGCGATTAAACTGTCGGGTGTATCTGCTTCTGCCGTTTGCCCGCAGCTGAAGGCGATACCAATGCTCACGGAATGAAAAATACTATCCTGCTGCTGTTGGGGTTTAAATGCAAAATGGCGCACGGCCTGGGATATTTCCGCCGCAATAGTATTGGCCATGAGTTTGCCCGTGTTCGGTAGCAACAGCGCAAAGCGATCGCCTGCATAACGGCAGAGTAAATCATTGCGGCGAATATTGAGCAGCAATAACTCGCTCAACGAATGTAATAGATTGTCACCTTCACGATTACCATAGCGGCGATTAATCTGCGCAAAATTATCAATATCAATCAGCACTAACGCCAGCGGATTTTCCTGATTACCCTGTGCCAATTCGTGCTGTAATTGCACGCGTAAATAATGTGCGCCGCTTAAACTGGTGGTGAAGTCAAGCCCGCGGTGCTCACGAAAAAGCCGCTCGCGTTTACGCAATTGTTCAGTAATTAATAGCTGTTCTTTGTGCCAGTGATAAATACCCAAGGTTAATAAAATTAACCCTATCGGCATAAAGCCCGATTCAATCCAGTGATCCCAGAGTGCCCCTTCGGGAAAATAAATGAATTCGTCCAGCCAATCCTGAAAGCCAGCAATAAATACCGCACTCAGCCCCAAGCTGAGAAATTGTGTCACGCGCCCAGCGGGGCGACTGTGCAAAATCAATAACAACCAAATTAATGCCAGCAACGCCAAGCCGCCCTCGCCAACTATGTCTAGCCAATTCCATTCGCTAGTGGTTTTTATATCGCCACTGGCAAGGCTGCCAACTAAAGCCAGATTGGCCGCCAGTGCGAGAAAAAGCAGTTTCCATTTGTGTAGTGCGAGCATAGAGCGTGAATCCACAGCAGTGAAATATGAATAATGGCTGACACCCTTAACAAATTGTTGTGACATTTTTGTGACTGCTCGGGGCGATTCTTTCGTTATATTTTTTTAGTGAGATGAGTGATAAAGGGAGGCAAATCAGCTCAGGTGATTTTTGCTGGGCAAGCGCTACAGGTAACAGAAGTGTCACAGAGCAACCCTAGTTTGGCGCTGTTGAAATCAATCACTCGCTTGGGGACTCATTGTGAAAAACGTATTACCTAATCTATTTGCTAAAACCTGTCTGGCATTAGTTGTTGCCGGTGTTGCTGCTCAGGCTGCAGCCGACGGGCGCATTGAAGGTGAAATTAAAGCGACTGACAAAGGCATTGCCCTGCAGGGCGCCAAGGTACGCATTAAAGAATTAAAACGCGAAGCGGTAAGCCAGCGCGATGGCCGTTTTGTATTTTTGGATGTAAAGCCCGGTCAATACACCTTGGAGACGAGTTATATCGGTGCGGATAATATTTCGCGCACCATTGTGGTTGAAGATTTAAAAACCACGCGCGCCAGTTTTCAGTTGCAGGGTGTGTCCGGTTTGGTTGAAAACGTCATTGTTATTGGTCAGGCGGCGGGCATTAATAAGGCGCTGAATAAACAGCGTAGCGCCGACAATATTATTACCTCGGTGTCGGCAGATGCGATTGGCCAATTTCCGGATACCAATGTATCCGAGTCGCTGCAACGTTTACCGGGTTTGTCGATTGAGCGTGATCAAGGTGAGGGCCGTTACGTACGTGTACGCGGTATGAGCCCGGATTACAACGCGGTGACAATTAATGGCGTTGGTGTGCCGGGGCCGGATGCCGATCGTCGCGCGGTGGCGTTGGATGTAATTCCTTCTGACTTATTAGAAAACCTGACGGTGACAAAAAGTTTGACGCCGGATATGGATGCCAACTCTCTCGGCGGCACTATTGATGTACAGAGTTTGTCGGCATTTGATCGCGATGGTTTTTTCTATCAATTAACCGCCGAAGGTAGCTTTGATGAAAACACCGAGGAATACAGCCCAAAAGTTGCTGCCACAGCGAGTAACCAATTCAGTATCGGTAATGACGACAATAATGTAGGTGTTGCGTTTGGTGTGAGTTCTTTTAAGCGCGAATTCGGTTCAGATAACGTCGAAACCGGCGGTGCATGGAATTTTGATGAGGATGCGGCGCGCCTGGAGGAAATGGAGCAGCGCGATTATCGTATTACCCGTGAGCGCTCTGGTTTGACTTTGAATCTTGATTACAAACCTAGCGAAAATACCGATTTGTTTTGGCGTAATTTGTATAGCGAATACACGGATGCGGAAATTCGTTTAGCGAACGTTATTGAATTTGAAGAGGAGGTTGTTGCCGGTCAAACACGCGCTGCAGAAGTCCAACGTGAATTAAAAGATCGCACTGAAACGCAAAAAATTCTTTCTACGTCATTGGGTGGTCAGACCCGTCTGGATAATTGGACGGTGGATTATCGCGTTGCTTACAGCAAATCCAGCGAAGACGAGCCGCAGAATATCGCGGGCGCCGTATTTAAAATTGACGATGACGTGATTGCCGATGAGACATTTGATCTCTCCTTTAACAATAGCAAAAAAATCAGTTTGACCGCGCCCTCCGAATTTTATCAAAGTGCCAGTTATAAATTGGATGAAGTCGAGTTAGGCAGCACTAATACCAACGACGAAAGTACGGCGGTAAATATGGATTTCACCCGCGAATTGGAATTGGGTAGCAATGCTGCGCAACTAAAATTTGGGGCAAAACATCAGGCGCGCAGCAAGGATAACGATTTGGCTGTCTGGACGTCGGAAGATTTTGTGGGTGATACCTCCCTGAGCGCATTTTCCGGCGAGGCCGTGGATTACAAACTGGGTCAGTTTGGTAATCAAATCAATGCCCGTGCGATAAAGGCAGCTATAGGTGAGCTGGAAGAGGATACCGCTGAATCCAGTATTGGTGATTACGAGATTACCGAAGATACCTCTGCAGCCTATTTAATGGGGCGAATTGATATTGATAACTGGCGCATACTCACCGGTGTGCGTTATGAAAATACAGACTTCACTGCAGAAGGCTTTTCGTATAACAGCGAAGATGAGGCAATAACCACGCAAAACTTTAGTAACTCTGATGATTACTTCTTACCGGCGCTGCATATTCGCTACAGTATCGATGATAAAACCCAAGTGCGTGCGGCCTGGACTAATTCCGTGGTGCGCCCCGGTTTTGCACAGTTATCACCCGGTCAGTTAATCGAAGAGGACGACGGTGATGTTGAAGCAGAATTTGGTAACCCGGCATTAAAATCGCTTGAGTCCAGCAATATTGATTTGGGCATTGAACATTACCCGGGCATGGCGAGCGTGCTCTCTGCATTTGTGTTTTATAAAGATATAGAAAATTTTGCCTATCAAACGGATTTGGGCGGCACCGCCGGTTATGAAGAATTTGATAAGGCTTTCACTTATGTCAATGGTGATTCAGCAGAATTAATGGGCATTGAATTGGCGGCATCCAAACAATTCACGCAATTGCCGGCGCCTTGGGATGGTTTATTGATTGGCGGTAACGCTACCTTTGTGGACTCCACTGCAGAAATTGGTGGTTATGACGACGGTGAATTTATTGCACGCGATATCCCCATGCCCAGTCAGTCGGATACCTCGGCTAACCTGATGGTGGGTTATGAATCTGATTTGATCAGCATGCGTTTATCGGCCAATTACAAATCCAATTATTTGTTGGAAGTGCTTGATCCCATGGAAGCAAATTACGATGCCTATGTGGATGATCAAGTCCAGCTGGATTTCTCCCTGCGTTATTACTTGACTGAAACCATTAAGCTGCATTTTGAAGCGCTGAATTTAACCGATGAGGTCTATTACACCTACGTGAACAAGCATAATTACAATGCCCAGTATGAGCGCTACGGTGCAACTTATAAGTTGGGCATTACCTTTATGCAATTTTAATAATGAATTAAGTTTGCTGCTGTAATTTGTGTGATGGTTGTGATTAATCGATTTTTTATAATAATCACAGCTGTCACTTTTAATTTGAGAGTAAAGCTATGAATAAAAAATATTTTCCGCAAATCCTGGCGGTTGTTCTTGGGGTTTGTTCATTCTCTGTGATGGCGATTTCACCAGGCAATAAATTGCTTACTGCCAAGTTGAATGCAGACCTGGTTGCGCCGCTCCCGCTGCAAAAAAATCAGCAAGCTACGTATTTAACTCTGGGTGATAACAACCAAATTCATTGGCGTGCGGCAAGTGGTGAATCATTAGCGCAGTTAGATCAAGCCGCTGAGTTATTGGATTGGCGCTACCCGGTGACTGTGCAAGCGCAAGGCAAATCCATACCTGGTCTTATCGCCGCTACCGTATTTTTACCGGAACAACAGCCGGGTTTGGTTGCATTAAACCCTGTGACAGGTGAGCTGAGTGAATTGCTGCGCGTGCCGACCCCCGCGTTTAAAATTGAAAATATTTGTTTGAGTCGCGCGGTGGGCGATAATTTGTCGCTGTATTTATTGGATGAGCGCGGCACTGCCGAGCATTGGTTAGTTATTGATGCCAATGGGAAGCCGGATGCAAAACTGTTGCGCCGTGTACCGATTGCGCCGAATAGCAAAGCCTGCGCCGTAGATGATGCACAGGATTTATTATTTATCGCCGAAGAAGGCGTGGGTATTTGGGCGCAGGGCGCGAGTGAGGAGTCATCGCCCGGTCGTATTGCGGTGGATATGCAGCAGCCGTTTGGAAAATTGCCGGGCAGTGTGGAATCGCTGACGGTTATGCCACAAGGTTTAGTCGCAGCGATTGCTGAGGAAAAACAGCTCGCGGTTTATTCCGTGCAACAGGGTAAATTTACGCAGCAGCAACTAATCGACTTACCGCAAACCGATGAGCCGGAAGTGGTGAAGGCTGCGTATGTGGCTGAGCAAAAAAGCCTGGCGTTAATCGTAAACGATGAAAAAACCGGTAATCATTTGCTGCAATTGCCGTGGAATCCGACAGCTCAACAATCACCCGCACATCCGATTGTGACCGTTACTGCTGATGTGCAAACCGAGTCGATGCTGCGTTTTGGCGATGCGGCAGATGACCCTGCGATTTGGGTCAATAAAAAGCGTCCGCAAAAAAGTTTGATACTCGGCACCAATAAACAACAGGGTTTATTTGTTTACGACTTGCAGGGCCGTGAGGTGCAGCATTTTAATACGGGCAAACTCAATAACGTCGATGTGCGTTACGGTGTGCGCCTAGGCAAAAAAGTAGTTGATCTGGCGGTGGCAACTAACCGTGATGATAATAGTTTGTCCATTTACACTATTGATCCTCGCAGCGGTAAATTAGCCTTTTCTGGCAGTGTTGCGACCGACATGAAAGAAATCTATGGTTTTTGTATGTATCAAGCGCCTGCCAGTGCAGCGCAAGCTGAAGGTGCACTCTATGCGATTCCCAACGATAAAAGTGGTGAGTTTCAGCAAATTCATTTGAGCGCCGCAGTGAGTGCTGCAGATAAAAATGTTGTGCAGTGGCAGGGGCAAGTCAAGCGCCGTTTTTCTGTAGAGAGCCAACCTGAGGGCTGTGTCGCCGACGATAAAAACCAACGTTTATTTGTAGGTGAGGAGGACGTTGCGCTCTGGACTATTGGTGCTGAACCCGACAGCGGAACTCGTTTGGAGAAAGTGCTTGGTGCCGGTGAAATTCTGGTCGCGGATATTGAAGGTGTCGGTGTTTATCAGGGCAAAAGCCAATCCTATTTGGTGATCTCCAGTCAGGGCAATAACAGTTTTGTGATTTTGGATGCAGCCGCACCTTACGCGTTGCGCGGCATTGTGCGCATCGCACTGGATGCCACTAAAAATATTGATGGTGTTTCTGAAACCGATGGCTTGGAAGTGAGCAGTATTGATTTTGGCGCTGCATTTCCAGAGGGTATGTTGGTAGTGCAAGACGGCCACAAGGTGATGCCGGAAGCACCGCAAAACTTTAAATATGTAAGTTGGGAAAAAATTCGTCGCGCATTAAATTTGCCTACAGAATAGTTAATGCGCGCCGATGTTTCGGGCAAGGGCTTTATTGGCCCTTGCGCGATTCGCGAATATAAAAACGTGCGTCTTTGGCGTGGCGATAGCAGTTGTCAAAATTTTCCACGGTTTGCATGGTGCGTGCACTGGTAATTAACCCTAAGGCTTTGCCGTAGCTGACCGTGCCACTAAAACCTTCTGCTTTGGCGATCGACAGTTCACTCCAGGCCGCATCCACCTCGCTGGCGCATGCAGTGCGATACTGGGTTTTGCCCGCGCAAGCAGAGAGCAACAGGGCAATAACAAGCAGGGCGCTGATTGAAGGTATTTTTACGGCTGGCATAGGTTGCTCCATCTAAGTGAACGGGATTGTTGTATCAATCAAGAACTTTGATTAAGACAAGGTGCTGAAGTTCCTATTCTCTACCGCGTGCTCGCGAATGCAAGCAGTCATTTGCGATTTCAGGCGTGCTGGATTTGCGTTGCACCGAGCAGCTGCTGATCAATAATCGCAATGGCCTGCTGCAGTACTTCATTGAACGGCGCACGCACATCAATATCCACCACATCTGTTTCATCAACCGGGCGCTCCAGGCTATCGAATTGGCTGCTGACCAGGCTCGGTGCCATAAAGTGCCCGGCGCGATTATCAACCCGCTGCTGGATGGTACTGATATCGCTGTGCAGAAACAAAAACAGGGTTTTGCGGCCCGCGTTGCGTAATTCCTTGCGATGCGCGCGTTTTAAGCCGGAGAAGGCGAGGGTGGCATGTTTGCCTTCGTTGGCGGCGGCGCTAAAGTAATCGCGCATGCGCATTACCCAGGGTAGGCGCATCGCATCGTCCAGCGGTAAGCCCTGGGCCATGCGGTCGCGCGCCTCCTGGCTGTGAAAGTCGTCACCGTCCAAATACGCGTAGCCATAGTGAGCTGCCAGCGCTTGGGCGAGGGTGGATTTACCACTGCCAGAAACACCCATCACAATAATCAGGCAGGTCTGGGCGTCAGGGTTGCTGGGTTGCGCTTGGCGGTGAGATTGCATCGCGATCTTCCTGGGATGGGTGTTGATAAGGCTGGGATACTAGCGGCTTGGCGCCTAATTAGCCATCGAATGATAGCGCAATCATTTTGATCGTGGTAGGGTATAAAAAAATAATCAATAACCAACCACTACATCCTGCCAAAAAGCACTAAAAACCATGAAAAAATCGAGAAAAGGCGGTTCTGACGGCAAAATTACTCTGGTCGATGTGGCGCTTGCTGCAGCGGTCAGCCCCATCACTGTGTCACGGGTTATCAATCAGCCGGATAAAGTGTCTGAGTCCGCCCGGCTCAAGGTGCAGAAGGCTATCGATGAGCTGGGTTATATCCCCAATCAGCATGCCAGCTCGCTTGCCTCTTCGCGCTCGGGCGTGATTGGCGTCGCCATTCCCTCGCTCAGCAACGTGGTCTTTACTGATGTATTGCGCGGTATTTATAAGGTGATGGGGGCGGCGGGTTATAAGGTCTTGTTGGTCGACACCCATTACTCGCCCCTCGAAGAAGAAAAAATGGTGCGCACTCTGCTCAGCCAATCTCCCGAAGGGCTCATCATTACCGGTGGCGACCAAACGCCCGCCTGCGACCAGTTGCTGCGTAAATCGCGTATCCCGCTGGTGCAAATCATGGAGCTGTTACCTAACCCCATAGATATGAATATCGGTTTTTCCCACTTCTTGGCGGGTACTGATGTGGTCGCACATTTGCTGGCCAAAGGCTGCAAGCGCATTGGTTTTATTGGTGCGCGTATGGATTCACGGGTGCAGCAGCGTATTCGCGGTTACACCCAGGCGCTTAGCCAGCAGGATCTATTTGAGGCCAGCCTGATCGCTACCTCGCCCGAACCCTCCTCCATCGCCTTGGGTGGCGCCTTGTTCAAGAGTTTGATGGCAGCCAACGAAGGCCGTATTGATGCCGTGTTTTGCGCGAACGATGATTTGGCACTGGGGGCATTATTTGAGGCCCAGCGCATGAATATTGCGGTGCCCAAACAATTGGCGATTTGTGGCTTTAACGATATTGAAGCCGCGGCTTACGTTAACCCCTCGCTCACCAGTGTGGCGGTGGGCCGTTACGAAATGGGTATTAAGGCTGCCGAATTGATTATTCAATCACTCAACAAGCAGCCGTCGGAGCACAAACAAATCGATATGGGTTACGCCATCAAACAGCGCGACTCTACTAATCGCCAAGCCTAATTTTCAACAATAATCAAAACCGGGACAGTCTATGACTACTTCAACAAATGATCGCTTGGCGCGGCTTTCGCTGCGCGAAAAAATGGGCTTTGCGCTGGGCGATTTGGGTTTTAATTTGTATTGGGCCAGTATCGCCTCGTTTTTAGCCGTGTTCTACACCGATGTATTTGGCATTCCCGCCGCGGCGGCTGGCACCATGTTTTTAGTGACCAAAATTATCGATGCGATTACCGATCCGATTATGGGCGCGGTGGCGGATCGCACCAAAACCCGTTGGGGAAAATTTCGCCCCTATTTAATTTTTGCCGGTGCACCCATGGCGGGCGCTGCGGTCATCACTTTTAGTACGCCGGAATTAAGTGATAGTGGGAAAATTATTTATGCCTACATCACTTACTCGTTGATGATGTTGTGTTACACCATTTTGAGCACACCCTACTCATCGCTTTCAGGAGTGATGACAGCGCATCCACAAGAGCGCAATACCCTGATCAGTTTTCGTTTTATCGCCGCGTTTGCGGGCACAACATTGGTGAATAAATTTACCTTACCGCTGGTGGATTATTTGGGGGCGGGCGATGAATCTTTAGGGTGGCAGCTCACCATGGCGCTCTATGGCCTGATTGCGGGTACCGCATTTGCAATTACTTTTTTTTCCACCCGCGAGCGCATTGCGCCACCGCCGCAACAAAAAACCTCACCTTGGGGTGACATTAAAGATCTGCTCGATAATCGCCCCTGGTTGATTTTAATCGGGTTAGCCATTGTGATTATGATGACTATCACCCTGCGCGGCGGATCGAGTTACTACTATCTCAAATATTATTTGCTGCGCCCGGAATTAATTTCTGATTATTTATTTGTACAAGGTTTGGCGCTTGGTGTGGGCGCTGCCATCACCCCGCTGCTCACTAAATACGTTGATAAAACCAAATTATTAATGCTACTGATGGCGATTGTGGGCGTGCTTTCGATCGCTATGTATTTTGTTCCGGCAGAGTATGTGTCGGTTATTTTTGTGCTGAATATTTTGATCAGTTTGGCGCTTGGCCCCAAGTCGCCGCTAGCTTGGTCAATGTACGCGGATTCTGCAGATTACACCGAATGGAAAACCGGGCGCCGCGCAACAGGCATGACATTTTCTGCTGCCACTTTTGCACAAAAATTGGGTGGTGCATTGGGCTCGGCGGTAATGTTGTGGGTGTTGGCGGGCATAGGCTATGTTGCTAAAGAAGCGCAGTCTGACGCTTCGCAAACCGGTATTGCATTATTGCAAACAGTTATCCCCGGTGTAATTGCATTGATCGCGGTAGCGGTTATTAGTTTTTATCCTTTAACCAACGCCATGCTCGCGCAAATTCAGTCCGATTTGAAAAACCGCGAAGTGCCGACTCCCTGATTATTCTCCCTTGTGCCGCACTGGTTTAGTACCGGATTGCGGCATTTTTTTTGCCCGCTTTTTTGTCCGTTATTTTGCCGGAGTGTGTTATGTCCAAACCATTATTGCAGCCCGCCCAGCAGGGGCAGCGCTATGAATTGTATTCCCCCACCTCGCTGCCACGCGCTGCCGGTTTTTTGTGGAATCAGCGCATGATGATTCAGGTTACCTGTCGCGGTTATGCGGTTGCCCAATTTATGCAGCCAGAGCCCGCGAAATATGCCTACGCACCAAATCTGGAAGCAAAAACATTTATGCAGCCAGAGCAACCCTATTACGCCCATCACCCCGGCCGTTTTTTTTATATCAAAGATGAAGAGACCGGTGAGATTTTTTCTGCGCCTTATGAACCGGTGCGCGCACCTTACGAAAATTTTGTATTTTCAGTGGGTAAAAGTGATTTGCGCTGGACTGTGCAAGCGTTGGGTGTTGAAGTTGAACTCGGTTTGTCACTGCCTGTGGCAGATGTAGTTGAACTCTGGGATGTAAAAATCACTAATCGCTCTAAGCGTGCACGCCGCATTAGTGTTTATCCCTATTTCCCGGTGGGTTATATGTCGTGGATGAATCAGTCAGCCGAGTATCGTGCAGACTTGGGCGGTATTGTCGCCACCTGCGTAACGCCTTATCAAAAAGTCGCGGATCATTTTAAAAATAAATTTTTCAAAGACAAAACGTTTTTCTTGCACGATCGAGCCCCCGTCGCCTGGGAGGCTAAACAAGAAACTTTTGAAGGCGAGGGCGGCTTGCACAATCCCTCTGCGCTGCAGGAAGATTTATTGCGTGGCGGCGATGCGCGCTATGAAACGCCAGCGGCGGTACTGCAATATCGTTTGGAATTGGCTGAATCAGCCCAACAGCAATACCGGTTTATGTTTGGCCCCGCATTTGATGATGCGGAAATACAGCAGTTGCGCGAAAAATATTTAAGTGCCGACGGTTTTGCGCAGGCACAGGCGAATTACGCTGACTATATCCAAAAAGGTAGTGGTTGCTTGCAGATCGAAACTCCCGATGCCGAATTGGATAATTTTGTAAACCACTGGCTGCCGCGGCAGGTTTTTTATCACGGCGATGTCAATCGGTTAACGACCGATCCGCAAACGCGTAATTACTTGCAAGATAATATGGGCATGACCTTTATTAAACCGCAGGTTGCGCGCGCGGCATTTTTGCATGCGCTGAGTCAGCAAGAAGTGTCGGGCGCAATGCCCGATGGCATTTTGTTGAGTGCGGAGGCTGAGTTGAAATATATCAACCAAATTCCCCATACAGATCACTGCGTATGGCTGCCGGTATGTTTAAAAACCTACCTTGATGAAACTAATGACTATGCGCTTTTGCAGGAAATGGTCACAGGTCATGACGGCAAAACCTTGTCGGTATTTGAGCGGATTAGCAATGCAATGCGCTGGTTATTACAGGCGCGTGATCAGCGCGGTTTAAGTTTTATCGCCCAGGGTGATTGGTGCGACCCCATGAATATGGTGGGTTACAAAGGTAAAGGTGTTTCCGGCTGGCTTTCGGTTGCCACCGCTTACGCATTGAATTTGTGGGCAGATGTTTGCGCAAAACTTGCGGAGGAAAATTTGCAGCAGGAGTTTCGTGCGGGTGCACAGGAAATTAATGTGGCCGTGAATAAATACTTGTGGGATGGCAATTGGTTTGGACGCGGTATTACCGATGATGATGTGGTGTTTGGTGTTAGCAAGGATCAGGAGGGGCGCATCTTTTTGAATCCACAAAGCTGGGCGATTTTAGGGGGGGCGGCAAACGCGGAACAGCGTGAAAAAATGATCGCCGCGGTAGAGCAACAATTGGAGACACCTTACGGTGTTGCCATGCTTGCTCCCGCTTATACCGCCATGCGCGATGATGTCGGGCGTGTGACCCAAAAACACCCCGGCTCAGCCGAAAATGGTTCTGTTTATAATCATGCGGCGGTGTTTTATATTTTCAGTTTGTTTGGCATCGGGGAGCGGGATCGCGCTTATAAATTGCTGCGCCAAATGATTCCCGGCCCAAGCGAGGCGGATTATCTCCAGCGCGGTCAGTTGCCGGTGTATATCCCGAATTATTATCGTGGCGCTTATCATCAGTATCCACGCACGGCAGGGCGATCATCACAATTATTTAATACCGGCACTGTGTCCTGGGTATATCGCTGTTTGGTAGAAGGTGTATTCGGTTTACAAGGCTGCGATGAAGGCTTACGTGTTGCGCCGCAGTTGCCGTCCGCTTGGCGTCAGGTCAAAGCGGTGCGTCAATTTCGCGGTGCGACTTTCCATGTGGCGATTGCACGCGGTGCAACCGACAAAATTCTGCTGAGCTGCAATGGTGAGTTGTTGGCCGATAATTGCGTGCGGAATATTCAGGTGGGTCAGGTTTATTTATTGAATGTCGTCGTGCCGATGGTTTAGTGCAAAATTAATCTGGTTGTAAAAAACAAAAAAGGCGTGTTTCTCACACGCCTTTTTTTATTAATGGTAATTTTGGATTGTTCATTGGTTTAAAAATCAAAAATCTCACTCAAAATGGATTTTTTCCGCGGCTTGCCGTAGCTGTCATACCCAGAACTTTTATGGTGGGCGCCATAGTGTGGGCGATGGTCAATATGCTGGTGATCGTCGCGCCGCTCTTGGGGGCGGTAGTCGCGTTCCGGTTCCCGATACTGCTCACGTTGCGGTGCCGCTTGTGGTGCGGGTGCTGCATCGGCCTGCGCGCGTTCAATCAGTTTGTCCAGCTCGCCGCGATCTAACCAAACGCCGCGACACTTCGGGCAATAATCAATCTCAATGCCGTTGCGATCAGCAATAAGCAGGTGGGGGCGATCAGGGGATTCACTGCAACTTGGGTTTGGGCAATACATGTTCTGATTCTCCGGTGTTTGCGCGTAAGGTTAAATACGTAACGACCGGGCACGCGAAACCTTTGTCATTACGACAAAGGTCTCGTTCACAGTTGCTATGCAACTGCCTGTGGCGCCGGAGCTACTGGCTCGTGATGACGACATCCACAGCGGGAACTACTCCCCTTCGGTAGGTGAATTCTTTAGTAACACACCGGCGCTGTCAACTTGCTTCGGTTTTTTTAGTTTTCTTTACGGTTTTTGCTGCTGTTTCTGCGGCGGCAGGTTCTGCTGCTTTGGTTTTGGGGGCTTTGGGTTTGCTGACTTTTGCTGGTGCTGCAGCTTGACGGGCTTTAACAATTGAAAGGTATTTGATCCAGGCTTGTTCAATGGGGCTTTTGGGGACGCTTTGATTGGCAACAACTTTGAGGATATGCAGATCGTCGGTGGTGGGGTCGGACACCTCTTCCTGGGTTATCGCATTGATAAGTGCGCCGTGTTTGCGCACCAGGCGCGCTTGAATGTCAGATAATCCGCCCTTTTCAAATCCTTCGGGGAAATTCACTGCATCCTGAAAGGTTTGTTTCAGATAATGTTCGCGTGGCAGCATAGGTTATCTCCATTATTAGTATGTGCACTTTGGTGGCAAAGCTGTTGTCAGTGGTGCATCTTTTTTTGGGATGACCGGCTGTAATCAGTTATTGCCCCATAAGTCCGTTCGTGTGGCGCCGGACTCTTGTTCCGGTGAAAAGTTGCTGCCGAAGATAATCTGTTTTTATTGCAGTGTATAGAGTCAGTCGGGTGCTTTGTGTGCAATACGAGAAGCGTTTGAACAAACGACGGGCATAAAAAAACCGGCCTTAGCCGGTTTTTTTATGCATTGAGTCAAAACAAATAATTAGGCGGCAGCCAATGCTTTGATTTTTGCATTCAAGCGGCTCTTATGACGAGCAGCTTTGTTTTTGTGGATCAGACCTTTATCGGCGATACGGTCGATCACGGCAACTGCTGATACATAAGCGGCGGTAGCTGCTTCTTTATCACCAGTTTGGATAGCGCTCAGCACTTTCTTGAGGTAAGTACGCCCCATAGAGCGCATGCTTGCGTTGTGCTTGCGAGCTTTTTCATTTTGACGCGCGCGTTTTTTGGCTTGGGGTGAGTTTGCCACCTTAGTGCTCCTATATATAAATTCTGGATAAAACTATCGAAAAAGGGTCTAAATTCAAGGACGCGACATTATGCCGTGTTCGGTCGGTTTGTCAACCAAACATATGGTTTTTTGTTCAAACTCCTGCGCCTATTGTGGTGCGTTGGTGGTGCAAGTAGTCATCAAGGGTGTTGAGCCGCTCGGGGGTTCCTACGTCGCTCCAGTGACCATTGTACACTTCGCCAGTCAATTGCCCTGCGTTTATCGCGTGACGAAATACTTCAACCAGAGGGAATTTCTGCCGCTTGAGCGGGTAGTCATCGATGAGCGAAGGGTGAAGCAGGCTTATACCACCAAACGTAAAGCGATGCGGCGCGTTTTTTTCCGGGTCATCAAGCAGCTTGCCCTTATCGGCGAGCGCAAAGTCACCATGCGGATGAAAATCCGGGTTAGGCACTAATAGCAGGTGGCCTTTATTGTCGTTATGCGCGAGGGCGCGCCCGACAAAATCGCTCAATTCAATATCACACCACACATCACCGTTGACCAGTAGAAAAGGTTCCCTACCTAATAGCTGACTGGCGTGCACTATGGCGCCGCCGGTTTCCAGTGGTTCGGGTTCGACTGAGTAGTGAATGTTCAAGCCAAATCCACTGCCATCCCCCAGGTGATGGCGGATTTTGTCGCCCAGATAGGCGAGGTTGATGATGACCTCGCGAATACCTGCGCGTTGCAGGTTGAGTAGGTGATATTCGATCAGCGGTTTTCCGCCTGCCCGCAGGAGCGGTTTGGGGGTGTGGTCGGTGAGTGGGCGCATACGATTGCCAAGGCCTGCCGCAAGAATCATGGCTTTCATGTGCGGTCTCCTGCAGTTTGGTAGTCGCGATACCAGTCTTGAGTGGTTGCAATGGGCAAAAGTGTGGTTTTAAACCAATCGGCAAAAGGGCGGAGTTCAGTGTAGGCTTCAGCTACCTCCAAGGTGTAGCGAATGACTAGTGGTAGATCCTGTAGATAGCCAGCTTTGCCGTCGCGCAGATTCAGTCGCGCAAATATACCCAGTACCTTGATGTGACGCTGCAGGCCTAGCCAGTCAAACCAGCGCATAAATTCCGCTTCGCTAATGTGTTGATTGATGAGTCCACGGGCAATCGCTTGTTGGCGATAATCCAGTGCCCAGGTTGTTACTTTGTGTGTTGGCCAGCGCAGATAACAATCGCGCAAGAGCGACACCAGATCGTAGGTAATGCCACCCCAGAGTGCGCCTTGGAAATCTATTACCCCCAATTCGCCATTCGCACAGAGGATCAGGTTGCGCGAGTGGTAATCGCGGTGCACAAAGCTCTGCGGTTGGTTAAGGGCGATAGCTTCCAGTTGGTTAAACGTGTTATCCAGCAGTGCGAGCTCTTCGGGTGTCAGTGAGTAATCCAGCAGTTGGCCGACAAACCACTCGCTGAAAATCTCCAGTTCGCGCCGCAACAGGGCCCGGTCATAGCGTGGAATCAGTAAGGGATCATCAGTGCTTTGTTGCAATTTGAGCAGGTTTTGCATTGCCAGTTGGTAGAGTCCATCTGCATTTTGGGAGTCAACAATCTTGAAGAGCAGTTGATCGCCAAAATCTTCCACCAGCAAAAAACCTTGGTTTGTATCGGTAGCAATAATGCGCGGGCTGCGTACGGCTTGCTGGGCAATAAACATTGCTATGGCGATAAACTGATTGCTGTCTTCCGTGGTGGGCGGGGCATCCACGGCAAGAAGGGTTGGGCCTTGATTGAAACGAAAGTAGCGACGAAATCCTGCATCGCTACCGAGGCTGCGCAGTTCGACGGAGGTATTGTTGTCTGCAATTTGTTCAGCTACCCACTCTGCCAGCGCACGGGTGCGGGAATCTTGTTGCAAATTGGCTGTCTGTGGCGAGTCAGTCTTTATATTGTGTGATGACATGTAGTATCCGCATTGGATAAATGTGAGCGAGCCTCTCCCTAGGGGGGGGCTTGGAATTGACTGAATTCTACCCCACTCGGGTGATTTCCCCCAATTCATTCCCTGTACAGCGGCTTTACAGTAGAATCGCTGCAATTTTTTAGGTGACAGAAAGCAGTGTCACGTATATGAGACCGCGGTTAATGGCTCCAACCCAGAATTACCCCACACAGAAATTGCACAGTCCCTTCTCCCGCTCCCGCTTGGCACTCCTTGTGGCGGCGCAGTGTGCTGGTGCTCTCCTGTCCTTGGCGCCTTTAGCCTATGCACAGGATGAGGTGGCAGTTGTTGATGCAGCAGCTGTAAAGCCAGACCCCAATCAGCAGTTGCGCGAATTGGATTGGGTGCCGCTGGAAGAGTTGACGGCGGAGCAGCGAGCACTGGTCCCTGCTGCCTGCTGTGGTGCTTATATAGCTCCCGCACGCGATGATGCAGAGTCAGAGCTTGATCCTGAGAAGGCCAGTATTTTTGGTACGGCAGATTATTCTGAATCCGAAAAGCAGACCAAATTTATCATGCGCGACAATGTTCGCCTGACTCAAGGGCGTCGCTCTTTTTATGCCGATACATTTACCTTTGACAAGGTGAGCCGGGAGGCCGAGCTGGATGGCAACATTCAGGTGCGCGAACCGGGTTTGCTGTTGCGTGCGGATAGCGCTTATGTCGATACGCAAAGCGGCAATGCCCGTCTCGATAATGCGCGTTTTGTAATGTATGAAACGCGAGTGCGTGGGCGAGCTGAAAGCTTGGAGAAGTTTGGCGATAAAATTATCAGCCTGGATCAGGGAACCTTCACCAGTTGTGAGCCGGGCGACAATACCTGGTTGATTGAAGGGTCCAATATCACCCTGCACAACGATAAGCATTATGGCACTGCCCGCCATATGCGTTTGAAAGTCAAAGATATCCCGATTGCCTACGCCCCGTATTTTCGCTTCCCGATTGGTCCAGATCGTCTTACCGGGTTTCTGTTTCCGTCTGTCGGCTTTGATACCAGTGATGGGATTGATGAGTTCTCTGCCCCTTTTTATTGGAATATTGCCCCCAACTACGACGCCACATTTACGCCTCGTTACCTGGCAGATCACGGCTACATGTTGTTGAGCGAATTCCGCCACAAGTCGGTGTATTTTGATACTGAATTGAGCGGCAGCTCCCTGGGCAATGATCGTGGTGGATTCAGCGAGCGCTTACAGGATCAAATTGAGGCGGGTGAAATCAGTGAGGCGCAAGCCTACCCTTACAAAGGAAAGGATCGCTGGCAATACAGCCTGGTTCAGACCGGTGGGCGCAATCAGCGCTGGTCAACGCTCGTTGATTACACTGAAGTGAGTGACACAGATTACCTGCGCGATGTCGATCGGGGATCAGTCGATCTCAATCGCCAGGCCTACATTCGCCAGAGTGCTGCCGCAGGTTATCGTACCGATAATTGGCGCTTGGACGGCAAAATCGAGGAATTCCGGCTCCTGACTGATCGTCAGTTGCCCTATCGCGAGCTGCCGCGTTTGTCGGCGGATGGTAACTACCGCTTTGACGACTGGGTTGTTGGGTTGGAAAACGAGTATGTTAACTTCTCAATGAACCGTTATTTCAGTGATGATCCTGCCAATGCGTCGAAGCTGGGGGATTTGATTGTCGGTGAGCGTCTGCGTACCAACTACAGTCTTCATTGGGATAAAAAATACACTGCCGGTTATATCAAGCCTGGCGCAGGAGTGAAAACGCTGGCCTATCACTTGGACGCCGGCAACATGCGCGCTGATGCCGAGACTGAGCAGCAATTTGCCGCCCCTCAAGGCTCCCTCGATATGGGGTTGTTTTTTGAGCGCGACACCAATCTCTTTGCAGAAGACTTTACCCAAACGCTTGAACCTCGCGCCTACTATCTCTACCGCGACTACGAAGACCAGTCTTCGCTTTATCGTTTGACCTCTGATACGAGTTACGTGAACTTCGATACCTCGGATATAGTGTTTACCTACAACCAGCTGTTTCGCGACACTCGCTTCTCCGGTGGTGATCGTATTGATGATGCAAATCACCTTACGCTGGGGGTGACCAGTCGTTTTGTAGAATCTACTACCGGGGTAGAGCGGCTGCGCATGAGTGTTGGTCAAATCACCTATTTTGATGATCGCCGTGTGGGAATACTCGATAAACCGGATGACTATGCGAATACCCGCACCAGCTCTGCTATTGCGGGTGAGCTAAGCGCGCAGCTTGGCGATCATTTTCGTTTGACCAATGATGTGCTCTACGATCATCAAAGTGAAAAACTCAGTGCGCTCAGCAGCAGTTTGCATTACATGGATGATCGCTATCGGATTTTTAACCTTGGCTATCGTTACAATCGCGATCCAGTATCCCTGAGTCCACTCGATACCAGCTCATCTATTGGTAAAACCCGCAATCAATTGGATGTCACCACTCTCTGGCCGGTCAGCAACCAATGGGCGGTTATTGCCCGTACCAACTACGATTTTACGTACAATGCGGAACTCGACACCTTTGCCGGGCTCGAATATACCGATTGTTGTTATCGGGTTCGCATTCTGGCGCGCCAGTGGGTGGATTTTGATTTCAGCGAAAACTTTATGGAAAACCTCAAGAGCAATGACTATGACCGCGGCATCTTCTTTGAAGTGCAGTTGCGTGGTTTTGGCACCTTGAGTCAGCGTATTAGTAACCTGCTCGACAATGCCATGTACGGCTACGGCGAGCGTGAAGCATCTTTACAATAAAACAGTGATTGAATTATGAGTAAGCGTCAAAACCCTCTGGGCTGGAAAGTAGTACTGGGTGGCCTCTTATTGATTGGCAGCCAGCTCGGCATGGCACAAAACGGTGCTGTATCACTGGATCGTGTGGTAGCAATTGTCGATAAAGATGTTGTGCTGGAAAGTGAACTGAATGCCCGCAAAGTGTCAATCATGGAGCGGCTGCGTGGCCAGTATCAACAGCTACCGCCGGAAGATGTGCTCAATAAACAAATTCTGGAGCAGTTGATTATTGAGCGCATTGAGCTAGGCATGGCCGAGCGCTATGAGATCACCATTGAAGAATCTGAAATCGATCAGGCGATTGGCCGTGTGCTGCAAAAAAACCAGATCACATTGGCGCAACTTGAGGCCGATTTACAGCGTCAGGGTTTGAATCTGGATGGTTTGCGCAAGCAGATGCGCAATGAGTTGACCATCAATAATTTGCAGCAGGGTGTTGTTAATAGCCGCATTAAAATCACCGAGCAGGATATCAATAACTTCCTGGCCTCCAGTGATGGGAAATATGCCACCTCACCCGACTATCATATAGGCCACATTTTAATTGCGGTATCGAGCAGCGCCGATGCCGAAGCGATTGCGGAAGCGGAAAAGCAAGCTAACGATATCTATCAGAAACTGCTGAATGGCAGTGACTTTGCACAAATGGCAATCAGTTTCTCCAATGATCAGGCCGCCTTGCAAGGTGGTGATATCGGTTGGCGCAAACTCGCGCAGTTGCCGGAGTTGTTTGGCAATCAAATGCTTGGTTTGGCTGAAGGACAGGTGTCCAAACCATTCCGCAGTGGTGCAGGTTTTCATATCCTGAAAAATATTGAGCAGCGTGGTGGTGGCGAGCAGTTGGTTGAACAGACCCATGCGCGCCACATTCTGGTTAAAACCTCTGAAATTATGGATGACGCCCAGGCGCGCCAGAAATTGTTGGACTTGAAAGCGCGCATTGAAAAAGGCGAAGACTTTGCTGTGCTTGCACGGGAAAACTCAGAAGACACAGGTTCGATGTTAAGTGGTGGGGATCTCGGATGGTCCATGCCCGGGATGTTTGTAGCAGAGTTTGAAGAGGCTATGAAAAATACGCCAATCAACGGCATCAGCCGCCCCTTCAAGAGTCAATTTGGTTGGCACATACTGCAAGTATTGGAGCGCCGCAAAGAAGATATGAGCGATAAGATGAAGCGCAACCAGGCTGCAAACGTTTTGCGTGCGCGTCGTTTTGATGAAGAGTTCCAGCTTTGGTTGACCCAAATTCGCGAAGAGGCTTACGTCGAAATCAAGCTCTAAGCGAGTGCGCCGCCTGAGCGGTGCATCGGCAATAAGCGCGGCTAAAAATGGGATTGCACACTGCAATTTTGTTTTTGGCCGCTGTGCTTTTTGAGCAATCATTTTTTGTTGCGCATTATTTTTCACTCGACTTCTTCAGGCACTGATATTTATGACCAGCTGTTTTCGTATCGCACTTACTCCCGGTGAACCGGCGGGCATAGGCCCGGATTTGGTAATCGCTCTCGCGCAGGAACCGCAGGATTATGAAATTGTAGTTATTGCCGATCCCCAGCTGCTGCAAGCGCGTGCGGCTCAATTAGGTATGCCGCTGCGGTTGCGTATTATCGATCTGCAGGATGTCCCACGTCCAAGTGTTGCCGGGGAGCTGGCGGTATTGCCTGTTGCTTTGGCGGAGCCTGCTGAGGCCGGTAAGCTGAATGTGCGTAATGCGCCCTATATTTTACAAACACTGGATGCGGCGATTAACGGCTGTCTCGCGGGGAATTTTGCCGCGCTGGTAACCGGCCCGGTGCAAAAAAGTGTGATCAATGATGCGGGTATTCCATTCAGTGGTCACACTGAATATCTCGCCGATAAAACCCATACCGCGAAAGTCGTCATGATGTTGGCAACTGAGGGGTTGCGTGTGGCACTGGCAACAACCCATTTGCCGCTCAAAGATGTTGCTGCTGCAATTACCCGTGATGAACTCACACAGGTGACGGAAATTCTGCAGCGCGATTTACAGTTGCAATTTGGCATAGCGCAGCCGCGCATTTTGGTTTGCGGTTTAAACCCCCATGCGGGGGAGGGCGGTCATTTGGGGCGCGAAGAAATTGAGGTGATTGAACCGGTGCTGGAGCAACTGCGCTCGCGCGGCATGAATCTGATTGGTCCGCTGCCCGCCGACACTTTATTTACGCCCAAATATTTGGACAAGGCCGACGCGGTGCTGGCCATGTATCACGATCAAGGGTTGCCCGTATTAAAATATAAAGGTTTTGGTCAGGCGGTGAATGTCACGCTCGGCCTGCCGATCATTCGCACCTCAGTCGATCACGGCACCGCGTTGGATCTGGCCGGCACCGGCAAAGCTGATTTAGGCAGCTTGCGCACCGCGCTGGCTTACGCCATGGCAATGGTACAAGCAAAAACACGCGCTAATTTATTGGAACAAATTTCATGAGCAAAAATGTTATTCAGGAATCCCAACACAAAGCGCGCAAACGTTTTGGTCAAAACTTTTTGATTGATCACGGTATTATTCGCGACATAGTTCGTTCAGTGCACCCGCAAAAAACAGATCAAATTGTCGAAATCGGTCCAGGTAAAGGCGCGATTACCCAATTGCTTGCTGATAGCTGCGACAATCTCAGTGTGATTGAACTGGATCGCGATTTGGTTCCCTGGTTAAAAGTAAAGTTTGAACATCATCCCAACTTTCAATTGTTTCAGGCCGATGCGCTGCAGTTTGATTTTAATCAGTTAATTAAAAACGAACAGCCTCTGCGCATTGTGGGCAACTTGCCCTATAACATTTCCACGCCATTAATTTTTCACCTGCTGACTTACGCCAATAAAGTGCAAGACATGCACTTTATGCTGCAAAAAGAAGTCGTAAAACGGATGGCTGCACAACCGGGCGATGGCGCCTATGGCCGTTTGGGAATTATGGTGCAATATTATTGTGCGGTAGAAGATTTATTTGATGTGCCGCCTACCTCGTTTGACCCAGCGCCAAAAGTGGATTCGGCGATCGTGCGCCTTACTCCTTATACGCAATTACCCTATGTTGCAAACAATATAAAAAGTTTGGAGACATTAGTGAACGTTGCATTCCAGCAGCGCCGTAAAACCTTGCGCAATTCGCTTAAACAATTATTAAGCGCTGAGCAAATGGAGTCGCTACCGGTTGATCTTGGCCTGCGTCCAGAGGAAATCAGCTTGCCCGAATATGTGGCGATGAGCAATTTATTGGGCGAGCTTTCGTTAAATTCTGCGGTCATCAGCAGCGGTGATAAATAAAATGTGTGCGATCCAGGTATCAGTAAAAACAACTTATATTAATGCCCAGTCGGAGCCCTTGGCGCATCGTTACGTCTACGCTTATACCATCACCATCGCCAATCAAGGTGATGTACCTGCGCAGTTAATTAGTCGCCATTGGCTAATTACCGATGCAAATGACAAGCGGCAAGAAGTGCAAGGCATAGGTGTGGTGGGGGAGCAGCCGCATATTAAACCCGGTGACAGCTATACTTACACCAGTGGTGTTATTCTTGAAACCGAAACGGGTATTATGCAGGGGTGTTATCAAATGCGCGCTGAAGACGGCTCGCTGTTCGATGCTGACATTCCCGCTTTTGCCCTTGTGCCTCCCCATGCGATTCACTGATAAATAAATTTATGGCTACCTATGCAATTGGCGATATTCAAGGTTGCCTTGAACCGCTGCAATGTCTGTTAAAAAAGATTAATTTTAATCCCGCTAAAGATAAATTGTGGCTTGCTGGTGATGTAATTAATCGCGGGCCAGACTCACTGGCGACATTGCGTTTGTTATACAAATTGCGCGACTCCATTACGTTGGTATTGGGTAATCACGATTTACATTTTATTGCGGTCTACTACGGCCTGCGGAAAGCAGGTAAAAACGATACGCTCGAACCGCTGTTACTCGCACCTGATCGCGCCGATTTAATTTATTGGTTGCGCCAACAAAAGTTAGTGCATCACGATGCACAATTAAATTTCACCATGGTTCACGCAGGTATACCACCGCAATGGTCATTGGACGATGCGCTGGCGCGCGCGCGCGAAGTGGAAACTGTGTTACAGAGTAATTCGCCTGAACTGCTTTTGGAAAATATGTATGGTAACTCCCCGGCGCGCTGGAGTGATGAGCTGCAAGGCGCCGAACGGTTACGTGTCATTACCAACTATTTTACCCGTATGCGCTTTTGCTCTGCACAAGGTGAGCTTGAGTTGGAAACTAAAGAAAGTGCCGATGCAGCGCCAACCGGTTTTGCCCCCTGGTTTTCTCTCTCCGGGCGTAAAATGCGCAACCATAAAATTATTTTTGGACATTGGGCTGCGCTTGAAGGGCAAGCAAATACCAAAAATATTTACGCCTTGGATACCGGCTGTGTGTGGGGCGGGGAGTTAACGGCTTTGCGCTTGGAAGATGAAGTATTATTTTCCTGTAATTGCTTGGCGTAGATGTATATTTTTTGTCCGTTATAAAAAATATATGAATTTATCCCGCTCTGTAAAAAGTTGTTCCATTCAGTTTTGATTCAATTTTCTATCGCTAGTATGAAACCGTGCATCAATGCAGATGCCGTTGTAATTCTTCGAGGATAGATTATGAAAATTAAATTGCTTCCCGCTATTATCGCTGCTGCTGGTTTTTTAAGCGCCCCCTTTGCACTTGCTGCAACCTATCAAAGTGAATTGTCTGCTGCATATGACGATGTTGATTATGAGGATTCAGATGCAGACGGTCGTGTTATTGGGATCGAAGGAAAATATTATTTTGCCCCGGTAGATACTTCTAATCATCCGCTTGCCGAAGCAGCATTTATCGAAAAATCAAGCAATGTGTATGCTCAGCTTGCTACTGAAGAAGTTAAGTTTGCAGGGCAAAAAGCTGATTTTTATGGGCGTTTAATTGGTGTTGATTTTTACATCCCTAATTCACTTTTTTTCCTTGGTGCCGGAGTACAAGAATTTAAATCCAAAGTGCCCGCTGTTGTAGGTCAATCATCTGATTGGGAATCAAATTGGTTTATAAAAGCGGGTGTCGCGCCTGTCACCGGTTTATTGGTGTGGTCTGAATTTGTTGAAGATGTTGATGTGTCGGAAGAGTGGAATATTAACGGTAAGTATGTATTGCCGCTTTCGGGTGAGCAGGCATTAAATGTAGAGGCCAGTTACGAAAAATCCAAACTGGGTTTTACTGACGATACTATCACTATGGCTGCAGATTATTACATAGATCGCAACCTGAGTATCGGCACCGGATTTGTTAATACCTCTTACACTGCGGTGAGTGGCGCAGAGACGGATTACTTTGTGCGTGCGCGTAATTTCTTCACCGACAAGGCTAGCCTGGAGCTCAGCTATGTGGATGGTGAAGTCGAGAATAGTTTAATGATCGGCGGAACCATTCGTTTCTAGTGTTCTCTTTTAGTGAGGGTTGCTAGTAGCATTCGCTTTCTTAGTCGTCTGTTGCACCAAAAGCCAGTTCAGTTTTGAACTGGCTTTTTTGTTATATAAATACATTTTTTAAATGCATTTTTTGTTTTTATCTTTACCCTTGCGTTTTAAGTCGATGGGTTTATAGTTAATCCGTCGGGTAGTGTTTTGTTCTCAGCATTTTTTCAGCTTAGAGTTAGGTTTGCCCGCGTGGTCGTGGAATTAAGGTGTCCGGTTGTTAGTTCTGGTACGTCCTGTGTTCTGGCTGTGTCGTTAGAGCCTTCGGTTAGCAGTCGCTTCCGTCAGTCTCTGCCCCCGTTTTTGCCAGTTGGCTTTTCTGTTGTCAGGTCGCGCCTGTTTTGGGATAAGAACACCTGATTCCTCTGTTGAGTCGAAACTCAACGCCTGAAAAAGTAATAGCTATTGTTCGTGGCCCGTCTGCGAAACCAGTATTTCCGGCATTTATAAGCTGGACGCTATTGCTCAAACATTATTTCTTAGTCGCCTGTAATAAAAACGATAACCCATGGGATAAAGGAGTTGTGCAGTGAAATATTGTTTATCCAGTCTGCGCTATTTTTACATGCACTCTGCTCGCTATGCCTTGCCCATTTTTTTATTGGCTTGCATTAACCCTCTGTTGGCAGAGGATGCAAAATACAACATGACACGCGGTGTTACCGACATCAGTGGTCAGGTTTACGATTTGCACATGATCATTTTTTATATTTGTTGTGCCATCGCAGCCATAGTGTTTGGGTTGATGTTTTGGTCCATTTTGCATCATCGCAAAGCCAAGGGAGTCACTCCCGCGCAATTCCACGGCAGCTTAAAAATCGAAATTATTTGGACCGCCATACCGGTAGTAATTTTGGTGGCTATGGCGATCCCGGCGAGCAAAACGTTAATCGCTATGGAGGATACCTCCGAAGCCGATATCACCGTATTGATCACCGGCTCACAATGGAAATGGCACTACAAATATCTCGATTACCCTATAGAGTTTTATTCCCTGCTCGCGACTCCGCGCGACGCTATTAATAATCAAGCCGAAAAAACCGATCTTTATCTGCGCGATGTGGATAAGCCCTTGGTGTTGCCAACCGGCAAAAAAATTCGTTTTCTGGTTACTGCGGATGACGTAATTCACTCCTGGTGGGTGCCTGCATTTGCCGTGAAAAAAGATGCCAACCCCGGGTTTATCAACGAGACATGGACCAAGGTGGATAAGCCAGGTATTTATCGCGGGCAGTGTGCAGAGTTGTGCGGAAAAGACCACGCGTTTATGCCCGTTGTTGTTGATGTGCGCAGCCCGGAGGATTTTGATCTGTGGGTGGCGCAGGAGTTGGAGCGTCAGGCACAAGAAAAGGCTGCAGAGGCAGCGCGCGGAAATATGACAATGGATGAGCTAATGGCACAAGGGCAAAAAACCTATGAAACCCATTGTGCCGCTTGTCATCAAATTTCCGGTGAAGGTTTGCCCGGTGTCATTCCCGCACTCAAAGGTAGTGTGATGGCAACAACCGATATTCCTGCACATATTCAAATTGTCGTGAACGGTAAAGCCGGTACCGCCATGCAAGCTTATGGTAAGCAATTAACCAATAGCGAATTGGCGGCGGTTATTACTTACGAGCGCAATGCGTGGGGTAATAATACCGGTGAGTTGGTGCAAGCTGCCGATGTCGCCGCAGTTAAGGGAGGAGAATAATAATGAGCACCGAAAATAGCAGCGCATTGGGTAGTGAATTAGATCATCACCAGAGCGATGATCATCATGCGCATGACCACAAGCCACACGGCATCACCCGCTGGTTGTTTACGACTAACCATAAAGATATAGGCACGCTTTATTTGTTGTTCTCGCTGCTAATGCTGTTTACCGGCGGCATTTTGGCAATGATGATTCGCGCCGAATTATTTCAACCGGGTTTGCAATTTGTTGATCCACATTTTTTTAACCAGCTCACCACAGTACATGGTTTGGTGATGGTGTTTGGTGCAGTTATGCCTGCATTTGTTGGTTTGGCGAATTGGATGATTCCGCTCATGATTGGCGCGCCCGATATGGCGTTGCCGCGTATGAATAACTGGAGTTTCTGGATCTTACCTTTTGCCTTTACGATTTTACTTTCTACCTTTTTTATGGAGGGGGGCGCACCGGCAGCGGGCTGGACTTTTTACGCACCACTCTCCACTACTTACAGTAGCGATAGCACCGCATTTTTTGTGTTTTCAGTTCACCTGATGGGGATATCTTCCATCATGGGAGCGATGAATGTGATAGTCACCATTTTTAATATGCGCGCACCAGGCATGAAGTGGATGAAATTGCCGCTGTTTGTATGGACTTGGTTAATCACCGCATTTTTATTAATTGCTGTGATGCCGGTACTGGCGGGTGTGGTCACCATGGTGCTTACCGATAAATATTTTGGCACCAGTTTTTTTGATGCGGCGGGCGGCGGTGACCCGGTTATGTTTCAGCATATTTTTTGGTTCTTTGGGCACCCGGAAGTTTACATCATGATTCTGCCCGCCTTCGGGATTGTCTCCAGCATTATTCCAACCTTCGCGCGTAAACCCTTGTTTGGTTATGAATCCATGGTGATTGCCACCGCAAGTATTGCGTTCTTGTCGTTTATTGTATGGGCGCATCATATGTTTACGACTGGCATGCCGGTAGCGGCTGAATTATTTTTTATGTACGCGACCATGCTGATTGCAGTTCCAACCGGCGTGAAAGTATTTAATTGGGTAGCCACTATGTGGCGCGGCTCGATGACGTTTGAAGTGCCGATGATGTTTGCCTTGGCATTTATTGTGTTATTCACCATTGGCGGTTTATCCGGCTTGATGCTCGCGATAGTGCCCGCCGATTTTCAATACCACGATACCTATTTTGTGGTGGCACATTTTCATTATGTGCTGGTGACGGGCGCTGTGTTTGGCATTATCTCCGGTGTTTATTACTGGATACCCAAGTGGACGGGAGTAATGTACAGCGAAAAAATTGGCCAGTTTCATTTTTGGTGTTCAATTGTTTCCGTCAACATGTTGTTCTTCCCTATGCATTTTGTCGGCTTGGCGGGAATGCCCCGGCGCATTCCTGATTATGCGTTGCAGTTTGCAGATATGAATGCGTTTATCAGCATTGGTGGATTATTGTTTGGTTTGTCACAGCTTATTTTTGTGTGGATGGTGGTTCGCTGCATGCGCGGAAAAGGTAAAAAGGCAAGTAGCCAAGTATGGGAAGGTGCTCAGGGGTTGGAATGGGAAATTCCGTCGCCAGCGCCTTATCACACGTTTCAAACACCACCTCATGTGAAATAACAGGTTGTGAATGGTTGATTGTTTGGCCTAATTGGTTTTCACACAGAGTCCGGAGGGCGCATGGTTTCGCACAGAACATTAATGCGCAAATTAATACTTATTTGTATTGCGATGTTTGCCTTCGGTTATGCCTTGGTTCCGCTCTACGACGTGTTTTGCGAAATTACCGGTATTAATGGCAAAACCAGCAATCAACCTGCAACTACCAGAGCCAAGGTTGATGAGTCGCGTGCGATTAAAGTGGAATTTTTGGCTAATCGCGATAGTTCTATTCCCTGGGGTTTCTCGCCGGAAATGGCGGATATAAGCCTTCACCCCGGGCAGATAAAAGTAGTGAATTTTATTGTGGAAAATCCAACCGATGAAGCAATGGTAGGGCGCGCCGTGCCATCAGTCTCGCCCGGTGAGGCCGCCAAATACTTTATAAAAATTGAATGCTTTTGTTTTACCGAGCAACCATTGGATGCTCATGAGCGCAGAGCTATGCCGGTTCAGTTTTATATAGATCCAAAACTACCTGCGCATTTTACCACCATCACTCTCTCGTATCGTTTATACAAAAATACACCACAGGTAGTCGGGCGGTAGTTTGCTTGTGCGATTGGAGGAATCACTATGCGTGTAGATCATCAGCGTTACTATGTTCCCGAGCAAAGTATTTGGCCGATAGTGGGGGCTGTGTCGTTATTTTTTATTGGTATTGGTGCCGCGCTATTGGTGAATGACCTGGCCAAAGACCAGCACGGCGCCGGAGGCTATGTGTTAGCCATTGGTTTTGCACTCTTGTGTTATATGTTATTTGGCTGGTTTAAAAATGTAATCAGCGAATCTATGGAAGGGCTTTATAGTTCGCAAATGGATCGCTCATTTCGCCAAGGCATGAGCTGGTTTATTTTTTCGGAAGTGATGTTTTTTGCGGCGTTTTTTGGTGCGCTTTTTTACGCCCGAATGATTGCGGTGCCTTGGTTGGATGGGGCAAGTAATAATGTGATGACGGGCGAAATTCTCTGGCCGAATTTTGAGGCAATGTGGCCGCTGACAAAAACCCCAGGCGGTATAGAAACCCAGCCTATGCCGTGGGAGGGGATTCCACTGTACAACACACTTATTTTGTTGGCGTCTTCAATCACACTGCAATTTGCGCATATAGGCATAGAGAAAAATAAACATGCCCAGTTGGGTTTTTTTATGATGTTAACCATAGTGCTGGGCGCAGTATTTTTATATTTGCAGGGTTATGAGTATATGCATGCCTATAGCGACTTGGGCTTACGGCTAGATTCTGGTGTTTATGGCAATACCTTCTTCCTGCTGACAGGTTTTCATGGGCTGCATGTGACCTTGGGAACGGTGTTTTTATTAGTTATTTTTTTACGAATTTTGATTAAAGGACATTTTACTCCAGAGCGGCACTTCGGTTTTCAGGCCGCTGCCTGGTACTGGCACTTTGTGGACGTGGTATGGCTTAACTTATTTATTTTTGTGTATGTACTGTAACTAACCACAACCTTGCTGGTTCGTTTACAAGCTTGTGGTTAGGTTTGGATATCGGTTAGTAAGGGCGTGGATTAGGTGTAATAACACCAGTCAGTAAGAGGATGATGAGTAGTAAAACAACGGCGGCAGAAAAAAATAAGCGACGACCTAAAAACTTGGACATTTGCGGAGCTTTGTCGTCATTTTTAATCATCACAACTAGTGCCTGAAACAAGCTAAACACAACCAATGCCAGTAAACAGATTAAGACTATTTTTATAAACATAATAAATCCCTTGCAGGAGTGGAGGTATGACAATTATAGCGTTCAATCGCTATTGGGTTATGCGGTGGCATTGGGTATTCATCTGTTTGCTCGCCACTGCCTTTCTTATGTCATTGTCGTTTTGGCAATTGTCGCGCGCCACGGAAAAAAAACAAACTCTGGCGCGCATTGCGCAATGGCAAGCGGCCGGAGCACTGACTTCACAGCAGCTATTAGCACTTGGCGATCAGGATCTGGACGGTGTGCACGTCAAATTCGCTGCCCGTTGGGTCTCCCCCATTATCTGGTTGTTGGACAATCAATTAGTCGATGGCCGCATCGGTTACGATGTGGTGATTGCGGTTGAAGAAATTCCTGCTGACTTATCAAACTCCGCATCTACCAACTTAGTTCCTCCGGTGTTGATTAATCTTGGATGGGTTGCTGCGGTTGGTGGGCGCGAGCAGTTACCGGATGTTGCGATTCCAGCGCAATTAATGGTTGATGGAGTTTTTCGTACCGCCCCTCAAGGGTTATTGTTAGGAACTAATATTGAAGATAAGGGGCACTGGCCAATGCGCATTCAGCAATTGGATGCATTAAGCCTTGCGCCCTATCTCCCGTCATTAACTACCTTGGGTGTGATTTTTCAGCAACAACAATCGCCCTACCGCGTGCATTATCAACCCGTGATATTACCACCCGAACGCCATAGAGCTTATGCATTGCAGTGGGCGCTGTTGGCAGTAGCAGTCATTGTGATTGCGCTGAGTGCAAGTGCAAAAAAGGAGTTGATTCATGACCAGTCGTAAATTTTTTAGTTTATTTCTACTTTGCGCCTTGGTGCCATTACTTGCGGCCAAAGTCAGCCTGGCATTTGGATGGTTTAGTCACGACTCGGTGAATAAAGGTTATTGGCTGGAGCGTGAGATTGAATTGTTACCCAACGCCGAGGTGAATACTCCCGCGTGGCGTTTGGTTTATGTGGCACCAGAGTCCTGCGCAAAAGATTGCGAGCAAGCGTTATTCACTATGCAGCAGCTTTATACTGGCCTTGGACGTAAACAATTGAATATTCAACCGCTGGTGATTGCGGCAGAAAGTCCGAATTCACTCCAGAAATTTTCATCCCTTTCGTGGTTGAAAAAAAATACTCTTGCCGAATCTTTGCAAAATCAAATCGTGATCGTGAATCGTGACGGACTTGCTCTTTTGCGCTATCCGGTGAATGCCGATCCTGAGCAAATGCAGAATATTGCCAAAGATATCCGCACCGATCTATTGCGTTTAATGAATTATGACCGGAGCGGAACATGAAATATTTTTCTACTTTAGTCAGTTTTACGCTGGTATTAACGTTGGTTGTCATCGCGCTAGGTGCTTATACACGCTTAACCGATGCCGGACTTGGTTGTCCGGATTGGCCGGGCTGTTATGGGAAATATCATGCGCCAGTGCTGGATCATCACATTGCCGATGCGCAAGAAAAATTTCCGCACTTGGAAGTTGATCCTTACAAGGCGCGCAATGAAATGCTGCACCGTTATATTGCTGGTTTATTGGGCCTGGCAGTGTTGGCCATTTTTATTACCAGTCATTACATTAAACGCTATCGCCGTTTGGCATCGGCTCTTTTGTTGCTAGTAATTTTTCAAGCAGCCTTGGGAATGTGGACAGTAACGCTCAATCTGTTACCGCTAATTGTATTAGCGCATTTGTTGGGCGGGTTCACACTGCTGTGTTTGTTGGCATTATTGCGCGCAGAAATAGCATGGGATCGAGCACAAAACTCAACCCCTAAGAATAATAACTTCGCTGAACCGGCTTTGTCGCGCTTGGCCGGTTTTGGTTTTGTGGTGTTGTTGGTATTAATCGCGCAAATTGCATTGGGCGGATGGACTTCTACCAATTACGCGGCTGCAGTTTGCAACCAACTGCCTTTTTGTGAAGCGGGTTGGCAGGAGCGCTTTTCTCTGGCACAAGTTTTTCATTTGCCGTTAGGGCATGAAACTTATGAATATGGAGTTTTACCTTACGAAGCGCGCATGAGTATTCATGTGTCGCATCGCGTGGGTGCGATTGTTACGCTCCTGGTGTTCGGTGCTTTTTTATACGCCTGTTGGCGCCGTGCCCAATCCCACGTAATGCGCAAGATGGTAATCGCAATGAGTTTATTGTTATTACTGCAATTGACCTTGGGCTTAATCAATATTATTGCCTTGGTGCCGCTGTGGAATGCAGTTGCACATAATGTGGTTGCAGCTAATCTGTTAATGATGCTGGTAGTTTTTTTACGACAAATTGCTTTGCGTAGGGATGTTATTTTCCCTGCGTCAGTAATGCCAGCACAAACAGAAATTTCGTCGCCAAGGCATAGTGTTGTTCGTTCTGTTGTGAATGAAAATAAATTTTCACAAACACCAAATAAAATTTAGATAGGGATCATTCAAACTAAGGGGGAGAAATAACATGGCCATAACAAAAAGTGTATCGCCCGGTGTGAATTGGCGCGCAGAAATAAGTAGCTATGGTCGTGCTTATTATCAGTTAACCAAACCCAAAGTCGTTGCACTCTTGGTGCTGACGGCGGTGGTCGGCATGATGTTGGCAAGCCCGGGAGTACCAGACTTCTTGCTTATTGCCACGGCCAGCGTGGGTATTGCATTGGTGTCCGGCGCGGCGGCGGCATTTAATCATGTGCTTGATCAAAAAATTGATGCACAAATGGCACGCACTCACATGCGGCCTTTGCCTAAAGGTCGGCTGACAAGCAATCAAGCTGTGATTTTTGCCTGTTTGTTAGCCGTTGCCGGATTCTTATTGTTGATGCTGGCCGTAAATGCACTCACTGCCTATTTAACGCTGCTTGGCTTATTTGGTTATGCGGTGGTGTATACCATGCTATTAAAGCGCGCCACACCGCAAAATATTGTAATTGGCGGTGTGGCGGGTGCACTACCGCCGGTGTTGGGTTGGACGGCTGTCACCGGCAGCGTCAGCAGCGAAGCGCTATTGTTAATGATGATTGTATTCGCTTGGACACCACCACATTTTTGGGCGCTGGCAATTCACCGCGTCAATGATTATGCCAAAGCCAATATTCCCATGTTGCCTGTTACGCACGGCATTGAATTTACCAAAACGCTTATTTTGCTTTACACCTTGTTGCTTATGGCAGTGTGCTGGCTCCCTTATTTAATTGGCATGGCTGGAGTCGTGTATTTGTGCGCAAGCCTTTATTTAAATATTGTTTTTATTCGCCATGCCTGGCGGTTGAAATTCAAGCCTGATGCAAATAGTGCTATGGCAACATTCCGTTTTTCTATTGTGCATTTAATGCTGCTGTTTTTAGCACTGTTGGTGGATCATTATGTTATTGCCTTTTTTGCCGGTTAATACAATATTTAAACCAATCGCAATTATGGTGATCTTATTTTTCAGCCCACTGTTGTGTCCTGGCGTAGCGATTGCCCAGGCTGAACTTACTGTGCAAAACCCATGGGTTAAATTGGCACCGCCGGGCGCCTCCGTGAATGCGGCTTATATGAATCTTCGCAATGATTCGCCGGAGGAAAAAATAATTGTGGCAGTCAGTGCAGATTGCTGCACGCAAGTGATGATGCACCAAACGCGGCGCGAGGGCGACAAAGTGTATATGGATCATCACGACAGGCTGATAATTCCTGCGCAATCGGAGCTTCAGTTGGCGCCCGGTGGTTTACATTTAATGTTGTTGGGTGCAAACGCTCCGTTGACCCTAAACGACAAGGTAAATATTCATTTTGATTTTGCTGATGGAACACAACACAGCGTCAGTATTCCGGTGAAAAAGGCTGCAGATGATTAGTGTGAATGCCACCCGCAAACTTCATCATTATTGGCTCTATGCAATGGTTATTGTGGTGAGCCTAACGCTTGGCATTTTTGTGGGGGCTCGCCAGCTGTCGCCCGAACCGGTTTATAACAACGCACAGTTATTGCCAGCACCGAAAATGCTGCCGGAATTCAATTTGACCAATCATTATGGTGAAGCAATCCGTTCAAGTCTTTGGCGAGGTCGCTGGTCGCTGGTCTTTTTTGGCTTTACCTCTTGCCCCGATATTTGCCCGCTGGAATTACAAAAGCTGGGAAAATTGTTGCGAGTGATGCAGGGAAATACCGGATTACAAGTGGTTTTTATCAGTGTTGACCCCGAGCGTGATACTCTCACTAAGCTGCGCGACTACGTCGGTTTTTTTCACCCGGACATTGTGGCACTCCAGGGAAGCAACAGTGAGCTTGCCCGAACTGCACAATTTTTTGGTGCTGCGTATGATCGCTCGGTGATTATTGACAGTAAATTATTAAGTGTGCCTGCGGGAATAGATATGCCTGATGGCAGTGGCGATGTGTATCAAGTAAATCATTCTACACGCATTTTTATCGTCAACCCTGAGGGCGCTTACAGTGGCAGTTTTATGCCGCCGTTCGATGTCGAACAACTTGAGGCCGACCTCAACCTGATGATGACACACTAAATTCTGTTGTTTGTCGTTTCGGTATAGGCAGCAAAGTACTTAGCAATAAATTGCTTAGAGAGAGAACTTGTAGGGCTAGATGAAGCAGTTATCTACTGCTGAATTTTTAACAGTATTTGATCTAGCGGGGTGGAGGAGGCCATTTCAATCACGCTATATACTGAATCTGTAAGACGAATGCATTTATTTTTCGCCCTACCAGAAACGCGTCGAACAATTTAGTCGAACAATCTAATAGTGAATAACCAGTCGCAGAGTTGTTGGAGGAAAATATGATTTCTCATGTTGCAGGGCTTTTTACCCATCCACATAAAGAGTGGGAAGAAATTCGCGATACCCAAGAGACAGTGTCCCACTTGTACTTTGCGCATGTTTTATTTCTTGCGCTTATCCCGCCCATCTCAATGTATGTAGGCACCACGAAGGTGGGGTGGGTAATTGGCGATGGTGCGCCAGTGATGCTCACTGAATCCAGCGCATTAACTATGAGTGTTTTAATGTACTTGGCGCTGTTGGCAGGTGTGGGCGTTATGGGCGCGTTTATCGATTGGATGTCGCGCACTTATGATTCGGCTCCCGGGCTTGCACGCTCGATTGTATTCGCTGCGTACACGGCCACGCCTTTGTTTGTTGCAGGGCTTTGTGCACTTTATCCCAATGTGATTTTGACCATGTTGGTCGGTATAGGCGCGGTGTTTTATACCGTTTATCTGCTCTATACCGGCATTCCCATTTTTATGAAAATCCCTGAGGATGAAGGCTTCGTTTACGCCAGTTCCATCCTCACTATCGGGTTGGTAATGTTTGTAGCCTTAATGGCGATTACTGTGTTGATTTGGAGTTTTGGTTTCGGGCCTGCCTATACAGGTTAGCAATTAAAATTTGGTCGCAATAAAAAAGCCGACGCAGCAAAACTGCGTCGGCTTTTTTTGTTTTTGTGGTCTTCCGATAATTATTTCAGGCTGGCAAATACTTCGGCAGCAATTTGCAAGGTGTCGTTAATGTCCGCTTCGGTGTGCGCACCTGACATAAAACCTGCTTCGTAGGATGCTGGTGCCAAGTAAACGCCGCGCTCCAGCATGCCGTGGAAAAATTTATTAAAGCGTGGAATATCGCAGGCCATGACTTGTTTGAAGTTGGTGACTTTTTTCTCGCTGGTAAAAAAGAAACCAAACATACTACCTACATGATTGGTGGTGAAGGGGATGCCCGCTTCATCTGCCAGCTTTTGTAAGCCTTCTACTAATTGCGTAGTGCGTGCACAAAGGTTGTTGTAAAAGCCTTCCTGTTCCAATAACTCCAGAGTTTTTAAACCAGCGGCCATGGCTACGGGGTTGCCAGACAAGGTGCCAGCTTGGTAAACCGGGCCTGAGGGCGCAATCATTTGCATAATGTCGCGACGGCCGCCAAAAGCGCCCACGGGCATACCGCCCCCAATGACTTTGCCCAGAGTGATGACATCGGCGTTTACACCGTAGTGGCCTTGTGCGCCTTTGTGCGCAACACGGAAACCGGTCATCACCTCATCAAAAATCAAGACGCTGCCGTACTCATCACACACTTCACGCAGGCATTCCAAAAAGCCTGGCACCGGTGGCACACAATTCATATTGCCTACTACCGGCTCAACAATAATGCAGGCGATTTGGTCACCGAGCTTGGCAAAACATTCGCGCACTTGTTCGGCATTGTTGTAATCGAGAGTGAGTGTGTGATCAGCCAATACGGCTGGCACACCCGGTGAGCTGGGCACACCCAGGGTCAGTGCGCCGGAACCGGCTTTAATTAATAAAGAATCAGAGTGGCCGTGATAACAGCCTTCGAATTTTATAATTTTGTCGCGTTTGGTAAAAGCGCGCGCGAGCCTGATGGCACTCATGGTGGCTTCGGTACCGGAGCTTACGAAGCGCACCATTTCCATATTGGGAATTAAAGTGCAGAGTTTTTCAGCGAGCGTGGTTTCGCGTTCAGTAGGCGCACCAAAACTCAAGCCAAACTTGGCGGTTTCGATCACGGTGTTGATCACGTCCGGGTGTGCGTGGCCCAGAACCATCGGCCCCCAGCTTTGGACGTAATCGATATATTTTTTGCCGTCTGCGTCCCACACATAGGCGCCCAGTGCGCGTTCAAAAAATACCGGTGTGCCGCCCACGGCTTTAAATGCACGTACTGGCGAATTCACGCCACCGGGAATTGTTTTTTGGGCTTGTAAAAATAGTTCTTCGGAGCGGCTCATGGTGAATCCTTAAATTAATTTTTCAATTCAGTAAATTTTTTGGCTTGGGCGGTAATGTCATCCGCCGCAAATAAACTATGACAAACGGCGAGCATATCAGCGCCGGCATCCAGTAATTGTTTGCCATTCTCTAATGTGATGCCGCCAATTACCACAATCGGTATAGCGCTAAATTGTTGGCGGGCTTCGCCAATCAATGAAATTGGCGCAGGGCGCGCGTTGGGTTTGGTGCTCGATGGAAAGAATCGACCAAAGGCGATGTAGTTGGCGCTGTCTTTTATTGCTTGTTGGGCGAGTGTCAGTGAATCGTGGCAGGTGACACCGATGATTGCGCGATTGCCGAGAATAATACGTGCCGCCACTGGGTTAGTATCACCTTGCCCCAAGTGTACGCCATGTGCGCCAACTTCTTTTGCAAGCTCTACATCATCATTAATTAATAATTGCGCCTGATATTGATTGCATAGCGCAAGCAAATTTCTGGCTTCAAATGATCGGCGTACTTTGTCCGAGGTTTTGTCTCGATATTGCACCAGCTTGCAGCCACCTTTTAATGCGGCGGCTACGGCGGTGAAGAGTTGATCCCCCGGGAGCAATTGTGAGTCGGTAATCGCGTAGAGTTTATTGTTCATATTAGAAAGGTTTCACCACCACCAAAATGACGATGCCAATTAATAGCAATACCGGGAACTCATTAAACCAGCGAAAAAATACGTGGCTTTTGGTGCAGCGATCATCGCGCAGCTGCTTCCAGTAGGCGACGCAGGCGTGGTGATAACCGGTGAGAATGGCCACCAAAACTAATTTGCACCAGTACCAGCCTTGGGTTGAGTAATAGCTCCAACCGAGCCAGCTCATCCAAATCCCAAAAATAAATACCGCGACCATTGAGGGGTTGGCGATACCGCGTAGCAGTTTGCGCTCCATAATTTTGAAACGCTCGCGGCTGATTTCATCTTCGCTCATGGTGTGATACACAAACAGCCGCGGCAAATAAAACAGCGCCGCCATCCAGGTGATGACAGCAATAATGTGTAGTGCTTTTATCCACAGCATAAGTGCATCTCAACGATAAATTCGGCAAGGGTTCAATTCAACAAACGCTAGATTCGATAGTAGTTATCGATGTTGCGGCGGCTGATTATACCCAGTGGCTGGTGTGAATCGCTAAGTGATTCAACCCAAAGTGCATCCAGCTGTTGGCGATTCATCAATTCCAAGGCTTCAAATAGATTTGCATCCGCAGGGATTCGTTCAAGGTCGTAGCGACGCGCGGGAATTTCCTGCAGGTTGATTTGATCTTCGCTAGCACTGGTTTGCAAATCGCTGCCTAAATTTTGCGGATCGTTTTGCAGTGTTTGTAAATAGCTATGCAGGTCCGCCGGTTGCAGCAGCTGATTATTTTCGCGCAGTAAAATCCAGTGTGGATGATGACTGAGCAGTTGCTGCGCGGTCGAGACGTTGATGAGGTTATCGCTTATCACCAAATGGCGATCCATTAAACCGCGTACACCGGTACTGCCGAGGAGTTGTTCCATTGCTTCGGTACTGCGGAATTTTCCCTGAATACGCAGTACGTGTTGGAACAAGCCATCGCAGCGAAATACCCAGCGGGTGGTCAGGCAAGCGGCAATCACTACCAGCATGCTGGGGAAAATAATGTTTGGGTTATAGGTGAGTTCGAGTATTGCCATCATCGCGGCGAGTGGGGCATTGAGTGTGGCGCCCATCATTGCGCCCATACCCAAAATCACATAAAAACCGATGGCGCTGGCGGAGCCGGGCATCAGTATTTGCGCGGCACTACCCACTGCGCCGCCGATACAGGCGCCGATAAACAGCAATGGTCCTACTACACCGCCGGGCATGCCCACGCCAAGGCTAATGGATGTGGCGAGCAGCTTAACGACTGCAATCGCCAGAAGCAGCGCAAAGCCTATTTCGCCTGCGAGGGCGCTGCTAATAGTGTCGTAGCCTACGCCCATAATTTGGGGAATCCACAGGGCGCAGATACCGGTAAACAATCCCGCCAAGGCGAAGCGCAGGGCGATAGGCCGGTTTAACGCCCAGCGACAACTGGCACCGTGCAGGCGAATATAGGCCGCCGCAAAGACGGCGACTACCAGCCCGACCAAACCCATCAGCGGCAGCTCCCGTAAATCCCCCATGACGGATTGTGCATTGATAAACGCGATTTCGGGGCCAAAGGCCAGTCGCGTCATGGTGGCGCCAGCAACGGCCGCGAGGGTGACAGGGATAAAACCGGCGATGGTGTACTGCATAATCACCACTTCCATCGCAAAAATTACTCCCGCCATCGGCGTGTTAAAACAGGCAGCGATGGCAGCGGCGACTCCGCAGCCAGCCAGTGGTCTCAAGCTGTTGGCAGGCAACTTTAACCATTGGCCGAGCAAACTGCCGCTACCTGCACCCAGATGCACGGCTGGGCCCTCGCGACCCACCGATTGCCCGGTTAGCAAGCAGGCGGCGCCGCCGAAAAACTGGGTGATTACGTTGCCCAGAGGCAATCGCCCTTGATGGTTCTGCAGGCGATCCATGACATGCCCAATGCTGGTGGCGTGATGGCGCTTATCGACCAGTTGCAATATCAACCCCAGCAGGATTGCTCCGGCGACCGGTAACGCAAAGTGCATGAGGGAACTGATGGCTTCAAAGTTTTCAAAGCTACCCGGCAGGAAATATCCCAGTGGCAATTCCACCGCCCAGCGAAACAACACAATCACTGCGCCGGCGATAATTCCGGTGAGCAACCCCAGTAGCGTCAATTGCGGCAGGGATTCCGCCCCCGCCAGTTGATCGCGCAGGGATTCGGCATATCGACTAAAACCAAGGCGGCCGCTGTTGGCGCGGTTGCTGTCAGTGGGAGTATTGGTGGCGTTCGGTGGAAGGTTGGCGGGCACAGTGTGTTCCTGCTAAAGCGTTAACTGCGACGCCACCAGCGTTTTCCGGATGCGGCGGCAGCTTTTACTTTCGATTTATGAATAAGGCTCTTATGATAGCCCTCTTTATTACTAACCATGGCACAGGGCGCGCTCAGAATACCAGAGTCATATGGCCCTTATGATTCTCCATAGTTAGAAACACAGCGATGATATTGAGCAAATTTCAGGGGGTTGAGGTGATTAAAGCGGCGATTGTTGGTGGAACCGGTTATACAGGGGTTGAGTTGTTGCGCCTGCTGTCCAAACATCCGCAGGTTGAGGTGACTATAATCACCTCACGCGCCGAAGCGGGCACCAAGGTTGCTGATATGTACCCCAATCTGCGTGGCCATGTCGATCTGGCGTTTACCGAGCCAGACGTGGCGCTATTGGGCGAATGCGATGTGATCTTTTTTGCCACGCCTCACGGTGTCGCACAGAACATGATGAGCGGTTTGATGAATACCAAGGCGCGCATTATCGATTTGTCCGCTGACTTCCGTATCCGCGATGTGCCGCTGTGGGAAAAATGGTACAACCAGCCCCATGGTGCCCCCGATTTGGTCGCACAAGCTGTGTATGGCCTGCCCGAAGTGAACCGCGAGGCGATTCGCACGGCCAAACTGGTCGCTTGCCCCGGTTGTTATCCCACCGCCACCCAATTGGGTTATCTGCCGCTGATTGAAAACAATCTGGTCGATCCAACCCGTTTGATCGCCAACGCCGCCAGTGGCGCGAGTGGTGCCGGTCGGCAGGCCAAAATCGACAATCTATTAATGGAAATCAGCGATAGCTTCAAAGCCTATGGTGTGGCGGGGCATCGTCACTTGCCAGAAATCGAGCAGGGCTTACGCGATGTACAGCCCGCCGGTGTTGCGCCAGTAGCGCTGACTTTTGTACCGCATTTGTTGCCGATTATTCGCGGAATTCACGCGACGCTTTATGCAACTCTGCTTGATGCCAGCAAAGTGCCAGATCTGCAAAAGCTGTATGAAGATCGTTATGCCAATGAACCTTTTGTGGATGTGTTACCCGCAGGTGTATTGCCGCAAACCCGCAGTGTGAAAGGCTCCAATGTTTGCCGTATCGCCATTGTGCGCCCGCAACAGCGCGATACAGTGGTGGTGTTATCGGTGATTGATAACCTCACCAAAGGCGCTTCTGGTCAGGCGATCCAAAACATGAACATTATGTTCGGTTTTGAAGAGACTGCCGGTCTGGATGTTGTGGCTTTAATGCCCTAATGACGGTTTAGCGCGCGGGATGAGCTGTCATCCCGCGAATAATAAAAACGATGACAGATGAAATCTGCTATGGCCAAAGTTAAAGGTTCTCCCGTTTACCGTCTCAAGCTGGTGCCTCATCGCCCGTTGAAATCGGCGCTTATTGCCCTGCTATCTATTGCCTTGGTCTTGGCTGCGGTTGTTGCCGCTTATCGCTATGCGGAATATAAGGCCAGTATTGAGCGACTTTCACCCGCCGAAGCCAAAGCGCTGCGCGGTCAATTGGACGTTATGACCACAGAATCGGCTGAGTTGCGGCGTGAGCTGGCAACCTATCAGCTCAGTGCCGAGGTGGATCGCAAAGCTGGTGAGGAGCTGCGTCAACGGGTAATGGAGTTGCGCGAGGAAAAAGCTGCATTGCAGCGGGATATCGACGTATACCGCATTATGACCTCCAAAAAGAACAGCAATCCCAAGGGAATTAGTTTTGGTGTGTTTTCAGTCTCGCCAACTACTGACAGCAAACACCAGTTCAAGTTGGTGATACAGAAACTGGCCGAGGGGGATGATGATTTTGTGGGCGATCTCAAGGCAACAGTAGTCGGTCAGCAAGAGGGCAAAGAGCGCAGATTTTCATTGCACGAACTAGCGATAAACCAAGGCGAATCGATGGCCGCCACCATCCCCCTGAATTTCAAATTCTTTCAAAATATTGATACGGAAATCCTTATGCCAGATGGCTTTACTCCAGATCGCCTTGAATTGGCGGTAAAGTCCAATGCGCGCCGGAATCCCGTAACGGTAGAGGCGCAGCTGGAATGGCCGAAACATAAATAGACCTTTACTGAGGAGCCCCTGATGGCATTTTCCAATAACCACACCTTGATTTCGCGCGCAACCAAAGTAGTCGGCGATTTGTACTTTACTGGTGAGCTGCAACTGGAGGGCAAGGTGACTGGCAATATCATTGCCGAGAATGAAAAGGATGCCAAATTGGTGATCGCGGATACCGGTGTTGTTGAAGGCGAAGTTCGCGCTCCGGTAGTCATAGTAAACGGTAAGGTGCAGGGCAATATCTACTCCACCAAGCATCTGGAGCTCGCGGCCAAGGGGAATGTTATCGGCACGGTACATTATCACTCGATAGAAATGGTAAAAGGTGCGCAAGTGAATGGCAGTATGATCAATACCCAGCAGCAAACCGCCAGTGCTCTGGAAATAGCGGCCGATCAAGCTTAATAGTTGACTGTTTTACTAGGGTAAAGGGATAATAAATCTCGCCCTTGCGGGCTTTGTTGTTATCCGGAGTGTTTATGTCTACCGCTGAAATTTATATCCCTCAAGTTGTCACTGTTACCGACAGTGCGGTGGCGAAGGTCAAAAGCCTGATTGAGGAAGAAGATAACCCGGACCTCAAGCTGCGTGTTTATGTGACTGGTGGCGGTTGCTCAGGTTTTCAGTACGGTTTTACGTTCGATGAGGCAGTTGCTGAGGATGACTCTGTAGTTGAGCGGGAGGGGGTAAAGGTTGTAGTTGATGCTATGAGCTACCCTTATCTGGTCGGTGCCCGAGTAGATTACGAAGAGGGATTGCAAGGTTCCAAATTTGTTATTCAAAACCCCAATGCTTCCAGCACTTGTGGCTGTGGTTCATCGTTTACTGTCTAGGTTTATCTGGCGTGTATTGCTCACGCGTAATACACGCCACCCAGAATTACCTCTCTATTAGCCCCCGTTACTTCCTTTAAATTTCCTGGCTGCCGGTTCATGGTTTGTTGGGCCAGCCATGCAAACGCCATGGCTTCTACCCATTGTGGGTTTACACCAAGGGTGGCGGTGGTTTCTAGCTTATCTCTTGTCAGTAGAGCTTGCAGGCGCCTCATTAAATGCGAGTTGTAGGTTCCGCCCCCGCAGACAAAAACTGCTTTGGATTCAGTACTGAGTGCTGTAATGGCATCGCTAATCGTAATGGCTGTTAGTTCAAGCAGTGTTGCCTGCACATCGTTGGCTGGGATATTAATTCCGGCCAATGCTTGGTCTAACCATTGACGATTAAATGCTTCGCGCCCGGTACTCTTGGGGGCGGCTAGTGCGAAGAAACTATGCTGTAGAAGCCTGTTCAGTAACTCCTGATTAATTTTGCCTGTTGCCGCCCAAGCTCCCGATTCATCATAACGTTTGCCTGTATGCAGTAGTGTCCATTCGTCCATCAGGGCGTTGCCGGGGCCAGTGTCAAAGCCCAATGTAAGCCCTAGCTTGGGGAGCCAGGTGAGATTGGCCATGCCGCCAATATTCACAATAACTCTATGCTGTTCAGGTGTTTGAAAAATGGCGCGATGAAAAGCCGGTACCAATGGGGCGCCTTGGCCACCTGCGGCTATATCGCGCCGCCGGAAATCCGCAACTGTGGTGATCCCGGTTAATTCGGCAATAGTGTTGGGGTCGCCAATTTGCAGGGTGAAGCAACCTTCAGGGGAGCCTGGTGGGCGATGGCGGATAGTCTGCCCGTGGCTGCCTATAGCAATTACCTGATCGGGTAGGATATTAGCTTGATCGAGCAGTTTTAGGCTTGTGTTTGCAAATAGTCGTGCCAAGTCAATATCGAGTGCGCCCATGCGATCAATCTCATTGGCGGCAGGTAGTGCAAGCGCATGGATTTGCTGGCGAATGGCATTGCTCAATGGCTCACTATATTTAGCGATCAGACGCGGCTGCGCTCCGAATTCCACCAGCACAGCATCTATTGCATCCGCACTTGTGCCAGACATTAAACCGATATAGAGATTGGAGTGGGACATTGGATTATTCCCGATGTGCAATGATGCCACCTTGCAGGTGGCATCATTTAAAGAGCTAATTGCCGCTGGTGCCGTTGTTTGCAACTGCCAGACGATTAGATGATTTGAATTGATCCAGTTTGGCAATCAGTGGGCGTGTGGTTTCGTTGAATCGTGCAAGCTCGGTCTTCTCTATGCCAATAGATTTTGGCAGCGGAACTGTAACCGGATTGCGTACCTGTCCATTCACATGAAATTCATAGTGTAGGTGCGGGCCTGAGGCTAAACCGGTAGAGCCAACATAGCCAATCACATCCCCTTGGCTCACTCTGGCGCCATTCCGCATACCTTTGGCAAATGCGTTCATATGGCCATAGAGTGTTTGTATACCTTGTCCATGTTGGATGATAACTGTGTTGCCATAGCCACCTTTGCGTCCCGCAAAGGAAACTTTACCATTACCTGTGGCGCGAATAGGTGTTCCGCGTGCAGCAGCATAGTCTGTGCCTTTGTGCGCACGGATAATATGCAAAACAGGGTGTTTGCGTGCCAGATTAAAGTGAGAGCTAATGCGAGCGAACTCAATGGGGGTGCGGAGGAATGCCTTGTGCATGCCGCGACCATCCGGCGTGTAGTAGGCGCTATTACCAGTTTTGTCGGTGTAGCGCACTGCTTTAAATGTTTTGCCGCCGTTAGTAAATTCCGCCGCTATTACTTTGCCGACGCCAATTTTTTTTCCATTTAGAAATTGCTCTTCATACATCACTTTAAAGCTATCGCCTTTTTGTATGTCCAGAGCAAAGTCGATATCCCAGCCAAAAATATTTGCCATTTCCATGGTCAAATTGCTTGGCATGCCTGCGCGTTTGCCGGCCATATAAAGAGAGCTGTCAATAGATGCTTGGCGGAAGGCATACTTCACGTCGGGCTTAAGTGCAATTTCTTTGCTGGTAAAGCCTTTGGTGCCGCGATCAAAGGTCAAGCTATTGAGTTCATCGACAACATATTTCAAGCCATTCAGGTGGCCGTCTTCGACAAGGAATGCCATCTTTTGGCCCGGGCGAATATTGCGCAGATCCTTGGCATCCTTGGCATCGCTAAATAATTCGTAGATGGCGCGATCATTGAGGCCAGCGCGCTTGAACAAAACCGACAAGTTGTCGCCATTCTGAACAGTAAACTCTTTCCATTGGGGTTTTGGTGGCACCACATCGACAGGTTCTTTTTCTGCCGGAGCGGCAATTTGCTGGATGATGGTTTCTACAGGAGGAATAGCTATGGGGGCGGCTTGGGTTTCTGTGCCTTGAATTTCCAGTCCTGGGATATTGCTGCTTTGTATTATCGTTGAGGATTGTGTTGTATTGCTATCCGTACCTAACAAAATCACTAGACCAGCAGAGAGCAATGCTGCGGCCGCAAGGTGTCCGCGCGGCACATGCTCAAGCAGGGTCGATCGGGCAATGGTGTAATAGTGTTTCATTGGTGGCATCGTAAAAGTCGTAATTCTTTATAGGAATGTGATCCAAGAAAGAGCATTTATAGCAGAAAAATATGCCATTAACACCCCAAAAGTTCATCACTCCGTAACAAGGGTCTGTTTTGGTCTTGTAATTGAGGAAAGTTGAGGTATCTTTGCCGCCTTTTTGTTCCTAATCGAAACACTTTTTTTAACCTTGGTTGGTGCGTTATGACAGCAATTGACACTAATTTCTTGCAAGAGTTGCAAGCCCGCGGACTTATTGCACAGATGACTGGCGGCGATGCCATAGTCGAGCATCTCAATTCTGGCAGTCGCACCCTTTATTGTGGCTTTGATCCGACTGCGGACAGTTTACATATTGGTAGCTTGGTGCCGTTGCTGATGCTCAAGCGCTTCCAGCTCGCCGGCCACAAGCCTATTGCCCTGGTGGGCGGCGCCACGGGGTTGATTGGTGATCCAAGTTTCAAAGCGCAGGAGCGTAAGCTCAATACTGCTGATGTGGTTGCTAATTGGGTTGATAAGCTTAAATGTCAGGTGAGTCAATTTATCGATTTTTCTTGCGGCCAAAATTCGGCCGAGGTTGTGAATAATCTGGATTGGGTTGGAAAAATCGATGTACTTACCTTTCTGCGCGATGTGGGTAAGCATTTCTCTGTCAACAACATGATTAATAAAGAATCGGTAAAGCAGCGTATCGAACGTGAGGGGGAGGGGATTTCTTTTACCGAGTTCACCTACAT